>NZ_JAGGPR010000008.1:149893-383697 GCF_018613695.1 Arthrobacter sp. ISL-95 | reverse complement strand
GGTCGGGGCTCCCCGCATTTAAAGGCCAGCCGCATCTGACAGTTGTAACAACCCGTCAGTCGCGGCTGGCTGGCATCAGGTCAGCCCCAGAACTCACTGAGCGGACCAGCCAGATCCCGGCCCTGATCGAAGCCTGCTTGGGCAGCTGCCGACCGGAGCGAGAAATCCATCGCATTGACACCGAACATGTGCTCGGCTTTGCTGTCCGGGAAGACCGTCTCAACTCTGCTGCCGCTGCGGCATAGTTCGTCTACCTGTGCGGATAAGTGCATGCCCCACTCCATCGGAGTCCGTGTCCGGCCCCCAAACGGTGAAAGCACCAGTACGCGGCTGTACCCGGCCGCGAGGTCGGCATTATCGGCGTTTGTTCGGTAGCCGCCGTCGATATAGTGATTGGTGCCGATACCGTAAGCGAAGCCGCTGGCACAGCTGGCGGCCACAGCATCAACCAACTCCACTCCGCTGTGGCGGTCGAACACCAGCGGTTTACCGGTGCGGGCGTCAACCGCTGTGAGGAGCACCGGTCGTTCCGGCCATTCCTTATGGGGCAGCCGGGCCGCGACGGTGGCCCGCCAGCGTGCACTTGAGCCGTCCATTGCCGCGGCCATGTCCATTGCCGCGGCGCCCATTCGGCGTCGCATATCGGTCATGTCCGTCGAGTCCTCCAGGATTTTGCTGGTTCGTTCCATATGGTCGGTCACGGCTCGGGCTTTGTTGTGCTCGCCAACGGGCTGAGCAGGAGCGGTGCGGTTGGAAGCGGAACCATCCACCCCGACGGGTTTCCGCGGGGCCGCGGCGAGGATGTCATCAAAAAGCTCAGCGGGGGTTGACCCCGCCAACTGGGCCGCCGCCGTCGAACCCGCTGAAGTGCCAACGGTGAGGTCCGCAGCGGTCACGTCCAACCCGGCGTCGAAAAGGCCGGCGACGACGCCGATTAGCCATGCATTGCCTGTGGACCCGCCTCCGCCGAGGATCAGCGCCCGCTGGCCGGAAGGCACCCTCTGTGAGGCGTCAACTGTTGGGTGGGGTTGGGGAGATGCCGACTGGCCGAAACCCGGCTGTTCAGAGGGCGCGGTCAAGTGTGAAAAGGAAGATGTGGTCTTCATGGGAGTCGCCTTTCGCGAATTGCCTGTCTGGCGCTCCCAGTGGCGACTAGCTCAGCCGCGGGATCGTGGACAGGGGAGCGCCCACTGTGGATACTGCGTTCATGGGTCTCACCTCCTGTCGAAAAAACACGATCACGGGAAAGCTACCACTCCGCCGAATCGTACGCAATCGCAACGGGTGACCACCGGTAGAGTCCAGGGATGATTCTCACGCGAAACCTGGACATTGCATCAGCGGGCGAAGGCACCGCTCAGCTCCTCCTGCGCCCGCTGGAAGCCTCGGATGCGTCCAGCCTGGCCGCTGCATATCGGCGGAACCGTGATCACCTGGCACCGTGGGAGCCAGTCAGGGCTGACGAGTTCTTCAGCACCGCGGGTCAGGCGACGGTAATGCAGGGCAAGCTGAACCTCTATGAACAGGGCACAGAGGTTCCATGGGTTTTGACCACAGCACAGGGAATCTTCGGGATGATCACGCTCTCCGGAATCGTCCGGGGGCCCTTCTTGAATGCCAACCTCGGCTACTGGGTAGATGTGGCCTGCGCCGGCAAGGGTATAGCGTCAGCTGCGGTAGCCGCCGTCGTAAATATGGCCACCCAGGAACTCGGCCTCCATCGCATCCAGGCCGCTACGCTTGCCCACAACGCGGCCTCCCAAGCCGTCTTGAAACGGTCCGGTTTCGACCGTATTGGGGTAGCGCCGTCATACCTCCAGATAGCCGGTGAGTGGCAGGATCATGTGTTGTTCCAACGCATTCTGTTCTAACCAGCAGCGGCCGGCGGAGTGCCCGCTTGTGCCTCCAGCCAACGCCGTAGGGTACGCCAAGGGCGTAAAGCACTCCTAAAAACCCCGAAAATCCGGTGATATTGGTCAAAAAGGCGCGGAAACACGCGGAATTTGCTGGCCATGCCAGCCCAAGCTGGTAAGTTTTCGAACAGTGGCTTGCTCGCATTCCGCTTGAAAGCTCAAAAACGTATGAGTCCAGGAGGACGTAAATGGCTAAGAACCGTAGTGAACTCGTTGCAGAGGTAGCAGGCAAGGCTGGCACCAGCCAGGCAGCAGTCAACTCCGTGCTCGATGCACTGTTCGAAGTTTTCGAGACTTCTGTCGCCGCTGGCGAAAAGATCACCATCCCGGGCTGGCTCGCAGTTGAGCGCACCGACCGTGCAGCTCGCACCGGCCGTAACCCGCAGACCGGCGAAACCATCCAGATCGCCGCCGGCCACAGCGTCAAGCTGACCGCTGGCTCCAAGCTGAAGGCTGCTGTCGCCAAGAAGAAGTAATTACTCTTCGGCGAACGCCTTGAAGGGACGGCAACCTACTGGTTGCCGTCCCTTTTGTTAGTTAATGCACATAGCGCCTCTTCCGATTCGCAGCCCGGCGGCAGGTAGCGGACAATGGATAAGTGCCATCAGCAAGAAGCTCCGCTACTGCCCCTTCGCCTGTTCCCAAACCGGGAGCGCGGGGAGGCACCACAGTCGCGGGCATTTCCTTGCCGTGGCAACTGGCCGGACTGGCGGCGCTCTTCCTGGCTCTCGCAGCGGCCCTCATCTTCTCCGGTGCCTCAGCTGCGCGGCAGGTTTCGGACCCCGGCGCATTGGTCCGGTGGGGCCTCCCCATCGCGAAAGCCATTCACAATGTGTCTGTTGCAACGGTGGTTGGCGGCCTGATCTTTGCCGTCGGTATCCTGCCCAAGAACATCGGCGGATCCCGGTCCCGTGAGAAGGACATTGACGCACCGGAACATCCGGCCTTCGCACGGGCCTTAGCCGTTGCGGCGGCAGCCGGGGCAGCATGGACTTTGTCCGCCGTTGCGGTCCTCGTACTGACGTACGCAGACGTCGCAGGGCAGGGGCTCTCCGGAGATGCGGAGTTCACGCGCTCCCTGGTTTACTTCATGACGGACATTGAGACCGGGAAGGCGTGGCTCGCGGTCACCATCATCGCCGCCGTGGTCACCACTGCGCTGTTCGGCGTCCGGTCCCTAACGGGTCTGGCGTTCACGCTCCTGTTAGCCCTGATCGGCCTGATTCCCACAGCCCTGATCGGTCACTCCTCCAGTTCAAGCGATCATGAGGGGGCCATCAATTCCCTGGGCCTCCACCTGGTGGGTGTATCCACGTGGGTGGGCGGCATCATCATGCTCGCGGTCCTTTCCGGCATTCTCACGGGTTCCAGGAGCAAGGGAACACCGGACATCACCGAGCAAACCCTGCGCCGCTTCTCAGCGCTGGCCGGGTTCGCCTTTGTCCTGGTGTTCGCCTCCGGTGTCATCAACGCCGCCATCCGCGTGACAAACCCCGCTGACCTTTTCGGCTCGGCCTATGGCCAGCTCATTATCGCCAAGTCCCTAGCCACGCTGGTGCTGGGTGGTATTGGCTTCATGCACCGCCAGTGGGTTATCCCGCAGCTTGGCAAGAACGGTTCCATGTCTGCCCGCCGGGTGCTGTGGCAGCTCGTTTTGGTTGAGCTGCTGGTGATGGGCGCGACGTCGGGACTCGCCGTTGCGCTCGGACGCTCGGCGCCGCCGCAGCCCACCACCTACGCCCCCGATGCCTCGCCGTCGTTCATCCTCTCCGGCTACGAGCTCCCACCTGAGCTCACACCGGAACGCTGGTTGACTGAATGGCGCTTTGACTGGCTGTGGGTAGGCGTCGCGCTGTTCGGTGCTGTTTCCTACATCCTTGGCATCATCAAGGTCCTTAAGCGTGGCGACAAGTGGTCGTGGTTCCGGTCGGTGAACTGGCTCATAGGGCTGGTGGTACTTACGTACATAACGTCGGGTCCACCCGCCGTTTACGGACGCGTGCTGTTCTCTGCCCACATGGTGGATCACATGGCCCTCACCATGGTGGCTCCCATCTTCCTGGTCCTTGGTTCCCCTGTGACCCTTGCCTTGCGGGCCCTGCCGGCCCGGGGTGAAGGCACTCACGGGTCGCGGGGTCTGCGCGAGTGGCTGCTGCTGTTTGTGCATTCGAAGTTCTCGCAGATCGTGACGCACCCTTTGTTTGCCGCTGCCAACTTTGCGGGCTCGATCGTCCTGTTCTACTACTCGGACCTGTTCAGCCTCGCGATGCGCGAGCATGTGGGCCATGAGCTCATGAACGTGCACTTCCTTCTGACCGGCTACATCTTTGTGCTGACCATGATCGGTAGCGACCCTCTTCCTCGCCGCGCCCCCTACCCCATGCGCCTGCTTCTCCTATTGGCCACTATGGGCTTCCACGCGTTCTTCGGTGTGGCCATCATGGGTGGCACCGGACTGCTGGCTGCCGACTACTTTGGAAACCTGGGCAGGGCGTGGGGTCCCTCGGCCATTGGAGACCAGCAACTGGGTGGTGCGGTGGCATGGGGCATCGGCGAGGTCCCCACCTTGCTGGTGGCAATTGGCGTCGCAGTGATGTGGTCCCGTTCGGACGAACGGGAGACCCGCCGGGTAGATCGAGCGGCCGACAGGAATAACGACGCCGATCTCAGTGCTTACAACGATATGTTTGCCCGGCTCGCTGACCGCGATGCCAAGATGACTCATCGAACCGCCCAAGCATCCAAGGAGCCCCAAGCGGAACGCAGCAACGCTGAACGCGCCACCACGGACTCTTCCGGGCAGACCGAACCGAACACCAAGCTGGAAGGACGCTGATGAGCGAAACCGTACGTACCCAACACCGGGTCCGGGCCTCCGAACTGGAGGGCCGCGGCTGGCTCAACACGGGCGGGAAATCCCTCGACCTCGAGTCCTTGCGCGGCAAGATCGTGCTGCTGGACTTCTGGACCTTCTGCTGCATCAACTGCCTGCACGTGCTGGACGAGCTGCGCCCGCTCGAGGAAAAGTACTCGGACGTCCTGGTGACGGTTGGCGTGCATTCGCCCAAGTTCGAACACGAAGCGGATCCCGTTGCGCTGGCATCTGCCGTTGAACGCTACGAAATCCACCACCCGGTTCTGGATGATCCCGAGCTGGCAACGTGGAAGGCGTACACCGCCCGCGCCTGGCCCACACTGGTGGTCATCGACCCCGAGGGCTACATTGTGGCTCACCTCTCCGGTGAGGGCCACGCGGGCGGCCTCGCTGTCCTCCTGGAGGAACTCGTGGCCGAGCACGAAGCCAAGGGAACCCTCCACCGAGGCAACGGACCGTACGTGGCTCCGGAGCCGACGTCGGGCACTTTGCGGTTCCCCGGAAAAGCCACCCAGCTCGCCAACGGCAACTACCTTGTAGTGGATTCCGGTCATCATCGGCTGGTGGAGCTCCGCCCCGATCTTGAAACCGTGGAGCGCATCATCGGCTCCGGCTCCAAGGGGTTCCTGGACGGACAATCGGAGATTGCACAGTTCAACGAGCCCCAGGGCGTGACCCTTCTGCCGTCGGAGCTGGCGTGGAAGCTCGGCTACGACGCAGTGGTTGCCGACACCGTCAATCATCGCCTGCGTGGCGTCACGCTGAGCTCCGGCTACGTACAGACTCTCGCCGGCAACGGTGTACAGCGGCTGCTCGACGCCGGTCCCGCCCGGGTGACGGACACCGGTGCCGGAACGTGGTCTGAACATCACGACGGCGGCCCGGCTGACTTCGCTGCCGACGCGATCGATGTTGGGGCGCTGGGTTTGGGCACCGAGGTTTCACTGTCCTCACCGTGGGACGTGGTCTGGAGCGAAAAGCTGCAGCGCGTAGTCATCGCCATGGCGGGAACCCATCAGATTTTCGCCTTCGACCCCCTGGCCAACGAGGTTTCCATCCTCGCCGGCTCCGGACTGGAAGGCCTGCTGGACGGCAAAGCGGAGGAAGCCTGGTTCGCCCAGTCGTCCGGTTTGGCCATTGATGGGGAAGACAACATTTGGGTGGCTGACTCGGAGACGTCGTCCTTGCGTCGCCTGGTGGTGGGCGATTCCGGTGTGACCGTGGAAACTGCTGTGGGCAAGGGCCTGTTCGATTTCGGGTTCCGCGATGGCGGGGCCGATGACGCACGCCTGCAGCACCCGTTGGGCGTGACGGTTCTGCCGGACAATTCCGTGGCCATCGCAGACACCTACAACGGTGCCGTGCGGCGCTACGACCCCTCCACCAAGTCGGTATCTACCTTGGCGAGGGGCCTTGCGGAACCGAGCGACGTCGTCGTGGTTCAGGTTGAAGGCAGTGACCCGCTCCTTGTGGTGGTGGAGTCGAACAAGCACCAACTGGTCTTGGTTCCCATTCCCAAGGAAGCCCTGCAGGTGGATGAGGGAGCATCGCAAACGCACCGTCCCAAGAGCCCGGTGACCCCAGGCAACCTTGAGCTCGCGGTACGTTTCAAGGCTCCCACCGGCCAGAAGCTGGACGATCGTTGGGGCGACCCCACGCAGCTGAAGATTTCCTCCACCCCACCGGAACTTCTGGTCTCCGGCGGTGGTACCTCGGTGGGTTTGCTGCGCACCCTTGAGCTGTCTGCCGATGTTCCTGAGGGCATCCTGCATATCACCGCCCGAGCGGCGGCATGCGATGGTCCCGAGACTGAGGACGGCGAAATCCCGGACCACGCGGCTTGCCACCTCTACCAGCAGGACTGGGGCATTCCCGTAGTCCTGCAGGCCGATGGTGAGTCCGAGCTGGTGCTGGACCTGCGCGGCATGGACTAAGCCCCACTAGGTTGGAATGGCCCGGGTATGACCTCTCAGGGGGTTGCCCGGGCCATTTTTATGCTGCGGGAGTCGTCAATAAAGGGCCGCTCTGGAGCTGCAGATTGTCCACATAGCCCACTTCGGCAGTGCCGGCCCCTTGGTTGGAACGGCAGGCTGGAGGGATGGAACCCGCGGAAGCCCTGCGACGATTAGGCGGGGCGGCCCTGACCCGGCAGGTCCAGGATCAGGGTGCCAGCGACGCGGCGATTCGATCTGCGTTGCGGGCAGGAAGCGTCCTGCGCGTCGAACGCGGAGTGCTGCGTCTTCCGGGCGCGGATCCGGCATCTGTTGCAGCAGTCAAAGCGAGGTCGCTGCTCACCTGCGCATCAGCTGCCAGCCGCTATGACCTGTGGTTACTTCACAAACCCGCCGAGCCCCACTACTGGCAGAGCAACGGCAGACGTGCAGCTGGGTGCATCAGCCACCGCTTGCCCCTGTCCCAACCTCGACCGAACGAGCCGTATGTCGCCCTGCCGGATGTCCTCCTGCACGCACTTCTCTGTCTGCCTCCGTTGGAAGCGCTGGTGATGGTGGAGAGCGCATACATTCGCGGCGACATCGGGCTCGGGTATCTACGCCGTCATTTACTGGGCAACCGGGGTGGCCAGGCCCGCGGTGTTCTGGCAAAGGTGGACAGGGGCCCAGGGTCCCTTCTGGAAACCCTGGCACGGGTCCTGTTTCGCGATGTCGGTATCCGCACCGAGACCCAGGTCTGGATCGACGGCGTAGGAATCGTCGACTTTCTCCTTGAAGGCTTCCTCATAGTTGAAATCGACGGCATTGCTTTCCATCTGGAACCGCGTCAGTTCAAGAAAGACCGCCGGCGGGACAACGAAGCAATCAGGCAAGGAATGCTGGTGCTGAGGTTCTTCTATGACGATGTGGTGTACGCGCCAGAGAGTATGCTCCGGCATGTGCGTGAAGTTCTTCTTCGTGGGCCGGCTCGGATGTGGTCGAACTAGCCCATTTTAGGGAGGCTCTCTTGCCACCACCGCCATTGATCGCGGGATTTGGGGATGGAAACTGGGCCAGTTCAGCCTGACGCGGCAGGGGCCGAAGGATCAGAAGGTCAGCATAGGGGTGACTGTGACGGTGTCTGCGCCTACGTCCAGCTGGGTGGTGAAGCTGAAATCGTGCTCTATGTTGAGGTCGTTGACGAAGCCTGTGAAGAGGTTGATTTCCCGGGCGGTCAGTGTGGCCTTGCCGTTGAGTGGGGCCACTACCCACTTGCCGCCGAACGGCTCAATGGTGATCTTGGGGTACTCGGTGATGGCCCACTTGATGGTTCCGTCCACCACGCGGGCATTGCTGGCGTGATAGAACGGGCAATCGGGCTGCAGGCGCTGCTGCTCGGTGGCTTGGGCGGCACACGTGTCCAGGAACTCCCGGACTTTGCCCCCCACGGCCTCATTCATGGCCTTGGTGGACCGCGTCTGCAGGTTCAGGGGCGCCTGTCCGCCGTCGCGCGTTGAAACAAGGGCCGACGCGGCCGGGGCTTCGAAGTAGGTGCCGTTCAGGCTTGCCTCGTACTTGCCGGGGAAGAAGACGGCGAAGTTGTTGCGCCCGTTGGGCATGTTCACGGGTACGCCGTTGAGGGTGGCCTCGCTGGAATTGACCACGGTGACTTCTATGGTGGGAAGCGTGGTGGGCACGAAGGCCCATTTGGCGAAGAACAGCCACTGGGTCCCGGTCCGTTCCATCAGGAATTCCGTGTGTAGACGGCTGCCATCAAGGGTGTAGTCCACCGGCACGGCCGTCCGGTTGCTGCCCCGGGCTTCAGGGTTTCCCACCTTGATATCGGACATCTTGGAGGCTGCCGTTTGCAGTGCTGTGCCGTCCAGCATGGCGGCGTTCGCACTGGGGACTTTGGCGCGTAGCAGGCCCAGCGCTTCTTCGCCTTCGCCCTTCTGGATGGCCTCCAAGTACTCCTTGACAGGCTGCTGCGGACTGGCCACAGAGGAGCTCACCAGGTTGATGCACACGATGGCTCCGGCGGCAGCAAGCATCAGACCGAGCAGCCATCCGGCTGCGGTCTTGACGAACGCTTGACTCAACTGCACGCCCTTTACGTTACCTGCCGCAGCAGCCAACGCCGTGCACGAAGGCCTCGGAACGACTTATATCCACCGATTGGAGAAGGCCCGACGCCGGGTGGCAGCAGGGATTGCTGCCACCCGGCGTCGTGGTTTCGGCCGTCACACAGGACTAGCGGCGACGCCGCGAGGACGTGCCGAAAACCCCGCGCATGAGGTCGCGGCCAAGTTGCGTTCCCATGGATCGGGCCATGCTCTTGAGCCCGCCACCCAGCGCTCCACCGAGGGCACCAGCGATGTCACCGAACATCCCTTCCTGCGGGGATGACTGCGGCGCGGGAGCCGGAGCGGGAGGAGCAGACGGTGCCGGGAATGACTCAGGCGACGAGGAACGTGAACTGGGACGGCCGAGGATTTCCTCTTCGATCCGGCGCGCTTCGGCGTCGATGTCGCCCTGTGAAGCCCCGGAGGCACCCGAAGCCCCGGCATCCCCGGAAGAGGGCGTTGGCGGCAACCCGGGTGCGGCGTCTCCGGTAGGGGCGGCTGCCTGGCCGGTGAGCTTCTCGTATGCGGAGAGGTTGTCCACGGCGGTGCCGTATTTCACCAGCAAAGAGGATGCGGCTACGGTGCTTTGGATAAGTTCGTCAGTGCTGGGGCCCATCACGGACTCGGGAGCACGGAGCCGGGTCAAGGCGACGGGGGTGGGTGCGCCTTTCTCATTCATCACGGTAATGACGGCCTCGCCGATGCCTGCAGAGGTGAGTGTCTCCTCGAGGTCGTAGTCGCTGACCGGGAACGTGGACACCGTGGCCTTCAATGCCTTGGCATCTTCGGGGGTGAAGGCGCGCAGGGCGTGCTGGACACGGTTGGCCAACTGCCCGAGGACGTCTGCCGGAACATCCTTGGGTGTCTGGGTGACAAAGAAGATGCCCACGCCTTTGGAGCGGATGAGCCGGACGGTGGTGGTGATGGCTTCAAGGAAGGCCTTGGACGCACCGTTGAAGAGCAGGTGTGCCTCGTCAAGGAAGAAGACGAGCTTGGGTTTGTCCAGGTCGCCGGCTTCGGGCAGGTCCTCGAAGAGGTCGGCCAGGAGCCACATGAGGAACGTGGAGAAGAGGAGCGGTTTGGTCTGCAGTGTGGGCAGTTCGAGGCAGCTGATCACACCCCGGCCATCCGGTGCTGTGCGGAGGAGCTCTGCGGTATCGAACTCGGGCTCGCCGAAGAACTTCTCCATACCTTGGGCTTCAAGGGTGACCAGCTCACGAAGGATCACGCCGGCCGTAGCTTTGGAAAGGCCGCCAAGGTTTGCGAGCTCTGCCTTGCCCTCGTCCGAGGTGAGGAACTGGATGACCGCCCTCAAATCCTTAAGATCAATGAGTTCCAGGTTGTTCTTGTCCGCGAAGTGGAAGATCAGTTGGAGGCTGGACTCTTGGGTGTCGTTGAGGTCCATGATGCGGGAGAGCAGGATGGGCCCGAACGAGGTGATGGTGGCGCGGACGGGGATGCCGTTGCCGTCCCCGCCGAGCGAGAGGAACTCAACCGGAAAATTCTTCGCAGACCATTCCTGCCCCAGCGCCGACGTGCGTGCGGTCAGCTTCTCACTGCCGGTGGCGGGCGTCGCCAGCCCTGACAGATCACCTTTGATGTCCGCGAGGAAAACCGGAACACCGGCGGTAGACAATTGCTCGGCAATCATGTGCAGCGTGACCGTCTTGCCGGTGCCCGTAGCGCCGGCCACCAGCCCGTGGCGGTTCATCATGGCGAGCGGAAGCCGGACCTGGGCCTCTTTGTGGATCTCGCCGTCAACGATCGCCGCCCCCAGCTCGATAGTGGCACCTTCCAAGGTGTACCCCTGCTGGATGGTGGCAAGTTTTTCGGCAGTTGTCGCGGTGGGTTTGTTGGCCATGCGCATAGCTTAGCTCTGCACGGGAAGATCCTTGCTGAAGGCCAAGTGCTTGATGTCCTCGGGGTCGGCGGCGAGGTCGAACAGTGCTTTGTAGCCGGTGGCGAGGTAGAGGTGCTTGGCTTCCGGCTGGCGTGGCCCGGTGGTGAGGTATAGCTTCCGATAGCCCCGGCGTCGAGCTTCATTCTCCAGTTCCGTCAGCACCAGCCGTGCCAGACCGCGACGACGATGGGCTGAGTGCGTCCAGATCCGCTTCAATTCAGCGGTGTGCTGGTCGTAGCGCCGGAACGCGCCGCCGGCCACGGACTCGCCGTTTTCCTGAATGATGATCAGCGCGCCGTGCGGAGCTTCGAATTCCTCTGCCGGGTACCTGTTCAGTTCCTCCGCAGCTCCTTCGCTGCTGAACAGGTCCCCGTAGCGGGTGTTGTATTCGACGGCGAGCTCGTCAAGGAGCGGACGAACGCGGGGATCGCGCATAGGCAGTCTGAGGACGGTAAGGCCCGACGTCGGCAGGGTTGGCGTTGTTGTCATGTCAGGCCTTTCGTAGGGCGTCGGTCAGCTGGCGGGTGGCAGCAATTGTGGACAGGATCCGGCGTGCCAGGGCGTCGTTTTCCCGGAAGGGTGCTGCGTTGGTGTTGGGACGGGCAAACGCACCCGCACCCCAACCGGACGTCCACGGTCCCACCGCGAACAAACCCTTCTGAGGAGTAGCAACAGGGGACAGGACCTCGTGATTCCCGGAGACCAGGAGTTTGCCGGTGGAGTGGGCGCCCTCGGACGTGAGAAGCCTCTGCTCGGTGCCCCATCCGGAGTGGTGCAGGTCAGCCAAGGCGGGATTCGCAGAACGTTCCACGGACGCGGAAGGCAGCCTGGCCTCAATGTACGCGGACGCATCCACCACCACAGGCGACTGGAACGTCCCGGCCACGAACCTGCCAACAGAGTCGTCTGCGCGGACCCACATGCCGGGGCCCAGGAACTTCAGGAGCCCGGCCCTGTGCAGTGCGAGCATTTCACGCAGACGGTGCGCCGGCGGTCCCGAGTCCACGAAACTGAAGAAACCGTGCCACCAACCATGGATGGTCTGCTGAGAGCGTGCGTTGAGCCGCTCCTGCGGAACCAGCCGGCCGAGGTCCATGTACACGAACAACAGGGCGGTGAACAGGGCGAGGGTCTCGGAATGGTCCGGGCTGGTCCGGAGGTTCAGGTCGTTCTGGATGTAGGCGGCCACGGAGCGCTGGACGGTGTTATGGTCCGCGAAAGCGCAGCCGCTCAGGGGGTGGTCAAGCTTTTCGAGGTCCAGGCGCAGAGCAGGATCCGGCACCGAGAATGCCACCAATTCCTCTCGGGCAGCGCTGTACCAATCAAGGGCATCGAGGCGCGACTCAAAGTCGGCCCACGTCCCCAGCACCCGTGACGGGTAGCCAGTGAACAGCTCGCGGTAGTAGGCGTAGCCCGCGTCCTTGGCGATCAACGGCCACAGGTGTGCACGGAAATCGAGTTCCTGGTGCTTAGCGAGCAGGGCGTCGATGGCTGAGGACGTGAAGTACCGCGGGCGGGATATCGGCTCGCCCTGCAGAACGGAGGAGATCTTGGAGTGGTACGGCACTCCGCGTCGTGAACCTGCCCAGACCCGCGGCTCGGCGCCGGAGGGCACGTAGTCCAGTTCGCCGTCGGGCCTTTCTTCAAAGCGGCCGCCGCGGCCCTCAAACAGCAGCACCATCAGGTCCACGAAGGCGAGCCCCATGCCGGAGACGATCACGTCCTGCCCGGCTTCAATCGCGGAGTAGTCCACGTCCGTGGTGTATGACGGCGGCGCATGGAACCCGCTGTGCCGGGCAGCGAATTCACTGAGGCGGGCGGACTCGGGATCAGTCAAGGAATCGGTGTGGCCCAGCGCGTAAACCACAACGTCGGCAACCACCTCGGCGCCGGAAGCCAGCCGCACGCGGTGCGGATGGTCGTCGTGCGTGTCAGACGAACCAGTGCCGTCCGCAGAAGAACGCACGACGCCGGTGGCTGTGTCGCGATGAACGGTCGCCGTGACTTCGGGACCAAGGTTGCTGACCGCCCGGCGGAAGAACCACTCAAGGTACTTGCTCTGCAGTTGCCGGGTGGGAAAAGACGCCGGCGTCAGCGCCCGGAGTTGGTCCAGCAGGTGCGGCTCCAACGCCGGGACGTCCCGGATGCTGCCATCGAGGACACCTGCCGCCCACGTGGACAGCCCGGGTCCGTCAACCGACGGACCATCGCAGGCCACAGAGGCATCGGTGAACATGGTGACGTCCGCAGCCGTGGAGTTCAGCAGCAGCCCGGGATCCTGGTCATAGCGCCAGATCCTCCCGGAACCGGGTTCATGGGGTTCGATCACGTGCAAGTGAAGGGGACCGCCGAAAAGTTCGGGCCGGTTGGCTGCAAGCCGCTCGAGGACACCGGCCGTGCGCGGGCCGCCGCCGATGAAGGCGATGGCGGGTACTCGTGACGGCATGGGATCTCCTGAAAAACAGTGGTTGGTGATGCCCAATCTAAGGACGAAGCAGGCTGCCGGTCGAGGCGGCGGTAACCGCCGTTCACCACACGTCACGCAACGTTAAGGCGCGCAAAATCCCGACGCACATGGCGCCTCATGACGAGGTTTGTGACGCCGTGCGAACCCCTGCGAAGCCGCGCGAAGTCCAGTGAAGAAGTGCAAATTCCCGCCTTGCTGTCGGGTTTCGCGCGGCCCTAGATTGGCAGCCATCCGATAGACAACAACCGATCTGAAATGAGGTGGCGCATGAGTGCAATCGCACCGCCTGCCACGGCGGAAACTGCACCGCCCACCCCGGATTACTCCGACTACCAGTTGGTTCCGGCCCGGCACCCCTGGCGTTGGGTGGGCACCGTACTGGTAGCCGCCGGCGTCGCGGCCATTGCGTGGTCGCTGGTCACCAACCCGCGCTGGGAGTGGGGCGTCGTGGCCGAATGGTTCACAGCCCAGTCGGTAGTCAACGGACTGATCGAGACCCTCAAGCTCACGGCCATTTCCGGTGTCCTTGGCTTCGTCCTCGGTTTCATCCTGGCCCTCATGCGTCTGTCCTCCTCTCCGCTGTTGGTCTCGGTGTCTTGGACGTTCTCCTGGATCTTCCGTTCCACGCCGCTGCTGGTCCAGCTTCTGCTCTGGTACAACCTGGGCTATCTGTACGAGAAGATCAGCCTGGGCATCCCTTTCACGGACGTCCGCTTCTTCGAGGCACAGACCACCACGCTCATCAGCCAGTTCGCTGCCGCCGTCCTGGGGCTCACGCTGAACCAGGCTGCCTACTCCGCCGAAATCATCCGCGGCGGCATTCTCTCCGTGGACCAGGGCCAGTTGGAAGCTGCCTCCGCGTTGGGCATCCCGGCATGGAAGCGGTCCACAAGGATTGTGCTGCCGCAAGCCATGCGGGCCATCCTGCCCAACGCGTTCAACGAGATCATCGGCCTGGTCAAGGGCACCTCGATTGTTTACGTCCTTGCTTACTCCGAGCTCTTTTACACGGTCCAGGTCATCTACAACCGGACCCAGCAGGTGCTTCCCCTGCTGCTGGTCGCCACGCTCTGGTACGTGGTGATCACCTCCGTGCTGAGCGTTTTCCAGTACTACATTGAGCGCCACTTCTCCAAGGGCGCCCTGCGGACCCTGCCGCTCACGCCGTTGCAGAAGGCCCGGAAGTTCTTCACTACCCACGTTGCTGCCTCTCCCACGAAGGACGCCCGATGAGCATCATCGCTGCACGCAAAGACTCCTCTGCTGCCGCTCAGGCCGCGGAAAAGACCCGGACAGCAGGTCCGGCGGGATCGGCCGGCGATCCTGACGGCACGACGACGGCACAGCCCGCCTCAGCGGACAGGCCGGCAACCCGCGGCCAGGTGGACATCACCAATGTCCGCAAGTCCTTTGGAGCGACCGAGGTCCTCAAGGGTGTCTCCTTGTCCGTGCCGCCGGGTGGTGTTGCCGTGATCGTGGGCCCGTCCGGCTCCGGCAAGTCCACCCTGCTGCGCACCATCAACCACTTGGAAAAAGTCGACGGCGGATACATCACCATCGACGGCGAACTGGTGGGCTACGAGGTCCGCGGCAACAAGCTCCACGAGCTTCGTGAGAAGGACATCCTCAAGCAGCGCACCCACATTGGCATGGTGTTCCAGAGCTTCAACCTGTTCCCGCACCTCACCGCTTTGGAGAACGTGATCGAGGCACCCATCGTGGCGCAGAAGCGGTCCAAAGCCGAAGCCCGGAAACGCGGCCTGGAACTCCTGGACCGTGTGGGTCTGAAGGACCGCGCCGGTGCCTACCCGCGGCAGCTTTCCGGCGGCCAACAGCAGCGCGTTGCGATTGCCCGCGCGCTGGCCCTCGATCCCAAGATCCTCCTGTTCGACGAGCCAACCTCGGCACTGGACCCGGAACTGGTGAACGAGGTCCTGGACGTCATCCGTGAACTGGCCAAGTCCGGTACCACCCTGATTGTGGTGACGCACGAGATGGGCTTCGCCCGGGATGTGGCGGACACCGTGGTGTTCATGGACCAGGGCCAGATTGTGGAGTCGGGCACGCCCCAGGAAATCTTTGCAAATCCCCGCGAGGAACGCACCCGCAGCTTCTTCTCCAAAGTCATCGAACCAGCCTTCAACATCTAGGACACCCCATGCTTCGCACTACCCGCGCCCTCGCTACCAACAAGAGCAAACTCCTGGCGCTCGCTGTACTTCCCGCCGTCGTGCTTCCGGTGCTGGCCGGGTGCTCCGATCCTGGAGCGTCGGCCGCCCAGCCGGAGTCCGAAGCTGCCAAGAACGGCATTGTTTACAACACTTCCGTGGACCAGAACCGAATCCGCGGTGAGAAAGACGCCGCTGCCACCTCCAAGGTTCCCGCAGCGATCGCCAAGGACGGCAAACTGACCGTTGCCACCACGGCGGGTTCAATTCCGCTGTCCTTCCACGCCACTGATGACAAGACGCCGATTGGTGTTGAGGTGGACATCGCCCAGCTCGTGGCGGACAAGCTTGGGCTGGAACTGGACCTCCAGGTGACGTCCTGGGAGAACTGGCCTCTCAAAACCCAGTCCGGTGACTTCGAGGCCGTTTTCTCCAACGTGGGCATCAACGCAGCCCGTGTGAAGCTGTTCGACTTCTCCACCTACCGCGCCGCGTACATGGGTTTCGAGGCGAAGAAGAGCTCCACGTACGACATCAAGGGCTCGGACGACATTTCCGGACTGAAGATCTCCGTGGGCTCAGGCACCAATCAGGAGAAAATCCTGTTGGCCTGGAACAAGGAACTCGAGGACAAGGGCAAGGCGCCGGCCACGCTGCAGTACTACTCATCGGACGCCGACACCATCCTGGCGCTTTCCTCGGGCCGCACCGACCTGAACTTGGCACCATACCCGTCGGTGACCTACCGCGAAAACACCCAGGATGACCTCAAAGTGGTAGGCAAGGTCAACGCCGGCTGGCCCGCAGAAACACTGGTTGCCGCCACCACCCTGAAAGGCAACGGGCTGGCTCCGGCCATCACCGACGCCCTGAACTCCACCATCAAGGACGGTTCCTACGGCAAGGTCCTGGAACGCTGGGGCCTCTCCGAGGAAGCCATCCCGGAATCCAAGACGGTCACTGAAGCGACCTTTGGTACCGGCAAATGAAGTTCCAGGTCCTGGACATCATTCCCCACCTGAAGAATCCGGTGACGGGGGAGATCGTCTCCACCGCTGACCGATTGAACCAGGTGGTGGAGACGGCCCGCCGTGCCGAGGAACTCGGCTTCGACAGTTTCTCCGTGGGGGAACGCCACGCCGGCGAGTTCGTCTCGTCATCCCCGACGACGGTCCTCGCCGCGATTGCCGCCGTCACCAGCCGCATCCGCCTCCAGACCGGTGTCACCGTGCTCTCCGTGCTGGATCCGGTGCGCGTGGCCGAGGACTACGCCACCATCGATCAACTCAGCCGGGGACGCCTGGAACTGGTGATCGGCAAAGGCAACGAAGTCCTGCAGTACCCGCTTTTCGGTCTGTCCCTGGATGATCAGTGGGACCTCCTGGCCGAGAAGTACGCGTTGCTGCGCACGCTGTGGCGCAAGGAAAGTGTCACCTGGTCCGGCCGCTTCAGGCCGGCGCTCACCGAGCCAACCACGACGACGCCCCGCCCCTTTGCCGGTTCGCCCCGGATTTGGCACGGCTCGGCTACAACCCTGACGTCCGCTGCGCTCGCCGCCAAATGGGGAGATCCTCTGTTCACGGCCAACGCCATCCAACCCCGGGAGAACTACAAGGTCCTGATCGACCACTACCGCGAAGAGTACGAGCGCCACGGGCACGATCCTCGGCACCAGTACCTGGGCTCGGGCAGTGGAGCGGGCGGGGTTTTCATTGCGGACACCACGCAGGAAGCCATTCGCCAGTACGGGCCGGTTTATGAAGGGCTGACCGCGAGCCGGAATGTCCCGGGCAATAACTCACCCTTCAGGGATATCCAGCACGCAGTGGCCGAGGGGCCTGCATTGGTTGGCAGTCCGGAACAGGTGATCGACAAGATCCTCAGCTACCACTCGCTGTACAACCACGATCTCCAGTCGATCTCCTTGCCCACCACGCTGCCGTTCGAGCAGCAGTTGGAGATCCTGGAACGCTTCGCGCTGGAGGTTATCCCGGCCGTCCGGGCTTCGGCGCCCACCACCTTGTGGGAATCCAGCGATCCATTCGGGGGCCGCCCGGAGTTCGCCGGGGCCACCGAACCTGACGCTGCAGCAGCAGTCACCGCCGATCACGCCTTCAACAGGAGCGACAACGCACATCCCCAGCTGCCCACTAACCTCGCAAGCTCGGCCAGGGAACCCGGCAGTCGTGGGCCCACGCACCACGGCCTCGAATCCTTTGACGAGGAATGGCAGGAATGGCACGCCGCCCACGAGCGTCACCGTGCTCACCCCCATGGCTTCCTCGCAGTGACCCACCTGCACTGGCTCAGTAACGAAGCCACCCGGCTGGAAGGTGCGCCGGGCGCGTGGAGTGTGCACGCCGACGTCGTACGTGTTGTCCTGGAACCGGGCGAAAGCCTGCAGCAAGACGGCGTTGAACTGAACACCGTCTCAGGCAAGACATTGGAGTTCGGGCCCATCGAGGAACGCGGTGGCATCAACCTGGTCTCCGGCGACACCGTCATTGAGGTGGCCAAGCGCGGCGGCGAGTACATTGTGCGGCCGCGAAACCCGGCCAACACCCTCCTGCAGGAGTATCAGGGCACGCCCGCCTACACGCCCAATGCTGCGTTTGCCGTGGCGGGTACGTTCGTCCCGTTCGAGGCTCCGCGCCCCACCACGATGGGCGCCGCCGTCGAGGGCATCCAGCACGTTTACGAAGCTCCGGGTGAGATTCGCTTCAAACTGGCCGGCGAGGAGCTGGCGCTGACCGCGTTTAACGGTTACGCGCCGGGATCCTTGTCCGTGCTGTTCACGGATCAGACCTCCGGCAAAACCACCTATGCGGCCAATCGCTCGCTGTCCGTGCTCCCGGCAGCTGACGGTTCCGTGGAACTCGACTTCAACCGGGCCGTCAATCTGCCCTGCGCCTATACCGACCTCGCCACCTGCCCGTTGCCGCCCGCCGAAAACCGGCTTCCGGTGGCCATTGAAGCCGGCGAAAAGATTCCCTACGAACGTCAGGACCAGCAGTGAGTACTTTCGAAGAACGCAAGGCCGGTTTCCTGGCCATTGAACTTGACGGCGCGGGGTATGAAAACCTTGCCACCGCCGTCCTCGCGGCCGAGTCCGCCGGTTTCCATGCGGCAACCTTCAAGGACACGCCGGAAGCCGGACGGACCAACGCCCTGCAGCGCGCCGCCTTTGCCGGGCCGGTGACCCGCACCATCGCGGTGGTCCCTGAGGTGGATACCGTCTACACGGAGCCTTTCCACGTGTCCACGCAACTCGCCAGCCTGGACTACGTGTCCGGAGGCCGGGCCGGGTGGATCGCTACCGCAGCGGAGTCGCGCGAGGCTGCTGCCGCCGTCGGACGTTCCTTTGTTCAGGGTGAGGCGTTGGCTCAGGAAGCCGCCGCGTCCATAGAGGTGAGCCGCCGCTTGTGGGATTCCTGGGAAGACGACGCCGTGATCCGCGACGTCGCCACAGGGCGCTACATCGACGTGGACAAGCTGCACTACGCGGACTTCGAAACTCCCGCGGACTTCGCCGGCCCCGCATATTCGGTGAAGGGCCCGTCCATCATTCCAAGGCCGCTCCAAGGGCAGCTGCCGGTGCTCGCCGCGGCGTCGCTGGTGGGCGAGGGCTTGGTTCCGGCCGATGCCGTGGACGCCGTGCTGGTGTCCGCTCCGACGCCGGAACTGCTGGCCGCCGAGATCCGCGACGCGCGGGCCCGGCTTGGTGCTTCGGTGGCGATTGTTGCCGAGCTCGACGTCGTTTTGGACTCGCGCGGGCAGGCTGCGGAGTTACGCGCCTTGACGTCTCAGGAAAGTGGCCCGGCCCGGTTCGTCGGTTCCGCAGCAGACCTCACCGAACTGCTTGACTCGCTGCTCCAGGAAGCCGACGGCGTTCGACTCCACACGGCTGTCCTGGACGTGGAGCTGGAAGAACTTTCACGGCTCGTCCTCCCGGAGCTGCGCCGCCGCGGGGCCTTGCGGCCGCCGATCCAGGACGGCACGTTCCGCGATGTCCTCGGCCTTGCACCGGCGGAGAACCGCTATTCAACCACTGCCGCGGCCACTGTTGCCGCCGAAAAGTAGGGGAACACCATGACACGCGATATCTTCCAGCCGAGCGGCCAGATCCAGTTCGGAATCTTCTTCCAAGGAGTCAACTCCGGCACCATCTGGAAGGCACCCCAAGCGGGCTCGCAGACGGACTTCGAATCCTTCCGCCACATCGCTCAAACCGCCGAGCGCGGTAAGTTCGCCGCCTTTTTCCTGGGCGAAGGGCTGCGCCTGCGTGAGCACCTCGGCCGTCCGCATGCACTCGATGTGGTGGGCAGGCCCGATGCCCAGACCATGCTTGCCGCGCTCGCCGCGGTGACCAAGAACATCGGTTTGGTGGCCACACAAAACACCACGTATAACGACCCCGCTGACCTGGCACACCGCTTGTCCTCACTGGATCTGATCTCGGGCGGCCGGGCTGCTTGGAACATCGTCACCACGGACAACGCCTGGACCGGTGCGAATTTCCGTCGCGGTGGTTACCTGGACCACGCCGACCGTTACAAGCACGCCGAAGCGTTTGTGGAAACCTCCAAGCGCCTTTGGGACTCGTGGGAAACTCCCACCGGACCCGCCCGGCGAGTCCACCACGAAGGCCAGCACTACACCGTTGACGTCACCCCGCGCCTGCTGCGCAGCGCCCAGTACCGCCCGGTGCTCTTCCAGGCCGGCGATTCCCCGGACGGCCGCGACTTCGCAGCCCGCCAGGCAGACGTGATCTTCTCCGCCCACCCCAAGTTCGATGACGCTGTGGAGTTCCGCCGCGATATTGTGGCACGCTCCATCGCCGCCGGCCGCGGTGCTAGCGCCGTGCAGATCATGCCTGCCAGTGAGTTCATCCTGGGCGCCACCGATCAGGAAGCGCAGGAGAAGAAGGCGTGGGTCCGCAGCTTGCAGATCGGTCCGCAGCAGGCCATCGCCTACCTGGAACAGTTCTGGGGCCGGGAACTCTCTTCCTATGACCCCGATGGCCCCCTGCCGGAGATCGACCCCGTGGTGGAGGAAACCTCGGAGACACGCGGCAGCGGCTTCCACGGTGCGAAGGCCCGCCAGCTTGCGGATCAGTGGAGGGCCGAGGCCAAAGACAAGGGCCTCTCCATCCGCCAATTCGTCACGTCCAAGACGGCACGAATCGACTCCACCTTTACCGGCTCCTACACCGCCGTGGCGGACCACCTCGCCGAATATGCGCGGGTTGGCGCCGTGGATGGCTTCAACATTTCACCGTGGCTCATCCCCACAGGTTTGGATGACATTGTCAACCACTTGGTGCCGGAGCTCCAGGAACGCGGCGTCTACCCGACGGAATACCGGGGCACCACGCTGCGCGAAAACCTGGGGCTGGAGACGCCGGTGCGGTCCGGAGAGCCGGCGCACGTCTGATGAAGGCTGAACGCCTGCTGAAGAACTTGCTGCGGCGGCTCGGCTTTCAGCCTCGCCACACTGCAAAAGCGCCCGACGCAATGGCGCCCGACGCAATGGCGCCCGACGACGGCGGCTCGAGTGCCGCCGTCGTCGACGTTTCGCGCGGGACAGTCAGCTTGCAACTGACGGTGGGTAGCCAGCCGCTGTAGTGGTTTACTAGAGGAGCTCGCGGAACACGTTCCAGCCATTGCCCACGGGCCCGTACGGTCCATAGAGGCCTGTAGTGGCGGCACCCGTGGAATACAACACCAGGTCACCGTTCTGGTTGACGGCTGCAAGGTTGTTGTACTTCTGGTGCGCGTAACTGCCCATGCCCGCGACGCTCCGGAAGTCGTTCCAGCCGCCCCCCATGAACGCTTGGGCGCCCCAGCCGCCTTGACCGTTGGCTGAGTACAGCTGAAGACCGCCAGCGTGGTCCCGGCCGAAGACCTCAACGGTGCCGTCACCGTTCATGTCGCCGCCGGGGATGATCTTGTCCATGACCTGCCAGCCCCAACCCACTTTGGACGGGGCGAGCCAGCCGCCGTCGCCGTCACCGGGGTAGAGGAACAAGTCGCCGGCGGCATTTCTGGCCAGGACGTCGTTGGTGCCGTCGCCGTTGAAATCTCCGGGTCCCACGATCGAATCGAAGACGTTCCACCCTGCACCCACCTGACGGGTGGGGAGCCAGCCGCCGTCGCCGTCACCGAGGTAGAGGAACAGCTGGCCGGACGCGTTCCTTGCCAGGAGATCGTTGAATCCATCACCATCGAAATCTCCGGGAGAGAAGACGATGTTGAACATGTTCCAGCCGGCACCCACCTGCCGGGGTTCATCCCAGGAACCGAAGTAGACCGGGCACGGGCCCTCGCACATGCCCTTGTAATAGGTGTAGGTACGCGGATACAGGACGAGCCTGCCGTCGTCGGTGCGGGCCAGAGGTTCAAAATTGCCGCGTCCCGTCCAGCCCATTGCGCGGCTGGAGGCCTTGATGGGCTTGGTCTCAGCGCTGAGTTGTGATCCGGTGGGGCAGCCTGGTTCGCCAGGGGTGAGCGGGTACACCCTCAAGGAGATGCGGCTGCCCAGGTCTTCAGGGAGGACACGCAAAGTCTCACCTTGACGCTCGGCAGGGAGAGGTTCGCCGTCGCGCAACCATTCCAGGGTGATCGCGTCCCCGGAACCGTCCGGGTTCCTGCAGCCCCAGTAGTCGTAGTTGTACTGCCGCCTCATCTCCGAGCCGACGTACGGAACGCCGTCGATGAACGGCGTGGGCTGGGACGCAGCAGTGGCTGGACCGGCAGCGAGCAGCCCGGAGCCAAGTAGTCCCATTGCAAGTGCGGTGGTGATAGTGCGCCTCAACGAGCGCGCCTGAAAGATCCCCATGTTTCCCCCCGGAAAGTATCGCGTCATAGCCGCGTGGTGTGTGCTGAGGGTACCGCACATCCGTCCTGGGAGTCAGGGCTTGACGGGAGCCACCATGAACACGTCAATGGGGTCCTCGGATTCCAGCACGAAGCCGTGGCGCTCGTAGAGGCGACGGGCCGGGCTTCCTTGCAACACGTCCAGACGGAACGGGCGCTCATCCACAGAAGCCGACATCACGTGGCGGAGCACGGCACTGCCCAGCCCTTTGCCCTGATGCGCCGGAGCCACGTAGAAGTGCTCAATCCATCGGCTGTCCGGTTCGGGGCGAATAGCGATCACGCCCGCGTCCACGCCGTCCGAATGGATGATGTACGTGTGCTCGGGCTCGAAGCCGTTCAGGAAGCGCTCGCGGACCCGAACAGGATCGAAACGCTGCAACCGTTCGAGGTCCGGACGCATCACCACGGCGCGCAGTTCTGCAATCCAGGCGGCATCGGTGGCAACAGTGGGGCGAAGAACGAAGTCAACAGACATGGGGACAAGCCTATGCCGGGAAGGCAGGCGCCCGCCCACGCAAACCATAGGATGAAACGGACGAAAGGTGCAGCCACGATGGTCACACGCGAAGAAGTAGAAGCAGCGTACTCACGGACGGCAGGGTGGGTTCGCCATACGCCGCTGGCCGAGAGCGGCGACCAGGAGACCTATCACCTGTGGTTCAAATGCGAGTACATGCAGCACACCGGCTCCTTCAAAGCGCGCGGAGCTTTCAACAGGCTCCTCACGGCGAAGGAAAACGGTGAGCTCAACCCGGAGGTGGGCGTCGTGGTGGCTTCCGGTGGCAATGCCGGCCTGGCCAATGCCTACGCAGCGGCCAAACTTGGGGTCCCGGCAACTGTGTTTGTCCCGGAGTCGGCTCCGGCAAACAAGGTCCATAAGCTCTACGCAATCGGTGCCACAGTGGTCCAGGGCGGCGCCGAGTACGCGGAGGCCTATGCCGCCGCGATCCGCTTCGCCGAGGATAAGGGTGCCGTCTACTGCCACGCTTATGATCAGCCCGAGATCGTGGCTGGCGCGGGTGGCGTGGGGCTCGAGTTGCTGGACGAACTGCCCGACGTCGATACCATCCTCGTTGCCGTGGGCGGCGGCGGGTTGATGGGTGGCATTGCTGCGGCCGCCGAAGGCAGGGCGCAGGTGGTGGGCGTGGAACCCGAGACGGTCCCCACCCTGCACACCGCGTTGGCCCAAGGTGAGCCGGTGGATGTAGCCGTGTCCGGCATCGCCGCGGATTCCCTCGGGGCCCGGCGGATCGGTGAGATTGGCTTTGGAGTTGCCCGGCGTACCGGTGTGCGGAGCCTGTTGGTTACGGACGAGGACATTGTCCAAGCACGCCGTGCCCTGTGGGAGAAGCACCGCATTGTAGTGGAGCATGGTGCCGCGGCGGCCTACGCGGCGTTGCTTTCCGGAGCGTACAAGCCGAACGACGGCGAGACCGTGGCGGTGATCCTCTGCGGAGCCAACACCGATCCCGCCCACTTCTAGCCCCACCCAACTGAGTCGCAGTAGCGCGCGTTTTGAGCGCTCAGAACGACCTCAACTGCGACTCAGTTGGGTCGGCGGGTATTCGGCGTCGGCAGGTTGCCCTGCCATAGCGATTCCTACTTCTTGGGCAGACCTGCCGGGTTCAGCTCGGACGTGGGAACCGCCTCGGAGGAGAGGCCCCAACGGTCCAGGATCTTGGCGTAGCTTCCGTCCTTGATGAGGGTGTTGAGTGCAGCCTGGGCCGCCACAGCCAGGCCGTTGCCCTTCTGGGTGGTGAAAGCAATTTCAGCCTTCAGCGGCCAGCCGCCTTCCAGCGTGCCCACTTCCTTGGTCTTCCCGTCTTTGGCGGCCTTGTAGGCCGCGGACGCGTTGGGTCCGAACGTCAGGTCCGCACGGCCTGACTGGAGGGCGAGCTGGGAGGCTGAGTCGTCGTCGTAATACTGGAACTCAACCGGCTTCAAGCCGTTCTTCTTGTTCTCCTCGTCCCAGCGCACCAGGATGGCTTCCTGGTTGGTGCCCGAACCAACCACGATCCGCTTGCCGGCCACATCCTTGGCTTCCTTGATGGGTGCTATGTCCGAGTCGGTTTTCGCATAGAAGCCCAAAAGGTCATTGCGGTACGTGGCGAAATCGAACTTCTCCTTGCGTGCCTCGGTGACCGTGACGTTGGAGAGAACGGCCTCGTACTTGCCGGATTCGACACCCAGCGGCCAGTCCGCCCACGCCACCGGCAGCACCTCAACCTGAAGGCCAAGGCTCTCGCCCACGGCATAGGCAATATCCACTTCGCTGCCAATGAGGGTCTTGTTATCCGTGGCGAAGGTGCTCAACGGGGGAGTGCCGCCGGTGGTCACCACGGTCAGTTTGCCGTCGGCCTTGATGGCGTCAGGAACCAGGGCCGCCGCGGCAGAGTCTACCGTCACCTTGATGCGATCCTGCTGCGGAGTCAGGTTGAACTCTTTGGTGCTGGAGGAAGCGTTCGCGCTTGCCGATCCCTGCGGGGCGGAGGCCCCCGTTGCGGCGGTCGCCCCAGGATCGGAGCAGGCAGCCAGCCCCAGTAACGCCGTAGCGGCCAGCGCCGCGGTGGCGCCGGTCTTGAGAGCAAAGCGTGCCATTGTGTCTCCTTGGGTTCCCCTGATCGTCGCGACAGGGAGGTCTGATGCGTACTTGTGGCTGCAACTATCCGGCAGCGTCCGGGAGTGGGTCAAAGCGGTCTGAAACGCTGGGATACAGGGGTTCACGGCGGTTAATCGGGCGTCGAACAGGGTCACAAAACTGCTCCGAAACCGCATGAATGGAATGCGCGACGCAACTCACAGAAATAAGCCGGGTGCCGCCGTCGTTGTCGCTAGAGTGCCCGGCAATCAACCGTGCGGACACCAAAACGTACCGAAAGGCCTTCCTGTGACTGTTCCTCTTTCCATCCTCGACCTGGCAACCATCGGGAAGGGCCAGACGGTGGCGGAAAGCCTGGCGGGCAGTGTTGCCATGGCGCAGAAAGCCGAAGAGCTGGGGTACCGCCGCGTTTGGTACGCCGAGCACCACAACATGTCGGCGATTGCCTCCTCCGCTACGAGCGTCTTGATCGCCCACGTCGCCGCGCACACCAACACCATCCGCCTCGGCGCAGGAGGTGTGATGCTGCCGAACCACTCGCCGCTGACCATCGCTGAGCAGTTCGGCACCTTGGAGACGCTGCACCCGGGACGGATCGATCTTGGCTTGGGCCGTGCCCCCGGCAGCGACCAGAACACCATGCGCGCGCTGCGCCGCGACCACACGTCCTCGGACAGATTCCCGCAGGACGTTCTGGAACTGCAGGGCTACCTCACCGGTCCCACCCGCATCCAAGGTGTTGAAGCGACGCCGGGCAAGGGCACCAACGTGCCGCTGTACATCCTGGGGTCTTCGCTGTTCGGCGCCCAGCTGGCCGCCCAATTGGGTCTTCCTTACGCTTTCGCTTCACACTTTGCGCCCGCCGCGCTGCAGGACGCTGTTGCCGTTTACCGCCGCGAATTCAAGCCCTCGGATCAGTTGTCCGAGCCCCACGTGATTGCCGGTGTGAACGTCACTGCCGCGGACTCCAACGCCGAGGCGCAGGCCATCCATCTCGCTGTGAAGCGCGCCCGCGTCTCGCTCTTCTTTGGTGGCGGCCGTGAGTTCACTGATGACGAGGCGGACATGGTGCTTGATTCCCCCCAGGGCCAGCACATCGCCCAGATGATGAAGTTCTCCGCCGTAGGTACCAAAGACGTGGTGCGCGAATACCTGGACGAGTTTGCGGCGTTCGCCGACGCCGATGAACTGATTGTGGCGCACCAAAGCATCGGCACCGAAGAGCGCCTGCGGTCGGTGGAACTCGTGGCCGAGGTTGCCGGGCTGGTGAGCGCGTAGGGCCTGACGCGCCGCTCACTGTCCCCGGATGAGGTGCGCCAGGAGCGCCACATGCAATGAGGTCCGCGATTCGGCGTCGTCCAGGTCCGCGCCCAGTAGTTCCTCCAGTTTGGCGAGCCGGGCGTATAGCGTGGGCCGGCTCAGATATCCGCTGCGTGCCATGGCAGCCTTGTTGCCACCGGATCCGAGGTAAAGCCCCAGCAGTTCCAGGTATTCGCCTTTGCCCTCGGCGTCCGCTTGGAGGACGGCGGACAACTCCGATTCCACGAATTGCTGAACGCGGGGATCTTTGCGCAAGAGGGCCAGCAGCCCGCGAAGGCGTACGTCCGTAGCGCGGAAGTAGGGCTTGCCCGCGTCCCGGAGCGTGGCAGCGCTTTCGGCCACATGGGCTGCTTCGTCGATGCCTGCTGCGGCCTCCAAGAGCGTTGCCTTCATGCGGCCAACGCCGATGATCCATGCAGGGGATGCCGCTTCAACCGACGGACCGGCGGCTGCATCGGCGAGGACGTGGAGCGTAGGCTCCTCCTGCTTCCGGGCGGGGAGGGCGAGAATCATCCCTACGGAACCGGACTGGATGCTTGCCGCCAAGGCTGTCCCCGCGCTGGACTTCAATCCCTTGGCCAGCCGTTCAAGAAGTTCGCGCTCGTCCTGCTGCCCGGCGAAGGGGTCACCGGGAAGGATGGCCGAGCCCCAGGCTGGGAGTGCGGTCCTGAAAACGATCGGGACGTAGTAGGACGAGCGCTTCAACCCCAGGGAACCGGCGCGTGCCAGCGCCTCGGCTTCACTGAGTCCCCGGGGCTGGCGGAGTGCGTTGAGGAGTCCGGCTTGTGCGTGGTGGCTGAGCTCGCGTTGATCCCGATCCGCCAGACGGTTGATGGCCAAGGTCTGGGCCGCCCGCTCCAGAACCATGATGGCCATGTCGTCATCAGCGTCCAAAGCAGCCGGGGGCATGGGCACCACCAACCTGCCCCACACTTGTTGACGAACCCCCACTGCCGCTTGGAGCCAGTGCTCCGGTCCGGATCGTCCGGTGTGCGCCGGGAAGGGCGTAGTCCGGGATCGTCTTTCCCAATCATGCAGAAGATCCGTGGTGGATACCCGCTGCCCCGCGTAGGCGAGAACCAGATGCGAAAGGTCCTCCAGCACTACCGAAGCACCGATCATGGTGGCCGCTTGCTCCACCACACGTTGGGTGTCGGCACTTTCCAAGCTCAGCACGGTGAACGCTTCATGGACGTCCCGGGCACGTTCCACGCGCTCCAGTTGTTCGGCCACGATCATCCTGTGGACGATCTCCGTGACTTGAACAAACCTGACTCGCTGTTCCACCACAACCACGGGCATTGATGCGGTACGGGCCGCTCTTTCCAGGGCCTTCCGACTGCGGGGCCGGTGGCCTACGAGTTCCACGATCAGTCCGGCCGCTCCGGCAGCTTCCAACGAACGGATGAACGACGCCGACTCTTCAGGGGACTTCTCCAGCTCCAGTCCCGTGGTCAGCACCAATTCCCCGCCTGACAGAAGGCCTCCGACGTCGAGGACTTCGCTGACGTGAACCCAGCGAACAGGTGCGTCCAAGCTGTGAGCGCCGCCGAGCACAGTGGGTGCGGCGGCTCGCAACACGGGAAGGTCAAGGATGGCACTGACGGTGGGCAGCATTTACACAGTGTAAGGCTCTCCAACAATTCTCTTACACAAGGGCTCTTCTGCAGTCGCTCAGCGGCGAACAGACTGATTCCAGGCTTCACACGACACCGCATCAAGGAGAACTCTTGAACACCATCGAGCACTGGATCAACGGCAGCTACGTCCCGGCCGGAGACCGCACCGCTCCCGTCACCAACCCGGCCACAGGAAAGGTAACCGGGCAGGTTGCTGTGGCCGGCGTGGAGGAGGGCAACGCCGCCGTCGCCGCTGCCAAAGCCGCCTTCCCGGCATGGCGGGATACCTCGTTGGCCCGCCGAACCCAGGTCCTTTTCGCTTTCCGTGAGCTTCTCAACTCCCGCAAGGACGAGCTCGCCGCGATCATCACCTCCGAGCACGGCAAGGTCCTGGACGATGCTCTGGGCGAGGTAAGCCGCGGCCAGGAAGTGGTGGAATTCGCCTGCGGTATCCCGCACCTGCTCAAGGGCAGTTACACCGAAAACGCCTCCACCAAGGTGGACATCCACTCCATCCGCCAAGCACTGGGTCCCGTGGCAATCATCAGCCCGTTCAACTTTCCGGCAATGGTCCCTATGTGGTTCTTCCCCATTGCGATCGCCGCAGGCAATACCGTGATCATCAAGCCCAGCGAGAAGGACCCCACGGCCGTCAATTGGGTGGCCGAGCTCTGGAAGGAAGCCGGCCTGCCCAACGGCGTCTTCAACGTCCTTCACGGCGACAAAGTAGCAGTGGATACCCTGCTGACCCACCCCGACGTCAAGGCCGTTTCCTTCGTGGGCTCCACGCCGATCGCCAAGTACGTCTACGAGACCGCCACAGCCCACGGCAAGCGGGTTCAGGCGCTTGGCGGTGCGAAGAACCACATGATTGTCCTGCCCGACGCCGATCTTGACCTTGCTGCCGACGCCGCCATCAACGCCGGGTTCGGTTCCGCCGGTGAACGGTGCATGGCTGTCTCAGCGCTCCTGGCCGTGGGTGACATTGCCGATGCGTTGGTGGATAAGATCGCGGATCGTGCCCGAACCCTGCGTACCGGTGACGGAATGCGTGGTTGCGATATGGGCCCCTTGGTGACGTCCCAGCATAGGGACAAGGTCTCGGGATACGTCGATGCCGGTGAAGCGTCAGGTGCCACGCTCGTCGTCGACGGCCGCGGCGTCATTCCGGACGCGGAAGGCGACGGGTTCTTCGTGGGCCCCACCCTCTTCGATCATGTCTCCACGGACATGTCCATCTACCAGGAAGAGATCTTCGGGCCCGTGCTCTCGGTGGTCCGGGTGGACAGCTACGACGACGCCCTGGCCACCATCAACGCCAATCCGTACGGCAACGGCACCGCGATTTTCACGAACGACGGCGGTGCGGCCCGCCGCTTCGAGAACGAGGTTGAGGTGGGAATGGTGGGCATCAACGTCCCCGTCCCGGTGCCCATGGCGTACTACTCCTTCGGCGGATGGAAGAACTCCCTGTTCGGCGACACCCATGCCCACGGCTCTGAAGGCGTTGGCTTCTTCACCCGGGGCAAGGCAGTGACCACACGCTGGCTGGATCCCAGCCACGGCGGGATCAACCTCGGCTTCCCACAGAACTCCTAAGCGTTCCCCAAAACTCCTCAGCGCCGACGTCAGGACAACCACCATGACCACCATCCTTGAACCACCACAGACGGACCGCCAGGCAGCGCAGCGCGCCTATGAGCTGGACCGCAAACACGTCTTCCACTCCTGGTCCGCCCAGGACACATTGGATCCCATGGTTATCAGCGCAGCAGAGGGCTCGCACGTCTGGGATGGCGAGGGCAACAAGTACCTGGACTTCTCCTCCCAGCTGGTCAACACCAACATCGGACACCAACACCCGGCCGTTGTTGCAGCGATCGCCGCGCAGGCGGCCAAGCTGTGCACCATTGCTCCCGGCTACGTCAACGACGCCCGATCGGAGGCCGCGCGGTTGATCGCCGAGCGAACCCCGGGGGAGCTGGACCGGATCTTCTTCACCAACGGCGGGGCGGATGCCAACGAGCACGCGGTCCGGATGGCCAGGCTGCACACGGGCCGCCACAAGGTCCTTTCCGCTTACCGCTCCTATCACGGCGGGACGCACTTGGCCGTCAATATCACCGGTGACCCCCGGCGGTGGGCCAGCGACAACGCCTCCACGGGCACCCTGCACTTCTTCCCGCCATACCTCTACCGCACGGCGTTCCACTCCACCACCGAGGCGGAGGAAGCCCAACGGGCCTTGGAACACCTGGAACAGCTCATCGAGTTCGAAGGTCCGTCCAGCATCGCGGCAATCATGCTGGAGAGCATCCCCGGGACGGCCGGGATCTACGTTCCGCCGATTGACTACATGCAGGGCGTGCGGGAACTGTGCACCAAACACGGCATCGTCCTGATCGCGGACGAGGTCATGGCCGGCTTCGGACGTACGGGCAAGTGGTTCGCCGTGGAGCATTTTGATGTTGTCCCGGACCTGATCACCTTCGCGAAAGGCGTGAACTCCGGCTACGTACCGTTGGGCGGCGTAGCCATCAGCCCGGAAATCGCAGCCACCTTTGGTACTCGCGCCTATCCCGGCGGGCTGACCTACTCCGGCCACCCGCTGGCTACCGCGGCCGCCGTCGCCACCATCAACGCCATGGAACGCGAAGGCATGGTGCAGCACGCGGCAACTCTGGGCAACGACGTGATCGGGCCGGCGCTCGCAGGTTTCGCCGAACGCCACCAGTCCGTGGGCGAAGTGCGGGGCCGGGGCGTTTTCTGGGCCATCGAGCTGGTCAAGGACCGCGCCAGCCGCGAACCGCTGGCTCCCTACGGTTCTTCCAGCCCCGAGATGAACCACCTCGTGGCAGCCTGCAAGTCGCGCGGACTGATCCCTTTTGCCAACTTCAACCGGATCCATGTTGTTCCGCCGTGCAATATCAGTGTTGAGGATGCCCGGGCGGGACTGGCCATTCTGGACGACGTCCTGGACATCGCGGACACGTTCGCGGCCTAGCCGTTGCGTCAGGTCCCGCCCCCGAGCCGGTAGGAAGAACCATTGCGCACGGGTGCGGGACCTTCGCGCATAAATCCAAGGAAAAGCTTTACGCATTTGCAATCTACTAGGTAGTCAAGCGAAACCGTGCGGGCGGAAACTGTAGCTATCCGCTTCGGAAGGATTCGCCATGCCTACGCACCTGAACCAAGCAGTGGCCGACTCGGCGCTGCTCATGAAATCGCTCCCGCTTGGCCTTCTTCGTACCGTCCTCCAGTCCGACGCGGAGAACGGCATTACGCCGCAACTGTTCTCGGAACTGAGGGCATTGGCCCGAGTCCCCGGCCTGCTGGTGGCGTGCAACTATGGCGGGACGCTTTGCTCCGCAGAAGGCGTGTCTACGGAAACGTTGCCGTTAGATAGCGCGGCGGTGGCGCTCCGGGCGCTCGCTGCCTTGCCCAACACGCACACGGCCGTCATCTCCGGACGGTCATTGCGGGATCTTGCAGCGGTTTCCCGTCTTCCTGCCGAGGTCCACCTGGTGGGTTCCCACGGTATGGAATTCGACATGGGCTATGCCTACACCCTGTCTCTGGCCACGGAACAGTTGCTCCAACAGGTGGCTACGGCGTTGACCGAGGCGGTGGGCTTTGAGAAGGGCATCAGCGTAGTCCGTAAGCCAGTGGGTATGGCGGTGCATACCCGGCCGGCCACACCCGAGGTAGTGGAACGGGTGATTTTCCTTTCGCAGCATATCGCCATCGAGTTCGGTCTCTACTTCATCATCGACGGCACCGTTTTGGACCTCACCGTGGAGGAGCCGGCCAAAGGCCAAGCGCTTGAGCAGCTGCGCGCACGGCTCGGGGTCAGCGCCGCGCTTTACGCAGGTGACGCCGAGAGTGACGAAAAAGCACTCGCCACCCTGCGCGGACCGGACCTGGGCCTTCATGTGGGTACGGGGGATACGACGGCGGCGCACACCATTGCGGACCCGGAAGCTTTTGCGCGCGTGCTGGCCTTGTTGTTCGAGCTGCGGCGGGCATGGCTGTTCGGCGAGGATGCGGTGGGGCTGGAACGGCATTCCATGATCGGCAACGGGAGCTCCACGGCATTGCTGACCCCCGACGCGAAGGTTTGTTGGATGAGCCACCCCTTGCCGGATTCGGGATCCATTTTTGCCCACATTCTTGGCGGTGAACCCGCCGGTCATTTCAGCATAGAGCCGGTGAAACCATCGCAGGTGCTGGCGCAGCGATATGTGGAGAACACCATGATCGTGGAGACGCGCTGGGCTGACGTCACGGTGATCGACTACTTGGAGCCGACGCCGGAAGGTATCACCAGCCTGGTACGGGTACTCTCCGGGACGGGCATGGCACGCGTAGTCTTCGCACCCAGGCCGGACTACGCCAACGCGCCCTTCAGCATGGAGATCCGGGGAGACGACGTCCACATCATGGGTACATCGGATCCCATCATCCTCTCCGCGCCCGGGGTTCCTTTCCGGATCACCAGTGACGGCAAGTACGCCACGGCCACCGCGGAAGTTCCACTCAACCATGGGCCTGTGGTGCTGAACCTTCGTTGCGGTGACACCGAGCCGCCACCCGCAGACCCGGGCGGCGAACCAAACCGGCGCACCGCCGTCGGGCAGTCTTCGCGTGATTGGATCAAGGCCTTGCAGCTGCCCACCATCAAAACGTCGTTGGTGCGCCGTTCGGCTTTGGTGCTGAAGTCGCTCGTCCATGAGCCCACCGGCGCTGTGTTGGCTGCGCCCACCACATCACTGCCTGAGGGCATCGGCGGGACCCGAAACTGGGATTACCGGTATTGCTGGCTGCGTGACGGGTCCATGACCGTGAATGCCCTGGTGTCGTTGGGCTCCACGCAGGAGGCCGACGGGTTCCTTGCCTGGTTGGGTCGCATCATCGAGAATGCGCCGGGACCCGAGTGGCTTCACCCCCTCTACTCGGTGACGGGGGCGCCGCTCTCCACGGAAGCAATCGTGGAAAGCCTGCCCGGTTATGCTGGCTCGCGACCCGTGCGCATTGGCAACGCGGCAGACCACCAGGTGCAGTTGGATGTGTTTGGACCCATCGCCGAGCTGATCCACGATCTTGCCGAGCGCCGCGGGTTCCTGCCCGATGAACACTGGTACCTGATAGAGCAGATGGCCCATGCGGTGCTGGCCCGCTGGCATGAACCTGACCACGGGATTTGGGAAGCAAGAAAGCCGCCCAGGCACCACGTTTACACCAAAGTGATGTGCTGGGTCACGCTGGACCGGGCCATCCGGGCTGCCGCTCAGCATGGGCGCCCGCCTCATACAGATTGGGCACCCACTGCCGAAACCATCCGCGAGGAAGTCCTGCACGAGGGTTGGGATTCGTCCGCAGCTTCCTACACGGTGGCCTATGACAGCCCCGACCTGGATGCCGCTGTTCTCCACATCGGGATCTCGGGCCTGCTGGACGTTCAGGATCAGCGCTTCCTGGATACCGTCACGGCCGTTGAACGCGAGTTGCGCGTAGGGCCCACCGTTTTCAGGTACAGGTACGACGACGGCCTGCCGGGTTTGGAGGGCGGCTTCCACATTTGCACCACCTGGCTGATCGAGGCCTACCTTGCCGTTGGCCGCCTGGATGACGCCTTGGAGCTGTTCAACCAGTTGGTGGCACTGTTCGGACCTACGGGCCTGTTGCCGGAAGAGTACGATCCCGGAACGGAAACGCACCTAGGCAACCATCCTCAGGCGTACTCGCATCTGGGCTTCATCCGCTGCGCCCAGCTTCTGGACTACTACCTGGCCAGTGCGGACGTGGAGTAACCCAATCTGGCTACCTACTTGGGTGGAACAGCGCTAGGCGAGCAGCAGTGCCACGGCGATCATGGCCGGCACCGCCACGATGGTGGTGATCAGCACTGTGTCCTTGGCCACGGTGATTCCTGCTTGGTAGCGGTTCGCTGCCACAAAGACGTTCTGTGCGGTAGGCAACGCAGAGGTGACCACCACGGCAAACAGTGCGTGCCCGTCCATCCCCAGTGCGAAGCGGGCAAACAGGTACGCGATCAGGGGGTGGACAATCAGCTTGAATCCGCTGGCCAGCAAGGTATCCATGCGGCGTCCTGCGGCCTTTTGCAGTGGCTTGGATCCGTTCAGGCTCATGCCGAAGGACATCAACATGGCCGGAATCGCCGCGCCGCCAATGAGATGGATGGGCTCCAGAATGAGCGTGGGGACTTGGAAACCAGTGCCCGCTACCAGGAGTCCCAGCGCTGAGCCCACGATCATGGGGTTCTTCACGATCATCAACAGGAAGCGCAGGGGAGTGGTGCGGTGCGAGCTTGTGCTGGCGTCAAGGGCCATCAAGTACAGGGGCGTGAAGAACGCCAACTGGAAGATCAACAGGGGCGCCACATAGCTGGCGTCTCCCAGGACAAACACGGCGATGGGGATGCCGAGGTTGGCTGAGTTGGCCAAGGACGCGCTCATGGATGACATGAGCGACTCCGGCAGGCTGCGCTTGAGCCAGAACTTCACGATCATAAAGAACAGCAGGCCGGTCAGCACGGCGCCCACTGCCGTGACCAGGAGGGGAGCCGCGAAGACATCGTGCAACTTGGCCTTGCTCAGTGTCTCGAACAGCAGAGCAGGGCTGGCCACGAAGAACGTCAGCGAACTCAGTACGGACCGGGCGTTCTCACCCAGGATGTTCCGCCGTCCAACAAACATGCCCACCAGGATGATGGCCCACACCACGAAGAACCCGGACAGTACGCCGATCATGGGGTAGCGCGGGAGCAGATTCGTCGGGTCACGAATGACAGCTTAGCCACAAACCCGATCTGAGTAAGCGTTTTCTCATGAGAATTCCGTCATACGGACGGTGGAAGTGTACGACGTCGGCACTCACCTGAGTGCCGACGGCGGACGCTTACCTGTGTGCCGACGTCGGGCCTTAACTGTCCTGGGGCTGATTCTTCGCCGGCTTTTCAGTCGTTTCGTTCGCGGTCTCGAGCGCGGATATCAATCGCCCCACTTGAATCACGGCGGACCTGATGCGGTGGGGGTCGCTGATGGTGAGGAATTGAAGCATAAGCCCGTCAAGGGCGGCGAAGACGGCCAGGGACGCTTCGTTGCGTGTATCCAGCCCACGGCGCGTCAATGCCTCTTCCACGGTGCTGACGTAATTGGCATAGAGGCGCTCAACCATCTCGCGGATCCGGGGGTTGCGCCTGGATTCGAGGATCATTTCGAACTGGAACAACTGCAGTTCAGGTTCGGCGGAGACGGTAGCAATAAGTGTGTCAGCGAAAGTTCCGTCAAAGTCCGCGATCCCGGAGAGCCCGGTTTCCTCAATGGACCGCTGGACGGACCATTCCATGGTGGCGGCCAGGAGCCCTTCCATGGAACCGAAGTGGTGGGTGACCAGTGCATGGTTGACGCCGGCCTTGGCGGCAACTGATCTGTAGGTTGCGCCGCGCAGGCCCTTCTCCGCCACAACATCCAGCACGGCAGCCAGCAGGGCATCCCGACCGTCTCCGTAGGGCAGCTTGCGCGCTTCCTGGCTCATACAGCGAGTCTAGCGGTGAAGAAATGAGGGGGAGGAACCCATTGACACCTCAAACTATACAAACGTATAGTTTGAAATGTGGCCCGGATCACCCGCCACCAAGAGTAGCTTCAGCCTCACCGCCCGGACACTTGTCCTCCGGCCGCAGGGCCCCCTATCCCTCCGCAGTGGCGATGGCGCCAGTGCATTCCGGAAAGAACAGCCTCATGAACGATTCCAGTCAGACCTCGGCCCCGGTCGGGCCCAAAGGCGCCAGCCCCAAAGACTCCAGCCCCAAAGGCGCCGATCCCTCGGCAGGTGCCGTCCGGCTCAGGGCGAACAAGCTTGGCGTTGTTGCCATTGCCTTCTTCGCCATTGCTGCCGCTGCCCCCATGGCCGCAGTGGTGGGCGCCAGCCCCGTCATTTTCTCCGCGAGCGGGCCCGGAACCCCGGTGATTTATGTGATTGCGGCACTTTTGGTAGCCCTCTTTTCGGTGGGATACCTGAGAATGAGCCAGCACATCACCAACGCCGGCGGATTCGTTGCCTACATAGCCAAGGGCTTGGGCAACAAGTGGGCCACGGGTGGTGCGGGAATCGCCATCCTTACCTATCTCAGCCTTCAGATCGGGTTGTGGTCCCAGTTTGGCGTCTTCGCGCAGCAGCTCGTGGAAAGCCTCACGGGCATTGGGCTACCCGTCTATTTCTGGATCGTTGTGGTCATGGCACTCACTACTGTGCTGACCATGAAAGGCGTGGACGCCAGCTTGAAGGTGCTGGGAGTACTCATCCTCGGCGAAACTCTGGTGGTGGCCGCGCTGGTCGCCTCCTTGATTGCGCAAAAAGGGTTGGGGATCTTCACGTTCGCCGGTTTCACCGGTGAGAACATCTTTGGGCCAGGCCTGGGAATCTCACTGCTGTTCGCCTTTGCATGCTTCACCAGCTTTGAGGCCACGGTTGTCTTCGCTGAAGAGGCAAGAAATCCGCGCCGCACCATCCCGCGTGCCGCCTACCTCGTCATTGCCTTCATCGGCGTGTTCTACATGTTGTCCACGTGGGCCATCAGCGGAGCCGTGGGGATCGATGGGATTCAGGCTGTAGCCACCGGGAATCCGTCCGGGATGATCTTCGACCTCGCTGAGTCCAGCGGCGGAGCCTGGCTGAGTCTTGCCATGCAGGTATTAGTGGTCACGAGCTTCGTAGCGATGCTCCTGGGCCTGTCCAACATGTTCTCCCGCTACCTCTTTGCTCTTGGCAGGGCAGGCGCGCTCCCGGCCAAGCTGTCTTCAGTTTCCTCAACAGGGGCGCCCTCCTTTGCCGGACTGGTCAATTCCTTGGTTGTCCTGGCAGTGATCAGTGCCTTCCTCCTGGCCGGTGCTGACCCGATCGCCACGGTCTTCGCCTGGTTTGTAGCCCTGGGAACGGCAGGATTCATCTCCATCCTGCTGCTGACCTCCGCCGCGGTTCTGGTGTACTTCGCCAGGTCCCGGACCCGCGACAACCTCTGGGTCACCGTGATCGCACCCGCCCTTTCCTTCCTGGCGTTCGTGGTGGTGGGCTACCTGACCTTGGACAACTATGACGTCCTGCTCGGCGGCGCAGGAGGGGTAGCGCGCTGGCTCCTTCTTGGCATCCCGCTGATCTTTGTGGTCGGCCTGATCCGGGGACGGCAAAAGCCTGCCATCAACTACGCCGCCGAAATTGTCTGAACCGACCTTCTCAGAACCGAATCGCCTCTATAACAAAAGGACCAAGCTCATGACCACCACTGAACTGCAGGACTACGTTCCCGAGGAAGAATGGCCGCCGGTCTCCACCATGCTGGACGGGTTCGGCGATCAGACCCTGCCTGCGTCTCCTGCGCTGGCTGCCACAACTATTTCCTTTCAGACAGCCGACGGAACCCTCATCGAGCACAACTTCCTCACGACCTCAACGCTCACGTGGTCCGAGGGCGATGCCAGCGGAACCGCTGCCTACAAGGCCATTGAAGCCCGCCCGGGAATCTTCATCATCGATTTCGTCCGTGGACAAAACCAAGGCAAAGACGCCGACGCCGAAAACGTCACCATTGTCTTCGACCAGTCCACAGGTGCCGTCACCGCAGCCGTCTCCAGGTTTGTCAGCTCGGACGGCAAGGTCCGGGGAACTACCGACTTCACGCACTCCAACGCCGGCGCCGAGGCTACGGTGCACCAGCGGTCCTCGGACCTCGTTGGGAAGCGCATCTTCTACCGTTACAGCGACGTCGAATCCTATGAGCACATTTACCTGAATCAAGGAACCTTCACGTGGCACTGCGTCCGGGGAGGGGAAGCGGGGCTGGCTGACACCGACCGTTGCATGACGTGGGCCGTCGCGGAGGACCTGTACATCTTCTTCTGGACCGAACAGGTGATGACCGTTGAAGCAGTGCTCCTGATCGACCTCCGCGAGCAGCGCTCCATCGGGCGGATGTTTGGCTGGGACAATCCTGCCGCGGAACCAGTCACCTTGCCGTTCAACTCCAGGCTCACTGTCCTGAACACCACGAGCTACCCCCAGGACACGCACAAGCACTGAACCCCTACAAGCACTGAACCCCCACAAACACTGAGTGGAGGCCCATCTCCGCGAATCCACCATAGAGGAGCAACACCATGTCTCAGGTCTTTCATGCCCACCTTGACCACGCAGCGTTTGAACCGTTCGCGCTTGGCTGTGTCCAATGGCTTCGGCGCCCCGGGGACAACGGAAACGACGTGCTCAGCGGCGGCATCTGGAAAGTTACGCCCGAGGAAGCGCCGGAACCGTTCGACCTGCCGATTGACCAGGATGAAACCATTTACATCATCTCCGGTCACCTTCGCATCGAGGTCAAGGGCGGGAGCACCCTTGAGCTGGAGGAAGGTTCCATGGCTTCGCTGTCCAAGGGGGCAATGACCCGCTGGAGTGTCCTGGAGCCGACCATCGAATTCTTCGTCTACAGCTGAGGAACGGGCAAAGTGGAAAACTCTGAGGTCATCGTTATCGGCGCTGGCTTTGCCGGTCTCACAGCGGCGAGGGAACTATCCCGCGGCGGACACACAACCATCTTGCTGGAGGCCAAGGACCGCATCGCCGGGCGAACCCACCTGGAGGAGCACCTTGGCCGGAACCTGGAACTTGGCGGCACCTGGGTGCACTGGACCCAGCCGTATGTCTGGGCGGAAATGGGGCGGTACGGAATCAAGGCTTTGCCGGGGCCGGAGTTCACCAAGGCCTTCTGGACTGTTGACGGACAAAGGCATCAAGGGAGCGCAGACAGCCTTCTGGAATTGCTTGATGGCCCGAATCGCCTGCTCCTGGCTGCGGCCCGGCGCTATTTTCCCCTTCCGTGGTCACCCCTGAATAACGCCGAAGTGGCAGATATCGATGAGCTCACACTTTCGGACGCCATTGAGCAGTTGAACCTCCAGGAAGATCAGCGTCAGCTCCTGAGATCTTTCTGGACCCTGAACTTCAACGGCAGGCTGGACCAAGCGGCCTACACCCAGGCATTGCGCTGGTGTGCCGTGGCCAGTGGTGACTGGCAGCTGATGTTTGAGGCATGCGCCAGCTTCAAGATCGACGGCGGCACCCGTCGCCTCGCCGAGGCAATCCTTGCCGACTCAACGTCAGAGCTGCGGCTGAACCAGGTGGTTGCCTCAATCGAGCAGGATCACGAGAGAGTCCTCGTGACAACAAAAGCGGGCAAACAATACAAGGCCCGTCAGGTCATTCTTGCGCTCCCGCTCAGCGTACTCAATGACATCGATATCCAACCCGCTTTGTCTCCCGGTAAGAGGGAGGCAGCAGCAAGGGGACAGGCAGGCCGCGGCGCAAAATTGTGGATCAAGGTGGACGGCCGGCAGGAAAGGTTCGTCGCGTTTGGGCCCGAGACGGCCGCCCTGAACTTCGTCCAAGCTGAGTACATCGATGAGGACACCACCACCCTTGTCTGCTTCGGTCCCGACGCCGGGGCCGTCGACGTCGCCGACGTCCCTGCAGCACAACGGCACCTTGACGCAATCGTCCCGGGGTTGAAAGTTCTGGATGTTGCCGGACACGACTGGGTAGCCGACGAACACGCACGGTCCACTTGGCCCATGCATTACGCCGGATACCTCACCCGGTACCTGGCGGAACTCCAGCAGCCCGAGGGAAGAATCGGGCTCGCGGGATCTGACATCGCCAACGGCTGGGGAGGGTTCATTGACGGTGCCATCGAGAGCGGCCTCGACGCTGCCCGCCAAGCAGCCTCCGCACTCGGCAATGACGCTAGATCACCCCTTCAGGCTCCTGCCATCGTGGGCTAAAGAAGCCGAAACGCGCCCGACGTCGGCACTCACCTGAGTTGCCGACGTCGAACGCTGTTGTGGAGACTGAGTTGTTGTGGCCTTAGCTGAGGTGCGCTGCGTTGCTCAGAGCGTGCGGCGGGCGCATCAGACCGGGGGTGTGGCCCTCGGCGGGGTCGTTGCCGAGTTGCAGGATCTTGTTGTCCTTGCCCACGTGGACCACCCGGGGCTCGTACGTCCGGGCCTCTTCCGTGGTCATCTCCGCGTAGGTGATGAGGATGACGGTGTCGCCAACGTGGACCATGTGGGCCGCAGCGCCGTTGATCCCGATCACGCCGGAACCGCGCTCGCCGGCAATGGTGTACGTCTCCAGCCGGGCGCCGTTGGTGACGTCCACAATGGAGACGAGCTCACCGGGAAGGATGTCGGCCGCGTCCAGGAGGTCCAGGTCGACAGTGACTGAACCGACGTAGTGGAGGTCGGCGTGGGTCACCGTTGCGCGGTGGATCTTGGACTTGAACATTGTGCGGATCATAATGCGACCAGTTTAGCGCGGTACCCCTATCCGGCGCTGTGACGTAGCAGACGTTCAGCACGCGCTGGCTCGCGGGTCTCGACCAGCGGACGCCGATCCGTGGCTTCCTGACCTTGATTGGAGACAGGATGGCCGCAAAGCAACCGTTGTAGGTTGTTTGGCGGCCAACCTCGTGTCAAAGAGGGTCAGGAAGGTACGCCGCTGACCTCATGTGCCGGTTGGTAGCGCACCAGCTCCTCGCCCGCGGCCACAAGTCCGCGCAGCTCGGCCAGTCCGCCGGCCACCACCCCTGCAGCGCGGGCCTGGACCAGGACATTGCCCTGCGCAGTCGCTTCGACGGGCCCCGCGATCACGGGCTTGCCCGTGGCATCAGCAGTGAGCTGGCACAGGAGCCGGTTTTGCGAACCGCCGCCCACAATGTGCACCACGCTGGTGCTGCCGCCCGTCAGGCGCTCAGCATCAGCGAGCGTCCGGGCGTACCCCGCCGCAAGGCTGTCCATGATGCAACGCACGACGGCGGCAGGCCGGTCCGGGAGCACCGCACCGGTGTTACGCACGGCTGCGCGGATACGGTCCGGCATGTTGTCGGGGGCCGTGAAGGCGGGATCGTCGGCGTTGATCTGCGGTCCGCCGCTAGGAAGCGCAGCAGCTGAGTCGAGCAAGGCCGGCAGCGACTGGCTGAACCCTTGGGCAGCCCACGCCCGCTGGCATTCGCTTAGAAGCCAGAGGCCACCGACGTTGCGCAGGTACCGGATGGTGCCATCCACGCCGCGTTCGTTGGTGAAGTTGGCCTTGCGGCTCGCTTCGCTCAGCACAGGAGCGTCCAACTCCACGCCCACCAGGGACCAGGTCCCTGAGGAGATGTAGGCGAAATCCTGCTCTCCAGTTGAATCCAAAACCTGTGCTGGGACGGCTGCCACGGCCGAGGCTGTGTCATGTGAGCCCACGGCCACCACGGTGGTGTCCGCTGGCAGGCCCGTCTGCTCGAGTATCCCCGGGAGCAGTGTGCCCACGGTTTCACCGGGCTGGATGAGCGGCGGGAAGATGTCGAAGGGGAGCCCCAGGGCATCCAGGAAGTCCGTGGCCCACTGGCCAGCCATGGCGTCGAAGAGCCCGGTGGTGGAGGCATTGGTAGCCTCGGTGCGGCGAACACCGGTGAGAAGGAACGCGATCAGATCCGGGATGAGGAGAGCCTGCACCCCGTCCAGGTTCGGTTCCGCAGCCAGTTGGTACACGGTGTTGAACTGCAAGTACTGCAAGCCAGTAGTGGCATACAGCTTCTCCGGGGAAATGACCGCATGAACCCGTTCCACAGTGGCCCGGCTGCGCTCGTCCCGGTAGCTGTACGGTTGCGCCGTGAGCTCGCCGGCTTTGTTCACCAGGCCGTAGTCCACCGCCCACGTGTCAATGCCGATGCTAAGGATGTGTTCCCCGTTCTCACGCGCCACGGCAGCAGCAGCCGCCAAGCCCTTGAGTACCTCAGCGAACAGGGCGTCGAAGTCCCAGCGGAGGCCGCCGTCGAGCTCCACAACCCCGTTGGGAAAGCGGTGAATCGTCTCGAGGGCCACACCGGAGGCTGCGGAAACGCGACCCAGCATGACGCGGCCGGAGGAGGCGCCGATGTCAATGGCGACAAACACGTTGTGCGAGGACACCGCCCCGGCGGGTGCCGGGACGGTGCTCGCGGTGGTTCGGTTGTTCACAGTCCGTCCTAGCGCAGGAAAGCTGCCGCGACGCCGGCGTCTACGGGGATGTGGAGGCCGGTGGTGTGGGAAAGCTCGTTGCTGGTGAGCACGGAGGCGGCGTTGGCCACGTGTTCCGGCAGGACTTCGCGTTTGAGGAGCGTGCGCTGGGCGTAGTACTTGCCCAGTTCCTGCTCATCCACGCCGTACACAGCTGCGCGCTTGGCACCCCAGCCGCCGGCGAAGATGCCGGAGCCACGGACCACACCGTCGGGGTTGATGCCGTTGACCCGGACACCGTATTCGCCCAGTTCAGCGGCGAGTAGGCGGACCTGATGGGCCTGGTCAGCCTTGGTGGCGGAGTAGGCGATGTTGTTGGGGCCGGCGAAGACCGAGTTCTTGGAGGAGATGTAGATGATGTCTCCACCCAGCCCCTGTTCGATCATCACCTTTGCAGCGGCCTTGGACACCAGGAACGAGCCCTTGGCCATGACGTTGTGCTGCAGGTCCCAGTCCTTCTCGGTGGTTTCCAGCAACGGCTTGGAGATGGACAGGCCGGCGTTGTTGACCACCAGGTCCAGGCCACCGAACGCGAGCACGGCTTCCTGGATGGCGGCGGCGATCTGGGCTTCGTCGGTGACGTCAGCCTGGACACCGATGGCGACGTCGGAACCGCCCAGTTCCTCGGCAACCTTTTGCGCGTTCTCAAGGTTCAGATCGGCAATCACTACGCACGCGCCGTCGGACGCCAAACGGGTGGCGATCGCCTTGCCAATGCCCGACGCCGCTCCGGTCACCAGTGCGATGCGGGTGGCGTGTGACTTTGGCTTGGGCATGCGGGCAAGCTTGGCTTCTTCCAGCGCCCAGTACTCGATGCGGAATTTCTCGGATTCCTCAATCGGGGCATAGGTGGAAATCGCCTCGGCGCCGCGCATCACGTTGATGGCGTTGATGTAGAACTCGCCGGCCACGCGGGCGGTCTGCTTGTCCTTGCCGAAGGAGAACATGCCGACGCCGGGGATCAGCACGATCGCTGGGTCTGCGCCGCGCAGTGCCGGGCTGTTCTCGTCTGCATGGCGGTCGTAGTACGCCTGGTAGTCCTCGCGGTAGGCCGCGTGCAGTTCCTTCAGCCGGGTGACCGAGTCCTCGATCGAGGCGTCGGCCGGGAGGTCCAGGACCAGCGGCTTGACCTTGGTGCGCAGGAAGTGATCCGGGCAGGAGGTGCCCAGCGAGCCGAGGCGCGGGTGCTCTTCCGAGGCAAGGAATTCAAGAACTACGCCGTCATCACTGAAGTGCCCCAGTTGCGGCTTGTCTGTGGAAGCCAGGCCGCGGATCACGGGAGCGAGGGCGGCAGCTTTCGCTTTGCGCTCAGCTTCGGGGAGGGCGCCGTAGCCGGGGAGCTTGGCGCCGAATGGCTCGGACTTGCCGTTTTCCTTGATGTAAGTCTCAGCCTGGTCAATGATCCAGAGCGAGTTGGCCTCGGCCTCTTCGCTGGTGGCACCCCAGGCGGTGATTCCGTGGCCACCCAGGATGGTGCCGATGGCCTGCGGGTTGGCTTCCTTGATCGCGGCGATGTCCAGGCCCAGCTGGAAACCGGGGCGACGCCAAGGAACCCACACAACCTTGCTGCCGAACACCTTCGAGGTCAGCGCTTCGCCGTCAACGGCGGTTGCGATGGCGATGCCCGAGTCCGGGTGCAGGTGGTCAACGTGTGCAGCATCAACGAGGCCGTGCATGGCGGTATCGATCGACGGCGCAGCGCCGCCCTTGCCGTGCAGGCAGTAGTCGAACGCGGCCACCATTTCGTCTTCACGCTCGACGCCGGGGTAAACATCCTTGAGTGCCTGCAGCCGGTCCAGGCGGAGTACGGCAAGGTTCTCAGCTTTCAGTGTGCCGAGGTCGCCACCGGAACCCTTCACCCAGAGGAGCTCGACGTCCTGGCCCGTGACAGGGTCCTTTTCGGTGCCCTTGGCAGAGGTGTTGCCGCCGGCGAAGTTGGTGTTCCGCTTGTCCGCACCGAGGCGGTTGGAACGGGAGATCAGTTCTTCAACAGTTGTGGTGGTCATTTTGTTAAGCGCCCCATCCGGCTTGCTGGCCGCCTGCGCGGTCCTCGTTGATCTTCTTCTGGTATCCGCTGGCTTTGTAGGCAGCCATCGGATCGGCGGGGAGGCCGCGGGATTCGCGCCACTCGGCCAGGACCGGGCGGACATCGGTGTAGAAGGCATCGTTGAAGATGCCGTTGGCGGCCAGGACATCGCCGGCACGCTGGGCTTCGGAAAGCGCCGCGGTGTCAATGAGCAGGGCGCGGGCGGTCATTTCCTGGACGTTGAGCACCGAGCGGATTTGGCCCGGGATCTTTTCTTCCAGGTTGTGGCACTGATCCAGCATCAGCGCGACGCCCGAATCCTTGCCGAAACCGCCCCCACGGATGACTTCGTGCATGATGCGGAACAACTGGAACGGATCAGCTGCACCAACAATCAGGTCGTCGTCCGCGTAGAAGCGGGAGTTGAAGTCGAACGAGCCGAGTTTGCCCAGGCGCAGGAGCTGCATGACGATGAACTCGATGTTGGTACCCGGCGCATGGTGGCCGGTGTCCAGGCAGACGAACGCCTTCTCGCCCAGGGCAAGGGTCTGTGCGTAGGACGTACCCCAGTCCGGAACATCGGTGTGATAGAAAGCGGGCTCGAAGAACTTGTACTCCAGGACCAGGCGCTGCTCGTCGCCGAGGCCCGCGTAGATTTCCTGGAGGGACTCTGCCAGGCGGTCCTGGCGGCCGCGAATGTCATCCTGGCCAGGGTAGTTGGTGCCGTCGGCCAGCCAAATCTTCAGGTCCTTGGACCCGGTGGCGTGCATGATCTCGATGCACTCAAGGTGGTGATCGATCGCCCGGCGGCGCACGGACTCGTTGGAGGAGGTCAGGGAGCCGAACTTGTACTCGTCATCCTGGAAGGTGTTGGAGTTGATGGTGCCCAGCCCAACGCCAAGTCCTGCTGCGTACTCGCGCAGTGCTGCGTAGTCATCCACCTTGTCCCACGGAATGTGCAGAGCCACGGTGGGGGCCAGGCCGGTGAGCTCGTGAACCTTTGCGGCGTCGGCGATCTTTTCCTGGACGGTGCGCGGAGTACCCGGGGTGCCGAAGACCTTGAACCGGGTCCCGGAGTTTCCGTAGGCCCAGGACGGCACTTCAATGGCCAGTTCTCCCAGACGGCCCAGGGCCGATTCTGTGGTGTTCATGCTTGTTCCTTTTGGTTTTCGTGGGCGGGGTCTTTGTCTATATGTGTGTGGTGGGCGGCATCTGTGACGCCTGCAGCGGCGAGCTGGTCCTCGAGGTTGAAGACTTCTTCGACGATTTCAAAGCCCTGGTCCGGCGGGACATCGCTGTTCGCAAAGAGGGTGGCCATCTCCGCCTGCCAGCGGGCATTGACCTCCGTGAGGGCCATGCGGGCCTGGGCTGACTCGTAGTTTTCGCATTCCAAATAGCCGATGAGTTGGCCGTCCGAAGCGAGGAACAGCGAGTAGTTGTTCCACCCTGCTTTCTTCAGTGCGGACAGCATCTCCGGCCATACTGCGGCGTGGCGCTGCTTGTACTCGGCCATCAGTTCCGGCTGGACTGAAGAGCGGAAACAAACCCTCATGTGCGGTTCTCCAGGGTCACTCGTCTTTGAATCGTTTCATTTGTTACGATTCAAATTACCCTCGTAAACGGGAGGGTGTCAAGGCGTTTCCAACACATTGACGTCAGCCAGCGGAGATCGGAAAGCATGTCCCAGACAGCGAGCATCAAAGACGTTGCCACTCACGCCCAGGTAGCAGTGGGAACTGTTTCCAATGTGCTGAATTATCCGGACAGGGTTTCGCAGAGGACCAAGGAACGCGTCCTGAAATCCATCGCTGAACTTGGCTTCGTCCGCAACGACGCCGCCCGCCAGCTCCGCGCCGGCCAGAGCCGGACCATCGGCTTGATCGTGCTGGACGTTGGGAACCCCTTCTTCTCCTCCGTGGCTCGCGCGGCGGAAGATGCGGCAACGGCCCTGGGCAGCGTCGTACTGGTGGGGGACAGCGGGCAAGATGCCTCGCGCGAAGCCCACTACATGGACCTTTTCCAAGAGCAGCGCGTCCAGGGCCTGCTGATCTCTCCCGTAGGCAATGTGGCGGAGCGGATCGATACCCTCCGCGAACGCGGTGTGCCCACCGTCCTGGTGGACGAACTCGCGGACACCGATCGCTGCAGCTCAGTCTCCGTGGATGACGAGGAAGGCGGGTACCTGGCCGCCAAGCACGTGCTGGACCTGGGCCGCCGTCGTCTGGCCTTTGTTGGTACGCCCTCCATTCGCCAGGTGGCCAGCCGACTCAAGGGCGCGCAGCGTGCTGTGGCCGAAGTGTCGGATGCCAGTGTTGAAGTTCTGGACTCCGCCGGTCAGACCGTGCTGGCCGGACGGCAGGTGGGTAACAGCTTGGTGGAACGTGCCCCGGAGCTTCGGCCTGAAGCGGTGTTCTGCTCCAACGACCTCCTGGCGCTGGGTGTCATGCAGTCGCTGACCATGTTGCGGACGGTTCGGATTCCCGAGGACATCGCGCTGATCGGCTATGACGACATCGACTTCGCCATCTCCGCCGTAGTCCCCTTGTCCTCCATCCGCCAGCCCACCGAGGCCTTGGGCCGGACCGCCATCGAGTTGCTCGCGGAGGAACAGGAGAGCGGCGGAACCAAGCACCGGTCCGTGGTGTTCACGCCCGAACTGGTGGTCCGCCAAAGCACTGCGGGCGCTGGCAGTTAAGTCCCCGCGCACCCAACTGAGTCGCAGTTAAGCGCGTTTTGAGTGGTCAAAACGCGCTTAACTGCTACTTAGTTGGGTGGCTACAGGGCGTAGATGCTCCAGGACGCCGTGTGCTGGGCGCCCGGTTCCAGCCGGATCAGGTCCGTGCCGCTGTTGAAGGCGTCCGGCGGGCAGGTCATGGGCTCCACGGCAAGGCCGATCCGGCTGGGGATCGGCGCTGGCTTGTCGGCCGTGTGGATTTGCAGCCACGGGCAGCTTTCGTCCCACGACATCCCTACCCCGGACGTCCCGACGCCGGTGCCCGCCGGGTCGCGCAGCGACAACCGCGCCAGACCGCCGTCGAACGCTATTCCCGTAAAGGCGTGATCGATCTCGGTGCTGCCGATGGCGCGCGCGGAACGGAAGTCGAAAGCGTGGCCGTCCACGGGAACAACGCCAACGGGCAGTAGCCGGTCCGGCGTGACGTCCAGGAAAGAGTCGGCGTCAAACTCGAGAACCCATTCGTCCAGCGGCGACGAGCCGGCCACGAGGTACGGGTGCGGGCACACTCCGTAGGGAGCGGCGACATCAGCGGCGTTCCGGGCAGTGATGGAGGTGTGCAGACCGGCCTTATCCAGCGTGAACCGGGCCGAAAGCTCAAGCACGAACGGGTATCCCGCGGTGGGCCCCACCGTGCACGTCAAGGTAAGCGCGCCGGCGTCGGACTCTTTCACCGCCCAGTCGAGCGCGAAGGCGAGCCCGTGCAAGGCAGTTGCCCGCTCAGGTTCGTTGATCGGCACCTGGTGCTCGACGCCGTCGAAACTGTACGTGCCGTCCGCGATCCTGTTGGGCCACGGCGCGGCAATGACGCCGCGGTAGTCCGGGATGGGACCACCCTCCGGAAATGGAACAACGAGATCCCGGCCCTCATACTGCAGAACGCGCAGCGCGGCCGCGCGGGCGGTCACAACTGCTGTGTAACCGCCCGCGCTCAGCGTGAATTCCGTGCTCACAGGCCGCCGGCCAACTTGTAGTAGGCGGCGTTCCAGTTGAGTTCCTTCTTAAACTGTTTGATGGTGGTGCCTTCGTCAATGGTAAGGAGTTCCGTTTTGGCGATTTCGGCGAAATCCTCGAACACGTCCAGGCCCACCTGCGTGGACAATACCGTGTGGTGAGCTGCGCCGGCGGTGAGCCACGCGGCGGCGGAGGTAGCGAAGTTGGGCTTCGGTTCCCAGAGCGCGCGGGCAACCGGCAGGTTCGGGAGTGGCTGGTCGAGGTCCACGACGTCCACCACGTTCGCCACCAGGCGGAACCGATCGCGCATATCGGACAGCGCTACCACAATGCCGGGGCCGGCGTCGGTATCGAACACCATGCGGACGGGGTCTTCCTTGCCGCCAATGCCCAGCGGGTGAATCTCTACGCGCGGCTTCTTGGCGGTCAGCGACGGGCAAACCTCCAGCATGTGCGCGCCCAGGATCTTCTCGCTCCCCGGCTCCAGATGGTACGTGTAGTCCTCCATGAGCGACGCACCACCGGGCAGGTCGCCGCCCATGACCTTGGCGGCGCGGACCAGGATGGCGGTCTTCCAGTCGCCCTCGGCGCCAAAGCCGTACCCGTCGGCCATCAGGCGCTGGACGGCCATGCCCGGCAGCTGACGCAGGGCGCCCAAATCCTCGAAGGACGTCGTGAATGCCGCGGATCCGTTGGCTTCAAGGAAGCTGCGGAGACCCAGTTCGATCTTGGCGCTGTACCGCAGCGACTCGTGGCGGGCGCCGTCGGCCTTTAGCTCGTCAGCCACCTCATAAAGGCGCTCGTACTCGGCAACCAAGGCGTCGACGTCGGACTCTGCGGTTGCGTGGACAGCGTCCGCAAGCTCATTGACGGACCACGTGTTGACCGAGACGCCGAAGCGAAGCTCAGCTTCGGTCTTGTCACCTTCCGTGACGGCGACGTTGCGCATGTTGTCGCCGAAACGGGTCAGCTTCAGGGTACGGATCGCCGCCCAGCCGGCCGAGGCGCGCTGCCAGGCGCCCACCTGCCGGGCAACCTCAGGGTTACTGACATGCCCGACGACGGTCTTCCGTGGCACGCCGAGCCGCGACTGGATGTATCCAAACTCCCGGTCACCGTGGGCTGCCTGGTTGAGGTTCATGAAATCGAAATCGATGTCAGCCCACGGCAGGTCCCTGTTGGCTTGCGTGTGCAGGTGAAGCAGGGGCTTGCGCAAGGCGTCCAGGCCCTGGATCCACATTTTGGCCGGGCTGAACGTGTGCATCCAGGCGGTCACGCCGATCACGGAGTCATCGGCGTTCGCTTCCAGCGCGGTGCGGCGGATGGCATCGGAATCGGTGAGGACCGGCTTCCACACGAGCTTGACTGGAACATCGCTGCTGGCGTTGAGCGCGTTGGCAATCTCCTGTGACTGCGCGGCCACCTGCTTGAGGACGTCCTCCCCGTAGAGGTGCTGGCTGCCGGTAAGGAACCAGACCTCGTATTGTTCGAGGGAAGTGTTGTTTGCGCTGGGCATTTCGTGGCTCCTGGGTGCTTTTGAGTTTCGAGTGGCTTCTGGTTGTCCGCAGCAGCGGCCTGGTTGTCCGCGTTAGCGGCCGTAAACGTTCTGGTATCGGTTGTAGAGGGAATCGATCTTGTCCTGATCAATGGGCAGCGGCTCGCCCAGTTGCCGGGAAATATGGACCGTCCTGGCCACTTCCTCGCACATCACTGCGGCTTTGACGGCCTCACGGGCGGACTTGCCGATAGTGAAGGGGCCGTGGTTCTGCATCAGCACAGCGGGGGAGTTGGAGTTCTTGAGCGTCTCCACAATGCCCTGGCCGATGGAGTCGTCGCCGATCAGCGCGAACGGTCCCACGGGAATCGATCCGCCGAATTCGTCGCCCATCATGGTGAGTACGCACGGGATTGCTTCACCGCGTGCAGCCCAGGCCGTGGCGTACGTTGAGTGCGTGTGGACCACGCCGCCAACCTCGGGCATGTGCCGGTAGACGTAGGCGTGCGCGGCCGTATCAGAAGACGGCGAGAGGTCCGGGTTGCCCCAGTCCACGGTGCCTGCACTGCCGGTGTTCATTCCCCGCACAGGTGTGCCATAAAGGTCAGTGACCACCATGAGATCGGGTGTGAGGTCATCGTAGGAAACGCCTGACGGCTTGATCACCATGAGATCGTGCACGGGGATACGGCCCGAGACGTTGCCTGCGGTCCACACCACCAGTTCATAGCGGGTCAGTTCGGCGTGAAGGTCGCAGACGTCCTTGCGGACTTTGGCAATGGACTCCAGGAGCGCGCTCATGCTGAGGCTCCTTCCAGGGCGCTGGGCTGGGTAGCTGAGCCCTGTCCTGAGCCTTGAATCGCTGCCCGTTGAATGGCCTTGAGGCGGTGCATGACGTTGTTGGTGCCCCGGCCGAAGTAGTCGTGCAGAGCTTTGTATTCCTGGAAGAGGACCTCGTAGGCGGCCACGTTTTCGGGGATGGGGGTGTAGACGGCGCCGGGAGCTGCTGCCATGGACGCTGCGGCTTCGCGGATGTCCTTGTACTTCCCGGCCGCCACGGCTGCATGGATTGCGGAGCCCAGCGCAGGACCCTGTTCGGATCCGATCGTGGAGAGCGGCAGGCCGGTGATGTCGGCGTAGACCTGCATCAGGAACTTGTTCTTCAGCAGCCCGCCGGCCACGATGAATTCCTTGACCGGAACACCGGAGTCGCGGAACGCGTCAACGATGGTGCGGGTTCCGAAGGCCGTGGCTTCCAGCAGTGCCCGGTACGTGTCCTCAGGTTTGGTGGCCAAGGTCTGGCCCACCACCACGCCGGAAAGCTCGTGGTCCACCAGCACTGAGCGGTTGCCGGAGTGCCAGTCCAGGGCGATCAGTCCGTGCTCGCCGATTGCTTGCTTCTCCGCGAGTTCGGTGAGGTATTCGTGGATACCCAAGCCCTTGTCTTTGGCGGCTTGGTGGTACTCCGGTGGTACGCCGTTCTTGGTGAACCAACCGAAGATGTCGCCCACCCCGGACTGGCCTGCTTCGTAACCCCAAAGCCCATCCACGATGCCGCCGTCCACTACTCCGCACATGCCGGGGACTTCACGGAGGACGTCGCCGTTCATGACGTGGCAGGTGGACGTGCCCATGATGGCCACGAGCTGTCCGGGTTCAACAGCTTTTGCGGCAGGTGCGCTGACGTGGGCATCAACGTTGCCCACTGCTACGGCGATCCCTGCGGGAAGCCCGGTCCACGCCGCGGCTTCCTCGGTGAGGTAGCCGGCAGCGTCGCCCAAACGGCCGATGGTGTGTTCCAGCTTCTCGGACACGAAGCCCTTGAACTCCGGGTTAAGCGCTGCCAGGAAGTCCTCGGACGGGTACTTCCCGTCCTGGTAGATGCCTTTGTAGCCGGCTGTGCACGCGTTGCGGACATAGCTGCCGCAGAGCTGCCAGACGATCCAGTCCGCGGCCTCGACCCAGTGATCCATGGCGCCGTAGACTTCCGGATCCTCTTCGAGGAGTTGCAGCCCCTTGGCGAATTCCCATTCAGAGGAGATCAGGCCACCGTAACGGGGAAGCCAGGACTCGCCGCGTTCTTCGGCAAGCTTGTTGATGCGGTCCGCCTGCGGCTGGGCTGCGTGATGACGCCACAGCTTGACGAAAGCGTGTGGCCGGTCCGAGAAGCGTTCCAGCTCGTTCAGCGGCGTGCCATCAGCCGTAGTTGGAACCATGGTGCACGCGGTGAAGTCAGTAGCGATGCCCACCACACAATCCGGGTTGATTCCGGCATCGGCGACGGCGGCCGGTACAGCATTGCGCAGGACGTCGCGGTAGTCGTTGGGCACCTGAAGGGCCCAGTCGGCCGGGAGTCGCTGGCCGGAGCCGGGGAGACGATCCGAGACCACTGCGTGCGGGTATTCGAAGACGCCGCTGCCGATCTCTGCGCCGTCAGATACGCGCACCACGACGGCGCGGCCGGACAAAGTGCCATAGTCCACGCCAATGACGAACTGCTCATCGAGCGGGATGTTTTCAGAGGTATTCATGGGGTCTCCATCCGGCTGGCCAAGGCCTCATTGCCGGGGGTCGGGGTGGAAAACTGAAGAAGGTCTGATGCAATTGTTAGCGCTCACAACTTTGATGTCAAGAGGAGACCGCGTGGAACTGGTACTTATGAAGGGGCCAACCGCAGGCCCACCCAAGTAGGGGACAGCTAATGCCTTATTGGGGGCCGCATAAGAGTGTCTGCTGTTCCCCGGTTAAGTTCAGTAGTGAGGCTTAGGCTAGCTGGCGGCGGTAGCCGTGGTGGATCGGATAACCAGCCGCGGCGCCACCGTGGCAGGCGTGCCGGTAGAGCCGCTTTCCAGCCGATCCAAGAGCAAGCCGATGCAGCGCCGGCCGAGTTCCTCGAAGTCCTGCGCCACCGTGGTCAGCGGCGGTATGAAGTATGCCGATTCCGGTTGGTCGTCAAAGCCCACTACGCTGATGTCCTCCGGCACCTGGACGCCAACTTCATGAAATGCCCGGAGGACGCCCAGGGCCATCTGATCATTGGCGACGAACAGGGCTGTCACGGAGCGTTCGGCGGCGATTTTCAAGCCTTCCCGGTACCCGCATTCGGCACTCCAGTCGCCCTCGATAAGGGTCTCCGGGTCAACCCCGGCCTCGCCCAGCGCGTCCCGCCAACCTTCGATCCGGGCAGCGGTATCAATCCAATCGGCGGGTCCGGACAGGTGCCCGATCCGCTGGTGCCCAAGTTCCAAAAGATGCTCGACGGCGAGTCGGGCACCCTGCCGCTGGTCAACCGTGGCGCCGGTGAGGTGTTCATCGCCGATGGATCCAACAGCAACCAGCGGCACTTGAGCAGTGATGTCTTTGAGGACATCAAAAGTCCCCGGGTGGGGCACAGTTACTACGATGCCGTCTACGCCTTGGTCCATGAAGTGCGCCATGGCGTCCTTGATGGTTTCAGGCGTTACTTCCCGCAGCCCGGCGACGCTCACGAAGTAGCCCGCATCCCGTGCTGCCTGTTGAACCCCGAGGAGCGTGTGGGACGGCCCGTACTGTGCCATCTCGCTGCCGAGCACGCCAATGGTCTGGGAACGCCGAGTGACCAGGCTTCGGGCGGCGGTGTTCCGGCGGTACCCCAGTTCAGTGATGGCCTGTTCCACGCGCTCGCGGGTCTTGGAACTCACGTTGGGGTGGTTGTTCAGGACCCGGGAGACGGTCTGGTGGGAGACACCTGCCACGCGGGCAACGTCCTCCATCACGGGAGGCCGGGTGGATGCGGATTGTTCAGTGCTCACCCTGTCACGATAGAGCACCCGCAACGGCGATCAGCCTTTGGCCACCTTGGCGGCGTAATAGCGGTACCTTGTCAGGAACTCCGGAGTAAGGAACTCGGGGTTCCCGGCGTCAGTTCGGTGGTGAACCACGGTTCCCTCAAGAGACCATGAGGGCAGTTTTCCTGTGAGAATGCCTGCGGCTTGCCGGGCCGCGCCGTCCGCCACGTATTCTCCGGGTTCGGGGACGAACACCGGCACACCAAAGGCTGCAGCCGCGATCTGCTGGACCGCCTCCGATTGCGCACCGCCGCCCACCAGGATGATGCGCCGGGCGGAGACGCCCTGTGCCTGCAAAGCAGCAAGTCCGTCGGCCAGGGAACACAGCACGCCCTCTACGGCGGCCCGTGCCATGTTGGCTGGAGTGTAGTTGGAAACCGTGATGCCGTGGAGGGAACCGGTGGCGTCCGGCAGATTTGGGGTCCGTTCGCCCTCGAAATACGGGACGAGGGTCAGCCCTTGGGCGCCTTCCGGAGCGGACAGGGCCAAGTTGCCGAGTTCCGCAAGGGTTACGCCGAGCAGTGCAGCTGTGGCCTCGAAGATTCGGGTCGCGTTGAGTGTGCAGGCCAACGGCAGGTAGTTGCCGGTAGCGTCCGCGAAGCCAGCCACGAGCCCGCTGGCGTCCATCGCCGGAACATCCGAAACCGCGAAGACCGTCCCTGACGTTCCAATTGACATGACGACGTCCCCGACGGCGGCACTCACGCCCAGCCCTGCTGCAGCGTTGTCGCCCGCACCCGGGCCGATCAGTGCCCCGCCCGGTGTCTTACCCGCAGTTTCCAAGGGGCCGACGACGACCGGCAGTACTGGGACGTGGCCAAGGGTGTCTTTGAGGACCTCCGGCAGGTATTCGCCGCTGGAGGACGAGAAGTAGCCCGTACCGGAAGCATCCGAGCGGTCTGTGCGGAGGAGGTCCAAAGAAGCCGGTCCACTGCCGGGTCCGTGTCCGGCCAGGCGCCAGGACAGCCAATCGTGGGGTAGGCACAGGGCTGCAGTCCGTTGGGCGTTCGCGGGTTCGTTCCGTGCCAACCATCGGAGCTTGGTGGCAGTCAACGACGCGACGGGCACGGTTCCGGTGTTTGACGCCCAGTAGGACGCTCCGGCGGCGGCGTCGCCATGGCCGGCTTCGAGGATCAGCTCCTCAGCGTCCGGGGCAGAGCGGGTGTCGTTCCACAACAGGGCCGGGCGGACGACGTCTCCGGATTCGTCAAGGCACACCATGCCGTGCTGCTGGCCGCCGACCGACACGGCGTCGACGTCTTCCAAGCCGCCGGCCTGTGCAATCGCTTCCTGCAGGGCAGACCACCAGTGCTCCGGATGGACTTCCGTCCCCTCAGGGTGGGACGCTCGGCCCTGACGCACCAACGCGCCGGTAACTGAATCCCGGATGACAACTTTGCAGGACTGGGTGGAGCTGTCGATCCCGGCTACGAGAGGCATGTTTGTGTTCCTTAGGGGGACCGCCGCCGGGCTGACAAGGAAACCCCGAAAGGAATCTCTTGCGCCCGGCGACGGGGTTGCGGTGGGTGAAGTGACCTAGCGGGCGCCGAGAAGGTGCTCGATAGCCAGCTGGTTAAGGCGGACGAAGGCGAACGAGCGCTCGGCGGCCTTGTCGGCGTCGAACGTCTCGTAAGCGGTTGCGTCAGCCAGCAAGTCCGCAGTGGTCTCTCCGGCGTTCAGCGTTGACTCGCCGAGTTCGAACACGCCTGAGGTGGCGAGTGCTTCCTGGACGTCCGGGTCTGCACGGAAAGCCAAAGCGCGTTCCTTCAGCAAGAGATACATGGACATGTTGGACGTGGCAGATTCCCACACGCCGTCATAACCATCGGTGCGGGACGGCTTGTAGTCGAAGTGGCGCGGACCATCGTACGTGGGGCCGCCATTGGGGAAGCCGTTCTCCAGCAGGTCCACGGTGAAGAAGGCGCTGGTGAGGTCTCCGTGGCCGAAAACGAGGTCTTGGTCGTACTTGATGCCGCGCTGACCATTGAGGTCGATGTGGAAGAGCTTGCCCGCCCACAGTGCCTGGGCAATGCCGTGCGTGAAGTTCAGCCCGGCCATCTGCTCGTGGCCGGTTTCCGGGTTGAGGCCCACGATGTCGCCGTGTTCGAGCTGCGCAATGAAGGCCAAGCCGTGGCCGACGGTGGGCAGGAAGATGTCGCCGCGGGGTTCGTTCGGCTTGGGTTCCAGGGCGATCCGGAGGCCGTAGCCCTTTTCCTTGATGTACCCGGCTGCGGTGTCCACGCCTTCCTTCATGCGGTCCAGCGCTGCCGAGAGGTCCTTGGAACCGTCGTATTCGCTGCCTTCACGGCCGCCCCACATTACGAAGGTCTCGGCACCCAGTTCAGCGGCGAGATCGATGTTCCGGAGGATCTTGCTCAGGGCAAAGCGGCGGATGGAGCGATCATTCGAGGTGAATCCGCCGTCCTTGAACACGGGGTGGCTGAACAGGTTGGTGGTAACCATGGGCGTCTTCAGGCCGGTCTCGGCCAAGGCTGCCTTGAAGTTCTTCAGGATGAGGTCACGCTCGGAGGCCGTGGCATCGAAAGGAATGAGGTCGTTGTCATGGAACGTGATCCCGTAAGCGCCAAGCTCAGCGAGCTTGTGAACTGCTTCTACAGGATCCAACGCCGGACGCGTGGCTACGCCGAAGGGATCGGCGCCGGTCCAGCCGACAGTCCAGAGGCCAAAGGTGAAGCGGTCCTGCGGGGTGGGCTGCGGGGTCATTTTTGCTCCTTTGCAAAGCACTGGGGAAGGACTTGAAGAAGTGCATTCCAATTAGTTTTCAATCTGAACTATATGGGGGATGATGGATCATGGTCAATGGAAGCCGGAAGAAATTATTCGAATCCGCAAGGAGGTCCCACGCCAGTGAATGAGCAAGCCGCGCCCGGGCGCGTAGGGGACGTCCGCCGTCGGAATCTTTCCCTGGTGATGGACTCCATTGCGCGGACCGGGGATGCCAAGCCCAGCCGTGCGCAATTGGCTGCGGGAACAGGGCTCACCAAGGCCGCGGTGTCCAGCCTGGTGGCTGATCTTGTGGAGTCCGGGCTGGTCTCCGAAGTGGGCCTGTACCGCGACGGAGAGCGGGGTCGCCCCGGCCAGGGTTTGGAACTGAGCTCGCGTCGCGGCGTAGTGGGCATGGAGATCAACGTGGACTACTTGGCCGTCGGCCTCGTGGACCTGGGGGGAAACCTCCGCTTCCACTCAACAGTCGAATCGCGCAACCGGGGGCTCGCGCCCCACAAGGTTATGGAACGCCTGGGTGGCCTTGCTGCCGAAGCCGTCGCTGCCGCGGCCGCAGCGGACATCTCAATCCTGGGCGGCGGGTTAGCGGTGCCGGGTCTCGTGGATGAGCAGCGCAACCTTGTCCTGTCCGCTCCCAACCTCCACTGGGAACACGAGGAACTGAAACCGCGGTCCCTGCTGGAAGGCGCGCCGCTTGGCGTCAGGTTATCCAATGAGGCAAACAGTGCCGCACTCGGAGAGCTTTGGTATGGCAAGGGACAACCCGACTTCCTCTATGTTTCAGGCGAGGTGGGCGTGGGCGGCGGCGTCATTATTGGCTCCGAGCTCTACACCGGGCCAGGCGGATCTGCGGGCGAACTCGGCCACATTGTTGTCCACCCGGACGGTCCTGCCTGTTCCTGCGGCGGGGCGGGGTGCCTGGAAACCTTTGCCGGCCAGGAAGCTATTTTTGAGGCTGCGCGGATTCCGGATGGCTCGCTCGGCGTACGCACTGAACTGCTGCTGGCGGCCTTGGCTGCCCGGGAGCCGCAGGCTACTCGGGCAGTTCATGACGCCGGGAGGTACTTGGGCGTCGCGCTTGCCTCTTCTGCCCGGTTGATGGATATTGAGGCCGTCGTCCTCGGCGGGCACTTTGCCGTTCTGGCGGAATGGCTCAAACCGGCACTGATGAGTAGCCTGGAGCGATACGCTCCGGGTCTGCTGGATCCGGATAACCTGACAGTTTCCGCCCTGGAGCACTCGGGAACGCTTCTCGGCGCTGCGGGCCAGGTGATCCGGTCCGTGATTGAGTCGCCGTTCGAGTTCCTGCTGGCCAGCAAACTGGCCTGATCGGGGAGCTTGGATCCGCCATAATCTTTCGGGGCCGTAGGCGATAAATCGGCGTGGGTTCTTCCGAATGAATCATCAGGATGCTTACTATTGATGGGTCAGTTGTTCGCGCAAACTACCCCAACGGACGAGTGCCCCATGACCACACAAGACTCAGCCCACACCAGCACAGCCAAGGCGCAGACCGCTCCTTCCCCGGAAGACTCCCGCAAGCCGGACAGTCCCAACGATCTCGTCAAGCCCACATGGATGTACATCGCCAAACGGACGCTGCGGGAGTTCACTAAGGATCAGTGCCCGGACGCCGCAGCTGGTCTTACCTACTATGGGGTCCTCGCCCTCTTCCCAGCACTCCTGGCGTTGGTCTCCCTGTTGGGAATCTTTGGGGACGCGGGGAAAACCACGTCCGCACTGCTGGATATCGCCCAGCAGTTCGCGCCAGGTCCTGGCGTTGACACCCTGCGGCAGCCCATCGAGGAACTGACCAAATCCAATGCGGCGGGCTTCGCATTGTTCTTCGGCATTGTGGTGGCGCTGTGGTCAGCCTCCGGCTACGTCACCGCGTTCAGCCGCGCCATGAACCGCGTGTACGAAGTGGACGAGGGCCGTGGCTTCATCAAGCTGCGGGGCACCATGCTCGCCGTCACCGTCGTCGCCGTCGTGGGTGCTGCGCTCGCCGCAGCCATGCTGGTCCTGAGCGGCCCGGTGGCGGAAGCCATCGGTGGTGCCATCGGTTTGTCGGAAACGTTCCTGACCGTCTGGAACATTGCCAAGTGGCCGGTCCTCATTCTGGTAGTCATCGTCATCATTGCGGTGCTGTACTACTTCACGCCCAACGTGAAGCAGCCCAAGTTCCGTTGGATGAGCATGGGCTCCCTGATCGCGCTGGTGATCTTCGCCATCGCATCGCTGGGCTTCGGGTTCTACGTGGCAAACTTCAGCAACTACAACAAGACCTACGGTGCCCTGGCCGGCGTGATCATCATGTTGCTGTGGCTCTGGATCCTGAACATGTCCTTGTTGTTCGGTGCGGAATTCGACGCCGAGATGGAGCGCGGCCGCCAGCTGCAAGGCGGTATTGAAGCCGAAGAAAGCATCCAGCTGCCGCCGCGGGATACCAAGAAGAGCGACAAGATGCAGGAAAAGGAAGACCAAGTCATTCGGGACGGTGAAGAGATCCGCGAAACCCACGGTGATGAACCGAAAAAGAACAAATAGTGGAGACTCCTGAAATGCGCACTGATGTGCAACAGAAGAAGCTCAAAGCCATCAAGGGTGGCGACAACGTCCGGATCAGCGGTGAGGTTTTCCAAGTCAACTCAGTGGAGTCCCAAGAGGGATCGCGAAACATCACGCTGGAACTGAAAGGGCACGACGGCGGCTCGGTCACCTTTATCGGGTTGCCGAAGGCCAAGGTACAGCTCGCTGCGCGAGCATCCTGAATTCGCCCAGCCTCAACTTTCACTTCCCGTCCGGCCGCACTCATGTCATGGTTTCACCATGCAAACGGTGTACGAGGCGGCGGGCGGTGCGGACTTTTTCCTGGCGCTGGCCACGGGCGATCGGGTGCTTTGACCAAGCGCTAACGGACGTGGGCGTGGTGGATGATCCGCTCCGCACAGTCCTGCATGATTACTTCGCTTGGGTTACTACGAACACCATGGCGCGCTATGAGCGTTCAGCTGACGACGTCCCTGCCGGGCTGCGCCTCACCGAGTGGTCTTGGGGCGGGCTCGTGGCGGGCTGAAAGCTCAGGCCTCGGCGGGAAAGCCTTGATCGGCGTCATCCCACCAGCCCTCCCAAGCGCTGGATGTCAGACGCTCGGTGGCAATGGCGGGGGAGTGCTTCGGGTTGGATTCGCCGGAGGGGCCGCTCTGGCTGCCGCTGGCATCGAGGAAGAAGCTGAGTGTCTTCAAGAGCATCATGGTGGTGTCCTTTCGGTGGTTTCGTGGACGTCTCTGTCCAGGTAAAACCAGCGTAGGTGGGCATTGTTTCCTCCCATCGACGCAATGTTTCCGCTGTGTACCTTTTATCTCACCTGCCCGTTCCGTGACTCACAGCAGACACAAAGCCGGGCACCAAAAAGCGGGCCCCTGCCGTGACCTTGGCAGGAACCCGCTGGTTCTTGGAGCGATCCTCCCGCGGAGCTTAGGGCATCCGCGAGAGGATCACGTTGTTATGCGAACGGGAGAACAAGCTCCGCGTAGCGCTGCTTCATGGTTTCCAGGACGGTGTCACCATCGGCATCCCAGATTTCCTGATTGAAGATTTCAACTTCGATGTCGCCCGTGTATCCGGTGTCCCTGACCCAGGTGCCGATCGTTGCGAAGTCGATGACGCCGTCGCCCATCATGCCGCGGGACAACAGCGCGTCCGCAGCGATCGGCAGGTTGAAGTCGCATACCTGGTAGGAGGCAATGCGGTTTTCGCGCCCGGCACGTTCGATCTGCGCCTTCAGTTCCGGATCCCACCAGACGTGGAAGGTATCGACGGCGACGCCCACAGCCTTTGCGTCGTAGGGCGCGGCAAGATCGAGTGCCTGGCCAAGGGTGGAGATCAGCGCGCGGTCGGCAGCGTACATCGGGTGCAGGGGCTCCAGCACCAAGCGGACGCCGTTTTCTGAGGCAAAGGGCACAAGTTCCTCAAGACGATCAGCGACGCGCTGGCGTGCTGCCACAACGTCCTTCTCACCTGGAGCGAGCCCGCCAACCACCAGGAACAGTTCCTGCGTGTCCAGGGCTACTGCTTCACGGACGGCTTCGAAGTTGTCGGCCAGTGCTGCGGCCTGTCCCTCCGGATCTGCCGCCGTGAGGAAACCTCCGCGGCAGAGCGAGGAAACCCTCAGGCCAGCATCCTTGATGAGCTTGGCTGCTTTATCCAGTCCGGCCTCGGCCACGCGGTCACGCCACGGCCCGATCGCGGGGATGCCGGCGCGGGCGCAACCATCAACGGCTTCGGCGAGCGTCCACTTCTTGGTGGTGGCGCTGTTCAGTGACAGCCGTGAGAAATCCGGGCTCATGCGCCCACCCCGTTGATCCGCAGGAAGTCGGACATCCGGAACGCGGCCAGCGACGGATCCTTCAGCAAACCGGCTTGGTCTGCCAGTTCGAAGGTCTTGGCCAGGTGGAGGACCGAACGGCCCGAGTGCAGGCCGCCTACCATTTGGAAACCGGGCTGCTTGCCGTTGAGCCAGGACATGAAGGCGATGCCGGTCTTGTAGTAGAACGTGGGTGCACTGAAGATGTGCTTTCCGAGCTCACGGGTGGAGTCCAGGACTGCGCGACCCTCGGCACCTTGCCCGGCGTCGTACTTCTGCAAGGCAACCGAAGCGGCCGGGTAGATGGCAGCGAAGATGCCCAGCAGGGCGTCCGAGTGGTGGGTGGCGTCGCCGTCGATCAGTTCCGGGTAGTTGAAGTCGTCGCCGGTGTAGAGGCGGACGCCTTCCGGAAGGTTGGCGCGGAGAGCAACCTCATGCGATGCATCCAGCAGCGAAACCTTCACGCCGTCAACTTTGTCCGAGTGCTCGCGGATCAGGCTGAGGAACGTTTCGGTGGCAACTGAGACGTCGTCGGAGCCCCAGTATCCGGCCAGGGCGGGGTCGAACATAGTGCCAAGCCAATGCAGGATGACGGGCTGGTCAACTTCCTGCAGGAGCGTCGAGTAGACGTGCAGGTAGTCGTCGGCACCGTTGGCAACCTTGGCCAGGGCGCGGGATGCCATGAGGATGACCTTGGGTCCGGCCTCGCTGACGACGGCGATCTGCTCGCGGTAGGCGTCGATGACAGCCCGGATGCCCGCTGCACCCTCGGGGAGCGCGGCGATGTCCAACTGATCGGTGCCTGCGCCGCACGACACGAGGTCGCGGACGGACTTGCCGGTAACGGCGGCGTTGCCTGCCGAAACAACGGAGGCAGCTTCTGCGCCGGTGCGCTTGATGAGCTGCTGCGTGGCTGCCCAGTCCAGGCCCATGCCGCGCTGGGCGGTGTCCATGGCATCAGCAACGCCCAGGCCGTAGGACCACAGCTCGTGCCGGTAGGCCAGCGTGGCGTCCCAGTCGAGCTGGGCCGGTGCGCCGGGCGTGTTGTCCGCGGCGACCTCAGGGATGACGTGGGCTGCGGCGTAGGCGCGGCGGGCCGTCAAAGGAGCGGTTGGTTTGGCCCACGATGTGGCTGCCTGAAGGCGGTACTCGCGGGTGCCGCCGTCGTTGGTGGGAAGAATCAGTGACGTCATTAGAGGGTGATCTCCGGGATGTCGATGGTGCGGCGCTCGGCGGAGGACTGCAGGCCGAGTTCGGCCAGCTGCACGCCGCGTGCTGCGGAGAGCAGGCCGAAGCGGTGCTCGCGGCCGGCAACGACGTCGCGCAGAAATTCTTCCCACTGCAGCTTGAAGCCGTTGTCCAGTTCAGCGTTGGCGGGAACTTCCTGCCACTGACTGCGGAACGATTCGGTGACGGGCAGGTCCGGGTTCCAGACGGGCTTGGGGGTGTGGGCGCGCTGCTGCGCAACGCACTTGTTCAAACCGGCGACGGCGGAACCGTGCGTGCCGTCGATCTGGAACTCAACCAGTTCGTCGCGGTAGACGCGAACGGCCCAGGAGGAATTGATCTGGCCGATGACGTCGTCGCCGCCCGGGGTTTCGAGTTCGAAGATGCCGTAGGAAGCGTCGTCTGCGGTGGCCTTGTATTCCTTGCCGGCCTCGTCCCAACGTGCGGGGATGTGCGTGGCGGTCTTGGCGTTGACGCTCTTGACCTTGCCGATGATGCCTTCAAGGACGTAGTTCCAGTGGCAGAACATGTCCGTGGTCATTCCGCCGCCGTCTTCCTTGCGGTAGTTCCAGGACGGACGCTGAGCAGCTTGGACGTCGCCTTCGAAGACCCAGTAGCCGAATTCGCCACGGATGGAGAGGATGCGGCCGAAGAAGCCTTCGTCCACCAGGCGGCGGAGCTTGACCAGGCCGGGGAGGTAGAGCTTGTCATGCACAACGCCTGCAGTGACGCCGGCTTCCTTGCCGATCTGTGCCAGCTCAATTGCCTCTTCGAGGGTCTCGGCCGTGGGCTTCTCGGTGAAGATGTGCTTGCCGGCGCGCATTGCCTTCTTCAACGTGGCGGCGCGAAGGCTGGTCATGGAAGCGTCAAAGATGATGTCCACGGTGGGATCGGCGATCACGGCGTCGAGGTCCGTGGTCCATTCGGAAACCTTGTGGAGCTCGGCCAGTTCGCGGATCTTGGCTTCGTTGCGGCCAACGAGGATCGGCTCAACCTGAACCTTGGTGCCGTCTTCCAGGGTGAAGCCCCCGGCATCGCGGATGGGCAGGATGGACCGCAGCAAGTGCTGGCGGTAGCCCATGCGTCCGGTGATGCCGTTCATGGCGATGCGGATCGTCTTTGTTTCGTAGCCCATGTTTTCTCCAGTGCCTTGGGTGCCGGTCGCTCAGCGGATGCCGGTGCTTGCAGTTCATGTGGGAAAGCGCATTCCCGTTGCAATCGATCATGCACCATGACGCGCCGGATTGGCAAGCGCTTTCCCGAAGTTCGCGAAAGACTGCCATAATTTCCTTAGCGCCAGTCCCGACGCTTGCAGAAAAGGAGGGCCCCGTGGCCGCCAGCACACTGAGTGAAGTTGCCCGTCTAGCCGGGGTCTCCCTGGCCACGGCATCCCGGGTCCTCAACGGCTCATCGCGTAAACCGGCTGAGGACATCGCAGGACGCGTTCGCGACGCCGCCGAAAAGCTCGGTTACGTCCCCAACGCGCAGGCGCAGGCCTTGGCGAAATCGAGCTCAGGATTGATCGGCCTCATTGTCCACGACATTGCCGACCCCTATTTCTCAGCCATCGCCCGCGGAGTCCAGGAAGCAGCCCGTCAGCAAAACCGTATGGTCCTGCTGGCCAGCACATCCGGCGCCCCGCATGACGAAAAAGAAGCAGTAGCTGCGTTCGCCGCCCGCCGTGCCGACTCCATCGTGATCGCCGGCTCGCGCTCCGTCCGTGCCCAGGACAAGCAAGGCAACACCGAACTCGCCGCAGAATTGGACCGCTATTGCCGTAACGGAGGGCACGTGGGCGTAGTGGGACACCCGGTGGTTGGCGCGTCCACCACCGAGGGCTACCACGTGGTGAAGGTCCCTAACGAGGAACTCGCTGCCGGCCTCGCCGCCGAACTAGCCGCTACTCACCACGGCGAGTTCCTGATCGTTGCCGGCCCCGAAGGGCTCTACACCTCCGACGACCGTGTGCGCGGTTTTCAGCGAGGACTCACCGACGCCGGCAGGCCCGCAGCGGAAATCATCCGCACCGGCTTCAACCGTGCGGGAGGATACGACGCCGGACTCGCGCTCGCCGATCGGATCAAGGCCTCCAAAGAACGACTCTGCATCTTTGCCGTAAACGACGTCATGGCCATTGGTGTTACCGCCGCGCTCCGACCCGAAGGCGTATGGATTCCCCGGGATGCCACCATTGCCGGTTTTGACGATATTGAGACCCTGCGTGACTTCCGGCCGGCCCTGTCCACGGTGCATTTGCCCCTCGAGGACATTGGCCGTCTCGCTGCCGGGGATCCTGACACCCCTCCTGTCAGCGGGGCGGTCAAGCTACGCCGCAGCACTGAAACCCCGGTGGAATCGCAGGTATGACCGCCGCGACGGTTGAAGCGCCCCGGGCGCTCACGGTGATTCCCGCCGTCGGGGTTTCCAGCAATGGTGGGCACTCAGCCGAGTCAGCGCCAGCCGTCCTGGTCCTTCCCGGCGGCGGCTACGCGAAAACGACAGATCACGAAGCCGAGCCTGTGGCTGAATGGCTCGCCTCGCTGGGGATCCACGCTTTTGTGCTGCGCTACCGGGTGGCGCCGGATCAGCACCCGGCCCCGTTGCTGGATGCGAAGCAGGCAATGCTGTGGATCCGGGATGGCGATCACGGATTGAACGTTGATCCGGATCGGGTGGGGGTCCTCGGGTTCTCTGCCGGTGGGCATCTTGCGGCCACCTTGTCCGTGCAGGTGGCCAGCGGCGATCCTGCGTTGGACGTTTCCGGTGCCGTGCCGGACCTCAGCATCCTCTGTTACCCGGTAATTTCCTTCGTGGATTCCGTTCATCAGGGGTCCGTGGACAATCTCGCCGGAATGGGCGCCGCGCCTGACGTCCTGCGAGGGCTGTCAACGGAACTTCACGTCACCTCATCCACGCCGCCCGCGTTCCTGTGGCACACCGCCGATGATCAATCAGTCCCCGTCAGCCACAGCCTCGCGTACGCAGGCGCGCTGAGCGGGGCCGGTGTTCCGGTGGAGCTTCACGTTTTCCCGAGCGGAATTCACGGGATTGGTTTGGCCTCCGGAACACCCGGCGCCGAGCAATGGACCGGGCTCTGCGCCGCGTGGCTTCGGCGGATGGGCTGGACTGCGTAACCCGCGCTGCGTAAGGGGGCGTTAGTCCTCGCCCAACGTGATGGTGTGCAGGAAAGTGGCGTCGTTGAGCACATTGTCCGGAAGGTCGTCCTGGACAAATTCCAGCATGATGTCCATGTCCTTGCCGTTGCCGCGGAGGACGTCCGTAACGGTCTGCCACAGCAGCTTCCGATTCCGCAGCGGGAAGCGCTCGGCTTCCGGCCCCCACGAGAAACAATGCACGCCCACTACATGCGGCAGGACCTGGTGGAGCGAGTCCAGCGCCTGCTGGTCTGAAAGTCCGACGGCGGGCTGCCAGTACGTGCCCACATTGGAGTGATTCACCCGGTTCAGTAAGTTGAGCGTGGTCGCGGGGGAGTCGGTGAGGGTGTTGCCGTGGTACTCAAAAGCGATGGCCACCCCGCGTTCGGCTGCCAGATCGGCAATGCGCCGAGTGTCTTCGACCACCGCGTCCCAGTGATCTTCAGTGGCTTCGGCGGAGCCACGTTCCCCGGCCCATACTCGGATCCTGGGCGCACCAAGCGCTGTGGCGATGTCCAGCACCCGTCCGAAGTCTCCGAACACACCGCAACGGTAGTACGAGCCGAGCGATAGGACACTGAGCCCGGCCGCTGCTGTTGCATTCTTGGCGTGCTGGGCTGAATCGGCATCGCTGACGTGAACATCGGTGCCCCACTCGATGCCGGCCAGGCCCGCATTCGAGGAAATGTGGACCACCTCTTCAATCCCTTTCGAGCGGAGAGTGACTGAACAAATGCCCGGCGTGAGGTCAGCCAGCGTGGTGAGGTCGATCATCTTCACAGGATAGCGGGAATGCGCTTACCCGGTAAGGGTGTATCGCCTACTGAACACATCCGCGCACCCGTTCCCGCCGTGCGCACCCCTCTCGCACTAACACCGCACCCGTTCCCGCCGTGCGCACCCCTCTCGCACTAACACCGCACCCGTTCCCGCCGTGCGCACCCTTTACGCGCTAACACCGCACACGTTCCCACCCTGCGCACCAGAGGTTACGTGTGCAAACGGCGTAAAAGGGTGCGGCAGGGGGAGCTGCTGCCGAGTTCGGGGTGGCCGGGGTGGGTGCGGTCAGCACGGGCACGGCACCCGTTCCCGCCGTGCGCACCCTTTACGCGCTAACACAGCACCCGTTTCCGCTGTGCGCACCCTTTACGCGCTAACACAGCACCCGTTTCCGCTGTGCGCACCCTTTACGCGCTAACACAGCACCCGTTCCCGCCGTGCGCACCAGAGGTTACGGGTGCAAATGGCGTAAAAGGGTGCGGTAGGGGGAGCTGCTGCCGAGTTTGGGGTGGCCGGGGTGGGTGTGCTCAGCACGCGCGGCGCACCTGTTCCCGCTGTGCGCACCCCTCACGCCCTAACACCGCACCCGTTCCCGCCGTGCGCACCAGAGGTTACGGGTGCAAACGGCGTAAAAGGGTGCGGCAGGGGGAGCTGCTGCCGAGTTTGGGGTGGCCGGGGTGGGTGTGGTCAGCACGGGCACGGCACCCGTTTCCGCCGTGCGCACCCCTTACGCGCTAACACCGCACCCGTTCCCGCCGTGCGCACCAGAGGTTACGGGTGCAAATGGCGTAAAAGGGTGCGGCAGGGGGAACCGCTGCCAAGTTCGGGGTGGCCGGGGTGGGTGTGGTCAGCACGCGCGGCGCACCTGCTCCCGCCGTGCGCACCCCTCACGCACTAACACCGCACCTGTTTCCGCTGTGCGCACCCCTTACGCGCTAACACCGCACCCGTTCCCGCCGTGCGCACCAGAGGTTACGGGTGCAAACGGCGTAAAAGGGTGCGGCGTACGTGCCCAGTCAGCGATGACCATGACCGAGCACATCTGTACCCTGCAGATCTATCCAATAACGGCGGATTGGTTCAGTGACGCCCAAATCCGGGGCGAAGCTCTCTGGAGGGCGAACGCTTTCGAGAGTGCCGCCACAGGCTTCGATGGTGCGGGCGGATGCCACGTTGGGCTGCTTGCAAGTGACCATCACCCGTTCCATTCCGAGTGCACGCGCTTCTTTCAAGGCCCCGTTCAGCGCGAATTTGGCGAGGCCGTGACCCCTTGCGCTTGGCCGTATTCCGTAGCCAATGTGACCACCCACCTCGGTCAAGTATTCATTTATCAAGGAGTGCCTGAGGCTGACGGCGCCCAAATATGCATCGTCCCGAACCACCCAGATGGTGCTCTGGTTGGCCAAACCTTCAGGAGGTTGAAAGTCGTCCTTGGCCATCTGGTGCAGCACCTGAACCCATTCGGCGAAGTCGCTGTTGTCGCGAAGATCCAGGTGGTACCTCGCAGCCACAAAGGCTGCAGAACCGTCTTGGTCCAGGGTTCCCCATTCGTCGTAACTTTCCAGCCACGAGGCATGGAAGCTGGCAGACGGCTGGGTGAGCTTGGCGTGAATCATTCGGTGAGCGTACTACGCCTGCCGGCTAGTTCGACTTACTTAGCGTCCTGCCCATGATGGCCTGCGTGAGGGCGTCGATCACTTCAGCGTTGGCCAATGGGTTGCGGATGAGCGTGAAATCGACATCGCCCACCGGTGGCAATCCGAACCTCTGCGTAATGACCTTGAGGTCCTCCGGAACCAGCGATGCCGGCATTACGGCAACTCCAATGCCGGCGCGCACGGCGGCGAGTACTCCGCTGATCTGCTTGGTGCTGCAGGTGATCCGCCAGGTCCGGCCTTCGGCTTCCAGGGCATCGATAGCCAGCTTCCGGCTCAGGCTCGGTGCGGGGTAGGCGATGAGCGGGACCGGGGCCCCGGGTTCCAGTACGGTCTGTTCTACGCCCACCCACGCGAAGTTGTCGTGCCGGACCACCGTGCCCTCCTTGGCGCCAGCCACCCATTTCACGAACACCAGGTCCAATTGCCCGGCATTGAGGCGTTTGTAGAGCTGGTCGCTTTGGCTGACCGTGAGCTCCAAGTTGATCTGCGGGTACAACTGCCGGAACTCGCGGAGGATCCTGGGCAGGCCGGTGATAGCAAGGTCGTCGGCGGTTCCGAATCGGAGGCGCCCGCGCATGGCCGAACCCGAAAAGTAGCGGGCAGCGGAGTCGTGGGCGGCAAGGATGTTGCGGGCAAAACCGGCCATGGCGTCGCCGTTGTCGGTGAGCCGGACCTCGCGCGTATCGCGGGCAACCAGCACCCTTTTGGCCGAAGCTTCAAGCTTGCGGACATGCTGGCTGACTGTGGGCTGCGCGAGCCCAAGACGCTCTGCAGCCTTTGTGAAACTCAGCGTTTCCGCGACGGCCAAAAAGGAACGGAGCTGGACAGGTTCGAACACGGAACTCCTAAAGCGCAGGTCAACGCCGGGCCGGAGTACTGCGCCGATGAAAAGGACTCATTGCATTCCGCAATGCTAGTTATAGGCGCAATACGCTTCCATAATTGCTGCTGGCAACCCTAGCGTTAAACGCATCCCACCGAAACTCTCCATCCGAGGACTACCTTTGGCACCCCCACCGCCTTCAGCGGCAAACGTCAGCCAGCCCGTCATCGATTCCCTGTCCGCACCTCAGCCAGCGGACACCGTCACCCAGCCACTCGCCGTCGTGAGTGAGAAGCTGCCCTGGCGGCATACCTTCATCTCCCTGAAGGTCCCCAACTTCAGGATCTTCGCGATAGGCCACTTCATCGCCGTGATCGCGATCTGGATGCAGCGCATCGCTCAGGACTGGATGGTGCTCCAACTGTCCGGTTCCGTCACCGCCGTCGGAATTACTGTGGCGTTGCAGTTCATGCCTTCACTTTTCCTTGGCCCGTGGGGCGGCATGATTGCCGACCGTTTCGCCAAGCGAAAGATCCTCATCATCTGCCAATCTGCGGCGGCCGTGCTGGCCGCGGTGTTGGCGGCGCTCTCCCTGAGCCAGCGCGTTGAAGTCTGGCACGTGTACGTCATCGCCCTGGTCCTGGGGTTTGTGACCGTTCTTGACCAGCCGGCCCGGCAAGTGTTCGTCAACGAGCTCGTCGGCCCCAAGTACCTGCGGAACGCCATCAGCGTGAACTCCACAACGTTCCAGCTCGGCGGACTGATCGGTCCCGCCTTGGCCGGCGTGCTGCTCACCGCAGTGGGTGCCGGTTGGGCTTTCGCCGCGAATGCGGTGGCATGTTGCTCCACTGTCGCTATGCTGCTGATCCTGCGCAAAGACCAGCTGCACCTCAGCCAGCCGACTCCCCGCAAGAAGGGAATGTTGCGCGAAGGCCTCAACTACGCGCTGAGCAAGCCCACCATCTACTGGCCGTGGCTGATGGCCGGCTTCGTGGCAGTTTTCGCCATGAGCCTGCCGGTGCTGCTGGCCGCGTTTGCGGACCACGTGTACGACGCCGGTGCCGGAGGCTACGGCCTGCTGAACGCCATGGTTGCGCTCGGTGCGCTGACCGGCGCGGTGGCGTCCACCCGCCGTCGTCAGCTGCGGTTGCGGTCTGTGGTGACCTCCGCCGGGCTGTATGGCCTGATGCTCTGTGTGTCGTCTCTGATGCCATCCATGGTGTGGTTCAGCGTCACCATGGTCCTGGCCGGATTCTGGTGCCTCTTGTTCCTCACCGCGGCCAACCAAATGGTGCAGACCAGCTCCAACATGAGCATCCGCGGCCGCGTCATGAGCTTGTACCTGGTAGTGCTGATCGGTGGGCAGGCAATCGGCGGTCCCATGATGGGTTGGCTTGCCGAACACCTCGGTCCCCACCTGGCCGTCCTGATCTCCGGTGGTGTGCCGGCCATCGCCGCGGTGGTTGTCGCCGTCGTACTGGCCCGAAAGTCTTCCCTGCACATCAAAGTGGACCTGCGGGATCGGCGGCGGGTGCTGCGGATCGTGCAGGAACCGCAAACGGCCTGAACGGTTGAAGCGCCCCCGGTGTACCGGGGGCGCTTCATTGTTTCCAGCGTTGTTTGCCGTGAACTAGGCCGCGGGCAGGTGAGGGTATTCCGCTGAGCGTCCCTGGAACTCCAGGACGTCCGGATTGCGAATCACGCCATCGCGGATTTCGATTGCGCGGGAGACAGTCTCGTTGGCATCCCAGCCGTCCGGTCCCGCCGTCACGATGTCCAGGAACGGAAGCAAGGCCTCGCTGATTTCCCAGCTGGCAGAGTTCCAAAGGTACGACGGACTGTGGTCCACGGCGTAGTAATTGACGTGCCCGCCCACGCGGAACATGGGCTCGTCGAACGTGGTGGTCCGCGCCCAGCTGAAGCCCATCCCTTCGTCGCAGGACACATCCACAATCAGGCTGTCCGGCTGAAATTCCGTCAGGTCCTCAGTGCGAAGGTATGTCAGCGGGGCGTTCGGGTCCTGCAAGGTGCAGTTCACCACGATGTCCGCCGCGGCCAGGAACGGCGCCAAGGGCTTGCGCCCCTTGTCCGTGATGACCTCGCTGAGGAACGGCGCCTTGCTGTCATGGTCGAACTGCACAATCCGCACGGAGTGGATCGGAGACCCGACGGCGGCGACGCCCCGGTTGGTCAGGACCTGGACGTCGTGGATGCCATGGGCATTAAGGGCCGTGACAGCACCGCGGGCCGTGGCACCGAAGCCAATGACGACGGCGCTGAGCCGGCGGCCGTAATCGCCCGTGGAACCCGTGAGTGCCAAGGCATGCAGCACGGAGCAGTATCCGGCGAGTTCGTTGTTCTTGTGGAAGACATGCAGGCCGAAGCCGCCGTCTCCGGCCCAGTGATTCATGGCCTCGAAGGCGATGAGCGTGAGCTTCTTGTCGATTGCCAGCTGAGTGATGGCCCGGTCCTGCACACAGTGCGGCCAGCCCCACAACGTTTGACCGTCACGGAGTTCAGCCAAATCCTGTGCCTGCGGCTTGGGGAGGAGGATGACGTCGCTGTTGGCGATCAATTCCTCGCGGGTCCCGAGCCCACCCACCAAAGACTCAAGTTTGCTGTCCGGGACACCAAACCGCTCTCCGTAGCCGTGCTCAAAGCGAAGTTGGCTGCGAACTTCAGGAGCTATGCGCTCCAAATGCTGCGGGTGGATCGGCAGACGGCGCTCATTGGGCTTCAGCGAGGAAGCGAGGACGCCAACGCTCAGCTGGCCGGTTGGTGCGGTCACTTCTTGTTGCCGGTGGAAGGCTTTGCAGCCTCAGTAGCGGAAGACTCGGAAGCCCGCTTATCCGCCCGTTTTTCCTTGATGGATTTGCTGGATTTCTTCGATGCAGTTTGGCGCGGTGATTTGTCGCCCATGATGGCTCCCTTAGAGCGGAGCCGCGATGGCTCCTGACTCCTGACGATACACCTCCCCGGAATGTGTTGTGGTCGGAGTCACGAGGGGGCTGGGCTGTTTGTGCGTGTGGGGGCCGGGCGTTCAGTACTGAGACAAAGAAACCCCGGATCGCTGGATCCGGGGTTTTCTTGGAGCGGGCGACGGGAATCGAACCCGCGTATCGAGCTTGGGAAGCTAGCGCTCTACCATTGAGCTACGCCCGCGTTGCCCGGGAAAAATCCCCCGAGCGAGTCCTAGCTTAGCGCAGTTGAAGGACTCCTCATGACCGGCGCACCGCTTGCCGCCTTGGCTCTATTTGAACAACTTCATCCCATTCCAGCCGTTGCCCACCTGGCGCTGAGTACCCCAGAATCCGGCACCCAGGGCGTAATCGACGAGTAGTCCGTCCACGGTCTGGGCAGTGACGCCGCGCGTGCCTGGACCCGACAAACCGAAGCTCGGAACCAGCGCCTTCATGGTGCCCCAGCCGGAACCAATGGTGGCGGGAAGGCCTGCGAAGCCTCCGCCGCCGTTGCCGGGGTAGCTGAGCAGGTGCCCGGAGGTTGTGGTTGCCAGGATGTCGTTGGCGCCGTCGGCATTCCAGTCGGCCATGGTCAGGCCCATTCCCGCCCAGCCGCTTCCAATGTCCACCCGGTAGGTCAGCGCCCTGCCCGAGGTGTTGGGGTAGTAGCGCAGCCCGCCATCAGGTAAATAGCCCACGATTCCCGGGTACCCCTGCGCGGCGGACCATTTGCCTACAGTGATGGTCATCTTGTCCCAGTCACCCGTTCCCACCACGATCTGGGTGGAGAAAGCACCGCCAGGCCAACCCTTGAACAGACCCAAAGTGCCGTTATCCCATTGCGCCAAAATGTCGTAGACACCATCGGCGTCCCAGTCCACTACAAACGCCTGCTTCAAACCATGCCAGTTGGAGCCGATCATCGTGGGAACGCCATAGCCGCCACCGCCATGGGCGGGATACCGGAGGAGCCGGCCGGACGAGTCAGCAGCCACCAAATCCGCGCCGGAGGTGATGCTCGCATACGCGGTAGGGTTGCCCGCGAAGTACTGCTCCATAGTGGGGAAGCCCCGGCGTTTCATATCGGTAGCCAGATCAACACCGACGTAACGCAGGTGCCACGGCTCGTAGCTGTAGCCCGTGATGTTCGTATAGCCGTTGGGGTACCGGACAATGAAACCGTATTTGTGGGCATTCGCAGCCACCCAGATGCCGGCAGCCGTATCCCCGAAACAGGTGCTGAGCCCGCACGAACCGTTGGCGTTACCCACATCCACGGCCAAACCGGTCTGATGCTCGCTGTGTCCCGGGCGTGCAGAAATAAGATCCGCCTGGGCCTTGCCGTAGATGCTGACGTAATAGGAATAAACCTGCTGCTGCTGCGCGTAGGAACGGTAGCCGCTCACCACCGCAAGCCCGCCCGTGCCGGCATCAGCCGCACCTTGGAACAAACCATTGAGCCAAGCCGCAGCCTCGGCCCGCAAATACTGGCCGGAGCCGCGGGCATCGACCAAGTCGCCGGGAGCGTAGCTCACAGGATTTAAGGGCCGGGACTTGTTGACCAGGACTGAGAAGTTCGCGGGGTCGCCCACAGGGTCGACGCTCGGGAGCGGATTCGCTGCGGTGGGTACGGCGGCTTGTACTGCTGCCTGTACTGCGGCGGCAGGTGCGGCCGTGGCAGGGGACCCGGCCATGACCCCGCCAGCTACCGCCAGACTGAGGATCGCAGCGCACGCTGCCAGTCGTCGTCGTGCGTTCCTCACGGAACCCGAATGATCTTTCCCTCGCATAACGCCCCCCCAATTTGCTTGTAGCCAGCCGCAGGCACTCTACCCGGCTCGCGGTCGCCTGTCAGCAGTGCCTCGAAAAAATGGCAGATAACCATTCGGTCAAGGCTCGGCCGTCTTGTGTCGCGGACACCCCGCCGCTGACTATTCTGAAGGTGTTAGCTGCAGCGTATGGGGAACCGGGCTACGAATAATCGACCGTACGCCGAAAGAGGTTCCCATGGCATTCGCAGCCAACGAAGTGGTGATTAGCAGGGACGCCATGACCGTTTACGGATTCCTCATGGACGGGATGAACAACTCCCTGTGGCGTTCGGGAGTGCGCAGTATCGCGCTTCGGTCCGGCGTCCGCGGCCAAAAAGGTGCCCTCTACCAACAGACGGTTACCGGCCCCGGCGGCCGTCCCGTCGCCGCCGACTTCAGGATCACCGAAGCCCGTCCCGGAGCCGAAGTCCGCTACGCCGTGGTGACCGGACCGGCACGGCCCACCGGGGGCTTCTACCTCAGCACCGAAGGCAACACCACCCGCCTCCGGTTCGCCCTCGAATACCATCCGAAGGGCCTGCGCAAGCTCATGAACGGCATTATCCAGAAGGCCCTGGAGGGCGAAGTAGCGCAGTTGGAACAGCTCAAGGTTGCCATCGAAGCCCACTCGAACGATTAGTCGCGGCTGTTGCTAGTCACCGGTGTTGGCGTACGACGCCGGCACCCGGGTTGGGCTTTAGGCCTGCGTTCTATTGGGCGAACTTCAGCCCGCCCCAGCCGATGCCGATGGTCACCGGAGTAGTGAGCCGCCCGGTGTTGAGATCCCAATACTCAACAACCCCGTTGCGATCCAGCCCGGCAATGCCCGTGGAGTCCGGACCTGTTACCCCGCGCAGTGCCCGCAACCCCGTGTAATCGGTCCACTCCGCACCCACTACCGGACGTGATTCCTGTTTGGGCGTGCCCAGCCCGCTGCCACGATACAAACGGAGGGTGCCGTTGGCTTCCGTGGTGAGCAGGTCCTGGAAACCGTCGGCGTTGTAATCCACCATGCTGAGCTTGATCGCTGGGAAGCCCGTACCGATCGCTGCCTGTGACCGAATGTAAGCAAGGCCGGCGTTCTTGTAGAGATACAGGTTTCCGCCCGCGTCCATGGCAACTATCTGGGGGAGCCGGTTGTTCGCACACCAGGTGCCCACGGCAATGTTCAGCGTCCCCCAGCCCTGGCCAAGCGCAACGGGATCCTTGAATCCGCCGGCTTGAAGACCGGGATACACAAGGAGGGCCCCGTCAAGCCTTTGGGAGATCAGGTCAAACACGCCGTCACGGTCCCAGTCCGTAATGAAGAGGTCTTTCAGCCCGGTAAACCCGAGTCCGATCCTCTTGCCACCGCCATACCGGCCGCCACCCCACGAGGGGTAGGCCACCACGGAACCGTCACCGGCGATCGATACGATATCCGCTGGGCTGCTGATCGATGCCGCGCTCAGGTTGAGGGTGGGCGGTTGGTGCTTGCTGCCCGGTTCGCAGACAGCCACAGGATCCGTTGGTGGTGGGACCGTGCCGCCAGGGCTCGTAGTGGTCCCTGCCGGCAAAGTCGTGTAGCCGAAGAAATTCACCACCCCCCAGAGTGTGTAGCGGTTGGGGGTGGTCTGCCAATTACCGTCCGTGTACGTGATGCCGATGCCCATGACGTTGAACCGGGGATCACGCAGAAGGGCATCATGACCCGGGGAGCCTTTCCACCACTCCACCAGCTGCGCCGCGTCCCGGTCCCAGCGGACGGCTATGACCTCACCCGCACCGTTGTTCGGATTGAGTGCCCGGGGATCTGTCCAGAAATTGGCGCGGTGCTGGATCACCTCACGCGTTGCGATGTTGTTGGACCAATCCTGGGCCAGACTGGCCACCGTTGCGTGGTACTTCACCGGGGCCAAGCCAAGCGACGCACGGTAGCTGTTGATCGCGTTGAACACCGTCAGGATTGCTGCCGCGTTGCTGTCAGGGAGGAGGGCCAGGGCGCCGTTCTCCGGATTCACGTCGCCGCTGGGGCTCTTTCCCGGGAAGGGCGTGGTGGTCGTTGGAGAAGGGGCCGGATCTGAGGCCGCCGTGGGTGGCGGGGTTGCGGCGGGTTCGGATGGCGCCGGTTCGGATGATGCCGTCTGAGATGGCGCCGTCGGGGTTGGTGTGGCGGTTTCAGTTGGTGGCGTGCTCGCCGTCGATTCGGCTGGTGCCGGCGGAGATGGTGAGGCGGTTTCGCTTGGGGAAGCCGGGTCGGTGGGTAAATCTGATGGGTTTGGTCCAGCGGCCGGGGCCGTCGGCGGGGCTTCACTCGGGACTGCTCCAGCGGTCCCTTGTGGAGTCGGTTCCGTAGCAGGCGGTCCGGAGGTGCCCGGGTCCGAAGGGTTGTCCGGACCCCACGAGGGCCCGATATTGGGCACGGGAGGTGGCGTTTCAAAGACGGGATCCACCGCGACGGGTCCGCTATCTGAGCCGGTCTCCGTCGTGACACCTGGTGCCGGCTCCGAAGCCCCGGGACCGGGGACGGGCGCGGTGGTCGGTTGGGATTCACTGCCGGCCGCGGGGAGCGGGGCGGAAGGTGCGGGGTCCGCCGTCGTGGTTTCCTTCGGTGCCGTCAGTCCTGACGGGACAGCGGCGGAAGAAGTGACGGAGGGGCCGGGGACAGTCTCCGTTGACGGAAGAATTTGGCTGGAGGCAGCCACCCCGAGAGCCAGCGCGCAGGCCAGCACAATAGCGGCCGGCGCAGCCATTTTTCTCACAATTACCCCGCGAATGCTCGTTGCCCCCAAGTACGGGCGCGGTTCTACATGTCCGGGAACTATAGTCCCATGGGGCGGCGCGGACAATGCATGGGGTATTTTTGATGCTGTGCTGATCTCTGACCGCGATATTCGTGCCGAAATAGACTCCCAACGGATTGTTCTTGAACCGTACGACCCCGCGATGGTTCAGCCGTCCTCCGTGGACGTGCGGATTGACCGGTTTTTCCGGCTCTTCGACAACCATAAATACGCCCACATCGACCCCGCCGAGGAACAGCCGGAACTGACCCGGTTGGTGGAAGTGGAGGGCGACGAGCCGTTCATCCTTCACCCGGGAGAATTCGTGCTTGGCTCCACGTACGAAACTGTCAGTCTGGCCGACGACATCGCTGCGCGTCTCGAGGGGAAGTCATCCCTGGGTCGCCTAGGGCTGTTGACACACTCCACGGCAGGCTTCATTGACCCCGGCTTCTCTGGTCACGTGACCTTGGAGCTCTCCAACGTTGCCACGTTGCCCATCAAACTGTGGCCGGGCATGAAGATCGGCCAGCTGTGCTTCTTCCGGCTGACGTCCTCAGCGGAGCACCCCTACGGTTCAGGTGAATACGGCAACCGTTACCAAGGCCAGCGTGGACCCACCGCGAGCCGCAGCCACCAGAACTTCCACCGGACGTCCATCTAACGTCTTCTCCCTTGGTTGCCTTGTTGCCGAGGAGTTAGCTCTCGGCACTTTGGGGGTTTCTTTGGGTTGAGATCCCGCCCCTCGAGGGGGTTGGTTGTGATTCGGTTGGGTGCTTGGTGTCGAGGGGTTAGTTCTCGGCACTTTGGGGGTTTCTTTGGGTTGAGATCCCGCCCCTCGATGGGCGCGGATGGTCCCCACTAGTCCTCCACACTGTGGGTAACCTCTCGAGCCATTCTCAGCCATGCCAACAATGGCTGATGAGGATTCCTTCACCGCTTCCGATCGAGCTCGACGGCCGATCATTTTCGCTTGCAGAGCAACGTGCCGCGGGTCTGCCAGACCATCGGGCATGGAACAGCGACCTTCACGTCGCCAGCAGGGGAATCCGGGTACCTTGGGGTCGGGAACAGGACCCTGCACACACGGCCCGACTCCTCGCGCATATAAGCGAAGGGACTGTTTGTTGCCGCGAGACGGCCGCGATCCTGTGGGGATGTCCATTGCCTTGGGATGCGCAGCAGGATTTCTTAGTACATCTGACTCGTATGGACGGAACCTTTCGACCACAACGCCGGGGAGTCCGCGGGCACCGGATGATTCTCACTTCGGCAGACGTCGGCTCCGTTGATGGCATTCCGGTAACCAGCGCCGCGAGGACTTGGCTTGATCTTGCCGCAGTGCTGCCATTCGACGATCTGGTCGCGGCCGCGGACCATTTCATCTGTAGCCAGACCAGGAGCTTCGGACACAATCGGACTCCCCTTTGCTCGCTGGAGGATTTGAGAGCTCAAGTTGAACGACACGTCGGCACAAGAGGTATTCGGAAGGCCCGCGAAGCATTGGAATTGGCACGGATTGGGTCAGATTCAGTACCTGAGCCCAAGCTGCGTCTCGCCATGGGCCGCGCTTTCCTGCCCGAACCAATACTGAGTTACGTGGTGTGCGACCCCTCCGGCCGCGAGCTGGTGTGGCCCGACCTCGCCTTCCCGGAGTTCAAAGTCGCTATCAATTACGACGGCGGCCATCACCTCAGCGCCGCGCAGAAGGAGTCCGACATTCGGCGGGAGGCTTTGCTGGCGGCAAACGGCTGGATCTCGATCGTCATCACGGCGGAGCAGGTCCGGGAGCGAGGCTACGACGGCGTTGTTCGCCGCATCGAGGAAGCCCTTATCCGTGGCGGGTGGGCCTCGAGGGGTTAGCTGTCGGCGCTTTGGGTAGGTCTTTGGGTTGAGATCTCGCCCCTCGGCGGGGTGGTGTGTGGGCGTGGTGTGTGCGTGGCGGGTGGGCCTCGAGGGGTTAGCTCTCGCCGTTTGGGTAGGTCTTTGGGCTGAGATCTCGCCCCTCGGCGGGGGTGGCGTCTGTGGGTGGATGGCGGGCTTGCTACGCGGGGGCGCGCTCAGGCGTCCGGGGTGCGGCTCCCGGAGCCTTTCGGATGGCCTTGACTACCGGCTCCACGAAGCGGGATGCAAGTGGACCGAGGATAGCCATGATGAGTACGTAGGCGGTAGCGAGAGCGGCGAGTTCGTCGGGAACTGCGCCGGAAGCAACAGCCAGGCCCGCGATGACAATGGAGAACTCACCACGGGCGATCAACGCAGCGCCTGCGCGGAAGCGGCCCGGCACAGCGATGCCGGCGCGCTTGGCGGCCCATATTCCAGTGAGCATTTTGGTTGCGGCGGTGACAACCGCCAGCACCAGAGCCCATCCAAGGACCGGCGGAATGGACGTGGGGTCCGTGTTGAGCCCGAACGCAACGAAGAAGATCGCAGCAAAGAGATCCCGCAATGGTTCGAGGATCCTGGTGGCGTTGTGTGCCGTCGCGCCGGAGATGGCGATGCCCAACATGAAGGCCCCAACTGCGGCCGACACTTGGAGGGCGGATGCAATGCCCGCCACGAGTAGTGCGAGGCCAAGCACATTGAGGAGGAAGACTTCCGAGTTCTCGCTGTGCACCGCTTGCGAGACTCGGTGGCCGTGCTTGAGCGCAATGACCAACACCACCGTGACCACGGCAAGGGCAATTCCCACAGTTTGCAGTCCGCCCAGGAACCCCACACCGGCAAGGATGGCGGTGAGGATGGGGAGGTAGATGGCCATGGCGAGGTCTTCAAAAACCAGGATGGAAAGCACAACGGGAGTCTCGCGGTTACCGATACGGCCGAGGTCGGTAATCACCTTGGCGGCGATGCCGGACGACGAGATGTAGGTGACGCCACCCATGACGATTGCACCCACTAGTCCCCAACCCAGAAGAACGGCCAATCCCGCGCCCGGAAGGAAGTTGAGGACAAAATCCATGACACCGGCCTGCCATGATCGGCGAAGGCCCGTGACGAGCTCCGAGGCCGTATATTCCAGTCCGAGCATAAGCAGCAGGAGGATGACGCCGATTTCTCCCGAGAGATGAGCGAACTCGTGCATTCCATCGAGCTTGACGAACCCGCCGGCTCCGAAAGCCAGGCCCCCCACCAAGTAGAGAGGTATGGGGGACATGCCTATGCGGCCCGCTAGTCGAGCAAGGAGACCGAGGCAGAAGACGACGGCCCCCAGTTCAACGAGGGCTAATGCGAGCGGATCCATTTCCGGTCAGCCGTTGCGGAGGATGTCGGCTGCCGAGTCAAGACCTTCCTGCGTGCCGACCGCTACGAGCAAATCGCCGGTGTGAAGTACGACGTCGGGAGCCGGCGACGGGACCACCTCGCCTTCGCGCATGATCGCCACGATGGACACACCGCTGCGTGTGCGGATCTGTGCCTTCCCCATGGGCTGGTTGGCGAAGGGCGATTCAGGTGTAATGGAGAACTGGCGAGTGACGATGCCCGGTATCTCCCGGTGTTCCTCGGCCAAGCGCATGGCAATGTGTTGGCCGCCCAGGAGGTTCCCCAGTGTGGACGCTTCATCGGCTGTCAACGGGATGGATGCCTGGCAGGTGTCAGGATCGTCCCAGGTGGACACGAAAAGTTCTGTCTCACCCTCACGAAGTTCCACCACACCGATGCGACGGCCCGAGGCCGTGACGAAATCCTTGCGGATCCCGAGGCCCGGGAGTTCAGTCTCATCCACGTTCATAGCTCCACCCTAACTCTGTTGTACGGGTCTGGTACGGCGTTCATGCTCAGCCAGTCCAATGTAGTTAACGCTCAGGGACCACAGCTATTTCCACCTTGGTTGGTGGCTTCACAGGCAGGATCACCAAGAGGCCTGCAAGTAGCACCACCATGATTCCCAGGATGCCCCAGCGTTGGGCTTCACCTTCTGCGACTAGCGGCGAGGCGATGGTGATGCACAGGGTGAAGAGCGTGGGGGCGAGGAAGCTGACTGCCCGGCCCGTTGTGGCGTAAAGCCCAAAGAGTTCTCCGGATTCACCAGCGGGGGCGAGCCTTGCCAGATAGGCCCGCGAAGACGATTGGGCCGGTCCCACAAACAAGCAGAGCAACAGGCCGAAGACCCAGAACGTGGCGGTCCCGGGCCAATCATTTCCGAAGAAGAAGTAGTCGCCGTTGCCGAGAACCAGGATGGCTGTGCCGGCGACCAGGAGGCCAACCAAGGAGAGGATGATGACGGACTTGGGCCCGATCCTGTCGTCCAGGAACCCTCCGAAGATGGCACCGACAGCCGCTACTACGTTGCCGAAGATAGCGAAGAAGATGACGTCCTTGAGTTCGAAGCCGAAGGTACCGGCGGCGATGACGCCGCCGAAGGTGAACACGGCCGCAAGGCCGTCGCGGAAAATTGCGCTGGACAGTAGGAAGTAGATGGTGTGGGGACTGGTTTTGTAGATCGCCCCGATGCGGCGGAACAGCAGTTTGTAGGAGCCCACGAAACCTGAGGACGCCGTGTCTTTCTTCACGGATACTTCCGGAACGGCGAACATCACGGGCAGGGCAAAGATGAAGAACCACAGGGCGGAAAAGATGGCAACGAGGCGGATGTTAAGGGAGTCCTGTGTGGATGAGCCGAACCAGTCAAAGGAGGGCTGGACAAACAGCTGCAGGACAAGGAGGAGCGCCACGATTCCTCCGAGATACCCCATGGCCCAGCCAAAGCCGCTAACCCTGCCAATGTTCTTTGGGGTTGAGATCTGGGCCAGCATGGCGTTGTAGTTCACGCCTGCAAACTCGAAGAAGACGTTGCCGAGTGCTATCAGGCAGACGCCGAGGAGCAGGAATTCGGGCTGTGGGAAAACGAAGAAGCACAGCGCGGTAAGGACGGCAGTGGCGGCGGTGTTGACGCCAAGCCATAGCTTGCGGCGCCCTCCGGCGTCGGAGCGCTGGCCGGTGACGGGAGCTAGTAGGGCAATGGCCAGGCCTGCAATAGCCAGGGCGGCACCGAGGGCTGCCGAGGCAGCGTCCTCCCCGCCGAAGGCATTGGACGTCAAGTAGACGGTGAAAACAAAGGTGGTCATGACTGCCTGGAAGGCCGCCGAGCCCCAGTCCCAAGAGGCCCAAGCGAGTATTTGCGCCTTTTTGGAGGCCACGGGTCCCGAGGCAAGCTCGGACGTTGGGTGGGAGGCTTCGGGAACTGCGGCCGCGTTCATAACTTGAATGCTATAGGGGCGCGGAAGGTGGTGGGGGTATGACAGACCGGTATGTGGAGAACGCGGCTTTAAGCCATGCGCGCAGACGGGGTCCGATGCCCAAAACAGTCAGTCTGCCTTGATAAACTGGGTAAACCGAACCCAACGAATAACCGCCTGCTCCAACTTTTGACAATATGTTCCTGACTTTGCGGAGATAACAGTGATCACAGTTCTCGCCATCACCTTTGTAGCGGCAACTGTGGCGCCCTTGATCTTCAGCAAACTCGGCAGAAACGCGTTCTACGCCCTCGCGGCGGTACCCGCAGGCGCCTTCATCTGGCTGCTCTTCCAGTACGAGGCTGCATATTCCGGTGGAGCCATGGAAGAGATCCTTCCATGGATCCCCACCCTTAAGCTTGAACTCGCTTTCCGCATGGATCCCTTGGCTTGGGTGATGTCACTCCTGATCCTCGGCGTTGGATCTTTGGTGTTGGTTTATTGCGCCCGTTACTTCAAGAACAAGGACGCGGACCTCGGCGGATTCGGAGCTCAACTCCTCGCCTTTGCCGGCGCAATGTTCGGTTTGGTGACCTCCGATGACTTGCTGATGCTGTTCATCTTCTGGGAGCTCACCACCATCCTGTCCTATCTGCTGATCGGATACGCGCGCACCCGTTTGGCTGCACGCCGTTCGGCGCTTCAGGCTCTCATGGTCACCACCGCTGGTGGGTTGGCCATGCTCGTGGGCCTCATCATCTTGGGCCAAGCTGCAGGAACATACCGGATTTCAGAGATTTTGGACCAAGCCGGGACGCTCATGAGCGGACCAATGCAAGGAGCGGTGGCTGCCGCCGTCGTACTTGTTCTGGCTGGCGCGGTGACCAAATCGGCGCTTGTCCCGTTCCATTTCTGGCTGCCGGGCGCTATGGCAGCTCCCACGCCTGTCAGCGCGTATTTGCACGCGGCGGCGATGGTCAAAGCCGGTATCTACATTGTGGCGCGCCTTGCTCCGGGCTTTTCGACGTCGGAGTTCTGGCTTCCGATGGTTCTGGGGTTGGGCCTGGCCACCATGCTGGTTGGTGGCTACCGTGCGCTTCGCCAAACCGACATCAAGCTCATCCTTGCTTACGGAACCGTCAGCCAGCTCGGGTTCCTCACCATGGTGGTGGGTCTGGGGCGGCCGGATGCTGCACTCGCAGGGCTGGGGTTGCTGCTGGCCCACGGCCTCTTCAAAGCGGCATTGTTCCTGGTGGTGGGTATCATCGACCACCAATCCGGCACACGCGACATCCGCAAATTATCCGGAGTTTTCCGTTCTTCGCGGGCGCTCGGAGTAGTTGCCGGCGTTGCCGCCGCGTCCATGGCCGGCGTGCCGCCGCTGGCTGGTTTCGTGGCCAAAGAGTCGGTTTTGGAGGCATTCGTCCACTACGGCACCGGAGATCATGCTCCGGCATGGGGCATCTGGATCCTGATTGGGCTGGTCATCGGTTCCATCCTCACCTTCGCCTACAGCGTCCGCTTCATGTGGGGCGCGTTTGCCGTTAAGCCGGGTGTTGAACCGACACCTTTCAAACCGATTAAGCCCGCGTTCCTTGCCGCCCCGGCCATCCTGAGCATGCTCACCATCGGTATCGGTCTTTGGCCGGCCCCCGTAGACACATGGATCCAGCCTTACGCGGCGTTGTTTGCCGATCGTCCAGACGCGGTCGACGCCGGACATCTGGCTCTGTGGCACGGTGTCACGCCGGCGTTGGGCCTGACTGCGCTGACGTTCGCGGCCGGTTTCGCGATGTTTTATTGGAGAAACCTCGTTTCGAGGGCGCAAAGCCTGGTTCCGGACTGGGTGGATGGCGACAGGGCCTACCAGAACACCATCGGCGCCCTGGACGACGTTGCTGTCTGGGTCACCGGCCGCACACAGCGTGGTTCCCTGTACTTCTACCTTGCGGTGATCCTCACGGTTGCCTTCGCGGTCCCTTTGACGGCGTTGATTGTGGCGAACAAGCCCCTGCCGGACGGTATGTACTTCATCGACCCGAACTCCCCCCTGCAGTTGGTGGCTGGAGCTGGCATCGTAGTGGGTGCGCTGGCCGCCGTCCGCGCCAACAAGCGCTTCCTTGCCGTTCTGATGGTGTCCGTGACCGGCTATGGAATCGCACTGATGTTCGCCTTGCAGGGCGCCCCGGACCTCGCCCTGACCCAAATGCTGGTGGAAACCATTGTGCTGGTGGCGTTCGTGCTGGCAATGCGCAGCCTGCCCGCAGAGCTTAGGGACAGGACCGGCGGCCGACTCCGGGTGATCCGCGTGATCATCGGGGCGGCGTTCGGAATCACCATGATCTTCGTGGCAATCTACGCCATGGGCGCCCGCGTGGCCACTCCCATTTCGCTTGATTTCCCCCGATTGGCCTACGAAGGCGGCGGTGGTCTGAACGTCGTCAACGTGACCCTCGTGGACATCCGAGCCTGGGACACATTCGGCGAGATCTCCGTGTTGGCGATTGCGGCCACAGGCGTTGCCAGCCTGATATTCGTCCGCAGCCGCGGCGACCGCATCAAGACTTCGGAGGCCGTGCCGGAAGGCAGCGTGGGGCGTCGCACCGGCGTCGACCGCGATTCGCGCGACGGCGCCACGCTGGCCGTTGCCAAGAAGTTCACCGATGTCACCCGCGACGCGTGGTTGGTGGCGGGACGGACGCTTGCGCCGGAGCGACGCTCCATCATCTTTGAGGTGGTGACCAGGCTGATCTTCCACTCGATGATCGTCTTCTCCATCTATCTCCTCCTGGCCGGACATAACCTGCCGGGCGGTGGGTTCGCAGGCGGTCTCACCGCCGGACTCGCCCTCACCATCCGCTACCTCGCCGGGGGCCGGTTCGAGTTGAGTGAGGCCGCCACCATCAGTGCCGGCACGCTTTTAGGGACGGGACTTGCGACGGCGGCAGCCTCCGGTGTGGTCCCGCTGTTCCTCGGGGGGCAGGTGTTCCAGAGCGCAATCATCGAGTTCTGGCTACCGGTCTTTGGTGACGTCAAGTTCGTCACGTCCACGATCTTCGACATCGGCGTGTACATCGTCGTTGTGGGGTTGGCGCTCGACGTCCTCCGGAGCCTCGGTGCTGAAATCGACGAGCACTTTGAAGGTAAAGGCGCGCCGCTTGCGGAGGAAGATGCCGCCGAACATCCTGAGCTGGCCCACGAGGCCGCCGAGTCCGCTGCGCTCGGGAAGGTTAACCCATGAGCATCAACCTGACCCTGTTGATCGTCATGGGCGTGCTGTACGCCTGCGGCATCTACCTGATCCTGGAACGCAGCCTTACGCGCGTGCTCTTGGGATTGATGTTGCTGGCCAATGCCACCAACATCCTCATCCTGAGCACCGGAGGGTATGCAGGCCTTGCTCCGCTGTTCAGCAAGGAAACGAACCCGGAAACGTACAACGATCCGCTCCCGCAGGCACTAATCCTGACGTCGATCGTCATTTCCTTCGCCGTGACGGCCTTCATGCTGGGCATCATCTACCGCACCTGGGTCCTGGCCCGTCAGGACGAGATCCAGGATGACCTCGAAGACGTGCGCGTGGCCAAGACGCCGAGCTTTGATGCCGAGGACGATGCCATTGTCCCGCTGGAAACCTCCGAGTTCGCGGTCACCCCCGCAGGCCCGGCGAACCCCGAAAAACAGGACGCCACGGAGACCCCCAACACGGCAACAACCCAGGAAGGAGGCAGCGCGTGAATCTCGCAAACCTGTCGCCGCTAGCTGTCCTTCTGCCAATTCTGGGTGCTGCTCTGGCGTTCCTGCTGATCCGCCACCACACCGCCCAGCGGGTAGTCAGCATTGGCATTCTTAGTGCGACACTCCTGCTCGAATGCCTGCTCCTGATCTCCGTCTGGGACGGGGGCACCACCTCAGTCACTTTGGGTGGATGGCTGCCGCCGTGGGGCGTGGTCCTGGTGGTGGACCAGTTCTCCTCGCTCATGCTGGTGGTCTCCACCGTGGTGAGCCTTGCGGTGTTGATCTACGCAACGGGCCAGGGTATGGCCGACGGCGATCAGGAAGCCCCGGTCTCGATCTTCCACCCCACGTATCTAATCCTGGTGGCAGGTGTGTCCAACGCGTTCCTCACCGGTGACCTCTTCAACCTCTACGTCGGTTTCGAGATCCTGCTGACGGCAAGCTACGTGTTGATGACGCTGGGCGGAACGGGTCCGCGTATCCGTGCTGGTGTCACATATGTGGTGGTTTCCGTGGTGTCGTCGGTGCTGTTCCTCATTGCGATTGCCATGATCTACGGGGCCACCGGAACCATCACCATGGCGGACCTGGCCATCAAGTTGGCGGAACTGGATCAAGGCACCCAGAACCTCCTGCACGTGATGCTGCTGGTGGCGTTCGGCATCAAGGCGGCTGTCTTCCCCTTGTCCTTCTGGCTTCCGGACTCTTATCCCACCGCCCCCGCCCCAGTGACGGCCGTGTTCGCGGGCTTGCTGACCAAGGTGGGTGTCTACGCAATGGTCCGCACGGAAACACTCCTGTTCCCGGGTGACACCCTCAACGTCCCTCTAATGGTGGTGGCGTTACTGACCATGATTGTCGGAATTCTGGGTGCCCTCGCCCAGAGCGATATCAAACGTCTCCTCTCCTTTACGTTGGTGAGCCATATCGGCTACATGGTGTTTGGCCTGGCCATGAGCTCCGTGGCCGGGCTGGGCGCCGCAGTCTTCTACGTGGCCCACCACATCACCGTCCAGACCAGCTTGTTCCTGGTCACTGGCCTCATAGAGCGGCGTGGTGGAAGCTCCTCCATCGACCGTTTGGGTGGCTTGGCGAAGCTTTCACCGCTGTTGGCTTTGCTGTTCTTCATTCCCGCAATGAACTTGGCAGGCATTCCACCGTTCTCCGGGTTCCTGGGAAAACTGGGGCTGTTGCAAGCCGGTGTGGAGTTGGGAACGCCGCTGGCGATCGTGCTTGTGGTAGGTGGCGTGGTGACCAGCCTGCTGACCCTGCTGGCAATCGCCCGCGTCTGGAACAGGGCGTTCTGGCGCAAGCCGGAAGACGCTGAGTATCCGGACCCCGTGCTGAAGACTCCTGGAAACGTGGGAGTGCTTCCGCGGACCATGGTGGGGTCCACGGCTGGACTAGTGGTGTTCGGCGTTGCCCTGACGGTCTTCGCGGGCCCGCTGTTCAAGGTTGCTGACGGCTCCGCCGGAATCATGTTGGACCGTTCGGCATACATTCACTCGGTACTGGGAGATTCAGTTGTGGTGCCGCCACTGGCACAGCCTGATGAAACGCAGAACGATCAAACCCCAACGGATGATGCGCGGGACGGGTGATGCCAAATGAGCCGTAAACCGATCTCGTTCCGCACTGAACTGCCACTGCTCATCTGGTTGGTGATTGTGTGGGGTGCGTTGTGGCGGGACTTCAGTCCGGGCAACCTCCTGTTCGGTGCCCTGATTGCCGTGCTCGTGGCCAAGTTCTTCTACCTTCCGCCCGTGGAGCTCAGCGGCAGGTTCAACATCCTGCGCGCCATACCTTTTGCCTTGATGTTCCTCGCCAAAGTGGTGGCAGCGAGCTTCCTGGTGCTGTATCTGGCAGTAGCCAAAGGACCCAAGGTTCGCAGCGCCGTCGTCGCCGTTCCGTTGCGGAGCCATTCCGACCTCATGGTGACCGCTACCGGTCATGTAATCTCGCTGATCCCAGGCTCCTTGGTGGTGGAGGTGGACCGCTCCACTTCCACGCTGTATCTGCACGCACTCAACATTTATGAAGAGGCGGACATCGACAAAATTCGTCAGGAAACCCAACACATTGAAGCAGGACTGATCCGCATTATGGGTACACGCGAAGAAGTCGAGGCACTCAAAGCCGAACAACGTCCGGGGCTGGAAGGGGCTGCGCTGTGAAGGAAGTAGTCCTGGTGGTTACCGCCGTGATCCTCAGTCTGGCCGCCGCTGGTGCGATTGTCCGAATCGCGATCGGTCCGTCCCTTCTGGATCGTGTTCTGGCATCGGATGTACTGCTCGCCATCCTGGGTGCCGCCCTGGCAATCGACATGGCTTTAAACAAGCATCTGAACAACCTGATGCTGCTGGTAGCCCTGGCGGTGATCGGGTTCATTGGCTCGGTGACTGTAGCCCGGTTCGTCGCCGAGCGGAGGGAACAGAGCAATGAGTCCTGACGCCGCCGGCCTTGATGCCGTGATCGATGCTGTCACCGCAGTATTCCTGGTGGTGGGGGCGCTAATGTCCCTTGGCGCAGCCATTGGCTTGTTGAGATTTCCGGACCTCATGAGCCGCATGCACGCAGCCACCAAGCCGCAGGTCCTGGGGTTGTTCCTCATGCTGGCCGCGATAGGACTCCAGATGCGGACCTGGTGGGTGTGGCCGGTTCTGTTGGTGGCTTGGATTTTCCAGCTTCTCACAGCACCCGTGTCCGCCCACATGGTTGGCCGCTCCGCCTACCGCACCAAGCATGGACACCGCGAGAAGCTCACCAAGGATGAACTGGAGGCCGTGGTCCAAAGGGCGGCTGCCGGCCAGGAACCGTCGGAACGTTAAAGCAACGCGGGGTCACTTCTGGCCCCTAAACCCAATCGGAATGGGCCAGAAGTGACTCCGGCGTTGCTTCTTCGGCGGATGCCTAGACGATGTCGTGGCTCTTGGCGAAGCGCGAGATGGCACGCTGGGTGCCGCGGCTCGCCAGAACCTGAATAAGCGTGCTGACGAAAGCGGAGATCAGTGCGAAGGTCAATGCCGAACGCAGGCTGGCCTCCATGTCGTCATTACCCAGGGGTGGCTTGTTGCCCGTGGCCTTTTCCCAGCCCTTGTTGACGAGTTTGGTGCCCACAAAGCCTGCTCCGAGGCTCACTCCGGCACCGATCAGCTTGAAGAAGAGATTCATGCTCCCAGCCTAGCTGGCTAAGGTCTGCTCAAGCGTTAGCGGCGGTTTTCCCGCTCCTTGAGGAACGCAGCCATGGAACCAACCGGCGCCAGTACAGGAACAACGTGGTGTTGGGTCAACCAAACTTCGTCTACTGTTCGGAACCCGGCAATCTCCTTGAGCAGGTAATACGTGGGAGGCATCAGCTTCAAAGAGCCGGCCGCTTCCGCTGCAAGAATCTCTGCCACGGGCATCCACAGTGATTGCCAGGCCTCAGTGGTTTGGTGTTGGGGAGTAGCTCCCGGAGAGGGCTTGGCAATGTAGAAGTAGGTGTCGAAGCGCTTGGGCATGTCTGTTGGGGTGATCCAGTTGGCCCACGGGCGGAGGTGGGAGGCCTCGATGGTGAGCCCGGCCTCTTCCTGGACCTCGCGGATGGCTGCAGTGAGGATTGTCCCGGCGTTTCTCGCTGCTTTGCCCGGCTCCGCGCCGATGGAGCTCTGGTTCCAGTCTGCCGCGTGACGTTCAAGCAGCTCCTCGGGGTAGTCCCACCCGGACCCGTCCGTGGAGTCCACGCGTCCTCCCGGGAAGACCACCATGCCGGCAGCGAAGTCCATGGTGCTGACCCTGTGCTGGACGAAGGCTTCGAGCCCGTCCGAGGCATCACGGAGCAGGATGACGCTGGCGGCTAAACGTGGTTGGGGCACAGTGATGTCAGTGGTGGGAAGGTCTGTCATGAAATGTGCCCCTTTGCCGCGGTGAAGTCTGCTGGTTCATTCTCTCAGGTTCTGGTTGTGGGGCCTGGTGAGCGTGGCAAAACGGGGGTGGAGGGCGTAGAGCAGGCCTCGCAACGCACACGGGCGCCACGCAACGCACACCACCACGGCCGATTGTGACCGCATGCCGGCAACGGACCAGCACCCGCCGCAGACTGAGGTGTAAACTGAACCAGCCCATCAGGGCAGATTTGATAACGACAGGGGAGCGCCGCCGTCGGACTCTGCAGAGATGCAGGAGACGCGAGGGCGCTGAGAGTGCGGACAGCCGCAGACCCTCGAACCTGATCCGGTTAGTACCGGCGCAAGGGAGTCGAGCTTCTCAGAGTGTCCGGATCCGGATGGCGCAGGCCACTTGGATTCCGGGGAGCACTTTCCCCTCCTGTAACCTCAGGAGGCAGAAAATGACCACGGTAAACGTGAAGAAGACCAGTTATAACTGGCGTGTTGTAGACATTGTTGTGGCGGCTTTGATCGCCATTGCCGGCGGCGTGATTTTCTGGGCATGGTCCCAGGGCGCGGCGCTGGTGTCCATCCCCATGAATGCGACGTATCCGCCGCTCACCGGCCTGATCGCCGGCGGCTGGATGATCCCGGCGGTCCTGGGCATGCTTATTATCCGCAAGCCGGGTGCCGCACTGTTCTGTGAAGCTGTGGCAGCCACGGGCGAACTGATCATGGGTTCGCAGTACGGCACTACCGTGCTCATCTCCGGCATTCTGCAGGGTCTGGGCGCCGAGCTCATCTTTGCCGCCTTCCGGTACAAGAAGTTCAACCTGCCCACGGCGTTCCTCGCGGGCGCCGGTGCGGGGCTCTTCTGCGGCTTGAACGACTCCTTCCTGCCGTGGGGCTGGAACATCGCCTACGAAGCCGTGGACAAGCTGGCGTACATCACCTTCACCACGATTTCCGGCGCGATCATCGCGGGTGCCATCTCCTGGGTTGCGACGCGAGGCCTGGCCAAGACCGGTGTACTGAGCTCCTTCGCCTCCCGCAAGGCCGCTTCGGAGCCAGTCTTCAACTGATGTCGGCCACGCAAAGCGGCATGGTGCGGCCCGCTGCCATCTCAGCCGACGGCTGGGGGTGGCGGCATGCCGGCCGGGCCCAAGCCGCCGTTCAGGGCCTCGATCTTCGGATTGAACCGGGGGAGCGTGTGCTGCTGCTGGGCCCTTCCGGTGCCGGCAAGTCCACGCTCCTGCATGCCCTCGCCGGGGTGCTGGGGGATGAGGAAGACGACTCGGATGAGACCGGCTCGCTGCTGATTGACGGCGTCGCGCCCCGTGAGCACCTTGGCTGCGCAGGATTGATGCAGCAGGACCCCGAAACGCAGGTGGTCTTGTCCCGGGTTGGGGACGATGTTGCCTTTGGCGCCGAGAACCTTGCCGTGCCCCGGGATGAAATTTGGTCGCGTGTCCATGAAGCGCTCGACGACGTCGGGTTGCGTACCGCTGCCGGCGGCGGTCTGGCGTTGGATCACCCGACGGCGGCACTCTCCGGAGGCCAGAAACAGCGCCTTGCACTGGCCGGTATTTTGGCGATGCAACCCGGTCTGATCCTGCTGGACGAACCAACAGCCAACCTGGATCCGGCAGGGGTGCTGGAGGTCCGTGACGCGGTAGGCCGGTGTCTGGACAAGACCGGCGCCACGCTTGTTGTGGTGGAACACCGCGTGTCCGTGTGGAAGGACCTTGTGGACCGGATCGTGGTCCTGCAGCCGGGCTCGGCGGCGCCGGGTACTGGCGGCTCGGGAACGGGTGGCGTGCTCTTGGACGGGCCGCCGGATCAGGTTCTTTCAGAAGCCCGCACCATGCTGATGTCAGCCGGCGTCTGGGTGCCGGGGTACGTCCCGGCAACCCGCGAACGGCGGAACGAGCCCCACACCGCGCAGCTCCTCCTCGCGGCGCAGGACCTAGCCGTTTCCCGGGAAAAGCCACGACGCAAGGGCTTCAAGACCATCCCTCCCGTGCCGGTTCAAACGGGCATCAGTGCACAGGTCAGGGCCGGCCAGGCACTGACCATCACGGGCCCGAACGGTGCCGGCAAGTCCACTTTCGCGCTCACGTTGGCTGGCCTTCTAGCGCCGGTGGACGGCAAGGTGAGTGCCGCCGTCGACCTTTCCAAGGGCGCTGGCATTGACCCGTACAAGTGGAAAGCCGAGCAGTTGATTTCCCGCATCGGCACGGTGTTCCAGGAACCTGAGCACCAGTTCGTTACAGGCAACGTCATGGATGAGCTCATGTTTGGTCCCAAGCATTTGGGCCATGGCGAGGACCGAGTGGACGAACTGCTGGAGCGGTTGCGGCTGACGCATCTGGTGGATGCCAACCCGTACACGTTGTCCGGCGGGGAGAAGCGGCGGCTTTCGGTAGCCACAGTGCTCGCGGCTCACCCGAAAGTGCTTGTCCTTGACGAGCCAACGTTCGGCCAGGACGCCAATACCTGGGCGGAATTGGCGTCGTTCCTTTCAGAGTTGCTGGACGCCGGAACCGCGGTGGTCTCGGTGACCCACGATCAGGAATTCAGTGCCGTACTCGGCGGAACGGAACTGCGGCTCGGCCCCGTCCAACAGGGTGAAGCCACGCACCAGGAAGCCGGTGCAGCATGAGGGATGCGCTCAATATTCGCGGAAACCATGCACTCCTGACCAAAGCCAACCCTTTGGTTAAGTTCGTGTCCGTCTTCCTTATTTCCCTGGTGCTGGCCCTGTCCATCGACTGGGTCTCGGCCTCCACAGCGCTCCTTGCGGAACTGGCGCTCTTCCCTCTGGCCGGCCTCACGCTGAGGCTTCTGTGGCAGCGGGCCTGGCCCCTGATTATCGCGGCAGCGTTCGGCGGCTGGAGCACTGCGATTGTGGCCGCGGACAGTGGCGCTGTACTGCTCGACGTTGGACTCTGGTCCATCAGCGAAGGTTCCCTTGAGCTGGGGCTCGGTTTCATGCTGCGCGGTTTGGCGATTGCGTTGCCGGCCATTTTGCTGATGACCTGCACCGATCCCACCGACTTGGCTGATGCCTTGGCGCAGAAGGCAAAGCTGCCGCACCGGTTTGTCCTGGGCTCCCTCGCCGCGATGAGGCTGGTGGGGCTTATGGCTGAGGAGTGGCAGACTATCGGCATGGCCCGCCGTGCGCGCGGAGTGGGTTCCCAAGGCAGCCCGTTCCAACGGCTGAAAGCCACGCTGGGCCAGAGCTTCGGTCTCTTGGTTCAGGCCGTGAGGAGGGCTTCCCGGCTGGCAGTGACCATGGAAGCGCGCGGTTTCGGCGGCGGACAACGGACGTGGGCACGTGAATCCACATACTCGATGCTGGACGTGTGGGTGGTCCTCGGCGGACTTGTCATCGCAGCAGCTGCGGTGTTGACGGCCGTGGGAGCGGGAACCTGGAGCTTCGTCTGGCGCTAGCGCTGTAGGGCGCTGGCGAGCTGGGCACCAAGCGTGCCACCGGCATGTTGGGGGCGCCGGCGGCACTTCGCTTTTCAGAGGTGGCTACGGTGACTGCTGCTCCTGGATCTCATCGAAGCCTGCGCGCGTCAGGAACCCCAACTGGGCTTCCTTCTCAGCGAGCTGAATGATGGGACCAAGCTCAAAGCACGTCGCTTCCAGACGGCGGAGTGCCTTGGCATTGCGGGAGTCCGGCTCCACCACAATCCGGTCCTTCCCGGGCAAGGAGAACATGTACTTGATCAGGGATGTGCCCAGCCGCGGGGTGAAATGCGGAATGGGCCGTGTGGCGGGGGCCAGGAGCAGGTGCATGCCGATGTCCGCCTCGCGGGCGGGGTAGGCCTCCCCCACGGGATCGTGCAGTGGCTCGTAGGTCTGGAAGAGGGCCAGCGGCTCGCCATCCAGCAGAGCCAGGAACGTGTGGTGGGTCTCCAACGAGTCAAGGAATTCGTAAATCCCTTGAACTTCTTCCCTGGAGTTCTCCGTCATTCCCCAAAACTTGGCACGAGGCTGGGTGACCCATTCGAAGATGAGGTCGATGTCCTCAGCGGGAACCAGCGGGACAAGTCGCAGCGCACCCCATCCGTCGAGGTCTTCGGAGTAGATGGTGGTACGGACAGAGAAGTCCTGGGTGGTGGTGGTCATGGCTTCCTTCGGGGCTGATGGGGTCTGATGCGGGAGTAATGCTGGAGCAGTGCGGGGAACGGGTCAGGTCAGGGATTGTCTTTGGTCAGCTCAGGCCAGTTAGTGACCACCGGGACGAGTTGCCCCTCGGCCCAGAGCGGGAGCTGATCGGAGAAGTGTTGGTGGCCCGGAGTGCTGGAAGCGCCGAAAGGCACGATCCAACGGCTGTTGCGCCGATCAGCCAGGTCCCAGACGTAACGGGCTACGGGGCCACGGAAGCTTCGGTCTTCTACGCCAGGGAGGCTCTCGGTGCACAGAACACAGCCGGTGTCCCCGCTGAGGTCAGCAGTGGGCGCCGATGACGCCAGCGGTCGGGGCAGGACGTGAACGGCCAGAAGCTTATGCCGGTCACCCCAGGACGCGCCGTTCAGCATGGACTCTTCCAACGCGACGTCTTCAAGCGCTGCGGCAGCTTCCACTCCTACGCTGATGCCAAGTTCGGAGCCACGAACCAGCAGGGTCTCCAAGGCGAAGCCAATGCGGGATTCAACGGACAACCACGGCCCGAATAATGGCGAGTACCCGGTGGGCTCATTCAGGGGAGCCATCGCGGAATGCCGTGCCAGGCGCTGGACGATGGCACCACGCCAGGCTGCAAAGACAGCGGCTTGGTGGCTGCCTGCATCCATCAGGCCAGCCCATGTCAACAACAGCGAACGCAGCTCCTTGGCTTCCCTGGACAGGTCCTCGGCGTCCAGGCCGGAGAGCACAGAGCGGAACAACGGCCACGGGCCCAGCAAGGTGTCCATATGGATGGCCTGCATGGTGTCCACGGACAGATGCTTGGGAGCCAATTCCAGTAGCTCCCTGATCCGCAGGGCACGGTGCGCGGGCGCGAACTCCATGGCTACGGCATCACCGCCGCCTGCTTGGCGGTCGTTTGCGCTCACGGCAAACTGCTTGACCTCGGTGCGGGGCAGGACCACGTACTGTCCCTCCCACTCGTGGCGGACGGAGAAAGCTGGAGCGGGCAATCGCCGGTTGGCCGGATTCCGCTGGGGTACCAACCCGGCAACGAAATGCCGGACGGACCCGGAAACGTCCGCGGCCAGCACACTGTTGACGGGTTCCACCCACGCATCGAACGCGGCTTCCACCTCGGAAACGCTCCGGCTTCGCAGCAACGGCAGGAGGGCCTCGAAACCCAGCCGCCCTTCAACCCTGGCCGGGAAACGCAAACTCAGCGCGCCGCCGTCGGGCGTTTCAGAGATGACCGGACCGCGCGCGGTTTCAACAATCTCAACGGACACCACTTCACCGCCGCGGACGGTGATGGTTTCGGAACTCACGACGACGGGTTCCCAGCCTTCCGCTCCGCGCGCCTCGATGCGCTCACCGGCGAAATCGCTGACCCGGCGCAACTCCTCGACGAAGAGGTCCTGGTAGTCGGCCATGGCGTTGGTGATGGCCCAGGCGGTGGTGCCGGTGTGGGCGAAATGGGGGAGGCCGGGAACACCGGGGAACGCGAATCCGATCGCGTCGAACTCGGGGCAGGCCAGTCTTATCTGCTGGTAAACGCCGGGAAGTTCCATGAGGCGGTGGGGGTCGCCGGCAATCAGTGGCAGGCCGCTGACGGTGGTGGAGCCGTGGGCGGCCCACGCGTTGCTGCCTGACCAAACGGGCGCTTCGATGCTGAACAAGTTCACGGCGTCGTCGCCGAGTGTCCGTGCCACGTGGGCCCTGAACAGCTTGTTGGGGAACGTGGAGAAGAGGATGTGATGCACCAGGAAGACGCCGAGCGGGGTCCACGGATTCCATGGCTCGGGTTCGCAACCGGATTCTTCAAACTCGGGTCCGCCCCGATTGCCGCCCGTCAACGCCTGGTTGACGCCTGCCACGTACTGTCCGCACCAGCGTTGAGTGCCGGCGTCGAGGTTCTCAAAGCAGCGACGCGCGGTGTCATCCAGCCGCGCTTGCCGGGCAAAACGGTCCCAGAGTACGGCTTCGGCACCCAGGATCTCGGCCGTGCGGCCTTCCGATCGCCATCGCTCCAACTCGATCTGCCAGGAGCGGTCTGTGGCCGCGTTCATCCCTTGCAAAAAGGCCAGTTCATCGGCTGAATCGGCCCATAATTGCGGGATTCCCCACTGATCCCGGTACGTTCCGGAGCCGCCTGCCGGGGCGGCATGGTGCGTCGGGGCAGGCGTCATAATCTCTGGCCGCTTTCGAGGTTAGGTTAGGCTTACTTAAGCTCAAGATAAATGGCTTTGGCCGCGTTCACAAATCGTGGACATTCGTGAAGGAGTGTTGCTTGAAGCGCAATTGGGAAGGCGTCGTCCTCAAAGTCATGGGCGCCAAGGACTTCACTCTGGAGGTTACGGGGAGTGAAGAGATCACCCCGGACTTCCTCCGCGTGCACGTGCGGGACGGCGGACTCCTGGATCGCAGCGGACTGCATCCCACCATGTGGATCCGGCTCTGGTTCAACGATTCCGGGAAGGCCCACCAACGCGCCTACACCTTGGTCAACGCATCACCTGCGGACGGCACGTTCAGCATGGACTTCGCCATGCACAACGGCGTTGCTGCGGATTGGGCACGCTCAGTGCAGCCCGGCGACTCGATCGATGCCACCGTCCAAGGCAGCTCCTTCGCTTTCCCACAGCCCGCCCCGCGCCGGATCTGGGTAGTGGGCGATCCCGCTTCCATTCCTGCCATCAACTCGCTGCTTGACGAGCGGCAGCGTGATGCTGCAAACGCGGCTCCCGTGACGGCCTGGCTTGAATACCAGCACGACGCCGACCCCTCGCTTGAGGTGCGTACCTCCGATTCCGACGTCGTCACCTGGATTCCGCGTAAACGCGACGGTGCCGCGCTGGTGGAGGCAGTCTGCGCTGCGCTCACGGCAAACACGGTCTCGGTTGGGAGCGACTTCTTCTGGATCGCCTGCGAAGCATCAAGTACGCGGGCAATCGTCAAGCACCTGAGGAAAGAACTCGGCCTGGATAAGCACCGGATTGATGCGTTGGGGTACTGGCGGGCCTAACGATTGGCGGGTTACTCCCGCCAGTTAAGGAAGCCCTTCTGCCCCTCCGGCGGAGTGAGCACCACGTCCCGGCCGTACTTCTTCCTGGCGTCAGCCCCGGAGAAGGCGTCCGGGACAATGCGGACCGCTTTGGTTACTTTCCCGTCTTTCAGGAAGACGAAGAGAGCCGGTGAAGCCGTGTAGCGGCTCTCCTTGGTGAGGGGTTCCCCAAAGGTTTCCTCGATGTCCTTGGCCGGGGTTCCGGACGTGACGAAACCTGCCTGGTCCCAGTCAAAGTCCGTGGCATCGGCCAGCTTGAGCGCCGTGCCGTTCCTGGCAGACTCCAGGACCTGATTGTTGAGGTGATCGTTCGTTTCGGGCATGGCGGATCCTCCGAGGGAACAAGCGGCCAAGGCGCAGGCCAGAGCTAAGGTGAGCAAGGTGTTGATGGTGACGCGAAGCGCTGAAGACTTGGGGCGGCGTCGTAAATTAGTGGTCGCAGGAAGACTCATGAAGTAGTCCTGGACTCGTCATTGAACTCTGGATCTTCACCAGGGGCGGGCTCGGCATTGCCGGCGTCGCCGGTCTGGTCAGCGGGGACCTGGTTTGATGGGTGCGGCACAAGGTCAGGCCCCACCACAACTGTGTCTCCGCTATTGACGGCTTCCTCGATCAAGTCTGCAAGCTCCTCAGCACTGGCGTCCGGATTGGCGATGGCCACGTTGCGTCCAACTTCATTGTTGTACAGATCCATTGCTTCACGTGGAGCCGGATTTCCGGGGAGCTGTTCGTGGGCGGTGGCGTAGTCCTCGGCCCAGTCCGCGCCGAACTCCTTCACCATGAGGGCGTTCCAGTAGGCGTGGCGGAAGGCGTCATTCTGGTCATCGTTGCGATCTTCGCTGGGGAAGCGCTCATCGGCAACACTGAAAGCGTCGTCGTGAATGCCCTTGAAGGCGTTCAGCTCAAATGGTCCCAGGCCGTTCAAGAGTTCCGCTTCCTTCTCTGTCACTACCTTCTGGTCCACCACGAATCGCAGCGGATCCCAGTCGCCCGGCCAGTTGGTAGTCTCCGCGTCACTGACTTGGTACTGGTCCAGGATCTCCTGGGGTGTGGGCTGGGTGGGGTCGGTGGCCTTGGTGGTGGCGTCGACTGCCGGGTTGCCTGAGTGGTTCCCGCTGCCGTTCCCTGAGCTGCCCCCAGAACCCTCGGTAGACGCGTTCGACTGCTCGTCTGCGTTGGTAAGCACGGACTTGGATGCTTCTTCCAATCCTCGCGAGGTCCGTTCAAGCAACGGCCGTAGACGGCCCTGCCAATCGGAGGCGAATCGTTTGGAATCCTGCCCCTGCCAAAAGCCGCCCTGTGCGATCAAGGAGTCAAGCTCCCGGGCGCGGTTGGTCAGCAGCGAAGCCCCGCTGGCAAGGGTTTTTGATAGTGCTTTGAGTTGATCGACGTCGGCGCCGTAGAAAGGCATATTTCCCCCTGAGCTTTCCCATACATCCTTCGCCAACCCTCGTTGAGGCACAATGGGGAGCTCTGCCCCTGAAAATATTGGGGAAAGCGTTCGCCCAAGGCAAGCGGCCGAGGTTGTGCGCTATATCGCACAGGACGGGTATTGTGTGACGTGGACCGCTGAATCGGTAATCTGCTCGCCAGTTCTAACTCACTTGTGATATTTTTTGGTTATGACGCAACCTACCGCCGAACATGTAGGCCAACTTCTCCGCGATGCCCGTGGGGAAAAAGGCTGGACGCAGGGGCAGCTGGCTACTGAACTGGGAACCAGCCAGAGCGCAATCGCCCGGATGGAACAGGGCAAACAAAATCTCAGCCTCCGGATGATTGAGCGCCTCGAAGCCATTTTTGGGCGCTCCATCGTCAAAGTGGGCAAGCCGCAGATGACCCACCTCCGTGTGGAGGGCGGCCGGACCCTCTCCGGCGAAGTGGACGTGAACAGCAGTAAGAACGCCGGCGTGGCTCTCCTGTGTGCGAGCCTCATCAACCGTGGCACCACCACCCTGCGCCGGCTGGCCCGGATCGAGGAAGTCAACAGGATAGTTGAGGTCCTGACCTCCATCGGCGTGGAATGTACCTGGCTCAACGGCAGCGACCTCCGCATACGTCGCCCCGAGGTCCTGGATCTTGAGTCCATGGACGTGGACGCCGCCCGTCGAACCCGTAGCGTCATCATGCTGCTGGGTCCGCTCCTGGACGAAACCAGTGAATACCTTCTTCCCTACGCCGGTGGCTGTGACCTCGGAACGCGCACGGTGGAGCCTCACATGCAGGCGCTCCGCCAGTTCGGCCTTGAGGTAGAGGCGAAGTCCGGCTTCTACTCCGTGACTGCACCTCCCGCCGATGATCTCAATCGCTCCTTCGTGCTGACCGAACGCGGCGACACCGTAACGGAGAATGCCATCATGGCGGCCGCCCACCGCGAGGGCACCACCATCATCCGGAACGCCAGCCCCAACTACATGGTGCAGGACCTTTGCTTTTACTTGCAGGGCCTCGGTGTGGAGATCGACGGTGTAGGAACCACCACGCTGAAGATCACGGGACGGTCCGCCATTGATGTGGACATTGAGTACTTCCCGTCTGAAGACCCCATTGAGGCCATGAGCCTGATCACCGCCGGCATTGTGACCAACTCAGAGGTCACCATCCGCAGGGTTCCCATCGAGTTCATGGAAATTGAACTCGCCACCCTGGAGCAGATGGGTCAGAACCTCGAGGTTTCCGGCGAGTACATGGCGCGCAACGGGCGCACCCGGTTGGTAGACGTCACTACCAAGCCTTCGGAACTCCACGCCCCGCAGGACAAGATCCACCCCATGCCGTTCCCTGGGCTGAACATCGACAACCTGCCGTTCTTTGCAGTGATCGCGGGCAACGCCGAGGGCCAGACCATGATCCACGACTGGGTTTACGAGAATCGTGCCATTTACTTGACGGAACTCAACAAGCTGGGCGCCCAGGTGCAGTTGCTGGATCCGCACCGGATCTACGTCAACGGTCCCACTAAATGGCGTGCTGCAGAGATTGGCTGCCCACCCGCTCTGCGTCCCGCGGCCTGCCTGCTCCTGGCCATGTTGGCTGCCAGGGGAACCTCCGAGCTGCGCAACATCTACGTGATCGAGCGCGGCTATGAGGACCTTGCGGAGCGACTGAACACCATAGGTGCGAAGATCGAGTACTTCCAAGACTGACGCAGGAGTTGCGGGAGGGTGGCGCGTGCCGGCCACGCCCGCCGCGCCCCTTCGCACCTTTTGATGCTCCGATTTCCGCCATCCGCGCCAGCTACCTCTGGTGCGGATGGCGGAAACGGTTGCGAAACGGTTGAGGGCCGTGAAGCGTCCCTTGGAAACGGGATGGTTCCCGCTCGTGGCAGCGGGGTTAGACCTGTTTGAGGGCCTTCTCCAGATCCAAGATGAGGTCGTCCACGTCTTCAAGCCCTACGGACAAGCGGACAACACCATCGGAAAGCCCGATCGCCGCCCGCCCCTCCGGTCCCATAGCCCGGTGGGTGGTGGTGGCAGGGTGGGTGATGAGGGACTTGGAGTCGCCCAAGTTGTTGGAGATGTCAATGACACGGAGGCCATCGAGCAAGGCAAACGCAGCCTCTTTGGCTGAACGCCCGGCCGAAGGAGATAGCTCAAATGTCAGCACGGTGCCGCCCGCCTTCATCTGCTTCGCTGCTAGCTCGTACTGCGGGTGAGACTTCAGCAGCGGGTACTTGACCCAGCTGATGGCGGGCTGCTGCTCGAGCCACTCTGCGATCTTCAACGCGGATGCCGAGCTGTGGTTCACACGCAGTCCCATGGTCTCCAAGCCCTTGGTCAGCACCCAGGCATTGAACGCGGACAACGAAGGACCGGTGTGCCGCATAAGCTGCTTGACCGGGCCATCGATGAATTCCTTGGTGCCCAGGATGGCACCGCCAAGGACGCGTCCCTGGCCGTCAATGTGCTTGGTGCCGGAGTACACAATCACGTCGGCACCCAGCTCACCGCAGCGTTGCAGCAGGGGTGTGGCAAAGACGTTGTCCACCACCACAGTCGCCCCGGCGGCATGCGCCAGTTCGCTGACCGCGCCGATGTCCACGATCTCCTGCATGGGGTTGGACGGAGACTCGAAGAAGACCGCGGTAGTGGGCTCCGAAAGCGCGGCAGCCCACTGCTCCAAATCCGGGCCATCCACGAAGACCGTGTGCACGCCCCACCGCGGCAGGATCTCATTAAGGATCACAAAGCAGGAGCCGAACAGGGAACGGGCAGCAACCACGCGGTCGCCGGCAGCCAGCAGGGCACCCAAAGCAGTGAAGACCGCGGACATACCTGACGCCGTCGCAAAGCACGCTTCGGTTCCTTCGAGCAGGCGCAGCCGCTCCTGGAACGTTGCGACGGACGGGTTGCCGTAGCGGGAGTAGACGAAACGTTCGTCCTCACCTGTGAAAGCGCGCTCGGCAGCAGCGGCGGATTCGTAGACGAAGCCGGAGTTCAGGAAAACGGGTTCGGAGGTTTCCTGAAAATTAGTACGGTCAAGACCACCGCGGACGGCCTGGGTATCAGGGCTCCAGCCGGCGGCGTCGGGATTGAAGGTCATTTACTCGGTCCCCAAATTCGTCGGCAGGCCACGGTTCTTCCAGCCGTTGACGGTGCGCTCGCCGTAGCGGTCCGGTTCTCCTTCAAAGCCCTCCAGGACGTTGTAGGCAGTGAAGCCGGCCTGCGTTGCGGCGATAGCGGCGGAGATGGAGCGCTGACCGGAACGGCAGAGGAACACCAGCTCGACGCTGTCGTCCTCGGGGGCCTGCTGTCGCAAATCCTCGATGAAACGGGAGTTGGGGATGCCGCCGGCGAGGTTCCACTGAATGAACAGGGGATCGTTCTCCGTGGCTTTGGTGTCCGGGATGCCGATGTGGGCCCACTCGCCCTCGGTGCGGACGTCCACCAGGATGGCACCCGCTTCAAGCTTGGCCCACGCATCCTTCGGGGTCAGGTCACCTGCGTAGCTCATGCGTGGCCCTCGAATGCTTCGTCGTCGTAGTTCTCAAGCTGGTCCACTGCAGTCGCAACGGCGGCATCGGCATTGGCGATAGCCGCGGGGAGTACGACTGCTTGGGCAACAATGACGTCTGTACCGTTGAAAGTGGCTGCAGGGCTGCCGTGGAGCACGTAGCCCTCGGCGAGGGCGTTGTGGATCCGCTCGCAGAAATCACGGGTATCCGGGCCTGTAATCAGGCGATAGGAAAGTTTTTCTTCAGTGGGTTCAGGCATAGCTGGTGCTCCTCAGTCACGCTTGCAGTTCGAGTTGTCGATACGCCGAGTAGTCACCTGAGGCACCCCGCCGGAGAGAGGGTTGCCGACCAGCAAGTCAGGGCTGTGCGCTGGTGCTCATTACTCAAGAAAAACGTAACATCCACGGGCCTCGGACTGCACTTGCGGGGTATTGTCCGGTCGTCATGTTGCGTAATCGGCGGCTGCTTCCCTTATTCGTTTCGCAGCGCGCGCACTGCGGCGCCAACTGTGGGGAAGAAGTGGTCCGGCGTAAAACGGGCGGCCGTGCCCAGACGGATCAATTTGTCCTTGACAGGTCCCTTCAGTTCGGCGAACACGAGACCCACGCCTTTACTGGCCAGCCATTCATCCAGCGTGACGAGGTCATCCAGCGCTGTGGTGTCGATCCCGGTGATGGGCTCTGCGGCGAGGATGACGTGGGTGATCGGGTCCGCAGCCTCCTCCGGGGCTTCGTCCAACTGTTCCCGGACAAAGGCCGCCAAAACCTGCCCGTTGCCGAAGAACAGAGGTGCATCGAAACGGAGGATCAGGAGTCCGGGGATGCGCTCGCCGTCGGGGTGCCTCTCCAGGTCGTGATACCCGGGGAGCCCATCCTTGGCTCCGAGTTCTGTCCGGTACGGATCCCAAGCCCGCCGAACAAAGTCCAGAAGTGCCAAGGCTATGGCTACGACTATTCCCTGCAGCACACCTACGGTTAGGACTCCCAGGAATGCTGCCAACATCACCACGGATTCGCTTCGGCTCAGGCTGAGGAGCCGCTTAACACCGGCGGGGTCTGCCAGGGCAATCGCCGCGGCGATGACGACGGCGGCCAGGGTTGCGGAAGGAAGGTACCCGGTAACTCCGGGAGCCAACAGCATGAAAGCCACAACCAGCACCGCACCAACCACCCCGGTCATCTGGGATTTGGCGCCGGCGTCCACAGCTACAGGCGTGCGCGAGGTACTGCCGGAGATGGGGAATCCGCCCAGCAAGCCGGTGGCTGCGTTGGCTGCCCCAAGGGCTGCCATCTCCCTGTTGCCCGAAACTTTCTTTCCTTCCTTGGCTGCCAGGGTTTGGGACAGGACGCCGGTGTCTGCGAAGACCATGAGGGCAATACCGGCGGCAGCGGGAAGCAACGTAAGAGCGTCAGCCCAGCCTATTCCGCCGAGCGCCGGCATCGGCAGCCCCTGCGGCAAAACCCCGATGACCTTGACGTCGTCGTTCAGGCCCCAAACAGCCGTTACAACGCATGAACCCACCACCGCCAGCAATACGCCGGGCACCTTCCACTTCAGAAGCTTGGGAATCCAGATGAGCGCCAAGGAACCTATGCCGAGCAACAGCGCGGTGATGTTGACCTCGCTGCCCAGTAACCCGGCGGTGACGTTCGCGAGCTTTTGCCAGATGTCGCCGTCGGCCTCTATCCCCAGGAACGCCGGGAGCTGGGACAACGCCACCAGCAATGCGATTCCGTTCAGGTATCCGAGCCTGATGGGTTTGGACAGCAGCCCGGTGATGGCACCGAGTTTCAGGGCGGAGCCCGCGAGCATGATCACCCCGATCAACACAGCCAACAGCCCGGCGAGTGCCACAGATCTTTCACTACTGCCAGCTGCAAGGGGAACAATAGCTGCGGCGATCATGGGGGCAAGGGATGAGTCGGGTCCCAGGACCAGAATGCGGGACGGGCCCACCACGGCGTAGACCAGCAACGGGATCACCGTGGCGTAGAGCCCGGTGACAGGTGGCAGACCGGCGGCCTGCGCATAGGCCATGCCGGCAGGAACCAGCAGAGCAAACAGTGCAGCACCCGCCACGAAGTCGTGCCGCAGCCATTCACGTTTGTACCCCTTGAGCGCCCAGACGCCCGAGAGACGATCCTTGGCGGAAGTGCGGGTGGGTGAGCTCATACAGCGATCATTCCGGACCAATGTTGTTTGCGGAACAAGGCCAACGCTGTATGTGGACATCCAAGCCGTTATGAGTCCAGCCCAAATGTGACGTCCCGGGAGCATAATTGACCCAGTACGACCCCCTGTAACTTCGCATGAAATCAGGTCGCGGTGAACGGACAAAGCAGTTCTACACTCAAGCCCATGCTGCACTTTGGATGGTTTGTTGGCCACGGTTTCGGTGTCCAGGGGTGGGGGACCCCCGGCTATGGGCTTGGGTACGACTGGAAGAAACCCGCCCTGTACCAGGAAGCCGTCCGGGCATTTGAGCGATCCGGGTTGGACCTGTTCATCATTGAAGATTCCCTTACCGTTCCGGACACCTACGGCGGCTCTGCTGAGGTGTCTCTGGCACACGCATCTTTCGCCCCGAAACATGATCCGTTGGCGTTGGTCCCCTACCTTCTCTCCGCCACCGAGCACCTCGGGATTGTCCCGACGGTCAGTGCTTCCTTCTACCCGCCCTTCACTGCCGCCCGGCTCCTGGCCACGCTGCAGCATTTCTCCGAGGGGCAGCTTGGCTGGAACGTTGTCACCTCGGGCAGCGACCTCGCCGCCCAGAACTACGGGCTGGACCAGCAGATCGAACATGACCTCCGTTACGAGAAGGCTGAGGAATTCGTCGACGTCGTCAGGCGGCTTTGGCGCAGTTGGGAACCTGGCGCCGTGCTTGAGGATGTTGACGCAGGAGTGTTCGCCGACCACAGCAAAGTGCACCCCATTAACCACCAGGGTGACTTCTTCAAGGTCAGGGGTCCGCTGAACACAGCGCCTTTGCCTGAGGAACCTGTACTGGTTCAGGCCGGTGCCTCTCCCCGGGGAAAGGCGTTTGCCGGCGGGAATGCTGACGTAGCCATTGCTTTGGCCCGTGGCGTTGACGGGATGAAGTCCTACCGGGACTCGATCCGCGCCGAAGCTGCGAAAGCCGGACGCAACCCGGACGACGTCAAGGTACTTTTCGTCCTGAAGCCTACCGTTGTTGGTACCCAAACCGAGGCCGAGGAACTGCGAGCTCAGCGGCGGGAACTCACCCAGCGCGACATCGACAGCCAACTGAACTCCATCTCCTACCTGTCAGTGATCGACTTCAAGCAATTCGATCTCGACGCTCCGCTGCCCGAGTTGAGCACCAACAGCAACCAAGGCACGTTGGAGCACTTCGCCAAGGCAGCCCCTCCGGGTGCCACGCTTCGCCAGATCCTCCAGGCACGCAGTGGCGGGGCGGGTGACTCGATTATCGGCACGGCAGGCGAAATTGCCGACTACCTGGAATCGACAGGGTCTGAAGTGGGTGGCGACGGGTTCCTCTTCTCCGGCTTTGTGGACCCGGTCACCGTGCACAGTGTGCTGGACAAGCTCACGCCCGAACTGCGGCGTCGCGGCCTGTTGAGGAAGAGTTACGGCAACGGCGGGTTCCGGCAGAACCTCCTGGATTTCTAATGGTCTCCGGGAATCTGAAGAAGTTAGTGATTGGCGCAGCTCCCGTGCGTGCTGCGGACGTTGCACTTGCTGCTCAGGAGCCTACGTTTCACGTGGAGCTGAACCAGGATGCGTTGTCTTTGCTGCTGCGGTCGAGAGAGCTAGTGGAACAGACAGCGGCCTCAGGGCAGCGCGTGTACGGACTCAACACCTTGTTGGGATCTGGCCGCGATACGGCTGTGGAGGAGAACTCGCTCCTTGCCTACCAAGTCCAGGTGGTCAGGTATCACAACAGCGGGGTGGGCTCGTATCTGGACCGCGCTGCCGCCCGCGCCGTGATGCTCACCCGGCTGATCGGTTTCAGCCGAGGCGGCTCGGGAGTGCGCCCCGAGACCGCTACGTTCTATGCCGACATGCTCAACCGCGGCGTCTTTCCAGCCATCCCGTGCGAAGGTTCGGTGGGCTCGTCGGACCTGACCCAACTTGCCGCCGTCGCCGCCGTTGCCATCGGGGAGGGTGAAGCGTTCAGCGCGGACGGGACCCTGATCTCCGGTGCCAAAGCGCTCGCCGACGCCGGACTCCAGCCCCTGGTTCTTGCACCCGGCGAGGCTCTCGCCCTGGTCAGCGCCAACGCCTACTCGGTAGGTGCCGGAACCCTCGCATTGCTGCGGCTGCAGCACGTGGCCGGGCTGGCCGACGTCGCACTTTCCCTCTCGCTGGAGACGATCGCAAGGTACGACGGCGGCGGGAACCTCAGCCCGTTTTCGCCGACAATTCAGGCAGCCAAGGCGGTGGACGGGCAGCGCGACTCGGCAGCTGCCGTCCGTAGCCTGCTGAGCGGCGGGTGGCTGGAGGATATTCGCCCCGAAGTGTCGGTTCAGGATCCGTTGTCCTTTAGGGCCGCACCGCAGACTCACGGGGCCTTTCGAACATTCGTGACGCAGCTCGGCTCTGCCTTGGACGTGGAGCTGAACGGCCGCGGTGATAATCCCTTGGTTGATGTCGAATCCGGTCACATGGTGTCCGGCGGCAACTTCCAACCGATGCAGCTGGCCCTTGCTTTTGAGGGTCTGCGGCTGGCGTTGGCGCACGTTGGTATTTCCAGTGAGCGTCGCATCGCCAAGTTGTATCCGCCGCAGCGGGCTATCCGCGCCCGCCATCTGCAGTCGGCATCCTCCGGGGAGGGCCTGGCCCAGGAAGAACTTCCCGGGCTGCTCTGGTACTCGGCCGCCGGACTCTTGTCCGAGCTCAAGTTCCTTGCCGCCCCGGCGACGCTGGGAGCCCCTACCCTTTCCGCCGACGTCGAGGACCATTCAACGCTGGCCCCGCTCGCCCTGCAGCAACTCGAAAAGTCGGTGGAGGCTGCGGAAAAACTGTTGGTGATCGAAGCGCTGACGGCGTCGTACCTGCTGCTGGAAGCGGGGGCCGCGCAGCCGCTGGGAAAGGGAACCGGCTTAGTGGTGGGCCGACTCGCAGACGTGCTTGCCCACCGGCCATCAGCGCCGGACTTAGTGGAGCGGGCGAGGACGGAGTTACGGGATGCCGTTGCCCGGGAGCTTGCGGAGACAGGGGAGAAGACGTGGTGAGTGCAGTAATCCGCAAACATGGAGTGCACGCGGCCGATTCCGTCCCTGACGGGCTGGACGCCTCAGTCCTGGACAAGGTGGGGAACACGCCACTGGTGAAGTTGGAGGCGCTGGGCCGCGGCCTGGGCAGCACCATCCACATCAAGCTCGAGTCCGAAAACCCGGGCGGCTCCATCAAGGACCGCACGGCGCTCAGCATGGTTCGGGCGGCGGAAAAGTCCGGGGAGCTGAAACCGGGGGCCACGATTGTGGAAAGCACGTCCGGAAATACCGGGATTGGTCTGGCCCTCATCGGGCACCTGACGGGACACCCGGTAGTGGTGGTTACGGGCGACACGATCTCCCAAGAGAAGCTCGCCGCGCTGCACAGCTATGGCGCCCGCGTCATCCTGACCGACTGGAACGCGCCGTCGGAATCGCCGGAGAACGCCCGTGCCGTGGCAGCGCGTATTACCTCCGAGACCCCCGGTGCGTGGCGGCCGATGCAGTTCGACAACCCTGCCAACCCCATGGCGCACTATGAAACCACCGGGCCCGAGATCTGGGAGCAGACCGGCGGCTTGGTCACTCACTTCGTTGCGGGCATCGGGACGGGCGGAACCATTAGCGGGAATGGCCGGTACTTGAAGGAGCAGGTGGCTGCCGCGCGTCCCGGCGGGCATGTGGAGGTTGTTGGCGCCGACCCCTACGGCTCCGCCTACAGCGGGGGCCATCCCGGCGAGATCCTGGTGGACGGCGTGGGCAACTCCTGGCCCGAGCCTGAATGGCCCAAAGCCTTCGACCGCTCAATTGTGGACCGTTTCCTGCGCATCCCCAACGACGAGGTCTACACCACCGTCCACCGACTCCTTGATGAGGAAGGGCTCGCGCTCGGTCCGTCTTCCGGGCTCGCTGTAGCTGCGGCCATTCGCGTGGCTCGCGCCGCGCCGCACGGTTCCGTGGTGGTGGCCATAGCGCCCGACGCCGGTACGAACTATATGAGCAAGGCCTTCAACCCGGTGTGGCTGGCAGAGCACGGCATCCGGCTCGCCGCAGACACCCCTGCCGCGCGCGAGTAGAACCCTCTCTCACTTCCCTCGGGTTTGGGGCGGATCCTCTCTCACTTCCCTCGGGTTTGGGGCGGATCCTCTCTCATGTCCCTCGGGTTTGGGGCGGATCCTCTCTCATGTCCCTCGGGTTTTCTCGAGGGCTGCTAGCATCTGAAGCTCCGGCCCGGCACCTTGCTGCCGCGAAATTGGGGGTTTTCTTGTTTTCACTTGTTGGGGTTCTCTACACCCTGCTGATGGTGGCTGTCGCGGCTCTGGTAATTTACGCCCTGGTGCTCGCAATCATCTTCTTACGCCTCCGCATTGAGGAGCTGAAGCGGGGACAGGAACCCCCGTTGCGCTAGGCTCCAAGCATGCCTGAACAGGAAACAAAACCACGGCTGGCCGGCTATCTGGATAAGCAGCAGCCGGATCTCTACGCGACACTGAGCCACTATTCGCAGCAGTTGGTGGACGAAGCTGACCGGCTTGGCATCCCGCGCCGCACCCTTGAACTCGTCAACTACTTGTGCTCGCAGATCAACGGTTGCGCCTTCTGCCTGGATCTTCACCACCGGCGGGCCCTGAAATATGGCGAGACGGAACAACGGCTGTCCCTCGTTGCCGTCTACAAGGAAGTGCAGTTGTTCGAGCCTGCCGAAGTGGTGGCCATGGAAATTTCGGAACAGATCACCCGCATGAGCTCATCGAGGCCCAGCCCGGAGCTCTTCGAACAGGCGCGCCAGCACTACAGCGACGAGCAGATCAGCGTGCTTTGCATGGCGGCTATTGGGATCAACGCCTTCAACCGGCTGTCCATCTTGAGTGAGCACCCGGTCCGCGCTGCCAAGAAGTAGGTTCAACCGCTTAAAGGGGGGGCGGCAACCACCTACTTTGGCGGCGGGAGCTCCCCAACACACCCCCTAGCAGGCGTGTCGGGGAGGTTTGGAAATCAAAGTAGGTGGTGGAGGCCCGGCCCGTGAAGGGCCATGACCCTGTTTGAGACGAGATCAGCCCTTGGGCAACCGGGAAAGGTTGCCCAAGGGCTGACCTGCATCCAAAGAAGGTCAGGAACCCGCAGACCCGGGGGCGGGCAGGCGAGGCGAGTGCCGTCGTCGTAATTTCACCCAAAGCTCAACCGTGCGGCCACCACCTGCTTTGGCGGCGGGAGCTCCCCAACACACCCCCTAGCAGGCGTGTCGGGAGGTTTGGAAACCAAAGTGGGTGGTGGAGGCCCGGCCCGCGATGGTTCCTGACCCTGTTTGAGACGAGGTCAGCCCTTGGGCAACAGGGAAAGGTTGCCCAAGGGCTGATCTGCAGTCAAAGAGGGTCAGAAAGCCGCATACCCAGTAATGACTAGGCGTCCACTGCCTTCTTGAGCGATCGGCGCCGTCCGTACTTGAAGTAGAAGATGGCGTAGCAGGCGCCCACGAACGGAACGCCAAAGAAGAGAGCTGCCACCTGATTGGGGTCGAACGCGATGCCGATCAGCGACACCAAGCAAAGCGCGAACGCGAGGATCGGAACCAGCGGAAACAGGGGAGCCTTATACGGCAGCGTGCTGAGGTCGCCACCGTTTTTGATGAAGGTCCGCCGGTAGATGAAGTGTGAAGCGACGATTGACATCCACACACCAACGGTGGCGAAACCGGCCACGGAGACCAGCACCAGGTAGACGGTTTCCGCGGCCACCACACTGCTGATCAGTGACGCCAGGCCACCCAGCATGCTGACGCAGAGGGCCACCATGGGGATCCCGCGCTTGGTCAACTTTCGGAAAGCCTTGGGCGCGTGTCCTTCATCAGCCAACGAAAAGAGCATGCGGGCGCAGGAGAAGAGCCCGCAGTTTCCGGCGGAAAGCAGTGCCGTGATGATGACGAAGTTCATGATGTCCGCGGCGTACGGGATACCCAGCATGGAGAAGACCGTGACGAACGGGCTCTCGTCCACGCTGACTTGTTCGTACGGGATGGTGGCTGCGATGACCACGATCGCACCAACAAAGAAGATCATGAGCCGGATGACAGTGGTCCGCATTGCTTTGGGGATGTTCGCGCCGGGGTTTGCGGTCTCACCGGCGGCAACCCCGATCAGCTCGGAACCCGAGAAGGCGTAGAAGACCGCCAGGCAGGTGACGAAGACGCCGGTAAAACCGTTGGGGAACAACCCGTCTGGCGTGTTGAAGTTTTCGCCAAAGGAGGGGAACTCGCCAGGGGCCAGGGGGTGGAATCCTGCCAAGGCGGCGCCGCCCAGGATGATCAGGCCGACGACGGCGGCGACCTTGATGAGCGCGAACCAGAACTCCGATTCACCAAAGACGCGCGATGAAATGGCGTTCAGGGTGAACAGGGCAGTGGCGAAGACGAAGCACCAGATCCATACGTCAACGCCCGGGAACCAGCGTTGCATGAGTAGGCCCGCTGCGGTGAACTCGGAACCTAGAGCCACGGCCCAGCAGAGCCAATAGAGCCAGGCGGTGGCAAAGCCGGTTGCCGGGCCGATGGTGCGTGCAGCATAAATGTGGAAGGCACCCGAGACGGGGAACGCAACAGCGAGCTCCCCGAGGCATGCCATCACCAAATAGACCACTACGGCGCCTATGAGGAAGGCGAGGACCGCACCCAAGGGCCCGGCAGTGGAGATGGTGTATCCGGAACTGACGAACAGGCCTGAGCCGATGACGCCGCCCATGGCGATCATGACCAGGTGCCGGGCCTCCATGGACCGGCGAAGTCCTGTTTGAGAGGCGTCAGTCTGAGACTGCGCCTCGGTTGCCGATGCTTCGGCTTCTGTGGGGGAGCTGAGTCCCATATTCCCTCCGGGAGGTTAGCCAGCAAAGTCTGAAGTAGTACCAGCCGGACGTGATCCAACTAACACGAGTACAAGATTCATCACATGACGAATGTCCATTTCAAGGAGCCTAAGAAACGCGATTGAACGCGCAGATCACTCACGGCCGAGGGCAAGAAGTTCTAATCATTGAGTCATTCGAGCGATTACTCTACTTGCCATCTGCTAGGTTCCTAGCGGAGCAACGCAAGCGAAACTTTCGAAGCCCGCTGATTTACTCGATGCCCGCGAACAATGCGTTGAGCTCGGCAGTGAGCTGCTTGCGAACAGCCGGTGTACCGATTTCCTTGCCGTTGATGTGATTCACGGGAGCGATCAAACGGATGCTCGAGATGAGCCACACGGCGTCGGCATCGAACAGGTCCTGCGGGACAAGCGGCCCGTAACCGAGCTCCCACCCTGCGGCCTTCGCCGCTGCGAACAATGCCCCCTGCGAGGTGCCGGGCAGAATTCCGCTGTCATGCTGCGGCGTGATGAGGCGACGGACAGTCCTGACGGAACCTCCGCCGTCGTCCACTGTTTCAAGGTGCGCCAGCAACACAGTGGATGTGGGGCCTTCCAGGACGCGACCGTCCGTAGACGTGAAAATGGCGTCATCTGCGCCTTGCTTATGCGCAAAACGAAGCGCAGCCATGTTGACCGCATAAGACAGAGTCTTGGCGCCCAGCAACAGCCACGGCGCTCGCTCGCCGGCTTCGGTGTCGAAGCCACGGTCCAAAAGTACGACGTCGATGCCCGTCTCGCGCTGCCGGCGACTGCCCGCGGGTGAAGGGGAAGCCTGCACCCAGCATGTGGGGCTGGCTGCGCCTTCGACACCACGGGTCACGATCAGTTTGACCACAACCTCGTCCTCCTCCGGCGTGGGGGCCGGGTGGGCATCGCGGAACTCGCTAATGGCGGTATCAATCGCCTTGCGCCAAGCATCCTGCTCAGGAAGCACCAGGTCCAAGGCTGCCGCGGAACTGCTCAACCGGTTCAGATGAGCCTGCACCTTGCGGGGACGTCCTTGAACGGCGAGGAGTGATTCGAACACGCCATCGCCACGAGTGGCACCAAGGTCCGTAGCCATGAGCTGGGGCTGGCTGGAATCGGCAACGCGACCGTTTTCGAAGGCAGGATCCAGGAAAACCAGGACCGTGGGAGCAGGTGAAGTCATGGTCCCAGCTTAGTGCGGTGCCGTTGCGGATGACTTTGCCGGATAGGCTGAGGTCACTGTTGTTCTTGGAGCGTGGGGGTTTGTAGGGTGCTCTTTCCTTTTCCGTTTGGCCAGGAGTGGACCTGGTTACTGGGTGCGTGGGCCATCGCGGAAGTGGTCATGCGCATACTCCTTCTGGGCATCATTCCCGGCAACAGGCGTCCAACCACTGCCATGGCCTGGCTTTTGGCCGTGTTCCTCATCCCCTCCGTAGGGTTCGTTCTCTTCCTCCTTTTCGGCAATTTCAAACTGTCCAAGCGCAGGCGTGAGCAACAGGAAGAAGTAAATCGGCGCGTCCGTGCCGTGACATCCGATCTTGCCGATCCGGTGAGCGTCTACTCGGGGCCGGAATGGGTGAAGTCCGCGGGCGAGCTGAATCATCGCCTCGGTTCGCTGCCCATGGTTGACGGGAACAAGGTCGAACTGATCCCTGGGTACCACGAATCCATCAAAGCCATGGCCGAAGCAGTCAAGGGTGCCCAGAGCTACATCAACGCCGAGTTCTACATCATGAGCAGCGACTCCGTCACGGACGAACTCCTCACTGAGTTGGAGAAGGCGGCTGAACGCGGTGTCACTGTCAGGCTGCTCTTTGACCACATTGGAACGCTGCGGGTCAAGGGATACCGTCGCCTGATCCGGAGGCTCAAAGCAGGGAAGATCCAATGGAAGCGGATGCTTCCCCTGCTGCCCATCCATGGTCAATGGAGGCGTCCGGACTTGAGGAACCACCGCAAGATCATGGTGATCGACGGATTGATTGCTTTCACCGGCTCCCAGAACCTGATTGAACCCTCGTACAACAATCCCAAACACCACAAGGTGGGCCGTAAGTGGGTTGAGCTCATGTCCCGGCTTGAGGGTCCCATCGTGGCCACACTCAACGTAGTCTTCGCCACGGACTGGCTCAGTGAAACCGACGAGTCGCTTGAGGACCAGCTGCGCCTGCCAAACCAGCCGTCTCCGGGGCAGGTCACTGCCCAAGTAGTGCCGAGTGGTCCGGGATTCGCCACGGAGAACAACCTTCGCTTGTTCAACACCCTGATCTACTCAGCGCAGCACCGGATCTCCATCTGCAGCCCGTACTTCGTTCCTGACGACTCCCTCCTCTACGCCATCACCACCGCCGCGCAGCGAGGTGTTGATGTGGAGCTCTTCGTCTCCGAAAAGGGCGATCAATTCCTGGTGCACCACGCCCAGCGCTCCTACTACGAGGCGTTGCTGAATGCCGGCGTGCGGATCTACCTGTACCGGGCGCCGTATGTCCTCCACGCCAAGCACTTCACTATTGACGACGAAGTGGCCGTTCTTGGTTCCAGCAACATGGACATGCGCTCCTTCTCACTGAACATGGAAGTTTCGGTGATGCTCCTGGGCGCCGAAACCGTGAACCTCATGCGCGCCGTGGAGTCCACTTACCGCGAGGTGTCCCGAGAGCTTATGTTGGATGACTGGATGGATAGACCCCCACTGGCCAAGTATGTGGATAACGTGGCCAGATTGACCGCCACGCTCCAGTAGTTCTGTACAGCTGACGCCCTTAAGAGGCACTTTTAGGGGCATTAGCTGTACAAAAACTCAGCCCGGGAAGTCAGCACCCAGCGTGGAGAGCACACCGAAAGCCTTGGTCCGGATTTCCTCGTACTCGTCATCTGCCACGGAATCCGCGGTAATGGCCCCACCCACGCCGAGGGATAGGGTCCGCCCGCCGGCGCCATCAGGATTCACCACCAACGTGCGGATCACCACGGCAAGATCCGTGGCGGCATTCATGGAGAAGTAGCCGATAGCGCCGGAGTAAATCCCCCTGGGCCCGGATTCGAGTTGGTCGAGGATGTCCATGGTGCTGATCTTCGGCGCACCTGTCATGGACCCGGCAGGGAAGGCTGCGGCCAGGGCTTCCGCCCTCGGGGCACCCGGACGAAGGTGCGCATCTATGGTGCTCACCATTTGGTGGACAGTGGCGTAGCTTTCGATCGCACACAGCCTGCTGACAGTCACAGAACCCGGGATCGCGAAGTGGCTGAGGTCATTGCGCAGCAGGTCCACGATCATGATGTTCTCCGCGCGGTCCTTCAGCGACGTCTCGAGGTCCTGCCGCAAAGCAGCGTCCTCGGAAGCGTCAGCAGACCGGCCACGGGTGCCTTTGATCGGCTCGGCGCGCATGCCGCCGTCGGACATGATGCGGAGGAACCGTTCAGGCGACGTACTCGCCACCACCAGTTCGCCGAACCGAAGGTAGCTGGCGAAGGGTGCCGGGTTGCGGCGCCGCAGTGCGAGGTAGCTCGCCCAGGGATCCAAATCCCCGGCGGGGGCTTCCAGGGTGGTGGTCAGGCAGATCTCGTAGGAGTTTCCTTCGCTGATTTGGTGCTGCGAGTCCGCGATCTTGCGCTTGTAATCCGTAGCGGAGTCCCGGCTGACGAATTCGGGAACCGTCCGGGGGTGGGCTGCGCCGCCGGCAAGAGCACCAGCGGCCTCGGCGGCAGCGGGTCTGGCTTCAGCGGAAGCAGCTTCGACGGCGGAGCGCGCCTCGCGGAACCATTCCCCGGCGTCGGGTGCGTCCAAGGCGAGCAGCCAGACGGTTTGCTCGCGATGGTCCAGCACTACAGCACGGCCGGCGAAGAGCAGGGCGGCGTCCGGGGTGTCGGAGGGGACGTCGTTCCCGCCGGTTTCGCGCTTGAGTTCGTAGCCGAGATATCCGAGCCAACCGAGCGTGAACTGGCCGTCGTAGCCGCGGGGGGCGCGGACCGCCCGACGGCCCCAGACGGAATCGAGCCAACGGAAGAACGGCCCGGAGGTGCTGACGGACGCGGAGCCAGCTGTTACGTGGGTAGTTCCGGACCGGTGCAGCACCGACTGTCCGAACGTGCCGCCGTCGTCAGCCAGGATGCTGAAGCGGCTGCGCGAGGCAGCTTGGGAACGGCCGGCGACGGCGGAGGCATTGGAAGAATCCAGCCACACCGCGTTCGTGGACTTGCCGTAGAGGGAAGCGAACAGAAGCGCAGCGTCGGGCGTTGCCTCCAGTCGTTCGGATCGCATTTGCAATCCGCGCCGCGCACTAAGTTCCGGCGACAAGATCGAAGCAATTGAAGGCAAGTACATGAGGGCCCGCAGGACGTCGTCCGGCGCACTGCCATCGGCCTGGTTTTGCACCCGGACATCGGCGGCGGCCACCACCTGATCAGTCGAAAGCCACTCATCTTCCTGAGCGGCCCAGCTGTCCCAGTACGGTTCGTAGGTGCTTCCGTCACGTGTCAAGGCACGACGACGGCGGTCGTCGCCGGGGGATTCCACCCACACCACGGCGTCCAGCATGGACCGGGCTGCGTCGGCTGCCGCTCCTACCCCTTCAACAATCACGATCTCGGCGGGTAGCGTAACGTTCAGGCCGCCGTCGTAATGCTTGTCCCAATCCCAGCTGGTCCACTCTGCAGCCATGCCTTCACTGAGCGGCTTAAGGACCGTGCCGATGTAGCGCTCAATGCCGGGCATGAGGCCGTTCCAGCCGGGGTAGATGTCCTCCAGATGGAACAGGGAAACCTTGTGGTGTTGCCGCAGCCGGGCCGCCAGTTCAACGGCCAGAGTGGTTTTTCCTGCGCCGGACCTGCCGTCAACAGCGATGATCACGGGTGCAGGGGTCATGTCATAGAGGTTACCTGCTGGGGCTCGTTGGCTTTCGCGTCCTGGGATGCGACGATGGCTGCTTTGACGTACTGCACGATCCCGGGGATGGCGGCTTTGATAAGCGTCCAGGTGGTGTCGAAGTCCGTGTGGCCGCCGTACCAAGGGTCTTCGATGCCGAGGTCCAGGGAGCTGCGGCCTGCCATGTGGGGATCGAAGCTGCGGAGCATCCGTACTTTTTCGAGCGAGGCGTGATCCGGGGCGCCTTCTTGGAGCCAGCCGAAATGGTCAACGTCAAGGGCGAGAATCAGGTCCCGTGCGGCGTACCATTCACGCCGCCACTCGCGGGCAACGTGGTCCTCGGAAGCGAGGTGCCGGGCTGTTAGGACCCGTGCGGCGCGGGGGTCGATATGGTGTCCCACCTCGTACCCCGTAGTGCCCGCGGAGTCCACCACTACGAGCTCGCCGAGCCCTTCCGCGTCGAGGGCTTCGGTGAGTATGAGCGCTGCCATGGGCGAGCGGCAGATGTTTCCAGTGCAGACCGTGATGATGCGGTATGGGCTCGTCGTTGAGTACATGCAGCAAGCATGGTTCATGGCGCCCCCTCTTGGCTAGGGGCAACTTCACAGCTGAGTCACTTTTCCTGTCAAAGCTGTCACGGTGCTTGAGCGAGGGGCTTCGTTAGGCTTGGGTGTGGGCCGGTTCCTGGGCTTCGGCGGCCAGCGCTGCGGCTGCCAGATAAACGGTACGTACGACGGCGGCGCGTCGCCTTTCGGCCCGGCCGGGGTCATTGCCGGCCATGAGTCCGTCCAGTGCCGGCAGTACCGGAGCGGCGTCGCACAAGCTCACGATGGTGATGAGGAGATCCCCGGCGTCTTCCCGGGAAACTCCCGGCAGGGCAGCGATGGTGCTGTTGACCTTCGACGCACAGTTGGCCATCCGCTTAGGCAGCCCCACCACTTCCGTGCCCCGCTCCAGTCCTTCCCAGAACAGAAGGCGGGGCGCGGTGGCGTCCTTCTGGTGGTGGTCGAAAAGTCTGCCGGCGTAATCCGCCATGGCCTCGGGGCCCCTGCCTTCAATGGGGACTTCGTCCATGAGGGAGCTCAGGGCGGCAACGATCACGGCGTCGAAGAGCGCGTTCTTATTGCCGAAGTACTGGTAGATCCGTTCCTTGTTGACCCCTGCCTCAGCAGCGATGCGATCAATGCGGGCACCGGCCAATCCGGCAGCGCAAAACTCGCTGGTAGCTGCCTCCAGTAGCAGCGCCTTGGTTCGCTCTGTGTCCCATGCCATAGGAGTCATATTACCAGTTTCCAACTGGATGGTTGTAATTGTTGGCCGGTGGGGATATTGTGATTTCAAGCCAAAAGCAACCGTTTAGTTGGAGACTGCCATGACTACACAAACAACCACCGAAGTCACCCTTGAACCCACAGCGCCGGCGGCCCGCCCGCAGGGACCCTCCGTCCACATGCGGGCTCTCATCACCTGGCTCGCCATCTTCCCGCTGGTGTCCATCGGCATGCTGCTCCTCGGCCCCATCATGGAGCCGCTCCATCCGGTCCTCCGGGCACTCATCCTGACCGCCTTTGTTGTTCCCACGGCCGTGTATTTTGTGGTTCCCCGCCTGATGGCCGGCCACGGCGCAGTGTCCCGCAAGGCAGTTGAGCGCGCAGCACAACGCGCGGCCCGCAAGTCCGCCTAACCCATGTAGGTCGCATTTAAGCGCGTTTTGGGAGTTCCAAACGCGCTTAAATGCGACCTGGTTGGGTGCGGTGCCGGGACTAGGCGCCCCGCAGCTGCTCGACGTCGGCGATGCTGGGGTACGCGGTCTGCGTGCCCTTCTTTGTTGCAGCCAACGCGGCGGCAACTGAGGCGAAGGACGCCGCGGCGGCGAGGGAGTCCCCGGCTGCCAGACGCGCAGCGACAGCACCCGTAAAGGCGTCGCCGGCACCCGTGGTGTCAACGGCGGAAACGCGTGTGGGGGCAATGCGGGTGATCTGGTCTTCAGCACCACGTGCCAGCGAATCCAAAACCACGGAACCCCGAGCGCCGAGGGTCACCAGGACCCGCTGCAAGCCACGGTCTGCAAACTGGCTCCGGACCGGCTCCCACGCCTCGGCCTCCGCTTCAGCGTCAGGAATGTCCGCTTCCGTGCCAAGGAACAATGACGCCTCGTGCGCGTTCACCAGCAGCACATCACTCAACCCGGCCAACCGCTCCGGCACCTCCGCGTAAGGCGAGAGGTTGAGTAGAACGGTCGCTCCGGCGTCGTGCCCTGCTTGGGCGGCGGCAGTCACAGTATCGATCCCCACCTCCAGGCAGAGACACACCACAGCGGCGTCCTGGAAGACGTCGGGCGTGATGTCCGCAGGCCTGAGCGCGCCATTGGCGCCGGCCGAGATGATGATGCTGTTCTCGCCACTGGAGTCCACGGAAATGACCGCGACGCCGGTGGCCTTATCCGAGCGCCGGACGCGGGAAACGTCCACGCCGGCGCTGGCCGTCGAGTCCAGAAGCATTGCGCCATTGGAGTCGTCGCCCACGGCGCCGATCAAGCTGACCTGACCGCCGAGCTTGCTGGCAGCCACCGCCTGGTTGGCGCTCTTGCCGCCGGGGTTCACCGCGAAACCATTGCCGTGGACTGTCTCACCGGGTTGTGGGAGACGGTCGCAGTAGATGGTGAGGTCGGCGTTCAGGGAGCCGACGACGACGATTCCCGCCTTGGGTGCGCGGGTCATGCAGTCACCTTCTCGTTCTCGGTCACTTCAGCGTCCACCGGCTTGGGAATGAGGAGAGATGCGGCGAAGGCAGCAAGTGTGATGCCCAGGCCCACCACCACAACGGTCAGGTAGGAAGCCTTGCTGTCATTCAGTGACGCTGTTGCAACGAGGACTGCCGGAAGGACAAGGAAGCTCAGTCCGGCGCCGAGGTTGAAGGCGCCGGCGTTCATGCCCGGGAGGAAGCCCGGGTTGCCCTGCGGCGAGAGAACCACACCCAGTCCGTTCAGCATGATGTTGACGGTACCGGCGTACATGATGCCCAGCAAGGCCGTGCCCACGATCATCATGGGCAGGTTGTTCAGGCCGAAGAATGCAATGATCGCCAATGCCACCAGGCTGCCGATCAGGCCGATTCGCAGGACCTTGGTGTAGCCGAGGACGGGTGCCAGGCGGCCGCTGATCGGGCCGAACAGCCAACCTAGCAGGGCGTACGGGGTGAGGACGATGAGCGACATCTCGGTGGGGCCGACGCCGAAGCCTGGATCTGCGGCTTGGACATAGGCGGGGACGATCCCGTTGATGACCGCGAAGATACCCGTCATGGTCAGGGTGGTGGTCAGCAGGGGAGCCCACGTGGAGCGCTGGCGCAGGTGCACGGTTTCCACCATGGGCTGCTTGGCGCGCTTCTCCACGGTCCAAAACGCAAGGAACGCGACGACGGCAATCACCGTGAGCACGATTGCCAAGGTCAGGGTTCCGGCGTCGAAGGCCGTGGCCAGTTTGGCGCCTTCGTTCAGGGCCGTCAGCAGGGCACCCACAGCGACCACGATGAAGAACACGCCCAGCCAGTCCATGGTGGTACCGGCGGCGGGCTTGCTTTCGCCGGCCAGGACGGCGATCAGGACAGTTGCTACCAAGGCCAGTGCAACCATGAGCCAGAAGATGCTGCGGAAACCAAAGTTCTCAGCAAAGTAGCCGCCAACGAATGAGTCCACGCCCGCCACGCCGCCGTTGACTGCCGTGATGAGGCCCATGAGGGTGCCGTACTTGCGCGGGTTGGTGACCGCGGAGCGGAGCATAATCAGGCAGAGCGGAACCGTGGGACCGCTGACGCCTTGGATGATGCGGCCCACGAAGAGCCATGTGACGTCCGGTGCCATGGCTGCGATGACAGAGCCAACGGCCATCAGGATCATCATGCCTACGAGGATCTTCTTACGGCCCACGATGTCGCTCAGGCGCGGCAGGAAGAGGGAGAACAGTGCGGCAGCCGTAAAGAACCAGGTCTGGGACAGGCCGATCGTGGCTTGGTCAGTGTTGAGCTCGTTGCCCATGGTGACCAGGGCCGGGCTGAGCATGGACGCGTTGAGCTGGAAGGCTACGCAGGCCGCCAGCAGCGCAACCATGAGGGCGGTGACGTTGCCGCGGGAGGGCTTTGTTTCTGCGAGGGTGGGCATTATTTGGCCTCTCCAACCAGAACGGTCTCAGCAATAGCGGTGGCGTCAGCGTCGGCGTCGAGCGTTGGTTCGCCGATCCTGACTATCGCGTCGGTGACCAAATCCCAGAACTTCTTGTGGTCCAGGTCCACGGCCACGGAGGTGTGGCAGTCCGCCGGGGCCGGGGCGCGGAAGTCAGCAACGGTCATGCCGAGTGTGAGCTTGCCCTGCAGCTCGATGTCCACGGGGACTTTGCGGGTGGTCATGACGGTGGGGTCGATAACGTAGGCCACCGCGCAGGGGTCGTGGACCGGTGGGAAGTCGAAGCCCTGGGCGTCCTTGTACGTCTTCTGGAAGAAGTCCATGAGTTCCATGACGAACTTGGCCGGCTTGGTGCCGATGGCCGCGATCCGGTCCACCACCTCGTCCGTGGCCAGCGCCTGGTGCGTGAGATCCAGGCCGACCATCACCACGGGCCACGTTTCGTTGAACACGATGTGCGCGGCTTCGGGATCAATAATGATGTTGAACTCGGCCACGGCACTCCAGTTGCCCACGTGGTAACCGCCGCCCATGAGGACAACTTCCTTGACACGCTCAACGATGCGCGGCTCCTTGCGGGCGGCCATCGCAATGTTGGTGAGGCCCGCGGTGGGGACCAGGGTGACCGTGCCCGGCTCATGTGCCATGACAGTTTCAATGATGAGGTCGACGGCGTGGCGCGGGTCCAGCTCGATGGCGGACTCGGGCTGCTCCGGGCCGTCCATGCCGGAATCGCCGTGGATGCTGGGTGCCGTTTCGATGGTGCGGACCAACGGGCGGTCGCAGCCGGCGGCGAAGGGGACACCGGTGATGCCGGCGATGGTTGCGACCGAAAGGGCGTTACGGGTGACCTTTTCCAGGGTCTGGTTTCCCACCACCGTTGTAACGGCCAGCAGTTCGATGTCCGGGTTGCCGTGCGCCAGCAGCAACGCCACGGCGTCGTCATGGCCAGGGTCGCAGTCAAGAATGATCTTCTTGCGTGCTGGTGTCATGGTGTTGGGTTCCACGGTTCTCTCCACGTCATTGGGGCCTGCCTGGTACTTGCCCGGGGCAGGGCGCTAAGCATTCAGGGGAATTCTGGCACTGCTTTGTGCAGTACGTCAAACGCTTAACGTTGATGCCGAACTCTTCCCCTGATCCGTGCGTCAAGCGCTTGATGCCTTCTCGCAGGTCAAAGCGGTTTGAGACCGCTACGATCGATGCATGGAATCCCTGGATCGGCGCCATGGCCGCGCGCCCCGCTCACCTCGCGTGACGGCCGCGATGGTGGCTGCCCGCGCAGGCGTTTCGACGGCCACCGTCTCCTTGGTGGCGAACGGTAAAACCCAGGGCCGCGTCTCCGAGGACAACATTTCCCGGGTCCGCTCCGCCATCGCTGAGCTCGGCTATGTGGTGGACAGCATCGGCAGTTCCCTGGCTCGCGGGGTCAGCTCCATCGTCATTCTGGTGACACCGGACGTGTCCAACCCGTTCTTCGCCAACGTCATCGCAGGGGTTCGGGAATCGCTGGGCTCCCAGTATCAGTTGCTGCTGTCAGTGACCGACGCCGGTGAATCACCCCAGGCCGACGATGTCCGCAAATTGCTTGCCCTGAGGCCCGCAGGCCTGCTGGTGGGCGCTCCCAGTGCAGAATTCCTGGAGGACCTGTCGGCTGCCGGGCCCCTTGTGCTGTTGGACGCCCCGGGCCTTGAGTCCTACGCGCCGTCAGTGAACCTTGATGTTGCCCAGGGAGCGCGAGAGCTTGCCCGGCATTTGGCGTCCTCCGGGCACACCCGGGCCGCCTACGTGGATGGCGTGACAGGGACAACTACATTCCAGCTGCGCCGCGAAGCCTTCTTGGCGGAGGCTGCTGCGTGTGGACTCTCAGTGGCCGATGGGCACGTCATCAGTACCCCGATCGACGTCGGTGCTGCCGCTTCCGCCTTCGCCGAAGCATGGCCGGAGTGGCAGCGCCAGGGGGTTACCGCCGTCGTCTGCGGTACCGATACGCATGCCTACGGCGTGCTGCAGGAAGCCCGCGTTGAGGGTGTTCAAATACCTGAGGAGTTGGCCGTGGCAGGCTTTGATGATCTGCCCTACTCGGCCACCAGCAACCCCAGCCTTACCAGCGTGCACCTGCCGGCAACGCCCCTTGGACGTAAAGCGGGGGAGCAGCTTCGGGGACTCATGGAAGGCCTGCCGCTGGACGAACCACACCTGACCCTTGAGAGCTCGCTGGTGGTTCGGGGATCTACGTCTCTGAGCTAGTCGGCGGGGCTGGGGAGGAGTGGGCGAAGCTGCTCTTCCGAGACAGGGTTGGGAACTGTGAAGTAGATCTGGGGCGCGGTCATATCGCCCCAATCTTCCTTTTTCACCCGCACTACAGACGGCGTAACTTCCGCTATCCGCACGCGCAGCCAGCCGCCGTCGTCGTCGAGCATTAACTCGTACGGGTCCGCGAGGTAGCGCAGCCCGAGCTCGTCAAGAATTTCCTCCGCGCTCAACCAGTCCACAACATCGGTCCGCGGGCGTCCGAGCAGATCAAGGGCCACAAATCCGTCGTCCATGGGCTTCATCCACCCTACGTGCTCGCCGTCGTCCGCTCGTCGATGTTCGATCCAGTCCGCTTCCATGCCCATGACGGTAGCAGCCGCGTGCGTTCGGGACCTTGTGGTTAGTGAATGACGGCCAAGAGTATGCCCACCAGGACGAACAAGCAGCCAAAGACCCGGTTGAGGATCTGCTGACCGCGTTCATCGTGGGTGAATCTCTGGAAGGACCGCGCCGCGAATGCGAAGAAGAACCACATCACCAGGATGTCGATAATGATGACCGTAGTGGTCAGCACCGCGTATTGCTGAAGCAGCGGCTGATCCGGGCGGATGAACTGCGGCATGAAGGCAAGGAAGAAGACGATTGCCTTCGGGTTCAGCAGGTTCACCCAGATGCCGCGCTGGAACATGGAAAGGGCGGACTCGTTCTTTTTATCCTCAACTTTTTCTTGGTCGAGGTCCGGCTTGTGCAGGAACTGCCTGATGCCGAGATACACCAAATAGGCGGCCCCGGCGTAGCGAATGACGTTGAAGATCACCGGAGAATTGGAGACCAGCACTCCAACGCCCAAGGCCACGATGAGGATGTGGATGACCAAAGCCACCTGCTGTCCGAGGATGCCCCAGATTGAGCGTCGGAAGCCGGAATTGAGCGAGTTGCTCATGGTGAAGATGGCACCGGCGCCGGGAGTGAAACTGATCAGAGTGCCGGCACCAACAAGAGCCAGCCAAAGTGAAAACTGCACGTCTCAGCTTATGCCCGAGGGGCGGATGCTTTGGACGCGAGCCTTCACCACCCACTTTGGCAGTGACCGAGGCCAGCAAAGCTTGACGGTGGCCGCCAAGCATTGCTGGCGGCCACCGCTCCCGGCTAGGGGATGTTGTGCCAGAACCAGCGGGCGACATCAACGACTAGTCGGATGATGTTGACCGCCAGGTTCCAGGCGCCCCATGATTCCGCGCGTTTACGTTTGGAAGTCATGCCGACACCTCCTCCCGAAGGAACAGGGCGCGGCCAAGCTAACGGAGCAACAAGCGTTGCGCCCTTAGTATGTGAGGCCATAGACTCAAGAGGTGATGTTTGAGGTTCTACAGCCCTCCAACCGCACCAAATGAGCGCACCACGCTGAACAAGGACCCGACTGCAATCGGGTCCATTGTTCGTTAACGGCGCATCAGGACGTCGTCCTGATTGCCTCCAACACTAGAGGAATGCGAGCCTCCTTCCCGCCATCCTGGAGGACTGTGGACCGCGCGTGCCGTCCGTAGGCCATTGCGGCCAGGGCGGACAGCAAATCTGCCATGAAGTAAACCTCGGCTCACTTCTTCGGCCGGCTACCAGCTGACAGGCGCGAGGGCTTCATTCCCCAGTGAATTTGTGACCGAAGTTGGCGCTTCGTGACGGGAGGCGGGGCGCGAGCCAACTTTGGACGCGAGCCTTCACCACCCACTTTGGCGGCCAACTTGCCCGAATGCACCCGTAATAGGTTGATTCCTGCGCCTCAGCGGATCAAAGAAGGTGGTGAAGGTACAGCCAAAGCAACGCATTAGGGCAAACTGGTGCCGTGAGCGGAAACCCTTGGGTACTCCACGTCGATCTCGACCAGTTCATTGCTGCCGTCGAGGTGCTCCGCCGGCCTGAGCTGGCGGGCAAGCCGATCATTGTGGGTGGCAGGGGAGATCCCACGGAACGGGCCGTAGTGTCCACCGCCTCCTACGAAGCGAGGGCTTTCGGCGTCGGGTCCGGCATGCCACTGAGGATCGCGGCCCGCAAAGTGCCCGACGCCATCATTTTGCCGGTGGATCAAGAGGCTTACCTGGCGGCATCGGAGGTGGTGATGGCCACCCTGCGGGCACAACCGGGTGCCACGGTTCAGGTGCTTGGTTGGGACGAGGCTTTCGTGGGCATCGAAACCGATGACCCGGAAGCGTATGCCAAGCAGATCCAGACTGCGGTACTGGAGCAAACCCGGCTGCACTGCAGCGTGGGCATTGGCGACACCTTGGTCCGGGCAAAGAATGCCACGGATTTTGGCAAACCAGCCGGCATCTTTCGGCTGACCAAGGAGAACTGGCTCGACGTCATGGGCGATAAGCCCACCAAGGAATTGTGGGGCGTTGGAAGCAAAGTGTCGCAGCGGCTGGCAAAGCACCACATCACTACGGTGGCTGAGTTGGCAGCGTCCAATCCCCAGGATCTCGTCCCGGAGTTCGGCCCGAAGATGGGCCCTTGGTATGCCCAGTTGGGACGCGGTGAAGGTGCCAGCGAAGTGGACGACACTCCCTGGGTTGCCCGCGCTCACGGCCGCGAGACCACCTTTCAGCAGGACCTGACACAGGCCGAGCAGATCCAGGACGCCATCAAGGAACTGACTGCGCGTGTCTTGGAAGATGTGGCAGCCGAGGGGCGGCCGGTGATCGGTCTGACCCTGAAAGTCCGTTACGCGCCATTTTTTACCAAGACCTACGCGAGGAAGATCCCCGAGTCATTCGACAGGGAAGAAGTCCTCGCGCAGGCCCTGGAACTCACCGGGAAAATCGAGCCGGAGCGTCCCATCCGGCTCCTCGGACTGCGTGCTGAAATGTCCATGCCCGAAGAAGCCCGAAAGGGACACACGCCGACGCGCAGCGGCTGGTAACGACGTCGAACGCTAAGGCCCGACGGCGGCCCGGCAGCTACCAGCGCGGGTGGATTGCTTCGCGGAAATACCGGTCATAGATATCCCGCACTCCGTCGGTCAGGCCTGCTCCGACAGACTGCAGCCCACCTGCCTCGGCATTTGCCGCTGCCTGCGAAGCGGACCGTGCGCCGGGGATGACCGAGGTGACACCGTCCTGGGCGATCACCCAGGCGAGGGCCGCTTGGGCGGTGCTGACGCCGTCGGGAACTAGTCCGCTGAACTCCTGCGCAGCCTTGACTCCGGTTGCGAAATCGACGCCGGAGAAGGTCTCGCCGACGTCGAATGAAGAACCATCGCGGTTGTAATTGCGGTGATCGTTTTCCGGGAACTCGGTGTCCGGCGTGTACTTCCCGGAAAGTAAACCGGAAGCCAGGGGGACGCGGGCGATGATGCCAACGCCCGCTTCCTTCGCTGCGGGCAGCACCTCGTCGAGGGGCTTGAGGCGGAACGCGTTGAGGATGATCTGGACAGAAGCGGTGTTCCCGCGCTTGATGGCTGCAAGGGCTTCGTCGGTACGCTCGACGCTGACGCCGTAGTTGCGGATGGCACCCTCGCTGACCAGAGTGTCCAGGGCGTCGTAGACACCGTCGTTGCTGTAAACGGAGGTGGGAGGGCAGTGCAACTGGACCAGGTCCAGGGTGTCCTGCTGCAAGTTGCGCCGGGAGCGGTCTGTCCACGCCCGGAAATTGTCCAGCGTGTAATTCTCGGGAATCTGATCAACGCGGCGGCCCATCTTGGTGGCAACCGTCATGTTCAGGTCCGGGTGGGCGCGGAGGAAGCGTCCGATGAACTGCTCACTGCGCCCGTCTCCATACACGTCTGCCGTGTCGAAGAAATTGACGCCGCCTTCCACCGAGGCTTCAAGGACGGCAAAGGCGTCCTCTTCGGTGACGGAACCCCAGTCGGCTCCCAGTTGCCACGTTCCCAGTCCGACGGTGGAGACGGACCGGCCGGTCTTGCCAAGTATGCGTTGTTCCATGAATTCGACTATATGGGGTTATTGCTCATCCATCCGCGCTACTTTTCCCATTAAGTATTTTCGCTCCGGCAGGCTTCCGGTCTTCTTGGCGGCGGAAAGGTACGCTGCTCGAGCCTCGGCGTAAGAGCCGGACATTTCCAGTAGATGGCCACGCACTGCGTCCAGCCGGTGGGTCCGGCCAAGCGCCGCATCCAATCCGACCAGCACCTCCAGACCAGCGGCCGGCCCATGCACCATTGCCACGGCAACCGCGCGGTTCAGAGTTACCACCGGACTGGGTGCCACTGCTTCAAGGACGGTGTACAGGGCCAGAATCTGCGGCCAATCAGTCTCGGCAGCAGACGCCGCCTCCGCATGACAGGCGGCGATTGCGGCCTGAAGTTGATACGGCCCGGCCGCCCCACGCCCCAAGACGGAGGACAACAGCGCGATGCCCTCCTTAATCTGCTCTCCATTCCACAGGCTTCGGTTTTGCTCCGCCAACGGCACCGGTGTTCCGTCCGGCAGAGCACGCGCCGCCCTCCGGGAATCGATGAGCAGCATCAGTGCCAGCAGGCCGGTGGCCTCGAGCTCACGCGGCGCAGCGGCCACCAGCAGTCGCGTCACCCGGATGGCCTCAGTGGTGAGTTCCTCGCGCTGCAGGGACGGACTCGAGCTTGCGGCGTAGCCTTCGTTGAAGATCAGGTACAGGACGTGAAGTACGACGCCGAGCCTTGCCTTGCGCTCGGACGCCGGCGGCATGGTGAAGGTGGCTCCCGCCTTGTGGATCCCCTGTTTCGCGCGGCTGATGCGCTGTCCCATGGTCGCTTCGGGGACCAGGAAAGCAGAGGCGATTTCCGCCGTCGTGAGTCCGCCAACTGCCCGGAGCGTTAGGGCGAGTTGCGAAGGTGCGGACAGAGCAGGGTGGCAGCAGAGGAACATGAGCGTGAGGGTGTCGTCGGCTTCCGGGGCGGAGCTGTAGGAAAATTCGACGTCCAGGGATGCGACGCGTTCCTCACGGGTTCGGCGGGCGCTTTCGCTGCGGTAAAAATCCACCATTCGGCGGCTTGCGACGGCCATCAGCCACGCCCTCGGGTTGTCCGGCATGGTGCTTGGCCACTGAAGGGAGGCCTCGAGGAGTGCTTCCTGGACTGCGTCCTCGCAGGCATCGAATTGTCCGTGGGTCCTAGCCAGCACGCCGAGGACCTGCGGCGCCAGGGTGCGCAGCAGGTCCTCTATTCGTGCGGCCGGTGACGAATCCAGCTATACCTCCGGAGGTGCTTCCTGAACTGCGCGGAGCTCAACCACCTGCGCGTACTTCACAATGCTTGAACAAATTTCCACTGCACGTTCCTCGCTGGCAACATCAACCACCCAGTAGCCCACCAGCGACTCCTTCGATTCGGCGTAAGGCCCGTCTGTGGTGATGACACCGTCAGGGGTCTGCTTGACCAGCTTCGCGGTGCTGCCGTCGGCCAAGCCGGCATTGAACACCATCTCCCCGGACTCGGTAAGGTCCTTGTCGATCTGGATCATGAACCCGATCATTTCCTGGATCCATGCAGGGTCTGCGGTCTCCATCATGCCCTCGGCCGATCCGAACATCATGATCATGTATTTCATTTCAAACTCCTTGTGAGGAGCGCCCTTTGTGGGTGCTTTCACTCATAGGTCGGAACTGCAGGCGGCATTTCTACATGGTTGGGAAAACTTTCTTGAAAAAGTTCAGGCCCGGGCGATCACCTCGCCGTTGGGGATGAGGAAGAAACCGTCATCGGTTGCTCCCCAGCGGTGCCAGCCCGCGGCGATCCGGGCGAGATCGGCTTCGTTGGCGAAGCCGTACTCCAGGGCTTGCTCGGCGAACGCTGAATGCAGAACCCTCTCGCTCCAGACGCGGGATTGCCACGCACGTTGCTGGGCGGTGGCGTAGAGCCAGTTGCTGCTGGTGGGTGCCACCTGGGTGAAACCCGCCTGTTGGGCCCAGGAAACCAGGCGACGGCCGGCGTCGGGTTCTGCTCCGTTGCGACGCGCGATTTTCTGGTAGAGCTCCATCCAATCGTCCAGCTCGGGGACTTCGGGATACCAGCTCATGCCGTGGAAATCGGCGTCGCGGACGGCAACGATCGCGCCGGGTTTCGCCACCCGGCGCATTTCCCGGAGGGCAGCAACCGGATCGGTCAGGTGCTGGAGGACCTGGTGGGCGTGGACGAGGTCGAAAGACTCATCCTCAAAGTCGAGATCGTAGATGTTGCCGGCCTGGAACGTCACGTTGTCCACGCCGCGGTCGGTAGCCAGTTCCGTGGCTTGGGCGACGATATCTGCGGACCGGTCCAAACCGATGACTTGCCCGGGCGCAACCAGCGCCGCAAAGTCGCACGTGATGCTGCCGGGTCCGCACCCGACGTCGAGCACTGACGTTCCGGGAGTGAGATGGGGAATCACAAACGCGGCCGAATTCTCGACCGTCCGTGAGGCGTGGGCCCGGACAACCGACTCGTGGTGCCCGTGGGTATAGACATCTTCAGGCTGCTGCGCGTTCATAGGAGAACGCTACAACTTGGAGGGTGAATTTAGGTGGAACGCGAGGAGTCAGGTTGGACGGCTTCTTCGCGGGCCGCCAGAGTGGCCTCCACCATGTCAGTCATGAACCGGGTAACAAGTTCCAGTTCCGCAGGGCTGTAAGCGGCCATCGCCTTGCCCATGCGAATGGCAAGCGGCATAAACATGGCGCTTCCGTCCCGGTACGCCTTGGGTGTCATCTGCAACTGGACTTGCCGACGGTCCGCGCCAAGACGTTCGCGCACCACGTGCCCGGAGGCGTGCAGGCGGTCAACCAACGCCGTGGTAGCCGGGGAGCTGAGCCGGAGTTCGGCCCGGAGAACACCCGGCGTAACCACTTCGCCCGCTGCAGAATGGCGCATGATGACGGCGAGCGCGTTGAGGTCCGTGCGGTGCATGTCGTTCCGGCCGCCTGCTGCGTCCACATAGTGGTTGGCTTCGAGGGTGAAGTCCTGGAGGAGCCGCACGAGTTCTTGGGGAGCCGCGTTTTCGGGTCGGCTCGCCTCGGGGCGCGGGGCTGTTGGTTCCGACATCTCCGCCCTCCTGCCAGCGTTGTGTGGTGATTACTGCCTTCCGGATACTACTCCCAGCAGTAGGGGATTCCGGCATTCTCATCCTTGCACTCTTGGAATAGTTCCATCATAGAGATAATCTATGATGGAAATAAAGGCCATCAAGCATTCCCAGAGAAGAAGGACTCATGAACTCGCAGAAGGTACCGTTCTGGCTGCGCTGGCTGATACCGGTGGTGCTGGTTATCACGTGGTTGGGCATCGCAGGAATCGGCGGCCCAACGTTCGGGCGCTTGGAAGAGGTTTCGTCCAATGACCAGGCCTCCTTCCTTCCCGCCGGCGCTGAGGCCACGGAAGCCGGGGACTGGCAGGCCAAGTTCCGGGACTCCGAAGAGATCCCGGCAATCGTCATCGTTGAGAGCGATGCTTCCTTCACCCCTGCACAGTTGGGCGAAGCAGCCCAGCTGAAAGCCGACATCGAGGCACTCAAGTTGGGGAGCGCCGTCGTCGGGCCCATTCCGTCCCAAGGCGGCAAGGCCATTCAGTTCGTTGTTCCCATGGCGTCCTCCGATGAACTGCGCGAGAAAGTCCAGGAGCTGCGCGACGTGGTGCAGCCCGGCGCCCCGGACGGCATGAAGGCTTTCGTCACCGGGCCGGCCGGCTTGACCGCCGACCTCGTCAACGCTTTCGGTGGGATTGACGGCATCCTGCTGCTGGTTGCCCTCGGTGCCGTGTTCGTGATTCTGCTGCTGGTCTACCGTTCAGTGGTGCTGCCCATCGCTGTGCTGCTCACCTCTGTGTTCGCCTTGTGTGCCGCGATTCTGCTGGTGTTTGGAATGGCCAAGGCCGGTTGGATCCAATTGAACGGCCAGAGCCAAGGCATCCTGTCCATCCTGGTCATTGGCGCTGCGACGGACTATGCGCTGCTGTTCGTGGCGCGGTTCCGGGAGGCGCTGACGCACACCACCAACCGTACGCAGGCTGTGATTACGGCGTGGAAGGCCTCATTCGAACCGATCCTCGCTTCCGGTGCCACGGTCATCATCGCGCTGCTCTGCCTGCTGTTCTCCGATCTGAATTCCAACAAGGCGCTGGGTCCTGTTGCTGCCGCCGGAATCCTTTGCTCCCTGTTCGCTGCGCTCACGCTCCTGCCTGCGCTCATGGCGTTGCTGGGCCGGGCGGTCTTCTGGCCCTTCAGTCCCAAGCTGCTGCCCGACGACGAACGCGAACCGGAGATTGTCACCGGCCTTGAGTGGCAAAAGGGTCTGTGGCGCGCCACCGGCCGTCTGGTCTCCAAGCGGCCGCGCGTTGTGTGGGTGGCTTCGGTCCTGCTCCTCCTTGCAGCTTCCACTGGCTTGATGCAGCTGAAGGCCAACGGTGTTCCGCAGACGGACGTCATCCTTTCCGCATCCGACGCCGTGGACGGCCAGGAAGCGCTGGCGCGCCACTTCGACGCCGGCAGCGGAAGCCCCGCCGTCGTGGTCGCCTCACAAGGTTCCGCGCAGCAGGTGCTGGACAAGGTCAAAGCGGCCGACGGCGTGGGCGACGCCTACCTGCTGGCTGACGGAAATGTTCCCATCACCGGTGCTCCCGGCACTCCCGCTGACCCCGCAGTTCGTGACGGCAGGGTGCTCATCAACGCCACGTTGAACTCGGCGGCAGACTCGATCGAGGCTGAAGGCGCCGTGAAGTCCCTGCGGTTGGCGGTGAAGGAAGTCGACGCCGACGCTTTGGTAGGTGGTGTCACAGCCACCGCGCTGGATACCAACACCACGGCCCAACGTGACCTGGTGGTGATCATCCCGATCGTGCTGGTGGTCATCCTGTTCATCCTGATGCTCCTGCTCCGCTCGGTGGTGGCACCGGTGCTGCTGGTGCTGTCCGTGGTGCTTTCCTACGGTGCCGCCATGGGTGTTTCCGCCTGGGTCTTCAACGGAGTGTTCGGATTCTCCGGCGCCGACGCCACGGTGCCGCTGTTCGGCTTTGTGTTCCTGGTGGCCCTCGGCGTGGACTACAACATCTTCCTGATGAGTCGTGTCCGGGAAGAGTCGTTAAGGCATGGGACGCGTCCGGGAATCCTGCGAGGCCTGGCCGTTACCGGTGGTGTCATCACCTCTGCCGGTGTGGTCCTGGCCGCTACGTTCGCCGCCCTTGGTGTAATCCCCATCATGTTCCTGGTGCAGCTCGCCTTCATCGTGGCATTCGGTGTGCTGCTGGATACCGTGCTGGTCCGGTCCCTGCTGGTTCCCGCGCTGGCCTACGACATCGGCAGCAAGATCTGGTGGCCGCACAAGCTGGCGCGTGAGTCCTCGCCGGCCCCGGTAGAGCCTCGCGAGGAAGAGGCGCCGGTGGGTCGTTAGGCGATTAGTCGACCACCTGAGAGCGGCGTTACAGCAGCAGGGTGTCGCGCCATTGTCCGGTGGTGGGTCCGGTGCTCACACGAGCAAATAGGGTCCCGCCGCCCGACGATGGCAAAACCATGGGCCTGATGGAGCTTTAGTCTGGCCTCGTTCTCCCGGTCCAGCAAGACAGTCATCAATGTTCGTCAGTGCCCGTACCGCCCCCTGAGACAGGTTTGAACCACGCTGCTGCTCATGGAAGCGTGTTTCCCATGAAGGTATACGGGGCAATCGATGAGCGATTGAGCAAGTTCATTGAACAACAAGTGGTCTTTTTCGTTGCGACCGCTCCGCTGTCCAGTGATGGGCACGTCAACGTATCGCCCCGCGGGCTCCCGGGCACCTTCGCGGTCCTTGATGAGAAGACGTTCGCTTGGCTCGATGTCACGGGCAGCGGCAGCGAAACCATAGCCCACTTGCGGGAGAACGGCCGGATTACCGTCATGTTCTGCGCTTTTGATGGGCGCCCAAATATTGTCCGACTCCACGGGACGGGCCGCGTGGTCACCCGCTATGACCCTGACTTCGAATCTATGGCTCAGCGCTTCGACGACAAACCCGGGGCCAGAGCCGTCGTTGTTGTTGACGTCCACCGTGTTTCCGATTCGTGCGGGTGGGGCGTTCCCCTGATGAGATTCGAGGGCCACCGCGATCTGTTGGGTCCGTACTTTGAACGCAAGGGCGTTGACGGTAGTGCCGACTACCGGATCACCAAGAACCGCACCAGCATCGACGGACTTGCTGCCTATGACTTTGACCCTGCGGAACTGGCCGACGCCTGACACTCGGGTCATGCAGTCGGAATTAGGTATGCCGGCCAATTTGCTGTCACACCACTTGCGCTCCATGGAGGATGCTGGCTTGGCGGTCCGGCATCTTTCCGAAGGTGACAAGCGGCGCAGTTATGTCCGGTTGGCTCCCGGCGCGCTGGAGGGGCTCACCCCCGGCCGGGAGCACGGAGCCCGGCGGGTCCTGTTCGTCTGCACGAGGAATAGCGCACGCTCGCAGCTGGCAACGGCGTTGTGGCGAACCGTGAGCGACATTCCCTCGGCGTCGGCCGGAACACATCCTGCGGAACGTGTGGCGCCAGGTGCCGTGGATGTCGCCCGCCGTCATGGCCTGGACCTTGCAGGTTCAAAACCCCGCCTGATAGACCAAGTGATGAACGACGAAGACTTGGTGGTCACTGTCTGCGATAACGCCCATGAGGAACTGCCGGGTTTGCACGGCATTCACTGGTCCATCCCCGATCCGGTGCGGCTAGACAGCAAGGAAGCGTTTGAGGATGCGTACGCAGACATTTCACGCCGCGTCCACGATTTGGCCCCCCGACTGCGTGCAGCATGACCCACTGCTTCCATCCCAACCAGACCAACCCAGAGACACAGGAGAACCCGTGAGCACCGAGACCGCCGAGAAGCCCTCCGTTCTGTTCGTCTGCGTTCACAACGCAGGGCGCTCGCAGATGGCCGCCGCCTTCCTCACAACTCTCTCCAAAGGTGCCATTGAGGTCCGCTCCGCGGGGTCGCAGCCCGCGGACAAGGTCAACCCTGCTGCTGTTGAAGCAATGTCTGAGCTTGGTATCGACATTTCTGCAGAAATCCCTAAGATCCTCACCACGGAAGCCGTCAAGGAATCTGATGTGGTGGTCACCATGGGCTGCGGGGATGAGTGCCCGTATTTCCCCGGAAAGCGTTACGAGGACTGGGTTCTTGATGACCCCGCCGGACAGGGGGTGGACGCTGTCCGTCCCATCCGCGACGAGATCAAGGTCCGCATTGAAGATCTCGTCGCGGAACTCTTGCCTGCCCGGCACGCAGACGCCTAATAATTCACTTACCCGCTTGTCCCCCCGACCCTTCCAAGGAGATATCGTGAGCACCGAACAGTTGATCATCATAGGGTCCGGCCCTGCCGGCTACACGGCCGCTATCTACGCCGCCCGCGCCGGGCTTAACCCTTTGGTTCTGGCTGGTTCAGTCACTGCCGGTGGCGCCCTCATGAACACCACCGAAGTGGAGAATTTCCCTGGCTTCCCGGGCGGGATTCAGGGCCCGGAGCTGATGGACGGACTCCAGGAACAGGCTGAAAAGTTCGGCGCCCGGATAGTGTTCGACGACGTCACTGAGGTTGATCTCAAGGGTCACCTCAAGCGTGTCGTCACCGGCGGCGGAGAGGCTCACGAGGCAGCGGCGGTCATCCTCGCCACCGGCTCCGCGTATAAGGAGCTCGGGCTTCCGGAAGAGAAGAAACTCAGCGGACACGGCGTTTCCTGGTGTGCTACCTGTGACGGCTTCTTCTTCCGCGAACAGGACATCATGGTGGTTGGTGGCGGCGACTCCGCCATGGAGGAGGCCACCTTCCTGACGCGCTTCGGGAAGTCCGTCACGGTAGTGGTCCGGAAGGATGAGCTGCGGGCCTCGCGCATCATGGCTCAGCGCGCCAAAGACAACCCCAAGATTAAGTTCGCTTGGAATTCGGCCATCACCAAGATCCACGGAGATACCAAAGTTACAGGTGTAACCCTCACCGACACCCGCACCGGCGAAACCCGTGAGCAGGCGGCGGCCGGAATCTTCGTTGCAATCGGTCACTTGCCGCGGACAGGGCTGGTGGAAGGACAGGTTGACCTCGATGCCGAGGGCTACATCAAGGTGGACTCACCCACCACCTGCACCAACGTTTCCGGCGTCTTTGCCTGTGGCGACGCCGTGGACCACCGCTACCGTCAAGCCATTACTGCAGCGGGCACCGGCTGCGCGGCCGCTTTGGACGCTGAGCGCTACCTCGCCGCTCTGGACGACGCCCACAGCATTGCCACTGCGCTGGTGGAAGAGCCCACCCACTTCTAAGGCGGAAGTACTAGACGCTGATGGTGTTCCGTTCGCGGTAACCGTCGGCGGCGTAAACACCGAGGACACGCACCTCAGTGGTGAAGAACTCCAGTTCCTCCAACGCGCGGCGGAGTCTAGGGTCTTCTGGGTGGCCTTCGACGTCGGAAAGGAACATGGTGGCAGCGAACTCGTCGCCCACCATGTAGCTTTCCAGGCGCGTCATGTTGAGGCCGTTGGTGGCAAAGCCGCCAAGTGCCTTGTAAAGGGCAGAAGGAACGTTGCGGACCCGGAAAACGAAACTGGTGATTGCAGGACCGGGCAGTTCTTCCTTGGAGGGAAGATCGCGTTCGCGGGCCAGAACAACAAAGCGCGTGGTGTTGGTGGGGTCGTCCTCCACCCCGGAGGCCAGGACTTCAAGGCCGTACAGGCCAGCAGCGAGCGGTGGAGCCAGGGACAGCTTGCGGGGGTCGTTCCAGTCCCGGACTTCGCGTGCTGAGCCCGCAGTGTCACCGGCTATGACAGGCTTGAGGCCAGCTTCCCGGATGATCCTGCGGCACTGTCCCAGAGCGTGGATGTGGCTGTGAACCTCAGTGGCACCTTCGATGGTGCTGCCCGGAATTCCCAGGAGGTCGAAGCGGATCGGCAGGAAGTATTCGCCAACAATCTGCAGCTTGGACTGGGGGAGCAGGACGTGGATATCGGCCACACGCCCGGCGATGGAGTTCTCGATAGGGATCATGGCCAGATCGACTTCGCCGGTGGATACCAGCTCAAACGCGTCCTCAAAGCTCGCGCACGGGACGCTTTCGAGCTCGGGGAACATTTCCTTGCACGCGAGATCCGAATTGGCTCCGGGCTCACCTTGGTACGCAATCTTCTGGGCCATGATGCTCATGGTTGCACGCTGAGCACCCGTCTAACCAACCGCGTCCACCCTGTGACTCTCTGTCCCCAGGCAACGCCCCCAACCCAAAGTAGGGGACAGATAACGCCGCTATGAGGCTCATTGCGACGTGATCTGTCCCCTAGTCGGGTAAGCGGAGCGGGGTTAGCCGTTGATGATCTGCGGGACTCCCAGGGCTTTCAGACCTTCGGCTCCGAACTCGAGACCGTATCCGGACTGCTTGGCGCCACCGAACGGGATGCGGGGATCCACAGCACCGTGCTTGTTGATCCACACCGTGCCGGCCTGGATACGTGAGGCTACTTCGCGTGCGGCGTTCAGGTCCGATGACCAGACTGAGGCGCCCAGTCCGACGTCGAGCCCGTTCGCCTTGGCCACCGCCTCATCAACGGTGCTGTACTTGATGATCGGCAGGGCTGGTCCGAACTGTTCCTCGGCGACCAACGGGTTGTCGTTGTCGATGTCGGCAACCAGCGTGGTGGGGTAGAAGTTGCCGGGCTGCTCCGCGTCCGGGTTCCCACCCAGAAGTACTCGCGCGCCGGATTCTTTAGCGGACTCCACCAGGCGGGCCACGATGTCGTACTGCTGCCGGTTCTGCAGCGGGCCAAGCACGTTGTTCTCGTCAAGACCGTTGCCCATCGGCATGGCTTGGGCCACGGCGACAAGCTCGGAGCAAACAGCCTCGTACTGCGACTCGTGGACATACAGGCGCTTCAAAGCCGCGCAGGTCTGGCCGGTGTTGATGAACGCGCCCCAGAACAAGCCCTCAGCAATAGCTTTGGGATCGGAATCGGGGAGGACGATGCCTGCGTCGTTGCCGCCGAGTTCCAGCGTGAGCCGCTTGACGGTATCGGCCGAGGAGCGAATGATCGCCTTGCCCGTGGCGGTGGAGCCGGTGAACATGACCTTGCCGATCGCCTCGTGTGCGGCCAGGGCCTCGCCGACCTCGCGGCCGCCGGAGACCACGGAAAGCAGACCTTCGGGCAATTCCTGATTGATGATCGAGGCCAGTGCCAGCACGGACAACGGCGTGTATTCGGACGGCTTGACCACCACGGCGTTACCCATGCGCAAGGCGGGTGCAATCTGCCAAACAGTGATCATCATGGGCCAGTTCCACGGGCCAATGGCACCGACGACGCCGATGGGCCGGTAGTGCAGTTCGGCGCGGGTTTCACCGTCGTCCACCACGGTTTCAGGATCAAGCGGCGTGGCAGCGGTGGCACGGAGCCAGGCCGCGCACGCGCCGACCTCGAATCGCGCGTTCGGCCCGTTCAGCGGCTTGCCCTGCTCGCGGGAGAGGAGTTGGGCGAGCTCTTCGGCGGAACGTTCGACGGCGTCGGCGGCCTTCATGAGCGCAGCGGACCTTGCGTCGTGCCCTAAGGCAGCCCACGCCGGTTGCGCAGCGGTAGCGGCTGCAATGGCGGTTTCGAGGTCTTCCACCGTGTGAACAGGTGCTTCGCCGACAGCCTCGCCCGTTGCCGGGTCGAAGATGGTGCGGCTTTTCTGGCCGGTAACCGGTGTGATCGAGGTCAGGAGGGCGTCGTAAGTCTCCATTGGTACTCCGCTCGGGTAGTAAGTCTTGGCGGCCAGTCAGGCGCGCGGCGATGCTTCCAGTGTGGTCGGGATCACGCGCCAAGGCCTTGTCTATGCACGAACACCCCTTGACGGGAAGCGAACGCTTCCCGAAGCGGGCTGGGCGTGGTGGCCTCGGGCGCCACCATTTAGCTAGCCCGCCAACAGCGCGAGGTAATTATCCAGCTGCCCCGCAAGGTCCTGCGAGAAATGCTCGGCGGGGGATAGCGCCACAACTATTTGCGCACCGAGCATCATATTCAGCAGGTGATCGGCGACGGCGGCGTCCCCGATGGGGGCTTTGATCTCACCTGCCGCGCGGGCTGCTGCGCAATGCGCCGCAATGGTGGAGTGCCACTGTCGCATGGACTTACTGTGAAGTGCAGCCATGTGGGCGTCGTTGAGCGCCTTCTGCCAGAACGGAATCACGATCCGCGCTTCGTTGACACGTTCCTCATCCAGCGGCAGGACTTCGGCGCAGAACGCGCGGAGGGCCGCGGCGCCTGAGAGTCCCTCAGTCATGGTGGCGATGCGCTGGTTGGTGCGGTTGAAGACGTGTCCGAACGCCGACGTCAGCAGCAGATCCTTGGTGGGAAAGTAGGGCTTGAGGGCGCCGTTGGCGAAGCCGGCTTCCTCGGCAATTTCCCGCATGGTGGCGCCCTCCATGCCGAGCTTGGCGATGATCCGCCAGGTTGCGTCCACTAGTTCGAGGCGTCGTTGATCGTGGTCCACAATCTTTGGCACTGGATGGGCTCCCGAAAAATAAATGATGGACAGGTCTTGTGACCCATCTTACGTTTTGGTTATTCTCTACACCTATAGAAAATAAATCCTGACCCATCATAGGTCCCGGACAAGAGGCAGCCATGACGCCCAAAGCAACTGAGACAGCAACCGACGCCACCGCCATTGAGGAAGCACAATACGCCCTGGCAACGGGAGCCGAAATCTCCCAGGTGCAGGGAATCCTGCAGGCCGCCGGCCACCTTGGCGCCGAGAAGCGCATCGCCTATTTGGGACTGGTGGACCCGGCCCGCCGCCAGTCAGGGCAGGACCGCCGTTTCCGCGTCTTCCTCCACGACATTTCCGGCGGCGCACCCACCGATGTCCTTGTCTCGGTGACCCGCGGCGAGATTGTGTCCGCAACAGAACTGGACACCAAGGTCTCCGGTGAACTCCCTGTGTTGGAGGAAGAATTCGAGGTTGTGGAGACGCTCCTCGCCACCGACGAGCGGTGGCTTGCCGCGCTCGCAGCCAGGGATCTGGACGTCGCCAAAGTCCGCGTAGCCCCGCTCTCTGCCGGTGTCTTTGAGTACGACGACGAGAAAGGTCGCCGCATCCTGCGCGGCCTCGCCTTCGTGCAGGACTTCCCGGAAGACAGCGCCTGGGCCCACCCCGTGGACGGGCTGGTGGCCTACGTGGATGTGGTCAACAAGGAAGTCACCCAGGTTATTGACCTCGGCGTCATGCCCATCCCGGCCGAGCACGGAAACTACACGGATCCTGAGCTGACCGGCCCCCTCCGTGAAACCCAGAAGCCCATCAGCATCACCCAGCCCGAAGGCCCCAGCTTCACCGTCACCGGCGGGAACCATGTGGAGTGGGAAAAGTGGAGTGTGGATGTCGGCTTCGACGTCCGCGAAGGAGTTGTCCTCCACAACCTGGCCTTCCAGGACGGTGACAAGAAGCGTCCCATCATCAACCGCGCCTCCATCGCTGAAATGGTGGTCCCGTATGGTGATCCCTCGCCCATCCGGTCCTGGCAGAACTACTTCGACACTGGCGAATACCTGGTGGGCCAGTACGCCAACTCTTTGGAACTGGGCTGTGACTGCCTGGGTGACATCACCTACCTGAGCCCTGTCATCAGTGACGCCTTCGGCAACCCGCGCGAGATCCGCAACGGCATCTGCATGCACGAGGAAGACTGGGGAATCCTCTCCAAGCACTCCGACCTTTGGACCGGCATCAACTACACCCGCCGCAACCGCCGCCTGGTGATCTCCTTCTTCACCACCATCGGCAACTACGATTACGGCTTCTACTGGTACCTCTACCTGGACGGCACCATCGAGTTCGAGGCCAAAGCCACCGGTGTCGTCTTCACCAGCGCCTTCCCGGAGGGCGGCTCGGACAACATTTCGCAGCTCGCGCCAGGCCTCGGCGCACCCTTCCATCAACACCTCTTCAGCGCCCGGTTGGACATGGCCATTGACGGCTTCACCAACCGGGTTGAAGAAGAAGACGTGGTCCGCCAGCCCATGGGCGAGGGCAACGAGCGGGGCAACGCGTTCTCCCGCAAGCGCACGGTTCTGTCCAAGGAGTCGGAGGCAGTCCGTGAGGCTGACGCACGCGCAGGCAGGACGTGGATCATCTCCAACCCGGAGTCCAAGAATCGTCTGGGCGAGCCCGTCGGCTACAAACTCCACGCCGAGAACCAGCCAACACTGCTGGCAGACCCCGGCTCGTCCATCGCGAAGCGCGCGGCTTTCGCCACGAAGGACCTGTGGGTCACCCGCTACTCCGACGAGGAGCGCTACCCCACGGGCGACTTCGTCAACCAACACTCTGGCGGAGCCGGGCTGCCGGCCTACGTTGCCCAAGACCGCGACATCGACGGCCAGGACATCGTGGTGTGGCATACGTTCGGCCTGACGCACTTCCCGCGGGTGGAAGATTGGCCGATCATGCCCGTGGACACGGTGGGCTTCAAGCTCCGGCCGGAGGGCTTCTTTGACCGCAGTCCTGTCCTGGACGTGCCGGCCAGTGCCTCGGGTTCGAGCTGCCACAGCCCGGCAGCGGCCGGCGAAGAACACGGCGAACCCGCCGGGCACTGCCACTAAAGCCAGCCGCAGGACATTCACGATGACAACCATGACAGGACGGGTCCGGGCCTCCGGGCCTGTCCTGCACCCCCGAGTCTGTGCGGCCCTCACGGCCGTGTCCTGCCTGGTCCATCTGTGGCTCGCAGCCTCGGGACACCATCAACTTTGGCTAGGCGTCCTCATGATCGTCCTGGCTGCAGTGTGTCTCCCGTGCACTGTCCACATCTGGCGCCACAGCCGCGTGGGAGCACTACACCAAGTGACCATCTCGGCTTTGGCAATGGTGGGACTCCATGCCGTCCTGCTGTTGGGCGCAGGCGGTTCCGGACATGCGCACGGCGGGGGACCGGCGTCGAACACTGTTGACATCACTGGCGCTGCCGGGTTGTTGCTGGTGATCGGGCTTGAAATCACGACGGCGTTGATCGCCGCCACGCTGGTGGCCCGCCTCCGGCCTCGGGTGGCATGCTGAGCCGAACCTGCCGCCGAAGTGGCCCACCTTTGCTGGAGAAAAGCCCGGTTATCAGCCTCAAGGAGCCGGCCGGGGAAGCAAAGGTGGGCTGGAAGCCACTCATTGTTAGAGTCAGTGGCGTGCGCGCAATAGTTTTTGATGAAGTCCGGACCCAGCCCGATGTCAGGGAGGTCGCCAAACCCCAGGCTCCCGTGGGAGGCGTGGTGGTAAAAGTGCTGGCAACAGGTATGTGCCGCAGCGACTGGCACGCCTGGGCCGGCCACGATGACATTGCCATGCCCCATGTGCCGGGCCACGAGCTCGCCGGGGTGATCGACGCCGTCGGGGAGGGCGTCCAGCGCTGGAAGGTTGGCGACCGCGTCACCGTCCCCTTCGTCTGCGGGTGCGGCACCTGCGAATGGTGCCTGGCCGGCGAGGCGCAGGTCTGCCCGGACCAGCAGCAGCCCGGCTTCACCCACTGGGGATCGTTCGCCGAGTTTGTGGCCTTGCATGCCGCCGACAGCAACCTGGTTGCCATTCCTGACGGTGTTGAATTTACGACGGCGGCAAGCCTCGGCTGCCGCTTCGCCACGGCATACCGTGCGCTGGCAGCCCGTGCGCAGGTGAAGGCCGGCGAATGGGTGACCGTGGTTGGCGCGGGCGGCGTAGGGCTGAGTGCCGTGATGATTGCCAAGGCCATGGGAGCAAGGGTGATTGCCGTGGATAGGAACCCCGAGGCCCTGGCTGTAGCCGAGCGTTTGGGTGCCGAACATACTGTGCTCGCCGATGGTTCGGATATCCCGGCTGCAGTCAACGCCCTGTCCGGCGGAGGCAGTCACGTGGCGGTAGACGCCGTCGGGAGTGAGCAGACTTGCGCCGACGCGATCCTCAGCCTTCGCAGGCGGGGCCGGCACGTCCAGATCGGTTTGCTGCCGTCCATCGACGGCAATCCGCAAGTGCCCATGGCACGTGTGATCGGCTGGGAACTGGACCTCCTGGGCAGTCACGGCATGGCCGCAGTGGACTATCCGGGCATGATGGCGCTCATTGAACAGGGTGCCCTCCAGCCGCAGATGCTCATTGAACGCACCATTGGCCTGGAAGGAGCTGCGGCACTGCTGCCCGGCTTCGATCAGGCCAACCCCGCGGGCATGACCATGGTGGACCCTGCCCTATGAGGGCTTCCCCCACTTACCGGAGTGCGTCGGCGGGGCGGTTCCGGTAGGCGGCCAGGTAGGTGGAGATGCGGCGCACTGCTTCCTCAATGTCCTCCGTAGCCGGCAGGATCACGAACCGGAAGTGGTCCGGTGTGGGCCAGTTGAACGCGGTACCGTGCGAGACCAGGATTTTCTGTTCCTGCAGTAATTGGAGGACGAACTTCTCATCTGAGGCGATGGGATAGACCTCCGGATCCAACTTCGGGAACAGGTACATGGCGCCCGCTGCCGGGACACAACTGACGCCCGGGATCGCGGTGAGGAGTTTCCACGCAAGGTCCCGCTGGTCGCGGAGCCTTCCGCCGGGGCGAATGAGTGCTTCGATGCTTTGATACCCGCCAAGGCACGTCTGGATGGCGTGCTGGGCCGGAACGTTGGCGCACAAGCGCAAGGAGGCCAGCAGTTCCAAGGACTCCCGGTAGGCGGCCGTTGCGGTCCGGGGGCCGGTGACAGCGACCCAACCCGCGCGGTAGCCGGGCATGCGGTAAGCCTTGGACAATCCGCTGAACGTCAGCACGCAGACGTCCTCGGCAACGGCTGCGGTGTGAATGTGAGGGGCGGCCACGTAACGGATCTTTTCGTAGATCTCATCCGAGAAGAGCACAAGATCATGTTTCCTGGCCAACGCCGCGAACTGCTCCAGAATGTGCCGGGGGTAGACGGCCCCGGTGGGGTTGTTCGGGTTGATGATCACAATGCCCTTGGTGCGCGGGGTGATCTTGGCCTCGACGTCGGACATGTCCGGCCACCAGTTCTCCTCCTCATCGCACAAGTAGTGCACCGGGTTGCCGCCCGTCAGAGTCACGGCCGCAGTCCACAAAGGGTAATCCGGTGCCGGGATGAGGATTTCGTCGCCATTCTCCATGAACGCCTGAAGGGTCATGGAGATGAGCTCACTGACGCCGTTCCCAACAAAGACATCCTCGACGCCGATGGTCATCAGTCCGCGCGTCTGGTAGTACTGCGAGATGGCGGTACGGGCGGAGAAAATGCCCTTGGAGTCGCTGTAGCCCTGCGCGCCGCGAAGGTGATGGATCATGTCCACCACAACTGACTCCGGTGCCTCCAGCCCAAACGGTGCTGTGTCCCCAAGATTCATCTTGAGAATCCGGTGCCCTTCGGCCTCCATGGCCTTGGCCGCTTGGAGGATGGGCCCGCGGAGTTCATAGCGGACATTCTGAAGTTTGCTGGAGTGCTGCATCGGACGCATGGTTGATCTTTTCATGGCACCCGCCCGCCCGAGCAAATGGTTCCAGAATCAGAGCCAGCGAATGACCATAGGAAGTCTCTTGGTGCTGGCCGAAAGTTCCCGTTCAGTACCGTCCACCGCAACAGCGAAATGCTGAACTTCGTCAGCCGACGCAAGGACCTCGAAGTGCCCGGTAGCGTCACTCACGACAGCCTTAGCGGATGAATGGGCGTGGATATAGGCGTCAGGAATGCCTTTGTTGTGCACATCCACCAGTCGTCCACGGATCCGGCGGCTGGCACCTGACGTGCCCGTGACGGGCTGGGCGGGAGGATCGGAAGGTTCCTCGAAGCGAAGGGATACCGGGACGCGGACCAGAAACCCCAGCCCTTGCCCGATTGCACCGGAGTACTCCTCGGGCCGGAACTCGCCGTTGGATACAACGGAGTACTCGCTGTGGAGTTCCACGGCCAGAAGTAATTGCTCCATGTTGTCCAGTTGCCCGGGGCCGTGACATTCCACCGAAACCCTCAGCTCCAGGTCCAAGGCCGGGCCGTCACGGCGGGATCTTCCAACCCTGTTAAGGGCTACCGCCCGCACGGTGACCGGAGCATCGGGTGGGGGAACAACGGCGGTGGGGGACCCGTCGTCGAACCTTACATGCTGAGGGGCGACGGCGCCGGAAAGTACCCCCAGAAGGTCGGACAGCGACGAACGCACATGGCCCACGGCAGAACCCCAGCCGGACAGAGATCCACTAATTCAACTGGAACTAGGCTACTCCCGCAGTTGCCCGTAGTCACTGGGATTCAGAGGTAACTCCAACCGATTGAAGGCATGGGTCCGCCGGGATCCTACGTGTAGGACTCCACCCGCTCCACGGGCATGCCCGAGCGCCACGAATTCAGGGCCAAGGCTGCAGAAAGCAGCATCGCTACGAGGCCTACGGTCAGGCTCAGTGCGAGGTTGAGTCCACTGCCGAAGTGCGCTGCCAGCGGAGCCAAACCCAGCGCCGAGCCGCCCACGGCGGCAGCACCAAGTTCACCGCGCCAAATGTGGGAAAAGCGCCACCAAAATGCCTGCTTCGGTCCGGGCGTGAGGGTGCTGATGCTGCGGGCAAGAAGGCGGTTATACGTCAACTTCTTCAGCAGGGACATGGCAACCATGGCGGTGATGGCGCCAGAGATCAGGCCGTAGACCACCACGATGAACCAGAGTTGGCTGCGCGCAGTGGAACCATCCTTGGCGGCGATCAGCCCCTGGGTGTCCAGATAAGCAGGCAAGGCAAGAACCGCGAACCATGCTGCGAAGCCCACCAGGACCAGGAACCCATGAATCACAGGGTTGATGGGGCGAAGGTCCACACGCCACGTTCCCGGCTTGCCCCGAGGCTGTTCTTCTTCTCGGAGCAAGCTCCACGTGCCGCGCAGCGCGAAATTGCCGAAGACCAGCGCAATGAACCCAAACATGAGCACCAAGAACGGCGCTGCAATGGTTGTGGTGCCGGTCCGGTCATCCGGAAAGACCTCGCGAATGGGTGTCCCGCTACCAGTGAGCACCAACAGGAAGGCCACCAGGCCGACCCCAGCCAGGGTTAGGGCAATGCCCAATATTAAGGTCAGTTTGCCGAACCTTCGGCCACGTCTGACAGCTGCGCCAGGCACGGACCCGTTCCGGTGTGCCTTGCCGTTTAGCGTTGCCTTGCTCTTGGCCGTCATACCGTCCTTTCGGGCAACGCCTGCAAAGGTCGTTGCCTTACCAAGGTAATGGCAGGACCGTCCTTTTCGTAATGCCCTCAAAGCACCCCGGAAGGGCACTATCCGTACAAAAACTCTGCAGGATCAGACGAGGCCTGGGATGCGGTCGTTGATCGTGAATGACTTCTTGGTGCTGACCGGCGCGCCCGGGGTGGTGACGTAGTCCAGCACACGGAAGTCGGCGGTCAGGGCGTCCTTGGTGATGCGCGTGTTCACGTACCCGCGGTTGTCGTTGTAGAACTTCAGGTGCGGGTTCCAGGCCATGGTGGGATCGGTGGTGGATCCCGTGCCATCGCCGGTGGACGTGATGGAGGAGCACACCAGTTCCGAGCCCACCACAGGTGCCGCCGGGTCCTTGTAGTCCACTTTGAGGTCGGTGGCCCAGTGGCGGTGAACATCGCCGGTGAGTACGACGGCGTTGCGCACCTTGGCATCAACCCAGCCTTGGGCGATGCGGCGGCGGGAAGCAGCGTAACCGTCCCAGCCATCCATGGAGACGTCGTCGATGTCCGGTGCTTTGTCACGGTCCCGCTCGGCGAAGAAGACCTGCTGGCCCAGGATGTCCCACCGCTGCGTGGAATTCCTGAAGCCGTCCAGCAGCCACTTCTCCTGCTCGGCCCCGGTGATGGTGCGGTTGTCGTCCAGGCGCCCGGCGACGTTCTTCTGCCAGCCGTCACCCGCGAGTTGATCGTCCCGGTACTGCCGAGTGTCCATCATGTGGAAGTTGGCCAGTTGGCCCCATTGGACAGTGCGGTAGATCTTCATGTCGAACCCGGCGGGGACTGATGACCGGCGCAGCGGCATGTTCTCGTAGTACGCCTGGAACGCTGCCGAGCGGCGCTGGCGGAAGTGCTCAGTGGTGTCGTTGAGCTGCGTCGTTGTTCTCCGGGATGTCGTCGGCCCAGTTGTTGTCCACTTCGTGGTCATCCCACACCACCAACCACGGCGCGATTGCGTGCGCGGCCTGAAGATCGGCGTCGGACTTGTACTGGGCGTGCCGCTGGCGGTAGCCGGCCAGGCTCACGGTCTCGGGACCCTCGTGGTCGCGCGGGTTTCCGCCGCCGATCACGTAACTGCCCTTCTTGTACTCGTACAGGTAGTCGCCCAAGTGCAGTACCAGATCCGGGTGATCCTCGGCCAGGCGCTTGTATGCGGTGAAATAGCCGTGCTCGTACTGGGCACAACTGGCGAAAGCCATGGCCAGGGCAGCGGGGGTTTCACCGGGTGCCGGGCTTGTCAGCGTGCGCCCCACTTCGCTCAGGTGCCGCCCGGTCCGGAAGCGGTAGAAGTACTCCCGCCCCGGCTTGAGGCCCTTGAGTTCGACGTGCACCGAGTGGGCGGTTTCGCTCCTGGCATGTTCGACGCCGCGGGCTGCTACCCGGCGCATCGCCGGGTCTTCGGCAACTTCCCAGGCAACGGCTGCGTTGCGGGAGGGCATGCCGCCCAGGCCGTCCTCGGCCAGGGGGTTCACTGCCAGGCGGGTCCAAATGACAAAACCATCGGGCCAAGGCTCTCCCGACGCGATGCCCAGTGTGAAGGGATTGGTGCGGAGACCGGCGTCGTCCGCTGTTGATACCGCGACGCCGGGACGGACGGCGGCAGGATCCGCCACGGCGGTGCCTGGCAAGGCGGCGACGAGTCCGGCCCCAAGGCCGGCGGTGATGAGGGATCTGCGGGAGATGTTTTCCATAAGGCCGACTCTAGGAAGCCCGGGTTGACGAGATCCAAGGGCGGCATGAATGCATGGTTAATTGTGTGACAAAAGGTGTCACCCCACCGCGAAGCCCTCATCGCCCTGATGGGGGCTCGTCTATGCTCAGTTCATGACTACGGGGGAGAGCCGTCAGCGGCCCGGAGTGGTGACGTTCTCAGTGGTGCTCATGTACATCGGTGGCATCGCGCAGATCCTCTTGGGGATCCTCACAATTTTTCTGCGTTACACCCCGGAGGCCCAATCCGGCGGTATTGCCCTGCCTATCACGCTGTTCGGCGCAGGAATGATCCTGTTCGGATTATTGGTGATCGGGCTGGCCTCCGGCGTGGCACGGGGAAGCGAGGCTGCCAGGCGTGGTGCAACGGCGGTCATGTTCCTCGGTTTGGCCTTTGCTGTGGTGGACCTCATTGTTGCTGCTGACGGAGACTGGTCTGCTGTCATTATCCAGTCCATCGCGACGGTTGCCGTGGTGGTTCCACTGTGGGTTGGCCGGGGCCGCCGCTATTTCGAGGCGCGCTGACGCAGGGCATCCTGAGCGTCCCGGTACGCCACGCGGCGGTGAACGAAGCGGACGATTTCGATCAGCCCGACGCACGCCGCCGACGTTCCCAGGACGAGTAGTGCCGTGGGCAGCGTTGGGTCGGTGAATTGCAGGAAATCGCGGGCGATCGGCACGGAATACACCAACACCAGCCCGATCATCATCGCCCCGATGACCAGGCCCTTGAAACGGGTGACCGGACGCGAGAGCACCACCAGGATCCAGATGCCGATGATTGCCAGGATAAGCGTTGACCCGGTCCGGATCTCCGCTTCCGGAATCTGCATATTTGCGGCAAGGCGGGCGTAGGAGGCGAGCCCCAAGGTCACGGAGACGCCGGCCGGCACGGCAAACGTCAGCGAGCGCCGCAGGAAACCGGGAATGTAGCGCTGGGCGTTGGGCAGCAAGGCCAGGAAGAACGCGGGTATGCCGATAGTCAGGCCATCCGTGACCGAGAGTTGCCGTGGAAGAAACGGGAAAGGCAGCAGGAGGATGCCGAACGCGATGGCAAGGAAGGTGGCGTAGGCGGTCTTGGTGAGGAACAGCATGGAGACGCGCTCAATGTTGGCAATCACTTGGCGGCCCTCGGCAACCACGCTGGGCAGGTGGGAGAACTTGCCGTCCAGGAGCACCAACCGAGCCACCGCCTTAGTGGCAGCGGCACCGGAATTCATGGCCACCCCGATGTCTGCTTCCTTGATGGCCAAGGCATCATTGACGCCGTCGCCGGTCATGGCCACTGTGCGGCCCGCACCCTTCAACGTCACCACGATCCTCTTCTTCTGGTCCGGGGTTACCCGGCCGAAGACAACGTGGTTGTTGATGGTCTCAAGAAGTTCCTGGTCGTCGTCGGGCAGTTCCCTCGCATCAAAGCCGTAGGGTGCATCCAGCCCCACTTCCCGGGCGATGGCGGCAACCGTCTGGGGGTTGTCACCGGAAATGATCCGGACATCCACGTCCTGCGCTGCGAAATACGTGAGTGTCTCGGCAGCATCGGGTCGGATGTTCTCCTTGAACGTCAGGAGCACTACCGGGACAGCATCGGCGGGAACGGTCTCGTCGTCAGTGGGCGTGCCGTGTGCCAGGACCAGGGTGCGCCGGCCGGTGGCTGCCAACTCCACTGCTTGCGTGGCGAGTTGCTGAAGCACGGGATCGCTGTGGTTGCGCGCCGGGAACACCATTTCCGGCCCGCCCAGAACCCACATTCCGTCGTCGAAGATCACCGCGCTCCACTTACGGGCGGAGGAGAACGGCACCCGATCAAGCGGGACGCCGGCTGGATCGTTGAAGTGCCCCTTGAGACTGCGGGCCGTTGCGTTGGCATCTTTCTGCACGCCATACCAGGAAAGAACGGACTCCCAACCGGGCCGGGCGGTGAGGGGGTGCGCCGCGTCGAAAACGATGTCGCCTTGGGTGAGCGTCCCGGTCTTGTCCAAGCAGATGATATCCACGCGAGCCAGCCCCTCTACGGCTGGGAGCTCCTGCACCAGGACCTGTTGCCGGGCCAGTTTCACAGCCCCGACGGCGAAGGTAATGCTGGTCATCAGCACCAGGCCCAGGGGGACCATGGCGACGACGGCGGCAATAGTCGCCGTCGCCGCCTCACGCCACGCTCCACTTGCAGAGGCTTCGGCCCACCCGCCCTGGGCCATCATCTGTGCGTTCAAAACCAACAGCGCCACGGGACCGACAAACCAGGTCACCCATTTCAGGACACGGTCGATCGAGGAGCGGAGCTCAGAGGCCACCAGCGAGAACCGTTTGGCTTCGGCAGCGAGGGAGTTGGCGAAGGAGTCCGCGCCCACCCGGTCCACTACCGCTGAGCCTTCGCCTGCCACTACAACAGAGCCGGACAAGACGCGGTCCCCGTCCTCCTTTTCAACGGCGTCGGACTCGCCGGTGAGCATGGATTCATCCACTTGGAGTCCACGCGAGCCGGTCAGCACTCCGTCCGCGGGCACTTGGTCACCGGCCCTCAGGATGAGGGTGTCGTCCAACACCACGTCATCCAGGGCAATTTCCGCCTCGGAACCTTCACGCATCACCCGGGCATGCGGTGCATTCAGAAGTGCCAAACGGTCCAATGCCCGCTTTGCCCGGTACTCCTGGACGCTGCCGATCACCGCGTTGGCCACAGCACTGAAGCCAAAGAGCGCATCCTGCCAGCGACCAATCGCGAACAGAACAATGAAGCAGGCCAAGATGATGCCGTTGAACAGGGTGAGCACGTTGGCGCGGACGATGCTCCACACACTGCGGCTGGTGTCCTGGACGAACGCGTTGGTTTGCCCCGCGGCCACCCTCTCGGCAACCTCGGCAGTGCTTAGGCCTTGCGCCGAGGCCGCCCTTTGTTGGATGGCAGCGCCGGGGTGCTGGTTCTCGTTTGGCACTCATGCCCCCGTTGTTGAGGTGGTGGAGCGATGGGTCTGAGTATGCCAGCCGCGGACGGTAATGTCGCCGTCAGCCATGCCACGGCGTGAGCCTTGGCCACCACCCAGGGACGTTACGTCGGTAGGTGAGGTACTGCTCGCCATAGGTCTCGGTGAGAGTAGGCTCCTCGTACCCCTTCACGAAAGCGACCACGGCGGTCAGAGCGAGCAGTGCATAAATGACCAGCGCCCAGCTGGCGAACAGCAAGGCTTGGCCGAGAATGATGCTGAGAACCGAGAGGTACATCGGATTCCGCACAAAACGGTAAACGCCGGTCACCACGAGCGTCTGGGTTGGGGCGATCGGAGCGGGCGTACCGCGGTGCAGGGCGAACAGTGCGAAAGCGTGCAGCAGGAAAGCCACCCCGACGCCAATGGCGATCCAGGAGGATACCGCCACGATCCCGGCGGCGCTGCCCCAGTCGCGCCAACGCCAGCCGGAGATGAGCCACGGAATGAATCCCGCAACGACGCCAGGAGCGAGGAACAGGAACAGAACCGTGCCGACCCATGCTCGCGCAGGCGATGTTGATGGGGCCATGCGCGTCAGGTTAGCCCCCTTCAGCCCATCATGCGACCCTCCCGCCGCGCGGTGCCCCGCCACCACGCCACCGTGGCCGCTGCTGCTTCCCCCAAGGGTGTGGGTTCAAGTCCGAGCATCCGCTGGCTTGCGGCCGAGTCCATCACGAACGGACGCTCAAACTGGTACAGCATTTCTGCCAGTTCACGCATGTCAATGGAGAAGAGGCCTGCTGCCCGCAAAACCAAACCCGGCACGGCGCTCACTTTTGCGACGGACACTCCTGCAGCGCCGGCGTAGGCTGCGGCCATTTCGCGCTGGGTCATCGGCGGGCCGGTGGGCGCGTGCAGCACGATGTTCCATAGCTGGGGATTCAATGCTGCGGCGATCATGGCCGCGGCGAGGTCCGGAACGTAGGTGAAAGAGTGAGGCTGATCCGCGCTTCCGATTGCCTGGATTCGCTTGCCCGCCAGGACCAAGGGGACCATGCGTTCCCCGGCGTGGGCCATTTTCACGCGCGGCCCAAAGAAGTCTCCTGCTATGACGCTCACGGTATTGGCAGTGTGCGCCTCACGTGCTTTCAGCAGCTGGACGCGGATCCCGCGCTTGCCCCCTGTGGCTTCCCGCGGGCTCGATTCGGTCATGATCCGGTCCGGCTTGCTGTACGAATAGAGGCTTTCAGGGAAGACGACGACGGCGCCCGCGGCCGCCGCTGCGTCCATCACCACTTGCTCGGCTTGGGGGAGTTCGGCGGCCCACGTTGATGCCCGGTAAGCGGAAGCGTGGATGCAGTGGAAGACTGCGCTGGCACCGGCGATGGCTTGGGAGAGCTGTTCGCGATCGGACGCGTCCACCTGCAGACGCTCTACCAGTGGATGGTCCGGGCCGCTGCCTGATCGGGTGAGGACTCGCACGTCATGCCCCTGCTCTGCGAGCTGTTCCGCGACTGTGTAACCTACGGGCCCTGCTCCGGTGACGACATACATGTGGTCCTTCTTTCAGGTTGTTTTCACTTTGAAAATCAAAGCAAGAGCACTGCTCTTTGAATCCAGAATGAGCGTTACGCAACGCAAAGTCAAGAGCAGTGCTCTCAATTGTTGGCGGCGCTCTCCCTTGTGGCAAGCTATTGGCATGACGTCAGCCGAACCCACCCCAGCCAAGGCCAAGACAAAGCCCCCCACTCCGCGGGAGCGGGCGCGCATGCAAACAATCGCCGACATCACCCGCTTGGGGCGCGAGCACCTTGCCCTCCACGGCGCAGCCGCCTTATCCCTGCGCGCTGTCGCAAGGGATCTCGGCGTCGTTTCGTCAGCTGTCTATCGGTATGTCCAAAACCGCGACGAACTCCTCACGCTCCTGCTCATAGATGGGTACAACGAGCTGGGCGACGAGGTGGGCGCAGCAGTGGACGCTATGCCGGAGGATGACTTCGCCGGACAGTTCATAGCGCTCGCAAAGGCGGTCCGCAGCTGGGCCATCCGTGAACCCGCCAGCTACTCCCTGCTTTTCGGCAGCCCGGTACCCGGGTACCAGGCTCCGGGCGAGCGCACTACCGTCCCGGGAACGCGAGTCATCGTTCGCCTCGTGGGTATCTTTGATGCCGCGTACAGGGCAGGTGCGCTCAACGCCGAGGTGCTCCCCGCCGTCGTGATTCCCGAAAAGCTGGCCGCGGACCTCGCAGCCATTCGGGCCGAGCTGAATCTCGCGGCGCCCGATACTTCATTGACGCGGGGGGTGTTGGTGTGGACGTCGGTGTTCGGTGCCGTCAGTTTCGAGGTGTTTGGGCAGTACGGCCCGGACACTTTCACCGCGAGGGATGAGCTGTTCGAGCATCAACTGAGAGTGCTGCAGGGCGTCGTAGGGCTCCAAGGCTAGGGCGCTACAGTATTCAGATGGCTCGAGGACTTGCAGACATTGGCGCGGAAGGTGTTCTTCTGGCCGGTGCAGGCCGCGCGATCCTCCTTCAAATCGCCGATCCCCGGGTTGGCCATGGCGTTGCGGACCACAGCAACTTCGCGCACAGGCCGCAGGACAGGCTTCGGGCCACGCTGACCTATGTTTACGCTGTGGTTTACGGCACCGAAGAGCAGGTCGCGGCCGTACGCCGGGCGGTCAACCGGGCCCACACGCCGGTTCGCCGGAACGCTGACGGCACATCCGCCGGCTACAACGCCTTTGACGCCGATTCCCAGCTTTGGGTTGTCGCCACCCTTTACGACACCGCGGTGACCGTTTACCAGCAGGTTCACGGACCGCTCGATGACGAAACCGCGGACCTCATGTACCGCGACTATGCGAGGATCGGGACGGAGCTGCAGCTCCCGCCGAATAAGTGGCCTGCTGATCGTGCCGCCTTTGCTGAGTACTGGGACGGGCACGTGGCACTGTTGCGGCCCGACGAGAAAGCCCGCAAAATCGCCCAAGACTTGCTCTACCCGGCAGCAGCTCCTGCCCTGATGCGCTTGGCCATGCCGCTGGCCCGCTTCCTCACTGCGGGCTTGTTGCCCGAGCACGTTCGTGAAGGTTTCGGATTCGAATGGGGGCCGGGTCAGGCGCGGCGCTTCAAACAGACCATGCGCATCTTGGGACGCGTTTATCCGCGGCTGCCGCAGCGGCTCCGCCACTGGCCTAGGGACTACTACTTGAGCCAACTCAACCCAGATGAGGCGCCTCATGGTGCGTAACTTCTCCTCGGTTGAGCAGTCCATTGACGATCTCGCCCATGGGTATCTCGACCGAGCCCGCGGGGGTCGGATGCGCGAGAGGCTCACGGAGTTCGTCGTCTTCGGACTGAAACAGGCGTGGGCTTGTGTGTTCGGCGCAGCGTTGCTCGCGGTGATCATCGCAGCCCGGCTCTGGTACCCGGACCATGCGGGCCTTGCCCGGAACGACTTCCTCACCCTCGCCGCCGTCGTTATTCAGGTTCTGATGATCAGTTTCAAACTTGAGACGCTCCGCGAGCTACGGGTGATCCTGCTGTTCCACGTGGTGGGGACCGTGATGGAACTGTTCAAAACGGACGTCGGATCCTGGGCCTACGAGGCCGAGGGTGTCCTGCGCATCGGGGCCGTGCCGTTGTTCAGCGGGTTCATGTACGCCGCAGTGGGTTCCTATATGGTGCGGGTTTTCCGACTGTTCGACCTCCGCTTCGATCGGTACCCGCGCCGGTGGATCACGGCTCTTGTGGCCGGCGCGATTTACGTGAACTTCTTCTCGCACCACTACATCTTGGACCTCCGCTGGGTGCTGCTGGCCGCCGTCGTGCTTGTCTACGGGCGGTGCGTCATGCACTTCAGGGTGTTCCGGCGCCGCTTCCGCATGCCCATTCTGGTGTCGTTCCTGCTGGTGGCGCTGTTCATCTGGTTCGCCGAGAACATCGGCACATGGTCGCGTGCGTGGCTGTATCCGAACCAGCTCGAGGGCTGGCAGGCGGTCTCCATAGACAAGCTTTTGGCGTGGTTCCTGCTGATGATCATCTCGGTGGTGCTGGTGGCATGGGTGTACAAGCCGGAGCCGCTCGACGCCTCTGGCACCCCGGAGGTTCCTAGGCTTCGCCGCGTAGCGCCTTGAGTGCCATGCGGCGCGCCTGAAGCAAGGGTTCGACGTCGGCAACTCGGGTGAGGCCCGTGAACTCCATCGCGTCAGTCTGCCAGTTCACCGTAGGCGAAACCAGCCATCCAGCCGCGGAATTCCGGGGCTTCTTTGGGCTCAAAAAACTAAGTTGAGCGTACTTCACTCAACTTTGGATTGACTTAAATCTGAGGCTGAGTACAGTTGAGTGCAGAACGCTCAACTAGCCGATTGTTGAGCAGGCTTCCGGCACGTAGACCGCCCAGCGGACCGCTGTCAGGTGCAATCTCCAACATCGGCCATTGAAAGGAAACAAGATATGTCACGTGCAGTAGGTATCGACCTCGGAACCACCAACTCCGTGGTCTCTGTTCTCGAAGGTGGCGAGCCCACCGTCATTGCCAACGCAGAAGGCGGCCGCACCACGCCGTCAGTCGTTGCGTTCTCCAAGTCCGGCGAAGTCCTGGTTGGCGAAATCGCCAAGCGCCAGGCCGTCAACAACATCGACCGCACCATCGCTTCCGTCAAGCGCCACATGGGCACCGACTGGAACGTCGCCGTCGATGACAAGAAGTACACGCCGCAGGAAATCTCCGCGCGTATCCTCATGAAGCTCAAGAACGACGCCGAGAGCTACTTGGGTGAAAAGGTCACCGACGCTGTGATCACCGTTCCGGCATACTTCAACGACGCCGAACGCCAGTCCACCAAGGAAGCCGGCGAAATCGCAGGCCTCAACGTCCTCCGCATTGTCAACGAGCCCACCGCGGCTGCACTGGCCTACGGCTTGGACAAGGGCAAGGAAGACGAACTCATCCTGGTCTTCGACCTCGGTGGCGGAACCTTCGACGTCTCCCTCCTCGAGGTTGGCAAAGACGAAGACAACTTCTCCACCATCCAGGTCCGCGCAACCGCCGGTGACAACCGCCTCGGTGGCGACGACTGGGACAACCGCGTTGTCGAGTGGCTCCTGAGCCAGCTCAAGGTCAAGGGCATCGACCTCTCCAAGGACAAGATCGCCCTTCAGCGTCTCCGTGAAGCTGCCGAGCAGGCCAAGAAGGAACTGTCCTCCTCCACCAGCACCAACATCTCCCTCCAGTACCTGTCCGTCACCCCCGACGGCCCGGTTCACTTGGACGAGCAGCTGACCCGTGCCAAGTTCCAGGACCTCACCAAGGACCTGCTGGACCGCACCAAGAAGCCGTTCCAGGACGTCATTGCGGAAGCCGGCATCAAGGTTTCGGACATCGACCACATCGTGCTCGTCGGTGGTTCCACCCGTATGCCTGCTGTCTCCGAGCTCGTCAAGGAACTCGCCGGCGGCAAGGAGCCCAACAAGGGCGTCAACCCGGATGAAGTTGTGGCCGTTGGCGCTGCACTGCAGGCCGGTGTCCTGAAGGGTGAGCGCAAGGACGTCCTCCTCATCGATGTCACCCCGCTGTCCCTCGGCATCGAAACCAAGGGTGGCGTCATGACGCACCTCATCGAGCGCAACACCGCTATCCCCACCAAGCGTTCCGAGACCTTCACCACCGCTGACGACAACCAGCCGTCCGTGGCCATCCAGGTCTTCCAGGGCGAGCGTGAATTCACCCGCGACAACAAGCCGCTGGGCACGTTCGAACTGACCGGCATTGCTCCGGCTCCGCGCGGCGTTCCGCAGGTTGAGGTCACCTTCGACATCGACGCCAACGGCATCGTTCACGTCTCTGCCAAGGACAAGGGCACCGGCAAGGAACAGTCCATGACCATCACCGGCGGTACGGCACTGTCCAAGGACGACATCGACCGTATGGTCCGTGAAGCCGAAGAGCACGCTGCAGAGGACAAGGCCCGCCGCGAAGCTACGGACACCCGTAACTCCGCAGAGCAGCTCGCCTACTCCGTGGACAAGCTGATCGCCGACAACGACGACAAGCTGCCCGAGGAAGTCAAGACCGAGGTCAAGGCCGACGTCGACGCCCTCAAGTCCGCGCTGGAAGGCACCGACGACGCCGCTGTGAAGACTGCGTTCGAGAAGCTCCAGGCCTCCCAGACCAAGCTCGGCGAAGCCATCTACTCGCAGGCTGCTGCAGCTGACGCTCCGGGTGCCGGCGCTGAAGGTGCTCCTGCCGGTGAGCAGACGGGTTCTGCTGCTGACGAGGACATCGTCGACGCCGAAATCATCGACGAAGACGAAGCGAAGAAGTAGTCATGCCTCACCACGGCAACGAAGCAGAGCACTCAGAAGGCAACGAGCCGCGTAAGCCAGTTATTCGCGACAACCGCAAGGTTGACCCGGAGACCGGCGAAGCACGTCAGCCTGATAGCGAAGCTGCGGCTCCCACCGAAGGCAACGCTGCTCCCACGGACGGCGACGCCCTCTCCCAGGCTGAGGAAATCCTCAACGGGGTAGAGGTGCCGGCCGAGGAATCGGTAGCCTCCGGTGCCGCGGCTGAAGCCCAGGCTGCGGAACTCCGCAACGACCTCCTCCGCCTTCAAGCTGAGTACGTCAACTACCGCAAGCGGGTCGAACGCGACCGCGCCGTAGCAGGAGAGATGGCCGTCATCGGCGTCCTGAACTCCCTGCTCCCGGTGCTGGACGACGTCGACGCCGCACGCCAGCACGGTGACCTCGAAGGCGGCCCCTTCGCCGCCATCGCCACCAAGCTGGAGAACGCGCTGAAGACGTACGGACTGGAACGCATCGCAGATACCGGAGTCGAATTCGACCCCACCATCCACGAGGCACTCATCCAGCAGCCCGGCGAAGACATCGAGGTTGACACAGTCAGCCAGGTACTGCGCTCCGGGTACCGCTCCGGCGAGCGTGTCCTGCGTGCAGCTCAGGTCATCGTCGCGGTTCCGGCCTAGTACCCCTCTCGAGATGGCAGTTCGTGACAATGATTGAGTAAACATTGGCACGAACTGCCATCTCGTTCCCAACGAAAGGAAACGCTCTTGGCCAGCCAGGACTGGGTTGAAAAGGATTTTTACGCGATCCTTGGTATTGCCAAGGACGCGTCCGACGCGGATATCAAGAAGGCTTATCGCAAGCTAGCCCGCGAGCATCACCCTGATACGAACTCGGGCGATGCTGCAGCGGAGAAGAAGTTCAAGGACATCTCCGAGGCTTACTCGGTGTTGTCCAATCCCGAGGACCGCCAACAGTACGATGCCATCCGCGCCATGGGTGGTGCCCGGTTCGCTCCGGGTGCCGGTGCCGGGCGCGGGGGAGCAGGAGCCAACGGCGGGTTTGAGGACCTCTTTGGCGGTCTGTTCGGCGGCGGGCCGGGTGCCCGTCAACCTGCAGGCGGCGGCATCCCTCCGGAGTTCGCTGACCTGTTCGGTGGTGGCTTCGGCGGAGCCGGCCCCACCGGGTTCCAGCGTGCACCGCAAAAGGGCGCGGACCGTACGGCCACCACGTCCATCTCGTTTGCCGGTTCCATCAAGGGCACCACTGTGAGCCTGCGTGAGAGTAACGGCAACGTGATCGACGTCAAGATTCCCGCCGGCATCAAGGACGGGCAGAAAGTCCGTCAGCGCGGCAAGGGCAACGCTGGCCCGGCCGGCAACGGCGACCTCATCATCACGGTGAGCGTCAAACCCCACGACTTTTTCCACCGCAACGGCGATAACATCCGCATCCATGTGCCCGTCACGTTTGCGGAAGCGGCGCTTGGCGCCACCATTGAGGTGCCAACGCTCGACGGCGACACCGTCAAGGTTCGCGTCCCGGCTGGAACTCCGTCAGGCCGCACCCTCCGTGTGAAGGGGCGCGGGGTGAAGACGTCCAAGGCGACCGGTGACCTGCTGGTGACAATCGACGTCGCGGTTCCGCAGAACCTGAACAAGGAAGCAGAGGAAGCTGTCAAGGCTTTCGCTGCGGCAACCACCGATGCAAACCCGCGTAACGATCTGGCCGCAAAGGCCCGGTTATAGGGAGGCGGTCATGGCTATCGACGTCAACCAGCCGATCTTTGTCATCTCCGTGGCTGCGGAGCTTGCCGACATGCATCCGCAGACGTTGCGCCAGTACGACCGTTTGGGCATCGTTTCGCCCAGCCGTGCTCCCGGCAAGTCCCGCCGTTACTCTCAGAACGACGTCAACAAACTGCGGGAGGTCCAGCGCCTCTCGCAGTCCGGCGTCTCGCTTGAAGGCATTAAACGCATCCTCGATCTCGAAAACCAGGTTGCTGCCCTGCAGTACCGGGTAGCTGAGCTGACGGAAGAGTTGTCGCGCCGCCGCTCACCCGTGGACGCGCGGATTTTCGCGGCAGGTGCGGCGGGTGACGTCGTCAGCCTGGCCCGTGGACAGCGACCCCGTGCACGATCGCAGGCCGTTGTGGTGTGGCGGCCACGGCAGGGCGAGAACCTTTAGCCCTTCGGGAACCTTTTGCTCCCCGGACCTACGGCAAAGTCCTGTCCCAGCTGACCAGTACCCGGGCAGCACCCGCTTCGGTCCGCTCCACGTTGACCACAATCTGCGACTCTTTGGCTCCCATGCCCCGAATCTGCTGCTTGTAGTCCTCAACATGTTCCAGCAGAGACTCTTCGGTCCATTCACCCGGGCGCATCCTCGTGGAGATTTCCACCGGCTCTTCCGGGACCAAGATCTCCGCCGGCTGTTCCACATGGGGTTGCGAAGCATCCAATGGCGACGTTCCCACCCTGGAAGCCCCGCTTGGATCCCGCCGACGGTCCCTGAGAGGCTCGGACTCTCCCGGCGGTACCAGCATGCGGAAGCCGAAAACTCCACCCGCTATGCCGGCCACGAGACCGGCGGCAATAAGCCACATCGCCCTACGGGGTCCGCGGCGCTTGGGAACCGCTTCAGTGGTGCTCAGTGCATTCTTAGCGCTTTGTCGTGCCATGGGAATTCAACTTTCCAGTGGGCGGTTGGGTGTTCCGTGCTCTTGGTGCGTCAGAATCCTGCCCTACCATCGTAAGCATGCTTAGGACCGTTGGTAAGAACGAGGCATCGGGAAGATAATGAAGGCATAGCACGGCAAGCAGAGCTCGTGCTGATGTTCTGAGCATCGACGCACGGTTGGCGGCCTGCTCGTGTGGTGAGGAATTCCGATGTCATTGTCGGATGAAGAACGCAGGAGCTTGGAAGAGCTGGAACGGGATCTCGCGTCAACAGATCCCGATCTCGCTTATGAGCTGAAGTCCGGCCGCCCACGTGGTGCGGTGGCGCGCACCGTTCTGGGCAGTCTGGCCGTTGTGGCCGGTTTCGTCATGGTTATCGCCGGGATCATTACTCAGCTGGTTTTCCTGGGCGTGGTCGGTTTCCTGCTGGCCAGCGGCGGGGCTTATTGGCTGGTGGCCGGGACGTCGCTGCGGAGGCGAACAAAACCGCACGACGACGGCCCGGCACCTTAGCCGCTTTCCGCACCTGAAGAGGTCCGGGGCCTTTCCGGGCGTTAGGGGACCGGGGGCACCGGCGGTTGGGCAGGGGTTTCCGGCCGCTTGACCGGCTCAGGTTCGCCCGGAGGCAGCATCGTGCGCCAAGCAAACACTGCGCCTGCACCCACCAGAGCAGCAGCAATTGCGGTGAACCAGATGGCCCGGCCGGAGCTGCGCTGGGTGGTCTTCCGGCTGAGTGCCTCGGTGGCCTTCTTAACGGCCTTGGTGGCTGTGCGTTTAGCTTCCTTGGCGGATTTCTTGTTGCCGGTCAGAGTGAGCATTACGCCCTGAACCACGGAAGGGACGTCGGCATGGTTGATTCGGGCCAAAGCCCACCTCACCACTGCATCTGTTTGGGCGGATTTGCCCTCTGTTGCATGCGTTACCCACTCCCGTGCAAGATCCTGGGCGGCGGGAAAGATGCTTTGCGCTTTATACATGCTGAACCTCTCACGTTTAGACGACTTTCTTGCCAGCCTACGCCGCAGCACCTGCGACCAACAGATGCCCCCGGCGTCGACGGTTAGTTCCGAACCACCGATGCCAGCTCCACCGGGTTCTCCAGCCCGGCCCACTGTCCATTGAGGATCAGGTCCCCGTGAAGCTCCGGAGCTGCAGCGGTATTGGCCGATGCATCCGCTGCCACATCCAGGACCCGGGTAACCTTCAACCGCAGCTCACCGGCATCGATGATGGTCACGCCGCTCCCGGATACCGGCGCCGAAGCACTCAAGGCGGGGACGACGTCGTCGAGCTTTCCGCTGCCCTTCACCGTGACAGTGCTGGGGCGGGGCTCGGGCTCGCCGTCGACGATCAGCTCGGCCTCTTTCTGGCCGGTGATGATGGCAGTGGCGAGGACCTTGACGTAGACGGGATCGGCGCAGGCGTCGTAAACCCAGCGCTTGCCCAGGACCGAGTGGTCCATGGTGCCGATGAGCCATTCTTCGGCGCCGGCCAGCTCGTAGCCGCGGTAGCTGAGGGGAACTTGGTAGACGCGCTCGCCGGCAGTGATGACGTGCGTCTCCAGGCCCACCTCGCCGGCGGGATCGTCAAAGCGGTAGGCGCCAATGAGCTCCGGTGAACCATCCTGGATGAACCAGGGCTGCTTGGGGAGGTAGTCAGCGATGAGTTCGAGCTTGGACGGGGACAGGGTTGCCTTGTGAATGATCGCCATGGTCTCCAGCCTAGGGCAGCGGGCGTGGCTCCCGAAGACGGGGCCATTGGCTCGCTGGCTTACGCGCCCTGCTTGCTCACCAAGGAACCTCGTGCGGCGCCCACCATGCCCTCCACGGCGTGGGCCAAATGAGTGCCGCGATCGTTGACGCCGTCCCAGCGGACCAGTGCTTGGGCGTTCAGGCCGTCCACCATGCCGAGGATCTGCCATGCGACGGCGGCGGCATCCGTAACGTTGAAGGCTCCGGTCGCGTTTCCTTCCTCCACTACCCCCTGGAAGACGTTCTGCCAGGCATCCATCTGATCGCGGACGGAAGCGGCCAGGGTCTCATTGCGGCGACCCAGCGTCCAGGCTTCCACCCAGATTGCGGTGACGTCGAGCCTGCTGTTGTCCAGGAGCGTTTCCACCAGCAGGCTCAGGCGTTCGGATGGTCCGGGGCGTTGGCTCAGCAAGCCCGCGACTTCTTGTGTTTCTGCTGCCACGATGTTGGCGAAGGTGCTTGAAACGAGAGCGTCCATATTGGGCTGGTAGTGCGCCACGAGGCCCGAAGCGACGCCTACACGGGCGGCGATATTGCGCAGCGTGAGCGCTGTGAGGCCCGCCTCGAGTGCGATCTCGCGGGCGGCTTCGGTGATTTCTGCGGCGCGCTCTGCCGGTGACTTACGGACGGCGCGTTTCTGTTGAGTGCTTGACATCAAGGACCAGTCTAGATTACGTTTTCAGCATTGTTGATCGTGTGATCAACAAGAAAATTGCAGCAAAGCGCAAGAAGACGAAGGAGTCACCCATGGCTTGGAGAATGCCGGCCGAAACCGCACCGCATGAGCGCACCTGGATGGCGTTCCCTCGCCCCGGCCTGACCCTTGGCGACGACGTCACCTCTGCCGAAGAGGCCTACACGGCCTGGACTGCCGTGGCCCACGCCGTGGCCGAATTTGAACCGGTCACCATGGTGGTGGACCCCAGCGAACGCGAGAGGGCCGCCCGCATGCTGGGCAGCGGCATCGAGCAGATTGAAGCGCCGCTGGATGAGTTCTGGATGCGCGACGTCGGACCCACCTTTGTGCTGGATGATGAACGCCCCGGCGTGCTTGGCGCAGTGGACTGGATCTTCAACGGCTGGGGCGCGCCCGCATGGTCCGAATGGCAGAAGAGCGCCGGAATGGGCCGTTTTGTTGCGGAAAAGTCCGGTGCCGAACTGGTCAGCTCCCTCCTGGTCAATGAGGGCGGCGCTATTCACGTGGACGGCGAGGGAACCGTGCTGATCACCGAAACGGTCCAGCTGGATCCGGGCCGGAACCCCTATGCGGACAAGGCAGCAGTCGAGGCCGAACTGGCCCGCACCATCGGCGCCACCAAGGTCATCTGGGTTCCCCGAGGACTGACCCGCGACTACGAGGACCTGGGCACGCGCGGTCACATCGACATGGTGGCCACCCTCCCCACCCCTGGCCGGATACTGTTGCACTCCCAGACCAACCCGGAGCACCCGGACCACGAGGTCAGCCGCACACTCCACTCCTTCCTGGAAACCCAGACGGACGCGGCGGGCAAACCGTTCGAGATTGTTCCGCTGCCCGCACCGGAAACGCTGCGCGACGACGACGGCTTTGTGGACTGGAGCTACGTCAACCACCTCGTGGTCAACGGCGGCGTCATCGCCTGCGGGTACGGCGAAGAACGTGCCGACTCGCTTGCTGCGGAAATCCTGGCCGAGGCCTACCCCGGCCGCCGCGTTGTCACCGTAGACGCACGCCCCATCCTTGCCCGCGGCGGCGGTATCCACTGCATCACGCAGCAGCAGCCGCTTCTCAGCGAAGCACAGTCCGCAGGAGGTGCAGCATAGTGGCTCCTTTCGACGTCGTTGAAGCCTCCATTGCGCAACTGCGGGCAGCGCTGGAAGCCGGAGAGGTAACCAGCGAACAGCTCACCCAGGCGTATCTTGACCGGATCGAGGCCTACGACCACAACTGCATCAAGCTCAACGCACTCGTGGTCATGAACCCCGACGCTTTAGCAGACGCCAAGGCATCAGACGAACGGCGGGCGAACGGGACTGTGCGGGGCCCGCTGGACGGCATCCCCTACACAGTCAAGGACAGCTACCTGGCCAAAGGGCTCACCGCCGCGGCAGGATCGCCCGCTTTTGAGCATCTCGTGGCGCAGCATGATGCCTTCACCATCGAACGCCTTCGGGATGCCGGCGCGGTGCTGATGGGCCTCACCAATATGCCGCCCATGGCCAACGGTGGCATGCAACGCGGCGTCTACGGACGCGCCGAAAGCCCCTACAACGCTGACTTCCTGACTGCAGCGTTCGGTTCCGGCTCCTCCAACGGTTCCGGCACCGCGACGGCGGCAAGCTTCGCAGCTTTCGGCCTGGGCGAGGAGACCTGGTCAAGTGGCCGCGCACCGGCGTCGAACAATGCCCTGTGCGCGTACACGCCCTCGCGTGGCGTTATCTCCGTGCGCGGCAACTGGCCGCTGGTCCCCACCATGGACGTAGTGGTCCCGCACACCCGCACCATGGCGGACATGCTGGAGCTGCTCGACGTGATCGTGGCCGACGACGCCGAGACCCGAGGCGACTTCTGGCGCTCGCAGCCCTGGGTTCAGCTCCCGAAGTCTTCCGAGGTCCGTCCGGAGTCGTACCTGGCTCTGTCTCCGGAAGACGCCGACGCCGGACGGTTGGCGTTGCGGGGCAAGCGCTTCGGAGTGCCGCGCATGTACATCAACGCAGACCTGGACGCCGGAACCAGCACCAAGCCGGGGATCGGCGGGCCCACCGGGCAACGCATCGAGACGCGGGCTTCCGTCATCGACCTGTGGGAGGCAGCAAAGCGGGACCTTGAAGCGGCCGGTGCTGAGGTTGTGCTGGTGGACTTCCCGGTGGTCTCAAACTACGAAGGCGACCGCCCGGGCGCACCCACCATCGCCACCCGTGGCCTCGTCACCCCTGAGTACCTCAAGCGTGAAATTGTGGACCTTTCCGCCTGGGCGTGGGACGACTTCCTCCGTGCCAACGGCGATCCCGTACTGAGCAGCCTTGCAGATGTGGAAGGCGCAGCAATCTTCCCGCACCCGGAGGGCGCATTGCCTGACCGGTACGCCGGGTTTGACGACGACATTGCTGAGTATCCCGGGCACGTCCGCGAGCACGGAGTATCGCAGTTCACCGAGATCCCGGAGCTGGAAAACGGTGTGCACGGGCTTGAGGAAACGCGGCGTGTGGACTTGGAGGAGTGGATGGACGGGCTCGGACTCGACGCCGTACTGTTCCCGGCAGCAGCGGACGTGGGTCCTGCCGATATGGACGTGAACCCTGCTTCCGCTGACCTAGGCTGGCGCAATGGCGTGTGGGTGGCCAACGGCAACCTCGTCCCGAGGCACCTGGGCATACCCACGGTCACTGTGCCGATGGGAACCATGGCGGATATCGGCATGCCCGTAGGCCTCACCTTCGCCGGGCGAGCCTACGACGACACGGCTCTGCTGACGTTGGCCGCAGCCTTCGAAGCCACGGGTTCACGACGGACGGCTCCGCCCCGGACACCGGCCCTGTAACTTTGCTTGAGGGCCGATGCGGGGCGAGACGCCTGCTCTGATTACAATCAAAGGGACGTCGACCACTGAGGGAATCATGAAGAAACTCACCACTGTCCTGATCGCTGCCGGGCTCATTGCCTCGGCATCTGCCTGTTCCGCCCAGCAGCAGCTGACCACCGCGGAAACCTGCGACCGCGTCGGTGTCGCCGCCGCCGGCATTCCCCAGAACGCTAGCCAGACCGCCACCATCCGCGTGGCCAACGCCATCCGCCCCATCGAGTCCGTGGCCTCCACGGACATGAAGCCGGTTGTCTCCGCAATCCTGGAGTACCTGGACGAGCAGGCTAAGGAAGAACCGAAGGACGCGGCAGCGAAGAGCGAACGCGAGGCCAAACTGGCTGAGCTGGGTGCTGCCTACCAGGAAGCCGGCACCAAGTACGGCGAGCTCTGCCGCGGCTAATGACGCCCGCGCGCTGAACTTCAGTCGCTGAACACACAGAAGGGGACCGGCTCATCAGCCGGTCCCCTTCTGCGTCCCCACGCTCTCTCACTTCCCAGCCCTTAAAACGGGACCTTCTATCACTCCCCAGCCCTTGAATCGGAACCGTCTATCACTTTCCAGCCCTTAAAACGGGACCTTCTATCACTCCTCTGAAGAAAGTGAGAGAGGATCGGCGGGGAGGGCTTGGGATGTGAGAGAAGGTTGTCCTCAAGCACTTGGGATGTGAGAGAGGGTTACTTTTCGTCGGGGCCCAGGTCAGGTCCGACGACGAAACTCACCTCACGCGTCGCGCTTCCGTGAAGTTCCAGGATGGCGAGCTCGTTGGCGCCCTCGCGGATCAGGGGACCGGGCACATAGAGCGTGCGCTGCGGACCGCGACTCCAGTATCTGCCCACGTTGAAGCCGTTGATGAAGGCATTGCCCTTGGTCCAGCCGTCCAGGCGGAGGAACCGGTCGCCAGGGCCATCGGCTTCAAAGGTGGCGAAGGAGATGGAAGGACCGGCCACGCCAGCGTGGGCGAGGTTGCCGTCCGGAAACGGCAACGAGGCATCCCGGAAGGCATCCAGGGACAGGTCAATAGCGCCTACTTCCCAGTCCACTACCTCCACGCCGTTGAGCAACGCGGGCCCGATCAGTCCTTTGGCCTCGCCGATCCTCTGCCCGTAGTTCACCCGGCCTTGGTCTTCCAGAAGAACCTGCAGGCGGCCTCCATGGGGGATGACGACAGTGCGCTCGCCCGCTTCCCGGCTCAGTACCCCCACAGGCACTCCGTCCAGGAAAAACTGTGCCCGGTCCCGCACCTCGGAGAAGGACAAGACTCCGCCGCCCTGCAGCAACACCTCGTAGAGGTAGAAGCCTCGGTAATGCCCGGTGATTTCCACCGGTGGAACCGGGCCGGGAACCAGTTGCGTAGCAGGCGGGACAGAGAGCAATGGAACGGACCTGGAAACGGCCGCCACGGAAGCAGCAGCGGCAGCCCGAATCTCCGGCACTTCGGCAGGAACCGGGAAGTGCTTGGCAATAACGTCACGGAACGCGAAGTACTTGGCCGTGGGGTGTCCGTCTTCGGAGAGCGGTGCGTCGTAATCGTAGGAGGTGATGGTGGGCTCGTAGATGCCCTTGTCGTTCGCCCCGTTGCTGAACCCGAAGTTCGTCCCGCCGTGGAACATGTAGATGTTCACCGAAGCCCCAGCGGTCAGCAGCGCATCCAGTTCGGCGGCGGAAGCAGCGGCGTCGGTAGTGTGATGGTGCGTTCCCCAGTTGTCGAACCAGCCGTTCCAGAACTCGGCGCACATCAGTGGCCCTGTGGGCTGCCGTTCGCGGAGAAAAGCCAGCCGCTCATCAGCACGCGATCCGAACGTTCCGGTCTTGTGGAGTTCTGGCAGTGATCCGTCCTCGATCATGGTCCCGAACGGCTGATCGCACGTGAACAGCGGAACGTCCACACCCAAACGCTTGGACAGGTCAACCATGTGCTGCAGGTAGGCCTTGTCGTTGCCGTAAGCACCGTACTCGTTCTCAATCTGGAACATGATCACAGGGCCGCCGTTGGAAATCTGGCGCGGCACGACAACGTCCAGGACCGACTCCATATAAGAGGAGACGGCGGCAAGATAGCCGGTTTCGCTGCTGCGCACGCCCACGGTGGGGTCGGTGAACAGCCACGCCGGCAGCCCACCGTTGTCCCATTCGGCGCAAATGTAGGGGCCGGGGCGGACAATAGCGTGCATCCCGGAATCGGCCACAAGGTCCAGGAAGCGCCCGAGATCCCATCCACCGTCGGCCAAAAAGACGCCCGTCTCGGGAGAGTGTTCATTCCACGGCACGTAAGTCTCGATGGTGTTCAACCCCATGAGCCGTGCTTTGTGGATTCGGTCCGCCCACAGATCGGGGTGCACCCGGAAGTAGTGGATGGCTCCGGAGAGGATGCGGAACGGCCGATCATCCAGGAGGAAGTCCTGATCTCCGATTGCGAACGTGTCCAAGAAAGGTCCTAACGGTATTACGGGGTACGGAGCGCGGCGTGGAAGGCGTACGAAGCGTTGCTCCAGATCACGAACAGCAGAGGTGCCGGCGCCAGCGCGATGCCCAGGACCGGTTGCATTACAGCCGCGGAAACGATGATCCCCAGCAGCACCAGCATGGCCAGGCTCAGGTACCAGCGTTGAACGGCCAAATACAGCGAGGCCTTGAGGATGCTTTTCAGCTGCGCCTCAGGGAGAAGTACGACGCCGGCAATCGCCGTGACGGATAGGGTCACCGTTACGGCGGCTGCTACGACGATCAGCGGCACCAGAAGTGCCGCGCCGGGAATGGCAGCGGCATTGTTCTGGATGACGGCCAGGTCCACGCCGAGGAACATCAGCATGGCCACAGCCCCTACGCCGAGCAGCGCGGCCTTGGCGAAACTGCGCTTGTATCCCCGAAGGAATGCGGCAACCGGCTTGACAGCGCCGCCGTCGTCGTTCAAGGCCTTGAAGGCAGCGAAGATGCCGGCGAGGGACGGCGCAATAGTGACCGAGAGCGCCAGGAAGAACGGCCATGCAGCCGCGGGGTCGGCCACCAGCGAGAGGCTGAGGACCAGCGGGGCGTTGGCCACGGCGAGCAGGGCATTTCCGGCCAGGAAGGTGTAAATGAAGCCGAAAATGCTCCCGAAGGTTTCGAACCCCGGTCCGGCCCACCGCCGTCGCTTCTGCCCCGCCGCGGTACTCATCCTTTCATCCCGCTCGTGGCGATGCCTTGAATGAAGTAGCGCTGGCCGATCAGGAAGATGATGAGGATGGGGATCACGGAGATCACGGAGCCGGTCATGATCATGGCGTACTCAGCGTCGAACTGGCCAACGAAGGACCGCAGGCCCAGTTGGACAGTCCAGAGACGGTTGGACGTGAGGTAGATGAACGGACCCATGTAGTCGTTCCACGTGTTCACAAACGTGAGCAGTGCCAGGCTGGCGAGGGCCGGCTTGGACAGGGGCAGGATCACGCGGGCCCAAATGCCGTACTCGCTGAGGCCGTCAATCCGGGCGGCTTCGCAGAGCTCGTCCGGGATGGTCATGTAGTACTGGCGCATCAGGAATACGCCAAACGCGCCGAATGCCTGGAGCAGGATCAGGGCGTTGAAGCTGTTGGTCAGGCCCAGGTTCTGCATCATGATGTACTGCGGCACCATGTAGGCCTGCCACGGAACGGCGATGGTGCCGATGTAGGCGAGGAACAGCACATCGCGGCCCGGGAAGCGGACCTTCGAAAAACCGTACGCAGCCAGCGAGCCCGTGAGGACCTGGAGGCAGGTGATGATCACGGCGAGGTAGAGCGAGTTCTGCAGGTACCCCATCATGGGGATCCGGGTCCAAATGTCCGTGTAATTGCTCCACACGAACTCCTGCGGAATCCACTGGATGGGTACGGTGAGGACCTGGTTGTTCTCCTTCAGCGACGAAGAGAGCATCCAGATGAACGGCACCATGAGCGCCACCACCAGAACCACCAGGACACCGTAGATCACCATGTTCGCGGTGCGCTTCTTCTGCTCGCGCGGGGAACGCTTGCGGTCAGTACGACGACGGTCTTCCGCACTGGGTGCGCCTGACGGAGACGAGGCTGCGTCCGTCACATGAGTGGCTTTGAGGTCTTCGGCCATGTTGGTCATCAGCGTTCCCTCCGCTGTTGGATCTTGAACTGCAGGACGGTGACCGTCAGCACGATGATGAACAGGACCAGCGAGATGGCCGAGGAGTAGCCAAACTTTCCTTCGCCAATGCCTTCCTGGTAAATCAGCTGGGACAGCACCGTGGTGGACCGTCCGGGGCCGCCGTTGGTCATGACCACAATGAGGTCGAACACCTTGAAACTGGAGACCGTCAGCATGACCACAACAAAGAACGTGGTGGGACGCAGGGACGGGATGGTGACGTTCCAGAAACGCTGCCAGGCGCTTGCGCCGTCAACTTCGGCGGCTTCGTACAGCTCAGTGGGGATCGCCTGAAGACCGGCCAAGTACAGGACCATGTAGTAGCCCATGTCCCGCCATACGCTGGTGATGATCACCGCAGGCATGGCCCAGTCCGAGCTGGAGGTCCAGCCGGGCGGGTTGGCGATGCCGATTGCGCCGAGGAACTGGTTGATGGGTCCGCTGTCCGGGCTGAACAGCATGTTCCAGACCACTGCGACAGCCACCAGAGAGGTGATGTACGGGAAGAAGATCGCAACCCGGAAGAAGCCGATGCCTTTGAGTTTCCGGTTCAGCAGCATGGCCAGGAGCAGTGCCAGCGCCATGGTCAGAGGGACGTGGCCCAGGGCGTAAACAACAGTGTTCCGCAGTGCGATCCAGAAGGAGTCGGAGGCGAACATGCGCTCAAAGTTGGCCAGGCCAATCCATTTGGGAGCGCTGAACGAGGACCATTCCATGAAGGAGAGCGCGAAGGCGGCCACGACTGGAATGAGGGTGAAGGCCAGGAAGCCAAGGAAGTTCGGAAGGATGAACGTCCAGCCAATCAGCGTGTTACGCCTGGCTTGCTTCCTGTTGCCGCGGCTCTGCACGGGGGCAGGTGCCTGGGGGATTGTTTCTGTAGTCATGATGACCGCTCCCGGGGCGGGGGCGTTCCTCCATTTCAGGATCCGGAGAGTTCAGGTCCGGGTTCCGGTGCTGCGCCTCAAGGATGCAGCACCGGAACCGGGGAGAGTTACTTGCCTGGCAGGATTACTTGCCCAGCACTTCGCTCGTGACACGCTTGCCCATCTCGGCGATGCCATCGCTAACGGAGCGCTCGCCCACCATGACGAGGTCGTGTTCCTGGTTGAGGATCTTGTCCGTAGCGGCTGACTTGTCGCTAACGGGCATTTCCAGTTCAGTGGTGTCCGGCGTGAAGGCCTTCTTGGACAGCTCGTCCGTGGGCATGCCATCGAGCTTGAAGTACTCAGCGGTGATGGCATCGTTCTGCAGAGCCGGGACTACGCCGATCTTGGAGATCGCCTTGGCGCCCTCTTCTCCGGCGGCCCATTCAATGAACTTCTTGGCCTCATCGGAGTGGGTTGCGTTCTTGTTCACGGCGAAGGCCGTGGGCGAACCGAACGTGGTGACCTTGCCGTCGTCGTTCTTCTGCGGCATCGGAGCCAAGCCCCAGTTGACGTTGGTCTTGCCGTCCTTCTTGGCCTGCAGGATGCCGGCGATGTACCAGGTACCCATGGGCATCATGGCTGCCTGGCCGGACTCGAACATGGTGCGGTAGCTGGTCTTCTGGCTCTTGGCGGTGCCGAAGTCCAAGGTGGCGCCGGACTTCTGCAGGTCAAGTGCTGTGTTGTACTGATCTTCCATGAAGCCGTAGTCGCCGCTGTTCTGGTCAGCACCGTTCTGGGCTGCTGCGATGGCTTGAACCACTGAACGCCAGATGTGGTGGTAAGTGCCGTAAGTCTTCTTGCCGTCAGCCTCGGTGGAGAGCTTCTTGGCGATCTCGGTGTATTTCTCCCAGGTCAGGTCCTTGGGATCTTCAATTCCGGCGGCCTTGAACAGGTCCTTGTTGTAGTACAGGAGCCAGAAGTCCTGGCGGTAGGGAGCTGCGAAGTACTTGCCATCGATGTTGAAGGCGTCCGTGCCGGCGAGGTTGTCCTTGCCCACCTTGTCCACAACGTCATTGATTTCCTGCAGCTGGCCGTTGTTGGCGTAGCGGGAGTAGTCGATCACGTTCTTCATGGTGAGGACGTCAGTGGTGTCCCCGCCAGCCAGCATGGTGGTGACTTTCTGGGGGTAGTCATCGGCCAGGATGTCCACGGGTTCAATATCAATGTTCGGGTTGGCGGCCTCGTAGCTGTCAAAGAGGGCCTTGAACTCCGGGGTGCCCTCGTAGTTCCACACCGAGACGGTCAGCCGGGTCTTGCCTTCGGCCGCCTGCGGTTCGGCGGGACCGGCAGCGCCGGCGCAGCCGGTGAGTCCGAGCCCTGCAGTCACCGCAAGGGCGATTGCGGCGAGGGTTGTGCGCTTCATTGCGTTCTCCTTTAGTACTGGGTTTTAAGTTTGCCGTAGGTGCGGCGTTGGTTTGGTGCCGAGGTGTTCTTGAGGGGGACCTAGGCGCTGAGGCCGAGGTCCGCGTGGACTACTTGGGCAAGGAGGTCCTTGCCGGCGAGGTATCGCTCCAGGTCGTCCAGCGCGGCATCGGACATCCGCCTGGTTTCAGTCCCGAGCGAACCTGCGATGTGCGGGGTGATGATCACGTTGGGGAGGTTGTACAGTGTGGATTCCGCGGGCAGCGGCTCGGGTTCCGTGACATCCAACAGGGCAGTGATCCGTCCGGTGGCGCACTCTTTCTCGAGGGCTTCAGTGTCAACGAGTGAACCGCGGGCGGTGTTGATGAGCGTCGCGTGGTCCTTCATGGACTGCAGCTCAGCGGTACTGATCATGTTGCGGGTTTCAGGCAGGGCGGGTGCGTGGATAGTGACGACATCGGACACGGGCAGGAGCTCTTCGAGCGTGACCAGCTTGCCGCCCGCGGCGGCGACGTCAAGTGGATCGGCGTAGGGATCGCTCACCAGGCAGGTGACATCCTGGAGTTGCTGGACCAGTTGGACCACCCGGCGGCCGATTCGGGAGAACCCGATGACGCCGATGACCCGTCCGATGTTGCCGAGCTCGCCACGGTCACCGATGTAGCTCCAGTCGGCGCGAAAAGTGCGGGCATCGTTGGCCAGCACATGGGCCTTTTTGCCTGCCAGGACTATTGAGGCGAACGTGAACTCGGCTACGGGGATGGCGTTGGCGTCGGCTCCGTTGGTGACGGTGATCCCGCGATCCCAGAGTTCCTCGCTGACGAAGCTGCGCACTGTTCCTGCACAGTGGAAAACTGCCCGAAGCTTGGGCATGCGCTCCAGTCGTTCTGCGTTGAGCTGCGGAACTCCCCAGCTGGTGAGGAGAATTTCCACCTCTTCCAGGCGGCCCGTCAACTCCGGAGCGTCCAAGGAATCCGTCCACGGCTGATCACCGAGATCCACCATTCCTGCCAGCCGCTCCAGTCGTGTGGAGTCGAACTGATCAGCAAAGGTTCCGCTATTCATGACCAGCAGTGCCTGGGGCTTGAGCGACATTGAGGGGATCCTCCCTTCGAAACTATCGGCGGCCTGTTCGACCGTGATTTATGTGTTGCATCACATCTAATAATCAGTACATACTCATAAACAAGACAGTTCATTCAACTCAATCGAGCTTGATCTTAAACGTTCATACTCGAACAAATGAGAGAAGAATTCCTATGGCTACCGGCACCACTGCCGTTGACGCGCCGCCCCTCCTGAGCGCTTGGGGTTCGTCTGCAAGCGCACCCGCCTTGAAGGAGTCTCTTCGTGGCTTTCGCGATCGCCTCACCGTTCGTCCAGCGTCCGACGCCGGATGGCAGCTCGCTGCTGCCGGGGTGCTTTCCGAGCTGCGCGGCCAGGCGGATGCCGAGAAGGCGAGCCCCTGGCCCCAACCGTTGGTCTCGCATTACGCCCGCTATTTCCGCGACGGCAACCGCACAGCCTACGAGGGACTGGTGGCGAGCCGACAACAGCGGCTGACCCGCGCCGTCGCGCTGGCCGCTGTGGGGGGCTCCGCTGAACCGGGCTGGCTTGATGAGGTGATCGACGGCGCATACCTCCTCTGCGAGCAGAGCTCGTGGAGCTGGGCCGCGCATGATGACGTGTTCACGCGCAGCGGCGACGTTGTCCCGGATCGATCCCGGCCGTACCTGGATCTCGGCGCAGGAGAGGTGGTGGCCCAGCTCGCGTGGCTGGATCACGTGCTGGGTTCGCAACTGGATGCCCGTGCCCCCGGACTGCGCCGGCGGATCAGGCTCGAGGCGCAAGAGCGCGTGATCAGCCCTTTCCTGGACCGCCTCGACTGGCATTGGCTGGGGTTGGACGGCGATGTCCACAACTGGAACCCGTGGATCCACTCGAACATCATCGCGGCAGCACTGTTGTTGGTTGATGACCCTGGGGTGCAGGCAGAGGTTGTTGCCCGCTGCATCGAAGGATTGGACCGCTTCCTCGCCTCCATCCCTGCGGACGGCGCAATCGACGAGGGCTTCGCCTACTGGTGGAACGGGGCCGGCCGTGCACTGGAAGGCCTTGCCCTGCTGGAAGAGGCCAGCGGTGGTGAGCTGAACCCGGACCTGCCGGTGATCCGCGCGTTGGTGGCCTTCCCGCACCGCATGCACTTGGGCGATCGCTGGTTTCTCAACGTTGCTGATGGTCCCGCCCGTGCGCACCAAGGACTCCCGTGGGGAATGCTGCACCGCTGGGCTGTCCGGCTGGGGGACGTGGAGGCTGCCCGGCATGCCGCCGCCTTTGCCGCCGTCGAACCCGAACCCAACGCCGCCGCCGGACTTGGCCGCGTCCTTACCCACCTCACCCAATTAAGTAGCAGATCAGACCGTTCTCAGCCCTCAAAACGGCCTGATCTGTCACCCAGTTGGGGGACGTACCTGCCGTCGGTCCAGATCATGGTGGCGCGGCAAACCCCTGGCTCCTCCGACGGGCTCACGCTTGCGACGAAGGGCGGGCACAACGGCGAGCACCACAACCACCGGGATGTCGGTTCGGTAGTGGTCGCCGTGGATGGCGTGCCGCTGCTGGTCGATGCCGGCCAGCCCACGTACACCGCCCAAACGTTCGGACCTGATCGATACCGGATCCGGGCCATGCAGAGCGCCTGGCATAGTGTGCCGGCGCCGTTCGGGCTGGAACAGGGGACCGGGTCTTCGTTTGGGGCAACCGTTCTCCAGGAGCCCACTGGCGAGGAACCCACGCTTGCCCTCGGACTCGGTGCCGCCTACGGCTTGGACCACGCCGAGCAATGGATCCGCACCTCGCTGATGAACCGCGAGGCGGGCAGCGTTGTCATCGACGATCGCTGGAACCTGGGAGCGCACCCGCCGGAGGGAACGCACGACGTCGACATCACCTACCTGGTTGCCGGCACCGTCAGCGTCGGTTCAGACGCGACGGCGACCATCACGCCCGAGGGGATTCCGGCTGCGAAAACCACCAAGGGACTGCATCTTCGCTGGAAGCCGGCCACGGCCGTCGTACTGGTGGACGAGTGGCTCCTGGACGATCCTCTCCTCAGCGATATCTGGGGCAAGAAACTGACTCGGCTCCGTTTCCGCATGCCCGCCGAAAACCGCGCTTCCGGCGCATTCACCCTCACAGTGGAGGCAACATCTTGAGTTCCGAACAGACCCCCGAAGTGGGCGGAAAATCGCTGTTTTCGCTGCAACGACGTGAGCGGCTCATGGAGGAGTTGCGCGCACATGGTGCCATTACTGTGCGGGATATCGCCGCGAAGCTGGGCGTCAGTGAGCTGACCATCCGTCGCGACGTGAATACGCTGGCGGACGAAGGACTCGTTTCGCGTGTTCACGGCGGTGCCACGTTGCCCAGCCCGTTGGATCGGTCGGCGGCTGTGGGGCGCCAGTCGGCTCACAGCTATTCAATCGGCATGGTGGTTCCGTCCTTGGATTATTACTGGCCGCAGGTGATTTCCGGGGCACGTGGGGAGGCCGAGGTGCAGAACCTCCGTATCCTGGTGCGTGGCTCCGCCTATGACGCTGCCGATAACCGCCGCCAGGTCCAGGCACTCCTGGATACCCAGAACATTGACGGCCTGATCGTGGCCCCGGACATGGGTGGTGAGCACGGCAAGGAGCTTCTCCGCTGGCTGAATGCCTTGCCCATTCCGGTGATCATGGCTGAGCGTCGGGCGCCGTCGGAGATCCCGTCGCACCGTCTCGAATGGGTGGCGACGGATCACTCCTTCGGTGCGGGGATGGCCGTGCGGCATTTGTGGCAGGAGGGGCACCGGATGATCGGCTGCCTCACCGATTCGTCGAGCCCCACCAGCCCCCACGTGGTCCGGGGGTGGAAACAGGCAATGAACGCTCTGAAGATCCCGCTGGATAAGTCCATCCACGAGGATTCGGCCAAGCTGGACAACGGAGACCGGGCCAAGCACTTCGATCACGTCTTGGAGCTCTGCCGTTCATCAGGGACCACCGCCATGTTGGTGCACTCCGATACCCAGGCCGTGGCGTTCGTGCAGCACTGCGTGGACCGCGGGGTAGACGTTCCCGGCAGCATGGCGATCGTTGGATACGACGACGAAGTGGCTTACCTTGCCGAGCCTGCGATCTCCGCGGTCCGGCCTCCCAAGAGCTACGTCGGCAAGGTGGCGGTGCAGCTCATGGCTGCCCGCCTGGCCGAAGGAAGGATGCGCCCTGTGCATCGCATTGACCTGAACCCTGAGCTGATTGTGCGCGATTCGTCGTTGGGTGCGCCGCGAGGGCTCGCCGGAGTACTCCTGGAGGACTCACGCTGATGCTCTTGCCGCCCCTCGACCACAAGCTGTCCCCTTATACCGGCCTGACCCGCGAGCACTGGTGCGCGTATGCGGATCACCTCCTACGCTCTGCCCATTACTTTGGGACGGAGGACCACGCCAACATTCACTTGCCCGGAGCCAATAGCCGGTACGGCCCGCGGAGTGATTCGCTGGAAGCCTTCGCCCGGACATTCCTGCTGGCCTCATTCCGGATTGCGGGCGACCCAGCCAGCACCGGGTGGATCGCGGAGTGGTATGCCGCCGGTCTCGATGCCGGAACCAACCCCGGGAACCCGGACCGGTGGCCAACGCCAGGTGAGCTGGGGCAGGCGAAAGTGGAGGCGGCGTCGTTGGCTGTTGGGCTGGCATTGACGCGCGACGTCCTGTGGGACAAGCTCCCGGAGCGCGTGCAGGAGCAGCTCATTGCCTGGTTCGAGACCGTGATCGGTGAGGAGTACCCGCCCATCAACTGGGTGTGGTTCCAGATTGTGGTGGAGACATTCCTGGCATCCGTTGGTGGCGGGTATTCCGACGAGGATATCGACGCCGGACTCGCCATCCACGACTCGCTGTACCGGGGCGGTGGCTGGTTCGCTGACGGTCCGGAACGGGCGTACGACCACTATGTTGGCTGGGCGTTCCAGGTGTATCCGCAGCTCTGGGCGCTGATGGCGCCCAACGATCCTCGCGTTGCCGCCCGCAAGAAGCTCGACGGCGATCGGCTGGCTGACTTCCTGGACGACGCCGCCTACCTCGTGGGTGCAAACGGAGCTCCACTGATACAAGGGCGGAGCTTGATCTACCGGTTCGCGGCTGCGGCACCTTTCTGGGTAGGGGAGTTGTCCGGGCACACGCGTTTGGCACCTGGCCTGGCGCGCCGGGCAGCATCCGGGATGCTCGACTACTTTGCCCGGCACGGATCGATCACCGAGGATGGTCTCCTGTCCATTGGCTGGCACGGAGAATTCGCTGGCATGAAGCAGGCCTACTCCGGTGCCGGCTCGCCATACTGGGCTGCGAAGGGCATGCTCGGGCTGGCACTGCCGGCGGATCACATGGCGTGGACATCGGTTGAGGCTCCTTTGCCCGTTGAAGTTGCCGACACGCAGCGGCTGATCGCGGCGCCGGGTTGGCAGGTTGACGGGACTCGCGCCGATGGCGTGGTCCGGATCCGGAACCATGCCACGGATCACGCTGTTGTTGGTGCCGTGGTGGCTGACTCGCCGCTGTATGCGCGGATCGGGTACTCGACGCACACGTTCCCTGACTTGGTACCGGAGTCCGTGGACAATGCGGTGGCGTTTGTTGATTCCTCCGGCCGGCTGACGCATCGGACAGGTTTTGAGCACCTCGGGTCCTTTGCCGAGGGCGGCTTCCACGTGGGTGCCTCCCGGTGCACGGCACATTGGATCGAACCCGATCCCGACGCCGGTCCCGATCACGGCAGCGGGGTGGCCGGCGTTTCTACTCCAGGGCCCTCGGTGACGGTGGTTTCGGTGACGCGCGGGGCCGTTGAGCTGAGGCTGGTGCGGGTTACGGGTGCTTCCGCGGACGTCGCAGGTGCTGGGGATTCGGAGGCCCCGCTGAGGATTGGTGGCTGGCCGGTGGACGCTTCCTCTTTCATGGTCAGCGCGGTGCGTCCGGTGCCCGGGTACGGCGTGGAGCTGGGTTCGTCCGGGACGTTTGTGCGTTCGGGTGCGCACCCCATGGGCTCGGAACTCACCATTCCATGGGTGGGCACCTCGGGCACCGCGCACGACGGCGACTACGCCGCCGTCGTGATCCTCGCCGGCGGGGGAGGTGCTTCGCCGGACGGGGGTGTCACGTTTGTTGCCGGGGAAGGGGAGGGCGAGGGCCTTTTCGTGTTCCCCGACGGCACCTCGTTTGCCGTGGAACGCCTCGCCCGGCTGTGGCGCGCCCCTTTCGATGCGTAGCTGCGCACTAGACGACTCCTACCGTCTTCTGCGCAGCGAGCCGTCGAATCGGCGGCCATTGGGTCGCTCTGACGTGGGGTAGAGCTTGAACGGCTCACCCGGTTCGATGCGTAGCTGCGCACTCGACGATGCCTACCATCTAACGCGCAGCAAGCCATCGAATCGGGCGGCCCCGGCTTCCAGTAGGCTCGCGGAATGAGCCAAACCGATGATCGAGCCCGCTTCCTCGCCGCGTATGACGCCAACCTCCGCACAGACGCGGAGACGCCGAGTGCCCTCAAGGTCACCCAGCACGGCCCCCTGCGTTTGGTCACTTTCATGAAGGGCCGCGGCTTCGTCACGTACCAGGACCTCGGTGACGCGGATGCGCACACCATCACGCGGCTCGTTGCCGAGGCAGTCGCCTTCTTCCGTGCTGAACCTGACATCACCAGGGTGGAATGGAAATCCCGTGGCCATGACCACGCTCCGGGTTTGCACGAGGCCCTCATCGAGAACGGCTTCACCCAGGACGACGCCGAATCGATCATGATCGGTGAAGCGAAGGCGTTGAGCACAGCTGTGCCACTTCCCGACGGCGTGACCCTACGGCAGGTGACGGACGAAGCCGACGTCCGGGCGATGAGCGCGATGCAAGACGAGGTCTTCGGCGAGCCTGTCTCAGATGAGATGGCTGATGCCCTGCTGCATAGGCTCTCGCTGGATGACGGGATGCAATTGTGGGTGGCGGAGGCTGACGGAACAATAGTCAGCGCAGGACGTCTGGAGCCAGTGCCCGGCACAGCCTTCGCCGGTATCTGGGGTGGTGCCACCAGGGAAGAATGGCGCGGCCGCGGGATCTACAGGGCATTGACGGCCCGCCGCGCGCAGGCCGCACTCGAGATGGGAAAGACCCTCATCCACAGCGACTCCACCGAATTCTCGCGGCCAATCCTGGAACGCTCCGGGCTGCTCAAGGTCTCCACGACCACGCCCTACCGCTGGGTGCGCGACTGAAAGCTCAGACGGCTTTGAGGGCCAGCCGCCGGTTGAGACGATCTACCTCATCCAAGACTTCCATCGCTGCCCAGGCGCGATTCCGTTGCGATTGCGAGACCAGGGACAGCACGCCGGCTTCGGTCATTCGGTTCAGGGTTTTGTATATGGACGTTTCCTCAACACCAGCGACATACGCTGCCCGGTGTGCTTCGAAAACGGGCTGTTCAAGCAGCCAAGGGATGAGCTTTGCTTCCGCAGAGTTTTTCCTGGGGCGGAGTAAGTCGGTCCACAATGCCGGGAGCTCATCGAGAGCCGCGACCGATTCACTGGCGGCTTGGGAAGCACGCATAGCTGACTTTGCCAGATAGAGGACGAATGGATCCGCGTCACCGTTGCGGTAATTGTTGAGTAAGGAAAAGTAGGTCTCCACGTCCGCTACCATCGCAGAGGCTATGGGCGTGACCGTGTTCTTGGTCAGTCTTCTACGACGTGAAATTGTACCGATCAGAGCACGTCCTATTCGGCCATTACCGTCGGTAAAAGGGTGGATGGACTCAAAGTGGGCATGGGCAATGGCCGCCTGCGCCATGATGGGGACGTCCTTCCGGGCACAGAATGCCATGAGGTCGTCCATGAGTTCGGGTACCAGCGCCGGCGGAGGGGGAACGTGGATGGCTCCTCGAGGTGAGTAGTCACTTCCGCCGATCCAATTCTGCACATTCCGGAATGAACCGGCGTTGTGCCCGTCCATTGGGTCGTCTTTCATCAGGGCCTTGTGGGCCTTAAGCAGAGCCTCCAAACGGACCTCGCCAGTGTCCCCTGCATCGCTGATCATGCTCTGCACGGCTTCCGCTGCTGCGACCATGGATCTCGCTTGATCGGTGGCCTTCAGACCGATCAAGGCGCGGGCGTAATCGTTGCGGTTGGCGTCCACATGCTCGATCTTTGAAGAGGAAACCGCTTCGCTTCGCAGCAGAAAGCCGCTGATGGCAGCCATGCGAGAACCCGCCGACACGTCCAACGATGCGACGGCAACAGCGGCCTCTTCGAGTGCCACCATCGTTTCCCGGCCGGGTTCGAACCAAAGCCCGGCAATTCTGGGCGGAAGTGAAACTTCGACTTCGGTGAACATGCGGTCCTCCCGTGGGGGACGACCTGATGATTTCCAGGGCATTACCTTGTTGCCATGCGCTGGCCACACTGGCAAGAGGGCCTCCAAAGCCTAGTAAGGTGTCCTTTATTGTTATTTTAGCCTCTAAATAACAGCTACGGGCAATTAGCTGTTCATTTGCACGTACTCATCCCACTTCGGTGAAGACACAGCAAGGCCCCTCAGGATCAAAATCCCGAGGGGCCTCACTAACCCAGAATTTTCTTATTGCCCACCTGCAAAGTAACTCACGCACTGTCCTTGGTTCTTGAACACGGGCGATGGGCTCGTCTTCCAGCCATCGTTCTTGCACGCGTCCTTGCCCGTGGACACCGTCACTCGGTACTCCTTGGTGGTGCCGTCCGGCGCTGTCACGGTGATCACCGCCGTCGGGTTCTCAACGGTGGGCTGCTGCACGGTTACCTTTGCGTTGGTGTCCAGCGGGTAGCCGACGACGGCGGGAGTCGCCGACGTCGTCAGCGCCCGGTAGTCGGTGGTCCCCGGGGCGAAGCCCACTACCGAGGCCTGGTTGACGAGGAGTCGGCCGAGGTCGGCAAGCCCGGCGTCGGCCAGGCGGGAACCGGCGATGGCAACCTCAGCGATCTTTGTGTACGACGCCGTGGTCACGAACGAAACCCTGATCCCACGGGTGGTGACGGGGTCGAAACGGACGGTGGTCGGTGTAGAGATCGAGAGTCCTGTGATGGTTCCCGCGGAGGTGTCCTTCCATGTTCCGGAGGCGTCCTGGTACTGGACTTTAAGGCTCGCCGCAACCTTTTCCGCGGACGTGACGGTCACGGAGGAAACGGTGTAGTCGCGGCTGAAGGCGTAGCTCAGGCTGTCACCGGCACGGCCGCCGCTTACCCAGTTGGACCAGCGCGTGGTGGCGTTGGCATCGCAGGTGTTCTTCGCGATGTAGGAGCCCTCGGTGTAGCTTGCGGTGGCCGTGGTGGTGGGGTCGTCCTTGCAGATGTTGGCTACAGGAACGCGGTCCACCACAATGATGGTCAGCGAGGCCGGGAGGCCGTTGGCGGTTCCGGGTACCGTGACGGTGCCCGGGTTTTGCAGAGCTGATACTGCCACTGCGGACCAGTCCCAGGTGACGGCCAGTGGATTCCGGGCGGGACCATCGGCGATCTGTCCAGGCACGCTGGCCGGAGCCAAGGCCTGTATGGAAGCCACCGATGATCCGGTTCCAACGGTCACGGAAACAGGGTCCGTGGCGATGTAGGAGCCCACCGTGACCGTGAGAACGGCTTCGAAGGTTTGACCGTACGGGTCAACCCCTGAACCGTAGACCGTTACTTTGCCGGCCTTCTGCCATGAGGAAGGATCCACCGGTGCCCAGGTGACGGCCAACTGCTTGCCGGGGCCTGCCTCGTAAACGGGCGTGACCGTGGCTGGCAGGACCGGCGCAGTCCCTACGGGCGTGCTCAGCTCAACAGGGGAAACTCCCAAGAGCTTGAGATCTGCAATGTCCGTGAAAGCCCAGGCCTGGTGCGGGTTGGCGGCAGCGGTTGCTGTGGTTCCGGTAGAGGTTGCCAGGGCCACGGAGGTTCCCGCCCTTGTCTGGTTGCCCGAAACTTGCAGGGCAATCGCGGCGCCTGCGTTCACCAGGGACCATTGCTTGCCGTTCTCCGTCGTCACTGTCCACTGTGCAGAGGGAGTGGCCTTGGCCTGATCCAACGTCAGGGAAGCCAGTGTTGCCGGCCCGCTCTGGCTGCCGTTCAGCACTCCACCGTTGCCTGTGAGTACTCGGCCATCCTTGTTCGTAAGAACCCAACGGCGATCGTTCGCGAACTCATCTTCCGCAGACACGGCGTTGAACGTCCACATCTGCGGAGCCACACCAGCGGCGTCGGTGCCGAGTTCTTCGATCGAGGCGGTGCCGTTCCCACGCCCGGTCAGGTATTTGCCGCTCGCCTCACCGCTGAGGTGATAGCTGTGGCCGTCCTGCACGGGTGCGGCGTCCTCCGAAACTCCACTGACGCCGTCGACGACGAATGTCACCACTGATGCGGCAGGAACCTCGAGCGTGGCGGACTTGGCCGTGGCATCAACTGCTACCGGCGCACCCTTCACGAGGGCGTTCTTCTCGATGTCGTCCAGCGGCGACTTGGTGGTGACCACGGGCGTGACCTTGGCGCCGGGGGCGATTTCACCGAAGCGGCTGAGATCGATGGTGACCTTTTCCGGCGTCGGGGTGTCATTGAAGTGAACCAATGTGGCGCCGTTTCCGTCGGCGCGGAGGGCGCTGGCGGTCTTGGCGTTGTCGTTCTGGATGAGGAAGTCGCCGGGCCGGATGTAGTGCGTGAAGTTCCGGGTGGTGTTGTATTTCTGGTTGGTCAGGACCTTGCATTTGGCTTGTTCCCCGGTTGCGCCGTCGTTGATGCGGCGGTTGGAGAAGCCTTCGCGGCCTTCGTAGTTGCAGTCGAAGTCAACGTAGATGGAGCCCCAGCCTTTGTCGGCCTTCTCTTGCTTGTACGTGTCCTCCACAGGCTGCCAGAACACCCAGGCGTTGGGATCGAGCTCGCGGAGGTCATTGACCATCCGGCCCGCGATGCCCAAGCCGTTGGTGATGTTGGAGCGGTCCCAGCCGCTGGTGGAGTCGCCGAGCGCGGGGTTGCCCGTCCAGAAGCCGCCAACCTCGCTCATCCACAGCGGCTTGTCCGTGGAGTTGGCGAGGTCGCGGACCCTGCGGCGATCATTGGTGCCGTAGGTGTGGACGTTGAGCTGCGCAACGGCGTCCTTGGCCTCCTGGCTGTAGCCGTTCCAGTTGGTCATGAACTTGGTGGGATCGGTCTCGTCCATCGCGGAGATGACGGCGTCCGTGCTGCCCTTTTCGAGTTCCGCGGCCAGCAACTTGGTCACGCGATCCTGGGCGGCGGGATAGATCAGCGCGCCCTCCTGTTTTTGCGTGTACGTGGTGGGCGGCTTGCCGGTGGCGGCGTCAATGTCCGTACCCCAGTAACCCGAGTTCGGCTCGTTGAACGGATCAACGGTGTCCACTTTGATGCCGCTGCCTTTTTCGAGAAGCTCGACGGCGTTCCTCATGTAGGCGGCGAACTTCGCCTCGGCTTCGGGCAGCAGATTCTCGCCCTTATTGGTGTTCACTTGGCCGGACACGTAACCGCTCTTGGTCATGAACCACGGAGGGGAGTTGCTGAAGGCTTCCCAGTGGGTGATCTGCTGGTCCGCGGCGAGGCGTTCCACCCACCAACGCTGATTCTCGTCGGCGTCGGGGTTGTAGGAGGCGGGGTCGTCCGGATCCCACTCGTTCAGGAACGCGAGCTTGTTGGCCTGCGTCTTGTCTACGGTTCCGTCCGGGTTGTAAAGGTTCGACGCCGGCTGACCGGGTTGCGCTTCAGCCACCGGCTTCCACCATCCCTCCACAGCGCTGCCGTCATTCAGGTAGTCGGCGACGTCCGAGGCGTTGCCACCACCCACGTTGTACCGGGCGATGTTGAGGTTCAGCCCGTTCTCGCCAAAGACCTTCTGGTACAGCTCCTCACGCAGCTCAGGCGAGTAACCCGCCGTCGCATTCGCGAACCAGACCAGGCTGGTGCCCCAACCTTCGAACGCTTCGCCACGGCTGGCCGGGTTCGGAGTGATGGTGACGGCGGTTGTATCGGCCGCGTGTGCTTGCGGTGTAATTGCGGGCATGAGCGCAAGGCCGGCCGCTGCAGTGACAGCTGCCGCCAGCACTGCCACAGGCCTTCGGATTCTTCGAGCGGTAAACGCCATGGGTGGACCTCATCGTCGCGGGTTTCATCGGGTGCTGCCCGGTTTCCGGGAAGGCCGGGCAAGCCGAGACTATGAGGCTCTTGGCGCGGCAACAAGGCATTCGAACAGGCTCGTTCGTGGTCAGTCAGAAGTGGTCACCTCCATTCAAGCAACGCGGGGTCACTTATGGCCCCTTTTGGGCGCTGGAAGGGGCCATAAGTGACCCCGCGTTGCTGTGGTTGCGGGGCGCTCAGGAGATAGTGGATACTTGTATACAAGTACACTTCTTTGACGGGCGGCCCAGCATGGCGGATACACAGCCAAGAAACACAGGGGCACACGTTGTCTACGGCGAGCTGAAGCGCCAGATCCTCAGCCTCGAACTCAAACCTGGTGAGCGAATCTACGAGCCCGTCATGGCCGCAGCCCTGCAGGTCAGCCGCACCCCGCTACGGGAAGCCATCCGGCGGCTCATTTCGGAGAGCCTGCTCGAGCAACAAGCCACCGGCGGTGTCATTGTTCCGGTGCTGGACGAGACGGCGATTTCGGAGCTGTACGACGTCCGTGCTGCCTTGGAGTCGCTGATGGCACGGGAAGCGTGCGCCAACGCGAGCCCGGCAGACCTTGAAGAACTTCGGGGAATTGTTGCGCGCAATGCCGCACTGGTGGAGTTCGCCGATGAAGCCATGAAATATGGGGTAGCCCTCCACGCAGCCATCGCCAGGATCGCTCGAAACTCTTGGGCCCAGCGCTTTCATGAGCAGATCACCAGCCAGGTTGAACGCTACAGATACTTCACCAACAACGCCCCCGAACGACGCGATGAAGCACTCGCCAATCACCGGCTCCTGGTCGAAGCCATCGCTTCGAAAGATGCGGAGAAGGCAGCCAAGGTCGCTTTCGATCACGTGATCGGCGCACGTGATGAGACCTTGCGCGTCATCTCAAGCACGGGCCTCGTGGTCGAATGATCGGCGAACTCGGACGGCGTTCGTCCACAGCACTCCTGATTCACTCCGCACTCATTCAGGCTGTCACTTTCCTGGTCCGGCCCGCCACCACGTACCGGGCGCTTGAACTGGACGTTCCCGGGTTCGCGTTGGGTCTTCTCGCCGCGAGCTACGCAGTGTTTCCCCTGTTGCTTGCCCTGCCCATCGGCGGACTGGTGGACCGCCTGGGTGAGCGCAGGCTCATGGCGATCGGGGCCGCCGTCGTACTGGGCTGTTCCGCGTTTCTGCTGTTCTGGGGGACCTCGGTTCCGGCGCTCGTTGCCGGAACAGCGCTTCTAGGCGCGGGTCAGCTGGCCTGCGTGGTGGGGCAGCAGGCGGTGGTGGCGAACAACGCTGCTTCCTCGCGCTTGGACTCTGCTTTCGGGTACCTGACCTTCGCCGCATCGCTGGGCCAAGCCTTGGGACCGTTGGCCATTTCCGTAGTGGGTGGTGCCTCTGTTCGCCCGAACACGCAGGCCATCTTCCTGCTAGCGACGGTCATGAGCTTGGTGCTGTTCCTGACCACGTTCGTGATTTCTTCAAGGGTCAGCCAGGGGAGGCGCACCGCCAAGGGAGGACCGAAGGGCAGCGCTGTGGCTCTCCTCCGGACCCCGGGGGTGGTCCGTGCGTTGGCAACCAGCGCCACCGTCCTGGCAGTAGTAGACCTGACCGTTGTCTACCTGCCGGCACTAGGCGCGGAGCGGGGCCTGACCGCAGCCACAGTGGGCCTCATGCTGACCGTTCGAGCCCTGTTCTCCATGGTTTCGCGGCTGGGGCTGGGCAGCATGTCCCGCAAACTGGGCCGGATGAAGCTGTTGGTCCTCAGCCTGGCCATCTCCACAGTTGCCCTGGGTGTCGCGGCCATTCCGATGCCGGAGTGGTTGTTGTTCATCGTCATGGCGTTCCTCGGCTTGGGCCTGGGAATCGGTCAACCCCTCACCATGTCCTGGCTCTCGGCTCAAGCCCCCGAAGGCCAACGCGGGCGTGCGCTCGCCCTGCGGTTGGCCGGAAACAGGGTGGGACAAGTGATCCTGCCCAGCGCAATCGGTGTTGTGGCGGTGGGCCTTGGCGCGGCGGGCGTGTTCCTGGCCTCCGCAGTTGCCGTGGGCGGAACCATGTTGCTGCTGCGGGGCGTGCGGCTGGACGACTAGGTGCACTGACCTGACAGAGTGATTGAGCCGGAGAGATTGTTTGAGCGACTCACACGCCCTGACCATGCACAGGTTTGGCGTTCGCCGGGGGTTCTCCGACCTCGTGGATAGTATGGCCGCCGCAAGCCGCCTTGGTTACGCTGGCTCGCTCGATGTGCGACACGATGAACCATCGGATGGCGTTGCGGAGTCGACACCACCCGACCAAGTACCACTGGCCGTTCGTTGAGGCGAACAGCACGGGTTCGACGTCGCGGATGGTGCTGTTCCCATCTTTGGAGGTGTAGCGGATGCGGACTACACGCTGCTCAGACATCGCCTCCTCCAGGGCCGATCTGATGGTCCGCGAGGAGGGGGAAGGCGCATTGACCCAGACGCGGCCGGCCAGTTCGTCGGCTCTGGCCCGGGTCCTGGGATCGAGTACATCTACGATCTTCCGGATCCCGGCTGCTGCCAGATCGGCATAGGGGGCATCGGGTGCAGCGGACACGGCTGCCATGAGCGCTACGGCCTGCGCTGGGGACAGGCTGACAGGCGGCAGGGAAGCGCTGGCGGCCAATCCGTAGCCGCCACCAGGTCCTGGGCGCGACCATAGGGGCGCACCGCTGTTTTCGAGCGCAGCGAGGTCCCTCTTGACGGTGCGCACGGAAACGCTGAACTCTCTGGCCAGCCGATCGGCGGAGCACCCCCGGGATCCGTGACGACGCAGCATCTCGGAGAGGGCAAGAAGTCGTTCTGCTCGCTTCACCGTTCAGTGCCCACAAAATTCATGACATAAATAGTGACATACACCTGCCCATAGGACCTACAAAGGTAGTGATATGACAACTACTACGAGCAGTCAGCCCATCATTCTCATCGCCGGCCACTGGCTGGGCGCTTGGGCGTGGGATGAAGTCCTTGAACACCTGGAAACCGACCACTCCCGTGCAGTTGCAGTGACGCTCCCTGGGCTCGATAGGGATGATCCTGAGCGGGCGACGAAGACCCTCGACGATCAAGTTGCATCGGTCCTGGACATCTTTGCCCGACTCGGCGTTTCCGAAGAACAGCCCGCGATGATCGTCGCTCACAGTGGTGCCAACGCCCCTGTCAGCCTGGTCCTTGACCGACACCCTGAGCTTGTTCACCAGGTGGTGTGGGTCGACTCCGGCCCTGTGTCCACAGGAAACGCGTTCGCTCCGGATCTCCCGAAAGAAGTGGAGGAGCTTCCGCTGCCATCCCTTGAAGTACTCGCACAGCAGGCAAGTCTAGAAGGCCTGACCCCAGAGATCCTTGAGCGTTTTCGGGCCCGCGCAGTGCCTGAGCCCGGCCCGGTGCTTCGTCAGCCCGTCGAGCTGCGGAATGATGCCCGCCGCAAGGTCCGGACCACCCTGGTGTGCTGCTCGATCTCTGGCGCGCAGGTGCTGGAGTTGGCCCACACCGGCCACGCCATGTTTGCCGAGGTGGCGAATATCGAGCAGCTCGAGGTCATTGACCTCCCCACGGGACATTGGCCTATGTGGAGCCGCCCCCGGGACCTGGCCAAGATCATCCAGTCCAGTTCCTCACGAGCGAACTGAACCAGTGCGGGCTGTTCGGGGAGATTACTCCGCGAACAGCGCCGCCAGGTCGTCCGCCGTCAACGAGCCGCCGGTCAACGCATCGCCTTCCATCACGTCCGCGAACAGCTGTGACTTCTTCGCCTTCAACGCCATGACCTTCTCTTCGATGGTGTCCTTCGCCACCAGTCGGTAGACCATAACGTTCCTGGCCTGCCCAATGCGGTGCGTGCGGTCCACTGCCTGCGCTTCGGACGCCGGGTTCCACCAAGGATCCAGCAGGAACACGTAGTCGGCCTCGGTCAGGTTGAGCCCGAAGCCACCGGCTTTCAACGAGATCAGGAACACCGGAGCGGCGCCGTTTTTAAACTCACTGACAACATCGCCGCGGTTCCGGGTGCTGCCATCGAGGTAGCAATACTCCACGCCCTCGGCATCCAAACGCTCCCGCACTTTGCCCAGGAACCCCGTGAACTGGCTGAAAATCAACGCCCTGTGTCCCTCGGAAATGAGGTCCTCCAGTTGTTCGAACAGCACGTCCAGCTTGGAGGAACGAACCCCGGACAGTGACGAGTCCACCAGCGACGCATCCAGACTCAGCTGCCGCAGCAACGTCAGCGACTGGAAGATCGTGAACCGGTTCTTGTTCACATCGTCAATCAGCCCCAGGATCTTCTGCCGTTCGCGCTGCAGGTGAGTTTGGTAAACCTTTTGGTGCCTCGGGTTCAGCACTACTTCCAGGATCTGCTCCTGCTTGGGCGGCAGGTCCTTGATGACTTGCTCTTTGGTGCGGCGCATCATGAGCGGACGCACACGACGCCGGAGCTTGCCCAGCTGCGCCGAGTCACCATTCTTTTCCACCGGCTTTTGGTAGTTCTCCGCGAAGCGTTTGGGGCTGGGGAACAGTCCCGGAGCCACAATCGAGGTCAGCGCCCAGAACTCCATGAGGTTGTTCTCCAACGGCGTGCCCGTGATGGCCAATTTGAAACGGGCCGGCAGTTTCCGCGCGCACTGGTACGCCTTGGACTGGTGGTTCTTCACGAACTGCGCCTCATCGAGCATCAGCCCCGCCCACTGGAAGGAGGCGTAGGCGTCGTAGTCAATGCGGAACAAGGCATAGGAGGTAATAACGACGTCGGCACCCGCCAACGCTTCGGACGGTGCCAGGCCGCTCTTGGCAAAGGTCTCACCGACGGTCCGCACCGCGAGGCCCGGTGCAAAACGCTCAGCTTCGGCCGCCCAGTTGCTCACCACACTGGTGGGCGCCACAACAAGGAAGGGTGCCCGGGGCGTCACCTCGGAAGAGTCACCCTGTGCTGCGGCAGCGGTGGATGCCGCCAGGTCCTTCGCCGCACAAATCAGCGCGATAGCCTGCACGGTTTTACCCAGGCCCATGTCGTCAGCCAGAACACCGCCGAGGCTGTGCTTGTACAAGAAGCTGAGCCAGTTGAAACCCTCGAGCTGATACGGACGCAGCTCAGCGTTAAGTCCCGCCGGGAGCGGAAGCCCGGTCACGCCGTCGTCGAGCAGTCCACCCACGGCCTCACGCCATGCGGCGGCTTGTTCGTCCACGATTCCCAGCTGCGCCAACTCGTCCCAGAGCCCGGCCTGGAAGCGGCTGATCTGCAGGGTGCCGTCCTTGTTGTCCGGGTTGTCCTGCAGGGAGCGGGCTTCATCGATCAGTGCGCGGAGCTGGTGAAGTTCGGGAAGGTCCAGCGAGAAGTAGGCGCCGCTTGGCAGCAGCATGCGGCTCATTCCGGCGGCAAGCGCGGAGAACACAGCTGCGAAGGAGACGGGTTCGCCTTCCAGCGTGATCACGATGCCAAGGTCAAACCAGTCGCCGCTTGCCGTTTCTTTCGTGGAAATGGACACCACCGGCGCTTCGGCGGCCTCACGGTAATCGGCGATGTCGCCGGACGTTTCAACCACGACGTCGGGCAGGTCCTTGAGCGCGGGCAGCACCTCTTCGGTGAACGCCAGCGTGTCCAGGCCGCTGAGCTCAGCTGAGGCAGCGATGCGGGGCGCACCCCAGCCGCCCGTTGCCGATTCGGCCAGTGCAGGCACCATGTCCCACGGCCGCCCGAGCGACTCCAGGATGCGTGCTTCCTCGAGGTCGTCCCGATAGCCCCGATCGTCCGGGTGCCGCCACAACGGCTGTGCGGTGACCAGGGTGCCCGATTTGTAGTGCCACTCCCAGTGCAGCCGGACCTTGTGATCGTTGCCGTAATTGGCCAGCAGGGACAGTGTGGGGACGGCCAGCGTGGGCAGCTCCACCGATTCATCCGCGGCCTGCACGGGTGTCGACTGCCGCAGCTTTGGGTAGAACGAGGTCAGGAACCGGCTTTCATCTTCGGCCGGGATCTGAAGTGTGTCGCCGTCCATGACGAACTCCAGCAACTCGTCACTGATGCCCCCCTCAATGGGCGCTAGGGTGATGAGGTTCTTTTGCTGGGGCACTCCGGGCAGGGTTTCGCCGGAGTGCGTGAAGAAGATTCCGTTGGCCGGCTTGCCCAGGAAACCCACTGATCCGGGATCCACGGGCTCCCCGGCGATGGTTACCGACGGCGCAAGCTGCAGGCCGCCGTCGGGCCCTTCCGGCGCGGTGGTCTCCGGAGCAGCGTCCAAGCGCGCCAAACTGAGTCCGACGACGGCGGGTTGCGTCTCTACGCGGACAGGCTCGGTACCAGCGGAATGAATGAGCGGGATGCCGGCCTTGGTGGCGTCGGCGAGAAGGGTCCAGAGGTTTTTGGCCGCGAAGTCGTTCAGGCTCAACCACATGGCACCGGAAGGTTGTTGCCGGCCGTTGCTTGAACCGTGTGCGGCCAGGAAAGTCTGAAGCCATTCAACGTGGACCTCGTTGAATTCACGCCGGAAGCTGACGTAGCTGAGGTTGTTCCAAGAGACGTCGCCGCGGATCCACTTGCCCTTGGCACCCATCATGACCGGGCGGGCCTTGAGTTGACGGACGCTGCGCATGGGATCGCGGCGGCCTGTATAGGAGAAGTGCGCCGCCGGCTCTTCCACCTCGAACTGAAGCGCCAGCTGGATACCCGCAGCGCTGGGCGCCGTGCCTGGCTTGGCGATCAGCCTGTTGAGGGCTTGTTCCCAGGCAGGACGTGCCGACCCGCCCTGCTGGCCCGAGCCAACCCTTGAGGTTTGAACTCCGGGGGCTTGGGAGAGGAGCTGGGCGCGGATGGTGGGATGGTCCTCGGCAGTGAAGAGCAAGGCGGCCACGTGCTTGCAGTCCTTACGGACCGGGCAGCTGCAGATACCCACGGTGCAGCTCCAGCCGCTGGGCTTACGAACCAGTTTTGCCGACGTCGAATACGGCTGCGGACCGGTGCCGCGAACCTTGCCCATCAAGAGGCCCGTGGCCGCGTCAAAAGTAATCCCGTTCACGCGGCTGCCCATGGCATAAGCCAGTCCGGCCGCGAGCGAGCGGTCCGTGATGGCTGGAGTCTGAATGGCCAGTTCCCAGTTTTCGTCTGTGTGGGACGGCATGCGCAGGGCTACTTTCGGCAGGAGGATATCTGTTCAATCTTAGTCAGCAGAAAACGGCTCCCAAACTTCGCCCTCCGTTAACCTCATCCTCGATTGCCGCGCCGCTCCCGCGCGTACGTTGAAAGTGTCCGGAGCACCATCAGCTTTCAGCAGTGAGGATTTCCCATGACTACCAACGAGTACCCCGTTGTCCTGAACAAGACCAGCTTCGAAACCGGCAACGCGGATGTGGTGGATTCCAACGTCAACGTGGTGAACCATATGTACCAAGAGCTCCTCAACAGCGACGAAATCGCGACCCCTGCGCTCAACAGCTACTTTGTGGATTTCTACCTCACCCAGGCACTGTCCGGCGGCTTCGCCCAGTACGTCTTCACCGCACCCGAGCGTGAAGAAGTGGACGCCTACATCCGCGCTGGTCTCGAGGGCATGGGGGCCACACGGCACCTCGACCTCTTCAACCGCACCGCCGCCGCGTACGACGCTCTCACGGAAGAAGAAGCCGAGGCCTACCTCGACGGCGAACTGGACGAGTCCGAAACTCCGCCAGCTTCCCTTGTCGCCTTGGACGAGCTCGACGGCGAATTTGAAGCACTGGTCGAAGAAGAGGACATCATCGAACTCAACGCTGCCTACCTCCGCGAACAGTCAGCGCTGCTTGCTCTCACCGACGATGAAATCGACGAGCACATTGCACAGCGCGTCGCCCTCATCCCGGACCTCGCCGAGCGCCAAGCCGAAGCCGACGAAGAAGCCCTTGCCAACGCTCCCGAGTTCGAGGTCATCATCCGCGAGCTGTGCGACGTTGCCGGCTACGCCCTCGAAAAGATCACCATGGGCGACCCCAACTACGAGCACGACGGCGTCAAAACCCTCGCCTGGCACTTCTCCACCGACCACGGCGACTACCTCATGATCGAAGACGACGACGAGGCCTACATGATCCACCCGGCGACCAAGGAAATCATCGCGGCCGTAGAGTTCGAGGAATCCGAGGAATTCGCCGACGCGTAAGCCTTGTTGGCTGGCCGGCCGGCAGACATCCTCCGCGTGCTGCTCCTTCGTCGCTTTGACGCACGCTTCCGGATGTCTGCCGGCCGGCCGCTGGGCCGCGAACACGCCGTGTCGACGAATTCACGGCCTTTGTTAGTTGGGTTGGTGTCCGTGAGTAGACTCGACCAGTGCGTGCGTATTGGGAACTGGCCAAGTCATCATTCCGCCGCCATTCCACGTACCGTACTGCCGCCGTCGCCGGTGCTTTCACCAACTCGGTGTTCGGGCTCATCCGGGCGTCGCTACTTCTGAGTGCAATTACGACGGCGGGTGGCGCCATTGGGGGATACTCGGCCATGGAGGCGGCCACTTATGTGTGGCTGGGCCAGGCGCTGCTGGCACCTTTAGGGCTCTTCGGGACCGCTGAGTTGGCCAATCGCGTGAAGTCGGGGGACATCGCCGTCGACCTTTCCCGGTCCGTGAACCTGACCGCGTCCTATTGGGCGCAGGACCTGGGCCGCGCCGCGTTCGACGTTCTGCCGCGCGGGTTACCGCCGCTCATCGTCGGCGCCTGGGTGACGGGGCTGGCGATGCCCGGAACTCCCGGGCCCTACCTGTTGGGATTCGTGTCCATCCTCGCTGCCGTATCCCTGAACTTCCTGGGCTTCTTCGCCATCAACCTGCTGTCCTTCTGGGTGCTCGAAATTCGGGGATTCTGGATGCTGTACATGGTGGTGATGAACCTGTTGTCCGGGTTCCTGGTGCCCGTGACCTGGTTCCCGGGGTGGCTGCTCGATTTCGCCCGGGCCACCCCGTTCCCGTCGATGCTTCAGACCCCGGTGGACATTCTTGCTGGAAGGACCGACGGCGGTGAGAGCCTCGCGATGGTGGGCCTCCAAATCCTCTGGTTGGCGGTGCTGCTGGTAGTTGTGCAGATGATGGTCCGCTTCGGTTCGCGGCGGTTGGTGGTGCAAGGTGGCTAGCTCCCGCGCAATCCGTTCTGGTGCAGGCCGCGATCCCCAGGCTCCGGTCACCAACCTGGTGCTTCTCAGGCTGTTGGTCTCCGCGAGATTGCGCTCGCAGCTCGCCTACCGGGGCAGCTTCCTGTCCGACGTCGCGGGCCAGATCCTCCTGGGCCTGACGGAGTTTGTTGAGCTGTACGCGATTGTGCACAACGTCTCCTCGTTCGGCGGCATGACGTTTGCGCAGACACTTCTGGTGTTCGGGCTCGCATCCGTAGCGTTCGCGCTGGGTGACTTGCTCCTAGGGGAGACGGACTCCATGTCCGAGACCATCCGGTCCGGGAAGTTGGAGGTGCTCCTGGTGAGGCCGCTTCCCGTGCTGCTTCAGCTCGCCACGTCCGACTTTCAGCTGAGACGCGTGGGCCGTCTGATCTTCGCTCTGGCGGCCTTGGCTGCGGCCTTGCTGTTCGCCGACATCACGTGGGATCCAGTCAAAGTGCTGCTCGCCCTGATCACGCCGCTGGCTGGCGCGGCAATCTTCTGTGCTCTCTTCCTTGGGGCTGGAGCCATGCAGTTCTGGATTCTCGATGGCAGGCAATTCGCCAACGCGTTCACCTACGGGGGCCGGTATGTTGCCTCCATGCCCGGGGCGGCATTGTTCTTCCCCATCCAGATCTTCTTCACGTTCGTCATCCCCGCAACATTGGTGGCCTACGCTCCCAGCCTGGTCATCCTCGACCTCGACGGCCCCGCTGGAATCCCGGTCTGGACCGGTTGGCTGGGACTGCCGGCCGCCGTCGTCCTCAGCGGACTCATGCTGCTCCTTTGGCGGGCGGCCATCAAAAAGTACACCGGCGCAGGAGGCTGACATGCCCATCATCAACGTGGAAAATCTGAGTCGCGAGTTCCAGGTCATGGAGCCCATGGGCCGGTTCCGGCGACGCAAAAAGACCGTTCACGCAGTCCGGGGGATCCACTTCAGCGTGGAACCGGGGGAGGCAGTGGGCTACATCGGAGCCAACGGTGCCGGAAAATCCACCACCATCAAGATGCTGACCGGCGTGCTGGTGCCAAGCTCGGGACAGGTGAGCGTTTGCGGGTTCAACCCGGTGCCGCAGCGTAAAGCGCTGGCCCGGAAGATCGGCGTCGTGTTCGGGCAGCGCTCGCAGCTCTGGTGGGATCTGCCGCTGCAGGATTCATACCCGATCCTCGGAGCCATGCACCGCATGCCTGAGGCGGATTGGAGGCCCAGGTTCCGCGAACTTGCCGAGCAGATGGATTTGGGGGCGTTCCTCACCACGCCCGTGCGGCAGCTCTCGCTGGGGCAGCGTATGCGCGGCGAGGTTGCCGCTGCCCTGCTGCATCGGCCGGAGTTGGTGATCCTGGACGAGCCCACCATTGGCTTGGACATGATCAGCAAGGAGAAACTCCGGCAGTTCCTGGACGCCGAGCGCCGGAAAAACGGCACCACGCTGCTGCTGACCACCCACGACATGAGCGACATCCAACGTTTGTGCCAACGCGTCCTGGTAGTCGACGACGGCGCCATCGCCTACGACGGTCCGCTTACCGGTTTGGCTGACGTCGCCGGAGCGGTGCGCACCATGGTGGTTGACCTCGCCGCCCCCGTGCACTCGGCTGATCTATTTTTGCTGCCTGACGGCGCGGTCCACGAGGGCATTGAGGCCGATGGCATCCGGCACAGCGTTTCCTTCGACCCCCGCAGGCTCTCAGCGGCCACAGTCCTGGCGGCCATCTCGAACACTGCCGAGGTAGCTGACCTCTCCCTCCACGAGCCGGACATCGAGCACTTGGTCCGCGAGCTTTATGGGAGTGCGCGGCGGTAGGGTCGGGCCTTCACTGCCGAGATCGGCGCTAGCTTGCTCGGGTTCTCCGCAACTTGACGAAGCCCCAAATGATGGACGTTTGCCAGCCGACAAGCAAGAAGATCCAAATCCAGTCGAAGCCACGGTTGCTTGAGTTGAGAAGCATGGCTGTGACCCCCAAGCACCATGCGATCTCTTGGCTGACAAGAAACGCCAAGTTGGGCGGATTCTTCGTTTTTGTCTTCTGTGCCATCGTCTCTCCCCCTGAGTGGCTTGCAGTCTAGCGGATCGGGTCCAACGCCGTGGTCTGCCACGTCTTCGCAGCTTCGCGTGACTTCGCGGGAACCCCGCGAACGCGTGCGCAAACTTCCGGCGTATTCGCACCGTTCCCGCAGTCTCGGCGCTCTGGTTTCCACATAGCGGGGCAGCCCCCTTCAGCGACTCGATGTGTTGTCGCCATGCTGAAACGATGGATCCAACATCAACTGAAACTGCCGTCATGACAGTCTCCGCGCTACCTTTGCGCGGGTACATGTGGAGAACCGACGAGTTACTCCGGTTCGGTCTCAACAGTCGAAATATCAAGGCGCTAGTGGACTCCGGCGAACTGCATCGCTTGAGATATGGCTGTTACATCAGGGCCAACACGTGGAACGCCCTGGGCCCGAGGAGGCAGGCCAAAGAGCGGATTGTGGCGCATGCCCATGGCACGCTGACAACGTCAACGGGTGGTTTCGTCTATAGCCATTTGTCGGCGGCGCGACTCCATGGTCTATTCGTGTGGGGTGTTGATGACAAGGTTCATGTCCTGCACCGGGCCAGGCCTTCCTCCGACCGTTGGGGCAAGGATGTTCGGGGACACACAGAAAGCTTCACTGAGGACGATGTCGTGGTGATTCAGGGTCTGCGGGCGACCACACTTGATCGCACGGTGTTTGACTGTGCCAGGATGCTTAGCTATCCGAAAGCGCTGGTGATCATGGACCATGGTTTGCGTGTCGGTGCCGATATCAGCGTACTTGCTGACTTGGCAGCGGTCTCGGCGGGCAAGCGGGGTGTCCGCACGCTGCGCAAGGCCTTGGACAACGCGGATCCGCGCTCCGAGTCCGCCGGCGAGACGCTGACCCGGGAGTTGATGCAGAGGCTGCGCATCAAGCCCCCGCAGCCACAATTCGAGGTGCAGTCCCGCTTGGGTCGTCATCGCATGGATTTCGCTTGGGAAGAGGAGAAACTGGCTCTGGAGTTCGACGGGCGAACAAAATACTTCGATTTCAACCCTACAGATGAGGTCATCTTTCAAGAGCGGCGACGAGAAAAGGCGCTCGTCGAGGAGGGCTGGCGGTTTATCCGAGTCGAGTGGAAGGATCTGTTTCAAGAGCGCGCCTTCAAGGAGCGCATCCTTCGGGCGTTCAGGTGATGTCGCCTAAGCGCGAGTTCGCGGGAACCCTGCGTGCTCGCACGGAACCTTTCGGCGATGCGGCAGGCTTCCCGCGACCTCGGCGGCTCTCAGCGGCAGGCCTACTTGATCATCTCCCCGGTAGGGCTGACCAAGTACCAGACGCCGCCCACGCCCTGCCCTGTGACATCCCCGGGAGCTTTGTCCTTGGCGTAGTAGTAGAGCGGCATTCCGTTGAGGGTTACATGCTTCATCCCGTCCGGTGACGCAATGGTTCCCACAGTTCCCGTGACACCTTCCACGGTGGGGGCATCCGACGTCGTGGTGAAAATTGGCCACGCAACCAGGCAGGCTTCCGTGCAGGCGCTGGTTCCCGAGTCCTTGACGTCCTTAGTGAAGAAGTAGAGGCTCATGCCTTTGCTGTCCGTTACGATCTGCCCGGCGCTGGAAGAGGAAACCTTCATCTCGACACCGGAGGCGGCAGTGCTGGCGTTCATAGTGGGGGAGGCGTCCACCGTGGGGGACGCGGAGGTAGCTGCCGCAGAGGAAGTAGCTACAGGCGGCGGTGCGGAGGTGGTGGCGGTTCCCGGACTTCCACCACAACCGGCCAGAGCGGCGCTCAGGATCAACGCAGCGAATCCAAAACTGAGTGGTTTCTTCATTGTCTAGCTCCTTTGACGAGCCGGCCGGGATGGGCCGGCGCTAACCCCTACGACGCCGGTGGGGGAAGAATGGTTCACGGGGCTGAACCTTTTCCGTGCGCGCGTCGTCGTATAAGTGAAAGGCAGCGGAAAGAGGGAGGTGGCTATGCCGTTGGACGAAGACGTGGTGGCTGCGATTTACCGCGACCACGGCACGGCTCTGAAGCGCTTCGTTCTGAGCTGCACCTCAGATGCCCATCTAGCCGACGACGTCGTTCAGGAAACCATCCTCAAGGTGTGGCAGCACGCCCCGCAGATCACGGGAAGCCTGCGCAGCTACCTCTTCCGGACGGCGCGGAACGTCATCATCGACAACTATAGGAAGGCTCAACGCCGACCCTCCGAAACAGGTGAACAGGACCTTCCGGACCATCCTGCGACGGAGCGCGTTGATGAACTTCTGAATCGGGTGCTCATGGAGGAAGCCTTGCTCCGGCTCAGTCACGAACACCGCCAGGTTCTGGTGGCCCTCCACTATCAGAGGTTCACCGTCACTGAGGCAGCACTGCAGTTGAACATCCCTGTGGGAACAATAAAATCCCGGGCTTTCTACGCTGTGAAAGCTCTCCGAACGATCCTTGATGAAATGGGGGTGGAACGATGAACGGCAACTCTGTCCACCAGTTGCTGGGCGCCTACCTGCTGGGTGGGCTCGAGCCCGAGGAATCACGCACGTTTGAAGACCACCTCGCCAAATGCGCTGAGTGCCGCACCGAGTTGGAGGAACTGGAAAGCCTGCCAGCTCTCCTCGACGCCGTTCCCGCAGCTGATGCAGTCGCCCTCACCGTCGCCGGAGGCACGAACGCGCTCTCTCCTTTGGAACCGAAACCCGAGGCGCTTCCTGAGAAGGTCCTGGTGGACTTGTCGGTCCGGAGACGGAAATCACGACGCCGGTGGGCGGCTTTGGTGGGCGCGGTTGCCGCCGCTTGCTTGGCTGTTGGCTTCCTCGCCGGGCCACTGCTGAATCAGCCGCCGAAACCGGATGCCAGCTATTCGGTGCAGTCGGACACCGGGCTGCAACTGACCGTGGGGATGGTGAAGAAGAACTGGGGCACGGAGCTGGAGGTGGAGGGACGGTCCATGCCGCTGGAAGGCACCCTTTACTTGTGGGTGAAGGGCCGCGACGGCGCTGAAGAACGCACGTGCGGATGGACGGCCACTCAGAGCGGCCGGATCAAAATCACAGGTGCCACGCCGGTGCAGTTGGCCGGCATCGCCGGTGTTGAGCTTCGCGATGAAGCCCAGAAGACGGTGGCCTCGATTTCGGTGCCGTAGACCTTAGCGGTCCGTAACCTCGTTGCCCTTGGCGCGCAGCTCAGCGACCAAGGCCTGGTCTTCGCAAGCCCGGGCAAACGCCTCGATCCGACGCTCAATCTCCCGTCCCAGGACCCAGCTTCCGATCCTCTCGGCCAGTGGCTTCAAGAAAGCGGGGCGGCAAGAAAAGGTGTACTTCCAGACTGCCCGTGTGCCGCCGTCGTCCGGGGTGAAACGCCAGCCTCCTCCGAAGTTCTTAAAGAACCATGGTCCGGAAACCATGGTCATGCCAACGTTTTTGGGAGGCATGTAGGAGACATATTCACTGACCATCTTCAGGCCCATGCGGGAGACAGTCCGTGTTTTGACCCCCTTGCCAGCCGTCTTGGCCCCATCCAAGAAGGCTTGGGCAGAAATGAACGGATCCCATTTGAGTCGGAATTCTCCGGTGGTCTGGGAGAGGGCGAAAGCTGTTTCCGGATCCAGCCGGATGAACCGTTCGGCGCGTACCTGCGGCATTTAGAACCCCTGACCTGAGCCGAGCACCAGGAACACCACGAAGACGATGCCGAAGATGTTGACCGCCATGATGGCCAATCCGATGATGCCCGTGATGCGTCCCGCGTTCATGCGGCCGGCACGAAAGACGGCGATCAGCCCACTCACCACAGCAACAATGGCCAGCAGCACCGCAATCCCTGCCAGGATAAGAGCACCAACCCACCACGCGTCATTGCCCTCGTTGTAACGGCTCATCGCCGATGCTACGGCTGCGATGCCCAAGGGAATGCTCACAATTGCCGCGACCGGCGAGAGCACGGCAGCGACGATGCTTGTGATGCCTGCACCCAGCCCCCGGTTCCCGGAACGTTGCGGTTGCTGGTAGTACTCGATCGGTGGCTGATAGCTCATGATTCCCCCAAAGTCCGTCGGCTAAAGCTTGCGGTATGTGAGGTCAAAGATCATGCGCCCGGCCTCGTGGGCTTTGTTCTCAAAGCTTGTCCGAATACGGCCATCGAACCGTGGAGCCCAACCGCCTTCATCATCCACGCCCTGATTCGGCCCGGTGTGCTCGGTGCTGACGGGCGCGCGGCCTTCCCTGACGGGCGCACCGCCCACAACAGACTCGACGCCGGACTGCCACACTTGCGTCAGCGGGCTCTCCTCGCCGCTGCGCTCGCCTTCGTGCATGTTCTGGAACTCTGTGGATTCAGCCAGAACCTCGCGGACGTGTACTGCGTAGTTGGACCAGTCAGTAGCGATTCGCCAGTAGCCGCCCTTTTCGAGTGCCTTGGCAGCCACCGAAGCGAACGCAGGCTGGATGAGGCGACGCTTGTGGTGGCGGGCCTTATGCCACGGATCCGGGAAGAACACCCAGAGTTCTCTGACCGATCCTTCCGGGAGCATGGACTCCAGAACCTCGGGGGCATTGGCTTCCACCACGCGCACGTTGGTCAGACCGCGGCTGTTGATCTTGATGATGGTGTTGGCCAGACCCGGGGTGTAGACCTCCACCGCGAGGAAGTCCTTGTCCGGGTTCTGCTCTGCGGCGTGAACCACAGCGTCACCCAGGCCGGAACCAATCTCCACGATCAGGGGTGCTTTGCGCCCAAACACTGCCTCGGCGTCGAACGTGTAATCAGGGTGAACCGAGGTGTTGGCAACATGGCGTGGGACTTGAATGGCCCAGCGCTCGGCGTGCTCTTCCCAGGCGGCCTGCCTACGTCCCTGCAAACGGGTGCCGCGGCGCACAAAACTGACCGGTCGGCCACCATAGGTGCCGAAGGAGGCTTGGCTGCCGGGGGTGACGGGTCGCGGGGTTTCTGGGGTTTCACTCATCCTTTCCAGAATACTTTGGTTCGGCTGAGTAGTTGGGCCAGGTAGTTGGGCCCGGCGAGGTAGCCGGTGGTGAGGATTCCAGTGTTCGCCCGGCGGCTTGGCTCGCCGGGTATGTGGGCATGGAGGGCCCGGGCGTTCGAGGGTGGAGCCGAAACTCAGCTGCGCATCAAAGGCGCCAGCACCATCAGTCCTTCGAATCCTGCAACAAAAAGCCCGAGGACCCCAAACATCCAGGCGGTGGTCCGCTGCCCATCGGTATCGCTGTGTTTGGCCAGCCTGAGACACGCCAAACCACAAACCACTGCCGCGAGCCAGCAAGCCCCTACAGGGACCAAGAAAACGGTCTGCGCCGCAAGAATATAGGCGCGTGCCTCAGCGCCGAACGCGAAGTACATTCCCACAGGGAAGACGATCATGAGGACAATCGGCACCGCCATGGCCAATGCCAAGCTCCAGATGCCGGCCCGTAGTCCTGGTGGGCGCAAGTACCTCGTGGCCGAATCTTCAGAAGCCGGCAAAGGAAGTTCGGAAGTAGTTGAGGAAGGCGAAGGTTCCAGGGTTTTGTTCATGCCCTCAACGCTATGGATCGCCGAACCCCGGAGGCAGTGGAAATCGTGCCTATGTGGATAATTCCGCAAAGTCTCACCACGGGTCACATCGCGGCCAGCATGCCCTGGCCAGGACCGGCTGACAGAATAGGACGTGTGACCTCCTCCAAGACCCCCGGCTACCCAGAGAAGTCTGTCCTCCCTGAGATCGCGGTGGACGCTGAGATCGACGAAGAGCCTGCACCCGATCCCACCCAGCTCAGTGGTAAGCGGGGACTCGTTTACCTCGGCATTTGCCTGGTCCTGATCGGGCTGAACCTTCGAACCGTCTTCTCCAGTTTCTCGGCCGTGCTTCCGGAGATAACGTCCGACGCCGGGCTGCCGGGTTGGTCGCTGGTGGTCCTCACCACCGTTCCGGTCACCCTTCTGGGTGTCTTCGCACCGCTTGCCCCCATTCTGGCCCGCAGGTTCGGTGCGGAACGTGTGCTCCTCGGAGCCATGGCAGTCCTCACCATGGGCTTGCTCCTGCGGCCCCTGGAGTTCCCGGGGATGGGTCACTTGCCCGCACTTCTTGCTGGAACAGCTGCGTGCGGTGCCGCGATTGCGCTCTGCAACGTTCTCCTTCCGGGCGTGGTCAAACGGGATTTCCCGCACCGCCTTGGCCTGATGGGTGGCCTGTACACCACTGCGATTTGCGCGTCGGCGGCCCTTGGTGCGGGCTTCACGTATCCGGTGTTTACGGCAACCGGCCACTGGACGTCGGCGCTGTGGTTCTGGGCGGTGCCTGCCGGCGTCGTGCTTTTGCTCTTCCTGCCGCTGGCAATCCGCCAGCCCTCCGTAAAACATCAGGCAGTTCACGGCGGCGTGAACGTGTGGCGCTCGGCCGTGGCGTGGCAGGTGACCCTGTTCATGGTGCTGCAGGCCATGATGTCCTTCAGCGTGTTCGCGTGGATGGCGCCCATCCTCCGAGGCAGGGGGATCGACGGCGGGACGGCAGGCCTGATCGTCTCGGTGTCTATAGTGCTGCAGATGCTCGGCTCACTGTTTGCCCCTGCGTTGGCAACGCGCTTCAAGGACCAGCGGATCATCAACATGGTGGTGGCGCTGATGACCGGAGGCGGTTTCGCGCTTACCATCTTTGGCCCCACGGAGCTCATCTGGATCTGGACGGGGCTCAACGGGCTAGGCCAGGGGTCGCTCACTGCGGTGGCCCTGACCATGATTATGGTCCGCACCCGTGACGCCCACACTGCGGCACACCTGTCCGGAATGATGCAGGGCGTCGGCTACGGGGTGGGTTCGGTAGGCACGCTGATGGTAGGCCAACTTCATCAAGCCACGGGCGGATTCCAGGCTGCTGGAATCCTGTTCCTGGTGGTCGGTTCGCTGGCAGCGTTCTTCGGCTACCGGGCAGGCCGCGACCGCTTCGTTTAACGTTGTGAGGCCCACTCTGCGTCCCAAAAACCCAGGGAAGAGCGCAGAGCGGGCCTCGCGACGGAAGAGAACTCAGACAGTGAGGTCCTTGCCCTTGGTCTCCGGGATGGTAAAGGCGAACGCGATACCCACCAGGAGCAGGACCACCGCGTACACGTTGAACAGTTGAGCCTGTCCGATGGTGCCGAGCCAGGTCTGCAGGTACGGAGCCGTGCCACCGAACAGGGCGACGCAAATGGAGTACGGAACGCCGACGCCGATGGTGCGGATGTGGGTGGGGAACAGTTCGGCGTAGACGGCAGGGACGATCGCGGCGCTACCGGCGATGAAGAACAGCATTACGGACATGGACACTGCCAGCTGCCACGGCGAGTCTTTGAGCAGCCACGTCATGGGGAAGTGCATGAGCGCGGCACCTGCGGAGGAAGCGATGATCACCGGTTTCCGGCCGATGCGGTCGGACAGTTTGCCCCAGAACGGCAGGGCGGCAATGAACACCACATTGGCCACCACGCCGGCCCACAGCGCCTCTCCGCGGTCCATTTTCAGTGAGCTTGCGGCGTAGCTCGGAGCCACGACACCCCAGATGTAGTACACAACCGTCAGGCCAACGGTGAGGCCGATAACCTGCAGCGCCTGCTTACGGTACTTGATGATCTGGGGGAGGATCGGGAGGCGCTTCTCCTTGGGTGCCTCGGCCTCGAAAGCCTCGGTTTCCTTCATCTTGGCCCGCATGAACAGGGCGTAGATACCCAATGCGCCACCGATCAGGAACGGGATGCGCCAACCCCAGGCGGTCATTTCGTCCTTGCTGAGGGTTGCGGTGAGGATGGCGCCCAGCAGTGTTCCGGCCAGGATTCCGGCGGTACCGGAGGTGTAAATGAGGGTGGCCCAGAAGCCACGGTGTTCCTTGGGTGCCATCTCGGACAAGTACGTTTGCGACGACGGCAGCTCACCACCGTGCGCGAGGCCCTGGATGAGCCGGGCCACCAGCAGCATGACCGAAGCGAAGACTCCTACGGCCTGGAACGTCGGGGCAATGCCGATGAGCAGGCTGCCCACCGCGCCCAATGCCACGGCTACGGTCATGGACGTCTTCCGCCCGATCCTGTCGCCGATCCAGCCGAACACAAACCCGCCGAACGGACGGGCAACGAATCCGACGGCGAAGATCGCCAAAGTGGACAACATGGCCGAGGTGGGGTCGGCTTGGCTGAACAGGGCGCTGGCGATGAACGGCGCAAACGTTGCGTAAATTGCCCAGTCGTACCATTCAACGGCATTGCCGATGCCGGTGCCTATCAGCGTGCGCACGTGCGATTTGTGGACCTTGACGTCCGGGGACGTTCCTGCGGTGGTGGTCATGTGGTTCTCCAAGATCAGGCGGGCCGGGAGTTAGTTGCCGGCGAGGGCAGCGATGCGGGATACGGCGAGTTCGGCGTACAGCGCCGCGCCATCGGTGAGGACACCGTCGTCGAACATTGCGTACGGCGAGTGGTTGAACGGCGACGTCGTATGGTCGGCGCCGGGGGCAACAGCACTAAGCCCCACGAAAGTGCCGGGGACTTCGGCGAGGACCCGGGAGAAATCCTCGGAGCCGCTCAGGGGAGTGGCCATCCGGGTGTGCCGGGACTCACCGAACATTCCGGCGATGACCTTCTCCGCTGTGGTGGTTTCATCCTCGTCGTTGATGGTGAGGGGGTATTCCTCCTGGTAGTGCACATCCGCCTCCAAACCATGGGCTGCGGCGATGCCGTGGAGCAGCCTGGGTACTGCTTCCATCATCTTCCGCCGGGACGCCTCGGAGAAGGTCCTGATGGTGGCTTCGATCCGGGCGGTCTCGGGGATGACGTTCCGCTTGGTTCCTGCGTGCAGGACGCCGACGGTGAGGACCACGGGATCGAACATGTTGAACTGGCGGGTGACCATGACTTGCAGCGCGGTGACCATCTCGGCAGCTGCAGTGACGGGGTCCTTGGCGGAGTAGGGAGCGGAACCGTGGCCGCCCGCGCCCAGCACCGTGACAACAAGGCCGTCGGAGGAGCTGAGCATGACGCCCGGCTTGGTGACGAACTGGCCATGCGGTTCGAGCGCGGAGAACACGTGCATTCCGTAGGCGGTGTCAGCGCGGCGGCCTGCCGCGTCCAGGACGCCTTCCTTGATCATGTAGCTCGCACCGTCGAAGCCCTCTTCACCGGGCTGGAACATCAGGATGACGTCCCCTGCCAACTGATCACGGCGCTCGGCCAGCAGGGTTGCGGCACCGGCCAGCATGGAGGTGTGGAGGTCATGGCCGCAGGCGTGCATGGCGCCGTCCACACGGGAGGTGTAGTCCACGCCAGTGGTTTCCTGCACAGGGAGACCATCCATGTCAGCACGCAGCAACACCACGGGCTTCTCTGCTGTTGCGTGAGCAGCACCGCCCCGCAGAACCGCGGTGACCGACGTCGTTTCCTTACCCAGCGTGATCTCGTACGGGAGTCCGTCCAGGGCCTTGAGCACCTTCTCCTGCGTGCGGGGGAGTTGCAGGCCGATTTCCGGTTCGCGGTGAAGGTCGTGGCGGAGGCGGACGATGTCTTCCTGCAGTTCCTTGGCGTCTGCGGCGATGGTCATAAGTTCTCCTGGTCTTTCCCGGTGGCTGGTTCCTTATGCCATTCTCAGGTGACGCGCTTCACACGAGCTCAAACAACTGCAAATATGCAGTAGCCGCCGATTTCCTGCAGAAATCATGCATCGTTCTGCCACACTGTACTCATGGAACTCAGCGAGGAAGACCTGCGCCTGGTCAACGCCCTTCAGATCTCGCCCCGGATCAGCTGGTCCGACGCCGGAAACGTGCTGGGCGTCCATGCCACCACGCTGGCATCCCGGTGGGAGCGTCTCAAAGGAGCCGGCGCCGCATGGACCACCGCACACCTCATGGGCGACCCCAAAGACATGTGCCTGGCCATGGTGGACATCGACTGCGAAATGCACCTCAGGCCGGACGTTACCTCGGCGGTGGCTCAGCTTCCCGAGGTGATCACCGTGGAAGAAGCTGCCAGCAACCGTGATCTCACGCTGACGGTCATCACCCAGGACCTGGGGCAATTCAGCACTCAAGTGCTGCCCAGGCTCAAGGAAATTCGAGGACTCACCAAGTACCACACAGCCCTCTGCACACGGATTCACACCAGCGGCTACGCCTGGCGGCTCAACGTCCTCAGCAAGGCGGAACAACAAGCGCTCAAGGCGCTCGCCGGACCCGAATCAGCAAACCCGTACGACGCCACGGTGGCCCCTCTCCCGGATAACCACTTGGCACTCATCCCGTTCCTGGCTCGCGACGGACGGGCCACAGCAGCAGAAATTGCCCGTGCCCTGGGCAGAAACCCCGCCACCGTCCAACGGCAACTGGGCAGGGTCCTCAACAGCCGGATGCTGTCCTTCCGCTGCGAAATCGCCCAACAATTCTCCGGCTTCCCCATCACGGTTCAATGGTTCGCCAACGTTCCCGCAGGTGAGCACCAAGCCGCAGCCACAGAACTGCGGGCCATCCGGAATGTCCGCTTCTCCGCATCCACCACAGGCCGCACCAACTTCACCATGATCATGTGGCTGCGCTCGCTGGCGGACGTGATGGAAATGGAGCTCACCATCCAGCAGCGGATCCCGGGCATTCAACTCGTGGAGAGCGTCGTCATGCTGAACACGGCCAAACGTGTGGGATGGATGCTGAATCCGGACTCGACCGCCACAGGGACAGTGGTGCCGCCCTACGGGGAGCTGCTGCCGGCTGGTATATAGGCGCTTCGGTTGCCTGGCGTGCCGCTATTCAGGCGTGCTTTGTGGCCCTCAGAACCGTGTCCAAGGTGGTGCCGGACTCGCCGTTGGGCCCAGTGACAGTCCGAGCGCGGTCTGTGAGGACATTGACGAACCACGGCTCACGATCCAGTCGCAAGGCACCCGCCAATTGCTCAGGCGTGAAGAACATGCCCGACTCGTGGTGATGGCTCCACGAAGGGAGTCCGTGCGGGTGATGCCCCACCACCAATAACGTCCCGCCGGGTGCCACAGCCGCCGCCGCTGATGTCACGAATTCCCGCCACGGCAGGAGCGGAGAGTGCAGGAACTGGGCCGAGACCAGATCGAAGACCGGTTCAGGCTCCCACTCAGTGAGGTCCTGTTGCTGCCAAGTGATCCGGTCCGCATGATCGGTTTCCGCTGCATGGGCGGCTGCCCGTTCAAGCGCGACGGCGGACACGTCCAACGCGGTGACGGTCCACCCCTGCTGGGCCAACCAGATAGCGTCGCCGCCTTCCCCGGAGCCCAGGTCCAGCGCTTTCCCCGGCTTCAATCCACTGACCTCGGCAACCAGCTGCGGGTTCGGATTCCCACTCCAAATTCTGGCGCGTTCCCGGTACATGCCGTCCCACATGTCCACAGCATTGTCGGCGTCCTCATGGAGGTTTAGGCCGCTCTGCTGAGCACCCTCATGGGTGGGTTGACCGTGGTGGTGAGTGCCGGCGTCGTGCACGTGTTCTGTCATAACCCAAGCGTGCCGTGAGGCTGCGTTCAAAGGCAATGCCTGTTGCTATTCCGGCAAAGTCCAACGCTGGGCGCCCGCGCCGGAGGCCCCGAGTTCGTCCGACGGGTTCTGCAGCGTGCAGGATTTTAGGCTCAAGCAGCCACAGCCGATGCACCCATCGAGGTCGTTCCGAAGGTGCTGCAATGCCGCGATCCGCTCGTCCAGCTCCTTGCGCCATCGCAACGACAACTTGGACCAGTCGCGCTTGGTGGGGGTCCGGCCGTCGGGTAAAGAGTCCAGCGCCTCGCGAATGTCCTTCAGTGGCAAGCCCACCCGTTGTGAGGTCTTGATGAACGCGACCCGCCGCAGCGTGTCCCGCCGGTACCGCCGCTGGTTCCCAGCCGTGCGCTCTGCTTCGATCAGCCCGTTCCGTTCGTAGAAATGAAGGGCCGACGCCGATACTCCACTCCGTTCGGACAGCTCACCGATAGTGAGGGGCCGGTGCGTTTCGACTGACGGCATGGCCTTGCTTTCGTTGGGGCGCGTGGTGGATTGACCTCAACAATAGTTGAGGTTCTAGGCTGGCGTCCATGACCTCTGACACCTCAACGGCCGGGATACTCCGCCGTCCATACCTGCTTGCCACCGTGGGGGCGTGCGCACTCGTGTTCCTGAGCGCGTTCGAATCCCTCGCGGTGACCACCATCATGCCGCTCGTCAGCCGCGACCTGGACGGGGCCAGCCTGTACGCGCTGGCCTTCGCTGGACCGCTGGCCACGGGCGTCATGGGCATGGTGGCGGCAGGCAACTGGTCAGATCGTCGTGGTCCCGCGGCGCCCCTGTACTCCTCAGTTGCGTTGTTTGTGCTTGGCCTGCTCATCGCCGGCACAGCAGGGACCATGGAAATCCTGGTGTTGGGCCGACTTGTTCAGGGCCTCGGGGGCGGTGCGATGACCGTGGCCCTCTACGTCCTGGTTGCCCGCGTATACCCGCCGGCGCTGCACCCCAAGATCTTCGCCGCCTTCGCTGCTTCCTGGGTGGTCCCTTCCCTGGTTGGCCCATTCGCCGCCGGAGTGGTGGCCCAACTCAGCAGTTGGCACTGGGTGTTCCTCGGCGTTGTCGGCCTGGTTGTTCCAGCGTTGCTGATGGTTGTCCCCGCCGTGCGTGGCATGAACACCGAACCCGCTGCCGAGCCTGTTCCGTGGGCCTTTGGCCGGATGGGATGGGCAGCGCTCGCAGCCGTCGCCGTCCTCGGACTGAACCTCTCCGCCGAGGTGCCGGGCATCGGTGGGGTGATTGCCGTCGTCGCACTTGTCATTGCATTGGTGGCCGTCCGCCCACTGGTACCGCGCGGAACGTTGACTGCACGCCGAGGCCTTCCCAGTGTGATCCTGGTGCGCGGCCTGGCGTCGGCGGCGTTCTTCGGGGCCGAGGTATACCTGCCGTACCTGCTGACTGAGCGCTACGCGTTCACGCCCACCTTCGCCGGGCTGACACTGACCGGTGCCGCGCTGGCATGGGCCGGGGCGTCGGCAATCCAGGGGCGGCTCGGTGCCCGGCTGGCGGACGATCTCGCTGTGAAGATCGGAGCTCTTTTGGTGCTGATAGCCGTGATCTCTACCCTGGTGACCGCGGCGTTCGCACTGCCCGCAGCCGTGGCCATTGCCGGGTGGATCCTGGCTGGCGGCGGCATGGGGCTCATGTACCCGCGGCTTTCGGTCATGACGCTCGCGCTCTCCACGGAGGAAAACCAGGGCTTCAACAGCGCGGCCATGTCCATCTCCGACTCTCTCGGCGGCGCACTGTCGCTTGCGGCTACAGGCTTGGTTTTCGCGGCATTTACGACGACGAACTCGTTTGCGGGGGTCTTCGCACTAACGGCGATCATCGCCGTCGTCGGGGTCGTCATAGCGCCCAGGGTCGCCGCCGGCGCGGCTTCTGCGGGGGCCTCGGATGCGCAACCCGAACTTTCGCGCCACTACTGACCCGTTGTGAGGCCTGCGCTGCGCGCTACGGAGGCCCGGAAGCGCGCAAAGCGGGCCCCGCAACGGGGGTCTGAGCAGCCCCGATGCAGGCCCGCAGGAGAAACACTGCTAAGCTAGGAACACTTGATGTGCGGTGACGCCCTGAAGCAGGTGGCCTGAAAGGCTACGCGGCGGGGCATTTTTCATGTGAGAGGCACATCCTGCGTCGATGAACGCGTTCCATTTGGTCCCGGCCACAGCTCTCGAAGCGAACCGGTAGACCACCTGACTTTTCCTCGGCGAACCCCTGGCCCAACCGGCGTCGGGGGCCGATGTCCGCACTTGGACACCGCCCGAAAGACATGAAGTTTATGACTACTTTTGCTGCCCTTGGCACGCCCAAGCCCATTGCTGAATCCCTCGCCGCAGATGGCATCGAAGAGGCATTCCCCATCCAGGTCAAGACCCTCCCGGATACGCTCGCAGGCCGCGACGTCCTGGGCCGTGGCCGCACCGGTTCCGGCAAGACCATCGCTTTCGCCATCCCGCTCGTAGCCCGCTTGGCCGAGCGCGAAGCAAAGCACTTCCGCAAGCCGGGCCGCCCCATGGGCCTCGTTCTTGCGCCGACGCGTGAACTGGCAACCCAGATCAACGCCACCATCGAGCCGTTGGCCAAGGCCATGGGCCTGAACACCACAGTGATATACGGCGGCATCTCCCAAGCACGCCAGGAAAAGGCGCTGCGCGCCGGGGTCGACATCGTCATCGCCTGCCCGGGCCGCCTCGAAGACCTGATCCGCCAGCGCATCCTCACCCTCGAGGCCGTTGAAGTCACCGTGCTGGACGAGGCCGACCACATGGCTGACCTCGGCTTCCTCCCGGTGGTCAAGAAGCTCATGGACATGACCCCCACCCAGGGTCAGCGCCTGCTCTTCTCCGCAACGTTGGACAACGGTGTTGACAAGCTGGTCAACCGTTACCTTTCCAACCCGCTGACGCACTCCGTGGACGATCCCCAGGCCGCTGTCACCACCATGGAACACCACGTCCTGGTGGTCAACGACCAGACCGTCAAGAAGCAGCTCATTGTTGAACTGGCCTCCGGCGCCGGCCGCCGCGTCCTCTTCATGCGGACCAAGCACCACGCCCGCAAGCTTGCCAAGACCCTCACGGACGCCGGCATCCCCGCCGTCGACCTTCACGGCAACCTGTCGCAGAACGCCCGCGACCGCAACCTTGCCGAGTTCTCCAACGGTGACGTTCGCGTCCTGGTGGCCACCGACGTCGCAGCCCGCGGCGTGCACGTTGACGACGTCGAACTCGTCATCCACGTGGACCCGCCCACAGAGCACAAGGCATACCTGCACCGCTCCGGCCGTACGGCCCGCGCCGGTTCCGATGGCACCGTAGTGACTTTGACGCTCCCCGAGCAGCAGAGCGACGTCAAGAAGCTCATGAAGGCTGCCGGCGTTGACGTCAGCTTCGAGCGCGTCACGGCCAACTCACCCCTGGTTTCAAAGCTGGTGGGCGACATCGCTGACAAGGTTGATCCCCGCACCCGTGCGGCCCTCCTCGCGGCCAAAGCCCCGCAGGGTGGCGGCACGTCTACTGGCGCCAACGCCCAGCGAAAGCGCGCACGCCGTTCCACGCAGGCTGCTCCCACCGCTGGTGGCCGCGGCGGTCGCAACGGACGCGGCAAGGTTGGGGCTGAGCCGGTTCGTACGGACACCAACCGTGCGGATCGCCGTGCAGCAATGAACGACGACGTCGCCCGCAGCCCCCGTGGTCGCGGCAAGGCCGGCGCTACTCACCGCAATGACGTTCCCGGCTCGCAGGGCCAGAACGGCCGCAGCGGTCGTCCGGCTACCGGCCAGCGCTCGGCTTCGGCTCCGCGCACGGCATCCACCACGAGCACCCGTACCGGCGGAAACAAGGCCGTATGGTCTTCCGCAACGGGCGCTACGTCCGGCGGATCCTACGGTGCAGGGGCCTCAGGTAACTCCGGTCGCGGTGGTTCGGGTGCAGGTCGTCCGGCACGCAGCGGCCCGCGTCGTGCATCGGCTCCGGCTTCGAACGAGCGTCGCGGCCGCTAACCTCACGTTGTGAGGCCCGCTCTGCGCGCTATTCCTTGGGAATGGAACGCAGAGCAGGCCCCGCAATTCACCAGCCTCGGGCGCGCCACTCCGCAAGGTGTGGCCGTTCGGCGCCAAGGGTTGTGGGCAAGCCATGGCCAGGGTGCACCAGGGTTCCATCCGGGTAAGCGTCGAACAGCCGCTCCGACACGTCGTTCAACAGAGAAGTGAAACGTGAAGGATCGTTCTGAGTGTTGCCGACGCCTCCCGGAAACAACGAGTCCCCGCTGAAAATGTGGGCCGGTCCGTCAGGATCCTGGTACACAAAAGCGATCGAGCCCGGGGTGTGTCCGCGCAGGTGGACCGCCGTAAGCTCCAAGCCATCAAACCGCTCAACGTCGCCGTGACCGAGCCGGACATCCACTGGAACCGGCAACGCATCGGCGTCGTCCGCCCCAGCTGAGGTGCTTGCGCCGGTGACTTCCACCAGTTCCGCCAGAGCCCGGACGTGGTCCCAGTGCTGGTGGGTGGTGGCAATCCTGGCCAGCTTGGTCGGGGCCGGCGAATCAGTTGCAGCGTCCTCAAGAAGCTGTTGAATGGCCGGAAGGTCGTCGGCGGCATCGATCAACAACTGCGCACCTGTGGACTTCGAGGTCAACAGGTACGCGTTGTTGTTCATCTCGCTGACCGAAATGCTGCGGATAGTGACGTCACGCAATGAGTGAATAAGCGAATCCATCGCTTCAGTCTATGCAGTGGTGGTGTCGTCTTCGCGGCCCTGGGACACCCAGTTGGGGTCCGCGGAACGTGAACCCACGACGGCGGCCGCAGCTTGGTTGAGCACCTCAAGTTGTGCTGTCCCCAGTTGCAGGGACAGTGCCCCCAGGTTCTCGTCGATCCGGTGCGTTTTGCGCGTGCCGGGGATGGGGACCACAGAAATCCCGAGGCGCTGACCTTGGGTGAACAGCCAAGCCAGGGCTACCTGGGCCGGAGTTGCATCCAGCCCGCTGGCTACCTCGCGAACCGCAGCCACTACGGCTTGGTTCGCATCAAGTGCCTCGTCATCAAAACGGGGGATCTTATGGCGGAAGTCATTTTCCCCGAGATCGCTCGCGCTGACGGTTCCCGTAAGGAAGCCACGGCCCAGCGGCGAATAAGGCACGAACCCGACGCCAAGTTCCTTGGCTGCAGGAACAACGTTGAGCTCAACATCCCTGCTCCAGATTGACCATTCACTCTGGACAGCGGCAATGGGATGGACAGCGTTGGCCTGCCCGAGCTCCTCGGCTGTCACCTCAGACAATCCGAGGTGCCGGACCTTGCCCTCTCGGACCAGCTCCGCCATGGCCTCCACGGTTTCCACTATCGGAACGCGGAGGTCACGGCGGTGCATGTAGTAGAGGTCAATCACATCAGTGCCCAAGCGGCGGAGGCTCGCTTCCACCGCCTGCCTGATGTAGGGCGCATCCCCGCGGACTCCCGTGTACCCGTCCGCGGGGTTGCCCTCAATTCCAAACTTCGTGGCCACTTGGATCTCGTCGCGCCGCTCCTTCAAGAGCCTGCCCACGAGTTCCTCGTTGCTGCCCGCGCCGTACACATCCGCGGTATCGATGAACGTGATACCCGCATCCACCGCATGCCTGAGCGTTTTCAGGCCTTCCTCGGGATCTATTCCGCCATAGACCGGGGTGAGGGCCATTCCCCCGAAGCCGAGGGGGCTCACTGTGAGGCCATCGCCGAGCTGAACTGCAGTCATGAACTTCTCCAATGCGCGTTTGGATGCTCTTGAAGGGTGAACCCGGAGGTTGGCGTGCGTATTCCTGCTGGGGCCCGGACTGTGCCGGCCGGCCCGTCCCTTGTCCGATTCGGGGGTTCCCTGCCAGACGTGCCGGGCGAACGGCATGGCGTGCAGGGAACCATCGAAACGGACGAGCCTGCGGAAACGTACGAGCCTGCGGCGGCACAGAGGGCTACGCCAGCGGGGGCAGGAACCTGGGGGAGTTGCCCTACTCGGCTTGGGCGGTAGGCTTCTCAGCGGGCAGGGCCTTCAAACCGGCAGCACAGCCCACGATTCCCGCAATGAACAGCAGCTTCAGCGGACTCGCGGACTCCACACCTGTGATCATGGCCCAACCCACAGTCAGCGCAGCTCCGATTCCCACCCACACTGCATAGGCAGTGCCGAGGGGGATCCGTTTCACTGCGATACCCAGTCCGAGCATGCTCAGGACGGCAGTGATAGCGAAAACCACGGTGGGCATGAGTTGAGTAAAACCGTTGGAGAGGCCCAAAGCTGTGGCCCATACAGCTTCGAGCAGCGCTGAAGCCAAGAGGATGATCCAGAAGATTCCGTTGCCGGTGTTCTTGATATTTCCAGTGTTCTCAGTCATGGCTATGCCACCACCTTCAGGCCAACTACACATGCGCCGATTCCCGCGAGCAAGAGCAGCCGGGCCGTCGTCGCACGTTCAACTTTGGTCACCATGGCGTAGGTGGCTGTCAGAACGACGCCGACGCCAACCCACACTGCGTAAGCCGTGCCGGTAGGGATGGATTGCATCGCGATGGCGAGGCCGGCCATGCTGGCAATGACTGATACCAGGAACACAACGGTGGGGACTGGTTTACGAAAGCCCTTGGACCGGTGAAGAGCTGCGGCCCAGACGGCTTCGAGTGCTCCGGAGAAAATGAGAATTAACCACGACATGACATTTTCCTTTGGCCAGTCTTGTCGCGTGCCGGGTACTGAACCGTCGTCCGGAGGTTCCAGAGGGGAACCTTCATTTCAGGCTAGCAACTCCTGTGCGGAGGGGCCACCTCTGGTGGTTAAGGTCACCAGCTCAGGTGTGCGATGGCTCCACCTGGTCGATCGAGATTACTGCCACGAAGCCCCGGCCTGATATCTCCGGGCTGCGCGTATCCGAGCCCACCACGGTGTCGTAACGGGACAACTCGATAGGTTCGCCGGCGCCTGGAGCGGCGTCGCTCAACGCTTCCTCAGCAGTCTGTTCCTCCACAGCAGCGCCGGGCGCAACCGTGGCTTTACCCTCAAGCAGGACGGCCAGTTGGCCCTCGAAGACCGGGTGCGCGCGCTTCTTGGAGATCTCGACAATGGAGGTGTAGCCCTTGAAAGCGCCGGTCCGCGCTATGACGTTCAGATCCCTGACGTTGCCGGTGGGGAGCGTTGCCGATGATGCGGCTTCCCCCGAGAAGCGGAACGGACGGTATTTCTCGAGCGGGTGCTCCGCGCCGTCCACGGTGAGGAGCAGCAGTTCGCCGTCGATGATGGTGATTACACGATCCATCCCCGGGAAGGTAGAGAACTCGCCCGCTTTGGAAACGTCTGCAATGCTGACCCGCCAATCCCAGGCGCCGTCCTGTGCGGAAGCGGCCTTCGGATGGCTGGAGAGTTCGCGCGTCACCCCGCCCCCGTTGCGCCACGGTTCGGGACAGATGTCTGCAAAGCGGATAATCTCCATTCGACCAGCCTAGTGGTGGACGCCGCTTCTGCGTTGGCATTGCGGCTTGCTAACGTCATATGTGGAAAACGTTGTGATTACGGCTGGAGGCACGGGAATGTTCGTCAAAGTGTGCGGCTTAAGCACGCCCGAATCCGTACGTGAAGCGGTGGACGCCGGTGCGGACGCGATCGGTTTCGTCCTCACCTCCAGTGCCCGCGAAGTCACCCCGGACCAGGTACGCATCTTGCTGCCGCTGGTGCCGGACGGTGTTCACGCTGTGGGTGTTTTCCGGCATGAGGACGCCGCTGATGCGGTGGCTACGGCACGTGCCGCCGGCCTCGAATGGGTGCAATTGCACGGTCACCGCACAGCCGACGATGTCACAACAGTGCACGACGCCGGGATGCGGCTCATCCGGGCCGTCACCATGGGTGCCTCGCAGGATGAGTTCGCTGATCTGGGCGAGGACATTTTCTTGATCGATGCCGCAGTTCCAGGCTCAGGGGAGTCTTGGGACTACGCCTCGGTGCGCGCCAAAGGCCTTGATGGCCGGGAGTGGTTGCTCGCAGGAGGACTCGAACCCGGGAACGTCGCATTCGCTGCAGCAGCGGCCGGCGCATGGGGAGTGGACGTGTCGTCGGGCGTTGAGGCATCCCGCGGAGTGAAGGACCTGGCCAAGATCCGGGCTTTCGTCGAGGCTGCGAAAGCTTAGATTCACTCATAGTGTCAGCGGGGCCGACCAGGCTCGCTCACGACGACACATTTACCTTGACGAACCACTACTTGGATATCGAGCATCACCGAAACCAGGAGTTAAAGCAATGAGCACGGAACAGCACACCCTGACCATGAGCCGCGAATTCGATGCTCCCCGCCAGAAGGTTTTTGAAGCCTGGATGGAGCCGGACAAGCTCACCCAGTGGTTTGGGCCGGTGGATGTGGAGGCTCCCCGCGACCAGATCATCGTTGAGCCCAAGGTTGGCGGGATTTGGCAGGTAGTGATGGTGTGGTCGGATGAGAACGGTGAACAGTCGGCGCCCATCGAGGCCACCATCACCGAGCTCAACAGCCCGGCTCTCTTGGTGGCGCAGGCCAAAGCTGCCCCCGACGCTGACCACGAGTACGAGGAAATGCACCTTGAGTTTGAGGACCTCAACGGACGCACCCGCATGAATCTCACCCAGGGGCCGTTTGCGTCCGAAGAGTGGGTAGAAATGACCCGCGACGGCTGGGCTACCTCATTCGACAAGCTGGACGGCATCCTGGCTGGTTGAGCCGGTGCCCCGGTGCCCCGGTGCCCCGTGGCGTAGCACAGCAGTGCGCGCACCACGAGGTGCTCCTGGAAGTCAGGGAAGATTCAGGGCAGACCCCTAGGCTTTTTGTCGGTCCCGCAGGGGAGAATGAAGACTATGAAAACGCTCCTTAACGTCATCTGGCTTGTCTTCGGTGGGTTCTGGCTGGCCTTGGGCTACTTCGCAGCAGGCATCATTTGCTGCGTGCTCATCGTGACCATCCCGTGGGGCATCGCTTCGTTCCGAATCGGTGCTTACTGCCTGTGGCCGTTCGGCCAAATGGTGGTTGAGAAGCCGGGCGGTGCCGGGGTGTTTGCGCTCCTGGGCAACGTGATTTGGCTTCTGGTTGCAGGCATCTGGATTGCGATCGGTCACGTGGTCACGGCAGTTGCCATGGCCATAACCATCATCGGAATCCCGCTGGCCATCGCCAATCTGAAGCTGATCCCGGTGTCGCTGATGCCCCTCGGCAAGCAGATTGTGCCCACCAGCCAGCCGTTCGTCAGCACCTACCGCTGAGCCGGCGCCTTCCATCCATATAGACGACTCGCTGCGGGGCAGACGACTCCTACCGTCTAGCCAGCAGCGAATCATCTAATCGGGGAGAGAACTTACGGCAGCTGCCGTTGCGGTGCACCGGGTTCGCTGAGCGAACCGCTCACGCGAGTTCGCCGGCGAGGTTCCTACGCGCAGCCTGTGACCAGAGCGCCTTGGCGCGTTCGCCGTGGAACAGCGGGTCAAGGCTGAGGAGGTGACGTACGACGGCGGCGCGACCCTTCGCGAAGTCCGGGTCGCTGACGTGGGCGTAGTCTTCACGGACGGCGGCAAGGTAGCGAGCATAGGACTGCTGGTCGCCGCCGAGCACTGAGAGGTCGGCGTCGCACAAAAGCGCACCCGCGTAGTCGCCAGTCTTTGGGCTGTGAGTGGCGGTGAGCCGTACCAAGCGTGCCACCTCGGCCACCTCGTGCGGAGCCAAACCGGCAGCCGTGAGCCGTTCTTCGGCCAAGCGTGCGGACTCTTCTTCGTCCTGCCCGGCAACTCCTTTATAGATGGCGTCGTGAAACCACGCAGCCAAGACCACGGTTCGGGCAGGCTGCTCCGGTTCCGCCAGCACATCCAAGGCCTCGAGGACTGCCAGGAGATGTGTCCGGCTGTGATACTTCCGGCGGTCTTCTCCCCAGCGTTCCAGCAGCTCAAGGCCCAGCTCCTCATGGCCGGGGTAGGTGCTGTTCCAACGTTCCATCAACGGTACTGTCAAGGCCTTGCTCCGTTCACGAGCCGGGATGCGTAGTCCGCTGGCAATGAGCTTGCGGACCAGGATGCGGGCCTCCACAGGGATGGCGCCCGCAGAAATGAGGTCGTCGTATCGGCGTTCGGGGACGTCGTAGTGGTCTCCGTCGAAGGCTCGCTCGGGAACTCCGGCGGCGGCCGCGAATGCATGCAGCTCGTCCAGCGACGTGTCCGAAACCAGGTGCGAAAAGACGGTTCCATGCGCTGGCCACAAGGGCGGATCGACGTAGATGGCCATTGCCAAAGTGTACCCATGTGATCCTTCCCAGTTGCCGGCCATCGGGACGTCTACCGCCGTGCTGCCGTCCCGGAAGTACAGGCTTCACTGCCCGCGCTGATCACGGCAACTGGGAAGGAGCGTAGGTCAACTCAGGGCATGTTCTGCCCATACCTCCGTGCCTCAGCTACCTTGCCGGGATCAGGGTACTTGCCGATCACAGCTGGCTCGTGGCCGATCATCGCGTTGAAGAGTTTTCGGGCTTCGTCGTAGTACGGGCTGTTCAGACGAATCCATGCCATGAACGTTCCTTTGCGTCGGAAACTCTCCCCTAGAACAGGGTACGGCGGCGGGTCTCCCGCGGCTAGAGGACGACGACGGCGGCGCACCACTTTCCGCCATGCGCACCAGAGTTTACGGGTGCGTCGTGCGGCACCGGGTGCGATGGGAACGCCAAAGAGGTGCAGACGGCGGTAAAGGGTGCGGACGTAGGCGCCCCTCTCGCACATTCATATTTCGTCTGCGGATCATTAGAGAACATTAATCCGCAAATGCGGCACTAAGATGCCTGTATGCCGCAGATACGAATTTCGGATGCCGCCCGTTTCCTTGGCGTCAGCGATGACACCGTAAGGCGGTGGACGGAGAACGGAACGCTTACCGCTCGCAAGGACGCAGCCGGGCGCTTGGCAGTGGACGGACTGGAGCTGGCCACGCTTGCCCGGGAACAGTCCCATCTTCCGGATGATCGCTCCCGGGCAGCAAGCTCAGCCCGCAACCGCTTCGTCGGCCTGGTCACTGGCATCACAACTGACAAGGTCATGGCACAAGTAGAGCTTCAGTGTGGTCCGTTCCGCGTGGTGTCGCTCATGAGCAGCGAAGCCGTTCGGGAGCTCGGCCTTGAACTGGGCTCGGTGGCCACAGCCGTGGTGAAGGCCACCACCGTCATCATCGAAACACCGCAGGGAAAGAGCATCATATGAGGATCACCCGCAAGCCTTTCGCCACAGTGCTTGTTGTGGGTGCCTTGGCCGTGAGCCTGGGGGCCTGCGCGTCCGGCACCACACGCCCGTCCACGGGCTCGGCCAGCCCGGGGTCCTCCACGTCTGGAGAGATCACTGTTTTTGCTGCCGCATCCCTCAAGACCACCTTCACCCAACTGGCCAAGGACTTCGAAGTCCAGCACCCGGGCACCAAAGTGACGCTCAGCTTTGCGGGCTCCTCCGATCTGGTCACACAGATCACCCAGGGTGCTCCCGCGGACGTTTTCGCTTCGGCGGACACCAAGAACATGAGCAAGCTCGCCGATCAGGGCCTCGTGGACGGAACCGCAACCAACTTCGCTACCAACGTCCTTGAGATCGCCGTCCCGCCCGCCAACCCGGCGTCGATCTCTTCCTTTGCGGACCTTGCCAAGTCCGGCGTTAAAGTGGTGACCTGCGCAAGCCAGGTTCCCTGCGGCGCAGCAACCGAGGCCGCTGAAAAGGCCGCGGGGACTATGTTGAAGCCGGTCAGCGAGGAATCGTCCGTGACCGATGTCCTCGGCAAAGTCACTTCGGGCGAAGCCGACGCGGGCCTGGTCTACGTAACGGACGTCAAGGCGGCCGGCGACAAGGTCAAGGGCATTCCGTTCCCGGAATCGGAGAAGGCCGTCAACACCTACCCGATTGCCACGGTTGGCACCAGCAAGAACAAGGAACTCGCAGCTGCTTTCATCGCGAACGTCACCAGTGAAGCAGGCAAGAAGGTCCTCCGGGACGCCGGCTTCGGAACGCCGTAGCGGAGGCCACCCGGGCATGATCAAGCGCAGCGGCTACTACGGCATCCCGCGATGGATTTATGTCATCGCCGCTGTGGGTGGACTTCTGATGGTGCTTCCCTTGGTGGCGATGCTGCTGCGGGTGAATTGGCCACAGTTCATTCCACTCATTACCTCGGATTCTTCCATTGCCGCGTTGGGCCTGAGTTTGAGGACCTCCGCAGCCAGCACCGTTCTCTGCATCGTCTTGGGAGTTCCCTTGGCTTTGGTGCTTGCCCGCGGCGAGTTCCCCGGACAGAGGCTTCTCCGCTCGTTCGTCCTGTTGCCACTGGTGCTGCCCCCCGTCGTCGGCGGCCTCGCGCTCCTTTACACCTTCGGCAGGCAGGGCCTCCTCGGAAAGTCCCTCGAACTGGCCGGAATTCAGATCGCTTTCTCTACTGCGGCGGTTGTTCTGGCTCAAACTTTCGTGGCTTTGCCATTCCTGGTGGTCAGCCTGGAAGGCGCGCTCCGATCAGCAGGAAGCAGGTACGAGGCTGTCGCGGCGACCCTCGGCGCGAGGCCCACCACCGTTCTTCGGCGGGTCACGCTGCCGCTGGTCCTGCCAGGGCTCGCGTCGGGGGCCGTACTGTCGTTCGCGCGCAGCTTGGGTGAGTTCGGCGCCACTTTGACTTTCGCAGGCAGTTTGGAGGGTATTACCCGTACCCTTCCACTGGAAATCTACTTGCAGCGCGAGACTGACGCCGATGCTGCAGTCGCACTTTCCTTGGTGCTGGTGGTGGTAGCAGTTGCGGTGGTTGGGCTCAGCTACGGTCGCCGACGCAGCAGTGCCCCAGCGGAGGTTCAGCCATGAGTTTTGAGCTGCAGGCCAGCCTCCGCGACAGGAACTTCGACATGGCCGTAAGCCTGGCGGACGGAGAAACGGTAGCAATTCTCGGGCCCAATGGCGCCGGAAAGTCCACTCTGCTGAGTGTGATCGCGGGTCTGCTGCGGCCCAACGCCGGCTCGGCGCGAATCGGCGACAAAGAGCTGTTCACGCTCGACGACCGCACCCACTTTTGGACCCCGCCCCACCTGCGTGGAACTGCACTGCTGGCCCAGGAAGCGCTCCTGTTTCCGCATCTGAATGCCCTGAACAACGTGGCATTCGGTCCGCGCAGTGCGGGCGCTTCCAAGGCTGCCTCGCGGGAATCTGCGCAGCGCTGGCTGACCGAAGTAGATGCGCTGGACTTGGCAGACCGGAAGCCTGCGCAGTTGTCCGGCGGGCAGGCGCAACGCGTTGCGGTGGCACGCGCTTTGGCTGCTGAGCCCGAGCTCCTCCTGCTCGATGAGCCCATGGCCGCCCTGGACATCCACGCAGCGCCCTTGCTTCGCCGTGTCCTCAAACGGGTACTGAAAAACCGGAAAGCCATCATTGTCACGCACGACATTCTGGACGCCTACATGCTCGCCGACCGGGTCATTGTGGCGGAGGGCGGCCGCATCACGGAGGAAGGACCCACGCGCCAGGTTCTTGAAAGGCCAAGAAGCCACTTTGCTGCCGGGCTCGCAGGACTGAATCTCGTGGCCGGGGCCACTACATCCGAGGGAATTACGACGCCGGATGGCCGGGTTTTCGCTGGCCAGCACGACCCCCACTGGACACCCGTTCCCGGTCAGGCGGGCGTGGCGGCCTTCCCGCCGTCGAGCGTTTCCGTCTTTCTGGGCGACGTGCACGGGAGTCCTCGCAATTCGTTCCCGGTGACCATAACGGACCTGGAACCGTACGGGGATCAGATCCGCGTCCGGGCCAGCAGCGGGCCACCCGCTCAGGCTTTGTCAGCCGATATCACTCCTGCGGCGTCCGCTGACTTAGGTCTGGTGCCGGGTATGGAAGTCAGGTTTGTGGTCAAATCTGCGCTGGTTTCGGTCTACCCGGCCTGAACACCTTGGACTGGATGCCCCAGGCTGCATGCCCCAGGCGCTACTCCCGGTACATTCGTTCTGCATACGAGGGCCCGTAGTAAGACTCCAGGTCCTCCAGTGGCGTTTCGGGTTGCGTATAGGTTTGAGCCAGTACGGCGATGCTCGGCAAACCGTCAGGGCCCCAGGTTTCCGGTTGCCACAGCCCGCTCCGCATGAAGGCTTTGCCACAATGCGTGAACACTTCTTCCACCGTAACCACAACGGCGGCACGGGGCCGGTGCCCTTTGACCACCATGAGATCGAAGAAGTCGGCGTCGCGGACAATCTGTGCGGTCCCGTTGATCCGGAGGGTATCCTCACGGCCCGGAACCACGGAAAGGATGCCGACGTTCGGGTTTTCCAGGATGTTGTGGAAGCCGAACACCAGCTTGTTGCCGGGCCGCTCCGGGATGGCGATGGTGTGTTCGTCCAGGACCTGAATGAAGCCTGCGGGATCGCCCTTGGGTGAGGCGTCCACGCGACCCTGTGCGTCGGTCGTCGAGATCACGCAAAAAGGGCTGGCTGCCAGCCATTGGCGGTCGAAATCGCTGAGGGAGGTGCGCACCTTCTTCCTGGTGCGATCGAGGGGTAATCCGATGAGTTCCTCAAGTTCGGCCGCGGTTGAAATGGTGTTCATCGCCCCAGCCTACTTTCCCCCGAAACCGGCGGACTCTGGACAGCAGTTTCGCCGTGGGCAAACATGGAACCCAGCGATCTCCAAAGCAAAGTTGAGCGTAGTAGACTCAACTTTGAAACCATAGGCATCACTCCAGAAAGGGAGCACTCTTTGGACGTCAAATTCACCACCAAAAGCCAGGAGGCCCTTTCTGCGGCCGCCATGAACGCTTCGACTGCCGGTAACCCGCAGCTTGAGCCCGCCCACCTGCTGAAAGCCCTCATGGACCAGCGCGAGGGCGTTGCTGTGGCGTTGTTGCGCGCCACGGGCGCCGATCCCGACGCCGTTAGCGTCCAAGCCAGCTCGGCCATCAAGTCGCTGCCATCATCCTCGGGCAGCTCGGTCCAGCAAGCGCAGTTGTCCCGCCAGTCCATGCAGGCCATCCAGGCTGCCCAGAACGAGGCCGACAAACTCGGCGACTCTTTTGTTTCGACGGAGCATTTGCTGCTGGGCCTCTCGGCCGGAAGTGACGCGGTGGGCAAGTTGATGCGCGACGCCGGAGCCTCCCATGAGGCGCTGCTGGCCGCCCTGCCGGGAGTCCGGGGGGACAGGAACGTCAACTCCCCGGATCCGGAGAACACTTTCCAAGCCTTGGAGAAGTTCGGCACGGACCTTACTGCCGTGGCCCGTTCCGGCAAACTGGATCCCGTGATCGGCCGTGACAGTGAAATCCGGCGCCTGGTCCAGGTCCTGAGCCGCCGCACCAAGAACAACCCCGTTTTGATTGGTGAACCGGGCGTTGGCAAGACTGCCGTCGTCGAAGGGCTTGCCCAGCGCATGGTGGCCGGAGACGTTCCGGAAAGCCTGCGCGGCAAAACCCTCATCGCTTTGGATCTCGCGTCCATGGTGGCCGGCGCCAAGTACCGTGGCGAGTTCGAAGAACGCCTGAAGGCTGTCCTGGAGGAAATAAAGAACTCCAACGGGCAGATCGTCACGTTTATTGATGAGATCCACACGGTCGTGGGTGCCGGTGCCACTGGTGAGAGTGCCATGGATGCCGGAAACATGCTCAAGCCCATGCTGGCCCGCGGTGAGTTGCGCCTGATAGGGGCCACCACCTTGGACGAGTACCGTGAAAACATCGAAAAGGATCCTGCTTTGGAACGCCGTTTCCAGCAGGTCTATGTTGGCGAACCCAGCGTGGAGGACACCATCGGTATCCTCCGTGGTCTGAAGGAACGTTACGAGGCACACCACAAGGTGGCCATTGCCGACTCCGCACTGGTCGCAGCCGCAACACTGTCCAACCGGTACATCTCCGGCAGGCAGCTTCCGGATAAGGCAATTGACCTCGTGGATGAAGCCGCTTCCCGACTCCGCATGGAGATCGACTCCGCGCCCGAGGAAATCGACCAACTCCGCCGTGCCGTGGACCGTTTGACCATGGAGGAACTGGCCCTGCAGGGCGAGACGGATCCTGCCTCAGTGGAACGGCTGGCAGCGCTGCGTGCGGACAAGGCCGATAAGAACGAGGAACTGAGCGCCTTGAACGCGCGCTGGGAAGCCGAGAAAGCCGGGCTGAACCGGGTTGGTGATCTCAAGGCGAAGATCGACGAGCTGCGTTCGGCTGCGGACAAGTCCCAACGCGAGGGCGACCTCGAATCGGCGTCGCGGATTCTTTACGGCGAACTGCCCGCGTTGGAGCGGGAACTGAGCGCTGCTGCAGAGGAGGAGTCGGCCCGGAGCGATTCAAAACCGGAACTGATGGTCGCCGAGGACGTCACTGCGGATGACATTGCGGAAGTCATTTCGGCGTGGACGGGGATTCCGGCCGGTCGCATGCTTCAAGGTGAGTCGCAGAAACTGCTGCACATGGAAGAGGAGCTCGGTAAGCGCCTCATCGGGCAGAGCAAAGCCGTTCAAGCTGTATCCGATGCCGTCCGCCGTGCCCGTGCCGGCATCAGTGATCCCAACCGTCCCACGGGTTCCTTCCTGTTCCTGGGGCCCACAGGTGTGGGAAAGACGGAGCTGGCCAAGGCCTTGGCGGACTTCCTCTTCGACGACGAACGCGCCATGATTCGGATCGATATGTCCGAGTACGGCGAGAAGCACTCGGTAGCTCGTTTGGTGGGCGCCCCTCCGGGATACGTGGGCTACGAGGAAGGCGGCCAACTGACTGAGGCTGTTCGTCGCAGGCCATACTCCGTGGTGCTGTTGGATGAGGTGGAGAAGGCCCACCCCGAGGTCTTTGACATCCTCCTGCAGGTTCTGGACGATGGCCGCCTGACAGACGGCCAGGGCCGTACTGTGGACTTCCGCAACACCATCCTGGTGCTGACCTCCAACTCCGGAAGCCAGTTCCTTGTGGACCAGTCCTTGGATGCCAGAGCCAAGCGGGAAGCTGTGATGGCGGTGGTGCAGGCGTCATTCAAGCCCGAGTTCCTGAACCGCCTGGATGAGATTGTCCTCTTCGATCCGCTGTCCGTGGAGGAACTTGCCCGGATTGTGGAGCTGCACGTCGCCGAGTTGAGCAACCGGCTCCGGGATCGTCGGCTTAGCCTGGAAGTCACCGACGGCGCACGTGCCTGGTTGGCCATGTCCGGCTTCGACCCCGCTTACGGCGCGCGGCCACTACGCCGGCTTGTCCAGCGCGAAATCGGCGACCGTCTGGCTAAGGAGATCCTGGCAGGCGAGATCATGGACGGCGACACAGTGCTGGTGGACACTGCCGCTGACCTTGACGAACTCACCGTTGAGGGCTTCGAAGCGCTGACGGGTCCCGACGGCGGCACTCCCGCCGGTACGGGACTCACGGTCCGCAGGAAGCAGGGATAGCGGGCTACTTCTTGAGGAGATCTTCGTTGATGGTGTTGCCTGAATCCACCACGATGAAGCAATCAACGCGGCGGTCGCCCCGATCCCAACTGGTGGTGCTCGGGTAGACGTTCTGCTGGAGCAGTACGTAGTTGTCGGCCGCCTCGTTGAGCTTCACGCTTTTGCAGACTTCGCGTCCTTTGTCCTTCAGAGCGTTGGTTCCAGGGAAGGACTCCTCAGCCGGGTAGCTGAACACGGCGCCCAGCTGGGCCGAGTGTTCGGTATCGCAAGCCACGGCTCTGGCTTTTGAGGAATTGGCATCAAAGTCTGAGAAGCAGTCGCCCACCTGGAAGTCCTTGGCCTCCGCGTCGCGGGGGAGAGGGCCGGCTGTAGGAGCTGCGCTGGGCGAAGATACTGATGCTTCGGGTCGCGTCCCCAGCAGGTTGAGCAGGACCCAAATGACAACACCAATGAGTATCAGAACGCCAACAACGATTCCGCCGATGACCCATCGTTGCCGTTTGACCGGATCCCCGTGGGGTTCCGGCGGCGCATCGGGCCCCGGCTGCCCGTTGGGCCGTGGCGGCCATTCCTGGCCAGGGTACGGCTGCTCGCCGGCGTACGGCTGCTGCCCCGCGTAGGCCTGTGGCCCTGAGTACGGCTGTTGGCTGACGTCAGGCTGCTGGCCTGCATAAGGTTGGGGTCCCGCGTAAACGGGTGCGTCGGCGCTCTTGCTTGACCCGGCATCCGTGGGCGGCAAAGCGGGGTCGGGCTGGTCTGCCGGGTTGGGGACGAAGTCGGGGTCGAGGTCAGGGGCGGGATCCGGTTGCAGGCCTGAGGGCGGCGTCCACGGAGCTGCCGGCGGTTGTTGGCCCGCTGATGACGGCTTCTGGGGCGCGGAAGGTACTCCATCCTGGCCTTGTTCGCGTGGTGCGCCATCGCGGGGTGAAGTGTTGTCCTGACTCATATTCCGGGGTGTGCCTTCCTGCTGTGGAGCCGCATTGAGGCAGACTCTACCCAATTTTCGCCCCTCTTGGAGGTCTATGGGCGTGGTTTCGGCTGCAGTCGGCCCGGACGCAGGGTCCAGGTGGCACGCAGGCACCCCCGAAAGCATGTAATCTAGACATACGACAAATTGACCAAACATTCCGGGGCCTCACCGATAGCCAAGGTGACCACCTCCGGTCCAAGTACAAAAGGGGGTCACGCCATGGGGCGCGGCCGTCAAAAGGCAAAAGCTACCAAGCAGGCTCGGGATATTAAGTACTACTCCCCGAACACTGACTATTCGGCACTTGAGCGGGAGCTCACGGGTCCGTCCAGTCGTGTAAAGAGCCACTTCCCCGACGATCCCCCGGAGCCGGACTATTCGGCCTACGAGGATAAGTACGCGGAAGATGACGACGACGAGGTAGACACCCGTTGGATCGGATAGCTGTCGCAACCAACAGGTGCCTTGGGCACTGAGTTGCGGACCGCCGTCGTACATCAGGTCATCGCGCATTTCCGAATGCCGTATATCTTTTGAAAAAGGGCCTTCAGGCCACGCCATTCGTTGGCGTACCCTGAGGGCCCTTTTTTGCGTAGGCTGGAGTTCGAGCGCATCGAAAGGGTAATCCATGCCGGAGGTCCAGAGTTATCAGCAGGGAACACCATGTTGGGTGGACCTGTCCTCCACCGACATTGATGTTTCCAAAAAGTTCTACAGCGACCTCTTCGGATGGGAGCTGGACGCCATGGATGCCGGAAATGGCATAACTTATTACATGGCCAAACTAAAAGGCCGCTACGTCGCGGGAATGATGCAGCAGCTACCCGATTCCCCGCCGGGAATGCCGTCGTACTGGGCGAACTACCTTGCCGTTGATTCTGCGGACGAGGCTGCCCGGCGCGTGGAAGCAGCTGGCGGAACCCTCCTTTCCCCTCCTGACTCGGTCCCTAACGGCAGCGGACGTATGTTCTTCGCCACAGATCCCACCGGTGCGCAGATTGGTTTCTGGGAGGCCGGCAACCACCCGGGTTCAGGTCTGGTGAACGAGCCCGGAGTCATGATTTGGAACGAGCTGCAGACGAATGACGTCCCCAAAGCCGTGGCGTTCTATGAGGCTGTGACTGGCTGCAGCAGCGAAATCGAGCCGGCCGGTGACTTGCAGGAGTACACGAGTCTGCTGGTGAACGGGCGACGAATCGCGGGCGCGCTTACGTTGCCCATTGAGGGGCTGTCGCCGTTCTGGATGACGTACTTCAACGTGGTGGACATTGACGCCACGGTGCAGCAGGCAGTTGAGTTGGGTAGCCACGTCATCGCCCCGGCTTTCGATGTGCCCGGGGTTGGGCGAATGGCAGTGCTCATGGACCCGGCAGGCGCAGCGTTCAGCATCATGACAGGCCTCGCAGCATGACCGCTCGCAAGCATTACGCCAGCGGCGAGCCGTGCTGGGCCGACCTTCAGACCAGGGACGTCGAGGCAGCCAAAACATTCTATGGGCAGGTGTTCGGATGGACCTACAAGGACCTCCCGACGCCGGACGGCCGCAGCTATGCGCAGGCGTTCGTCAAGGATCAGTTGGTGGCCGTGATCGCTCCGCAGAATCCCATGCAGGAGGCTGCAGGAACGCATGGCCAGTGGAACATTTACATCTCGGCCACTGACACGGAGGAAATCGCCGAGGAAGCGGTCCATGCAGGTGGGAAGCTCCAGTTTGGTCCCGAGGCGGTGGCCGACACGGGCGTCCTGGCGTTCATCGAGCCACCGGGCGGTGGAACCACCGGTATCTGGCAAGCCGGAACTCACACAGGTAGTCACTTGTTCAATGAACCCGGCGCGTTTGCGTGGGCTGAATTGTTGACGCCTGAGCCTCAGGCCGCCGTCGCGTTTTTCCAGCAGCTTTTCAGGCATGAAGTCACCGAATATCCCCAGGACGACGGCGGCAGCTACAGCACGCTGATGATCAACGGTGACGAGGTGGCCGGTGTTGTTCCTGCCGACGAGGGTGAAGAGGCCGGCTGGCAGATTTACTTCGGGGTAGCGGATCTGCGCAAAGCCGTGGAAGCGGCAGCTGCCGCGGGAGGAGAGCTTCTGGTGGAACCGGAAGACCAACCCGAAACAGGGTCCCTTGCCACCCTTCAGGATCCGCAGGGCGGGGTGTTGAGCCTGATCCAGGTCTAGGAAGGCGAACAGCAACAGAAGAGCGGCCGGGCAGTCTGCCCGGCCGCTCTCTTTACGAGGCGATAAACCGCTTAGGCGTAGGCGTTCACCAGGCGGACAGCGCCGCCGTCGACGCCCTTGGCGCCCTGGACGTAATCCGGGCCGGTCTTGTCGATCGAGTCGCTGTCAGCCGAGACCGTACCCATTACCCAGGACGGCAGACCGCGGTCGTGGAGACGGGCCACAGCTGCGTCGGCTGCTTCGGCAGAAACAATGGCAACCATGCCCACACCCAGGTTCAGCGTGCGCTCCAGGTCGGCCAGAGGAACGTTGCCGAGTTCGGACACCAGCTTGAAGATGGCGGGCAGTTCCCAGGTGTTCCGGTCTACCGTGGCCACAAGGCCCTGCGGGAGGACCCGGGCCAGGTTGGCGGCCAGGCCGCCACCGGTGACGTGGCTGAAGCCGTGAACTGCTGCGCCACCCGTGACCGGGAAAGTGCGCGCGAGGTCAAGGCAGTCAGCTGCGTAGACACGGGTCGGCTCCAAGAGCTCTTCGCCCAGCGTGCGGCCTAGTTCCGAGACCTGGCGGTCCAAGGCCCAGCCGGCGTGGTTGATGACGCGGCGGACCAGGGAGTAGCCGTTGGAGTGAAGGCCGGAGGAAGCCATGCCGATCACGACGTCGCCGGCGCGGACACGGTCCGGGCCAAGCAGGGCGTCGGCCTCGACGATGCCGGTAGCGGCACCTGCCACATCGTATTCGTGCTCGCCCAGAAGGCCCGGGTGCTCAGCGGTCTCGCCACCCACCAGGGCGGTGCCGGCTACGGAGCAGGCAGCAGCAATACCGCGGACGATGTCAGCGATGCGCTCCGGGACAACTTTGCCGCAAGCGATGTAGTCGGTCATGTAGAGCGGCTCAGCACCCACCACAACGATGTCATCCACCACCATGCCCACCAGGTCGAAACCGATGGTGTCGTGGATGTCCATGGCTTGCGCGATAGCAACCTTGGTGCCAACACCGTCAGTGGACGTTGCCAACAGCGGCTTCTTGTAGGTCAGCAGCTGTGAGACGTCGTACAGGCCAGCGAAACCGCCGACGCCGCCGATCACCGACGAGTTGTGAGTCGCCTTGATGGCGCCCTTCATGAGTTCGACTGCGCGGTCTCCCGCTTCGACGTCGACACCCGCGGAGGCGTAGGTGATACCGGAGTTGTTCTCAGCGGCGGGTGTTGCGGAGCTCATACAGACTCTTTCTTGTCGGCGTCGGTCAAACGATCAGCGTCGGTAAGGAGGTTTTCGAATTCGGCGTCGGGTCCGGGATCGCAACCCGTGGCTCCCGGCTTCTCGGCAGGGTCCTCGGAATCGTCCACGGTCTCGGACTGAGCGGCCGGTTCCAGGCCACCAAGATCGGTCCGCTCCAGGAGGTTCTTGCCCAGCTTGTCCGCGTGCGGCAGTTCGATGGGGTACTTGCCGGTGAAGCAGGCGGTGCAGAGGCGTTCGCGCGGCTGCTGGGTAGCGCCGATCATGCCGTCCTCGGAGATGTAAGCCAGCGAGTCCGCACCGATTGCCGTGGAAATTTCCTCGATGGTGGCACCGTTGGCGATCAGTTCCGCGCGGGAGGCGAAGTCGATGCCGTAGAAGCAAGGCCACTGAACCGGGGGAGAGGAAATCTTGACGTGCACTGCGGCGGCACCAGCTTCGCGGAGCATCCGTACGATTGCACGCTGCGTGTTGCCGCGCACGATCGAGTCATCCACCACAACAATGCGCTTGCCGCGGATCACCGATTCCAAAGCGTTGAGCTTGAGCCGGATGCCCAGCTGGCGCAGTGTCTGCGAGGGCTGGATGAATGTGCGGCCCACGTAGGCGTTCTTGACGAAGCCGTGAGCGAACGGGATGCCGGACTGCTCTGCGTAGCCAACAGCGGCGGGTGTGCCGGACTCGGGAACAGGAATAACGAGGTCTGCCTCGTGCGTGTTTTCGCGGGCCAACTGGCGGCCCATCTCCACGCGGGCCTCGTACACGGAGCGGCCGGCGATGGCTGCGTCCGGGCGGGCGAGGTAGACGTATTCGAAGACGCAGCCGGCGGGGGTTGCCTCGGCGAAGCGCTGCGAACGGACGCCGTCCTCGTCAATGGCGATGAACTCGCCGGGCTCGATCTCGCGAATGAAGCTTGCGCCAACAGTGGCCAGGCCTGCTTGTTCGGAAGCGACAACCCAGCCGCGCTCCAAACGGCCCAGACACAGCGGGCGGATGCCGTAGGTATCGCGGGCTGCGTAGAGGGTTCCTTCATCCATGAAGACGAAGCAGAAGCCACCCTTGATCTTGGGCAGCAGCTCCAGAGCGGTCTGCTCCAGGGTTTTGCCCTCTTCACCCTCAAGGAGAGCGGTCACCAGCGCGGTGTCCGAGGTGTTGCCCTGTTTCATCTCACCGGTCAGCTGGCCATCGTTGCGCTCAAGGATCATTTCCCGGAGCTCAGCGGTGTTGGTCAGGTTGCCGTTGTGAGCCAAGGCCACCGTGCCGGTTGCTGTTGCACCCAGGGTTGGCTGCGCGTTGGCCCAGTGGCTTGCACCGGTGGTGGAGTACCGGCAGTGGCCAACGGCCAAGTGCCCGGTAAGGGTGTTCAGGGTTGTCTCATCGAAGACTTGGGACACAAGGCCCATGTCCTTATAGACGTTAATGCGCTTGCCGTCACTGGTAGCGATACCAGCCGATTCTTGTCCGCGGTGCTGCAGCGCATACAGCCCGTAATAGGTGAGTTTTGCTACTTCTTCACCGGGAGCCCAAACCCCAAAGACGCCACAAGCGTCCTGAGGGCCTTTTTCGCCGGGGAGAAGATCATGAGAGAGTTTTCCGTCGCCACGTGCCACTGGTCGATTGTCTCATGATGTCGGCGTGGTACGTTCCCCCGCGGACTATGTGACCCCTTGAACTGGCGTGTTCCCGCGAAAATGCGGTGTGTCTCACATTGCCGGCCCCGTAAAGAGGCGGGTCAGGCGCCTGACTTAGCGGACGTCGTCGTTCTCTGGTCCTTCGTCCGGAACCGAATCCGGAACGGGCTCCACCACGGCGCGCTGGGTCCGCTTGACGCTGAAGCGGTCCAGAATCAGGGCGAGAATCGAGAAGAGGATGACGCCGCCGCCCGCGCAGACGACCAGGAAGAAGCCGAACACTGTGCTGGCGTCGAAAGCGGGGTCGGCCTGGCGGCCGTAGGCGATGATTGCGGCCACGATTGCACCAACCACGGCTCCCAAAATCATGAAGGGTACAAACTTGGGTGCCCGGCGAACCGTGATCTCGCGGCGGGCGGAGTTGGGGGTGGTGTCCTCTGAAGCCATGCCTTCAAGCGTACCGTTCCCTGCCCAAGTGACAGTTAATGCCAATGTCCTTGCGGAACATTGGCATTAACTGTCAACTCGGCGCGGGGCGTTAGCTGCCGCGGTACGTGGAGAACGCGAACGGGCTCAACAGGAGCGGCACGTGGTAGTGCTCGCCGGCGTCGGAAACTGTGAAGTTCAGGTCAACTTCAGGGAAGAACGTCTCGGTGCCCAGGCCCTCGTAATACGCGCCGGTGGCGAAGTTCAGGCGGTACGCGCCACCGGGAATCCGTTCCGGACCAAGGGTCTTGATGCGGCCATCGGCATCGGTTTCGCCCTTCGCCACCAGAGACCAGTCGTCGCCTTCGCGGACGTAAAGTACGACGGCGACACCCGCCGCCGGGCGTCCGGAACCTGTGTCCAGGATGTGGGTTGTGACTTGTGAAACGCTCATGCGTTGACTCCTTCGCTGATCAGTCCGGAGAGGCGCAGCAGTGCGATCTCCCGCAGCTGGCCGGCCACGATTGTGTCTTCTTCTTCGGGGGTGTGGGTGAGGCGTTCCTGGAGGGCGCCGAGCATTTCCTGTGCGCTGCGACCCGCAGCGCGAATGAGGAAGACCCTGCCGAACTTTTCCTCATACGCCCGGTTTCCCTCGGCGAGGGCAACTGTTGTTTGGTTGTCGCCGGGGTCCACTCCTGCCTGCTCCGAACGCGACATGGCCGCCTCGGTGGTCTGGGCCTTGGGGCGTTCGCCGATCCGGGGGTGGTGCGCCATGGCGGACTCCACCTCGGCTGCGGTGAACGGCTCGGCGGCACGCTGGGCTTGCCCCAGCAGTTCGTCGACGCTGGCGTAGGGGCGCGCGTCCACGATGGTTTCAACCCAGCGGCTGATATCCAGGCAAGGGGTGAGGGTCCTGATGGCCTCGTCCCGGTCAACACTGTTGAATACTGCAAGCTCCATGCTTGTGTCATCCTCATGCAAAATGCTGGCATCCATGGTGTGGGCTATGCGGAACTCCTGCTGGTGCCGGAGGAAGCCCGTGCTTCACGCTTCCGCATCATGGAACTGTTATTTCAGCATACGTAATTCAGTTAAGCCGAGTAGGCATGCTGGTGTCAAGAGACTACCGCTCCGTGGCGGCGTGTTCTTACCGTGAGATAAAGGCGGTGGGCCGTTATCACCAGTGCCAGCCAAGCGATGCCGATGGCCCACGCCGCCAGGACATCCGTCAGCCAGTGGTGGCCCAAATAAACGCGGCTCAGGCCCATGGTGAAGGCGAATGCTGCCGCCACGAGCACCGTGATGACCCTCGCTTTGGTGGTCTTGAGCCTAAGGATGATCAGGTAAGCCACAATTCCGGCGATCACGATCGAATTGAGCGAGTGGCCGCTGGGGAATGATGCTGAGTGTTCGTAAGGCGGAATGGCGTCCGCGATGTCCGGGCGGCTGCGGCCGAAGATCGGCTTGCCCAGAATGGTGATGACCAGCGAACCCAGCCCGGCTGCGAGCATCAGGATGACCGGTGTCCACGACCTTCGTTTGGTGGCCAGGAAGATCATGATGCCCACGGCAATAAGGGGCATGCCCACAGTTCCGCCAATATTTGTGTAGGCCGTGGTGGCCATGTCCAGCGCGGGGGAGCGCACTGTCTTGGCTGCTGCCAGTACGGGATCGTCAAGCCCGGCCACGCCGTCCGCCTCTGTCACGGACTCGTAGACCTCGCCGAACACCAAGGCCAGCGACAAAGCGATGGCAAGTCCAACAACAAGGGTGATGATCAGCGCTGCATAGGGGCCGAGCAGGGAAGTGACTTTTTCGGCACCTCCGGCCAGCACCCGGCCGACCGGGGATTTCCAGCGCGTCAGATCCTGGCCGGCGACGAACCGGTCCTGGCTGACTTCGCCCGTGACGCCCTGCTCGGGCGTCTCTTTTCCTTCAGTCGTCACTCGCATCCCCTATCCGTGGCGGCCTCAGTATTGGTGAGTAACCTTAGCAGTTTGGGCTTGGAGGATCCCCGGGTTGGGCTTTACGGGGTCGATTCGCCAACCTTGACCAGCTGCGTCTGTTCCGGTGTGAGCTCTGCGCCGCTTTCCCGGAGTGGGCGGAGCTGGGGGACGGGCTCACCCGTCGCGGGGTCAACCAGGGTGGAGTGAGCTTCGTCGGTGCTGAAGGCGTTGCGTTCGCCCCATTGCCGGAGGCTGAGGATCAGGGTGAAGAGGTCCCGTCCTGCGCTGGTGAGCTCGTATTCGCTCCGGGTGCCGCGGTCATTTGGGATTCTGAGCAGGATGCCCCTGTCCACGAGGAGGCGAAGACGGTCCGAGAGGATGTTCTTCGCCACTCCCAGCGACCTCTCAAATTCCGAGAAGCGACGCTTGCCGTCCAAGGAGTCGCGAATGATCAGCAGAATCCACTTGTCACCCACCAGGTCGGCTGTCCTGGCTACGGGGCATTCGGGGTCAGTCCAGTCGACTCCACTTGGTTGCAACATGAAACCATTCTGCCATAGGCTCAGTTGGTTGCATATTGAAACCAATTAAACGAAGGCTGGCACCATGAGCGCTGAGCAACGAACGAAATTCACCCAGGGACTGAGCCGCGGTCTCCTGCTTCTGCTCGCCGTCGTGGCCGGGTTCATGGTGTCGAACATTTACTACGGGCAGCCCCTTCTGGAGCGCATGGGGACTGAGTTGGGTACCTCAATGGCCAGCATTGGATGGATCGTGGCGTCGTCCCAAGCCGGGTATCTCCTGGGACTAGTGCTTCTGGTGCCACTGGGGGACATGGTGGACCGCCGCATTCTCATCAGTGTTCAGGTGGCGGCCAGCGCCGTGGGCGCAGTTGCCGTGGCCCTTGCTTCTTCCCAAGCGGCCTTGTTGGTTGCTTTCGCTGTCCTGGGGTTGGCCTCATCCGTGGTGCAGACCATCGTGGCGTACACGGCCGCATCCAGTAGACCGGACCAAAGGGGAGGAAACATCGGTACCGTCACTGCCGGCGTCGTGAGTGGCCTCATCCTTGCGCGGACCGTGGCGGGAGGTATGACCGAGCTGTGGGGATGGAGGTCTGTTTATGTTTTCGCTGCAGCGGCGGCTGTGATTTTGTCGCTGTCAGTCCTCCGGGCACTCCCGCGGGAGCATGCCAGCAGAGGGAAGGCGCACTACTGGCGGGCTGTTTCGTCCGTTGCGGTCCTGACACGAAGCCATCCAGTTTTCCGGACGCGTGCGCTCATCACCATGCTGCTGTTTGCGTCTTTCGGGGTGTTATGGAGCGGAATGTCGCTGCTGCTCAGCGGTCCTGCCTGGAATCTCCCGCCGGGCATCGTCGGGCTTTTCGGGCTGGCTGGCCTGGTGGGGATCTTGGCAGCGTCCAAAGCTGGTGCTGCTGCGGACCGCGGATGGGGACAACGGGTCACAGGCATGAGTTTGGCTGCGCTCCTGGGCTCGTGGCTCGCATTGTCCTTGGGCAGCTGGTCGCTGCTCTGGTTCATCGCTGGCATCGTGGTGCTCGACGCCGCGGTGCAGGCTATCCACGTCAGCAGTCAAACTATGATCGTGGCGGGCGCCGAAGAGCCAGCCAGCAGCATCATCGGAAGCTACATGGTGTTCTACTCAGTGGGCAGCGCCATAGGGGCGGCAGCTGTTGCGCCGGTCTTCTCTGCCTTGGGCTGGACCGGTGCCAGCGTTCTGGGGGCAGTGTTCGCGCTTCTCGCGGTTGCCGTTTGGTGGACGGATCGGCTCCGGCTTCGCGGTGCTGGGGCGCGTTTGGTTCGCTCCTCACAGCCCGCTGGGGCAGAATGACCTCAACCAGCTGAAGGAGTTCGCACATGCCGCACATTCTGACGTCCAGGTTCCTGTTCGGGCCCGGCCCAAGCAATTGCTACCCCGAAGCCATGGCCGCTCTGGCGTATCCCGTGCTCGGCCACCTTGACCCCGTGTTCATTGAACGGCTGGACCACACCTGCGAGGGCCTTCGAACTGTGTGGGGTACGTCCAACGCGCGGACTCTTCCGTTGAGTGCCACCGGCTCCGGCGGGATGGAAGCGGCTTTTGTGAACACCGTGTCCGACGGCGACGTGGCAGTGATCGCTGTCAACGGACTTTTCGGGGTACGGATGTGTGAGGTCGCGCGGCGTTGCGGGGCCACGGTGGTACGCGTTGATCACGAATGGGGCCAGCCCGTAGATGCCGAGCGTGTGCTCGCGGCCCACCCTCACCCGAAGGTGATCGCTGCCGTACATGCCGAGACTTCGGTGGGCGTGCTTTCCGACATCGCCGCGTTGGGTGCCGGCAAGGGTGACGCGCTGTTGATTACCGACGCCGTCACGTCCATCGGCGGACTGGAGCTCCGGGCGGACGACTGGGGGATCGACGTCGGATACGCCGGAACGCAGAAATGCCTGGGTGTGCCTCCGGGACTTTCGCCCTTCACAGTGTCTGACCGTGCTTTTGAGCGTCGCATCAAGGATCCGCGCTCCTGGTACCTCGATATCGGGCTGCTCGGCGGCTACGTCGGGGCGGCCAGCGGTGCCCGGACGTACCACCACACCGCGCCGGTCACCATGATCGCCGGCCTCGAAGCTGCCCTGGACCGCATCCTCGCCGAAGGGCTGGACGTTGTGCAGGCCCGGCATCGTGCCGCCGGGGCCGCTTTGCAGACCGGACTGCAGGACATGGGACTGGAACTGTTCGCCGCCGAAGGCTCCCGACTGCCGAGCCTCACCACGGTCAAAGTGCCCGACGGCGTCAACTCGGCTGCCGTCCGCGCCTACCTTCTGGAGAACTTCAGTATGGAAATCGGCTCGGGTGTGGGGGAGTTCGCGGACACCGTATGGCGCATCGGCATGATGGGCCCGAACGCCAACCCCGCTTCCGTGACCCTCGTGCTGGGCGCCCTCAAAGAGGCGATCGCTAAGGCCTGACCCTCTATCACATCCCGCGTGTTTGAGGCGGTCGCTCTCTCACATCCCGCGTGTTTGGGCGGGTTGCTCTATCACATCCCGCGGGCTTGAGGCCGTCGCTCTCGCACCCGTCCCGCTGCCGACGGTCAATCGGTGACGTGACCGGCGTCGTACGATAACGTCGCCGAAGCCGCGGTGGTGCCTTCGGCGGGCTGGATCGCGGTGACCGTCAACAGGCCGGCGCCCGGAAGGGTGATCGACTGGCCCTCGCGGCAGGCCTGCTTTCGCTGCTGTTCGGCGGTCCGGATCCAGAACTGGATGGCGGGAGCACCATCGGCGATGCCGATCTTGACCACTCCCACCTTGACGCCATCGAAGGTGGGCTGCATGCCTTGCTTGACTGTTACGAGCTGTTCCACGGCCATCCTTACTTCACGTCCACGGAGTACACGGAGTCGAAGTTTTCCTTGTACTCATCTTCGGTCAGTTCCAGCGTGCCGGACTTGAGGTCGTCGTCGCCTTCCATGTAACCGCCGGAAGGTCCCCACGGGTTGGCCAGGACGATCACTTTCTCGCCGTCGTCGTTGGTTTTCACATCAACCACAACGTACGCGTGGTTGGGCACGACGTCGGTGCGGTTGACTTCGTCGGACTCCCAGACCCAGTCGAAGTCGTCATCCTTGACGTCCTCGGTGCCCACGGAAATAGCTTGGCCGTCCGAAAGTTTGTCCTCGATGTCATCAAGGTTCAGCTCGCCGTCCTTGTCGGCGGACTGCCCTGTCATCAGCTCCATGGCTTCGTTGCTGAAGCCGCCGTCGATGTCGTCATAGGACCCGCCGCGGTGCTCGGCAGCTGCGCGTTCGTAGATGGAAAGCCAGTTGGGCTCGCCGTCAGCGCCCCGGACTCCACCGTCAACCGACTTGGCCTCCACAGTGACTTCCACGGGCTCGCCGTCTTCGTAAAGAGTGACGACCCAGTGCGTTGGCGGGTCGCCCACGGGACGCATGTGCTCTTCGAGGAATTCGTCCAGTTTGCCTTCACGCTCCAACACTTGGGCCACCGAGCCGATTCCAGCCAATAGCCAGCAGTCGCCAATCTGGCCTTGGTTGATATCGCTGGGGTCACCGGCGTCAGGGTCCTCGCGGACGTCGCCGGGCACATCGACGTCGGGCTTGTCCGGATCCAGCGGTCCAGGGTCACCGGGAGGGTTTGAATCTCCCCGCCCGGAACGATCGGAGCCCGTGGACCCCGAGCTGGACTTGTCCTGCTGGTCGGCATTGCGGATCAGCTCTTTGGCTTGGTTCTGCAACTCGCTGGAGATCTTTTTCAGCATGGGACGGTGCTGGGAGTCCCAAGAGGCGCGGAACATCACGGCGTCGCGGCCATCCCACGGAGCGTTGTTGATAAGGTTGCCCAGTTCCATGGACAGCGAAGTCATCCGCTCCGAATGCCGCGACATCGTCTTGGCGAGTGCCCGCAATTGAGCAATATCAGCACCGTAGAATCCCGTCATTTATCTGTCCCCCTGAGGAATTTCGTTGGTATCGCAGTTCTCGGACTTAACCGGAACAATGACGTCGAGGTTGGCCGGGAATTTCGATTGGATGGTCACCGTGGCGCCCGCGGCATCCGTGCTGCGCGTGACCACCCATCCACCCGGCACGGGATCGATTCCGTCGAAGGCAGGGAATCCGTGCTTTTCCAGGACGGGGTCCGTCACAGCGAAGACGTCCTTAAAGTGTTTGGATGGCTCCACGATGTCTGCGCTGCTTTTCATGCTCCGTGGGGAGAGCATGCATCTGCCGTCTTGGGTGCGGTTCAAGCGTGCCGGATCATCCACGGCCCAGGTGATGTCCGGCATCTTGGCTTCCATGGCGGCAACAAGGTCAGCGGTCAGGGCGTTGTACTTGGAGGCGCTTTCAGCCACAGGTGCGGGCTCGGAAGTAACGGGCGGCGCCTTGCTCGGTTCCCGTTTGGGGCCGTCGGGGGTGCTGCTGCAGCCTGCAGCAACAGTCACCACCGCGAGGGCAGCAACCAGCGCCCAGGCGTTACGGTACGTGCGGCGGTTCATTTCTTCCCCGGTTTCATTAAGTGCTCGACGGCGGATCTCACCGAATGCTGTCACGCTCAGTTGCCCTTGGCCATGGGCAGAACAACCCGGGGCCCTGGAAGCAGGTGGGATGTGAGAGATGGTTC
>NZ_JAGGPR010000008.1:0-149844 GCF_018613695.1 Arthrobacter sp. ISL-95 | reverse complement strand
GGGATGTGAGAGATGGTTCGGTTCAAGGGGGTGGGATGTGAGAGACGGTTCGGCTCAAGAGCGTGGGATGTGAGAGATGGTCAGGTGTCGCGGGTCAGGATCCACGTGTTGGTGCCGTCCTGGCGCTCGAAAGTCATTGTGGTCACCAGGGCCTCGATGAGTGCCAACCCGCGCCCGGACTCCGCGTCCGAATCCGGCATTGAAGCCTGCATGTCGTTGGCGAACGGTTCACGGGCGTTGAACGCACTGACCCGCGCAATCAAGCGGGTGGGACGGACGCTGATGTCGACGGCGATCTCCACGGGCTTTTCCGCCACAGGAAGCGCATGCTGCACGATGTTGGCGGCAGCCTCGATCACGGCCGTAGCGAAGGTCATCCGGTCCATGTCCGGCACGAAGGAGGCGTCGTCCCATAGGGCGTCCAGCTCGTTGTGGATGGCTTGGATGGCTTCCTCGTTGGACGGCCCATGAAAGCCACGGCGGGCGATGACCTCAGTCATCGCCGAAGGCCGCTTCGGCGGTGGGGTACGCCGTGAGTACCCTGTCCATGTTGGTCAGTTCCAGAACCATCTTGACCTGTGGCTGAACGCCGGCGATCCGGAGATCACCGCCTGCCTGACGTGCGGCTTTGAGGCAGCCGATGAGTGCGCCGAGTCCGGAGGAATCCATGAAGTCGGTTTCTGACAGGTTCACCACAACCCGGCTGGAGCCACCGGCTACAACCTCATTCACTACTTCGCGCAGTTTGGGCGCGGCCACCATGTTCAGCCGGCCCACGCTCTTCACCTCCGCGTAGGAGTCGTTGACCTCATAGCTAAACTGCATCTGCATTCCTCTCCTCGGGGCGCTCCGGCCCAACAACTTCAGGCACGAAACCCTTGTACAAAACTGCCTTGACCAGAACGCTCAGGACTACGAGGTCGAACGCAACCCATGCCACGTTCACCAGTGTGCCCAAGGGCTCGGACATTCCGGCAAGAAGCCGGGTGAGACCAACCACCAGCGCAATGGCAAGCAGCACCGCCACAATGATCTGGGGACGGATCAGGCTCCAACTGGGCCCACCGCTCTGACGGGCCTTGGGGGTGACCGCGAACCCGAGGGGACGTCCGAACCAAACGTTCCGTGCCGCCGTCGTGCACGCCTTGATCCAGGTGGGAAACAGCGCGAGGCTGTACTGCTGCCCGCGCCAGGTGGGTATGCCGTGCCCGGCCACCAGGAAGAGCAGTTGGTTCACCACCATGAACGGGATGAAACGGATGAAGAAGTCGACGCTGATGCTGTTCACCGGGAGGATGCCGAGCGTCAGGTAGATGATGGGCGCGGCGAAATAGATCACGGCAGCGAAGCCGCTGAGGTAGGTCCACATGGTGGAGAAGTACATGAGCCGCTGGCCCCACGTGAGGCTTCGTTGGACCAGCGGGTTCTCGCGGAGGAGGACCTGCATGGTGCCTTGGGCCCAGCGGAGGCGCTGGGTCAGCATGGTTTTGACGTCCTCCGGGGCCAGCCCGTAGGCGAGGATTTCGTGGTGATACACGCTCTTCCAACCCAGCCCGTGCAGGCGCATGGCGGTGGCCATGTCCTCCGTGACGGAGATGGTGGCCAGCGGCATGATCGGCTGGGCTTCGTCGGTGCGTTCCACTGAGATGGCGTCCAGGACCGCATGGACCGACTCGAGCGCGCCCAAGGGGGACCAGTCACGTCCGGACATACGGTCGACGGCGTCACTCGCCACAGTGGTGACACCGGACTCGCCGACGTGGGCGAGTTCCATGGCGGCGATCTCGTCGAGGTCGGATTGGAGTGCTGAGAAGTCGGCGGCCACAAGGGTGCGCACGGCGTCGTCCACCTTGCGGCGCACCCGGTACGTGATTTCGCTGAGGGATGCTCCGGTTTCGAGCTCCTTCTGGGCGGATTCCGTAGCGGCCTCCACCTCGTTGAGCATCTGCTCCACCAGCGGGTTCTCCGCCTCGGGTGACCGCCGGGCCTTCTTGATGGCGGTACGGGAGGCAGCCAGGGCTCGCCGGACACTCTTCTCGGTGGCTTTGACGTAGCCCACCAGGCCCAGCTGCATGAGGGCTTCCCGGCGGAGGATCGCGTTGGATCCGCAGAAGAACGCCGCGTTCCAGCCGTCCTTACCCTGCTGGATGGGGCCGTAGAACAGGGGAGCCTGGCTGCCGAGGGGATCGTCGGCAGGGACGTTGATGAAGTACTGCGGGGTTTGGACCAACGCCACTTTGTCGTCGTTGAAGTAGCCAAGCGTCTTGTCCAGGATGTCCGGCTCGGGGATCTGATCGGCGTCGAGAATCAACAGGTACTCGCCTGAGGTGACCATGAGCGCGTTGTTCAAGTTGCCGGCCTTGGCGTGCCGTGGCATGTCCGGAGTCCAGCCCGCGCCGCGCTTCACGTAGCCGATCGCGTTCGACTCGGCGAGTTCGCGCATCTCCGGGCGATCGCCGTCGTCGAGGATCCAGGTACTGTGCGGCCAGCGGATGTCCTTGGCGGCCAATGCCGTAGTCATTACCAGGTCAAAGGGCTCGTTGTAGGTGGTGATGAAAACGTCCACGGTGGCATCGGCCGGGGGTGGGGGCGGCGGTTTCCGGAATTTGATATTCCACACGGTCAGCCCGAAAAGCATCACGTCGATGAGGCTGTAGGTTTCGGCAATCACCAAGGGAACGGCAATCCACCACGCATCCCAGTTCAGCGAGGCCATCCAGCGCCACGCCACATAGTTGACGCCCAAAATGACCGTGAGAAGAACGATCAGCCGAGTCCAGAAACGCGTCACAAATCCCCCCCTTTTGCTGTTTACAGTCCTGCGTTTGGTTTTCGGCGTACGACGACGGCGGTCACGTCATCTTCAGCGGTTGACGCCGGTGCCAACTCGAGCAAGGCTGCACAGACATCGTCCGACGACGCGCCGTTACGCGCCGCTTTCTCGACGTTGCGTTGGAACTCTTCCAAGGAATTATGGGCGTCCAGCACGCCGTCGCTGACGATCACCAGGGAATCGCCGGGCTCCAGCTTCAGCTCGGAAGCAGGCCACTGTTGCTCGTCCAGGATCCCAACGGGCGGGCCCGCAGAAACCAGCCTTCGCGCCACCCCCTCAGCAGGAACATGCAGCGCAAGCCCATGACCGGCGTCGATATAGCTGAGCCTTCCGGACGGAGCATCCAGCCGCGCGTGGAACATGGTGACGAAAGAGCCGGACTGGTCCAGGTCCGAGGTGATAGTGGCGCTGGCTGAGCCGAAAGCGGCGTCGATTTCAGGGGTGTCCGCAACTGAACGCATCACGGCGCGAACCGTTGCTGCGATGAGTGCAGCGCCCATTCCCTTGCCCATGGCATCGGCGAAGGTCAGGTGCATGCCGTCGCGGGTCTGGTACCAGTCGTAGAAGTCCCCGCCCACGCTGCGCGATGGACGGAAGGCTCCAGCGACGTCGTACCCGTTGAGGCGGACCGTTTCGCGCGGCAGGAGGCTCTGCTGCACCACTGCTGCGCGGGCGAGTTCATCGGTCTGGCCGGTGTCCTCGGCGGGCGCGGCAGGTGTGCGGGCGCGGCGGAAAAGGGCGCGGATGCGGGCCTGGAGTTCCTTGGGGCTGAACGGCTTGTTGATGTAGTCGTCCGCGCCGGTGTCCAGGCCAGTCAGCCTGTCGATCTCATCGGCCCGGGCGGTGAGCATCAGGATGTACGCGTCCGAGAATTCTCGGACGCGGCGGCAGACTTCCATGCCATCGATGTCCGGAAGGTTGATGTCCAGCGTCACCAATTCGGCGTTGGTTCTACGGACAGCTTCGACGCCGGAGAGACCGTCAGGCGCTTCCGTCACCACAAAGTCGAGCTGCTCGAGGACGAGAACGAGGAGGCCGCGGATGTCAGCGTCATCTTCGACGACGACGGCGTGGCGTACGGGCGGGGAAGAGACCATGGCTCCATTAACTATTGCTGCTGGGTATTTGTCACGTTTAGTCACGACACATGAAACGCCCGCTCACTTTTAGGGAGCGGGCGTTACACGATTTGTTCAGTTATATGAGAGAGGGATTCGCTCAGGCACGTGTGATGTGAGAGAGGGATTCGCTCAAGCACGTGTGATGTGGAAGAGCGTTCGGCTCAAGCACGCGGGAAGTGCGAGAGGGTTAGACGCCCAGCTCTTCCTTGAGCGCCTGGACGTGGCCCTGCGCGGAAACCTGGTACTGGGTGAGCTTCACGGTGCCTTCGCCGTCGAGGACCACGGTGGAGCGAACCAGGCCTTCGACGATTTCGCCGTCAACCAGCTTCTCGCCCCAGGCGCCGTAAGCCAGGGCTACAGAGTGGTTTTCGTCGGAGAGCAGCGGGAAGGTCAGGGCGAATTCACCGGTGAACTTGGCGAGGGCCTCCGGGCCGTCCGGGGAGATCCCGATGACGTCGTAGCCCTTGCCCTGCAGGCTGGCGAGGTTGTCGCGGAAGTCGCAAGCCTCGGTGGTGCAGCCGGGGGTGGCTGCCTTCGGGTAGAAGTACACAATAACGTTGCGTCCGCGGTAATCGGACAGCGAGACCTTGGTGCCGTCGGCGTCGAGAAGCGCGAAATCAGGTGCTTGCGTTCCGACGAGGAGTTTCTGGGTCATGGCGATCCTTTACGTTTCACCGGCAAACAGCCGGCCTTCATTTCAAACAACAGCGGTCATACAAATTGCGGGGGCGTTGATCTTTTACAACAGCGAACTTAGATGCTGTATTCCGCAGGTCCTCGCACTGTGGCATAGGGCCCTGGCACGAACTGGTAGCCGCCACCACGGACGGTGGCGACGGTGTGTCGGGCGGAGCCTAGCTTCCGCCGCACCCTTCCAACATAAACGTCGATCGAACGAAATGCCGCGCCGGGGAGGTCAAATGACTCCAGGAAACGTTGCAATTCTTCACGACTGATGGCCCGTGAGCAGTTCACCACGAGGTAGCGCAGCAGCTTGTATTCCATGCCAGTAAAGGAAACCGGCTCACCGTCCAGCAGCACTACTTCAGCGGCGAGGTCCACCGCAAGTTGGCTGCGGCGGCTCGCCAACGTTACGGGCTCGACGGCGGTGCTATCGCCGGCTTCGGCGCTGTCGCCGCCGTCGGAACGGGCCGCTGAACGGGCCTCCGCGAGGGCATCGGCGAGCGTTAAAGTCACGCTCCTTGTGCCTGTCTGCGACGCGTTGGTACCGGCGTCGGCGGCTTCCTGCGGAGTGCCGCCCCAGGAAGTGTCGCCGACGCCGGAGTGTTCTGCCCCGGTGGCGGGCCAGATGCGGACTTCCGCCTCCGGGGCAAGTTTCATGGCGCGGGCCAGCACAAGGCGTGCTGCCCGCTCCCAGATTTCAGGATCGATCTCGTCGCCCTCGGCCGGGTTGACCCAGAGCGCTAGCCCGTGTGCGGCCATACCTCGCGCGCTCAGGCCAGGCCGCCGCGCGGAGGACCCGTGTGCTGCGGGTCCTCGCGACGGTGGCGGCCCGTAGGCATTGACTGCCATGACGGTTGACCTAAACGTTGCCGCGGCGGAGCAGCTTGCCGCCGGGGTTCTGGCCGTCGATGGGGGTGCCGCGCAGGTAGGTTTTGCGGACGACGCCGGCCAGGGGACGGCCGTCGTATGGGGTGATCGGGTTCTTGTGCTTGAGCTTGCTGACGTCCACAACGAAGGCTTCGTCGGCGGCGAAGATGGAGAAGTCGGCGTCGTAGCCAAGGGCGAGCTGGCCTTTGTTGTGCAGGCGGGCCAGGGCCGCGGGCTTCTCAGCCATCCAGGAGACCACCTGTTCCAGCGGGATGCCGCGGTGGCGGGCTTCGGTCCAGATCAGGGACAGGCCCAGTTGGAGCGAGGAAACGCCGCCCCAAGCTACTGCGAAGTCGCCGTTTTCCAAGTCCTTGAGGTCCAGTGTGGAGGGGGAGTGGTCCGAGACGATGCAGTCGATGGTGCCGTCCTGCAGGCCCTTCCAGAGGAGCTCACGGTTGGAGGCTTCGCGGATGGGCGGGCAGCACTTGTACGCCGTGGCGCCGTCGGGGATTTCTTCGGCCATGAGCGTCAGGTAGTGCGGGCACGTCTCAACGGTGAGGTGGACGCCGTCGCGCTTTGCTGAGGCGATCATCGGCAGCGCGTCGGAGGAGGAGAGGTGCAGGATGTGGGCGCGGGCGCCTGTCCAGCGGGCACGTTCGATGACCTCGGCGATTGCCTTGTTCTCGGCACCGCGGGGGCGGGATGCGAGGAAGGTCTCGTAGTGGTCGCCGCCGGGGTGCGGGGCACGGTCAATAGCGTGGGAGTCTTCGGCGTGCACGATCATGAGGGAGTCGAAGGACTTGAGTTCCTTCATGTCCTCTTCCATCTCGTCCGCGTCCAGGTGCGGGAACTCGTCCACGCCGGAGTGCAGGAGGAAGCACTTGAAGCCGAATACGCCTTCGTCGTGCAGCGGGCGGAGGTCGCTCTTGTTGCCCGGGATGGCACCGCCCCAGAATCCGACGTCCACGAACGCCTGGTCCTTGGCGACTACGCGCTTCTGTTCCAGGCCGTCCACGGTGGTGGTGGGCGGGATGGAGTTCAGCGGCATGTCGATGATGGTGGTCACGCCACCGGCAGCTGCGGCGCGGGTGGCGGAGGCGAAGCCTTCCCACTCGGTGCGGCCGGGCTCGTTGACGTGGACGTGGGTGTCCACCAGGCCGGGGATGAGGGTTTCGTCGTCTGCGAGTTCAATGACCTCGTTGCCCGTGAGGCCGTTGCCCAAGGGTTCGATTGCGACGATGATGCCGTCGCGGATGCCAACTTCGCGTGCTGCGATGCCGGCGGTGGTCAGGATGCGCTGGCCCCGGATAACGAGGTCATAGGCGCCGATTGCTTCAGACATTGAGGTACTCCTTGTTTTCGGTCCGTTCTGCCAGGTACACGCCTATGTGCCTACCTAATTGTTCAAGCAACGGACCTGCTTCAGCGATACATTTTTGGACATCTTTTTCCAGATCGGTCAGTGCATGGACCGTATGGAAGCCGGCATCCGTGAGTTGTTCACGGCTCAGGGTACTCCGGCCGCACACTGCGATCACGGGAACCCCGTTCCTTTGTGCTGCGCGGGAGACGCCCATAGGAGTCTTGCCGAGCAGGCTTTGTTCGTCCAAGCTGCCTTCTCCGGTGATCACCAGATCGGCGCCCTTCAGCCGTTCTTCCAGCTCAGTGAATTCAAGCACGACGTCGATACCCGGCCGCCGCTCTGCCTTCAGGGCCGCGATGGCAATGTAGCCAACGCCGCCTGCTGCTCCAGCGCCTTCTGCCTTGGCGGCGTACTTGGCGTGCTGGCCGGTTGTTGCTGCGAGCACGTCCACGAAGTGGCTCAGTGCCGCATCGAGCGAGGTGACGTCGTCCGGCGTCGCGCCCTTTTGCGGACCGAAGATGGCTGGGGCTCCGCTAGCCCCCAAAAGGGGATTGTCGACGTCGGACGCCAACACGAACTCCGTAGCTTCGACGCGGACGTCGAAGTTAGAGAAGTCGATGCTGTTCAGCTGTGCCAAGGCGGCACCGCCGCCGGGGAGCTCGTTGCCGTTCTCATCCAAGAAGACGGCGCCGAGGCCCTGGAGGACTCCTGCGCCGGCGTCGGTGTTGGCGCTGCCGCCCACACCCAGGATGATCTTGCGGCAGCCGAGGTCCAGCGCGGCACGGATGAGTTCGCCCGTTCCGATGCTGGTTGCGGTTTTTGCCGTCTCTGACGTGGGGCCGTCGGGGAGGAGGGCGAGACCGGAAGCTGCCGCCATTTCGATGACAGCTTCCTGGTCCCGCACCGCGAAGTCGGCCTTCACTGGCTCGCCGAGCGGGCCGGTGACGGTGGTGGTCCGGCGGGTGAAGCCGGAGCCGATGGCGGCGTCGATAGTTCCTTCGCCGCCGTCGGCCACCGGAATGCGTGTTGCCTCAAAGCCCTTGGAACCGAACCCCGCCTGCAGGCCTGTTGCCAGGTGCTTGGCGACGTCGGGCGCGGACAGCGAGCCCTTGAATTTGTCCGGGGCGATGACAACACGCATTCCGGTGCCTCCCTTCTTTTACTGTTACTTACGCTTTGGTCAGGATCGCGGTCGGAGCGTCCGCGACGGTTTCTGCCAACTCTTCGAACTCGTTCACGCCGTTGATCTCAACGCCCATGGAGATGTTGGTGATCTTTTCCAGGATCACTTCAACCACCACGGGAACCTTGAACTCGCCCATCAGTGCCTTGGCCTTGTCGAAAGCGGCAGGCAGATCGTTCGGGTCCTCAACGCGGATGGCCTTGACGCCCAAGCCCTCGGCAACCTTGATGTGGTCAACGCCGTAGCCGTTGGTCTCCGGGCTGTTGATGTTCTCGAACGCCAGGGAAACGTTCTGTTCCATGTTGAAGCCGCGCTGTGACTGACGGATCAGGCCCAAGTAGCTGTTGTTCACCACAACGTGGATGTACGGCAGGTTGAACTGTGCGCCAACGGCCAGTTCCTCGATCATGAACTGGAAGTCGTAGTCACCGGACAGGGCAACAACGGTGGCGTCCGGGGTTCCCCTCACTACACCGAGAGCGGCCGGAGCGGTCCAACCCAGCGGGCCGGCCTGGCCTGCGTTGATCCACTTGCGGGCACCGAACACGTGCAGCATCTGTGCGCCGGCGATCTGCGAGAGACCAATGGTGGACACGTAGGTGGTGTCGCGGCCGAAGGCCTTGTTCATCTCCTGGTACACGCGCTGCGGCTTGATGGGCACGTTGTCGAAGTTGGTCTTGCGGTGCAGGGAGCCCTTGCGCTCCTGGCACTCGGCAACCCAGCCCGAGTAGTCCGGCAGGGTCTTTGCAGCCTGGCGTTCGCGAGCCAGCTCCAACAGACCGTCCAGCGCCGCACCGGCGTCGGACGCAATGCCCAAGTCTGGCGAGAAAACGCGACCGATCTGCGTCGGCTCGATGTCGATGTGGACGAACTTACGTCCGGCCGTGTAGGTGTCCAGGCCGCCGGTGTGGCGGTTGGCCCAACGGTTGCCGATACCGATCACGAAGTCGCTCTGCAGGAACGTCTCGTTGCCGTAGCGGTGCGAGGTCTGCAGGCCAACCATGCCGGCCATCAGCTGGTGGTCGTCCGGGATGGTGCCCCAGCCCATCAGCGTGGGGATCACGGGAACGTTCAGGATCTCGGCCAGCTCAACCAGCTGAGCCGAAGCGCCGGCGTTGATGATGCCGCCACCGGCAACGATCAGCGGGTGCTGGGCCGAGGTCAGCATGTCCAGAGCCTTTTCCAGCTGCTTGCGGGAAGCCTTGGGCTTCTCCACCGGCAGGGGCTCGTAGGTGTCGATGTCGAATTCGATCTCGGTCATCTGCACGTCGATGGGCAGGTCCAGCAGGACCGGGCCCGGACGACCCGAACGCATCAACTGGAACGCCTTCTGGAAAGCGCCGGGAACCTGGCCCGGCTCCAGGATGGTCATGGCCATCTTGGTAACCGGCTTGGCGATGGACTCGATGTCCACAGCCTGGAAGTCTTCCTTGTGCAGCTTGGCAACGGGTGCCTGGCCGGTGATGCAGAGCATGGGGATCGAGTCAGCCCATGCAGCGTACAGGCCGGTGATCATGTCCGTGCCAGCGGGGCCCGACGTGCCGACGCAGATGCCAATGTTGCCATCAGCTGCGCGGCTGTAACCGTCAGCCATGTGGCTGGCGCCTTCAACATGGCGGGCCAGCGTGTGGCGGATGCCGCCGTGGGCACGCATTGCTGAGTAGAAGGGGTTGATCGCTGCGCCGGGCAGACCGAAAGCTTCGGTTGCGCCTTCCTTTTCCAGGATGGCTACGGCCGCATCAACGGTGCGCATCTTTGCCATGGTGTACTCCTTGTTTTTTGCCCTTTCGGGCGAAGTCTGTGGTGTTTTTGGGTGTGGTGAGGGAGCCGCCGTCGTATAAGTACGACGGCGGGTTCCCTGCTTTTTGTTGCTTTGCCGGCTTTTGCCGGGGTGCTTACTTCCGGCCGCTGAGCTGGAGGACCTGCTTGAAGAGGCCCGAGTGGTCGAGGCCGCCGTCGCCCTGGTTGACGGTTGCGGCGACGAGCTGGGCGACGACTGCGCCGAGCGGGACAGCGACGTTGGCTTCGCGGGCTGCGGAGGTGACGATGCCGAGGTCCTTGTGGTGGAGGGCCAGTCGGAAGCCGGGGTCGAAGTTGCGGTCGAGCATCTTCTGACCCTTCTGCTCGAGGACCTTAGAGCCGGCCAAGCCGCCGCCGAGGACCTTCAGTGCTGCGTCGGTGTCTACGCCGTAGGCCTCAAGGAAGGCGATGGCCTCGCCGAGGACCTGGATGTTGACGGCCACAATCAGCTGGTTGGCTGCCTTGACGGTCTGGCCGGAGCCGGACGGGCCGACGTGGACGATGGTTTTGCCCACTGCGTTGAGGACGTCCTGTGCTGCGTCGAAGTCTGCCTTTTCGCCGCCGACCATGATGGACAGGACGGCGTCGATGGCGCCCTGCTCACCACCGGATACGGGAGCGTCGAGCGGGCGGATGCCGGCCGCTACTGCGTCCTCCGAGAGGCGCTTGGCGACGTCCGGGCGGATGCTGGATGCGTCGATCCACAAGGTGCCCTTCTTCGCGTTGGCGAAGACGCCGTCCTTGCCGCTGACGACACCCTCAACATCGGGGGAGTCCGGGACCATGGTGATGACGACGTCGGCGTCCTTGACAGCGTCCGCGATGCTCGTGGCACCCTGGCCGCCCTCGGAGACGAGCTTGTCGATCTTGTCCTGGCTGCGGTTGAAACCGGTGACCGTGTGGCCGGCCTTGACGAGGTTGATGGCCATGGGGAGGCCCATGATTCCGAGGCCGATGACTGCAACGTTGCTCATTGTGGTTCTCTTTCTGAAAGTCTGTTTTAGCTCAGGTGTGCTGTTTGGTGAGTCAGCCGCTGTGGCGGGTGCCGCCGTCGTAATTAGTTGGCGTTGGCGGGCTGGCGGATGGCCCAGCTGAAGGCCGATTCCTGCGGTTCCTTGTACTCAAGGCCGATGTAGCCGTCGTAGCCGAGTTCGCGGCTGCGGGCGATCCATTCACCGAGGGGGAGGGTGCCGGTTCCGGGAGCGCCGCGGCCGGGGTTGTCGGCGATCTGGATGTGGCCGAAGTCCTTGGCGTGGTTCTCGATGACGGATTCGACGTCGTCGCCGTTGACTGCCAGGTGGTAGAAGTCGGCAAGGAGCTTGATGTTCTGTGCGCCGGATTCGGCCTTGACGCGGGCGATGACCTTGAGTGCGTCTTCGGCGGTGAGGAGCGGGTACTTGGGTGCGCCGCTGACCGGTTCGAGGAGGACGGTGCCGCCAATGCGGGCCACGCCTTCCGCCGCTGCGGCGAGGTTCTTGACGGCGAGTTCGTCCTGCTCTTCAGGGGTGAACTCGTCCTGACGGTTGCCGTAGAGGGCGTTGAAGGCCTTGCAGCCCAGGCGCTCACCGATGCCGGCTACGACGTCGATGTTGTCCTTGAACTCGGAGCAACGTCCCTTCCAGGAAACCAGGCCGCGATCGCCGCCGGGCATGTGGCCAGCGTTGAAGTTCAGGCCTGTGAGCTGAACGCCGGCGTCCGTGATGGCTGTTTCAAACTCGTTGATTTGTGCGTCCGTGGGGACGGAGGTGTCGAAGGGCCACCAGAACTCGACGGCGTCAAAACCGGCTGCCTTCGCGGCGGCGGGGCGCTCGAGCAGGGGCAGCTCCGTCAAGAGGATGGAGCAGTTCACTGTGTACGTCATCGTAGGTCCTTCCGAGGAGGGGCTTTGATCTATCTTCCGTGCTTGGCTGCTGCCTTGGTGCTTGGCACTAGTTTCCGCTCTGTGGAATTTAGATTCTGCTTTATGAAAAGTTTAGGGAAGGAGGGGGTGGGAGTCAAGGGGGTGACGAGACTCATGAATAGTGCTTGCGAAACGGGGTGCATGCCTCATTTGAGAAACGCTCGCTAAATCACGGACCGCTACGGGCACGGCGGTGACGATGAGGGATGGACCTGTCGTTGGGTAACTCGTAGGGAAATCACGAGGAAGTACGCAGCCGATTACGCGAGGTCGTCGAAGAACGCCAAGGGGTTGGTTCTGGACGAACTCGTGGTGAACTCGACACCAAAAGGCTGGCACCGGCTGTGAAGGTGCAGTTGATGCAGGTCTCCGGGGGCACGATTGATCGGCTGCTCAAACCCACCAAAGACGCAGGCAAACCCAGAGGGCTCTCCGCGACGAAGGCCGGGCCGCTGCTGGGTAATTCGATCACGGTCCGTAAGGCCGGAGACGAGCACGAACAGGTCCCCGGCTTCGTCGAGGCGGACCTGGTCGTCCATTGCGGTCCCACCCTGGCCGGGGAATTCGCGCGAACCCTGACCGCTACGGACGTGTTCACGGGCTGGACCGAGAACGTCGCGGTCCGAAACGGGGCACACGGCTGGGTACTCGCGGCCATGGATGAGGGCGTGGTGCGACTGCCGTTTCCTTTGGTGGGGCTCGACACCGACAACGGCGGGGATTTCATCAACTACGCCATGATCGAGTGGGCCGGGAAGAAGGAGATCTACTTCACCCGTGCACGGCCCTATAAGTCCAACGACAACGACCACGTCGAGCAGAAAAACGGTGACGTCGTGCGCCGGCATGCCTTCCACTACCGGTACGACACAGCAGCCGAACTGAAGCTCCTCAACGCCCTCTACGCCTTGGTCCGGGTCCGTCTCAACCTCTTCACCGCGACCACCAAAGCCATCGGCTGGCGCTCAAACAAACACGGCAAAAAGACCCGGATCTATGACAAACCATGGACCCCCTACCTCCGCGTCATCGGCTCCGGAATTCTCACCGAGGTCAAAGCGACCGAACTCGCCGACCTCATGGAGACCACCAGCCCGGCCGAACTCAGCCGCAGCATCACCCGAATCCAAACCCAGCTCATCGCCCTTGCAGCCGCGAAAACACAAGCCCTGGAAGCCTCAATCGCGCGAGCAGAAATAACTGAGGCACGCACTACACTCACGCGAGCATGCTTGACATGAGTCATCACGGGGGGGGTATGGAAGCGGGGGCGGGACGTCAGCCTGGAAAGAGATGGGGCCTCGCGGTGAGCCGATATAAAGGCTCAGCTCAAGTCTTTTCCACAGGTTGGGTAATAGTCAACCCCACACGTAGACGAGGGGTCCACGCTGATAGGCTCAACAGCATGAGTGATGTTGCACCTGACGGGATCGACGTTGATTTGCCGCAAACCGATGTGAGCACAGTCAGATTCCCACAGATCGAGAAGATCGAAGCAACCGAAGTTTTGGGTGAATATGACTACTCGTTCGAATTCAGGGGAGCCGAAGACGACGCGATATCTGAGCGCGTTCGAGTCATCTACGCTCAGAACGGAAGCGGGAAGACAAATCTGCTTCGTGCTATTTATCATATACTGACGCCAGAAGTCGACAGCTTGCAGTCACTTATCGATATCCCGATGAAGTCGCTTCAGGTCACATTTCGATCTGGCGTTTGCATCCGCATGGATCGGTCTGATTGGCGCGATGGGTCATTTGGCCTGGAAGTCACAGTCCCTCCGGAAGGATACGAGGGAATGGCAAAGCCGTGCAGGCTGGCCGTGGATCCCGGTGACTTCGGCTCTAGAATGTACAAGCGCGTCCTGGCAAAGAGGGCCGACTACGAAGACTATCTCAATAACCTGCAGCTCGTGCAGAGTCACACCATTTTTGTGGGGGACGACCGCTCGGTGCAATCCGCTGTGCCAATATTTGAGCAACAAGAGTCCTTTGTAAAGTCATTTAGAGAGTATGACCGAATCGCTACGCGCTCTGCGGTAATCGCCAGTGCCCACACCTTAGAAGTGCAAGAATCACTCAAACGAATCGAAGAGATCTTCAGTCGAATGGCATTTGCGAATATCTCGATGGATGCAGGTCAAGGGGGTGGGGCCTATGCAGAGATCACGCGCCACGTTCTTCAAGGTAAGAAGCAAGGGCCGTTAGCGGCGGAAGCAAGGGCTCAACTTCTAAGGAAAATTAATCACATTCTCTTGCGGGGACTGAGCTTTGAAAAGTATGGCTTGATTAATCTGAAACAGGTGAAGCGTATTCGCCTAGAGATTAATGATACGCGGTCGAATAATACCAAACTGAAGAGTCTTCATGCGGTCATTGATCCTTACCTTACAAATCTAGTTGATCAAATGGATGCTCTTGAAAAGACGAAAGGTGTCATTGATACCTTTGTAACATCTGTTAACAGCTTTCTCGACAGAAAAAGCATGTCATTCCAAACATTATCAGGAATTACACTGAGGAATAAGAAGAATGAGATTCTTAGTCCTGAAAAGCTTTCCAGTGGTGAGAAGCATCTACTCTTGTTGTTGAGTAATGCGGTTATTGCAAGTAGAATCGGCTGCTTATTCATCATTGATGAACCTGAGTTGTCATTGGGAATTGAATGGCAGAGAAAGCTTATAGGAGAGTTGCTCAGGTGTTCAGCTGGGAGTTCGGTGCAATTTCTAATTGCATCGCACTCCGTGCAGATTATGACGGACATAAATGAGGTCGTTAGTCCCCGTGCCATCTACTAGCAGCAACAGCGGAAAACCGAGGCTGGAGGTGTCAGAGCTTGCAAGGGAGGTGACACTCACTCGCAGTAAATACCTCATTGTCGAGGGCCACTCGGATCGACGCTTCTACAGCGAATGGATTCGCACGGTCGATGTTCGCTGGGAGGAATCCTACCAAGAACCCTACATCTTGGCTGTCAGTGACATTGACGTCCCAGACGATGTCCTATTGTCGCGGAAGGTAGCAGTTGGACACCGCAGCCGTGTTCTTCATCTCTCCGAAACGCTGAGTGACTTTCCCGAGCGCGTTCGTTGCGTTGCAGATCTCGATTGCGGCGAGTACCGCGAGCAGTTTGCTTCCAGAGTCCTTCTATGGACAGATTTCCCTGCACTTGAGAGCTACGGGTTCAACCCCAGCGTTCTCGACGTTCTTAATCGCAACATCTTGTCCGACAAGCTCCCACCGGGAACAGCGTTGGTTGAGATGTTGAAAGACGCGTTCGCCGATCTTTACCTGGTTCGAATGCAGAACCCACATATGACAAGCCCATCCGTCAACAAGGGCGTGCTCAAAGCTGGCCCAGACTATGCAGGATACGACGTTAGAAAAGCGGTGTCTCCTGACGTTGCCACAAGAGTAGATGACTACACACCGCCTACATACTCGGATCCTCGTGAAGTCGTCTACGGCCATGATTTGGCCCTACTGCTGCTGAGTGTTTATGGAAACCTAATAAGAAATCAGTGTGGAATCCGGGATGAGAAAGCTTTAGAAAACTGCATACGGGCGGCGATTCTTATAGAAGGTTCATATGTTCGGCTCCCATTGTTCAAGAGCCTAGCTGCTTGGATTCTGACGAATGGCAAACTTTAGATCTTATGACTAGAATTCCGGTCATGCCCCTTGAATTCCAGTTAATTCACCGATCAGCAGTTGCGGTGAGCCAGAAACTTATGGCATAAAGTTTACGGGTCGTCCCAAGCTGCACATGTGAAAACAAGCAAGTTATTCCATTCATGATTCGCTGGTCTATGTTGCCTGTAGGTCGCGATTTAAGCTTAGGCTCGCCCGGACTCAAACTTCTTTCTCGAACGCAGCTACTAGTTTCGGGTCCTGAAAAACTGCAACTTTTTGGAACTCGGATTTGTTCCAAGAGCCAACGATGGAACCGATCACGACGATGCCTGAAGCTTCTTCCGGCTCCAGCGGGTAGCTCTGGGTGTTCGCAAACCGACGAATTACAGCCAGGATATCGTTGTTGATGAGAGCATCCAGTAGATCTTGAACGGTCATAATCCCGCATCTGACTAGGATTTTCGCAAACTTGAAGCCGTCCTCAATGGGTAGGGGCAGGCCATCAGGTCCCAATGCCTTCATCTCAGGACGTCTTACCCTAAGAGCGGCCAATACCTGAATTGTGCTCAGTGAATCGTCCAAGTCTTGCCCTGACAGATACCTTACTGACTTGTCAAGAACTAGTTGGACAGTCGCGGTCTCTATCCCGGAGAACTCACGATCAACGAGTTCAAGCGTACCGGCTAAAGCATCAAAGCGTCGTGCTAAGCCGGGGGGAATTCCCTCGCCAACTTTATATCGTAATGAGTGCTCGATCTCAGCCCATGCATGCGCAATGACGCTTCGAACTTGAATTTCTACAAAAGTCTTTCTTAGTATTGTCGACACTGGTTCTAGGCCCGAGGATGAAGCCTTTATAACAAGGTGATTGCTCCTATAACCAACTTGACGCAGAATCAACTTAGACGTCTTGTCAGAGGATCGGCCCTCATCGACGCTAAATCTACTACGAATCTTCTTGGCAACCTCACCTACGGAGTGGTCAAACAGCGTGATGATTCGAACACCAATAAGATCATCAAATTGTTGACCAGGGCGCCCGTAACCTCTGCGTTCGACCTTTTCGGCAACTGAATCGGGTTCCTTTGCCCGAGCTTCAATAAGATGAATATTTAGGGCCGATCCCCGCAGTGCATCTTCGATCTGCGACTTGACTTCCGCTGCGGCCAGTTCGTAGTCGCTGAAGTTCGTCCGGTAGGCGGCAAGCCAGCGCTCGGAAAGCTTGCCCATATCACCCTCTATTTAGTATGACGTGCTTAAGCTCGTCGATTCTGGCACGTCGAGGCCTAATATTGTCTGTTTGCCGACTCTGCGCAACGAAGTACCGCGACGCACGAGGTGTTCGCTCATCTTCGGAAGCGGCTAGCTCTTCGTTGAAATCCGAAATGCGCTGACCAAGAATTGCCGTGGGAGGTAACTGTTCCTCTTCTGATTGCAGTTCGTTCATGGCGCCAATCAAGGCATATATATTGGCAGGGCGGCGAAGAAGTGATTTTTTAAGATCGGGGAGAGCTGCTTGGATCTCATTGAGGACCGAGGCCAGCTGCGTCTCTAGTTCCGGACCTTGAGGGAAATCATGACGGAACGAGTCGTAGTAGAGGTCCACGGACTCTTTCTTATCTTGTGGGCCTTCGCTCAGAAGAATAAGAAGTTCAGCAACAAGCTCATCGTTTTTCATCCGATTGGCCGCTTGCCGCGTCACAATGCCGTTGTCGGTCCAGAAAGGCCATTTACCTATGGACTCAACTAATCGTTTGAATGCTCCGTCTTCAGTCGCATGTCGAAGCTCCTGCGGATTGAGTGCTACGACGTATCGATTCATTCGCTTGAACATATCGCGGATATGGCTTGAGCTATATCCCACTAGCTCCTGAATTACAAAGTCATAGGAAAGAATTTGCAAACGATGTTCGTCATCAAGGTTCTTCCACCGCTTGCGATACCACGGACTGCTAGGGTCGGATTCCGTGAGCGCAAATCTATTTTCGAGATATTGAAAAACAGCATTAAGGCGTTGTTGCCCATCCACTACGGTGTACTCAACACGCCTCGTCTGTGCACTGATCCCTTTTTGGAAATATAGGACTGGAATGGGATTGTCCGTCAGGATTGTGTCAATTAGAAAAGACTTGGCCGGTCGCGGCCAGATGGCATTGCGCTGGAACTCGGCACTTATCTGCAACTGACCGTCATCGTATAACTGCTTTAGTAGACCGATGTCCTTGGTAGTTGTGGCAAATCGTCCGCTCATGCAATCCTCACTTGACCATTGTTGCTGTCTTTGTAAAATTCTATAACCCAGGACCATGTAGATCTGTGTTCCAGCGGGGCTCAATGTTGATGATAACCGATAGAAGGTATATGCCCGAGTTGCGGGCTCAGTTTTTCGGCTCTTAGGGTCTGTCAGGTTCAAGGCAGCTGCTTTTCGGTCTAACGGTGTTGGATGGTCTAAGGCGTGGAGGGCGGAGTGGCAGCTCGGCTGGCCGTGAGGGGAAGGTGCATCCGATCCGGGCGCAACGCGCCAAGGACAGGCGAAAACACTTACTGCTATTCGAACCCCAGACTGGGCAGGTGTGGCGTATCAACCCATCGTCGAGGTCGCCGTCGCAAATTCTCAATCGCCGTCTGTGCCAGCATCGTGCGTTGTTTTTATTCTTCAGGTGTTTGGGACGCGGATATACAGGGCTCCGCAACAAGATATCCGACTTGTCGCTGGCGGAACTGGTATTGACCACAGCACCTCGATTGCTTCAGTCTCCTCGACTCCTCTGCCATTTGCCCGCGGTCCAGGATTCGGCCCTTGTGCAGCAGTGGCAAGGAGCCGGCATCGAGCGCTTTGCACACTGCTGCGGCGATCGTGGAACAACGTCATCTAAGTGCTAGTTCACGTGAGTAGCCGCGAGCTGTCTCCCTTACTCACCGATTCCCTTGCGTCATCAGTACTGCCTTTGACTAGCCAGCTATGCTGAGGAACGCCGGTGGGCACGGTAGGGACGTGGCGGCAAGGACCATCGTCACTGCTCGCGGAAGGACAAACGAATGGCTCGGCCAACAGTGCAGGACGTCGCCAGAACGGCGGGTGTTTCCGTGGGCACTGTGTCGCGCGTCTTGAACGGGAGCCCGGCTGTCAGCGAGGCGGCCAAGGAGAAAGTCAACGCCGCCATCCGTCAACTCAGCTACCGCCCTCTTGCTTCGGCGCGGGACCTTCGCCGGGACAGGACAATGCGCGTCCTCGCTCTGGCCAAGAACCTGGACTCTCTGGTGATCAGTGAAGTCTTTCGAGGAGTCGGCGACGCTGCCGCAGACTCGGGCTACGTCAGCCTGATTGCAGCGACCGACGGAGACTTGGACCGCGAGCAGCAGCTCGTGGACATGCTGCGGAACGGCTCCGTGGACGGTCTGGTGATCTTTTCGCCAACGATGCCCGACGACGACGTCAACACAGTCGCGGAGCAAATGAGTGTGGTCCAGGTCTGCGAAATTGTCGACGCCGAGGCTGCATTTGGAGTGTCCATCGATGACCACCAGGCGGCCTACGACATCACCAACCACCTGATCAACACCGGCGCCAAGAAGCTGGCCATGCTCGCCCACAGGGGTGCCCGCTCGGGCCGGTTGCGAGAAGAAGGCTTCCGCCAGGCACTGACGGAGTCGGGCTTGGAACAAGACCAGATCCTCTTGGGGGAGGGAAACTTCGGCTTCCACTCGGGTCGTACCCTCGCTAAGAAGCTCCTCAAAGCAAAAGACCTTCCAGACGCAGTATTCTGCGGGACCGACATCGTCGCAGCCGGGTGCGTCCGGGAACTCACCGACGCGGGCCTAAAGGTCCCCGAAGACATCGCCGTAGCGGGCTTCGATGACTCGGCGCAGGCGGAAATGTGCGTGCCGGAACTGACCACCGTGCGGCAGCCGGCCTACGAAATGGGCCGAGTCGCCTTCGCGGAGCTCCTTGAACGGATGACAGTTCCGGGCGAACACCGCCGCGGCCGGACCTTCCTCCCGCACGAACTCGTCATCCGGGACTCCACCAAATAAAGAGGGTTGACAGCCCTTAGCGGTCCCTGTCACACTACTTTGGAATCGATTCCACGGCCGCAAGGCCGATTCTTTACAGCACATTTGGAATCGATTCCACGGATCACAAGCACCAACGGCAAAGAAGCCACCCTCAGAACGCGGGACAGCACAAACGCGCGCTGAACTCCACCCGCCCACAGACCCCAAAGGAGCCACTTGTGGACTTGAATCGACCTGCTCTCCCGCTCCAGGACAAAGCCACAACACGAAAAGCCCTTGCCGCGACAGCTATAGCCGCAGCCCTCCTGCTCAGCGCGTGCGGCGGGGGAGCAGCACCCCAAGGTGCCGAGCAAGCGGCAGCTGCCGATCCGTCGTCGGGCGCTAACGCCAGCGGTGCCGTGAACATCTGCGGCGTCAAGGACGCGAGCGGCATCTATAAGGGCACGGCGGAGGCGTTCACGAAGGCGAACGGCAAGGTCACGGCCAAGTACACGGAGATCGGCGCCACCACCGATGAAGCCCGCACGCAGATTGTGCAGCGGCTCGAGGGCAAGTCCACGGAGTGCGACCTTTTCGTCACGGACGTCATCTGGACCTCCGAGTTCGCCTCCCAAGGCTGGCTGCTCGATCAGACCAAGCTGGTGGAAGCCAACAAGGACCGGCTCATTCCCTCCACTGTGGAAACCACCAAGTACCAGGACAAGTACTGGGCCTCGCCGTTCTTCACCAACGCCGGATTGATCTACTACCAGAAGGACAAGGTAGCCAAGCCCGAGACCTGGCAGCAGCTTTACGCGGAAGCAGCCAAGGCTCCCGGCAACGGATACGTCTACCAGGGCAAGCAGTACGAGGGCCTCACGGTGAACTTCCTCGAAATGCTCTACAGCGCAGGCGGCGAAGTGCTCAACGAACAGGGCGACGTCACAATCGACTCCAAGGAAACCCGCGACGTCCTCAACTTCATGAGCGACGGCCTCAAGAACGACTCAGCCGACCGCGCCGTCCTCACCTACAACGAAGACCCCGCCCGCCTCGCCTACGAGTCCGGCGACTTCGGATACCAGCGCAACTGGCCACACGTGTACCGCCTGCTCAACGCGACACCGCTGGCGTCCAGCTTCGCAGTCGCGCCGCTGCCCGCATGGGAAGGCGGCAAGGCCTCCGGCGTGCTCGGCGGCTGGAACTTGGCGATCTCTGCCCACTCCACCAACCAGGCCGGGGCTGTCGCGTTCATCGACTTCGCCACCACCCCGGACTGGCAGAAGCACGTGGCCATGGACTACTCGCAGGCCCCGGTGAACGAGGCCGCCTACTCGGATCCGGCGGTGCTGCAGAAGATGCCGTTCGCCACGGAACTGCTGGGCTCCGTGAAGGGTGCCAAGCCGCGCCCGATCTCCCCGGTCTACCCGCAGATCTCGCAGGCGATCTACAAAAACGTCTACGCCGTCCTCTCCGGCACCGCCTCCACCGAAGAAGCCGTGCAGAAGATGGCCGAGGAAATCACCACCGCTAAGGCGAGCTTCTAAATCATGGCCACCAAGACAATGGCACCAAGCCGCGTCAGCGGCCGCGACCGCGCCGAACGGAGGCTCGCGCTCCGCATGACCGCCCCGTCGCTGGTCATCATGGCGCTGGTTGCGGCGGTCCCCATCGGCTACGCGATCTGGCTTTCGCTGAACCAGTACAGCGTCCGCACTGCAGGCCTGTCCCGTTTCGTCGGGCTGGAAAACTACATCACCGCCCTGAGCAGCTCCGAATGGTGGGCGGCCTTCGGCCAGACGTTCCTCTTCGCAGGCCTGTCAGTCTCGCTGGAGTTGGTGCTCGGCACGGCCATGGCGCTCCTGCTCAACCTCGCGTTCAAAGGCCGCGCCGTCCTGCGCACCGTGGTTCTGCTGCCGTACGCGATCATCACCGTGGTCAGCGCCATCACCTGGCAAACGATGTTCCAGCCCAACATGGGCCTGGTCACCAACGTCCTCTCCACGCTGGGGCTGCCGGGCGGCGACGTCGTCTGGCTGGGTGAGCACGGCTACGCGATGGCCGTAATCGTCATGGCCGACGTCTGGAAGACCACACCGTTCGCGGCGCTCATCATCCTTGCCGGTCTGCAGGTCATCTCCGCCGAAACCTACGAGGCCGCAGAACTCGACGGCGCAAGCAAATGGCAGACCTTCGTGAACATCACCCTGCCGCTGCTGCGACCGGCGATCGTCCTCGCCGCGATCTTCCGCACCATGGATGCCCTCCGCGTCTTCGACCTGCCGTTCGTCCTCACCCGCGGCGCCAATGGCACCGAATCCATGTCCATGCTCGCCTACACGCAACTGCGCGAAAACCGGTTGGTGGGTGAAGGATCTGCGCTGTCCATCCTGACCTTCCTCACCGTCATGGTGGTCTCGGTCATCTACGTCCGCTTCGCCGGCGGCAACATCCGCGACGTCGCGAAGGAGGAACAATGAGCACACTGACTGCAGAACGCCCGACGGCGGCACTCGCCACGCGTTCGAAGGCACCGAAGCGTCGCTTGCGTGGGGAATCGAAACTCCATCCCTTGGTATGGGTGTTCGTGGTGGCCGTCATGGCTTTCTCGCTCATTCCGTTCTACTGGCTGGTCAACACCTCGCTCAAGAAAGGTGCCAGCCTGTCCAATGGCGAGCTCTTCCCGAGCCAGCCAACCTTGGAGAACTATCTGGTGGTCTTCCAGAACCCCGAGTTCCTCCTGGCCTTGCGCAACTCGGTGATTATCGCCGTCGTAACTACAACAGTGGCGCTGGTCTTCGCGTCCTTCGCCGCCTATGCGCTGGCCAGGCTCAAGATGCGCCGGAAGGCGATGATCCTGACGCTCATCCTGTCGGTCACCACGTTCCCGGCCATCGCCATCGCGGCCCCGATGTTCTCCATCTGGCGCGAAATCGGCCTGTACGACACATTGCTGGGCCTCATCATTCCGAAGCTGACGTTCGCGTTGCCGCTGGCGATCTACACGCTGACGTCGTTCTTCAAGGAGATCCCGCGTGAGCTCGAGGAATCCGCGTACATGGACGGCGCCACACCGTTTGTCGCGTTCCGCAAGGTCATCCTGCCCCTGGCAGTCCCAGGCCTGGCCACGACAGCGATCCTGGTGTTTATCTCGGTCTGGAACGAATTCCTCCTGGCCGTCACGCTGACCACCTCGCCGGAGTCCCGCCCTGTCCCGGTGGCAATCGCGTTCTTCAGCGGAACCAGTGAGTTCGACCAACCCCTCGGCACCATCAGCGCCGCGTCGGTGATCATCACGGTCCCGCTGGTCATCCTTGTACTCGTGTGCCAGAAGCGCATCGTTTCGGGCATGACGGCCGGCGCGGTCAAAGGCTAAGCCGTTTTCAAACCATTCAGAACCACACACTTACGACAACCAAGAAAGAACAGGAACAAAGTGAGCATTCAGCAGCAGGCCTCGTCCGCAACCCTCAAGGTGGGAGTTGTGGGCATCGGTTGGGCCGGCCAGCAGCACCTCAAGGTGTACAGCAACATCGACGGCGTCGAGATTGTCGCCGTCGCCGGCATGGAAGAAGACCTTCTTGCTCAGCTGAAGGAGGAATACAGCATTCCCCACGCGTTCGCCCGTTGGGAAGACATGATCGAGCTCGAAGGCCTCGACGCCGTCAGCGTCGCCGTGCCGACGTTCCTGCACGCGCCCATCGCCATTGCGTCGCTCGAGCGGGGACTGCACGTGCTGAGCGAAAAGCCGTTGGCGCGCAACGCCGTCGAAGGTCAACAGATGGTGGATGCCGCGCGTAAGGCTGGCCGCGTGCTGGACGTTGCATTCAACCACCGCCGTCGAGGCGACATCCAGGCGCTCAAGGAAGTGATCGACGCCGGCACGCTGGGTCGCCCGTACTACGCCAAGGCATCCTGGCTCCGACGCCAAGGCATTCCGATGCTGGGCAGCTGGTTCACCAACCCGGAGCTCGCCGGAGGTGGTCCGCTGGCTGACATCGGCGTGCACGTGCTGGACTACGCCCTGCACTTGCTTGGGGAACCGAAGGTCCTGGCGGTCTCGGCCTCCACCCACTCTGAACTCGGACCGCGCGGCCTCGGCGGCAACGCCCGCTATACAGCATCGAACTCCAGTCATAAGTTTGAAGTGGAAGACTTCGCATCGGCGTTCATCCGGTTGGAAGGCGGCGGTACCTTGATCCTGGAAGCGGGATGGGCAACCTACCGCGACGAGCGGGACTTGATGGACTTCACCGTTTACGGGACCGACGGCGGAGCGGACTTGCGCTCGGTCGGCGCCTCCGAGAACCCGGTAGCGGATGTGCACGTCTTCACCGAGAAGGACGGCGAGAACGCCGACTTCGAAGTGGTGGCCGAACCCGGGCGAGCCCACCAGGCCGTCGTCGACGATTTCATTGCCGCCGTGCGCGGTGGCGAGACCGTGTGGGGAAGCCACGACGGTTCCCTTGCCCTCAGCCGAGCCCTGGTCCTCGATGCTTGCTACAAATCCGCCCTCGAACAACGTGAAGTGGTGCTCTGAAATGTCTGAACAGAAATTGAAGGTGGTCGTCTGGAACGAGGCCCTCCACGAGGCCCGCAACGAGCCCGCAACTATCGGCGAGATGTACCCGGAAGGGATCCACGGCGCCATTGCTGCCGGTTTGCGCGGCTTCTACCCGGACTCGGAAATCTCGACGGCCACGCTGGCCGACCCCGAGCACGGACTTTCCGAGGAAGTTCTTGCTCAGACCGATGTGCTGCTCTGGTGGGGGCATATTGCGCACGAAGAAGTCGCTGATGAGGTGGTTGAGCGCGTGCAGCGCCACGTCCTCGGCGGAATGGGCCTGGTGGTGCTGCACTCCGGGCACTTCGCCAAGATCTTCACCCGATTGTTGGGCACCACGTGCTCGCTGAAGTGGCGCAACGAGGGCGAACGGGAACTCGTATGGACGGTCAAGCCTTCGCACCCGATCGCAGCTGGCATTGAAAGCCCCATCGTCATTCCGCAGCAGGAAATGTACGGCGAACTGTTCGACATTCCAGAACCCGATGACCTGATCTTCATCAGCTCATTTACCGGGGGAGAGGTGTTCCGCTCCGGTGTGACGTTCTCGCGCGGCAAGGGTCGGATCTTCTACTTCAGTCCCGGCGACCAGGAATACCCGGTGTACCACCAGCCGCAGATCCAGAAGGTCATCGCCAACGGGGTTGGCTGGGTGGCGCAGCCTGGTGTGTTCCGGGAGGCGCCCGAGGTCTCAAACCCGGCCCGGGGCTGGTTCGAGGAAGCGTAGGGCGGAGGCGCTCTCACCTATGGTGCCTGCTGCGATGGCTGCCTGACAGATCAGCGTAAACACCCAAGGGCGCCGGTAGCCGGCCGGGTTAAGCTTTAGGCTCGCTGATATGGGCAGTCAGCATCAGTTGTCGTACCGCTCTCTCCTGTCTCGCCATAGATAGCGGTCTAGAATAAGAGCGACAATCATCACTCCTAGCCCGATTCCGAATGCGGTCAGCGCACCACAAATCGGCCAGAGCACAGCGAATGGAACGAAACCTGCTAGGAATGTAATTATACGGCGCATCCGGAGGGTCACTTTCATGAAATGACGCTACCACGGCACTCTGGCCGCGGTAGCGTCTCGGCTGGACTGGTTTAACTCGTTACGACGCTGTTGATGAATGCGTATAGTAATCCGCCTGCGATCATGCAATCGAAGGGCCGACTTGTGCACCATTTATTGAGGTCTAATTCGCTCCGAGGCGGCTGATCCGCGATTAATTGCACTATATTGACGGACCCCACGTTATAGCCGTCCCTATAGCCGGTAAGTGTGCCGCTACAAGCGTAAGGATCTTGGCTGTTCCAAACTGTCGTTCCCCAACTGCTTGCGCAAAAGTAATCGACGCCCCCGGTGGCGTTGGCTGGTGCAGTGGCTAGCGGGGTTAGGACTGCGCTGATCGCCATGGCGGACCCCAAAAGCGCCCTCCGCAGTTTTACGTGCCTCTTCGACGGAGCAGTGGTCGGGCCTTTGCTTAGTACATCTGACTGCATGATTCCCCAGATCTGGAATGGTCTAAAAGTCCATTCCTCCTTGTTGATTCAAGGCCAAGTTACCTTGATGCGTCGAACCTAAATGAGATTTGACTTTGAGCTACAACGCGGCGGGAGGTACCTTTCGTTGATGGTTAGCGGGGGGGGGGGGAATCCGGAGATCGAAGCAGCATCCGCCGAGCACTCGTGGTGTTTGCAGTGTTGGCAGTTCTAAGAAGAGGGCCTGCGCATGCATATGAAATCACGCGGCAGTTGCGTGCATCGCACGAACTTCTTGCGTGTGAGAGTGACCTATACGCAATCATGAATCGATTGGGCCGCCAAGGATTGGTCGATCATAAGTGGGAGCTGTCACCTACCGGCCCGCCGCGAAAGTGTTATCAATTGACAAATGAGGGATTTGAAGCCTTGGAGCACAGGCACGCAACTTGGAGAGAGCTCCGAAAGTCTTTGCTGGAACTTTTGGAGACGGGCTCGTCGAGTATTTCGGGGCCAAATTCTCGTCGCGCAGTACCCAAATGGAGGACGGAATAATTTTCAGATGGCACCTAAAGGGGGGGCTGAGGTGCTACCCATGCCCACCCGCCCCCAACCCCGCTCCTACAGCCGCCACGAACGCGTCTGTCTCCGCTGATCTCCTACTCTTCAACCACAGCGCCGACGTCCGCCAAGCCATCGGATCACCAACCAGCGGCCGCCACACAATCCCCGAAGGCAACGGTGTCCACGGCTCCTCATTGAAGTGCACCCCGCGCCCGGCCATGATCAGCCCGTGCGTGAAGTGCTGATTCCTTGCGTGCACAATCGCCGCTGGCAGGTACCCGGCATCCCGGCACGTTTGAAGGAACGAGTCGTACAACGTAGGGGCCATGTGGCGCGGGAAGATGATCAGCGGGCTCCCGGCAAGGTCGCCCAGCCGCACAGAGGAAGCAGAAGCCAGCGGATGCGCAGCATTCATCACCACACCAAGCGCCCGCGAAAACAACGGCCCCGACTCGAAACCCACGCTACTCAAAGGGTGACGGACTACCGCAACGTCCAGTTCGCCGTCGCGCAGTCGCTCAACCTGTTCAACGGTGGTGAGCTCGTGCAGATTGAGCAGAACGTCAGGGGCAAGGGAGCTAAACGAAGAAACCATCGTGGACAAGGCAACCGGGTTTGTATCCGGAGGAACCGCCACCTGCAGGATCCCCGAAGCACCCGGCCGGATCCGCCGCATCGACTCCTGCGCCATGGCCACGTGATCCAGCACCCCACGCGCGTGCTCCAGCAGCAAAGCCCCGGCTTCGGACAGCTCCACGCCGGTGCGCCGACGATGAAACAGCAGGACGCCGAGCTCTTTTTCCAAGTCCTTGATGCGCTGTGAGAGTGGCGGCTGGGCCATGTGTAAACGCTGTGCCGCGCGCCCGAAATGCAGTTCCTCGGAGAGCACCACGAAGTACTTGAGATGGTGAAGGTCCATCGCGGAACCATATCAGTTTGGTATCAAGACGAGTAGATATTGATGTTAGACGGGTCACATTCGCTGATGGTCAGATGGGAATCAAGAAGCCCCAACGAGCCAAAGGAAACTCCCCAATGTCCCAGGACGTCCTCTTCGAACAGACCGGCCCCACCGCCATCATCACCCTCAACCGCCCGGACAAGCTCAACGCCTGGACCGAGGCCATGCGCAGCGAACTCATCGACTACTTGGAAGGCCTCAAGGGCAACGACGAAGTCCGCACGGTCATCCTCACCGGCAGCGGCCGCGCGTTCTGCGCCGGACAGGACCTGGCCGAGACCGCCTCCATGAACCCCGAGGATCACGAGTCCGCGGAGGCCTGGATCGACGGCTTCGACCGCCTCTACCGCGCCGTCCGCAACCTGGACCAGATCACCATCGCCGCAGTCAACGGCGTCGCCGCCGGCTCCGGCTTCCAGTACTCGCTCCTCGCGGACCTCCGCGTCGGCGATTCCAAAGTCCGCATGGGCCAGCCCGAAGTCCTCTCCGGCATCCCCAGCATCACCGGCATCTGGGCCATGTGGAGCATCCTCGGCAAGTCCAAGACCTCCCAGTTTGTCCTCACCGGCGAGCTGGTGGACGCTGCCGAAGCTCAGCGTCTGGGCCTCCTAAACTACTTGGCGGACGACGGCGGCGTGCTGGCTTACGCCAAGGACCTCGCCGCTCGTTTGAGCCTCCTTCCCCCGGGTGCAGTCCGCCTTACCAAGAACCGCCTGCGCAGCCTCGAAGACGACGACCTCAGCGATGCCATGGCAGAAGCCAAGCGCGTGCACCGCGAGGCCTACGGCACCGGCGAACCGCAGCGCGAGATGGCCCGTTTCCTCGCCGGCCGCCGCTGAGCCGCGAAGCAACAGGAGCAGGAGGCAAACCATGACAACCACAGCAACCCAAGACCGCTACACCGAGCTGCGGAACAGCCACCGCTGGGAGGTGCCGGAGTTCTACAACATGGCCGTGGACGTCGCCGACCGGCACCCAAGGGACAAACGGGCACTCATTCTGGAGTCCGCCGTCGAAGGTCAACGTGAGGTGAGCTGGGGCGAAATCCAGGACCGCTCCCGGCAGATCGCAGCGACGCTCCAAAAGGCCGGCATTAAGAAGGGCGATCGCGTCGCCGTCCTGCTGCCGCAGCGTTCCGACACCCCGGCCGCCTACCTCGGCGTGCTCCGGACCGGCGCCATCCTGGTCACCATGTCCTTGCTCTGGGCCGCGGAGCCCATCCGTTTCCGGCTGGAGGACAGCGGCGCGTCGGTGATCATCGCCGAGGAGTCAGCGAAGCACCTCTTCGGGGACTACGAGGGCACGTTCATCGACATCGACGGCCCGGCCATCAAAGAAGCGCCCACGGCCTTCCAGGATGTCGAAACCAAAGCCGACGACCCCGCCCTCATCTTCTACACCTCCGGGACTACCGGCCGGGCGAAAGGAATCGTCCACGCCCACCGGACCCTCCTTGGCCACAACGAGTTCGAGTACTGCCACCAGCTCGGCGACGGGGATGTCTTCTATGGCGCGGGGGACTGGGCGTGGTCGTTGGCCAAGCTCATGGGTCCGCTCCGGCTCGGTGCCACGCACCTGGTTTTCCGTCCCAACGGCGGCTTCGACCCCGCAGCCCTGCTGGACAGCATGAGCCGCCACCGCGTCACCAGCGCGCTGGTCAACCCGACGTTCCTGCGGAAGATGCGCGAAGACGTGCCCGACGCCGGTGCTCGCTTTCCGCTGTCCCTCCGGACGGTTTGCTCGTCCAATGAGCCGCTAACGCCGGACCTGATCACGTGGTTCGAGGGGCAGTACGGGGTGACGCTGCTGGATTACTACGGTTCCACGGAGTCTTACCCGCTGCTGGGAAACTACCCGGACGTGCCCGTGAAGCCCGGCTCGATGGGTCGTCCACTTCCTGGATGGGAAGTCCGCTTGCTGGACGAAAACGAGCAGGAAGTGGCCGCAGGGGAGACCGGTGAGGTCTGCCTCCGCGCGCGATCCAACCCGCAATTCCCCTTGGGATACTGGAACATGCCGGAGGCCTCCGCCACTGCATTCGGGGGCGGTTGGTACCACACCAAGGACCAGGCCTACGCGGACGATGACGGCTACTTCTGGTTCCTGGGGAGGACCGACGACGTCATCAAAACCTCAGGCTACCGAGTTGGACCCTATGAGCTGGAGGCAGTCATCCGCGAACTCGATCCCGTGCGGGACGTGTCCGTCACCGGCGTGCCCGACGAGCTCCGCGGCCAGTCCATCAAGGCTTGGATCGAACTGATGCCCGGTCACACTGGGGGAGCGGAACTGAGCGAAACCATCGTGGCGCACGTGAAGGAGAACTTCTCCCGCTTCGCGTATCCGCGATTCATTGAATACGTCACCGCGCTGCCGAAGTCGGCCACCGGTAAAGTCCAGCGGGCCCAGCTCCGCGAACTTCCCCACGTTGTAGCCTCTCCCCGCCTCGAAGGACAACAATCATGAATACGATGACCGAGAAAGTTGCTGACACTGAGTCTTCCCCCCGGCGCAGCCTCAAGCGCGTCGCCGCGGCAGCCGCCGTCGGAAATTTCGTGGAATGGTTCGACTCCGCGGCTTACGCGGTCATGTCCGTCACCATCGCGAAGCTCTTCTTCCCGGATTACTCCACGACGGCGTCACTTCTGGCCGTGTGGGCGATCTTCGCCGGCGGCTTCATCGCCAGGCCGCTCGGGGCAGCTTTCTTTGGGCGCTACGGTGACCGGATTGGGCGCAACAAGATGCTCGGCCTCTGTGTGGTGATCATGAGCGCCGCGACATTCTGCATCGGTATCCTGCCGACGTTCGCGGTGATAGGAGTGTGGGCTCCGATTCTCTTGTTCGTGTTCCGGGCAGTTCAGGGCTTCACTACTGGTGGTGAGTACACGGGATCCTCGGCCTTCATCGTGGAGTACGCACCGGAAGGCAAGCGGGCTACGTACGCCAGCATTATCCCGGCCACTGTTGGCCTGGCTTCGGTTGCCGGTGCGTTGCTGGGTGTGGCGATCACTTCTACGTTGAGCACTGCTGATTTGCAGGCTTGGGGCTGGCGGATTCCGTTCCTGCTCGCAGCTCCCCTGGGCTTGATTGGGCTGTACATCCGTTCCAGGGTTGATGACACTCCGGTGTTCCGTGCTCTCGAGAACACCGGTGAGGTGGCCAAGCGGCCTCTGGGGGATGCCATCCGGATGTGCTCGCGACAGATTTTCACGCTCTTTGGATACAGCATCACCAACGCGATCGCTTACTACCTGATGAGTAGCTACATGATCGCGTACATGACCTCGAGCCTTGGCTACTCTTCGGCTGAATCGATGATCACGAGTGTTATCACGATGCTGGTGTACACGGCAGTCTGCCCGCTGGCCGCTCGTGCCAGTGACCGGTACGGCCGCAAACGGATGCTGCTGGTGGCCTGTGTTGGCTTCGTGGTGATGACCATCCCGGCGTTCTCCATCATGCCGCTGGGTCTCGGCTTCGCGATCCTGGGGACCAGTGTTCTGGGTGCCTTGGTGGCCGTGATTGGGACCTCGAACGTGCCGGCTTTGGTGGAGATGTTCCCTTCTTCGGTCCGGGCATCCGGATCAGCTATTGGGTACACGCTGGCCTACGTACTGTTCGGTGGAACAGCTCCGTTTGTGGCTACCGGCTTGGTAGCTGGGTTTGGGACACCGTTGGCTCCGGCCTTCTACCTGATGGGCATGGCTCTGGTGTCCGCAGTAGTTGTAGTCCTGTTCTTCCGGGAGACAAAGGATCTGTCGCTGTCGCGGACCACGGTTCTGTAGAGGCGTTTGCTTGAAAGAGGTTGGATAGGGCGCAGGTCAGAGCCCAGTCCAACCTCTTTCTTATGCCCGCTGAATCCGCTTTTCATACAATCGATGGATGAATGACTAGCTTGAGCCGTGACTGTGCCGTAGGGTCCTTGGATGGGGAAAATATTACGCCGCGCGTACGTAGTGCTCGCAGTCTCTATCGCGGGTGCTTCAGCCACCAGCAGCTGTGCCATTCCGGGAGAAATACCCCCGGCATCGACAGCTATCGCCGAACCGGGCAGTCCTACACCTACACGGCTGTGCCGTCTTGTCGAAGGCGTCCCTGCGGCCAAAGAGGACTGTGTCGTAGCGGATCCCGAGGCGGCTATGGCAGTCAATGAGCTCTACCGCCAGCGAAGAGCTTTGACCCCGGACATGCAGAATCATCTCGCTTTCTATCTTGACCCGGCGCGCAGAGCACTTGATGCGCTCAGCGAGCCGCCCACTGCGAAGGTGGTAGTTGAACAGTTCGAGCTAGTTGGGCTGCCACGAGACTCGGTGCAGACGGATGACAATGGGAACGGCGTGCGCTTCGGGGTGGCCTCTCCACAAGGTGGATGCCTGTTCGGATTCGTGGCCCTCGACGGCCAAGTGGACATCTCTACAGGCGGAAGCATCATGGACGGCGGATGCTTGGACATGGTGGGCCATTGAGCGCCATCGCATGGCTAAACGCCACGCTTCCCAGCACCTAGGACACCCCCAAACACCACCTAGTTGCCCCAGATTGACCCCTAATTTCGGCCAAATCACCACCTAGTTTCGGCTTTCCGCCCTGTGGCGCACCAACCCGCCCATAGTGTCCTTCTCAGAACGTAGCCCCGGATTAAATGCGGGGCCGCTGGAGTAGACAACTATTGGGGTTGGGGAATTGAAGCTGAGTCAGCAACAGAGCATTGCCGCCGCTGTGGATCAGTGGATCACGGGGATACCCGGACGGATACCGGGCCACGTCATTTTTGTTGAGAATCCCGAACATGCCGATTACGCGAAGACGCTTGCCGGTGAGGGCTCTACGGTCTTGGTTCTGAACGGGGACAAAGCCGACGAGGGCATTATCCCGGTATCGGGGTCCTTTGATGCCGCCGGGGAAGAGCTCCTGGTGGACGGCACCCTCAGCTTGGAAATCCAAGACTATGTGGCCATCCCTTTCGTGAACCTCGTGGGTGTGACGGTAGTCAGGATTACCACCGAGGAAGACTGGCAGGCCTTTTTCGACGACGCAGAAGAAGCCATCCGTTCCGGCTACTTTGTCCAGCAACTCACTGAAGTCAACGCTGTTTTGGCGGAGCGACGGCTGTTAAGCAGGGCCTCAGAGGACAACCTGCTGCTGACGCGGCTTCACATCGCGTGGGATGGCTCCGTAAGGACCGGGCCCTACGGAACCAAAATCGGCAAGGTAGGCGATTCGCTGACTGACATCAGAGTCCGGGCCGTTTCCTTGAGGCCGGAGTCCGCGGTGGCCGCGGTCTATTACCCCTGGGACATTCAGGACTCCCTCGAGGCCAAGCCCTGGATCCCGCGGTACCTTGCCGCACTGGATGCTTGGAAGTTCGTCCCTCGAGAAGACAGGGCCAACACAAGCCTGGTCGGATTCGGCATCAGCCTATACGGCGCCACCCTCAACGATGGCCTGCCGCCCGCGGATTTTCCCTTTATCCTCAAGAAGGCAACGGATCACACCCTGCTGGACACTAAAACAGGCCGGCTCTTCAAGATCGGTACTGACGCCGCCGCCATTATTGAGGCCGTCTCCAATATGAGGGACATCAAGGCTGCCGCCAGGGTGTTGGCACCCGCCCTCAAGGTTTCAGCTGGTGTGGCTGAAGGTGCGGCCAGAGCGGTGGTCACACACTTTGAGCAACTCGGTATCGACATCATCGGCACGCACTGATGAGCGTTGTGCCGGTACTTCCAACGCCACGAACACAACGGCCACTCTGGGTTCCGCTGGTTACTCAGCACGGCTTCGATGAGGCGAGCTACACAGCAGTCAGCGCCGACGGCGTCCACGTCACCTTTGAGGACGGCCGGCAACGGATCTGCGCAAAGAGTGGTCTGTGGAACACGAACCTCGGCTATGGGAACCAACAGATAGCTGCGGCTATTGCCAAGGAACTCCACACCGCCTCCTACCTTCCCCTTTTCCGCGCATCCCACGGGAAAGCCGTCGAGGCTGCAGGAGTTCTTCTGAGTCTGCCCGCCCACGACTTCCAACGAGTGGTGTTCTCCACCTCCGGCGGCGCAGCCAATGACGCGGTGATGAAGCTCGCCCGTCACTACTCCGTCTTGAACGGGCAGCCCGAGCGGAAGCTCATCGTGGGACTGAGCGGCAGCTACCACGGGCTGACATATGGAAGCCAAGCCCTCAGCGGCGATGAACTGGGGCAGGCGGTGTACGGCGTGGACCAGCGGAATATCCGCCACATCAGATTCGACGACGACGGCGTGGAACTGACCCGGCTAATGCAAAGGGAAGGCCACAGAATTGCTGCGGTCATTATGGAACCTGTTCTGGGTTCAGGCGCGGAATCGGTGCCCGACGCTTTCGTCGAGGAGGTCATCAAGCACCGGGACCAGCACGGCTTCCTTCTGGTCGCGGACGAGGTTGCCACCGGCTTCGGCAGGGTGAACGGCTGGTTCGCCTCCGATTCGTGGTCCCAGCAGCCAGACATCATCGTCACGTCCAAAGGCCTAACGAACGGCACCAGCGCATGCGCCGCACTCCTGGTGGCCGACCGTGTAACTCAACGCTTCGACACAACGGAGTCCATCTTCGTTCATGGAGAAACCCAAGCCGGAACCCCGGCAACGTGTGCCGCCATCCTCAGCACCATCGCTGAAATGAAGCGATTGGACCACCACACCCTGAGCAAGCAGGTGGCGGAGGGCCTCAACAAGCTCATGGAGGAACTTCAACGCACCCCCGGCGTAGGGAACTCAACCGGCCGCGGCTGCATGCGTGGACTGAAGCTTCACTCCAAAAACGGTATGCCGCTCTCTTCTGAAGGCGTCGCAGCGGTGGTGCAGAGCATCCACCAAGCCGGCGCCATGGTGCAGCCAGGGCCTGGACGGATCCAGCTGCTGCCGGCACTCACCTACACCGAGGAGAACTTCGCAGAACTCCAGGCCGCGATGGAAACCGGTCTGGCGTCGGCCCAACGGGACGGAGTTTTCGAATGATTGTTGATCACGGATTGAGGACGCGGTGCATCATTACCGACGACGGGATGGTACCCAAGTACGTCGGCGGCCTCACCCGCGGCAAAACGGGCCTGGTAGTGGATCAGGACCTCGGAGTACACCGCGACAAACTCCTTGCAGGTGACCTCAAAGGATCTGCTGTCCTGGAACTGAGCGCGGCGCCGGTCACGGTGGAAACGCTGAGAAAAGTAGGCAGCTTCCTCCGCGAGAACGGGCTTCAGACCGTTGTGGGACTCGGTGGCGGCTCTATCCTGGACGCTGTAAAGCTCGCTGTGCTCTTCACTGCTGACCCTGCTCTGACGATCTTTGCGGAGCGCCACGCCAGGCGCTCCGGTCTGCTGGTGCTGCCGCCGATCACGAACCCCAAAGCTCGTCCGAAGACCATTCTCATGCCGTCTACCGTGGGAACCGGCGCTGAAGTTAGCGCTGTAGCGTGCCTGGACACCGCCGTCGGACGCCGGCTGATTGCCTCGCGCAACTTGGCGGGTGATGTTGCAGTGCTCGACGCCGGGCACCTCGCCACCCTGCCTCAGTGTCTGGTTTTTGAAGGCCTGCTTGAAGCTCTCCTGAGGGTGGCAGGGACCATGGTGGGCAGCCAGCACAGCATCTTCGACGACGACGGCCATGTCCTCATCCAACGGATCGTCCGGTTGGGAGAGCGCCTGATGCTGCACGACGCGCCGGAGCTCCGGTTGACCGCGGCCCGCCTCAGCATGGAGACGCACACGGGATGGGCCCTCATAGGGCGCAATCCTTACGGGGCGAGGCACTGGTACCTCGCGAACGAACTCGCTTACGTGACGGGGACGCGAAAAATGACGGCAACAGCCTCAGTGATCGGTCCCATCTGGGAGGAAATCGCCCATGGTGCCGCAGCTTGGGGAGACCACGGGCGTCTCCGACAGCTGTGGTCCATGGTCACCGAGGTAGTCCCTGATCTGGACCCTGAACCGGCTCCAGGCATCAACGATCTGATGCGGCGTTGGGGCATCTCCGGAATCGAGACCATCGGCGAGGCAACGCTGCTCCGAACCACGGAAGCCGCCATCCGGAATTGGGGCGGAGCGCTCCCCATGCTTCGCGGCATTGACGCTGTGCAGATTCACCACGTCCTCACCGCTGCGGCAAGAGGACACCACGTCTTGTCAGGCCCCAAGGGCGATCTACGAGCAGGCAAGAGGGAGGAGGTGAGTACATGAACAGCACAGCACTCAAGGCTTTGGACCTCAACATCCAAGAGCTGGAGGCTATGGACGTTCCGGACGACTGGGACGAACGGATCAAGGGTGTCACTGCAGGACTGGCATTGGTGGGCATCGCGGTGGCCATCACCTGATCGCACCACTTAACAAAGGCAAAACATGCACGGAGGGGAGGTGAAAACAAATGCAAAATCAGCTCAACATCTCCATCCAGGAAATCGAATCGATGGATACCCCGGACTTCAACAACTGGTTCATAGGTGTGTCACAGGGAGTTGCCATCGGCTTGATAGCCGTCAGCATCACCTAAGACCTGAGCTCCGCCCGCATCCAGAGCCCAAGAAAGGAGGAGCCAATGATCGCAACCTCGAACCTGCAGCTGACCATCGAAGAGCTGGAGAACCTCGACACCCCGGACGATACACCGTGGTACATCCGCGTTGGTGACGTCATCATCATCGCCGGCGTCGTCGTCGGCCTCGCCGCTACCTAAGCCAGTGCACGCGGGTGGTGCCATGTTCCGCCGCCACCCGCGTGTAACGCCGGACCACCATCCAAACCGGAGAACACGAGCTGATGAATACCGCACCAGATAAGACCGCCGACGCCATTTTGCGGATCCTTGGACATATGGATCCGCCTGAGGATTTATACAGTGTTTCGGGATCGCGCCTTTATGACCAGATCACGGCCAAGGACCTCACCGAGCTCCCTGAGATCCTGGCCGCCGTACGCAAGACCTCCGGGCCCATCTTGGAACTTGCGGCAGGATCCGGGCGGATCACGCGACCGCTCCTTACCCTGGGCCGTCCACTGACCGCCGTCGATTCGTCACCGGAAATGCTGGCAATGCTGAAAGAGAAGGCCGCTACTAAAGCCTTCAATCCCCGCCGCGTGCAGCTTGAGTTAGTGGAGGCGGACATGTCGCGCTTTGAGGCCGACGGCGGTTTCGGTTGCGTGGTTCTCGGTGCCAGTTCCATCACGCTCCTCGATCCGGCCGGCCGCTGGGAGCTGTTCCGCAGAGTGCGCGATTGCTTGACGCCGGACGGACAGTTCCTGTTGACGGTCCTGAATGCGGACAACCACCACGCCCCGGTAAGCGACAGCGGCCGCTGTACGGTTTCGGCACTTGGTGAAGATTCGTTTCTGATCACTGCGGAAGGCCGGGACCCTGCCAACGGAGCGCGTCACGTAACCATGATCGATGTCAGCTTCGGCGTAGACGGGACATACCGATCTTCCGCATATGCAAGCGACGTCGCCTTTCTGAGCAACACCCTCCTTGAGGAGGAGATCGCTGCCGAAGGACTAAGCATCCTTGAACGCAGGCCGGTGCGGATAGCGTCGCCGAGCCCTGGTTTGAACGACGTGGAGCTATGGGTTTGCGGCAAATGAGCGTAGATGCCGTACGAACGCTCCACCCTTCATTGGGACTGGTGTCTGAAGCATCCATTTACGTACCCAACGAGGTGGGCCTGTGGCGAACCGTGGGGCGATTAGCCAATAGCGCACCGGGTGCTCGCCTTGCTTCCGCAGTGGGCGCTTTCGACGTCACGAAGCGGGCGTCGTTGACGAGAGGGGCAGGCGAAGCGGTTGAGCGATTCGCCTTGGTTCCCGTACCTGAAGATTCCGAGCATTTGCTTGCCGGGAATGGAAGCCTCGGCACGAAAATCGACTTTGTCGGCGCCGGCCTAGGTCACGCGTCCGCCCTCGCCTGTGACCTCCCTTGGTATCGTGCCACTGATCTGCTGACTGGAGAGCCCACGCTGGTGCCAGCCCCTGTTGTGGACTACACCCCTGGAAGTGGACCGTTGAACTCTTGGGATGACCATTTTGATCCCTCGCCCAACGGTGCGGCGTCCGGACCGTCGGAAGCCTTCGCCCAGGGCGCGGGTGTCGCAGAGGTCATGGAACGGGATGCCTTTCTCAGCGCATGGCGCCACAGGATTTCCCTGGAAAGGTTCGACCCTGAAAGCATGCCCGTAGCTGTGCGTCAGGCACCGGAGGCCAGAGGACTGAGCCTGCTCCTTGTTGCTGCCCGGGCAGTCGGCGTGGAGTCCACCCTTGCCTTCATTCCAAGCGGCAACAGTCCGTTGGTAACCGCAGTGTGCATCATTACTGAGGACAATGGATCCGCTGAATTTGGCGCTGTGGGACTTAAGACAGCCTCGGACCCCGTCAATGCCTTAAGAGGAGCGCTTCAGGAAGGCCTGCAAATCCGGGAGCTCTTCCTCACCCGCGCACAGTCTGCCAGCCCGGTTACCGCGGTGGCGGACACACCAGTGACCGACGATGATTCCCGCGCTGACTTCTGGACAACTGCGCCGGCGATCGCTGAGTTGCGGCAGTGGGTTGCATCCTTCAAAGCGTCCTGTTTTCCGGGAAACCGCCCACTACATGATGTGAGGACTTTGGCGCAGTATTTGGCCGAACGAAACATCCGCTCTCACTGGGTCAGCCTCACTCACAGGCTTCCCTTGGCGATCCAAGAGCTAGGTTGGGTGGCCGGCAAGGCCATCTGCCCGGGGGCCGTTCCTTTGACCATGGACGAGACCAAGGAATTGTTCGTCATTCCGGGCTGCCCTTCGACTCCGCATCCCTTGATATGAGCAGGTTGGGAAGGACAGCCCAAAGCGAGCTCGAGTGGCCGGTTCAGCTTGCGCCGTCTGCTTCCATCGACGTGCCGCTGCAGGAAGGCGGGCCGTGGATAGTGGCCATCAACGGTGTGCCGAAAGCGCGGGTCTCGTCCGACGTCGCCGGTGTCTTGAAAGCAGTGGACGGCAACATGCACCCGGCCCAGGTCGCCCAGCTGATGGGACCAGTCTGGACGCCTGCGGACGTTGAAGGGATTGTGCGCCAGCTGGCACATACGGGAATTTTCGACCCCGGCGCCAGGCCAACTGAGGCTCGACGGGTCCAGTTCAGGCCGCCCTTCACCGTGCAGTTCACTCTGTTCAATCCGGCACGGCTGTTGGAGACGTTCCGCCCCATAGTCGCAACCATGATGAGACCCCGTGGGGCCATCGCGGCCTTGTTGCTTCTGCTCAGTGGACTGATCGGTGCGTTATTGGCGGGGCCGAGTATGTGGCGTGTCCTCTCAATGCCGCTTCCCTTGGAGGCCTACCTATATGTTGTGGCAGCGATGTTCGTGTCCACGTTGCTGCACGAACTGGGCCATGGCATGGCGCTCACATACTTTGGCGGTACCCCGCGGCGGATCGGCATCATGCTGTTCTACCTGTCTCCTGCGTTCTTCTGCGACGTCACCGATGGGTGGCGATTGAGTTCCGGGAAGCAGCGGGTGCTCGTTGCCCTTGCTGGTCCATTGGTGCACGTTGCCTTGGGGAGTATTGCCATGACGGTGCAGGTGTTTCTTCCGGAGTCATCAGTGAAGGACGCAGCTGTTCTCTACGGGATGATTTGCTACGCCGTGGCGGTGCTGAACCTCTTTCCGTTCATCAAATTGGACGGCTACGTAGCCTTGATGTCCGCCGTAGACATTCCCCATCTCCGGAAGAAATCGATCGATGCGTTGGCAGACGTCGTCAGCTCACGCGTTCTGGGGTCCCGGCGCGCTTCACCAAGCAAAGGTGTTCTGCCTTGGTTCGGTCTAGCGAGCTTCTTATCAGGCATGGCCTTCATGGTAATCGGCTACCAAAGAATCGTGCCGATCTTCCTGCAGCTTGGCTACGCTGGGCACCTTGTTGTGTTCGGTGTTCTTGGCCTGTTGCTTGTGATGGCCGCCAAGAGTGTCTTTCGGTTTTTCCGTGGTGCAACCCGGAATGGAAGCCCGGCGTGGAGGCAGATCCTCGTTGTCGGCGTAGGGGTCTTGGCTGTCGGGGCGCTTATGGCGCTCGTTCCAGTAAGGCCCGTAACCGTAGCCGGCTATACCTATGCAGACGGCGACTTGCTGGTGGTGGCCCCGCTGCAAGGCTCCGGCAAGGCGTTCGTACCCGGTGATCGTGTCACTCTGCAATCGCAGGGAATGATCATCCACGAAAACCTGGGCCGGGCCACCATCGGTGCCCCGCCGCCGTCGAACTCCATGGCAGCCCTGGACACCCTTGCACCCGTCGCCCTGGCCGGCAACACCCTGCCGGTACTTGCCTATCCAAGCGAGTTGGAATCAGGGATGAACTTGTCTTCCTCCGGACGGGCCGAAGTGACAAGCCAACAGGAGATGAGCTTGGGGGAGTGGCTATGGGATGCGGCCGTGAACTCGCCGCTATGGCCGGGCCAATCCGGGCAAACCACCGAATCCACGAGAGGGCACTCATGACAATCCACGCCAGCTTCGAGGCGTTCAGTAAGAAGAGGGGCGCGCGGTTCGCTGTTGAGGACCTGACCTTCGACGTTCGGGCCGGACGTGTGGTGGGACTGATTGGTCCCAACGGCGCCGGAAAAAGCACCGCGCTCGCAGGGCTGACCGGTCTTTTGGAAGCAACGTCCGGGCGTGCAACCGTCTTCGGCCGTGACTACCGGACACTGCACAGACCCGCCACCAAAGTTGGCGTGAACCTGGACGGCATGGATGTGGAGCCCGGACTGACGGGACGCCGGCAGCTGCACATCTGCCAGCTGGCAGCGGGGGCTGATAGGGGGAATGTAGAGCGCGTGCTTGAGTTGGTGGATCTCGCATCGGAGGGAAACAAGAAGGTACGGGACTACTCGCTGGGCATGCGCCAACGTCTGGGAATTGCTTCTGCTTTGGTGGGCAGCCCGGAACTGCTGGTCCTTGATGAGCCCGCCAATGGCCTGGACCCTGAGGGTATCCAGTGGCTGCGGAGGTTCCTCCGGGAATTCGCCGCGTCCGGAGGGAGCGCTCTTGTCTCAAGCCATCAGCTCATGGAGTTGGAACAGGTTGCGGACGAAGTGGTGATTCTCAAGCAACGGACTCTGTTCCGAGGCACGCTCAAAGAGGCCAAGGCCCTCGGTGGAGGCAGCCTGGAATCCGCGTACTTCAAGATACTGGAGGGCTCCCGATGAATGGCGCCGCAGTCAGTATCATGGCGGGTGGGCTACGCTCAGAGCTCCTCCGGTATGTCAGTGGTTATTCAGTTCTCGGCATCCTGGCATTCACCGCACTGATCCCTTGGTTTGTTGCTAATTTTCTGGGTTGGCCAAGTAATTCGGAAGGCTTATCGGCGGCGGAAAACGTCCAGGCATTTTGGGCCCTTTCAGCGAGCATTGCGCCCGTGGCTACGTTTGCAGGAAGCTATTTGGTCACCCGGGAGTCCTATTACGGAACCCTGCGGCGCAGTGTGGTGATGTCAGGGCTGAAGCAGGTGCTGATATCCAAGTACCTGGCCGCAGCGATCGTTGGTCTTTCCACGGCCATTACCGGAATAGTGCTGTGGGGCGTGAGCATGACGTTTTCGCTGCCCCTTGATGTCCTGGACAAACTGTTGGCCGCCGAGTCATGGAACCAGATGTCTGGCGTAGTGCTTGCCACCATCATGGGTTCCTTGTGGGGTTGTTCGCTGGGTTGGATCATCCGGCATTACTACGCCACCACCATACTCACCTTACTGATTCCGCTGGCCCTCGAAGTGCCGCTCCTGGGAAGCGCACCTGAAATAGCGCGCTGGCTTCCTTCTGGGGCTTTGGCGGGAATTGCGTCCCTGCCATTTGATGGTCTTCTGGACTCGTTGCCAGCCTTTCTTGTATCGCTTGGCTGGGTCCTCGCGGCAGCTTTCTGTTCAGTGCGGCTTCTCAGAGGAAAGGAGTCCTAGATGGTTCATATGGTGCCCGCTTTCCTCTCTGATATGAGGCGGCCTTGGTTGTGGCTGGTGTCAGCCATCTGCGCCCTGCTGGTGCTGGGACTCGTGGGCATACTCATTGGCATGGCCATGCTTGAACCCCAAATGCCGTCTGGGATTGACCGCGTTCTCCTGCAAGCAGGGATGTCACTCATGCTTACGGCAGCTGCGGTGGCGGGATCCTTCTCCTTCACATCGGACTATCGGGCGGGGTGCTTCACACGCCGGGTGCTGCTGTTCCAACGGGGACCGGCGTTCGCTGCCCGGGTAGCCACTACTACGTCCACGGCCCTCCTGGTTGGAGCGACCGTAGGCGTCCTGTTCGGTGTGTCCGGAGAACTCGTGACCGGTGCCTGGGGAGTCACACTTCAAACAGTCCTGGCCTTCGCCTGTACGGCGGCCATGGGGTCGCTGTGGGGCTTTGCTATCGGATCCCTCATACGCGGCCACATGGTGAGCCTCTTCGTTGTGCCTCTGAGCTTGGTACTTCCGGGGCTCCTGGCCAGTAGGTTGGGCCAGGCCGAAAAGTTCCTCTTCCCTGTCTTGGCCGCTGACTGGGCTGATCAAATAGCTGTCCACATACCAGCATCCGGTTCTTTTGTAGGAGCCGCAATCTGGCTTGTAGTAGTTATAGCGGTTGCTTACGGGGTGTTCCTGAATCGGGATCTGGCCTGACATTTCATCTACTTCAATTAAGGAATTCGCAATGAACCGCAGTCCGTTGGTTTGGCTCTTTTTGGCACTGATTCTCGGCGCCTATGCTGTGTCCATTTTCGTCTCCACTTCAGATCAACCTTGGTGGTCCACGCTTTCCGGAATCGTCATCGCGGCTGCATCCCTGGTGGCGCTGTGGAGGTTCAGCCGGGAGGTAAAGAAGGACCGCCGACCCTGAGCAGTTCGCTACTGAGCTACCCGTTACCTGCCGGGCTTGCTCGGTTTCACTACCATCGCAGAACCTCCGCCACGGCGTTCAGGCTCCGCGGCCGCAGTCAGCGATCCGTCCTTGTTGAACTCAATGGCGGTTGCGGCGCCGATCTCGGCAGCCGAAGTAAAGGCGTCACCAGCCGGAACCAGATCATGTCCAAGCGACTCCAAGGCAGGACCGTAGGCATCGATGAACGCAGGCTCGGAGCTGACCGTGGCACCGTTTCGCGGAGAAGTACGTGGCGCAGCAAGGGCCTCGGAGACTGTCATTCCCAAGTCCACGCGGTTCAGGATGGTCTGCAGCACCGTCGTGATGATGGTTGAACCGCCAGGGGAGCCCAGTGCCAGGAACGGCTTCTGGTCCTTCAGGATGATGGTGGGCGACATTGAGGACCGCGGCCGCTTGTTCGGTTCGATCCGGTTGGGATCCTTGGGGTCATAGACGGTGCTGAAGTCAGTCAGCTCGTTGTTGAGCAGGAACCCTCGGCCCGGAACGACGATTCCTGAACCGCCTGTCTGCTCAATTGTCAGCGTGTATTCCACAACGTTGCCCCACTTGTCGGCGACCGTCATGTTGGTGGTGGAGATGTTTTCTGTATCCGTTTCATTGGCGAGGGGCGCCGCGGCAGCCGGGCACGCGCCGTCGTACGTCTCTACATTGCCGGGGGCTACAGGCTTGGGCGCGGCTGCCAGTGGATCAATCTCGCAGGAGCGTTCCTTGGCAAAGACATCATCCAGCACTGCCTTGGTAGGGACATTTACGAAAGCAGGATCGCCAACGTATGCACCACGATCCGCGAATGCCAGCGAGCTGGCCTCGATGTAATGGTGCAGGGCATCCACTGGTTTCATGCCTTTGAGGTCGTAGTTCTCCAGGATGTTCAGCGACTCACCCACTGTGGTGCCGCCACTGCTGGAAGGAGCCATGCCGTAGACCTCATAGCCGCGGTACTCAACCTTGGTTGGGTCTTGGTCCACCACCTTATAGTTGGCCAGATCCTGGGTGGTCATGAAACCGACGGGGACGGGAAGCTTGGTTGTGGCGGTCTTCGGCGGAGCCTGCACTGTGTTGACGATTTCCTCGGCAAGTGGGCCGCCGTAGAAGGCGTCCGTGCCTTCTTTGGCGAGTTGCCTATAGGTCGCCGCGAGGTCGTGGTTCTTGAAAACACTTCCGACGGCGGGCGCGTCACCGCCGGGAAGGAACAGGTCCTGTGTGGAGGTGAACGCGTCGAAGCGGAGCTTGTTGTCCAACGTTTGTTGCCGGAAGGTCTCGTCCACAACAAAACCACGGTTTGCCACCTTGATAGCCGGCTTCAGGGCCTCACCGAGGTCCAGAGTTCCCCAGCGTTCCAGCGCCCGCTCCCATGTTGCGGGAGAGCCGGGTACGCCCACGGAAACGCCACTGGTCACGAGTTCCGGCGTGAAGTTATAGGGCTTTCCCTCGGGGTCTGCGGGATTAATGAAGGCGTCGGTCGGCATGCCCGCGGGCGCGGTTTCGCGGCCGTCGATGGTCCCAACCTGCTTGGTCTTCGCGTCATAGAAAACGAAGTAGCCACCGCCACCGATGCCTGCACTGTAGGGCTCGGTGACTCCCAGGGTTGCTGCTGCGGCGACGGCGGCGTCGGCAGCATTGCCACCCTTTCTTAGGACTTCGATAGCGGCTGCGGAAGCTTCGGGATCCACGGTGCTCACGGCGCCGCCATATCCGCTGGCCGTGGCTGTCTTGTCTGTTTCGCGCGGGTCTGCGAAGGCCGGGCTGGCCATCGCGCCGCTCGTCGCGGTCAGCGCCAAGGCTGCCGTGACCGCGGCCAGTTGACGTCTCACATGTGTCATGGTGTCTCCCAGAGTTGTTCCAGACGATGATGTGGGTGGACGGTCCGGTCACCCTATCGCGGGGTTCGGTGGGGAACAACGGTTGATTCTTGACGCAGAATCGGTATTCAGGCCGTGTCTGGGCCTCTCCGTGCAGCGATGATCCGGACCCCCAGGCCAACCAGCCCGACGGCCAAGGCCAACAACACCGTGGGCACAGCGCCGCCGTCGGGACCTAGGGCTGCTGTCAAAACTTGCCTGCCCATCAGCAACATTTCAGGAATGTCGCCAGCGATCACCCGCGTCCCCAGAACTGACTGGACGGCAGTAAAAACGGCAGGAATGACCCACAGGAGTGCAAGGTTCACGACCCAAATTGCCATGCGGCCCAGCGGCTTCACCCCACACCAAGCCAAGGCACAACCGACAATGATCGCAGGGATCCAGTGGGCAATGATTGAGACCTCGATCGGCACATTGCTGTGCCCCACCGCCCCAACCACCCATTCAACGGCCCAGGACGTAAATGGGACCGCCATAAGTCCGCATCCAAGGGTTGTTGCCACAGTGGACCTTGAAGAAATCAGCAAGAGAGCCACGACCGCGGCGAGGATGGAGCCAATGACGCCAGCCAACAGTCCTGCACGGTAGTACTCAGCCAGGGTTCCGTCCATCAAACCTTGGTCGAGAAGCGAGAATGATTGCACGGTGGCAGTTATGTGGACCACGAGTAGTCCGAGGACAGCGCACCACGTAGTGAGTCGCCGTCGGACCGGAGCCCAGATGCGTACAGCCAGCCCGGCCGTTGCGCCACCCGTCGTGAGGAGGGCAACGATGGTGAGCACTTCATACTGACTCAGTGGCAGGAGCGCCAAGGGCATCTGGTCCGGCATGACCTGCGTAGCCCACAGGTTCTGAAGCGGCAGCTTCGCGCCTGAAATCCACCAAGGGGCGAGGCCGAGTGCCCCGGCAAGGACGCCGATCACTATTGCCAGGACGGCGTTGCTGCCCGCGCCACGTGGACGCCTTTCCGCTTCGCGCTGTTGCTCTGTCGCCGGCACGGCATGACTCACGGAAGCTCCTTGGATAAGGCTGGGACGGGAGTCACCAGAATACTTCATCGAATGGACTAATTGGAGAGGTTTTCCTGTTGCGTGCGGGCCGCCACCACTAACTTTGGTGGTTGTCGGATCACGACGCGGCTTGAAGGCGGCGTGTCGGTTGGGATTGGGGATCAATGTAGGTGGTGGCCGCACGCCTGCGGATCAAACAACCAACCGCAGCGGCCGCTGCCCCAACTGGATGGTGATCTCCTGCCCCCATGACGCCGTCAGCCGGTCATCTTCCATGCCATCGCCGAACACCACCAGCTGATCGGAAGCCACGGTAACCCGCAGGACTTCGCCGGAGTCCAGGACGCCTTCAGTCAGTGTGGCGCCGGTGACGGGGGAGGGCCACGCTTCGCGGACGAACCACGCGAGCCGCGGATCGGTGGGTGCCGGCGAGGCACGCCCGCCGCGCTCCAAGGCGATGGAGGCGCACCAGCCGGTGGCGCCTGTACCGGTGGAAACGATAAGGCCCGACGACGATTGCCGCTCGGTTTGTCCGCCGGGCTGGGTGAAACTGGGCGCGGTGACGGTGTACTTCGCCGACTGGTGTGAGGCGTGCCCGACGAAGACTTCGTTGAGCGCGGAAAGCTGCTGACCGTCGTCGAGCGTTGCCGTCACGGTGGTGAGGTCTTGGCAGCGAAGGCGGGCAACGTCGCCGGCACCCAGGAGAGCTGCAGCCGCCGCCGGAGTATGCCGGACAAGGACGCCGGGGTTGGCGCCCGGCTCCGGGTCGATGCCGATCACCGGTTGGCCGTTCAGATACTTGGCAACGTTCGCCACCAACCCGTCCTGCCCCACCACGGCAATGATGTCCTCGGCCGTGAGTAGGAAGCGGCTGAGGTCCGCGCGTTCCACTTCTGCCTGCCGCCAATCGGAAGGTACTGCCGCCCTAATGGTTGCGAGTGCGGAAGTGAGTCGATCGTGACGGTCCTGCACGTCCTGGATGCTGCGGCCACGGGTGCGGAGGAAAAATTCGGCCTGGCCCCGGGTGGCATGCCGGTCCAGGAGTTCCTGGAGTTCGGTTCGCCGGTGGACGATGACGATGCGCGGGGTTGCCATGATGGGTCCTTACTTGGTGGCTTCAACAGTAACGGCCGGTTCCTTGAACAGCCCGGCCAGTGCTCCGCTGAGCAGGTCCGGGGTGATGGTGAGGTTCCCGATGTTCGGCAAGCTGCCGGCTGCATCTTTGAGTGCCAAGGCGAGGAGTGTGGCTTGCTCCATGCTGCGGTAGACCTCCATGGTGGCGGCTTCGCGGGCTGCAGCTGCTTCGCCGACCAGTCGGATCTGGTTGGCCTCGGCTGCTGCACCAATACCCTGTCGTTCAGCTGAACCCTGCGCCTCGATGAGTCCTGCCGCAGCTTTCTCTTCAGCTGCGCGGCGGGCGTTCGCGCCTTCCTGTGCCACCAGGTTTTCACGGCGGACGGCCAGTTCGATTTGGCTCGCCATCTCGTTCTCGGAAATGGTGCGTTCACGTTCGACGGCGACTGCCCGCCTCTCGTACACAGCCCGGTCCGCTTCGGCTTGGAGCTGCTCGCGAACCGGAGTCTGCAGTGCGCGTTCAACATCGGATTCGGGCCGCACAGCGAGGACCTGCACGCCGAGGATCTCAATGCCGGTGGACTGCAGCCTGGCGTCGGCCCGCAACGCTTCGGTGAGGACCAGTCGGAGTTGGCTCACCCCGCGTTCCAGTGCTTCGGCCAGAGTGGTGGTGGCGATCTGGTCGATCGCGTGGCTTTGGCACAGCTGGCCGATGATCGTGGACACCTGCTCGCGTCCGGTTGCCGGGGCCTTGCCCGCATTCTGCAGTCCGAAGTCGAGGCGGGTAGAGACAGCCACGGGATCAATGAAGCGGTACGTCACGTTGGCCTGAACGCTGACGTCCTGGTGGTCGCGGGTGATGGCGTGGAAGAGGGTGGGCAGTTCCTGATCATCCACGGGAACCTCGCTGAGGACGGAGTTCGCGGGGCGGAAGAAGAACGCCTGTCCAACTCCTTGGTGCTTGACTGCGCCTTTCTGCAGGTGGACGACGTAACCGGTGGGGCTGCCGAGGAAGTGGCTGACCCAGGGGTAGCGCTTGATGATGGCCATGATGTTCTCGCTTTCACTTGTTGTCGTCAGCTTGACGATAACTCAACAGTAGGGGCGATCCATCTTTATTGTCAATATGACGATAACTCTCTACGATTGATGCATGCCTGCATCCCATCCGGCGCCCGAGCGCTTCCCGGTGACGGTCGACGTCGTGGCCCTCACCGTTCGCGAAGGCGAGCTGAACGTCCTGCTCATCACCCGACTCATCGAGCCCTTCCGCGGCAAGCTCGCACTTCCCGGCGGCTTCGTCCTCGTGGGCGAGGAATTGCTTGAGGCGGCGGGCCGGGAGCTCGCGGAGGAAACCGGCGTCGAGAATCTCCCGGGACATCTGGAGCAGTTGGGGAGTTATGGCCCGAAGGGGCGCGATCCCCGCGGCGACGTCCTCACTGTGGCGCACCTGCTGCTCGCGCCGGACTTTCCGGTGCTGTCGGCGGGCAGCGACGCTGAACAGGCCGCTTGGTACCCGGTGCGGGAAGTCCTTGGCGGGACGCTTGAGCTGGCCTTCGACCACGCGCGCATCCTCGACGACGCCCTGGAACGGGCAAAGTCCAAGCTCGAATACTCACCCTTGGGTGCCGCATTCTGCGACGAGGAATTTACCATCGCCCAGCTCCGCGCCGTGTACGAAGCGGTGTGGGGTACGCGCCTGGACCCGCGGAACTTCCACCGAAAAGCGACGGGGACGCCCGGTTTCCTGGAAGAAGTCGGACGGATGACAACGGGCGACGCCGGACGGCCGGCTGCGCTGTTCAGGCTAGCCCCCGAGGCGCGTCCGACGCCGGGCCAACCCACGCGGGCGGTCCTGAACCCGCCGCTGATGCGCCCACGCGATTAATGTACCTGCGTAACCAACGAGCTGACTCAGCCCGGGGAGAGCAAACGCTTTATTGAGGGCTCACTAGGACGCTAGCTGTCCCTCAGTTGGATGAGAGCGCAGGTTCCTTGTTGGCGGAGGTGATGGCCCGGTTCAGCTGTGCCAGTAGGTTTTCAGGTTTACCGTTGGCGTCCACCTTAACAAAGTCGGGATATTCAGGCAGAGAACGGTACGCATCCCGGAATGCCCCCAGATCGGCCACTGTCTCCTGGTCCGTGCCACGTGCCATGACCCGCTCGTGGGCAACGGCGGGGTCCGTGTCGAAGTGAACGTGCAGGTCAGCTGCGGGGAGTTGCTCCAGTAGCCACGGAAGCAGCTTGCCGCGGCCCAACCCGGTGGTCCGGCGCAACGCCAGCTGGCAGTGGAGGTGGCGATCCATCACCACCAAGCCATCAAAGTGCCTGGCCCGTGCATGGTTCACCAGCACATTGAACAATCGAACGCCGGTTTCAATGACGTCCGTAACGCGTGGTCCCAACTTCCACCCATACCGCGCCGAAAGGATGGACATCCTCCGGCGGGCAGCGTGATTACTGAGCAGCAGGGCGCTTCGTCCTTCAGCGCGAGCCGAATCGACCAAGGCGCGGGCCGCCGTCGTTTTCCCTGAGCCGTCAATTCCCGTCAGAACAATGAGCATGAGCCCTCCCTTCGTCTTGTGTACAAACTCGTTCCATGTACAACGCAGGGAGGCCGCCACTTGTGCCGGCTGAGGTGCAGATCACACCTGCGTGGGCTTAGTCCGCAGGCCGCCAGGTGAACTGAGGCCGTTGGCGGTTCAGGAATGCGCGGATGCCGATCCCCATGTCCGAACTCTCCGGCATGGCCGACCACGCGTCCGCCCACTCCTGGTCAATGTCTGCCAGACCATAACCGGGGGTCCCGGGCAGGTCAATCAGTCGCTTCATCGAATGCATGGAGAACCGGGAGCGGCTCCGCAACGTGCTGACAAGCGCTGCGCACTTCTCCTCAAAGGATTCGGAAGGCACGACGTCGGCCACCAGCCCGAGCGACCGGGCCTCGGTTGCGCTGAACGTCAGTCCGGTAAGGAGAATGTACTTCGCATTGGCATGTCCCACGAGCCGGACGAGCCGTTCGATGCCCGGGCGGGGGTAGATGATCCCAATCTTGGCCGGGGTCAGCCCAATCACTGCGCGTTCGTTGGCGATGATGAAGTCACAAGCGGAGGCGATCTGCCAGCCACCGCCCATGCAGGCACCATCCACGAAAGCGACGGAGGGTTTGGACAGGGAAGCGATGGCAGAATCGGCCCCACTGAGATGATCCACGGAGGTGCCGTCCGGTTGGGGATCCACCAGCACCGAAGCGAGTTCACTGATGGAAGCCCCGGCGCAGAACGTGTCCCCGGCACCCTTCAGCACCACCACGGCAACATTCGGATCGGCGTCCAGGCGCGGCATCAGTTCCTGGATCTCCAAGCACATGGAGCGTGTCAGCGCGTTTCGCTGCGCCGGATTGTAGATCTCCACAGTGGCCACGCCATCGGCAATGGCGGCGGAGATGCGGCCGATACTGGAGCGCGCTACGTCGGAAACCGTGGTCATCGCTGTGCTCCGATCTTTGATGGCCCGCACACAATGCGGCCTTCGCGCTCAAGCCGTGTGACGTCGTCGTGAGTCATTCCAAACTCCATCAGTACATCCGCGGTGTGCTGACCCAGCAGCGGAGGGGGTGTGAGGATTTCGCTGGCCTCGCCATCCAAGCTGAGCGGGCCGCGGAGCAGGGGGAGCTCGGAGCCGTCCAAGCGCTCGCGGTGCTGCACCAGGCCCAAGGCGACAACTTGCTCCGAAGCGAGGGCCTGCGTGTAGTCATATATGGGGCCACAGGGGATTCCTGCCCGGCTGATCAACGGAACCCAATCGGCGGCGGACTTGGCGGCAAGGGCAGTTTCAATGAGCTCCGACAACTGATCCCTGTTGGCCGATCGGTCCGCTCCCGTGATGAACCTGGGATCCTCCACGGCGAAGGGAACGCCCAGCAAGCCGCAGAACGCCCGCCATTGTTTGTCACTTCCCACAGCAATATTGATGGACTCCGTGGCCGTGGCGAACATGCCGTACGGGGCGATCACAGGGTGGTTGTTGCCCTGCGGGGTGGGTGCCTCGCCGAGGCTCAGCGCCTTCTGTCCTTGGAACGCGGAGAGATTCAGGGCGGTCTCCAAAAGCGAAGTGGACACCCGGCTGGGGCGCTCGCCGTTCCGGGTTCCCAGGAGGGAGGCAACGATTCCAAACGCGCAGATCATTCCCGAGGTGATGTCCACGATCGGCACGCCCACCCGGTAGGCCGAGCCTGGTCCAGGACCGGTCACTGACATCAGCCCGGACATTCCCTGGATGACTTGATCCAAGCCGGCGTCGTCCTTAAGGGGACCGGTGTTGCCGAATCCGGTGACGGATCCCACCACGAGCCCAGGGTTCAACTCGTCCAACCGGGCAGGAGTGAAACCCATTTTCTCCAGCGTGCCGGGCTTGAAGTTTTCCACCAGGACGTCTGCTGCGGCGATCAGGCTGGAGAGGATTTCGCGTCCCTCGTCGGAGTAGAAATCGATGCACACGGACGCTTTGTTGCGGTTGACGGAGTCGAAGTAAAGGCTATGGCCGTCCTGGAACGGGGGCCATTGGCGGGCCGTGTCACCCCCGTTCACGCTTTCCACTTTGATGATTTTCGCGCCCATATCGGCTAGGAGTGCGGTGCAGTAGGGGCCAGCGAGGGCTCGGCTGAGGTCGATCACGGTTATTCCGCGGAGTGGTTTGAGCATGGTGGGCACCTTTCGGGCGTTGAAGAGGCAAGAAGCGGGAGCGGCAACGCCCGTTCTGCGCTCAAAATGTCGCTGGTTCACTAGATGAACCGTTGGTTCATTTTGGGAAGTCGCCTGTAATGTAGGGCACTGAGGGAAGTCGGTCAAGCGGGAGTGTGGATGAGTACGCAGAGCGTGGTCACAGCGATTCGTGTGTTGGAGGCGGTCTCGGACAACCAGCCGGCGGGCTTGTCTGAGCTGAGCCGCGAGGTGGATGTACCCAAGGCGACGGTTCTGCGCATGCTCAGGACGCTGGGGGAACTGGGGTGGGTGGCACAGTCCGAGGCTCAGGCCGGAAAGTGGGTCCTGACCAACCACGCATTTGCTGTTGCAAGCCGGGGAAGCAGCGGTTCGGTCATCCGTGACGCCGCCATGGGCCCACTGAACGCGTTGCAGTTGGACACCACCGAGACCGTTCACTTGGCTGTGCCGGACCGCGGCTACATGCTGATCATTGAGCGCCTGGATACCCCGCACGTGCTGCGGGCGTTCCTGCCCCTGGGTTCGCGGCTTCCCATGCACGCTTCCTCCACGGGAATGGCCTATCTTTCGGCAGCCGACGAGGCTTTCGTGGATGACTATCTTGCCGGACCGCTCGAAGCGCTGACTCCCCAGACCGTAGTAGACCCTGCCCGGCTTCAGGCGATGATCGCAGACACCAGGGCCAGGGGATACTCCATCAATGAGCAAGGCCTCAGTACGGGAATCACCTCAATTGGTGTTCCCTTGCTGGGCTCGGGCGGTGTCGCGGCAGGTTCAATCTCCATTTCCGGGCCGTCAAGCAGAATCGTGCCCGCTAAGTATCAGGAGTACGGCGAGGCAGCGGCGGGGACCGCTTTGGAGATCAGCCGGGCTCTGGGAGCGTTCTCCACAAAGGGGTACTAAGTTTCCTGTCCAGCTACTTCGTTCCGGCGTAATGCACGCCTATCATGATGCTATGTACGTACCCCTCACGGGCCAAGGGTCCGTTTGAACTAATTCCGTGGGGGTACGTAAGCGATATAGGGGAGAAATTCCCTGATCGGTGCCCGTTGGCATGGGTGGCGCTTCAGAAATGGAGTACCAGCGGACGCCTTCCTGAATAGACAACAGTTATTGAAAGGGATGCGTAGCTCAATGAACACACTATTAATAATCGCCGGTGTAATCGCGATCATCTTGCTCCTGGTAGGCGGATTCAATCAGGCTCTCAGCTTCCTGCTGTGGGTGGGAATCATCCTGCTGGTGCTGGCCCTGATTGGCTGGGTAGTGGGCCGAGGCCGGTCGCGCGTATGACAACAGACCCAAGCGAGGTTGCCGGTTTTACCCAGGTTCGCGATGGGACTACCACGCCCGGTCATCCCATTCCAAGGGACCCTGGAATGCCCGATTCAAGTAGCCAGGTGCCTGTAGGTGATGCATCGTCGGAAAGTCCGGACGACGCCGTCGATGCCGGTCCCAGCGAATCGGCCAGTCCGCCTGGACCGGCAGAAGAAAAGGACGAGGAGACCGCGGACTCGCGTGGTCTGACTACCGAAACCAATCCCACGGATTGATCGGCACCAGCGCGGCCGCGAACAGGAGATATCCAGTCCGCGGCCGCGCTCTCTTGGCAAACCATGATCCAAGGTTTGCCCGCTAATTGCCGGATTGTCTTTAGCGTTTGGGAAATGAATGCGAATCGGTTCAATCATCGGGTTGTTCGTGGTGGTGTGGCTCATTATCGGAGCCATTGCTGCCGGTCAGCGGGGATACTTTACTGCTCCCCCTGCGCAGTGTTCACAGTTCGCCACCATTGCGTTGAATATTGTGGCCGGCCCGCTGAATTACACGGGCATGGATCCTCAAGGTGGCTGTGAGATCCCGCAACCGTCATGAGTAAATCCTCGCGAAGCCTGGCCGTTGTCCTTGCTTTGTTGGCGGTGATCGCAGGCTTGGTCAGCGGATGTTCGCCGCGCCCCTCGGCGGACACTTTGGAAGGACCCGCCAAGGAGGTTTCTTCCGCGGTGCGCGCTGCCAGCCTTGCGGTGGACCTCAGGATGACGGACAGCACGACGGCGTCAGCGGCATCCACCGCGGCCGATGACATGCTCGGCGAGGTGGAAGCCGCCACGGACAAGATCCACGGATTCGACGCACCCACGCAAGAAGAACGCACACTGCGGAATGACGTGCTTGCGTCCTTTTCCGCCATTTCCCGCGCGCTCCTTCACGCCCGTGATGTCCTGACGGCGTCTTCCGGGGAGCCTGCGGCCTCCAGCGATGGGCAGGCCAGGTTGGCTACAGTGCAGGCAGAGCTGCGAACGGCCACAGACCAACTGGACTCCCTCATGACCAAGGCCGGCATTCAGTGAAACGGCTCCTCGGTGTTGCACTGGGCATCCTGACCGCGATCGGGGGCTTTGTTGACATCGGGGACCTGGTGACAAATGCCGTGGTGGGCTCACGGTTCGGGTTGTCGCTGGCATGGGTGGTGGTGATCGGCGTCCTAGGTATCTGCCTCTTCGCCAATATGTCGGGCCGGGTAGCAGCAGTGTCGGGCCGGGCTACTTTCGAGGTGATCCGTGAGCGGATGGGACCACGAGCCGGACTGGCCAACCTGGGTGCGTCCTTCCTGATCAACCTCATGACAGTCACAGCAGAAATAGGCGGCATCGCCTTGGCCCTCCAACTGGCCAGCGGCGTGTCCTATATGCTCTGGGTTCCCTTCGCACTGCTGGCAGTGTGGCTGGTGATCTGGCGCGTGAAGTTCAGCATCATGGAAAACGTCACCGGGCTCGTAGGCCTGTCCTTGGTTGTCTTTGCCGTTGCACTCTTCCTGTTGAAGCCGGATTGGGGTGCCTTGGCGGGCCAAGCGTTCACTCCATCTGTCTCTGGCGAGGAGAGTGTCGGCGCCTATTGGTATTACGCGATCGCACTGTTCGGAGCTGCCATGACGCCATATGAGGTGTTTTTCTTTTCCTCGGGTGCGGTTGAAGAAGGCTGGAAGGTCAAGGATCTGGTCCAGTCACGGATCAACGTCCTCATGGGTTTCCCGCTGGGAGGTTTCCTGTCCATCGCGATCGCCGCTTGCGCCGCCGTCGTGCTTCTGCCGGCTGGCATCAGCGTCACCACACTGTCGGAAGTGGTGCTACCCGTGGCGCAGGCAGGCGGCCAGCTTGCGCTGGCTGTCCTGATCTTGGGCATCGTGGCGGCGACCTTCGGGGCGGCCTTGGAAACCACTCTTTCCAGCGGCTACACCTTGGCCCAGTTTTTCGGATGGCCGTGGGGCAAGTTCCGCCGCCCTGCGGCCGCTTCCCGATTCCATGTGGCCATGATGGTGGTTTTGTTGGCCGGTGTGGCCGTTCTGGCAACGGGAGTCGATCCCATCCTGGTAACCGAGTACTCCGTGGTCTTCTCAGCCATAGCCCTGCCGCTGACCTATTTGCCCATCCTGATTGTTGCGAACGATCCCCAGTACATGGGAAAGCACGTGAACGGCCGGGCTGTAAATGTTGCGGGTCTGGTGTACTTGGTCATCATCCTGGTTGCCTCGCTCGCCGCCATTCCCCTCATGATTGCCACGGGAGCTGGCGCATGAGCAAAGCCAAGCGCATCCATCCACTCAAGATCCGGCCAGCCCCGCGGCCGGCGGGTCTGGTGCTTGATGCCCAGTTGCACTTATTGGACCGGCAGATGTTGGACGTCGACGGCGTCCCCGTCAGCACGGTGGATGACGTCGAGTTGAGCGGTCCCGAACCTGATGAGCGGATTCCCGAAGGCGCCGAGGCGCCAGTCATTTCGGCGTTGCTGACCGGGCCGGTGTTGGGGACGCGCATCTTTGGCGGCAGGCCGCCGTCGAGCAGGTTGATCCGCATTCCATGGAGCGTGGTGGCCGGAGTGGACACCGTGGTGAAGTTGGGAGTACGTTCCGACTCGCTTGATGCCTCATGGGTGGAACGCTGGTTGCGTCACCATGTCATCCCGCGGATTCCGGGAGGTCGTCATGATCCTCACTGACGTGCTGGGCAGTGATGTGGTGGACAACAGTGGGCAGCGGCTCGGGGAGGTCTCGGATGTCCGCTTCGCGGTGGATGCTTCACCGGGCCAGCTCCTGAGTAAGGCGAGGATGGTGGGAATCGTTGTAAGCCCCCGCACGGCTTCGTCTTTTCTGGGGTACGAACGTCGCGGGATAACGCAGCCTTGGCCGGTGGCCCAGCTGCTTCGCTGGCGGCACAGGGGATCGTTTCTGGTGTTATGGGAGGACATCGCAGTTATAGGTCCGCGGGAAGTGGTGCTGCGTCCGGGGTTCACAGCCTACGAGTCCACGCTGGCATTCTAGACCCCGAATGGCCTTTTACTAAGTTTGCTGACTATTATCGTCAAAGGCATGGACATGCCACCAAGGAGCCTTATAGGTTCGAAGTGTTCCATTAACACGTTCCACCGCTCAGGGAAAGGACAGTTCACATGGACAAGCAGAATGCCACACCGGAAGAGGAAGTGGGAGGCTACGGCACTCCTACCGCGGAGCAGGAAGCCGGCGGAGGCCAGGCACAGCCCCGCGTGGAAGAAGACATCGATGAGGCCTCCCTCGGAGAGGGCACTGGCGCGCCAAACCTCAGCCACCTGAATCCGGAGGATTCAGATAGTGCGGGTGAGCCCGGTGCGGGCCGATTCGGCGGGACCGAAGAGCAGGCCCACGCCGAGCAGTCCTCGCTGCCTGACGGCAATGACGATAGCCTGCCGGACGGCAGCGGCAACGACCTCCCCCAGGAAGAGTCCCCCAACGACGATGACGAAGAAAGTTTCGACGCCGGCTAAGAGCTTTGGCTGGCGCGCTTTAGACAGGCGCGCCACTGGTTAAGCAGCCAGCTGGCTGGCGCGCCACCAGCAGTACAGCATGAGCACCCGAGACGCGATCGAAGGAGCAACCTATGGCTACGGTCAATAAGTCAATCGAAGTAGATGTCCCCGTATCTGTCGCCTACAACCAGTGGACACAGTTCGAGACCTTCCCCCAGTTCATGAATGGAGTGGAGGCCGTAGAACAGATTGACGAAACGGGCCTTCACTTTTCAACCAACGTGGGCGGGGTGAAGCGCGAGTACAACGCGCAGATCATCGAGCAGGTCCCGGACTCCTTGGTGAGTTGGGCCAGCGTGGATGGTCCCCGCAACGGAGGCACCGTGAGCTTCGAACCCCTGGACGCCGGGCGGACGCGGGTGAACGTTGAGATCGTGTGGGAACCCGAAGGCTTCGCTGAAAAGGCGGGCTCAGCCCTTGGCGCGGACAGCCTGAGGGTTGGCGCAGATCTGGACAAGTTCAAGAAGTTCATCGAAGCTCAGGGCCATGAAACGGGTTCTTGGCGCGGCACGGTGTCCGGGGGAGATGTTGATGACACGGGTGAGACTTTTGGCAGTGGAGTAGCAACAGCCGAGTTCCCGCCGGCGGATCCGGACCTCTCCGCACCTGCGGCGGACGTTTCCGCGCCCGCGGCCAATGAAGGGCCGGCAGAACCGCCGCAGCCCCGCGCACCAGGCCTCTAGCTGGGGTTCTCTGGCGTGAGGCCTTGAACTGACTCACACTGGAGATATAAGCAATGGAGTAGCTCCAACGAGGGCCGGCCACTGAAAAGGGCCGGCCCTCGCGGCACCCCCGAAAGATAGGAGTTCCGCGGCCATGGCACCCCTCGGCACTGTGGAAGTTGAACAGAAATTCGACGCCGATGCGTCCACCCAACTACCGGCCCTGGAACAGTTGGAGGGCATCGGAAAAGTGGGTGAACCGGCGAGCCACAGCCTTGAAGCCATTTACTTTGATACACGGCACCTGGCCCTCGGCGCCCGCGGGATTACGCTCCGCCGCCGCACCGGTGGGCCGGACGCCGGTTGGCACCTGAAGCTCCCGCACAGTGCGGGAAGGAGAACGGAGATCCAAGCACCCTTGGGTTCTGCGGACACTGTCCCTGTTGAACTCATGGACCGCGTGATCGCCTACACCCGGGGCCATGCAGTGGCTGCCGTCGCGACGCTGAACACGGAACGTACCAGCTACTCCTTGTACGGCAACGACGGTCGCCGGGTGGCCGATTTCGTGGATGATCACGTTCGCGCCCGGTCAATGCTCGGCGAACCGCGCGAGCTGACCTGGCGGGAGTGGGAGGTGGAGTTGGCTGCGCCCGATGAAGCAGACGATGCGGACGACGCCATGCTGAGTTCATTAACCAAGCAACTCTCGGATGCCGGAGCAAAGCCGAGCGAGCGCACCTCCAAGCTGGCTACAGCATTGGGCGATGCATGGCCCGCTTCGAAACGGACGGAGCGTGAAGAGCCCAGCGGCGACGGGCCAGCAGCGGTTCCCGTGCTCCATTATGTGGACGAGCAAGTGGCCGAGATGCTCCTCCAGGACTCTCACGTACGCCTTGCCCGTGACGATTCAGTCCATCAAATGAGGTCCCAAATCCGCCGGATCCGGGCCGTGCTGCACGGTTATAGGGCGCTTTTCGAACCGGACGCTGTGAAGGATCTGGAACGGGAGCTGAAATCGTTGGCCAAGACCCTGGGCCGGTACCGGGATGTGGAGGTCTTGCACGAACGGCTCAAGGTCAGCCTTGATGAACTGCCGGGGAAGCTGGTCCTGGGTCAGCTCGGGGACGAGCTGGAAGAACGTATGACCCTGAGGGCCACTAATGCGATGGCAGCCGTGAGGAACCGATTGAACAGCCCCCGCTACTTCACGTTGCTGGACAACCTGGAGACCTTCCTTGAGGACCCACCGCTAACATCAAAGGGTTCCGCGGAGGCAAAGAAGAGCACCGCAAAGCTCGTCAACAAAGCCGGCAAAAGGCTCTGCAAACGACACGACGCAGCGGTGGGTGCCGCCGTCGGGCCTGAACGTGACAAGGCATTCCACGAAGTCCGGAAGGCCGCCAAAAAGCTACGCTTTGCCGCAGCGGCGGTGGAAGCCATTCACGGCAAACGTGCGGTGAAACTGGGGGATGCCGCCCACAGGATTCAATCGATCCTCGGCGACCACCAGGACAGCGTCATGGCCCGCGCAGAACTGCTGAAGCTGGGTTCCGCGCCAGGCATCAGCAACGGTGCTTTCACGTATGGAGTGCTCCATGCGATGGAACGCACCGCCGCTGACGCGACGCTGGAAAAGTACCTCCGGAAGGGCAATAAGGCGCGGAAGCTTCGCCTTAAGAAATAGGGATCTACTTCTTGAGGAACGCCAGCAGGGCCTCGTTGATCTCTGCGCCGTGAGTCCAGAGCAGGCCGTGCGGTGCGCCGTCGATCTCCAAGTATTCGGCGCTGGGCAAGGCGTCCTTGAATCGCCGTCCAGTGGCGTCGATCGGCAGGATGTTGTCAGCCGTGCCGTGAACAATCAGTGCCGGGACGTCAATCTTGGGAATGTCGGCACGGAAGTCCGTCAGCCACGTGGGCTGGGCGGCTATGGAGGCGAAAGCACCGGACTTGCTGGCGAGGTTCCAGCTGGCGTCCACGGATTCCTGGCTGAGACGCTCGGTGCCAAGGAAGGTGTCGGTGTTGTAGAAGTTCTTGAAGAATTCGGTGAAGAAGGCGTACCGGTCCGCCTTCACGGACGCGGCGAGGCCATCGAAGACGTCCTGCGGGACGCCGTCGGGATTGTCGTCGGTTTTCAGCATGAAAGGCTCCAACGAACCGAGGAACACGGCCTTGGCAACGCGGGCCGAACCGTAAGTGCTGATGTAACGCGCAGCTTCACCGGTACCCATGGAGAAGCCCACCAAGACGGCATCGTTTAGGTCCAGCGTGTCCAGCACGGTCTTCAAGTCAGCGGCGAACGTGTCGTAGTCGTAGCCCTCAGTGGGCTGGCTGGACTTGCCGAACCCGCGGCGATCGTAGGTGATGACACGGTATCCGGCGTCGAGCAGTGCGGCAGTCTGCTTCTCCCAGGAGGACCCATCCAAGGGGTAGCCGTGAATCAGGACCACTGCCTGGCCGGTCCCGTGGTCCTCGTAGTAAAGCTCGATCTCAGTGCTGTTTTCGTTTCCGACGGTAATGTAAGCCAAAACTCAAGTCCCTTCGATGCGGTTCAACACGAACGTTTCCAGCCTACTGTCCGGGGCAGACACCCGCCCGGTTCTACAGATTGGTCATCCGCTCGCCCGCTTCGTTATAGCGGCCGCCCTCCACAGTGATCTTCGACGCGGCTGCCTCAATCTCGTGCAGCTCAGCAGGTGAAAGTTCGACGTCGGCTGCGGCCAGGTTTTCTTCGAGGCGGTGCAGTTTCCGAGTTCCGGGAATCGGCACGATCCACGGCTTTTGTGCCAGCAACCATGCCAAGGCGATTTGGCCCGGCGTCGCGCCTTTTCGTTCAGCGATTCCGGCGAGCAGGTCCACTACGGCCTGGTTGTTCTGCATGGCCTCCGGGGTGAATCGGGGGATGGTGCTGCGGATATCGTTGCCGGATTCGAAGCTGGTGGAAGCGTTGATGGTGCCGGTCAGGAAGCCTTTGCCCAGTGGGCTGAAGGGAACAAAGCCGATTCCAAGTTCTTCGCAGACGCCCAGGACTTCTTCCTCCGGACGACGCCACCACAGCGAGTACTCACTTTGGACGGCAGCCACAGGGAGGACCGCATGGGCTCGCCGGATGGTCCCTGCGGCTGCCTCGGACAGGCCGAAGTGCTTCACCTTTCCAGCTTCGACGAGGTCCTTGACGGCACCTGTCACGTCCTCGATGGGGACGTCCGGGTCAACGCGGTGCTGGTAGTAAAGGTCCAGAGAGTCAACCCCCAGCCGCTTCAGTGATCCTTCGACTACTTCCTTGATGACCTCGGGACGGCTGGTGACTTTGCCGCTTGGCTTCCGCGCTGCGGGGTCAATGTCCCAGCCGAACTTGGTGGCAATGACTACCTGGTCCTTGAACGGGGCAAGAGCTTCGCCGACGAGTTCCTCATTGGCATAGGGTCCGTAGATCTCGGCTGTGTCAAAGAAGGTCACACCCCGCTCAACGCCCGTGCGGATGAGCGAGATCATGTCCTCACGGTCCGGCCGTTCGCTGTAACCGCCGGTCATGCTCATGCATCCCATGCCAAGAGCGGAAACCTCCAGGCCGCCGGTGCCGAGTGTGCGCTTTTCCATGGTTGTTCTCCTATGCTTTGCGGGCAGATGGCTACTTCGACGTTATGGGGCCACGGCAGGCCGAGGGAGTCCCTGACATTACCCCTCACGTCCCTCTAGTTGCCCACAGCAACCAGACGTAAACTGGCCTTCGGTTCACAACGCTTTGGCTCGGAGACCCCATGCTGTGGAAGGTTCTTGTTCGTTTCCTGCGGCCGCATCAGCGGCTGCTGATCGCCGTCGTCGTCTTCCAACTGGCGCAGTCCATCGCCTCCCTGTACCTTCCCACGCTGAACGCCGACATCATCGATAACGGTGTTGCCGCCGGCGATACGGACTACATCCTGCGCATAGGCGGGCTCATGCTGCTCATTACTTTGCTGCAGATCGCGTGCGCTGTGGTGGCCGTGTACTTCGGCGCGAAGGCCGCCATGGGGATGGGCCGTGACCTCCGCGACGCGATTTTCAGCAGGGTGGGGGAATTCTCCGAGCAGGAGGTCACCAGGTTCGGGGCGCCGTCCCTCATCACCCGCTCCACCAACGACGTTCAGCAGGTCCAGCAGCTGGTCCTCATGTCCTGCACGCTCATGGTCGCGGCTCCCATGCTGAGCATCGGCGGGGTCATCATGGCAGTGCGGCAGGACGCGCAACTATCCTGGCTGATTGCGGTATGCGTGCCGGTGCTGCTGGTGGCGGTCGGGCTGATTGTCACGCGCATGGTGCCGCTCTTCCGCAAGATGCAGGTCCGGATCGACGCCGTGAACCGGGTCCTCCGAGAGCAGCTCACCGGTATCCGCGTGGTGCGGGCGTTCGTCCGGGAGGACATGGAAGCCGCCCGTTTCGCGAAAGCGAACGACGACGTCACTGACGTTGCGCTCCGAGCCGGCAGGCTGATGGCGCTCATGTTCCCTGCGGTCATGTTGGTCATGAACGTTTCCTCCGTGGCGGTGATCTGGTTCGGGTCCTTCAGGATTGAGGACGGCTCCATGCAGGTGGGCACCCTGATCGCGTTCCTGAGCTACCTCATGCAGATTCTCATGTCGGTCATGATGGCCACGTTCATGGCCGTGATGATTCCGCGCGCATCCGTTTCCGCCGACCGGATCGGCGAGGTCCTGGAGACCGAATCCAGTGTCCAGCCGCCGTCCAACCCTGTCACGGGCGGCGTCCGCCGTGGCGAACTGGAAATGCGCGACGTCGGATTCGCCTACCCGGGTGCCGAGCAGCCGGTGCTGAGCGGGCTTTCGTTTACCGCCCGGGCGGGGGAGACCACCGCGATCATCGGCAGTACGGGCGCCGGTAAAACCACGCTCGTCAACCTCATGCCCCGGCTGTTCGACGCCACGTCCGGGTCAGTTCTGATGGACGGCGTAGACGTCCGTGAGCTGCACCCGGACCTGCTCTGGGGTCATATAGGTCTGGTGCCGCAGCGGCCGTACCTGTTCTCCGGGACGGTGCGCAGCAACCTTCACTACGGCAAGCCGGACGCCACTGAGGACGAGCTGTGGCAGGCGCTGTCAGTGGCCCAAGCCCGGGACTTTGTGGAGGAAATGGAGGGCGGGCTGGATGCGGTCATTTCGCAAGGCGGCACCAACGTTTCGGGCGGCCAGCGGCAACGGCTCGCGATTGCCCGGGCGCTGGTGAAGCAGCCGGAGCTCTACATCTTCGACGACTCCTTCTCGTCCCTGGACACCGCCACCGATGCCCGTCTCCGGCAGGCTCTCAAACGCCACACCAACAGCGCCACGCTGGTGATCGTTGCCCAGCGCGTCTCAAGCATCGCGGACGCGGACCAGATATTAGTGCTCGACGACCGCAGGATCGTTGGGCGCGGAACTCACGATGAGTTGCTGGAGACATCCGAAACGTACAGGGAAATCGTGTCCTCCCAGCTCGCGGCGGAGGAGGCGGCATGAGCGCAGTGTCAGCCGGTCCCCGTGGTCCTCAGCGGCCAGCCATGGGTCCCGGCCGCGGTGGTCCTTTTGCCGGGATGAACATTCCTGCCGAGAAAGCTTCCAACTTCTCGGGCTCAGCGCGGCGGTTGTTGGGAACCTTGCGGCCGGAGCGGTTCTGGCTGACGCTGGTGCTGATTTTCGCCGTGGTGAGTGTTGCCCTGTCCGTCATCGGGCCGAGGCTGCTTGGCGAAGGCACCAACCTGATCTTCGCCGGCGTCGTCTCAAAGCAGCTTCCCGCCGGCGCCTCCAAAGCCGGGGTGATCGCCGGTCTGCGCGCCTCAGGCGAGAACAGCAAGGCCGACATGCTGAGCGCCATGAGCCTCACGCCCGGCGTCGGAATCGACTTCACCGCGCTGGCCTCTGTACTGCTGTGGGCATTGGCCCTGTATGTCCTGGCCTCAGCGTTCGGTTGGATGCAGGCGTACGTGCTCAACGGCGTCGTGCAGCGGACCGTTTACCGCCTCCGCGAGCGGATCGAAGCGAAAATCCACCGCCTGCCCCTCCGCTATTTCGACTCCATCCAACGCGGCGAGCTGCTCAGCAGGGTGACCAATGACGTGGACAACATCTCCCAAAGCCTGCAGCAATCCATCAGCCAAGTGGTCTCGTCCCTGCTGACGGTGCTGGGTGTGCTGGTGATGATGTTCCTACTCTCGCCACTGCTGGCCCTGATTGCCTTGGTGACCATTCCCTTGACGCTGGGAACCACGCTGCTGATCGCCAAACGATCCCAGAAAATGTTCGTGGCGCAGTGGAAAAACACGGGGGAGCTCAATGGCCAGATTGAGGAAACTTACACCGGGCACGCTTTGGTGAAGGTTTTTGGGCGGCAGAACGAGGTTCAGGAAAAGTTCCGCGCGAAGAACGGCGAGCTGTATCAGGCGAGTTTCGGGGCACAGTTCGTGAGCGGCCTGATCATGCCGGCCATGACTTTCATAGGGAACCTGGTGTATGTGGGAATCGCCGTGGTGGGTGGTCTGCAGGTGGCCTCCGGTTCCATGCAGCTGGGCGATGTCCAGGCCTTCATCCAGTACTCACGGCAGTTCACCATGCCCTTGGCTCAGCTGGGGTCCATGGCCAACATGCTGCAATCCGGCGTAGCCTCGGCGGAACGGGTGTTCGATCTCTTGGATGAGGACGAAGAGTCCATTGAGCCTGCACCTGTTCCCCAGTCCGGTCCGGCGCGCGGCCGTCTTGTGTTTGAGAACGTGTCCTTCCGCTACTCGCCGGACAAGTCGCTCATCACGGACCTCAGTTTGGTAGCTGAACCGGGGCAGAGCATTGCCATTGTGGGGCCGACAGGAGCAGGCAAGACCACCTTGGTGAACCTCATGATGCGGTTCTACGAGCTGGACTCCGGACGCATAACGCTCGACGGCGTGGACATCGCCTCGCTCTCACGGCAGGAACTTCGGTCCCGCATGGGCATGGTCCTCCAGGACACTTGGCTCTTCGGCGGGACCATCCGTGACAACATCGCTTACGGTCGCCCCACGGCTTCCGAGGCCGAGATCATGGAGGCGGCGCAGGCCACCTACGTGGATCGGTTCGTGAAGTCGCTGCCCGAGGGGTATGACACCTTACTGGACGACGAAGGCGGCAACGTCTCGGCGGGCGAGAAGCAGCTGCTCACTATAGCCAGGGCCTTCCTGTCCCGTCCCTCGGTGCTGATCCTTGATGAAGCCACCAGCTCAGTGGACACTCGAACCGAAGTGTTGGTCCAGAACGCCATGAATGCCCTGCGCTCGGACCGGACCAGCTTCGTCATCGCCCACCGGTTGTCCACCATCCGGGACGCCGATCTCATCTTGGTGATGGAGGCCGGGCAGATTGTGGAGCAGGGGACGCACTCGGAGCTCCTGGCAACGGGTGGGGCTTACTCGCGGCTGTACGAGGCACAGTTCGCGGCGCCTGCGGCTTTTGAGCCCTAGATTTATTGTGGGCAGTCTTCCGTTGTCCGTCACTGTGAGTTGTTAGGACTTGAAGACCATCACAACCATTTCCGATCTCATTGAGCTCAGCCCCGAAGCCCGCCGGGTTCTCGACTGCTTGCGCGTTGCGGGCGGCCGTCCACTGATTGTTGGCGGTTCGGTCCGGGACGCGTTGCTCTCCCGTGCCCGCGGTGTGATGGTGGATTCGAAGGACATCGATATTGAGGTCTGTGGGCTGACCACTGCTCAGGTGGCGGCTGCATTGCCTGGTCACGTCATGGAAGTGGGGCAGCATTTCGGGATCGTCTCCGCAACCGTGGGTGGCCAAGTCTTCGATGTGTCCCTACCTCGCCAGGGGTCCGAGACCGAGGCTTTTGCCCGCCGGGATTTCACCATCAACGCCATGGGCTGGGATGACAGCAGCGGGGAAGTCGTGGACCCGTTTGGGGGACAACGTGACCTGACCGCGGGCCTACTCCGCCACACCAGCACATCGTTTGGTGATGACCCGCTGAGAGTGCTGCGGGCCATGCAGTTCAGTGGTCGTTTTGGGTTTGAACTAGTCCCGGCGACAGCGCGGCTGTGCCGCACCCTGGCCCCAGCTTTTGCGGACCTGCCCAAGGCCCGGATCTGGGGTGAGTTCTACAAGTTGGCCTCCAAAGGCACTTTCATCTCCAAGGCATTGGAGACACTGTTCATTTCCGGCTGGGAGGAACACTTCCCCGAGTTGGCTGCCACCAGGGGAGTCCCGCAGGATCCGGAATGGCACCCCGAGGGCGACGTGAGCGTACACCTCGGATTGGCGGGGGACCAAGCAGCCCGCATCGCCCGGCGTGATCGGCTGGATGCCCACGAAACAGCAACCTTGGTTCTGGCTGCCGTTACTCACGACCTTGGCAAAGCAGTATCCACCATCATTGACGCGAACGGCAGGATTACCTCCAACGGACACAACATAACCGGGGTGGGGCCCGCGCTGACTTTCCTGCGCCGGATCGGAGCACCCGGCCGTTACGAAGACAAAATCCTGCCGCTGATCCGGGAGCACATGTGCCACTCACCGGAAGGGCACCAGGGAATTATCAGTGACTCGGCGGTCCGCAGGCTGATTCGGCGCTTGGATCACGCCAATGGCGGACCTTCACTGGAGGACTGGGCGCGGCTGGTGGAGGCCGACAAAGCAGGCCGCGGGGTCGGGGCCCGGCAGGGCGTCAATCACCTGCCGACCTGGCTCTCCAAGGCCGAGCGGCTAGGCAAAGAGAGGATCATGGGCACCACTTTGCTGAAAGGTTCCGCGTTGGCTGCGACGGACATTCCGCGTGGACGGCTGTGGCAGTTCGTGATTGAGCAGAGTCGAGACGCGCAGGACGACGGTCTGTTCAGCGACCAGGAAGGTGCAGCGGCGTGGCTTCATGCCAACAAGGGCGCCGTTGTAACCGAGGCAGTGAGACGGCTGGACGAATTCGAGGCTGAAGCGGAGCAGAAGCTGTAGCTTCTGGCCCATCTTCCGACGCCGGTCCGCCGGTCTGCAACTAGCTTGGGTTGATTTCGCGGTGCTGCCGGCTCAAAGAAGGGCTGGAAGGGAGGGCTCTAGTCGCGACGCCGGGCCACAGCGTATGAAGGTTCCCGTAGGCGCCTGGTCCAGCCATACGTCCCAGCTGTTGGAAGAGGATTGAGTACCGGATCAAATCGTTCGGAAGTGTCGCTCCCATGAGCGTCCGCAAGGGTGAGCGTCAACGTTCCAAACCTGGTCCATGGTCCCAAGGGACTGGCGAAATGGAGTTCGAGGGTCCACTCATGCTGTCCGAGATGAGAGCTAAAGGATCGGGGCTCGGCCGGCAACTGGGCCGGTCCATCGATTGTCCGTGCGGCTATCAACACCGGGCCACTCTCTGATTTGTAGGGCATCATCGTGGAGAAAACTGCTGACGCGGCGTCCCGTCGGAGCTTGAGGATAAAGCGTCCAAGTCCTGTAGGTCCGGTGGTCGCGAGGAGCATGTCGCACATTTTTCCCTGCTCTGTGAAGCGCACGGCCAGGCCGATGATGTCCGGGAAAGAGCCCGGCAGTCCTAGGGAGCGCGAGAGCCGCGCGTCCACCGGATTGGTCCCGGCAGTGTCCAGCCAGGGGATTCCCGAAGCCCGGGGCGGCAGCCCGTCTCTCTCAAGGACTCCTACAAGATGAACCCCTTCCGGGTGGTTGGGCCTATCGGGGCGAACCACTTTGATGGCCTGGAACACCGCAGCGAAAACTGCGCCCGCGAAGGCTTGGACGCTGTTGCTCAATCTCTTCACAGATTTACCCTATGCGGACAACCCGCCGAAAGACAGGCTCCTTATAAGTCGAGTGTGAAGTCACGGCAATCGCGATGGCCGGAGCACGTTGGCGTTCCCGGCCTTGGTGGGATCGAGCGGAACCGGACTGACCAACACTGCCGGCCCACGATGCAGCAAGCCCCCGGCAACCACCTGGCATCGGATGCCACCACGCCCGCGCATTGCTTTGTGGGCGCCTGGAGCAAGCATTTCGTCCATCCAAGCGCAGGGGTGGGCCGGACGTCCCGCCTTCAATCGCACCTCGTCACCACCGGACTCAATTGTGAATTCATGGCCAAGCAAGGGAGCCAGCTCTACTCCCCGAAGGGTGACGTTCCGCCGGGTCAGCAGCGGATCGAAGGGCCCGGCGCCGAGCTCAACTGCGATGGACTCGAGAGCCTCCACTGCGAACAATGTCACCGCGGCATCCATGTGTGCGGCCTTGCCGAAGAACCTGTCGCCAACAATGCCTTTGCCAGCCACTAATTCCACTTGTTCGGCGTCGGTGGTGGGGACGTCTGCCGCCCCTTCACGCGCGCGGCCAAAGTAGGCGTGGGCCGGCGACACCAAAAGGTGCAGCACCTCGACGTCGTACCTGTAGGAAGGTGTCATGCCTCAACGCTAGCCCCGGCTCGCGAAGTTAGCAGTAACTATTGCCGGTCAAAGTAAAGGGTGCTTTACTTTCAGCATGAGTAAAGCTTCCTTTACATCGAGGCGGGCTCCCGCCCACCACTACGTCTTGGCGATCATCCTCGCTGCCATCCTGACGATTGTGGTTTCCGTGCTGGTAGGAGCAACAAATCCGAATGACTTCTGGCTTGCTGCGTCGATCGGCGCACTGTGCGCCGCCTATCCGGCGATGTCGCTCGGGGCCAAGGTCTTCGTATCCAATCACACCGTCACCCTTGACGCTCATGGCGAGCAGAGTGTGGAGTTGCAGTGGATGCGTCAAGCGGGTGCCGGGGCGTTTCTGGACGTCCTGGTTGTCATTGTGGTGGCGTCGCTGGTGCTGGCAATCGGGCGTTTGGAAGTCGACGCACTTCCGATCCTTCTCGGCCTTGTTGCGTTGAGCGCGGTTGACGCCGGGCTGCGATACGTAGCCGTTCGCCACCGCGCACTGAAGTAAAGACGCCACTGAAGTGAAGAACAACCTCGCGGAGCGTCGTTCCGGACGCAGCTGGACGCAGGCAGACCTGGCGGCCGCAGTCGGCGTTTCCCGGCAGACAATCATTTCCATCGAACGGGAGAAGTTTGATCCTTCGCTGCCGTTGGCGTTCCTCATTGCGCGCACATTCGACTGCGCCATCGAGGATATTTTCACCCCTGAGTGACGCGTTGTGTTCCACGCCGCAGCGCTTTGAGCGCCGTCCGGATACGGTGGCACGGTGAACTTTGCTGAGGCTGCCGACGGCACCGAACTCGCCTGGACGTCGGAAGGCGAAGGCGAGCCAATGCTGTTGATCGCCGGACAGGCAACATCCATGGACGGTTGGGGTCCGACGGCGGAGCTTCTGTCCCGCTATTACCGGGTCATCCGCTTCGATCACCGGGGGATCGGGCGGAGTGGGAAGGGCGAAGCGGGCCGCTACACCACACAATTCCTCGCTCAAGACGCTGTAGCTGTTCTTGAAGCCGCCGGAGTGGATTTGGCACACGTGTACGGTCACTCGATGGGCGGACGGATCGGCCAGTGGTTGGCCATCGACTACCCGCAGAAAGTCTGCACCCTGATCCTCGCAGCCACGAGTGGCGGGAGACGGCCGGAGCCGGGAACGCAGCCGGATAAAGCAGCCCTGGATAGCTTGGTCAGTGGTGATGTGTCCCGGCTTGAACCGCTCTTCTTCGACGCCGAATGGGCACGGAACAACCCCGAAGCAACGCACGCCTTCTTCAACTCCCGGGCGTCGGCGTGGGCCAAAGCACGGCACTTCAAGGCCAGCCGCGAGCACGACGCCTGGAATGATCTCGGCTCCATCCAAGCCCCCACGCTGATCCTCCACGGCACTGAAGATGCGTTGACGCCCTTGCCTAATGCGCTCCTCCTGCGCGAGTACATTCGTGGCTCGGTGCTGGTGCGTGTGCCCGGAGCGGGGCACGGGCTGCACTTGGACCATCCTGAGACGGTTGGATGGATCCGCCAATTCATCGCCCGGAAGAGCAGCTAACGCGCGGGAACCTGTAACACCTCGAGTGCGCCCAGCAGGTACGGCAGCGGATCCGGTTCCGAGCCAGTAGCCCACTGCATCCAGGCCTCAAAGGTCGTGGCGAGGTAGGCGGCGCTCAGGTAGCGTGCCGCCGAATCGGAAAGGCCGCCCTCGACGAGAAACGCCAGGGCCCTTTCGCGTTGCGATGCCAAGGATTCGTAGCTCCGGCTGGTCAGTTCGGGGTGCTCGGCAATCAAGCGGAGTCTGCCGCGGGTGACGGACAGGTCCGGGATGGCAGCAACCCCGGCGATCGCTGCCTCACGCAACCCGGCCAGCACGCCGCCGTCGGACTTTCCTGGCTGGTGAAAGGAGCCGAAGGCGAGCGTTGATGCCTCCACGACCGGCTCGCTCCCGCCCCACACGAGGTCGGCTTTGCTGGCGAAATAGCGGTAGAGGCTCTTGCGCCCGATTCCGGCGGCCCGTGCGATGTCCTCCATGGAGGTGTTCTCGTAGCCGTGCTCAGCGAAGAGGCCCAGGGCCAGTCCGGCCACGGCGTCGGGGTCAATGGTGGCGGGTCGGCCGCTGGCACGCGGGGGTCTGGCATCTTCCGAGGTCATTCCTCCAGTATTCACTCTTACATAATGACACAGAGTGTCATAAGCTGGGTGAACCACTCGGCAATCTTCGGAAGGACATCATGGGCAACGACGCTTCATGGCAGGAGGCCACTACCTCCGGCCGTTTCGCTGGCAAGACCATCATCGTGACGGGCGCGGCCTCGGGTATCGGGCAGGCTACCGCTTTACGGATTGCGAAGGAGGGTGGCAAAGTCATTGCGGCAGACATCAGCAAGGAGCGGCTGGACGCTCTTGTGGAGGAGAATGCCGGCCTTGACCTAATTCCGGTGGCTGGTGACATTTCCACGGAAGAAACGGTGGCCGCTGTCCTGGCGGCTGCGAACGGACGCGTGGACGCCCTGGCCAACGTTGCCGGCATCATGGACAACTTTGCGCCCATTCACGAGGTTGACGACGAGCTCTGGGAGCGCGTTTTCCGCATCAACGTCACGGCGCTTATGCGGCTGACCCGCGCAGTGGTGCCGCTCATGCTGGAGGCCGGATCCGGATCAGTAGTCAACGTCGCTTCGGAAGCTGGCCTGCGTGGTTCGGCTGCCGGTGCTGCTTACACGGCGTCCAAGCATGCGGTGGTTGGCCTGACCAAGAATTCTGCCGTGATGTACGGGCCCAAGGGTCTTCGGTTCAATGCGGTGGCACCCGGTCCCACCATCACCAACATCGTGGCTAATTGGGGATCACAACTCGCTGCCGAACGACTCGGGCCCCTGATGCAGGCAACAGTTCCCACTCCCGCAACCGCAGCGCAATTGGCTGCGTCCATTACCTTCTTGCTCAGCGACGACGGCACCAACGTCAACGGTGCTGTTCTTGCGTCCGACGGCGGCTGGTCGGCCTTATAGGGTTTTCTCACCAACGTGCCGGACCAGGGCATCGACGATTGCCAGTTGTCCTTTGACGAGCTTGGTCCGGGCCACGGTTTCCTCAAACCACCGGGCGTCGTCGATCTCCGGGAAATCCTTGATGGCACCCGAGCCCTTTGGCCATTCCATGGGAAAGGTGTTACTAACAATCTCTTGAGGCTGAAAGTCACTGGCTTCTGCTGTGAAGGCAGTGATCAGCTTGCCGGAGGGCTGCCTAAAAGCACCCAATAGTTGGTAGTCTGCCGCCGGTGGTGGAGTGCCTATTTCTTCAGTGAATTCCCGTTGCGCGGCAACTAAGGCGTCCTCGTCCTCAGGGAATTCTCCCTTGGGTATGGACCAGGCGTGTTCGTCTTTGCGGGCCCAAAAGGGTCCGCCCATGTGGGCTATCCAAAGCTCCAATTGACCGGCCGTGTTTCGCCGGTGAAGGAGGATGCCGGCGCTGCGAATGGTGATGTGCCCTCCCGGGTTTTGGTGTTGCGCTTTAAATTCTTGAACACGTCAAGGCTACTCGTGGAGTTGGCACCGTTATCCAATTGATGTTGTCTTGACGATTTTGCCTGTCCATTTCCCTTCCCGCTGGACCTTGGCTACTTGATAATCGAGGACGGGCGTTTCTCGGGGGTGGAACGCCGTTGCGGTCACCGGCATCAGCCGTTGACGGGGTCTGGGCGCATCAGCAGGAGGAAACAGCTATGGCATTATCAGTGAGGCTCCTTCCACACGGGGGAAGAAAAGCAATGGGTTTGGCCGTCATCGCAGCGGTGGGTTTATCGATGTTCACCGGAGTCGGCCCATCACATGCGGCGGATACCACGCCCATGGTTGAGGACCCTGGCCCGGTGGGCAGCTTTGCCTGGAAAGGTTTCAACTGGCAGAAGCGCTTCTGGGGCGGGGCGCCCATGTTTAACGCGAGTTGGGATGCCAATAATGTCAGCAATCCGGATGCCGACGGGTACGTCAAGCTGTCCATCAGCAACCCCACGGGCTCAGCTCCTAAGGGAGCTGAATTCCAGTCCACGCGTGAAGGTTTCGGGTATGGAACTTACAGCACCACCGTGGAAAAAGACGTCAGCGCCCTTCAGAAGGAAGTGGTGTGGGGCTGCCTGTTCACGTATGACCCCAACGCGGAGCCGGGCTATACCGAAATTGACCTTTGTGAAGCCTCGGCTTGGGGCGGGGGTGCCGCGTACGGTGAAAATTGGCCGGTGACCCAAGGTCATGGATATTGGTTTGACGCCACGTTGCCGCCGGGACAGGGAAACAACACTGTCACCTTTGACGTCACCAATGCTCCGATCCTTACCCACAGGATGGTGTGGGAGCCGGGCAAGCTGACTTTCGAGACGTTCGCAGGTGAGGGCTTCGACGGAACTCTCCTGAAGCGAACTGTCCTGGAGGGCTCTACTGTCCCGCTTCCGGCCAAGGAGCAAATTCACTTCAACCTTTGGGTGACGGGCGGTGGTGGCGGGGATGCTGCGCATGTTGCTCCTGAAACTGTGACCATGCGGGACTTTTCCTTCGTTCCCGCAAATCAGGGGCAGCTCACAGCACCAACGCCCACCACTTCAGGCACGGCCGCTGTTGGCTCAACGCTTACCGCAGCTCCGGGGACCTGGACCACAGGAACTGCCCTGAGCTACCAGTGGTTCCGGAATGGCACAGCAATTTCCGGCGCAACCGCTGCCACCCGGGTCCTCGCCGCTGCGGACCAGGGCGCTACCTTGACGGTCCGTGTGACGGGAACCAAGGCAGGTTACGCCACGGCTACACGGGAATCCGCTCCCACCACAACAGTGGTGGCGGGGACTTTGGTGGCCCCAACCCCCACCATCACGGGAACGCTCGCAGTGGGTTCAACGCTGACAGCCAACGCTGGGACGTGGACGTCCGGGACCACCTTGACGTATCAGTGGTACCGGTCCGGTGTGGCAATTGCCGGTGCTACAGCCAAGAGTTACAGGCTGGTGAGCGCTGACCAAGCTGACGCCATGAGTGTGAGGGTTACCGGTACCAAGGCCGGCTACACCACGATGGCCAAATACTCGGCCAGCACGGCACTGGTTCCGTAGGCAGTAGCACGGATGCACCAAACCCGCAGTTGTGTCGCGCTGGAGGTAGCGACACAACTGCGGGCACGGCGACTGGATTAGCCCTTCTGGCCTAGCCCTTCTGTGCCCGGACCGGCACGATCCTCTTGATGGCGAGGCCGAGTGCCAGCATGGCAAAGGCTGCCAGTGCGAACCAGAAGAGGTCCCCTGCTCCGGAATATGCGAGTGTTCCGGAACTCACTCCGGCGGCTGCTGCCCCTGTCACTGGGGCTACTGGGTTGTTGTACATGAGTCGGTTACCAAACTTTCTTTCTGTTGAATGCTGCATCCAGGTAGGCCTTGGCGTGAACAGCTTGGAGGAAGATATCGATGACGGTTTCGTACATGGTTGCGGCCAGGAGCATGTACCTCCAGCCCCGGAAACGCACAGTAACTATGCGTTCCAGGATGAAAATGCCGGTGACAATAATCCAGAAAGGCTGAAGGTTCAAGCCCATCCCGGACATCAACGCGAACAGGAGGGAACCGAAGTAGGCCAGTGTCACTACGACGCCCAGTATGGAAAGGAACTGGCGTCCCCAGTAAGGCCTGGTTACTTTGGTCCATCCGTATTGCACGCAGTTCTCCACCGCGCCGCGCTTCCACCGGAGCCGCTGAGACCACAGTTCACGCCACGTTGGCATGACCTCGGTGACCAGCGTGCAATTTGACGGAGAGGCGATGCGGTAGCCCAGAGTCAACAGGGCAAAGGAGAGTTCGTTGTCTTCGGTCAGGACCGAGGTGTCGTAGACGCCGCCCTTGCCGTTACCGGGAGGGAGAGTGCCCTTCAACCGGGCGGCCACGACGTCGCGCAGCGTCTTGACGCGGAAAAGGGCCGCGGTGCCGGTCACTACCAGGCACTTGCCATGGAGTCGCTTTACGTCCCGTGCGTAGCGGGCGTATTCGTTGCGCTGCAGGTGACCCACAAAACCGCCGCCAGGGCCGCCGCTGAACACTCCGCCAACGGCGCCAAGCAATTCGTCGGCCAGCAGGTTTCCGGTGGCGTTCTCTATGAAGTCGAGGGCCAGCTGCGAGTCGGCATCCTGAACCAGGACCAGGTCCTCGGGGTCGGCATCAGGAAGGAGCTCGCTGAGGGCGAAGTTCAACGCGCCGGCTTTCTTGTCCTTGTTGCCCGCCGTGCGGATAACCTCGGCACCCTGAGCCATTGCAAGCTCTTCAGTATCGTCGGTGCAGTTATCTGCAACCACGATGATGCGGTCCGGGCGGTGGGTCTGGTTGTTCAAGGAGTGAAGCGTCTCGGTGATGCCGGCGGACTCGTTGTGTGCTGGTACCAGAACGGTGACTACCCCGCCCGCCGCCCGGTGGGATCGGCGCCGCCTGGAAGCTGTGTCCGGTGCGTTTGCCGGGGCCGATGCAGCTGTGGTGGCCGTTGTTTCCGTAAGCATTGTGATCCCTCCGTTCGTGCGTTGCAGCGTTGTCTCACTTAGAGTTCCAACGCGAACGCAAGATCTGGGGAGGAAAACCATCAAGGAAGTCTCAAGGTTTGCGCAGGACTTTCTGAATGGCGTCACGAACCGGGTGGAAGGACCACTGGCGCCAAATAATCTCGGGTGAAACCCGGGCTTGTTCGAATCACGAGCCGTACAACGCCGGGGAGGCCAGACAACTGCGGGAGGCGCTTAAACGCAAGAGGACGACGTCGGGGGCGTCCCGGCGTCGTCCTCTTGCGTGGTGCTTGAGCTGCTTAGCGGTTCAGGCTGACCGTGAAGGTCTTGGGACCGCTGAGGGTTACCGCGATTCCGCAATTTTCGGCGGCAGCGCGGTGTGAGAGGGATTCAATGGCGGCATCGATAGTGTGGTCGATTGCCGACTTGTCCCAGATTTTCAGCGTGATGGAGTCAGTATGTGTCGTCATTGTCAGTACTTTCACTCAGGCCGTTAACAGCCCCAAGCTTCTTCGCAGGGGCCGCATCCTCGTCGGTGAGGATTGCTGATTCAGCTTGTATGGGAACGAATTCCCTCCTTCATGGTTCATGGTGCCCACCACCGTTGACAAGCCATTCCGGCCAAGTGTGACCGATTACACGTTGCTCATTACTCTGTGTAACCAGTGCTGACGCTGAGCTCGCGCCACCGGTCCACCTCGGCACGCTGGGCTTCCTCCACGGCGTCGAAAGCCTTGGCAGCGTCTTCACCGAGCAGGAGGAAACCGGGAGTTTCGGAAGCTTCGACCGCCGTGATGATCGCTGCCGCAGCCTTGTCCGGATCGCCCTGCTGCGTGCCATGGACGGTGTCGTGCTCCTTGCGGCGCTTACCGGCGGTGTCAGCGTAATCGGCGATTGCTTCGGCCGACTGCGTCAGCGACCGGCCTGCAAAGTCCGTGCGGAAACCACCCGGTTCCACCACGGTCACAGAGATTCCCAGAGGTTGGAGTTCCTTCTGCAGAGAGCCTGACAAGCCCTCAAGCGCGGCCTTGGACGCCGAGTAATAACCCGAGCCCGGAGGACAGATGCGGGCGCCGATCGAGGAAATGTTCACGATCGCGCCGGAGCGCCGGGAACGCATGCCGGGGAGGACTGCTTTGATCATTGCCACCGGGCCGAAAACGTTGGTGTCGAACAGCGTCCGAACGTCGGCGTCGTCGCCTTCTTCGATCGCGGCGCGATAACCGTAGCCGGCGTTGTTGACCAGGACGTCCACGGCCCCAAAACGTTGCTCTGCTTGCAGCACCGCGGCGTCCACTTGCGACTGCTCGGTGACATCGAGCGCCACAGCGAGGGCCGTCGTCGGAAATTCCGTGGCCAGGTCCTGGAGCGTTGAGGTGTCGCGGGCGGTGACGACGGCGTTATGGCCTCGTGCGAGGACGGCCTGGGCCAGCGCGCGGCCGAGTCCGGTGGAGCAGCCTGTAATGAGCCAGGTAGTCATGATGTTCCTTTTCGTAGGGGACCATTCCAAGGGAACGCTACTCCTTGGGCGTGAGGGAGTGCCCGGTTTTCGGGGTACTGGCAGTGCCTCCCTGGCTGGAGGGGTGGAGCGGGTGGAGCCGGCCGCCCAGGGTGGTCAAGCCTACGGCATCGGGCGCGCGCTGGTTCCTGACCCTCTTTGAATTCCGGAGACGCCCGTTTCAACCTTTTGGGTTTACTTTCCGCGCTTCGGCTGCCAAAGAAGGTCAGGATGCCACGCTAAATGAGAGTTAGTGCTGTCCCGGCAGCAAGCCGCTCTGTGGCGGTATGAAGCCCGGTCCGCGGTCCTCGTCTTGCTTCCGTTCGGCGGCACTGCGGGTGTCACTCTCGGCGGTTTCGTCGGAGTCACCGTCCACATCAGCCAGTCCGTTGGTCTGATCAAACGGATGGGTGACGGGATCCACGATCGGCGTCGAATCCGAGGTGGCAGGGCCAGGCGTCCCGGTGGCGGCAGTGGCTCCCGTAGCCGTGCCAGAGGTGCTGGCAGTGGCCCGCTCCGTGGTCTCGTCGCCGGTCTCCGGTGCCTGCTTTTCGATGTATTCCTTGAACTTCTTCAAGTCTGACTCAGCCTGCCTTTCAACAATGTGCAACTTGTCGCCCAGGAACTCGAGGACGCCATGCGGTTCGTATTCCAAGGACAGGTGCAAGGACGTCTGGCTGGGGCCGGCTTCCTTGAAATCAACCCAGCCGGCATTCTTTGCACCCTCTACGGCTGCCCACGCCACTGCCCGGTTCACGTCCTGCTGAACAATTTTGGCTTCCCAGCGGCGATGGACGCCTGCAATTTCGGCCACCCATTCCAGCCGGTCTTCGCTGAGCCGTGTCACACGCTCGACTCCGCCCATGAAGTGCGGAAACTCCTCGAACTTGGTCCACTGCCTGTAGGCCGTACTGACTGGAACGTTGACCATGATTGTTTTGTTCACTTTCGTGGTCACGGCTTCCTCCTCCTACTCGATATTGATCAGCATACTTACATTATCGAGCTTCTTGAGAGGTTAATACAGGCCTTGAACGAATGAAGCTAGGAGATCACCTTGCCGTTCTGAATCAGGTACTCAAGATGTTCGGAAATGTCCGCCAGTACGGATATATCCGCCACGGGGTCGGCTCCGAGGACCAGCATGTCGGCATCAGCGCCCGGTGAGATCACGCCAAGTTCACCTTCGCGCTCAAGCAGCAGGGCCGCCGTCGTGGTGGCGGAGCGGATGGCGTCAATGGCCGGCTGAACCTTACCGAGCAGCCTGAACTGCTCGTTCTGGTGGCGGTGCATGCCGCCCAGGAGGTCCGAGCCGAAAGCCATCTTCACGCCGGCCTGGTGGGCGCGGCCGATCGCTTCGAGTCCGCTGGTGAGCACTGAATCCACCTTGGCCCACATTTCCTCCGTGAGCCCGAACTCCTTGCCCTCCTCCTTCAGTGCCCAGTAGGTGACAAGCGTGGGGACCAGAAACGCGTCCTTTTCCAAGAACAGCCTCAGGCTTTCATCGTCCAGGAGGTTGCCGTGTTCGATCGAGCGGACACCGGCTTCCAAAGCGCGGTTGATGGCGCGGGCAGTATAGGCGTGGGCGGCAACGTAGCGGTTGGCGGCCTGGGCCTCTTCCACCGCGGCGCGCATCTCCTCCATGGAGTACTGGGTGGAGTCGATCCGGTCAGTGGGGGAGGAGACGCCGCCGGATGCCATGATCTTGATGTGGTGGGCGCCCTTGCGGATCTCGTCGCGGGCGGCGGCGCGGACCGCATCCACACCATCTGCTACGCGCCCGATCCCGCAGCAACCCCGGCCGTTGGGGTCGTGGTCCTCGCCGGGAAGGCGCATATCGCCGTGGCCGCCGGTCTGGCTCAGCGCGTGTCCGCAGAAGTGGATCTTCGGACCTTCAAGCAGACCTTCTTGCTGCGCCATGGCCAGCCCAAAGTCGGCGCCGGAAAGATCACGAACGGTTGTGAAGCCGCGGCGCAGCATCTGTCCCATGATCCGGGCCGTTTGCGCGTAAACGTAGGACGCCGGCGTGTAGGTCAGTGAACGGAAATCCGCACTGGACGCCACCACGTGGACGTGTGCATCGATCAGGCCCGGAATGACGAACTTGCCGGTGCCGTCGATGATTCGCGCGCCGGAAGGCGCCTCGGTATTCGCTCCGACGCTGCTGATCTTTCCATCAACGCTCACGACGTCGGCAGTGGAGTAGGCGCCCGACTCAACGTCCAGGACGCTTGCGTTGCGGATGACCAAGGGGGTGGTTTCTGGGGTGGTGCTCACGTTAGATGGTGTCCTTCCCTGGGACGTCGGGGCCGGTGGCTTCGAGGGCTTCGGCTTCGGTGGGGTGGGCTTCAAAGGCCTGAACCAGGCTGGCCTTGTGGGCGTTGATGACGTCGACGGCGGTTTCCACACTCTGCTGCGTGTACTTGCCTTCCGCGTCCAAGAGGGCAAGGACGCCCACAACGTTGTTTTCCTGATCCAGGACGGGCACGTTGATGACGGCGCCACAGCCCAGCTGCTGGATGAGTTCGGAGTCCGCAAAGACTTCCCGGAGCGCTTCCAGATCGGCGGCGAGGAAGGGCTTTTTGTCCTCGATAACCGTCCCCAGCCAGCCCGGGGAAATCTCCACTGTCTTCTCGCCACCTACCGGATACTCAGCGGGGTGGCTGGTGAAGAGCCGCTTGAGGCTGGAGCGTTGCGGAATCCACTGCAGTGCGGTGAACAGTATGACTCCAGGTTCCTGCTGCATTGCCTCAAGCGTTTGCTGGAAAACTTCGTCTGTCTTCACGGTGTTCACTTGCTTCCTGCCGCGGCGGGGTCATGTTCGGCGCGGGCGTTGATGTCCTCCAAGGACTTGCCTGCCGTGGAAGCTCCGAAGATCACCACACCCAGCACGCCGATGGTCAGAACCACGGTGGTCATGGTGAACACACCGCCAAAACCGAGGGAGGAGGCGAAGATACCGATGATGGACGGCGCCAGGATGCTGCCGATGCGGCCCACTGCGCTGGCAAGGCCAACACCCGTGGCGCGCATCCAGGTGGGGAAGAGCTCCGGCGTGTAGGCGTAGACGCCGGCGTAGGTGCCATTCAGGAAGAAGGACAATGTTGCAGCGGCCACCAGAATCATTCCGGAATCGTTGGATTGGCTCAGCCAGAAAGCGCTGATGGCCGATCCCGCCAGGTACAGGGCAATGGTGTTCTTGCGGTCAATGCGGTCACACAACCAGGCCGCCGAGAAGTAGCCGGGGATCTGCGCGAGATAAATGAGGATCGAGAACTCGAAGCTCTTGGTGATGGTGATGCCGCGGCCCACAAGGAGCGTGGGAATCCAGGAGAAGAAGCCGTAGTAGGAGAAGGTGATCACAAACCAGATCAACCAGATCACTGCGGTGCGGCGTCGCATGGCCTTGGACCACATGAACTTCAAGGCGTTCCAGACGCTGATCTTCTGCTCGTGCTTGGTGATCTCTTCCTCGGCAGGCTGCAAGGGGGCCAGAGGCTTGCCGGTAGCTTTCACTACGCTCTGCTCAAAGCGGTCCACTACTTCGGTTGCCTCCGCAATGCGGCCTTGGCTGATGAGGAAGCGCGGGGATTCGGGCAGGCTGCGACGCCACCAGAGAAGGAGCAGGATGGGAATTGCGGTGAGGACCTGCGCCCAGCGCCAGCCGTCCTCGCCCAGCGGAACAACGAACCGGCCGATCAGTGCCGCGGCCACGAAGCCAAAGGAGAAGAATCCGGCCAGGGTTCCAATGAACCAGCCTCGGCGTTTCGGGGGAATGAACTCGGAGAGGAAGGGGGCGATGATCACGCTTTCAGCGCCTGCGCCCAAACCTGCAAAGATCCGTGCAATCAAGAAGATTTCGAAGTTAGGGGCCATGGCCGCGACTATCGACATCAGGCAGTAGAAGGCCAGAGCCCAGAGCATGACCTTTTTTCGGCCGAAGCGGTCGCCCATCCAGCCGGACAGGATTGCGCCGAAGAAGAAGCCGAACGGGGCCGCCGAGCCCACCAAGCCGAGGCTTGCGGTGCTGAGGCCCCAAAGTTCCTGGATGCGCGGGAGCAGGAATGCCACTACTGCCCCGTCCATACCGTCGAATGAGTAGCCGAGGCCTCCGATGAGGAGAAGCTTGTAGTGTGGTCGACTGAGAGCCAGACGATCCAGGCGTGCTGTGAGAGACATGGGGATTCCTGCCAAGTGGGCCAAGTTGTACATTTTTAGGAATATGCACGGGTCTGTGCAGAAGCGATGTATCGAAGTTACGGCCAAAGTGTGAGGTAGGTCAATAGGTGGAAGAAGATTTCGACTCGTCAACGTTGACCGAGTGGCTGGATAGTCGTGTCCAAGGGCGGAAGCTCGCGGCCCGTCAATTGCAGGTGATTGGCATCCTCCGATCCCAGCCCCGGCTTGCTTCCTACGGCTCCGTCAGCGACATCGCCGCAGTGGCCGCCTCGAACGCCTCCACCGTGACCAGAACCGCGCAAACGCTGGGGTTCAAAGGGTGGGCGGACTTCCAATTTGAGCTGCGTTCGCGGTTCCTGGCGTCGCTGAGCGCAGTGGAGGTTGCGGCCGAACACAACGGCCACATCAGCAGTCCTGCACAGGCAGCGGTGTCCACTGACCGGGCGAATCTGGCGCATTTCGAGCGCACCTTAGACGCCCACACTCTCCATGATATTGCGAAGGCGATCGCAGGTGCACGGCAGACTTTCATCGTCGCAGCAGGCAGTTATGCCATCCCCGGCAAGGCCCTGGAGCACAACGCGATCATCGCCGGCTACAACGTCCGGCTCCTCGACGCCGACGTCGCAGCCCTTACTAATGCCATTGCACGGCTCGGTGCAGAGGACCTCGTTATTGCCATCAGTCTCTGGCGGGTCTACGACAGCACCATGCGGGCCGTGGACATCGCCCACAATCTGGGCACGCCGATCGTTTCCATCACTGACAGCGCGGGATCGCCTGTGGCAGTGCACGCAGACCACAGGATTGTGGTGCCCACCGAGGGGGCCGGATTCTTCCCGTCCCTGACAGGTGCCGTGGCCGCAGTCCAGGCGATCGCCGTCGAGCTTGCCTCTTTGGACCGTGAGCGCTCCAACCAGAACATCGCGGCTTCAGAGCGGACTTGGGACCAGATGCGCATCATGCATCCCCGTTCGAGCTCTTAGCTTAGAAGCATTGACTCTGCTCGTTCGGCGGGGATATCGTACAACCAAATGGTTGTAGATCAGCTCCGCACACATCTCTCTGACGCCGAAACCGACCGGATCTTCCAGGCTTTGGCCGATGCCACGCGCAGGGACATCGTGGCCCGGGTGACGGCGGGGGAGTACTCGGTCTCCGGGCTTGCTGCGCTCTACACCATGAGTTTCGCGGCCGTGCAAAAGCATGTTGCGGTCCTGGAACGGGCCTCCCTGGTGACCAAGGAGAAGCGTGGGAGGGAGCAGATAGTGCGGGGGAACCATGAAGGACTACAGAAAGCCCGCCATCTGCTGGATCAATTCGAAATGATCTGGCGGCAACGCGCCGACCGGATTGCGGACATACTCGCCGAAGATGATGAAAGGGATCTGCCATGACTGTTGTCAGCGTAAACAAAGACGTTGAGGCCCTGCGCTTCAGCATTGTTTCCGAATTCGATGCCGACGTGAAGCGCGTCTGGAGGATCTGGGAAGACCCCCGGCAGCTTGAGCGCTGGTGGGGACCGCCCACCTGGCCGGCCACTTTCGAGACGCACGAATTCACCGTTGGTGGGAAGGCCGCCTACTACATGACCGGACCGGACGGCACCAAGGCACGAGGTTGGTGGAAGTTCACCGCCATCAACTCCCCGGACCACCTGGAGTTCGACGACGGCTTCGCGGACGAACAGGGAGAACCCGTGGACGATCTCGGCGTTACCCACGCCACCGTGAAGCTCGAGCCCCTGGAAAACTGCACCCGGATGACCATCACCTCCACCTTCGACTCCGAAGAACAAATGCAGAAGATGGCCGAAATGGGCATGGAAGAACGAATGCGGGAAGCGATCGAGCAGATCGATGCCGTGCTTGCCAACGCCTGAGCATTGAACCAAAAGCAAAAAGAAGACGACGACGGCGGGTGCCTCCCGTCGTCGTCGGCGTATGGTTAAGACCCGGTTGCCTCTCGAAACGGACCAGTGTCATGGCGCGATTGATCATCATGGGTCCTCCGGGTTCCGGAAAAGGCACGCAGGCGGAGCACATCGCGCGGCATTTTGGGATCCCCGCTATTTCTACCGGTGAGCTGTTCCGCACTCACGTTGGCGACAAGACGGAGCTCGGGGCTGAAGCCAGCGGGTACATGGATCGCGGCGATTTTGTGCCGGATCACGTCACCACGGCCATGCTGAGGGCGCGGCTTGAAGAAGCAGACGCAGCGGACGGCTTCCTGTTGGACGGCTACCCGCGGACGGTCATACAGATCGGCGCCCTGGACGAGATGCTGGCCGACCGTCAACAGACTTTGGAAGTAGTCCTTGAGCTGACAGCACCGGACGACGAGTTGCTGGCCCGAATACTCCGCCGGGCGCAGGAACAAGGACGCGCCGACGACACCGAACCCGCGATCCAGCGGAGGCTTGAGCTGTACCGGGACGAGACGCAACCAGTGCTGACCGCATACTCGCACCGCGGGATTCTGCTCAGCATTGACGGATCGGGCCAGCCGGAAACGATCACGAAGGCTGCCATAGCCGCCCTGGAGGGGTCGCTGGCGGGCTAGCCACTGGCGGCCACTTGCCGGTTAGCCGCCAGCTGTAGCCGGGAGCTCCGCTGCGAGGGAGCGTAGATACGAGGCGAATCCTTCCGGGGCACGGGAGTGTGTACGCCCCGAGGTCACAACGCGAATGGAATCCGTGGCTGTGACGGTGAAGCCCCGGCGGCGGAGCCGTTCCACCAGGACGCGGTCCTCATGGGCGCGCAGGCTGGGGAAACCGCCGGCACTGATGTATGCAGAGGCCCGGGTTCCCAGGTTCGCGCCGTAGATGTGCTGGTGGTCCTCCCGGAATGGATGGAGTTCCATCCACCGACGATGGATGGCCGGGTCCATGTCCGCTGGATCGGGTTCCACTGACCCAAGAAGGGCGTCCGCTCCGGCGTTGGCCAGTTCCACTTGCCGCGTCAGCCAGTGCCGGGGAACAGCGGAATCGGCGTCCGTTGTGGCCAGCCAGATGCCGGCAGCAGCATCATCAGCTGGCAGGCTTTCCAAGGCTGTGCGGAAACCATAGTCACGACTGGCTCCTGTGCTTCGCAGCTTCACGTTGACCACGCTGAAGCGGGCATCGCCGGAGGTATGCGCAGCAACAATCTCCGCTGATCGGTCGGTGCAATGATCCAAGACCACCACGATCCTGGCCTCCACGTCCCGCCGTTCACAGTGGAGCGCATCCGCGGAGGACTTCAATGCCGCCAGCGCTCTGCCGATGTGTTGGTCCTCGTTGTGAGCGGGCATCACCACTGCCACGCTCCTTATCTCCAGCGGCCCGGGCATGGTTATGCTGTCCGGTCCGGAGCGACGAGGATCTCCAGCATGAAGTCCTTCTCGCGGTAGAGCCCCTGCGTTGGCCACCCGAGCTGGTTGCGAGCCATCGCATGAACCGCTTCCGCGTCCAGTTGCCAGCCCGAGATCGGGTGACGCCAATGGCACAAAGCAAAGGTGCCGCCCGGTCGGGTGGACGCTTCAATCCGTTCCAGGAGTTCGGCGAGTTCATCCGGCGAAAGGTAGTAGCCCGTCTCTGACAACACCACAAGATCGAAAGTGCCCTGAGGCCACTCACCGGGCATGGTCAGGTGTTGGGCCTCCGCCGAGGGGAACCGTGAGAGCCGCTCAGTTGCCTGGGCAAGGGCTGCGCTGCTGGCGTCCACGCCAAGGAACTGCTGGCAGCGTTGGGCGAGTTCCACGCTGAGGGTGCCGATGGAGCACCCGAGTTCCAGCCCGGATTCGTAGAATTCCTCCGGGAGAGCGGCCAAGGTCAATGCTCTTTTGCGGCGTTCGTACCAGCTGGTGGTGTAACTCCAAGGATCGTCTTCCCTTGAGTGGACCTCGTCGAAGATCCGCTCTGCGTCCGCGGCGCTGTTGCTCCCGGCCTCGGACGGATGCCAGGCAAAGGTTTCCCACGGCCTACGGAAGTGCTCAAGGAAACTGTCTGACAGGAGTGTCTCATCGCCGGGACGGTCAGAGAGCGCCTCCGTTTGGGAGGTGTGGACGCCCATTGCCTTGGTTTTGGCACGCTGATCCTGGTCGGTCAACGGCACCCGCACCCAGGACTCCCACGTTGTGTCATCAGTTCCTGCCCACAACCAGTACCAGATGGGGTATTCCAGCAGACCATGGCCGCCCTGCGCTGCGACTTCAGCGGCGACGCTGCCAAGGGTGTCGTGGTCCGTGTGCCCATCCTGGCGGTAGGGGGCCACGATCGTGACGGTCTCTGACGGCTTTCCGGATGTGGCAATCGTTGCCCGGAGGGTCTCTGCGATGCTCTCCCTGTGGGCCGCAAGTTGCCCATCGGGAAGTTCCAGAAACCGCCACGTGGCGTCGGGAGCCAGCCCGGACACTGCCGTGTCGAACTCCGTGAGCCTGACAGCGGCAAGCTGTTCCGGCGTCGTGGTTTGCGAGTCCGGATGCGATGCCTCGCCCGCACTGCATAGCAAAACCTCCGCCGCCGCTCCGCTGGCATGAAGTTTTGCCAGGAAGCCGCCTGCACCGAGTGTTTCGTCGTCCGGGTGGGCGGCGAGCACTATGAACCTCATGCCCGCGAGCTCTTCTGCGCTCAGGGGCAGTTCGGGCAAGGCGGCAACTCCGCTGGCAGCCCATTCCGACTCCGATGTGCCGGTATCCGTGTGCGAGAAAGCTACCATCTGCGGTCCCCCTTCAGAACCAGGGCGCCCAACTGCGCATCGTCCCGCATGGCGTGGTGCTGCCTGATGTACAGCGACAGGTCCGCCATGCGCTTGCCATACTCTTCGTCGAAAGCCAAGGGGCCGGGGCCCAGGTTCTGCGTCACCAGAGTCTGGATACGCTCGACGGCGGCGGCAACGGTTCCGCGGATGCGCAGGGCTTCGGGCCAGGGGCTTGGGCTGTCAGGATCTGAGCCTCCCAACTCGCCGGCGTCGATGCGTTCCGCCGTCTGGGCGAGGTAACTCGTGGTCGTGGCAAGGATACGGTCGATCTCGCCCAGGGAAGCCAGTGCGATCTGGTCCGGTTCGCGCCCATTAGCTGCGGCCTCGGTGAGTGCTTTCGCATAATCGCGAGCCACGGCCACCGCGCCGCCCAACCAACAGGCAGCCACACCCATGCCGCCCCAAGCGAAACCCGGGCGCTTGAAATACCAGCTTCCTTGGTTGACGGGCCGCGCATCCACTTGGTCGAAGTGGACGGTTCCGCTGGGGATTTCCTGTAGTCCGCGGCTGGTCCACGCCGGTGTTTCACAGGAGACGCCGGGATCCTTCAGATTCACGGCGAAAGCGGCCCTGCTGTTGTCCTCGGTGTGAGCGGTGATCACGGCGCCGTCCAGCTGCGCGGCCAGTGAGCACCATGGCTTGGATCCATTGAGGACGACGCTGCCGTCAGCGGTGCGCTTGGCCTCGAGCTTCATTCCCGGGCCTTCCGCCGCGAAGACTCCCCATGCTCCTTGGTGTTCGCCGCCAACACCGGCTTCGACTCCGGCTTGGGCGAGGATCGCGAGAGCATCCAGGTGTGGTTCGAGTACGCGCCCGGCAGCTACGTCCACCGCCGTCACGGAGGCCAACAGCTCCCAAAGCTTGGCGGTATTTCCCTCGCTTGGCTTAGGGGCCGTCCGTCCGATGTCCTCGGCAATTGTCAGCAATGCCGGCACGTCGCCCACAGCGGCCCGCACTTTTTCGAGCACGGGTTCCAGTGCTTGCAGCTGCACGGGCTCGGAGCTGATGCGGACGGGCTGGGCTTCGGTGTCGCTCATGAGACCCAGCCTATTCTAAGGCGCCTTAGGATCCTGCCATCCGCGCAAAGCAAACGACGGCGGGAGGTTCCCGCCGTCGGTAACTTCATGTGATCCGGGTCCCAATGTTTCATCAGAGCAGCCAAAACTCCGGACCTCCAACGCCCGCACCCCCTGCGAAAGTTCCCATTGGTCCCAACATGAAGCCGCATCTTCACAGCTTTGTCACGCTTGTCACATCTTGTTGTCATTAACGGTGACAGGTTCCGTAGCTTGGAAGGGTCAGCAGTCCGAGCTAGGAGAACCAATGCCGCAACCCAACCAATCCGCCACAGTTCCCACCGACTCGCACAGCCCGCCAGGAAAGAAGCCATCCTTCCTGAGCAACCTCGGGGCGGACCTTCCGGCATCGCTCGTCGTCTTCCTTGTAGCCCTCCCGCTTTCCCTGGGTATTGCCGCAGCCTCAGGTGCTCCGATCATGGCCGGTCTCATTGCCGCAGCCGTCGGCGGCATCGTGGCAGGCAGTCTGGGCGGCTCCCCACTGCAGGTGAGCGGCCCCGCCGCCGGACTGACCGTCGTCGTTGCCGGTCTTGTAGATGAGTTCGGCTGGCAGGTGACGTGCGCCATCACCGCTGCTGCCGGCGTCGTGCAGCTACTCATGGGTGTCAGCCGAATTGGCCGGGCAGCGCTGGCGGTTTCGCCGGTGGTGGTCAAGGCCATGCTCGCAGGCATTGGGATCACCATCATCCTGCAGCAACTCCATGTGCTTCTCGGCGGTCAAGCTGCTGGGTCCGCCATCGAAAACCTCACAGGCCTTCCCGCCGCCATCACCAACGTAGAGCTGCACTCGGCGCTGCTGGGACTCGCCGTCGTCGCGATTCTTTTGACGTGGAAGTTCCTCCCGGCCGCGGTGCGGAAAATCCCCGGGCCGCTTGCCGCCGTCGTCGCGGTGACGGCTCTGTCCGTCGCGGTTGCGCCAAGCGTGGAGCGCATCAGCTTCAGCGGCTCCATCTTCGACGCTATCGCACTTCCCAGCCTGCCCGAGGGTAACTGGCGCGCGGCTGCCATGGCCATCATCACGGTGGCCCTGATCGCGAGCATCGAATCGCTCCTGTCAGCCGTCGCCGTGGACAAGATGGGCGGCTCGCGGACCAATCTCAACCGGGAACTGGTGGGCCAAGGTTCCGCGAACGTCGTCTCCGGCATGCTGGGGGGCCTCCCCGTCACCGGTGTGATTGTCCGCAGCGCAACCAACGTTGAAGCCGGAGCGAAGAGTCGCAATTCCGCAATCCTGCACGGCATGTGGGTCCTGGTGTTTTCGGCCCTCTTCGCCGGACTCATCCAACTGATTCCGCTGGCCGTGCTCGCCGGACTCCTGCTGGTGATCGGCGCCAAACTCATCAAAGTTGCGGACATCCGCACCAGCCTCCGCACCGGCGACCTCCTCGTCTACAGCGTCACCTTGGTCTGCGTGGTGGTCCTCAACCTCCTTGAAGGCGTCATCATTGGCCTGGCACTCGCCGCCCTCTGCGTGCTGTGGCGTGTGCTCCGGGCACAGATCCAAGCGCACGCCCCCTCCGCTGGAGCGCTGCCATGGCGCGTCACCATCGCCGGCTCGTGCAGCTTCTTCGCGCTGCCCCGGCTCAACCGGGTCCTCCATTCCGTGCCCGAAGGCCAAGACGTCGTAGTTGAACTCAACGCCGATTACCTTGACCACGCCTTCCGCGAAGCCTTGGTCGCCTGGCAAAAGCAGCAGCGCAACACCGGCGCGTCGGTGATCCTCGAAGAACACGGCACCACGGCATTCAGCGACGCCGAGGACAACACCCCACAGCGCCAAGACCCGCGCGAGTTCCCGCTGCCGCCCCGCACGTCCTGGTTGCCTTCCGGAGCCACCCCAGCGGACGACGACGGCGGGCGGCTGCCGCTACGGTCAATCCTCCTTGGGATCGACAAGTACCACCGGCGGCACGCGGACAAGGTCCGTCCCCTTGTTCAAGATCTCACCGAAGGACAGAACCCGGACACGCTCTTTGTTGCCTGTGTTGACTCCAGGGTCAATCCCAACCTGATCACCAGCAGCGGACCGGGCGACCTCCTCACACTCCGGAACATTGGCAATGTGGTGTGCAATGACGGCAGAGATGCCTCGATCGACTCTGCACTGTCCTTCGCCGTCAAGGGATTGTCCGTGGACTCGATCGTGATCTGTGGACACTCCAACTGCGGCGCGATGAAAGCGGTTATTGCCGATGCCGAAGGGGCTGCCCCTGACATGGGCAGCGGCTTCGATGCATGGCTGGAGCACGCCCGGCCGAGTTACTCTGCCCTGTTGGCCGGCCACCCTGTGGCACTTGCTGCTGCGGCTGAGGGCTACAGTCGACTCGACCAATTGAGCATGGTGAACGTGGCCCTTCAACTCCGGAAGCTGGAAGAACACCCGGTCACCGGACCTGCCCTGGCATCCGGTCACGTGCAGGCCACCGGCTTGTTCTATGACATTTGCACGGCACGGGTTGTCTTGGTGACCCCGGTGGGCATTGAGCAACTGGATCCGAGCATGGCGGTTCGCGCGTAGTTCCTTAGGGTGCGCCGGACCGCCGGACCGCCACCACCCACTTTGAGCTGCATCCAGCCCCGGCACGCTCCTCATGGCGGCGTGTCGGGGCTGCTGCAATTTCAGAGTGGGTGGTGGAGGTACAGGTGCCCGCTGGTTTCAAACGACGAGCGCCGGGTACGGGGATTAACCAGGGCAACGTGCGTAATACTGGATTCAGAAACCACAATTTCCGGCAGGCGAGGGCTGCCATGTGAGGAGGTGGCGGGGACGTGAACACCGAGAACAACCCCTTCAGGCGGAAGCTCGAGCGGGGCGCCGAACTGCGGGCGGTGCGGTCCTGGGGCGGGAACGCCGAGGAAGACGCAGAGCTCGAGGCCGCGGATGCCGAAGAACGCGAGAAACGCCGCAAAGTAGACGACGCAGCGCGGGTTGAATACCTCATCCGGAACGCCCAGAAACAAGGCAAATTCGACAACCTCAAGTACGCCGGCAAGCCAATCCCCGATCTTGGGGAGCACTATGACCCCGACTGGTGGGTCAAAGGGCTCATTCAGCGCGAACGGCTCAGCGGGATCGGACCGCCCGCCATTTTGCTGCGAATTGAGGACTCGGAGCTCGACGCCAAGTTGGACCAGCAGTACACCGAGAAACAGGTCTGGGACATCCTGGAAGATTTTAACAAACGCGTGGTCGAAGCCCGGCGGCAACTACAGGGCGGCCCTCCCGTGATCACCAAGCTCCGTGAGGTGGAGGCGGAGGTGGAAAGGTGGCGGGAGCGTAGGGACACGGCAGCCCCACCGGATTCGGAACCCGCACGAGAAGCTCACCGGACATGGTGGCAGCGCCTCTGGAACGGCTCCGGATGACCCAACCGAGTCGCAGTTAAGGGCGTTTTCAGCGCGCTCAGAACGGCCTCAACTGGTACCTACTTGGGCGGGGACGGCAGAAAACAGCAGCCGACGGCGAAACTCGCGTTCCGCCGTCGGCTGCTGTTTTGCGGGTGGGGCCTTTAGGCGAAGCTGTCTTCCTTGGCCTCCGGGGCAGCTGGAGTCGGCTTCCGAGCGATCAGGGCCGAGAGGTGAGCCTGCTGCTGGCGGAAGTGGCCGTGGGCGGTGAGGCCGAATTCGTAGGCGGACTCGGCGTGCTGGGTGAGGTCCACTCCGGTGACTTCGTGCTCCAGGGGAACCCGGAATCCGATGGTCTTGTGAATGATCCGGCCGATCACCAGCGTGCCCAAACCGGACAGCGCGATGGTGATCAGCACGGCAACTGTCTGTGCGATGAGCTGCTGCGGGCCGCCACCGTACAGAAGGCCTCCAGCGGTGCCCGCGGTGGGGAAGGCGATGAAACCCAACGAGAGCGTGCCGATGACGCCGGCGCCGAAGTGGACGCCCACTACGTCCAGGGAGTCGTCGAAGCCGAACTTGTACTTCAGGTCAACGAAAACCGCGCACGCGGCACCGGCAACCAGGCCAAGGCCGAGGGCAGCGAGGGGGCTGATGTTGGCGCAAGAAGGTGTGATGGCAACCAGACCGGCCACCACGCCGGACGCTGCACCCAGCGATGTCGGGTGACCGTGACGGACTTTTTCCACAACGAGCCAGCTGAGCATTGCCGCCGCGGGTGTGACCAAGGTGTTGATCCAGATGAGCCCTGCTTGCTCGGGAGTGGTTGCTGCGCCGCCGTTGAATCCGAACCAGCCAAACCAGAGAATGGCTGCGCCGATCATGATGAACGGGACGTTGTGCGGGCGGTGGTTGGGGTCCTTGGCGAATCCGTGACGCTTTCCCACGATCAATGCGAGGACGAAAGCGGCGGTTCCGGAACTGACTTCAACCACTGCCCCACCGGCGAAGTCGATGACTTGGCCGAAGATTTGGGTAATGGCACCCCCGGCGCTCATGAGCCCACCGCCCCAGATCATGTAGGCGAGCGGGCAGTACACCACGGTGATCCAGATCGGTACGAACAGTGCCCACGCGCCGAACTTGGCGCGGTCGGCAATAGCTCCGCTGATCAGGGCCACAGTGATGATGGCGAAGGTGGCTGCGAAGCCGGCCTTGATGAGATCGGGCGACCCGATCAGATCCTGCAGGCCGAAGTGCGCAAAGGGGTTGCCGAACAGGCCGAGGAAGCCGTCGCCGGTGGTCATCGAGTAGCCCCAGAGGATCCACACCACACCGACGATGCCGGCTGAGATGAAGCTCATCATGATCATGTTGAGCGCTGCCTTGGCGCGGGTCATGCCACCGTAAAACAGGCCGAGGCCGGGGGTCATGAACAGCACCATTGCCGCCGACAACATCATCCAGACGTGTTGCGCAGAGATCTCCACCTGCGTTCCCTTCTCATTGAGTCCAACCCCCCGATCAATATTCGGTGAGCTATGTTTCCGACTCAGAAGAGCTAAGTTGCAGGTAAGTTACAGAAATCCCCCGTGCGTGAAGATCACGTCACTACCATGTTTCGGGAATGTTAACGGCGCTTCTCACGGGGCCCGGCGGGGTAGCCTCCCCGGCGGCTGGCGATGATGATTACCAGGGCGATCGCGGTGGGCAGGGCCGCAGCCAAGGGCACTAATTGTGCACCCACCGAGGTAAGAGCGAAAGCTCCATAGACAGCCCCGACGGCGATGCCCAGCTGGATGGTCACCACGGTGAGACCGTTGGCAGCATCCTTGTGCTCACCGCCGGCACGGAGAATCGCGGCCTGGTTGTAGATGCCCACCGCGCCGAACGCGATGCCCCACAGCGTCATCAACCCGAACGCGCCCACCCAGGTGCCGCCAAGTGCGGGCAGCAGAGCGAACGCCAGAGTCAAGAGTCCGACGGCGGCAATCACCGAGGTGCGCGGGCGGGAGTCAGCGGTCATACCGGCAATCCAGATACCCACCAGGCTGGCAATTCCCACCACGGACAGCGAGATGCTGGTGGCGGATTCCGGCAGTCCGGAGGCGAGCAGGAACGGCGCTACGTAGGTGAACAGCGTGAAATGGGCCAGCAACAAGAGAGGCCACGCGATGGCGATGGCGACGACGCCGGGCAGCTTCATGGCTGCCCGGAGGGAGGGAGTCTCCTGGCTGGCTTGGTCATGGGCGCCGGGGAGGAGCCAGAACGCCAGAACCGCCAGCAGGACACCTACTCCAGCCAGGACCAGGAACGAGGCACGCCAGGTCATGAGGGAACCCATCAACGTTCCAATGGGAGCGCCAACGGCCAACGCGATGCTGTTGCCGCTGAAGACCACAGCCATGGCCTTGCCCACGGAATGAGCGGGAACGATGCGGGCAACATACGGTGCCATGCTGGACCACAGCATGCCGTGCGCGATGCCGCCAAGGAGTCGCGCCCCGATCGCCCAGCCCAATGTAGGGCTCAAGGCCAGGAGGACGTTGCTGAGCGCAAATGCCAGCACGGTGGCGATCAGCAGAGTTTTGCGGGGAACCCGTCCGGCAAGGAACCTGGAGAGCGGCAGGGCGGTAAAGACGATGATCGCAGCATAGACCGCAGTCAGCGAACCGACAGCGGATTCGTCCACTCCCAAATCACGGCTGATTTGGGGGAGCAGGCCAGAGGGCAGGAGCTCGGTGGTCACTGCCGTGAAGCCGGCTGCAGCCAGTACCAACAGTCCGCCCCACGGGATCTTCTTCGGTTGCTGCGTTTCTGCACGCGACGCCTTGGAAGATGGCGTACCGACGATCACGGGGTCCTGCTTCAAAGATGGCTCCTCTGGAATGAGTCATGAGTTATTTCATGGGGTTCCTACAACGTTATGCAGCCACGGCGATGCGAGGGAGTCTCTGTCAGAAACCCCCTCCGGTTAGCAACACACTTTGTCGGTCAGCCATTCCTCGCGCAGACTGGGCCTGTGAAGCCCTTTCTCTTGCTGGCCACCCGCGCCGAAGACGCCGCAACCGATGACGAGTACCAGGCCTACCTCAGGTACTGCGGCCTGAAACCGGAAGAATTGGTCCGTATCCGGCTGGAATCCGGGCCTTTGCCGCCCCTTGAGCTGTCCGATTATTCCGGTGTGATCGTCGGCGGCAGCCCCTATACCTCCAGTGATCCTGTGGAGGAGAAGAGCGCAGACCAGATCCGGGTTGAGACGGAACTCTCATCGCTGCTGGACCTAATCGTGGCCGAGGACTTCCCTTTCCTGGGTGCCTGCTACGGCGTCGGGACGTTGGGCGTGCATCAGGGCGCCGTCATTGATCGTCGTTTTGGTGAAGCAGTAGGGCCGACTGAGATCACCCTGACCGCCGAGGGAGAACTCGATCCCATGCTTCGGGGCGTCCCGCACTCCTTCGAAGCCTTCGTTGGGCATAAGGAAGCGTGCAGCGAACTTCCCGAGCATGCCGTGTTGTTGGCCAGTTCAGCTGCATGCCCGGTGCACATGTTCCGCATCAAGAACAATCTCTACGCCACGCAGTTCCACCCCGAACTGGACGCCGACGGCCTGATCACCCGCATCAACATCTACAAGAACTCCGGCTACTTCCCGCCCCACGCAGCCGATGAACTCATTGAAACAGCACGCCGATCTTCCGTGACCGAACCAATGCGGGTGCTCAGGAACTTCACCGAGCGCTACGCCCGCTAAACCATCTTTGTTTTGTGGGGCCTGCTTTGCGCGCTTCGACCAAGGAATAGCGCGCAAAGCGGGCCTCGCACCGCAAACGCTCGACGGCGGTAGTCGCCGTCGAGCGTTAGTGTCCCCAAGGTGCGGCTACGTGAGCCGGGCCGCCAGGTCCTCCCCAACAGCGAAGGCACGCGTGATCGCCGAGCCGAGTGTGGCCCCGCCGCCGGGGTAGTTATTGCGGAACACCCCGGCTGAGACGTTGCCCGCAGCGTATAGCCACGGGATGGGTGATTGCCGGTGGTCGAGCACCCGGCCTTTGAAGTCCGTTGCCAAACCGCCCGACGTCCCCAGCACTCCGGCATGGATGGGAACCGCATAGAACGGCGCTGCAAGCAAAGGCGCCAAGCAGGGGTTGGGCGTGTTGCCGGCGTCGCCCAGGAAACGGTCCTGCGGAGTGGCGCCGCGTCGGAATTCTGTGTCCACCCCGTGGGCAGCGTCCTCGTTGAACCGGGCAACCGTAGCGTCCAGACCGGCAGGGTTGATGCCCACTTCCATCGCCAACAATTCGAGGCTCGGCGCGGACACCATCCATTCGGCGGGCTCACCCGGAGTGGAACCCGCCACGGAGTACGTGGCTAAGTAATTCGAGTCGAAAACCAGCCACGCCGGGTTGTTCTGCTGCCGTCCGGTGTGGGGATTGATGGATGCGAAAACCCGGCTGACATCGTGATAGTTGAGGGCCTCGTTCACAAACCGCTTCCCGTCACTGTTCACAGTGATGGACCCTGGGAGCGTCATCTCAACATTGCCCATCCGGCCCGAACGCTGCCGATCGTACTGGTGTGCCGCCGTCGAAATGACCGGCACGCCCCACACCGCAGACATGTCCTCCACAGCCGCCCCGGCCTTCAGCCCAAATTCCAGGCCGTCGCCCTCGTTGGACGGGGCGCTGATCGGCGTCACCGGGTAGGGCAGGAAAGCATTGCGGAGCCGCGGGTTCCATTCGAACCCGCCGGAGGCAAGCACGACGGCGATCGCGGCCACGCGCGCGCCGGCAACCCCACCGAGACCCACGTTCCACCCGGTGCTGGAGGGCGACAGTTCCTCCACAGGACTGGAGGCAACAATGTGAACGCCGCGGTCCAAAGCACTCGCAACGAGGCTGCCCACAAGTGCGCCGCCCATGGTCCGGATCCCGGCGGATGCCCGGCGCGCCAGGAGCGCAGAATCTGCGGCGCGGCCGTTGAGTTCGTCCCGCTCCGTCATGGTGAGCAACGGGAAATACGACGACGGCCGGATCAGCTCTGACAAGCCCGCGTAATCCCGGGGATCAAAGGCGCTGTTGTCCAAGCCGCGGCCACCGTTTGCGGACCCTTTCCACTCCATGTGGTAGTCCGGACGGGCGATCGGAACCATGGAAACCTTCGTGTTCCGGTTGAGGAACTCCACGGCCCGCGGCGCCGTGGCGACGTACCACTCAATCTCCTCGGCCGTCATCACGTGTCCGGCTGCCTCCGAAAGGTAAGCAACGCCGTCGGCATGGCTGTCCTGGTAGCCGGCAGCTTTGGCGAGGTGATTGTTCGCTACCCACATCACGCCGCCCCCTGCGGCTGTTGTCCCACCCAACAAGGCCGCCTTTTCCACAACCAGGACAGTCAAACCCGCATCCGCCGCGCGGACAGCGGCTACCAGCCCAGCCGCGCCGCTGCCCATCACCACGACGTCGTAGCTGGAGTTGAGCTCTTCCGGTGCTGTGAGGATTGACGTGCTCATGCGGAGTTTCCTGCCGGGAGTTGAATGAGGATCTTGCCGATCTTTTCCGTGCGGCCCTGCATGAGGCGGTAGGCCTGCTGGAGATCCGCAAACGCAAAGCGATGGGTCATCAGCGCCTGAGCCTGTTCCGGGTGACGGGCCAGCAATGCGAGGCCGTCGGGAAGGAGGTTCAGGCTCATCCTGCTGCCCATGATGTCCAGTTCCTTGTAGGGGATGTCCTTCATGGAGACGTTGGCCTGCCTCGGCGAGATTCCCACCTGAACGATCCTCCCGGCGCTGGCCACCAAGCGGATGGCGTTCTCAAGGGAGGACGGAACCCCCGTAGCTTCGATGACCAATTGGGGTCCGTAACCATTGGTGAGTGCCTCCACTCGGGGAGCTTGATGTGCATCCGGGAAATCGCTCCCGGGCGTCACCAGCAGGGTTTCCGTAGCGCCGAATTCGACGGCGAGATCCAGCCGGTGCTGCTCGGTGTCCGCGCAGAGAACATTGATCCCGAGCTCTGTCAGATACAGTGTGGCCAACAAACCGATGGGACCACTGCCCAGCACCAGCGCGGTTTCTCCCGACTCGGGCCGGCCGCGGTTGACTGCCTGCATGGCGATGGATGCCGGCTCGCCCATGGCTGCCATATCCAACGGAAGTCCGTCCGGCACCGGGCAGAGCTTGTCCACGGGGACACTGATGAGTTCAGTAAGGGCCCCGTCCGAGTAGCATCCCAGGCAGCCAACGTTTTGGCAGACGTTGTAACGCCCTGTGAGGCACGGACGGCACTCGCCGCAGTAAATGATGGGGTTGACGGCCACACGGTCGCCGATGCTGATGCCGTGGTTTTCACCCGGAGCGAGTTCCTCCACAATTCCAGAAAATTCGTGACCTTGGATAAGGGGCAACTCTGTGGGGTAGTCGTCTTCCCAGATGTGGAGATCGGTGCCGCAGAGGGTGACGTTGTGGACCCGGACCAGGGCGTGGCCGGGTTGAAGGGTGGGTTGGGGGGTTTCCCGGAATTCGATGGTCTCCTTCGAGACGGTGATCGCGGAAAGCACAGCAGGCCCTACTTCTGCGCGGGCTGGGCGGACGGAACGGCGGGCACCGCAGGGTCAGCACCGAAGAAGATGTTCCACTGGCGCACGGTCCGTTCCTGGATGAGCCCGGCCTGTCGGAAGGGATCCTGGTCCATGAGGGCTTCGACGTCGGCCTTGGAGTCGCCGGCGATGATCAGCAATGCGCCGGGAGTTTCCTCGGGACCGAAGGGTCCGCTCTTCAGGAGGCGGCCGCCGTCGAACTGGGCTTTGAGGAATTCAACGTGAGAGGGGCGGACCGTGTCCCGGCTGGCGGATGTAGTGGGGGAGTAGGCATAGGTGACAGCAAACGTGGCCATGAGGTTGTCCTCTTCATTGAGTGAGTGGTGGCTTTCCTCAATGGTGTGCAACCCATTAGGTGTTGTCCAATACTTAGTTGATCTCTAACTATGTTCAAAACACGCATAATGGCTAGTTGGCGGGGGTGGGAAGGACTTCCTCGGCCAACTTGAGCGCTGCGCGGACTGCCGGCGATGAGGCCTCCGGGTTCCAGGCGAGCCCCGAAAGCAGCAGGACGTCTTCACCTTCCAAGGCGAGGAAGGCGGTCCCGGCAGGCATGATTTCCTGGATGGATTCGGGCATCAGGCTGATGCCCACTCCGCCCGCCACCAGCGAAAGCGCCGTGTATGGATCGGCCACTTCCTGACTGATTCGTGGCCGGAACCCCGCGGCGGCGCAGGCGGCGAAAGTGACGTCCCGGAGAGTGGACCCTTGCGCCGCAGGCATGGTGATGAAAGGGTCCCCCGCGAGTTCGGCCATCTTCACCGAGGCCTGCCCGGCAAACGGATGGTCCGCAGGCACCGCAACCCCCAATCGCTCAGTGGCAATCCGGCGGGTGGCCAAAGACGGTGCATCGATGGGAAGGCCGATGAAAGCCAGATCCAAGGCGTTGTTGCTTAGCTGATGGAGCGCTTCCTGCGTCAGCAGCCCGCCCTGGAGTGTCACCTCCAGCTGCGGGAAATGCTGACGAAGGGCGCGTGTCAACGGCGGAAGCGTGGTGTGGTTCAACGCCCCGGAAAAGCCAATGGCGAGCTTGCCATAAACCGTCCCCTTGCCGGCGTTCACTGCCCGGCGGGCCAAGTCCACTTCTTCGAGGATTCTCCGGGCATGCGGCAGCAGCGAATGGCCCGCCGCCGTCAGCGTGACAGACCGGGTGTTGCGATCGAACAGCGCCGCCCCCAAGCCTTTTTCGAGCTTCATGATGGTCTGGCTCAGGGGTGACTGCGCCATCCGGAGTCGCTCCGCCGCACGGCCGAAGTGAAGTTCTTCGGCGACAGCCAGAAAGGCCTCAATTTGCCGCAGTTCCACGTTGCCTCCCGCATTTTCCACGTCAAGTGCAAGGCTATATTGGGTTTCAGGTCCGGGGTGGCCGGGTGGCACGGGAGGAAACAGGAGGCATCATGGCTAACTCAGCGTCGGGGGAGTCCGTCATTGAGCGCGTGGTCAAGATCATGGATGCCTTTTCCAAAGGCCAGCCATGGCTACCCCTGAAGGAAATGGTCCGGATTACCGGGATGTCCAGCAGTACCGTGCATCGTCTGGCCATGGACTTGGCCGCGAACGGACTTTTGGAGCGCAATGCTGCGGGGGAGTTCGGTGTTGGGATGAAAATGTGGGAGCTGGCATCGCGAAGCAATCCTCTGGAGGAGTTCCGCCGTCGAGGTTTGCCGTTTCTGGAAGGTGTTCATGCGGCCGTCCGGGAGCATGTGTCGTTGTCCATACCGGACGTCGAGAACAACAGCGTGCTGTACCTGGAGCGTCTGGACCGGCATGGAACGGTCATGAACCTGGCCGAGGTGGCGGGCCGCCTGGACATCCACACCACATCCTCCGGGATGGCCATGATGGCGCACATGCCGGGCTGGGTGCAGGACCGTTTCCTGGCCGGGAAGCTGGAAAAGACGACGCCGGCTACCGAAACAGATCCTGCAAGAGTCAGAGCCAACCTCGCGCTCATCCGGGAGCGTGGCTACGCCCGGTTGGTCGGCGTCCTCGTCTCGGAGAACACGGCCTATTCCGTGCCGGTGTTCGGCCAGGGCCAGGCGGTCATTGGTGCCATTTCCGTCGTCGTGCCTTCCGTGGATGAAGACGCCGGGTTGATCTTGCCCGTGCTGGTAGCGGCAGGGCGCGGCCTGTCCCGAACCATGGGTGCTGAGCGCCGGCCGTATGGGTCACGCCCGTGGCTGGCCCACGCAAGCACTGACTAAGCCTGGTCCGGTAGGCAGCGTCCGGTAGGCAGCTGTCCCGTTGAACGGGAAGTTTCCCCTCGGCATGTGACTTGGGTCCTACAGTCGATCTCAGAGGAACTATCGCCCGTGATCTGGAGCATACGTCCTGGATTCGTCACCAGCGGACACAGGATGGGCTGCCCAACAAAGCGGCAGCCGGCGATTCGTGACTCATCTAATTCTTTGCCGGGCTAGGCACCATGGCGGTGCCGCTTCCCGCGCACTCAATGAGGAGACAGTATGGGAAACGTGCAGCAGCACTCGCCCTCGGAAGTAAACCCGGCAGCGCCGGTTGAGCACGTCAAAATGCCCAAGAAGGCGGCCCTGGCCTCCTTCCTGGGATCCACTCTGGAGTACTACGACTTCTTCATCTACGGCACCGCAGCCGCCCTGATTTTCCCCAAGATCTTCTTCCCGGGCGGAGACCCGGTGGTGGCACTCCTTGGAGCGATGGCCACGTTCGGCGTCGGGTACCTGGCCAGGCCGTTGGGTGGCCTGGTGATGAGCCACTACGGGGACAAGATCGGCCGTAAGCAAGCGCTGATGATCACACTGGTAATCATGGGTGTAGCCTCGATCGGCATCGGATTCCTGCCGACTTACGGACAAATGGGTTACTGGGCAACAGCGTTGTTGCTGCTGGGCCGCTTGGCGCAGGGCTTCTCCGCCGGGGCCGAATCTGCCGGTGCCTCCACGCTCACCATGGAGCACTCACCGGAGGGCCGCCGCGCCTTCTTCACCAGCTTCGTCATGACTGGCTACGCCTCAGGAATGGTGTTGTCCACCATCGTCTTCATCCCACTGGCGGCGTTGCCGGAAGAGCAGCTCCTCAGCTGGGGTTGGCGAGTACCGTTCTGGCTCTCCGTAGTGGTCCTGGCAGTGGCCTACTGGATCCGGACGCGCCTGGATGAGCCGCCTGTCTTCGAAGAGATCGTGGAGCACAACAAGCCCAAGGCGATCCCCGCCGTCGCGGTTTTCAAGACGCAGTGGCGTGACGTCCTGCGCGTCGGCGTGGTGATGCTGTTCTCCGTTATGCAGACCACCTTCACCGTGTACGCCCTGGCCTACGCCACCGGACCGGCCGTGGGCATCGACCGCACGCTCATGCTCACCGTGAACGCCGTAACAATCGGCCTCTCCATGGTGACCATTCCCATCTCCGCCATGATCTCGGACCGCATTGGCCGCAAGAAGGTCCTTCTGGTGGGAGCCCTTGGCTGCGCGCTGACCACCATTGGCTACTTCTGGGCCATCAGCGAACAGAACATCCCCATGGTCTTCCTGTTCGGCTTCCTGAACATGACCGTCTTCTACTCCTGCTGGAACGGTGTGTGGACTGTCTTCTTCCCCGAGATGTTCCCGGCAGCTGTCCGCTACTCCGGCATGGCGATCGGCAGCCAGATCGGCCTCATCCTGGCCGGGTTTGCTCCCGCAATCGCGACGCTCCTTGCGCAGCCGGGCCCCAACGGTTGGTGGCCTGTAGCGGGCTTCACCATCCTCTGCCTGGTAGCTTCGGCCATCGCCATCATGACAGCGCGGGAAACCTACAACGTCCCGCTCGAGGACCTCGGTAAGCCCCGCACCGCCGCTAAGTAGACCGATATTGCACGACGCCGGGCGGTACCTTTTGTCCGCCCGGCACCGCGCTGACGCCCACTAACGCCGCGCTTCCCATGGTGCGCCGCGCCCCTGACACAGGCGCTCGCCATATCAGTAATCACCTCAACGACTCATGCCCTGAAAGTTGGATACCCATGACTTCGTCAGCAACCGCACCCCGAACCTTCCGCGTTGGAATCGCGGGTTGCGGGGCCATTTCCCGAAACCACCTGGAAGCGTTCCGTGCCTTGGACAACGTGCAGATCGTGGGCGTTTGCGATGTGGATGCGGACCGGGCAAGGGCAACAGCCGAAGCCTGGGGCATACCGAATGCGGCAACAAGCGTGGAGGAACTCCTCGCCTTGGGCCTGGACATCCTCTCCGTGTGCACGCCCCACCCCACCCACGAGGACGTGGTGCTGCAAGCCGCGGCTGCCGGGGTGAACGTCCTCTGCGAAAAGCCCATCGCCACCAAGCTGGAGTCTGCCGAACGCATGGTGGCAGCCTGCCATGAGTCCGGGGTCCAACTCGGGGTTCTTTTCCAGCGCCGCTTCTGGCCGGCGTCGCAGAGGATCCGCAGCGCAATCGACGACGGCACGCTGGGTCGCGCCATCATGGCCCAATGCTCCGTGATGCTGCACCGTGCCCCGGACTACTACAACCGGGACGCCTGGCGCGGCACCTGGGAGAGCGACGGCGGCGGGGTCCTGATGTCGCAGGCCGTCCACCAGATTGACCTTCTCCAGTGGTACTTGGGGGACGTTGCCGAGGTTTATGGCAAGGTCAATACCTACCGTCACGGCGACTATATAGAGGTTGAAGATTCCGCGACGGCGGTGATCACCTTCACCTCCGGCGCCATGGCAACACTGGAAGCCTCCACCGCGGTGTCGCCCAACCTCGGAATCCAGCTCCGCATCACCGGTGAAACAGGGGCTTCGGCTTCCCTGACAGAGTTCCCCGAAGGCAGCGACGGCAGACTGGACCTGTGGGCGGTGGGCGAGCGAATCGTCGTCGAGCCTGTCCACCCGGAAGGCATGGAGCCGAACGTCGATCTGTCCATCATCAACGGCCAGCTCATTCCGTTCCACAAACTGCAAGTCCAGGATTTTGTCCAGGCACTCGAAGACGGTACGGAACCGGCCATCACCGGCAAAGACGCACTGAAGTCCTTGCGGATCCTGCTGGCCATTTACGAATCCTCACGCACCGGCCAACCCGTCCGCTTCGCACCCGTACACCCCGCCCACGCAGCCATTCCCTCCGCCCGCCCAGCGACCAACCGGCTGCGAAGCGCCCAGAAGGTGGCGAGCTAAGCATGTCTTTTTCACCATCAGCAGCATCACCACTGACCCTGGGCCGCAACGGCCGCTCCCCCAAGACCCTTCGCAATCGCCTCGCCTCGGCCCCGATGGAACGCAACTACGGCACCACGGACGGCTTCATCACCGACCAATACATCGACTACCTCGTGACCCGCGCCAAGGCCGGCCTAGGTATGGTCACCACCGAAGCCACCTATGTCCGGGCGGACGGCAAAGGCCGCACCCACCAACTCGGCCTGCACACCGATGACATGATTCCCGGACTCCGCCGCCTCACCGATGCCCTGCACGCCGAAGGTGCGCTGGCCGCCGTCGAACTTAATCACGGCGGCCGCACCGCGCAATCGGCAGTTTCGGGCTTCAAGAACCTCGCGCCGTCACCGGTTCCATGCCCGACGGCGGGTGGTGAAGTTCCGCGGGAACTCACCGCCACTGAGTGCTACGAAATCGTGGAGGCCTATGGGGCTGCGGCCCGCCGCGCGGTTGCCGCCGGGTTCGACGTGATCAACTTGCACGGCGCCCACGGATACCTGATCCATCAGTTCATGTCGCCTATTTCGAACCACCGCACGGATGAGTTCGCGGCGCCGGAGTTCTTCATGAACCTGGTCATTGACACCGTGCGGCAGGCCGTTCCGGACACGATCGTGGGCATGCGTGTCTCGGTCGTTGAAGGTCCGGCCGACGGTATCAGCGCTGAGCAGCAAGTGGACATCATCGCCAAGGGCCATCTGGAGAAGTTGGACTTCCTGGACATTTCCGCGGGCAGCTACGACGCCGGTGAATGGATTGTGCAGTCAGGAGAATGGAAGCCCGGAATCCTGGCCGACTACGCCAAGGCCTACCGGAAGTTCGGAATCCCGCTGGGCATGGCCGGGCGGCTCAACAGCCCGGAGATCATCGAGGAAGTCCTGTCCCAAGGCACCTGCGACTTCGTCAGCCTGGCCCGCGCCATCCATGCCGATCCCGCCTTCATTGGCGGTGTGTTGCGTGGCGATCGCTACCGCCCCTGCATCGCCTGCAACGTGTGCATCGACAACCTTGGCCTGGGACAAGTCACCTGCACGGTCAACCCCGCCGTTGGGCGATCACGGGTCCCGGTTCCAACACCAGCCGTTCACCCCTCTTCCCGGGTGCTGGTGGTGGGTGCCGGACCTGCCGGCCTCACCGCTGCCCGCGAACTCGCCGAAGCCGGCGCCAGCGTGACGTTGATGGACGACGGCGTGCGGCCCGGCGGGCAATTCGCGCTCGCTGAGCGCATGAAGTCGACGCCGGACTTCCACCGCTTTGCAGACTGGTCCGGCGCGGAAAACGAGCGCCTGGGCGTTGAGGTCCGCTTGGGAGTCCACATGGACATGTCCGACGCCGGCACGCTGGCCCGCGATTTCGGCGCAGATGCAGTGGTGATCGCAACGGGCGGGGCGCGCCCTGCTCCCGAGTTCATAGGCGGCGACTCTCCACGGGTTTCCGACATCCGGGATTGGCTCACCGCGCACCCGGAGGTCCTTGACGGCAGAGCACCGGAGGCGGTGACGATTTGGGGCGCGGATTCTGTTGCCATGAGCGTGGCCGACACCCTTGCCGCACTCGGTACCGCCGTGCTGATCGTCGGGCCACAGGAAGCCCTGGCTCCGGAATCCGGGCGGCGGGCCAAGATCCTCGCAGTGCCCCGACTTGAAGCCAACCCGAAGGTACGGATCTTCCTCTCCAGCACCATAGAGGAGTTTGATGGCACCGGTGAGTTTGGCGGTAGCCGGGTACGGATCAGGCGCGCCGGTGTGGAGGACGAATGGATTGACGCGCCGGGGGAGCTCTTGGTCTCGCGTTCGGTGCTGCCGCTGGACGGGGCTTCGACACTGGAGCAACGGGAAGCCGGGCTCAGCTTTGCCGCGTCAGTCCCCGTCGCCGTCGCCGGGACGGTGGTCGACAGGACGCCGGCCATCGTGTCCAACGCGGTGAAGAGTGGCTACGACGCAGCCCAGCGTATTGCCGCCGCGCTGGCCCGCACCCCCTCCGCCGATGTCGCCCCCACCCCCTCCGCCGACGTCGCCCCCACTCCCTCCGCCGAGTTCGCGGGAACGGTGTCAGACCGCCGGAGAGTTCCGGCGAATTCGCAGCATTCCGACGACCTCACCAACACCCAGCATGACGTCACCCTGAACGGAGCCCGAAAGTGACCACACCAACGCGCCGGCTGGGGATTGCCCAGCTCTCCCTCGTCGGAACCGCACCGCCGGATTTGGTGAGCATCGCGGCACAGGCGGGCTTCGACTTCATCGGAGCACGCGTCCGTCCTGTCACCACCACAGAGCGGCCGTATGACCTCCAGTCGGGCTCTCCAATGCTCAAGGAGACGCTCGAAAGGATGGCGGATACAGGGACCACGGTTGAAGACATTGAGTTTCTCCTTTTGGACGGCACTGGCCAGCAAAACGGGCAGGATCAGCGCGAAGCATGGCTCCAGATGATGGAAGCCGGCCAGGCCTTGGGAGCATCAACCCTGACGGTGGCCTGCGCAGACCCGGATCTCGACCGTTTCGGTGACCACCTCGCGCAGATGACTCAGGACGGAAAGGGCTACGGCATCATGCCGACGTTGGAACCTATCGCCTACCAAACCGTTCGTTCCATCCCGCAGGCAGTCACCTTGGCTCAAAGGGCGGGCTGCAGGATTGTTGTGGACGCACTCCACCTCAACCGCTTTGGCGGGACTGCTGCTCAACTCGAAGCAGCTGCGGACCTGGTTCCCTTGATTCAACTCTGCGACGGTCCTGCTGCTCCGCCGGCAAGCAGGGACGCCTTGATTACGGAGTCACGGTCGGAACGGGGTGTCCCCGGGGTGGGTGAGTTTGACCTCCGAGCCATCCTTGCGGCCTTCCCGGCGGGAACTGCGGTCAGCATCGAAACGCCATCCGACAACAGCGTGGCCGCTCTGGGCGAACTGGCCTGGGCCAAACACCTCAAAGCGGCGGCAGATTCCGTCCTCAACACCGCAGCATCCAACGTCACAGCACTTAGCAAAACAGCACTCAGCAACACAGCACTTACAGGGAGCAGCAAATGAACGGCAACCCACTCCGCACCGTGGACTGCGACGTCCTAATTGTCGGCTCAGGCGCCGGTGGGATGTCCGCAGCTGTCACGGCTGCATTCCACGGGATGAAAGTCATTGTGGTGGAGAAGGCAGAGGTTTGCGGCGGCGCGACTTCCTGGTCCGGCGGCTGGGCGTGGGCACCCGGCAACCCGTTGGCGAAAGCTGAAGGAGTCTACGAGGACAAGGAGACCTTCCGAACGTACCTCCGAGAGGTTCTTGGTGATGACTATCAAGCCGACAAAGTGGACGCCTTCCTCGAAGCGGCGCCGCATATGGTGGGCTTCTTCCACCATAAGACCTCCCTCCAGTTCGTTCCCGGAAGCAAAATTAACGACATCTATGGCAAGCTCCCCGGAGCAGGCACAGGCAACCGTTCGGTCGGTCCCAAACCGCTGAACGCCCGCACCATCAAGCCCGGCCTCAGAGCCAAGATGCGCCATCAGCTCTACGAAACCTCGTTCCTGGGCATGGGAATCATGGCAGGTCCGGACCTCAGCAAGTTCCTGTCGGCACCCCAGGGCAACCCCAAGGGCTTGTTTCACGCGGGCTGGCGCTTCGGATTCCACCTCCTGGACCTGTTGACGCACCGCCGGAACATGCAACTGGTCAACGGCACGGCGCTGACCGGCAGACTCATGAAATCCGCTGACGATCTTGGTGTGGACATCCGGGTCTCTACGCCGGCCACAGCGCTGCTCAGCGATGAAAACGGCAAGGTGACCGGCGCCGTCGTGCGTTCTCCGGAAGGTGAGTTGCAGATTAACGCGAGCCGCGGCGTCGTGCTGGCATCCGGCGGCTTTCCCAACGATGTGCAGCGGCGCAAGGAGCTGTTCCCCAAGACGCCCACCGGCCGGGAGCACTGGACGCTGTCCCCGGGCGAAACCACCGGTGATGGCATCAACCTGGCGCAGGCCGTGGGTGCACGCTTCACCACCGCAGTGAAGTCACCGGCCGCGTGGTGCCCGGTGTCCTTGGTGCCGTACCGCAACGGCAGGACAGGGGTCTTTCCGCACATTATGGACCGCGCCAAGCCAGGCAGCATCGGCGTGCGCGCCGACGGGAAGCGGTTCGTGAATGAGGCCAACGGCTACTACGACTATGTGGAGGCGCTCCTCGCAGCCACCCCTGAGGGCGAAACCGTGGAATCGTGGCAAATCGCGGACAGCCGTTTCGTCCGCAAGTTCCCTTTGGGTATGGCCAAGCCATTGCCCGTGCCGCTCTTTCCTTACTTGCGCTCCGGGTACCTCATGAAGGGGCGAACGGTGGAGGAATTGGCGACGAAATGCGGGATCGACCCCGCGGAGTTGCGCCGGACCGTTACACGCTTCAACGCAAATGCGCGTTCCGGCGTTGACCCCGACTTCGACCGTGGCGAAACCGCGTTCAACCGCTACGGCGGAGACGCCACCCACGGGCCCAACCCATCCTTGGGGCCCATCGAGAAGGGACCGTTCTATGCCGTGCGAGTGGTTCCGGGAAGCTTCGGCACCTTCGCAGGGTTGGAAACCGACGGCCGAGGGCGGGCGCTCAACAACGACGGCGATCCTATAGACGGGCTCTATGTCGCCGGCAACGATCAAGCCAATGTCATGGGCGGGCACTACCCGGCCGGTGGCATCAACCTGGGACCAGCACTGACGTTCGGGTACATCGCTGGGCGGGACCTCGCCGGCGTCGCTACCTATGAGGACGACGGCACGCTTGCGGACGTGGAGCACGCACTCTAGGAGTTCGTTGCGGGGCCCGCTTTACGTTCCTCAAGCAGGGAATAGCACGCAGAGCGGGCCTCGCAACGCGGGCGTCATCGGCGCGTCGGCTGTGGTGTCGCCGGGGTGGGCGTTGGGGGAGGGGCCGGTGCTTGGAAAGGCCCGCTCGGGTACAGCGACGTGGCCGTCATCATGTAGTTGGCCCACTGCGGACCCGCGATCATGTAACCGTCCAGGGACTTGTAGAACTTGCCATTGATGGTGACATTTTGCCCGGCCCGCTGCTGACCCGCTGACGTGTCCCCGAAGAACGACGCCGTTGCAAGAGCCGGGGTGAATCCGGCCACCCAGGTGGCGCCATTGTTATTGGACGTGCCTGTCTTGGCCGCCACCGGAACCCGGCTCTGGACCTTTGGCTCGATGTAAACGCCGGAACCCATCTTGAGGACATCCTGCAGGACAGCGTTCACGCCCCGTGCCACGGCTGGTTTCACGGCGTCCCTGCACTCAGGTGTTTGGGCTTGGAACTGGCGTCCCTGTGCATCGCTGATCCCGGTAATGGCGATCGGCTTGCAGTAGGTGCCGTCGTTCGCGAAGGTGGCGTAGGCGCTCGCCAGGACCACAGGGGCCACACCGATGGAACCAAGGAGGTTGCCGATCTGGTGCATGTTCACCGGCGCGTTGTCCAGACCGCTGTGCAGGCCCACGGTGTCCACCATTTTCTGTATTCCGCAGAAGTCCAATTGGGCCGCGGTGGCAAAAGTGGCCGTGTTAATGGAGTTGTAAAGGCCGTAGTTAATAGGCATCGGACGGTAGTAGCCGTCGTCGTTGTTTTGGAGGTCATCATCGGCGCCCAGGTTTTGGGCCTTCTGGGCGGTGCTGTACCCGCCAAGGACCTTGCCGCAGCTCGAGCGCCACGGGAAACCCACGGGATAGACCCTGCGTGAAGCATCAACAACGGCGGTGGGATTCTTGCCTTCGTTGAGCCACTCCGCGTAGATAAATGGCTTCATGGTGGAACCAGGCTGGAAACCACCCGCACCGTTGAGGTCGTAGCCATTCTCGTCTTTGGCATCCACGTTGAAATTCAGCTGGGTATCGTACTTTCCGTCCTGGGGCACGAACACCGTATTTTGGGCCATTGCAAGGATCTTCCCGGTGCCGGGCTGAACGGTGGTCATCGCGGCACCCCATTTGTCCGGGTTGGGGCCGGCGGAGGCGTCAACCTGTTGCTGTGCGGCGTTTTGGAGCCGACTGTCCAAGGTGGTGGTGATGGTCAGACCGCCACGGTAGAGGAACCGTTCACGTTCCTCCACCGTGGCACCATAGGCCTCGTCGTTAAGGATGAGGTGGGAGACGTAGTCGCAGAAGTAGGTGGCAAACGAGGTACCCGCGCAGCCTTGCAGGGAGGGGGTGATGTTGAGCTCAATGGGAGCGGCTACTGCCACGCCGTGATCCACCGCCGTGATCTTGCCCTGTTCAAGCATCCGGTCCAACACCAGGTTGCGCCGCTTGAGCGCAGCATCAGGATCGACAACGGGATCGTAAATACTTGGTCCATTCACCAATCCAGCCAGGAGGGCTGCCTGGGGCAAGGTCAGGTCCATTGCGGAGGTGCTGAAGAAATAGCGGGATGCGGCCTCGATGCCGTAGGCGTTCCGATTGAAGAACACGATGTTCAGGTATCCCTCAAGAATCTGATCCTTGCTGAACCGCTTCTCCAGCTCCAAGGCAAGTTTGATTTCGCGCAGTTTGTCGCCCACGGTCTTCTGGCCGCTGAGGACCACGTCTTCCGGCCGCCCCTCGGACAGGCGGGACTCGTTGAGCACGTTGGTGACGTATTGCTGGGTCAGCGTGGAGGCGCCTTGCCGTGTGCCCTGGGTCAGGTTGGAAGTCAGCGCCCGCATAATGCCTTGGGCATCCACACCTGCGTGTTCGTAGAAGCGGTTGTCCTCGATCGCGATGATCGCCTCACGGATGAACGGGGACATCTCCTCCAGCGGGACCTTCACACGGTTCTCGGCATAGAAGGTGGCAATGAGTTGGCCGTCCGCAGACACTACGGTGCTTGAAAGGGAAGGGGAATCGACGTTGAGCTCGCTCGGCAGGCTCTGATAAAACCCCACGGAACCGCCCACGGTGGTGCTGGTGAAGGCAACAACGGGTGCCAGGAATCCAGTGATCAGCACCCCGCAGAGCGTGCTCACGAAGAAGAACCCGAAGATCCTCAAGAGGACCTTGCCCAGACCTATCTTTGGACCCTTGTTCCGCGCCATTTCGTGCCAATCCGTAGGGATAACCCGGCTGAAAAGTAGCTACAGAATACGTCCGGCAAAGCTGCGCGGCTACGGGTTAGGCGCCCAAAAATGGTCCCAAATAGGACTCAATCCAGCGGAAGCGTAACCCGCACACTGGTGCCCCGCCCAACTGCGGAGTCGATGGCTACTGTCCCGCCGGCGTCGTGGACTGCTATTGACATCAGCAGCAATCCGAAACCGTGGCGCCGGCCGCTGGGTGCGGCGTGGATTTCGAACCCGCTGCCGTCGTCCGTGACGGTGAGTTGGATGCCGTGGTAAACAGCGTTGAGACGGACGGTGAGTTCGCTGGCATTCGCGTAGTTGAGGGTGTTGCTGAAGGTCTCTTGCGCTACGTGATAGAGGAGGGCGGCGGCTGTGGAGGAGATCTCGATGCCGTGATGCGGAGTGTGCCAATGGACAATGACGCCCTCGCGCCGCAGCGGTGCGGCAAGCCGGTCGATGCATCCCGCGACACCCAGCGCGTAGAAATCTACGGGGTTCTGGTCCTGGATGATGCCTTTGACGGCCACCACCTCGGTTAGTGCTGATGCCTGTTGCATTGCTTCCCCCACATCGTCGTGTTTCATACTTGAAATTCGTTGCCGCAACCCCTATGTATGGGTGCTTCGTACTTCCAGCGTGGCGCTGCTATATCAAGGAAGCTTTTCGATTGGCTCAAGTTCGCATCAAGTTTGCGGGGGAGGCTTGCGGAGGGTGGATTACTCGTGTGGAAGCGCCCGACGACGGCAGGCGAGTGCCGTCGTCGGGCGCTGCAGTGTTGGCCTACCTCCTCTGGTACAGGGCGGTGAGCACCAGCTGGCACGCGCTCGGGATGGGTTGGATAATGGCGACGGCGGTCGTCTCGGCCAGTCGTCGCGCAGTAACGCTGAGCGGTCCGCCGGCAATGATGACGGCCTCGGCATGGTCAGTCGCCGTGGCTGTCCTGACCGCCTGCGCCAATTCCTGGAACTGCTGTTCAGGGTCTGCCGCTAAGGCCAGAGGCTCCGAAGCCGTGAGGCGCACGCCTGTGAAGTGCTCCTGGAACCCATGGTCCGCCACCAGCTTGGCAAGGGATTCGACCAGCAACGGCGTGCTTGTTGCCATACCGAAGCGGCGGAGTTGGCCGTCGGGGCTGTGTGCCGCGGCATGAACGGAGCCTTGTCCGATCCCGATCACGGGGATGTCCAGTTCGTGGTGCAACCGCGCCCTGCCCGGATCCCCTATTGCTGCAACAATCACCGCAACCACCGTTCCGCCGTCGGGCCCGGAAAGGTAACCCCGTACTGCATCACGGACGTGCGCCGCAGACTCAGTCAGGGAGGCGGGATCCACAATCATGGCCGGCCCCGCGGCTGCGGTAACTCCAACCACCTGAAGCCCTTGCGGTTCCAAGCGCTCCTTGGCCAGGTCCACCATCATGGCTGTGGTGTTGCCGTTGGTGTTGGGGTTGACCAGCAGAACTGTGCCAGGGGCAGGCCTTCCGGCAGTGCCAGGGACCCTAGTGTCCATAGATTGCTGCTTCCTCGTCGTCGCTCGGTTCAGTGTCTTCTTCCAGCGGCTTGTTGAACGTTTCCGGCGGGAACTGGACCACGATGGCCAGGATGATGAACAGCACCGCCAAGGTAGTGAACATGCCTGGCAGCCCGGCGGAATCGAACACGGCGCCCGAGATGAGCGGGAACAAACCGCCGGAAAGTGAGCCCGCGGCCAAGATGATCGATGTTCCGAATCCACGGGTGCGCGTTGGGTAGAGCTCCGGCGCGAACAGCCAAATGGTGGTGTTCAGGATGATGACTGAGAAGTTGAAGAGAACCCCGAAGATCACTACCAGCACAATGTCGGTGGCCAGGAAAGCCATGGACAGTCCGGATAGGCATCCCAGGATCGCAGCGGCAGTCAGGACCTTCTTGCGGGGCAACCGGCTGGCAAGATAGGCGGCGGTGCACGCACCCAGTAGGGAACCTGACTGCATGATCAGGGTGAACCAGAGGCTCGTGTTCACCGCGTAACCGCGGGAGACCAGGATGGTTGGCATCAGCGTCAGCATCGAAATCTGGGCGGCGTAGGACATGCAAACGGCAATGCACAGCAGGACCGTGCGCTTGAGGAGCTTGCCGCGGAGGGCATCTTTCCAGTGGCCTGAGGACGTGGCCACCACTGGGTCCGCTACTGCGGTGATGTAGGTTTCGGGATCGTGGATGGGGCCGGAGAGCTTGTTGCGCGCCAGCCGGGTAATGACCAGATTTGCCTCGTCGATCTTTCCTTGCGAGGCCAGGAAGCGCGGCGTTTCAGGAACGTAGCGCCGGAAGAACATGACCAGAAGGGCAGGGATGAACAGCAGGCCGAACACCCAGCGCCACTTGTCCGGGCCGTCGAAGAGCGTGAAGACGAGGATGCCGAAGGCCGGGGCCAGCATGTTGCCCAAACCTGCAGCGGTGACGTTGATGAGCCCTACTGCGGTGCCACGGTGTTTGGCGGCGAAGAACTCGGCCATCATGATCACGGCGACGGCGATTTCGCCTCCGAGTCCGAAGCCCACAATAAAGCGGCCTGCAGCGAGAATGGGGTAGTTGGGAGCTACGGCGCAGATCAGTGAGCCGCCTGCGAAGATGATGAGGTTGATGACCAGCATGTGCCGCCGGCCGTATTTGTCGACAATGAGGCCGGTCGCCAGCCGTCCAAATGCGGTTGCCGTAAACGTCATTGTGTTCAGCAAACCGATTTCGGTGGCACCCAATCCCCAGGACTGGCGGAGGATGGGGCCGGTGATACCGACGGCATTTTGTTCAAGGGCGTCGAAGAACACGCCCAGCAGGATCATGAAGACGATCTGGCGGTGAGCGCCAGTCACCCCAATCCGCTGATACGCGCCTTCGATTTGTTTAGCCAGGGATCCGGTCCGCGGTGTTGCAGCCTCCTGGGCAAGGTCTTTTTCCACAGTGCGCTCCTATCTGAGCTCTGAAGGTTCATTCAATGCCACCCGAATGTTCCGTCATGCGGAATGCGAATATCACATGAGGGAATGTGATGGAGATTACACTTTGGGATACCAAAAGGCCATGGTTGCCGTGTAAACAGAATGTGACCGGAGATCAAGGGGAGGCACTGGCCTGTGGCTTCGTGACCCCCAATGAAGGGTTGGGTGGGTAAATACACCCCAAATAGGTTGATTATGCCGTCCTGTGGCTCAAAAGAGGTCAGGAATCCACGCGGAGCTGACTATGAGGGCTCGCCAAGGTCACGGGGGCATCTGCCTTCAGATATCGCAACGTAGTATGCCATCGGCTCTAGCCGCCACTTGAAAACACGTCAGTGGGGGACTGGGCCGAAACCCGGTCCCCATTGTTCGGACTTACCAGCGGCCTCCGCCACCACCCGGGCCCTGGGCCTGGGTGTACTCGCCCGCCGTCACGGTTCCTTGCTCCTCGGCACCGGAGATGGACCCGGTTGTCACACCGGAATCAGCATCAGCGTTGCCCCCTGTGTACACCGTGTACGTCCCACCAGCGCTGATCGCGGAGGACGAGAACACCAGGGACGAAACGGCCTTGGTGGTCACGAACGTTGCAACCACCGCCCCGGAGGAGTCAACAATATGCACAGGCGTACCGGCAGAGACAGGCGAGTCAAACGTCAGCTGGACACCTGACTGCGTGGACGAGGTTACTGGCGTCACTGCCATTCCGGCACTGCCAGCCGCTGCCACGGTTCCGCCGGTGACTACCAACTCGCCGTTGACGTCCAAGGCACCGTTGCCGTCATTGGTAGGACCGTTTACCACCACGGTGCCGCCGGAGATGGTGGCGCTGCCGTTGGAGTCCAGGCCGTCGCCCTCGGAGTTGATGGTCAGGGTCCCGCCGGAAACGTCTACGGTGTAGTCGCCGGCTGCCATCTCACCACCGCCCATACCTCCGCCACCGGGGCCGCCACCGGCCGCGCCGGCGTCGGTGCTGGTGGTCGAGCCGCCCGAGGCGTTCACACCGTCGTCATTTGAGGTGACCGTGACATCACCGCCGGAGATGGCGATGTGTTGTGCCTCCAAGCCTTCCTCGGATTCGGCTACGGCGACGGTTCCGCCGGAAACAGTGAGGGCGTTGTAGGCTTTCACGCCGTCGTCGCCGGCGTTGACTGTCAATGAGCCGCCGCTGACCAGGAGCCAACCGCGCCCTTCGTCCGTGTCATTGTCAGCCTTCACTCCGTCTCCGCCCGCGGTCACCTGGTAGGCGCCGTCCAAGAGGACGGTGTAGTCCTTGCCCCGGATTCCGTCGTCCACCGCGTCCACAGTGACCTTGCCGGCGGCCATCACCAGGCCGTCCTTGGAAACGATGCCGTCGTTGGATTTCCCGTTGACAGTGAGGGAACCGGTTCCGGCGATGGTCAGGTCGGCCATGGAGTAGAGCGCCGCGTTGGGGGCGTCCTCGCTTTGGTCGGCGTAGGTGGTGGCGTCGGTTAGCGTGTTGGTGCTGCCGTCTTCCAAGTACACGATTGCCTCGTCCGCGCTCTGCACCACAAACGGCGAGCCGGAGGAGTTGCCCAGTTCCACGCCGTCCAGGATGATCCGCACGGTGTCTTGTTCTCCCGCGGCCACCACAATTCGGCCGTCGCTGAGCGAACCGCTGAGGTGATAGGTTCCAGCTGCACTGATGGTGACAGTGTTGCCGTCTACAGCCACGCCGGTGGAGGCCGACGACGTCACTTTGCTGCCGCCGTCGGCCAGGCTGATTGCCACTTCGGTTGCGGCGTCCCACGTGAGGTCATCGCTGTCGTAGTGGGTGTCTTCTTCTATGGTGCCGGCGGTGACTGCCTGTTGGTTTGTGGTGGTTGTCCCGGAGTCGCTGGAGGTCGAGCTGGTTGAAGTCGAGCTGGTGGTGGCGGTGGAGCAGCCGGCCAGGGAGATGGCCAGGGCGACGGCGGCAACGGAAAGGGAAGTGCGGAAAGGGCGCATGGGGGGTTCCTAAGTCTGTGGAAAGTCAGTGAAGGGGACGCAGGGGCATCCTGCGCCGGAGGGTTTGATTCCAGCGGTTGGCTGGAAGCTCGGGGTGGAGCGCGGCCATGCCGGTGGCGAACTTTGAGATGCGGCATGGCCGAACGCCGTGCGCCCAAAGGTGCCTGTCCAAAGGGCCGGGAGCGGAACCGGACTTCGTTTCCACCACCACGGCGTTGTCCAGGACCCATGGCTGGCCGTCGGGGCTCTGCCAGATGACGTCGGAGTCGATCGTCGCGCGGCTTCCGGATTCGGGGAGGAACAACGTGGTGCGGTGGTATCGGGTGGAAATTACAGGCTCAAGAGGGCCGAAGCGCACGTCCCCGATCACCGCGGCCAGCGTTTCGTTCACGTACGCCAGTCCTTCTTCGGTGAGCCGTTCCCGGTCGCATAGCTCGTACGGAATCCGTTCCTTGACGGTCGCTTCCCGGGCACCTTCGGTCTTCACTTCGAGGAAGCTCACTGCACTGTCCACATAGGTTCGGGTGCGGATCTTGAACCGACGGCGCCGGCCATGCGCGGCCAGCAAGTAACTGTCCAAACCGGGGGTGTCGAAGTACACGGAGTCGTAAGAGAACGTGCGCTTCCCGCCCATTTCCAGGACCCGGGCCTGTGAACTGAAGGTGGAGAGGATCTGCCGGGCCGTAGCCGACGGCACCAGATACTTGCGGTCCACCCGGGTCAGCAGGGCAGCTTCCGTGGTGAGTTCTTCCAGTCCGACGGCGGGTAGCCGGCTTAGCTGCGGAATGATCGGTTCGGCGTCGACGCGGTTCACGCTACACCCGCAGAGGTGGGCACGGACTGCTGGGTATGCGGCGCTGGCTGGACAGGCTCCGCGGGTAGTTCCTGCGGTGCCGGGGAGAGGGCCCCGGACGGCTGGTCGAAACCGAGCTGCGGGTGCCGGGGCTGTGCTGCCCGGACCGCATACCGAACGTCAACGATTGTTTTGTCGTTCACCAGATCCAGCTCCTGGATGGTGGCCGAGTGGACAGTGCCGTTGAGGACTCCCTCCAGCCGTGCGTAGAGTTCGGGTTCGCTGTTGATGGCCCGGTCCAGCACTACGGTCTGATGGCGGTAGGCCGGGAGGACTCGGGGGTTGTCTCCGACGAACATCACCAGCAGCACCAAGGCCATCAGGGAAAGCGTCAGCCAGAGCGGCTCGACGCCGATGCCAGCGATCAAGCCCAGCCCCAGCGCCGAGAAGTAGTAGGCCACTTCATGCTGGGCGAGCTCAGTGGACCGGAGCCGGATGATGGAGAGAACACCGAACAAACCCAGCCCCAGGCCAACCCCGGCTGCTGAACCGGACAAAGCCGTGGCAACCGCCAGCACACCCACGTTCATTCCCAGGTAGGAAACCACAAGGTCGCGGCGGCGGTGCCGGCGAAGGTAGAGGGCGAGCGTCAAAATGGTGATGGCGGCCAGGTCTGCCGCGATGAGGATGATGGTGTTCATCGGTTACTCCGGAATCTCTTAGGGGATTGATCTCCACTTTTCCCGGCCAGGCTGTGCTGAAACTGTGCCCTGACCAAGGCCGGGATATGTGTTCCCACGGTGGACTGTTGGCCAGGCGTGATTGGCTCGGTTGGAATGGCCCGTACCTTGCGGACAAACAGGAAGCGTTGCTGCACCGCGTAGCTGATACCCAGAAGGGTCATCTCCGTGACCACCTTGGCCAGGATGCCCGGGACGGCCAATGAGGTGAGGGACCACATCGCGGCGTAGTTGGCGGACAACAGGACAACCACCAGCCCCACATACCCCGTGGCTGCGGCTCTGAACGAGGTCTCCCTTCCGTGCTCAAAGACCAGCCGGCGGTTGACCATGAAGTTCACGGTGGCGCTCACCAGCCGGGCTCCCACCACCGCCAGCAGGAGTGAGTCCGTCAACGCGCTGAGGAGGAGGAACATCATCATGTCCACCCCGAAAGCGGACATGGACGAGCCCAGGAACTTCAGCAGAGGTGCATAGATCCGCAGGGAGTCAGCCACAGGACGGAAGTGCGAGCCCGAGTTGTGGTCCAGGTAGACGGTGGCTATTTCCACTGCGCCGATTTCGTAGCCGGCCTGTTTCGCCTCAAGGAGAAGGTTCAGTTCGTACTCGTAGCGTTCGCCGCGCACGGTCAGTAACCACGGGAGCATGTCAGCCCTGTAGCCGCGGAGACCGGTTTGCGTGTCCGTGATCCGTTGACCCGTCGCCAGCCTGAACAACCCCCGGGTCACTGTGTTGCCCAGCCTGCTCCGGGCCGGGACATCTCCCGTGAAACTCCGGCAACCCAGCACCATTGCACCGGTGACCCTCCGTACCCGGTCCGCCACGGCAAGAATGTCCACGACTGCGTGCTGCCCGTCGCTGTCGGCGCAGACCACATCGTGGCCAGGAAGCTCCGCTGCGATGAAAGCAAAACCACACTTGAGCGCGTGGCCTTTTCCGCCATTGACTGCGTAACTGAGCACATGGCACCCAAGCCGTGCGGCGTCGTCGAACGTGTCCTTGTAGTCAGGCCCGGAGCCGTCGTCCACCACCACGATCGTCAGCCACGGATCGATTTCCAGAAGATCGCGGACAAGGGTGGTGAGTTGATGGTCTGGCTCGTAGGCCGGTACCAGGATGATCATGACTGGGCGATGTAGAGGATGTCCGAGGTGCCGCGCTCTTTGTTCTCGCCGAGCGGGTTGTTCACCAAGGATCCGTTGAAGTACATGGTGGAGGAGCCTCCGCCGTCAATGTTGTAGGCGGTGGTGGCGCCCAGGTCCTTCATGATCTGGGCGAGACCCGTCATGGTGACGCCGGCGCTGTAGCCGGGACTGCGGCCGTCCACCACCACGAACACCAGGTGGTTCTCATCAATGACGCCGACGGCGGTGCGGGGCTGCTCGCCCTGGATGGAGTGGTTGCCGAAGTTTGTATCAACCTCAACGTCCTCAATGCTGGAAGCGATCTGGCCGTTGTCCAGCAGGGAAGGGCCGAAGGAGAGCGTGTTCCACGCGCCGTCCGCGATCAGTTGCTCAGCAGTGGTGGCGGTTTCGTCGTACACCTTGACGGTGCCGTCCTTGTAAAACACGAGTCCCTGCCGGGCGCCCTCATCCCGGTACACCACACCGTTCCGGATCACAATGCCCGTATCCCGGAAACCGTAGTAGTCGCCGTTGATGGCGAAAATGGCGTTGTGATCCTGGGCAATCGCGGACGTGGTCTCGGTGATGTTCTCGCCGTACGTGTCCTCGGCAAACGCCGACTTCAACGTCGTTGCTTCATCAAGCACGACGTCGGCAACGGAGTACGTCACGGTATCATCGCCGCTGCCGGTGGTCACCGTAGAGATAGTGACGCCGGTGCCCCCGGATGTGTACGAAGTATCGGTGACCACGGCGCTCGCCGTCGCTGCGGAGGCGGCGTCCGCCGTCGTGCTGTCTGTAGTTGTGGTGCCGGCTTGGCTTGCCTCGTACTCGGAGACGTTGGTGATCTCAGCATGCGGGACCACAAATCGGTCCAGTGCCCACGCAGCGGCACCCCCGGCAGAAAGAGTGACCGCCAGGACGGCGGAGATCACGGCGCGCCGTGTCCGGCCGCCCTTGCGCTGTTCAGTCTGTTGAGGAGTCATGCCTCATTTCTACGGAGCGAGGCTACGCCGGAGGTTTGCCCAACATATGCGGGGGCTGTGAAGGTTCAAGCGGTGCTTTTGCCTGCCTCCACTGCCGCCCTCTTAATGCCGGCACAGTATGCTGCCCATTCTTCCGCGGTCCGGCCCGGGATGTTGGGATCGCCCGGTCTTTGTCCCGCGGAGCCGTCGATGAGCTCCCGGATGATGTCTGCATGCCCTGCATGGCGGGCTGTCTCCACGCACATGTGAACCAGAATCTGGTGGAGCGTCACGTTCTTCTTCTCTTCAGACCACCACGGCACCACGCCCGGCGCATCCAAAGGGAGGGATTCGATGGTCTCCTCGCTGTGCTTGGCCGAGAAGTGGTGCAGCTCCAGGATTTCCTCCCGGCTCTCTGTGGCAGGGACCCACATATCAGAATCCGGTTGGGCGTCGTCCGCCAGCCAGGGCATGTCCCTGCCACTTGGCCGTCCGAAGGTCACCCCGAAATAGTCCAGTTCCACGCTGGCCACATGCTTGACCAAACCCAACAGATTGGTGCCGGTGGGTGTCATGGGCCTGCGGGCGTCATACTCACTCAGCCCGTCCAGCTTGCCGAGCAGGTCCGCCCTGCGGAGCCGCATATACGTGAGAAGCGTCGCTTTGTCATCCATGGGGAGCACTCTACCCAAGTGGGCCCGCTCCGAGTTCGCTCCGCCCCTCTGCGCCGAGTTCGCGGGAAACGTGCCAAACACGGGGAGAGTTGCAGGGGGTTTCGCAGGTTTCCGGCGAATTGGCCGGAGTGATCAGGTAGTGCTTTATTCCTCCCTTCCACGTCGCGTTGACTTCAACCCAAGCCAGTGGCGGACCCGGCGAAGGACGCCGGACCCTGTCCAGCCACGAGTGTTAGGAGCAACTCCTTGTCACTTCAATTCCCCCGCAGGACCCTGCTCCAGGGTGCCGGCGCACTATCCCTGGCGGCAGTTGTCAGTTCGATGTTCGCTCAGAACGCCTGGGCCGAAACCGAACCCGGCACCGCGGAGTTCGCAGCGTTGCGAAACCGTTGGGTTGACCAGATTACGGGCCGCAATGTCATCCAGGCGGGCGATCCGGACTTCGCCAAAGCCGTCACAGCCCTGAACAATAAAGCCGCTGACTCCCTGGCAAGAGTAAACCGGGCTTCAGGCCGAACGTCGGTGTTCACGGACTTGTCCTTCGCCAAGGACGCGGAAATGGTCACCACCTACACCCGCTTGTCTCAGCTGGCCACTGCATGGGCTACTCCCACCGCGGCGGTGTTCGGGGACGCCTCGGTGCTGGCCGTCATCAAGGCAGGCCTCGCCGATGCCAACACCCTTTGTTACAACGACAGGAAGGAAGAGGTAGGAAACTGGTGGTCCTGGGAGATCGGTGTACCCCGGGCACTCGCTGACGCCATGGTGGTTCTGCATGCGGAATTGTCCACCGAGGAGCGCAATGCCTACTGCGCGGCGATCGACCATTTTGTGCCCGACCCGTGGCTGCAGTTCCCACCCAAGCGCGGCAAGATCACCTCAGTGGGCGCCAACCGGGTGGACCTGTGCCAGGGAATCATCATCCGCTCCTTGGCCGGAGAAGATTCGGCCAAACTCAACCATGCAGTCGCCGGACTCAGCCAGGTGTGGCAGTACGTGACCAGCGGGGACGGCATATTCCGCGACGGGTCGTTCATCCAACACAGCACCACCCCGTACACGGGCTCCTACGGGGTAGTCCTGCTCACCGGACTGTCCAAGTTGTTTTCCCTGCTTGGGGGCACGGCGTTCGAGGTCACCGACCCATCGCGCAGCATCTTCTTCGACGCCGTGGAGGGTTCGTTTGCGCCCGTCATGATCAACGGGGCCATGGCTGATTCCGTTCGAGGCAGGAGCATCAGCCGCGAGGCCAACACAGGCTATGACCTCGGTGCGTCGGCTATCGAGGCCATCCTGCTCTTGGCTCGGGCAATGGATCCGGCTGTTGCCGCTCGATGGAGAGGTTTGTGCGCGGGTTGGATTGTGCGCAATACCTACAGCCCCATCCTCGCAGGAGCCAGCCTGCCCAAAACAGCACTGGTGAAGGAGCTCCAAGCCACTGGTATTGCCCCCGTGGCGGAACCGGCCGGCCACAGGCTCTTCCCTGCGATGGACCGCACCATGCACCGGGGACCCGGCTGGGCATTGTCGCTCTCCATGTCCAGCAACCGCATTGCCTGGTACGAGTGTGGTAACGGCGAGAATAACCGCGGCTATCACACCGGTTCCGGCATGACCTACTTCTACACGTCCGACCTCGGCCAGTTCGATGACGCTTTCTGGGCCACGGCCAACTACAACCGCCTCCCCGGCACCACGGTGGACACCACGCCCTTGCCGGACAAGGTGGAGGGTGAATGGGGTGCTGCTGTCCCAGCCAATGAATGGAGCGGTGCCACCGCGCTGGGCGAGGTTGCCGCCGTCGGACAGCATTTGGTGGGTCCCGGCCGAACTGGCCTTTCGGCCCGGAAGTCCTGGTTCGTCAGCGGGGACGTCACCGTCTGCCTCGGCGCCGACATCACCACTGGTTCCGGGGCCAGGGTGGAAACAATCGTTGACCACCGCAACCTCCACCAAAGCAACAACGCACTCACGACGGCGTCGGGCACCATCGCAGAAGCGGCCGGTAGCGCTGTTGTGCTGAGTAAGGATCGTTGGGTCCACCTGGAAGGTTTTGGAGGCTATGCCGTCCTTGATTCGTCCCCGCTGACTGTGCTCCGGGAGAGCCGTTCCGGAAGCTGGTCGGGAGTGAATATCAACGGGAGTACCACTGTGCAGCAGCGGAACTTCGCAACCATCTATGTTGATCACGGTGCGGATGCCGCACCTAAGAGTTATGCCTATGTGGTGGCGCCCGGCGCGTCGGCCAAGGAGTGCAGCAAGCTTGCGACGGGAAACAAGCACGTGGTGATCCGCAACGATGCCACGGCGCAATCTGTGGAGTTCACAGCAGAGAAAACCACGGCCGCAACGTTTTGGAAGCCCGGGATGGCGGGGGATCTTGGAGCCTCGGGACCCGCATGCGTGGTGTTTTCCAGGCACGGTAACGTCCTCAGCCTGGCTGTCAGTGAGCCGACTCAAAAGGCTGACAGTCTCACGCTGACCCTGCCTCAGGGCACCTGGTCCAGCGTGCTGGAAGGTGCGGGCACCCTGGGAACGGACTCAGCGGGCAAGACTACCCTGACGCTGGACACCGCCGGGCTCAGTGGTCAGGCCAGTGTGTTGAAGCTCCGCCGCTAGACCCCGGTTGTGGCCCGTTCTGCGCGCTATCCCTTCCAGGGCCCACGCCGCCCGGGTTCCCTGGCTGAGCTTGCGAAGTCAGGAAGGCGGTGGGGATGCAGAGCGGGCCTCACAACGCGCTAGATAGGGCCAACCAACTTCGCCCCGCAGGAATCACGAACCACGATCCGGGGCCGCAAACGGATCTGGTGCAACGGGCAAGCGTCGCCCTCAGTCAATCGGCGTAGCAGGACATCGGCCGCCATGACGCCCAGCCGATGCTTGGCAGGGGAGACCGCCGTCAGGGGAATCTGCGCGAGATCAGCCATTTCGTCGTCATAGGACACCAAGGCCAGATCTTCCGGCACGCCCATCCCACGGCGGGTTGCGGCCCCTTCCAACAGGGCCGCTTCCCGGTCGCCGAAAATCAAGGCCGCCGTTGCGCCACTGCCTGCCAGGAGGTGGAACATGTGCTCGGCCTGATCCGCTTCCCACTCAGGTTTGGTGGCGCTGAACGCCATATCGTGGTGCCCGTCGGGGTCCAGCCCTAAGGCCTCGACGGCGGCCGCATACCCGGCGATGACCGCAGCCTGGGTTGGGTTGCTGCTTCGGGCGGCCTCGTTGGCGCGCGTCAGCAGCCCGATCCTCCGGTGACCCAAGCGGTGAAGGTGCATCACGGCGTCGTACGCTCCACCCTGGTGATCCGAGCAGACGTGTTCTGTCCGGTCTCCCGGCCCCAGATCGTCCAGGCTCCGCTCAAGCAACACCACAGGAACCGGCAGAGCCATGAGCTCGGCAACGCGCTGTTGAGGGTTGTCCAATCCTGTCAGCGTCGGCACCAGAATGAGTCCATCCACGCCGGCATCCAGGAGGAAGTCGATGCCGGCATTCTCCCGGGTGAAGTCGTAATGGTAAGTGGAAAGCTGCAGGCTTGCGCCGCGGCCGGACAAGTGTTCCTCGATGCCCTGCAGTACCTGCGGGTAGTAAAGCTGGGTGTCCGGCAGCAGGACGCCGATCACGTACCGGGAGCGTTTTTGCGAGCGCTGCGGCGTTGCCACGAAACTCCCGGCGCCCTGCCGCCGGACCACGAGTCCTTTGTCCACCAGGTCCTCGAACGCCCGGCGCACCGTAGTCAGTGACAGCCCGGTTTCGAGGGACAGTTGCTGCTCGGTAGGCAACTTTGTCCCCACAGCCCACGTCCCTGCCAATATGCCCCGGCGCAGGTTGTCGCTGAGGTTCTGGAACTTCAGGTTTTGCTTGGCCGTGTCGCGGACGGTCGCGGAGGTGGGCTCAGTCTGGACGGGCTCGAGGTTCTTCCTTGGCATGATCAACTCCACTGCGTACGAATGATTACTCTTATCCTGCCCCACTGTTGAGAGTGTATTTAGATACTAATTTTCTCCATCTCGAAGGCATGTGGAAATGCTCATTGATTCCTCGCCTCGAGGCTGCGTAGCAATGAGGGGTGTCTACTGAAAAGCCGAACATCATCTTCATCCTCAGCGACGACCAGGGCGCCTGGGCGCTGGGATGCGCCGGAAACACCGAGATCCACACTCCCAACCTGGACGCCCTCGCGGCCCGCGGAGCGCGCTTGGAGAACTTCTTTTGCGTATCGCCCGTCTGCTCGCCGGCGCGTGCCAGCCTGATGACCGGGGACATCCCTTCGCGTCACGGCGTCCACGACTACTTGGCGGGCGTTGAAACAGGGCCGGGGGCCGTCGACTATCTGCAGGGGCAACGACTGTTCACGGATGACCTCGCCGAGGCCGGGTATCGCCTTGGCTTGTCCGGCAAATGGCACCTTGGTGCCAACGACGCTCCCCGGAAAGGTTTCAGCCACTGGTTTGCGCTGGAGGGTGGCGGCAGCCCTTATCACCGGTCCGTCATGTACAGCTTCGACGGCGATACCAGCCACCGGGAGCTTGTCATTGAATACTTGACCGACGCGATCACCGGCGACGCACTGGACTTCATCGATGAAGCTTCGAAAGAAGCCGAGCCCTTCTTCCTCGCCCTCAACTACACGGCACCCCACAAGCCGTGGAAGGGCCAGCACCCGCCCGAATTCGAGGAACTCTACCGCGACTGCCACTTCACCAGCTGTCCTCAGGAACCCCTCCACCCATGGACTCCCACCGTAGATGGTGTGCCGATCGGTGGCGAGGCGGACGCGCGGGGCGCGCTGGTGGGGTACTTCGCGGCGGTGAGCGCCATGGACGCCGGGGTTGGCGAGGTCCTGCGCCGACTGGAAGGACTGGGCATCCTCGACGATACGCTTGTCATCTTCAGCAGCGACAACGGCTTCAACTGCGGCCACCACGGCATCTGGGGCAAGGGCAACGGGACGTTCCCGCAGAACGTCTATGACTCCTCCGTCAAAGTCCCGGCGATCTTCACGTTCCCGGGAAGGATCCAGGAGGGTGTTGTTCTCCCTGAAGTGCTGTCCGCCTACGATGTAGCCGCCACCCTTCTGGAGCTCGCAGGACTGGACGCCCGGCCCTTCGAACGCGGTCCCGGACGGTCTTTCGCGGAACTGTTGCGTGCGCTGCCGGACGCTGCCGGGAACGTCGCCGGTGGGAACCGCGACGACGACGGCGGCGGGCCGCTCGCCGCTGCCCGCGAGCGCGCCGTCGTGGTCTTTGACGAATACGGCCCGGTCCGGATGATCCGCAGCTCGGAGTGGAAGTACGTGCACCGGTACCCTCATGGTCCCCACGAACTATTCCACCTTGCGGCTGACCCGGACGAACGGGTCAACCACGTGGACGAACCGGTACACGCCGGCCGTGTGGCTGGCATGAGGGCTCAATTGCAGGAGTGGTTCCAGCTTCATGCGGCCCCGGGGCTTGACGGCAGTTGGCTTCCGGTGGCGGGGGCAGGCCAGACTGCGCCCGTGTTGGACGATCCCTTGGGGGCCTTCACTCCACCCAACTGGGACGGCACGGTCGCAGCCGGCCTCACCTCCTAGGGAACTTCGCTTAGGACGCGTCCGGTGTTCGTGGCGTCACCGGACGGGCCAAGGACCAAGGGGCTACACGTCCCGGCTGCCTTGTAGGACGCCAACACCACCTCTACGATGTGGCGGGCGTGTTCCACGCTGACTTTCGGTGTTCCGCCGTCGAGCACCTTGATGAAGTCCACCAACTGCAGGAAGAAGCCCTCTTGGATATCCTCGGGCAGGGGCTCCCACACTGTCCGGGTGGTGCCGTTGCTGCGGACCAATGTTCCGCTGTGGGGGCTGCAGGAAATAGTGCCGTGCTCGCACACGATAAGGACCTCGTCCGTGCGTTGGGTGGCGTCGGATACCACCACGACGCTGACGTGGACGCCGTTGCGAAGCGTCAGAGAGATGGCACCGTCGGTTTCCACGGGAACACCGAATCGCTTGTGGGTAGAGGCATTGAGGGATTCAACGGGCGCGCCGCCGAACCAGATGGAACGGTCCAGGCAATGGCCACCGATGTTCATCAGCGCCCCGCCGCCGGCCATGGCTTCGCTGAAGAACCAAGCCGGACGGGTGCCGGGACGGTAATCGGTGGTCCTGTAGTCGCGGATCATCAAAACCCGGCCAAGTTCGCCGCCGGCCAGCACGTCCTGGGCGGCCAGCTTCTCCGGCAGGAAATGCTGGATCTGGCCGATCACCAAGGACACGCCGGCGTCGCGGCAGGCCTCGATCATGCGATCGCAGTCGGCCACGGTGGTGGCCATCGGCTTTTCCACCAGCACGTGTAATCCGTGCTCTGCTGCGGCCAATACCATCTCCAAATGCAGCGCGTGCGGAGTATTGACAATTACCGCATCCAGTCCGGCCTCACCGAACATGGCCAGATAGTCCGTATAGGTGGAAGCCCCCCATGGCGATGCGACGCTCGTTGCGGACTCGGGCCGTAGGTCACAGACGGCTGCCAACTCCACGTTGATGATCCGCGCGGCGGATGCTGCATGGAAGTGTGCCACGGCACCCGCGCCAATGATTCCAAGTCGTATCAATTTCCCTCTTTAGCTCGGAGCCGGAGCGCGGGCGTCATTTGATCGGAGCACCCGCGCAGGTCCTCTCGATTGTTGGGGAGGTGGAAAGGAGGAATAAATGCCTAATCGGAGTGAACCGCAGGCTCGGGTTTAATGCGTGCACCGAGGGATTGGGAACCGATGGCGACTCATTCAAAAGTACTCATTGAATCCTGCTTTCGGAGACTGTGAGAGTCAGTCTCACTGAACCGCATCCGGCCGGTTCCCCTCACTCGAAAGGTGATACCCATGGGCAAATCAGCCCGTCATCTTCGCCCGCTGGCCGCCCTGTTGGGTGCAGCATTTGCCCTGTCCACCACTGCTTGCGGTGGAGCCACGGATGCCTCCACCGCTGCTGAAGCGGTGGACATTTCCGGCTCCATTTCCGGCCAAACCATCAACTACTGGTCCATGTGGAAAGACGGGGAGCCTCAGCAGAAAGTCCTCGCCGCGGCCATCGTTGATTTCGAAAAGGAGACCGGAGCCACCGTCAGCGTTCAATGGCAGGGCCGCAGCAACACAGAGAAACTTGTTCCCGCGCTGAATACCAACAACGTCCCGGACCTCGTGGACGGTACCTTCGCAAAGCTTGCGCCTGTGATCGGAGAAACCGGACAGGCGAGCCCGCTCACATCCGTGTACTCCTACGAGGTGGACGGAAAAGCGGTGGGGTCACTCATCCCGGAGAAGTTCACCAGCAATGGCGTTTTCAAGGGAGAAGACGGACAGCCCTGGATGGTGCCGTACAGCATCAGCTCCGACGGCATCTGGTTCGATGCTGCGAAGCACCCTGAGCTCAAAGCCAAGCCGCCGGCCACGTGGGATGACTTCATCGAGGTCCTGGACAAGCTGAAAGCCGGTGGTGCGGCTCCGATCGCTGCGGACGGTGACATTGCCGGTTACAACTCCACGTGGTTTGTGACAGCGCTGCTGCGGCTCAAGGGTGCAGGCAGTTTCAAGGCACTTATTGAGGACAAGTCCGGCGAAGGATGGGATGACCCCGCGGTACTCGAAGCAGCCCGGAAGGTGGAAGCCCTCGTCAAGGGCGGATACCTCAACAGTGGCTACAACGCGAGCAAGTTCCCTTCGCAGCAGCAACTCTGGGCGAACGGCGACGCTTCCCTCATCCTCAACGGTTCCTGGACGCCTACCGAAACCGGTTCTTATGCCGCCCCGGGATTCGAGTACTCGTCCTTCCAATTCCCGGCGATGGGGGACAAACCGGCCAGCGCCCGTGTGGACTTCATCGGCTTTGCAGTACCGGCAAAGTCGAAGAACCAGGCCCCCGCACAGCGCCTCGCAGCTTTCATGCTGGCCTCCAAATACCAGAACGCTCTTGGAACAGAAGCCAAAGTGCTTCCGGTACGTCCGGACGCACCGGTGGATCCCGCCGTCGAGTCCGTCAAAGCGGCCATTGACGCGGCTCCGGCAACGCACCTGCAAAACGATGGAGTGACCTTCCCCGGCTTCATGGAGAAGGTCTTCTTCCCCAAGGATGACGAGTTGTTCCTCGGGAAGACCTCTGCCAACGAGTTCATCGGGAAGATGAAGACCGCCCAGATCCAGTACTGGAAGGACAACAGCTGATGACCCTCCACCTGACGGAGCCACGGACAGACGGTACGCCGGCCCAAAGTGCGGAGTCCCGGAAGCCGGTGCCCCGCACGTCGCGGCGCGGCAGCCGTCCCGGAGGGAGCTCCATCGATGTGCAGCGCAAGAAGCTGCTGATTCCGTTCGTGGGCCCGGCTTTCGTCCTGTACACGGTTCTCTTCATCGTGCCGGCACTGGGAGCCGTGTGGATCAGCCTGCACAAATGGGCGGGCTCGGGCCCCATGAAGTTCGTTGGTCTGGACAACTACGGGAGGATCTTCCGGGATCAGCTGTTCCTTTCCTCATTCGGCAACACCCTGCTTCTGCTCTTCGTGGTGGGGACCGCGATCTTCGTCCTGGCTTTCGCATTGACGCTGGTGCTTAGGGATATGGCCGGGAAGAAGATTGCCCGCAACGTCATCTTCTTCCCGCACCTCATCAATGCGCTGGTGTTCGGGGTCCTCGCGGGCTTCATCTTCAACCCCGGTGGAATGGTCAACAGCCTCCTGGCGCCCCTCGGAGTGACCGATCCGCCCAAGTGGCTGGCGCAGGACAACATCTTCCCGCTCATCATGGTCACCCTGGTCTGCACCACCACGGGTTACTTCACCACCATCCTGATGGCCGGCGTCGACCGTATTCCGCCCTACTACTACGAAGACTGCGCCTTGGCCGGCGCTTCTGCCTTCCAACGGTTGCGCTACGTCATCCTGCCGCTGACGTGGGATGTTTTCGGGACCTGTGCCGTGTTGTGGACCATTTCGTCGGTGAAGATCTTCGAGATCGTCTGGGTCTTCGGTGGCAGTTCAGGGGCCGGCGTGCCGCCAACGCAGAGCTGGACGGCGGCCGTATACACCTACGTCAATGCCTTCTCCGGACAATCAACGCCGGCCTACGGAGCCGCGACGGCCTCTGCCGTGTTGTCCCTGGCGCTGATCTCCGTCCTGGTTGTCCTGCTGCGCCGCGCCATGCGTCGTGACGCCGTCGAGTTCTAAAGGAAAAGTCATGAGACAAGACAAATTGCTTGCACCTTTGACCCCTGTCCGCCGCCGTCCAGGACGCGGTGTCAGCCCTGCGCTGCGCGGAGAGCGCAGCATTCTCCGGGGGATTGGGGTGACGCTGCTGTGGATGGTGGTGGCGATCAGCATCGCAGCCCTGGTGTGGATGGTGGCCCAGGCTTTCAGGGATACCCGGGCAATTCTCGATGACCCTTGGGGCGTCCCGACGTCCCTGGACTTTGGGAACTTTGTCCGTGCCTGGACTGTTGGAGATTTCGCCGTCGCAACGTGGAACAGCCTGTTGACCACGGTGGTTTCCTCGGTCCTGACGGTAGCCATCGCGGCTCCGTGCTCGTACTACCTGAGCCGCGTGGACAACAAGCTGACCCAAGGGCTGAGCCTGTACTTCATCCTGGGCCTTGGTATTCCCGCGCAGGTCATTCTCATCCCGCTGTTCGTGATGCTGAACAAGGTGTACCTGACGGACAGCATCATGGGTTTGAACTTGGTGTACATCGGCGTCTCCATGCCCTTCACGGTCTTCCTGCTGACTGCGTTCTTCCGTTCCCTTCCCTTGGAAATGGAAGAGGCCGCGGCCTTGGATGGAACCACAGCGTTTGGGACGTTCTGGCGCATTACCTTGCCGTTGGCGAAGGGTGGCATCCTGACCGCGTTCATCCTCCAGGTAATCTCGCACTGGAACGAGACACTCCTGGCCCTGACGCTCCTTCAGTCCACCGAGAAGTACACACTTCCAGTAGCCCTGATTTCGTTCGTGCAGCAGCAGACATACTCGGGAGCCGACTGGGGCGGGCTCTTCGCCGGGCTCGTGATCGTGGTCCTGCCGATGCTCATCATCTATGTATGGCTGGGCCGACGGCTGACGGAGGGGCTGACACTGGGGATGGGCAAATAGCCCCCGACGACGGCGCTACCGCGGGCTTTTGTCGATCACGCACAAGCGATTGCCGTCAGGGTCTGCGAGGACCACGAAATCCGGATCCTCGGGGTACAGGTCCCAGTCCACTCGTTGGGCGCCGAGCCGGATGAGTCGCTCCACTTCGGCGGCTTGGTTATCAGCGTAGAGATCCAGGTGGGTGCGGGGATGTTCCTGGACAGGTGTTTCACTAAGCATCAGGGCGAGTTGGGGCCCTGGTCCTGGCGCTGGTACCAGGATCACCCACGTGTCATCGCCCGGTTCGCGCGGGACATAACCGAGCGCCCCATGCCAGAAATCAGTGGCGCGGGCCATGTCATTGACGCCCAGAACAGTGCTGCCGATGCTCAACATCCGCCCAGCCTAATCGGGATAGGGTCTCTTGTGGCGGGACCAGAGCGAATGCGACAGTGAACCATGGCCACAGAAGACGACGTCCGCCACATCTGCCTCGGCATGGCAGGAGTGACTGAACGCCCCAGCTGGGGACAGCCCGCGTGGTTCGCCAAGACCCTCATGGCACGCATCTGGGAAGAGGGCGTTGGCACAGTAAAAACGGACGAACGCGAAGCGCTCGCAGCCATGAATCCCGATATCTTCTTTTGGACCCCGCATCATGACCAGTACCCGCAGCTGATGCTGATCCAGCTCGAGAGAATCGACGTGGACGAGCTCGACGAACTGCTGCAGGAGTCGTACAGAATCGCCGGCGGCCCGGGCAAAGCGAAACCCAACTAGGTCGCAGCAGAGCGCGTTTAGAGAGCTCAAAACGCGCTTAACTGCGACTCAGTTGGGTGCATGCGCTCCGCTAGACTCGGCCGCATGGGGGAAAACAACATACTTGGGGAACACGACACACCGCAGCCTTCGCGCAAGGTCTCTTCCGTCGTCGTACCTTTGCTTGGGCTGATCGCGGTGATCGTGGGGGTGATCGTGGCGTGGACCAACCAAAGTACGGACTTCGGGTGGTTTGCCTATGCGCCGTTGAGTGACACGGTCTTCGTCGGGAACGGTGGGGCCATGGTCAGCCAGGGCACGCAGATCGGCCTGACCGTGACGGTCCTTGGTCTGCTGGTCCTCGCGTTCTGGGCCGGGCTCGCGATCGGCCGCCGCCGCTGAGTTCGCCTCAGAAACGCGAAATCGCCGGAAACTTCCAGTGAACTGGCAGCTTTCCGGCGATCTCGGCGTTGCAGCAAAGACTAGGTGAGTTTCACCTGGCGGTTCATGTCCTTGTACAGCAGGTAACGGAACTCGCCCGGACCACCCGCGTAGCAAGCCTGCGGGCAGAACGCGCGGAGCCACATGAAGTCGCCAGCTTCCACCTCAACCCAGTCGTTGTTGAGCAAGTACATGGCCTTGCCCTCCAGCACGTACAGGCCGTGCTCCATGACGTGGGTCTCCGGGAAGGGGATCACACCGCCGGGCTGGAAGGTGACGATGTTGACCTGCATATCGTGGGCGAGGTCGCTGGAGTCCGTGAAGCGCGTGGTTTTCCAGACGTCGTCGGTGTCCGGCATGGAGGTGGGCTCCACGTCCTTCTCGTTGGTGACGAAGGACTTGGCCTCGAAGCCCTCAAGCCGCTCGTAGGCCTTGCGGATCCAGTGGAAGGAAACGATGTCGTCGGACACGTTCTCCAGGCCCCAGTCGGACCCGGCGGCAAGGTAGGCGTAGCCGCCCTCCTCGAGGTGGTGCAGTTCGCCGTCGAGCGTCAGGTTCACCTGGCCCTTGGTCACGAAAATGACGCCTTCGACGCCGGACTCGAACTCAGCCTTCGGCGCGCCCCCACCCGGTGCGATCTCAACAATCAACTGCGAGAACGTGGTGGCGAAGCCGGAGATCGGCCGTGCGATGATCCAGGAACGCGTGTTGGAGAATCCCGGCAGGTTGCTGGTGACGATGTCCGTCATGACGCCCTTGGGAATCACCGTGTAGGCCTCGGTGACGATGGCCCGCTCGGTGGTCAGTTGGGTCTGCGGCGGCAGGCCGCCCTGCGGGTAGTAGTACTTGCCCATGCGAAATGCTCCTATCAGTGGGAAGTCGGTTGCGCGAGCCGCGGGTGCGCCAGTGCGGTCAGCTGTGAAAGTTCGACGCCGGCAAGCGCCTTGACCTCGTCGGTGGCCACTGCGCCGCACTGGACGCCGCGGAGGACGAAGCCGGCAAGGGCGCGAGCCGTGGCGGGCTCATCCATGACGCCGCCTTCGGTGCGTTCCACATAGTTACGGAGGCGCAGGGCAGCGGCGGGCAGGCCTTCGCGGTAGAACGCGTACGACGCCGAGAAGCGGCTGGGCAGTTGGGCTGCGTGCAGATCCCAACCCTGGTAGTAGCCGTTCTCCAGGGAACGTCGTACCAAGCGGCCGTGCAGCTTCCAAGCATCTTCCACGCCATCGCCCACGGGGATGATGTTGGTGGAACCGTCGGAGAGACGGATGCCCGTTCCTGCGACGGCGAGCTGCATGACTTCCTTGGCGAAGTCGGCCACCGGGTGTTCCATGGACTGGTACTCGGCGGAGATTCCCAGCGAGGCACTGTAGTCGTACGTCCCGTAGTGCAGGGCGCTGATGCGGCCCGGAACTATGTGGGGGAGCTGGGCCACAGGCGAGGTTCCGTCAGCGCCTATGATGAGCTGGGGCGTTTCCACCTGCACCTCAAAGCGGAGCCGGCCGGCGGGAAGCCCGTGGACTTCCTCAAGGCGGGACACTGCGAAGTCCATTGCCTGCACCTGGGCCACCGTGGTGACCTTGGGCAGGGTAAGGATCAGTCCAGCGGGGAGCTCGCCGGCGTCAGCCAAGGTGGAGACGAACAGGTCCAGCGTCTTCAGGCCGCGGGCCCGGGTGGGGGCTTCGAAGCACTTGAAGCGGATGCCTATGAACGGCGGAGCTGTTCCGGCCGCAACTGCAGTGGCAACGGCCTTGGCGGCAGCAACGGCGTCGGCGTCTTCTGCCTCATCGCCGCGGTCGCCGTAGCCGTCTTCGAAGTCCAAACGCAGGTCCTCGATGGGTTCTGCGGAGAGCTTCGCAGCCACGCGCTCCGCAACAGCGGCAGCCAGGTGGGACTCCTGGCCCAGCAACTGACCCAACTTTTCCAAGCCACCGTGAGCTTCCGCCGTCGCCAGTGCCTGGGCGCCCCACTCTTCCGCGAGGGAAGGAGTGAAGCGGTCGGCCGGGATGTAAACGGTGTGGATGGGCTGGCGTGAGCCGTCGTCGCCGGGGTAGTTGCGGTCCAGCAACTGGTCCGTGGCCTCAAGCTGCGACTCGATGCGGGCCAGATCAGATGAAGAGAATGAGCCCATCTCAGCCCACCAACTCATACGCGGGAGTGGTCAGGAAGTCCGTGTAATCGTCGGACAAACAAATGTCCTCGATCAGCTTGGAGGCGGGCTCGTAGTACGCCTTGAAGTTCTCGTCGCCGAACTCGATGCGCAGGCGCTCGGTTTCTTCGCCCAGAATGCGGCTGACAAGTTCGCGGGTTACGGTGTTGCCGGTGTCCGCGAGGACGGACTTGTTGCGGATCTGCTGCCACACCTGCGAGCGGGAGATTTCAGCCGTCGCTGCGTCTTCCATGAGGTTGTGGATGGCAACGGCGCCGCTGCCGGAGATCCAGACGCCTGTGTAAGCGACGGCGACGTACAGGTTCAGCCGCAGGCCGGCTTCCGTTACGGTGCCGCCGGCGGAGGCGACGTCGATCAGTTGCTCGGCCGTGACGCTCACCTCGGGGCGCTGCTTGTCCAGCTGGTTGGGACGGTCGCCCAGCACGGAGTCGAAGACTTCGCGGCAGGTGGGAACCAGGTCCGGGTGGGCAACCCATGAGCCGTCGAAGCCATCGTTCGCTTCACGCGTTTTGTCGGCGCGGACCTTGTCGAAAGCTGCGGCGGTGACGTCCGGCTGCTTGCGGTTGGGGATGACGGCGGCCATGCCGCCCATGGCGAAGGCGCCGCGCTTGTGGCAGGTCTTGACCAGGAGCTCGGTGTAAGCGCGCATGAACGGAGCCGTCATGGCAACGGTGGCACGGTCCGGGAGCACGAACTCTTCGCCGGCATCACGGAAGTACTTGATGATGCTGAAGAGGTAATCCCAGCGGCCGGCGTTCAGGCCTGAGGCGTGATCGCGCAGTTCGTAAAGGATTTCGTCCATTTCGAAAGCGGCCGGAATCGTCTCGATGAGCACGGTGGCCCGGACGCTGCCCTGCGGGACGCCGAGGAAGTCTTGTGCGAACACAAAGACGTCGTTCCAGAGGCGTGCCTCCAGGTGGCTCTCCATCTTGGGCAGGTAGTAGTACGGGCCGTGGCCGTTGAGGAGCAGCTGCTTGGCGATGTGGAAGAAATGCAAACCGAAGTCCACCAGCGCGCCCACTGCGGGTGCGCCGTCGATCAGCAGGTGGTTCTCTTCCATGTGCCAGCCGCGGGGACGGGCCACTACAACAGCCAGGGGAGCGTCGGTGCGGAGACGGTATTCCTTGCCTTCGGGCGAGGTGTAGCTCAGGGTGCCCTGGGCGGCGTCGCGGAGGTTCAGGATGGCGTCGATGACGTTGGGCCACGTGGGAGTGCTGGCGTCTTCGAGGTCCGCGAGCCATACCTTGGCGCCGGAGTTGAGGGCGTTGATGGCCATCTTTGCCGGCGTTGCCGGACCGGTCATCTCAACGCGGCGGTCCTGCAAAGCTGCCGGTGCCTCAGCGACCTTCCAGTCGCCGTTGCGGATTTCCTGGGTCTCCGGGAGAAAGTCCAGGCGGCTGGTATCGGCAACCTTCTGGCGCTTGACGCCGCGCGCTTCCAGCAGCTCGTTGCGGGTGCCGGCGAAGCGCTTGTGCAGTTCCTCAATGAAGGCCAGCGCCTTGGGGGTGAGGATTTCCTCGGCGCGATCGATCGGCCGGGGATCAGTGACTGTGATAGCCATGTGGCGGTGTCCTTTTCTAGAGTGCGCTGGCGGCGTTGGCGTGCGCAGCATTGGCTACGGCGGTCGCTACGTCGGCGGCAACATGGGGATCGAAGACGCTGGGGATAATGTAACTCGCGTTGAGCTCATCGTCAGCCACCCGGTTGGCAATTGCCTCGGCGGCGGCCACCAGCATGTTCGGCGTGATGTCCGATGCCCCGGCGTCCAGCAGACCGCGGAAGAAGCCGGGGAAGGCCAGTACGTTGTTGATCTGGTTCGGGAAGTCGCTGCGACCGGTGGCAACCACGGTTGCGTGCTTGGACGCGACCACAGGGTCGATTTCCGGCGTCGGGTTGGCCATGGCGAACACGATCGCGTTCTCAGCCATGGAAGCAACCTGCTCTTCGCCGATCACGTGCGGGGCGGAGACGCCGATGAAGACGTCCGCTCCCCTAAGGGCGTCGTGCAGGGTGCCGGAGAAACCTTCTTCGTTGGTGTTGGCGGCGATCCAGCTGCGGTGCTCGTCGCCGTATTCTTCACCGGAGTGGATGGCGCCGGAGCGGCCGGCAGCGATGATGTGCTGCGCGCCCTGGGCCTTGAGGAGCTGGATGATGGCCGAGCCGGCAGCGCCGACGCCCGAAACCACGATCTTAACCTCGGAGAGCTTCTTGTCCACAACGCGGAGGGCGTTGACCAAGGCAGCGAGGGTGACAATGGCGGTGCCGTGCTGGTCATCGTGGAAGACCGGGATGTCCAGCTCTTCGCGGAGGCGGTTCTCGATTTCGAAGCAGCGCGGCGCGGCGATGTCTTCAAGGTTAATACCGCCGTAAACGGGGGCCATGGCCTTGGCGATCATGATGATTTCTTCGGTGTCCTGGGTGTCCAGGCAGACCGGCCAGGCGTCAACGTTGGCGAACTGCTTGAAGAGCGCGGCCTTGCCTTCCATCACGGGAAGGGCAGCGGCCGGGCCGATGTTGCCCAGGCCCAGAACGGCTGAGCCGTCGGTGAGGACGGCGATGGTGTTGCGCTTGACCGTCAGGTTGCGGGCTGCGGCCGGGTCTTCTGCAATGGCCATGCAAACGCGGGCGACGCCGGGAGTGTAGGCACGCGAGAGGTCGTCGCGGTTGCGCAAGGCTACCTTGGGGACCACTTCGAGCTTGCCGCCGAGGTGCATGAGGAAGGTGCGGTCCGAAACGTGCTGGACGGTGACGCCGTCGAGTGCGTTAAGGGCGTCCTTGACGCGGGCTGCGTGGTCGTCGTCGGTGGTGTTGCAGGTGACGTCAACAACAAGCGTCTCGTGGTGGGATTCCGTGACATCCAGCGCGGTGATTGCTGCACCGGCTGCGCCGACGGCTGCTGCCAGTTCGCTGGTAGCTGTGAAGCTCGACGGTGCGGCGACGCGCAGGGTGATCGAGTTTCCGGGGCTCGGATTCGCCATTGAAATTCCTCCTGTAAGGCCCGTTCCCGGGCCGCCGTTCCAAACTGAATGTTTTCGTATTATGGATATTATTATCTACAAAGTGGAAACACAACCCCTTGCTTGGTCATGTTCGGTGTCGTCGCGCAGGTGGGCGCTGTGCTGTATGTTGGGTGTTCTAAGCAATTCTTTTCACGATGCGGATAAGAGTTGTCGGAATCTGAGTCATTGGAGACAAGGGAATGGCTGAAAAAGCCTCCGGAGGCGTGCAGTCCGTTGAGCGCGTCTTTGAACTGCTGGAACTGATCACGGACGCAGGCGGCGACGTCACGCTGAGCGAACTTTCGTCGTCCACTGACCTCCCCCTGCCCACTATTCACCGCCTGCTCCGCACGCTGGTGTCCCTCGGCTACATCCGTCAGCTGCCCAACCGCCGCTACGCCCTGGGTCCGCGGCTCATCCGGCTCGGCGAAGGTGCCAGTAAGCAGCTCGGCGCTGTGGCCCGTCCGCAGCTGAAGACCCTGGTGGAACGCCTCGGCGAAACCTCCAACATGGCCGTCCTGGACTCGGACATGGTCATCTACGTTGCCCAGGTCCCCTCCATGCACTCCATGCGCATGTTCACCGAGGTTGGCCGCCGCGCCCACACGCACGATACCGGCGTGGGCAAAGCCATCCTCGCCCAGCTGGACGACGAAGTTGTCCGCGGAATCGTGGCACGCACCGGCATGCCTACTCCCACGGCCAAGAGCATCGGCGACATCGACTCGCTGCTCGCTGACCTCAAGCTCATCCGGGAACGCGGCTACTCCATTGACGAGGAAGAGCAGGAGCTGGGCGTCCGCTGCTTCGCCATGGCGGTGCCCAACGCGCCCACCCCCACCGCGATCTCCGTCTCCGGACCGATCACCCGCGTTGACCAGAGCTTCGCCGACCGCGCCGTGCCCATGCTGCGCGACGCTGCCATGGCGATCTCCGCGGAGCTCAACCAGAACTAGCTTCCCCACCCGCCGCCGCTCCCGCGCGCGAGGTGGCATTTGATGGCAATGTTTCCCAAGAACATTGCCATCTTTTGCTATCTGGGTGCGGGTTGTGAGCGGATGGCCTTCTTCAGCATCGCGTTCACCACGATCGGGTGCACCGGACGCACCACGCCGAAGTACAGCTTGCCTCGCCACCCTTTGAGCTCGACGGCGGTAGTCACCCGAATCAGTCGGCTCACCGGATCCACCCCGACGGCGGCTGCGAAGTTCAAGTGCTTGTCCTGGACGAAGATCAGGGCTTCTTCGCCCGCACGGTCCGTCACTGTGAACGTGTCCCGCGGGGCCTTGGGAACGCCGATCAAGGGAACCAGCGCCTGGCGCAAACCCATCGCGGCGGAAACCCACCGCGGCATGGACTTCAGGGAGAACAACCGTTCCGCCCACTCTTTCGGATCCGTGCCGGCGCCCTCCGGAAGGGTGGCCAGGCAAACGTCCGCGTAGTCCGGCTTCGGAATCTCGCGGAAGGCCAGTGAACGGAAGCACGGCATTTGGCTGGGCATCGGCTCTTCGGTCATGGCCTGATCCTACGGTGCGCTGTTTGCGAAGGTGAGACGCTGCAAAGGTGGGCTCCGCACCCTGGTGAGTGCCGGCGTCGTACATTCCCTCAACGGCGGCCGTTCGCTCGGAAACGACAAAGGCGGCAGTGTCCCCCAAGGAAACACTGCCGCCTGTTGTCATCTGCGCGTGTAGTGAGCTAGTGCTCTGAAGCGCTGGACGTTTTGAGCGGGACTTCCTTGCCGTCGGCGTCGATCAGCTTGCCGTTCTCAAACCGGTCGCCTTCGCTGAGGCACTTGATGTCCTCTTCGCTGACGATCCGGTCAGTGCCCGCCACGAACACCGACTGGTTGTCCGAGTTGCCGGCCTTGAAGTGGTTGAACAGGATGTTCAGCAGGATGGCCATGACGGCTGCCGAGCTGATTCCGGAGTGGAAGATCGTGGCGAACCAGGAGGGGAACTGATCGTAGAACTTCGGGGCTGCAATGGGGATCATACCGAAGCCGATCGAAGCCGCCACGATGATCAGATTCATGTTGTTCTTGTACTCAACCTTGGCCAGGGTACGGATACCGCTGGCTGCCACAGTACCGAAGAGCACGACGCCGGCGCCGCCCAGGACGGGCGTCGGAACCGCTGCGACGACGCGGCCCAGGATCGGCAGGAGACCCAGGATCACCAGAATAAGGCCGCCGGCACTGACCACGAAGCGACTCTTGATGCCCGTGATGGCCACCAGGCCCACGTTCTGGGCGAAGGCGCTCTGGGTGAAGGAGTTGAACAGCGGGGAGATGGCGCTGGAAAGCATGTCTGCGCGGAGGCCGTCGCCGATGCGGCGGGAGTCAACCTTGGTGTCCACGATCTCGCCCACTGCGATGATGTCCGCCGAGGTCTCAGTCAAGGTCACCAGGATGACGATGAGCATGGAGATGATCGCAGCGATCTCGAAGGTAGGAGCGCCGAAAGCGAACGGCGTGGGGAACGCGACGATGTCGCCCTGGCCAACCTTGGAGAAGTCAGCCATGCCGGCTACCAACGCGATGATGGTGCCGATGACCATGGCCAGCAGGATGGAGAGCCGGGAGATAGCGGCGTTGCCAACCTTGCTCAGGAGCAGGACGACGCCCATGGTTGCTGCTGCGAGGCCAATGTTGGCCATGCTGCCGTAGTTATCAGCCTTGGCGTTGCCGCCCATGGCCCAGTTCGCTGCCACCGGCATCAGTGTCAAGCCGATGGTGGTGATCACGGTGCCGGTGACTACCGGCGGGAAGAACTTGATGATCTTGGAGAACAGGGGAGTGATCGCCAGGCCGATCAGCGAGGCCACAATGACCGAGCCGAACACAGCCTGGATCCCGCCGCCACCTTGGACGATCGCCACCATGGTGGAAACACCGGCGAAGGAAACGCCCTGAACCAGCGGCAACTGCGAGCCGAAGAACGGAATACCAACCGTCTGCAGGATGGTGGCCAGGCCGCCCACGAACAAACAGGCGGCAATGAGGAGGCCGATGTCCTGAGAGTTCATGCCGGCGGCTGCACCGATGATCAGCGGCGGGGCAATGATTCCGCCATACATGGTGAGGACGTGCTGGAAGCCGTAGGCGAAGGTGCTTCCGATGGAAAGTCGTTTGTCCTCGGGCCGTTCCGACTGATGCTTCTGGGGCGAGGTGGTATTCGCAGAGCGGGATTTCTTTTTGATGTTCATGGCAGACTTTCTGGGTTCATGGCAGACGCCTTCGTCTGGCTAACTGTGTCTGGCTAACAAAATCTTTGGTTCTTGGGGTTGGCTTTGTGTGCAGGTCCGGCCTTTACGGGGCGCCGTTGGGGGGACCTGCACACAAAACCTTGAGGTGTTGCGGTTCTACTGCGGTTTAGCAGAAGCCGGCGATGCCGCTCCAGGCAACGGGTGCAGCGTCGATGTCTTCGCGCTGGACGGTGGCTTCGATGAGGCCGTACGGACGATCCGCGGCGAAGAAGACCTCGTTGGGGTTGTCCAGGCCGAACGGGCTCAGGTCAACCAGGAAGTGGTGCTTGTTGGGCATGGAGAACTTGATCTCGTCCACTTCGCTGTGTGCTTCCAGGACCTTCTTGCCCATGTCGAACAGCGTCTGCTGCAGGGCGTGGGAGTAGTTTTCCGTGAAGCCTTCAAGCAGAAGGGCTTTGATGTCCTCGTAGCTCTTGTTGAAGTCCGTGCCGGCGAAGTCCAGGTTGGTGTTGTAGCGCCAGCGGGCGGAGACGTCGGTGGCCAGGATGCGGTCGGTGGTTTCAGGCAGGGTGGTGTACTGATCCCGCGGGTAGCCCACAAAACCGGACTGCGTGGTCTTCAGGACGGTCAGGTCCTTGAGGCCGCTAATGACGTGCGTGGTTGCGCCATCACGGACGACGACGGCGGTGCGCACCTCTTGTCCGTTGCGGACGAAGCTGTGGTCGTGTCCCTCGCCGTGGGCCTGGATGCGATCCCAGCTGTAGGCTTCGGCTTCCCAGCGTCCGCCGGTTACCCAGTCGAATCCGCCGGTGAAGTGGTCTGCGAGACGAAGCAGAAAGGACTCGGGTGAGCCTATGCCTTCACGGGCAAAGGCGTACACCGTGTTCTTCTGGGTGTCGGTGGCAACGACGTGGCCGTTGTCGCCTTCGAGGTGGGCCGCCTGGAAGTCGCCGCGCAGCTGCGAGGTGACGTTCAGGTCTTCGATGTGGTGGCGGTCCGTATCCCGGGTGACCTTGACGACGCGGACTTCTGCTTTGCCGTACTGGTTTTCGCCGAGGACGATGTTGTTGCTCATGGTCATATCCCAACTTCTGTGAGGTGGAACCTAGGTTCCATCAATGAAATTAAGCGAGTGTTTCCACTGCGTTTCTGGTGGAGCCGACCCAACAAAAAAGAGCCAGCATCCATGGATGCCAGCTCATTACGACCCTGCCTGCTGCTCTCAGGTTACGTGACCTACGCCACGAACTCATTCGAGAGTAGCGCATTATTTCGTCTTGTGTATACGGGTTTCGGAGGATCGTTATGAACCATCCAAATGTGACCGGCGCAACTCACTTTGCTCTCGCGGGGGTCTTGACGCCTGCTTTCGCCGATGCCTACACTTTCCACATAACAATAAAAGTTTTCCGAAGTGCGGAAACTGATTGCATGAGAAAGAGGAGGAACAGATGGACTCGAAGGATACGAACAACGTCGTGGAATTCCCGGCGCCGGGTCAGGAGCTGTACCTGCCCTTCGGTGCGACAGATCCCGACTTCTACATTCCGGCCGACTGTGACCGCAAAGCCGGCGGGTTCTCCCGTTGGCTGCGCGCGCTCCCGGTGTTCGGCCGGCAGCGTCCTTAGATCCCCGACGGCACCCTCTCCCCGCAAGCTCGGGGAGGGGGCTTGCCATAAGGGCCCTCTGCAGCAAGGGACGCGGACTCTGCGCAACAGAGCCAATGAGGCGGGTGACACCAGGGGAGGTGTCGCCCGCCTTTCCGCTGCCCTGCGCCCGTTTGCCTTGCACCCGTTTCGGGGGTTCCCTGCCCATTAGACGGTAGGAGTCGTCTGGCCGGCAGCAAGCCATCGGATCGGGTTTGTCCACATAGGATCGAACGCACCTGTCTCCAGCCTGGTGGTATGACGAAGCTTGGTTCATGACCAAGACACACCTTAAGGAGCTCCCATCGGGCATGGATCTGTGGCGAACGAGCGAGCTAAACGAAGCAGGATTCAGTGACCGCAACATAGCTGCCCTTGTGCGAAGGGGAGTGCTGCTTAGGCTCCGCCGAGGTTGTTACATTCGCGGCAGTACCTGGGCCGCTCAGAAACCTTGGGTGCGCAGCCGGCAACTCATCGCCGCGCACGCGCATGGGACGCTCACGACGTCGGGCGGCGGCTTGATCTACAGCCACGCCTCTGCGGCGCGTCTCCATCGTTTGTTTTTGTGGGACGTTGACGACCGCGTGCACATCACACAGAGGCAACCGCCATCGCCCATCTCGCATGGCCGCGATGTAGTCGCCCATTCGAGAATGCTAAAAGAGGACGATGTAACCCTCGTGGACGGGCTGCCGTGCACATCGCTTGAGCAGACAATCTTGGACTGTTGTTTGATGTTGAACTACCGGCAGGCCTTGATCCTGATGGATCACGCGTTCCGTATTGGCGTTGATGCCGGCAAGCTGCGGGACAAGTGCAAAGCCCTGGCGGGGAGAAATGGAGTGCTCTCGCTGCGACGGGCATTGGAGAATGCCGATGCCCGCTCGGAATCTCCGGGTGAGACATTGTCTCGGGAGTTGCTCCACCGGCTGCGTATCGAACCACCGGAGCTCCAAGTCGAAGTGGACACCGTCGAGGGGCGCCACCGTATGGACATGGCCTGGCGAGCGAAGAAGGTAGCCCTGGAGTTCGACGGGCGGACCAAGTACTTCGACTATGCGCCCACCGACGAGGTCATTTTTCGGGAACGGCTGCGTGAAAAGGCCCTGACGGAGCTCGGTTGGACCTTCATTCGCATAAAATGGCGGGACCTTTTCCAGGAACACGAGTTCAAAATGCGCGTGCTTCGGGTTCTCCGCAAGGCCGGATAGACGAGTCCCTGCGCATTAGACGGCACCTACCGTCTAATGCGCAGGGAACCACCGAAACGGGCCCAGCCACAACAGAAAAGAGCTACCCCGCAACCAGTTTCCGCGCCGCCGCTGAATGCTCCGCGATGAGCCCCGCAACGTCCAGCCCGGGAATCGCACCGTCAACAACCCGCCAAGCACCCCCCACCATTACCCTGTCTGCACGGTCCGCCCCGCAGAGCAATAGCGCAGCTACGGGATCGTGGCTTCCGGAAAACCGCAGCTCGTCGGGCTTGAAAAGGGCCAGATCTGCTTGGAGGCCGGGAGCCAACTGGCCTATGTCGGAGCGCCCCAAAACAGCGGCCGATCCACGGGTGGCCCATCCCAGCGCCCGCTCCACAGGTACGGATGCGCCATACCGGAGTCGCTGCAGATACAGGGCTTGCCGTGCTTCGAGGATCATGTTGGAGGCATCGTTCGACGCCGAACCGTCCACTCCCAGCCCCACGGGAACGCCCGCTGCTTCAAGTTCCAGGACGCGTGCGGTGCCGGATGCGAGGCGCATGTTGGAGGTGGGGCAATGTGCGACGGCGGTGCCTGCGGCTCCCAGCCTGGTGATCTCCTCGTCGTTGAAGTGGATGCCGTGTCCAAGCCACGTCCGGTTGCCCAGCCAGCCCACGGACTCCAGATAATCCACGGTTCGCAGCCCAAACATGGACTGGCAGAAGTCCTCCTCGTCGATCGTCTCGGCAAGGTGCGTGTGCAGCCGGACATCGAAGCGTTCGGCCATGGCTGCGCTTTCGGCCATGATTTCCTTGGTCACCGAGAACGGCGAACATGGGGCCAGCGCAATCTGCACAACAGCCCCATCGCCGGTCTCGTGGTACTGACGAATCAGCCGCTCGCTGTCCGCAAGAATCGCTTCAGGTGACTGAACCGTGGTCCTGGGCGGCAGCCCGCCGTCGTCCTCTCCCAAGGTCATGGACCCGCGGGTCAACGTGGCCCGCATTCCCATGGAGCGCACTGCCGACACCTCGATGTCGATTGCGTCTTCCATGCCATCGGGGAAGAGGTAGTGGTGGTCGGCGGCGGTGGTGCAGCCGGACAGCAGCAGCTCGGCCAGTGCCACTTGCACGGCGAGCTCAAGGCTGCGCGGGGTGAGCCGGGCCCATACGGGGTAGAGGTTCTGAAGCCACGGGAATAGCGGCGCGTTGGCCACGGGACCCCACGCGCGGGTGAGGGTTTGGTAGAAGTGGTGATGGGTGTTGATAAGGCCCGGCAACACCACGTGCGCGGAGGCGTCGAAGACGGTACATGGGATGAACGGCTGCCCGCCCGAAGGCACCAGCTCTACGATTTTTCCGTCGGAAACCACCAGGCCGCCGCCGGCGTCGTGATCGTTTGCGGTGAAGATACCCAGTGGGTTCTTGATCCAAAGAGGGGTCATGACAGGTTCCTTGTCTGGTCGGCGAGTACGCGTTCCAGCTCAGTTAGGCCCTGTCTGCTGATCCAGGTTGCGGGGTCCGCCAGAGAGCGGTCCGGTCTTCACAGAGTAAAATGGACGACGGCGGCCGTCAACGCTTGCGGGCGGGTTCCGGTCACATTCGGGAACCATGCCTCGGGGCCATCCAGGCGGCGGCCAATCGCCAACCCACAACCGCAATTAATTTCGCATGACGAAATTAAGTTTTCAAAAAACTATGGCGCGGCTCACAAACCTGGTGTTACGCTCTAACTGCCAAAGGCGGGCACCCGGACCTCGGGAAGCTATCTACCAGGCGCAACTTAACCTTCATCGCACATGCTGAAGCCTGGTAACCAAGCTATCTGGAGCTCATCTCTGTAGCGCCCCCAAACAGGTCACCTGGCTTCCTCAGCACTAAGGAAGTCGCAACATGAGTACAACCGTCACGGCCGAGCAATTCCTGGCCACATCCATTGAGCTGGCAACAGCCAATGTCCTTAACAGTGGAGGCCCTTTCGGCGCCGTCATTGTCAGCGCGGACGGACGAGCATTTGAAGGCGTCAACCGCGTCACCGCCACGAACGATCCCACCGCACACGCAGAAGTCACGGCCATCCGTAACGCCTGCCGCGAACTGGGAACCTTCGATCTCAGCGGAGCAACCCTCTACACCAGCTGCGAGCCATGCCCCATGTGCCTGGCCTCCGCACTCTGGGCACGCGTTGACCGCGTGTTTTTTGCCGCAGACCGTCACGACGCCGCATCCGTCGGCTTCGACGACGCCGTCTTCTACGAGTACTTCGAGAACGATAACCGGGACGCGCTGATGCCGGTAGCCAAGCTGGAACTGGGCGACCCCCAGGCTCCGGAGGCCCTCCAGCCGTTCAACACATGGAACACGCTTGATTCCAGGATTGACTACTAGGGCCCGGTGGCTGACATGACAATCCTGGACAATTCCGCTGAAAAGCAGACAGCAGCTGAAAAGCAGGCTGCACTCTTTCCCCAGGGAGAGGGCGCAGAGCCCACAGCGGCAAAGCACACGGCAACCGGCCTGGCAGATGGCAACAAGAAGCCCCCGGTGTCGAACTCCTTTCTGGACAAGTTCTTCCAGATCTCCAAGCGTGGCTCAACGTTGGCCCGCGAATTCCGCGGCGGCCTGGTCACCTTCTTCACCATGGCGTACATCGTCATCCTCAACCCGCTCATCCTGGGTGGTTTCTCTGCGGAAAACGCCCCCGTTGACGTAGCTGGTGGCTGGCTCTCGGCGGCACAGGTTGGCGCCGTCACCGGCCTGACCGCTGGCGTCATGACCATCATTTTCGGTCTCGTCGCCAACTTGCCGTTCGGCCTCGCAGCCGGCTTGGGCATCAACTCGTTCCTCGCCGTTGCGGTGATCCAGGAAGTCACGTGGCCCGAAGCCATGGGCCTGGTGGTCATCAACGGCATCCTGATTGTCCTCTTCGGTGCTACCGGCGCCCGGACGGCGATCTTCAAGGCAGTACCCAAGGAGCTCAAGGCTGCCATCACCGTTGGCATCGGCCTGTTCATCGCCTTCATCGGCTTCGTGGATTCCGGCTTCGTTCGCGCAACAACGGGCGGCCCACCGGTCCAGCTTGGGGACAACGGCTCCATCACCTCCATCCCCACCCTCGTCTTCATTGTGGGTCTGCTGACCATGGGTATCCTGGTGGCGCGCAAGATTCAGGGCGGCCTGCTGATCGGCATCGTCGCCACCACTGTCCTCGCCGCTGTTGCCGAGGCCGTGTTCCACATCGGTCCCGGCACCGCCGACAACCCCGGCGGCTGGCACCTCAACGTGCCCATCCTGTCCAGCCAGTTGGTATCCGTGCCGGACCTCAGCCTGGTGGGCCAGTTCGATCTCTTCGGCTCCTTCGCCAGGATCGGCGGATTGGCGGCCACCATGTTGGTCTTCACCTTGGTGTTCACCAACTTCTTCGACGCCATGGGCACCATGACGGGCCTGGCCAAGAGCGCAGGCGTGGCTCACAAGGACGGTACGTTCCCCAAGCTGAAGTCGGCCTTCATTGTTGAGGGCATGGGCGCAGTGGTGGGCGGTGCAACGTCCGGTTCGTCCAACACCGTGTACATAGACTCTGCGGCGGGCATCGGCGAAGGCGCACGCACCGGCCTGGCCTCGGTGGTCACCGGTCTGCTGTTCCTCGGTTCGATGTTCTTCACACCGCTCACCTCGGTTGTTCCGTTGGAAGTTGCGGCAGCAGCCCTGGTGGTAGTGGGTGCGATGATGATGGCGCAGATCCGCGAGATCAAGTTCACCAAATTCTCAATCGCCCTCCCGGCCTTCCTGACAATCGTGACCATGCCGCTGACGTACTCCATCGCCAACGGCATCGGCGTCGGGTTCATCTCCTTCGCCGTGATCAGTGCGGCGTCGGGCAAGGCCAAGAAAGTCCACCCGCTCATGTGGGTGGTCACGGCAGGCTTCATCATCTACTTCGCCCGCGGCCCGATCAACACGCTGATGGGCGTCTAGCCCGCAGCCGCACCCCGCGCCGGCGGGTACCACTTCCGGCACTTCGATCGGCGGTCCGCCGGTACCCACCGCACGAATAGGCGTCCGCCGTCGTCGTCCTTTCCGAACTTTACGGACTGGAAAAGGCACGACGGCGGGCGGCGGCCGGTTACCGACGCTCCGTCAGGGAACGGGGGCAGGGAGATGAAGCCCTTGCCCCCGTTCCTATGAAGTCTTACTGACCGAACTCTTACTGATTAACCGCGACTACCCCTCAACATCCTCTGGAAATGAGAATATGAGGCAAGATCGCGCACTGCTCCGGCTGGGCCCCTGGCCGGGACACCTGGAATAAGGATGTGTTGCCATGCTGGATCTGATGCCTTCACTGGGCAGCTGGCGGCCTGCGGTCTCCGGCCAACTGTGTGCTGTGGCCACGATCGTGGGGACGGGCGGCTCCGTTCCGCGGCCCCTGGGGACCTCCATGATGGTCTCCGAAGACGGCCAAATCCTGGGCAGCTTGTCCGGAGGTTGCGTAGAAGGCGCCGTGGTGGAGGCGGCCTTGGAAGCAATGCGCGACGGCGGCCCTCGCCTTGAGTCGTTCGGCTACAGCTCCGAGGACGCGTTCGCCGTCGGGCTCACCTGTGGAGGGGAACTGGAAGTCCACATCCAGCCGCTCAAAGCTGGATCAGCCGAACTCTCCGTGCTTGCTGAAAGTCAGCGCCCTGCGGCCCTGATCCGCCGGCTCGATGCCCAAGGCGGCGTCATGGTGGTCGATGATCCCGTCCGGTTCCGGGCCATGGAATCCGAGGAACTCGCCAAATTGCTGGGTGACCACCCCTCCACACTTTTCGCCGCCGCTTCCCAAGTGGAGCCGCTGCTTCAAGGCGGCCGCACCGGCCTGGTCCGCCTGGCACCGCCGGGGGGATGCATCGACGGCTGGATGACCACCGAAAGGCTGGCTATGCCTCCACAGGAAGAAGCACAGCCGGAACCGATCACCCTGTTCGTTGAAAGCCGTTTACCGGCCGCGCGGATGGTGATCTTTGGTGCCAACGACTTTGGCGCGGCCCTGCTTCCTGCCGGGCAACTCCTCGGATACGACGTCACCCTCTGCGACGCCCGGTCTGCCTTCGCGACGCAAAGCCGCTTCGCAGGCGCAGACCAAGTGGTCACCGACTGGCCGCACCGTTACCTGGAAACGGAGGCAGCAGCAGGACGCATCGACGCCCGCACGGTGGTGTGCATTCTCACCCACGACCCCAAGTTCGATGTCCCCTTGCTCGAGAGCGCCCTCCGCATGCAGCTGGCGTACGTTGGCGCGATGGGGTCCCGGCGCAGTCACCGCCAACGGATCGACGCCTTGCTCGAGGCAGGTACACCGCTGGAATTCTTGGAACGGCTGCATTCGCCCATCGGCCTGAACCTTGGCGCAGTCACTCCCGCCGAAGTCGCCGTGTCCATCACGGCGGAAATCATCGCCCACCGCGGTGCGAGCGGAAAGGCCAGCACGCCCGGATTCCCTTCCCTCAGGGACTGCACGGGACCGATCCACCCAGCTCCAGTCCACCCAGCCCCGATCCCAGCGCCAACCCAGGCAGCTACTCAACACCTCACTCAGGAGGACCCATGGACATGAACACCATCGAGGCCGTGGTCCCCACCACGGACCCGTCACAATGGCGCGACGGCGATGCCTGGCTCGCCGGAGGCACCGTCCTTTTCTCCTACGGCAGCACCGTCTTGAAGCGACTCCTTGACCTCGGCCAAGCGGAATGGCCTGCCATCACTGTCACGGATGCAGGCATCGAACTTGCCGCCACCTGTACCGTCGCCGAGCTCTATGCCCTGCCACTCTCCGCGGAAACCGCCAACCGTGAATGGCCTGGACTGGCATTGATCCGCCCGTGCTGCGACTCGTTCGTGGCCTCGTTCAAGATCTGGAACATGTCTACGGTGGGCGGCAACATTTGCACCGGCCTCCCGGCAGGACCCATGACCTCACTGTGCGCAGGACTCGACGGCGTGGCCACTATCTTCAGCCCGGACGGCGGCAGCCGCAACGTCCCGGTGGCCCACGTTGTCACAGGTGATATGCAGACTGTCCTGGCACCGGGCGAGCTGCTCCGCAGCATTCATTTGCCCGCGTCAGCGCTGTCCGCCCGCGTGGCTTTCCGGCGTTTGTCGCTCAGCAACCTTGGCCGCTCCGGCGTGCTCCTGATTGGACGGCTCCACCCCGACGGCGGTCTGGTCATCACGGTGACCGCGTCCACTAAACGGCCGGTACAGCTGAGGTTCCCCGCCGGACAGGTTCCCGACGCCGGGACGCTGGCTGACGCCATCGGCGATTCAATTCCCTGGCCGCTCTACCACGATGACATCCATGGACTCCCCGCCTGGCGCCGGGATATGACGTTCAAGCTTGCCGAGGAGATCCGGGCCGAGCTGCTGGGCGAGTCGATGAGCGTGTCCGGCGATTTCTGGCCGCCACACAACACCTCACCCCAGCCGTCAACCCAGCCAGCCACGTCAAGCACCCAGCAGAAGGAGGCCCGCAATGGCAATTGAGATCAATGGTTCTGCCTCTCAGGCCACACCACGCCCCGGACAATGCCTCCGCACCTTCCTCCGCGAGGAGGGCAACTTCGGCGTCAAGAAGGGCTGCGACGGAGGTGACTGCGGAGCCTGCACCGTGCACGTCGACGGCACGCCCGTCCACAGCTGCATCTACCCGGCAGTCCGCGCCGAGGGCAAAGCGGTCACCACCATCGAGGGCCTGGCCTCCGCAGATGGTCTGCACCCTGTGCAGGAACAGTTCCTGGAGGCCCAAGGTTTCCAGTGCGGTTTCTGCACCGCCGGCATGATGATGACCGCCGCAACGTTCGACGACGAGCAACGCTCCAACTTGCCCCGCAACCTCAAGGGCAACCTGTGCCGCTGCACCGGTTACCGCTCCATCGCGGACGCGGTCTGCGGTCACGGCGCCGACCACCAGCACGACGCCGGAACTGACGTTTCGGGGGCACATTCACCTGCCGCCGGACAGACGACAGCCGTGGAAGCCACCCCCGGCCAGCTCGGCGACAACGTTCCCGCGCCCGCCGGCCAAGCCGTGGTCACCGGAACCGCCCGCTACACCCTTGATGTCCCGGCCGAGGATCTCCCGGGCCTGCTGCACATGAAGCTCCTGCGTTCGCCGCATCCTCATGCCCGGATTGTGTCCATCAACAAGGCCCCGGCGCTGGCAGTTCCCGGCGTCGTGGCGATCTTCACCCATGAGGATGCTCCGCAGCTGCTGTTCTCCACTGCCCAACACGAGAATTACACCGACGACCCCGATGACACCCGTGTGTTGGACAACGTCGTGCGGTTCATCGGGCAGCGGGTGGCCGCGGTGGTGGCCGAGTCCGTGGGCGCAGCTGAGGCCGGCGCGCGGGCGTTGGAAGTGCAGTATGAACTCTTGGAACCGGTGTTTACGCCGCAAGAGGCCATCCTCCCCGGAGCCCCCGCGATTCACGGAGAAAAGGACGGAGTCTTCTCCCGTATCTCCCGCCCGCATCACAACGTGGTGGCCGAGGTTCACGCCGAGCTGGGCAGCGTGGCTGATGGATTCGCTGCCGCTGACTTCATTCACGAGCACACGTACCAAACCCAGCGTGTCCAGCACGTGGCTATGGAAACCCACGCTTCCACTGCTTGGCTGGATGAGGATGGCCGCTTGATGATCCGTTCCTCCACGCAGGTTCCGTTCCTGGTGAAGAGGACCCTGAGCCGGGTGTTCAACCTGGCGCCGGAAACCATCCGTGTGGTGGCCGGCCGGGTGGGCGGCGGTTTCGGTGGCAAGCAGGAAGTCCTCACCGAGGACCTGGTGGTCCTTGCGGCACTGGCTCTCCGGAAACCAGTGCAGCTGGAGTTCACCCGTACGGAACAATTCACGGCAACCACTACCCGGCACCCCTTCACCATTCACCTCAAAGCGGGCGCCAGCCGCGACGGTTCCCTCACTGCGCTGCAGCTGAACGTCCTCACCAACACCGGTGCCTACGGGAACCACGCTCCCGGTGTGATGTTCCACGGCTGCGGAGAATCCTTGGCCGTCTACAAGTGCGTGAACAAGAAAGTGGATGCTCACGCGGTGTACACCAACACCGTCCCTGCCGGTGCTTTCCGTGGCTATGGGTTGAGCCAAATGATCTTCGCGATCGAATCGGCCATTGACGAACTCGCCATCGGTATTGGCATGGACCCCTTGGAGTTCCGGCTCAAGAACATGGTCCGGCCCGGCGATTACATGCTCTCCACAACACCCGAGCCCGAGGAAGACGTCCACTACGGAAGCTACGGCCTGGACCAATGCGTTTCCTTGGTCCGGGATGCATTGGACCGCGGCAAGGAACGCTACCGGGCCGCCGGGCTGGATAATCTCGGGCCGGATTGGGTGGTGGGGGAGGGCTCCGCCTTGTCCATGATCGACACCGTCCCGCCCCGCGGCCACTTCGCCCACACCCGGGTGAGCCTGGAAGCGGACGGAAGGTTCGCCGTCGACGTCGGTACTGCCGAATTCGGCAACGGCACCACCACCGTCCACGCGCAGTTGGCTGCCACGGCCCTGTCCACCACCGCGTCCAAAGTGACCGTGAGGCAGTCCGATACCGACCTCCTGGAGCACGACACCGGCGCGTTCGGTTCGGCCGGAACCGTGGTTGCCGGCAAGGCGACGCTTGGTGCGGCCTTGGAACTCGCCACCCGGATCCAGATGGTTGCCGCTTCGCTGACCGGTGCAGCTTTGATGGATTGCCGTCTGGTGGACGGCGCCGTTGAGTGTGGGGATCGTTCGGTGCCGCTGACGGAAATCGTCGACGCCGCCCGGCTGCAAGGCGTCCGCCTCGCCACAGACGGCAACTGGGGAGGGACGCCGCGATCGGTCGCCTTCAACGTCCATGGCTTCAGGGTTGCTGTTAATAGAGGCACCGGTGAGCTGCGGATCCTGCAAAGTGTCCAGGCCGCCGACGCCGGTGTGGTGGTGAATCCGCGGCAGTGCCGTGGCCAGATCGAGGGCGGCATCGCGCAGGCGCTTGGCGCGGCCCTGTACGAGGAAGTGAAAGTGGACGACGCCGGACGCGTCACCACGGACATCCTGCGGCAGTACCACATCCCGTCCTTCGCGGACGTGCCCAGAAGCGAGGTGTACTTCGCCACCACCAACGACTCCACGGGCCCGCTGGGTGCAAAGTCGATGAGCGAGAGCCCTTTCAATCCCGTGGCTCCCGCCCTTGCCAACGCCATCCGCAACGCGACGGGAATTCGCTTTGGCGAGCTGCCCATTGCGCGGGACAAGATCTACCTGGCCCTCCGCGACCGAACCCTCATCCCCAACTAACCCATCCGTCCGGTTAACCCATCTAGGTAGCAGCAGAGCGCGTTTTGAGCCGTCAAAACGGGCTCTTCTGCTACCTACTTGGGTGGGCCGGCTACTTGGGTGAGACGGCGAGCTCCATGAACACGCTGTTCGGATCCAGGTTGTAGTCCCCAAATGGCGGGCACTCCGTGAATCCATGCCGGGTATACAGTCGACGGGCCGGAGCGAAGTAGTCTTCGGTTCCCGTCTCCAGGCTCACGCGCTCGTACCCCAACCGGGCAGCTTCGGCCAGGATGTGCTCCAGCATCAACGTGGCCACTCCCCGCCCACGGGCACTGGCCGTTGTGCGCATGGACTTGATCTCGGCATGCCCGGCGGACAGTATTTTCAGCGCTCCACAACCCAGCAGAACCCCGTCCTCGCGGGCGGTCCAGAACGTGATCGACTCGTGCGACAACGCCGAGTGGTCCAAGGCATGAACGCTCTCTGCCGGGGAGGTGGCAAACATGTCGGCCAGGTGCTCGCTGAGTAGCTGGTGGACATCAGGGCGTGCGGGATCATCAGTGGCGATGCGGATCATGTCCCTAAACCTACCCGCCGCTAGCCGTCCAAAAGATGCAGCTGAGCTTTCGTGTCCAGGTCCTCGCCGGAGCAGAGGTCACTACAGTCCACCAGGTCCACCAGGCCGGGGTGCGCCTTAAGGAACGAACGCGCTCCCGTGTCGCCATTGGCGGCCGCGGCCGCTTCGGATCGGAGCCCGACGTCGAAAATCACCGGGTGCCTGCGCTTCAGGTGGCCGGACTCATCAGGGTAGGCGGCCGCGGTGACCCGGCCGGGACGGTGGCTGCCCAGCAGCCTGCTCACCGCCGTCGGGGTTAACCCGGGCTGGTCCACCAGCGCCACCATAATGCTGTTGCCCGGTGTGGCCGCGTCAATGCCGGCGCGGAAGGAACCGGCCATTCCTTTGGCCCAGTTCTCGTTTTCCACCACCACATGGTTGCCCAATTCGGTGCTTCGCCGGACGTGGTCGGCCTCAGCGCCGAGCACGACAACCACCTCGCGGCAGCCGCCGTCGAACAGTGTGTCGGCAAGAACTTCCACCAAGGTCCTGCCCCGGAAGGGAAGTAGCGCCTTAGGGCCGCGACCCAGCCGCGTTCCGGCGCCTGCAGCGAGGAGCACGCCCGTGGTGGGGGCCGTGCCGGTGTCAGTCATATCCTCACGATACGCGCGGCGGTCCATGCGGTCTCTAGCTCCTTGGGGTGCTTTCCAAGAGATCTACCAATATCGGTTGTAGATTACCGATCAGTAAGGCTATTGGTGGCCTGAAATGGCCGATATGGTCTTTGAGGGAGTTATGAAGTCAGCTCGGATACGCAAAGTCGCGTGAAGGAATAGGGGAAAATGGCTGGCACTTTTGAAATCCTCAAGGCAGGAACCAACTCATTCCGGTTCCGGCTGACCGCGGAGGATGGAACGGTTGTGGCAGTATCGCCGCAGTTCCCGAGTCTGAAAGCAGTAGTGGCGGGTATCAACGCAGTCCGCGAGAACGCGGCGACCGGTTTCGTGGTTGACAGAAGGAACCTGGGCACCTAGGCCCGGGTGCAACGAAACCCGCTCAACGAGAATTGGCGGCAGTGTTCTTCACGAACACTGCCGCCAATTTTGTCATGCGGGCTGTTAGGCGTCGCCGCCTGCTCCGCCGGTGGTGCCGGCGTTTACGTCCAGCAGCTTGTAGCGGTCAATGGCGTACGACGGCGCGCCCTCCTCTACTTCGCCCCTCGCCGCCAGCAACTGGAGGGTTTTGGCGACGATGGAGTGGGTGTCGTTTTTGAAGTAGCGGCGTGCGGCTTGGCGGGTGTCGGAGAAGCCGAAGCCGTCTGCTCCGAGGGAGGCGAAGTCGTTGGGGATGAATTGGCGGATTTGGTCGGGGACGGCTTTCATGTAGTCGGAGACTGCGATGACCGGTCCGGTGGTGGTTGCGAGTTGTTCGGTGATGAACGGGGTGCGGGCGGGTTGGCCGGGGTTTAGGAAGGCGTGTTCTTCGGCGGCGAGTCCGTCGCGGCGGAGTTCGTTCCAGGAGGTTACGGAGTAGACGGTGGCGGCGACGTTCCAGTCTTCGGCGAGGATCCGGGCGGCTTCGAGGGCCCAGGGGACCGAGACGCCGGAGGCGAGGATGT
>NZ_JAGGPR010000007.1 GCF_018613695.1 Arthrobacter sp. ISL-95 | reverse complement strand
GCGGTCGAGTCATCGGCGGGCAAGACGCTCCCCGAGTCGCTGCGGCATTCCCTGACATGGGACCAGGGCATCGAGATGCAGGACTGGAAAACCGTGAAAATCGACACCGGCGTCGAGATCTACTTCTGCGACCCTCACTCGCCCTGGCAGCGCGGCATCAACGAAAACACCAATGGCCTGCTGCGCCAGTACTTCCCCAAAGGCACCGATCTGAGCATCCACAGCGCCGCAGACCTCGACTGGGTCGCACAGGAACTCAACGACCGACCACGCAAAAGACTAGAGTTCAAGAAACCGATCGAACTGATCGAAAATCTCCTGTTGCAATGACCGCCTGAATCCGCCGATCCCCCTACGGGGCAGCTGCACTCGGCTTGCCAAGCACGTCCTCTAGCTCCGCCCAGCATGCAATTGACATGTCTCTCATCGGTGGTGCCCAGAGGTCTACCTGGGAACCTTAACCGAAGGAGAATCTTCTTCTGTTGCGGTCGGTGCTGCCCCTCCAACATGGGACCGTGCCGGCTCCGCAGCCGCGTAAAGGGCGTTCAGCTGGCGGTAGAGGGTTCGGGCGATGTAACGCTTGAGGGATCTTCGAATTTCGCGGTAGCTGCGGCCTTCTTGGGTGCGTTTGGTGACGTAGTCCCGTGTCCCGGGGTCATGGACCATCCGGGTCATCGTAATGGTGTGTAACGCTCGATTAAGGCGCCTATCGCCACCTCGGTTAAGTCTGTGTCGGACAGTGTTACCGCTTGAGGCTGGCAAGGGATTCACTCCTGCAAGTGAGGCGAAAGCTGCTTCGCTACGGACCCTTCCTGGATGAGACCAAGCTGTCAGGACGGTAGCGACAGTGACGGCCCCAGCGCCTACCATCTCCAACAACGGCGCAGCCGGACTTTGCTGAATCAGCTCGGTCATGCGCTTCTGGTTCGCGCTCAGCTGTGCGGTTACTTCGAGAACACGGCGCGCCAACCTAACTGCTTCCTCGCGTCCGATCGCCAATTCCATCCGCTCCTGCCTCCCCCTCCACCGGGCGATCGCGGCAATGTGAGAGGGAAGTAGAGACCTTCGTGCATCAATTCCAAGATCATGAGCCCTGAGAAGCGCGATGAGTGCATTGACATTCGCAGTTCGTTCCCGGGTCAGCTGATCCCGTGCTGCGCTCAGGATCCTAAGTCCGGCACGGGTTCCTTCATCCCGTCGCGGCGTCCGGAGTTGGGTCTCGTCCAAGCTCAAGACAGCGGTTCCGATGGCGGCTGCGTCTAAGGGGTCGGATTTCCCAATCCCCCGGCGGCCACGGGCATTCATTCGTGGAGCTTCGGCGACGTCATAACCGGCGTCAGTAACTGCCTTGGCCAGACGCGCACCGTACGAGCCAATGCCCTCCACCGCCCACAGGCACGCCATATCGCCGTCTGTCCTTCGGCCTACCCAAGCAAGTGCGCGGGACATCCCTGCCGAGGTGGTCGGGAACTGCTCGCACGCGATCTGTCGCTTGGTAATGGCCTCGATAATGGCGTAAGTGTGGGTGCGGGCGTGACAGTCCACGCCGATGACGAACGGGCGGATCTGGGCAACGAGAGTCACCGCGCCACCCTCCTTCCTTATGAATGAACAGGACTGACGGCAACGCGACCGGCGCCGGACCTGGGAAGAGTCACTTCGAGGCAAAACTGTGATGAGCCACAACCTCCAGGGCTGGGCAAGCTTCTAATCAAGCCACCGACGTGGGACAGGTCAACGCCGGCCGCTCCACCCAGCGCGGACAGATCGGGGGAAACGCACCCTTAGGGCAATTGTTTTTTCGAGTCACGCGCCAAGCAGAACGACCGGCTTCAACACTGCCAGCTAGTCCCAGACCAGCCACGTCAAGACTCACAGTTGTTTTTTGGCTGCTGGCGAAGCTTGCGGAGCTGTGGCCGACGGAGGCCTGTCTACCCGCAGGGCAAGGTGTGGGAAATTCCCGGAGGAAATAAGCGACGCAGGAGCGCCGCAGGGAAATTCCCGGGCCGCAGGCCCCGGAGCTTGCGGAGGGGCTAGACGGGGTGGAGCGGACACATAGAATCCGAAGGAATCTCAATGATGTTGTCAACGACTCCTGCGGGTCGGATAGGGGCGGCCCCCTCTCGCTCGGCCTTCCAAAGTAGGGCTCGCAAGACTTCCTATCTCTCATGGTTGGGTTCCTTCCAGGTGGGGTGGGGCGGCTTAGTTGACCTGCCGGTTTCCCTCTCCCCCGTTGTTTTGCCTGCTGGCGGAGCAACGCGTAGCTGTGCCCTACGGAGCCGGGGCAACCCGAAGGGCAAGCAGAGGATGGATTGTGGGAGGAAATAAGCGAAGCGCCGACACAAGGCATGGTCTGCGCGGCCGTCCGCAGGACGGTTGAGCCGGTGGAGCGGGCACGTACGATCCGCAGGACAGCAGCAAAAAACAGAAAAACGCTTTTACAGCCCGAGCGCAGCGAGGACCGATCACCCACCTCCGGGCGCTACTTAGGCGAGGCCAGCAAACGAGGGCCCCGTCACCCGCCGTTCAAGAGCACCTACAGGGTGCTGTCCTGGCGTGCAGCGAGGGCTTGCTGGTGTCGGTAGAGCGTTGCGCGGCTCCAGGCCACGAGCCGGGCGGCGTCTTCGGCGGTGCGCCCCTCCGCACGGGCGTCCTGGGCAATTGCCAGCTTGTCCGCGATGACGGCCGGGTCGGACACCAGCCGGCCGAAGCGTGTCCTGTTCTGCCTGGCAGCGGCGATGCCGGCGTTGACCCGTTCGATGATCAGCTCACGCTCATACTCGGCGAGACTGGCGAGCATATTGAGCATCAGCCGGCCCGTCGAAGTCGCCGGGTCGATGCCGTCCGAGATGGATCGGACGTGGACGCCGCGGTCGCGCAGCAGGGTCACGGTGTTGAGCACGTCGATCAGGGACGGGCCTAACCGGTCGACACGCCACACAACAACGGTGTCGCCCTCTTCGGCGTACTCGAGGAGCCTCTTCATTCCGGGCCGCTCCATGGCCGCCTTGCTTCCCGAGGTAACGTCGGCGAAGACGTCGCGTTTCTGCAATCCGGCGGCAACCAGCGCGTCCAGCTGCAGCTGAGCATCCTGACTGAAAGTACTGACGCGCGTGTAGCCCAGTTGTCTCACCAGGCCATTCTGACTCGAAAAGTCCACGATCTACCGCCGGTGAGACGTTTCATGGTGAGATGCGTTTCCGAGACATAGTAAGTCCGGCTTTTCCGCCCACTCGACCGGCGCATCTGGGCCAGGATGTGTGTCTTGAAAAGCTGTAGTTTTCCGCGACATCCCTAGGAAAGTCGTACCCCTGAGGGCCCACCCTTTTATGAGACCTGGCTGGTCGTATGGGCCGCATCCGTAACCACGATTTTCAGAAAGGCCTCTGTCGCCGGAGAGAGGGCACCCGTGCGGTGGGACAGGATGATAGGCCGTTCCAGAGAGGGAAGGATGGGACGAAGCACGCATTCGCCGGTATCTGATCCCATCATTGGAGTCCACCAGAGCGCGTAACCTGCTCCTGCGGTAACCAGAGGCAAGATTCCTTCGGTGCTGCCCAGCTCGATCCGGATATTGGGGCTGGTCCCGCGCTGGTTTAGTTGAGTTTCGAGCCATCGCCTGGATGTCGACAGGCTGGGGTGCATGGTTACCAAGTTCATGGCCGCGAGCTCCTCGATCCCGATCGGTTCGCTTGCACCTGATGAACCAGGGGGAAGGAGAGCGTTCAGGCGTTGAGTTCCCACCTGTCGGCTCGTCAACTGCGCCGCGGACGGGGAGGAGACCGTCAGACCGAGGTTGTAACGCCCACTACGGACCTCGGCGGCGATGGTATCATCGTCGGTTTCGGGGTAGATCCTGACTCCGACCTGCGGATATGCCCGCCGGAAGCCGACCACCACCTCCAAAAGCCATCCCGCGGCGACCGCGGGAACGGCGGCAATATCCAGATGCCCGGCGGCCAGGCCCAGGACATCACGGACACTCTCCTGGGCGACAGCGAAGTCTCGGAGCACCTGCCTGGCCGGCTCCATAAGAGCCAGCCCTGCCGCCGTCAGGGCCAGCCCAGTTGACGTCCTCTCGAACAGTTGACCCCCAAATTCCTTTTCCAAGGAGCGCAGGGCAACTGAGATGGTCGGTTGAGCTACGTAGAGCTGGGCAGCGGCCGCCGTCACGCTTCCGTGTTCCGCCATGGCTAGAAAATACTCAAGCTGGCGCCGTTCCATGAGGCCTCCATAGAGAAAAGCTATTGCGTTCCTAGTAATTTATCATTGGACGCTATATCAGCATGGAAGTAGCGTGGATCACATGACCGATTCCATCAAGTCCTCGGGGACGAACCTCCTCATCGTGATGTCTGATCAGCACGTTCCGTTCGCGAGTGGGGCCTACGGCAGCACAGTTGCGCGGACACCACATCTGGACGCGCTGGCTGAGCGCGGTACGGTCTTTGATGCCGCCTATTGCAACTCGCCCATCTGCGTTCCGTCCCGAGCGGCTATGGCCACGGGCAGGTACGTTCATCAGACCGGCAACCCGGACAACGCTTCACCTTATTTGGGCGTCGAGGCTTCTAGTTGGGGCCATCGGGCGGTGCAGGCAGGCGTTCCGACCACCGCTATCGGTAAATTGCACTACCGGTCTGTCGAGGATGACACCGGATTCCCTGATCAGCGCCGCCCCCTCCACGTCCGGGACGGCACGGGGGACCTGTTCCATACCCTGCGCAGCCTCCAGCCTCCCGCCCTGCAGTTGCGGGCCGCCGTCATCGACGCCCGGGCCGGCGAGTCGGACTACAGCCTCTTCGACCGGTCTGTCGCTTCTGAAGCTGTCGACTGGCTGCAGGAACGGTCTTCACAGCAGGGCCCGTGGCTGGGGAAGGTCTCGTTCGTCACCCCGCATTATCCGTTCACTGTTCCGCAGGAATTCCTGGATCTGTATCCGCTCGAGGCGCTGCCTCTGCCTCTGCGGAACGATCCGCAGGAATGGGACCGGCATCCTGCGGTGGATATTTACCGGCAGGCTTGCGGCCTCGACCTGCCGCTGACCCGAACGGAAACCCTGAAGGCGGTGCAGGCATACTATGGGCTGGTCAGCTTTATGGATGCGCAGGTCGGCATCGTCCTGAACGCACTGAAGGAGACCGGCCAGGCCGAAAACACCATCGTGCTATATGTCTCTGACCACGGAGAGCTGCTAGGCACCGACGGATTGTGGTTCAAGGGAACCATGGGCGAAGGTTCAGTACGGATCCCGACCATTCTGTCTGGGCCAGGAGTCCCCGTCGGCCGTCGCTGCGGCACCAACGTCTCCCTGGTCGACGTTTTCCCCACCGTCCTCCACGCCCTGGGCCTGTCCCCCACCCTTGAGGACGCCGACCTGCCCGGACGATCGCTGCTGGAAATGGCCAACGAGCCGGATGATGAAACCCGGACTGTTTTCAGCGAGTACCACTCGGCCAACTCCCATACCGGCTCGTTCATGATTCGCCGCGGACCCTGGAAGTACGTCAACTACACCGGCTTCGAGGAACGGCTGTACAACTTGGAGTCCGACCAGTGGGAGGAGCATGACCTCGCCCCGAACCCGGCTTACGCCAATCAGCTGGAGCAATGCCGGGCGGCTATGCGCGGGATCTGCGACCCGGATCTGGTGGACCAGCAGGTACGGGAACGCCAGCGGGAGCGGATCGCAGAATACGGCGGAGTCGCCAACGTCCTCAAGAAGCCTCTGATGGCCTATTCACCAGCCGGCGGTTCCTAAGCCCACGACCTGCCCACCCAACCAAATTCCATCCATCCGGTCTGATCACAAAGGTGTGTAAATGTCCGCAACAACCCAAACCTCTCCTGCCCAGCTGCACATGGTGCGCAAGGCCGCCGTCGGCAGCGCCGTCGGCACCACGATCGAAGCCTACGACTTCCAGATCTACGGCGTAGCCTCCGCCCTGGTCTTCAGCACCGTCTTCTTCTCCGACGTCCCGCCCTCCCTGGGTATTGTCTTCTCCTTCGCCACCCTCAGCGTGGGCTTCCTGGCCCGCCCGCTGGGCGCCATGATCTTCGGGCACTACGGGGACAAACTGGGACGCAAGAAACTCCTGGTCATTTCGCTGATGGGAGCCGGCGGCTGCACCACCCTGATGGGATTGCTGCCCACCCATGCCCAGGTAGGTATTTGGGCACCGATCCTGCTGGTGGCCCTGCGGTTGTTGCAGGGCCTGTTCCACGGCGGCGAGCAGGGCGGAGCTGTGCTGATGGCCGTTGAACACGCACCGGCCCACCGTCGCGGCTGGTACGGCAGCTGGGCATTCCTGGGCAGTCCGGGTGGCACCCTGCTGGCCGCTGGAGTCATGGGCGTCACCATCTCCGCGACCGGGGAGAACTTCCTTACCTGGGGCTGGCGCATTCCTTTTGTGATCAGTTTCATCCTGCTCGGAGTGGGTATGGTCATCCGGGCCACCGTCACCGAAAGCCCGGAGTTTCAGAAGCTGAAGAAAAGCGAGGGCAGCGTCAAGGCCCCAATGGTCGAGGTCATCAAACGATCCTGGCGCTTGGTCCTCGTCTCCATCGGCGTGAATCTGGGCTTCAACGCTTTTGTCTGGGTACTCATCAGCTACTCTCTGGCCTACGGCACCCAGTTCCTCAAGCTTGAGCGGGACTTCATGCTTCAGAACACCCAAATTGGATCGGTGGCAATGATCATCTCGATCCTTCTCTTCGCCTGGCTCTCTGACCGCATCGGCCGGATGAAGGTCATGCTCGCCGGAGCGCTGTTCATCGTCCTGTACCCCTTCCCGATGTTCGGGCTGCTCAACACCGCCCAGCCTCCGCTGGTCATGACCGCGATGGTCATCGGCTTCATCGGCGCCTCAGCCGTATTCGGACCCCTGGCCGCATTCCTGGTGGAACTGTTCCCGACCAAAGTCGCTTACAGCGGAGTCTCGGTCGGCTACTCCCTCGGCGCTGTCCTCGGCGGCGGCCTGGCACCGTTCATCGCCAGCCTCCTCATGGAAAGCTCCAGCGGGCAGTCCTGGACCGTGTCCCTGTACCTGGCCGCAGGCGGCGCCATCACTCTGGTTTCGCTGCTGTTCCTGCGCTCAGTCCAGTCCGGCCGCCGACCAGTAACGGAGCCCCGCATACAAGAGTCCAAGCTCACATGACCGCCAGCTCCCCGCACCGCAGTTGCTGCGCACCGTACACCGCCTCGGGCGACGCGACGCTCCTCCACCCCTCCGTAGGACTTCTGTCCAGCGGGGGAACGCCAAGCGAGGGAAAGGATACGCGACACGCGGGTGAGGACGTGGTGGTTCCCGCGGGGAGCTTCGAGATGGGGGATGCATTCGATGAGGGCTATCCTGCCGACGGGGAGACCCCCGTCCACCCAGTGGCAGTATCTTCCTTCGCCGTGGACGCCACCGCCGTCACCAACGCCCAATTCGCGAAGTTCATTGAGGACTCTGGATATCGGACAGAATCCGAACAACTTGGCTCCTCGGCCGTTTTCCATCTTCTCGTGCAGGCCAAGGAACAGGACATCCTGGGCCCCTTAACCGGTGCCACCTGGTGGCTGGCAGTCCGCGGGGCCGACTGGGCACACCCCAACGGCCCCCGCTCAATCTGGAAGGACTTCGCCGAACATCCGGTGGCCCATGTGTCCTGGAACGACGCCATGGCCTACTGCGCCTGGGCCGGACGGCGGCTGCTAACGGAAGCTGAGTGGGAGTATGCGGCACGGGGCGGGTTGGCCGGCAAGCGCTACGCCTGGGGCGATGAACTGCATCCGGAGGACGGCCAACATCGCTGCAATATATGGCAGGGAGAGTTCCCACTACTCAACACTGAGGCCGACGGTTATCTGGGCACAGCCCCAGTCGGCAGCTTTCCGCCCAACGGCTATGGCTTGCACGACACGAGCGGGAACGTATGGGAGTGGTGCCAGGACTGGTTCCTGCCCAAGTACTACCGCAATTCACCGATCAACGACCCCCAAGGGCCGACCATCGGCGCCGGACGTGTCATGCGCGGCGGCTCCTACCTGTGCCATGACTCCTACTGCAACCGCTACCGGGTTGCTGCCCGCAGTTACTCCCCCGCCGACTCTGCCAGCGGAAACTGCGGATTCCGCACCGCACGGTCCCTAACCTGAAGAAACCGAGGAACAATGCACGTCGCTGAACGCCTGCAGGCCATCGAACGACTCCGGGCTGCCCTTCCCGGGCTTGTCGACACCGATCCGGATCACCTGCTGGCCTACACTTCTGACCGGTCAGGTCACCGCTCCGAAGGTGCACCGGCAGCGGCAATCCACGCCTCTACGGTCGAGGACGTGCAGATTGTTTGCCGGATCGCTTCCGAAACCGCGACCCCCATCGTCGCCCGGGGTGCCGGCACCGGCCTTGTCGGCGGAGCCATCGCGGGTCCCGGCGAAATCCTGCTCTCCACCCAGGCGATGGACCAGATTCTCGAGATCTCAGTCGAGAACCGCCTAGCCGTCGTCGGGCCCGGCATCCTCAACGGAACCTTGAACCGTACCCTCGAGCAGCACGGCCTGTGGTGGGCGCCCGATCCTGCCAGCAAGGACATCTCTACCGTCGGCGGCAACATTGCCATGAATGCCGGCGGACTTTTGTGCGCCAAGTACGGGGTAACCCGGGAATCCGTGCTGGCCCTCAAGGTCGTCCTGGCCGACGGGCGCCTGCTCTCTGTCGGGCACCGCACGGTCAAGGGTGTTACCGGTTACGACCTCTGCGCGCTGATGATCGGCTCGGAAGGAACGCTCGGGATCATCGTTGAGGCAACCCTGAAGCTGCAGCCCCTCGTCCGCGGTGACATCGTCACCATCGGAGCGTTCTTCGACACCGTCCAAGAAGGTGCCCGCGCCTCCGCTGCCATCACCGGCGCCGGCCACGTCCCGGCAATCATGGAACTCATGGACCGCCGCACACTGGAGTGCGTGGCCCACTACACAGGCGACGACCTACTCTCCCGCGGAGGGGCATACTTCCTTGTTCAATGCGATGGACCGGCAGCAGCGGACACGGCAAAGCAGGTCACCGATCTGATCAATGCTGCCGGCGGCAGAACCGAGACCACCGTCGATGCGTCCGAGGCCGAGCGACTCGTCGGGCTGCGCCGCCAGGCCTTCCCCGCGCTGGAGTCCATGGGCACGATGCTCGTCGAGGACATCGCGGTGCCCCGGAACATGATGAATGCCGCGTTCGCCAAGATCCGCGAGCTGGAGCACAAGTACGACCTCATCATCCCCACCACCTGCCATGCCGGCGACGGAAACCTGCATCCAACCTTCGTATTCAACGGCAGCACTGTCCCGGAAACCATTTGGGCGGCCGCCGGGGAGCTGTTTACCTACGCCTTGGAAGTCGGCGGCACGCTTACCGGCGAACATGGCGTGGGCCTGCTCAAGCGCGCCTGGCTCGCCGACGAGCTCGGCCCCGACCAGTACCAGCTGCAGCGCCAGATCAAGGCGATCTTCGACCCGGCCAACATCCTTAACCCGGGAAAAGTGTTCGCCGACAGCTAGCCGTCACCCTCCCAATTACCTTTCCAGAGAAAGAACACCGTGACCACTACTGTCTCAGTCCCTCTCGCCCCCTACTTCGTCCCCGCAGCTCCGACCGTTTCCATGGCCGTAGCCGAGGCGCTGAGAGCGCGCACCGGCCATCTTTTCGGGCTGATGGGCAACGGCAACGCCCACCTGATCAGCCACCTCACCCGGGCCGGTTTCCCCTACACCTCCGCCCGGCACGAGGCGGCAACCGTAACGATGGCGGACGCCTATCACCGTTCCACCGGCCTGATCGGCCACAGCAACCAAAGCCATGCCTGTCTCCCCTGGGTAGCCACGACCCTACAACGGCCGCGGAACTGATCCCGGTAACAACATAAGGACAGCAGCCAAAAAACGGTAATACTGGAAAAGGTCTTGAGCCGGCGTGACTCAGCAAAAAACTGACGTGCCTGGCGGCACTGTCTTACCGACGATTTGTCCGCCGGCTCAAGGTCCATCAAAGGGGGTAATGTGCCAGGCGGACATGACTTCATAGGAGCCTGATACGACTAATCCCATTACCGTTCTGTCTGCCCACCTGGCCTGCCCCCACTCATCAGCCATCGAACTCGACTGGGGGCCGCTTCCACCTTGGCAACAGAACCAACCAACGTTATCGCCGGCATCGACACGCACGCCGATACACACCACGTGGCCATCATCAGCGAACACGGAAAGCCACTCGCCGACAAAGAATTCCTGGCAGTAGCATCCGGACACCGCAAAATCGTGGACTTCATCACCAGCCATGGCACAGTCACCGCCGTAGGGGTCGAAGGAACAGGCTCGTACGGGGCCGAGCTCTCCCGGATCCTGCGTAGTGACGGGTTGCGTGTACTCGAAGTGAACCGCCCGAACCGGGCAGCGCGCCGGATGAAAGGCAAGTCCGATCCTCTGGACGCATACCAGGCCGCCCAATCCGTACTCGACGGCCGGACTACGTCGATTCCGAAAGCCAAAGACGGTCCCGTTGAATGCCTGCGAATCCTGCGCGCCGGACGCGCATCGGCTATGAAGGCCCGAACAGCGGCCGTCAATCAGATCAAGGGTCTTCTCGTTTCAGCTCCGGACAAACTCCGGGCAAAGTACAGAGGGCTGGGCACCGCGGCGATGATTACGGCCCTGCAACGCACGAGACCTTCGGGCCACATGGCTGACCCCGAGTACGTGTGCCTTCTGACATTGAAGGCCTTGGCCAGCCGCTGCGATTCACTCGGGGCAGAAATCGCCACCGCCGATGCGGCGCTCCAGGAGATCCTCGACACCTACGCCCCGATGCTCTGCGACCTTCCAGGTGTCGGAACGGAAGTAGCCAGCCAACTTCTGGTCACCGTCGGAGACAACCCCGACCGGATAGGAAAATGATCAGCATGAAGTTCTATTTCCGCTCTTGGGCCGGGCATGCCTTTGCCGCTCTCAGCCGCTGAAAAGCTCCAACTCCCGACTACGGACGACGTCGCCGCGGTCCTGGCTGTCCAGGACACTGCTCCGCAACTGAGCGCCAGGGGGCATCAGGTGGTTTCGATCTATCTTGGCCGTGACGGGCCCACGATGGCGGAGGTCGCCCAAGCCCTGGGGATCAGCGCGGACGGGGTGAAGAAGCATCTTGTCTCCGTCCGCCGGAAGTTTCAGGACAGTGACGAGCCACTTAGCAAAATCGCCCTCAGGCAGCGCCTGGTAGCCGGCGGATGGCTTCAGGACGGCTGACCGGGGTTACACCAGATCGCGAAGCAGGCCCGGTAGCGTCTTCTGTTCGGGTCAGTGCGCGGCTTTAAAGCGTTCCAGGACTTCGGCGCTGATCGTTCCGCGATCCGCAACGTGGATGCCGTTGTCCTTGGCCCAGGCACGCACCTTGGCGTTACGGCCCCGTCGGGGATTTGCCTTTGCTGGTGTTTGCACCGTGCGGGCCGCAGCGACGAACGGGCGTAGTGCCACCCGCAGCCCCTCGGCGTTGGGTCCGTTCAGGTCAATCTCGTACTCAGTGCCGTCAAGGGCGAAGAAAAGTGTTTCCTCGGCATCCGAACCGTCCAGGTCGTCATGCAAAGAGATGATTGTTCGCGTAGCCACCCTAGAACAGTACCTGCCCTCAGCCCTGCCCCGGGAACATCAGGGCGGGTATCGAGCTCCGAAAGGGACACCCCGGTTGGAATGCGATGCATGGATGCTCTGATTGGCTGTCGCCGTCCTGGGCTCCATTTAGAACAGCAGCGACTCTCGCCGCCTGAAAGCAACGGGCCCAGGTCAGAGACGCCGAGTATGGAGAAGCCAGGCCGTGGCCTCGTTACGGGAGGTAAAAAGGGCGTGTAGGCCACGGCAGTGCATGCAGTCCCATGGTGAAGTTTGCAACGACCCGGTCAAGCGGACTTGAACCAGCAAGGCAATTCGCGAAGCGGCACACGGCTTGGCGATGTCGACCAGCGCCGGGTAATCGCCGCCGTCTGCACCTTCAGTGACCTTAGCCGTAGCCGCCTGGGAATCATCGACGTCCAGAACGACCCCTGAATTCCTCGGAGCACCGGCATGTCAGGGGAGGAAAGGAGGTGTCAGGTTCTCAACGAGGGCTTCAAGTTCACCCCGGAGACGGCCATCGAGGCTGAGCTGGGTTGATATCTCTTGTTCGGCTTCACTTATTCGTTCCAGTATTTTCTCCCCGTCCTTGGTCAGGGACACGTTCTGCACCCGGCCCATTCGCTCGAGGTTTACCCATCCTTGGGTTTGGAGCCTGGTCAGAGTTTCTCCCAGGGACTGGGCTCTGACACCGATGGCCTCGGCGCGTTCGAACTGGGCGCAAGGCACGGCGCTGCCCAGCATCTGCAAAGCAATGACCCCCGCGGACGTGAGTCCAAGGGGTTGAAGGCACTCATTCCACCTCCGTTCAACCAACCGGGCGGAGGTGGACAGCAAGTGCCAGGCAGGCCAACGCTCAATGTCAGGCATCCTCCATCCTAGGTAGCCGACGCGAACAACCGGCAAGGGCCGCCCTGTCTCACCCAAAACCTCTCCTTGAACTTTCCCCGTGATTAAAGGCAGCACCCAAATGTCCCGCTTCCCAGGAACTGGCCCACTCCTGGTGGGAGTTCCTTACGTGTGCCGGCCCGCGTCTTATCCGGCTTCGGCTTGATGGTATGCGGTGCTTAGTTGGTTAACCCGGTGGAACAGCCGGGCCGTGTGGATCTCCGCGAGCAGCTCGCGGTTGGTGAACGGGCGGGGTGTTTCCCCCGGCGCAGCGGGGTCAAGGGGTGTTTCGGTGTCATAAAAACACCGCTCTACCTCGTTGGTTGGTTCCTCGAGGGCCGCCAGGACGTACGCGACGGCGCGCAGCACCGGATCATGGAGGAACTGAGCCGGCACACCGCGCACCTTCAGGACGGCGGTAAGAGTAGCTTCGGTGATGCTCATAACGGGACCCCTTCCTCGGGACTGATGCGTTTCATGACCGGCATGCTGTGTACTTCGGTTCGGAGGAGACCCGGGATGCAGCCCTACCCTCCGAATCAAAACCACAGGTGGGCAGAGCCATCGACCGGTCGCTAAACCCGACTGGCTGGCAGAGGCCTGGTCCCCCGAAGAGCAGAAGCCCCTACGGCACCGTCCCCGGGGAATCCCGCGAAATGAAGAGACATCTTCAGTTCCCTACTCGTCGAAGTAGGTCCGGACCTCCGGGTTCTTCGTCAGGGCCGCGACCACCGTTGCGGCGACGTCCCGGAGTTTGACGTTGCGGGTGCTCGAAGCGACCTGCAGGATCTTCATTGCCGTTTCCTGGCTGCAGCGGTTCTGGGCCATGATGGCACCAGCCGCGAGGTCGATGGTGGTCCGGGATTCCAGGGTGGCGAGAAGGTTCTTCTTCGTCTCGGCCAGCTGGCTGAGACGTACCCGTAGGCGGACTGCCTTGGCCGCGTGATAGGTGTACGCCTGAACCGAATCAATGTCCACCTCGGTGAACCCGCGAACCCTGGTGGAGTATAGATTCAGGCTTGCCTCGCCCTCCCCCGCGAGGGCCAGCGGTACGGACAGACTTGACCTCACGCCCTCGTGGACTGCAGCCGATGCGAAGGAAGGCCAGCGGTCATCGTTGGCCAAGTCAGGGGCATGCACCACCACCTGCGCGCGGATCGCACCAAGGCATGGGCCCAGACCGCTGCTGTATTGCGCTTGATCCAGGCGCAGGGCCCGCTCTTCGCTACTGGCCACCGTCACGGGCTTCTTCCGCCGCATGAGCGTGATGCTGCAGAAAGCGAGGGCAGGATCAGTCAAGGTGGCCGACGAGAAATCAGCAAGCTCGTCCAGCATCTCCTTCACATCCTGGGATTCCAGAACAAGATCCTGCATGCGGTCCACGACGAAACTCGCGGGCAGTAGATTTTGTTGCGCCACGATTGGCCTCATTCCTGGGTACTGGGGTGGTGTCAAAGGGTGTAAAAAGGGTGGGACTGAACCGGCCAGGCAACTGCGGGAGGCAGCGACCGCCGCAGACCGCCATCAAAGTGAGGTTGTGCCCGCTTGTCCGATAACGCCCGCTGCCGAGTTGTGAAACATGGCCGCTAGCAGAGCGCTATTCGACCGTTTTCCTAAGCGGGTATTCGTCGCGGACCTGGGTTTACTGGGGATCTGCCATGCGCGGCTCCTTCCACTTGCGTGCCGTGAATACCGGAATGTCTTCACGATCACTTGCCTACAATGTAGACGATACGCGTAGACTACAAACTAGGCAATAGGCGTTCGATACAATGTAGACTGGCCCTAGGCGGGCGGATTGCAGGAACGTTCTGCCCTAAGGGAGGCCGCAGTGTGAATGCGCCCCGATCAGGAGGAAAACCATGGCTCAGGCAACAAAACCCTCAGTCGAGGCGACACCGGACAGGAAACAAACGCTCAGCCGGGAGCTCGTTTTATCCACCGCACTTGCCTTGTTGGATGCTGAAGGGCTCGAGGCACTGACCATGCGCCGGCTCGGGCAGGAACTCGGCCGGGACCCCATGAGCCTGTACCGCTACGCCAAAAGCCGGACAGCGCTGCTGGACGGAGTCACCGAACTGGTCTTGAACGAACGGACCATCTTCCCAGAGGACCCGGACTGGCAGGGCCAACTGCGCCGCATCGCCCACGACATTCGGCTGATCGCGCTCCGACACCCCAACGTCGTCCCCCTCCTGGTCACCCGCCCCCTCTCCACCCCCATGGGGCTCCGCCCCGTCGGAACCCTGCGCCCACTCGAACAGATCCTGGACCTACTGATCGAGGCCGGCTTCGCCCCATCGGACGCGCTGCACGTCTACCGGGCCTTCTACGGTTTTCTCTACGGCCACATCCTGAACGAGCTGCAGGAATTCATCGTCGACCCCGACGAAGACGAAGCTCTCCTCCGCCTTGGCCTGCACCGTCTGCCCGCCAAGGAATTTCCCCGCCTCCGCGCCCTCGCCCCGCTCCTGGCCGACTACGACGGTGAAGCCGAACTCGAGGAAGGCATCACCATCCTCCTCGCCGGCCTCTCGGCACGCCTCACAGGACCCGCAACACCCACACCAGCCCAGCCATGACCTGATGTGTATGGGACCGGCTGTCTATGGCTGAACCCATCCCAAGGCGCAGCCCCTGTCCGCGCCCCGTTCGCCGGTTTAGAGCTGCGGAAAGCCGGGAACAACAACATATCCAGGGAGCTGCTGAAAGGAACATGTGCATGGCTGCTACGTTCAGCGATTTAGGCAAGGCGACACTGGTCCTGGGTGCCGACGGGGTGCTCCAGCTGGCCTGGCAGCGCGGGATACGCCTCGACGGCTCCGACGTCGAGGCGGCCATAGCCAAAGTGAACGAGATCAGCGACGGAGTGCCCCGCCCGCTCCTGGTAGCAATGGCCGGCGTCACTCTCAGCCACGACCGCGTTGCCTTCGCGGAACCATCCGCAGCCTTCCGAATTGCCCTCCTGGGCTCCACCCCGGTGGATTGGATGACGGCCACCTTCCGCGGCCGCCACACCTACCCCCAGCCCTGCCCCACCCAATTCTTCACCGACAAATCCGAGGCCATGAAATGGCTGCTCCAGGACCCACACCAGACCTGACAGCCCGCGTCCTGCATCCCTCTCCCAAGGAGGCCGCTCATCAAGTGCCGCAGGCAGGGGAAGTCGTGGAACAGCAGTCATGAATGACCTACGACAACGAGCGCGGCACCTCATCGAACAGGACACCATCAGCCTGAACCGGTTATGGGTCAGGTACTGGACCCACGACGGCACCGGCACGGTCTTCGACCTGGACGTCTACCTTTATGACCTGCAAAAACCAACACCGCTGCAGCTCCAAAGCCTTAGCCCGGCCCTGGAAGACCTGGAAAACTCCTAGTGAATTTCCCGCCCAAAGCCATACGATCCCGGAACCCCAGGGCCATGCCGGTTGCTTACTCAGGTTCTCCTGAGCTAAGCCATGCTCAGGAGAACCTCAAGGTTGTTTCAAGATCGCAGACGCCCGTCAGTGACTGGCCGGCTGGTCCACTTCCTTGGAACCGGAACACACTCGTTTCGAGACGCTCAGCGAGGTCCTAGCCCCATCTGTCTTTTTCTGTAGGGGCGATAGTGGCGGCACCTGAGCTACGAACCTTTTTTAGTAACCGTCGCAGAAATCCGATGGCGTGGCTTTCACCTCTGCCGTGCCTTACCCGCATATAGCGCTCAAGCACTTCGACGGCCGCAGCATCGGACAGCTTTGCGACGTAATCCTCGACGGCCTGTTGTGAGGCCTCAGGTAACGCTTGCCTAAAAATGGCGGGCAGCTGATACCGGAGCCCAGTGCCTGCCAGCCGGAGGCCGAGCCTCTCGGCTGCGGGCATAATCTGGGCCTCGGCGAGGGCGTGGGAGTAGTCTGCGTAGCCCTTGGAAATGTCCAGATGTGGCGGGATAGGCTCGACATCGCTCATGCCAGCGATGAGCGTTGGAATGGCAACGGTCCTTACCCACGATTCCAAGGCACGCAGCTCGTGGGTGAGCACGATCCATTCACGGGTATGGGGTCGCCGAATTGCCACGGTGGGCCAGATGTCCAAGGGGACACAGGTTCCGGCGGGCACCGACGCCAACACGTCCCCCGTTCTGAGCGGCCTGTCTGCCGGGTACTCCCCTGCTATCCGCAGTCCCGGAACAATGTAGCCAGGAATTACCCTGCCCAACCGCAATGCGTACTCCGCCGGCTTGCGGTGCTTGGAGAGATTGGAATGCTCTGCCAGGACGCGCAGGGGATGGATCTGGTCTTCTTCGGTTCCAAATGGCGGCTGAAGACTGGCGATGCGCTGTCCCAGGACCCCGTCAGCATGGAGAACCGGCAGGGAGCGTCTTCGTTTGTGGCGAAACCATTCGGATAGCCCGGGATGACTCTTCGGTACTGGCATCTCGATTGCCTGCTCTTCCGCTGCCTCCAGCGGCCTACCCATGAGGTATTCGACTTCAGCCGATAAGGCGTGCTCGAGTGCCGACCGTAATTGGTTGATTACGTCGGCCGCCTGCCGTGGAACGGACTGCGGGATAGGCGCCATGGAATTAACGACGACGTCTTCCCGGGCATCCTGAACTTGGTTATCCAAGCCCAACGGGCTGGCGGCTACATACTCTAGGAGGGTGCTGCCGACGGTCTCGATGAGAGTGTCGGCATGTGCCAGGGTGTACAGCAAATGCTGCTGATGCGGCGGCAACCCATCCTTCACGGTAGGCCTGACGGGCACGGCTACTCCTCGTACTGGCGGCCGATGAAGCCGGACATGCCAGGTACCGTGAAACGCACCGCTCCATGGTCGGGAGCATAGATGAGACCCTTGGCGATGAGGTTTGACCGGGCAACCGTCAGTTGGCTGGCGGCCCGGTTCAGCCGTGACGCCACCAATGCAGTTGATGATGCTTCGTCGTTATCCTCGGCCATCGCGCGCAGATACTGGCGTTCGGCCGGGGTTGCCCGTTGCCAGCGTGAACGGAAAAATCCTGCATCGAGTTGCTCCGTGCCAATTTCGACGGCCAACGTGGCGTCCTCAATGTTGACCGTCTTACTGGAGGAAACATCCCATGCTGCTTTACCGTACGCCTGGAGGAAGAACGGATAGCCGTCAGCGGCGGTAACCAGGGCGCGGAGTGCGTCCGCATCCAACCGGGCACCGAGTTTGTTCATCGGCAGGCTAATGGCATCGGCCGCCGAGGAATGGTCTAGCGCACCGATGGTGCGGTAGTCAAAGAGCCTCTCCGAGTAGGACCTCGCGGCACTCAGCTTGCCGGGGAGGTTGGGCAGTCCGGCGCCGATGATGAAGAACGGCCATCCCTTTTGTCCAGCCAGATGCTGGACCGAGATCAGAGCGCCGAGCAACTCGTCGTCGAGATCCTGCATTTCGTCGATGAAGACTCCAAAACCTGCCTTGCTTCTCGCCATAGCTGTGGCGAGGTCCTCGACGAGTTCCTCGAGGTCGATGTCGAGGTTCCCGGAATCCGCCCGGCCCGCGGTCGTACCCAGAGTGGCCGAGACGCCTGTAAAGCCCAACGTAACGTTGAACGAGCCAATGCTCCCCAGGACGTCCTTCACGTAGCCCCACGCGGATTTGGCCCGCAATCTTCGAGCACCTGCTTCGATGGCCCGGGCGAGCTTCTGTCGAGTCGCCTTGCGCCCTTCCGGTGAGGGCTGCGCTTCAATCTGAACGACAAACCAGTCATGCCGCTCAGCCTGGGCGGCGAAATTGTTCAACAGCACGGTCTTGCCCACTCCCCGAAGTCCGGAGAGAAGCATCCCGCGCTCTGCTGCCTGTCGCTTGGTCCTGACTATGAGGCGGTCGAAAGCCTCTATCTCAGCTTCCCGGCCTTCCAAGGCAGGTGGCTTAAGGCCTGAGCCAGGGGCAAAGGGGTTCATGTCAGAGTCCACATGAGCAGTCTATACAAGAATATGAGTCGATATAAAGCATCTTTTATATCGACTCATATTTCTTTATCGGGTGGCGAGCCGCCGGGCAGTCAAAACCAATCCCTTCCGGCAGCCGCGGGCCGGTGGACTGCGAGCTGAAACCAGCCGTCTGCGGGTAAGAATCAGTCGGCCTTCCAGTCGCCGGCGGTGCTCCACTTCCTTGGTACTGGAACACCCTGGTGGCGCGTTAGGCCGCCCCGTCTAGTTCGCACACCGGCTCCACCTTGATCTCTGGCATGCCCCCAGGGACAACAAACTCTCGGTTTCGAAGCAGCATGAGCATCTGGTTGTGCATCTCCACGCCCAGCGCTTGACCTGCATATCCAGGTACCGATGCAAGGGCCAAGGACATTTCTCCGTCCAGTCGGATACCTGCCATAACGCTCGGGAGTTCAAGCGCCGCTTCCTGTAAGACTTCCTGCTCCATCTCAATCACATGGGTAACCGTGATGCGAAAGCGTGCCATGCCCGAACCTTCCTTTAGTGGTTACTCTCTTTAGACTGGCCTTCCATGCTCACTCTCTGAGCGGCTCACTCACGCTCCAAGATCTCCGAGATGGATTGGATTGCAGTTTTGGTCCGCTTCATCGGAACTGGACTCGCTTTGTTGGAGGACGGTGCCTACGAGCGAGTCAGAGCCCCCTTACGGATACAGTGCGGGTGCCCTAGGATTCGTGACGCGAAGAGCGTGGATATTTTTGGGCTGCGTTCTATCCTGCTTCCGCGTGATGATTCTCGCCGCGCAGTTGGTGCAGCCGGTAGGATAGGCGGGTCTTGTGGATTTCTTCGAGCAGCTCACGGTTGGTGACGGGCCGGGGCATTTCCCCCGACGGGCCGTCAGGGTTGAGGGTGGTGGCGGAGTCGTAGAAGCGTCGTTCCACATCGCTGGTTGGTTCCTCGAGGGCTGCCAGGACATAAGCGATGGCCCGCAGCTCCGGATCGCTGTGGAACTCTGTTGGCACATCGTGCAGGTTAAGGATGGCGGTGAGAGTAGCTTCGGTGATGCTCATAGCTGGATCCTTCCCTGTGTACTACCGCTCTCTTTGTTGATAAGTATGCTGATGGATTCAGGTAGGAGGAAGAGTCCTGATAGCCCTCCCTTACTCCCGGGGAAACCAGAAGCGACCTCATGCCATTTCCGTATTCAGCCCGCTTTTGGCTGTGACAGGTTTGGATGGCCCCGGTAGGACGGTTATCTTTGGCCCCACTTCGTGACTCGCCGGGCAATTGTGACGGTTATTCGTGGTCCCACCTTCAACGTTGGATTCATCAGTGGATGCATGCAACGGAAGGTGGTCTGGATGGAGTCGAGAGTGGAGTTGTTCGCGCAGATCCGAAGGGACGCCCGGGTTGAGGGCCTCTCGATTCGTGCGCTGGCGACCCGGCACGGGGGTTCACCAGAGAACGGTGAGGCAGGCCCTGGAGTCGGCAGCCCCTCCGGAACGCAAACCACGGCGGGGGGTGGCATGGCGGCTTGAGCCTTTCAAACCGGCCATCGACGCCATGCTGGTCGAGGACACGACCGCGCCGCGGAAACAGCGCCACACTGCCCGCAGGATCTTGGCCCGGCTGATCGAGGAGCACGGAGCGCAGGAGCTGTCGTACTCGACGGTGCGTGATTACGTGCGGGTCCGCCGGGCGCAGATCGATGTGGAGGCCGGCCGCCGGGTTGAGGTGTTCGTCCCGCAGGAGCATGCTCCAGGTGCTGAGGCTGAGGTGGATTTCGGTGAAGTCTGGGTCGTGTTGAAGGGGGTGAAGACGAAGTGCCACATGTTCGTCTTCCGGCTGTCCAGATCTGGCAAGGCAATTCACCGGATTTACCCAACCCAGGCGCAGGAGGCTTTCCTGGAGGAACATATCGAGGCGTTCAACGAGATCGGCGGCGTCCCGGTTAAACACATCCGCTACGACAACCTCACTAGTGCTGTGACTGCTGTGGTCTTCGGCCAAGGCCGGCAAAGGATTGAGAATGACCGGTGGGCGCTGTTCAAATCCCACTTCGGCGTAGATGCTTTCTATTGCCAGCCAGGCATCGCGGGGGCTCACGAGAAGGGCGGTGTTGAGGGCGAGGTCGGCTGGTTCCGACGCAACCGACTCTCCCCGATGCCGGTGGCTGAATCCCTGGATGAGCTCAACGACCGCATCCGCAGGTGGGAAGCCCAGGACGATGATCGGAGGATCAACGACAGGATCCGCACCGTAGGGCAGGACTTCGATGCCGAGCAGCCGTTCCTGGCGCCGTTGCCGGCGGAGACATTTGAACCCGGTCTGGTGCTGAACCCCAGGGTTGACAGGTCATCGATGGTCACGGTGCGGATGGTGAAGTATTCCGTCCCGGCGCGCTTCATCGGCAGAAAGGTCCGGGTCTCACTCCGGGCCTCGGAGGTCGTGGTGTTTGACGGTCGTGCCGTGGCGGCCAGACATCAGCGGATCGCCGCCAAGCACGGACAGTCGGTCCAGCTGGACCATTACCTTGAGGTCCTCAAAACAAAGGCGGGGGCTGACCGAACAAGCCGCCGTCGCGGCCGTGGACCAGGCCTGCCGACGGCTTCGCCTGCCCACCGTCCGGGCGGTCCTGGACGAAGCGCTGACCGTGGCAGGGAAGGAACAACTGACTTATCAGGGCTTCCTGGCGGAACTTCTGCTGGCCGAATGCGATGACCGGGACAGGCGCTCCTCGATCCGCAGGGTCAAAGCGGCCGGGTTTCCGCGAGATAAATGGCTCGGGGACTTCGATTTCGACGCGAATCCGAACATCAACCCTGCCACCATCCACACCCTGGCAAGCGGTGACTGGATCCGCAAAGGCTCCCCCCCTGTACCTGATCGGGGACTCCGGTACCGGCAAATCCCACCTGCTCATTGCATTGGGTACCGCGGCCGCGGAGAAGGGGTACCGGGTCAAATACACTCTCGCCACCCGGCTAGTGAACGACCTCGTCGAAGCCGCCGACGAAAAAGTCCTGGCCAAAACCATCGCCCGCTACGGCCGCGTGGACCTGCTGTGCATCGATGAACTTGGCTACATGGAATTGGACCGTCGTGGCGCGGAACTTCTCTTCCAGGTCCTGACCGAACGTGAGGAGAAGAATTCCATCGGCATCGCCTCCAACGAGTCTTTCTCAGACTGGACCAAGACCTTCACCGATCCGCGGCTTTGCGCTGCGATCGTGGACAGGTTGACCTTCAACGGCGCCATAATCGAAACCGGCACCGACTCCTACCATCTCGCTCACACCAAAGCCCAACAGACCCAGTAGGCCGCGCAAGGAGCCAGTGTTGCGGCGCAATTGTCTACACCGGGAAAGGACGCTGACCCTCTTTAGCCGTTCCCGGGCGCGTCTCCTCAACCGGCCTCGATAACCAGCCACCATCTGAGTGCGTGCCGGGTAGAGGAGTCACTCACGGCCCGGCACGCACGATTATGAGGCCCGGCCGCTAAGCCTTTGAATGAACTCGTCGGCCTGAGCCAGGTTCCGCGCCATCTTTGCCCGCTGGTGCACAGCCCTCCAGGAATCCGGCCAGCGTCGCCGACCGTTCAGGAGCGGTGACGTCCGGGGCTGCGAGGAGAGCAAGGATTTCAGCCATCTCCTCCAGTGAGAAACCCAGGGGCTTCATCTGCTTGATGACCATGAGCCGTTCGAAATCATCCTCCGAGAACACCCTGAAGCCGCCATCGGTCCGCGCTGTCGCAGGCAGAAGCCCCACGTCGTCGTAGTGACGGATGGTCCGCAGGGACAGGCCCGTCCGGTCCGCCAATTCACCGATGTGCATGGTGTTGGTGCTGCTGGTCTTAGCCGTCATCAGCGCCTCCGTCCTGTTCTGATTTAAACCCTACCATCACGTTAGAGTAGGGTCTGATTGGTGGGGTGAGACTCTCAAGAGTATTCCCCCCTCTTCCCGGCGCGGCGCTGCGCCCCTCATTCCTTAGCAACACCGAAGCCACAGCCGTGTCTTCTCGACCATGAACGGAGCCAGCAATGGCCGCCACAAAAGCCGAACACCCGCCGGCGTTCACCCCTGAACAACTTCAATCGGTCCGGGGAACCCTGATGTCACCGCAACGGCTCAAGACCGAGGTCCTTGCCGGCCTGGTCGTCGCGTTGGCGCTGATCCCTGAGGCCATCGCGTTCTCCATCATTGCCGGGGTTGATCCGCGGATTGGGCTCTTCGCCTCCTTCACCATGGCGGTCACCATCGCCTTCGTCGGCGGCCGCCCTGCCATGATCTCAGCGGCGACCGGCGCGATCGCCCTGGTGATTGCCCCGCTGGTGAAATCCCACGGCGTGGACTATTTCATCGCCGCCGTGATCCTCGCAGGCATCTTCCAGATCATCCTGGGCCTTTCCGGGGTCGCGAAGCTCATGCGCTTCATTCCCCGCTCGGTCATGGTCGGATTCGTCAACGCCCTGGCCATCCTGATCTTCATGTCTCAGGTCCCCGAACTCCTCGGTGTCCCATGGCTGGTCTACCCACTCGCTATTCTTGGCCTTGTTATTGTCTTCGGCCTGCCGAAGCTCACCAAAGCTGTCCCGGCCCCGCTGGTAGCCATCGTGGTGCTCACGTTGATCACCGTTCTCGCGTCCGTCGCGGTCCCCACCGTGGGCGACAAGGGCGACCTGCCCGACTCGCTCCCGCAACTGTTCATCCCCAATGTTCCGTTCAGCCTCGAAACCCTGCAGGTCATCTTCCCGTTCGCCCTCGCCATGGCTTTCGTGGGGCTACTCGAATCGTTGATGACGGCCAAGCTCGTGGACGACGTCACTGACACCCGATCCCACAAGACCCGCGAAGCCTGGGGCCAAGGTGTGGCGAACATCGCTACAGGCTTTACCGGCGGCATGGGCGGCTGCGCCATGATCGGTCAGACCATGATCAACGTCAAAGCCTCCGGCGCCCGCACCCGCATCTCCACCTTCCTCGCCGGCGTTTTCCTGCTCATCCTCGTCGTCGCACTCGGCGACATCGTCTCGCTGATCCCCATGGCCGCCCTCGTGGCAGTGATGATCTTCGTTTCCGTGGCCACCTTCGACTGGCACAGCATCAACCCCCGCACCCTGAAAATGATGCCCAAAAGCGAAACCACCGTCATGGTCGCCACAGTCATCGTCACCGTAGCCACCCACAACCTGGCCATCGGCGTGGGCGTTGGCGTGATCGTGGCCATGGTCATGTTCGCCCGCCGGGTAGCGCACTTCGTCACCGTCGAACGCACCGTCAAGACCATCGACAGCCACGAAACGGCCACCTACGTCGTGGACGGAGAACTGTTCTTCGCCTCTTCCAACGACCTCTACACCCAGTTCGAATACGCACTGGACCCCGAGCACGTCGTCATCGACATGCACGCCTCCCACCTCTGGGACGCATCCACCATCGCTGCGCTGGACGCCATCACCGAGAAATACCACCACCACGGCAAAGACGTAAAGATCGTCGGCCTCAACGACGCCAGCATCCTCATGCGCGAACGCCTCGGCGGCAAACTCGGCGCCGGCCACTGAGCCCGCTCAGTCCAGAAGGAGGCCCGTTACACATGTTGAACTGGTCCCCGAAAGTTGGACTAGCTAAATAGGTGTTAGACCGCGAGGGTGTAGGCACGGTATTCGACCGGGCTCAGGCCCTTTAGCTTTGTTGAGATTCTTTTGGCCGACGAACGAGTTCGACGTCGATGCAGCTGCAGAAGGCAAGCCAGCAGCTATCTTGGTAGGCCGTCGGAATCCCCTAGCAGCCACTCCATGGATTCAGCTCGTGAAGTGAAAAATTGGGTGGGGCACGGAGGGCTGTGTACGCCAAGGAAAAAGTTGGCCAGGATCCGATCGACAGGGCTTGACCCGAGGAGGGCTATCCGGTTGGCGGCGCAGGGAATAGAGAATATCGAACGGGCCTCCCGCGATACTCTCTCCGTGCTGGCCATATCAACCAGCATGGGGTATTCCAGTTCACCGGCTACCTCGTTACCGCTGCCATGGCTGCCCGCGCGTCATGGGCTTCAATGCGGACCTTTGGATTCCAGATCAGGTGGATGATGCCATCGGAACGCAGTCGCACGGTGCCCTTACCGCCATCAACCTCAACCGGCTCCTGGATTTCACGCTCCCTCATAGAGGGAATCCTACTGGAGCGTCCAGCTGTACTAAGTCAGGACATTGCATAGTCTCTTGTGGAAACCTGATGCTCCTCGAGAAGCTCGTTGATGCGCCGTTGAGTAGCGTGGTGACGTTCGACTTCAGGGGGCCATCCCCGGACCTGGGCATCGGCGATGAGGTCTTCCTCTCGGTCCAGTCGTGCCCGGAGCCTGGGAACGTATTCGCTGGTGGTAAGGAACTCTAGGCAGGAACGTCTGGACCTTCAGCGGGCAATCGGGGGCAGTGGCCCAGCTCCAGTTCGGTTTTGAGGAAGTTAGTATGCAGCTAATGAAGGGCCTGGTTACCGAGTTTGCCGTTCATCAGTGCCTCGATCGCAGGACCTGCCATGCGGTTGCCAGGCAGTAAGGGCAGCTTCGTATTCCCGCCGACCTCCGGGTCTGAGATGCGACTGTAGATCATCCGGAACCTGATCCATTGCTCGTGACGGGCCTAGTAGATCACGGTGCCGGTGGTCGCGACGGTGGTGCCGGCAAGAGCGTTGCGGCCGCTGATCTCAATCTGGATTCCTGTCCGCCGCAGCGGTGTCTCCAAGGCCGTGGAAAGGTCCGGAATGACGGTGGTGTTGATCCTGTGGAGGACGTCCTGGATGTCGGCGCGATTGTTAACCGTGATCTTCATGGTGAGATCCGGTTCCATGGCGGTGCCTCGCAGCAGCGCCGAGGAACCCACGACTCCGGGCAGGGTATTGATTTGGTTTTCCACGGCGGAGGCCAGCGCCGCAGCATCGCATAGCGTGGTTCCGGAGGCGGGATCCTGATGCAACCGGTACGTGTCGGCGGGATTCCTTCGGGGAATCTGTGCCAGGATCCATGACAATCCCAGGGCGCCGATGAGAACCCCGGCCACCAGGACAATGGCCGTAACATAGGCAGGTTCGAAGACCGTGTGCAGGTCACCTGTCACGACGGGACTTTCCGCGGCGGGCATTGCAGGGCTCATGGCGTGCAGCGTTCCGTTGGCGGCCAGCAGTGTCAGGACGCCGCCGGCGAGGGCGAGAATGCCGAGGATGAGGAGCCAGGTGCGGTTCAATACTCCGGCGTGTTGTCGCATGGGGTGCCTTCTTTCCGGAATGCGGGAGGATGGGTTGCCGATGTTATTCCCTGGACCGGACGGAGGCGGCGGCCTTCGGGACCGGGTTGAGCCCGGTACCGGTCAGGCGTTCGGTGACCACGGCAATCACTCGCGCGCGCAGCTCCCCTGTTTCGTGCAGGGCCGTGGTCACGTTCAGGTGGACTGCGCGTGCCGAAGCCGTGGCCGTGGCTGACCTGACGCCGTCGACGTGTTCACAGTGGGCCGCCGCATACCGCGCAATGGCCCGCCTTGTCATGACAATCTCCTGCGCGCCCGCCGCCGGGGCATGGCCCCCGTCCGCGGGTGCCTGCAGTTGTACGGCGTTGAAGCGGCCCGGAACCAGTGCTGCCGCGAGCAGGACGAATCCCAGGACCGTCGCCGCGGCCCCGGCAGCCCAGACTCCCGGATCGTTCCAGGTCACACCGGTCAGCCAGTCCCGGGGCCCGGCCAGATACACCGGCCACGAACCCGTGACCAGCCGGGCCACTGCCGCCCATACCAGTGCCACGCCGGCGGCCAGAAGCAGTGTTCCCAGGATCAGGGCAGGAATAGCCCGGCTGGGACGGTGCCGCAGGGGGGTGACTTTCCCATCGTGCCTGCTCATAACAGCCTCCGGCGGCCGGTGATTTCATCGGCAGGTTTCAGCCAGGACACTGTGATGTCGACCTGCCGAACCTCCACCCCGGTCAAGGCGGTGACGCGTTCGCTGATCCGGCGGCGCAACTGTTCGGTTGCCTGGCGCAGCGGCACCGGGTAGAGCAGCCCTATTTCCACGCTGAGCACGGCCATATTGCCTGCCAGTTCCACCGTGACTTTGGGCCGGACGGAAAAGTCAGAATGTGCTCCGATGCCCAGAAACCCTCCTGAAGACCCACCGGCAAAGGACTCCTCGCCGGCGACCTGACCGGCGATCTTCTCCACCACCTTCCGGTCCAGGACGGTGCGCCCCCGCGAATCCAGGTCCCGGTACTCCAAGTCCTGGGAGCCGGCAGGTGCTGCGGCGGTATTCATCGGCTGGATGCTTTGCCGAACAGGGCCTGCAGATCCAGTTTGCCTTCAGCGATACGGCCCACTATCAGCCCGATCAGGCCAAAGAGGACCGCTATCACCAGGGCTGTAAAGCCTCCGAAGGCCAAAACAATTCCTAGTACCAAGCCGACTGCCAGACACCATCGTGTAGTGGACATGCGGCGCTCCTTCCATAGTCGGTTACCGCCCGAAACGAGGCAGCGCAGGTGAGGTGGTTACTGCAGAGGCTGTTTGGCGTCCTCTTCGGGCCGCTCATCCTCGGGCAGATGAACATCGGTGACGTGGACGTTCACTTCCAGCACCTCCAGACCGGTGGCGCGCTCCACCGACTGGATGACATTGCGCCGGATACCTTGGCTGACCTCGACGATGGATGTTCCGTACTCGACGACGATGCTCAAGTCGATGGCGGTCTGGCGTTCACCCTTTTCCACGCTCACCCCGCCGCTGACATTGGTCTGGGAACCGGCGATACGCTCGGTCATCGCGCCGAACGCGCGCCGGACAGCGCTACCCATCGCATACACGCCGGGAACCTCACGCGTTGCCATGCCTGCCAGCTTCTGGACCACGGTTTCCTCAATGGTGGTATCTCCCCGGTCTGTGTGCAACAGGTCAGTGCTGCGGCGGGTCTCAACGGGGGCGTCCCGCTTCTGCCCCTCCTGGGTTGCCACCATGCCACCGGACTGTGCCGGGAACTGTGGGGCTTCTGTCACGGGAACCATCTCCAATCAAGCGATGCGATGTTTGCTTACATAGTTAAAGACGCACGGCACCACCAAACGTCACGCGGAAAGGCAAAACTGTTTTCTCCCTGCTTCCCTCGCACCGGGCATTCCCATGACCGGCCCCGTCTGAAAGTATTGGTCCTAATCCCCGAAACCCGGGTGGCGCGGTTCGGGGGCACAGGGGACGGCGGTGACGATGGATGAACATGAACCCGTTGCCCTGACCCGGCCCGAGGATCTGGACGAGGCGACCGTCGTCGCCCGGGCCCAGGACGGCAACCTGGACGCCTTCGAATACCTCGTCGAGGCGTATCAGGGCAGACTTTTCCGTCTCGCTTTCCGGATGCTCCACGACCGGGGCGAAGCCGAAGACGTCGTGCAGGAGACCCTGGTGGCCTGCTGGAGACAGTTGCCGCTGCTAATAAACGTGCAGGCTTTCAGCGGATGGCTTTACCAGATGGCCACCAACCGCTGCCTGGACAGTCTGCGCCGGCGATCCAGGCAGGCGGAGGTCGTCCAGGAACCGGTAACTTTGCAATCAATTCCGGGTTCCTTCACCGAACCGGGAGCCGGAGGCGATCCCGCCCGCGAAGCGGAAATCTCCTGCGAGATCGACGGCCTGACCACAGCGCTGTTGACCCTCCCGCCCGGGCAGCGCGCCTGCTGGCTCCTGCGGGAAATCCACGAACGCAGCTACGCTGAAATAGCCGCAACGTTGGAGATCAGTGAACCGACGGTCAGAGGCCGCCTCGCCAGAGCACGCGCACAACTCGCGGAAAGGATGAGTCAATGGCAATAGACGAAACCAATCCCCGCCTGGGCTGTGGCCGGAGCATCGACGAGGTCTGGGCAACCATCAACCAGCCCCCCACCGCCCATGAAAACGGCTGCGCCCCGTGCCGGACGGCACGGGGCAGCCTGGCAAAGCTCGCGGAGGCCGCCCGCACGCTTCGGGACAACGATGCAGAAGACCCCTCCCTGCAGCCCCATCACGCCGTCAAGGACGCCATCATGAACCTGGCCCGCGCCGAAGTCCGCAGGGGCAACCGGCTCCCCGTCTTCCAGTCTGGCCAGGGGGGCATCACGATCAGCGAACAAGCCATCACTTCAGTCATCTGGTTCGGCACCGATGCCCTTCCGGGAGTACGCGGCCGCCGCTGCCGCGTCCACGCTGACCCGGCTACCGCGGACGCCCTCCGCCCGGCCGGAACCGCCGGCATCTCGGTGGACCTTCGAATCGCCGTGGCCTCCGACACCGACATCCCCGGAACCGCCGAGCTGCTGCGTCAGCGGATCATCACCATGATCACAGGACACGTCGGACTCAACGCCGGGACCGTCAACATCACCGTGGAGGATTTCTACGATGTCTGAGCATCCCCTCGAAGCCCGACTGATCAGCAGCGATCTTATCGCCGACCTTGCTGCCCGCACCGCCCTCGATACACCAGGTGTCCTCCGGCTCGAACCGACCCTGAAAAACCTTCTCATCCACTTGGGAAAAGGAACACTCCAAAATCTCCGCAGGGCAGAGACCCGCACGACTCCCGCCCGGCACGACGGCGTCTTCGTGACCGTCCACCACGGCATCGCCGACGTCCAGCTCGACATCGCCACCGATATCGCGTTCGCAGCCCTGAACGTCGCCCAGGCCGTGCGGGAGCAGATCACCCGGACCGTCAGCCACACCGGGCTCACTCCCGGGCGCATCGACATCTCGGTCCTCGCTATAGAGCACCCGCCCACCGCCGCAACGGCCCGTCCCCCCACGCCCCTCTGACCCGGACACCAGCATGACGGCCACCCCACCGTCATCGTTACGGATCGGCCCGACGATTCCGAACCACGGCACCGCACCCGGACTCCCGAGCGCTACCCCTCGGCATCCTGATCTGCGGCACCAAGAACGACCGCAGCGTCAGGTACAGCCTCGGCCGCTCGACCTCGCCCATGGCCATTGCCGCCTACACCTACGACAAGCTTCCGGCCGCAGAGCAACAGGCCCCTCCCAACGAGGGGCACCTCGTTGCCGCGCTCGAATGGGCAGAACCCGAAGCCGGGCAGCGGGACTCCTATTAGCCCGTCGGCAGCCGCGATTTTTCGGGGATATCCCTGAAATGAGCAAACCGCGTCGTTGCGAGGTCGCGGGGCTGTTCTCCGACCCTTTCAGGACTCCGGCCTTTAACTGATCCTCCGCGGGCGGGTCAGTTCGCTGCCAATTCAACTGTCCTGTAACCATGGATGATTTATGGGCCGCGTTCTACCGTGTAGGCGGGAGAGCCGGAGAGATCGAGCTTGAGGCCTATCTTTACGGATTGATCCCGGTCAGCGGCACCGATAAGCAACTCCTCACCCCGGTCCTGACGACCATCATGCAGGCCAAAAGGACGACAGAGGGCACGGCTTTGTAGTTCCCTTGCGTGGCTGACGGCTGTTTGACCTGCTCGTAGGGTGAATGCAGCCGACGGTGGCCGGTGAAGTTGGCTCACCAGACACCGATTCGTTCGACTTGACCCGGAGACAATTAGGCGAAGCTCGTTCCTAGCGCGATTCTAGATTTCACGCCGCGGTCATTTTCGTCGGGTCGTAGCCGTCCTCTCGGTCGTGGCGCTGCGGCAGGATCCTGCAGGCATGGAGTCCGGAGCCCTGACCGCCGTCGGCGCTGGCCTCGTCGCGGTACACGACTGGACCTTCCTGCTTGGCTCCGGCGTCGTCACGGTCATCAACGCCCTGCTACTTGGCTCCCTGCTATACCGCTCCGGCTTGGTGCCGCGGCCGATCCCGGTGATGGGTTTCATCGGGGCGGCGTTTTTGCTCGCATCCTCGGGCGCCACCTTCTTCGGTCTCAACGAGCAGGTGTCCGCGTGGTCGGCCCTAGCGGGGCTACCCGTCTTCCTGTGAGAGTTCTCACTGGGTGTATGGCTGGTCGTGAAGGGCTTCCGGACCGCCGGTCTCACCACCATGGCACCCACGACGGTCCAGCAAACCTAGCCCCGGGTGGGAAGGCGCCCCTAGTCGAGATCCTGCGCCGGCTCTGTCGGCGAGGAGGATACCCACGGTCTTGGATAACGGACTTCACCAGGCTCGCGACCGGAACTCCCTGTCGAAGGAACCGGGTTGTCAGGTTCCCCGCTTAAGGCGAACCAGGATGGCGGTGCGCGAGGGTAGTGTCAGGCGCGCTGACCGAGGCAACCTGACCACAGCGGGACAGAGGATGTGCACGTTCGCCGGCTTCCCAATGTTAACTTCGTGGGGTTCTGGCACGAATTTCGTGAAGCGGGGACCGGTGTCCACAGTCCGGCTCCGGTAGCAGCTGCGCGCCCGCCGCGACAGCATCCCGGAGCCGGAGCGCGGGAACGCACTGTTCGCGCAGGCCCGGGCGGATATCCGCGCCGTCCCGTCCACCCGGTTACAGTTCTCCAATCAGCGGCTAAGTCCCGCCAGTTGCCTCCCAAAGCCTCCACGGTGTTTCTATTACGGATTCGTTGTCGAGCACGTCCAGGTCCGGACGCGGTAAGACCGGGACTTTGAGCTGCTCCAGTGCTCTCGCCAGCCGTGGCATGTTGCTTGTTCCCGAAGTAGGAAGGAATAGAACTTCGCTGGGTGGCAGGAGGCCGGGGCCGCCCTCGTCATTCCGCGGCGGCTGGCGGAGCGTCGTTCGCGCGGTCAGATTTTCGCAGCTAGCGCCGGTTGGTTTCCGGTGGTCTCTGCCATGTCCTTTTGGTGGCTCCCATCTAACCAGCACTGAGCCCCTGATCCAAGCCCGGCTAAGCCTTTGATCTCAGCGAAGGCGGCACGAGGCGTTGGGGCGACATTGGCTATTGCGCTGCTTAAGGCGCATGATGACCATGACAACAGTGCCGAAACGGATTCCTTGGTGTCTCCGACTTTTGACCGTTCTCGTGAAGTACCCAAGTCTCCTGGCCATCTGCATGCCGGTCTGGTGCTCCGATGGAGCCGTCAAGCAGCCGGCGGTTTCCATCGCGGAGGACCCTTCAAGCCGGCCGGCAAACGAGCTCGGTTACATGGAACTGGATAGACGTGGTGCCGATCTCCTCTTCCAGATCCTGATCGAACGCGAAGAGAGAGCATCTGTCGCGGTCGCCTCCAACGAATCCTTCTCCGGCTGGACGAAAACCTTCACGGACCCGAGGCTTTGCGCGGCCATCGTGGACCGGCTTACCTTCAACGGCACCATCATCGAAACCGGAACCGACTCCTACCGCCTCGCACACACCATCGCCAAACAAACTGTATAACTGGAAGCGCGGGTCGGCATGTCTGTCCGTGGTTATGGGCGCGGGGTGGTGTCCCATCTTTGGGCCAGGGTCTCTGTCATGGTCCGGGCGTATGTTTTGGTGAGGTGGTTGTCGTCGAGGTAGACGTAGACGTTGCCGACGATTCCCGGGCAGGTTTGCCCGTCGCAGATCAGGTCTGTCATGTCCAGGATCGTCAACCCAGTGAAGATCCCTTCGAGTTGTTCGAGCGGGTTGCTTTCGGCCAGCACCGAAGACTGGGCTGGGCGGCAGTCGGGGTTCTCGACGGTTGAGACCATCGCGCATTCACTGGGGCTGAAGGAGAACCGGGGGTTATCCCTCATGGCGATCACTTCCACGCCTTGGTCGGTCATTTCCCCGACCAGCTCGTCAAGACCCCAGGTGAGGTCCTCATCGGGGGAGTCCGGGACGGCTGCGGTGCCTACCAGAAAGACGGTATCGGGTTTGTGAACGCGGATGTGCGCGCGGAGTTCTTTGTTGAAGGTATTGCATTCGTCCCCGTACTCCGGGTTCTCCGTCATGAAGGGACATGCCCCGAACGTGAGGGCCTGGACACGCCAGTTGTTTTGCTGTGCCAGAGGCCCGATCGCTCCAAGCCACTGCTGGGCATGAGAATGTCCGACCACCAGTACAGTCTTTTCCCCGGTGTTCCCTATATCGTTCTGTTGGCAGTTCTCACGGAGCAGCCGGTCTGCGGGTCGCAGGTCCCCGGCGCAGGGGCCACCAAGGGATGCCCAGTCCTCTGGCAGCTGTTCCGGTCTCGGCAACGTCCTCGCGTTCTCTCCCACATGGTTCTCGTACCCCGGAAGCAACGCCGCCGCTCCAGGGTTGTCCTCCGAGCCCTGGGATTCGGCGGCGTTCTTTTCCATCTGTTGCTGGTAGGCGAACAACGCCATCGGTGCCGATCCTGCGGCGAGGCAGATAGCTACGACGGCGGCTAGCCGGCGTTGGTTGACTTCCGGCCAACGCCAGGAGCGCAGCGGCTGTTCGATGAAGCGGGTGGTCAGATACGCCAGAAGCAGCGCCAGGCCAATGACCAGTGCACCGGTTACCCCGTCCGCGTGGTCCTCGCCGAGCCATACGAGTGTAAGCACCAGCAGAGGCCAGTGCCACAGGTAGAGGGCATAGGAATGTGCGCCCAACCCCACCAACAGCTTCGATGCCAGGACCCGGTCAACCCCGAAACGGCTCCCCGACTGCCCGGCGGTGATGACCGCGACGGCGGCAAGGGTTGGCCACAGAGCCACGAAACCAGGAAAAGCTGTCTTGACCTGCAGGACCATGCCGCAGCTCAACATGGCCGCAACTCCCACCCACCCAAGAACAGCGCTCAGACCTTTGCCGGGCCTCAGATACGGCAGTGACAGTGCCACCAGGGTGCCCAGCGCAAATTCCCACAGACGGGCGAAGGTATCAAAGTACGCGAGTTCCTGATGAGCTGCGGTGAAATAGACCGAGTACGCCAACGAGGCAAAGAAAATGACACCGAAAACCCCCAGCAGCACGACCCGGTAGCGCAGCCCGAAGCGCCGACACACTGCGGCGGTAGCGATAAAGATCGCCGGCCAGAGGATGAAGACCTGACCCTGGATGGACAGTGACCAGAAGTGCTGGAACGGACTCGCCAAGCTATGGTCCGCGGCGTAGTAGTTGACCACCTGCCGCTGGAGCAGCCAGTTCTCGTAATAGAACAGGGACGCCCATCCCTGGCTGACGACCTCAAGCCAACGCGTCCGCGGAACGATCATGAAGGTCAGCGCCAAGGTGCCCGTCAAGACTACGACGACGGCGGGCAGCAGCCGCCAGAACAGATGCAGCCAGTGCCGCACCAGCGGCACCGAACGGCCGTGCTCGTAACGGCCCACGAACTGCAGGGTCATCAGGAACGCCGAGATCAGTAAGAAGACGTCCACCCCACCTGAGACCCTGCCAAACCAGACATGGTACGAAACGACCATCAGCACTGCCAGGGAACGCAGCCCCTGGATCTCCGGACGAAAGCCCGGACGCCCCCCATCACCCGGTAGACGCTTGGGGCTCTCAGGTGAGACAAGTTCTTTGGTGACCGTCATCGGTAATCTCCCTTGCCTTCAAATCAGCGCCCATAAAGGAGCCGAACCAGCCAGCCGGCGCGGGACGGCTTCTTCCTAAATCTACTTAGAATCGCTCAAGATCAGATCAAGTCTTTGAAGATGTCCCTGCCCGTGAGGCAATCCCGAGAAGTGGGTACCACTCAGGCCGTCCTGATGGACTCCAATCGAGTTGACACAATCAGGTGAGGGTCCGATCGACCTGACCTCCCATAGGTGCCCGAAAGGACTCAGCCCTGGGAAGAGGAGCGCCGGTCCGTGCCCTACCCTGCCTTCCGTTCCGGGGTGTGCAGCTGGTGAAGCCGGTTGGATAACCGGGTCTGGTGGATTTCCGTGAGCAGCTCGCGGTTGGTGACCTGCCGGGGTATTTCGTCCGGCGCGTCTGCCGGGAGGGTGGTTTCGGCGTCGTAGAAGCGTCGTTCTACTTCGCTGGTTGGTTCCTCAAGGGCAGCCAGGGCGTAGGCGACGGCTCGCAGCTCCGGATCTGGATGGAACTCTTGCGGTACATCATGCAGGTTCAGGAGGGCGATGAGAGTAGCTTCGGTGATGCTCATGTCGATACCCCTTCCTCGGCGTTGATGCGTGTTCACTGATAAGTATGCTGACTACTTCAGTTCGAAGGAAGAGACCAGGATGGAGCGCTGCCGTCCCGGGTGAACCCTCAGTGCTGGGCGATCTACCGGTCTCTAAACCCGTGGCTGGCAGAGGCCTCGAGTCCCCAATATCGGAGTTGAGGCCTTAACTGCTGTTGTCCCTTGTCTGGTCGGGAAGCCGCCTTAGGGCTACACTTCCCACATGCATGCCCTTGTCCTGATGGGTGTCGTTTTTGTGGCGGCGGTGTTGTGGGTGGGAGTCATCATGACGACGCTGGCCAGGTTCGGTCGGGGGCGAGACCACGCCAAGCACTTGGACCGGCGGCCGGCACGTTCGAACGCTGAACAACCCGGAAAAGATCCTGCCCCAAGGCAACCTGCCCGGGCCGCGGAGGATCGTGCACTTGATGGTGGAAAAACGCGGCTATACCGTCAGGTCTGAAGCCCACCGGTGCCCCCACTGGTGGGCTTCTGTGTGCGCTCAGGAAGCGACAGGAAGTGCCATGCCGGTTGCTTGATCAGGTTCCCCAAGCCACACAAGCGCCTCCGCCTTCGAGGTGAAGAACCGCGTCGGGCACGGAACCTGACCGGTGCTGAGTTGGTACTCGACCAATGTGTGGTCCACCGGGCCGGCGCCCAGCAACGCGACCCTGGAAGCGGCACAGGGTTCAGCGAAGACTTCGCGGGCACCGTGGCTAAGGAATTCCGTGGCAGCCATCTCAACCAGCAACGGATAAGTTCGGCCGTTCGCGACTTTTGTTGATGGCGTCCATGGCAGCCCGGGCGTTACCGGCTTCGATGCGCGTACCCCGATTCCACGCCAGATGCAGGAGATGACCCCCGTCAAGATGAATCATGCAGTCCTCCAGGTCAAGTTGATCCATCACTGCACCTCCGATGCCTTGCGATTGTTAGGCGCAGGGCCGGACAACACTTCTGGGTGGCGTGGCCCGGTCCCTGCCCGCGGAACCTATGGCAGCCCCGGCCAAAGTGGGGGGGACGATGGCCGTTTGTCCGGATCCGCTGTATTCAGTAAAAGCCAATAGCCAAGCCCTCCACACGAGTAATCGGTACTCACCTTTTAGCCTCCCACCCAAAGCCCACTACTTGCCCGGCTTCTTCCCCTCCGAGTACTCCCCCACGCCCCGCCCATACCCGCTAGGTGCATTCAGAATCCGCACCTTCTCCGCACGCATCCCCCAGACATAGCCCCTTGTCTTGATCACCGTGACAGCCTTGCGTTGGCTCATCGCCAGACCCATCCCTCAAGGAGGCCCGCGAACCACGTCTCCCGGACCTTTTTTAATAAGGCAACGCGGTCTCTGGTGACACGCCACATTGGTTTGTAGTCTGTCTGTCCCCAACCGTTGACTGCGGAAGGAACCCACGAAGGATCCACGCAGGTCAGCGGTCGTCTACGCGCTACGAGGGGGGTGATGGCAGGCCCCCCGCGCTGCTGCGGGCGCTCCCGGACCGGTCTCTTTGGCTTGGTGCCTCTGCGGTGAAGACCGCCTACGCGCGCTGAGTGAACCTCCCGGTCCGAACCCCGGCTGGAGTAGGTTTTGGCGTCGACAGCTGGCATCACCGTTCATTTCTGGGAAGGCATCGTTGTTATGGACCGTAATTCGGAAGATAAGCCGACAAGGAATTCAACCGCACGTATATGGAAATCAGCACTAGCTGCGTTTGCCGCCGCAGTACTGCTGCTGCTTCCTCTTGCTATCGGCATCGGCGTCGCAGCGCCTGCTACAGCCGCGGCGACTCAAGTAGACCCTGCAGGGGCCCCAACCCCAGTTTCTGGTCCATAAGGACGAGCATTCCGGCAAGTGAGGTGCTGGACCCATTAAGGAGCGGCCGCTTTGGGTAACGCAGAGAAACAACACACTCCACTGTGGTGCCGGTTCTTTCTGAGACCGTTTGGGATATCGCGGCAACACAGCCGTCAATAAAATCCTGTTCGCTCGCCGCTGCATGACCCAGCCGGGACAGATACTGGATCCAGGACGCTCGTCCGGCGCTTCTCATGGCACACATCCTACGGTGGAGCCACCCGGCCCCTACCCTTCACCGAGCCACAGCAGCGTTGACGGGACGAGCCCTCGTTCGTGAAAGTACTGCGGCCGCTGCCTGCCATCACGCCATTGCGGCCGTCTCGCGGGACGGACCCGTGGAAGAGGCTGGGCAATTATCATCGAATTCATGCTCGAAGTAGCTCTTCCCGGCACTGTGCCACGGCTCGATGATACGATCCCGTGCACCGCAAAACGTACAGTTGCGTACGTCAGAGCGGTCTGGTCATCTGGCGGCCTACGTGTAGTACCCATCAAAGAAATCGCCGAGGCCCTGAATATCTCCTCCGGTCACGTTTCCCGGTCTTTCCGCGATTGCTTCGGTCTCGGGCCTGCTGGTGGCCTCGAAATTGTGCGGTTAACTCAAGCGGCAATCGCCTTACAGCGCACATCATCAACACTGGGTGAGATCGCCGCAGGGTGCGGCTTCGATGATGAGTACCACCTCTCACGTCGTTTCTCCCGGATATACGGCTCGCCACGTTGCGAGGATCCGCTGGATTCAGTAAAGGCCTCCGGCCGGCCCTGCACACGAGTAGTCGGTACTCACTTTTTGAGCCCCGTCAGGAGTCCGACTACTTGCTTGCCCCACAGTGCCCCTTCAGTCATGCCTAGGCAGCCGAAAGCGGGCTGACTCAATCAGCAGTGGTCTCCGGGGCCTGTTTGGGCTTGAGGAGGCGCTGTTGAAGTTTGGCTTCGGCTGCTTCCCGGCGTTTGCCCACGACAAGCATCTGCTGGGTCGCCGGATTGTGCCGTGGAATGGTCAGCGTTTCCCGCTTGGCAGCTATCTGGTGATCCGCCGGCTCAGTGCCCTCGGATGGTTTCTGGACCATGTTCCATGATCCCACCACCGGGCCTCCCCGTACATGCGCACTGTTTTCCGTTGTCCGTGAACCTGTCATCGCGCTATCCCGATAGGGGTCTGAACATTAGGCGCCAGGAAGACTTCACACGGCAACGGACAGTGGCCATGAACGACCCACGACAACGAGCGCGACACCTCATCGAACAGGACACCATCACCCTTAACCGGCTATGGGTCAGATACTGGACCCATGGCGGCACCGGCACGGTCTTCGACCTTGACACTTACCTTTATGACCTGCAGGAACCAACCCCACTGCAGCTCCAAAGCCTTAGCCTGGCCTTGGAAGACCTGGAAGACACCGAGTGAATGTCCCTGAGAAGCCAGGCAGCTTTATCCCCCCTGGAATCCCGTGTCGATAGCCGGCTCGAGCTCCATCCGCGTCAGGACCTGTTAGGGCTTGTCCGGGACGGTATTCCCGGGGCCCGGAGCACAGGATGCTGCCCAGACGCCCGCCCCGCGAAACGACACCAAAGGGGCACGCGGTCGAAGTGCCGCAACCGTGCGGTCGTTACAGGGGTTGGACGCTCTCTGCCTGCGGCCCTTTTTCGCCCCTGACGGGGGTGAACTGTACTCTCTGGTCTTGCGTTAGGGTCCAGTAGCTTCCGCTGAGGATGGCCGTGTAGTGGACAAACACTTCGACGGACCCGTCATCGGGGGCAATGAAGCCGAAACCCTTCGCCGCGTTGAAACATTTGACCCTCCCTGTTGCCATGCCGCATCCCCTTCGACCCCGCGGAGCTGCGCACCCTTGCGCTTGTCCCGGCTCCGCGAGGTAGGCCCAAACGTACGTTGCCCGCACCAGGAGTGCAACGGTTCAGCCACCTTCCCGTTCATGACTGGCATCGGCTACAGGATGGAGTCGGTTAGGAGGGCAGGGGGTGGTGCGGCACGTGTACGCTTCCTGGCGTCAATTTCAGGCTGCCGGGCGTTGCACGCTCATGACAACCCGTGGCGGGGCCGCGTGTTAGTCCTCGAAACGCAGACTAAGGTCGGGGCCCCCGCCCAGGCGGGAGATGATCTCAGCCGCCACCTGGTGCAGTTTTTCGTTCCTGTGGCTGGAGGCTTTTTCCAGGATTGTGAATGCGTCGTCTTGGGAGCAGCGGCTTTGGGCCATGATCACGCCCCGAGCGAGATCGATGACGGTCCTGTTGGCCATCGCCATTTTGAGGTCGCGGTTGAGTTGCTCTACGGTTTCGATCCGGATGTCCAGGCGCAGGGTGCTGCCGGCCACATCCGCGAACGCCTCAGCTGCACTGATTGCCTCTTCGGTGAACAGCCCCGTCTCCGGGGCGAAGAAGTTAAGCACCGCCTCGGACGTTTCACCCAAATCCACCGGAACACCCAAAGCGCTACGGACCGCGGCCGCTGCCAAAGCCCGGCTGTATTCAGGCCAAGAGTTCTCTGTCGCCACGTCGGCCAGAAGAACCGGGTGCCCGGCGTTGAGCGCATCCACGCAAGGACCCTGGCCAAGCTTTTGTTCGATGCGGTCCAGAAGTACCGCCTCGTTGCTGCTCCCGGCGATGGTGGCGGTGCGTTTGCGCCGACGCAACGTCAGAGCACAATCAATCCGCGCCCCGGCCACCTGGCTCATCGCAGCCGAGGCGAAACCGGTCACACCCGTCAGGATCCCCTGGATGTCCGTGCTGCCGGTCACCAGCTCATGAAGACTGAGAATATGTTCGGCTTGTTCCAAGGTTCCATAAGCCCCATCGTAAGCAGCCACCCCCCATACGTCACCCGAGAACGGTCCCGTCAAGCGAGGATCATTCGGCGGGCACCCGAAACAGGGTGTTCCTCCTGACCAGAGCAGTCGCTTCGTCGTTGCCCAGGAAAAGGAGCACCATGTAGATTGAAGTGGTAAGCACCCTGATCATCAGGCTCGCAGGAGGCCCCAACAGCACCGGGACACCAGCCATGAACGACCCACGGCAAACAGCACGGAACCTCATAGGAGAACACTTCATTACCCTTGACCGTCTCTGGATCAGGTACTGGGCCAACGGCGGAAACGTCACGCTCTTTGACCTCGACGCTTACCTCTATGAGATACAGGACCCGCCTCCGGTGGACCTGAGAATTCTTGCCTGGGCCGTCGAAGACCTGCGGGAAGCAGACTCCCGGCACTGATCCATCCGCCTCCCACGTATCCCCCCGATACCGAAGTAGCGCGGCCACAGCTCGTCATTGTCTATATCCGCACTGCTGATGGCCTAACGGAGGCCCCGGAGCTGTGCTCGCCCCTCAGGCCTGATCCATGCGGCCCGTTTCCCTCAAGTTCACCTCGTGCAGGCCAGGGCACTGTAGGTGAATGTAGCTGCTTGCTGGACCACGAGCAATCGGTTGCAGGCAGAGGGGTACCCGGACCTGGCCGGGCTCAAACCCCAGCACCGGAAGCGTTAGCCTAGGCGATAATTAGCGTTGAGTTCATAATTCGCTGGCAGAGCTTTTGCACAGTCAGCCCTCCTCAAGCATCAGTTCACGACTGCGCTTTCCGCAGCGCAAGATGGAGACAAGATGACTTCCTCAAACTTAGCCAAGGTGCAGGGTAGCTTCAATGTCATCAGCGGGCTCTGGCCGTTAGTGCACATGGGCAGCTTTGAGGCGGTCACCGGACCCAAAACCGATAAATGGTTGGTCCGAACCGTTTCAGGGCTGCTCATCACCATTGGTGTCGAGCAATTACGCGCTGCCTCCCGTGCAGAGGCTGACCCTGCGTCGAAACGTCTCGGCATTGGGACTGCGGCCACACTTGCAGCCATCGATCTGATTTACGTAACCAAGGGGCGCATCAGCAAAAACTACCTACTGGACGCCGTCGTTGAAATACTCTTCATTTGGAAGTGGTCGAAGGCTCCCAGGTCCAAAGGCTCATAGTCAGAACCTTGGGACAAGCGTTCACTTGGCAAAGACCTTGGAGCATCTGACGATGCCCCGGTCGGCTTCTGATGGTTATTACCGCCTCAATCTTGGGTAGGACTGAGATGGAGGTCCCGTCCGGGGCCAATCGGGAACGGAATGGGAGCACGATAATGGATAGCGAAACCCGTGGGAAAACCCTTCTGTTGGCGGCCGCGAAAGGCGCCTTATGTGGTTTGGTCGGGGTGGCGGCAATGACTGCCGGTGAGAAAGTCGAACAGGCCTTCACGAGGCGCGCAAACTCTTACATACCTGCACGGACGCTACTTGCCCTCTTAGGGAGAGCTCCGCAGCAAGAGGAAAAGCCTCTGCTTTGGAACCACCTCATGCACTGGGGCACCGGAGCGCTTCTGGGATCTCTACGCGGAATCTGGGCGGCTACCGGTATACGCGGAACGGTGGCGAATGCCAAACATACAGCCGTGCGGATCGCCTTCGACCAGACGCTCGAAAACGCAACGGGCATGGGTGCACCTCCCGCGACCTGGAACACACAGGAGCAGCTTATCGACGTGTTCCACAAAACCATCTATTCCCTGGCCACAGGTATCACTGCCGACCAGTGGATCCAACCACGAACTGAGACCCGCAAAGGGGCCAGCAGTCACTAGCCCTCGGCCACTCTCCGCTGGCTCTGGCTGGTAGCGATCCTCGGAAAGCCCACGCCAGGCGTGAAGCAGGAATAGCCCCGGTCTCCGGGAAGTCCTCCGGTGCTGGGCGCCAGCAACCCGGTGCTCCCAATTCGACGGTTGGGCTCGGCTGTTGTGGCCTGTCGCGCGCATCAGTTTTCGTGTCTGATGTTTTCCGGCTGCGTCTGTTCCAAAGAACCGGGGCTCCGCGGCACGGCAAGGGCCACAACGAGAGCCTCGGTGCCCGGCTGCGGTGACCTGATCGTCAGGCTTCGAGCAGCCGTTGGTGTGGAAGGAGTGAAGATCTGAACATTTCGGGAGCCAAGAGATGTTGAGGTCTGCATGGAATACACGGTACCGAGATGATCTTCGACGCTAATAATCGGAGGCGAAGGCTTGACCTCCGCTTTCGGGCTCATATGAATGTTGACGACAATTCCTGTCCCCCAAATCTCAACGGACAGAACCGTGAACACTATCTCCGGGGTCTGGTGGTGCCCGAACGTCGGCGGCAACAGAACGTGGCGAAGGTCGCCCTCGGGAAACGGATCTCTCACCCCGCGCCCTCCGCTCGCGGCGGGAGGAAGGCAGCGCCGAGTAGCTCACTTGAGCCCTCGACGAGCCGGGGTGCCGGATTGCCAGTCCAACACGGCGGATTCAGATCAGGGCGGTGCACACGAGTCCTCGGAGTTCGGTCCGGAACCGGTCATCGACCCCGAGTCGGGCGAGGACTTGTCGTTCAGCTTCGTCGATGCGTTCGAGCATTTGGGCACCCCGGTCTGAGAGGGAAACGATCTTTACCCGGCCCTGGCGCAGTTGTTTGATACAGCCCAGAGCCTCAAGCTTTACCAGAGTCTCTCCCAGACTTTGAGCCCGGAGCCCACTGGCCTCAGCGAGTGCTGATTGTGTGCCCGGACCGGTGACCGCGAGCATTTTCAAGGCCGTGGCACCGGCGGAGCTCAGACCGATCGGGTGCAGTACCTCATCCCAGACCCGCTCCGTCGCCCGGGCCGCCACGGACAACAAATGAAGCATGGGCATATTCTCAATGTCCGGCATACCCATCATTATCGGCCGGTTTGCCGGTCGCGGTCCGGGACCCCCGGCATCGGCGTGCCGTCCCTGCGTCCGATAGCCGTTGTCCTCGGGTTCGGTGGCACTGGTGAAATCATCATCTGATCACGGCGATTGAGTGGCCAGGCGGTGATACGTCATGGCTGGCGACAACGTACACACGGTCTCCGACGGCTTATCTGGTGTTCTGAGGTGGGAGGGGTTCGTGTTGGTAGGAGTTCCGCTGAACTATGACACCATCGGGGTTTTTGATGATGTGCTCCACACCGTCGCGCTGGGCTGCTTGTCGGCCTCTTTGCTGTTGTTCCGCCCTGCTCCCTCCAACAGCGAAAGGCGTATCAGTGCCCTGGCGGCGGCTCCTCCACTGGCCCTCTTCGTAGTATGTCTCAACGCTTGGTTTAGCCATCATCAATTTCCTCCGGCAAAGCGGCATTCGAAGGCGGCGGGAACGCCGTAGCGAAATCAGCGTGTCAGCCTTTACCGCTGAGGGGCGGCGCCGGTCCTGTCCGCGGTCCGGCGGCTAAGCACCACGCCCAGGGCGATCATGCCCACACCCAGAATCAGGTGAAGCCAGTTATCAGCGCTGTTGACCGGGACGAAGTTGGCCGCAGACTCCTGATCGATAACCAACCCATAGATCCACAACACTAGATACACGGCTCCTCCACCGATCAGGTAGTTCCGGGATTGGGAGGGGGTTCGCGCCATCAACAGGCCAGCCACACCGAACAGCAGATGCACGATGTTATGCAGGATTGAGACTTGGAAGATGCCCAAAAGGAGTGCTTCCGAATCATGGCCGGCAAAAGCCAGGGAGTCATAGCCGGTGGTAACCCCCGGGATAAACCCGAGGACACCGACGAGAAGGAATACCGCACCAACCACTTGCGCGGCTCGTTGGATGGTGGCGCGGCTCCGGGCGGGGGTTTGGGCAGATGTCATTTTTCTTCTCCTCGGTCAGCCAAGACGTTTCCGGACCCAGAGCGGTACAGACCCGCTGAAAGTTCCGTGATCAGAAAATACCATAAGCAGCCTTACTATTTAAGGACTTCCCCACATCAACTAGGGCTCACGTGACGTTACGTGCGCGTGTCCCAGTTCCTTGAACTGGAACACCCCGGTGGGACACTCCCCCACCGTCCGGAATCTGTCGTTTTCAAAAGTCGACTGCACTCTATTTCGCGCGATCCCGGGGGTGGTGCAGACGAGTATGGACACGGAAATGTCAAAAGTGCCGTGCACGGAACTGCTTTCTGCTTTATAGTCCTCTGCGCCAACAATTCAGCAGTCGCCAGCACCAAACCTCAGGAACTCTGCTTTGAAGCCTCAGTAGTGCCGGCGGCCGGGACCCACCGGTAGAGGGTAGGGACGGAGACGCCGAGGCTGTTGGCAACTTCCCGGGGCGATGTTCCCTGGGTGAGGAGTTTGCGGGCGGAGCGGATCTTGGCTTCCGTCATTATGCGTTTGCGGCCGCCTACCCGTCCTTGTTCCCGCGCGGCCCGGAGTCCGGCTTGGGTACGTTCGACCATGAGTTCCCGTTCCATTTGGGCCAGGGATGCCATGACGTTGAAGAAGAAGCGCCCGGAGACCGTAGTGGTATCGATTGCATCGGTGAGGCTGACGAAGCCTACGCCGCGGTTATTCAGGTCGCCGGCGAATTCCAGGATGTCTTTCACGCTCCGACCCAGACGGTCTAGCTTCCACACCACCAGGGTGTCACCGTCACGCAGGGTGTCCAGCGCCTGGTCGAGTCCGGGGCGTTGGGACGTGGTGCCGCTGATCGTGTCTTCGTAGATTTTGTCGCATCCGGCCTTCTTCAGGGCGCTGATCTGCAGGTCCAAGTTCTGGTCCCGGGTGGAGACCCGGGCGTAGCCGATGCGGTGTGTGGTCATGGAGTGTTTCTCTTCTCAAAACTCAGTTCGGGGCGTTGCTTCCACCGTACCGTTTCGAGAACTATTTGTGAGAACGACGGGCCCTGAACCCCGCTTTTCGTCAGAACGTCGGTTTTCCGCATAAAGGCGCCACTTCACAGCCGCTCGCCACGAACACCACGAACACCACGATTCAAATCAACCTGTTCTTGAAATCCTTCGTTAGTGAGAAGGACGGCGATGCCCGGCGGTATCGGCCCGAATGTCATCCTCTCGGGTTACTCTTTAAGTGCACGTATACGCACATATGCACTGATGAGGAGTTGCTGATGCTGTCGGTTTTGCGGAACGGGACGTACCGGCGCCTGTTCGCCGCGCAGGTGGTGGCGCTGGCAGGAACGGGTCTTTTGACGGTGGCCCTTGGTCTGCTGGCCTATGATCTGGCGGGCAGCAACGCCGGGGCGGTCCTGGGTACGGCGCTGACGGTCAAGATGCTGGCTTACGTGGGTCTGGCGCCGCTGATCACGGCGCTGGTTGCACGGCTGCCGAAGAAGCCGGTGCTGATCGGGGCGGACCTGATTCGGGCTGCCATGGCGCTGTGCCTGCCTTTTATCACGGAGACCTGGCAGATCTACGTCGTGACCTTCGTGCTGCAGTCCGCCTCGGCCACCTTCACCCCGGCATTCCAGTCACTGATCCCCACGATCCTGAAAGACGGGCGGGACTACACCCACGCGCTGTCGCTGTCCCGGCTGGCCTATGACATGGAGGCGCTGGTTAGCCCGGCGGCCGCGGCGCTGCTTTTGACCGTTCTGAGCTACAACAAGCTGTTCCTGGGTACCGTTGCCGGGTTCCTCTTCTCGGCGTTCATGGTCGCCGTCACGGCACTGCCCAGGACTCCTGCACCGGCCGGACCACAGGCGTCGTTGTGGCACAGGGCCACCCTAGGGGCGCGGATCTTCTGGCGCGACCGGCGGCTGCGGTCGCTGCTGGCCCTGAACCTGGTCGTCGCCGCACCCACCGCCCTGATACTGGTCAACACCGTAATCTACGTCCGCGACGTGTTGCACCGTCCGGACACGGATCTGGCCCTGGCCCTGGCATGTTTCGGCGTCGGGTCAATGCTCGTCGCTTTGTCCGCGCCGCGGATCCTGGACCGGTTCGGGGACCGGGCGGTGATGCTTACCGGCGCAGCCGTAATCCCGCTGGCCCTCGCAGGTGCCGCGGCGGTGACGTTCCTGGCGTCCCCGGACACCGGGTGGTGGCTGCTGCTGACACTGTGGGCCATTCTCGGTGCCGCGAATTCGACCATCCTCACGCCCTCCGCCCGGCTGCTGCGTGATGCCTCCGATGAGCACACCAGACCATACGTTTTCACGGCCCAGTTCTCCCTCTCCCACGCCTGCTACATCCTCACCTACCCCCTCGCGGGCTGGGTCGGCGCGCAGGCCGGACTGGGCTGGGCCGCACTGGTCTTGGCAATCATTGCGATAATCGGCAGTGCAGGAGCATTCCTGTCCTGGCCACGGCGCTCACCCGCGCCGGGCATTGCATCCGCCTCACCGAAGGAACCCGTTGAGCACAGCCGATGAACAACCGTCCCTGGTCCATCCGGTCACACCCGGACCGGAGCATCTGGCGGCGGCCAGCGAAACGCTGCGGATGCTCGCTGAACCCACCCGCCTTCACCTGCTGTGGCAACTGAGTGCGGGCCCGCGAACCGTCACGGAGCTGACGGACGCTTCCGGGGTGCCCCGCACCGTGGTCAGCCAGCACTTGGCGAAGCTCCGCCTGAGCGGTCTGGTTGATACCCGCAAGAATGGCCGGCACATCATTTATACCCTTCGGGACGGGCACCTCATCAGGCTCATTCACGAAGCCATCAACCACGCAGACCACGTTGTCACCGGAGAGGCCCGGCACGGATAAGCAGCCGGGCCCTGCAATGATGAATCCGTGACTATCGCTAAAACCATCATGCTGTTCGTCCTGGCCGCAGCGGCCGAGATCGGCGGGGCGTGGCTCGTGTGGCAGGCAGTCCGCGAGGGTAAGGACTGGTGGTGGGCCGGACTCGGAGTGCTAGCACTGGGCATCTACGGCTTCGCCGCGACCCTGCAGCCCGACGCCAACTTCGGCCGGATCCTTGCCGCTTACGGAGGCGTTTTCGTTGCCGGCTCCCTGGCCTGGGGCGTAGTCTTCGACGGCTTCCTGCCCGACCGGTGGGACATCACCGGCTCGGTGATCTGCCTGCTCGGAGTGGCCGTGATCATGTTCGCGCCGCGGAACGCCGGCTGATCCCCGCTTTCAATACACAATTGCGTGAATACACCTAGAGCTGTACTTTAGTTTTATGGAAACCCTCACCCACGCCCCGGTGCTGGCCCGCTTCGGCTACGCTGTCTCGGATCCGACCCGGGCACGGATCCTCCTGGCGCTGGCCACCGATTCCGCCTACCCCTCGGATCTGGCCGTTTCCCTCGGGGTCTCACGGCAGAGTATGTCCAACCACCTGACCTGTCTTCGCGGCTGCGGTCTGGTGGTGGCTGTCCCGGATGGCCGGCGGAGCCGGTACGAACTCGCCGACGCCCGACTTGGCCACGCCATCACCGACTTGCTCAGCGTGGTGCTGGCCGTTGACCCCGCCTGCTGCGCTCCGGACGGGTCATGCCTGGTATGACCACGGCACTGCAGAGTACCCTCACCGCCTCCCGGCGCGCCGTCCTGAGTCGGCGGATCCGGCTGTTCGCGGCCGCGACCATCACCTATAACATCGTCGAGGCCGTCGTGGCCCTTTGGGCCGGGAATGTCGCGGACTCCTCGGCGCTGATCGGTTTTGGACTCGACTCGGTGATCGAGGTCGCGTCCGCACTCGCCCTGTCGTGGCAGTTCTCCGCCAAGGACCCCGAACGGCGCGAACACCTGACCCTGCGGATCATTGCCTTCTCCTTCTTCGCCCTCGCGGCGTTCGTCACGGTGGATTCCGTTCGGTCCCTGACCGGCGGCGGCGAAGCGCAGCACTCGACACCGGGCATCGTAATCGCGACCCTGAGCCTGGCCATCATGCCGGTACTTTCCTGGCTTCAGCGCCGGGCCGGACGGGAACTCGGATCCAAGACCGCGGTAGCGGACTCCAAGCAGACCCTGCTGTGCACCTACCTCTCCGCGGTTTTGCTGGTAGGACTGGTGCTGAACAGCACGTTGGGCTGGTGGTGGGCAGACGCCGGCGCAGCCCTGATCATCGCGGTGATCGCCGTCCGCGAAGGCATCAACGCCTGGCGCGGCGATGTCTGCTGCACCGTCCCGCACAGCCACGACCTGCCCGCCGCCGTAACGGACGATTGCTGCGCTATCGCTGAAACGCACGCAGACGTGAGCCAGGACGAAAGCCAAACAGGCCCTGACCCGCGCACAACCCCGAAGCTGGACGCTGAGTCGGCCGAGGCGCGCGGCTGCTGCGAAGGCTGTGGTTCGGATTCAAGTCCGGAGCCAAAGACGCGCAACCTCTCGCTGGGGCCCAGGGACGGCTGAGCCATGGACTACGAACTGCGCACCATCCCTGGCTGCCCGAACAGCGGGCCGGCCCTGGAACTGTTCCGTCAGGCCCTGGCAGCCGAAGGACGAGACGCTGGGGACCTCCTCGTGCGCGAGGTTACCTCCGAGGCCGAGGCCGAGGCACTGAATTTCCACGGTTCACCATCGTTCATAGTGAACGGGCAGGACTTGTTCCCCGCCCTGTCAGCCCCGGCCCTGAGCTGCCGCGTATACGCCTCGGAGGACACCATGGCCCGGCTTCCCTCGACCGGGTTGCTCCGCGCCGCCGTGCGTGGGAGTGCCGCAGAGGCATGAGGACCAGCAGTCCGGGCCGGACAGCCCGCGCGTCTCCAGGTATGACCGACGGGCACGCCACCATGCTGACGGACCAGCAGCGCTGCGTGGCCGAACACTTCGACGTCAGCGTCGAACACTCCACTTTCCAGATCGAACCAGCCGCCCACCGCGACCAGGAAAGCTTGCCGCACTGATGACACAGCACAACAACAGCGCCCGCCCCGAAACCAGCCGACACTGCAAGAAAAATCCGCGCGGCCATCTGGATCCTACTGGCTGCCATCGTCGCGGCAGGCCTGATCTGGTACGCGGTCTTCACCTCGACCAAGCCGACACCTCCGGCGGCACAGCCCGCAGCGGATGCGCAGCTGGTCCGTGAAGACAGCCACCGGGTGACGTCCCCGACAACCGAGAAAGCGCAGCTGGTGGAATTCCTGGACTTCGAATGCGAGTCTTGCCGTGCCGCCGAACCCCTCGTGCAGGAGCTGAAAAAGGAATACGGGGACCGGATCACCTTCGTCAACCGAGATGTACGCCAAAATGTTCAAAACCCAGCCGCAGTGGGGCGAAAGACAAGACTCCAAGGCAGCCGTGCTCAGAACTTTCGCCCAGGACCTGGGATTGGACATGAGCGCCTACGACGCAGCCGTGGCCGATGACAAGACCAAAGACCGGATCCGCAAAGACGTCACAGACGGCACCGCCCTGGGCGTGACCGGCACCCCCACCTTCTTTCTCAACGGCGAGAAACTCATCCTAAACAGCGAGCAGGAATTCCGGCAGAAGCTCAGCGAAGCCGCCAAATAGCGGCCCAACCCAAAATCCAGCAGTGCAACGACTTCTGAAACCAACGGGTGACCCCTTGGCCGCCCGTCAGCCGGTCCGTTTACGAACACACAATCGCAGTGCAGTCGGCTTCTGATGGTGATGGTGTTATTAGGTCGTGGGGCGGCGTGACTCTACTTCTGACTGACGTTTCCTGAAACTGTCTTTTGAATGATCCGTCCGCCGCGCCACGGTCTGTAACAGACGTGTCGGCCAGGCGGACATGACTTCATAGGAGCTTGACGAGAAGTCCCATCACCGTCTTGTCTGCCCACCTGGTCGACGCGAGCCCCATCACAACGCTGCTGCGCGGAAGTCGAGGAGCCAGTTCCATCATGACAAATGACCTCATCAGAGTCATCGCCGGTGTCGATACTCATGCCGATACCCACCATGTAGCCCTAATTAGTCAGCATGGGACACATCTGGCCGACGAGAAATTCGTGGCCACCGGATCCGGCTACCGGGCCATCATTGGGTACATCACCCAGTTCGGGCCAGTCATCGCCGTCGGAATCGAAGGCACCGGCAGTTACGGAGCCGGGCTGGCCCGCGTTCTGGCCATAGAAGGCTTTGAGGTCGTAGAGGTCAACCGGACCAACCGGCAGTCCCGCCGGTTGCGCGGAAAGTCCGACCCGCTCGACGCATACCAGGCCGCCGAATCGGTATTGGCCGGACGAGGCACATCAACACCAAAAGCGCGGGACGGATATGTCGAGGCCTTGCGTGTCCTGCGGACGGCAAGGACAAGCGCGATCAAGGACAGGACTGCTGTGCTGACGCAGATCAGCGGCATCCTGGTGGCCGCGCCGGAGGCCATACGTGCCAAATACCGGGCCCAAACAACACCCGCACGGCTGAAAGCGATGGCTGCCTTGCGCCCGGACAGCGACACAGCTGACCCTGCCGTGGCAACAGCGATCACGCTCAAGAGACTGGCCCGTCGCCACCAGCACCTCACCACCGAAACCGAAGACTGCGACACCGATCTGGCCCGGATCATCAGCGAGAACGCGCCGGCTCTTACCCACGTCACCGGCGTCGGCACCGCCGTGAGCCAGCTACTGGTCACCATCGGCGACAACCCCGAACGCCTCGGCAGCGAAGCCCAATTCGCAGCCCTTGCCGGTGTTGCCCCGATCCCCGCTTCCTCAGGGAAAACAACCCGCCATCGCCTCTCCCGTGGCGGCGATAGAGCCGCGAACGCCGCGATCCACCACATCGTGCTGGCACGCATGTGCACCGACCAGCGCACCAAGGACTACGTCGCCAAACGCACAAAGGACGGCAAGAGCAAACGCGAGATCATGCGCTGCCTCAAGCGCTACGTCGCCCGAGAAATCTATCGGGTGCTGCAAAACCCCAGGCCTGCTCCCGCCACCAACGACCTGCGACCACGGCGGCTGGCGCTTCACATCACCCAGGCCGCAGCCGCCCAGCACTTCAGCGTTTGGCCCACCGCCATCTCGCGCATAGAACGCGGCACCTCCCGGGAACACGACCTTGCCAGCCGCTACCGCGTATGGCTGGACGAACAATCCCAGACCAGCGCTTGACAACTATAGGAGCATCATTCAGTACAGTCAGCTTTTGAAGATGACAAGAATCCGCCGGGATCCAGCGCAACATTGAATGTCCCGCAGGTAGTCCCAAAAGTCCTGCGGCAAGCCGCTGTTGCTGAGATAACTTTCGGTACGGTTCACCCCATGGAGATCGGATACGCGAGGATCTCAACGACGAAGCAGGACTTCGGCCGGCCCGTCATATCCCTCAAGCAAGGCCAGCGCACCATCGCGGGACCGCCCGTACACATCGCCCTTAACGGCCCTGGCATCCAGCACCAATAGCCCAACCATCTGGCTTTGGGAAACATTTTGACGAACGTGCTGCTGCTCTGGCATCGCCGAGAAGACATACACCGCGCGCCGCGGGATTGCCAGCGGGCGAGCCCGGTTGAACATGCGGGCCATCGGCCGGCAACGTGATGGCGAGATGGTGACGCGCCCGTGGCGCCTCACCTGTTCCAGGAGTGCCGCGCTCCGGGTCAAATGCCACAGGCTGCCGGTTTCGCTGAGTGCTTCTCCCTTATTGACCGGCCTGTACCCATTCACCGTGGACAGCAATACCCAATGGAGGGCGACTACGCCGACCAAAAGGGACAAGTGCCACAAGACCGATCCCCACCCGTCAATTTGCATCGTCACCAGGGCGACGTATAGACCCGGCACACAAATCAGCACGTAGATCAGGATCCCCAAAACTGTTGGCCAGGTGCGGCGGAAACGCTGACGACGTGATTCTGGTGCAAGCCTCAGCCGGCAAGGGTCCTACCAAAACAGAAAGCAAGGTCCCTCATGGAAACAAGTAAGAAGATGGGCTGGGGCTACGGCCTAGGTTCGATGATGCGGGTAGGAGAGAACCTCTTCGGCTTCTATCTCATTTATTACTTATCCACGGTCGCTGGTATCAGCCCGGCAGTGGCAGGGGCGATCGGCGGATCGGCACTCTTGGTCGGAGCCATCGCCAGCCCCGTCATCGGCTACTTCTCCGACAGGAGCCGATCACGCTTTGGCAGGCGCCGGCCATTCATGATCAGCACCGTGGTCCCAGCGATGGTCCTTCTGACTCTGCTCTTCACCAGCGTCGATCTCGGTGAAGCCACCGGAATCTACTACCTCGTTATCGCGCTGCTGTTCGCCCTCACCTACTACGCATTCCTCGTTCCCTACGATGCCCTGGGGGCATCGTTGACGACGGACTACAACCAGCGCACAACCATCCGCAGCATTTGTACCGCCATCCTGTATGTCTCAGTTCTAGTAGGCGGAACCATGGTGGTACAGGTTCAAGCGGCCCTAAACGGTCTCATGTCACAGACAACAGCGTGGTCCGTCGCTGTCATTCTCTGCTGCGCAGTCCCCGGCGCCTTGTTCGGAGTGATCGCTTGGCGGGTGACCCGCAGCAGGGAGACCGCGACTGTGACGCACGCAGCTTCTGTCGAATCCACACCACAGTCCATTCGCTCCGCCTTGAGCGTCTTTACGATCCAGCCCGTTTGGGCGGTTCTCATATGGGGTTTGGTCTACTTCTTCGCCAACGCGGTTCTGGCTGGCTCCCTGATCTATCTGGGTGTTTTTGTCCTCGGGCTGTCAGAGGGTGTGGCCTCGACTCTCTTCGTCGTCTCCACCGTCACTACGCTAATCGCAGTCATTCCCGGGAATATGCTGGCCAAGAAAGTCGGCAAGCGCACGGCGGTCTTTATCGGCATGGGCGTGTTCGTGGCCGCCAGCCTCACCATGCTGGTCGTGGGCTTGGAAGGCTACCTCGCCGGTGCCGTCATTACAGCCGCTTTCGGTGTCTGCAACTCCTTGGTTCTCAGCTGCAGCTACGCGATGATCTACGATCTCCGGGAAGTGACTCAATTGCGGCTCGGCGAGGACAAAACTGCTGTGATTCTGGGATGGTTCAGCCTTGTCATCGGCGCCTCGGGGGCCTTCGCTGCGATGACCATCGGCGCGGTTCTCCAGACTGTCGGATTCGATCCAACCGCTGAACCAACCCCGCTGGTTATCGACGCCATCGTGGCTCTGCAAACCTGGGTGCCGGCGGGAATCATGCTCCTCTCGGGCGCTGCCCTGCTGTTCTGGAACATCAATGCGAGGTCGCATGCCCAGATGGCCCAGGAACTCCAGCTTCGTTCGGACGCCGTAGAACCGGTGACAGCGAACCCACAACCATCCGATCTGTAACGAACACCGACCACCCCGCACGCTCCCGGTGCCATACCCCCGGGACTCACGCGCCGACCGTTCAGGCGGTCAGGCACCACTCTGGGCCGGACGCTTTGGGATCACGGACTCCGCACGACAGTTCCATTACTACCGAAAAACCAAAGACAACCGCGTGCTCTTCGGAGGATACGACGCCGTTTACCACCGGGGCGGTCACGTTCTCAGCGAGTACGACCAAAGGGAACAAACTTTCGAGCTGCTCGCAGACCACTTCTTCACGACCTTTCCCCAACTTGACGTCAAGTTCACCCACGCCTGGGGCGGGGCGATAGATATGTGCACCCGACTCACGGCCTTCCAGGGACGTGCTTTCGGTGGAAAGGTCGCCTACAGCGCCGGATTCACCGGTCTGGGCGTCGCGTCCACACGCTTCGGAGCCAAAGTGATGCTCGATCTTCTCAGCGGCGAGGAAACTGAACTGACCGGCCTGAAACTCGTACGGTCAAAGCCAATACCGTGCCCCCGGAGCCTCTCGCCTATCCCCTCATCCAGATTATGAGACGCGCCATCGAAAGATCGGACGCCAACAACGTGAAGGACGGGCTCCTCATCAAAGCAGCGGAAGCCGTCGGCATCGGGTTCGACTCATGAGTAGGTTATCTGCCGGGATGCATGTCAATGCAAACACCCATGCCCTCGACCATCAGCCCGTTGAACCTTGGCAGCAAATTGATCCGGCTGCGACAACAGGCAGCCGAGTACTGGATGTTTGCTTCGGAGCCGAACTAGGCCTCTGGGAAATGTCAGCAGGACGCATGAAGGATATAGAAGCTGACGAGGTATTCGTCGTGCTCAGCGGATCCGGAACGCTAGAGTTCGTCTCCCCCTCGTTGCCATCCATCGAACTCCAAACGGGCTCCGTAGTCAGGCTCACCGAGGGCATGCGTACCCGCTGGACAATGAGAGATTCACCGCTTCGAAAGCTATACATTCTGTCTGCAAAAGAAGACGGTGACGACAGTGACTGAACTTGCATATCTCGACGCCATCTCGATCGAAGCGCTCTCAGGGGCCTACGACGCGGGGCTGGTTACTGTCGATGACTGGGCTTCCCTCCCGGGCCGGCAAGCCGAGATCCGCTACGGGAACTTACTCGTCTGCGCCGGGGTAGTGGACGCTGTCATGCCTGACGGATCAATCCTGTGGATTGTCCCCGACGCTGGCACACGCCGGCTATTCGAGAAGGCCGACGCATTCGAAGCCTGGGCACAGAAATAGTTCACGACAGGCCGTCGACAATCTCTCCATGACTGTCTCATCCCAGGCAGCTACCTAAGTCTTCAGCAGCAGCACACCACAACGGCCGCAACCCCAACGCGCGCAGCAGCAGAATACTGTCGCGACCGCCCCCCAACAGAAAGCAGGAGTAGTGAGCCAGTACATTAACGGCAAGCTCGTCGAAGGCACCACCGGTGAAAGAGTTGACGTCATCGATCCATCCAACGGGACCGTGGTGGACACCCTCACCATGGCGGGCAGCGACGACGTCAAGCTGGCCGTCCAGGCCGCCCGCGACGCTTTCCTGGCTTGGTCCCGCGCCACTCCGGCCGAACGCTCCGCCGTGCTGACCAAGTTCGTTGCGCTCATGGAAGAGCGCGCCGAGGAATTCGCACAACTCGAATCCCGACAGGCCGGCAAGCCCATCCGCCTGACCCGCGAATTCGACGTCCCCGGAACCCGAATTCGACGTCCCCGGAACCATCGACAACATCGCGTTCTTCGCAGGCGCCGCCCGAAACCTCGAAGGCAAAGCCACTGCCGAATACTCCGCGGACCACACCTCCTCCATCCGCCGCGAGGCGATCGGCGTCATCGCCTCCATCTCACCGTGGAACTACCCGCTGCAGATGGCCGCCTGGAAGATCCTGCCCGCCATCGCCGCCGGCAACACCATCCTCCTTAAACCTGCCGAGATCACCCCGTTGACCTCCCTGCTGTTCGCCGAAGTGGCGACCCAAGCGGGACTGCCGGCCGGCGTCGTAAATATCCTGACCGGCCGCGGCTCCACGGTCGGCGCCGAACTGCTCCGCCACCCTGACGTTGACATGCTTTCCTTCACCGGTTCCACCGGCGTGGGCCGCACGGTCCTTGACGCCGCCGCAACTACCGCCAAGCGCGTCCACTTGGAACTCGGCGGCAAGGCACCCTTCGTGGTGTTCGACGACGCCGACCTGAAAGCCGCCATCCACGGCGCCGTGGCCGGATCCCTGATCAACACCGGACAGGACTGCACGGCGGCAACCCGCGCGATCGTGCACCGCTCGCTCTACGAACAATTCATCTCCGGGATCGCTGATCTCTACGCCAACGTCAAACTTGGCCCCACCCAGGACCCAAATACCGATCTTGGCCCGCTCGTCTCCGAAACTCACCGGGACAAGGTAGCGGAGATGGTGGAGCGCGCCCGCGGCTACGCCCGGGTCTTCGGCGGCGGGATACCCGACGGCGACCTCGCCTCCGGCTCCTACTACCGACCCACCTTGGTGGCGGACGCCACGTCAGACAGCGAGATCTTCCGTGATGAAGTCTTTGGCCCGGTCCTCGCGGTTACCCCTTTCGACACTGATGATGAAGCGATCAAACTCGCCAATGACACCCCGTACGGCCTTGCCGCGTCGGCCTGGACCAAGGACGTCTACCGCGCCCTCCGCGCCACCCGCGAAATCCGCGCAGGAGCAGTCTGGGTCAACGACCACATCCCGATCATCAGTGAAATGCCCCACGGCGGATTCAAGGAATCCGGTTTCGGCAAGGACATGTCCACCTACTCCTTCGACGAATACACCGTGGTCAAGCACGTCATGTTCGATCTCACCGGCGTTGCCGCCAAGCCTTGGCACCGCACCATCTTCTCTGCAGGTGAAGGATAGCCGGGACTCGCATCGCACCAAGCCACATTTTGGGTAGCCTCTACCAACGAGGATGGCACTTGCTGGCCGCGGATCAATCATTTACAGGGTTTCGGGACGTCTCTTCTCGCCGTCAGCGCAGATGAACGAGGCTTTCTTCATTTGCGCTGACTTCGCCGAGCCACTGGTGTTCACGTGCTTCAGTGAGGCTACCTTCACTGGGCCTTGTCAAGCTCGGGTGGCTAACTCGCGGGGATTACGGTGCGGTGAGGAGGGTGCGTATATGCCGACGAGAAGTACTGCGCCTGCTGAGATGATGTGCTCGGTAGACTGAGTGAAGGTGCGCCGGGAAGTCTGGTCGGCATAGTTTTGTCGACCCAACGCATAGGACACCTTTTTATGAGTAAGAACCCCTCCGGCCAGCCCCTTTTCTCCATTCTTGGACGCGGAAGCTACTCCGAGTCGCTTCGCATTGGCGCGATCCTCCGGAAGGAAACTGTGGGCGGCGCGTTGCTGGTTGCCGGCGCGCTCATTGCGCTCATCTGGGCCAACTCCCCTGCTGCGGAGAGCTACTTCGCTTTAGGGGACTTCAAGATCGGTTACGAGCCGTGGCATCTGGAACTGAGCCTGGGCGCGTGGGCGGCCGATGGCCTTCTGGCCATCTTCTTCTTCCTGGTGGGCCTGGAGCTCAAACGCGAATTCGTGGCCGGGGACCTACGCCAGTTCAGCAAGTCAGTGGTCCCCATTGCCGCGGCAGCGGGCGGCGTGGTCATTCCGGCGGTCATCTATGCCGTCATCAACGCTTCCAGCCCGGAAGCCTTGCGCGGCTGGGCGATTCCCACAGCCACCGACATCGCTTTCGCTGTGGCCGTGCTTGCGATAATTGGTTCCCATCTGCCGAGCGCCCTGCGGATCTTCCTGCTGACTTTGGCCGTGGTGGATGACTTGATCGCCATCACCATCATCGCTGTCTTCTACACCACCGACATCCAGATAACTCCACTGCTGTTCGCCCTGATCCCGCTGGCAGCTTATACGTTCCTGGCCCAAAGGTACCGCCGTTTCTTCGGAACCAAACCGATCGCTGCGTGGCTGATCTTGCTGCCCCTCGGCATTATTGTGTGGGCCCTGGTCCATGCCTCGGGTATTCACGCTACGGTTGCAGGCGTGCTTCTCGGGTTCGCGATCCCTGTTATCCGTTCCAAAGCAAGCGGTGGACCCGAAGCGGGCCCCGGACTTTCGGAGATCTTCGAGCATCGGTTCCGGCCCATTTCCGCCGGTATCGCGGTGCCGGTCTTCGCGTTCTTCTCCGCGGGCGTCGCCATCGGAGGATGGGACGGTCTGGGTTCGGCGCTGACGGATTCCGTGGCCATAGGTATCATTCTTGCGCTTGTTTTGGGTAAGCCGGTGGGCATTCTTGGGACGATGTGGGTCCTCACCAAAGTCACCAGGGCGTCCTTGGACAAGTCCTTTAAGTGGATCGATGTTGCGGGTGTTTCCCTTCTGGCCGGTATCGGCTTTACTGTTTCCCTGTTGGTGGCCGAACTGAGCTTCGGGCAGGGCAGCATCCACGATGATCACGCGAAGGTCGGAATTCTGGCCGCTTCCCTGATCGCAGCAATTCTGGCATCCATCGTGTTAAGTACCCGGAACCGGCAGTACCGCATCGCCGAAGCCGAAGAAGCAGTCGATTCCGACGAAGACGGCATCCCGGACGTCTACCAGCAAGAGCACCGCCCCTGAACTCCTTCCCTGTTTTAGAACGAAGCGGGCCCCTTCCCATCGGAAAGGGACCCGCTTATTGGGAGCAGAGGGTTAGTGGCCTGCGCCGAGTTTCCCGCCGAGGCGCTGACGCATGAGAACGCTGGCGTCGTTGAGTCCAACGATAGTCACGTCTTTGCCGTGCCGATGGTACTTTTCCGTTATGGAATCCAGGGCCGCGATCGTGGAGGCGTCCCAGAGATGGGAGGCGTGCATGTCGATGACGACTTTCTCAGGGTCGTGGGCGTATTCGAACTGGGTGTAGAGGTCGTTAGAGGAGGCGAAGAACAGTTCTCCGTCCACCACATAGGTCGCTGTCTCGACGCCGTTGATGGTCTTGATGGTGCGTTCGACGGTGACGAAGTGCGCTACCCGGCGGGCGAACATCACCATGGCCACGATCACGCCAACGCCCACGCCGATGGCGAGATTGTGGGTGGCGACAACGACGGCGACTGTGGCGACCATGACGGTGGTTTCGCTTTTGGGCATCATTTTCAGGGTGCGGGGGTTGATGCTGTGCCAGTCGAAGGTGGCCCAGGAAACGAAGATCATTACCGCGACCAGGGCGGCCATGGGGATCAGCGAGACGATGTCGCCGAGTGCGACGACGAGGATGAGCAGGAAAACGCCGGCGAGGAAGGTGGAGATGCGGGTGCGGGCGCCGGAGGCTTTGACGTTGATCATGGTCTGACCGATCATGGCGCAGCCGCCCATGCCGCCGGTAAAGCCTGTAACGATGTTCGCCACACCTTGTCCCCAGGCTTCGCGGGTCTTGTGGGATCGGGTGTCGGTGACGTCATCGACGAGCTTGGCTGTCATCAGGGATTCGAGGAGACCTACGAAAGCCATGGCGAGGGCAAACGGGAAGATGACCTGCAGGGTCTCGAGGCTGAACGGAACATTGGGGATGAACAGCGTCGGCAGCGAGCTGGGCAGTTCCCCTTTATCGCCGACGGTGGGGACGGCCACGGATGCCAGGACGGTGATGAGGGTCAGCACGACGATCGCTACCAGTGGTGCCGGGACGGCTTTGGTGAGCTTGGGAAGGCCGAAGACAATGACCAGACCGAGCACCACGAGGGGGTAGACGAGCCACGGTACGCCGAGGAGTTCCGGGACCTGAGACATGAAGATCAGGATGGCAAGGGCGTTGACGAATCCGACCATGACAGAGCGGGGAATGAACCGCATGAGTTTCGCAACCCCGGACAAGCCCAGGATGATCTGGAAGATACCAGCCAGGATCACGGCGGCGATGAAATAGTCCACACCGTGGGACTTCACCAGCGGGGCAATCACCAGGGCGATCGCGCCGGTCGCCGCTGAGATCATGGCGGGCCGGCCACCGACAAAGGCGATCGTAACGGCCATCGTGAAGGACGCAAACAGCCCGATCCGGGGATCCACGCCGGCGATGATCGAGAAAGCGATCGCCTCCGGGATCAGCGCCAGGGCAACGACAAGCCCGGCGAGGACCTCAGTCTTGAGACGGCGTGGGGACTTCAGGGTTTCCCGAACAGACTGCAGCTGCTCCGGGGTATACGCCGGGGCGTCCGTGGCGGTTTTGACGGCCATTGCTGGTTCCATTCATGGTCGTGAAGACACGGCGGTGCCTTCGGTTTTTCGAAGAAGGTCGGGGGCGTTGAGGCGCCCTGTGCGGGCTGCAGGAACTAGGCTTTAAGTTCGAACCCGCACTGAATTCTACCCTAACGTCGTGGTAGAGTTTGTGCCCAGCCCATGATGGAGGTCTTCATGACGGAACGGACCAGCAGCCGCACGATGCATATTGGAGAACTTGCTGAAAGGACCGGGCTGTCTCTGCGGACCATCCGTCACTATGACGAGGTGGGGTTGCTTCCGGCCACGAGCCGCACGGAGGGTGGCTTCCGTGTCTACGCGGTGAACGATGTAGAACGCCTGACGTTGATCAAGCAGATGAAACCTTTGGGTTTCACCCTTGAGGAGATGGCTGAAATTCTGGGCATTCTGGCGGACCAGGACTCGGCGAACGGCCGAGTGGGGGCGGCCCGGCTTTCTGAGTTCATGGACCAGGCCACCGCGCAGAGGGCCAAGATGGCCCGGAACCTTGCGCAGGCTGATGAGTTTATTGAGTTGATGGGCAAGAGCGTCTGAGGCTGTGAGTGCGTGCCGGGAGAAAGTTGACTCCTCTGCCCGGCGCGCACTCAGGGTTCCAGGGCTTTGTCCGGCTCCGTTAGGCGTTGAGCCAGGTGTATCGGGAGACGAGCGCGTGGACCAGGGTGTTTTTGGATCTCTGTTGCTCGGTCGTGACCACCGGCCGTCGTTGAAGGGCCTCAGCGAACAGGCCGAGCCGGATCCGGTATCGCCCGGCGCTTTCGGACGCCGGGAAACGGCCAAGTGTTTCCACGACACGGACCATGTCGCGCATCTCCTCGAGACGGAAGTTCAGCACGCTCATGGCGTTGAGAATTTCCAACAACGGGGTTTGCTCCATGCTGAAAAGGGGACCATCCACAGGATCGTGTTCGATGGGTTTGATGATCCTTAGAGCGACCAAATGCCGGATGGAATCGGCAGGAATACTAGCGGCTTCCGCGGCGCCGCCGAGGTCGAGCAGGTTATTGTGGGAAACGGTCTCAGGGGATTTCACTCTGGCTCCTTGACTTCGGTTAATGGAGGTGACGCCGGGTGTTTTTGGGCCGGGCCTCCGCTGCCCCACCCGGTGGCGGCCAGCACACCACGCTCCATGGCAGGCCTCATGGTTTCGACGTAGCTTTTGTTGAGGTGGTCGTGGTCGCGGTAGACGTAGACATTTCCCACCACGGCCGGGCAGGCGGTGGCGGTGCAGATGCTGTCAGTGAGGTCCACGGAATGCAGCAGAGGTTCGCGCGCTGACAGTTCATCCAGGGGATTCCCTGTGAGCAGGACCTCGGATCGGGCGGGATTGCATTCAGCGGAATTCTGGCCATAAAGCCCGACGCAGGCGAACATGTGGAACGGAAACCGCGGGTTGTCGCGCACCGCCACGACTTCGATGCCGGCCTCAAGGAAGGGCCGAATGCCTTCCTCGTATCCGGGGACAAGCCCTTCCCGGGGTTTTTCCTGGGTAGCTCAGGGTTCCATGGGTCAGCACAGCGTCCGGACCGAGGGCAAGGACGTACTCTTTGGCGGCATCATTCCGGTCGTTGCACTCTTGATTGCGCGCGGACGAATCGGCGCCGTACCGGCACGCGTTCTTCAGCAGGGAGATGAGTCTCCAATTGTTCTCACGGGCTATGGGAACCAAGGCTGGCATGAGCTGTTGTGCATGCGAGTCGCCGATCACGACGATGGTTTTGGCGACGCCGGCGTCGGGCTCGATCTGCTGGCAGGACTCCAGCGCTGAACTTATGGGAGCATAGCCGGGGATGCAGGCCGGCCCAGCCGTTCCCCATTCCTCATCCAGTGCCGTTTCAGCCGGGATAAGCGGCGCCTCGGGCAGGTCCTGCAGGGCGAAGTCCGGTTCCAGCGCAGCGGCGCCGGGGTTAAGGCGCGTTGCCTGTGTTTGGAGTTCTCGTTCAGTAAGTCCTATACGGGTTTCCCAGCCGCCCAAGGGGATGGCAACGGCGATCGTCAGGGCGATCGTGATCCCGGCGCTGCGGCGTTTACGCCGGTTCATCCAGCCCCATGAACGTAGGGGCCGTTCCACCAGCCAGGTGGTCAGCCAGGCGAGGAGGGCTGAGACCCCAATAATCAAGCAACCCGCCACCGCCGTGACTTCGCCCGTCTCGGCAAGGACCAGGTAGCCGATCAGTATTGGCCAGTGCCACAGGTACAAGGCGTAGGAGATCCCACCGAGTCGGCGCACCGGCGTGGCGGTCAGAAACCTGTCTGCTCCCATGCGATGGCCGGTCCGGGCTGCGGTGATGACCATGGCCGCGCCCAGAGTCGGGATGAGGGCTACCCAGCCGGGAAACTGGTTGTCCACCTGGATTGCTGCGCCGCAGAGGAGGATCGCCGCCAGGCCCACCCATCCCAGGACAACCCGCAGGACTTTTCCTGGTCGAAGCCAGGGAAGCGCTAGGGCCAGCAACGATCCCAGAGCGAATTCCCACAGCCGGGCTCGGGTGTCGAAGTAGGCAAAGGACTGGTTGGCCGCTGTTTCCTGGATTGAAAACGTCAGTGAGAGAGCGAAGACCGTCCCGAACAAGATGGTGGCGAGGGTCCGGAATGATGCCCCTGTCAGGCGAGCAGCAGCCTGTGTCCCCAGCAGCAGGAGGGGCCAGAGGATGAAAACCTGACCCTGAATCGATAGTGACCAAAAGTGCTGGAAGGGGCTTGCAGTGGCTGCTTGGGCGGCGTGGTAATCCACGGCACCAAACGCCATCGCCCAATTCTGCACGTAGAACAACGACGCCCATGCATGGTCAATCAGTTCTCCCCAGCGGACCTGCGGGAAAAAGGCAGCCCCTGCAGCCAAAGTGGCCAGCAGCACAATCACCGCTGGCGGAACCAGTCGACTGAAAACCCTCACCCAGTACCGCCGCAGCGCGAACGGTTCCCCGGAACCCACCCGTTCCGTGAAGGACACCGTGAGCAGGAATGCCGAGACCAGCAGGAAGACGTCGACACCACCGGAAACCCGGCCGAGCCAGACGTGATAGAGAACGACGATGAGCAGGGCGACGGCACGCAGCCCTTCGACCTCGGGCCGGAAGCGCGTTCGGACCCTCGGCTCAGCAGCCTGCGCTGCTTGGGTGGTGATCGTCAAAATACTCCCTGCATGGCCGGTCCGGGTGAAAGGCTCCGCCTTATACTCTAACCTAACGTTAGGGTAGGGTGTAACCGGTGTTGACGTACCGCCCCCCAAAGAGCAAGGAAAGGCCGAAATGACCAGGACGCTAACCATCGCCACCGTGAACGGCCCGGCAGTCCTTGATGAGGCGGACCGGCGGCGGACGTTCGCGGTCATCTCCCATCCCGATGCCGGGAAGTCGACTCTGACTGAGTCCCTGGCGCTCTATTCCAGTGTGATCAAAGATGCCGGCGTCACGCATGGTAAGTCCAGTCGGCATGGGACGGTGTCGGACTGGATGGGCATGGAGCAGGAGCGGGGTATCTCGGTTAGCTCCGCCGCGCTTCAACTGAGCCACCGCGGCGCCGTTCTGAATGTCGTTGATACTCCGGGTCACGCAGACTTTTCGGAGGATAGCTATCGGGTTCTTGCCGCTGTGGACTTCGCGGTGATGCTGATTGATGCCGCCAAGGGTTTTGAGCCCCAAACTCTCAAGCTCCTGGCCGTGTGCCGGCGCCGTGGTCTTCCGATCATTACGGTGATTAATAAGTGGGACCGGCCCGGGCTTGAAGCCCTGGATCTGATCGACGGCATAGAGGAACAGACCGGAATGGCTGCCGTGCCGTTGACCTGGCCCACCGGGAAGGCAGGTGACTTCCATGGGCTTCTTGACCTGCGCCGCCACGAGGCGGTGAGTCTCGAAGCGGTCCGGGGCGGGGCATTGCCCTGCAGGGAGCGGACCACCGCCCTTTCCGAGCTGCCTGACGGTCCGGGCCTGCAGTGGGCGGCGGCACTGGAGGAGGCTGACCTTGTGCAGGCCACCAACGGAGGATTTGACCGGGCAGCTTTTCATGGGGCGAAGCAGACCCCGGTTTTGTTCACCGCTGCGGCCAAGAACTTCGGGGTTCGGCAGCTGCTCGATGTGCTCGCCGATCTTGGCCCGGGCCCCTCGGCACGGCGCACAACCGACGGCGGGCACCAGCCGGTGGACGCCGGCTTCTCCGGATTCGTTTTCAAAGTCCAATCCGGACAGGACGCTGCGCACCGCGATCACATCGCTTTTCTGCGGGTCTGTTCAGGGGTGTTCGAGCGCGGCATGATTTTGACCAACGCCCGCCTGGGCAGGCCATTCGCTACAAAGTACGCCCACCGCGTCATTGGCCGCAGCCGGGAAGTCCTCGACCTGGCCTGGCCCGGGGACATCGTGGGACTCGTCAACGCCGCCAGCCTGCGCGTTGGCGACAGCCTCTCCGCGGAGGGCGAGGTCCGATTCCCGGAAATACCGCACTTTGCTCCGGAACTCTTTTCCGTGGCCCGGGCCGTGGATCCGGGCCGGTACAAACAGTTCCGGCGCGGCATTACCGGGCTCGAACACGAAGGGGTCGTCCAGGTTCTGCGCTCGGACCGGCGCGGGGACCAGGCACCCGTTCTGGCAGCCGTGGGCGCTTTGCAGTTCGAAGTGGCCCAAGAGCGCATGGCCAAGGAGTTCCACGCTCCGGCAACCTTTGAGCCCTTGCCTTATACCCTGGCCATGAGGCTGGGCGCCGCAAGCACCCGCCCACCCGAAACCTTCCTCGGAGGCGAAATCATGCACCGCTCCGACGGTGAGAACCTGGTACTTTTTACCGACCGCTGGAAACTGGAGCACTTCCGCAGGGATAACCCCGGCCTGGAACTCACCACGATCGGCTCCTGATACCAAAAGGCCGGGCTGGCAACCTCAGGGTATGGTCAGCTGGCCATCCTGTCGGTGATCACGGCAATGAACTCATCCGCCCGCCCCAGGTCCGAGGCCAGAGCGTCCCTTCTGGACAGGGCCTCACGCAGCATCGATTCAAGGTCAGCCTTGACGGCCTCCACACCCAAATGGGTGCCGGATGTCAGGATCCCAAGCATTTCCGCGATTTCATCCAGGCCGAAGCCCAGGGACCTTGACCTGCCGGATCAGGAGCAAGCGCTCGTAATCCTCCTCGGAGTACACCCGGAAACCACCCTCGGTCCGGGCGCTTGGATGGAGAAGACCCACTCGATCGTAGTGCCTGATGGTCCGCAGTGACAGGGCGGTACGGTGGGCCAGTTCCCCAATGTGCACAGTCTTCCTCCCGGCTGGTTACGGCTACTGATTGGAAGTCTACCATTACGTTAGAGTACAGTTGGAGTCAGGCCTAAGGGTCTCCCTACTCTTACCGGGCGCGACGCGGCGCCCACCCACCACTTGCACCGTCGGGGCATTCGCCTGCCCCATAACCCCATGAATGGAGCCCGCATGACTGTTGCCGCCCACGCGCCAACCCTGACACCGGAGCAACGCCAGTCCGTCTGGCGAACGCTTCGGTCCCCCCGTCTGCTCCGCACCGAGGTCCTCGCCGGGCTTGTCGTCGCCCTGGCCCTGATTCCGGAGGCCATCGCATTCTCCCTGATCGCCGGCGTCGACCCGCGGGTGGGATTGTTCGCCTCGTTTACGATGGCGGTGTCCATCGCGTTCCTGGGCGGGCGCCCGGCGATGATTTCCGCGGCCACCGCCGCCACGGCGCTTGTCATCGCACCCCTGGTGAAGTCCCACGGCATCGACTACTTCATCGCCGCCGTCATCCTCGCCGGCATCTTCCAGATCATCCTGGGCCTGCTGGGGGTTGCGAAACTGATGCGCTTCATCCCGCGCTCGGTCATGGTCGGATTCGTCAACGCCCTGGCCATCCTGATCTTCACCTCCCAGCTCCCGGAGCTGATCGGGGTGCCATGGATGGTCTACCCGCTGGTCGCCGTCGGACTTGTCATCATTTTCCTGCTGCCCCGGATCACCAAAGTGGTCCCGGCGCCCCTGGTCGCCATCGTGGTCCTGACCGCCGTCGCCATTCTGTTCGCCATCAACGTTCCCACCGTGGGCGGCAAGGGTGAGCTGCCTGACAGCCTCCCGTCCCTGTTCTTCCCGAATGTTCCGCTGAACTTTGAGACCTTCCAGATCATCGCCCCGTTCGCGGCCGGCATGGCCGTGGTGGGACTGATGGAATCACTGATGACCGCCAAACTGGTCGATGACGTGACCGACACGCACTCATTCAAGACCCGTGAGTCCTGGGGACAGGGCGTCGCGAACGTCATCTCAGGCTTCTTCGGCGGCATGGGCGGCTGTACCATGGTGGGCCAGACCATGATCAACGTCAAAGCCTCCGGCGCCCGGACCAGGATCTCAACGTTCCTCGCCGGCGTCTTCGTCCTGATCCTGGTCGTAGCCCTGGGCGACATCGTGGCCCTGATCCCGATGGCCGCCCTGGTCGCGGTGATGATCTTCGTCTCGATCGCCACCTTCGACTGGCACAGCATCCGCATCAGTACCCTCAAGCGGATGCCCAAGAGTGAAACCACCGTCATGGTCGCGACCGTCATTCTCACGGTCGCCACCCACAACCTCGCCGTCGGCGTGATCTTCGGTGTCATCGTAGCCATGGTGGCGTTCGCCCGCCGGGTGGCGCACTTCATGAGCGTAGAGCGCACCATCGAGGAGCACTTCGGGGAAACCTTCGCCAAATACAAGGTCAGCGGCGAGCTGTTCTTCGCCTCCTCCAACGACCTGTACATGCAGTTCGAATACGCCGAGGACCCCGACCGGATCGTCATCGATCTCTACGATTCCCACTTGTGGGATGCTTCCACCATCGCGGCGCTTGATTCCATCGCCGCCAAGTACCGCCACTACGGAAAAGAGGTCGAAGTTGAAGGGCTCAACTCCGCCAGCGCCGCCATCCGCGAACGCCTCGGCGGGATGCTCAGCGGCGCCCACTGACCCCGCAACCCTCACCGCACCCATCACTGCCCGCCGCCCCGTCACGGGTGGCGGGCAGTGACGGGTAAGCAGCCCCGCGGCGCAGGCACCGGAATGGGGCGGACGTCCTGGGCCGGGACCGTTACAGCTGCTGCCCTCATCACGGCAGCCAGCGCCCCGGGCCAGACGGCCGGCCTTTCACCTTTCACCGATCCATTGATCCGGCAACTGGGGGTGAGCCGGACGGACATCTCCTTCAGTTACCTGATCGGCACCCTTGCCGGGGCGCTGGCTCTTCCCTTTATCGGCAGGGCCCTAGACCGGTGGGGTGCCCGCCTGGTGATCACAGCCGCTGCCCTGGTCTTTTCCGGGACGTTGCTGGCCATGAGCTTCGTAACCGAAATCGTGGGCCTGAGCGCTGGGTTCGTGTTCCTCCGCATGGCGGGCCAGGGAGCGCTCACCCTGGCCGCGACAACAGCGGTCGTCAAGGCGGTGACCCGCCGCAGGGGCCTCGCCGTGGGCATCACCGCAGCCGTCGGGTCCGCCGGCATCTCCCTCACCCCGGTCCTGATCGAGCGGGTAATCAGCGCCGGCAGCGTGCAGTTGGCGTGGCGGCTGGAAGCGGCAGCGGTTCTGCTCATCATCCTCCCCATGGTCCTCCTGCTCCCACGGCACCGACCACCCGTTACACAACCCGTCCCTCTCGCGCGTAGGGACTTTGGCCCGGCTGCTGTGGCACCCGGTCATGAGCCGGTTAAGCACTCCCAGCCCGTGGAGCAGCTATGGAGCGGGAAGCAGGCTGCGCGGACGCCAATCTTTTGGGCCATTGCCGCGGCCCTTGCCGCGACGGGAATGCTCTCCACCGCCCTGGCGTTCCATCAGGTCTCCATCCTGACCGCCCAAGGGTTATCGAGTACCCAGGCGGCGGCGAACTTCATCCCCCAAACCGTAACGGGTATCCTCGCAACCATCATCCTGGGAGCGGTCGCACACCGCCTGGACCCGCGCATTGCACTAGCCGGTTCCATGGTGCTCCTCGCCGCGGCCCTGTTGTTCCTGCCGGTCGTGAGCGGCACGGTCAGCGGGATCATCTATGGCCTGTTGCTGGGCGGGGCCGGCGGAGCGGTGCGCGCGGTGGAGCCAATCGCCCTTGCCCACTACTTCGGGACCGCCAGCATCGGCGGGATACGCGGTGTCATCTCAGCGATCAACGTCGGCTCCACCGCGCTGGGCCCGATCCTGTTTTCACTTGGCAAGGACACCAGCGGAGGCTACACGGTGCCCAGCATTCTCGCCGCCATCATTCCGGTGGCAGTCGCCGTTTTCGCGCTGCTCTGCCCGGCGCCGGGCGGCTCCGGCGGAATTCTTCGGCGCAATGGCCGGGTGAGCGCGAACTGAACGCCCCGGACCTGCCCCGACGGGGCGGATCCGGGCCGTTGCATCATGCTGCCAGGCCTGTTCAGGCGTCCACGACGATCGCCGTCACTACCGGTGCCCGGTTGTAGTACCGGCGCATCCAGTCAGCGGTCGCCTTCTCGATCACTTCCTCCGGGTCCGTGGACGCTCCGCGGCCGCTGCGGGACTGCGCTGCCTGCCCGATCGCCTTGGCCACAGCAGCGGCGGCCTTGTCCAGGTCCGCCTCGGTGCAGGCGAAACCACGGGTGAAGAACTCCGCCGGCTCGGCCAATTCGTTTGAGGCCGCGTCGAGGATGGCCAAGACCGTCACGGATCCTTCCTCGGCCAGTTGCCGGCGCTCACGCAGGGTGTCTTCGGTGGTGCCGCCGACGTTGTCACCATCAACGAAGACCAGCCCTGCGGTGACCCTCCCGGAAATCGTTGCCTTGCCCTTGTGCAGGTCCACGGTGACGCCGTCTTCGGCCAGGACGATGCGGGCGGGGTCTATTCCGGTGCTTTCGGCTACGGCGGCGTTGGCGACCAGATGGCGCCATTCACCGTGCACGGGCATGACGTTGCGTGGTTTGACCAGGTTGTAGCAGTACGCAAGTTCTCCGGCGCTGGCGTGGCCTGAGACGTGCACTTTCGCGTTGCCCTTATGCACGACGTTCGCCCCGAGCTGGGTGAGGGCGTTAATAACCCCGTAGATGGCGTTTTCGTTGCCCGGGATCAGGGAGCTGGCCAGCAGGACGGTGTCGCCTTCGGCGATGCTGATCGCGTGGTCCTTGTTGGCCATCCGGGACAGGGCGGCCAAGGGTTCGCCCTGGGAGCCGGTGCAGATCAGGACGACTTTGGGGTCATCGCTTTTCTGCAGGCGGCGGAAGTCCACCAGGGTGTTGCGTGGGATGGTGAGGTAGCCGAGGTTCTGGGCGATGGTCATGTTGCGGACCATGGACCGGCCCACGAAGGCGACTTTGCGTTTGTGGCGGTGCGCGGCGTCGATGACCTGTTGGATGCGGTGGACGTGGCTGGCGAAGCTGGAGACGATAATCCGGCGCGGCGCGGTCCGGAATACTGTGTCAATGGCCGGGGCCAGGTCTTTCTCCGAGGTGGTGAACCCAGGGACGTCGGCGTTGGTCGAATCGACCAGGAACAGGTCCACGCCTTCGGTTCCGAGCCGGGCGAACCCGGCCAGGTCGGTGATGCGCCGGTCCAACGGGAACTGGTCCATTTTGAAGTCCCCGGTGTGCAGGACCAGCCCTGCCCCGGTCCGGACCGCGATCGCGAGCCCATCGGGGATCGAGTGGTTCACCGCGAGGAACTCCAGATCAAACGGGCCAAAGGTGAGAGTTTGCCCTTCGGCAACTTGAATGGTCTTCGGAGTGATCCGGTGTTCCTTGAGCTTGGCTTCAATGAAGGCCACGGTCAGTTTGGAACCGACCACGGGAATATCAGGCCGTTCCCGGAGCAGGTACGGCACGCCACCGATGTGGTCCTCGTGCCCGTGTGTGAGCACCACGGCGACCACGTCGTGAAGACGGTCCCGGATGGCCGAAAAATCAGGGAGGATGAGGTTCACCCCTGGTTGATGGCCCTCCGGGAACAGCACCCCGCAATCGATGATGAGCAGCTTGCCGTCGTATTCGAAGACGGTCATGTTCCTGCCGATCTCCCCGATGCCTCCCAGGGCCACGACGCGCAGGGCGCCGGGCGCCAATTTTGGTGGCGTCGTGTGTTCGATGTGGGCATGGTTCATGTTGTGCTGCTTCCTTTAGCTGGACGACGGTGGTGCTGCTGCCCGCACTCGACGAGGCGCGGTGCTCAACGGCGGGGCGGTTCGGTGGTGACGTAGGATCCGCCCTGCCCCGAAGCACACGGGCAGTTGACCTCTACTTCAAAATTTACCGTGACCTCATCCAGATGTGCGGTGTTTTCGACGGTCACGGTCCTGCGAATGGTCTGGCTTTCAGACATGGTGTTCCTTCTTTCTTTGTGATGCGCGGCGGATCCGCGCAGGTCTTTCAAAATGCGGTCATAGTCCATGCGGCGCGCCTAAGGCAGCGCCCGTGATGACGCCGATGCCGGGTCCTGCTGCCTGGGTCAGGCTGCGCTGCTAGGGACAAGCGCCTGCCGCGAAAACCGGAGCGATGTCGCCAGAACGCCCGGGTGGTACTGACTGGAGCCACGTGAACTTATGTCCCTGGCAGTGATCTGGGGAACGGGCAGGACCAGAACCGCTCATCTCCAAGTCTACCCTGACGTTATGGTAGATATCAGTGATGGTGCGAAATCGCGACAGCAGCAGTTTCGCGCCGACACCAACCCTCATGAATGCGTCAAGGAAATGGAGATTTACCATGGCAGATTGCTCGGTAATGCGCTGCATGACAACAGCGGATGAGATCTTCTTCGTTGAAGGCCCGGAGGAAGAAGCGGTTCCCATCTGCAGCGTGCACAAAGAAGCGTTGGAAGGTGGCGAATTCTGGATTCTCCAGCATCTGACCCAGCCATCTGGTCCGGTCGTGGCGAACGTACTGATGTCAGGGGACGTACCTTGGCGCGTGCTTGCCGCCAGCGCAGAAAGTGCATCGGGGAGTGCGACGGGATTGCTACTGCACCTGACGATCAGCCACTCCGGCGAACTCAAAGACCTCCAATTGCTGGTGCCGTGGGATGAAGCAGAGGTCCTGAAGGGACTGTTGGACTCGTGAGTCCACGGCCCCTCCGAAGGGTGCACCCGGCCCGCCGCACTGCACTCGCTGCCGAGGGGCGTTTCCCGGACGAGGACGTGCTGGAATCTGAGGAGATGACCGAACCGGGCATGTCCGGCACAGATCGCAGCAGTGCCCGCAACGGTCCCCAAACCCGCGGCCAGCACGCTACTGACAATCCTCATCAGGAGGAACACAGCGCCGACTGAACAGCGCACCATCGGGCGGGTGACGGGTCAGCCGCCGAGGCGGCCATGTCGAACACCTGCCGGAAAGAGCCCGCTCTCTCTCTGGTCCACATTCCCAGGGACGGTGGTCTAAGGACATTCCACTCGTTCTGACGGATTCCGGGCTGCTTCTTGGCGTCGGCGTCGGAGATGAACGAGACTTTCTTCCAGGGAACTGACTTCCCCCAGCCATTGATGTTCACGTGCCTCAATCAGGCGTTGCTCGGCATTTTCTGTCATGGTGTCGAGTCGCCCGGTCTGTGCTGGATCTACTTGCAGGAACCGGCACTTGACGCATGCATGTTCGTGAACACAGGGAGTGGCATATGGGCGATGACACGTACCGAGGGCAATCCTGCGGAGCAGGAAATGCTCTTCGAACTCTCTCCATTCTTCTGCCGATGCGGGCCGGTGCTCATCGTCGGGCCGTGTTTGGCGTCGCCGTTCTATGAACGCGCGGTGTGCTTGAATGACGTGTTCCGGGAAAACTGCCGTGTACCCCCGGGTCGTTTCCAGGCTCAGGTGGCCCAGGAGGGTAGAGACGATGTGCAGCGGAAGTCCGGTTCCGACTAGTTCGGTGGCGAAGAGCCGGCGGAAATCGTGCGGGGTGAACGTGACAGGCATTCCGGCATCTTCGAGGGCTGCGTGGGTTGCTATGGCGTTCAATACACGACTGATGTACGTGTGGGAAAGAACATTTTGGGTGGGTCCGACCAGCCGCGCAAACAGGTGAGGCAATGGGTCGCTGAAGGTCTTTTCGTTCGTGTCGTAGCGGACCGACAGCGGGACTGTTTGGCCTGTTCCGCGGGCGCGCCGCTGCACGTCGACCAGCACTTTGACGAGCTCAGGTGACATGGGCACGAGGCGTTCTTGGTCGGTTTTCGAGGGCACGATGTGCAGCAAGGGAACGACCGTGTTGGTAGTGGGCGCCACATAGTGCCGCAAAGAGAGCTGCGTCAGCTCTTGAAGTTCCTCCAGCCGGATTCCGGTTTCCTTAAAGGTCGAGGCCACGGCCCATCCCCAGAAGCCGTCGGCTTCGACGGCCGTGATGTCAGCTCTCTTTCCAACCGCAGCGGGTGGGATGGATCCAGCCTCAGCTGCCACAACGTGAGCCCAGATGCGGGCTCTCGTGTTGGAGAGTTTGGTGTCGGGTGGGTCGTGCCGGCGGTAGGTGACGCCATCGACCGTGTAAGTTTCACCGTGGGCGGCGGCTGTCGTGGCAGTCAATAGCCTTGCGCCGCGTTCGCGGAGAGCGGCGGCGGAGCGAATGAAGGCGGGCATGAGCGGGGTCAGGGAGCGGGTGCGTTGCTGCATACGCGCCTGGACATGGTTGCGCTGTTTGGAGACGCTCCGTGATTCGGTACGGGGAAACGGCGTGGGTGCGACCCAGATCGCCCAGCGTTCCGGCTGGTCATGGGACCACTCGGCGATGTCCTGGTAGAGTGCCCTGACAGCGAAATAAGTTGAAGCGGTGTCCCCGCGTGGCCGACCCTCAAGGGTGCGGTGGACCCGTTCACGCCACTGGGCGGCGACCTCTGCAGACAGGCGCAAATCCTGTTGTTCGGGGTTGATGTCGATGACTTCGGCCCAGAACAGGCGGACCAGCCGGTAGGCGATCCCCTCGAGGGAGCCGTAGTCCATGCTGGGTTTGAGCTCTTCGAGGTAGTCGATGAGCAGCCTCCGAACTCCCGATTCAGGGATGCGATACCGATCCACCAGGGTTTTGACGGTATGGCGGCGGGAGGCGACGCTGGCATGCCATGCGGCGCGGAGGGTTGGCGGTTCTCCGGACAGCGGTCCCAAAGCCACGAGCAGTTCCCAGGCGAGGTGTTCCTTGGCATGGCGGCTGGATCGCGCGATGTGCGAATACGCCAGCACGTCATCGCCGGTCAGTTGGGCGATTCGCTTGCCCATCCGGACGAGAATCCTCGCGATGGCATTCTCAGCATTCCGTCGGGTTAGTTCGTGCCCGCGTTGGTACTCGGGCAAAGCACGTAGGCGCGCCGTTTCCAAGGGTTCGGCTACCTCGAGGAAGGATAAGGAGCCACGGCTTTGATTCCAGTTTTTGGACGAGAACATCCATTCATAGGAGGGACGCACGAGCCGAGCCCGGACCAGGGCACTTACCCCAGAGCTGAGATACGCATGGCCTAAAGATAGCCGACCGCTGAGGTCTTTGAGTCCTTCCCGTGGGGCTTCGTCCATGCCGGAGGCCAGCCAGCGTTCCTCCCAGGTAGTGCGGGGAAATGTGTGCAGCCAACGGAGAACGTGTCTGACCGCAGCGATCCTCCGTCGGGAGCTCTTGGGCGACAGGCCGTACTTCAGAGTCGATTCCCGCGCCCATTCGATGGCCTCGTCTACTCCGAGGCTTTGAAGGCGCAGAATCTGTTTGTCCTGGCCTTCCGGGGCGGGCGTGCCGCCGTCGAACGCCTGCCTGGGCCAGGCCCTGTTAAGAGTCGTCAGGGCACTGTCCGGCGGAAGACGAAGTTCCCTACCTCTGCGGTAGGTTGCGGCGGCTGCGATACCTGACGGTGACTTGGGGGCAGTTGCCGTCTCCGTCATTCGGCCAGCCCCAGCAGCTCGCGGACTGCGTCGCCGTCATATTCCGGCTCAATGGTCGGGGCCGGCTGCCGCGGCTTGGCGTAATGTTCCAGAACTTTCTGGAGCACGTCTTCCATCCGCGGCTGTGTGTAGACAGTTGTGGTGGTGACGCTGGCATGACGCAGCACTGTTTGGACATCAACCAGCGTGAACGCCGGGTCAGCGATCATCCGTTCTGCCGCGGTGTGCCGGAGATCGTGCAGGGTCCAATTCGAGCCCAGAGCTTCCTGCGCCCGGGAGAACACACGTCGAGCCGCCCCGTAGGTCAAGGGCCGCCGATTCTTCGGGGCGAAGGCCCACCAGACGAGGTCGCCAGGAGCAGCCGGCTGACCTTCCCTCATGTACAGGGCCAGCCAGACGAAAGCATCCGCGCTGGCGGGGACCATGTCGCGGTTCCGGGTTCCTTTACTGGTCACCACAAAGGTGTGCTCACCGAAGTCATAGTCCCCGTGCCGGAGGCCGAGGAGTTCTTCAGCCCGAACCCCGCTGCTGAGCCAGAAGGATAACAACGCACGATCCCGATGATGCTTCAATCCGGCAAAAATGGTCCCGACGGCATCGTCCGGGATTCCCCTCCACGCCGGACGGGTGACCCGCTGCCGGTACGTTCCCCGTCGAGAGAGCCGGAAGGGCTCCATGGGATTATGGTGCGCACTTGGGCGAGGGCCAACACCCCTTTGCCGGGGCACCGGATTCATCAAAGGCCCCAAGTTCACCTCCATGGCGAAGTCGTAAAAACTTGAAAGCACGGTGAGCTGATGGTTGATCGAGTTTGCTGAAAACGCTGTTCCGGGGCTTCGCTGCTGTGTGACCGAATTAGGCGCTGGGTGGCTGTCCAGTCCCCGGCGAAGAGAGTTCGCCGTTGGCGCTGCTTGCATGTGCTCCACCAAGGCTCTGATATCGAGCCGTTCGGCTTTCTCCCAAGGCGTGAATCTTCCGTGAAGGAATCTGAACCAGCGCAGTAGGTCATAGGCGTAGCTGCGCAGCGTCGCTGGTGAACAATCAGAGGCAGCCAGGTCTCTCAGGAACGACGATGCCGCCGAATGCTCGGAATTCGGGAACATCACGCGATACGGAAGACCTTGCTCCGATGCCACGACCCGACCAATCTGCTCCATGCCGTAATCCTCCACCTTGATAATGACCAGCAAACCAACTCAAAGTGCAGTTAACATGCCGGACGATTTGCCTCGTGAATTTGGACGGGGCAACCCTTTGGTCCCGGCAGGGCAAAGAGTTAACGAGAGTGCTCCCCGATCTATCCGCCGCCCTGGAGCTCCAGGTACCGCCCGTTATCTAGCCCTGGAGACGTTATCGACTGCAGGGTCGAATCGTCGAGCCCTGTTCATGTGTCAGTAACTGTCAGTCTGTACCTGCGCCAACCCGATCAGATGCCCCTGGCCTGCTTGAGACTGAACAAGAGATTCGATGTTCTTGATATAGGTCAGGGACCCTTCTCACCGGAGAAGGGTCCCTGATCGCGTATGCATTTTTCAGTGTGTCGATTCGATCAAATCAGCTGTTTGAAGATGTTCCAGCCTGTGCCGATCGGGCCTTTTTCTGTAAGCCCCGAGTCGGGGTCGCCCCAGACCCCAGCGCCGTAACGCTGGAGATCGCCTTTCTGATCAACTGCGATGACATCATTCCTTGCTCCGCGCGTGGCGTCGTAGTTGCCCCGGCCCGGGCTAAATAAGCCAGCTCCGCTGATCTCGCTCATGACATCCCATCCAGGGCCAACCATTGAAGGGGATTTCCAGTGGCCGAGTCCGTCGGCCGGGTACTGGTATAGGACACCGTTGTGGTCACGGGCGAAGATGTCCACACCACCGTCGGCATTCGTGTCTCCGGGGGCGATGATCTTGTCGAAGATCTGCCAGCCTGAGCCGACTTGTGAGGGGGTGAGCCAGCCTCCTTGGCCGTCGCCGGGGTAGAGGTGAAGGTTTCCGCGGGGGTCTCGGGCCAGGACGTCGTTGTTCCCGTCACCATCGAAATCTCCAGCTCCGACGATGGAATCAAAGATGTTCCAGCCCGCGCCGACTTGGGAGGGTGTAAGCCAGCCCCCTTGGCCGTCGCCGGGGTAGAGGTGAAGGTTTCCGCGGGTGTCCCGGGCCAGGACGTCGTTGTTCCCGTCTCCGTCAAAATCACCGGGGGAAAAGACTATGTCGAAGATGTTCCAACCCGTTCCAACCACCCTGGGCTCATCCCATGAGCTGCTGTAATGGCGTGCGTTGCGGTCCATGTCATAGAAATCCCAGCGGGACTCATACGTCCTTGGGTAGAGGACCAGGTCGCCGTCGTCAGTTCGGGCCAGCAACTCGAAGTTTCCGCGGCCGGTCCAGCCCGACGCGCGGGTGGACGCAGCAATGGGGGCGGTCTCGGCGCTGTGGTAGACCTTTGCCCCTTCGCACATGCCGTGAACGTTGAACGAGATGCGGTTACCGCGGTCTTCTGGAAGGAGTTTCAGGAATTCTCCTTGGCGCTCTGCCGGGAGGGGAACTCCGTTGCTCAGCCACTCCATAATGAACTGAGGACTCGTACCTTCCGGAGCGCAGTAGCCTATGCTCGCGCTGGCCTGCCCGATGGTCAGTTCCGAACCTACGTAAGGCATACCATCCATCGTGGGCTCGGAATCCCCCGACTCTGCGGAGGCCGGGGCACCGCCGGCCACTGCCGTACCTAATAACACCGCAGCAAGAATCGCCGATTTCAACCCAATCACACGAAAAGCGTTCATGATCCCCAAGTCCTTCAATACTGGCCATTTTCCCCTGAGCGTAACACCTGGCAAAAGACGTTCACAGGGACCTCGATCCTGCTTGAGGCTTTTCGGGCGTCAATCGATCTGGTCCGGTGCCGTCAGTGTCAGTGTCGCCCCAGTAGGTTCCGCAAGCTCTTGAGCTAATGCTTCGCGGGCAGCCAAGAGGTCATGTTCAAGGGCTGTGATGCTCCTTCGAAGCTCATTGATGGAGGTGATGAGTCCGGCTTTTTCGGTGGTGAGCCGTTCGTTGGCCGAACGCAGCTCTGTGTGGGCTGCGGGGTCAACATGGCCGGAGTCGGGGAACTGCGCGCCGAGCCAGTGGCGTCGTTGGGTGCGTAGTTCATCGATGGTTTTCTGTTGTTCTTTTGCCCGTCCCCGCAGGCGTTGAATTTCCGCGACGAAGGTCAAGCGGTTTGCTGCTGCGCCCGGGTGGCGGCGGCTGCATCCGTGGCCTGGTCGTGGTTCCATGCCTTCCTGGCTTTGTGGGCCGCCTCTTTGACGGCGGCGTGCAGCTCGGGGTGGTGATGGATGAATTCCCGGGATACTGCTGCTTCCCTGGCCACTGAGGAGATGGTGATCGTTGCTCCTCGTCCGGCCAGAGCCAGGAGCGCCTGGCCAACGGCCTCCTTCTTTTGCCCAGACACCGCCTGCCGCTGCTCCCTGAGCGCCTGCCCGCTACTGCCTGGCACCGGAGAGACCTTCCGTGAGGATCCCGCGCAGGTCGATCCTCCGTGGCAGGGATGCACTCGCGCGGATATCGGCCATAGCTGCCAGGGCCCTCTCCGATTCTCCGGCGTTCGCCGGGTTGTAGAGATGCGATGTAGGAGTCGATTGCCCCTATGAGGGATGAGCAATCGTCGATCCGTTTGAGCAGATAGTCCAGTACGTGCTGGCGGGCCTGGATGGCGCGGGCGCGTTCGTATTTGACCTTCAGGTGCTGCCGTTTGGCTTCCATGGCATCACGCTCCAAGGGGTCAACAAGGAAAAACGGGCACGCCTCGCAGGCGTAATCAACGCTGCAGAAGTGGCCGTTGGCTGCCACGTTCTGGGGCTCGGTGCATGTTCCTACGGTGAGGGCGATCTTCCCGAAGCCCTCACGTTCCCGGTCGAAGGGGACGACCGCGCCGTTGATATCTAACCTCCGCGGCGGCAACGAGGCCATCGCTTTCTTGCGGCGCTTTGCTGTGACCTCGTAGTAGGCCATCGTCGTGCCGTGGCTCTTGTGCCCCATAAGTTCCCGCAGGACATCCGGTGGCGTCGTTGAGATCCCGTTCTCGTCAACGGCGTCCGCGAGTCGTTGGGCGAAGGAGTGCCTGAAGGAATACGGGTCAATGGTTGTGAGGTCGAAGTAAACAAGGTTTCCTTCAGCGCCCTCGACCGGGGAAGTGAAAGGTGCTTGGTTGGAGAGGAGCTTCAGGAATTCACGGAGGCGCTGGTTGAGGAAGGTATCAGCCCGGTGGTGGTCCCGCCTGCCGGTGAAGGTCGGGAACAGCCATTGGGAAACCACACCGTGGTCGGCTTTGATCTGCTGCCATTCCCGGATCATGTCGTGGGTTTCCTGGTGAATGGGCAGTCGTGGTCCCTGCTCCCGAGGCGGTTTGGCCTGTGTCCAGTTCAGGTACGGGGATCCGCTGTGATCATAGGAGATGCAGTCCTCTTTCAGGCGCACGGTTTCGCTGGTGCGGCGCCCGCACCGTTCCTGAAGATAGATCAGGACCCGGGCTTCGGCGGTGCTATAGGCATTGCCGCGGTCGATCAGCTGGATATGGTCCATGACCCAGTCGATGACTGGGGCCGGCGTGTAGCGGAAGGGTTCGTTCACGTTTGCCGCGGATCGAGAGGGTTTCCCCACGGCGGCGTGACGGGCCTGCTCGATCGCGAACTGGGCGGGGACGTCCCTCCAGTGCAGGGATAACGAGGCCTCACGACGGGCGAAGGAGATGACCTGGCTGATCATTCGGATGACCTTGGCTTGCGGGTGCTGCTGCGGCCATTTCTCCCTCACCCCTTTAATCACCGCATCCATGTCCATCGCTCCGAGGGCAGCACGCGGGGTGCCGCGGAGACTAAGAATCTGATCAATCAGAGTCCAGGCGTGCTGCGCCGAGTAGAGAGTGGAAACGTTGTGAGGGCCGCCGTGCCTCATCCAGGCGGCCACGGACTGGGCCAGCCAGTCTTGGCTGATACCCCGCAAATCGATCTTCGCTTTATGCCCGAAGCTCCGCTGGGATTCCCTCATAGGCAGGTCAGCCAAATACAGCACTCCGTCATCGCGCGGGTCCAGCCCGGACCAGTCGCGATGTGCTTGGTCAATCCGTCGCTGAAGGTCCTCACGGAAGACCCTCATCTGCGAATGACCTTTCGGTTGCCCCAACAACGTCAGCCCGACAGCGCTCGTGACTCCGCGGCGTCGCAAATCCAAATACACCATCCGCAGCAGCAGCGGATCGAACCGGACGGTCCCGGCGAGGTCCCTACCCTGGACCGCAAATAAGAGCTCCGAGCGAACCGGCTCCGGCAGCAAGGCAAACGGCACCGCGACGCGACTCCCGTAGCTTGTCAGGACGCCATCAATGATGACCTCCGGCTCGTGTTCCCTCGCCACCCAGTCCTCAATAAATGACCCAGCACCCTCCGGCTGCCTACGGGCCCAGTTCAGATAAAGCCGTGTGTGTCTTGAGCACAATCCCTGTACCGACGTAGCGTCGTGCCCGCATCCGGCCAAACAGCGTTTCTCCCTGTTCAGAAGGACGGGCTCAGCGACCAGGAGCCACTCCGCCGGCGTCGATACCTTCAACCCCGACGTCTGTGCACGCCGGAAGGCCAGACGGTGGAAGTCGCACAGCCCGATCGCAAAATGCACCCGGCTGCACCCCTCGACCATGCATCCCGAAGCCAACGGAACCCTAGCCGGCTTGGGCTGGGCCAACCAATCCTCGAAGGCCAATCCCGCACTTGCTTTCCGGGCACTCCTGCACCCAGGACACAGTCCGGGCTCCGCCAACAGGATGGTGCAACCAGCCTTCCGGCAAGCGGTGAGCCTTGTCTCTTTCGTGTTGATGGCCGGCAGGAAAACGAGCGATTCGTCGTCGAACTCAGTTGGTCTCCAGCCCTTGACGGTACGCCCGCGCAGGAAAGAGCTCCAGGTGACCTCTGGGCCGTCCGAGTGTGTCTTGGCCGGGAGTGCTGCGACGCTCATTCCGTAGGCCTCAAGTCGATGGCACGCGGGGCCAGTGAGGCCAAGGCGGCCTTGGCCGCAGGTTCCAGCCCGTGGGTGTAGACCCGAGTGGATTCAATCCTTCGGTGTCCGAGCACATACTGGACGACATCCAGGTCCTGACGGTCACAGTCAATGCCGCGCACGAGCCGGGTGGCGAAAGTGTGCCGGAGCATATGGGGACGCGTGAGGGGGACTCCGATTTTGTCCCCCACCCGTTTTACGAGGTCGTAGGCATTGGAGTACGTCATGGCCCGCCCGAGGTAGTCGTTTTCCTTGTCATACAAATTCACGAAGACATGCTTCGAATGATCGTCCAGCCCCAGAATGGCTGAGCGTTCCAGCACGTAATCGATGTACCGCTCCACCGCCAAAGTGGACACATGGAGCGTGCGCTCAGCGCCCTTAGAGCGCGCCCCGTTCTCGGTGTCATTCCCCATGACGACGTGGAAGTGAGGATCCACAGTCCTGCACCCCAACTCAGGGGATCCACCTCCGAAGTGCATATCGCCGCAGAAGAGCGAGAGCGCTTCTCCAACACGGATGCCTGTGTAATAGAGCAGATCGATCAGAAACCGATCGCGGGCGTGCAGTTCCAGGGTCTCCAGACTCCGCCGGGCACCTGGGTCATCGATCCATTCCAATTCCCGAGTCGCCTGCCCCCGCGCTTGGTGTGGCCTGAGCGCATCCGTCAGGACAAGGCGGTGGGCCCCGTGTTCGCCTCCCCCTGCGGTCCCCGGCGGGAAGTACTTCACTTCAGTCATGTGGGCTACGACATCAGTCCGAAGCAGGTCCATCGAATCGGCCCACCAATAGAACGAACGCAGTGGAATCATCCACAGCTCCACTGTCCGGCCGGCGCGACGACGCCCGACACCGTGCGCACCCCAGATGACTTCCGAGGCAACAACGTTTCGCCACATAGCTAGGTGGGAGCCGCCAATGGAGCGCCAGTCTGAGGTCTTTGCCGTCCAGGTCAGGTATTTCGCGACCCGGCTTCCATAGTTCCTCACGGTGTGAGGCGACCTACCCGTATCCGTGAGGAACCGAAGCCACGATGAGGCGACATGGAGCGCATCTGACTCATCGACGATCACTTACGTGTCGTCGCCATTCACAGACGCCATAGCCAGCGAATACGCCGCTGCAGAAGCCACGCTCACAATCTACTGACAGCACCAGAGATAAATTGTCAGCCACGCCGTTACCGGTTCGGCCGCTGACAGTGACTGACCAAATCCAGAGCACTCGGCAGTATCTCCGCGGGAGTCAGCGCCCACCTCACCAAGCCATTCCGCGCAGCCCAGGGAAGTGGTCCAGCAGCTCTGCCCACCACACCGCGGCGGCGCCCTGGGCACCAGCCCAGGCATAGAAGCAGGCAGAAAGCCCATCGTTTCCTGAGAGCGCCACGAGGGCCAAGTAGCGGGCTAGTTGGATGGGTTGAAATATGAGTATCAGCTACTCGTGCGCCTGATCTACGCAAAGGCTTGAATGGGGTCAGCGGGTTCGCGGCAGACGGACTGATCTCCCCCATTCCGCCGATCAATGCCCAAGTAATCTGCTGGCAAGTCCGGAGGGCGGTACCCAGAAGCCCATCCGGCCTTTCGCCTGTCCTGGCTCAACCTCGCGACATGCCTTAGGGAATGATTCCGATTGCTGGCGGCCGTGAAGTGGAGGCCCATTGTCAGCTGAGTCTGAGGTGAGCAAGAGCCTCCCTACGAACCCATTCCCGGTGCGTGTGTCCAACCTGGCGCCAAGTCACCTCCACAACTTTCGCCGTCCTTGCGCGTAATTCACCTTCAACACATTCGATGGTGTCCCCAGAACGGACCCAAGCCGCCACCGGCAGGCCGGGGAACGCCCGGTGCACCTCCTGGAGCCGGGTTCGAGTTTCTCGTCACTCAACGGGGTCAGAGCCTCCTGTGGAGGCCTGTGCGTGTACTGCTCGCCCATGGAAGTTCCTGCGTTCTCAGAACCTTGTGAATAGCTAATCCACATGTGGGTAACCGCCAAAATACTCTTAGGTTTCTACATCTGACCATTTGAGGACCCCCCGACTTAAGACATATATACAATCCACGCGGGGGAATTTTGAGGTAGGCAGCTACTCCGATAGCCTTCGCTAACACTTGCGTAGTTAGCAGCACGATGGGGGAGGCCCGCTTGGCGGAGAAGTTGACTTTGGATTGGGATGATCTTCGAGATCTGGATTTGGACCCCGAAAACCCAAGGCATGACCGTGGACTCACGCGCCCCGTAGTCATCGAGCAGTTCGTAAAGCGCGAAAATATCAAACGCCTGGCGCGCGATATAACGGACCATGGGTTGAGTCCCTTAGAACGATTCGGCGCCGTCAGGGATGCTCAGAACGAACTGGTGATTGTCGAAGGCAACCGCCGCCTGTGCGCCATGATGCTCTTGCATGACCCAGCTCTCGCTCCCACACCGGAAGATCGAAAATACTTCGAGCGTCTTTCCAAGCGCTTCGATCCGACGATCGTTGAACTCGACATTCAGGTGTTCGAATCCCGTGAGGAAGCTGATATTTGGCTTGAGCGGAAGCACATGGGGGAGAACGCCGGTCTTGGCACTCGCGGTTGGAATCCTGTACAGCAAGCCAGACACTTTGGCGATACTGGCAATACCTTGGCCCTGGCTTTGATCGATTATGCCGTTGACAACAAACTTATCAGTTCCCGTCCTGAAGGCATCTTGACCACCGTCACGCGGTTCATGTCGAACCCCTATGTCAGAAAGCATGGCCTCTTTATCACCACAGGTGCTAGCGAGGCAGAGTTTGCTTTCACAGGTACACGCTCACTTTTTGATCGTCGTCTTCGGACTCTTCTCGTTGACATCATCAACGGCACTCACGGCGCCCACTCGCGCACTACAGCCGACGACCGCGAGGCATATGCCAAGAAGTACCTGGTGCCGATGACGGACGTTGAGGACGACGAGGATGAGGACATTGAGGACGACGCCGGCACGTCAGGAGGGCAGAGCCAGGACGGCGCCGGAGATGAATCGGACAATAGTGACCAGAGCGGGGGCACCGGTCAGTCCGAAGACGAATCAGCAGATCCAACAGATGGAGGTTCGACTAACCGTGCCGCACCTAACCGGAGAACAAAGCTAGTAGATCCGGCGGAGTTCCACCCTAGCCTGCGCGACAACGGGCTCCGCCGAATCCTTGGCGAACTTCATGTAGTAACTAAGAGAACCCCTGCATTGGCTGCCGTTGGAGTCCGTATCTTCATTGAGTCGATCGCGATCGCATATTTGGAAAACCGGCTTTCACGCAAGGTGGTCCCGCGCGACAAACTCCATGTCCAGGTTCAAGAGGTACTAGCTGACATCAGTGCTAAGGCCAAGCTGGACCAGATTGACCTCACGACTAAAGAGAAGAGTTCTCTAAGCATCCTTCACAACCGCGTAACGGATTCGGCGTACCTCTTCAGCGCAGCCTACTTGGGCGCAGTTGCCCATGGCAGCGCTTTTCCCCAATGGGAGCAGCTCACGGCCGCCTGGGACGAAATCGCCCCAATTATGTTCGTGCTTGCCACCAACTGCGAAGTTCCCCTTGAAGGCAACGACGTCTAATCCTGGCCAAAATTTTCTCTGGCTGTTAACCTCGCTAGAGAAAGTAGGAGTCCCACTATGCCTGTTACGCCATCACCGCTTCGATATCCGGGCGGTAAAGCCGCTTTGTATGAGCTGACCGCTCAGCTCCTTCGGGAGAACGGCCTCAATAAGCGCACCTATGCTGAGCCGTTTGCGGGGGGAGCAGGCCTAGCACTCCGGTTACTCTTCGAGGGCTTAGCACGAAGAATCGCGCTAAATGATCTCGACCCAGGAATCTACTCGTTCTGGAACTCGGTACTCAAGGAACCAGACCGTTTCATCGACAAGATGAAATCCACTCCCATCACCATGGACGAGTGGTTATGGCAACGTGAGGTTCACCGCACCCAGAAAACTCCATCCTTCGAACTGGGCTTCGCAACCTTTTTCATGAACCGAACGAATCGCTCAGGAGTGGTAAAGGGTGGTGTTATTGGTGGCCTCAACCAGGCCGGGGCTTACAAGCTTGACTGCAGATTCAACGTTGAAGACTTGGCAAGCAAAATCGTTCGAATCGGTCGCTATCGCAACGATATTGAACTTCATTGCCAGGATGCCGAAGCGTTTCTGTCGGAAATCGATAGTAGAGAACGCGTCGTCTTCTTCATCGATCCTCCGTACTACTTGAAGGGTTCGGGTCTCTATACCAACTTCTACGTCCCTGCTGATCATCAGCGGCTAGCCTCGACCATCAGCCAGCTGCGGAACCCTTGGATACTGACCTACGACAACACTCCTGAAATCACCGATTTGTACCCTAACCACATCCGTCACACGTTTGACCTCAACTACTCAGTAGGTGTCAAGAGAGTCGGTACGGAACTTATGGTGACGAGTTCAGAGTTCGAGCAATTTTCCTCCCCACGGCTCAGACGTGAACCCGCGCCTGAAGCGCTCCCTGACTGTACAGCTGTCTAGACACCATGCGGGCAGCTGCAGGCTTAGTTGCCACTCCCTCCGGGTTAAACACGAAAAGGGCCAATGGGACCCTTTTCGTGTTCATTGGCTCAGGACGCCAGTGGTGTAGCCAGTAGCCCTGCGCCGCCTGCCCAGACCGTTTCTTTCATATAGCTGCCGAAAGTACGGATGGTTGACGTTGCTTTCCTGTTGCTTTGGTTCAAGGTGTGCACCCCGCACACCAAGCCGGCCACCCGCCGTCGTCGTCCATTCAATCCCCGCCGCGCCGGGGCCTGGGCCCTCCTGATCCTGGCGATCGCCGTCTCCGTTCTGCCCTTCCTCTGGGTCCTGCGCACGGCATTCTCTACCAACAATGCCCTGGCCGCCAATGCAACGAGCCTCCTTCCTGCGGAGTTCACCTTCGGCGCCTTCAAACGGGTCTTGGGGCTGCAAAGCGCGGCGGAAGCTGTAGACGAAGGCGGATCCGGTGCGCAGATCAATTTTTGGCTCTACCTGCGCAACTCGGTCATTTTTTCCTCAATCACCACCGCCGGCGCAGTCTTCTTCAGCGCCATGGCCGCGTATGCTTTCGCCCGGCTGCGCTGGAAGGGACGCAACGCCGTCTTCAGCCTGTTCCTGGGCACCATGCTGGTCCCGCCGATCTTCACCGCGCTGCCCAACTTCCTGCTGATCAAAAACCTGGACCTTCTCAACACGATGCTTGGAATGGTTCTGCCCTATCTCTTTATGACCCCGTTCGCCATCTTCTTCCTGCGGCAGTTCTTCCTGAACATGTCCCGCGAGGTCGAGGAAGCGGCAATGCTCGACGGCGCCAAGCACATGCGCATCTTCTTCCAAATCGTCCTGCCCAACGCCGCAGCCCCCATCGCCACGCTCGCCCTACTCACCTTTATTGGCCAGTGGAACGAATACTTCTGGCCACTCTTGGTGGGGTCCCAGGACGACGTCCGTGTGCTCCAGGTAGGCCTCGGAGTCTTCAAGTCCCAGTCCCCGCAGGGCGCACCGGACTGGTCCGGCCTCATGGCAGCAACTCTCATCTCGGCCTTACCCGTGCTGATCCTCTTCGCAGCCTTCGGCAAGAAGATCGTCAACTCCATCGGCTTCTCCGGCATCAAATAGACCCTCTACCCCAACCATCCCATCACTCACGAAAGCAGAACCATGAAGAAAACCCTCGGCGCCGTCGCCGTTGCTGCCGCTGTGGCACTCTCCCTCTCCGCCTGCACCGGCTCATCCTCTTCCGAAGAGTCCGCCAAGGGCGAAATCAGCTACTGGCTCTGGGACGCCAACCAGTTGCCCGCCTACCAGCAGTGCGCTGACGATTTCACCAAGGCCAACCCGGACATCACAGTCAAGATCACCCAGCGCGGCTGGGACGACTACTGGAGCACCCTTACCAACGGCTTCGTTGGCGGAACCGCACCAGACGTGTTCACCAACCACCTGGGCCGCTACGGCGAACTGGCTGAAAACGGGCAGCTGTTGGCCATCGACGATGCCGTCGAGAAGGACACCGTCGACCTGTCGGCCTATAACGAAGGTCTCGCCGATCTCTGGGTGGGGCAGGACGGGAAGCGCTACGGCCTGCCCAAGGACTGGGACACCATTGGCCTGTTCTACAACAAGGCCATGCTCGCCAGCGGCGGCATCACCGAGGATCAGATGAAGAACCTCACCTGGAACCCTGAAGACGGTGGCACGTACGAAAAGGTCATAGCCCACCTGACCGTGGACAAGAACGGTAAACGCGGCGACGAGCCTGGCTTCGACAAGAACAACGTTGCCGTCTACGGCCTGGGCCTGAACGGCGGAGGCGACTCCTCCGGCCAGACCGAATGGAGCTACCTCACCAACACCACCGGCTGGTCCCACACCGACAAGAACCCGTGGGGCAACCACTACAACTACGACGACCCCAAATTCCAAAATTCGATGGACTGGTTCGCCGATCTGGCTGACAAGGGCTACATGCCCAAACTCGAGACAACTGTCGGCGCAGCCATGGCTGACACCTTTGCTGCCGGCAAATCCGCCATCAACGCCCACGGCTCCTGGATGATCGGCCAATACACCGGCTACAAGGGCATCGAAGTGGGCATCGCACCCACCCCGGTCGGACCCGAAGGCAAGCGCGCCTCCATGTTCAACGGGCTGGCCGACTCCATCTGGGCCGGCACCAAAAAGAAGGACGCCTCCATCAAATGGGTCGAGTACCTTGCCTCCGCAGACTGCCAGGACGTGGTGGCCTCCAAGGCGGTGGTCTTCCCCGCACTCAAAGCATCCTCGGACAAGGCCGCCGAAGCGTTCCAGGCCAAGGGCGTGGACGTCACCGCCTTCACCGAGCACGTGAAGAACAAGACCACGTTCCTCTACCCCATCACAGACAACACCGCCAAGGTCAAGGGCATCATGGAACCCGCCATGGACGCCGTCGTCTCCGGCAAGACGCCCGCGAGCTCCCTCACGGCAGCCAACGAACAGGTCAACGCCCTCTTCAAGTAGGAAACAAACCACACCCCTGAACCGCCAATGCCGGTGGCTGCGTATGTGGTCGCAGCCACCACGGCAGGGTGCCGCCGTTCTCTTCCTCGCGACGGTGGCACCCTGCACCCTTCCCCCGCATGTACAAGCGCGCCTCCACGGCCGACACAGCAAGACGACGAAAGAGATATCCCCTATGGACCCCCTGCACCTCCGTTCCGCGGGCACCAGCCTGGTGATCAGCTTCGACAACGGGGAGGCTGAGGTCATCCACTGGGGAGCCGATCTCGGTCCTACCCTGCCAGACCTTGCCATCCTCACCGCCCCGGTCCCCCACTCCGCCATCGACGCCCGAGTCCCCGCCGGCCTCCTCCCCCAGGCCTCCTCCTCCTGGCGCGGCCGCCCCGCACTCCGCGGCCACCGCATCACCGACGACGGATCCGGGCTTGACTTCTCATCCCGCCTCCGCGCCACGTCCCTCACCGCAGAAGGAACCAGCGCCACCATCGTGCAGGCCGACACCGACACTGGAATCAGCGTCGCATCGTCCCTTATATTGCACGAGGGCGGCCTGCTGGAGCTGCGCCACACTGTCACCAACGAAGGCACCTTCCCCATTCCAGGTTGACGAACTGGCCACCGTTCTTCCCGTTGCACCGGAGGCCATCGAACTCCTGGACCTGACAGGCCGCTGGTGCCGGGAAAACCACCCGCAGCGCCGCGCCATCCAGCAAGGCACCTGGGTCCGCACAGGAAGGCACGGTCGCACCGGCCACGACTCCTCGCTCCTGTTCGCCGCCGGCACCCCCGGGTTTGGCAACCGCCACGGCAGAGTCTGGGCCACGCACCTGGCATGGAGCGGCAACCACGAACAGTTTGCCGACACCATCGGCGACGGCCGCACCATGATCGGCGGCTCAGAGCTCCTCGGTCCTGCCGAGGTCATCCTCGCGCCCGGGAGCAGCTACACCACGCCGACGCTTTTCGCCGCATACTCGAACCGCGGCCTGGACGGCATCACCGAGGCCTTCTACAGCTGGTTCCGCTCACGGCCACACCACGTACTCCCCGCCGCGTCCACCGGCCACTCCACGGGAAAGCCCCGCCCCGTGGTGCTCAACACCTGGGAAGCCGTGTACTTCGACCACAACCTGGACACCCTGATCGAGCTGGCCGAGTCCGCTGCCGACCTCGGTGTGGAGCGCTTCGTGCTCGACGACGGCTGGTTCCGCGGCCGCCGCGACGACCACGCCGGCCTGGGCGACTGGTACGTGGACGAGACCCTGTGGCCTAACGGCCTCACCCCGCTCATCGATGCCGTGACGTCCCGCGGCATGGACTTCGGCCTTTGGGTGGAACCGGAAATGGTGAACCTGGACTCCGACATTGCCCGTGCACATCCGGACTGGATCGTGGGGCCTTCAGCTGTCGCGCACAAGGACGGCGGCCGACTGCCCCTCGAATGGCGCAACCAGCACATCATCGACCTGGTTAACCCCGAAGCCTGGCAGTACATCTACGACCGCATCAACACCCTCCTGAGTGAAAACAACATCAGCTACCTCAAGTGGGACCAGAACCGGGACCTCCTGGAACATGGCCACGTCGGCCGCTCCTCCGTCCACGAACAAACCCTCGCCGCCTACCGCCTGTTCGACGAGCTCAAGAAGACACACCCCGGCGTCGAAATAGAAAGCTGCTCATCCGGCGGCGCCCGAGTGGACCTCGGAATCTTAGAACGGACCGACCGCATTTGGGCCTCCGACTGCAACGACGCCCTGGAACGGCAGACCATCCAGCGCTGGACCGGCGCCGTAGTCCCGCCGGAACTTGTCGGCAGCCACATCGGGCCCACCACATCACACACCACCGCCCGCACCCACGATCTGTCCTTCCGCGCGATCACCGCACTGTTCGGCCACTTCGGCATGGAATGGGACGTCCGCGGCGTCCAGGGCAAGGACCACGAGGAACTCCGGCGGATAGTGGGGTTGTACAAAGAACACCGCGACCTCATCCACAGCGGCCGCCGCGTTAACGCCGACGTCGCCGACACTTCCCTCCTGCTGCACGGCGTAGTGGATCCCATTGGCCCCAGGCAAGGCAGGCCGGCAGCCCTGTTCGCCCTGGTCAGCACCGGCACCTCCGCCGCCGAAGCACCCGGACAAATCGGCATTCCCGGACTCGACCCGGACCTCAACTACCGGGTAGAGGCGATCTTCCCGACTCCCGCCGACACGGACTACAGCCACAACTTCACACAAACCCAGCCACCTGCGTGGTTAGGAAGCGGCGCAGAGGCCAGCGGAAAGTTCCTAACCGAGGTAGGACTTCCGATGCCAATCCTCAACCCGGAACACGCCCTCTTGCTGAAGTTAACTGCTCTTTAAAGCCACTACAACACCGGGCTGCCCTTGCCCGGCAATCCGCTCCCGGAGCAGCCGGCAAGGGCAACTGCATGCAAAACAGCGGACCTATGAGAATTCGGGTTACAGTGTGGGAGCCGGTTTTATCGGTTCTCACACTGTTCTTTCCCCGCAGGAAGCAGGACACGACGTTGTGGTCATCGACAACCTGGCCAACTCCAGCGAGGAGCCACTGAGGCGGGTTGCAGTACTCAGCGGCAAGACTGCACAGATAACGTCGACCTGCTGGACGAATACGGCGTTGAGCGAGTCTTCGAAATCACCAAGCTCGACGCCGTCATCCATTGCGCAGGCCTAAGAGCCGTCCGGGGTATCAGTGCGCGAGCCACTGAAGCACTACTGCTACCACAATCTCGTGGGCTCCTGAACAGACTCCTACCGCCTCGCGCACACTCTAACTCAACTAGCCTCCGGCTAGGCCCGCGTTTTTGAGATTGTGACCAGCCTCGGTTCGGCGGGACGGCCGTGCTAGTCGATGGGTTCGACACCGGTCAGGCGCTGTTCTTCCACGTCGAGGCGGGTTTGGAAGCGTCTGGCTATCGCGTCGTCGATGGCACCTTCGAGGCGCAGTTGCTGGAGGACCTGTCGCTTCCGGGCGAGGATGTCCATCCTTAGCAGCGTCTCGTCGGTGTGGTGGGCCTCTTTGCCATGCTGTTGCTCCGTAGCTTTGGTTTGAGCCTTCAGTATCTCGCGGCGGGACTCGTACTCGTGCAGGATTAGTTGACGCGTTTCCGTTCCGATGTTTTTGCCTGCAGCGGTGTCGCCGGCCTCTTGCAGCACGGATAGGGCGGCGTCGTTCAGTGCCCGTTCAGTCAGCTGCAGTTCAGTGTCCGCTGTGTCGTCCGGAAGCTTTGCCCAGTGAACGATTTTCGGTAGAAGGGGTCCCTGCACGAGGAGTGTCAGCACGATCGCCCCGGCGGTGATGAAGATGATGTCGTTGCGGCCAGGCAGGGCCTGCCCGCCGTCCATCATCAGGGGCACGGAAAGCGCGATCGCCAGTGATACGGCTCCGCGGAAGCCAGCGACGGCGCTGACCACGCGTGCCCGGTAGCTCATCCGGCGCTCCCGCTGGGAGGGGCGTCGGTCAAGGGCTCGAATAATCATCACCAGCAGGGATTGGAATGTGAAGCGTACGACTAACAGGGTCAGCCACACGGCCACGGTGGTGAGCAGGAGCCTGCCGATGTCCCCGGCGTCGATGTCGTGGGCGATTGCCTGGACCTGCAGCCCGATTAGGACGAACAGGGATCCGTTGAGCAGATAGGAGCCCAATGGCCACGTCGACTCGGTCTGCCGCCGGGACGCCGCGGTACTGACCCTGGCTGAGGTGAAGGAGACGATCAGGCCGGCGACGACTACAGCGAGGACACCAGAGGCGTGGATCACCTCGGCGGCAAGGAAAGCCGCGAAGGGGGTGATCAACAGGGCGATGTTCATCAAGAGTGCATCGTTGAGTCGGCGCATCACCAGGTAGGCAATGCCAGCGACGGCGGCTCCGGCGACCGCGCCCCCGAGGTAGGACTGAACGACGAGCCCCGTGATAGTCAGGGGCGTGTAGCTGCCGCCGGCACTGATGCCTACCGCGATCCCGTACACGACGAGGGCTGTCCCGTCATTGGTGAGGCTTTCAGCTTTGAGCAGCATGAAGTTTCTATGCGGGAGCATCCGACCAAGAGCTGCGACCGCCGTGGCATCCGGTGGTGCGAGGGCTGCGCCGAGGATGAGGGCCGCGTTCCAGGGTAGCCCGAGCAGGTGGGCGATGCCGGCGACACCGAAAGCGGTAGCGACGACCATGAGGGTGCTCATCAGCACGATTCCACGGAAGTCCCGGCGCACTGACCGAAGCGAGGTGGTGAGGCTTTCCCAAAACAGCATGACGGGCAGGAAGACCAGCAGTACCGTCTCCGGGGGAAGCTCAATGTCCTGCAGCTCGGGAACGAATCCGAGGATCAGTCCGAACACCAGCAGGAGTAGGGGTGCCGCGACGCGCAGCCGTGGTGCCAGAACAGCGCCGGTAAGGACCGCGGCCCCCAGCAGGACTATAATTTCAAGGCCTTCCACGGTGAGCTCCTTCAGGCTTGTTTGCTGGTGTTATTCAAAGTTCGGTGCGGGTGAGGGCGCTTATTGTGAAAGTCTGCCGGTCATGGACTTGGTCGCGACACGGAGAGATATGCGGCTTTCGCGGGTTGCACGAGGTCGCGCCAGTGGATGCCGGCTTTTCAGTTCAGTATCACTCCGGTCTGCTCGGCGTAGGCCGCGAGTAGCTGGTCTTGGGCGTTCTCGTCGTGCAGGAGATCGTTGATGCGGGTTTCGATCTCCTGGTGGAAGAGGTACTGGCCGGTGACGTCACTTCCCGGTTCGACGCCTTCAGCCAGCCAGACTTGAGTCATGTAACCGGCGCGCAGGTCGTCCCTGCTGTACGGCCCGTCCTGGAGGGCCATCCACGTGGGGATCCAGCCGGGATTGACCGCGTTGACCTGGGAATCGGGTCGAAGCCGTGCGACGGCGGTGGCGATCATCGCCATGTGCAACTTGCTGTCCGGGTAGCTGATGCCACCGCCGGAACGGATCTCGTCGAGCTTGAGGCCACCGCTGAGCTGTTGGTTGGAAGAAAGGTAGGACAGCTGCTGCGGTGGGGTGACCAGCGCGGTGAGCAGGTACGGCGACAGTGAGTTGGAGTTCAGGAGTTCGGGGCCGGACAGACGGTACTCGGCGGCGTTATGGATGATCACGTCGAACTTCCCGAGCGCATTGATCTGCTCGGCGAGGGCCCGGGTTTGGTCGAGATTCCGGAGATCGCCGATTACCACGCCCTCCAAGGCGGGCAGGTCGCGGCGCACGTCGGCGGCGCGCTGGGCGTTGCGGGCGTGGGCGACGACCGCGTGGCCGCGTTTCGAAAGGTAGGCGGCGGCGAGCTGGCCGGCACCGGCCGTTGAACCGGTGATGAGCACGCGTTTGGCCTCACCGTCAAATGGCCTGACGTTCCCGTCGATGTAGACGAGCTCATCAGCGACCGCCTGCGTGTTGTACATGTCGATACCGTAAAGGTCGCCCTGCGGACGGGCATGGAGATCGGCCGGCTCGGAGGGCTTGGGGACAGAAGGAGAGTTCAGCGGCGATGGCTCAGTCCTGCTGCAGGATGAGAGCAATCCGACGCCGAGCATGGCACCGGAAAGGATGAGGGACCGTCGGGTGAACTCGTTCGTATGCATGCGGTGTTCCTTAGATGCTGGAGGTCCTGTCCCGTGATCCTCGGCACTGTGCCGGTATCGGTTCATGCCGTTTACAGGACGGAGCGAACGTCTTGATGTCGTGCGCTTTCGGGTTGATTGTGCGGGTCCCGCAGATACCAAGTAGGGAGCATTGAGCGGTGGTCACAGTGTTCCACTCGGTATCCGGGTGGAGGAGGGCCAGGCAAGTCCTGAGGCTCGTCGGCCCTCCCCCAATGGATCAGTCGGACGATCCACGATCTCGGTGTCCGATTCGGTGACCTTGGTCGCCCTGCCGGCTACCGGTCAGCAGACTTGACCGCTATTCGGTGAATACCTTTTTCGCTACGCCCATGGCGGCCATTCCGTAGGGCCAACCGGCGTAGAAGGCGACGTGGGTCAGGGCTTCGATGAGCTCTTCCTGGGTCACGCCGTTCTCTATGGCACGGCCGAGGTGGAACTCGAGCTGCGGGTAGTGACCGCCGGCGGCGAGCAGCGCGACGGTGATGAGGCTTCGGTCCCGGGCCGCAAGTTCGGGGCGGTTCCAAACGTCCTCGAAGAGCACGTCGTCGGTGAGGGCGGCGAGTTTGGGGGCGAAGTCTTCGAACAGGTTACGTCCGCCGCCTACCTGCTTGGGTTGGTCAGTCATGAGGATCCTTCTTTCATTGGGGTGGGTTGGGTGTGGTTTATACGGCTGAAGCGGCACTCTGGTCCGCCACGGTCGTTCATCTGATGACTGGAGCCGTGGTTCGTGGCGCTGCTCCGGATGGTCAGTCCACGTCCGTGGTGGACGCAAGCTGCTTTTGTGCTTCGAGTGCCGTGAGACGGTCCTGCAGAACCTGGTGCGTGGTGCCGTAGGCGTCAGAGCCGAGCAGCAGCCGAAGCGGTGCGGGCACGACGTCGACGCTGTCGATCATCGCGGCGACCATTTTGTCTGCGTCCCCGGGCGCGTCGATGCCGAGTAGTCCCCGGAACGCGTGAGCCGGGTTTCCTTCGTAGGCCGGGAGCTGGTCCGCGATCTGAATGCTGGCTCCGAGGAACTCGGTGCGCGCTGAGCCGGGCTCGACGATCGTGATACCGATACCGAACGGGGCAACTTCCTGGGAGACCGACTCCGCAAAGCCTTCAATGCCCCACTTGGTGGCGTGATACATCGAGGAGCCGGGGAAGGTGACTTGCCCACCGTAACTGGAGATCTGGAGGATCCGTCCCCCGCCCTGGGCGCGGAGGTGCGGCAGCGCAGCACGGATGAGCTGGATCGAGCCGGTGAGGTTGGTGTCGATAATGTCCTGGATTTGCTTGTCGGAGAGCTCTTCGGCGGCGCCGAAGAGTCCGTAACCGGCGTTGCTGACCACGACGTCGATGCGGCCAAGATCTCCGAAGGCTCGATCAACGCTCGAGCGCACGGCCGCGACATCGGTTACGTCGAGCAACTGGACGCGGAAGGCGTCGCCGTACTGCTCTTGCAGGTCGACGACGGTTTCGGGTTTGCGCACGGTGCCGACGACACGGTCCCCGCGTGCGAGGAGCTGCTCGGCGAGCTTCCGCCCGAAGCCGCTCGAAACCCCGGTAATGAGCCAGGTGCGCTTGGCGGTGATGGAATCGTTGGTCATGGTTCTCCTTTTACAAGAAGCGAACGGTTGGGATGTTGAGGGTTCAGCCAGTGGCCCCGCAGATGCCGTCGGCTCTGAGGCAGGGCGTGGTGGAAGCGGGCCGCTTCCACGGTGCGTGTTCTCAGTTTTGGCCGCTGAGCTGGTCAGCTGGTGACGGTAAGGGAACGCCGGTGTGGTCGCCGAGCTGTGCGACGAGCTCGTCCTGGAAGTCCTGATGCAGGGCGGCCGGGTGGGGTTTTTGCTGACGCATGTGGTGCCAGTACCCGCCGGTGACGTCGGCCCCTGGGTCCTTGCTGCCGGCCAGCCATGCCTGGGTGAGGTGGCCTTCGCGGAGATCATCGGACGCCGAGGAACCGCCCATGCGGGTGGGAACCCAGCCTGGGTCTACCGCGTTGGTGCGGACATCGGGCCAGGTGCGGGCGAGGAACATCGTGAGCGCGGTGATGAACAGTTTCGAGTCGGAGTACGATTTGGTGGCCCGGGACCCGGACCAATCCGCGCCGGTCAGGTCTTCCCGCCCGCTGCGGTGCATGCCGCTACTGATGTAGACAAGCCGGTCAGGGCGCTCGATCAACGCGGTGAGCAGGTATGGCGCTACGACGTTGACCGGCAAAATCGGTGCTCCGTCCGCGACGCCGGCGTTGTGGATGATGGCGTCCATCCGGCCGATGCTGTTGATTTGCTCTGCCACGGCACGAACGTCGTCCGTGTGGGCCAGATCGCCGGTGACTACCCGCACCCCACGGCCGGCCAGGTCACTGAGTGCTTGGGCCCGTTGGGGGTTTCGTGCGTGGAGGACGAGCTCGTGCCCATTCGCCAGGAGGTCCAGTGCGGCATTGCGGCCGAGTCCTTCGGAGGATCCAGTGATGAAAATGCGGGACATTTTGTCATCTCTTTCTGGTGTTAGTGGTGTCAGTTCTGGTCGGTGAGAGCACCGCGTCGGGTGAACACCCACACCAGGAGCGCGACGATGACGATGGCCACGGCGGTGACGGTGATGGTGGTCCACCCGCCAGCGGCCCAGAGCGGCCCGGCAAGGGCGGAACCGATCGCTCCGCCAAGGAAGTTGCTGACCACGAATGCTGTGTTCAAGCGGCTGCGGCTCTGGCCGGGCAGGGACAGCAGCCGTGTCTGGCCCAGCACGAGGGTCGCCTGTGCGGCCAGATCCAAAACGATCACGACGACGATCATGGCGATCACGGAGGATTGACCCAGCCAGGCACCGACGAGGGACACTGCAAGCAGACCGAGCGTGACGCCGGAGGCTGGTACTGACCAGCCACGGTCGTGGAACATGCCCGCGCGCCGCGCGGCCACGGCACCGACGAGCCCCGCGAGGCCGAACAGGCCTATCTGGCCGACGGTGAAGGAGAAAGGCGGCGCCGACAACAGGTAGGTCAGCGAGGTCCAGAACAGGGAGAACACGGAGAACACCGCGGCGCTGATCAGGATCGTGGGTGCGGCGGCGCGGTGGTGGGCAACGGTGGTGAACACGGACCCGAGCAAACGGAAGTAGTTCGTGGCCGGGCGCTGTTCCAGCCGGGGGATCATAAAGGACAGCACCACAGCGAGGGCGACGCTGAGGATCGCGGCAAGAACGTAGATGGCCCGCCAGCCAACGAATTCCGCGACGGCTCCGCTGATGGTACGGGACAAAAGGATACCGATGAGGGCTCCGGAGGCGATCGTGCCCAGCACGCGGCCGCGCTGCTCAGGAGCGGCCAGTTCGCTGGCCAGCGGGGTGAGCAACTGCGCTGAAACGGTGGTCAAGCCTACTCCGCCAAGCGCGGCGAGCAACAGCGAGAACGTGGGGGCCACAGCGGCGCCAAGGAGCGCAAGCGCTGACAATCCGAGGATGAGGGGGATCATCCTCCTGCGGTTCAGAACATCACCAAGAGGAACGATCAAAAAGATCCCCAACGCGTAACCGATCTGGGTGGCGGTTACCAAGGACGCGGCGACGGTGGAAGAGACCTGGAGCTGGCCTGCGATCTCTCCGATAAGGGGTTGGGCCCAGTACAGGTTCCCGACAGCGAGGCCGCCGGCAACGGCGAAGGTGATGGTCCGGCTGCGGGTCATGCCATTAGTGGTGCCGGCGCCCGTCGCTACCCTTTCGTTGAGCCTGGTAGCCATGATGCCCTTCTTCCTGACGCCGTATCCGGGCGTCTAATCGATGAAACAGGACCAGTCGGGCCGCCGAACAGATGCGGCCCGACTGGTGTGCAGTGATACTCAGGCTTCGTCAATAACGATGCCGGAAGCCTCGAGGTCGAGGCTGTCAATATCGAGGGTGTCCCCGGTGTCCAGGGAATCGATCCGTGCCAGCTCGTCGCTGGTCAATTCAAAGTCGAAAACGTCAAAATTCTGGGCGATGCGTTCGGCGTTGATGGACTTCGGGATGGCCGAGCGGCCCTGCTGGATGTGCCAGCGGAGCATGACCTGGGCGTTCGTTTTGCCGTAAACCTCGCCGATGGCGCGGATCGTGGTGTCGTTCAAAGGGTTGGTGGGTGCCCCGTTGTAGCTGCGGATGCCACCGATCGGGGACCACGCCTGGGTGAGGATCCCGTGTTTGGTGTTTTTGGCCTGAATTTCGGCATGGACGTTGTACGGGTGCAGCTCGATCTGGTTGACCGCCGGCACGATATCCGTTTCAGCGAGCAGCGCATCGAGGCGGGCCGGGACCAGGTTGCTCACGCCGATGGCGCGGACCGCACCGTCAGCCAAAAGCTTTTCCAGCGCCTTATAGGCCTTGATCGTCCGGTCGAACTTCGCGGTCAACGGCTGGTGCAAGAGCAGCAAATCCAGCTGCTCGACACCGAGCTTCTTGGTGCTCTTCTCAAACGCGTGGAGCGTCTCTTCATACCCATAGTCGGTGATCCACACCTTGGTTTCGATGAACACCTCATCCCGAGGTACTCCAGAGCGGCGCAGGCCCTCCCCCACCTCCCGCTCATTCAAATAAGCTGCGGCAGTGTCGATGTGCCGGTACCCGAGTTCCAGCGCCGTCTGCACAGCCGTGACCGTCTCCTCGGGGGCAGCCTGAAATACTCCAAGACCGATCGCGGGCATGGTGACACCATTATTGAAAGTAACTGTCGAGGACATCTCTTCTCTTTCCATCTTCGGTTCAACGTGAAAATCGCGCACACCATTGCGTGTCCAGTGGGGGCAACCATCGGAAGGCGGGCGGCTCGCCGCACTGAAAGGGTTACGCCGTGGCACCCGGGACGGGCTTGTGGTGGGCGCTCATGTCGCCGACGCCGTCAGCGTCAACAACACGCTCTTGGAATCGCCAGGCTCCGTCTTCAAAGACGAACGAGTCGAGGTAACGCCCCTGGAATATGAGCTGCAGGGGGAAGTCTTTCGTTACCTGGATCGAATCCACATACGAGACGCTCTTAGCGGTTTCGCCGTCCTCCGCAACGTCGATAAGCAAATTGCTCACCACATGCCTGGTGCCGAGCCTGTCACCGTAGACTCGGATGACCTGCAGGGCCGCCAGATGCTCCTCAGCGCCCTGACAAACCACCTCGGGTGAGAGTTGCCAGCGGGCCTTCTCGAACAGCGCGGCAGCGCCGGCCAAGTCGGCGCCATCCAAACGATGGCAGTAGGTGTAGATCAAGCGTGTAATCGCAGACTCGGCATCGCGACGCTGCTCAGATGTCAGCATGTTTTCCTTCACTTCTAGTCGGCAGTGCGGCCGCATGTTCCCGCCAGGCGGCGGAGCGCTGGTACCGCAAAATGTTCGGATTCAAAGCCCCCAGAAGGCTCGGAAGAGACTGGGCTGAATATCGGAGTTCAGGGCGAGCTGGGCTGCCCGACAGCCTAAACCCGGATATTCAAAGCGGATAGCTCGCATCCATATAAAGAAATTATCACAGAAGCGGATACGCCGCAACCGCTTTGATAAGCTGGGAGACATGACAGAAGTAAAGTTGCGCAAGGATGCCGCTCGGAATCGCGCACGATTATTGGAAGCGGGGCGGGAGGTCTTCGCCCAGCGCGGCCTTGACGCGACCCTGAACGATGTCGCCCATCACGCCGGCGTCGGGGTGGGAACCGCCTACCGCCGATTTGCCAACAAGGAAGACCTCATCGACGCGATTCGCTGTCTGCAGGACAGCGAACTTGAGGCAATCCTGAATGAGTCTCTTGCCATGGACGATCCGTGGGACGCCTTGGTGCACTATTTGGAGAAGTCGCTCGCTCTGCATGTGAGGGACCGCGGGATGGCTGAACTACTTACCGGACGTCGTGTGCGGCCGGAAATGCACGACCACAGCCGCAACCGGCTCGCACCCCTCGTCAATCGCGTGGCAGAACGTGCATGTGACGCCGGAGTACTGCGCCCCGACGCTACCGGGACCGACTTGATCTTTCTTCAGATAGCCTGCATCGGCATCAGTAACGTCGTGCAGGACGGACCCGAAATCGAAGAACGAAGCGATGCCCCCGACCTGTACCGCCGCTACCTCTGGGTGATGCTCGACGGCCTGATCCCTCAACGCGACGACACCGCACTACTCCCCGTGCGGGCACTCACCACAACACAACTCCACGCACTCCTCAGCGCCCCCATCACCGCGGACACCTCACACGCGATGGGAAGCAACGCCAACGGGGGGCCGTAAGCTCTTCCCCACGGGCCGACACCATGCCGTCACCCACGAAAATTCATCGAAACCATCACCCACGTCCCGCTCTACGCCGACTGGTCCAAGGGCATGTGATTCATGGCGTCGCCAAGAATGCCTTTACACACAACAGGTAGGAAAAACATGAACATCGAACCCCTAGTGCCGACCACCAAGAACCCGCCGGCCCAGTTTGCCGGGGACGTGTGGCTTGACCCGATCGCTCTACCCCACGAGGATGACCAGACCATGGTCGTCGCCACGGTCCGTTTCGCCCCCGGAGCACGAACTGCCTGGCACTCCCACCAGCACGGCCAGTACCTTCGCGTGACCCAAGGCGTCGGCCGTTTCGGTACCCGGGACGGAAAGATCATCGAAGTCCACCCTGGCCAGACGCTTTACACTCCACCCGGCGAAGAGCACTGGCACGCCGCCGCCCCCGGCTGCTTTATGGAACACGTCGCCATGCTCCAAAACGGACAGGACCCGTCCAAAACCACCACCTGGGGCGAGCACATCACCGACGACGAGTACAAGGGCCGCTAACTGCAGCTCGTGACTCACAAGCCAATAATGAGCTGGGTCTTCTCGTTGCACAGAACAGGCCAACTCTTCAAGGGGCCGCATCACAACCCTTGGGATACGAGACGTCTCACCGACTATGTCCTGCCGGATCCTGATTACGGTGAAATCTTGCGACCTTCTCTGCATCCGGCGATTCTCATAACTATGTCTCGAAACCGTCTGCTTGAATCGGGGTACTAATCGTTAGTTATGAGACACATTGGAGGCCTGCATGTCTAAACTTATTGGCTATGCACGAGTTTCAACACGGCAGCAGTCCACCGACCGGCAGCGGGCGGATCTACTGGCCGCCGGCGTTCGACGCGATGACCTCTACATCGACGACGGAGTCTCCGGAGCACGTGCTTCACGACCACAGTTCGATAAAGCACTCGACGCACTCATCGAGGGTGACACCCTCGTCATCACGACTTTGGACCGCCTCGGGCGATCCACCCAAAACATGCTCGCCTTCGCCGATGAACTCCGCAGCAGGGGCGCCGGCCTCCGCGTCCTGAACCTGGGCGGAGGCGACGTCGACACCGCAACACCGATGGGCTCTATGTTGTTCACGATCATGGCCGCCCTTGCGCAGATGGAACACGAGATCAAACGCGAACGTGTTACGGATTCCATAATCAAACGAAGAGAAGCTGGCAAGGACCTTGGCGGCCGGCCCCGCCGGGTCACTGATAGCCAGATCAGAAGCGCTGTCCGCCTGGTCAAAGGTGGCGAGCCCGCGGCGCAGGTAGCCCGCGATCTCGGTATGTCCCGAGCGACGTTCTACAGGCGGTCACGAGCGCTTGCCGACTAGCAGGGCGACATTTAGCGCCGAAAAAAGACCGCCATTTACCGCCAACAGTCACAGATAAATGGCGGTGGTTTCACAGCGCAATTTGGCGCACGGGGCTGCGCGCAAGAGGATCCTTTACCGGACGGTCCACGTCCCCGACTCGCCAGGTATGCATCCGACCTGAGCCGGGCGCATATGCTGGCGATATGCGCTCTAAATTCTCAGGCGGGGCCACCCCGGCGGCCCTCGATTTGATCGCTGCCCGCGCGTTGTGGCTCAGCCGGCAAAATGCAGCACCAACAGCGATCTCGGCTGCGACTCAAGCCCTCGTCGAAGGAATTGACACCGAACCAATCCGTGAGCTCGCCGGCAGTCCCGTGAACGCAAACGTTTTCGAACTCGGCGCACTGATTGACGCGTCTCTGAAAAGTCTGGACCTCCCGACATCCGAAATGACTAAGGACGACGCACTCCTGATTTCAGCACGCTACTTTGCCCAGCAAGTGATTCACGGTGAACTTCCGATTCGGGAGTTTACGGCCTGGGCTCACTCTGTTATCGGCCACGAGGGACCATCGCTCATGCAGGACATCGTGATGCTCGATGATCTTTACGACGGATTCGAGGGCGGCTGGGGCACCGAGCCGGACTTCATGCTGACACTCGAGCAATTTCTCGAGGCAGCGCATGATGCAGGGCAACAGTGGGCGCTGCCTCGAAGCATCTAGGAATCCGTCGACTACTCGTAACCATTGTGCGTCCCAGTCTTGAAGCATTGTTCCTTCGAGGATCCCTCACCGGACGCGGATTCTCGTTTTCCCAGTTCTAGCTGACATGCCACAGGCTCCCCTCTTTGGTTTTCCGAATGTAGTGGCTGGCTGTTTCATCAAGCTGCGCATGGGTTGTGTGTTGTTTCTGGTACTTCAATGGAGGGTGTGGGTCACGGTCGGCGTTGATGCCTGACCTGGCCGTTTCCTCCCCAGTTCAGGGACTAACGGACCCACACCTTAACGACAGATAGTGTTATCTCAGCTGGGAACCGCCCGGCTGTAAAAAGTAAACCCAATGGGGGGAACAGAAGTGAAGAAGTTTGCGCTGCAGAGCGTTGGAATGTCGGCGCTGGTAGTAATGGCACTGTCGGGATGCGGTGGGTCAACGGGTTCCACTGATACAGCTTCGTCTGAGGCTACGGCGTCGCCTACGCCCACCGTCGCCAAGCAGTACACCAACGACGAGCTCGTTGAACTGGTCAAGCAGATCAAGCCCAAGTCCGGCAAGGAATTGACCATTGCCTCCAGCGAGGAACTCGCCCAAGAGAATCCCATGAAAGCACTCCTAAGCATGTTCACGGTTGAACCTGCTGAGTGCAAGGACCTTGCTACGCTGGGCGGCAGTGAGACCCTCGCCGGTTCAACCACGGCGGCCGGCGCAGATCTGGACTCTGAATCTGGGGTCATGACAATGGTGACCCTGACTTCCGGGCTCGATAAGCAGAAGCTCCAGGACAGCATCGACAAGAGCGGCGCCCAGGCCGAGAAGTGCGCGAAGATGACGCTCTCCATGTCTGGCCAATCGATGAACGTCTCCACTGCAAAGTTCGACGGCATCAGCACGGTCCCCGGAACTGTGGCCTACAAGACCGACATGTCCACAGCCAGCGGCTCCGCACAAACCACCTATATGGCCTACGCCATCAAGGACGGGGTGCTGATTTCCGCTACGGCATCCGGCAAGGGCGCTGAAGCCAACGGCGTTGCCACCGCCAGCGAACTCATGGAACAGGCCGCAGCACTGATCAAATAGCAGTCCCGCAAGCTCCGGGCCGTGACCCCCACGGGGTCGCGGCCCTTGCTGTCTGCATGCCGAAACGGCCCACGATTGGAACTGCAGACCGGCCAGCCCAGAAACTGCCCCGACTTTCATGAGTCTTGAACGGAATCAGCGGTTCCCGAGCGGAGCAGCGTAGGGGGCGGCATGTGAAAATTGCATGCCTCAGAACGTTGGGAGCACGGCTTACGGGCAGGTCTGTCAGGGTGGGGCAAGGGGCGCTTGCTGCCCTGAGGCGAGGGTCCCTGCACCCCGAGGAACTCACCCTGCCGATAGCTGCTGGGAATCGAGGAGGCACTTCGTCTCGCTTCTAGCTGTATTCTTGAGCGGCTCACGCGCGTCGGCAGATCACTTGAAAGTCTTTGGGAAACAAATGAAAAAGAACACTCTGTGTGGCTTCGTCATGTCCGCATTCCTGCTTGCAGGCCTTACCGCATGTGGTGACGGAGGCACTTCAACTGATTCGACTTCCTCGCCAGGGCCTGAGTCAGTAACGGCCGCAGGGGACCCACCCAAGACGTACACATGAGCAGACCTCGAGAAGATTCTTAGAGACGTTCGGGACTCTAATGACGCGCCCCTTTTGCCGATGCCAGACGATCTGCTGGAAGACACCCTCAAACTGGCGAAAGAAGCCGTAACCAACAGCACCGTAGAGCCGGCCGCCTGCGCGGGGTTCGCAGTTGAGGGTAGCGAGATGTTGGAGACCGGAGCGACCGTCAACATGGGCATGTCGGCAGGTTCGAACGAACAGGCAAGTGTGTCACTGACTGTGGTCTCCGGTCTGCCCGAGGACAAGGTAGAGGCGATATTGACTGGCAAGTCCACCAATGTAGATTCTTGTGAATCCATGCAGGTGACGGTCCGGGGGCACAGTATCGAGGCAAGCACCACGAGCATGACGACTTCCGCCATGACTGAAGGGGCGGTGGCCTATAAGACATCAGCCATTGTCCCGGGGGAGGGTTCGCAGGAACAGCTGATGCTTACTGCTGCGAAACGTGGCGTCATCCTTATTGGCCGGTCATATGGAACCGCTGTTCCGTACGCTGATCTTGCCAAGCTCGAGTCCATGCTGGACCAAGCCGCAGCCCTCATCAAATAGCGACCAACGCGGTATATACGGAGAACCACCATGAAGAAGTCGATGTTTGTATTCCTTTTTGCGGCTGGAATTGTAGTTGCTGCGGTGCCCGCAGCTTGGGTAGTCTTCCTGGCTCTCGGGATGGAAAGTCCGAGTCCGGTGGTGCTGGCTGTAACGGCCCTGATAGGAGCTGGCGGAGGTGCCTTCCTGGGTGCCCGGTTCTGGGACGATCGACAGGTGCTGCGGCAACGCGCGGACCAAGTAAGAAACCAAGAAAAGGAATAGGCCTCCGGGCAATCGGCTAACGCGTGCAGGCGCGACACCACGCGATCAAAATCGTGCCCCGAACGAGCAGCACCACAGAGCAAACGTCAAAGACTATGTGTGTGGCCAGCTTCAAGTCAGTACTCGCGACATCTTGGTCTAGTGCTGGTGCATGGTCAGATTGCCCGAACTTGTTTTCCTATCCAAGCTGACGGCTGGCTTGGCACACACTCGTGATCATCCGCGAAGAAGTGCGTCAACATTGCCCAGTGACAAAATATTCTGGTATGTTCCGTGCCCGAGAGCTCCGGGGGCGCGGTGTCGATTCGCCCCGTATCGCAGATGTCCGGTGAGGGATCGGTCACCGGACGCTGCTGAGCGCCGTAGAGCTCATGGGGCCTGGGCGATCACCGAAACTTGCCCAAGCCACAATTAAGGCAACCACAATGACCACCAGCACAAGAGCCGCGATAAGCGTCCCGCGAGGTTTCATACCCGCAGACTAACCGGCGTCGCAGCATACTGGGCGTGGTTTGTCGTTTACAGCTTCCCGCAGGGCCCAGCTTCTCGTCCCGTAAGCATCGATCCTTTAGCGGACGGCGCTCCAACTCCACCCCACCTGCGATGGCCCGGTCGGATACTTGGTCTCTTGCCCTTGAGCTAAGCCCAGCCCAACGCCTGCCTGCGCCTCCTACCGGGGTGGGGACCTATTTCGAAGCTCATGGAGCGAAACAAAATCCCGGCCTATTTGCGAAAAAAAATCACCAGAAGGTAACTTAAAACTAAGGAACCTGATCGATATTTTGGGATCCAGGAGGCGCCGACAACAACGGGACAGCAACCATGAACGACCCACGGCACACAGCACGCAACCTCATAAAACAACGCGCCATAACCCTTGATCGGCTCTGGATCAGGTACTGGGCCCACGGCGGGAACGCGCCGGCCCTCGAATTCGATGCCTACCTGCACGAAGCACTGGTCCTGCACCCATTCGACCTGAAGATCCTCACCTGGGCTCTGGAAGACCTAGGAGCCACCAGCCGCTAAGGGCGCGACGACAAATCCGCCAACTTTAGGCCTTAACGGTCTGGGGCGGGCAAGGAGTGCATCAGAATGCGCTCAACTTGCCCGCCCCGCGTTACAGGTGCTGCGCTGGCCGTCTCAAGCTGTCAACGACCAGTGTTGCTGGTACTGCTGTATCCGTCTCCTAGTGCTTGACGGCCCGGTACTGCTGGTACTGCTCTGGTCGTCTCAAGCTGTCCGACGACCAGTGTTGCTGGTATTGCTGTATCCGTCTCCTACTGCTTGACGGCCCGGTACTACTGGTGTTGCTCTGGCCGTCTCAAGCTGTCGACGACCAGGTGGTGCTGGTGATGCGCTGGCCGTCTCAAGCTGTCCGACGACCAGGTCCTACTGGTACTGCGCTGATCGTCTCAAGCTGTCGACGACCAGGTTTTACTGCAACGGTTCTTCCCCCTCAAACAGCCAACTACACCACTTCAGGCGGGGGAACTTCCGTTCGCTTTTTCTTACGAGAAAAAAATATAGACACTCTCTGGAATCTCGTCAAGTTGGCTGTGTGCGCACTGGGTAAGGCCCCGTTGTGCGGCTGATTCGGGACCGACACTGCAACCACCAAGGACCGCAGGCGGATGGTAGCCACTACGAAGCGGACTTGCACAGGGCCGGTGGGGGATCCTCTTCCGGACGGTAGCGCCGAAGCAGCTATGAAGGCGCCAGCGCGAGTGGAAGAGTTCCGTCAGGCCACAAAAGCAGGTGGCTGGTTTGTATGTATAAGGTCGACGTCTTGGGTTTCTGGTCTCCAAAGGAGTGCATGCCTTTGTCCATCGGCGATTATGCTCAACTCCACGCTGTCTCCCTTGCGTACGGGTCCAACAGGGCTAGCGAATCGATAGAAAATACCAAAGGTGCTTGGTTCTCCTGACACGCCGTTGGCCTTTAGCCAGAGGATAACGCCAGCGCGGCCACCGGACTTACTTACAACCGTGGCTCTAATTTTCCGCCATTGAACACCAGAGTCGACGAGCTTGCGGGCTGCGCCAAAATCTGTGAGTTCCGTCCACAGCGCGAAAGCGATCGCGAACGGCGCCACCACAAGAAACACGGCAAAGAGTATGGGGTTTGGATGGCCCGCATCATCGATCCCTTCGAGCCAGATATCGTGAGGATCAGATGAGGCGACGTTGATCCTGGCGTGTGATCCAACCGGTGGCAGGGTGTTGCAGTAAGCGTTAGTTTTGGCGACGCCGTGCAGCTCTTGCCCATCTACGGTGTAGCTCATGTCGAGTTGGCAGGAGGCAGTGCGGCTACGCGGACTTTCCGTTTGTGCCGTAACGGTTCCCTCGATGGTGGTGTAGGTGGCCGTCGCATGATTGATGCCGGCAACTACGCTCCAACCTAGCAATGCGGTGACGGTTCCGATGACCAGTATGGCTGCGGAGCGCTTTATCAAAAGCTTTCTGCGAAGTCGACTGCCTTCCCAGACTGGCTGTTCGCGGTCGGGCAGGGGGGATGCTTGAAGGCGTGTCTGCTCAGTTATCTGTACCCAGTGGCTCCCTGAACCTTGGGATTCCGAGTTGATCAAGGTGTCCGGTTCTTCCCGTCGATGCACAGCTTTTCCTCCAATGGAGTGCGTCCTGGATGCATCAGTGCGCGCACAGCACAGGCCCCTTGAATGAAATCACCCTACCGGGAGCGCGTGCGAGCCTGGGCTATTACACGCTCTAACATGGCTGCCCGTAAGCCGGTCCTCCACCGGCCGCGGAATCGCGGAATTTTGCATCTGTCGAAATTCCCGGAGTTCCGGGACTTCCAGATTCCCGTATGACCCGCCCGCAAAACTGCCCGGTGAAGGTGCCCTAAACGCTACACTCGTTGGCATGCTCATCGGATATGCCCGCGTCTCGACCACCGCCCAGGATCTGACCGCGCAGCGGGACGCTCTCGCGGCCGCCGGCGTGGACCCGGATGCGATCTACGTCGATCACGGATTCACCGGCACGCAGCGTGAACGTCCCGGGCTGGGGAAAGCCCTCGCGGCATGCCGGAAGGGCGACACCCTCGTTGTAACCAAGCTCGACCGCCTCGCCCGCTCACTGCCCGACGCCAGGGACATCGCTGATGAACTCACCCGCAAAGGTGTCGCCTTGAACCTCGGCGGCAGCATCTACGATCCCCACGATCCGGTAGGAAAGCTGCTGTTCAACGTGCTTGGAATGGTCGCCGAGTTCGAAGCCGACCTCATCCGCGCCAGAACACGGGAAGGCATGGCGGTGGCCAAGTCCAAAGGCCGGCTTCGCGGAAAGCAACCGAAATTGTCCAAGGCCCAGGAAACTCACCTCGTGAACCTGTACCGGGGTGGGGTACACACCACCACCGAAATCGCGGAACTCTTCGGCGTCGCCCGTTCCACCGTCTACCGAGCCCTTCAACGTGCAGCGCCAACCGCCTGACCTCCAGCCAGCGAGACCGCGCATCGTGAACCTGGTCCTTCGGTGTTAGCACTTTCGTGCAGGCGACTACCGAGCAAAATGACTTTTTGTGCAGGGGACTTTGGACACCAGAGTGTCCATACCCGACTGCACTACCCCCGTAATCGCAGGGATGTCAGTGCAGTCAGCGGTCGTCTGCACTGCGATTGTGGCCGAAGGCGGATCGGCTGACGGGACGACTTCGAGACCGGCTTGCTGGAAGCTGTGAGCGCCATATTCGGTCCTAAAAGCAGCGATTCCATTAGCCTGCGAGTATGAGCTCTCGTGGAATCTTCATTGCTGCTCTTCTGCTGGTGGTCATCGTGGTTGTCGTGATTATGGCTTGGGCAAGCTTCGGTGACCGGCCAAGCCCGGTGAGCTCCACGGAAGGAGCTCCTTCATAGGTGCCCGATAGCCGATCCCTTGGCGGCCACTTAGGCGTGGACAGTCAGCAAATGCCCCGAAGGCGAACATCGACCGTGAGTAAGCGCCTCACGCTATCTCGTGGAGTATAGGCTCCATGTCATGATGACCAACCAGCGCCTCAAGCCACTGCTCGAACAGTACGACTGGGCGACGGAACGACTTCTCACTCGCCTCTCGGGGCCCACCAGCAACTCGGGTGATGACAGCGACGTCGACGTACCGGTACTGACGGACGCCGAGTACCTCTGGGAACCGGTCGACGCGTGCTGGTCGATACGAAGGCGCGCCGATGGGCCCGGACCGGGCGCCACCAAGCTCATCGGCGCGGGTGAGTGGGGGCGAGACGGCGCCCCCGAAAGTCCGTGGCCTCCGCCCCTCACGACGATCGCCTGGCGGCTTGACCACATCTCCGAGACGCTGTTGGGCCGATCCAACCACCTCGGAGGCGACCGAACGTTCGATCGAGCGACGTACGAATCACGACCAGATGCAGCCGGCGCTATCGAGAGGTTCCGTCAGGCCGCATCCGACTGGCGCCGGGTACTACTCAGTGTTGATGAGTCCGACTATGACCGGACCGGGTTAAGCAGCTACCCGTACGGCAGCGATGCCGAGGAGACGTTTCCGTCGATCGTGTGGTGGGAGAACCAAGAGATACTGCACCACGGAGCCGAGATCGCGCTGCTCCGCGACCTCTACGTTCACCACACTCGGTAGCGACGAGCGCGCACCGCTCAGCTGGCGGGATCGGTGGGGTCAGCTCCTCGTCCAACCACATACTGCCGCACATGAGCCCATTCTTCCCAGAAAAGCACCAAGAATAGGAGGTCCGCTAACGGCAGCGATTGGCTAAAGTTTTGCTGCTACTTATCGGCCCAGCGTTCGTGTGCGGCTTGGCGGCTGATCCCCGCGGCGCGGCCGATATCGGTCCAGGAAGCGCCTGCCGCTTTCGCGGCCGCGACGGTCCTATCCAACCGATGACCGGCCTGACGGCGCTCCTTGGCGGCCTCCACACCAAGGATCGCTTCGGACGGTGCGATGTGGGCGTGCCATTCCTCGTGGATGGCGCCCTCCACCCGGCCAGAGACGAAGGCTCCGTCCCCCGGGGGCAGGTATTCCCTTGCGGACGTCGAAATCAGCTTCGGAAGCCGCGCTGACCCGCTGCCATAATTCTCCCTGCCATCCGCATTCGCACGCGCCGCGCCAATTCATGATCAGATCGTCAGGAACGATCTCCTGATCTGGAGCGTCGTCCCCTGCTGGTTCGTATTCGCCTGTGATCCCGTGGACCAGCATTTTCTCGCGGGTCGAAGAGGCCGAGAGCCGCCCGTCGGGCGCGATGCCAGCAACCCAGCCCTCATGTTTGTAATCGTTGGAGATCCAGCCCATAGCCCAACCTTCCTGTCAGGGTGTCCTGACAGGAAGTCTCTCAGGAACCTCTGACAATAAACAGGGCAACCCCTAGGGGCTGTTCAGGGCCGGGTTCCTGATCGGGTTTAGTGTTTGGTGTCCTTGGCCGGTGACTCGTTCTTGGATCCTGAGTGGCTGTCGCTGAACTTGCCGTCCTTGTTCTGGATCCGGACTTCGCCATGGCCCCGGCCGGTGTTCTCGACGATTTCCTTGGCCCTCTTCTCAGCGGCCTTTTTCGTGGGCTCGTGAGCTGAGACCCGTTTGGCGTCTTCTTTCTTGACGTCCCAGCCACCGCGGTCGCTGTTGGGGACTACATACCGGTCGTTGTCGTTGCCTTTGGCCATTTCGATCCACTCCTGGAAACGAGGTGAACTGATGTTGCGCCCAGCCTAACGGCCGGTGCATATACCGCCCCACTATAAGTGCGGGCTTGTCGGCAATCGTGACGCGAAAACTGATAGTTTCGTGCCCTAGGTCCCTTACTCCGCCGGTTGGATCAGTTCGGGGCCGTTGTTGCGGACGCTGTTTACGCGGGTGCTGACAATCCGGGGTGTCAGGGTCGGTTCCGGCAGGGAGTTGAGCAGGTGTTGGACGTCGGCTTTGTCGGTCAGGTCCGGGTCGAGCCATTCCGCGAAGCTGTCTTTAGGGATGATGACCGGGGAGCGATCGTGAACGTGGCCCAAAGCGTCCTGGGTCGTTGTGGTGAGGACTGTGCAGGTCAGCATCCAGCGTTCCGGATCATCTTCGGGCAGCTCCGGGTCGGGCCAGAACTCGTACAGCCCGGCGAATCCCAGCAACGGCTCCTTCTCGGAAAACAGATAGTTGGGGACCTTCTTGCCATCCTCGGTTTTCTGCCACTCGTAGTATCCATCCGCGGGCTTATCCGGTAGGTCCGATTGCCCGACCGGTGTTTGCCCAGCTCAGAGCGTTAACTACGCGTCTTCAACGAAGCTGTCGGCCCGAGGCACCACAGAGGCAACGACGTCCCAACTAGTTAAGCCCGCTAATGCCCTGTTGCATCATGGCGTTCAGAGCGTCAACGCCACCTTGAACGGTTCCAGTCGCTGCCAACTCCGTCAGCTTCAGGAGCAGGGCTTTCACCTTTCCCGTGCTGGGAGCTTCTGAGTGGATCTCGTCCTCAACCTCCCGGACGATGGTCTGTGCCTCCATGGTCACTTCCTCGGAGGCACCAATAACCATCGGGTTCAACATAGCGCGGACGGAACCTAGAACCTTCTCAATCTGGTCGATCTGGCCCTGAGTCAAGGTGTTCGATTGTCTGACGTTAGAACTTGCCACGGCCACGTTAACACCCTGGGAGTCGCTGATATTGATTTCGTTCACTGTCATCCCTGCTGAAGTAAGCGCTTTGTTGACCGACTGCTCAGTCTCTATGACCCGAATGCCTTTAGTTGTGATTGCTGGCCTGGCCAACTCTCCACCGAAAGTCTCGATACCCTCGATATAGTCTTCTGTCAGCAGCCAAGTTGCAGCACGCCCCAGTTCTTCCTCGGAATACTGATCTCCCAAGTACTGATTGCTCGGGCTGGTGAGAAAATCGCTGATTCCTGAGGCCTCAACGCCTTGGAGGTAAAGGTCATAGAGCCAGTTGAGAACGGCGTCTCGTATCTCCTGGGCTCGCCGACGGCGGTTGCCCTTTAGCTGGCTGAAATCTTCGGCCGCATCAACGCCAGCCTGGACGATGACGACGGTCTGAATCCCAACCAAAGAACGTTCAAACCAGATCCAGCCGCGCTCTTGGAGAGCTTCCAGGTCGTTAGAGATGACCTGTTTATCGAACCCCCATCGCTCCGGCTCTTTGTAAAGAAGCTCGACCCCTACCTGCCGATTAGAGTCCACCGGTTTCAATTCGGTTAACGCGGACATGAGGATCAAATGGCGCAAACCCGTGCTTGTCTGAGCGATTTCTTCAACAGCCGGCATCTATGTTCCCTTCGATTACGTCCAGTCGTGACACTGTAGCTGGCAGCGCCGACTAAACTCGTCGATCTCGAATGGAGGCGCTCGAAAAGTGTCGTTAGGAGACACTGCGGGGAAGTACGGCGGTGTCTCCGTTATGCCAAACCTGCTCAGTACAGGTCCCCGAAACGGAGCTCACCCTGTTCTACGTGCTGAGAACTGGGGTGCCTCGCTGGCTGGAATGCTGCTAGCAAGGCGACCCACCTCCGGGGCGGATCCGTCAGTTCTGTCCGTCATCGTCCAGCCAGCATCTGGTCAGCCCGTGCTGCCGTCTCGTGGGCCAGTTGTGCGCTGAGTCCGGCGTGGCGGGCCGGGTCAAGGAGCCGACCCAGGTCCTCTTCCGCGAGCACCTCAGTGATCCGTGTGTCCTTCCGCAGCACCTCTAGGAAGTCCCTGCCCGTGGTCACAGCTTCCGTGGCCGCATGGTGGACGATGTCGTGTGCTTCCTGCCGTCCCACGAACCCAGCGAGGCTCATCATCATGGCTTCGGCTGAGATGAGGCCGTGCGTCAGGGTCAGGTTGTCCTTCATTTTCTCGGGGAACACGTGTATCCCTTCCAGGAGACTCCCCAAGAGATTGAGTGTTTCTGTGCCGTGTACTGCAGCCGTCATGATGGCGTGGTCCATGAGAGCAGAGCGGGCACCGTCAACTTCATGGGACTGGATCATGGCTTCCAGAGCCATGGGAGCGGCCGCTTGCACGATGGCCGCGTTGGTTACGACCCCGCCGCCCAGCTTTGGGTTCCGTTTCTGCGGCATGGTGGAGCTTCCGATGTCGCCGGGCGGGATTTCTTCGCTGAGCTCGCCGAACTCGATGGCCATCAGGCGGGACACTTCCCCGGCGATCTGGCTTGAGGACGCGGCCATCAGAGCCAGGACGGACACAAACTCAGCGAAGTGGTCCACGATTCCCCGCCCGGGAACGGCCATGGGGAACAGGCCCAATTCCAGGGCTACGAACTCCTGAACCTTTGGCCCCCGCTCCCCGAAGGTGGCGAATGTTCCGGCTGCCCCTCCTGTCATGGAAACGCCCAGACGGGGACGCAGCTCGTCGAGACGGGTCAGGTGCCGGAGCATGGGGTCCAACCAGCAGGCTGCCTTGTACCCGAACGTGATCGGAACAGCCTGCTGCCAGTGTGTCCGGCCAGCCATGAGGGTGTCCGCATGGGTACGGGCCAAGTCCGCCAGCGCCTGGATGACGCGGACAGTCTGTGCCTCCACAACATCCAGGGCCTTGATGATTCCTACGGTGTCACCGGTCTGCTGAATGTTCTGCGTTGTGGCGCCCCAGTGAACCCAGCCGCCGGCCTCAGGCCCGGTGACACGGGACAGTTCCCTGATGAGCGGGACCATAACGTGGCCTGTCACGCCTTCTTGGGCATCGAGTTCGGCTTCGTCCAAGAGCTCTAGGCGGGCGCACTGCACGATGGTCCGGGCGGCGTGCTCCGGGACGATGCCGAGCCGGGCTTCGGCTGTGGCCAGTGCCGCTTCAACGTCCAGCCACCGCTGGCGTTTGCTTTGTTTGGTGAACAGGTCCCGGACTTGCTCGGTGGCGGTCATGCTGGGCGCCGCGTTGAGCGGGAGCGTGTTGGTCATTTGTCGGATCCTGCCGTCAGGCCTTCGCTGAGGAGTCGTTCGCTGCCGAAGAAGAGGATGATGATCGGCAGGGTGAGAATCACGGAGCCTGCCATGAGCACCGTGGTGGGGACTTCGAGGCTGCCTGAGAGTTGCGCAAGACCAAGCGATACCGTCCATTTGTCTCGGTCTTCTACCAGGAACAGCAGTGCGAAGAGGAATTCGTTCCAAGCGATCATGAAGACGAACAGGGCGTTGGACATGATGGCCGGTCCGGCCAGGGGCAGGCTGATGCGGAGCATGGTTCCGATCCGTCCCAGGCCGTCCAGGGCTGCGGCTTCCTCGAGGCTTTCGGGGATGGTTTGGAAGTAGTTGCGGAGCATGAAGATGGAGACGGCTATGGTCTGCGAGACGTAAACGACCAGCAGCACACCGACGGCGCCGCGAAGCCCCAGCCTCGTGAAGAAGACAAACAGCGGGACGGCAAGCAGGATGCTGGGGAACAGGTACACGGCAAGGAACAATGCGCTGATTTGCCGGCGCCCGAAGAATTGCAAACGGCTTACGGCGTAGGCGCCGGGAATGGCGATCAACAGGGTGAGCGCAACGGTTCCCAGAGCGACCAGTCCGCTGGTGATGATAAAGCCGGTGAAGCCTTGGCCGCCGTCGGCTACGGAGGCGAGGACGCTGGTGTAGGCGTCGAAGCTGATTTCGGCGAGGTTGGGCCAAATGCGGGCTGGGTCGGAAATGAGCGACCCGATGTCCCGCACGGAGAGGGTGATCATGTAATAGAACGGGAACACCGTCACCACCAGCAGCCCGACGATCACGAGCCAGCGGAGGATCCGGAAGAGTTTGGTTTCCGCGACGTCCCGTGAGAAGTGCCGTTTCCGCGGCGGTCGGGCGGCCGGGCTGCTCGGACGTATGGGGGTTTCCTTCATGACGGTCATCAGGCCACTTCCTCGTCCTTGACGGCGAACTTCATGTAGATCAGGACCATCACGGTCAGGATGGCTGCCAGGACCAACGCCTGGGCTGAGGCAGAGCCGATGTCTCCGCGTCCGATCAGGTAGTTGAAGACGCCCACGCTGACCACTTCGGTGCCGGCCCCGCCACCGGTGAGGAGGTAGACGTCGTCGAAGTTGTTGAACGTCCAGATGAAGCGGAGCACGCTGAGCACGGCGATGGTGGGGAGCAGTTGCGGCAAGATGATGTGCCGGAACATTTGGGTTGGTACGGCCCCGTCCATGCGGGCCGCTTCCTCGATGGACTTCGGTACTGCCAGCAGCCGGGCCGTTACGAAGAGGAACACGAAGGGAAAGGTACGCCAGATTTCGAAAGCGATCACGGTGAACAATGCGGTCGGTACCGGGATCGTCAACCCGAGGATTTCGACGTCGCTTGTGCGGGTGGTGAGGAAAGAGACGGGTTGGTCCCAGCCCAGTGCACCGGTCCCCCATGCGTTGACGACGCCGAACTGTGGGTTGAGCATGGTCTTCCAGACGAAGGCTGCGGCGACGACGGGTGAGACGTAGGGAAGCAGCATGGCGGCTCGGACGAGGGTGCGTCCGCGGAAGGCGTTGCGGAGGGCAAGTGCTGCCATGAGGCCAACGACGATTGCTCCGCCGGTGCCGAGCACCGAGTAGGTGAGGGTTGTGCCGAGTGAGGACCAGAGTGCTTCGGAGGTCAGGACATTGATGAAATTGTCGAGTGTGTAGTTGCCGAACAGGTTGGCTCTGCGGATTTGGATGAGGCGCACGTCCTGAAAGGCGAGCATGACGGTCCAGAGGATCGGCAGAACGACCAGGACGAGGACGATGATGACGCTGGGTGAGACAAGGGCGATACCGGCGCGGGCTTGGCGGCGGCTGACGCTTCCCTTGCGCCGGAGTGTTGTTGTGGTGCTCATGATGGTCCGTTACTTGAGAGTGGACTGGATGGTGCGTGCGGTCTCGGCTGCGCTCTTGGCAGCTTCCGGGCCTGTGGTGCTGCCGGTGACCATGGAGTTGATGGCCTTGGCCACGGGCTGCTCGGCCAGCAGTGCACCAGCCAGTGCACCCTGGCCCTGGGGAACTGCCCAAAGGGTCATCTTCTCGGGCGAGGAGCTCAGCTGGTCAATCACGGATTGCGGGTAGTAGTCGGACAGCGGGGCTTTGGTGGTGGTGCCGGACGGGAGTGCCTTCCAGGCGTCCACGTAGGCTGTCGGCTTGTCCTTGGTTCCTTGGCGGGCCGGGACCTTGCCTTCGGGGGCGAAGGCGAGCCAGCGCTCGTAGCCGTCGCTCATCATGTACTTCACGAAGTCCGATGCTGCGGGTGCTGCTTCAACGGGGATGGCCCAGTTGACCTGGGAACCGAACTGCGCCGGTGTCTCACCGCTGGGGCCTTTGAGGGCGGTCACGACGCCGGTGTTCTTGGCAAGGTAGCCAGGGTCTCCTGCGCATTCGGCGCAGGAGGGCAGCATGTCCTTCCGGAGGCCCGCCAGCTCGTCGAGGATGAACGAGGAGAACATGGTCATGGCTGCCCGGCCGGAGAGGTAGTTGGACCGGGCCGTGTTGGTGTCTTGCTCGCCCGGTACCGAGTATTTGGTCATGAGTTCGCGGTAGAAACTGAAGGACTCGACGCACTCAGGGCTTTCGAGGCCGATCTTCTTGTCCTGGTCGACCAGCTGGCAGCCGTTGCCCAATGCCAGGTGTTCGAAGGTTTCCTGGTTGGTGGTGAAGCCGGAGAACCCGACCCGGCCCTCGCCGGTGAGCGTTTGGGCTGCCTTCATGATGTCGTCGTACGTTTCGGGAGCCTTCAGGCCCGCCTTGTCGAAGAGGTCTTTGCGGTAGACGAGCACCGAAGCCCACGAGTCGGAAGGAACAGCGAGTTGCTTGCCCTCGATGCTTGCCAGTTCCAATGAACGGGGGGCGAAAGTTTCCTTGCCGAGATCGTTCACGACCTTGGTTGCGGCTTCGCTATCCAGCAAGTCGTTCGCCTGCAAGGCCCCGACGCCGGGCAACCCCAGTCCACCCACAACATCGGGCAACTCCCCCGACGCCGCAGAGGAGACCAGAAGCTGGTTGTACTGCGCCTCGTCAATGGCCACAATGTCCACCTCGACACCGGACTGCTTAGTGAAATCCGCCGCGATCTGCTTCTGGATCTCCACCCGGTCCGGCTGACGCTCCAACGTCCATACCGTCAACTTTTCGTTGTCGCCAGGTTGTTCGTTCCCGGGCGTACAGGCCGAAAGCGCCAGCGCTCCAGCTACAGCCACGGCTGCTGCAATATGCCGCTTCTTTGCGTTCATCAGAAATCTCCTCGTGGTGGGAATTTGATCAATCGATCTAGCACCTATGGGAGCATGTGTGATGAATCACTGTCAAGCAAGCATTGGAATTCTTACCGCTGGGTGCAGCAGATGTACTGGAAATATGCTAGATCGATATATCCTTGTTCTAGCAGCTGACATGGAACAATGACCGGAAGAACTGACTTTCGCAATGAGGAGGTAGGCGTGGCTGGACCCGTAACACTGCAGGACGTCGCGGACCACGCAGGTGTCTCCCGGGCCACGGCATCACTGGTCCTGCGGGAAACCGGGCGTGTTTCGACGCAAACCCGCCAACGAGTCACCGAGGCAATGTCTACCCTCGGTTACGTCTATAACCGAGGCGCTGCGTCGCTTCGGACGCAGACGGCGAACACTATCGGCGTCGTGGTGACCCACATAGCCAGCCCTTTCTTCGGCGAAGCCATTCACGGACTCGAAACCGGGCTGACTGACTCCGGATACCTGCCCCTACTGGTCAATACCGACGATGACCCCGGACGCCAACAGGATGCGATACAGAAACTTCGTGAGCATCAAGTTGCCGGCCTGGCGCTGGTTCCAGCAACAGGGACAAAACCTTCACTCATTGACCAACTCCGGGCTTGGAACATGGAGCACGTTCTGGTTAGCCGGTACATCAAAGACGTCGATGCCCCGTATGTCGGTGCAGACGACGTTGTCGGTGGCCGTTTGGCCGCGACGCACCTGATCGAGACCCATGAAAGCAGCTCCATCGCATACCTCGGCGGCCTCCCGGCGATCATGTCACGAACGGACAGGACCAACGGCGTGAAGCAAGCGATGGCCCGGCACGGCCTGGATCCTACATCGCTTGTCGACGTCCCCGGGGCGGTCACCGGCGCCGGCGGCCTTGAGCTCGGCCAACACCTCATCGCTTCGGGCCTGCCCTTACCGGATGGCATCATCTGCCATAGCGACAGCGTCGCGTTCGGCCTCTACCGTGCTTTGCGGATCCATGGCCTCGGCACAGAAACCCGTGTCATCGGTTACGACAACATCGGCGGCGCCGCCCTCTGGGAACCCCCACTCACCAGCGTCGCCACCCAAGGCGAAGCCCTAGGCCGGCGCGCAGCACGAATGCTGCTCGAACGCATCAAAGAACCCGGCGCGCCAACATCCATCGACAAAACCATCCCCGAACTAGCCATCCGCCAGTCCTGCGGCTGCCCCTAACTCCCTGAGCACCCGTGCGCAGGCATGTAGAAAGTGGGACACCCGAGACGAGCGGCTCCGTTTACCGGCTTGACCGCGGTCGTTCATTCGTGCCAACGTCCGTGTGCCGGAAAGGACTTTCACTCCTCCTTCTTGGATTACGCAGAGTCGGCATGCGGGCGGAGATTCTGACGCCGGAGTTGGAGGATTTGACCGTGGGCGGCTGCGAGGGCAGCTTCGAGTTCGGCGATCCTTTTACGGTTGGTCGAACGTTCGTGGGCGAGTTTGGCGGTGAGTGTGCTGACGATGCTGCTGATGTCGGGATACTGCGGTTCGCGCCGTGAAGCGGACTGCGTTCGTGCGGCGGTGGGCAGAGTTTTGTCACGGAGTTCCATGATGCGTTCACGCAGGTCGATGGTGCGGTAAAGGAAGTCTTTGGACACGCCTGCTTCTGCTGCCACGGTGTGGAAGGTGATCGGGCGGCCGGTTTTGAGGAGCCTTCGCAGTCCCTTCTCGGCGCGGACCAGGGCGGCATCGCGTTTTGCCTGGGCGGCCCGCCGGAGATTGTCGGTGTTGCCCTTGGCCATCTACCCGGTCACCTGACGTGGTGCCCGGTGAATGTCGGACTCTGTGCGTGCCGGAGTGCCAGCTCCGGCCACGGGGGCTATGCCGCGTGCAGGGTCTTTGATGGCCTCAACGATACTTCCCAAGGCACGCTGTTCTCTGCGACGGAGGGTCAGCCACACATGGTTTTCACTCATTGGCTCACCAGTTCGTTGTTGGTGGACCTCCTGGCGTTTCTCGACCAGGGTATCCAGTGCAACCAGCTCTCCCTCATGGACGCTGAGGAAGCGTTCGTCCGTGACGAACAGGTCGCACGTCAGGCACGCGTTGCCCTTGCCGCAGGTCTGGGCCGGCGGGAGCGTGCACCACCCGTTGGGCAAGACCCGGTCCGTGCGGGCGTCAAGAGCCATGAGCTCGTAAAGGTCCTCCGAGGACATAACCGGCTGACTGCCCTCCGCTGTGAGCTTCCGGTACTTGATGAATTCCGCTTTGGCCGTTGCGTCCAGGGTCTGGGCGTAGTGCATCGTCATCTCGGGGGTGGTGTGGCCGAGGTATCGCTGAACGACGTGAAGCGGGACCCCTGCATTAAGCAGGTTCGTGGCCTTGGTGTGCCTGAAGTTATGGGTTCTGGCGAGTCTGAGTGGTTGATCATTTTCGTCGCGGATGTCGGCAAGATCAACCAGCTTGCGCAGCTGCGTGCGGAAAACATGGCTGCTGTAGGGGCGTTGACCGTGCAGGTTGTTATGGCTCCGGATGAACAGATACTGCGGAGGCTCTGTTATCTGGCTGCGGTGAAGGTGGTCTTTGAGCCAGCGCTGTTGCTCTGCAATGATCTCAATTGCCTCGGAATCGATGAAGATCGTTTCGGGTGCTCCGTCGATCTTGGTCTGCTGGTAACGCAGCTTGGCGATCCTCTCCGAGCCCGGGTCCTCCGCCCCAGGAACCGGTATCAACGGATTCACGTCGATCATGCAGATTTCGCTCGCACGGCGACCTGTCGCGATGAGCAAAAGGAGGATCCGCATCGCTTGGGGATCTCCCAGACCTCCGTCCGACCTTGAAAGCCCCAGCAATGGTGCGTGCAGGGCGATTTGAGACATCGTGTGCTCGGAATAGAGCCGGGTTTCGTCCAGCGGCTCTTTCTTCGACTTCCGCGGGAGGTCACCTGGTCGTATGAGGCGAAGGTAGTCCGGGGACAACGTGGTCCAGCGGGCGTCGATTCCGGCCTGTGCAGCGTCATCGGCATGATCGACCATGAACTCATACAGTCCCCGGACGGCTGCGACGATCGAGGAAATGCCGGACTGCTCGCGCCAGCTGCCGCTTCGGGTTTTGAAGGCACTCTCCGAAAGGAAGTCGAGCATCAGGGCTCGCCGTTCCCGGGCATCCCTGGCCAGCAGCGGGGTGTCGACACCTCGACGGGTGAGGAACCTGCCGAAAACTTTGATCCCGTTGTGTCTCTGCAGCACCGTTCCCCACGCGATGTCACCCCGTTCCAGCTCGGTCTTGACGAAGAACATCCCGCCCTGCCGCAGCCAGTCTGGTGCAACTTCGTGCCAATGGATGGCGTCTGTCTTGGGCGGGACGTTTCGCCCCCACGGGATGCGGGAGTCCAATTCCAATGACCAGACTTCCCGTTTCCACCAAGGGCCGTCGTCGTAGGCAAACCACAACAACTTCGAGGCCCGGTCCAGCGGGCCGGTAATGGTTCGCAACGTTGAGGGGTTGGGCAGCGCCCGGGTTCTTTTCGCCCAGGAACTGCTGAGCTCTTTCCGCCATTGGGACAGCGTGCGGTCCATCAGGCTTTCCCCATCCTGTCCATCTGCCTTCAGCCGGCGGGAGGTCTCTGCCAGTTCCCTGACGAGCAGTCCCAGCGGCGAGCAGGGAACACGGCCGCCACCTTGAACTATGCGCCAGATGACGTACTGCATTTCCCGTTGCATCACCGGAGGGAGCCCGTCCAGATGAATATTGCCGATCTTGGAGTGGTAGTAAGCGAAGAAGGGCAGATACTGCGCCGGGATCGTGGTCCGGGTGTAGTGCAGTAACCGCATATCCAGTGGAACCTGGTTGCCCAACGCCTGGTTGGCCTCGGCCGTGAAAGGATTTCTGCCGTTGAGGCTCAGCGCCTCCAGAGTTCGCGCGTCAGCCGATTTCATCCTGGACCCTCCATCGATTCGTTAGTCTCTGCCAGTCGGCAAGGGATCGAAGTTCCTCGTCATCGGTGACCCAGGCATACAGATCCAATGTTGTCTGAACGTCAGCGTGCCCGAGCCGCCGGCTCACCACATGGAGCGGGGCACCAGCCAAGAGCATTGCCGTGGCATGGGTATGGCGGAACCAATGAGGCGTCCAGTCCGGCGGCACCGCAGAGCCCAGGGCCCGGCGAATACGACCGACGCGTTTATAGACGGTTTCCGCCCTCAGGGGCTTGAACTCGTGCCCCCGCCTGAGGTTGACGAACACATACGCCTCATCCATCGATGACGCAACCAGATCCATTCCCGCTTCACACAACAGCCAGACGTATTCGGCGTAGAGCCTGTCCAGACCATCAGAGATATGGATCTTGCGGTACCGGGAGCCCTTGACCCGCAACCCGTATGGGTGGTCATCGCGCGGCGCGACCTCGAGGTAGGGGTTCTCCCCACGCCCGGCATGCCAGTCCCGATGCTGCAAAGACAGTGCTTCGCCCAACCGAAGCCCGGTCTCCTCCAACAAGGTGAAAAGCAAAAGGTCCCGGACAGACCCGTCCCACTCCCTCGTCTTGGGATCGAACCGACCACAGCGATCCTTGATCGCATCGATCTGCCGAACCGTCAAGACAGGAGCGCTGGACCGTCGCTTCGGGACGCTGACCGATGCACTGCGGCGCAGGCCACGACTTGTATGACCCAGAAACGGCAGATACGGACTCCGGGACGGACGATCGGAGTAAACGATCGCCCCGAAGTCGTACCCGCGCCACTGATGGAAAGCATAGAAGGAACGCACGCCCTGAACCCTCAGGGCAGCAGTCGAAGGAGCAATCCTGGACGACGTGGCGGTCCCGCTAAAGAGAGCCACCTCTGGCGGAAGGCCCGTACGAATCCATGCCAGAAAGGCCGACAAGTCCTCAAGTTTTACGTGGTCCCAAGCACGCCCCCGAAGTCCCAGAAACTCCCACCACAAGCAAAGAGAGCGGGCGTAAGACTTAACGGTGTTGGGAGAATGGCCGGTCTGCCTCAGATGCTCGAAGTAGAGCTCTATTTCCGGAACCGGAAGGAAGTCGTCTCCGAGAACAGTCCATGTGGTTTCTGCGCCATCGCTTTGAACCCGCTGGACTCGCACCATAGATCAGCTCCCCCATCCCACTCCCCCATCAGCTTCAGGTGCGGAAGCCAACTCAAGTCGGACTAAAGGTGAACGACGAACGGAAAGCTGCGGACCGGCCGATGAAGACGAGTACCGGATAGCTCCGTCCTCAACAGAGCAACCGTGCCATCAGTCTCTGTCGAAGACGTTAAAGACCGACTGAAAGCTGTACCGGATAAGCGGGAACGATAGCTCTGCATTTGACTGCGGCTGACCGGAAGGAGGGCTTCTCCAGGATTGATTCACTGCGAGCATTTATAAGCCTTGTTAACTGCACTAAGTGACCGCGTACCGTCGAAACCCTCGGCGTACTTTCGTTCGAACCGTCCTGTGTAGGCTTGGTGCTTCGGCCTCACGCAGGTGGTGACCGTCGAGTTAGGCTCTCTGCGAAAGGAACGAGAAGTTTTGACTACTACGGATGAGGTCCAGGAATTCCTGGACGGACGAGGTTTGCCCTCGGCGGTAGCTGCAGTAACGCCTTCAGGGGCGCAGGCTCTCACTTGGGGGCCTGAGCTGACCGGTACCCAGTTGTGGCAGGTTCAAGTAGAGCTGACGGGGACGCTGCCGGGCTGGCACGTTATCGCCTACGGGGTAGAGCCCTCCGATCCAGAGGAGCTCGCCGAGGAGTGGGATGAGCAAGGTCCCGAGTCCGAAGAACTCCCAGACCTCCTTGACGCTGACGCCGAGAAGCAAGCACTGCACGAATACACGGTCGACGCTGACGCAAGCGAGGGCCTCGACAGCGCACCCCAGCAAGTGGTCCTGCCCGCGGACGCACCAGTGGTCAGCATTGGCGTAGGCAACCTAATTGCCGTCGAAGTCGAGAGCCCAGGCGACGTTGTTCACTCCGTCGAATGGGAGGGAGCTGACAACCTCGGCACCCGAACGGAACTGGCCGTGCTCCTGCGCCGGTGGAACCGCCTTGCAGGTGCAGTGCCTTTGCACCTCTCGGACACGAACAACGCCACCATGGTCCTGGCCGTCCCGGACTTGCCCTGCATCGAAGCCGAGCTGCAGCAGGCCTGCGACGAAGTCACCATCCTCGCCACCGGCCCGAACAGCAGCCCCATCGTTGAACTGTGGTGGGACTAGACACGTAGCGCGCCTGCCCGCGTGGGTTTCTCACATCGGTGGACGGCCCAGACCCAGCTGCATAAGGTGACAAGCGTTTAGCGTGTAGACCTGTTCGCGGCTCTGGCGGCTCTCTCGGACTGAAGGTCTGTCAGCGGCGAGTTTTGGGTATGGTCCGGTTCTCCCTGCCCGCGCGGGCTTCTGCCAGCGTGAGTTGAGGGACTGCAATATTTACGTGGGTTTCGACTTGGATGCCGCTGCCATAGGGTGCGTAGAAGGCTTCCTCAAACGGGGCAAGACCTAGTTCTCGGCAGTACTCGACGAGCATTTCGTGCGTGAAGCGGTCTGTTTTACGAGGCATTTCGTAGGTGGCTGTGTGCTCGAAATCAAATGGGTCGCCAATGGACTGGAAGTCCCACTTGTCATTGTTGATGAGGCTAACGGAGCGAAAGACGTCTCCTGGTCCGGCAATGCGTAAATTCCTGTTGCCGTAGCGTCCTTGATGCTGTTCGTAGCTTTTCTTATCGAGAGTATGCGGGACTTCGGCGATCATTGCGGTCCTGATACCGTGCTTTCGGGCGAACTGAACGTCCAGAGCGGAGCTGAGTTCCTGGCCTCGGGCTGAATTATCGACAACAGCTGTCCATTCCGGATTGGCTGTCTCCAGGAACAACGTCCGGTGCCCGAAGCCAAGAGGCAACAGTGATGACAGGAGTTCCTCCAGAGATCCTGTCAACCGGGTCATGGCCACGGATGTCCTGATCTCTGAAGGTCGCGTTTCCTCCCACTCCTGCCATATCCGTACGGCGTCCTCCATGGACGCTTTGATGAAGGAGACTGTGCTTGTTACTGGCGCCCAGGTGTTCCTGAGGAGTAACTCTTCGGCCAGATTGTCACCCTTTGTGTTGCTAACAGGCACGAGTGGTCATCCTAACTTTGTCTGTGCGGGAATCCTTAGACACCCGGCTGGTACTACAGCTCGCGTTCGGTTCTCGGCACATCGCGGTTTTCCTTCCCTGCACGGGCCTCTGCCAGGGAGTAACCGCGCTCTGGTCCAGATTCGGGGCGAGGACCCACCATGATTCCACGGCCGTTTGGGACGTAAAAGTCTTCGTTATAAGGGTCAAGGCCAAGATGCCGGCAGTAGTTAACGAGCATCTCATGGGTGAACCGGTCCGTCGTCCTGGGCGAGGCATAGGCCCCGGTGTCCTCGAAATCCAGAATTTCGCCGCCCCTGGCGAATTCCCATCTGTCGCTGTTGTTCAGGAAGACACCGGTTTTGGCGTGTCCCGGTCCGAGTACGATGAAGCTTCGGCCACCGTAGCGGCCACGCCATTGAGGGTAGTTTTTTCGGTCAAGGGTGTGCGGGATCTCGACCACGATCACAGATTTGATTCGGCGGTTTTGCGCGTACTCGACCGTTAGCATGGAGCTCAAGTCTGGCCCCGTGTAGGCATTGTTGTTCACCGCAAGTGTCCAGCTGGGATCTAGGGTTTCCAGGAAGAGGGTCTTGGCTCCGGCTGCCAAGGGCAACATGGTGTTGAAGTGTTCCTCGAGCGAGCCGGTATGTTCATACAGCCCGACGTTCCACTTGGGGTAGCTGGCGGCGTAACAGTCATGCCAGACCTGGGCAGCTTCCTCCAACGGAGCATTGATGAACGACAGCGTGTTCGTCACCGGCGCCCACCGGCTACCCAACAACAACTCGGCCGCCAGCTTGTCAGCCTTGGTCATACGAACGGGCATTGGTCGGTTCCTCTTTAGAGTTGCGATAAAAGTACTAGGACAGACTCATCCACTGAGGATTGCCTTCTGTAAGGGTATTGAGTTGCCCCGGCAACTGCACGTCTACCTTCCACTGGAGCGCTATGGGCTGAGTCGTCACACCGGCTGCATAACCTTGCCATTCCTTCGTGTGCATCAAGCGCGTAGTGGACATTTGGGGTTAATGCTCCGGCCATGTCTCGGCGGGAGACTTGCCTTGTGGTCCTTCACGGCAATTCTCCAGAGCAGGAAAATCCTGAACCGGCCCGCGTTGGTAAGGTCGTGGTGTCGGGCCGCCAGGTCCCTCCCTACGTACTTCTGGATGCTGCCGACGCCGAGGTGGCGCCCGTGACGGAATACTTGACCGACTTGGCGCTAAGCGACATGAGCGCCCTGACATGCAGAAGCTATGCCTTCGATCTTCTTCGCTGGTTCAGGCTTCTTTGGGCAGAAGGCACCGACTGGGAACGCGTCACCGGCACACAGGTCGGATCCTTGGTCGCCTGGATGAAAAGATCTGAGAACCCCCAAAGGAACCATATCGCCACTGCCAAAGGCACTCAGGCAGTGAACATCCGCACTTTCAAGCCGTCACTTGGCCCAGGCTATGCACCACGAACCATCAACCATGTTCTAAGCGTCGTTAAAGGTTTCTACGACTTTCATGCCCAACATAGCGCAGGCCCTGTCGCCAACCCTGTGCCGTCAAACGATAACCTGCGACGAAGCCGCTGGACCGGGTCGGGGTCCTTTGCTCTGCCGCGTCGGGGCCGTTTCCGCCAGCGAGTGCCCCATCAACAACCTCGGGCAATTCCTGATCATTTATGGGACGAGCTGTTCGCCTCAATGGGTTGTCCTCGCGATAGGGCGTTGCTTTGCATCTACGTTTCAAGCGGCACACGAGCCAACGAGCTCTTATCTGTGACAGTTGGGGACGTCGATTGGGCGAGCCAACTGATTCACGTCGTCTCCAAAGGAACGCGAGCCAGGGACGTCGTACCCGTTTCAGCGGAAGGGCTCCGATATCTGGGTGACTATCTGCAACAGTCCCCTGCCCCAGCGACCTCACCCTTATGGCGGACAAGACGAGGGCCTGAGCGCGCCCTGACTTACAACGCCGCCAGACGTGTGATCCAGCGGGCCAACGACAAGCTGGGGACCAATTGGACACTCCATGACCTGCGGCATACAGCAGCAACCCGGATGGCAAATGATCCTAACCTGACCTTGTCAGAGGTAAGGACTGTCCTTCGTCATGCTCACATCTCCACAACCGGCTTGTATACGGGGGCGAAGGTGGAGCACCTGGTCGAGCGGCTCCAGGAGCATTACTCCCGTCCAGCTCAAACCCGCCAATACGCCGCAACCTACGACCCTGACGACATCGCAACGGTGTTCGGTGGCTGATCGCACAGGAACTTCACTCATCCTGGATACCAAGGTCTTGGCCGCCGTCCAGGACCAAGCAAAACCGGAATTAGATCTTCCGGCCAGGTGGTTCGGGGACCTCTCGTCAGCGGCCGCTGACACCATTGCCGATACGGCCTTAAGGATTTGGCCACACGTCAGCGAAGACGTTCAAAAGCAACGTCATTCCTCCGTACGCCTGATCCTCACCCACTTGGCAGATCACCCAGGGCAGACCTGGCAACAACGCTGGGAGGCCAGCGGCCTCAACAGAAAAGACCAACGTGTAGGAGACCTTGAAGGGCTCCCCGGAGAAAGCCGCGGCGGGCGGAGGGAACGACTCACCAGGGGCTTCAGGATGATCCTGTGCATGAGACTGATTCGTCCAACACTGCCGGCATTGACTTCCAACAGAGTAATCCGCCTAGCCGACACTCTCCGGCAGGCCGAAAGAGACCCAAGACTCGACGAGTTCTTCAAACGCGTGGCAGCCTCACACCATTCCGCAGTCTCGAAACGCCATGCGCTCCACGACGTCGCAGCAACCCTCCTCACACAAGGATTGTCTTTCGCCCAGCTGACACCAGAGGCGCTGCTGCGCTACGGGCTGGAGAACATGGAACTCATCAAGAACAGACGGTCCTCCACTGACAACCGGTTGGTGGGAAAGACCGCCTGGTCCGTACTTTGCGCTATGGGTCAATTCCCTCCGCTGACTCCTCCGACACCGCGGGCATGCCTGGGGCAGAGACAGCTCACATCGGAGGAACTCGTGGACAGGCACGACATCAGGAACCAGCCAATACGCCTACTCCTCATTAACTACCTGGAGCGTAAGCGCCAGGGCCTGGACTACAGCACCATCTGGGCACTCTCCCTCAGATTGAGCGGTCTTTTCTGGCAGGAAATCGAAAAACTGTCTCCAGAGCAGACCGATTTGCGCATCCCAGTGGAAATTTACCAACGGTGGAAAGCCGGCCTACAGGTCCGGGGCGATGGCGGTCCCCGAAAGGCACCGGAACATGTCCTCGCTAGCGTTCGATCCTTCTACCTCGATCTGCGCGACTGGGCCATGGAGGAGCCCGAACGTTGGGGCATCTGGGTCGTCCCCTGCCCCATCGCAGCCACAGAACTGCGCGGCATGAGCCGAAGGGCCAAGGAAGCAACCCAACGAATGGCAGGACGAACACGAGAAAGACAACCCCTGCTGCCCGCCCTCGTCCAACACGTCGAAAGCAGGCTCACTGAAGTTCAATCGCTGTTGTCCGCAGCCTCCAATTCAGAAAACGGACAGTCGATCCGCCACGGCGGCCGCCAATGGCAACGGACCAACACCCAGCACGACCGCCAAGCTGTCACCGCAGGTGTAACGCATGTTCGGGTCCGGGATACGTCGACGGGCGAAATCAGAAACCTCGGCATCGAAGAGGACTTGGCATTCTGGACGTGGGCCTCCGTCGAAGTCCTGCGACATGCCGGCGTCCGAATCGAGGAGATGCTCGAGCTGACGGAGCTAAGTATCCGCCAATACCAGCGGCCCAGCGGCGAAGTCATTGGCTTACTGGTCATAGCTCCATCCAAGACCGACAGGGAACGGGTCGTTCCGATGTCAGCGGAACTTTTCCATGTCCTGGCCAGCATCCTCCGTCGCCACCGTCGCAACGCTCAGAGAACCCGAATAATCCGACGATACGACCCACACGAACGCATCTGGTCAGAACCTCTGCCCTTCCTGTTCCAGCGGACCCTGTCCGGCGGCGGGGTCCTCGGTGCCGTCGGCGTCAATCAAATGCTCCAGCGCACCTGCCGAGACCTAGGTAAAACCAACCCCGCATTCAAGGACGTCGCCTTTACCCCACACGACTTCCGCCGAATCTTCGCTACGGATCTGATCAACGCTGGTCTGCCTATCCACATCGGCGCCCGTTTACTCGGGCACGTCAATCTTCAAACCACCCAAGGCTATGTAGCTGTCTTCGAAGAAGACACGGTTCGCCACTATCAAGACTTCCTCGCCCGCCGCCGGCAACAGCGTCCGACCGAGGAGTACCACGACGTTTCAAGAAACGAATGGGCTGAATTCGAGGAACACTTCGACAAACGCAGAGTGGAGCTCGGATCCTGCGCCCGTCCCTACGCGGCCCCATGCAAACACGAACATGCATGCATCCGGTGCCCGATGCTGCAGGTCGATCCCAGGATGTACCCCTGACTCTTGGAACTCCGGGAAGATCTTCAGCAACGACGGGAACAGGCACTCGCCCAAGGCTGGCGGGGCGAGATCGAAGGCATCGACCTGACACTCCGCCTTCTGGAGGAAAAGATTCGCCAGACCACCAAAACACGCGCCAATGCTGCCATGAACCTTGGGATGCCATCCGTGCCGACAACCGGCAGGTAGGTCACTCAGACTCAGAATCCGCCGCGGGAAGCAGCTTTACGACCGTCCGAGTTCAATGGTTCATTGGCCGCGAATCATTTGGTTCCGAGAAGTCTGGCAAAAGGGGAAGATTATCATCATGGACTTCAAGCCTTCTCTAGCCATAAGGGAAACGGTGCATCGCCCGGCGCTGGGTCAACTGCAGTCGCCCCGCCCTGTTGCCTCTAAACCGCTACTGAAAGGAAGCCACCGTGTCCTATGACTTCCGGGTGTACTCATCCGCGACTATCGATGCCGGCACTCTTGCGGGCGTCGTGGAGTCAAGCTCAGGTCTGAGGATAGGTTCCGGCGCGGCGTTGGAATCGTTGCCCATGTTCATTCCTGTCGAGCTCCACAGTAAGTACGCCTTCACCATTGACGGCCCCCAAACCGAAGATGCGAACGATGTTCCGCCCGAAGTAACGGCCGTTGCGTTGGGCATCGGCTACAGCTACGAAATCTCGATTGAGGGAAATGACCCCGGCACTACCCCGCTGGCCTGGCGGTTCGTGAAAAAGCTGGCCAAAGCAACAGCTGGCGTCGCAGTGGACTTACAAACAGACGAACTATGGCCTACAGCTTCCTCCCGCAAGTTCGCGAAGCCAGCCAAGGACGCAACGATCGATTTGGTCTCTATCAGGTGGTACTACCTCCTTGACCAGGCACCTAGTGACCTAATCCAGCAGTTTGTGCAATCCTCACGAAAATATCTGCCTGAAGCTCTGCCCAAGACCTACACTGCCGGGACCCGCCGACCGGAACCTTTCAACGGGGACGACGAAGCATTCGCAGAGGCCTATGCCGCCGAACCTCTCTGGGGGGTCCATGCTCTGGCCACCCCACCCGTCCTCAACTTCAGCTTCGAAGGCCCAGACGAATATAAGGAAAGCGATGTTCGGATGGTGATGATGGACGTGGATTTGGCGGCGCTGCATGATCCACGATGGCGGGAAGCCCTCCGGCGTTTCTTCATCGAATTCGCAGATGCCTCTAACAGCTTCTTTGCCAGCGCCGAAGTGGCTCGCGGCTTCTTCTGGAGCGGCCGGAAGGTCCGGGGTCACCCCAGCACAACTGAGGCAGCGTTCACCTGCCGCTGGGCGGGAACATGGCGCGGTCTCCGCGAATGGCCCCAATGGTGGACCTGGTTCTCGGGACCATACAAGGACCTCGTCCAAGACTCTCTAATCGGCGAAACCCAAAAACGTGGAGACGGCATCTTTCATGCCCTCTCCACGGAACCCAGGAACCGCGATGAACTCTACGCAACAATGCCGGTACCCGGCACCACCTGGATCCCGGCCGAACTGACATTCGGCAACCAATCCGGCCAAGCTCACGTATTCCCCGAAGGGCTCGTCAAAACCCACACGCCTCCGAGCGCCTGAGTCTCCCGAGGCACCCTTCGACAAGCCCTTTTGGGACCCGCTAAGACAGACGCGCCGGCCAGGGTTAACCCTCACCATCCTCCGGATGTCAGCAACCCGAGGACTGGTTTCCGGCGGTGTGTCCGTAAGCCCTTCCTTCACCGAGTTCTCGAATGATTCCGTTGTACTAACCCCGCTGGGTTGAGGACGAGTTCGATTAGTCTTGAGCGTCCCCGTTCTTGCTCATGCGCTTCATGAAATCGGTGAATAATTCAGGGTCCGAGTAGGGCATGACTGCCCAGTGCAAATGTTCGGCCGAGTCGATCAGACTGAGATCTGCGCAGTCCTGCTGCCGCGTATGATCCTCGATCAAATGCATCTGGATTACTTTCGCTGCGTGCTGAATGGCGTCAGCCACGCCATCAGCCGGAACATTTAGAGGTGACGCGACAACGTCGCCTGCTCGATCGACGTAGAAGCCTGCTTGCTTGTCCAGATTGCGTTGTTTGGCTGTTGCCTCAAAGGTGGCCAAATCCGGAAGTTGGAAGTACTCCGCTCGACGGCTCGGGTCCCAAAAGCCACCGAGACCTGATGCGAACTGCTCGGCCACTTGCAACTTTTCCGAATGAGGTCGGCGTGCGGTGCGAAGCCCTTCAGGCACCCGGAACTCTCGCGCTGGCCTGGGCGCCTGGCCATAGAGCCCGAGCGGCGCAGTCCACTCCCACTCCGAGGCCTCGTAGAGCCAACGCGCCTTCGCCAGCTCCGCGATCGCGAGGACGAGAAGCGACTGGGCCCTGCCCGGGCTTTGGTGGCCAGCAAGAAGTGCGGCGTCCTCAACCAACGCAACCGCATTCTCCATGAGCGACTTCCACCACCGGCGAGCAAATTCCGCACCGATTTCCTCAATTTCAGCTTCAGCCATGTACTGATTATCGCGTGAGGTGCTTACGTGCGACTCATGCCCTGATCATTCAACTGGAACCGCGCGATGTTCGACGACACCACTGTTTGTCGAGGCGCTGAAGGCGCCCTAACGCTTCCCGGTCCCACTTCCGTAGTAGTGGGATACACAAATCGGAACAGACAAAGTTCAGTTAGTGCAGAGAAGCTTGGATCCGATCTTGGTGTCCTTCGCCCAGGACGGCACCAGACCCCACTTGGCTACCAGCAGGCGCCGGTCAATGGTGCCTTCGTCCAGGCGTTCGGCCACGATCGGCACGTTCTGGGTCGGGGCGACGTTCCAACTCGGGCCCGGCGGGCTGCCTTCAACTTCCTTGGCCTCAAAGTGGCTCAGAAGGTCGCTTGTTGCTTTGGACATCACGTATCTGCCGCACATGAGCCCATTCTGCCTACAAAACCGTCAAAACGGAGGCGTGCGCGGCTTGGAATCATCGTGTATCGGCATCCAACCGTCAGTGGTCGGTCTGGATAGCAGCCGTCCAGTGGGGGATGGGGTTGCGTTTCCAGAAAGGGGCCTTGTTCAGGCTCATCCCCTCAAGAACCTCGTTGATTTGTCGCGGTGCAGCTGCGGCAACGATCTTGTGAGCATCCGTGAGAGTCCCACCCATCTGTTCGAGGACGGCCTTGGTCATGAAGGAAAAGGCCAGAAGGTCGATGTCAGCCTCCGGTGGCAGGCTGCCGGACATTGTGATGAAGTGAAGGCGAAAGGCATCAGGGGCGGTGAAGATGATGACTATCTCGCTGCCTTTCCGCAATGACTTCCTTGCCAGCTTTGCCACCCACGGACCGGCGTCCGGGTACTGTTCGAGGATTGCACGAAGCTCCCCGACCCACGCCGGGGCTCCTGGGTTCCGTCCTGAGTTATCGCGTCCGGCGTTGGTGTCCATACTCAATCATTACCTGTCGCTGATTCTCCCCTTGCCCTGGCTCTCGATGATGAGCCTGGGGCCAGTGCAGTCAAGCCCGCTACCCGCACGCGTGTAAATCGGTTCCGTAGTCGCTGCAACCCGCCTGCGGCTTGCGTGACCTACAAGGTAGGTCCCGAACCAACCGCAAACCGGGATCCAATTCAGAGCGTCCAAGTGCGACTTGACGAGATTTCAGAGAGTGGCTATATTTTTTTCTCGTAAGAAAAAGAGAACGGAAGTTCCCCCGCTCAAAGTAGCTGTAGTTGCCTGTTTTAGGGGGAAGCACCGTTGCAGTAACATCTGGTCGTCGACAGCTTGAGACGAGCAGAGCAGTACCAGCAGTACTTGGTC
>NZ_JAGGPR010000006.1 GCF_018613695.1 Arthrobacter sp. ISL-95 | reverse complement strand
GCCCACCACACCACCTACTGGTCCCACGGCGGCACCACAGGCACCGACAACGGCACCCTGCTCTGCAGCCACCACCACCACCTCATCCACAAAGAACACTGGCGCATCGACATGAAAACCGGCGTCCCCTGGTTCATCCCCCCACCCCACATCGACCCACACCAAACACCCCGACGCAACCACCACCACACACCCCACAGAACACAAACACGCCCCAATGAGAGACTGGGCGGGACTGTCTGAACAACGGCGTGTCCTGCGTCCGGCCTGATCCGAGAGGGGACGGCCGTGTCAGAGTTCACGACCGAAATGGCAGGGACGATTCCGGGTGGGGGCTTCAGCCGCATTCACGCGCGATGGTTCCTCGGGTACCGCTGCTTCTGGTTGGGCTGCCAGTGGCGTCCCGATATTGGCGTGGGGCCAAACTGGCGTGAGGTCTCAATGCTCGAACAGTACTGCGATCTTTCGCTCCAACGCACTACTTTCGACGGCGTTCGAGCAGAGCTCGAGTGCATCCAACAGAGCCAGCCTTGCCTCCGCGGGACGATCCAGCCGGGTGAGAAGCTCTCCTCGTACTGTCGGCACCAGGTGCGAACCGCTCAGCGTACGCTTGTCCGCAATCGCGTCCACCAACTGCAGCCCGGCGGCCGGCCCTGAAGCCATGGCCACGGCAACCGCGTGATTCAGTTCAATGACAGGCGATGGAACCAAACGGCCCAATGCTTCGTACAGAATCACGATTCGCTGCCAATCCGTCTCCTCTGCAGTCCGGGCCACAGCGTGGCATTCGGCAATGGAGGCCTGCAATCCGTAGGCGCCAAGACCGCGGCCGGCTGCCACCGCCGTCGAGAGTGCCGCCCTGCCCCGGCGCATCGCAGATTGGTCCCACCGGCGTCGATCCTGGTCTTCGAGAAGGACAGGCTGACCTGCCGTGTCGAGCCTGGCAGGAAAGCGTGCCGCCGTCAGTTCCATCAGGGCCAAGAGGCCAAACACTTCGGGTTCGGGAGCCATCCGGACCAACACTCGGGCGAGACGAAGTGCTTCGCCGGCCAGTTCCGTGCGCATCCACGAGTCACCCCCGGAGGCAAAGGCGCCTTCCGAAAAAATTAGGTAAACAACCTGCAGCACCGATCCCAGCCGCTCCGGAATTTCAGATGTCTCCGGCACCACAAACGGAACGTGAGCCGCTGCCAGGGTCTTCTTGGCTCGCGTAATGCGGGCCTGGATGGTGGGAATGGGGACCAGGAACGACTTGGCAATTTCGTCCGTACCCATGCCGCCCACTACTCGAAGCGTGAGTGCAATTCGCGATTCCTTGGACAACACGGGATGACAGGAGACAAACATCAATGCCAGAACGTCGTCATAGATCGTATCCGCATTGAACAAGACGTCCACGCCCGGTTCCTCCTCGGACAGTTCACGGACCAGCAGGGCGTACTTCTCGTCGAGAACAGCATGCCTCCGGAACGAATCGATCGCCCGACGTCGGCCGGCAGTCAGGAGCCAGGCCACCGGTTCCGCGGGGATGCCCTTGACAGACCAGGATATAAGGGCCTCCGCCAGCGCCTCCTGTGCCAAGTCCTCTGCCACAGTAAAGTCACCGGTGTAGCGGGTAAGGGCGCCGACGATGCGGGCGGATTCGCTTCGCCACACCGCTTCGACGGCGGCCCTTGCCTCAGTGCTGTTCACGCCGGTCGCTGGCGACCGGAGCTTCTGCAACGAATATCAGAGCTGGCCTGTCTGCTCGCGCCATGCGCGTTCCTTTTGAATCCATTCGTTGTCCTGGGGGAACTCGTCGATGCTGGCGACGCGGCGGATTTCGGTCTTGGTACCAGCAGTCATGGGCGCACGCTTGGCCCACTCGATTGCTTCCTGCTTGGAAGCTACGTCCAGGATGTAGTAGCCCCCAAAGAGTTCCTTGGTTTCTCCGTAGGGACCGTCAGTGACAACCGGGGTTTCACCGGTGAAGTCCACCACCACGCCTTCCTTGGCGTCGTCCAAGCCTTCAGCGGCCAAGAGAACTCCCGCGCGGATCAGTTCGTCATTAAATTTGCCCATTGCATCGAGGATCTCGTTGAAATCAATGTTCTCGAACTTGGCGTAGGAAGCGTCGTCTGCCCGCATGATCAACATGTATTTCGCCATTTGACTCAATCTCCTGTGTGAGTGGAAAGCCGCCCTTCGACCTTCTCATCCATAGGTCGAACAGCGCGAGCGGAAATCGACAAATCATGAAAACAAAATTCCCGGATCCTCGCGGGCACCACAGGCGGCGTCTGAATGGGCGGTTGAAAGCGATTCTGTTGAGTCCGCCGGTGCTTCACATGCCCTCTGGCGGGCCAGGTCCGGCCGCACGAGTGCTGTCTGAGAACCAAAAAGGATCCCCCGTACGTATTTGGGGGATCCTTTTTGCCAATGTTGCTTTCCCGGTGACCCTAGCGGCCGCCTCCTCCGATGACCCCGGCTTCAACAGCTTTGGTCGCGGCGTCAGCTTCGGCCTGGGTGAGCTCGCCGTCCGTGACCGCTTTATCCAGCTTGGTCTTCAGAGCGGCCGAACGTTCTGCTTGGCCCGCAGCCCGGATTTCTTCCAGCGCAGTGGTGACCTTGGCTTCGTCAATGCCCAATGATTCAGCGAGCGACTTAGCCAGGGCAGCATCCTGTGCGGTACGGTCCGGCTTGGTTCCTTCCACTCCTTCGGCAGGAGGCGTGGTGGGCTTGTTGGCCTCGCGGAACGCTTTCAACGCTTCAGTGACCTTGGCTTCGTCCACACCGAGCTTGGTAGCCAGCTCAGCGGCTATCTGTCCCCGATCGCGTCCCTGACCGTGTCCGCCCGGCTTTCCGCCACGATCGGACGGCGTGCCCGTATCCGTAGATGAAGTGGAGCCGGTCGACGAAGTGGCGCTTGGCGACGGCGTGGTGGCCGCTGTAGCGATGCTGGTTGCACCCAATCCCGCGCCCAGTGCCAGTGCTCCGGCTGCAATTCCCAGGGTGATTCTCTTGGTTTTTGACATATGCCTCTCCTCAATGGGCCGTTGATACGGCTTGCGTCTGAGGGACGGTCAATGGATCCGTCCTCTTAACACGATGAGAGACCCACCACAGCCCAAGCTGTTTCAAACCTGTCATTCGGCTGTGAAAGTGAAGCTGAATCTGTGAGCGGTGCCTTTACCGGACACGGTCCAGTGCATCCAGCAGTCTTTTGACCGATCCACCCAGGTTCCACTCAATAGCCAACTGCTCGAGTTCACCTCGGGCGTCGCCGGTGACCGGGCGTAGTTCAGCACCTGCTTCTTCAAGCGTCGGCACCTTGAGGTCACGCACAACATTCACGACGGCGGGCGCCACCTTGAGGTAGTCAGCCGCCCCGGACAGCTTGGCCCGTACGGTAGCCGACAAACCGCCGTCGGGAGCTTCCGCAGCCTCAAGCAGCCCTTCCAATGACCCATGCGTGCCAAGCAACGACGCTGCCGTCTTTTCGCCGATGCCGGCAACGCCGGGGAGCCCGTCCGAGGCATCGCCGCGAAGGGTGGCGAAGTCGGCGTATTGCCGGGGCAGGACGCGGTACTTGCCCACCACGACGACGTCGGTGAGAACTTCCAGGTTCTTCATGCCGCGCGCCGTGTAGATGACGCGGACCGCACGGTCATCATCGACGAGCTGGAAGAGGTCGCGGTCACCGGTGACCACGTCCGTCGGGATGGTCGCTTGGCTCGCGTAGGTTCCTATGACGTCGTCCGCTTCGTGCTCGTCAACGCCCACTACTGCGATCCCGGCGAGGTCCAGGACCCGGCGGATCATGGGTATCTGCGCCTCAAGCGGGTCCGGGACAACCTCTACATCCGGGCCGCTGGACACGATTTCCGCGACCCTGTGCTGCTTGTAGCTTGGGATAAGGTCCACGCGCCATTGCGGGCGCCAATCGTTGTCCCAGCAGGCCACCAAGTGCGTGGCTTCGTAGTCGGTGGTGAGGCGGGCGATCATGTCCATCAATCCCCGCACTGCGTTCACGGGCTTTCCATCGGCTCGGCGGATGGAATCCGGAACGCCGTAGAAGGCACGGAAATACAAGGAGGCGGTATCCAAGAGCATCAGGCGCGGCATACCTGATCCTGACATGTCAGTAGCCCGAACCGCAGGAAGCCGCACAAAGTTCCGGCATAAGACGCGCTAAGGACTTGAACACCGGTGTGAGCCGCATTACGATTGTCTGAGCGATAATAGAACAGTGTGTTCTATTATCGAACATCATAAAACGAAGTAGCCCACAAAGAAGTGAGGAAAGCCCGTGCAGTTTCACCACCACGGTTACGTATCCGGTGACCCGAGAGTTGAGCCGGCCGCCGGTGTAGGGATCGATCGTCCGGCCGAGCTTCCTGACGAGGTCGACGTCCTCATCGTGGGCACGGGCCCTGCGGGCATGCTCACGGCGGCGCAGCTGTCCCAGTTTCCGGACGTGACCACCCGTCTTGTCGAGCGGCGTCCGGGGCGTTTGGCCATCGGCCAGGCGGATGGTATCCAGGCCCGCAGCGTGGAGACGTTCCAGGCTTTCGGATTTGCCGAACGCATCATTGCGGAGGCGTACCGCATCACGGAAATGGCATTCTGGAAGCCGGACCCCGCCGATCATTCCCGCATTGTCCGGGCAGCCCGCGCAGTGGATGACCCCGCAGGGATCAGCGAGTTCCCGCACCTGATCGTCAACCAAGCCCGCGTCCTGGACTACTTCGCTGAGTTCATGGCCAACTCCCCCACACGAATGAAACCCGACTACGGTTACGAATTCCAGGGTCTTCAGGTCACCGGAGAGGGTGACTATCCTGTCACCGTAACACTGGCCCATACGTCCGGGCCGAACGAAGGCCAGGAACGGGTCATCCGTGCCAAGTATGTTGTGGGTGCCGACGGCGCGCGCAGCAAGGTCCGTGAATCGATCGGATGTCACCTTGCCGGCGACCAGGCCAACCACGCCTGGGGTGTCATGGACGTGCTGGCAGTGACCGATTTCCCGGACATCCGCACCAAATGTGCCATCCAGTCCGGAACCGGTGGCAGCATCCTGCTAATCCCCCGTGAGGGCGGGCACCTGTTCCGGATGTATGTGGACCTGGGCGAAGTCCACCCTGAGGACAAGGGTGCTGTCCGGAAAACCACCATTGAACAGATCATTCAGAAGGCCAACGACATCCTTCACCCGTACACTCTGGATGTCCGCAACGTCGCCTGGCACAGCGTGTACGAGGTAGGCCACCGGCTCACGGACAGGTTCGACGACGTTCTGCCGGAGGAGCGCGGTACGCGCACGCCGCGGGTGTTCATCACAGGAGATGCGTGCCACACCCACAGCGCGAAAGCCGGGCAGGGAATGAACGTGTCCATGCAGGACGGCTTCAACATCGGCTGGAAACTCGGCCACGTTCTGGAAGGCCGCAGCCCCGAGTCCCTGCTGGATACCTACTCGGCTGAACGTCAGGTGGTGGCGAAGAACCTCATCGACTTCGATAAGCAGTGGTCCACGCTGATGGCCAGGAAACCCGAGGAATTCGAGGACCCGGCGGAACTGGAAACCTTCTACACGAGTACCGCCGAGTTCCCGGCAGGCTTCATGACCCAGTACGCGCCCTCAATGCTGGTTGCCGAGGCACGGCACCAGGAGCTCGCCACCGGCTTCCCTGTGGGCAAACGCTTCAAGTCCGCGCCCGTGCTCCGGGTCTGCGACACCAACCCCATGCATCTGGGCCACCATGCCAAGGCGGACGGACGCTGGCGTATCTACGTCTTTGCCGACACCGCACAAGCAGGGGCTCCGGGCCCTGTGGCGGACTTTGCCGAGTGGATCGCGAACTCGCCGGACTCGCCGCTGGCCGCGACGCCGTCGGACGCTGACCGCGACGCCTGGTTCGATGTGAAGGTGATCTACCAGCAGGACCACACCCAGGTGGACATCAACGCCGTACCCGCGGCGTTCAAACCCACCGTTGGCCCCTTCGAGCTCACCTACCTCGAAAAAGTGTTCGGCACCGACCCCAACAACGACATCTTCGAGATGCGCGGCCTTAGTCGTGACGGCGTGGTGGTAGTGGTCCGCCCGGACCAGTACGTCGCCAACGTCCTGCCCCTGACCGCTATCAGCGAACTCGGCGAGTTCTTCGCACCGCTGTTGTCAGCGGAGCGGAGTAAAACCGTCCAGGCCGAGACGGGGCTCGTCAGTAACCAGTCCTAGCGAAGAGAGGGAGACTGCCGGGGAGTCGAGCGTCAACTCCCCGGCAGTTCCAGCGCCACACCGTCACTGCTGTTCCATAGTGTCGGAGCCGTCAGGCAGAATGTGAGTCAAGGGGCGTTGGAGCGAAGAGACAGTCATCAACGCGGCCCCGGACTCATCCTCACTGGCGGCAGCACGGAAGCTTGCACATCCCGGCCCGTGGTCGGACTCCGGCAGCAATGACGTCCTTGTCTGGGGAAAATGCCAAGGCAGCGGAAAAACGCCATACCAAGTGAGCGTGGACGTCGTAGCGCCCGCATACCGATGCTCATGTCCCAGCCGGAAGTTCCCCTGCAAGCATGCCCTTGCACTGCTCCTTCTGTGGTCCAGGGGTGAGGCAGCGGAATCAGGGGCCGATACCGCTGATTTTGCACAGGAGTGGGCAGATCAGCGGGCCGACCGCGCCACGGCCAAAGAACGTCGGCAAACCGAGCAGCCCGCAGATCCTGAAGCTCAGGCAAAACGTCTAGCCACCAGGCTCGCCCTGATGGACGCAGGGGTGGATGATTTTTCGCGCTGGCTGACGGACCTTGTCGGGACGGGACTTGCCGCTGCACGCAACCAGCCGTATCCGTGGTGGGATGGCGTTGCAGCCCGCTTGGTGGACTCCCAGCTTCCCGGTTTGGCCGAGCAAGTACGGGACATGGCTTCCCGCATCCACGGCAGGACGGACTGGGCTGACCATCTTCTCTTCAACGCGGGCCGCTGGTGGGCTCTTACCAAGGCATGGTCAGCCAGGGACACCCTCTCGGCGGAGGAATTTGCCGACGTCAAGGCTGCCCTCGGGTGGGCCACTGCGTCGGCCGATGTACAGGACACTGAGCGGTTGACGGGCCCTTGGCTGGTTCTGGGAGCCCACCGGAGCGATGACGGACGCCTGCAGCAACAACGGACCTGGCTTCAAGGCCCGGACGGAACGGTAGTCGTGGTCCTCGATTTCGCCGGACAGGGCCAGGGTTTGGCGGCGCCGCAACTTGCCGGGGCTTTGCTTGATGTCACAGTGGCCCGCTACCCCGGATCAGCACCGCAGCGCGCCATGTTCACTGGCCCCATCACTCCCCGGGGCGCGGCCACAAGTCTCGGCCCGGGGGGCAGCATTGGGCAAGCACTCGAAAGGGAGTCTGCCGCAGTTGCCCGCTCGCCGTGGCGGACCCGGATTCCCGTGCTGTTGGACGGCGTCATAGTAAATCCCGACGGAAACGGGTGGCTGCACGATCCGAACGGCGACGCACTTCCTTTGGTGGACGCTCCCCTGGACTCGCTGCTGGCACTAACCGGTGGCCATACAACCGATATTTTTGGTGAACTGGAAGATGGCCGCCTGCGTCCACTGACCGTCGTCGTCGATTCAATGGTGGTGACCCCGTGACTTGGTTTGACGATCTGCGCACGTCAGCCCTGGTGGGTACCGGACGGCACGCCGCTCCCCTTCCGCCCGCAGAGCTGGGATATCTTGCCCCCGACGGCCTGAGCCGCGAGGAATACCTGTTGGATCAAGCGGCCTTGGCTGACGTTGTCACCCGGGCGACGCGGACAGCATCTGCTGCCCCTGGCACGGGACTTTCTTCGCCGGCTCCGGTTGATACGGAGCCCCAAGCTAGCGGCGAGGCTGCCCGGCTTTTGGAGCTCTTATTGACGCAACCACCCGTGAATCTTGAGCTGAGGACCCAGTTGGTGGTGGATTGGCTGGGTTTCGCCGAAGAATCACGACGACGGGTCCCTCACCGGCTGCTGCCGTCGTTGCTGACGTTGGCTGAGAGTAAGTCCGCTGTCTTAAGGAGTCTGGAACCTGCCATAGGAACCCGTGGTCGGTGGATGCAAGAGATCAAAAGCCCGCCTTCTCTCGAGCCTGCCACCCAAAAGACTGACCGCCGAGGCTCTGATGCTGCGGCAGAGTATGACCGGCTGAGAGGCCGTGATCCATCAGCTGCCCGCGTCCAACTGCGTGCGAGCTGGACTTCGCTCAGCGCCCGGGAACGGGCAGGCGCTCTGGCACTGTTCGCCGGAAACCTCCATGACGACGACGAAGCATTGCTGGAGAAGGCTTTGGACGACAAAGCCAAGGGCGTACGGGATGTGGCCCTCCGGCTCTTGGACCAGCTCCCCGGGAGTGCGCGAGCCGCCCGCATGGCCGCCAGGCTAAAACCCTTGCTCCAGTTCAAAGGACTTCTGAGCAAACGGCTGGAGATCGATCTCCCCCCGGACCCTGACAAGGAGGCATTGCGGGACGGAACTCCAGCGGACCCGCGCAAGGGCGAACCGGATCGGATGGCACGATTGGAGGCCATCATCAAAGGGGCGCCGCTGGACGTATGGACGTCGGTGACAGGCCGTAACCGCTCAGCCACCGTTGCGCTGCTGCAGGAAGAACCCCGCATCCTGGACGCTATGGTCGCTGCAACCGCTGCCCGCAACGATGCTGAATGGGCCCGCGCGCTTCTCACCGTCCTGACGGACAGGAGGCTGTTGGATTGCCTCCCTCCGGAGGAGCGGGCACATTGGCTGGAGCGGCACGTCAGGGAAAGCAACGATGAACCGCTGACCCTGGCTCCACTCCTGTATGACCTGCCGCAGCCGTGGTCCATGCCGTTGGCGGATACTGTACTGACGGTGATTTCCGGCAAGGACGGGGGCCGTTTGGCAGCCATGCTGGCCGAAGACCTACCTACCGCGTTGCCGCCGGAGGCCACCGAGCGTTGCCGGCAGCTTTTGGCAGAGACTGACAAAGACGCCGCACGGCGTCGTGTGCTGCGCGATGCCGTCCAATACCAATCATTCAAACAATCCTTGACGGAGGCTTTCCGATGACCGATGCCCAGAACGCCACGGAGGTTCTTCGCGCGCACGCCGAGAACGCGTACGCCGATGAACTCAGCGCTTTGGACGCTGTTGACGATCGCCCCCGCCCACCCAGCTGGCGTCTTTCTCCGTGGGCTGTCACCACGTATATCCTCGGTGGAACCTTGGCCAACGGTGTTCAGATCAGCCCGAAGTATCTTGGCTCGGAACGCCTGGTGGAAATCGCCGTGGCGTCACTGGCCACAGACCGTGCACTGCTGTTGCTGGGTGTTCCGGGAACCGCGAAGACCTGGCTTGGTGAGCACCTGGCGGCAGCCATCTCCGGCTCGTCCACATTGGTGGTTCAGGGCACTGCGGGTACCCCCGAAGAGGCTTTGCGGTACGGATGGAACTATGCCCGATTGCTGGCCGATGGCCCGTCCCGCGCGGCCATGGTTGCCGGCCCGGTGATGCGCGCCATGGAGACAGGAAGCCTGGTGCGGGTGGAGGAACTGACCCGCATCCCCTCCGATGTGCAGGATTCCCTCATCACCATTCTCAGCGAGAAGACACTACCCATTCCAGAGCTCAATGAGGAAGTTCAAGCACGGAAGGGCTTCAACGTGATTGCCACCGCGAACAACCGCGATAAAGGCGTGAACGATCTCTCGTCCGCTCTTCGCCGCCGGTTCAACACAGTGGTCCTGCCGCTCCCGGACAGCATTGACCAAGAGGTGGAGATCGTGACCACCCGTGTGCGCAGCCTGGGTGAGTCCTTGGAGCTGCCGGCCGATTTGGCAGCCCTTTCCGAAATCCGCCGCGTGGTTACCGTGATGCGCGAACTTCGGTCAGGCGTGACGCAGGACCAGCGCACCACCATCAAGTCGCCATCGGCCACGTTGTCCACGGCAGAGGCCATTTCCGTGATGACCAACGGGCTGTCGCTGGCAGCACACTTTGGAGATGGCACCGTCCGTGCCGAGGACGTGGCCGCCAGCTTGGTGGGCGCGGTGATCAAGGACCCCGTGCAGGACCGCGTGATCTGGCAGGAATACTTGGAGACTGTGGTGCGGAACCGCCCGGAATGGAAAGACCTGTACCGAGCCTGCCGCGATCTTGAATCGTCCAACTGAAACATGACCGACGTCCACATTCTGGGGATCCGGCACCACGGTCCGGGTTCAGCCCATTCCGTCGCGGAAGCCTTGGCGAGTCTTCGGCCTGATCTGGTGCTGGTTGAAGGGCCGCCGGAGCTTGACCAGGTCATCCCACTGGTCACGGATCCGGAGATGGTTCCGCCGGTCGCGGGCCTGATCTATGCGGTGGACGAGCCCCGCTTGGCCTCCTTCTACCCCATGGCCGCTTTCTCACCGGAGTGGGTCGCGATCCGTTGGGCGCTGTCTACAGGCAAATCCGTGCGCGCCATCGATCTGCCCGCTGCCCACACCTTCGCGCTCAGGGCCGCAGAGGGACGCGCCTTGGCAGCCTTGACGGGCTCGGAGGAGGAAGAACCTCCAGCCGCCACTCCCGAAGACGGCGGGGTGCCTGCCGCCGTCGCCGCGAAGCCCGCGGACGTCGTCGAGGATTTTCCCACCGTCGTTGAGGACTCTCCCACGATCCCGCAGCAGGCGTACCGTCCCGACGCGATCGGGATGTTGGCCGAAGCTGCAGGGTACAGCGACGCGGAACGCTGGTGGGAAGACGCCGTGGAGCATCGGAACACGGACCCCGTTGAACGGTTCGAAGATCTGATCGATGCAATCACAGAAATCAGGGCCATTGATCAGCGTCCCGTGGATCATCCTGACGTCCTGGAGAACAGCCGCCGGGAAGCTGCCATGCGGCGCCTGCTGCGCGCGGCCATGCGCGAAGGACATGAACGCATCGCAGTAGTGTGCGGCGCCTATCACGCACCGGCGTTGGTGCCCGCCGGCTTTCCGTCGGTTTCCGCCGACAACAAAGTCCTTGCCGGATTGCCCAAGGCCAAAGTGGCCGTCACGTGGGTTCCGTGGACATCGAACCGGCTCAGCCTGGGCAGCGGATACGGAGCAGGGGTTACTGCGCCGGGCTGGTATCAACACCTGTTTGCACACTGGATGGCCAAGGACCCCACGAAGGATGTTGCCACCACGTGGCTGGTCCGGGTGGCCCATGCGCTTCGCAAAGAAAATCTGGATGCTTCCACGGCGTCCATTGTGGAGGCCAGCAGGATGGCAACTGCGTTAGCTGCAGTTCGCGGACGGCCGAGCCCTGGCTTACCGGAACTGGACGACGCCGCGCAGACCGTCCTATGCGACGGCTCGCCTCTGCCGCTGGCCTTGGTTCATCGCGAATTGACTGTCGGGCGCGAGCTCGGCAACGTTCCGGACTCCGTGCCCACCCTGCCGTTGGCAGCGGACCTCACCGCTACCCAGCGGAAGCTTCGCATGAAGCCCAGTGCCATGGAAGAGGTCATGGTCCTGGACCTGCGCAAGCCGAACCAGTTGGCCCGTTCTGTACTCCTGCACCGTCTGGCATTGCTGGGCGTGGACTGGGGTCAGCTGACGGACACCGGAAGGACCACTGGCACCTTCAAAGAAGCATGGACACTCCTGTGGAAACCCGAGTTGGCTGTTTCACTGGTGGAAGCGAGCCGATATGGCACCACCGTCGCCTCAGCCGCTGCCACGTTTGTCTCTGAGCAGGCGCAGGCAGCCGAAGGCCTGCCGGTTCTCAGCAGACTGCTGGAAAGCTGTCTCCTGGCCGAGCTGCCCGACGGTATCGCCGGCGTCGTGTCCGCCTTGGCTGAACGCACCGCCCTCCAGCAGGACGTTCCTCCCCTCTTGGAAACCATGGCCCCGTTGGCCCGCACGTGCCGGTACGGCAACGTCCGAGGGGTGGACGTGAGCGATGTCCGCAAGATCCTGCAAGCCACGGTGGTTCGCGCGTGCGTCGGACTGCCCACTGCCTGCGCCGGCCTCGATGACGATGCTGCGGGCGTAATGCGCCGGGCCATTGACTCGGCACAAGATGGTCTGAGCATACTGCCGGAACTGCCACTGGGTGATTGGCATATTGCCCTCTCAGCGGTGGCACACTCTGACTCGATTCATGGCTCGGTGGCCGGCCGGGCCACCCGGCTCCTGCTTGATGCGGGCCTGGTGGAAGGAAACGACGTAGCGTCACGCCTCAGCCGTCGTTTGTCCATCGCTACACCCGCCCCGGAAGCCGCAGCCTGGTTGGACGGCCTGCTATCCGGCGATGCGACGTTGCTCATCCATGATCGGCGACTCCTGCAGATCGTTGATGAGTGGGTGGAAGGCGTACACGATGATGTTTTCGAGGATGTCTTGCCCTTGATCCGAAGGACCTTCTCGACCTTCAGCAGGCCTGAGCGGCGCGAAATCGGCGAACAGTTGAGTCGGGTCGGTTCTACCGGCGTCGCAGTGGAGTCCTCCCCCATGGACCTGTCCGGCGCCGGCCCGGCGCTGCAAACCATGGCAAAGATTCTGGGATGGAAGGCAATCGCATGACCGACGACGCAACCGCGACAAGTACCGCTGACACGGCCGACGATTCTGCCAGGGCCAGCCGTGACCGGTTGAGCCGTTGGCGTCTGGTCCTGGGCGGGCACGATGCTGATGGCATCACAACTGGCGAAGGTGCGCCGGTGCAACTGTCAGAGGATGATGTCCGCCGCGATCAGGCGTTGGAAGAGCTATACGGTGACGGATCGGGCCGGCGCGGAGGGCTGGGCTCGTCCAGTCCACGCGTGGCCCGATGGCTCGGCGACATCCGAGGGTACTTTCCCTCCTCGGTAGTCCAGGTGATGCAGTCCGATGCCATGGACCGGCTCGGTTTGAGGCAACTGCTGCTGGAACCGGAAATGCTGCGAACTGTCCAACCGGACATCGGTTTGGTGAGCACTCTCGTGGGTCTGGGGCGGGTGATTCCTGAGGAGTCCCGTGAGACCGCCAGATCGGTCATTAGGCAGGTCACCAAGGAGCTTGAAGAACGGCTGGGCGCCAAAACAATTCAGGCAGTCTCCGGGGCGCTCAACCGTTCCGCGAGGACACGCCGGCCACGGCACAGGGATATCGACTGGAACAGGACCATTGCCGCCAATCTCAAGCACTACCAGCCCGAGTACCGGACTGTGGTGCCCGAACGGCTCCATGGACACGCTCGACGCAGTACCGAAATTCAGCGCGAGATCATCTTGTGCATCGACCAATCGGGGTCCATGGCTGAATCAGTGGTGTACTCCAGTGTTTTCGGAGCTGTCCTCGGTTCGCTCAAATCAGTGAGCACACGGTTGGTGGTCTTTGATACCGAAGTCGTGGATCTGACCGACGATCTGGATGATCCGGTGGACGTGCTGTTCGGTGTCCAACTGGGCGGTGGCACGGACATTAACCGTGCCCTCGCCTACTGCCAGGACCAGATCACCAAGCCCGCCGAAACCATTCTTGTGCTGATCAGCGACCTCTACGAAGGCGGGATTGCAGACGAAATGCTGCGTCGTGCTGCTTCCATCGTGGGCGGCGGGACCACCATGATTGCGTTGCTGGCTTTGAGCGACAGCGGCCATCCGTCCTTCGATTCCAGCCACGCGGCTGCACTTGCCGGCATCGGTGTTCCCGCTTTTGCGTGCACGCCGGATCTCTTTCCGGAGATGATGGCTGCAGCCATCGAACGCCGGGATGTCAGCGAATGGGCAGCCTCCCAGGACATTCCCACAAGTCACGAAAAGTAGCCACCAACCACCGGAAGCTCTGGCGGAGCACGGGAGACGGGACGAGAATTAGCTGGTGGTCCCTCCTCGCATCGGTGAGGGCGGCGACACCCTGAATGACGCCGCCCGAAAGGTCCAACGCGTCTACCTGACATTGACGTTGGGCAATACCGTTGCGGCGTCGTTCATCTGGGGTATCAACACGCTTTTCCTGCTGGATGCGGGCTTGAGCAATCTGGAGGCGTTTGCCGCCAACGCCTTCTTCACGGCAGGCATGGTTCTTTTCGAAGTGCCCACGGGCGTAATTGCTGATGGGTGGGGACGGCGCGTTTCGTTTCTGCTGGGAACGGTGACGTTGGCCGTGTCCACTTACTTGTATTTCGTGATGTGGCAGATTTCCGCGCCGTTCTGGATGTGGGCCGTCGTTTCGGTCCTACTAGGTCTCGGCTTCACGTTCTTCTCCGGCGCTGTTGAGGCATGGCTCGTCGATGCCCTGCGCTTCTCGGGTTACGACGGCGGGTTGGAATCCGTGCTTGGCCGAGGGCAGATGGTTCAGGGTGTAGCGATGCTGGTGGGCTCGGTGGCAGGCGGGGTAATAGCCCAAGCCACCAACCTTGGCGTTCCGTTCCTGCTGCGCGTGCTGGTGCTTCTTGCCATGTTTGCTGTCGCTTTTGGGCTGATGCACGACGTCGGCTTCTCGCCTGAGCGTTCGACGCACCCCCTCCGCGCGACCCGAGCGGTACTGTCCGCATCGATTGAGAACGGTTTGAAGAACCCGCCCGTCCGGTACGTGATGTTGGCAGCCCCGTTTACTGCCGGCGTCGGGTTCTACGTCTTCTACGCATTGCAGCCGTTCCTGCTGGACCTGTTTGGCGACCCGAAAGCGTATTCCATCGCGGGTTTGGCCGCAGCGATCGTGGCGGGGTCGCAGATCCTCGGGGGCTGGCTCGCCCCGCACGCCCGGCGCCTGTTTCATAAGCGCACCACCGTGCTGATCGTAGGCTGCTTGGCGGGCTGCGCTATCCTTCTGGTCCTGGGATTCACTCGTGTGTTTTGGGTGGCGCTGATACTGCTCGCGCTTTGGGCCGTTGTGGGTTCCGCCGCCACGCCCGTCCGGCAGGCATATGTCAACGACATGATTCCGTCGAAGCAACGGGCCACCGTCCTGAGTTTCGATTCGCTGATGGGATCCAGCGGCGGTGTAGTCATACAGCCCGTCCTGGGCCGGGGAGCTGACCTCTACGGCTACCCGGCATCCTTGGCCATGGCCGGTGTCATCGAGCTCGTTGCCTTGCCTTTCCTGGTGGCCAGCCGGAAGCAGGCCGCGCCAGCCGACCGGGCCAGCACCACCGAAGCCGCCTCAAACCCCGAATCAACACCCTATAAAGACGGCGATCAAAAGGGTTGAGGCAGTTGGGGCAGTACGGCCGTTTCTGCGATTGCAGCCCAAGTGGGCCAAACTGGTGGTAACCACTACTGAAAGCGCGGTTGCCACGTGATCTCCCTGCACCAGGACGCCCAAGGATTCATCCGGATGAAACGGCACTTTCCCGCCAGCACTGAGGTGTCCGTGGTTTTTGCCGACGGGACCGAGGAAGTCTTCACGGCGCAGCGGCTCAACCAGATCTACGATGAAGCGCTGGCTGCCTACCGCGCGGCGAATCATCTGGACGCCAAAGGCTTTGTCCGGGGCCCCAAGAAGAAGGTCCAGCAGGGCATCGAATTCGTTCCGGTGTCACCGGGAATGTCCGGCTGACCCAGCTTCTTGGCGAATCAATTCCTCCTGCCCGAGGCGTGCTGGACACAGAAAGGTGTCCAAGGCCTGGCCTCAAGCCTGCCTTCGGGAATGGCCACGCCGCACATCGCGCACAGCCCGTAGGTTCCGTCCGCGATCCTCGCCAGCGCTTCTTCGATCTGCTCCAAACCCACCCGGCTTTGGCCCATGAGGGCGGACGCTTGGGACAGCTCGAACGCGATGGTGCTGCCCTCGGGATCGTGCTCGTCGTCCACATTGGAATCCTGACGGGCCAGACTCACTGAGGTGATGTCGCTTCGCAGAGCCTTCAGCAGCTCGAGTTTACGGTTCCGCTCGTCCTCCAGAAGAACCCGAAACCGTTCGGCGTCAACCACGGTGGATCATAGTTCCACAGTGCCGCTCTCGCCCACGCTGAACCGGGAGTTTGTGACCTTGGACTTGACCCATTGAAGAACCGTAGCAGCCGTACCGCCCGGGCTGGTCCAGTACTCTGCCGAGTCGGAGTCAACGCGAAGCAGGCACACCTCAGGAGTGTCAGGGCCATCGGGGAACCACGCCTCCACCACTTGGTTCCACATCTCATGGATTTTCCGGCGATCTGTGACAACCTCGGCAGCCCCTGCCACGGAGACCCACTCGGTGTTCTTGCCAAAGGAAACATTGACCCGGGGGTCCTGGCGTATGTGGGCAACCTGCGAGGTTCCCAATCCCGTAAAGAACCACATGTCGCCGTCGCCCTTGACTTCCTGAACGGCCAGCGGCCGGCTGACCAGCGCACCAGCCTCGTCGATGGTGGTCAGCATTCCGATCTTGGAGTCGTTGATGATGTCAGTGACTTTGCTGATGGCTTGTTCTTCAGTCATGCGGGTCTCACTTCTCCTGGTTCCTGGACTCGACTTCGTGTCCGGGGGTCTTTTCCCCACAACCACCCTATTAGTAAGGCTACTGATTTGCTAGGCAGACGAGGAATGTCACTGGTAGGCCAAAAACAGAGCATGGGATTTTCCGGGAATCATGCCGGGGCCTCATCCGTTCTGATTGATAGTGACATGCCGACGGCGGTCATGCTTGCCCTTGAGGGGCAGGCAAAAACGACGGGAAGTGTGGGGACTGCCATGACGTTAAATGAAATCATTGACCGCCTGAGGACCGCGCACCTCATGGTCCGCGACGCCAACGAGTGGGACGGACTGGCTGCTGCCCTCGTGGACGCCTATCACAGCAATGACGAGGACCGCGTCGAACAGCTGCAGCCGCCGTTTCTCCAGTCCTGGCGGACCGTCACTCACTATGTCCTGCGCGATACCTTCGACGCTGCAGGCATTTCTGTGGCCGAGCCAAGCCTCCCCTGGGCAATTGCGACCTTGACGGCCAACGGCGTGAGCCGCGAACCGGTTCTCTGCCACGTAGACCCGGCCGCCCCGCAAGAACCGCCAGGGGCAGCTATCGAGGGGCCAAGGTTGTTCACTTTCGCTGAAGCCATGACGTATTACGCTGAGTGCCTGGCACCACTGCTCGAACGCGCTAATGGCCGCCAGGAGCAATACACCACGTAGGACAGTGCCATTTAGCCCCTGCAAGGATTATTGGGGCGTGGGACGTTCCAGAAGATCGCGGAGCTTGCTGGTGGCCTCGGGAATCTCAGCGCCATGCCAAAACAGCATCCTGTGCTACGTCACCTGGGCAAGTTTGCGAAGCGATGCTTCAGCCTCCACCGGGTCGGCAGTGAAGGGTGCCGGGGGGCGGACCATGGCTCCGTTCATGATGCCAACAGCATCACCGACGAACAGCAAGGCCTTCGGCTTCATGAAGCAAGCTGATGTGGCCTTGAGTGTGACCCGGGGTGTGAATGACGCGCAAGCCGCGGATTGAAGCACCATCGGCGGCGGCTCGGACCAGCGTTTCGGAAGAAAGAATGCCGGAAGTTACAGCGCCGGCATCCGCTTCGCCCGCCCACACCACCGCATTCCTCCTACTCGAAAGAACCTCGTTCAAACCACCAACATGATCAACATGAGCATGAGTGATCACGACGTCAGAGACATCAGCCCAGCCCGCGCCTAAGAGTTCCAGCGTCTGCTGGATATCAGTGGCGTTGTCGCCCATGCCGGTGTCGATCACAACAATCCCGTCTGACATGGGCACCACGAAACAGCGAACGTCAAAACTGATTTCCGTGGGGCCTGCTACACCTGCTGGCAAATGGACTTGCCGGACAATGGTTTCTGTTTGGGTTGGGATATCCGGCCGGAATTCCGGAGTATCCGGAGTGGATTCTGGACCTGGACGCATGTTGGATCAGCCCCGCCTTGGTGGTGGCGGGCCTTCGATAACAGTGGGAACGTACTGGAGTAACTGCGACCTGCCATCGAACGTCCGGCTGTCCACCAATTCCAGGGAAACATCGGGGTATCCGTCATAGATCCGCTCGCTTCCCGTCTTGCCGGTGATCACGGGGAAGACCACCAGGCGATACCTGTCCACCAGTCCGGCCATCAGAAGGGAACGGCAGAGGCTAAGGCTGCCCAGCGTGGTAAAGGCACCGGATCTGGTCCTCTTCAATTCCCGCACGGTCTCCACGGCGTCACCGGAAATGAGTTCGCAGTTGGGCCACACCAGGGGCTCTTTCAACGTGGAGGAAAAGATGATCTTGGGCATGGCGGCCAGCCCGCCCAAGCTGGCGCCCTCTTCCTCCGAAAACCCGGAACTGTCTTCAGAGGCTTGCTCCGACATGCTGGACATTACCCGATACGTATTGGCCCCCATGAGGGTGGTGAATTCCTTTTTTCCCTCCTCATCCAGCCACGCCAGGTATTCCGGGCCTTCCAATCCCCACCAGCCAGGCCACCCTTCGGCAGAAGCGTAACCATCCAGGGAAATGATCAGGTCCACCATTAGGGTTGCGGTGTTCTCACTCATAGCAGTCTCCTCGGTTTAACCGTGCGCAGTAACCGTGCATTGACCGTGCGCGGGAAACGCTAGTCCTGAGCTATCCGGTGTTCAAGGGGGCGGCGCTAAAGGAGGAGAAGGACGAATCCTCCCAGGGTGCTGAGTATGCCAACCCCGGTGAGGATCCAGCCCAGAATCAACACCGTATTGTCTTGTCGTGGTGGACTGAGCGAGCATCGGGACGGATGGCAAAGATCGTAGTGGACAAGTACGGCGCCTGAATCAACGCTGTCGTCACGAGCAGGAATGTCCAGCAGGACTTTTTGTTCCTCGTTCGCCCTGTCTACCCACTGCAGTCCCAGGAATCCACCTGCGGCGAACTGTTTGCCATCCGCGGTGGCCCACACGCAACGACGCTGGGCAATGACCCAAGCGCTGATCAAAAGTGGCACGCCCGGAACAAACCCCACCCATGTCATCATTTCCAGAATGGGGCCAAGGACATCCAGGGAACCGGCCATGAGTCGATCCTAAGCGCCTAAGGACTCGGATTGAGACTCTCTTCCAGGCCGAAGACCGGGATGTCAGGTAATGACTTTCTCTGTAACGCAGGATCAAAGGCCGCTGCGCCCGACTCCATCCAGAGCGCCGCCGCCGCCATTCTGGCCATAAAGGGAGAGAAAGCCCGCGCAGCGACAGACATGATGCGCAATGCCGGCACTGGTATCCGCTTGATAGCGCCGCGGCCGGCATTGGCAAGAATGGCGCTGGCCAGTTCATTGAGCGAATAGGTTCCGGATCCCCACTCGATGGTTTGCCCTCCCAGCACCGGATCCGAAAGGGCTCGACCCGCCAACGCCGCCGCGTCAGCGGTGGAGGTAAATGTCACCGGCATGCCGCCTGATCCGAAGACGATCACTTTGCCCTGCGTCTCAAGGGGCTGACTCATGACAGCAAGGAACTGTTCAAGATTTGCGCCCATCCGAATGATTGTCCAGCCCATTCCCGAGGACCTGAGCGCTTCCTCTGCGGCATACTTCATGCGGAGGAACTCCATTGGCGCGTCTGCGGCAGCGCCGTACATGGACATCATCACCATGTGGCGTACCCCCACGTGTTCGGCAGCTTCCATAAGCCGCAATGCACCGTCGCGGTCAACGCTGCGCGGCGTGCCTCCGGTTTTCAACCCGAAACCGGACGCCGCAAAAATCACCTGCTCGCAGCCCTCAACAGCATGTTGGCAGTCCGATGCCGAGGACAAGGTCCCGCGGAAGACCTCGAATTCGCTGCGACCCTGTTCCAGGAATGGCTGTGAGCGGCCACGCGCCATGATGCGGAACGGTTGCCCGATGCCTGCCAAATCCCTGGTGACGCGCACACCTAAACGCCCTGTGCCGCCCACGACCAGGATCATGGTTCCGGCTCAACAGGAAGGCCCGGACCCGCGGTGGTACGGACGGCGACATCTACGTCACCCGAAGTACGTTCCACGGGCTCAAGGTAGAAGTGCACGCCGGCGAGTTTCCCTTGGTCCACGGCAAAGATCGCGACCCCCGCGAGTTCTACGGCACTTCCGTCGAGACGATGGCCATGGAGACTCCATTCAACCCAAACCGTCCGATCATCGTCAGCGACCGCGTCATGAATCTTCAGGGCCAGATCCGGAATGCCCGCAAACAGGCTGGTCCAGTTGGCTCTGACTTGTTGCGTGCCAGTGAAGTTTCGCTGGGGATGGTTGGGAGTGACGTTAATGTAGCTCTGGGAAAATTCGGCCACCAACGCTTCGATGTCGTGGCTCCCGGCTGCGGCAAACATACGCCTCACAGGCCCATCCGGGACGCGTTCCAATCCCGCCACAAGATCCATCTTGACTCCCTTGCGCTCCACATCCGGAGGGACAGAAGCTGGTATCGTCAATTCATTACAGTTGCCTGTATTGATTGGAGTCTAGGTTCGATGATGGACAAGGTCAAGGGCCGGGAGGGAACTGCGCCTGCTCCCCGCAGCTATGACGCGAGCCGTCGTCGTCAGGCCGCCGAGGCGTCCCGGCAGACCGTGATTGAACGTGCCCGCCAACTGCTCCTGACACAAGGATTCGGTGGAACAACCGTGGCCGAGGTCGCAGCCGCCTCCGGCGTCTCATCGGAAACAATTTACAAGACTTTCGGGGGCAAAGCGGGCTTGGTGCGGGCCATCCAGCAGCAAAGCCTTCTCGGATCGAAACACTCAGCAGCCGAGCAGCGCTCCGAGTGGGCCCAGGAAACGGCAGAGGACCCGCTGACGCTGATGCACCACTTTGGCCAACTTGCCGCGGAGGTCAGCCCGCTTGTGGTGCCCATTAACCTTCTTATTCGTGATGCCGCGGTGACCGGGGACTCAGCCATGGCCGAGTTGTTGCAAGAGATCGAAGAGGCACGCCACAACCGAATGCTGCGCAACGCGCAGCATTTGCTTGAACGAGGATTCCTCCGAGCGGATGTGAGCGCGGAGCAAGCAGCCGATGTCATGTTTGCCTGCACTGCCCCTGAACTGTTCGAAACCCTCGTGATGAAGCGCGGCTGGACAGCGGAACAGTTCGGCACATTCGTTGCCTCAACCCTGGCGGCCAACCTCTCCTGAGGCTCAGACGGTCCGGTCCACCCGGGAACGCCACAGCAGATACACGAAGTACGGCGCGCCCACCAAAGCCGTCATAATTCCGGCAGGGATCTGGGCCGGTGCGATCAACGTGCGGCCGATGATGTCGGCCAGCACCACCGTGCAGGCACCAATTAACGCTGCCACCGGCAGGACGCGTGAGTGTCGTGCGCCCACGAGCGTGCGGGCGGCGTGGGGTGCTACGAGCCCTACGAAGGCAATGACGCCTACCGAAGAGACGGCGCCGGCCGTCAAAAGTACCGCCACGGCAAGGAGGAGCAACCGGGATCCGGACAGCCCGATTCCGAGCACTCGGGGAGAATCATCATCTACCGCAAAAGATCCAGATCCCGCCGCATGCCCGCGAGCACGGGAAGTGCAAGCACCACTGCCAGCAGCGGGGGCAGGACGGAGACAAAGTTGCGGCCATAGGTGGAGCCGGACAACCAGGTCAGTGCCTTCGTCTGGTTGAACGGGTCAGTGGTTACCAGGAGAACGGTGATTGCCGCTGCCAGTCCTGCGGAGACCCCGATACCGATCAGGACCAGTTTGTTCTGTTGGAGCCCGCCACGGAAGGCCAGCCCGAAGACCAGCAGAGCAGACAGCGCCGCTCCCCCAAGTGCAGAGCCGGTAATCACCCAGGAACCGGCAGTGGGGACAGTGGTGATGACAATGATTGCTGCAAGACCGCCGCCGCCGGAGACACCAAGGATGCCGGGCTCGGCCAGGGAATTGCGGGACACGGCCTGGATCAATGCGCCGGCCAGTGCCAGTGCAGCTCCGGCAAGAACAGCGGCCACAACACGCGGCATCCGGGTTCCCAGCACAGCGCTGACCCGGTTTCCCGACTGACCGGTAAGCCAATTGACGAGATCTCCGAGCAGGAGCTTCGCATCACCCAGCAGCGCTCCGGCCACCAGCAAGCCGGTGAGCAGAATCAAGAGCCCAATCAACACGGCGAGGAAGAACCTACGGGAGCGAAGCCTCGCGAGGGCGTCGCCGGCGACACTCAATCCGGACGCCAGCAGACGCACGATCGCCGGAGCGCAAAGCCCGACGAATCCGATCGGGCCCGCGATCGTCACCGCAGCGGCTGAAAGGACGACGGCAAGGACGACGGCGCCGACCCGGGCCAGGCGCGGATCGGCACCTGCCAGCCTCGAGGCGTCGTCGCCGAGCCCGAGCAGATCCATCCGACGTGAAAGGAGAAGGAGCGCGGCAATAGCTACCAGGATGATGGGCGCGAACTGGATCAACTCATCGGTTCGGGACTGGGCAAGGCTGCCCTGGCCCCACGCATATATGCCAGTGGTCTCCTGGCTGAACAAAAGCAGGAGTGCGCTGGTGGCCGAATGCAGTCCCAACGCCAAAGCTGTGCCGGCGAGCACCAGGCGGATCGGGCCGCCGTTGCCGTTGGCGCCTCCGCCCGAGAGCGCAAGCACCAGCACCGCCGCAGCAAGGCCGCCGATGAATGCGATGCCACCGGACAAGAGCGCCGGAAGTGTCAGGCCGAACGCGGCCACAGCCACAATCGCGAAATGCGCGCCGGCATTGACAGCCAGCGTATCGGGGGAAGCAAGGACGTTACGGGTGGCAGACTGCAAGGCTGTGCCGGCCACCCCCAACGCGACTCCCACCAGCAGGCCTGCGAAAAGGCGCGGTACCCGCGAGGCAAGCAACACCGCAGTTTCCTGGTCTGGTCCGTCTCCGGTGAGCAGCCCCAGCAACTTCAAAGGGCCGACGTCGGCCGTTCCTTGAGTGAGGTGGATCATCGAAAACAGGGCCAGGACAACTACTCCAATGCCAGCCACCAGCGCTGGGCCGGAACGAAAGCGGGCATCTCGTCCAGCAGGCGCGGCTGGCACGGGAGCACCCGCCATGGCCGTGGGTACGGTCATGGCGGGCCTCTTCACAGTGTCGGTCATGCGGGTGGGACTACTTGGTGAGGGACGCGACGATTGCGTCGACGTACTGGGTCATCGAGGCAGGACCGCCGAACATCCAGATGCCATCGACGTCGGTGGAGCCCAGTCCGTAAGCCGGGTCTCCTTCGACCGTCCACGGGTTCACGAGGCCCAGTTCAGTGTTGATATCGGCCAGCAGTGAGCCCTTGGTGAACGGGCGGATGGAGACCTTGCCGTCAGCTACCCAGCCATCGGCGAATGCCACGCGGGAACGGCCGAGGCCGGCCTTCTCAAGCTCAGCTTTGCCCTTGGCAACGGCGGCATCGAAGGCTTCGATGGTCTCATCAGCCTTCTTCTCCGTGCCGGTTGCCTTGGCGACGAGCCTCAGGTTGTCCTCGGCCTGGGCGATCTGGCGGCTGCCATCGGCGGACTTCACCACAACCACGGGGGCCAGTTCTTCGAGCTGCTTGATAATGGGCTCGGCGAGGTCGGTGGTGGCAACGATCAGGTCCGGGTCGAGGGAGGCAATGGTGTCGAAGCTGGGCTGGTTGCGGGTTCCGATGTCCGTGGGGGTGCTGTCCAGCTCGCCGGCGGTAACCCAGGTGCTGTAGCCCTTGACGTCGGCGACACCCACAGGCATGACGCCAAGGGTGGTCAGGTTTTCCACCACGTTCCATTCCGTGCCGACCACGCGCTTGGCGGGGCCGTCGAGCTTAACCTCGGTGCCGCGGGCATCGGTCACGGTGATCGCTTCTCCGGCACCGGCACTGTTCGAAGCGGAGCTCGCGGGGCCTTCGGTGGTACCGCAACCGGTGAGCAGGACTGCCAAGGCAGCCGTGGCGGCCAGGGCTTTGTGGATCTTCATGGACACAGGGGTCCCTTTCGAGTGGGGGGGCTTTCGTCTTTAAAGGGGTGTTCAGCTGTCGCTGTGCCGACCAACCGCGCGCGTGCGCAGCCTGCCGGTCAGCGGCCTTCCGAGAGAACCACCACATGATCGGCAAGTGCGGCTGCCTCATCGAGGTCGTGCAGAACAACACCAATTGCAACGCCGTGAACGCGGGCGAGGTCGTACACGAGGTCGAAGATCTCCACCTTGTAGCGGAGGTCCAAGTGCTTGGTTGGCTCATCGAGCAACAGCACCGACGTGTCCTGTGCAAGGCAGCTGGCCAGCCACACCCGCTGGAGTTGTCCATCGGAAAGTTCGTGGACACCCCGGTTTGCGAGCTCAGCCACACCGGTCAGTTCCATGGCGCGGTGGACGGCGGCCGGCCCCTCGGGATCGGCTGCGCGCCACCGCCCACGGTAGGGGTGGCGACCGAATTCGACCACATCGCGGACACTGAGGCCCCGCGGCACCGGCCGGCTCTGAGAGAGCAATGTCACATGCCGGGCGAAATCGCTGCGCTTCATCATCAACGCATCCGAGGCTTCGCCGTCGGCGGGTTTGACCGTAACGCTTCCCGAGGACGCCTCGTGCAATCGCGCAAGTGCGCGGAGCAGGGTGGATTTGCCGCTGCCGTTCGGACCCACCAGGGCAACGATGCGCCCTGGCTCCAGGCGGAGTCCTGCTCCATGGACCACGTCTTTGTCCCCGTAGCGGAGAACCAGGTCAGTAGCCTCGAGCCCGGAGAGTTCGCTCAGTTCAATCACAAAATGAAAAATTAGCTTAGGGTTACCTAATTATGAAAAACGTGTCGGAGAATGTTCGCCGAACCCGTCCGCACGTGCGCCAGTGGCATGAAAGGCTTGACCCATGGACCTGGAAATTCCGCCTTCGCTGACTATCCCCGCCTCGGAACTGAGCTGGCGATTCTCCCGCTCGTCCGGGCCTGGCGGCCAACACGTCAACACCACGGACAGCCGGGCGGAACTAACGTTTAACGTTGCCGAGTCCGCAACTCTAACGGATGAGCAACGGCAGATGCTGCTTAAGCGCCTCGCGCGAAAACTCGTCGGCGGTGCCATCACCGTGACTGCATCCGAGGAACGGTCGCAGCTGCGAAATCGCGAGATCGCCATGGCCAAGCTCGCTGAGCTGATCAAGGCGGGTCTCGTCCCCGAGTCCGTCCGCCGCGCCTCCAAGCCAACGCGCGGTTCGGCCCGCCGTCACCGTGCAGCGAAAGAACTTAGATCGGTAACCAAACAACAACGACGACGACCTGCCGCCGAGTAGCCAAACTCCCCTGTTGATGGACGGCCTTCGGTGGGACTATACAGTCATGGCACCTATCCAACGCCTCCGCCCTGACGGCCTCGTATCCAGCCCTGCTTTCAGTCACGTGGCCGTGGTTCCACCTGGTGCAACCATGATCTACATCGGCGGACAGAACGCCGTGGACGCAAGCGGTGCACTCGTAGGAGAAGGCGATGCGGCCGTTCAGTCTGCGCGGGCATTGGACAACGCCAAGACCGCACTGGAAGCTGCGGACGCGACACTCGGAGACGTTATCCAGTGGACCGTGCTCTTCGTCGAAGGCGCTGACCTGGCGGCCGGCTATGGAGCGATTGCGGGCAAACTCGTCTCCGAGGAGCCACCCTTGGTCACCGCAGCGTTTGTCACCGGACTTGGCGTTCCCGGAGCGCTGGTGGAGATCAGCGCGGTAGCCGCCGTGGAGCGTCAGTGAACAGGACGTTCGAAAAATACACCTGAGAAAGCGTGGCAAGACCGGCGCATATTTGCATGACAGCATGGGCCAGTCAAGCGAAGAGTCACAAGGCCACTATGTCCGGGCCCTGGCATTCGGACTTGTGCCGGATCAGGTGGCTCCCAAGACTGCCGAACGCCTGGTTGAGCTCATCCGCCTCAACGGAAACCGGCTCGGCACAGGCTTCCTCACCACAGGGCATTTGCTCCCAACGCTGGCTGGCCATGGCTACGCCGACGTCGCCTACGAGCTCCTGCTCTCCGGCCACACCTTCCTGGCTCGGAATGCTCGACGCCGGGGCCACCACCTCGGCGAGTGCCGCCGTCGAGACCGTCCAGGGCCGCATCAGCAGTGCCTGGACAATCTCACTAGGGGTGTTCCGCCTCAACGTCGTGATTCCGCCTGCCGTCCAAGCGGTGGTGAGAAACTGCCGGACGGGTCAACGCATACTGCTACCGCAGGTTCACATCACTTCAGTGCGCCGCTTCTTCAATCCCGCACCACTCCGCGATGAACAATGCAATGCTTTTGGTGATCCGCCGGATGGATTCCACGGAGACACGTTCGTCGAACCCGTGGATTGCTTCCGAGACCGGGCCGTACACCAGCGTAGGAGTGTCCGCGTAGAGGGTGAACACCCGTCCGTCGAGGTAGCCGGGGGTGGTGAAGCTGCCCAGCTCAGTGCCGAACACCTGCGCATGGGTACGCTCCAGCACGGCTTCGGCGTCGCTTCCTGGTTCCAGAACGTACCCCTCGGCGAAGAAGCCCGTCTTTACCGGAACGGCATCAATGGGCTCCTCACCGCGGCCCAGGTTGGCAAGGCATTCCTGGAGCTCAGACCAAGCCTGATCGGCACTGATTCCCGGGTAGATCGCTGCCCTGACATCGAACTCGCACCACGCAGGGACGCTGGAAGGCCAGTCGCCGCCCACTATGCCGCCGAAGTTGAAGTTGATGGGATGATCCAGATCCTCGAAGTACCGATGATTGGCTCGTTCAGTGTTCCATTTGCCTTCCACCTCGCGAAGGGCGGCGATGGCTGTGTACGCGGCGTCAATGGCATTGAAGCCCGAGCCCATTTCACGGGGATGGGTGGGGTTACCGGACACCCTGACCTTGAACCACAGGACGCCCACGTTGGCCCGCACCAACATGTCTTCCTCAGGTTCAGGGATGACGACGGCGTCCGCCCGGTAGCCGCGCATGAGGGCCGAGAGTGATCCGTTTCCCGTGCATTCCTCTTCCACCACCGACTGGAGATGAATCCGACCCGCGGGGTCGTAACCGGCAGCACGGACGGCGTCGAACGCGAACAGGTTCGCCGCCAGACCTGCCTTCATGTCTCCTGCCCCGCGCCCGTACATCCACCCGTCAATGATGGGCGCGTCCCACGGGGAGCGGGACCACATATCTGCCGGTCCTTCCGGGACGACGTCCACGTGTCCGTTCAGGATGAGCGACCGCCCCGTTTCGGTGACAGGCTGGTAGGTGCCCACAACGTTGGTGACATTCTCGTAGGAAACTGTCACCGCCCCGTGGCCCGAATGGGTGGAAAGCTCCTCTGCGTCCAACTCCCACTGGTCCATCGCCAAACCGCGGCCGGCCATAGCCGCGTGGAGCAGGTCCTGGGCACTGCCCTCATTGGTGCGGAGCGAGGGGTGTTTGACCAGTTCCTGGGTGAAAGCCAGTTGTTCATCGAAGGCGGCGTCCACGGCGTGGAGGATTCGCTGGGCCTGTTCGTCTGTGATCATGTTCGGCGTCCCTTGTTCTCGTTCGGCGTGTCTAGTTATCCCGAACCAGACGCTTGTCTTCCACCCTCAGGCGCTCCCCGAGGAAGCCGCCCACTGCGGTAAGCACCGAGATGATGGCCAGGATCAGAGCTGCGCCCCACGACTGGTTGCCTGATACTCCGAGCATGGCGGTGGCGAGCAAAGGCATGAAACCGCTGGTGGCACCGGCGATGTTGTAACCCAGAGCCACACCGGAATAACGCAGCTTCGGCGGGAACAGCTCGGTCAGCAGTGCACCGTTGACGGCATAGGCCACGGCAATCAGCATGATTCCAACGGTGATGGCAAGGGTAATCAGCAGCGGCGACTTGGTGTCGATCATCGCGAACAGAGGGAAAGCCATGATGGCACTGGCAATGCCACCCCACATGGTGACCTTGCCGGGGCCGATCTTTTCAGCCAGACGACCCATGAAGAAGGTGACCACGATCTGTGCCACAGCAGCGATCAGGGTGGCGTTTACCATGACGTTGCGGTCTATGTGGAGGGTGTTGGAGCCGTAGCTAACTACGAAGGTGGTGATCATGTAGAAGCCACCAACTCCAAGCAATGCTGCGAGAACTGCTACTACCAGGCGACCGCTGGCATGACGGAAGACTTCGAACGCCGGGACCTTGGAAGTCTCCCCCATGGACAGGAGGTCCTTGAAGATCGGTGATTCCTCCACCTTGAGTCGGATCCAGAGGGCGACGGCCAGCATTGGAAAGGCCAGCAGGAACGGGATACGCCAGCCCCAGGCATCGAAGGCCTCTGAGGGGAAGAGCAGGACCAGTGAGAACGCCCCGGATGCGAGCAGGGTAGCAACCGGTGATCCTACCTGGACCAGTGCTGCGTAGCGGCCGCGCTTTTCGGCGGGGGCATGTTCTACGGCCATGGTCACCGCGCCACCCCACTCACCGCCAACTGCCAAACCTTGAACCAACCGCAGCACGGCCAGCAAGATGGGGGCCGCCAAACCGATGCTGCCAAAGTCAGGCAACAGGCCGATCAGCGCAGTAGCAAAGCCGATCATCACAATGGTGATGAGCAGTGCAGGACGACGCCCGAACCTGTCACCGATGTAACCAAAAATCATCGCCCCCAGCGGTCTGGCCGCGAAGCCGACTCCAAACGTGGCAAAAGAAGCCAGCAGAGCGGCGGTGGGGTCCATGTTGGTGAAGAAGAGACGATTAAAGACCAGTGCGGCAGCAGTGCCGAAGAGGTAGTAGTCGTACCATTCCAGCGCAGTGCCAACGAAAGCGGCGCGGGCAATTTTTCCGGCATCCTTGCCGGATATCACCGGAGCGGTACCCTCGGAGGTTGGAACGGGATGTGAGGTGGTCACGATGTGAGCCTTTCGAACAGGTGGAGTGTAGTTCGCATCCTGCGGCCGGGATGTTTACGGCCGTTGGTTGGGGAGTTATCTTCGACACTAGGCCAGTGACAACGCACTCATCAATGACAATATCCACCCGCCTCACAACAGTTAATTGTGCATAGTCACAACTTCCCTTCTCTGTCCTCGTAACCGCTCAAGGCCACCAGCGCCAGGGCGGCCTGGACCGGGACCGTGAGATCCAGGCCGATCACTTGCTGCAGGTTATGCAGTCGGTTCACGGTGGTGTTCCGGTGGCAGTACAGCTCCTCCGAGGTCTCCTTAATCGACCCGGTTCGACCGTAGATCCGGGCTACCTGAAGCAGGCGCTGGCGTTCATGGGGTGTGCACTGGTCCAGGGCTTCGGTGATGGGGGCAGAAAACCCCGGGAGTGCCTGCTCCAGGAGGGCAGATGCGATACCCATCCAGGTGTTCTCCACTGTTGCCAAGCCGGCGCCCGCGCTTCTTTGGTTTGCCAGGACAAGTGCGCCCTTGGCGGCAGAGGGGACCGCCGTTAGTCCCTTGACATCGGGAACGTATCCAGCCGGAAAGTCCGGTCCGGCCTCCCCCCAACTCCGGTTCTTCCGCTGCTGCCGGAAGATGTAAAGGGCTCCGGCATGTTCATACAGGAACGCGCGGGAGACGGACTCGAATTGGCGCTGGGCCTGGGCGATGTCCCGGGACGCCACGCCCAACACTTCAAAGGTGTCGGTAGCCTCCACCCCCAAAGCCGCAGCCATTTCCTCAACCTCGTCTGCGGTCTGAAAGTCACCCGGGATGCCTGCGTCCCCGTAGACCCCTACATCGCTGTTGAAGAGGCGCGAGAGAATCCGCTGCCGGTAGAGCTGCTTATTCCTGGTCAGCCGGGCCTCCTCCTCCGCGTACGCCTGCTGGATACTGCTGACATAGCCTTCCACGGTGTCCAGGACCCTGGTCATGTTGGCCACCAGGAGCGCGATTCCCGAGTCCCCCGCAACTCGCTCAAGACCTTTCCAGAGGACACGGAAGTCATTTCTGATGGCCTCCAGGAAGGCCTCAAGCGGGACTCCCTGGTTAGCCCGGCGCCTCGCTATTTCACGGGGAAGTGACTGCAGGTCCGGCGGCAGGTCCACTCCGGCCATCCGGAAGAGCAGCAAGTCCATGGTGTCCTCTGCCGTGCGGTAAATGTCCTCAGCGGGAACCAGCGCTTGGCCATATGAGATCTCGGCGAACCGCTCAAGGAAGTCGCTGACCAACAACGCCCGTTCCTTCCACAGCCGCCCTATCAGGTCCGTCCAATCGGGTTCGATTGAGCGCGGAGGATCAAAGACCCGGTTACGTGTGGAGACCGCGCCGATGCGTTCGGGAGAATCTGGAGTCATAGAGCAATTTTAGGCAAACGCCCAAGTTCTGTCAGCAAGGCGGCGGCTTTTGTCCATTGAAGTCATCATTTTTCCAGCGTTGAATTGAAGTCGGCTTCGTTTTGCTCCGGACATCCCGGGCCTTATCAAAGAGGATTCATGCTGGTAGACCTCCTGATCCGCAATGCTCATATTCTGACGCAGGACCCCTCCCGCCCCGTCGCGGAAAGCCTGCTGATCCATGACGGGAAAATATTGGATGTGGGCCCCGATGCCGGCGTAGCTGCTCTTGCCGCCCGGACCATTGACGCTGAGGGCGCTACGATCGTCCCCGGCTTCAATGACGTTCACGCGCACAGTGTCTGGTTTGGCCTGGGTCTGATGGAAGCAGGCTTGGGGGCGGTAAAGAACCTTGAAGACGTTTACGACGTCATTGGGAACGCAGCGGTGTCGCTGGGAACCGACGAATGGGTGGTCGCTTCAGGCTTCAGCCCACTGCTTCTCGACGGCGAGCAGCCGGATCGCGACCGGCTTGACGCCGCCGCCGGTGGACGCCCCGTATGGATCAAGCATTCGTCCGGTCATGCCTGCACCCTCAACGGAGTGGCGCTGGCCTTGATTGAAGCCGAAGGCGCCGACTTGCGCGCAGAGGTCGACGGCGGTGCAGTGGTGATGGGGCCCGACGGCCGTCCCACCGGGCTGCTGGAAGAAAATGCGATGCGGCTCGTCCAGGACCTCCTGCTGCCCTATCCTCTGGAAACCATCGAACGCGCCCTGGACCTGGCCACCACCCACTACTTGAGCGAAGGCATCACCAGCGTCACTGATGCTGGAATTGCGGGCGGCTGGATCGGTCATTCACCGCAGGAGTTCGCGGCCTACCAGAACGCAAAGGACAAGGGCCTGCTCAGCGTCAGGATGCAACCGATGGTTGTGCTCGATGCGCTGCGCCCGTTGCAGGGACATGCAACGGACGCAGTAACGAAGGGCCTTGACACCGGGATACGTACGGGCCTGGGCGATGATTGGCTCCGGCTTGGCCCAGTGAAGATCTTCAGCGACGGTTCGCTTCTGGGAAGTACCGCTTATGTCACCGAAGAGTACGTCGGTTGCACCCACAACCACGGCTACCTTCAGATGGACGCAGACAAGCTGCGCGACGCGGCGCTCAAGGCCTACAGTTCCGGCTGGGCGGTTGCCATGCACGCCATTGGCGACCATGCAATCGACCATGCGATCGACATCCTCACAGAAGCCCAGGAGACTTTCGGCCTCAACGCCCTGCCCAACCGGATTGAGCATGGAGGCGTTGTCCGGCCCGATCAGTTGGACAGGATCGCCGCGGCGGGAATCGTCCTGGTGCCTCAACCGCATTTCATCACCGAGTTCGGCGACGGAATGGCCCGCTTACTGGGACCCAAACGCACACCGTGGTCCTATCCGGGCAAGAGCCTCTTGGACCGTGGTGTGGTACTGCCTGGCAGCTCTGACCGGCCGGTCTCCAACGGCCGCCCACTGGACGTCATGCAGTCCTTCGTGGAGAGGCTCACACCCTCCGGAGAGGTTTACGGTCCTGCCGAAAGGATCACCGCTGCCGAAGCCTTGGCGGCCTACACCACGGGGTCGGCTGCAGCTACCGGCGCCGAAGGTATCAAGGGCCGCCTATCCCCTGGCTATCTGGCGGATCTGGTATTCCTTGACCAAGACCCCACCACCGTGAAGTCCTCGGCCATCGGAGCCACCCAGGTCCTGGCAACCATGGTGGGCGGTGACCTCCGTTGGGGCGCGGATAAGTACCCACTCCAAACCCCAACCGAAGAAAGTGAATCAGCGCTGAGTACGCCAGCCAGCACTGAGTACGCAGCACTGACAGCTAAGGAAACACCATGACCAGCACCTTCCCCGATTTCCTGGACGACTTCGCAGAAATGTCCTCCTTTGGCGCCACCAATGGTGGTGGCGTGGACCGGCAGGCCGGTACCCCGGCAGACCACGGTACCCGTCAGTGGTTTGGAGAGTGGTTGGCCCGGAACGGCTACACGGAGTCAGTGGACGAGGTTGGAAACCAGTTCGGTACCATCGAGCTGGTTCCGGGAGCCCCCTACGTTCTGCTGGGGTCCCACCTTGATTCACAACCCCTGGCCGGAAAATTTGACGGCGCCTACGGGGTGCTTGCTGCGGCCTCCGCCGCCAGCGTCGTGGCAGCTGAAGCCCGGACGCGGATGCTGAGCCCTGTCTACAACCTTGCCGTGGTCAACTGGTTCAACGAGGAAGGAAGCCGGTTCGCACCCAGCATGATGGGAAGCTCGGTCTTTACGGGGAAAATTCCACTCAAGGACGCATTGGCTACAACGGATCACAGCGGAACCACTGTGGCCGAGGCCTTGTCCGGTGGGCACCTTCTCCCGGACGGTACCGCACCAACCCTCAATAGCGTCGCCCTCTACGCCGAAATACATATTGAACAAGGCAGGAACCTCGAAGAGAGCGGCACGCAGGTGGGGTTGGTTGACCGCACGTGGGCGGCCAGCAAGTTCCGGGTAACAGTGGATGGAGCCCAATCCCACACCGGTGCCACACGCATGGAGGATCGTCGGGACGCCCTCTACGGTGCCGCACTGCTGATCGCCGCTGCCCGGGAACTGGCCGCCGAGTTTGACCCCGGCCTGTTGCACACTTCCGTGTCCGAGCTGTACGTCCTTCCCAACTCACCGGTCACCATTGCCAGGCAGGTCACCATGAACCTTGATCTCCGGTCCCCTGATGAGGAGGTCCTTGCCCGTGCAGTAGACCTTCTGGGGAAATGGGCAGGCGAGGCCAGTGACCGGTCCCGTACGGACATCGGCATGGAACTGACGCATCACTGGAGCTTGGTTGCCTACCAGCCGGAGGGTGTGGCCTTGGGTGTGGCAAGCGCTGAACGTCTGGGCTTCACCCACAGCAACATCATGACCGTGGCCGGACACGATTCCACCAACATGAAGGACGTGGTTCCCACGGTCATGCTGTTCGTCCCCAGCGTGGAGGGAATCTCGCATAATGAGGCCGAGTACACCAGGGATGAAGATGCGCTGCGTGGTGTGGAGTTGCTCGCCGAAGTGACACGTCGTCTGCTTCAGGGCGAGCTGGGCTAGCCGGCTTTGAGAACTACGCTGCCACTGGAACCGAACCAAGTGATGATACCGCCCTGGTAGTTCTGGACCACGGCGCCGGCGGAAACGTACTCATCCGAGGTGGGGTAACCGAGTTTGCCCTTTTCGTAGCCGTGCTTGGCCCATAGGCTTCTGATGGCTCCCGTGCTGACGTGGGCTCCCGTGGCTGGGGTGAAGTAGATGGAGCCACCTTCATAGGCCTGACCGATGCCGCCCTGGGCCATGCCGGGAATTTCGTCTGTGGTGGGGTAACCGAGGTAGCCCTTTTCGAATCCGGTGGCACCCCAGGCAGCACGGATGGCGCCCATGCTGATGTGCACCCCTGTGCTGCCGCCCCAATGGATGGAACCGTTCTGGTACGCCTGCCCCGCTCCGCCGTTCTTGAGTCCATACATTTCATGACTCACGGGGCCCCCTGCGAAGGCAGGCCCACCGAGGGCAGCATACTTGTTGGTGATCGCCCCGAACGGCGAACTGCTGTAGGGAGTGAAGACGTCGTCCACTGCTCCCATGATGATCCGATCACCGGGTCGGTTGGTTTTCAAGAGCTGGGTTACGGTGCCCAAATTCGTAGAGATGCAGCCCGCGCTGGGCACGTTGCCTGCATGGAAAAAGATCGCAAAGGATGCCCCCTGGACAGTAGGCATGTCCGGGTAGCGGTTCCAGTTGATCACCGCGGCTTGCTCGTAGAAGCCTTGGTTCATGTAGGTCCAAAGGTTCTCATCGGACTCACCCCCGGCCCCTTCGAAGTACTGGTTATAGGTGGGCCCATGCTCTCCGCCCCAGCGGGAATTGGGGTTCACTGAGTAGTACTTCAACGCGGTTCCCGGATTGGATCGACCCAGGGCCTCTGTGAAACTGAAGCTTCCGGTGGGAGACTTCCAGGAATCTTCCCATGCGAGGTTCTGGGCTGAAAACCCCTTGGATCCGGCGAATCCGGTGGTTTGCCATTCCTGCACGTACCCGCTGCCGGATCGGACACATCCGGTGATGAGCACGGCCGACTGTGAACGGTCCGTCGCCGTGGCGAAGGTGACGCGATTGGCTCCGTAGGACGGGAATTTCACCTGCCCGGCGCTGAGTCGCTGGCATGGGTTGTACACTTGCGAGCCCGCTTCGGCCGGCATCGCGAACACCAGCGACGCCGCTGCCAGAGCGGCAGCAAGAAACGAGGCGCACAAAATTCTTCTGATCATGAGTCTTCCCCCAACGAGACAATCAAAGCCAACTTCACTGCCGGGACCATCCGGAAGCTACTTGATGGTCCCATACCGTGGTGGTGGCCAGGCGTACCGGTGCGGACGCGGATAGAGTCGTATCAATGGACAGTAATCTGACAGTTGACCGGCGGACCGATCCCCACCAACCCACGTTCCCTGTTGCTGATGCCGAGGACGGCTTCGTCAGGGTCCGTGGGGCCCGCGAGAACAACCTCCGCAATGTGGATGTGAATGTGCCACGTGACGTAATCGTCGCGTTCACCGGAGTTTCAGGGTCTGGAAAGTCGTCTTTGGCGTTCGGCACCATCTTTGCCGAAGCACAGCGACGCTACTTCGAATCCGTGGCCCCCTACGCCCGCCGCCTCATCCAACAGGGACACAATCCCAAGGTGGAATCGATCACGGGGCTGCCGCCCGCCGTCGCACTTCAACAACGCCGGGGCACAGCAACCGCCCGTTCCAGTGTTGGCACGCTGACGACGCTGTCCAACTCGCTGCGGATGCTCTTCTCCCGTGCCGGCCGTTATCCGGAAGGTGTCCCGCAGTTGGACTCCGACGCTTTCTCCCCCAATACGGCCGCCGGCGCCTGTCCTGAGTGCCACGGGCTGGGTGTGGCCCACACCGTCACGGAGGAGTCTTTGGTTCCCGATCCTTCCCTGAGTATCCGGGACGGTGCGATCGCCGCATGGCCCGGTGCCTGGCAAAGCAAAAATCTCCGTGACATCCTTACCCACTTGGGCTACGACGTCGACACGCCGTGGCGGCAGTTGTCCAAGAAGGATCGCAACTGGATTCTCTTCACCGATGAGCAGCCGGTGGTGGAAGTGACACCGCAAAGGGACCGGGTTGCCAAGCCGTACAAGGGCCGGTTCTGGAGCGCCAAAAGCTACGTGCTCCACACCCTGGCCGACTCGAAAAGTTCCACCATGCGTGACAGGGTGTTGCGCTTCATGGAAACGGGCCAGTGCCCGCAGTGTGGTGGCAGCGGCCTCCGCCCGGAAGCGCTTGCCGTCACCTTCGCCGGAAAGACCATCGCCGAGCTCAATGCCCTGCCGATGACCGAGCTGGCCGCCATCATTGCACCCACCACGGAGTTGACGGCGTCCGGCACAGCCTCCAGGACCCAGACCTCCGGTGAAGCCAACGAAGTGGCCGTCGCTATCACCCGAGACCTCTTGAGCCGGGTCACGGTACTCCTGGACCTTGGCCTGGGTTATCTCGCCCTGGGCAGACCGACGCCAACCCTCTCCCCTGGCGAAATGCAGCGTCTCCGCATAGCCACGCAGCTGCGGTCAGGACTCTTCGGCGTCATCTACGTGCTGGACGAACCATCCGCCGGGCTTCACCCGGCCGACGCCGAGCCGCTACTGGCAGTACTGGACCAGCTGAAGAGCTCCGGAAACTCCGTGTTCGTAGTGGAGCACAACATGGATCTTGTCCGGGCAGCCGACTGGTTGGTCGATGTTGGGCCGCATGCAGGCGAGGGCGGTGGGCAAATCCTCTACAGCGGCCCCGTGGCTGGGCTGGCAGATGTAAAGGATTCCGTGACGCGACCCTTCCTGTTCCCTGAATACCCGCTGACCCCTAATAAACATCTTCCATCGGTCAGGGCGCGTCGGCACACAGCACCCCGGCCGCCCAAAGAGTGGCTCACACTTCGCAACATCAACAGGCACAACCTTTGTGACGTCCAGGCCGAGTTTCCTTTGGGTGTGCTGACAGCCGTGACGGGCGTCTCAGGCTCGGGCAAGTCCACTTTGGTCAGTCACGTTCTCGCCGAGGTGGTGGCGGCCGCGCTGCATCCGGAAGCTCTCGAGTCAGACACCCAACAGACGCCCGACGCTGTGGGCTTGGTTTCCGGGCTCCACCAGCTGGATCGCCTCGTCAAGGTGGACCAAAAGCCCATTGGCCGGACGCCTCGCTCCAACCTGGCCACTTACACAGGGCTCTTCGACGGAGTCCGGAAGGAGTTCGCAGCCACCGAAGAAGCACGCTCGCGTGGCTTCGGCGCAGGAAGGTTCTCCTTCAACGTGGCCGGGGGCCGCTGCGAAACGTGCCTGGGCGAAGGCTTTGTTTCCGTGGAGTTGCTGTTTCTGCCGGGGAGTTACGGTCCCTGCCCCGAATGCCACGGTTCAAGATTCAATCCCGAAACCTTGGAAGTCACCTACCGCGGACGCGATATTGCCGAGGTCCTGGACATGACCGTGAATGCCGCGTCCGAGTTCCTGGCTGATCTCCCGGGCGTCGCCCGCAGCCTCCAAACCCTTCGCGAGGTGGGCTTGGGCTATCTGCGCCTGGGCCAGCCTGCCACGGAGCTTTCCGGCGGCGAAGCACAGCGCATCAAACTTGCCACCGAGCTGCAGCGCATCCAACGCGGCCACACCCTCTATCTGCTGGATGAGCCCACCACAGGCCTGCACCCGGCAGACGTCCAACTCCTGATGGCCCAATTGCACAAGCTGGTGGATGCCGGCAACACGGTCATTGTGGTGGAGCACGAGATGGACGTCGTGGCAGGTGCTGACTGGGTGATTGATCTGGGCCCGGGCGGCGGCGACGCCGGCGGCAAGATCATGGCCGCCGGCCCGCCAGCCGTCGTCGCGGGTTCCCAAGTAAGCCGGACAGCACCGTTTCTTGCTGCCGCTTGCCGACTGTAGCTAGCGTCGGGGAATATTCCGCAGGTTGCTTCGCGCCATGCTGACAGCTTCCCCGGCGCCGCGGTTCAGAACCACTTTGGACATGGCCGTAGCGAATCCGATGACTTGGGAACCCGAGATTTTTGGCGGGATGGACAGGGCATTGGGGTCAGTGATGAGCTCCACCAACGACGGACCAGGGTGCGCGAACGCCGCCCGGTAGGCTGCCTCAATGTCTGCCGGATCCGTGACGCGCACAGCGTGGAAACCCAGGGATTCTGCCACCGCTGCGTAGTTGGCGTCCGGCACGTCCACACCGAAATCCGGTAGCCCGTCAACCAGCATTTCGAGTTTCACCATGCCCAGCGTGGAGTTGTTGAACACCACCACGTTCACCGGCAACTGGTGCGCGGCCACCGTGATGAGCTCACCCAGCAGCATGGACAGGCCGCCGTCGCCCGAGACGGAAATGACCTGCCGTCCGGGAAAGGCCACCTGCGCGCCAATGGCGTGCGGAAGGGCGTTGGCCATGGACCCGTGGAGGAACGAGCCAATCAGCCGACGGGTGCCCAGCGGGTTGATATAGCGCGCAGTCCAGACGTTGCACATACCGGTATCCGCTGTGAAGATTGCGTCTTCCGCCGCAATCTGGTCCAGAAGCGAAGCGGCGTACTCGGGGTGGATAGGCTGCTTCTTCTCCACCTTGCGCGTGTAGGCGCCCACGGCCTTGTTCATCAAACGGTCATGCTTCTTCAGCATCTGGTCAAGGAAACGTCGGCTCTTCTTCGGCGTCACCAACGGCAGCAGGGCCGTTAAGGTTGGCAGCACGTCGCCGTGGACGGCAATGTCGACGTCGGTCCGCCTCCCCAGCCGCTGTGCGGCCCGGTCCACTTGGGCTGTCCGGGTATCGGGCAGAAACTGGTCATAGGGAAAGTCGGTGCCGAGCAGTATCAGCAGGTCCGCGTCTTCAATGCCCTCCGCCGCCGCTCCATAGCCGAGCAGCCCGGTCATGCCAATATCGAAAGGATTGTTGTACTGGACGAAGTCTTTGCCCCGCAGGGAATGACCTATGGGTGCGTTGACCAGTTCAGCCAGGGCCCTCAGTTCACTGTGGGCGCCTTCGACGCCGGCGCCGGCAAAAATGGCAACCTTACCGGCGTCGTTAATGGCATCGGCCAGTTCGCGGACACTCTCCGGATCCGGAACCAAGGCGGCTGGTCGGAACGTGGCCGGAAGTGGAGTTGGCGCCGAGGCTTCAAGTCCGGCGATGTCGCCGGGCAGGGTGACAACTGCGACTCCCCCAAGACCTATGGCGTTCTGGATGGCACTGTGCATCACCCGCGGTGCTTGCTCGGCGGTACTGATCATCTCCGAATACACAGAGCACTCATTGAAAAGCCGGTCCGGATGGGTTTCCTGGAAGAAGCCGCTGCCAATTTGCTTGCTGGGGATGTGTGAGGCGATGGCGAGCACCGGCGCTCCGGTGCGGTTGGCGTCATAGAGCCCATTGATCAGGTGCAGGTTGCCGGGGCCGCATGACCCCGCGCAGACAGCCAACTTACCCGTCAGTTGCGCCTCCGCAGCAGCAGCAAAGGCGGCTGCTTCCTCATGACGCACGTGGATCCAGTCAATTCCGCCTTTCGCAGAGCCTCCTGTTTGCCGGACAGCGTCCACGATTGGATTCAGGCTGTCGCCAACGATTCCGTAGATCCGCTGCACCCCGGCAGCTTGGAGTTGTTCAATGAGTTGGGTGGCAAGTTCCTTGGCCATAGTGTGCAAGCTCCCTCAATGGTGGTGGTGGGCTGACAGGGCCAAATATAGTCGGCCTGTCCAAGCCCCACCTGGGAATGCCCGCGGCTTAAGCTGCCAGCCGAGTCCCGAACAGTCGCTCCGCCACACTCACCAGATGTTCCGGCACATCTGCGTCGCTGCCGCTGCTCCGATGACCGAGGAAAACAGCCGTGCCACTAACAGTGTCCTCCATGGGAATGCCCGCTTCCCGAATCAAGACTTCAGCCCGCGGGTTCAGTAGCAAAGGAATGTGCCTTGCCTGGTCATTAAGAAGAACATGCCAGCCACGTCCGGAAATGGCTTCGATATTCCCCTCCACCAGAGACTGATGGTTTTCCATGGAAGCCTCAATTCGTTCGACTCGAATTACCTCATTAAGGCGCGCAGGAACAATGAGCGTAGTTATTAATTGCCGCATGACTTAAAGGTTCCATTTCTTCACAGCAACCGCCGCCCTTTCCGGCAGGAAATGACGGTCGGCTGCGTCGCTCGTAGCTCTTATGCCGCCGTGCCGCAGCTACGTGGCCGCTAGCGGTGGTTTTTCCTTGGCTTGGAAAAGAGATTTTCGCTGCCTTCGGCCTTCGCCCTCTTTTCCGCCCGTTTCTCCAGAATGGTCTTCCCCGTCTTCTTCGACTTGCCACTACTCGATGATTTGCCGGACATTATCTCTCCTTCAATATTCTCGGTATGAGAACACCATACCTACTTATATTTTTAAAGCCAGTTACCGAATTGGGTGGGGCGATGTCGCAGCCCTTTTATGTTTTTTCCTGTACGGGGCTCTGGCTGGGAAGGCTGTTAATTGCTAGCGTTGCCGCATGAACCCGTCGAAGCCCCCGGCTGAGATCCTTGATATTGCCGGCCAAGAGGTCCGTATCTCCAACCCGGACAAGGTGGTATTTCCCGAGCCGGGGGTGACCAAGCTTGACTTGGTGAAGTACTACCTCGCCGTCGCGGAAGGGGCACTGCGTGGAGCAGGCGGCCGCCCCATGGTGCTCAAGCGCTTCCCCAAGGGCATCGACGCCGAACCGTTCTTCCAGAAACGCGTACCCGAAAATCACCCTGGCTTTATTGATACGGCAACCCTCCATTACTCCTCCGGTACCTCCGCCGAGGAAACGGTGATCCGGGATGCTGCCGGCCTTGCATGGGTGGTGAACCTGGGATGCCTGGACCTTAATCCGCACCCGGTGCGCGCTGAGGACCTTGATCACCCCGACGAACTGCGGGTGGACCTGGACCCCATGCCTGGGGTCGGCTGGTCCCGGATTGTGGACACCGCCTATGTAGCCCAGGAGGTTCTGGACGACGTCGGGCTGGTGGGGTGGCCTAAGACGAGTGGCTCCCGTGGACTCCACATCCTGGTCCGCATCGAACCCCGATGGTCATACCGGGAGGTGCGCCTCGCCGCCGAAACCCTTGCCCGCGAGGTGGAAAATCGCGCGCCGGGACTGGCAACAGCCAAATGGTGGAAGGAAGAACGCGGTGAGAGCGTTTTTGTGGACTTCAACCAAAATGCCAAAGACCGCACCGTGGCCTCAGCATACTCGGTTCGTTCCCGCCCCGACGCCCGCGTCTCAACCCCGCTCACTTGGCAAGAAGTGCGCTCCGCGCGGCCAGAGCAGTTCACAGTCCAATCAGTACCGGCACGTTACGCTGCGCTGGGAGACCCACACGCAGGAATCGACGACGCGGCCGGCTCACTCGACGGACTGCTTGCCTTGGCTACCGAGCTTGGACCCGCCGAGAAAGCGCCCAAGAGCGGAGATGGATCAGGTCGCCGGGTCTCGGTGATGCCGCTCATCGAGGTTGCCCGCAGCAAGACCAAGCCCGAGGCCCAGGCGGCTCTGGATGAGTGGAAGGCCCGCCACCAGGATGTTGTTTCCCTGCTGCATCCTGCCGACGTCCTCATAGACGGGATGCGGGGCTCGAGCTCGCTCTGGTACCGCGTACGGGTAAACCTTCAGCACATCCCCGAAGACCGGCGTCCGCGCCAAGAGGACCTCATCGTGGACTACGACCCGTGGGCAGGTAAAGAATGGCCGGGCCGGCCAGCTTCCTGAGGTCGGCCGGAATCCCGAGAACGTTCGGCTAGTCCTGGCCGATGGTGATGCCCGTAACCGGCGCGCCGGCACGCTCATAGGAGAGCAGCACCGCCCCCTTGGGGAACGCCCGGGGTGGCTGGGCGAAGCGGAAGGCTGCGGGGACGCCTGAGCCGTCGGCAAACAGTCGCTTTCCCGAGCCGAAGGTGAGCGGATACAGGAACAGGTTCAGCCGGTCGAGGAGGTTGGCTTCAAGAAGCGAGCGAATGAGGTGGCCGCTGCCGAACATGTGGATGTCATGGAATTGATCCTTGAGTTCAGCCAGCCCGGAGATCTCCGCCAATGAGGTGGTGCCTTCCCACTCCGGCCGGGTCAGGGACCGCGACACAACAAATTTCGGCAAGGCGTTGAAGGTTTCGCCGATGTGATCCTTCTGATGGGGCCAAAACCCCGAGAAGATGTCGTAGGTTTTTCGTCCGAGGAGCAGGGCGTCCATGCTGTCGATTCCCGCGCCGATGGCTTCACCTGTTTCGTCGTCAAAATAGGCCGCTTGCCACCCACCGAATTCGAAGCCACCGGCCCTGTCCTCTTCAGGGCCGCCCGGCGCCTGGTAGACGCCGTCAAGGGTGATGAACAGGTTGGCGGTAAGGATTCCCACGATGCACTCCTTCGCATGGACCGCGGCCGGATGCTGCGGGTCTGTGGCATCTTCCTCACATTAGTATGCTGCTTCCCGGTTTCCTGCGGAACCCGGCAGCGGTGATAGGACTTGCTGGATTCTCCCCTTGGAATATTCGGCTTTCAAGTTATGGCGCACCGTAGGAGGTGGCGGTAGCTTTGGAGTACTTTTCCTTGAAGCAGCCGAGGTACCGGAGGCACTGCCGATGCAAGGCTTGTCCACGTCACTGGTCCTCATCGCCGTCATGGCTGTGGTGGCTCCTCTTGCCACCCGGCTCCTTAATCGTTGGGTCAAAGTGCCAATCGTGGTCTTTGAGATTGTCCTTGGCATCCTGTTAGGTCCCAGCCTGCTGGGCTGGGTCCAGTCCACCGCGTTCACCGACACGCTGGCCGACTTCGGACTGGCCATGCTGTTCTTCGTTGCCGGCAACGAGATCGATTTCACGGCCATTCGCGGCCGTCCCATTTACCGTGCTTCTGCAGGATGGGTCATCTCCCTGGCTGCGGGCATCGGGGCAGGTTTTGTCATGGTCCCCTCACCGGAGTCTGCCGTGATCATCGGCGTTGCCCTGTGCTCCACGGCCTTGGGCGCGCTGCTGCCGATCCTCCGGGACGCCGGCGCTTCCACGTCGCCCATTGGTGTGGCCGTCACCGCTTTGGGCGCCGCCGGCGAGTTTGGTCCGTTGATAGCTATTTCGCTGTTCTTCAGTGGCAAACAACTTGGAGTGGCATCAGGAGTCCTTCTGGGCTTCGTTCTCTTGACCGGCGTGGCAATCTACCTGGCCTCCCAGGCGCGGCACACCTTGTTCCACGCCCAAGTCACTGCCACGCTTCACACCAGCAGCCAATTCGCCATGCGGTCCATTCTGTTGATTCTCAGTACGCTGGTGGTGCTCAGCATGCTACTGGGGCTGGACATGCTGCTGGGTGCCTTCGCCGCAGGAGTCCTCTGGAAGGTGACCATAGCGCGCGCTCCTGAAGCGGACCGTGAAGTCATTGAAACGAAGATCGACGCCGTAGCTTTCGGGTTCCTGGTTCCCATCTTCTTCATCGACACCGGCATTGACTTCGATCTTGGGGCGCTGATTTCCAACCCGGTAACCCTCGCTATGATCCCCCTGTTCCTTGGCCTGTTGCTGATCATCCGCGGTCTGCCATCATTGCTCGCCGCGCCCCCCGGCTCCAGTCGAGCGGACAAAAGAGCCCTCATGCTATTCGGTGCCACAGCGTTGCCCATCATCGTGGCTGTGACCACCATTGGCCGGGAACACGGGCTGATCACCAGTGGGATTTCGTCCGCCCTGGTAGGTGCGGGGATGCTCTCGGTACTCCTGTTTCCTTTACTGGCGCTTCGCCGGCTGCGTCGCCCGGAAGCGGCAGACCCTGAGCTGCGCGCACCGAAAGCCTGACTGCCTGGCAGCCGGCTGCGCAAAGTCCGAGCAAAAGTGTTGCCCCAAGCGGACCCGGCCCATAGGCTCATAACGTGAGTGGCAGGGACGGCAACCGACCAGCGGGACCGACCAGCGACCGGGTGAAGGAAATAAAGGCATGGCAACAGGAACAGTTAAGTGGTTTAACGCTGAAAAGGGTTTCGGATTCATCGCCCCGGACGATGGAGGCCCAGACGTGTTTGCTCACTACTCAGCGATCACGTCGAGCGGATACCGTTCGCTGGAGGAGAACCAGAAGGTCCAATTCGACATCACGCAGGGCCCCAAGGGTCCGCAGGCGGAGAACATTCAACCCGCCTGAGTTCACAACATAAAGTTCACAATCAAGAGACCGGCCGGGCCTGGTGGCCTGACCGGTCTTTTGGCGTCTCTACGCCCGGCCTTTAAGAATCAGGTGCCAGTAAACCTGCGGGAACATGTCGCGGTCCACCCACCAGGAAAGCCGACTTTCCTTCCATGTGGGCACCTGAGGGATGGTGGGCATGGGCTGGTAACCATCATCGAACTCGGCAAAGACCACGGTGCTCCGCGAAACGGTGAATGGACAGACGGAGTATCCGTTGTACTTCGCACTGAGTGGTTCGCCTTTGCGGACCGAGAGCAGGTTTTCCGCCAGGACCTTCGTCTGCTTACGGAGCGCACCGCCGGCCTTCGAGTTCGTTGTTCCTGCAGCGTCGCCAAGTGACCAGACGTTGGGGTATCTGGGATGCCGCAACGTCTGCGTGTCCACCTCCACAAAGCCGTGGCGGTCTCCATCTGCAGGCAAGTCCGTGGTTTTGAGCCACTCCGGCGCTGACTGGGGCGGAACAGCGTTGAGGACGTCGTAGGGCAGCTCCTCCGAAGTGTGGTCCTTGATGCTCCGGATGGTTGCTGTTCGATCGGCAGGATTCACTGCCACCAGCTCGCTGTTTGTCCGCAACTCAATGCCGTACTCGGCGATCTTGCGGTCAAGCTCCCCATCAACTTGGGGAACGCCGAAGACTGTGGGATAGGGCTGGACCATAACAACCCGGATGTTCTCCAGAACGCCTTGTTCCCTCCAATAGTCACAGGCCAAGTACATCGGTTTCTGGCTGGCCCCGGCGCACTTGACAGGTCCTGAGGGCATGGTGAAGACGACGGTTCCGGACGTCATGGAGCTCAGGAGTGTCCAGAGCTTTGGCGCAAGCTCAAACTCGTAGTGCGATGAGCCGTACGCCGAGTGCACCGCCTCAGCCAGCCCCGGCACGGCATCCCAGTTGTACTGCAGCCCCGGGCACACAACGAGGTGCTCGTAGCTCACCGTGGACCCGGACGCCAGCGTCACCGAATTGGCCTTGGCATCCACATCCACAGCTTTGTCCTTGATCCAAGCCACACCCTTGGGGGTTACGGAATGCTGGCTCCGAACGGCTTCCTTCACCTCGGCCCGACCGCCGGCGATATGCGAGAACAGTGGCTGGTAGAGGTGGTGCTCCTTGGGTTCGATCAGGGCAATGTCCTTAATGCCGTACCGCTTCAAACGCGCGGCCAGGGACACGCCTGCATTGCCTCCGCCGATGATGACCACCTCGTGATGCTGTGCCATGCCACTAGTTCTTTTCGGTCAAAGCGGAGCCCTTGTGCGCTGCTCTGGCCCCGGTTTTCCCGGATTCCACCACGTATTGCGGCTCGTCCTCACTGGCCACGTGTTTGTTTCCGTCCAGTTCAAAGTCGCTGGTCTTCTTTTCCACGATCTTTCCGTGCGTCTTGCCCTGCGGGGTGTTCCACTCCACGCGTGTTCCCTTGCTCAGTGCCATGTCCGCTCCTAGTGTGGTGTCCCTCTCCAACTTCCACTGCTCCACAATAGTAAGCATGATGATCATTGGTGGTCACTCGGCGGAGCAGTCGGATTAAAGTGCTGTGGAAAGGACTTCTGATGCTGATCTGCGCTACCTGTGCCGTGGAACGCGACGAACCCGTGCCGGACCTCTGTCCGATGTGCGCCGACGAACGCCAGTACGTGCCCGAGGACGGACAACACTGGCTCACCTTGGACGAGCTGAGCCGGACAGGGCGGCAGGCATTACTGGAGCAAAATGAACCCGGGCTCATAGCGATCAGTACTGAGCCGAAGGTCGGCATCGGCCAAACTGCCCAGCTTGTGGTGACGCCCCAGGGTTCACTCCTGTGGGATCCTGTGGGTTATCTTGATGACAACGCAGTGCAATCGGTCCTTGAGCAGGGTCCGGTTGTGGCGATCGCCGCCAGCCATCCACACATGTTTGGTGTGCAGGTGGAATGGTCGCGCCGCCTTGGAAACGTCCCGGTCCTGGTGGCCGAGGCAGACCGCCAATGGCTCGGCCGCCATGACCCAAGCGTCGCATACTGGTCCGGCACTATAGAAATTGCAGAAGGATTGGCCCTGCATCAGACAGGCGGGCACTTCCCGGGCAGCGCCGTGGCGCACTGGGCAGCAGGAGCTGACGGCAAAGGAGTACTGCTGACCGGTGACACTGTTTTTCCCAATCCTGATCGGTGCACGGTCGCCTTCATGCGCAGCTATCCCAACCGATTACCGCTCTCCGGTGCCGTGGTGCTACGTATCGCCGCCCAGCTGGAGGGGCTTGAGTTCGATCGGATTTACGGCAACTTCAACAACGTCATCTCTTCCGGCGCGAAGGACGTTCTGCGCGACTCTGCCCAGCGGCATGCAGCATGGACACGGGGAGACTTCGACCACCTGACCTGAATTCCCCGCCGTAGTACTCGCGCAGCCTGGCCAGTCCTTCATCAAGGGAGACAGCAGGTGTCCAGTTGAGGAGTTCACGGGTTGCGCGTTGGTCGAACCAGTGCGCGGTGGAGAGCTGCTCAGCGAGGAACCGTGTCATGGGCGGTTCCTCTTCGCGTCCCGCCCAGGTCCACACCCTTTCCACTACCGCTCCGGCCGCCCGTGCCAGCCCGCCCGGCACAGACCACGACGGCGGGGCCACGCCGCCCGCTGCACAAATGCCTGACAGCAGCTCCCCGATCGGCCGGGGCTCGCCGTTGCTCACCACCACGGCCCTGCCATGGACGTGTTCCATGCGGTGCAGGGCTGCGACGATGGCCGACGCGGCATTGTCCACGTATGTCGTGTCGATCAGGGCCGCGCCGGAGTCGAGCAGCGGTAGGCGGCTGTGGCTGGCACGAGCGAGGACGCGTTCAACCAGCTGGGTGTCGCCGGGGCCCCATACAATATGGGGCCGCACTGCTGCCACCCTGAAGTCGGCACCATTTGCCGCGAGGGCCAGTAATTCAGCCTCAGCTTTGGTGCGGGCATAGTCTCCGCGCGCATGCCGTGGGTCGGCCTTCTCCGCACCTGCCCCCATGATGGCCGCTCCGGAGTGGGCCACAGATGGTGAGGAGACATACACTACGTCCCGCACCCCGGCAGCCCGGGCCAGATGCAGTAGCCGACGCGTTCCTTCAACATTGACTGCGTCGAACTCCGTGGCGCGGCCGGTGATGGAAACTTTGGCCGCAAGGTGGATGATTCCCTCCACACCGTTCACTGCCTGGCGGAGGGCAGCGTCGTCGTTGATGGATCCGCGGAAGTCTTCCACGCCCTCCACCCCCGACGAGCGGCGCTGAAACGAGACCACATCATGGCCTTGACGCACCAGTTGCCGAGCCACCTCGCTGCCAAGGAGCCCACTGGCACCAGTGACGAGTACCCTCATGGCTTCCCCGGACGGCCGCCGGCCAGCACCCGTGAAGCCCAGCGTGCCAGGCGTGTCCTGTCAATCTTGGCGTTATGCCTGATGTCGGTGGGTTGTGCAGGCACTACGAGCACGGCACTGACATCGACGCCGGCCTCGGAAGCTGCTCGTCGGACACGCCCTGCGAGTTGCGGCGCTGCGGGACCGGCCTTGGAAACTGGAGGAACGGTCTCGACCACGGCCACTACAGCTTGGGTCCCGCTCGGTCCAACTCCGGCGATGGCAGCAATCCGCACAGCGTCCAACTGTTCGATGCATTGCTCGGCACCAACCGGAGTCACTGCATTCCCGGGCGCCGTCACCACATGGGCAAGCCGTCCCTCCACCCAGAGGCGGCCTACGGCGTCGAAGTGGCCTACATCCCCCGTTCGGTGCCATCCGCTCAGGCCGGCACTCTGACGTTGAGTCAGCCAGAGCTTGTCATAGGCTTCTTTCACGTGCGGCGCGCTGACCAGTATCTCCCCCGTCACCCCGGCCTCAGTGCCGCGATGCTCTCCCGATGCTGTGCCATCTGCCGCCAGCGGGACGATCGCCAACCGGGTTCCGTGCACGGGCATGCCCACGCAGACTCCGTTGCCGGCTCCCAGGACTGTCCCGGCAGCGGCATCGGCACCGGCCGCCTGAATCTCCTCAAAGCTGATGTCAGTGACCGGCAACGCCTCAGTCATTCCGTAGGGCGTATGCAGGGAAGCCTGGGGCATCAACTGTTGCACTTCAGCAAGGAGGGACTCCGGGACCGGCGCGCCGGCGGATAGGAGCATCTCCACGTTTTCAAGAGCCTCCCTGAGTGCGCCGCTGAGGTCATCCCGGGTGGCGACGACATTACGCAAAGCCGCCGGGGAAGCGAAAACCACGGTCGCGTCAATGGCATTTACCGCCTCCGCCAGCGTCTTGGCCGTCAGGGTTCGGGGGGCAGTGACGTCCATGGCAGGGGTCACCGAAACAGCTCCCAGTGCCGGCCCCAGCAACGCAAAGGGCGCGAAACCCGCCACTAGCCTGGCGCCTGCACCGATCCCGAACGTGGCGGCAACCGTGTCCCGCATCGCAGCCAGCTGCCGGTGTGTGTACAGGACGCCCTTGGCGGGCCCGGTGGAGCCGGAGGTAAACAGCACGGCGGACGGCGCGTCCGGGTCCACGATCTCCACGTGCTTGTCTTCGGCGCGTTTGGCGCCGCTGTTCGCGCCGCTCTTTGTCAAAGCAGCCAGTGAAGTCTCGACACCGAGGATTCGACGGCGGGCGGTTGGGAGATCCTGAACGCTGATCCGGCGCCCAGGCCACCCAAGGACCGCGGCGGCGGCCAAAGCCTTGTCGATGCCAATCAGGAAATCAGCGGTAGCGCCCTTCACAGCGCGGCTCATCCCCTTGGTTCCCAGTCCGGCGTCGGCTACAACTACAACCGCACCCAACTTCAGGCAGGCGTACAGCGCAACGGTGAGGTCGGATCCAGGAGGAACCATCAGGCTTACGCGGCTGCCGCGTCCCACTCCGGCTTCACGCAAGCCCTCCACCAGATCCAGAATGCGCTGGTCCAACTGCTGCCAGCTAAGCGACCGACTCACGCTGCCGTCGGTCGCCATTTCGGCAACAGCGATCTCACCCATAACCGGCCCCGCCGCCAGTTCGGTCAGCGAGTCCCAAAGGGGTCGGAATGCTGCCCTGTCTTCTTCGGCTGGCTCCTCAGGCATCTGGCGGCCGTTGGCTACGGCGTACCGCGAGTCCCCACCGCTGATGTCGGTGCCGTGCACAGCAAGCCAGTCATAGACCGGCGCCGCAATATCCCTGTCCTCTGCCACCAAGTGTCCGGCACCTTCAAAGCGATGCACATCCGCGTGGGGAAGCCGGCCGATGAGGTCTTTGAGGTAACGGTCGGAGAAGATCGGATCCTTGGGACCCCACAACATCAATGCCGGAACCTTTAGCCCGCGCAAGCCCTCCGCTACTTGGTTCAGAGTTGGGTAGCTGGGGTGGGTAGTGTCTGCGGGGATGTCTGCCACAAAGTTCCCCACTCCGGCCCGGCGCCCGGCACCGCGATAGGGAGCCATGAAAGCCCTCCCCACGTCAGCCGGCAGCGGCGGGTTAGCCAGCGAGTGCGTCACGCGCAGAAAGGCATCCGACGTCGTAGTGCCCCACCGGTGCACGGCAGGATGCAAGGCGAGCCGGAGAGCCGGCGGGATTGGTGTATCAGCAGGGTGGTGGACGGCGGTGTTGGTCAGTACCACTCCTGTAAGGAGCTGCGGGTGCTCCAGAGCCCAGCCTGTACTGATCACTCCACCCCAGTCATGGCCAACCGTCACCACGGGTCCCTCCAGGCCCAGGGCATCCGTGAGGTCACCGAGGTCATTGATCCGGTCAGCCAGGCGCCGGAACGTGCCGGTGCGCTCGGAGTAGCCCATGTCCAACTGGTCCACCGCCACAACCCGCCACGGATGAGCCGTGTCCGCTCCGGCGCTTAACAGCGTCCGCCACAGATAGGACCAGGTAGGGTTGCCATGCACGCACAGCAAGGTACCGATCGGAGTCAAGCCACGGCGCGTGAGTTCGGCTCCGTTGTCCAGCAAATGCCAGCGACGCATCGCGCCGGGCGCGTCTACCTTGGACGTGGACCTTACCCGGATCGTCCGGGACCATGCGGGGTCAACGCCGGGCCAAGTGGCGGCTACCAAACGATCTCCACCATTCCTGCGTTCAGCCCGGACCCCACGCCCATGCACAGGACCCGGTCACCGGATGTTAGTGACTGAGCTTGGGCAGCGAGTGTCATGGGAAGCGATGCAGGACCCACATTGCCCCAGTGCGGGAAAGTGATGGGGACCTTATCCGGGTCCAGGTCTATGGCGTTGATGATCGCCTGGGTGTAGGCGTTGCTGACTTGATGAGTGACGTAACGGTCCATGCTGGCCCAATCCCACTCGGGCTGGGCCTCATGCCAGGCGTCCACCACAAGCTGCAGACCGCCGTCGAGCAATCCTTTGGTATCGGTGGACATGCCATCGATTCCGCCAACACACAGCTCGTGATGTTCCGTGCCGGCACGCATAACGCCTCCAACAAGCCGGTGTGCCCCCGGGTGCTCGTCAACAGGGCCCAGGACCGCTGCAGCAGCCCCGGATCCAAGTGTCAGCGTGGCGAATTCGCGGTTGAAATCTTCACGAGTGGTTTCAGGACGCTGGAGCCGCGCCAGGGTGGCTTCCTGTGTGCCTTGCGCGTCCTCGCCATTGACGATCACCGCGTACCTGATCTGTCCCGAATCGATCATATTTGCCGCCAGGATCAAGCCATTCACGAACCCGAGGCACGCGTTGGCCAAGTCAAAGTTCATGGCCGACGACGGCAAGCCGAGTTCGTGGTGAATCTTGACCGCCACGGACGGTTCGAGGTTGCGCCTCGTCACCGAAGTGTTGATCAACAAGCCAATTTCCGAGGCTTCGATGCCGGCCTCTGCCAAGGCTTTGGCACCTGCTTCCACGGCTGCGTCGTCGAACGACGTCCCGGCGGCCCACCAGCGGCGGTGCGTGATGCCCGCAACGCGCTCAAGCAATCGCGGCGGGAACTTCAGCCGCTGCAGGGTCGAAGCCAATCTCCGGTCGAAATCCGTGGAGCTCACTATCCTCGGAGCTTCTACGCTGCTCACCGAGAGCAGCGCGGTGTTGCTGTGCCGGAAGGTCGCATTCCCTGCCAAGTTAAGCCCCTGTTCGTTTCTGTCCTGCCTTCATGCGGTGACTGTACCCATAAAGTGCAACCCCAAGACGTTAACTATGCCGGTGTGAACCCGTTCCTGCATATTTGGCATGCGTCCCGCCGACGTGAGAGTGCACACTTATATCCCGGATACACCATGATGCCACCATAAAAATTACTCATTCGGCAACGAGCAGCGCCTGCGGCGCAGCCTGCTTGATCCGCGTTTTGAGCCAGCGGAGTTGGACTTCAGTCTCTTGATGGCACTGCTCCACCACGGACAAGAGTTCACTGTCGCGCAGGGCCTGCCCTGCTTGCTCCATCACCGTCCAGGTGATGTCCACCAAGCTGGCCAACACATAAAGGTCCTGCAGATCGCGTAGAAGACCCACCGGCCCGCTGCGGGTTTCCGATAGGCCCTGGGCGTGGAGCCTTTCCGGCTCATTATCCGAGCCCTCTTCCCCATAGCGCTCAACTACAGGTAACAGGAGGGCCACATGATGCTCGGACTGCCCACCCAGGCTCTGACACAGGAAATGGATATCCGGCTCGTCGCCGTGGCCCTCGGACACCTGGCGGAATGAACTTGCCAGGGTTTGTTCGCCCCGGTGGAGAAGGCCAAGGTAGATGTGGAGGTTCATGGCTCCCTCCGTTCCGGCCGGGACGCGGTGGTGAGTGGAGCCGGGGCCGGGCCAGCACCTTTTGCGATCCTCTCCACCCTTACGGCTGCGTTCTTGAAGATCGGTTGCTTGGACACCGGATCCCATTCAGTGAGGGTCAGTTCGTTGGCAGCGGTGGCGTGGCGGCCTGTTTCTCCGTCGTCGCTGTCCCAGTAGCCATAATGAAACGGCGCAAAGACCGTCCCCGGACGGACCCCGCTTACGCGGGCCGGAGCCTCAATTCGCCCCCTTCGCGATGTCACCCGCACTATGTCGCCCTCGGAAATTCCCAGCTCCGAAGCGTCCTGCACGGAAATCTCCACCCACATTTTGGGGGCGGCAGAATTGAGTTCACGGGAGCGTGCCGTCTTGGTGCGGGTATGAAAGTGATACGCCGTTCGTCCTGTGGTGTAACGGAGCGGATACTCACTGTCCGGTTCTTCGTGAGGTGGGTGATACTCCGTGGTCTTCAGAAAAGCCCGGCCGTCCGGTGCCGAAGCGCGATAGGACGCAGGCTCCACCTCGGCTCCGGTGAGCAGGTCGTGGCCGTAGTTTTCGCAATGATCCGGATCGGTGGGAAAGCGGCCATCTGCGTAGAGCCGGGTGGTGCCGTCAGGGTTGTCGTCATTGCATGGCCAAGGGATGCCGCTTCCGCCCCGCAGTTTTTCGTAGGTCAACCCCGTGTAGTCGCAAGGCCGTCCCCGCGAGCATTCCTTCCACGCCTCGAACGCTTCCTCAGGGCCTTCCCAGGTAAGCAATGGCGAGCCCTCCAGCGTTGTGAATCCCATGCGGCGGGAGTAGTCCAGGAAGATCGCCAGATCACTGCGGGCTTCACCAGGTGGATCCACGGCCTTATCCGAAACATGGACCACACGTGAGGCGTTGGTGAACGTTCCTGTCTTTTCGCCCCAAGCTGCTGCGGGTAGGACGACGTCGGCCAGTTCGGCCGTTTCGGTCAGATACATGTCCTGCACCACCAAAAACAGCTCGGGCTTGGCCAGGATGTTCCGGATCCGATGGAGCTCAGGCATGGACACAGCGGGGTTGGTGGCTGACACCCAGAGGAAATTGATGGATCCTTGCTCCGCATAGCGGAAAATCTGCAGGGCGTGAGTGGGCGGTGCCCAATGCGGAATGACGGCCGGGTCCACGTTCCACAGCTTCGCCAATTCCTGGATGTGCTCCTGGTTGCCCCAGTTACGGAAGCCCGGAAGGTCGCCGTCGGCACCGCATTCCCTGTTGTTTTGGGCTGTCGGTTGACCGTTCATTTGTAGAAGTCCGGCTCCCGGCCGGCCAAGCATGCCGCGCAACAGGTGCAGGTTATTGACCTGGCATGAGGCGGCCGTGGCCTGGGCCGACTGATAGAACCCTTGCAACACAGTGGACAGCACACTGCTTGAGGTACCAAAGATTCGCGCCGCTTCCCTGATGTCGGCGGCAGCGACCCCGCAGACCTCGGCAGCAACCGCGGGGGTCCATTTCTCCACAGTGCGTCTCAGCTCATCGAAGCCAAGTGCGTGCTGTTGGACGTACCCGGAGTCGAACCACCCGTTCTCGAGGACTTCACGGATCAGAGCGTGCATGAGCGCCAGATTGGTGCCGGGCCGGACTGCTAAATGAACGCTTGCATGCCGTGCCGCCTCGGTATTCCGGGGATCAACGCAAACCAGTTTGGGCGGTGTAGGTCCGCTAAGACGGTCCAGAATGCGGGACCAGAGAACCGTCTGTGTTTCCGGCATGTTGTGGCCATAGAGGAAGATTGCGTCGGCAGAGTCGATGTCCTCGTAGGCGCCGGGCTGCCCGTCCGCTCCAAAGGTCTCTTTCAGGGCTGATGCGGCTGTTGCCGTGCACAACCGGGTGTTGCCGTCCATGTGGGGGGTCCCGATGCCTGCCTTGCCGATCACGGCCAAAGCGTAATACTCCTCCAGAAAGAGTTGACCGCTGGTGTAGAAGCCGTGGCTTAGGGGGCCTTTGTCAGCCAGCAATTGCTTGCTTCGTTCCACCACCCGGCTCATGGCAGTGTCCCAATCGGTCTCCACCAAAGAATCGCCTTCGCGGATCAAGGGCCGGGTCAGGCGGTCTTTGTTTGCCACGCCCTGCCAACTGGCAAACAGGCCTTTCGGCCCAAGACGTCCCTTGTTCACGCGATCCTCGGCGCGACCCCGGATGCCCACCATGACACCGTCTTTGACGGCAATGTCACAGCCACAGCCGTTGCTGCACAGCACGCAGGCTGATTGGACCCATTGGTCGACGTCGCCTTCGCTGAGACCCCCATCCAGTGCGAAGTCCACCCGGACCGGCCAGTCTCCTCCGGCAGGAAAGGGTGTTCTGGTTCCCCAAATGTCGGTGATGCGATCCGCCATCATGCACCTCGAATAGCTAAATGTCCTGAAGTCTTTCCAGAACTATCAGCATACTTACCATCAGTCCAAAGGCAATGTCACCCAGCTGCGCGCCGGGCACTTTTGCATCTACTGGACACCTAGCTTTCCCGCGCCTTCCGGGTCGCGGCGTCGTTTGCCTTCTGAAGCGCTTCCACCAGCTGATTCTTATCCATTTTTGAGCGGCCCTTGATGTCCATTTCCTTCGCGCGGCGGTAGAGATGCTCCTTGGAAGCATGGGCATCCACTCCCCCGGCCGTGGGCTTGCTGGAGTCCACCCCTTCCTCGGCCCGGTCGTCTGAAGGTCCGCGTTCCTCCTTGGGTTCCCAATGATCGCCCACCTTCTCGTAACTGTGCTTCAGTGCAGCGAAAGCCGTCCGGGCCGACCGGCTCGGATCGTTGTCATAGGTCTCCATTGCCGAATCGTAGGTCTTGGCAAAAGTGTCCCGGGCTTTCTGCTCCGAGCGCTGCAGGGTGGACGGCAGCTCGTCCTTGCGGGCGTGATCATTCTTTCCGGTCTTGGGCATGGCACTCAAACTCCCTGCATCCTGGTTGTCCTCGGGTGATCCAAGTCTGAAGGCAACCAAGGGCCCGGATCAAGAACCGGGGCCGGATAAGGTCTCCTGTGCCCTCTACCACCAGGTGGGGCCATGCACCCCTCTGGGAGACCGAAGTAAATTCCACCAGAGGCCGCCGCCAACGTCTCCTACCCGGGCTGGTCACGGCGGCAGAGCCGCCCGGCACAGGTCTCCCCTCCGCATGCCCTGTCATACCAACAGCCTGCGGCTAAAGCGCGGCCCTGAATTTCTTCAGGTGCAGGCCACGGCACGGTATGGCAGCGGAGACCAGGGCCTGGCTGTGCTGATGCTGCGGGTCCGCAAAGAACCTGTCCGTGTCAGTGAGCTCCACAAGGCATCCTTGGTAGAGGACAGCCACCCGTTGGCACATATGCCGCACCACGTCCATGTCATGGGTGATGATCACCAAAGTCAGCGCGCGGTCCCGATGGAGTCGCTGGAGCAGGTCAAGAATGGTCCGCTGGGTCAGCGCATCCAAAGCGGACGTTGCCTCGTCACAGATAAGAACTTCGGGCTCCAAAAGCAACGCCCGGGCAATGGTGACCCGCTGTAATTGCCCACCTGAGCATTGACCTGGCCGCCGGTCCAGGAGTGCCGGATCCAACTCCACTTCTTCCATTGCTGAAGTAAGCTTCCGGGACCGCTCCTCTGCCGAGAGCTCGTTCTCTGATCGGAGCGGTGCTTCAAGGCTGGCTCGGAGTGTCATGCGCGGATCGAAGGAATCGTGGGGCTCCTGGAACACCAGTTGCACGGCTGTTGCCCTTGTGTCATTTGCCATGAGCGTCCTGCTGATGCTGCCACTGCTGATGCCTTCCAACCCAACAATGGCCCGGGCGAGCGTGCTCTTCCCTGATCCTGATTGGCCGAGGATGCCCAGGATTTCGCCTTGTTGGACCTCCAGTGAGATCGAGTCCAAGGCAGGGCGCCCGCCGCGCTTTCCGGATCCGAACTGCTTGACCACGTTGGTCAGTTTCAGGGCACTGCGCTGGTGCTTGGGGGGCGCCGGGATACCGGTGGGCGCCAGGTTGGACGCTTCAAGGAGTCTGCGGGTGTACTCGGTCTTGGGGCTGCCAAGAACCGATTCCGTGGTGCCGGATTCAACGATCACGCCCGCGTCCATCACCAGGACCCTGTCCGCAAAGGCAGCCACCGAGGCAAGGTTGTGGGTGATGTAGAGGATCCCCAGGCCGCGCTGGATCCGTTGCCGGTCCAGCAGCTCAAGGATTTGTTGCTCCAACACCTTGTCCAGTGCGGATGTTGGTTCGTCCGCCAGGAGGATCTCGGGCTGGCCAGCCAGGGCCATAGCCGTCATGGCCCGCTGCGCCATGCCGCCGGAGAGCTGATGCGGGTAGGAGCGCGCACCCCTCCGCGGGTCCTCGAAGCCCACCTCTGCCAGCAATTCAAGAGCCTTCGCCTTCGCCGCATGGCCGCGTAGGCCGCCATGCAGTTTGAGGGGTTCCCGGAGATGGGCTCCGATGCTTTTGTTGGGATTGAACATCTTTTTTGGCTGCTGGAACAGCATTCCCAGCCGACCACCCCGGATGCGGTTCAGCTCTGCTTCCGGCGCTCCGGCAACGTCCAGCGACCCGAGGCGGATGGAGCCGGATTCAATCCTCAACGGCTGAGGCAACAACTGCAGAACTGATCGTGCGGTCATGGTCTTCCCCGAGCCCGAACCGCCAACGAGCGCCACAAATTCGCCTGGTTTGACGGTCAGGCTGACGCCGGTCAGGATGGGGCGGCCCATGTTCCCGCCCCGGACGCTCAGATCCTCAATCACCAGCTCAGGCATGCTGGCCCTCCACTATCAGGACGTCCACCGGATCCGAGGCACGGCGCGAAGCCCTTTGACCAATGAGCGTCACGCACAGGGCAACCAGGAAGACAGCGAGCCCGGGGGCGATGATCCCCCATGGCGCCCTCTCGGCGTACGGTTGCGCTGCAGCCAGCATGGAACCCCAGTCCGATTGCGGTGGTTGGACGCCGAGTCCGAGGTAGGACAAGGCACCTACGCTGATCAGGAGCTGACCAAAGCGCAACGTTGCCTGACCCAGCATCGGGGCCGCCAGATGCGGGAGGATGTGGCGGAAAACAATGAACGACGGCGAACAGCCCACCACCCTCGCTGCTTCAACAAAGCCGCGCGCCGAGATGTCATAGGCCAGCGTCCGGGCCAACCGCGCAAACGGCGTCCACCCTGTCACAGTCAATGCCACCAGCAGGGAGGTGAAGCCAGTGCCCATGGCAGCCACAATGAATAACGCCACCACCATCTCCGGCAAGGCGAGCAGGACGTCATTGGTGCGCGTGAAGAACTCGTCCAGCCAGCCTTTGCGGCGGGCACTGAGCACACCCACCACCAAACCGATGATGCCGGTGAGTACTGTGGCCAGTGCGGCCACCACCAATGAGAAGCGGCCGCCGTCGAGCAATCGGCTTAGCGTGTCCCGCCCCAGGTGGTCCGTTCCCAGCCAATGCGTGACGCTGGGCGGTGCAAGACGTGCGGCCAGGTTCTGATCGTCAGGAGGAAACGGCGCCAACCAGGGCGCTGCCGCCACGGCGGTGACAATGAGGACGAGGATCACGACGGCGGCGGCGTCGATCGCTGAACGGTTACGCAAGGGCGCCACTCACTTTCGGGCTCAGGATCCTATGCAGGAAATCGGCGAGCGTAGTGATCGCAACAGCCAATGCCACAACCACCACCACACCGCCCTGCGCCAGCGGGATGTCGCTGTTGACCACGGCATCGAACAGGAGCCTGCCCATGCCTGGAATCGCGAAGATCACCTCAACAATCACCGAACCGCCCAGCAGCCCGGCGAGCCACACCGCAAACAGTGTGGACAGAGGCACCAGGCCGTTCGGTACAACATGCCGCATGACTGTTTGACCGTGGCTCAGTCCCCGGGCGCGTGCGGCGGAAATATGCTCGGCATCGAGGGCATCGATCATCCCTGCCCGCACGGCCGAAGTGAAGAAGCTGATGGGTCGCAACGCCAACGTCGCCGCCGGAAGCACAATGGAGGACGCCGTGTTCCATCCCGCCGAGGGCAGTACGGAGAGCTTGAGGGCAAACAGCAGAACCAACAGGGGCGCCAGCCAGTACTCAGGCATGGCAATGAAGGACTGTGTGACCGTGGTGATGAGTTTGTCCGTTCTGCTGCCTTGTTTCAGTGCAGCAACGATTCCCAGAGGCAGCGACACCACCACGGCAGTGACCAGTGCGACGATCACCAGGCTCAGGGTGATCCCCAAGGCCGGCATCACCTGATCAACCACGGGTGTCCTGCTGATATGGGATAACCCCATATCCCCGGTGAAGAAGTCCCCCAGCCACCGCAGGTATTGCACGGGAAGGGGATCGTTCAGTCCCAGGCTCTCGGCCAAGGCCCGAACCGTGGCGTCGTCCACCACATCCCCGGCCACACGGGAACGGATGATCTTCCGGACGGGATCACCCGGGGTGACGTAGGGAATCAGGAAAACAGCGAAAGACGACAGCAGGACGGCGACCACGAGGGTCGCCGTCCGCTTTACAAGGAACGTGATCATACCGGCTTGTCTGACGGTGGCAGATTCGGTTGTTAGGAGCCGGACTTGGCCGTTTGCGCGGTCAGGACGTAGCGGGACAGCGGATCTTGAACGTAAGAGAGGACGTTGCTGCGGACGGCGTCGGTGGCTTGTTCGTTGACCAGCCAGAGGTTGACTGCTTGGTCATTGAGCAGTTGACCGGCCTTGGCATAGAGCTTGTAGCGGTCCTCGGTGTTGGAGGTGCCGGCAGCCTCACCAATGATGGCGTCGTACTCTTCATTGCAGTAATGGCTGAGGTTGTACGAGCCCTTGCACGTGTAGTCGGCCGTGAGGAAGCCAATGGGATCAGCGATGTCGATGAGCCGGTTGCGCTGACTCAGGATCATGTCGTAGTTCCCCGCCAGGACGTCGGGTTCGGCGGAGGCGTACTCCTTGGCCTGGATGGCGACAGGAACACCGATGTTCTTGAGGTTGTCCTGAATCACGGTTGCGACGTCGGCGAATTCGGCGCGTTCAACAATTGCAATGATTTCCAACGGCTTTGCCGCAGTGTAGCCGGCGTCAGCGAGGAGCTTCTTGGCTTCCTCAACATTCTGCTTGGGCGAACTTGCATCGCTGGACGCCCACGGTTCCGAAGGCGCATAGGGGCCGGCTGCCGGAAGCGCAGCGCCCTCGTAGACGCTGGCCGCCAACGCTTCAAGGTCCAGTGCCGAGCGGAGTGCCTTGCGGAAATCGACGTTGTCAAAAGGTGCCCGGCCGTTGTTCATGTACAGCGTGGCCGTGCGTGGTGAATCAGCCTTCACCACGGAGACTTCGGGTGCATTCTCCAAGGTGGACAAGGCAGAGGCAGGGATGGAAAGGGAAATATCAGCCTCTCCGGTCTGTACCTGCGCGGCGCGGGTAGCACCGTTGGTGATGAAGCGGACCTCAGCGCCTGCCAACTGCACATCTCCGCCCCAGTAATTTTCATTGCGATCCAGCGTCAGGGATTGCTTCGCCTTCTCCGATACCGGAGTAAACGGTCCGGTGCAATGACCGAAGGGGTCCACAGTGGCGCCTCCGTAGGCGGCCGGAGCGAGAATGCCGGTGTTCACGCTTGCAAGGCGGAATGGCACCAGCGGGTTCTCCACGGGCGTGGTCACACGAACAGTCCTTGCATCAGTGGCTTGGACAGCACTCACGACGCTTGGGCTGAACGCCCTGGCAGGCACTTTGGCCTTGAGGACGTGATTCAGCGAGGCGGCCACAGCTTCTGCGGTGAGATCGGTGCCATCCTGGAATTTCACGCCTTCACGGATGGTGAAGTCCCATTCCAACGGTGAAGCCTGCTTCCACTCTGTGGCAAGGAAAGGAACTACTTTCCCTTGCGCGGAATCGTACTTGGTGAGGGTTTCCAAGCAGCCGGACAATGACAGGATGTACGCGGCGTCGGACTCAGGGGCCCAGTTGGCCACGGGTGCGCGGAAGTTGTCCACCACGATGCGCTGATCGGTGTCGGCCGCCTTTTCGGCGGAACCAGGCCCAGGCTGGCCGCCGCTAAGGCCGCAACCGGAAAGAGTGAGGAGGGCTGCCAGCCCGAGAGCTGCCGTGGATCGGCTGGGAGTGCGCAAAGGGAACCGCCTGCTATTTATGCCCGAACAGGTGGGCATGAGGAAAGTGAAGACTATTTAGGTTAGCCTTACCTGCTCCAATCTGGAAATTAACGTTCCCTCGAACCGTAATAGTGTGTGCAGGTTCACGGCCTTGCCTGAGGGGGAATCAAACTCAGGAAACAGCAACGAATCCAAGCCGTTTGTCCACCATATTCTCCAACGGTTCACCTCGGCTGAAGCGCTTCAAGTTTGCCACAAACAGCTTCCCAAGATCATCGAGATATTCTTCGGTGTCCCCACTCATGTGCGGGGTGAGGATGACGTTGTCCATACTCCACAAGGGATGATCGGCGGGCAGCGGTTCCGGATGGACAACATCCAGCGCCGCCCCGGCGATGGCTCCCGAACGGAGCGCGTCCACAAGCGCATCCGTGTGCACCAGTTCTCCCCTGCCCACATTGATCAGATGGGCTGTTAGCTTCATGGCCGAAAGGACGTCAGCGTCTACCAGGCCTTTGGTGTCTTCGGTCAACGGGGCAGCCAACACCACATAGTCGAAGTCACGGACAACCAACGCCAGGTCTTTCGAAGAGCGGATCTCCTCGAAGTGCTCATCTCCGGGGCGGCTGCTCCGCCCGGCCCCGCTGACGCGCAGGCCAACAGCATGGAACAGAGACGCAATTTCCAGTCCTATGGATCCTGTTCCCGCCACCAGCGCACTTTGGCCCTGGATTTTCCGTGTGACCCGGTGCTGCCAGCGTCCGGCCTGCTGGAGCCTGAGTGAACCTTGCGCGTCTTTGGCAATGTCCAGGACAAACCCCAGGGCGAACTCGGCAATAGCCCGGCTCAGGACTCCGCGTGAATTGGTGTACATCACGTCGCTGTTGATCAGGTCTTCGAACAGGAGCTGGCTGACGCCTGCCGCTGATACATGGACCCATATCAGTGACGAGGCCGCAGCCCAGCTCTGCCGGAGTGCAGGCGAGAAGGAATGCCATTGGTACAGCACATCAGCACCTGCCGACCCCTCCGAGCCTGCCACGGCCTCTGCAAGTCCCTCAGATGTGGTCAGGCGGACCTCCGCCAGTTCCTTGATCTCATCCAAGCGGGGCGGCAGTGCCTCGCGGTACAGGACAGCGACGACAGGTCTCTTACTCTCGCGAGATGCCGAGCAGTGGCCAGCAGATACCACGGGTTGGCCTTTCGCCTCGTAGCTGATCTAGAGCCCGAGGTGCTTGTTGAGCTCGTCCAACGACGCAACGGTGGTGTAGTCGTAACCCCCGGTTATGGGGTCGTAGCCACGGTCCAACAGGACAAGGTTTCGGAATCCCAGGTCGTGCATGGGATGCATGTCGTAGCGTGTGTGGGAGGAAACATGCAGGAAGTCCTCCGGCTTGGCGTTCAGGGCGTCCAACATGTATTCGAAGGCTTGATATCTGGGCTTGTACGCCTGGGCCTGCTCCGCAGTCAGCACCGCATGGTAATCGGCGCCGAGCTTGGGAATGCTGATGTCCAGGAAGCCGGTATCCGCGTTGGACAAAGCAACCAATTTATAGTTTTCGCCCATGAGCTTCAGCGGCGCCGGCACGTCCTTGTGGGCAACCCAGCCGCGGACGGCGTCAGCGAATGCTGCGCCTGCACCTTCGGTAGGCCCAATGCCCCAGCGCTTGCACACACGGTCAAAAGAATCCTGAAGGATCTGCTCATACGGCTTATAGTCCCCAAGGACTTCGTCAAAGCGGTATCCACGGAACTGCTTCTTGAAGGTTGGCCATTGCTCTTCAGAGATACGTCCATCGAGCAGACGCTGCGTGGTGGGATCGAGGTCGAAATTGATCAGCGTGCCGTAGACGTCGAAGGAGATGTATTTCGGCCTGAGATTGTTGAATGCCATATTGATTCCATTTCTTGCGGGGGTCACAGCACGGGCTCCATTGCTACTCTAGTCAGCACCCGCATCGCGACTAGCCTCAGAGATAGTCGCCGCCACGCTCACGGGCAATTTCCAGCAGGGTTGAGTGGAAAGCCACCTCCGCGGGCGCATAGACCTTGTCCTGGCGCTGGGCCAGGAGAACGCGGCGTAGGGGTGCCTCGGCGCCGAGGCTGAGGATCCTTACATCCGGATGCTGCAGGGCCACTGCTGTCTTGGGGACGATTGCCACGCCCATGCCCACGCTGACCATGGCCTGAGCTTCCTGGTAATCGTTGGCAAGGAAACCGATGTTCGGTTCAAAGCCGGCGTCGTGGGCGGAGCGTTGAAGTACCTCCACTACCGGGTGAGCCTCCGCCCGGACTATCCATGACTCCTTTCGGAGGTCTTTCATTGTCACTTCGTCGCGGTCTGCCAAGGGGTGTCCCTTGGCCACCAGGATCACCGTGCTTTCCTGGAAAACTTCCGTGATCCGGATTGCTTCGTCATTGAACCGGTTCCAGGGGTAGTCCCAAAGCAAGCACAACCCCGTCACGCCGGATTCCAGATCCGAGACGAGCTCGTCGAAGCGGGCGCTGCGCACGGAGAGGCCAATGGCCGGATACCTCTTCTTGAAGGCGCGTATTACCAGGGGCAGGAATGAACCGGCCAGCGTGGGGAACGTGCCCACTGTCAACGAGCCACGATTCAAACCGGCGATCTGGCCGAGGTCGGACCGGGCGGCACGCATCTGCCCTACGATCTTCCGGGCATGACCCGCCAGTACCTGACCCGCCTCTGTGGGGACAACCCCGCGGGACCGACGATTGAGCAGCGGCTGGCCCACTTCCTGCTCCAACTTACGCAGCTGCTGTGAGACCCCCGACGGCGAATACATCATGATATCTGCCGCCGCAGTGATCGATCCCTGCTCTACCACCTCCACCAGGAGGGCGAGCCTGCGGATGTCGAATAAATCCAGGTTCTCATCGTTAAGCATTGCTTCACTCTTCTCCCTATTTGGTTCATTCTATGCACCAGTGCGGCGTAAAGCTGGTGTTACAGTGTGAAAAACCGTGGCTGGGAGATTTTCATCATGCTTTCGGAGCTGGACACGTACTGATTGAAGAGTTGCTACAGTACCCCTGAGATATCCAACATTGTCTTCATATGTGATCCGCATCATTCTCGTAACAGGCAACAAATTTGAAGGATGCCACGAGAGGTAGGGAACACCATGAAGATCAAAGCCGAATGGATGCGCGGAGGCACCAGCAAGTGCTGGGTCTTTGAAACCGAGCACTTGGACAAGGCCAACGCCAACCTGGACGATCTCCTGCCACGACTCTTCGGCAGCCCGGATTCCCGACAGATTGATGGCGTAGGCGGGGCCACGTCAACCACCAGCAAGGCAATGATCCTCAGCCGGCCGGCGGACAGCGAGGTGGACGTCGAATTCACTTTCGCCCAGGTGGGCATCGAAGAGGCCGCAGTTGACTGGGGAAGCAACTGCGGTAACTGCTCGGCCGTGGTTGGTCTTTACGCCATCGAGAAGGGCTGGGTTGTGCCGGACGGCGATTCCACCCGGATCGTCACCCGTAATACCAACACGGGCCAGATCATCATTCAGCGGGTTTCGACTCCAGCGGGCGCCCTGCCGATCGTCCCGGACGCACAGATGCCCGGCGTCGTGTTTCCCGGGTACCGGGTGGGCCTCGGCTTTCAAAATCCTGCCGGCAAGACCACCGGACAGCTGCTGCCCACCGGCTCGCCAACTGACACGATCGTTGCCGGCGGGACCCGTTGGACGGTGTCGATGGTTGACGCCGGCGCACCTGTAGTAATTGTCCGGGCCGAGGAGCTTGGACTGGACACCGGCCGCTACGAGACGTGGAAAGACGGCGTCGAATTGCAACTGGACACTTTGGACCAGATTCGTCGCCAGGCGGCGGTTCGGATGGGAATGGCGGCTACTCCCGCCGAAGCCGCACGGGCTGTACCCAAACTCGCAATCGTCGGTCCTCCCGAAGTGCCCTACGCCGGAGGTGATGTCAACGTCATGATGCTCTCCATGGGCAAACCGCACCCGGCCTTGGCCATCACCGGCAGCATCGCCCTCACGCTTGCAGTCCGGACACCCGGCACCGTACTGAACACCGTTGCCGGCAACACAGAGGAATCTGTTCTGAAGCTCAGGACGCCTGCCGGCGTGATCGAAACATGGAGCGAAGAACAGGACGGGTCCCTTTTGGTGGGGGTCGACAGAACAGCGCGCACCATCGCCTCCAGCATCATTCACCTCCCGGAGACTCTCGGCAACGTCGTCGAAGCCTCACTAGCAACAGCCACTCGATGAGGAGAAACACCATGGCTAAGACTATTTTCAAACCAGCTCCCGAGGCTGAGAGCGACATCCGGGAAGTACGTTCCCAGCGTCCCAACAACCGCCGCCGTATCCTGCTGGTAACGGTTGCCGCTTCTGTCATCCTGGGTCTGGCTGCCATCCTGTTCGGGGGTGCCATCTTCAACCCGGCGGCTACCTCGGAATCGGAGCCGACCATGACTGCCACCCAGATCATCCCGCTGGTAATCCTCGTGGTGATGTTCGTCGTCGCCACCAAGTGGCCGTTGAACATCGGCGTCATGGGACTCGTAGCCTCCTTCGGCGTCGGCTACTTCATGCTCGGCATGACCGACAAGGAAATTCTGGCCGATTTCCCGGCGAACATCGTAATCACCATCATCGGTGTCACCTATTTCTTCAGCATGGCCCAGAGGAACGGGACCATCGACATCATTGTCCAGAACTGCGTCAGGGTGGTTCGTGGCAAAACACTGCTCCTGCCGTGGGTATTCTTCCTTCTGGCAGCGTCACTCACTGCATTGGGCACCTTCTCCCCCGCCGCCGTCGCACTGCTGGCACCCGCCGCAATCGGACTGGCCTACGAATCACGTATCCATCCGGTTCTCATGGGCGCGTTCATTATCAATGGAGCCCACGCCGGCGGCTTCTCCCCGCTCTCCGTGGCAGGCGTTCTGGTGCATGACATCGCCGTAAAGAACGGCTTCCCTATCTCCCAAGGCGCACTTTTCGGAGCCAGCTTCGCGCTGAACCTCATCCTTTCAGTCCTCACTGTGGTGCTGTTCGCGATGTTGGGCAAACTTCGCGACGGCGCCGCAGGCCATAACGCCGACCTTGAGGCACGTTCCACACGGCCTCATGGCCAGCAAATCCTCACCCTGGTACTCATCGTGGCCATGCTCGTCTGCGCCTTGGGCTTCCACATGCCCATCGGCTTCGTCGCCCTTTCAGCCGGACTCCTGCTGGCACTTGTCAACATCAAGGAGCACCAGACCTTCATCGGCGGAGTGTCCTGGTCCACCGTGCTGCTGGTCGCCGGCATGATCACTTACGTTTCCCTCCTTCAGCACGTCGGTGTGATCGATACCCTCGCAGAGCAAGCCCTTGCACTTGGGGCACCACTCCTTATTGCCCTGGTACTCTGCTACGTCATCGGCGTCGGATCCGCCTTCGCCTCATCCACCGCACTACTGACCGCCTTCATCCCCTTGGCTGGTCCCCTGCTGGCAACGAGCTCGCTCAGCGCCTCGGGAACCGTGGCGGCCCTCGCGATCGCTGCAACCGTGGTGGATGTATCGCCGTTCTCCACCGACGGCGCCCTGGTGGTGGCCAACGCCCGCGAGGATGACCGTCAGCGTGTTTACAAGCAGCTGATGATGTACGCCGGCGGAGTGGTTTTGGTGGCACCCGCACTCGCCTGGGCATTGCTTGTCCCCACAGGCATCATGTAGCTCGAGGGCGTCAAGAACCGCCGAAGAACAGGTTCGGCACGCGTAAGGAACCGCTCCAGCACACCATCGCAACAGGTAACCCGATCTCCGGGCGCAGGGGCGCGAGCCGACGCAGCAAGGGCAGGACCACACACCAGTGGTCCTGCCCTTGTTCGTCCGGCTTGTTCGTCTGCCCTTGTTCGCCATGGCCAGCTTAACAAGAATCATTCTCAATTAAGATAGGGTTCGGAGTGTGAATGGACACTCCTATGACCACTGACGTCACGCGCCTCCCCAGTGGTTCCGGCATCCGCCCCACCGACCCACCGCCGATCCCGCGCAGATCGGTGTTTGAACGTCTTCCAACACCTTCCCTGGTGTTGGGCATCGTGGTGCTTCTGGTGGTTTCGGGCAGCACAGGACCACTTCAAACCACCTTCATGGAATCCCTGCAGATCATGACCGGCCACGTCGTCCCGGGCATGCCTTGGATGACCGACGGCTCGCTCACTGTGTCCCAGGACCAAGCTGTGTGGAGCTTCCGTGTCCCCAGGGCCCTGCTGGCGGGGATCGCCGGTGCGAGTCTCGCTTTAGCCGGTGCACTCCTGCAGGCCAATGTCCGCAACCCCCTCGCAGAGCCCTACATTCTCGGCGTTTCGGCCGGCGCCGGAGTGGGCGCCGTGGTGGCCCTCGTAGCGGGCTCGACGGCGGTGGCAGGGATCGGCTTGAACGCCTCAGCCTTCGCAGGAGCTGCTGCGGCGACGGCCCTGGTGTACCTGCTGGCAAAGCAGGATGGAGTAATTGCGCCCTCCCGCTTGATATTGGCCGGGGTAGCCCTTGGCTCACTGCTCGCTGCCATCACGAACTTCCTCACCATCACCACTGATGTGCAGAACGTCTACAGCGTGCTCTTTTTCCTGTTGGGCAGCGTCTCTGCGGCCTCGTACCCGCAACTGCTGCTACCGGGATTGGCTTTGCTGGCTGTGAGTGTTTTCGCCCTGTTGCGCTCCCGTGCTCTTAACGCCTTCCTGGCCGGGGATGAGACCGCCACGGCTTTGGGAGTGAACGTGGAATCGATGCGTCGAACGCTCCTTCTGGCTACTGCACTGCTGACGGCCACTACTGTTGCGGTCTGCGGCGGGATCGGCTTCGTTGGACTCGTGGTGCCGCATGCAGCGCGCATCCTGGTTGGTTCGGACCACCGAAGAATGCTCCCGGTTTCGATCTTCGGCGGCGCCCTCTTTCTCATGGTCACCGACCTCTTGGCGCGCACTGTCGCCCAGCCGGCGGAGATCCCCCTGGGCATCCTGACTGCCACTGTGGGTGCGCCGTTCTTTCTGTGGCTCATGCGCAGCAATGGCGCTGTCCGTGGAGGTATCAAGTGATGAATGTCGAATTTGAAAACCTGAGCGTCACCTTGGGCAGTACGCCCGTGGTTCATGATGTCAGTTTCTCCGCGCCCCGCGGCTCCGTCATCGGAATTCTGGGCCCCAACGGTTGCGGCAAGTCAACCCTCCTCCGCACTCTTTACCGGGTGAACAAACCATCCGCCGGCCGTGTCCTGCTTGATGGCGAAGACGTCCGCCGTCTCAGCTCCCGGCAGGTGGCGCTGCGAGTGGCTGTGATGGCACAGGAATCCAGCCAGGACTTCCCCATGACGGCCCGTGAGGTAGTCATGCTGGGCCGGGCCCCTCACCAGCACGGATTCGGCGCGGACTCCCCTCATGACCATCACCTGGTGCATCAGGCACTACTCGACGTCGGAGCGTCCTCACTCACGGACCGCTACTTTGCCGGATTGTCCGGAGGCGAAAAACAGCGGGTGCTATTGGCTCGCGCCCTTGTCCAGGAAGCGCCGGTACTGGTGTTGGATGAGCCCACCAACCACCTCGACGTCGCTTTCCAGCTGGAACTCATGCATCTGGTCACTTCACGGGGACGGACTGTCCTGGCAGCCCTTCACGACATGAACCTTGCAGCAGAATTCTGTGACCACGTCGCAGTCCTGCAATCCGGGAAGCTGCAGGCCTTCGGTCCACCGTCGTCGCTGTTGGACCCGGAGCTCATTCGAGACTGCTTTGGCGTGGAGTCACGGAAGCTCAAGCATCCTCTCACCGGCAGGCCGCTGATTGCCATCGCAGCCACAACACCGAACGCAGCCACAGCACTTGGTGGAGATCCTGAATTGTCTGCGTCCCGCCCCTGAATCGTCATCACCAAACACAACCCTGGAGGCACATCCATGAAGAAATCCACCCTGCCCGGAACGGCTGCAGTACTGTCCGTAATGACGCTCAGCGGAATGCTGCTCTCGGGCTGCGGACAGGCAGTCAGCCAAAGCCCGGCAACGGAAAAGGCCGGTGTTGCAGCCCAGCCCGCGGGCACTATTGAGAACTGCGGGCGCACTCTGACCTTCACGTCCGTGCCGGAGCGCATTGTGGCCATGACACCCGGACAGTCCGAGCTGTTGGTGAAGCTGGGTGCCGCGAGCAAGGTAGCGGCCGAGGCCCAAACCAAGGGCCGCGAGTTGCTGCCGGAGCTGAAGGAGCGCGGGGACGTCAAACAACTGAGCGATCAGATGCCGCCGTCCCGTGAGGTCCTGCTTGGCGCCAATCCGGACTTCGTCTACTCCCCCACTGCCTACGAATACACAGCCGAGCAAGGCTTTGCGAGCATTCAGCAGCTCAAAGATGCAGGAGCTGAGTCCTACATAGCCACGGCAGGATGCATGGAACGCCGGAGCAAGGCGGAGGTCAAGGACATCCTCACCGACATAGAGAACATAGGCGCAATTGTCGGCGCCGGCAGCAACACCTCAGCGGTACGAACGGAAGCCGCTGAGGTGCTGTCCTCGGTGAAGAAAGCAGTGGACGGCAAGGACAAGCCCACCGTGGTGGAATTGTTCGTGGAGGGAAACTCCATAGCAGCCATCGGGGCGGGGATTGAATACGACATGATCAAAACCGCCGGAGGCAACAACCTCTTCAGCCCCTCCGACGAGGCTTTCGCGAAGTTCTTCTCTGCAATCATCTCCCCGGAAACCTTGGTGGAGAAGAACCCCGAGGTCATCGTGTTCACCACCCTGGACAAAGCCCACGAGGACGCCACCCGAACATTCCTCAAGGAGAAGTTCCCGGAGGTAGCCGCGGTAAAGAACGACCGTTTGGTGGCCATCAGCTCTGATGACGTCATGCCCGGCACCTGGGGCAACCTCCGTGCCGTGGAGCAGATCGCGAAGGGTCTGCACCCGGACGCCTTCTAGCCCCTTCCCGGGGTGCGTGTGCAGCTACTCCCCCAGGTGCACCCGCCGATCGCATGCGGCCAGGGTCGACTCCCTGTGCGAGACCGTGATGACGGTGGTCTCACCGGCAATCGCTCCAAGAATCTTCACCAACGCTTGCTCCGAGGCAGGGTCCAGGCTTGCGCTGGTTTCGTCCAGGACTAGGATCCTGGGCTTGATCAACAGCGCCCTGGCCAGACAGAAGCGGGCACGCTGGCCCCCGGACAGGCTCATCCCCTGCTCACCGATCACAGTGTCCACCCCTTCAGCCCAGCGATCCCCGGTGAGCGGCAGCCCTGCACGTTCCAAAGCCTCCAGGACCTCGGACGCGGTTACGTTGGGGCATGCCAGGCGCATGTTGTCCAGGACAGAGCCATGGAACACCGGCGAGTCCTGCTCCACCAGAGTGACCATACGACGGAACGACGCCTCGCTCACGGCCCAGGCATCCACCTCCCGCCCATTGCGCGATACCAATGAAATGCTCCCCGAATCCGGCGCCCACAGCCGCACCAACAGCCGAGCCAACGTCGTCTTCCCGGCGCCGGACCGGCCACTGATCCCCACGTGCTCGCCAGGTGCCACGGACAGGGAGGTCGGACGCAAGGCTGGCTGACCGTCGTCGTAGGTGAACTGCAGGTTCTTCACCTCAACGCCCAGTGGCCCGTTTGGATCGAATTCCAGCACGGCCGGCGCGGCACCTCTGTCCGAGGGCAGACTGATGCCTTCCAATACGCGCTGGGCGCTGGCGCGGTGCGGCTGAAGTTGCGTCATGGTGGCCACGCCTTCGGCCACCGGTGCCAGTAATGTCAGGGTTCCCGCAACCAGCGCGGGCAACCACACCGCATCCAGCCCTGGCTTGGAAATTGCGGCAAGGAACACCGCCACTACGGTGCCCAAAACGCATAACTCACGCAGGGATCCCGCTAAAGCGAGGAAAGAGCTGAGCTTGCGTTGTCCGGCGTCCACCACGAGGCTCCGCTCCGCCAACTGACGCTGCGCATTCTCCTGGAGACCAAAGCCGAGGATTTCGCGCCTTCCGGCTAACAGGTCCACAGCCAGGACAGATACCGCAGACCTCGCTTGCTGTACCCTCGCACCGAGCATGGCACCCCGACGCAGTCCTGGCAGCGTCACCGCCACCAACGCCGCGAACCCCAGTAGCAGCGCCCCGGCAACTTCCGGGCCGAGGGGCAGCAGGAATGCCACACCAGAGATGAACAGTATTGCCGAGCCTGCAAGCTGGGCAACCGTGTGGGCGTAGAAGAACTCGAGCTTTTCAACATCCCCCATGGCGGTGGCGCCAAGTTTGCCGGAGTGCTGACCAGGTTTGCGGGAAGGGACTCCGCGGGCGAATCCGTCGAAAAGTGCCATGCGTAGCGCCGCCAAAATCCTGTAAGCGATGCTGTGGGAAAGATCCATTTCATGCCAGGTCAGCACCGCTCTGAGGACCACCGCTGCGGTACCGACAAACCACCACACCGGGGCAGCGATTTCCTGCCTCATGACAGCCAAGGCGACCATGTAGGAACCGATCACTGCCAGGACAATGAGTGCCGAATTATTCAGGATCCCCACAGCCGCGGTCCACACGATGGCGGCCCATTCTCCGGACATGTGCGGGATCAGGCCACGAAGCGGGTTACGTGGAGTACGTGTTGTAGAGATCATCGTGTGGCTGTTTCCGGTTGCCAGGTTGTGAAGAGCTGGCCGTCGTCGAGTCGAAGTACCGTGTCTGCGGCGGCAAGGGCCTCGGGGCGGTGAGCGATCATGAGGACGATCCGCCGGGTGGACTCCCGGCGAAGGCCTGCCAGGATTCGTCCGGCAAGCTCGGTGTTGAGGGCAGATGTGGGCTCGTCCAGCAGGAGAACAGGCCTGTCCACCAGGAGTGCCCGTGCAATGGCGAGCCTCTGCAGTTGGCCACCTGAAACGGAGCCGCCGCCCTCGGACAGGACGGTATCCAAGCCATCAGGCCATGCCTGCAGCTCTTCCGCCAGTCCGGCTGTTTCAAGGGCGCGCCGGAAATCCGCCTCGGTGGCAGTTGGCGCCACCACCCGGAGGTTTTCCCGGATGGTTCCTGGGAAGAGGTAGCTGCGCTGGGAGACCACGCTGACATCACTGGGCCTGAGCGGCCGGCCGTCCATGTGAATGCGGTTCTCTGCCGAGGGCAGGAATCCCAGGAGGAGGTCGAACAGGGTGCTCTTGCCCGCCCCTGACACGCCTGCGAGCGCGGTAAGTCCACCGCGGCGGATCTCGGCGGATGCCTCGTGGAGGACCCAGGGGTCGGCGTCGGAGTAGCGGAAGCTCACTCGATCCAGGGCGAGTGTTGTGGGAGGTTCGACGGCGCGGCCCGGCTCAGGCGTCCGGGTCCCGGTCCCGGTCAGGCTTGTGGAGGGAATCGTGGAGGTTTTGCCGTGGTCGGCGCCGCCTGCTGCATCAATGCTCCCCAAAGCTGAGAGCCCCAGATACCCTGCGTGCCACTGCCGCGCCAGATCCCGTACCGGCCTGAACACCTCAGAAGAGAGCATGAGGAGGAAATAGGTCATGGCAGCGGTTTCCGGTCCGGGTAACGCGCCTTGGCCTGTGACAGCGATCGCGGCCAGTGCCGCTGCGGCCAGCATTCCTGCCTGGATGCCGAAATCTGCTAAGGCGGTGTCGACCAGGGAGGTGCGCATGGTTGACACGGTTGCCCGGTGCAACTGGTGCGAGCGGTCGTTGAGCCTGGCCCGGGTCCGGGGAACGGCATGGAGGATTTTGAGGGTGCGCATGCCTTGGAGTGCTTCAAGGAAATCGGCACTGAGTGCTTCGTAAGTGTCCCAGTGGTGCTGCCCGCGTTTCGCCAGTGCTTTGCTCCATAGTTTTGGGGCGCCTACGGCCGCGGCGACGGCGAAGGCAAGGGCCAGAGCCAGGAGCGGATTCATCCAGGCGATCCAGAGCAGGAGTGCGGGCACTACGATCTGTAATTGGAAGGCGTGCGGGATGTACTGGCTGATGTAGCTGTCCACTCCGTCCACGCCTTCGCTGAGAGCAAGCCGCCGGGCTCCGCTGCGGTCAGAGGTGTCCCTCAACCTCTCGGGCTGGAGCAGCCGATCGGCCAGGGAGAGTCGAACCTTGAGGCGCACTCCGGATCCCAAGGAACTGGCCAGCCGGGAGTGGAATTGCTGGAGCATCAGCCGGCCGAGCCCGCAGGCGAGCACCCCGGCCAGGTAGGGAATCAGTGGGCCGTAGGTACCGCCGTCGTGGTCTTCGGGTACCTTCACCCAAAGCACCAGTGCCGCCAGCGCCTGGGCCAGGAACCATGCCTGTAACCAGTAGCTCGCGGTGATGGCGCATAGTAGTGCCGTGACGCCGGCGAGTCTGCCGCGGTGGCCCACTGTCATCTGTAGGAGCCTTTTATTGACCAGCATCGGCGGGCCTTTCTTGGTTTTAAAACAGCAGGTGCCGCACCCGGAAGGGTGCAGCACCTGCTGTTTTAGTCTTCATACAAGGGTGGTGCGCTCCGGTTAGTGCGCTCCGAGGGTGATGGCGATTTCGTTGGGCACCACGTCCAGCTTGGATGATGCAGTGACCTTGCCGGTGGTCAGGTCCACTGAATGAACGGTGTTTGCTGCCGGTTCGGTGACATAGGCGGTGTTGCCGTTGACCACGATCGCCGGGTGGGCGTCCTGCCAGTCGGCCGGACCTTCCCAGGCTTTGATCACGGGGAATTCGTTGACGATTTTCCCGTCCTTGGGATCCAGCACGTGGATTGAGCCGTCTGTGGAGAGGATGTAGGCCAGGTCTCCGGGTCCCCGGGCCACGTCCCGGAAGGTGTACTGGACAGTTGCGGGGAGCTTGACCACGTTGAAGGTGTGCTTCTCGGTGTCGATCAACGCTACGGAGTTGAGGAGGTAGCCTTCGGCGTCCGGATCAGTCTTGTAGTCGCCCACCACAATGGGGCTGGTTTCGGAGACGAACGCGTTGCCCATCCGGCCGTACTTGTCCGGGGCCGTGAACTTCTCGAACTTGCCGTGGTGGTACAGGAGGGCTCCGTCCTCGCAACCAAAGATCACTGCCTCGTCCATGGCCGTTCCCTCGCCGTGGATGCCGGGGCATTCTTTGCTTTCGGCCACTTTGTCCCAGTGGTCGCCATGGGATTCGAGGGCCATGGCTCCGCTGCGTGAGGTCTTGTCCCCCAGGGTGGTCAGGAGCTTTCCGTCTTCGAGCACAATGGACACACCGTGGTGGGCTGTGTCGGCCTTGTACGTCTGCGCTTCGGGAATAGCACCCTCTGCTTTGGCAAGGTCCTCGGTCTTGAGGATGGTGGTGGTTCCCGTGCCGTCGTCGAACAGGACCGTGTTGCCGGCGTGCCGGACTACGTGGCCTGCCGCCGTTGCATCCACCCTAAGATCGGTGAGTTTGGGTTCAACAGTGTCCAGCAGCTGGAAGCCTGCCTTGGTGGTGACGAAGACGTGGCGGCCGTCCCCGGCAGCGTTCAGCCTGGTGAATTCCTCGGAGTCGAACTTCTTCACGACCTCCAGTGTTTTGCTGTCCAGGACGCTGATGCCTCCGGGGTAGGAGATGGTGACGCGTCCGTGCGGCCCGGCCGAATCCGGCGAGGATGCGCCGGGGGTAACGGACGTACCGGCGGCAGTGGTGCTGCCGGGTGTGGTGTTGGCGCAGGCGGAGGCCAGGAGTGTCATCCCGGCAATCAATGCGATGCCACCCAGGCGGGTGCTTCTTTGGCGGAGCATGTAGGGGTTCCTCATTCTGTTGTGTTGTTTGGAGTGCGGTGAAGTGATCAGGGTTTAAGCCCGGAGACGATGCGCTCAGTGTTGGCGCGCATCATGTCCAGATAGGTTTCCGCGCCGCCATCGGGTCCTGTCAGTGACTCGGTGAAGAGCTGTTCAACCTCTACGTTGACGCCGGCTTCGCTGGCGAGGACTTGCACCAGCCGGTCGGGCTGGGACGAGTCCGCAAAGATGGTGCGCACACCGACACCACGGATGGCCTGGCTGAGTTGGCGCAGATCAGCAGCACTCGGTGCCGCCAACGTGGTCCCCCCGGGAATGACCGCACCAACAACCTGAAAGTCGAAGCGTTTGGCGAGGTAGCCAAAAACATGGTGATTTGTGACCAACGCCCGCCGTTCTTTGGGAATGGCGGCAAAGGCCCCGATCATTTCCTCGTCCAGTTCGGTGAGCTTGTCCCGGTATGCCGCAGCGCTGGAAGCAAGCTTCGTGGGATCGATCCCTTCGATGTCGCGTGCGGCATCTTCGACGGCGTCCACGACATCGATCATCGCTGCCGGATCGGTCCACAAATGGGGATCGGGCGTCCCTTCGGCGTCGCCGGAGCTGTAAGGGACGACGTCGACGACGTCACCCGCCGCCAGCACTGGTGCGCCGGCTTTCACGGCCCGGTCCAGGTGCTGCTGCAGCCCTTCCTCCAGACCCAGGCCATTGGAAACCACCAGGTCAGCGCTGCCCATGAGGGCAGCTTGCTGTGCCGAAATTTCGAAGGAGTGCGGATCAGCGTTGGGCTGCATCAGAGTAGTAACCTCAACCTGGTCGCCGAGGACTTCTCTGGTGACGTCTCCCAGGATGTTGGTGGTCACCACTACCTGCGGTTTCTCCGGCGTCCCGGGTTGGGAGCAACCGGACAAAACCAGCCCAGCCACCGCGATGAGGGCAAGGAGTGCCGCCCGCCTCACCGGCCGGTCTCCACAACATGAACCGGCTTTGTCGGCAGCTCGAGGGTCCGTGCGATCCGGGCGTCATCAGCGTAGTCAATTTCGTAGACCAATCCCTCTGCGGGCGCATTGACGTAAGCACGCTGGGCGTCCACTGTGAGCCGAATCTTGTCGGCATAGACGGGCTCGGCCAGAGATGCGGCCACCAGTGGTTTGGTACCGGCAATCAGTTTCCTGGTTGATGCGTCATATACCTGCACCGTGCCGTCGGTGCCGATGACCACAACGTGGTGACCGGCGTCGTCGGCTGTGGCAGCAGCGATGACGGGGGTGGCGGTTGGCAGCCATTCCCAGGTGCGCTGGCGGGTGTTCAGGAGCCAGGCTCCGGAATCAGGACTCAGGCCGGCAACCGTAGGCCTGCCCTTGCGGCCGTTGAATTCGGTGGCCGGGGCTGCGGCTCCCGCCGGGTAGGGAACCCGTTCGAAGACCGCCGTTGTGCCTTCCGTGGTTGCGATCACCGCTCCATCCGAGCAGCCGATGACCAATCCCACCCGGGTGGTGATGGCTCCTGCCGCTGATCGGCATTCGGTACTGGACAGTTCTTTGCCCTTGCCGTCAATGGCCCGGAGGCGGACGGCATTCCCGTCGTCGTCGGATTCGGTGACCACCGCCCCCTCGCCCAGCGGGGCCATCAAGCCTGCGTGTGGTTTGGTCTTGATTCGAAGAGTTTCCGAAATGGTCCCGCCGGAGAGCGATGCATTTTCCAAAAGGACCGCCTCCCCGGAGGTTGGGAAGAACATGCCTGTTGTTCCGGCCGTGGATAACATCCCCGTGGCGATGGTGGCGGCACCTTCACCGTCTACCTTGCCAATGTTCCGGGGATCGGCCCGGTAGTAGTGGAAGTGGTCCACGTGATCCCAAGTCCACGCACCGCTGTCCACGATCTCTACGCCAGTGTTGCCGACCGCAAAGACGTAACGCCCGTCGGTGCTGACGTCAACCGGCGATTCGACTCTCCCCAGCCGGGACTGTGTCCCGTTGAGGAGATCCACCATGGAAGTTTCCCCTTCGGCGTCGATCGCCACCAGGTGAAGCTGCGGCTCGGCCATCTCAGCCACTCCGGTGATCGCCCCGTGCCCGTCAGCGGTCGACGCCGATTCGCTCACCTCAGGTTGCGGCGTCTGCCCAAGGTCCGGGGCCTGCGGGACGGACGGACTGCCACACCCTGCAAGAAAGAGAACGAACGTAGCGACGAGGGCCGTCGGTTTAGTGCGGTGATTCGGTGGTTCTGTGCGGTGATTCATAGTTACTTTCCAGTGAGGGATACCAAGGCAGAGGCAGGTTCCGGCTGAGGAGCCTTGATGGCCTGCCTGCTGCGCCTTAAGTTCAGGCGCGCTAACACGCCGGACAAGGCGGCGAGGGTGATGGCGGCCATGGCGATGGATGCGCCGGCCGCTGTACCGGCATACCAGGAGCACAGCAAGCCAAGAGCCACCGCCCCAGTGCCGAAGGCTGCTGCAGCCACCATGCGGGCCGGGATGCTGCGTGTCCACGGGCCGGCCGCAACTGCCGGGGCGAGCAAGAGTCCCACCACCAAGAGCGACCCCACGGCTTGATAGGAAGAGACCACGGCAAGGGTTACCAATCCCACCAGTGCCAACTGGGCAATGTGTGGACGGAGCCCCAAGGTTTGGGCAATACGTGTGTCAAAGGCTGCAGCCACGAAACTGCGGTGGAGGACGGCGGCAAGGGCCACTGTGGCAGTGGCCGCCAGCAGCAACCCCAGCAGGTCACTTTCGTCCACCGCGAGGATGTCACCAAACAGCATGGCGGTTGCGTCGGTGGCGAAAGAACGCGAGTGGGACACAATGATGACCCCGAGCGACAACATTGAGACGAAAAGAAGGCCGATGCTGGTGTCATACGAAAGGCGGCCACGGCGCTGCAGGAGGCTGATCATTGCGCTCATGACGACGGCGCTCACCGCACCGCCCGCTATGGCCGGAGCGCCGGCAACTGTCGCCAGCGCCACCCCGGGCAGCATTCCGTGCCCTATGGCTTCACCAAGGAAGGCCATGCCGCGAATGACAACCCAGGTCCCTACAACACCGCAGATGGTCGCTACGAAAGCTCCGCCGATGAGGGCCCGGAGGAAGAAATCTGCGGTAAACGGTTCAGTTAGCCAATGCACTCAGTCACTCTAAAGCATATTGAGATTCATTATCAATAATGCTTAGAATCAAGTGTGGACTCTTCCGATTCAGCCCTGCGCGCCCGTAACCTTCACTTCAGTTTCGGTGACTCTCCCGCTTTGGTGGGCGTCGGCCTGGACCTTGCGTGGGGCAGAGTGACCGCAATCGCCGGCCCCAATGGAGCAGGCAAATCGACCCTCATCGAAATCCTCGCGGGGGTACGCCAAGCTGCCCTCGGGACGGTGGACCGCAACGACGATGTGGCCCTGGTAGTCCAACGGGTGACCACCCCGGACACTCTCCCCCTCACCGTTCACGACGTTGTGACCATGGGCACGTGGGGTGAGGGATTCGGCCGGACACCCAAAAGCCGGGCACCCAAAATAGGAGCAGCGGAGCGGAAAGCGAGGGTCTCTGAGGCACTGGCTCGGGTTCAGCTCACAGAACTGGCATCATCACCGTTCAATGCGCTGTCCGGCGGCCAGCGACAGCGCGCGCTCTTGGCCCAAGGCATCGCCCGCCGGGCTCGGATCTTCCTGCTTGATGAACCAGCGGCGGGCCTGGATCCGGAGAACCGGCAGCGCACACGGACCATGCTCGCAGCAGAAGCAGCGCGGGGCGCCGCAGTGGCCTGCGTCAGCCATGATGAAGAGTCAATTGAAGCTGCAGACGATGTCGTAAGACTGGTGGGCGGCCGACGGGTCAGCTGACGGTGATGCATTCATTGCCGCTGGCGGACGATGTCCGCGGTGAGGGTCACACTCACCCCGCGTTGCCCGCGGCCAGGTGCTTTGCAGCGCCGATGTCGGGAGATCAATGGGCTGTGGTTTAGGATGTCTCCTGTACCGCTGCCTGGGTGGTGTTTCGCTGAGTTGCGGCCCAGCTGGCGAGGACTTTCAGGGCGTCCTCGGAGGGTGTCCCGGGATCTGCCGTATAGATGTTGATCCGAAGTCCCGGGTCAGCGGCCAGCTCGAGCGCTTCGAAGCTCAGGTCCAGGTCCCCCACGATTGAGTGGTGGAGCCGTTTGCGGCCGGTGCGGTGGTACTTCACGTCATGGCGTGCCCACCGGGTACGGAATTCCTCGCTCCGGGTTGAGAGCTCACCGATCAGGTCTGTGAGGTCCTTATCATAAGGGTTTTTCCCTGCCGTCGACCGCAGGACGGCGACCATGTCATCCGCCGCGCGTTCCCAATCGGCGAAGAACTCCCGTGCTTTCGGGTTCAGGAACGTGAACCGGGCACTGTTCGGAGGTGTGGTCTGTTCGGCCATCAATTCCAGATACAGCGCGCGGCCGAGGTCGTTAGCGGCCAGAACGTCCCCGCGGTCGTTGCGAACCCAAGCCGGTGCGGCCGTGATCGCATCGAGGACGCGTTGGACGCTCGGCCGTACCGATTGGGGACTGCGCTTGCGCCGCACCCGCGGAGCTGCGGTGGCGGCACGGGCCAGGTCAAACAGGTGCGCCAATTCGGCGTCGTCAAGTTTCAGCGCACGCCCGAGCGCTTCCAAGACGCTGTCCGAGGCGCCGGAGAGGTTTCCGCGCTCAAGACGGATGTAATAGTCGATGCTCATCCCGGCGAGCATCGCGACCTCCTCCCGGCGCAAGCCACTAACGCGCCGGTTGCCGCCATAGGCGGGCAGCCCGGCCTCCTCAGGGGTGATCCTCGATCGGCGGGAAGTCAGGAACTTCCGCACGTCCTCACTGTGTGTCATGGCTTCCACGCTACGCCCGGTCGCTGGGACGAGGGAGGGACTGGCATTACCCGGAACACCCGTGACTCCCCACAGTCCAGAGATCACGGTTGCATGGAAAGCATGAAACCTGAACCCACACCAGCTGCCCACCCCGCGGCGATCCTGGCAATCATCCTCGTCAGCTACTTCATGATCCTGCTGGACAACTCGGTGATCTTCACAGCACTACCGAGCCTGGAGGCTGAACTGCACCTGAGCACCGGTGAACTCGCGTGGGTTCAGGATGCGTACACGCTGGTCTTCGGTGGCCTGCTGCTGCTGGGCGCCCGGGCCGGTGACCTGCTCGGCCGCCGACGGGTCTTCGTCTTCGGCCTGGTCGTGTTCTCGCTCGCATCCCTGCTGATCGGGCTGGCACCGGACGGCTGGTGGGCGATCACCGGCCGCGCCGTTCAGGGCATTGGGGCCGCGATCGTCGCCCCGGCTTCCCTTTCCCTGCTCACGGCGAGTTTCCCGGAAGGCCGCGAGCGCACACGGGCCGTGGCGTTATACGGTGCAACCGCCGGGATCGGCGCCAGCCTCGGACTGGTCATCGGCGGGGCACTGGCACATTGGATCTCCTGGCGTGCAGGATTCTTCGTCAACGTACCCATCGGCGCAGCAATGATCGCCCTCGCCCCCAAGGTCCTCCCGGAGACCGGACGGAGCCGGGGCCGTTTCGACGTGTTCGGCGCCCTGGGCGCCACCCTCGGTGTCGGCGCTCTGGTGTTCGGAATCATCCACACCACTGAAGCGGGCTGGAACTCGCCCGTGACGCTCACAACCGTCAGCACCGGCGTCGTACTTTTGATCCTCTTCGTCCTCATCGAACGCAAGGCCGCCCAGCCCATCATGCCGCTGCGCCTGTTCGCCAGCCGCCGCCGCACCGGCGCCTACCTCGCACGCTTCCTGTACCTGGGGGCGATGATCGCCTTCTTCTTTTTCACCACCCAGTTCCTGCAGGAAGTCCTGGGATTCAACCCCCTGCCGGCTGGCATGGGATTCCTGCCCATGACAGCAGTCAATTTCGCTGTTGCCATGAGCATCCCCCGAATCCTGCGCAACATACCCGGATCACTCGCACTTGTAGCCGGGGTGCTGATCACCCTTGCAGGGATGATCTGGCTCAGCCAGGCCGGAGTCGGAACTGACTACACCCTCGGGGTGGCACTGCCGATGGTGCTCATCGGTACCGGCCAAGGGCTCGCGTTCGCTCCCCTGACCTCCTTCGGCATCACCGGAGCACCAGCCGACGACGCCGGTGCCGCATCCGGCCTGGTAAACACGTTCCACCAAGTGGGCACCTGCCTAGGGCTCGGCATCGCAGTGGCCGCCGCAGCGACAGTCCCCACCACCGGGACGGCCGCAGTCGATATGGCCGCCCAGGTCGGTGTCGCCCTCACCACAGGCAGCGTCCTGCTGCTCCTCGCCCTGATTGTCACCATCATCCTGATACTCCCCGCCGACTTCGCAGCACGAAAAAGGACACCTCGAACGGCCGCGCCTACACCCGAAACCGCGCACGCCCGCTAACCGAGTCGGCGCTCCAAGCCCAGCACTTCAAGCCCCGCACTTCAAGGGGGTACTGACATGCACTCCCTGGGGGTCGACACCAGGTGTTCACTGGAACCGAACCAGGACCTACAAAGGAAAGATCGCATGGACATCACACTTAACAATGGAGTCACCATGCCGGCCATAGGGCTCGGCGTCTTCCAAAGCGCTCCGGAAGAGACGACGGCGGCTGTCGAGGCCGCACTGAACACCGGCTACAGGCACATCGACACCGCGGCTGCTTATGCCAACGAGCGGGAAGTCGGGCAAGGCATCCGCAATTCAGGTCTGAACCGTTCGGACCTATTCATTGAGACCAAAGTATGGGTCAGCGACTACGGCTATGACCAGGCACTGCACGCGTGGGACAAAGCAGTCGGCAAACTCGGCGTGGAGCATCTTGACTTGTTCATCCTGCACCAACCCGCTCCGGACCGGTTCGAGAAGACCATCGACGCGTACAAGGCCCTCGAGGCACTCCTCGCTGATGGGCGTGTACGGGCGATCGGTGTCAGCAACTTCATGCCGAACCATCTAAAGCAACTCCTCGACGCCACTACTGTCATCCCGGCCGTAAACCAAGTTGAACTCCACCCCTACTTCACCCAACCGGAAGTCCAGGCAGCCAACGCCGAGCACGGGATCATCACCCAGGCGTGGTCGCCGATCGGAGGAATCACCTTTTACCCGGGGTGGGGCGAGGACCGCCGGAACGTCATGGAAGACCCTGCCATCGCCGCTATCGGTCAAGTCCATGGCAAGACCCCGGCGCAAGTAATGCTTCGCTGGCACCTGCAGCAGGGCCGCTCAGCGATACCGAAATCGACCAACCCGAACCGCATCGGCGAGAACTTCGACGTGTTCGACTTCGAGCTATCCGAAGCCGATACCGCCGTCATCAACGCGCTCGACACCGGCGTGCGGAGTGGACCCGACCCGGACGAAGCCCGCGAAGAGCGGTTCGCCATGGTCATTCCCGAAGCCTGAACGAAAGAAATCATCCATTTATCCCACCCGCTGACTTTCGAGACGGGCAGTCAGCTCCTCCAGGCTGGGCGGGTTTGCCCCCGGACGTTGAACGGTGATTGCAGCAGCAGCGGCCGCAGCCCGCCCGAGTTGCTCCAGAACGGCAGGGGCGAACCCTTCCGTGTCGCGATTGAGCAGCCCATGAATCAGGGCTGACATGAACGAGTCTCCGGCGCCGATGGTATCTGCAACTTTGGTTTTCACGGCAGGAACGGTGACGTCAAAGCCCGGGGTGCTCAGGTAGGAACCTTCTGCGCCCCTGGTGATGACCGTGAGGCTGGTACCCAGCCCGAGGATGCGCGCAGCTGTCTCGTCAACGCTGTTCCCTGGGTATAGCCACTGCGCATCCTCGTCGCTGAGTTTGACGACGTCGGTGAACCTCACCAGATCCTCGAAGATGGCCCTCGCTTCCGCATGGCTGCCAAGGAGGGCCGGGCGGATGTTTGGGTCATACGTGATCACACAGTGCCTGTGGGCTTGTTCCAGCAGTGATCTCACAGCACCGGCGCCCGGGGCCAGAAAAGTGGCGATGGAACCGGTGTGCAGGATTTTCGGGAAAAGGGCAGGGGTCTGAGGGGCCAGGTCCCAAGAGATGTCGAAGTCATAATGGGCTGAGCCATCGGCCGCAACGGTTGCTGTTGCCGATGCCGTCCGGGCGAGGCGCTTCGATCCCGGCAGGAGCACGACTCCAGCGCCACTGAGATGCTCTTCAATTCGCCTCCCCCAGGCATCCGGGGCCATGGCTGTCAGGAGGCCGGTGGTGACCCCGAGCCGTGCAAGTCCGTAGGCGACGTTGGCTGGTGAACCGCCAGGGTGTTCCACCCTGTGGTTCCCGGAGGTCACCACGTCGATGAGTGCTTCACCAACCACCATGACATCAAGCTGCGGATGCGGTTGGTCGGCGGTTTTGAGGTAATCCATCAGTTCTCTCTCTCGTTCAGGGGCGAGCTATTGCGTCGCCTTGAGCTCACGGATGGTCAGGTCCCGGAACGTGGCGGCTCCTTCATGGGCGTAGAGGCGGATGCCGTCATCGCCTTCAAGGGGGAAAACCCGGTGCGAGTGAACCACCCGCCCATCGCCGACGAACATCTCCACGCTGGTGCGATCCACCAGGATCCGCAGCGTGAGTCGCCCGGAGGCCGGGTCCATCGGGGTTTGGGTTTCGCCTGCAGTGGGGTTGATGGTGGGGCGGCGATTGACGTAGGTAAACGGTCCGCGCAGGAAGACGCCCACGGCCACATGCCGGCCTCCACCTGGCGCACGGCATACCTCCAGACCGAGATTTGCCGGTGGCTCGGCCGGATCCCACACCAGCTCGCAGCTCAGATCGTAGGCGTTGGAGCGGACTTTCAGGTCATGAGTACCCGCAACCGCCACATCGCCCAGTCGATGCGTCCGCTTCACGTGGTCTTCCAGCGCAGACGTGGGTGCGGAAGCGAGGTAATAGGCGCCGTTTCCACGCTTGAGCCGGACATCGCGGACAATCATGTCATCGCCGTTGTAGCCGTCAGTGGCAAGGGTGGGCGTGTTATGCGGGTAGTCCCAGAAGTTTGCCCAACCGATCGCCCGGCGGAGGGTCGGGTCCCCCGCACCCGATGCATCGTGATGCGGATACGTCACCGCGCCGTAGAAATCGAAGCCACAATCAAGCCATTCCGGCTCGGTACGGTCGGGCGTGAAGGAACTGCCGTCAAAAGCTCCCGTCCAGTAGGCATACGTCGCAGGCAGTCCGCGGCCCTTGCCGTTGGCGCTGGTACCCAAGACCCAATGCGAGGTGCCGTCGTCGGCAGTCATCCTGAAAAGGTCAGGGCACTCCAGCAGCCCCAGGTCGCTGCGAAGGAATTCGCCTGCACGCTTCCAGGACCGCAGGTCCGGGGAGGTGTAAAAACCCAGCTTTTGCCCCTCTGCATTGGCCATGAACCACCGGCCACGGGCCTCATCCCATATGACCTTGGGATCACGGAAATCATGCACCCCCGGGTTGGGCAATACCGGAGCCTTGCCGCCGGGTTTGAAAGAGCGACCCCTGTCCGTGGAATACCAGAGGTACTGTGCTTGCCGGCCTTCCGGTGCCTGGGTGACCAGTGCGATGACTGCACCAGCCCCATATCCCGCAGTATTTTTCTCATCAACCACCAAGCATCCGGACCAGCAGTCGCCGTTGCCGTTGCTGAACTTCGGAATCGCGACACCGCGGTCCCGGAACGCGACGTGATCGGTAGTGGTGGCCCGACGCCAGGACGTGCCGCCACCGCCCTTGATGTAGTCAGCGTTGTACAAGTAGTAATAGTGGTACTCCCCATCCAGGTAAATGGGCCGTTGAGGGTCGTTCTTCCAGTTATCGGTCACGCTGAAGTGGTAGACCGGACGCATCCGGGATGATCCTTTCGAAGGTGAGCCGCCCACGGCCGAGGCGGGATCAGCGGGACTGGACAGCGCTATGGAACCGCCCAGCGCTACCGCACCGGCGCCGGTTAGAAGTCCGCGGCGAGAGACTGATGGTGAATTTTTCATGGTTTTCACTTCCGTTCAGGCAGGAGGCTGCGGGTCTCTTCAAACACAGCGGCCATGGTCCAAGCGTCAAAGGAGAGGAGGCGCACGGAACCTTCAGTGGCGGCCAGTGTCACGCGCTCGCCGCCCAGGGTGGGGTAGATACGGGCCGTGAGTGGCTTCCCGTTGGCGAAAATTTCGACGGCGGACCGGTCCACCAGGACGCGCAGGCGAACTCGCCCGTCCGGCATGGGAAGGGGTCCGGACTTGTCCTCCACATCGATCTCAGGGTCGAGGCTGCTGCGCGTGCGGTCAAGGCGGAGAGTGCCTGTGGGGGTTCCGTCAGCAGCCCGGCTCATCACGATGACCGTTTCCTCAGCACCATCCGTGGACGCCAGCACTCCAAGCCGAACCTCCGCACCAGGGGCGAGCTGTACGTCCAGGTCAAGGTCCAGCTGGTTGCCGGACACACGGGTATCCAGTGGCGTTCCGGCTCCCACCAACGCCTGGGCCTGCACGCTGACGTGGTTGCTGCGGAGTTTCGCGATTTCGGGAACCGGTGCAAACTCCAAGGTTCCGTCCTTAGCCACTGTGGTGAGCCGCGGCAGGCTCATCACCCCGGACCAGCCGGCTTCCACCATGGCTGCGTCGCTTCGCCCTTCCTGCATCCAGCCGAACATGACACGTCGGCCGGACTCATCCTGGAAAGACTGCGGGGCATAGAAGAAGCGACCTCCATAGTCCAGCCGGTGCAGCGCCTCCGGCTCGAAGGTATCCCCGGCGTAGCGGCCGGTCCAGTAAAGCGGGTGGCGGGTTTCGCCGTCGTCCCACGCGGAGAAGACCAGCACGTCCGGCGAGTTATCAGCAGGTGCAGACCCCAGCGATCCTTCTCCGGCCCTGAACAGATCCACGCATTCCCACATGGTCCCGGTCCAGTCAGTGTCCGCGGGATCACCCTTGGAGGCGTCGCCGATGAACAGCGGCCCGAGGTAGTCCCAAGACCGCAGATCCGAAGACTCATACAAGAACGCCGTGCCGCCGAGGTGTCGAATCCCTGAACCCACCAGTTGCCGCCACTTGCTGCCTTCGCGCCACACACAGTGATCGCGGTACGCCGTGATCTCTACCCCGGCCGGCGGGGCGCCAATGACAGGATTCCGGGGATCCTTGGTCCAGTTCAACAGGTCCGCCGATCCCACGGCCACACAGGGCAACTCCTGATCCTTATAACGTCCCGAGTACACCAAGGTGGGCGTACCGTCGTCGTTCACCAGCACGCCTGACCAGCAGCCCTCGGCATCCGGTCCCGCGGACGGTTCCAAGGCAACGGGCTGATCAGACCACGTGACCAGGTCCGTGCTGGCGGCATGACCCCACTGGATGCGGTGGTGAAAAGCACCTTCAGGGTTGTACTGGTAGAACAGGTGGTACGTGCCGTTCCATTGGCTGACGCCGTTGGGATCGTTGAGCCAACCGGCCGGTGAGACGAAGTGGAACCGCGGGCGGAGGGGGTCGGCTTCGGCGCGGGACAGCAATTCGTCCCTCGGAATGGTGGCGAGCGGGTGAGTCATTTCGGTCATGCGGGAGCCTCTTCTTGAGCGTTCGACGCCGGGTGGCTGGATGGGACTGGTTCACTCGCCAAGGCATGGCTGCCGGCAGCAGCCCACGGCCGGTAGAGGTGGCAGCGTACCCAGTGGCGGTTTTGCGGGTCACCCACCTGATGGCGCACGGGTTCTTCGGACGAACATGCTTGATTTGGATCGTCCTGGAACGTGCAGTGCGTTGAGGCCATGACCGCTTGCCGCAGTTCGGCCCTGCGGACCGGATCATACGAGCCTGCACGGGCAGGGTCCGGGACAGCTGAAACCAGCAGCTGCGTATAAGGGTGCGCAGGGTTGGCCAGGAGGTCCAAAGACTCGCCTTCCTCCACCAGTTCACCGGCGAACATCACCGCGGTACGGTCCGCCAAGTATCGTGCCGACGCGAGGTCGTGGGTGATGTAGAGCATGGAGATGCCCTGTTCGTCGCGGAGCTTGCGCATCAGGTTCAGCACACCGATCCGGACAGAAACGTCAAGCATGGAAGTGGGCTCGTCGGCCAGGATGACCTGCGGTTCAACCGCGAGCGCCCGGGCGATCGCAACGCGTTGGCGCTGGCCGCCGGAGAGCTCGTGCGGGTACGAGTTCAGCATGTCAGCTTGCAGGCCGACGGTGGTCATGAGTTCTTCGAGCCGCCTCTGGGTCTCGCGCTCAGAGGCGCCGCTCCTGCCGTGGATCGCCAAAGAGCGGCGCAGGAAATGGTCCATCCTGTGGGCCGGGTTCAGTGAACCAAAGGGGTCTTGGAACACCATTTGCAGTTGCGAGCGAAAGGCACGCGACGCTTGGAAGCGGTCGCGTTTGAGGACGTCGACGCCGTCAATCAGGATCTCCCCCGAACTCGGCTTTTCGAGCCGGGCCACGCAGCGGGCCAGGGTGCTCTTTCCGGAACCGGACTCCCCCACGAGCGCTACGATTTCGCCCTTGCCGATGCTCAGATCGATCCCGTGAAGGGCGCGGACAGAATCGCGGGAAAACAACCCACCAATGGGGAAAGTCTTTCCCAGGCCTCGAATCTCCAGGGCAGGGGTGCCCGTGCCGGACACGGCCGATGATGTCATGAGTGAGTGGCTCATCGTGCAGCTCCTTCCAGGTTGATGGAATCAATCACCGGGGCGTCGGCCTCAAACGGTGCCACAAAATGGCCGGGTGCCACCTCGGCGAGGTCCGGAATGTTCCGGAACTTCACGCCGTCGGGAAGTCCGGTCAACGGAACCCGGGGACCGGTGAGCGGCGGAAACGCGCCCATCAGCGCCTGGGTGTACGGGTGACGGGGATTGGCGTAGACGTCCTGGGCTTTCGCGGTCTCCACCATCCGGCCGCCGTACATCACTGCCATCCGGTGCGAGAGTTCCACCATCAGGGACATGTCATGTGTGATGAACAGGACGGAGAAGCCTAGCTCGCGCTGGAGTTCCTTGATCTGGGCCATTATTTCCTGCTGCACCACCACGTCCAGGGCGGTGGTGGGCTCGTCAAGGATCAACAGGGACGGCTTAAGCGCTACCGCCATGGCGATCACGGCTCGCTGACGCATGCCGCCGGAGAGCTGGTGCGGATAGGACTTGAGCCGGGCGGGGTCAATCCTCACCAGTTCCAGCAGTTCACCGGCACGCCGCAGGGATTCCTTGCGGGAGTAGCCGGCATGGGTGGTGAAGATGTCCACGATCTGTTCGCCAATGGTCAGCACCGGATTAAGCGAGTTCATGGCCGATTGGAACACCATGGCCACGTCCTGCCAGCGGAAGCGCCGCAGCTCCTCCGGACTCATGGCCAGGACGTCCTTGCCGCCAAAGGAAATGCTGCCGCCGGCGATCTTGGCGGGCTCCTTCAGGAGTCTCATGATCGAGTTGGCGATGGTGGACTTTCCGCAGCCGGACTCCCCGGCGAGGCCGAACACCTCACCGGTGCCAATGCTGAAGGAAACGTGGTCGACGGCGGTGGTGGAGCGGGCGTCGCCGATGTACTTGACTGTGAGGTTCTTGACCTCCAGGACGGCTTCGTGGGTGCCGAAGGAAACTTGGGAGATGGTCATTTGGCGGCGCTCCTTTCGGTATCTTTCGGTGCTTTGATCTTTCGCAGCCGCGGGTTGGTGACCTCATCCACGGCGTAGTTGATCAGGGCAAGGGCAAAGGCCACCAGTGCGATGCATACGCCGGAGGGTACGAAGACCCACCAGCTGCCGGTCAGCAAGGCGCCTTCGTTGCCGGCCCAGAAGAGGTTGTTTCCCCATGAGACTGTGCTGACGTCGCCCAGTCCCAGGAACTCCAGGCCGGCTTGGGCGCCGATTCCGTAAATGACGCAGGCCAGAAGGGTGCCCATGACGATTGAGGCCATGTTGGGCAGGATCTCCCGGAACATGATCCGCCCGGCCCGTTCACCGGACACCACAGCCGCAGCCACGAAGTCCTTGGAGCGGATGGACAAGGCTTGTGAGCGAAGGACGCGCGCTGAGCCCGCCCAACCGGTGATCACCAGTACCAGGATCACGGTGCCCAGCCCCGGCGGGAGGAAAGCAGCCAGGATGACCAGGAGCGGCAAACCAGGCAGGAGCAGGAAGACGTTGGTGACCAGGGACAGCTTCGTCAATGAATTTTCCGAAGTACGCCGAGGCAAGGCCCACCAGGATGCCGATGAAAGTAGAGGCCAAACCCACGGTCAGTCCCACGAACAGTGAGCTGCGTGAGCCGTGGACAGTCAGTGCCAGCACGTCCTGTCCTTTGGCGGTGGTGCCCAGCCAGTGTTCAGCCGATGGTTCCAGGGACGCCATTGCGGTGATCCGCGAAGGGTCGCCCGGAAACAGCACCGGTGCCAGCAAGGCCAGTGCGATGAAGATGACCATCACGGCCATACCTGTCAGCGCTTTCTTGTTGCTGATGAGGCCGTGGACCAAGCTGCGGTTGGGCTTGCGGACAGCCGGGGTTTGAGTTGGCTGCTTCAGAAGTGCGGTTGTCATGATCGGTCCTCTAGTTGCTGCGCACGCGCGGGTCGAGGCGGACGTAGAGGATGTCCACCAGGAAGTTGGCAAGCAGCACAGCGGCGGTGATGGTCAGGAACAGGCCCTGCATGAGCGGATAGTCGAGGCCCTGGACAGCGTTGAGAAGTTGGTAGCCAACGCCGGGGTAGGCGAACACCACTTCGGTGAGCAGCGCACCACCCACCACGAATCCCAGTCCCATGCCAAAGCTGGTCACCGACGGGAGCATGGCGTTGCGTGCAGCGTAACGAAGCATGATGCGGTTCGGGCGGAGGCCCTTGGCTTCGGCCATGGTGATGTAGTCCTCGGAATTGGTGGCGATCATGGTGTTTCGCATGCCGAGCATCCATCCCCCGATCGAGACCAGCACAATCGTCAGCGCCGGCAGCACAAGGTGCGCACCGACGTCGCCGATGAACTCCCAAGTGAACGCCGGCTCCAAACCGTCAGTAAACGCATGGCGGATCGGGAACCAATCCAGCACCACGCCGAACAGGTACAGCGCACCCATCGCCAGCCAGAAGTAAGGGAACGAGCCGATGAACACCAGCACCGGTGGGAGCGCGGAGTCGATCGCGCCGCCACGACGCCAAGCGGCGAGGATGCCCAACAAATTACCCACGACGGCGGCAATCACCAGGGCGGTTCCGCCCAGCAGGAGTGTCCACCCGATTTGGGACGCGATGACCTCGGTGACCGGGGTGGGGAAACGGGAAATGGAAACACCCATCTGTCCGGTGAAGATGTTGTGCATGTAGTCGATGTATTGCTCCCAAATGGGCCGATCATCAACACCCAGCAGCTTGCGCAGGGCCTCGATCTGTTCGGGTTGCATTCGGTCCTGGGAGCGGGCGAACATGCGGGACACAGGGTCTCCCGGCATGAACCGCGGAAGCAGGAAATTCAGGGTGATGGATGCCCAGAAGGCGATCAGGTAGAAACCCAGGCGGCGCAGGATGAAGCGCACGGTTTCCCTCCATTCGGGAAGTGCGGAAATGTGGGGGCACGCCCGGCAGCATTGGCCGGTCGGCAAAAGAACTGCCGGGCGTGCAGTGTGAGGCCCCAGGGCCTACTTGCGCGGTTCCAACGTGGTCAGGATCAGCACCGTTGTGGGTGACCGGACGGAGAGCGTTGCGTACGGGTTGTCCTCGGCGGGCCAGCCGGTGAAGCGGGTGTCATTGAAGGCACCCCATTCAGGGCCTGAGAACAGCGGCACCAAGGGCGCGACGTCGTTGTACTCTTCCTGCAGCTTGTTGGCGATGTCCTTTTGCTTGGATTCGTCAGCCTCCGCAACGAAGTCCGCCAGCAGGGCATCGGCCTTCGTGTCGCCGAAGCGGTGGTAGTTATCAAACGTCTTGGTGCCTACCGGCTTCACAGTGGCCGTGCCCATGGAAGTGTTGAAGTACTTGTAAGGACTGGGATCGTTGGCGCTCCAGACAATGCCGGAATCGAAGTCACCGGTCTCATAGCCGGCAACCACTGCAGCCCAGTCAGGGGACTCCACCTTCGCAGTGACGCCCACCTCGGCCAGGTTCTGCGCGATCACGTTGGCCACGGACAGCCAGTCAGAAGAAGTGGCGCCCACGGAGATCTTGAACTCGAACGGCTTCCCGTCCTTCAACGTGCGCTTGCCATCGGCACCCTTGGTGTAGCCAGCCTTGTCCAAAAGCTCGTTGGCTTTCTGCACATCATGATTGGTCCATGTGCAGTTGTCCTTGACCGCCGCGTTCTTCCAGGTCTCATAGTTGCCGGAGAGACCGGTGCAGTCCGCCGGCTTGGCATAGCCGCTCATCCCGATCTTGGTGACCTGATCGCGGTCCACGGCCATGCTCAGTGCCTTGCGGACGTCAACATCATTGAACGGCGCCTTGGTGGTGTTGAGCTGCCAGTTGATCATGGCGCCTGTGGCAGGGAACCAGTACTTACGGTGTTCCTTGTCCTTGGAAACGAACGTCTTTTCAATGTTGGGAATGTACTGCGGGGCCCAGTCCACGTCCCCGTTCGCGGCGGCGAGGTTGGCGCCGTCGTTTCCTGCGAAAGCGAGCATCTTGATACCGGCGATCTTCTGCTTCTCAGGCTGCCAGTAGTTAGGGTTCTTCTTCAGCACGAAGGACTGGGCCTGGAAAGTATCCACCTCGGTGTAAGGCCCGGTACCCACCGGCTTGGCATTGGCATCCTTTTCCGGGTCAGGCAAAGCAGACCAAACGTGCTTGGGCAGGATGATGAGTTGGCCCACATCATAGAGGGCAGGAGACCACGGCTTGTTGAAGTTGAACGTGACTTTATTGCCCTCGGCCGTGACGGTGTCAAGATACTCGAAGCCGCCCTTGATCTTCTTCTGCAGTTCAAACGTGTAGGCAACATCCTCAGCCACAAAAGGCTGCCCGTCGGACCACTTCACCCCGTCACGAAGGGTGAACGTGACCGATTTGCCGTCCTCTGCAGCTTTCCACTCGGTAGCCAGCCACGGCACCGTGTCTCCCTTTGCCGGGTTGAAGATCAGGAGGGATTCGTAGATTGACTGCTGAACCATCGGGTTCACCGTGGGAGCGAACGGGTTGAAGTTCTGCACGAACGTACCCATGTCCTCACGCGGAATAGTGAGGAACGCGCTCGCGTTCGCTCCGGCGTCGGAAGTGCTTGTCTTGGTGACGTTGGCCGTGCAGCCGGTGAGCAGCATTGCGCCCACTGCAAGGCCTGCCGCCGTCATCCGGGCAGCCCGGAAGTATCGGGGTTGTGTCATGATGGTTATCTCTTTCCTATCTTCATCGTCCAAGGTGAAGGGGTGGGTAAGGGTTGCTCTTCGACGTTGATTTCGCGGTCAGACCGAAGAGCGTTCTAGCAGCGGACAGTCGACCAATTGCTGGTCGGCGAGGATCGGCTGTCCTGCTGTAAGAGCGGCGAGCGTTTGGACGCCCAAGGCGCCCATTCTTTCGAAGGGCAACGCAACCGTGGTCAATTTTGGCCGCAGATAAGCCGCAATAAGTTCCTGGTTGTCGAAGCCGATCACGGCAATGTCTCCGGGGATGGTCAGGCCCCGCTCCTTGATGGCGTCATAGGCGCCCATCGCCATACGGTCATTGAGGCAGAACAGCGCCGTTGGCCTCCCGCCCTCCGGGTAGCGATCCAGGATGTGGCAAGCGGCGTCGTAGCCACCATCAGCAGTGGCGTATCCGGACACCACCAATTCCGGGTCCAGCTCCAGTCCCGCGGCGGCGAGTGCTTCGCGGGCACCCTCCAAACGCCCCACTGCTGCAGGAATATTCGGGTCAAGGTTGATGACTCCGATCCGGGTATGGCCGCCTTGGAGCAAACGTTCCACCGCCACACGGCCACCCGCACGCTCGTCAGGAACGATCGAGGGCAGCTTTCCGTCCGCATCGAAGCAGTTGATCAACACGGTGGGTACTTCATTGGCGCTCGCCGGAACGTGGACGCCCCGGTGAAAGGTGGCTGCGTAGAGAAGCCCCTCCACCCGTTGTTCCAACAGCTTTTCAGTTGCAGCATCTTCAAGGCCCTCATTGGGTCCTACGGCATCGGCCTGGTCGGAGGGCGCGATGAGAAGGAACCGACGGTCAAGCCAGGCTTGGTCCTGGGCCCCTTTGATGATGTCGACGGCGAACGGTGCCGTGACGATCTCTGTCACGATCCCGTACCAGTCACTGCGCCGGGATGCCAGCGCTCGTGCTCCGGCGTTGGGCCGATAACCCAACTCCTGCACGGCTTGGTTGATCCGAGTGCGGGTTTCCTCGGAAATGCTGGCGTTTTCCCGGTTGCTCAGTACAAACGAGACTGCAGTCCGGGAGACGCCTGCGTGGTTGGCGACGTCCTTCATGGTGACTCCCCGCTGCCGCACAGGTACGGTCTCGCCAGTGGTGGTTTTCGCCATTGAATGCTCCGGGTGCTCTTGTTCCATCCGAGGTTGATGCCAGGGCTTCATTGTCTGGCTGCTCAACGGATGACGCTGTTGGTAACGCGCGTTACCCGGTGGGCATGTGACTTAGGTTACCCGCGTTACTTCGAGTCTGTCAACAGGGCTGCAAGAGCCTGGAGGATGCCGCTTGGCGACTACCTTTCGCCGGGTTCGTCGCTGGAGGCTTTTGGTTCTTCCGCGTCCGGGTGGTCGTGAACTTTTCTTGGTATTTTGCCCTCGACGTCAGCAGGTACGGGAGGATCCTTCTCTTCATCAGTAGACATGAGGCAAGCATAGGCGGCACATGCTCGCCCACCTCGAGTCGCCTACCAATTCTGACGGCCCGGTTCAATCAGCTCGCTTATTCCTCGGAGGCAATGGAACGTTGAACTTCTAGGCCTCTGCGCTTTGCCGTGGACTCTGCGGCAGCGAGAAACAGCGGAACCAAGGGGTTCCGGTTCTCGCGCAAACACGCCGTTCCAACTCTCCAAGATGCCGAGTCGAGGTTGACCGGGATTAGTTGCACTCCCCCCGGGACCATGGCGGAGACGCTGGCTGGAACCACCGCCGAGCCACCCCCTGCAGCCACCAAGGCCAGCACCGTCAGCAAGTCCGACGTCTCATACGTCACCGTTGGGCTGCATCCCAGATCGGTGAACAGTTGGCTGCTTTGAGCCGCCAGCCCCGGCCCTCTCGCCGGAACCAGACGAATCAGCGCCCTGCCTTGGAGCCATTTCCGCAGACTTCCAGGGTCGGGCTCCGGAACCGGCTCTCCGGAGGGAAAGGCAAGGGCAAGCTGATCACGGCGAATCGCCCGCGTTTCAATGTCTGGGGGCGCCGGAAGGCGGACAAACCCAACGTGTAAGGAGCCGTTGCGGATAGCGGCAAGCTGCGCCGAAGAGGACATGTCCTCGAGCCGAATGTCGACCCGTGGGTGTCGGGAACGGAAGACCGCCACTGCGCGCGGCGCGATGTCAATGGCGGACATCCCGAACCCCACGTTGATCACGCCTTCGGCACCCATGGCCACGCGCTGCATGCGGTGGGCCAAGGCATCTGCCCTGCGCACCAGATCAACGGAATCTGCCAACAATGCCTCGCCCGCCGGGGTGAGTGTGGCACCATGCCTCCCGCGGGCAAACAGCGTGTTTCCTGCTTGACGCTCCAACACCTGAATTTGCTTGGTGAGGGCGGATTGAGTTGTCATCAGCACCTTCGCCGCAGCGCCGAAGTTTCGGTTCTCAGCAACCGCTATAAACGAGCGCAACAAGCGAAGTTCCATTCCGCAATCCTATGGCGTTTGCAGTAGATGCATTCCTGCATGGAATTGAAAGCAGCAAATATTTCAATGGACAGAATGCATTCCGGCAAGAAGGGTGGAAGAAGCCAAACACCCCACCAAGGAGACCCAATGCCCAACCAGACACACCCGACCCTTCGGGCCTCAACCGTTCAGTTCGAGGCCGTCCCCGACCGACCGGACCTGAACCTGAACACCATTCGCCGGTTGGCGACCCTGGCAGCAGAGGACGGAGCGCAACTGGTCGTGTTCCCGGAAATGTGCTTGATCGGCTATTGGCACCTTCGCAGGCAAACAACCCGGCGTTTGGAGGAGCTTGCCGAGCCGGAGCACGGGGCTAGCGTCGGTGCGGTCGGCGTGCTTGCCCGGGAGCTGGGTGTGGGCATCGGCGTCGGATACTTGGAAGTCGGCAGCGACGGCCGCCTCTACAACTCCTACACCGTATGCCTGCCCGATGGCGCACAACACACACACCGAAAGATTCACGCTTTCGAACACGAGGCGATCGAAAGCGGCTCGGACTTCACGGTCTTCGACACTCCCTGGGACGTCAGAATCGGCATCTTGATCTGCTGGGACAACAACCTCGTAGAAAACGTCCGCGCAACCGCCCTCCTGGGCGCGGAGGTGCTCCTGGCTCCTCACCAAACCGGTGGCACGAACTCCCGAAGCCCGCGGGGAATGAAACCCATCCCGGCGGCCCTCTGGGAAAACCGCGCTTCAGATCCTGATGCCATCCGCGCCGCCTTCCGAGGACAACACGGCCGTGAATGGCTCATGCGCTGGCTACCATCCCGCGCCCACGACAACGGAATCTTCGTTCTCTTCAGCAATGGTGTGGGCCGCGACGACAACGAGATCCGCACTGGGAATGCGATGATCATCGACCCCTATGGTGCCATCGTTGCCGAAACCTGGGTGGCAGGCGAAGCCATTGTCACCGCCGACCTCGACCTCGGCCTCGTCCCGTTTTCCACCGGTCGGAGGTGGATCCGCGGACGCAGGCCGGAGCTGTACGCCATCCTCAGTCAACGGCGGGGCCATGAGTTGGATGCCCGCGCGGCCCGCTTCTCTTCGGATCCGGTCAGCTTGTAGACGACTCGTGGGCTCAGCGTTCCGCGGGGCCGGCAATGGGTGGGGCGTAGTGTGGACGTTGGACGAAAGGAGCACTTCATGAAGAAAATCCTCATGGTACTGACCAGCGTTTCCGAGCTCGGCGATACGGGCGAGAAGACCGGCTATAACGTGGCCGAAGCCGCACATCCCTGGAAGGTCTTCAAAGATTCAGGCCATTTCGTCGATTTTGCCTCCATCAAGGGCGGCCAGCCTCCCAGCGATGAGGTAGACACCGATGACCCCATCCAGGTTGCCTTCACCAAGGATGAGACCACACGCGCCGGGCTGTACAACACTGCCCGCGTCGACGTCGTAGATCCTGAACAATATGACGCCGTCTACCTGGTGGGCGGGCACGGCACTATGTGGGACTTCCCGGACAGCGAAGGATTGCAGCGCCTGGTAGCCAGCGTCTACGACGCCGGTGGCCTGGTGGGAGCGGTGTGCCACGGTCCCGCCGGTCTGCTGAATGTGGAATTGAACAACGGATTCCGCCTCGTCCAGGGGCGGGACGTTGCTGCCTTCACCAATGACGAGGAAGTCGCCGCCGGCAAGGACAAAGTCCTTCCATTCTTCCTGGCGGACCGCCTTGAGGAGCAGGGTGCCCGCCACGTTTCCGCCGGCGTGTTTGAAGAGAAAGTGGCAGTTGACGAGCGCCTGGTAACCGGCCAGAATCCAGCCTCCGCGGCAGGCGTCGCCAAGGAAATGGAGAAGCTCTTCGCCGCGGTCATCCACCAGGAAAAGGCTGAAGAACAACACGAGTCAGAAGTGCTGCGTGCTGAGAAGGATGCGGAAAAGAGTGCCAGGAAGGAAGCGGCGGACACCGAACACTAGTCCGCTGACACGAGTTCTTTGGCACTAGTCTGCCGGCACTGATCCGAGCGGCCCCCATCCGTGGGGGCCGCTCGACGGTTTCCGAGCTAACCGGCTTGGACGCCCATGACGGTGACCGGATGCGCCGTCACAGGAAAGATCTCGTGGAGCTGTGAACAGGCGCGTTGCACCACGGAACGGAGCCACACGTTGGCGGGATCCTCTGTCCGGGATGGATGCCAGTACATGGCTTCCACTAACGCCGCTTCCAGCTCTCCGTCGAACTCAAGGACCTCAATGTTCGCCCCCCGCTGCGCCCTGGAGGCCAGCATGCGCGGAACCAGTGCCACAAGGTCAGACCCCTCCACCAGGAGCGGCAGGGACAGGAATCCGGCCACCACTGCGGCCACTCGTCGTCGGACACCGCCGGACTCAAAAAGCATGTCGGCAGGAGTGCTGATGCCTTCGCCGAAGTACCCCACAGCGTGTGGCACCCCGACGAGGTCCTCCAAGGTCAACCGTGGCAGCTGCAGAAGGGGATTGCCTACATCAGCCACGGCTACAAAGCTGTCCCTGAACAGTTGTTTTGTGGCACCTTGCATCTTGTAGCCCGTGGGCCCCACCAGCAAGTCCATCCTGGAATAGTCCGCCAAGGCGCCCTGCACACCGGAGGTCGGGACGATGTCCACCACCACATGCGGAGCCTCCTGCTGCAGGATTCCGCGCAGGGGGCCAACAATGAGTGCCGCCGCATAATCGGATGCGGCAATCACGAATTCACGTTCGCTGGTAGTGGGATCGAACCCGGACCGGACGCCCGTGGCCCGCTGGATGTGAAGCATCGCCTCGTCAACCAGCGGCACCAGAGACTGCGCAAAGGGCGTGAGCTCATAGCTGCGGCCGTTACGGACCAAAAGTTCGTCGTCGAAATGCCTCCGCAGCCTGGCCATCGCCGCACTCGTGGCCGGCTGACTTAATTGGAGCCGTTCCGCGGCCCGGGAAACGTTGCGCAGCTCAAGCAGAACCTGGAGTTGTGGCAAGAGGTTCAGATCCAGGTTCTTCATGCCCCTAGGTTATCCACCAGCGAAGGACATTAGCTGGCGATGCTCACGAGCCGCGGGCCCCGGACCAGGACGGCAAGCAGCGCGACGGCACAAGCGATGCCCAATGCTCCCAGTGCCAGGCCCACGTTGCCCAATGCGGCAGCAGTTGCTCCGAGGACTATTGGCGTCAGGAACTGACCAATGAACAGGGTGGATGTCCAGATGCCGGTACCACGGCCGCGCTGGGAGAACTCCAAGCCGTTGACGGCCCAGGTCAGCAGCGTCGGCAACAGCACGCCGGTTCCGGCGCTGGCCACCACCGCGCCCAGAATGGCAACGGGCACGCTACCCGCTACTGACACCACGCAAAGCCCCACTGCTGCAAGGCCGAAGGCGCCCATCAGCAGTTTCCGGGTACCCAGCTTGGCGAGGTAACGGAACGAAATAGCACCTGCCGCAGTGGCCAACGAAGCGATGGCGGCAGCTCCGCCGATGAGGCCGGTGTCAGTGACGCCGAGCCCGGTGATGACATACGGCAGGTGGACGATCAAGGCGTAAAACACGATGCCCCCGAACAGCGTCACTGCTGCCGGTGCAGCGATGTCCCGCCAAGGCACCGGTTCTTTGGTGGTGGACGCATCTTGAGCACGGCTCTTGGCGGGTTCCCACAGGGTGAAGATCATGGGGATCACCAGCACGGCGCTGACAGCGTACAGCCAGAACGGAGTCCGCCAGCTGATGCTGCCCAAGGCGCCACCGAGCGCGAAAAATGCCGTGGCGGCAAGTGCGCTGACCATGGTCTGAAGCCCCAGGTACTTGTTCCGCTGCTGGCCTGCGTAGTAGTCGGTGATCAGCGTGGTGCAACAGGTCATAATGGCTGCCTCGGCGATTCCTACACCCACCCGCGATAAAGCTATGGCGCCAAGGGAGTCCAGCCAAAGTGGGGCCGTTCCGAAGAGTGCATAGGCCAGCATCGCGCCGATGAGCAGCTGCTTCCGTCCCACGCGATCGGCCACGTACCCGGCCAGCGGAGAGAACAGTGCCACAAACAACGCGGGCAGGGTTAGGACCAGCGGAACAAGGATGGCGACGCCCGCGGTTTCGGCAAAGACCTGGTTCAGGGTAGGGAGAACGGGGGCCAGCAGTACTGCGCCTAGTACGGGCATGCAGCTGCCGGCCACCAGCAACGCCGCCTGGGCCTTTCCGGCCGTTCGGTTTAAGGCAGGCGGGCCGGGCTGGGTTGCAGTTGGATCCATGGTGCTCATTGGGTGTTCCTTCGCCTTTGAAGATGATCCCGCGGAGTGGCACAAGTGCCGGGAGGGATTGCATTCACTGTGGCAAGGGCTCTGCAGGCGGAGAATAGCTGTTTCGGTATAGCAGGTATTCGTGGGATGGATATCTTCGCTATCCATCAACTATTTGTTGAACAGATAGTTGCTATCAGAGAGTTGCCCTTCTCCGAATACGTGATGTGGCTCATGGTTGTTACAGGACCTGCAGATAACTGTCCGAGCAATCAGAGCACTCAGAAGGAATTCATCGTGGAAACTCCCCTCTCCCATCTTGCCCACCTGGAGATCACCACTCCGGACGTTGAAGCCTCGGCGCGGTTCTATGAAGAAAAGTTCGGCATGCGCGTCATCGATCGCGTGGATGGCAACGTGTACTTGCGCTGCTGGGGCGACTACTACCGCTACAGCCTGGTCATCACCGAAGGCCCGGAGGCCTCGCTGGGCCGGATGGCATGGCGTACCAACTCCCAGGCCGCACTCGAAGCAGCAGCAGCCCGGGTAGAAGCAACGGGTGTGCAAGGTACGTGGACTGCCGGCGGACACGGCTTCGGCAAGGCCTATGAGTTCACGGGTCCCTACGGCCACCACATGCGTCTGTTCTATGACGTAGAGAAGTTCGTTGCAGAGCCTGGCTTCGAATCCACCTACCCGGACCGCCCGGAACGTCGCAGCAGCCACGCGGCCGCTCCCCGCTTCCTGGACCACGTCACGGTGGCTTCCTCCGACGTGCGGGGATTCGCCAAGTGGTACAACGAAGCGCTGGGCTTCCGCGTCATGGCCTTCGTGGACCTGGACGAAGCACCCATCACCGTGTTCTCGGTATTGACCACCAACGAGAAGTCCCACGACCTCGGCGTCGTCCTTGATACTTCCAACCGCCCCGGCCGCGTCAACCACATCGCCTTCTGGGTTGACGCAACCGAGGACCTGCTCCGGACCGCCGATGTGATGATGGAAAACGGCACCCCGATGGAATACGGTCCCTCCATTCATGGCGTGGGAGAGCAGAACTTCCTGTACTTCCGGGACCCCTCAGGCCTGCGTGTGGAACTGAACTCCGGCGGCTACCGCAACTACGTCCCGGACTGGGAGGCCAGCACCTGGAAGCCCTCCGAAGGCTCCAACAACTTCTACAAGAACGGTGCCATGCCGCACTCCATGACCGAATCCTTCCCGCCGGCTGAGGGCTTCACCGCAACGGAAGAAGGTGCTTCCGCCGAAATGAAGGAAGCCCTCCTGAACCCCTATGCAAAGCAGGGGCGGGGCTAGAAAACATGACTGACGCAACGTACTCCCTGATCCGCTTCCAAGAACCCGGCGACACCAAGGCCAGGGCAGGCTTGCTGGTTGGCGAACGTGTCCTTCCCCTGGACGGGGACATCAACTCCCTGATCCAGCACTGGGAAACCACCGAAACCGAGCTGGACGAGCTCGCAGTATCCGCAGGTGAGGAAGCCGGACTGGCCCTGTCCGCCGTCGAGGTCCTTGCACCAGTGGAACCCGCTCAGGTTCTCCAAACAGGCGCCAACTACCGCAAACACGTGATCGATCTTGCTGTGGCGCACCGCGAAGCGGGTCAGAATGCGGAAGAGGTGCGCGCCAAGACCGCGGCCATGATGGACCAGCGCGCTGGCAAGGGAACGCCGTACTTCTTCATCGGGCTTCCCACGGCCATCGCTTCAGCTACGGATGACCTCACCCTGCCGGCTTACAGCAAGTCCCACGACTGGGAACTCGAACTCGCAGCCGTCATAGGTAAGGAAGCGTTCCGGGTCAGCCCCGAAGAAGCTCTTGAGCACGTCTTCGGTTACACCATGGTCAACGACATCACTACGCGCGAATACGTGTTCCGTAAGGACATGCCGGCCATCGGCTCGGACTGGTACCGGGCCAAGAACGCTCCCGGGTTCCTGCCAACGGGTCCCCTGCTGGTGCCGGCCAAGTTCTTCGGTAACCCCCAGGACGTCCAGGTGACGCTGAAACTCAACGGGAAAGCCATGCAGGACGAGTCAACGCAGGACATGATCTTCGGTGTGGCCAAACTGGTCAGCGAAGCATCGCAGATCATGCCGCTCCGGCCCGGCGACCTTGTCCTCACCGGCAGTCCCGCCGGGAATGGCCAGCACTGGGGACGCCTCCTCCAGGACGGCGACGTCATGGAGGGAACCATCACCGGATTGGGAACCCAACTCATACACTGCAAGGACGAACAGTGACCGCCGACGCCGTCGAGACCAATTTGATCCGACCCTCCGATCCTCTGGCCAGCATCGCCGCCGCCGCACAGCTATACAACAACTGGGGACGATGGGGCGAAGACGACGTCCTCGGTACCCTCAATTTCATAGACGACGGCAAGCGCGTGGAGGCTGCGCAGCTGGTGAAGTCCGGAGAGGCGTTCTCCCTGTCCCAGCCGTTCGACACCAATGGCCCCCAGAAGGGGTGGCGTCGCCGCACCAATCCGGTCCACACCATGACGGACACCGGGGTGGACGCGGAGCGCGGCAACCAAGGCTTCCCCCATGGATTCGGTGGGGCCGATGACGTGATCGCCATGCCCCTGCAATGCTCCACGCAGTGGGACGGACTGGGCCACATCTTTGATCGTGGCAAAGCCTGGAACGGCCGGGCCGCAGGGGACGTGGTCACCTCCGAGGGCGACCTCGTCACCGGGATTGAAACCGCCGCCGCCAAGATCGTTACCCGCGGAGTTCTGCTCGATGTTGGCCGTGCACTGGGCCCGGAGCTGGGACGTGCAGACGGGGAATTGCCAGACGGATTCGCCATCACCCCGGAACATTTGCAGCGCACCATTGAACGTCAGGGTCCCGGCTCGGCAGTTCGCAGGGGCGACATTGTGTTGATCCGCACAGGTCAGTACACACGTGTCCGCCGCGACGGCTGGGGCGACTACGCGGGTGGGTCCGCTCCCGGGTTGTCGTTCAGCACGGCTCCATGGTTGCATGCCTCGGAGATCGCCGGAATCGCCACGGACACGTGGGGATTCGAAGTCCGCCCCAACGAATTTGAGGGCGCTTTCCAGCCGCTCCACCAAATTGCCATCCCCAACCTAGGGTTGTTCCTTGGCGAGATGTGGGACCTGGACGCATTGGCAGAAGCCTGTGCCGCGGAAGGCCGGTATGACTTCATGCTGACCGCCGCGCCACTCCCCATCACCGGGGCGGTGGGTTCACCGGTGAATCCCATCGCGGTTCGCTGACACGCCGCCAGCCAACAAGCGCAGCACAATAGGCAGTATGGCCGTCACCACAAAGGAGTCAAAGATGGCAGCAGTACAGAAGGTCGGAATCGTCGGAGCGGGAGCTGCGGGACTCGCTGCGGCGATCCTCCTGGCCGATGCCGGGATCGAGGTGGAGGTCCTGGAAAAGGCCGCCGAGCCGCAAACCCTTGGCTCCGGTATCACGTTGCAGGGCAATGCACTGCGCATCCTGCGCGATCTCGACGTCTGGGAACAGGTGGAAGCGAAAGGGGACGCGTTCAGCACCCTCGGCCTTCGTGCGCCTGATCCCACAGGAACGGTGATCGCCGTCCTGGACGACATCCGGACCGGTGGTGACGACCTCCCCGCGACGCTTGGGATGTACAGGCCGGACCTGACTGCCATTCTGCGGGACCGCGCATTGGAGTCGGGTGCCCGCATCACTTACGGCAAAACCGTCATGGAGATAGCGGACGACGCCCGCAGCGTCACCGTCAGCACCAGCGACGGCGGCACCTCGGCCTACGACCTCCTGATCGGCGCTGATGGACTCCACTCCACAGTCCGCAAGGCTATCGGAATCGAGGAGGAGCCCACGCCCACCGGCATGGGAATTTGGCGTGCGTTCGTTGAGCGGCCTGAGGAAGTGGTCAGAACGGACCTCACCTACGGAGGACCGTGTTTCATCGCCGGATACTGCCCCACCGGACCGGACACCATCTATGCCTATCTCGTGGAAAAGGCACAGGAACGCAATCACGAAGACGGCCCCAAGGTGATGGCGGAACTCGCTGCTGTCTACGGTGGTCCATGGAAGGAGATCCGCGCCAACCTGGACCACAGCGCCCGCATCAACTACACCTGGTTCACTTCGCATCTGGTGGAAGGACCATGGAACCGCGGCCGTACCGTCATCATCGGCGATGCCGCGCACAGCTGCCCGCCAACGGTGGCGCAAGGCGCGGCCATGGCTCTGGAAGACGGTGCCGTTCTTGCAGAACTGTTGATCGCCGCGGACCACGTCACCGAGACGCTCTGGAAGGAGTTCGCGGACCGTCGCACCGAGAGGGCAACCGCCGTGGTCAAGGCATCCGTCCAGTTGGGTCAGTGGATGCTGGACGGTGTTAGGGATGCGGATGTTCCCGGCCTGATGAACTCGCTCTCCACCATGCTCAAGGAACCGGCATGAACCACATCGACACAACCCCACAGCCTACTGTTGATGTCCACAGCCACGTTCTGATCCCTGCCCTGCAACAGGTGGTTGCCCAGGCCGATCCTGAGGGCTTCGCAGAACTGCAGGCTCTGGAAGTCCGGCGGAACGGGCCGGAATCCATGGGGAACTCCGGCCTCATGGTCAAGGAACGGTGGCCGCAGCTCACTGATCTTGACCGTCGCCTGGCGGATATGGATGCCCAGGGAGTGGACGTTCAACTCGTGTCGCCGTCGCCGTCGCACTTCTACTACTTTGCCGGTGAAGAGCTCGCACTGCGGCTTGCCAAGCAGGCCAACGACGCTGTCCGCGATCTTGTGCAGCAGGCACCTGCTCGGTTGAACGGGCTGGGCTTAGTGCCGTTGCAACACCCCCATCTCATGGTCGAAGCTTTGGAACACGCCGTCCTTGAGTGCGGCCTGTTGGGGGTGGAGATCGGTTCCTTCGCTGCCACACCTGAAGACCCGGAGCGCAGCACTGTTGAACTATCAGACTCGCGGCTTGATTCTTTCTGGAGTCGGGCCGTGGAACTGGGCGCGATCGTGTTCCTGCATCCCTTCGGCTGCTCCCTGGACGAACGTCTGGACCGCTTCTACCTGTCCAATACCGTCTCCCAGCCCGCCGAGAACGCGGTGGCACTTTCTCACATGATTTTCAGCGGTGTGCTTGACCGCCACCCGGGCCTCAAGGTTCTTGCCGCGCACGGGGGTGGCTATCTGCCAACAACCATAGGAAGATCAGATCGCGCCTGGAAGGTGCGCCCCGAGGCACGGCGGTGCGCCGAACCGCCGTCGTCCTATCTCCGGCGAATCTTCTTCGACTCCCTGGTGCACAGCCCCCGGGAACTGCGCGGCCTCCTCGAAGCTGCGGGACCCGGACAAGTGCTGCTCGGCTCGGACTACCCGTTTGACATGGGCTCGGACGATCCCATCGGGGAAGTCCATGCAGCCGTGCTCACCACAGCTCATGCCGCCAAGGTTCTTGCCGGGAACGCTGCCGTCCTCGGCATCACCGCTGCGGCCACCATGGCCGTCCGACCCACCGTCTAAGGAGGAACACATGGTCAAGATTGCGCGCTGGAATCACGACGGCGGTACTTACGCCGGGTTCGTGGATGGCAGCAGCTGCTTTGCGTTGCCCCACGGACAAACCGTGAATGAGCTGCTGGACGCCGGGCTTGCCACCACTCTGGAGATTGCTGCGGAAACGCTCCGCGCGGCAGCTGCGGTTCCGCTGCCTGAGGTGCAACTGCTGGTTCCGCTGGTACCGGCCACCATCCGGGACTTCGTGGCCTTTGAAAAGCATGTCGAAGGTGTCAGGAAAAGCATCGACGGCGTGGCCGGCGTGGTTACCGAATGGTACGAGGCACCCACGTTCTACTTCACCAACCCGCACACCGTGACGGGTACCGGCGAGGTGATTGGAGTTCCGGCGGGATGCAGCGAACTGGACTTCGAAACCGAGGTGGCTGCCGTCGTCGGGCATGTACCGGGAAGCAACGGCAGCAACTTGACCGCCGCAGATGCCCACCGGCACATCTTTGGCTACACCGTGCTCAACGACTGGTCGGCCAGGGATCTTCAGCGTCGTGAAATGAAAGTCAGCCTGGGCCCGTGCAAAGGCAAAGACTTCGCAAGTACCTTGGGACCCTGGATCGTCACGGCCGATGAGTTCGAGCACCTGCACGACGAGGAAGGTTTCCTCCCCATCTCCATGTCCGTGGAAGTCAATGGGCAGCCCCTGGGTCAGGATCTGCTATCCAACATGGGCTGGCCGTTCGCGGAGCTGGTGGCGTACGCGTCCCAGGACTCGGTTGTGCGCCCAGGGGATGTCCTTGGCTCCGGAACCTGCGGCAGTGGCTGCCTGGCCGAGCTCTGGGGACGGAACGGCACCAAGACTCCCCCGCCGCTGAAGACGGGCGACGTTGTTCGGATGGACGTGGAGGGAATCGGCAGCATTGCGAATACCGTGGGTGAGCGCCGTGAAGCCGTGACCAGAGTTGCTGCCCGGAGCCGTCCCCGGAACCGAACTGCCGGTGCGGCCGCCCGCGCCCAGGGCTGACGTTGTCCCTTTGCGCGCGTTTCGTCCGTCTGCGGTCTGGGACGGGCATCATATAATCCGAGCATGCCATTTACGCGTTTCTACTTAAGTAGCCATACTCTGCTGTCCGCCCATGAGCAGGACGGGGCAGTTCTATGAGCGGCGGTCTGGTAGCGCTTTTGGACGATGTCGCGGCCCTGGCCCGCATAGCGGCCGCATCCGTGGACGACATCGCCGCAGGGGCCGCCAAGGCCGGGGCTAAAGCAGCCGGGGTGGTCATTGACGACGCCGCTGTCACCCCGCAGTACGTATCCGGGGCGGACCCGTCCCGCGAACTGCCCATGATCAAGCGGATCTTCTGGGGCTCGCTGCGAAACAAACTGGTGATCATCCTCCCGGCGTTGCTGCTTATCAGCGCCTTTATTCCGGGAATCATCCCGTTCATCCTCATGTTGGGCGGCACCTACCTCTGCTACGAGGGTGCCGAGAAGGTCTGGCATAAACTCCGAGGCGACTCCGCGCACCAGAAGGCTCCGGCTGTCCAACGCGGACCTGACGCCGAGGCCAAGGTGACCAAGGGCGCCATCACCACCGACTTCATCCTGTCCTGCGAGATCATGGTCATCGCCATGAATGAGGTAGCCACGGAGTCTTTGTGGGTCAGGGCGTTCATCCTGGTGGTCGTGGCAGTGGCGATCACTGTCCTCGTTTACGGAGCGGTGGGGCTCATCGTCAAAATGGACGACATCGGCCTGCACCTGACCACCAAGGACTCCGAGGGTTCCAAGCGCTTCGGCCGCCTGCTCGTCAAAGGAATGCCGGCTGTGTTGGCTTCCATCACCCTCATCGGGACCATCGCCATGTTGTGGGTTGGTGGTCACATCATGCTGCAGGGTGCATACGACCTCGGATGGCACGCGCCTTATGACCTGGTTCATGTACTCGAGTCACCCTTCGCCGGGATCCCTGTAGCGGGCGGCTTCCTCGCCTGGCTCGTGAACACGCTGTGCTCGGCCATCCTGGGAGCCATCTGGGGCCTGGTCATCTTGCTCATCCTGCACCCACTGCTCAAGCTGCTGCCGTTCGGCAAGAAGAAGGAAGGACACGAGGAAGGCGACGTCCGTGCCGCAATCGCCGGCCATAAGCCCGCGAAACACGAGGACGATCCAGTCTCCTAGCAAGCTTGCGGCGTCCGGCATGGGTCAACCCTGGACGCCGCACCTGCCTCGGGCGTTTGCGGACACGGGGGTATCGACGTAAGTCCTGCTGGGCCCGAACTTCGACGCTGCCGGGAGGGAAACACGGGTCAACGGCCGATGGGGCCAAAACGGCTGCATTTTCGGGCGTTTCGGCATCGCCGATGAGCGATTCGTACCTAGGAAACTGACACTCCCGGGAGCGAGGCTTGAAGGACAGCACCACCGCCCTTCAAAGGAGATCCCGTGACTACTTACAACTTGGCTCTGATCGGTTTCGGAGGCGTAAACCGCGCTCTGGCAGAACTGATTCGCGATGAACCGCAGCGTTTCCTTACCCTCGGATTTGAGCTCCGCGTTGTGGCCATCACCGACCTTGCCTTCGGCTCACTGGTCCAAGGCGACGGCGTCGACTTGGACGCCGTCCTGGCGATGCCTCGCGGGTCTTCCTTCGACGGACTCCCTGGCGGAAGCCCCGACCCCCGCAACGAAGAGGTCATCAGGAACAGCCCCGCCGACATCGTGGTCGAGGCCACCTTCACCAGCCCGATCGACGGCGAACCAGCGGTCTCGCACGTAAAGTGGGCCATCGAATCGGGCAAGCACGTGGTAACCACCAACAAAGGACCGGTCGCTCTCAGCGGCCCGGAACTGAGCCGGCTTGCCGCAAGCAACGGCGTGCGCTTCGAATACGAAGGCGCCGTCATGAGCGGAACCCCTGTGATCCGTCTTGCACACAAGATGCTCGGAGGTCTCGAATTGAGGGCTGTGCAGGGAATCCTGAATGGAACCAGTAACTACGTGCTGGGCAGGATGGAAGCCGGGCTGCGCCTGGACGAGGCTATTGCCGAAGCCCAGGAACTCGGATACGCGGAGGCTGATCCCACGGCCGACATCGGCGGCTCCGATGTCCGGCTCAAGGTCGCCATTTTGGCCAACGAACTTCTCGGTGCCGGCATTCACCCGCGCGATGTGGAAACCACTGGTATTCAGGACATCACCAGCGATGACGTGGCCAAGGCATTGGCAAGCGGGCTCCGATGGAAACTGATCGGTGAAGCGCGCCGTGAAGCAGACGGCCGTGTGGTCGCCACCGTCCAGCCCATTGCCCTGCCGTCCGATCACCCGCTCGCCGGCATTTCCGGTGCCACCAACGCCGCGTCCTTCACCACCGATTTACTCGGCGCCGTCACCGTTTCCGGTCCGGGCGCCGGTCGCGTCGAGACCGCCTACGCACTCATCTCCGACATCATGGCCGTCAACGAATTCGCTAAAGGAGCCGTCCGTGCCTGAAACAGCAACCGCCGAAGTAAACTCCCCTGTGACAACGCAGGATCTGCTGGTGCACAACAAGTTTGACGGTACCGTCCTGGCAACCTTGCCCCAATGCAGCGAATCAGACGTCCAGCTGGAACTGATCCGTGCCGCTTCCGCCGCCCCCGCGGCGGCCGCCATGCCACGCCACGAGCGCGGCCGGATCTTGGACACCGCTGCGGATCTACTTCAGGAGCGGTCCCAAAAAGTCGCGGAACTGATCGTTGCCGAAGCCGGCAAGACCGTCAAGCAGGCCCGCAAGGAAGTTTCCCGCGCGGCGAACACCCTCAAGCTGTCCGCAGCTGAAACGCGCCGTAATGTCGGCGAAGTCGTTCCGTTCGATTCCTTCGCCGGTTCGGAGAACCGCCAGGGCTGGTTCACCCGTGAACCGCTGGGACTCATCGCCGCAATCACGCCCTACAACGACGCATTGAACCTCGTGGCACACAAGCTCGGGCCCGCGATAGCCGGCGGCAACACCGTCATCCTGAAGCCGTCCCAGCTGACACCCCTGACGGCCACCTTCCTCGTGGACCTCCTGCGTGAGGCTGGCCTGCCAGCGGAGTTCGTCACCGTTGTCCTGGGCAACCGCACGATCGCTCAAACCATCGTCTCCTCCAAGCTGGTCCGCATGGTCTCCTTCACGGGCGGATTCGCAACCGGCCGGGCGATCGCGGCGAACGCCGGTCTCAAGCGTCTGTCCATGGAACTCGGCGGCAACGCACCTGTCATCGTGTTCGACGACGCCGACCTTCCCGCCGCCGTCGAAGCCTGTGTCTCCGGCTCCTTTTGGGCTGCAGGGCAGAACTGCATCGGCGCCCAGCGCATCCTTGTCCAACGATCGGTCTTTGATGCCTTCGTGCAGAACTTCGTCGCCCAAACCGCTGCACTGAAAACCGGTGATCCGCGCAGCGAACAAACCGATGTTGGTCCTATGATCAGCAACGCCTCCGCGGCCGAAGCGAAACGTAAGATCGATGACGCTGTGACCGCCGGGGCTCGGCTGCTCACGGGCGGAACCCTGAACGGCCCGGTCCTCACGCCCGCTGTCCTGACCGGAGTCCCCCGCAATTGCGAGGCCTGGAGCGAAGAACTTTTCGCCCCCGTGGTTTTGGTAGAACCTTTCGACACCGCCGGGGAAGCCATCGAATTGGCCAACGACACCGAATACGCCCTGCAGGCGGGGGTCTTCACCAGGGATCTGGGCCGCGCCCTAGCCACCGCTAGGGCGATCGACTCTGGTGGCGTGATAATCAACGATTCATCTGACTACCGGCATGATGCCATGCCGTTCGGCGGTTCCAAGTACGGCAGCATGGGCCGCGAGGGCGTCCACTTTGCCTATGAGGAAATGACCCAGCCTAAAGTCATCGCGATCACCTCATGACCACAGGAGTAAGAATCGAGCAAGACAGCCTCGGCTCCTTGGCTGTCCCGCAGTCCGCGCTGTGGGGTATCCATACCGAGCGGGCCATCCTCAACTTCCCCATCAGCGGCATCCACTTGGGAACACACCGGCACCTCATCCGCGCCCTCGCGTTGGTGAAGAAGGCCGCGGCCCTGACTAATGCAGAGCTGGGCCTGATCCCGGCAGACATTGGCCAAGCCATGGCCTCGGCCTGCGACACGGTGGCTTCCGGAGATGTCGACCACGCTTTTCCGGTGGACGTCATCCAAGGCGGAGCCGGAACATCCACCAACATGAACGCCAACGAGGTCATCGCCAACCTCGCCTTGGAAGCCTTGGGCCACCCGCGCGGGTCCTACGATGTGGTTGACCCGATCGGACACGTCAACAAGTGCCAGTCCACCAATGACGTCTATCCGACGGCGGTGCGCCTGGCTCTGGTGTTCGCGTTGGAGGACCTGTTGAAGCGTCTTGCCCTGCTTTCGGCAGCGTTTGCCGAACGGGGTCGGGAGTTCGCATCCATCCCGAAGATTGGTCGCACGCAATTGCAGGATGCTGTGCCGATGACGCTCGGCCAGGAGTTCACCGCGTTCTCCGTGACCCTTGAGGAAGACCAACGGCGGTTGCGCGAAGCGGCTGCACTGTTGCTTGAGTGCAGCCTGGGTGCCACAGCCATCGGCACCGGTATCACCGCCGATCCTCTGTATGTTGAGCGCGTCATCGACAAGCTCTCCGAGGTCACTGGGGTCCGGCTGACGCGTGCTCACGATTTCGTTGAGGCAACGTGGGACACCGGTGCGTTCATGACGTTCTCCGGAGCCCTGAAACGCACCGCCATCAAACTCTCCAAAATCTGCAGCGACCTGCGGCTGCTTTCCAGCGGACCGCAAACAGGGCTCGCGGAAATCCGTTTGCCGCCGAGGCAGGCGGGCTCCTCCATCATGCCCGGCAAGGTCAACCCTGTAATTCCGGAGGTCGTCAAACAGATTGCCTTCTTCGTCGCCGGGGCCGACCTCACTGTCACCATGGCCGCCGACAACGGACAGCTTCAACTGAACGCGTTCGAGCCAGCCATCGCCCACGCCCTGCTGCAATCACTGCTATGGCTGACCAACGGAACCGATGTGCTGCGGGACCTTTGCGTCGAGGACATTGAAGCAAACGAGGCTCTGCTGCGCTCCCGGACCAGGGCCTCCACAGCGCAGGCCACTGCGCTGCTCCCATTGCTGGGCTACACCGTGGCGGCAGAGCTCACGCACCGTGCCTTTGCTTCAGGGCAGAGTGTCATGGACCTCGCCGTCACCGAAGGCCTGCTCCTGCCCGAGCAGGTGGAGTCGCTGATGCTGGCCTAATCCGATCCCGTCCAAGAAGAGCACCCAGCAGCACGCCGGCGTTGCGGGACCATGTGGTTCCGCAACGCCGGCCCCTGTTTATCTGCCTGGCCCTTCTTGGCTCTAATAAGGCAACTGCCGATCGATAACCGTGGAGAGGGACAGTGCGGTGGTGATGTCGCGGACGCCAGGGAACTCCGACACCTGCCGCCAGATTTCCTGGATTCTTGCTGCATCAGGTGCCTCTACCCGCGCGATCAGATCAAGCTCACCGCTCACTACATCACAGGAGGTGACCTCCGGAATCGCCCGTAGGCCGGCAATAACATCGCCGCCCCGCATCCTGTCCTGACGCTGGATAAGGAGCACCGCGTTGACCGTGGAGCTTCCGTCCCCCGCGGATTCCTTGATGGTGTAGCCGTTGATGAAGCCGTCCCGCTCCAGCCTTTCGATTCGCTGCCGCACAGCATTACGGGAAAGCAGTACCTTCTCGCCGAGTTGGGCCAAACTAATGCGGGCATTTCTCCTCAGTTCGGAAAGAATCTGCGCGTCTATCTCATCGCGTGGATTCTTGGGCATTGAGGACTCCTGACTGAGGGCGTGAACAAGTGATGGGGTGACTCCCGACGGACTCAGACCGAGCACGTGGCGCTAAGTCGATACAGATCCATACGCATAACCTTAATCGTTGTGTCGGTCCACCACGGACATCACGACCGCCAGCACAAGGAGCCCGGAAGCCAGGTATAAGGGAACCTGGGTTACAGGCGCAATGAGCGCGCCCGCCAGTGCCGTGCCAGCTGATCCGGCAGTGATTTTCAGGGCGCCGATCCACACGAATACCTGACCCCTCGCAGCGGGCGGCGCATATTCGCTGCGAGCTGCCAAGGTGGAAGCGAAGAAGTAGGAATTCAGCACTCCGGCACAGGCGAAGGCTGCAACCGCCGTCGGGAATGTCCCTGCTACGGCTGCACCGCACAAAGCAACCCCTACGGCGGCCGCCAGCCACGTCATCAGCGGATCTGCGTCGGTTCTCAGCGGCCGGATCATGACGCCCGCTGAGCCCAAGAGTCCCCCGAGCCCGTAGGCGGCTGTCAGAATTCCGGCTGCGGCCGGGGCTACGCCCATTTCCGGGGTGGATGCCACTGCCGTAATGGGTAATGCGGCCACTGTCAGGGCCACCACAACGGTCATATAGAGGGTTCGACGCAGCGGGCCGTAGGAGATCATCATCAGAAGTGTCCGGCCAGGCCGGGGAACTTCAGGGGCAACCGTAGCCGGAGGTGTACAGGGCAAAAGCCTGATGACGGCAGCGGCCGCGAACGTTGACCCTGCAATGATCAGTGCTGCAGCGGCGGGATTGGCCCAGGCCGAGACCGCCGCTACCAAGGACGGTCCGATCGTCCCGCCGATGCCGTAGGTGGCCACATCCCAACCCTGAGCGCGCCTTTGGCTGTTCCTCTCCGGGCCGGCAATTGCGGCCAGTCTGCTGCTGATGCCGCCTGTCAGCAGTGGACCCACCAGCCCGGAAGCGATGAGGAAGAGCCCGGGCACAAGGGGCGGAGTCACCCGGAAGAGGAGAACCGCCGCCGCGAGAGTCGCTCCGTGGACCACGCACGCCCACGCAATGACCGTCCTGCCATCCTTTGCTGTGTCGAGGCTCCGCGCTACAAGCGGACCGAAAAGATGCGGCGCCGTGATGCAAGCACCCAGAATCCCGGCCAACCACCCTGATGCACCACTGGTTGTGGCCAACAGGACTATTGCCACAACGGCTCCACCATCCGCGGTGCGTGCCAAGGTTGCGGCCAGGACATAGCGGGCAAGACCGTCTGAAGTACCCCGCTGGCCGGTCCCGGCGTTTCGGCTTCTCCCTGCCAGTCCAACTGCCACCCGTCCGGCACTCTCATCCCGTGTTGGGGCAGATTCATCCTGAGCCAACTGCTAACCCTCCAGACCACATTGCCGGATGGCCTCGGCCACTTTCTCCCGCCCCTCGGAGTCCAGGCCGCGGAGGGGCAACGGCAAAGCCGAAGACGGCACGACGCCAAGATCCTCAGCCAGAGCCACAGTGACCCGAAGGCTCCCGTAGATGCGGAACAGGGACCAGATGGGTTCCAGGTCCGAGGACGCGGCCAAGGCCAGATCGCTTCGACCCGCAAGGGCGTGATCAACGAGGGCGCGTGCTTGACGTGGCAGTACACCGGCAATCACCGAGTACCAAACGTTGCATCCGGCCAGCAGCGCCTCGGCGGCGACCCAGTCGCCGCTGATGCCAAGTGACGTTTGACCGGGCAATCCGGCCCTGAGCCCGGAGACCCGCGTAGCAACTTCCCCGGACGGAGGCGGTGGAATTTTGATGGAGGCAATCCCCGGGATCCCGGCGATCCTTGCGAGCAAATCATCACTGAAGGTGAAGCCGGTGATGTTCGGGTTGTCATAGACAACCACCGGAAGATCAGACTCTGCTGTCACAGTCTCGAAGAGCCCGAAAACCTCTGCCTCCGAGAGCTTTTGGTAGGAAACGGGCGCCAGCAGCAGAGCTGAAGCGCCGGCACTCCGGGCATCACCTGCAAATACCAGGACGTCCCGGGTGCGCACAGCTCCGACGCCGGCGAGAACCGGAACGCCGTTGGCAGCTTCCACTGCAGTTTCAAGGACTGCCCGGCGTTCATCGCGGGAGAGGTAGGCGTAATTTCCCGTTGAACCCAGAACACCCAGCGAGTCCGCACCGGCTTCGGCGGCACGGCTCACCACCTTGCCAAGGGCATTGAGGTCCACGCTTTCACCGTCCATGGGGGTAAGGGGAAAGGCGCTAAGGCCGTTGAACACTGTGGATCCTACTTTCATCGTGCTGCAGGAACGCAGCGCCTCAGGTGACCCTGTCCATGCTCCCAAAAGCCTTGGTCCTATACTAGGTCCAAGAATGAACAAGCCTGGAGGTCCAAATGAGCGAAGCCGAACTACCGATCGAGCTGGACCGGCACAGCCCCAGCCCCCTCGCCGCCCAAGTGGCCAGCCAACTGCGGGCGGCCATCCTGAGCGGTGTCCTGCAGCCGAATCACACGCTGCCGGCCACCCGTAGGTTGGCCATGGAACTAGGCATCTCCCGAGGTGTCATAGTGCGGGCGTTCGAACAACTATCGGGCGAGGGGTTCCTGGTGAGCAACGGCGCGGGCGGAACCAGGGTGGCCGTCCGCCCGGACATCAACAGCCGCCCCCATGAGAACAGAAGAGAAATCAGAGCTTCGCCTCGGCCTGACGTGATAGACCTGACGCCCGGCCGCCCCTCCGGATCGCCGTTTCAGGACAGGCAATGGCGCAGTGCCTGGAAGTCGGCGATCGCGGACCAAGGCAACGTCCAACTCCCGCCAGCCTTGGGAACTTCGGCCCTGCGTGAGGCAGTCGCTGATCATTTGGCCGTGTCCAGGGGCCTCGTCGTCGATGCTGATGACATCATCATCACCGGCGGCACCAGCGATGCACTGCAACTCGTCGTCGCCATGCTCCGTAACCGGGCCCCTCAGCCGCGCATCCTGATGGAGGACCCCGGCTACCCCACCGCGCGCCGGGTCATGACGGCAGCGGGTGCCCACATGGTGACAGTCCCCGTGGATGAAAACGGCCTGAAGAGCTCACAGTTGGCCGCTCTAAGGGACATACCGGACGCAGTTCTGGTGACACCCAGCCACCAATACCCCTTGGGCGGCAGGATGGCCGTTCAGGAAAGGCTGGAACTGTTGAAATGGGCGGAGCAGCACGGTGTCCTGGTGCTCGAAGATGACTACGACAGCGAATTCCGACACAGCAGAATGCCACTTCCTGCCGTCGCTTCCCTACCCGGCGGGGCCGAGGTAGTCCTGCTCGGAACATTCTCCAAGAATCTCAGCCCTTGGCTACGGTGCGGATATTTGGTGGTTCGCGGCGACGCTGGTCAACGGTTGAAGGCCACGAGGCAAGCCTTGGACACACCAGTGGCCGGCGTGCTGCAGTCAGCTATCGCCCACTACATCCAGGAAGGCGGGCTCGCCCGGCACATTACGCGCGCCAGACGCGAATACGGGCACCGCCGCTCGCTCCTCATCGATCGTCTGGGTTCGCGGCGGGACCTGGAAGTCTCAGCCCTCGACGGCGGCCTCCACGCTGTCGTGCGGTTCCACCACCCGGACGCCACCGACGTGGCCGCCAGGGCGTTGGAACAGGGAGTGCGAGTCATCCCCTTGGCCGGATATTACGCGGACCGCACGCCCGAAAACGGACTTGTCCTTGGTTACGGGGCCGTCACGGACCTGCGATTAGCCAAAGCCCTGGGGATTCTGTCGGACCTGATCCGACCACCGATGTAAGTGATCGGGCGCGTTAAACGATCAGCTCAGACCAACCAGCTCCACCAGCGCGACCGTTCCGGTTCCGGCGTCGGTTCCGGTTCCGGCTCTTCACCCAAGGCAAGCGCTGCCTCGACGATGTCATCCCCGGTGAGGGTCATGACTGCCTCACGATCCAGTGCGTCGAGGCTTTGTTCCTCATCGCGCGAAAGTCGCAGAGCCTGTCGGTTGAGTGCCTGCTCGAACAGGGTACGGGCAAACCGCGCATTGCCGGAATCCTCGCCGGCGTGGAGACCGGCAAGGATTCGGCGCAGCATCTGATCCGCGCCCGGTTCCAGGGTGTACTCGTGCTGGACCAGCATCCGGTGGAAAATCGTTTGGAGTTCGTCCACGGAATAGTCAGGGAACGTGATTTCCCTGGCGAACCGAGAGCGGAGTCCGGGGTTGGAAAGAAGGAATGCTTCCATGAGGCGCGGGTACCCGGCCACGATCACCACCAGGCGGTGACGGTGGTCCTCCATCCGCTTCAGCAGAACCTCGATCGCCTCGGGACCAAAGTCCATCCGGCCATCTTCCGGGGCCAACGCGTAGGCCTCGTCGATGAACAGAACACCGTCCAGAGCACGTCGAATCACCCGGTCCGTCTTGATAGCGGTTGCCCCGACGTACTGCCCTACAAGGCCCGAACGGTCGACCTCAACCAAGTGTCCTTTTTGCAGCAAACCGACGGCTCGGTACATTTCGGCCAGAAGCCGCGCCACGGTGGTCTTGCCCGTTCCCGGGTTTCCGAGGAACACCAGATGCTGTGACGTGGCAACCTCCGGGAGGCCGTGCGCCTTACGACGGGCCTGGACCTGGAGCAATGCGACAAGGGCCCGTACTTGTTCCTTCACGGTCTCCAGTCCCACCAGCGAGTCGAGCTCGGCCTGTACCTCGGACAGCGGCCGGGCCGGGCCGGGCCTCGAACCGATGACATCACCTACGAGGTCGTCCACGCGCTCCGAACCGGACAACTTGAGCTGATTGGCCAGATGGCCAATGGTTTCGCGCAGGTCATCGAGCGGATTGCGGCTTGCAGCCATACATCTACTGTAATACTGGATTCCCGGCCACGGTGGGGCTGCAGACACTCCCCCGCTAAGGAAGGGCGAGCTTGAAGACCTTAGCCCACGCAGAGCCCACCTGTTTCAGCAGCGGCCCGGTGGTGTACTTCAAACCGTAACGATCGCAGATCTCACGAACCTTTGGTGCAATCTCTGCGTACCGGTTGGATGGTAGATCCGGGAAAAGGTGATGTTCAATCTGGTGCGACAGGTTGCCCGTCATGAGGTGCATGAACCGTGACCCCGAGATGTTGGCGGACCCGATCATCTGACGCACATACCAATCCCCGCGGGTTTCGCCTTCCACCATTTCCTCGGTGAAAGTGTCCGTTCCTTCGGGGAAGTGGCCGCAGAAGATGACGGCGTGGGCCCAGACATTGCGGACTGCGTTGGCGGTGAGTGTGCCATAGAGGGCTTGCTTCCCCGAACCCGTCAGCATGGCCAGGGCCGGAGTGGCCGCATAGTCCTTGGAGAACTGTTTGAGAGCCTTCCGCCCCAGCGCTTTGAGGTCCTTGTGCATGGCCTCCTTCGATTTCAGGCCTTCCTTGTACTCGGGGATCTCCAAGTCATAGATGGCTATGCCCCATTCGAAGACAGGCGCGAGCAGGGCGTTGTATAGGGGTTGCCCACATTGAAGGGTTTCCACTCTTGATCGGGGTCCATCCGCAGAAGGTTGTAGCCAACGTCGCGGTCCTTGCCCACCACGTTGGTCCACCGGTGGTGCAGGTCGTTGTGTGTGTGCTGCCACGAACGTGAGGGGGTAACGAAGTCCCACTCCCAGGTGGTGGAGTGGATATCCGGGTCACGCATCCAGTCCCACTGGCCGTGGAGGATGTTGTGGCCAAGTTCCATGTTCTCGAGAATCTTGGCCACGCTCAGAAGGGTTGTGCCAGTAAACCAGGCGGCCTTGTTCCTGCCCACCAGCAACGCGGCGCGGCCGGAGATTTCCAGCGCCCTTTGGATCTTGATCATGCGCCTAATGTAAGCGGCGTCGCTGGAGCCTCGCTTGGCAAGGATCTCGTCACGGAGGGCATCGAGCTCACGGCCCAGTTGGGCTACTTGCTCGTCACTCAGGTGTGCTGCCGACGGTGGACGCACCACGGGCCTTCCCGCCTCGGCAAGGGCGCCGGGCCGGGTCTTGGGCCCGACGGCGGTGGCGGGGCTTTGGGCTGAAGCTACTGACATGTGGTTGTACTCCTCAGATTTCGAGGTTGACGGGTCCGGCAGCTGCCGAGACACACGTTTGGATTAGTTCCCCGGGTGCCCCGTGGACCTCACCGGTACGCAGGTCGCGGACCCTTCCGGCGAGCAGCGGGGTCAGGCAGCTGTGACAAATACCCATGCGACAGCCGCTGGGCATCAGCACCCCTGCGTCCTCGCCGACGTCGAGAAGGGGGACGCCGCCATCGGCCAGGACCTCGCGATCGGAAGCTTCGAAGGTGACCAGGCCACCTTCCTTTCCGTCGCCTCCCCGGAGCTCGGTGCTGAACCGTTCAATGGTGAGCGAGCCCGGCCCTGTTTCATCATCGGCTTCCTTCCCGGAAGTAGCGGCATGAGCCACAGCCGCTTGGTTCCACAAAGCTTCGGCGTCATCCAGGAAAGACTCAGGGCCGCACGCGTACGCAGCCCTGTCCCTCCAGTCCGGGCAAACTTCTTCCAGAGTGGCCGTGGAGGTGAAGTTCATTCGGCCACGACCGCCGGTGTGCCACTGCACCAGACGGAAGTTGGGAAATTGATCAGCTAGTTCAGCCAGTTCCTCACGGAAGATGCTGTCACCTTCTCCGCGGGAAGAGTGGATCAGCACAACGTCTGCGTCGGGGCGGCTGGGTACGAGTGTCCGAATCATTGACATTACGGGGGTGATGCCGCTTCCCGCAGTGAGCATCAAAAGTGAACGGGGGTGCTGAGGGAGGACAAAGTCGCCCTGAGGCGGAGCCAGGAAAAGGATGTCACCCACCTTCGTCTTGCGGACCAGGGTTCCGGACACGGATCCAACGTCAGTGACAGTGATGGCCGGATCCTTGCCGGCCGGAGAACTCAGTGAATAGGACCGCCATTGGCGGACCCCGTTTAGCTCAACACCTATCCTCGCCCACTGACCTGCCAGGTGGGCATGCCAGCCGCGTCCGGGCCGGAAGAAAATAGTGGCTGATTGGGCCGTTTCGTGGACTACTTCAGTGACGACTCCACGCAACTGCCGAGATGAATAGACCGGGTTGAAGAGCGCCAGGATATCCTCCGGCGCAAGCGGGGTGGTCAAAACCGAAGTGATGCGGGCCAGGGGCCGAAAGCTGACCATGAGCTACTCCTCGCAGACCGAACCACTACTGGACAGACGGAAACACTGCAAAACATAGGGAAAGCCCCTCGGGAGGGGCTTTCAACCGGAATGGGACAGGTTGCTTGGATTGGTCAGCGGTGATGCGCTCCTCCTCTCCGGGCTTCAGGCGCCCATGTCGGTTTCAGTAGCAAGACAGTAATACGTTCACCGGATTTCATGCAAACCCGAAAGCTTGGAGTTGGCCGTCTCTGCGGTGGTTCATCCTGCTAGCCTCTCCTCATGCGCACATCGTCGGCACGAGCTAAAGCAACCGCCAGCGGAGAGCGCGTCCTCATCCTGTCAGCGGGCGTGGGATCGGGGCATAACAGCGCCGCAGCGGCGGTGCAGCAGGCGTGCGCCGAACGCGCTGACATCGCCGAGGTGCAGGTGCTGGACGTGCTGCAGGTGAGCAGCGTCCTCTATCGTGCACTGCTGGGCAAGGGTTACTTCGTCCTCGTGGAGGGCTTGCCGTGGCTGGTCGAGTGGGGCTACGACATCAGCAACCCTCCGTTCCGGCGCAGGGGCCCCATCGACCCTTGGACACGGGTGAACGCCAGCCCGGTTGTCAGTGCCATCAAGCGGTTCCGGCCCACCGCGATTGTGTGCACACACTTCCTCCCCGCCCAGCTGTTGGCCTCGCTGCTTCTTCGTGGCGTGGTTGACGCGAAAACAGCTGTGGTGACTACCGACTACGACTTCCAGGGCTTGTCGCTCACGGGCGCGTTCCACAAGATCTTTGCGGCCAGGGAGGAGGGCAAAGTGGAGCTGATGGCGCTCGGTCTTCCTCCCGACCGTGTTGCTGCCACAGGAATCCCAATTAACAAACAGCTCAGTCCAGCGCCTATACGCGATGCCAACAAGCCACCGATGCTGCTCATCTCGGCGGGCGCGACCGGTGGCGACTACGCGGTCTCGGTGGTGCGGCAGACGATGCATATGCGCTCGGCGTTCACGGCCACAGTCGTGTGCGGACACAACGACGTACTGCGACAGCGCATCGAGGCACTCGTGGCGCCGGCTGGCGACCGCTACAGCGTGCTCGGCTTCACGACAGAAATGCCTGAGCTACTTCAGCGGGCGGACCTGTTCGTGGGCAAGCCGGGCGGGCTCTCGGCGTCGGAGTGCATGGCTGCGGGGCTGCCCATGGTACTTGTAAACCCGATTCCTGGTCAGGAGGTACGCAACGGCGACTACCTCATGGAGCAGGGGGCAGCCGTCCGCTGCAACGCAGCTGCAACGATCGGCTGGAAGATCGATGAGGTGTTGCGCGAGCCCGGCCGCTTACAGAAGATGCAGGCGGCGGCGCAGAGAACAGGCCGCCCAGACGCCGCGGCCAACGTATTGAGCGAGCTGCTGGGCGGGCCTTCCCGTCCGCTTGTAGTAACGCGGGCAGCTCAAAGAACTATTCTTGCCGCCAGCGAGCAGCGCTTCGTCGCGACCGATCTCACGGGGCCCTCCTCCTTGGTCCGCTTGGTCGACCAAGCGTCGGGCAGCACGGTTGCACTGCTGCAAGAGGAGGAACTGGCGGACCTCCAGAAGCGGTACGCGACGTCAGACGGAGACTTGGTGCTGCGGCCGGGCCAAGCGTCCCTGCTTCTCCATTGGGAGGAACGCCGGTTGCTCCGCGCAATGCTGCGGGGCAACGACGAACTGCCTGTCCGGGTAGAAGGGCCGTTGGCGCCGTACCGCGACCTTCACGGGTAATGGACGGAACCTGAATCGAATCAAGCCGGCTGGCCGTCTGAGATATCTTCCTGGTCAATCAGGCCCTCCGTGCGCGGCAAACGGACGGCATTCTCCCATCTGACGGGGCTGTGTTGACTGGCGAGCAAGGCCCACTCCCCCGCGCGGAGAGACCAGCGCCGTGTGGTCGGATCCCGCTGCAGGGTGGGACCCGCATCTAAACCAACCCGCACAGTGGTTTCTGCACCGGGCTGCAGGGTCACCTTCCGGAAGCCCAGGAGCTGAGCCACAGGTCTGCGGAGGGACACATCCGCCGCGTAGATCTGAACGACGGTGGAGCCCTTGCGGTCGCCTGCGTTCGTTACGAGCACGTCCGCATGGCCGCCGCTTGCATCCAAGGTATGGTCAAGAAGCCGGTGCTCGATGGTCGTGTAACCCAGGCCGAACCCGAACGGGAACGCGGGCGTGTGCCCCTCGGAGTCGAGAAGGCGCTGACCCCATTGGTCGTCATAGGCAACGGCCTTTGCCGCGGAGTCAAAAAACGGCAAGTGCGCTGCGTCCGTCGGCAGCACAAAGGGCAGACGTCCGCCGGGCTCCTCATTGCCGGTCAGCACGCTTGCCAGCGCGCGGCCGCCCTCCATACCGCCGTACCAGGCAAAGAGGAGCGCTGGCACGCGGTCCCGCCATTTTTCTGTGAGGACCGCGCTGCCGCTGATCAGCACGACGACGGTCCGGGGGTTCACGGCGGCGACTGCGTGGATGAGCCGTTCGTCGGAGGGGCGCAGGTTGAGCGAGCTGCGGTCGCCGCCTCGGACGAAGCGCGAGGCCACGTGTGCGAGTCCGATGAGAACCCGACGGAGGGGACCTGAGCCAAAGGCCCGGCCGAGGACGCCCACGTCGACACCTCCGGTGACAACGGATTCGCCTTCGTCGTGCTGGTCCAGGCCGACGACGACGATCGCCGTCTCCGCCGCGGCTGCCAACGCTGCCGCGCGCCGCTCATTTTTGCCGGTGGTAGACGTGATCCGAACCCCGGGAAGCGCCTCACGCAGGCCCTGCAGCGGCGAAACTGTGGAAGGAGGCCGAACACGTGACGAGCCATGATCTCCGAGGTTCGCTCGTCCGGCGAGGCGTCCGATCACCGCGAGATGACGGAGAGCGGGTTTCAATGGCAGTAGCGGCTCTGTGCCAACGGTTTCGTTTTTTAGCAGGACGATCGACTCCGCGGCCACTTGATGGGCCAGAGCCCGGTGGGCCGGGGAAGCGATAACGGTGGGCGTTGGGGACGCTGAATCCCGGGTTGCGGCGTGCTGCACGCACGTGCGCAGGATGCGGCGCGCGGACTGCAGCACAGTGGTGCGATCCAGGTCTCCGTTGCGCAGCGCGGCGGGCAGTTCGCGGGCGCGAAGCAGCCGGAGCGGCATTTCCACGTCCATTCCCGCCTCCAGGCTGGCCACCGCGTCGTGGGTGCCGAACACCCAGTCGCTCGTTACGAACCCCGGGAAACCCCACTCATGCCTCAAGACGTCCGTGAGCAGGGCGCGGTTGACGTCCATGTACTTGCCTCGCACGCGGTTATAAGAACTCATGACGGAATCGGCGCCGGCGTCCATCACGGCCTTGAAGTGCGGCAAGTAGACCTCATGTAACGAGTGTTCGTCTACTGCTACGTCCACCTCGAAGCGCTCATTCTCCATTGAGTTGAGCGCGAAGTGCTTCACGCAAGCCATCACATGCGTGCGAACGCCCCGTGTGAGGGCCGATCCCATCCGGCCGGTAAGGACCGGATCTTCCCCGTAGCACTCCTGCGCCCGGCCCCATGCAGGGTGGCGAAGCAGGTTGACGCAGACTGATGCCGAGTAGTTTGCTCCCCGTGCCCTGGTTTCCACACCGATAGCGACCCCGACACGTTCCTCCAGCGATGGATCCCAGGTGGCTGCCCGCGCAATGGTCACGGGGAAGGCAGTGGAGGCGCCGATCACCACGCCGCGGCCACCGTCACTGAACCGAATGCCTGGTATGCCGAGTCTCGGGACTGCCCCCGCCACGAACGGCACCCTGTCGAGCAGTATCGGGATGAATGGGAGCAGCAACCTGGGCGAGTCGCCATCGAGCAGCCCGAGGATTTCCTTGTCCGTCATCCGGCCGATCAGCAGGTTCGCCGCTTCATCCGCGGTGATCCCACCCGCCCGGACTGCCCGGACTGCGTCGTCGTACGCGCTGCCCGTCACCGTCGTAGTGTCCATCAAGTCCGACTCTTGCGTTCGCGGCGCCGTAAGCCCGCAGCCATCATCATGAACCCAATTCTGCACCCTCTGGCCAGGTCCTCTTTGGAAGCACCCAGTCATGCTGGTGGTTAGGCTGGGTGGATGGCAACAGTAATTCTCGTACGGCACGGCCGTACAACAGCCAATGCCACGGGACTGCTGGCCGGTCGGACAGACGGAGTCAGCTTGGACCAGGTAGGGCGCGAACAGGCGGCTGTTACGGCAGAGCGGCTCTCAGCCTTACCGGTAGTCGGCGTGGTGTCCAGTCCTCTTGAGCGTTGCCTGCAGACCGCCCAATTCATCCTCGATCGCCAAGCCGGAACACCGTACGCGCCGGTGGATCCCGATCTCACCGAGTGTGACTACGGCCAGTGGCAGGGCCGCTCGCTGAGCGATCTCGCCACCGAAGATTTGTGGCCGGTGGTGCAGTCGCAACCCTCCGCCGTCGTTTTTCCTGGTGGTGAATCCATGGCCGCCATGCAGGCCAGGTCCGTAGCAGCGATTCGACGCCACGATGCAGCCTTTGAAGCCGAGTACGGGCCAGGTGCCGTGTGGGCGGCCGTCAGCCACGGCGACATTATCAAGTCAATTCTCGCCGACGCGCTGGGTATGCACCTTGACCTGTTCCAACGGATCAACGTGGGCCCCGCGTCCATATCGATCGTGCGCTACGGCCCCAACCGTCCCAGCGTCTATGCAACCAATACCGACGCCGGTGATCTGTCATGGCTGTCGAACGGCATCCACTCCGGCGACGCGGCGGTGGGCGGCGGTGCAGGGCACACGGCGCCATGAACCTTATGTGCCTAAAATACTGACATGCCTACACGTGTTCACGAGTTTGTCTGGCCTGATCGGGTTGTAGTTGGCACCATTGGCCTTCCGGGGTCGCGGACGTTCTACCTGCAGGTGCGTGCGGGCAAGCAGATCGTCAGTATTGCCCTGGAAAAACAGCAGTCCGCCCTGCTCGCAGATAAAATCGACGAAATTCTCGATCAACTCATCACGGTCGACGGCAATCCGTTCAGCGTTCCAACGGGGACTCCCATTGAGCTTGTGGACAACGACCCCCTTGAGGCCGTTGAAGAACAGTTCCGCACCGGTGCCATGAGCTTGGGTTGGGATCCCACCACGGCTCAGGTGGTCATTGAGGCTTACCCCATCACCGATGTCGATGCTGAAGACGACGAATCGTTTGATGAGGACGACCCCAACGTGCCAGAAATGTTGCTGGTGAGAATACCGGTCGGCACTGCCCGCGCGTTTGCCAAGCGCACCCGTGAGATCGTCGGTGCCGGTCGTCCGGCGTGCCCGCTCTGCGGTTACCCCATGGACGCCGACGGGCACACCTGCACCATTCCCGAGGTCTGATGCCGACGCCGGACCTAGTGACCGCCGAGCTGACGCTCACCGGCCGCATCACCACGGCCTCAAACGCTACATTCGTTGGCAGCATCGGCGATGTGGAAGTCGTCTATAAGCCCATCGCAGGCGAAAGCCCTCTATGGGATTTTCCTCACGGCACCCTGGCGCAACGGGAGGTAGCCGCCTACCTGGTCTCGCAGGTCTTCGACTGGGATATCGTGCCACGCACCTGGCTCCGCGATGGCCCCTTGGGCGAAGGCATGGTTCAGCTCTGGCAGGAGCAAGACTCCACCCAACGCGCCGTGAACCTGCTCGCAACGGACCACGTGCCGGATACAGGCTGGAAACACGTTCTCGAGGGACAGGATGAGAACGGACGAATGGTCACCCTGGTTCACGAAGACTCGCCGGCGCTCAGGCGGATGGCGGTCTTCGACGCGGTGGTCAACAACGCCGACCGCAAAGGCGACCATGTCCTTGCCATGCCGGACGGACACCGCCACGGCGTGGACCATGGGCTCACCTTCCACCACGAACACAAGCTGCGCACGGTGCTGTGGGGATGGCTGGGAGACCCTCTTACCGCCGAGGAACTCGAAGGCATCAAACGTGTCGCCGAAGGACTTCATGGGGAGCTGGGCCATGCCTTGGCCGATTTGCTGACCGCCGATGAAATCGCATCGTTCGCGACGCGCTGCGAACGGTTGCGCCTGGCAGGGCGTTTTCCAGCTCCGAGCGGTGAAATGTCGGCGGTGCCCTGGCCGCTTTTTTAGGGGTTACAGGCTACCTGCCCCAACCTGAAATGCCGCCCGCCGTCGTCGTGCTCTAAATAGTAATTTTCGACGACGGCAGGTACCGTGAGCGCGCAGCGTCAGGCTGTTTTGTGCCCGCCAACCAGGGGCTCGCCCTAAATATCGCTGGTTGTGTCCAAGGACGCTCTGATATATTAGTTAAGTATTAGCGTCTACGGAAGACTCTTAAACTCAACGAGGAGTACACAGCATGCAGCAACTCGCGCATCGACTCGAACGGCTCGGCACCGAAACCGCCTTTAGCGTCGCCCAGGCTGCGGCGGCCTGGAAGGCGAAGGGAAACTTGGTTTACCCGTTCCACCTTGGCGATATCAATGTCCCGACGGCCCCACATATCGTCGAGGCCATGACCAGGGCAATCGCTGATGGTTACACGGGCTACTGCCCCGGTCCTGGCATCCCACAGCTGCGCGAAGCGCTGGCCGAGGACATCGGCTCACGCCGCGGCATCAGGCTGTCCCCGGACAACGTCGTGGTCATGACGGGCGGCAAGCCGGTCATTACCAAGTTCCTGCAGGCAGTCATGAACCCCGGGCAAGAAGTGCTGTACCCCAACCCGGGATTCCCGATCTATGAGTCGCAGATCGAATACCTTGGAGGCACAGCCGTACCGTACCGCTACCTCCCCACGAGCCAAGGTTTCTCGATCGACCTTGACCAGGTACGCGCGTCGATTACTCCGAACACCGTTGCGATCATTTACAACGACCTCCAGAACCCCATTTCCGCGGAGTCCACCACTGCCGAGCGCGAGGCCATCGCGCAGATCGCTCAGGAGCACAATCTCTGGGTGCTCTCCGACGAGGCCTACTTCGAGACCCGCTACGAAGGCGTCTCCAGCTCGATCGCCTCCATCCCGGGAATGGCAGAACGCACCGTCATCCTCTACACGTTCAGCAAAAAGTTCGCCATGACCGGCTCGCGCCTCGGCTGTGCTGTAGCGCCCCTTGAGATCGCCAAAGTTCTCAGCACGCTCAACACCAACGATGAATCATGCACCACGCACTACGTGCAGTGGGCTGGCATCGAAGCGCTCCGCGGCACCCAGGAACCCGTCCAGCAGATGTTGGAGATCCTGCGTGAGCGGCGGGATGCTGCCTGCGAACTCGTCAACTCTGTCCCCGGTATGCACGTCGCCGTGCCGCAATCCACCTTCTACCTGTTCCCTGACGTCACCGACGTCATGGAAAAAATGGGCTACACGGCAGTAGGCGACTTCGCCAGCGACGCACTCTACAAAACCGGCGTGTCCTTCTGCACTCGCGAGCACTTCGGCCGACGCCAACCCGGCGAGGAACGGCAATACATCCGGCTCGCTTACTCAGGCATCGACGTCGCCGACATCCGCGACGGCCTCGGCCGCCTCCGCGAGTGGATCGTGAGCGCATGAGCCGGGTTGTCGTGACGGGCCGCATCCCCGACGCCGCGATTGAAAAGCTTCGCGCCGAACATGAAGTCGATGCGTGGAGCGGCCCTGACACCATTAGCCGGGAGGAACTCCTGCGCAGGGTAGCCGGTGCAGACGCGATCGTGAGCCTGCTCACCGAACGAATTGATGCCGAACTGCTCGACGCCGCCGGCCCGCAGCTTAGGGTCGTCGCGAACGTCGCCGTGGGATACGACAACATGGACGTGCCCGCCTGCACGGAACGAGGCATCGTGGCCACCAACACTCCCGGGGTGCTCACCGAGGCGACAGCGGACATCGCGTTCGGTCTCATCCTCATCGCGACCCGACGGCTCGGCGAGGGTGAACGACTCATCCGCTCCGGTCAGGCCTGGAAATGGGGCATGTTCTTCCTGCTCGGGTCCAGCCTTCAAGGTAAGACGCTCGGCGTCGTCGGCATGGGCGGCATCGGCCAAGCTACAGCGCGCCGGGCCAAAGCCTTCGGCATGGAGATCGTGTACCAGTCCCGCAGCGAGGTCGATCCCACGATCGCCGCCGAGTTGGATGCACGGCGCGTCGATCTTGACGAGCTGCTGGCCGTTTCCGACGTCGTCTCACTGCACTGCCCTTACGGCCCCGCAACACATCACCTGATCGGGGCCGAGCAACTCGCTGCGATGAAGAGCTCGGCATTCCTCGTCAACACCGCGCGCGGACCCATCGTCGATGAAGGCGCACTTGCGACGGCCCTCCGGGAGGGTGCAATAGCGGGAGCCGGGCTCGACGTCTACGAGCAGGAACCCCGCGTCCATCCCGGCTTACTGGAGTTGGACAATGTTGCGCTGCTGCCACACCTTGGCTCAGCCACAGTAGAGACGCGCACCGCCATGGCCATGCTCGCGGCCGACAACACACTCGCAGTGTTGAGCGGGGAACAACCGCCTGCGCCGATCGCCTAAGGCGTCGGGAGTAAACAATGAGCAAAAGTTGACTCGACTACGCCGTGATCGGGCGACCGGGTGACTCGCTAGGGGGTGTTCGTGCTTCGCGGACACCCCCTAGTGGTACTCCCCGATAAACAATACGGAGATGAAGTCGCGTCCTCTTCTGTAGGGTTGAGAAGAGCCCGGAGTGAGGACCGCCCAGATGCGCACCACCGCCAACAAGACCACCGCAGACCGGCACTACGACTTGGTCATCATCGGCACCGGCTCCGGGAATTCCATTCCCGGGCCCGAGTTCGAAGACCGATCGATCGCCATCATCGAGAAGGCGTCGTTCGGCGACTCCGTTGACTGGCCGGGTATGGTCGCCCGTATCTTCGAGAACCGCGTCGAACCCATCGCCGCGGCCGGCAGACCCCGAACATCGACGTCTACGACCAGCACGCCGTCTTCGTTGGAGAACGCACGTTACGCACCGGCCAAGGGGTCCACCAGAGAACCATCTCCGGCGACCAAGTGGTCATCGCCGCAGGCTCCCGACCTTTCATCCCTGAGGCCATCGCCGCCTCGGGCGTCCGCTATCACACCAGCGAGGACATCATGCGGCTGCCGCAGCTACCCAAATCCCTGGTAGTCATCGGCGGCGGCTACATCGCGATGGAGTTCGCGCACGTCTTTGACGCCCTCGGCACGGCCGTCACCATCATCGCCCGCTCCACGCTCCTGCGAAGCCTCGACCACGACCTGCACGACCCGTTCAACGATCTGGCCGCAGAACGCTTCGATGTCCGGTTTGGGCGGACCATCACGGGCGCCGATCAGACAGACCAGGGCATAAGCGTCAGGCTCGACGACGGCTCTGCCGCCACCGGGGAGGTACTGCTGGTGGCCTCGGGGCGCATCCCTAACGGCGAGCTGTTGGACCTACCCTCCGGCGGAATCGAGACGATCGGCGCCGGGCGCATCAAGGTCGATGAATACGGCCGGTCAACCTCCGCTACAGGTGTCTGGGCCCTTGGCGACGTCTCCTCACCCTACATGCTCAAACACGTCGCCAACGCCGAGATGCGCGCCGTTCGCCACAACCTGCTGCACCCGGAAAACCTGAAGAGAATGCCACACGACCATATCCCCGCCGCCACCTTCACCCACCCCCAGATTGCCACCGTCGGAATGACCGAATCCCAAGCCCGCGAACACGGGCACAACGTGACGGTCAAGGTCCAGAGCTACGGAGACGTCGCCTACGGCTGGGCCATGGAAGACACCACCGGCATCTGCAAACTCATCGCCGACCAGGACACCGGCAAATTCCTCGGCGCCCACTACATGGGCCCCCAAGCATCAACCCTGATCCAACAAATGATCACCGTCCTGGCCTTCGACATCGACGTGCGCCAGTTCGCTGCCAACCAATACTGGATCCACCCCGCGCTACCCGAAGTCACCGAAAACGCCCTGCTCGGTCTCACATTCAACTAGCCGAGTCACGCCAATGAGACTTCCACGCATGTCCTGCACGCAAGACGGCGGGCTCCTTGCGGCGCCCTACGCTTCCTGCTAAACCGGCGTCTTGTGGGCCCCCACTCCGTCCACGAGCGATTGGGCGAGTTCGCGGAGTTTTTGATTCCGATCGTTCGAAGCCTTCCGCAGGATTCTGAACGCTTCGTCGTGAGTGCACCGGTTTTGGGAAATGATTACCCCACACGCCCTGTTGATGACCGATCTACTTTCCATGGCTGCGTCCAGGTCTTCGGCAGCCTCGTTCAAAGTGGGGATCCTGATCGCCACCTGCAGCGCCTTGCCGGCCATGCCGGCGAAGGTCAGCGCATCGGCGACGGCGTCGGGGGTGAAAGTCCCGGGTGTGGGAGCGAAGAAATTCAACACGGCTGCGGAGTCCTGCTCGAGTTCCATCGGGACACCCAGTGTGCTGCGCATCCCCGCCACGCACAACGCTCCGCAGTAATCACCCCACTGAGGTGATGCCTGGGCATCATGCAGAAGGACCGGGCGCCCGCTGTCCAGCGCGTCGATGCAGGGCCCCTGCCCAAGCGTCTGCTCAATCCTGTTCAGCAGCATCGCCTGGTCGCTGCTGCCTCCAATCGTGTCCGTGCGCTTTCTCCGCCCCAAAGTCACAGCACACTCAATACGGGTTCCACTCGATCTGGTCATCACAGCCGCCCCGAGACTGGCCGTCCCATCAAGGATCGCCCCAAGATCTTCAGACCCAACGAGCAGGTCCGCCAGCCGCTCAGCATCCCCCGTGCAAGCCTCTTCATTAGACTCCAAACCAACACCAACCTTCACAGGCACGCCCATTAGAAAAAGGCTCCCTGCTGAAGCCCAGGACACACCTACAATGCCCTCCTGGCTAATCTTCCCTACCTAGAGGCCATCAACGTGTCCGCCAATAATTTAGCAAGGAAATCTAGCAATTTCTAAGAAGCGGCCGCCGGTCTTCTGGCGTCGGCGACGACTCCAGCGCTTCCGGTGCTGGACCCGGCGAACCCATGGTGGATTTCAGAAACGGCAGTCCCCTGTTTCAAGCTACGGAATATAGCGGTCCTGGCCTGCGTCGAACTGGCAACCTGCTGCAGAATGGGCCGTGCCGCAACGACCAACGGATCGTTTTCCAGGAAGCTGGGGGCCGCTGGAAGAACCGCAGGCCCGAAGCTGTAGGTCTTGTCCGTCGTTGGCGCCAAGAAAATCAGAACCTGCACAGAAAATTGGGCAACTGCCCGTTAAGCAACGAGGCCGTTGATTCGGCAATTGCGCGTTCTTCGTCGCTGGGAACCACAATCACGGGGAACGATGAGTCGTCAGTGCTGACGTCACGGATGCCACTGAGAGCAGCTGAGTTCCTGTCATCAGCTGTGGCCAGTCCAAGGGGAATTAGCCATGAAACAACTTTTGCCCTGAAAAGGTGCGAATTTTCGTCTAGTCCCCCGGTGAAGACCAGCGCATGAGGCTGGCGAATCACCATCGCATAGGCGCCGATGTACTTGGCGAGACGGTATGCGGCCATTTCGAGGGCGAGGACGGCCCCGGGGTCTCCCCGGTCGACGAGTTCGCCGACCTCGCGCGTGTCGGAAGTTCCGGCCAGCGCCAGCAGGCCCGAGCGGTGGTTGAGGATGTCGTCTACTTCATCGGCCGTTGCCCCGGAACGCTGCAGCAACAGGACAATGGAGGGGTCCAGATCCCCGGAGCGGGTGCCCTTGACGAGTCCTTCCAAGGGCGTCATCCCCATGGAGGTGTCCACGCTGAGACCCCCTCTGACGGCAGTTACGGAGGCCCCATTTCCCACATGCGCCACAATCACGTCCAACGATGGAACTGGTATGCCGAGAAATCCTGCCGCATCACCGCAGGCCATTTCTACGGAGATCCCATGGAACCGTAGCGGCGGACTGGATGCTCCGTATAGAGGTCCTCGGGAATGGCATAGCGTGCGGCGAAGTCCGGGATGGAGCGGTGGAAGGCTGTGTCGAAAACGGCCACTTGCGGGAGGCCCGGCCAACGTTCGCTGGCCGTCTTGATGCACTCGGCGCTGGCATGGTTGTGCAGCGGCGCTAGCGGATCGGGGCCAAAGAACGCACTGCCAATGATCTGTCGACGTGGACCACTTTGAGCGATGGAACTCTTGAACTACCAAGCCAGTCAGCAGCTGAGAATACTGTCACCATCGCAGTGCCTGCCGATGCCGCCCCAGGTGAAAGCTACGCCATCGTCTGGGCAGAGGTGAGCACCAGCGGTGGTGACGGCGTGAAGCTCGTCAATCGGGCAGGGATCCGCATCTACCTGGATGTGCGCGGCAGCAACCCGGCAGTTAGTAGCTTCACCGTTGATTCGATGACCGCAGCACGCGACGCGGAAGGAAAGCCAACCGTGCTCGCCCAGGTACACAACACCGGCGGCCGGGCGATCGACCTAAAAGGCACCCTTAGCCTGACGTCCGTTTCCGGATCCCTCACGGCGGGACCCTACACCGCGAAACTCGGAACAACAGTAGCGCCAGGAAAGTCTGGGGCTGTCACCGTCGGGCCCAACGATGCCCTCGCGGACGGGCCCTGGACCGCGGTCCTGGAACTCACGAGTGGTCGTCTCAAAGGGAGCACCCAAGCCGAAATCACCTTTCCCTCCAAAACAGGCACAGCCCCACCGGCACCCACCCACACCACCGGTGAGGATAACAACTGGCCCGTTCCCGGCCTCATCCTCGGCTCCCTCGGGGTCCTGCTACTCCTCGCAGCAGGAATCATCATCTTCCGGGCAGCCAAAAAACGCCGCCACCAAACGCAGTAACCGTTGAAGGCCACATGAGGCCGGCCTCCACCGCATCACCATCTCAACCGGGACCCGGTCAGAATTCGTAGAATCCCACTTCCTTGGAACTGGACAGCCCAGTCGGAACATTCCCCCTAGTGGCTTTTGGTCTCTATGACATGACCCGTATTGCCCTCGTGACCGGAGCCAACCGCTAACTCGGACGAGCCACCGCCTTGACATTGGCCCGGAACAAGAAAAAAGTTCTCGCCGCCTCGGGGGCGGTGAGAGCGAGGTAGTGAACGAAATCGTCGAATCGGGCGGCGAGGCCATCGCGATCCAGTTGGATGTCGCGGACCTTCACTCCATCGAGACGGCTCGCCTCGCCGTGCCTGCCGGCATTAGCCACGCGTGGAACGCCAGCACTATCGATGTGCTGGTCAACAACGCCGGAGTGGGACTGTTCGCGCCGCTCGGTACCATTACGGCAGAGGACTTCGACGCCACCTTCGCCGTTAACGTACGTGGTCCACTTTTCGTCATGCAAGCCTTCCTGCCCCACTTGTCAGAAGGAGCAAACATCGTGAACGTGTCGAGTTCGCTCAGCCGACACGTCAGCCCGGCGACCTCCGTCTACGCGGCGTCGAAGAAAGCACTCGAAGCACTTACCCGAAGCCTGGCCCTCGAACTTGGCCCGCGGGGCATTCGGGTCAACTCGATCGGCCCCGGGCCGACCGCGACGGACTTTAACGGCGGAGCCATGCGCGCGGCACTGTCCGGGCAAACCGCCCTCCGGCGAGTGGGCAGCCCTGAGGAAATCGCCGACGCGATCTCTGCCTTGGTGTCCCACGAGTTCCGCTCGGCGACGGGTGAGCGCATCGAGGTATCCGGTGGTGTGCTGCTGTGAATGGCGCCTGCATCCATCGACCAGAGATCAAGGTACGGCGCTGACGCCTATGACGGATGTGTGTGCTCGCTTATTCACCAACGGCGTGGACGAAACGGAAACTGTCACCCCCACCTCGTTGGGTGTTCCACTTCCTTGGCAGTGGAACACCCTTCCTTTCGGGCGTAAAACCTGAATGATTGCCGGTAGCACTGTCTCCTGCTAGGTTTCCCAAGTCGTTAGGGAACGTTGAGTGGTGGACTTCGTCTAGTTCTTGCCGCTTCCACGCTTTGCCTCGGGCTGCTTTCCATTCCTGGTGCGCGCAACCAGGTGAACCAGCCTGTGAAGCACCACCCCCTGCCCCTTCGGCCAGCTCTGGGTCAGCTGCCGACGGACCCGCTCTCTCGACTACTTCGCCGAGCCCTTCGCCTTCTGACTCATGCATGGACCACACACAAATTTTTAGGTAGAAACCTATGTCTGAATGGTGTCCCACTTCCTCAGAACTGAAACACCCTGGTGGGACGCTCCCCCCAACGGTCCGGATACGAGCAGCGTGAAAGCTGTTCTAGCTGGGGTAAGACCGAACATCAGCCTTGCACGCTTGAGGACGCTGTCTGCGCGGCTGCGCTCTGCTCGGCGAGGAACTCTGCCCAGCTGGACATCATGCGCTGCGCCCCGGGACCGGTCAGGTTCTCACCGGCCCGGTAGGCGCGGCCAATCGCCCCGGGCAGTCGGATGGGTAGCTTCGGGCGACGGCGGCCGTTAAAGTCAGTGTAGGTAGCCAGCAGCTGCGGGATGTCGAGTACCTCCGGTCCGGCGATGTCAGCCACACGACCGGCCGGGTCCCCGAGGGTGAGCTCAGCTAAACGAGCGGCGACCTCCTCCACATGAACAGGCTCGAAGCGCAGACCACCGGGCACAGGCGTGAGTGGCACGCGCGCCAGACCCTTCACTAAGGGGAGGACAAAGTCGTGCAATTGCGCTGCTCGCACTACAGTCCATGGGACGCCGGACTCCACGATGGACCGCTCGGCTACCGCTTTCGCACGGAAATACCCGATGGGCATCCTGTCCGCGCCGACGACAGAGATGAGGACTAGGTGCGAGGCCCCCGCAGAGCTCGCCGCTTCCGCAAGATTGCGCGCCGCGACATCGTCCCCTTTGGCACCGCCAGCGAGATGCAGCACGATGTCCACACCTTTCAGCGCTTGTTGAAGACCGGCACCAGTGACCGTGTCGCCTTCTGCGTATTCGATACCGGCCGCGTTCGGGCGGGGGTGACGACTGAGGACGCGGACGTTCCTTCCGGCGGCCCGTAGGAGGGGGACGACCCGGGTGCCGATGGTGCCGGTGCCTCCGGTCACAAGAATGGGTGCATTCATTATTCGACTCCTTGTTCGATGTCACGTCGAGGTCATCTGCCCCGTCAGTATGATGACGATCGAGACGATGAGGATGTGACATGACCGATCAGAAAATTCTCGCCCGGCGCTTTGAGAAGGCCCGTCCGCGACTGGTGGCGATCGCTAATCGACTGCTCTCATCCAGAGCCGACGCCGAGGATGTAGTGCAGGAGGCCTGGTTACGCCTTGAACGCGCGGACGCCGACGGGATAGAAAATCTCGATGCCTGGCTCACCACAGTTGTCTTCCGGCTGAGTCTGGATCTCCTGCGGGCGCCCCGCCGCACACGTGAGCAATCCTGGCACGTAGAACCGTGGCGGGATGAGCCCGTCGCACTCACAGGCAACCCAGTAGAGGAAGCCGAGCGCAGCGACCGCCTGAGCGTGGCCCTTTTCGTCGTTCTGGAAACGCTCTCGCCGGCAGAGCGAGTGGCGTTCGTCTTACATGACGTCTTCGGTTGCCCGTTCGAAGAGATCGCTGAGGTGCTCCACCGATCTGTGGATGCCGCCCGCCAGCTCGCCTCCCGCGCACGACGACGGCTCCAGACCACGCCCACCACGATCCGGCCGAGACCCGAACGAGCACGTGAATTGGTGGGAGCATGGCTCGTAGCAGCCCAGCAAGGAGACTTCACGGCGCTCCTGGACCTCCTCGACGACGCCGCAATACTGCAGGCGGACTACGGCACGAGCACCCAAGTCCTCGAAGGCGCACAGGCGATAGCGGACCAGGCAGTCCTGTCGGCGCGACTAGCCGCGCACTCCACGCCCGTCCTGATCGACCAGCGCCCCGGTGTAGCGGCGGTCCTGGACGGACGAGTGGTGTCCATCATGGCGTTCACGATCACAGAGGATAGGATCACCCGACTCGACGTCCTCGTCGACGCCACGCGCCTAAATCACCTGAACGTGGCCGAAATCGTCAACCCGGACTAGCGCGGCACACCATTTCCTCAGTTGCCACCGCATTCAGCACGTTACAAGGAGTAGAACAGGTCAACGAATAACCCCGCCAGGAGGCTCCCTCCTCCCCGCCTTGATGTCTCTACTCCGGGTATCCCACTTCAGGAGAGCCCGGACACTTCCGGCGCAAAGGCCCGCCCCCACGCGGCTCACCATCCCATTTCCTTGTAAGTGGAACACCGGGTGCGGGACGATCTCCGGAATTTGGCTCGTGCATTTCAGGCTCATGTGCGCTAAGTCTCCGGAGACGATCTGAAGTCAGTGTCAAGTGTGCGGGGGTTGTTACACGCAGCAAGGGTCGGACACGAAACGAGACCGTTGTTGGCCGAGGCCGGATGAACGAACGGAAGCAGGGTGGTCTCGATGCAGCATCTCGAAGTCATGTTGCGCTCAGTCCTCCTACCCATGAAGAGGTGTAGGCCAATCACGGACTACCGGACGAACCACGAGAGGAACACATAACCCCGCTTCAGAGCATGCGGAGGGCCCACGGCCAGGACCCTGAACCCGCTCCCCCACAACCAAACAGGCGACCGCGGCTCCAGGCACACCCCGCGGCCAGTGTCAGAGGGACGTGACCAACCAGAATGTACCCACATTAAGGCAAAACCCCTCTGGCGAGGGGGTATGCCGTGCCCGAGGTGGGACTCGAACGGGATTCCGGGCCCTGGTAGCACTGGGAAGAGGCGGAAACATGCGGAATCCGGGCCAGTCCGGCTCCGGTACGACCCGATCCGAGACGCAAAGTGCGGACAGTGTCCACATCCCCATCGCTGCTTCATTGCCCTGGCCGGACTGCAGCACCCGCAACAAGTGAGTGGGCGGCGCTTCGTTGTCCTGATCATGTGCGAAGAGTCCGAGCATGCCGGCAACCACATCATGCCCTCGCGGGTTGCAGGATTCTCGTTCAGGCCACATGGCGCGCATAGCCTCCGGCGTTTTCACGTTGACTCCCCTCCCTCCTGCCCCTTCGTGACGCGGTCGAGTGAATAGCTGCATGCCGTTGTCACGGCTTACGGTCGGGGTGGTAGGGCCGAGCAGGCCCTGCCATCCCTTGGTGTCACAGTCCATCCAGCGTCGATACGGCCGAGTTCGACTCCCGGCCGCGTCCCTGTTGGCACTCCAGTCGAGGCTATCGCGAGACCAGATGCTGGGAAATCAGCGCGGCGGAGTCCCGCAATTCAAAAGTTCCTTCGGCGACTCCGACCACGAGGTCGAAGTCCTCGTCAGTCGTGAAGTCATGGCGGTAGCCGTTGATCCACAACAGCAGGACCATGAGCGTCCAGGCGCTACGCTTGTGCCCTCAAAGAGCGGATGGAAGCGAGCCACCGACTCCAGCAACGCGGCCGCCTTCATCGCCAACTCTGGATAGGCCTCAGCGCCCATTACTGTTGTCGCTGGCCTAGTTGTACTGCCCAGGGACGTTGGTTGGGTGATCGTGATGACTCGCTGGAGTCATTGACTCATGGGTGAGGACCTCCGGTTGCACAGTGGAGTTGCTTAGACAACCGCTGCAGCAACCAGGAGGTCCTCATGTCCCACGCTAATGCCGCTCTGACTCCACGCCAACGTCTGCGCGTTGCGCGTTTGATCGTTGACCATGGCTGGCCGGTATCCCGGGCCGCCGAGCAGTTCAATTGCTCTTGGCCGACGGCCAAACGGTGGGCGAACCGCTACGCCGCGATGGGTCAGGCGGGGATGGTTGACAGGTCCTCGCGCCCTCACCGGGTGGCGAACCGGACCCCGCAACAGATTGTACGCAAGGTCGTGCACCTGCGCTGGAAACAGCGACTGGGGCCGGTCGCGATCGGAGCGAAGCTGGCCATGCCGGCATCGACCGTTCATCCCGCCCTGGTCCGGTGCCGGCTGAACCGGCTGCATCATGTGGACAAGCGCACCGGCGAAGTCAGCCGCCGCTACGAGCACGACAAGCCCGGAGCGATGATCCACGTTGACGTGAAGAAACTCGGCAACATCCCCGACGGTGGCGGTTGGCGCTACGTTGGCCGACAGCAGGCAAACAGAACCGTGCTGCGACTCCGTCAAAGCCGCAGAGCAGCCACCGTAATCCGCTGATCGGCACCGCTTATGTCCACACGATCATCGACGACCACTCCCGGGTCGCATACGCCGAAATCCACAGCGACGAAACCGCAGCCACCGCAGTTGGAGTGCTCAAGCGGGCAGTGTCCTGGTTTGCCGCCCGCGGCGTCACCGTCGAGAGGGTCCTCTCCGACAACGGATCGGCCTACAATTCCCACCTATGGCGAGACACGTGCCAGGAGCTGAACATCAGGGCAAGAAGACCCGGCCGTACCGCCCGCAAACCAACGGAAAGATCGAACGCTTCCACCGGACCCTCGCCGACGAGTGGGCCTTCAAACGCTTCTACGCCACGGAATCAGCCCGCCGAAACGCCCTCCCGGCATGGCTGCACCACTACAATCACCACAGGCCCCACACCGCAATCGGAGGCCACCCGCCCATCAGCCGTTTAACCAACGTCCCTGGGCAGTACACCTAGCCAGTGCCGAGGCGAGCAGGCCGACGTCGCGGATGTGGTACCGTACCGGTCGATTACCTACAGTGCGTCCTCAAGGCGGGTCAGCAGCTCGGCGTCATGGCCCATGACGAAATCTAAGCCCGCACTGATCTCACGCCGGCGCGCGTGGCGCTGCAGGACCAGCTCGGCACCCTGCAAGAGCAACGCCGACTTGGAGGTATGTCCCTCGCTGCGAGCTTCTCCAACCGGCGATCGAGATCTTCCGGGACGCGGAGATTCATTGCCATGCCCCAATAATGGCCAACGCATATGAGAGGGCACGTTGTCAGAGGAGATTGTCACGAAACGCCCGCACCGAACGACAGATACCCGGGGAGCACCGTGAGTGGGATCATGGATCATGAACCAGAACACATCTGATGCCGAGGCGCCGCCGGAGCGTTGGGAGCAAACAGTCGGGCAGAAATCAGTCCCGTTGGCCCATCACAACCCGATTACACGGCAGATGCTGGTCATGGGCAAACGCCGCGAAGCCACTGAAGCGCTGCTCGCCGAGCGCCTGCGCGACCGCAGAACGACCCACCCCTAGCCCTGGTGTGGGTGTACCCGCTCAGACAGGGCCTGTACGGCGGGCTGCTGTGCCGGCCAGCTCACCGTCTGCTGGGCAAATGGCGTGATCATCAGTACCGACGCGTTCGGGAGATCGCGGAGTCGGGCGCGAATTCGCGCCCCGTCCCTGTCCGGCAGTCCCACGTCAAGGGTGTTCAGGGAGACAAATGCCGTGCGAACTCATGGTTTGGACAATCTACGACCAGCGTCTCGGTCGAGTGCGGACACCGGCCCGTTATCCTGTTCAAGATCGCCTGCCCGGACCAGAAGGAGTGTCCCGGTTCTAAGCGTCTAGGAAGAGGGACGGGACGCTTCCAGTGTTTGGCAGTCTGCGGGACGTTTGGTCGGGGTGAGGATGAGGGCGCAGTACGGTTGGAGAATGGTTGATGTTGCGGGGAGTCGCTGGGTTATCACAGGTGCTGCTGGGACGATCGGATCCGCTCTGCGGGCGGCGCTCTTCGAGTTGCAGGTTGAGTTGGTGTCCACTGATATTCGTCCGGTAGTGCCGATTGGTCCGAGTGATGTCGTGGTGACGGCGGACCTCACCAACCTGGGCTCTTTGGTGGAGCT
>NZ_JAGGPR010000005.1:245570-1002356 GCF_018613695.1 Arthrobacter sp. ISL-95 | reverse complement strand
ACATCCTCGCCTCCGGCGTCTCCGTCCCCTGGGCCCTCGAAGCCGCCCGGATCCTCGCCGAAGACTGGAACGTCGCCGCCACCGTCTACTCCGTAACCTCCTGGAACGAACTCCGCCGCGACGGACTCGCCGCCGAAGAACACGCCTTCCTCAACCCCGGCCAACCCGCCCGCACCCCGTTCATCACCGAACAACTCGCAACCACCACCGGACCGGTCATCGCAGTCTCCGACTACATGAAAGCCGTCCCCGACCAAATCCGCCAATTCATCCCCAACGACTTCGCCTCCCTCGGAGCAGACGGCTTCGGCTTCTCCGACACCCGCCAAGCCGCACGCCGCTACTTCAAAAACGACACCCACTCCATCGTCGCCAAAACCCTCCAACTCCTCGCCGCCAAGGGCGAAGTTGAAGCAGGTGCGCTGGAAAAGGCGATCGAGAAGTACCGGCTCCTGGATGTGAACGCCGGTACCACCGGCGGAGCAGGCGGCGACGCCTAACTGATTGTGGGGTGACCCCTGCAAACACCAGCACTAACCGCGACGGCGGCCTCCACCACAAAGGTGAGGGCCGCCGTCGGGCTTTAACCGGGTGAGGGCATGCTTGAACCGGGTTGAGGCATGCTTGCCAAGGACGTGACCAGCAACAACATGAGTTGTAGCCTTCTCACAAATGGAGCTTGTCCGGGATGGGCCGTATGCTCGTTCCATGGCAGAGCCGAGCAAAACCACCACCAAGCGCAAGGCAGCGCCCCAGGCATTGTCACCCGAAAAGGCCGAAACCCTGCGGCAACTCCGCGCCAATGTGGGCCAACTATCCACCAGCACCATGCGGCAACTGGAGAAATCACTGCCGTGGTATGGCCGTCTGAGCTCCGATGAACGCTCTGCCTTGGGCTTGGTGGCCCAGAACGGCATTGCTGCCTTCGTGACGTGGTACGAGCGTCCCAGCTCGCCGTCGTGGATTCTCACTGACGTCTTCGGCAACGCCCCTACTGAGCTGACTCGATCCATTAGCCTGCAGAAGGCCCTGCAACTGATCCGGATCGTTGTGGAAGTCGTGGAGGACCAGGTTCCTGTTATTGCGCCGGAATCGGACCAACCTTCACTCCGCGAGGCCGTATTGCGCTATTCGCGGGAAGTGGCCTTCGCGGCCGCCGATGTGTATGCGCGGGCGGCGGAATCCCGTGGATCCTGGGACACACGCCTCGAGGCGTTGATCGTTGACGCAATCCTGCGCGGTGAAAACACCGATGCTTTGCGGTCCAGGATCGCAGCCCTCGGCTGGAAAGCCCAGGAGCGATTCACCGTCATGGTGGGGAATTCGCCCTCGGAGCCAAGCGCAAGCTACGTCAGCGAACTACGCCGTACCGCCGGGCGCTTCGCAGAGGACGCGCTGGTGGGAATCCAAGGTGACCGGCTAATTCTCATCCTTGGAGGTGTGCAGGACCGCGACACCGCCTACGTCAAACTCAGTGAACTCTTTGCCCCCGGCGCCGTGGTCTACGGCCCTGAAGCAGGCTCCTTGCTGGAGGCGAGCGGCTCCGCTCAAGCGGCATTCGCGGGGCTCACCGCAGCCCGCGCATGGCCTTCCGCGCCGCGCCCCGTAGCTGCCGACGACCTCCTTCCGGAGCGTGTTGTTTCCGGTGACGACGCCGCCCGCAGATCACTGATCAAGAACATCTACAGGCCACTGCTGGCCGCCTCGAATGGCCTCGTTGAGACCCTGGGGACGTACTTGGAGCTCGGCCACTCGCTGGAGGCCACGGCGCGGGAACTGTTCGTCCATGCCAACACCGTGCGCTACCGTTTGAAGCGTGTCTGTGACGTGACAGGCTGGGATCCCCTCCTTCCCAGGGAGGCGTTTGTGCTGCAAACGGCGCTGGTGGTAGGCCGTCTTTCAGCCCAACCAAAAGCCGCTTCCGAACGTCATGCGTCACGTTCACAGAACTGAACCGTTGTAGACTTCCTACAAACTGACCCAGTGAGCTTGGTGTACCAAAACACCAGTGGATCACGTGGCAATTTGGAAAGCTGGATACGTGCTTGCAATCGTCTGCCCTGGACAGGGCTCCCAGACCCCCGGATTTTTGGCCCCTTGGCTGGAACTCCCCTCCATCGAAGGCCACTTGGCCGCCCTGAGCGAAATCGCAGGCATTGACCTCAAGGCCCACGGAACCACTTCGGATGAAGAGACCATCAAGGACACTGCCGTAGCGCAGCCCCTGATCGTTGCTGCCGGCCTGGTTGCCGCCAAGTCCTTGTTCGATGTGGAACTCAGCACCCTTCCTGTCATTCTCGCCGGGCATTCCGTTGGCGAAATCACGGCTTCAGCCCTCGCTGGCGTCCTCACCGAGTCCGAGGCCATGACCTTCGTTCGGGAGCGCGCCAACAGCATGGCCGCAGCGGCTGCTGTGACACCCACGGGCATGAGTGCAGTTGTGGGCGGAGACCCCGCCGAGGTCCTGGCAGCGATTGAGGCCGCCGGCGCCACTCCGGCCAACGTCAACGGGGCCGGACAAACAGTTGCCGCGGGCACGTTCGAACAACTCAAGGCATTGGCAGATAACCCGCCGGCGAAGGCACGCGTGATCCCCCTCAAGGTTGCAGGGGCATTCCACACGTCCCATATGGCACCGGCAGTCAGCGCCCTCGAAGCTCTCAAGCCGTCTTTGGCACCGCAAAACCCGGCTGTGCCGCTGCTGTCCAACTTCGACGGCAAGGAAGTTACGGCAGGTGCTGCTGCCGTAGAAAGCTTGATCGCTCAGGTCTCCCGGCCCGTCCGTTGGGATCTATGCATGGAAACACTGGTGGAGCGCGGCGTTACCGGCGTGATTGAACTTGCCCCTGCCGGCACGCTCGCAGGGCTCGCCAAGCGCGGCATGCCAGGCGTCAAGACTGTTGCCGTCAAAACCCCGGATGACCTGTCCGCGGCTCTCGCACTCTTCGCAGAACTGGAGGGACAGGCATGAGCACTCCCGTGTTGAACAAGGCTGTTGTCAACGAGAATGCGCGCATCCTGGGCATCGGCGCCTACCGCCCGGACGTCATCGTCACCAATGACGACGTCTGCCAGTGGATCGATTCCTCGGATGAATGGATCCGCCAGCGCACCGGCATCATCACCCGCCACCGCGCTGCTGCTGACGTCAGCGTCATCGACATGGCCGAAGGCGCTGCACGCGAAGCGCTTCAGCAAGCCGGAATTGAAGCGTCCCAGCTGGGCGCTGTGATCGTGTCAACCGTGACGCACCCCTACGCGACGCCCTCCGCTGCCGCTGCACTCACCGAGCGTTTGGGTGCGACGCCGGCACCGGCCTTCGACATCTCCGCCGCCTGTGCAGGGTACTGCTACGGCGTGGCCCAGGCCGACGCCCTGGTCCGTTCAGGTGCGGCTCAGTACGTCCTGGTTGTTGGCGCGGAGAAGCTCTCCGATGTGATCGACAACCACGAACGCACCATCTCGTTCCTCCTTGGTGACGGCGCAGGTGCTGTGGTGGTCGGCCCATCCGACACTCCCGGCATCGGCCCCTCGGTCTGGGGTTCGGACGGCAGCAAGTGGGACGCCATTGGCATGACCCACTCTCTTGAGGACGTCAAGAAGCTGGGCGAATCCGCGCGGCACTCCGATGAAATCGACGACCCCGCCATTCTTTCGGCAACTCAGGACGTTTGGCCCACTCTGCGGCAAGACGGTCAGACCGTGTTCCGCTGGGCCGTCTGGGAAATGGCCAAAGTCGCCCAGCAGGCCTTGGATGCCGCCGGCATCGAAGCCAGCGACCTCGCTGCCTTCGTTCCCCACCAGGCCAACATGCGCATCATCGACGAGATGGTCAAGAAGCTCAAGCTTCCCGAATCTGTTGTCATCGGCCGCGACATCGCCCAGGCGGGAAACACGTCCGCGGCATCCATCCCGTTGGCAACACACCGCTTGCTTCAGGAGAACCCTGAGCTAAGCGGAGGCCTGGCCCTGCAAATCGGGTTCGGCGCCGGACTGGTCTTTGGCGCGCAGGTAGTGGTTCTGCCGTAGACCGGGCCTCCTCCCGGCTACCAACAGCCAACTGAATACGACTTACAAACCCAAGCCGCAACCCGCGGTTTGCCCCCTTTCCGGCAGTAGCCGGTCCAACAAGAAAAGGAGCCAACAATGGCTAGCAACGAAGAGATCCTGGCCGGCCTGGCTGAAATCGTCAATGAGGAAACCGGCCTCGCCACCGAAGCCGTGGAGCTGGACAAGTCCTTCACCGAGGACCTGGACATCGACTCCATCTCCATGATGACGATCGTCGTCAACGCTGAAGAGAAGTTCGGCGTTCGCATCCCGGACGAAGAGGTCAAGAACCTCAAGACCGTCGGCGACGCCGTCAGCTTCATCGCCAACGCACAGGCTTAGTCCTGACACAAGCTGTGCCGGGCCGGGAATTCTTTCCTTGCGCCCGGCACAGCCGCAGTAACACCCATAGATTTTCAAGCCTCCCCCTGTGAACCGCGCATGCGGGACGGCTATCCGACAGAGAGTGATCGCATGGCACGCAAAGTAGTCATAACCGGTCTGGGGGCCACCACTCCCATCGGCGGCGACGTACCCACAATGTGGCAGAACGCGCTGAAAGGGGTCTCCGGCGCCCGCACGCTCGGCGACGAGTGGGTGGCCAAGTACGACCTCCCGGTCCACTTTGCTGCCCGGGCCTCGACGCCGGCACTTGAGGTCCTAAGCCGCGTTGAGGCCAAGCGCATGGACCCCTCCACGCAGTTCGGCGTCATCGCAGCCCGCGAGGCGTGGGCTGACTCCGGCATCGAAGAAATCGACCACGACCGGCTCGCTGTAGCATTTGCCACCGGTATCGGCGGCGTCTGGACTCTCCTTGATGCGTGGGACACGCTCAGGGACAAGGGCCCCCGCAGGGTCCTGCCCATGACCGTCCCCATGCTCATGCCCAACGGTGTGGCAGCAGCGGTCAGCCTCGACCTCGGCGCCCGCGCCGGAGCACACACTCCCGTTTCGGCCTGTGCATCCGGCACCGAAGCCCTCCACTTGGGCTTGGACTTGATCCGTTCCGGAAAAGCGGACGTTGTGGTGTGCGGTGGTGCTGAAGCAGCAATTCACCCGATGCCCTTGGCCGCGTTCTCCTCCATGCAGGCCTTGTCCCGTCGCAACGACGAACCGGAACGCGCTTCCCGCCCGTACGACCGCGACCGTGATGGCTTCGTCATGGGAGAAGGCGCCGGCGCTTTGGTTCTCGAGGCCGAAGAGCACGCAATCGCCCGAGGCGCGCGCATTTACGCTGAACTCGCCGGAACATCCGTGACTGCCGACGCTTACCACATCACAGCACCGGACCCCGAGGGCCTGGGAGCCACCCGTGCGCTCAAAGCGGCAATGTTCGATGGCCGAATCCAGGCGGAGGACGTGGTGCACGTCAACGCGCACGCCACCTCGACTCCCGTCGGCGACAAGCCGGAGTACACAGCCCTGCGCGCCGCTCTGGGGACGCACGTGGACAGTGTGGCGGTCTCCGCTACTAAGTCGCAGATGGGCCACCTCCTGGGCGCTTCAGGAGCTGTTGAGGCCGTACTGACCGTACTCGCCGTCTATGAACGCAAGGCTCCTGTCACCATCAACCTCGAAAACCAGGATCCGGAGATCCCCCTCGACGTCGTGACCTCCGTTCGCGATCTTCCCACCGGAGACATCGTGGCATTGAGTAACTCGTTCGGCTTTGGCGGCCACAACGCCGTCATCGCAGTGCGTAACGTCTGAGCCGGACTCCTGCCGCCAAACATGGAGGCACAGGAGTTTAGACATGAGAAGGGCCCCACCAGCAGGTGGGGCCCTTCTCATTGCTATGAGGAGACGCTGAGTCAGTACTTACGAGCAATACTACTGAAGGCCGCGCTAACCAACTTGGTGCAACCAGCGCACGGGGGCACCTTCAGCTGCGTGGCGGAAGGGCTCCAGTTCCTCATCCCACGCTTCACCCAACGCCAATGAGAGCTCATGATAAACAGCGGAGGGGTCGCCCGCACCGGACTCATAGGCGTAGCGGATGCGGTCCTCGGTGACCATGATATTGCCGTGCACGTCAGTGACGGCATGGAAAATGCCCAGCTCCGGGGTGTGCGACCAACGCGCACCGTCCACCCCTTGGCTGGGTTCTTCGGTCACCTCGTAACGCAAGTGCGCCCAGCCCCTTAGAGCGGACGCCAATTGAGCCCCCGTACCAGGCGCGCCGGTCCACGAGAGCTCGGCCCGGAACATTCCCGGCGCAGCCGGTTGAGGGGTCCACTCAAGATCGGTTCGCTTATCGACGACCGATCCAATGGCCCACTCAACGTGCGGGCAAAGTGCCGTAGGGGCCGAGTGCACGAACAAGACACCACGCGTTGTTGCAACAGACATTCCATCCTCCATAGCTGTAGGTACGTCTTCCCCAACGACCTCTGCCTGGATGTTTGCTGTTGCTGCCGGATGCCTTGTAACTCAAGGGGCCCTGACAGGCTATTTAGTTTTTCGTGGACTGCCTGGTTTGTGAGTACTACTACTTTGTCACTGCTACAGACGATACTGGCACAGATCTAACCCTCAACCGTGAATTGAAGGTTTCCCCGTGGTGCTTTCATTTTGCCGTACCCTGCCCGTTTCCGCCAGTGCGGCACATAAGGGGCTACGCTCAGGCCCTTGGGTGCGCTTGCTGGTAGCTCTTCCGGAGGCGGTCCACGGATACATGGGTGTAAATCTGCGTGGTTGCAAGGCTGCTGTGACCAAGGATTTCCTGCACTGCACGCAAGTCAGCTCCCCCGTCCAGTAAGTGGGTAGCCGCGCTGTGCCTGAGCGCGTGCGGCCCTGTGGCAGATGTATCACCCAACGCCTGCAGCAGCTCGCTGACCACAGCCCGGATTTGGCGTGGATCAACCCGGTTGCCACGCACTCCCAGGAACAGGGCAGGCCCGCTCGTGGCAGTCACCACGGCCGGCCTGCCTCGCCGGAGCCAGTCATCCACTGCCACAGCTGCCGGGACCCCGAAAGGGACAGTGCGTTCCTTGTTGCCCTTACCGAGCACCTTCAGCGTGCGTCGATCAGGATCAAGGTCATCGATGTCCAGACCCGCCAGCTCACCAACGCGGACTCCGGTGCCATATAAAAGCTCCACCATTGCCCTATTGCGCAAGGCCATTGGACCGCCTTCAGCGGCCGCAGTGTTCAGATCATCCACCATCCGGGAGACCTGCTGCTGATGAAGGACCCCCGGCAGGGACTTATCCCGCTTGGGCGCCTGCAAACGGACTGCCGGGTCCGTCCCGATGAGTTCCTCCCGAAGCGCCCAACCCGTAAAGGAACGGGCCGTTGCGGCCCGTCGCGCCAGCGTAGCCCTTGCCATGCCCGACTCACTCTGCGCTCCAAGCCAGCGGCGCAAAGAGCCCAACTCCAGTTGCCCAAGTTCCTGGACCCCCTCCGACACCGCAAAACCGAGGAGACTCTCAACATCGGCCAGGTAGGCACGGACTGTATGCACCGACCTGGCACGTTCGCCCTCCAAGTAGCGCCGGAAGCCCTCGACTGCTCTTTGAAGGGCTGCTGGTAATGGTTGTCCGTCCACCCTTCCCACTCTGCCAGCCGCCAGTGCAAACAAGGTGCACCAACATGCGTCCATTACCGGGCTAGGAAGTTTTGGTCCGCTTCCAGGCGCCCCGTTCGGAGCTGGCCAATCCCAGCAGACCCAGCCGGCCCAGGCCCGCACGCACAGCGTCCGCGCTCAGCCCTGCCACCACCGTCAGCTTCTCCACCGAACTTGTGGATCGGAGCGGCAAGGCATCAAGAAGAATCAGATCCTCCAGAGACAGTCCGTCGTGCACGGCAGCGCGGGCGTCCCTGTCCTCACTTATGGTTTCTCCTATGCCGCCGGCAAGCTCAGCAATCTCCCCGACGTCGGTGACACAGACTGCTCCCCCGTCGCGGAGGAGGCGGTGGCAGCCTGCCGAGTTGGCGCTGTGAATGGATCCAGGGACGGCGGCAACAACCCTTCCGATGGTTTCAGCATGATGGGCTGTGTTGAGGGCTCCGGATCTCCATCGCGCTTCTACGACCACTGTCACTGATGCCAAGGCCGCGATAATCCGGTTTCGTTGCAGGAACCTGTACCGGGTGGGAGCGGAACCGGGTGGTACCTCTGACATGACAGCCCCCTGGGTGGATACTGCCCGAAGGAGGTCTTCGTTGCCTGATGGGTAGAAACGATCCACGCCTCCTGCCATGACGGCGATAGTGGGCACGTTGGCAACTCCGCCGCTCAGGGCACCTCGGTGGGCATGAGCGTCAATGCCGTAGGCCCCGCCGGAAACCACGGTAAAACCGCGCTGAGCCAGACCGTATGCGAGATCGCCTGTGACGGATGCGCCATAGTTGGTGCTGTCCCTCGACCCAACAAGGGCGATCGCTTGTCCGGAGGTGGGCAGCGGCTGTTCCTTTCCCCGCCACCACAAGCAAAGTGGCTCTTGGAGGCCAAGTGCTTCCAACTGCTCCGGCCACAGCTCATCGCCCGGAATGATCAACCGGCCTCCCAACCTATGCATGGTTTCAAGGTCCCGGTCCGGCGCGAGGTCTCTAACGCGGGGCGCCCATCGTCGAAGGCTCGCCGGAAGCCCGGCCCATGACGATGCCCCTCCTCCGTCAAGCAGCAGGGCAGAGATCTCCCGTTCCAGGTTTGGCCCTGCTCCCAGCTCTCCGGTTGCGATACCCAAAGTATCCACTGCACCTACGGCACGCACCAATGCCAGGCCCACGGAGTCCTGTGGCTCCATGAGCCGGGCCAGTGCCGCTCTGGCGATTCGTTCCTTGTCTTGCTTCTCCAATACGGCCATGGCCTTGCTTCCCTTCGCGTCCGTAGTACTCATGTCGCAGCCGCAGCTTGCCGCAGGCCCAAAGCCTGACCAATATGATCGATGTCCGGTGTATCGCTGTGCCCCAGATCTGCCAAGGTCCATGCCAGTCGGAGTACGCGATCGTAACCGCGTGCAGTGAGGGTGCCTCGTTCCAGAGCAGTGTCCAGAATCCGAGTGGTCCCTGGAGCCAGCCGCAGCTCACCCCGCAAGGTGCGCCCGGGCACCTGCGAATTGGTCTCAAGCCCCATGTCCAACAAGCGCTCAAGTTGCCGCTCCCTGGCCGCCGTAACCCGTGCAGCGACAGTGCGCGTATCTTCCTCCCTGCCGGCATGGCCAAAGTCGGCCAGAGACACCCGCTCAACCTGCAGTTGAATATCCACGCGGTCCAACAGAGGCCCCGAGATCCGACCAAAGTATCTCCGGCGCATCATGGCAGTGCACGTACAGTCCATGCCTTTCCCGGACGCTTTGCCGCATGGGCATGGATTCGCGGCAAGTACCAGCTGAAATCGGGCAGGGTATGCCGCAGTTCCGGCCGAACGGTGTATGACCAACTCACCGCTTTCCAGAGGTTGCCGGAGGGCATCCAATACCCGGCGTTCATACTCCGGAGCTTCGTCCAGGAACAAGACACCGCGATGTGCACGCGAAGCGGCACCGGGCCTGGGAAGTCCCGAGCCTCCACCGATGATGGCAGCAGAGGTGGCACTGTGGTGTGGATTTTCAAAGGGAGGCCTGCGGATGAGCCTCACGGCCGATGGCTGGACAGCGGCCAACGAGTGGATGGCGGTCACCTCCATGGCCGCCGTGTCAGCCAAGTCCGGGAGCAGGCCCGGCAAGCGCTCCGCCAGCATCGTCTTACCTGCCCCCGGCGGCCCGGTCAGCAACATGTGGTGTCCGCCGGCAGCGGCTACCTCCAAGGCACGGCGTGCCTCGCTTTGCCCCGACACGTCACAAAGATCCGGCACCAATGGAGTCAGTTCCACCTCATTCTCAGGCACGTCCACGTCAACAGGGTTGTAGTCGAGGACGAGGTCTTTTGGATCCGCGCCAAAGTCGAAGGCAAGACGGGCAAGGGTCTTGTAACCGCGAACGTTGGCTCCCGGGACCAGCGACGCTTCCACTGCGTTGGCATCAGCCACCACAACGTCCGGGTAGCCCGCCTGAACAGCCGCCATCACTGCAGGAAGGATGCCACGTACGGGCCTCAACCTGCCATCCAACCCAAGCTCCGCAATGAACACGGTCCCGCCAATTTCGCGGATGTCACCGGCAGCACGGAGCACGGCCATGGTGATGGCGAGATCAAATCCGGAGCCTCGTTTAGGGAGGGATGCTGGAATCAGGTTGGCCGTGATCTTCCGTCTGCTCAGAGGAATTCCGGAGTTTTGGGCAGCTGACCGGATGCGCTCCTTCGCTTCGTTCAAAGCTGCATCGGGTAATCCCAGGATGACGAAGTTCGGGAGGGTTTGCCCGATGTCGGCTTCGACCTCCACGATGTAACCATTGAGCCCCACCAGTGCAACGCAGTAGCTGCGCCCGACGCCCATCAGCCAACACCGCGCAAGTGCTCCAGCTGCGGCTCACCGATGCCACTGTCAATCACGGAAACAACATCGATCCGCCTTCGCAGCGCATTGAGGTCATGTTCCCGGCACCACGACGATGAGAGCCGATGAAGACGCGCTAGCTTGGCTTCGCCCACCGCCTCAAAAGGATGACCGTAATCCAGGCTCTTCCGGGTCTTTACTTCGGCAACAACCAGCGTGTCACCCTCGATCGCCACGATGTCGATCTCACCGTCCGCGCACCGCCAATTGCGGTCGACGATCCGCATTCCCTGGTTTTCCAGAAAATCGGCCGCCAGCGCTTCGCCGTTACGGCCAAGCAGGTCTTTTGCTCTCATGACCACCACCTCCAAGCACCAGCTTTCAGGCTCGTGGGGTGAGGCGGCAGGGGGTCACAGTGCTATGTGGGTAAAGGTAAAGAAGTCAATGCTGTGGAGGAATACTTACGGATGAAAGGAAGGCGTTAGTTGCCCAGATCTCCCAAGTCCCCAAGGCTTCCATCCTTTGGTAAAGCCAGGTCCTCGCTCCGTGGCAGTTCTTCCACATTGACGTCCTTGAACGTGATCACCCGGACATTCTTGACGAAGCGGGCGGAGCGGTAGACGTCCCAGACCCAGGCATCCTGCAAGGTGAGGTCAAAGTAGACTTCGCCGTCCGCGCTGCGGGCCTGCAGGTCCACGTGATTGGCCAAGTAGAACCGCCGCTCGGTTTCCACTACGTAGCTGAACAGACCGACAACATCCCGGTACTCACGGTAGAGCTGAAGCTCCATGTCGGTTTCATAGTTCTCAAGGTCCTCGGCGCTCATAGTTCCATCTTGCACTATCAGCCGGGCAGCACGAGCCACATGAAATAGCAGAGGGGCCAGGGAGGCCTCAGGCCAAGTCTGGCCCGGTGAGGTTCCAGCTCGTTCTGTGATGGATGCTGGGGCCTTGCAGGCGGATGACATCCCGGTGAGCAGATGTGGCGTACCCCTTGTTCACGTTCCAGCCATAAGAGGGTATTTCCGAATGCAGGTCCACCATGATCCTGTCCCGGGCAACTTTGGCCAGAACACTGGCAGCAGCAACACTGAGGCAGCTCATATCCGCTTTGATCCTGGTATGGACAGGTGCTTCGCACAACGGACCGGGCCCCGCGGTGTCAAAGAGTGAGGCTTGCACATCCGGCGACAACCAATTGTGGCTGCCATCGAGCAGGACCACGTCAGGTTTGATGCCACCGGCCAGGATCTCCAGCCAGGCTCGGGTACCTGCCAGCCGCAACGCGGCGATGATGCCAATGTCATCAATTTCCTTGGAGGAAGCGTGTCCCACAGCAGAGGCCACAGCCCACTCACGAACCAGGGGTTCAAGCCTGTCGCGGTCTTCGGGCTTGAGCAGCTTGCTGTCCTTGACGTCAGCCAGGAGGCCATGCTCCTCAAGGTTCACCACAGTAATGCCAACGCTGACCGGCCCTGCCAAGGCTCCGCGCCCAACCTCATCTACTCCTGCCAGCAAGCGCACTCCGGAGGATAAGAATGACCGTTCAATGTCAAGGGTAGGGAAACCCACCGGGTTCTTGGCCTTCGTGGTGGATTTTCCCTTCCCAGTGGATTTGGCCTTTGCCGTGGATTTAATATTCGCCGCGGCCGGGGACTTGCCTCTGGAGCCGGTAGCCGTTGATGCCATCACTTTGCCCAAGTGCCTTACTTAGCCGGGGTACCTTCAGGGACGTCACGGAAGACGTCCTGATAGTTATCGAGGATGGTCCAGCGGTTGATCGGCCACGCAATGACGGTGGCTTTGCCTTCAACATCCTCAATGTTGATGAAACCCCCGTTGACTTCCTGATGCATACGGGAATCTTCCGAGTGGTTGCGGTTATCGCCCATCACCCACACTTTTCCTTCCGGAACAACAATATCGAAGGTCTTCGGCTGCGGTACCTCGGCGGGGTTGATGTAGGTCTCGTTCACCGGCACGCCGTTGATGGAAAGACGGCCCTCTGCGTCACAACAGGAGATTCTGTCCCCGGGAAGGCCGATGATGCGCTTGACCAAGTGCTGATCATTATTATCAGGAGCCAAACCAACGAACTCGAGGCCATCTCCCACCCAGTCCATGGGCCCGGCCGGTTTCGCGGCCACTGGCGGCAACCAAGCCTGGGCATCCCTGAAGACCACCACGTCCCCGCGCGCCAGGTCGAAAGGCCCGGGCACCAGGAGATTGATGAAGATTCGGTCGTTGACGTCCAAGGTGCTCTCCATGGACTCGGACGGAATGTAGAACGCCCTGAACAGGAAAGTCTTGAGAAGGAAGGACAACACCAGCGCAATCGCTACTACGGTGACGATCTCCTTAACCCAGACGAGCACGGGGTTCTTGCGCGGTTTCTCAGCTGCGTGGGATCCGCCTTCGGAATCCCGGGAACGTGACTCGTCCGCCCCCGCGCGGCCGCCAGGCGTGGTGTCGTCCACCGGGCGGGGCTCAGCCACGCCGGCGGTGCTTGCCGTTCCATCCAAGAGCCGGGCGTCGTCGTCGTACCGCTCGGGGTTCTCTGGAGCTTTGTCCGGCATTTACTGTCCGTTCTTCGGTGGTGGTGTTTCGGCCTGCGCTGAGCGAGGCATTTCTGCAAATCTATCAAGTGGCCAGACAATCCGGACCGGTTCACCAATAACGCGATCGACGGGGACCATGCCTCCGCCCGGGGCACCCAGCAGCCCACGGGAGTCAGCAGAACGTGAACGGTGATCCCCCATGAGCCAGAGGCGGCCTTCAGGAACAACGACATCAAATTTCTGTGTGCTGGGATCGTTCCCCGGATATAGATAGGGTTCCTCAAGAACCTGACCGTTCACCGTGAGATGCCCTGCTGCGTCGCAGCATTGGACGTGGTCTCCCCCGACCCCAATGACCCGCTTGACATAGGTGGTGTCGCTGCCGGTGAGCCCGAACCACTGGCTCGCGGCCGACACCGCGTCAACGAACGGTCCCTGACCACTGCTCAGAGGGGCGAAGGAACCGCGGCCGTCGAAGACCACAACGTCCCCGCGACGTATCGGCTCGGAGTTGAAGGCCGTCCGTGAGACCAGGATCCGGTCTCCCTCTTCCAAGAGTGGTTCCATGGATTCGGACGGAATGTAATAAACATCCAGCCACAAGGACCGGACCAAGCCGCTGATGGCGACAGCCAACACCAGTGCGAGCAAAACAAAACGCCAGCCCTGTTTCCGGGGCTGGCGTTCTGATGTGTCCATGACTCGTATCCCTGTTGCGTTGCGGATTGCTCCGGAACAACCGGGCACGAATCCTGGACCCGTTACGTAAGTCGGAAGACTTACTTGGCGAAGTCGCGCTTTTCCTTGATCTTCGCAGCCTTACCGCGCAGTGCGCGCATGTAGTAAAGCTTGGCGCGGCGGACGTCACCCTTGGTGACGACCTCGATCTTGTCGATGATCGGGGAGTGCACCGGGAAGGTACGCTCTACGCCGACACCGAAGGAAACCTTACGCACGGTGAAGGTTTCGCGAACGCCGTCACCCTGGCGGCCCAGGACGAAGCCCTGGAATACCTGGACACGGGAGTTCTTGCCTTCGATGATGTTGACGTGAACCTTGAGGGTGTCGCCCGCACGGAACTCCGGAACATCATTACGCAGCGAGGCTGCATCTACGCTATCGAGGATATGCATTAATCCACTCCTGGTGAACGCCACAGGTCATTCACTTTGGGTTACGGCAGACAAGCCCGGGGCACGAAGGCGCACCGGAAATCTCCGCCGAAGTTTCTTAGTATCCGGCTCTCCCACTGATTGGCATCGCCGGGTTGTCCGACTGTTGGCTGAACTCCCCCTGTGGCAGGTGTCAGCCCAGCAGACACAAGGGTTAATTCTGCCACAGTCGCCCTCATCCGGCCAACCGCCCGGCCTCACGGCAACTTTCGACGGCGGGAAGTGGACTTAGTTCCCGTCCTTGCCGACGGGCTTGGCACGCAGGCGGCCGTCAACGACCTCATACCCGAGGTCTGCCAGGGCCTGCCGGTCCGCGCGACTCAAGACGCCGGCGTCGAAACCTTCCATCAGATCCGGCCTGCGCTCCGCCGTCCGGCGGAACTGCTCGTGGCGCCGCCACTGTGCAATCTTGCCGTGGTTGCCGCTGAGGAGGATCGGGGGGACGTCATGGTCCCGCCATGCCGAGGGCTTGGTGTAAACGGGATACTCCAGGAGGCCATCCGAGTGAGACTCCTCAACCAAGGATTCCGGATTGCCAACCACGCCTGGAAGCAGCCGCCCGATCGCTTCGACCATGGCCAACACTGCCACCTCGCCGCCATTGAGGACGTAGTCGCCCAAGCTGACAGGGCGGACCGTGAAATGATCATGAGCCCAATCGATAACTCGCTCGTCTATGCCTTCGTAGCGGCCGCAGGCGAAGACGAGTTGCTGTTCTTCGGCCAGCTCATAAGCCAAGGCCTGGTTGAACTTCTCCCCCGCCGGCGAAGGAACAATCAGCACCGGCTTGGAGCCTTCACGGACAGCGGCCACCGATTCCAGGGCTTGTGCCCACGGTTCAGGTTTCATGACCATCCCGGCGCCGCCACCATACGGGGTGTCATCCACCGTGCGGTGCTTGTCCGTGGTGAAGGTACGCAGATCATGGACATTCAACTCCAGCAACCCATCCTGGCGGGCCTTGCCGATAAGTGAAAGCTCCAGCGGGGCGAGGTACTCAGGAAAGATACTGACAACGTCGATCCTCATTCAGGCATCATCCCCGGCGCCGTCCTTGGGCTCCCTGGGGTTGTCGTCGTTGATCTCAAAAAGGCCCGACGGCGGTGTGAGAAGGATGTAGCCTTCCTCGACGTTAACCTCCGGAACGATTTCGTCCACGAAGGGAATAAGGATTTCCTTGCCACCGGGAGCCTTGACCGTCAGCAGGTCCTGGACGGGGAGGGTGGTCAGAGCGGCAACTTTGCCCACTACTTGCGAACCAACCCGGGCCTCCAGGCCAACCAGCTCGTGCTCGTACCAGCCCTCGCCGTCGTCTTCGTCGTCGAGTTCCTCGGTTTCAATGAAGAGCTTCGCGCCCCGGATGACCTCGGCAGCGTTGCGGTCGGCAATCTCTTCGAAGCCCAGCAGGAGGATGTCCTTATTCCACCTGGCGCTGCGGATGGTCAGTGGGCCAGCGGACGCGGGCTCCACCACGAACTCGGTTCCGGCGACGAAACGCTCGGAGGGGGCGTCGGTGAGTACCTGCACCGTAACCTCGCCGCGGATGCCATGGGGTTTACCGATCCGGGCCACCTGGAGCTGCATGGGTTCCTCTGAATTCTTGTAGTGCCCGCGCCGTGTGGCGGCAACGGACAGGAAATTGTGGATAAAGCAATCCGGCCCCTCCACCATATTCGGTGAAGGGGCCGGATCTAAGACAAGTAGTGCTGAGCGCGTTACCGGCGACGGTCGGTGTCGACGACGTCGACCCTGACCTGTTCGCCACCAGCCAAGGCTGCAACCACGGTGCGCAATGCACGTGCGGTGCGTCCCTGACGGCCGATCACCCGTCCGAGGTCCTCCTGGTGAACACGCACCTCGAGGGACTCCCCGCGGCGGTTGTTCTTGGCACTGACCTTGACATCCTCAGGGCTGTCGACGATCCCACGGACCAAGTGCTCGAGCGCTTCTGCCAGCAACTTACTCAGCCTCGGTGGTCTCTGCTTCAGCCTCGGCCGGAGCTTCGGCTTCGTCCTTCTTGGCCTTCTTGGTGATGGCTTCCGGAATGATGACGGAACCCTTCTCCGGGGCTACGAAGGCTTCCTTCGGAGCTTTAGTCTTCAGGGTGCCTTCCTGGCCCGGCAGGCCCTTGAACTTCTGCCAGTCACCGGTGATCTTGAGGATCGCGGCAACCTGCTCGGTGGGCTGGGCACCAACGGAAAGCCAGTACTGGGCGCGCTCGGAGGCTACCTCGATGTACGACGGCTCTTCGGTGGGGTGGTACTTGCCGATCTCTTCAATGGCACGGCCATCGCGCTTGGCGCGGGCATCCATGACGACGATGCGGTAGTACGGTGCGCGCATCTTACCGAAGCGCTTAAGGCGAATCTTTACGGCCACTTTTGTGGTCACTCCTGTTTCTGAAACGAGGTTGAACCCGACGTTCTGCACCCGTGGGGCGGGCCATACTTGACGGTTCGAAGGACAAGATACGAGTACGGAGAGAGGGGCCGCACCGATCGAGTACCTGTCTATTGTGCCAGATGCCCGGAGTAAATACGACTTCGGCTAAGCGCGGCGGCGTGTTCTTCCCCACTCCCCCCCATTAGTGGTGCGGCCTTCCGCGAACCAAGGGCTTATTCGGACCAGACGTAGAGCCCGGTGCGCTCCGCCTTTTCAACGTCCGTTGCAAGGGCAGCCAGTTGCTGGACATACTGGCGTGATTGCGCGGCATCGAAAGGCATGTCGTCCTGCGCAGCCCAGGCGGCCGCGACGTCGTCGAGAACGTTGGCGTCGCCTTCGCTCTCATAGGTGAGAAGCTCGGCTAAAGCCCGCACCATTGCTTCGGGGACACCCAAGAGGGCATCACTGGTGACGTCTACCAAGGCAAGCTCGTAGTCAGCCCCGGCGGCGTGGACCGCTTGCCCGGCAAGGTCGCCCAACTGTTCGACTTCGAAGTCGGTAATGCCGTCAATCCGCACGGCCGGGCCGGTCACATCCGCACCTTTGTCCAGAGCTGCTGCCCGCTTGAGTGCTTCATCGTGGGTGGCTACAAAAATTTCGGCAAAGCCCATGGAAAGTACTCTCATTCCTTCGTGCTGACGGGTCGGCGGCACGGAATCCGGAAGACTCCGCACCGTCTCCGTCCAGCCTAGTGCAGCACAACGGGCGCGCGGGCACTCAGGCAGAGAGGGCTTTAGCGGACGGCAACCCGCAGTTTGTTCCGCCAGGGATCCTCAAAGTGAAGCTCGGCTCCGGTGTGATGATGCCGTACAGCCGCAACCTTGAGGCGATCGGCCAGCGCTGCTACGTCGTCACCGCCGGGGACTTCGATCAGCACCTCACCCAGGCCCAGAGTGTCTTTGCGGGGACCTGCTCCACGGCTGTTCCAGACGTTCATGGCCATGTGATGGTGGTAGCCACCCGCGGAAACGAACAATGCCTGGCCGTGCCACCCTGCGGTCCGCTCGAACCCGAGTGTTTCCACGTAGAACTTTTGCGCAGACTCCACGTCACCCACCTGAAGGTGAACATGCCCGATGCCGGCAGCGGCCTCGAGCTGCCCGGTCACGGCCGCTTCACTCAGGTGCTGTTGGAGGAAGCGCTGCGGGGGCAATGCCACATTGTCCATCACCACATTCTTGCCGTCCCACTGCCAGAGCTCACGCGGCTTGTCATAGTAAAGCTCTATGCCATTGCCCTCCGGGTCAGTGAAGTAGAAGGCTTCGCTTACCAAATGGTCAGCACTCCCTGCGAAAGCCCGGGGCTCGTATTCCGCGGCGGTGGCAATCGTCGCGGCCAGCGATGGCTGGTCCTGGAACAGGATGGCCGTGTGGAACAGCCCGGCCTCTCCCCTTGCCGGGACCTGGAGCCCCGCCGCCGGGGCCAGGTGGACCACCGGCTTACCCAAGCGCCCCAGATAGAGTCCGCCGTCTTGCTCGCCCACAACCTCCAAGCCAAGGGCACGCTGGTAGTAGTCGCCCATGACCTTCATGTCGCCCACCTTGAGCATGACGGTGCCCATGGTGAGTTCGGCAGGCAGAAGATCCTGGCTGGATGATGAGGTCATGTGAAGCTCCCGGTTCCGAGGTTGCCGCTCATCGGCACCTTCCTACCTATATAAATTACTTGAAGCTTCAATTTATTCCTAGCGGACCACGTTACCCCGAAGGACTACGTGCTTGAGCCTGGCAATTGTCGCCAGCTCACCTCTCGGATCGTCACTGCACAGCACGACGTCGGCACTCGCGCCTTCGCTGATACCCTCGGCTCCCAGCCACGCCCGGGCACCCCATGTTGCAGCGTGCAGGACCGCCGCCGGCGGCAGGCCGGCGTCGTGCAGTTCCTTCATTTCATCCGCAATCCGCCCGTGCTGGATCACGCTGCCGGCATCGGTACCGGCGTGAATGGATACCCCCGCCTCGAAAGCCTCCAACACGCGCTCATGACGGCGATCCCAGAGACGGAGCATGTGGTCCGCGTACTGCGGAAACTTAGGCGCAGCTTGCGCGGCTATGTCCGGGAAGGTGGCGATGTTGACCAACGTGGGAACAATCGGCACTGACTGTTCCACCAAGCGGGGAAGGTGCCTGGGAAGGAGGCCGGTGGCGTGCTCAATGCAATCGATGTTGGCGTCGAGCATGTGATCGATGGTGTCCTCGCCGAAACAGTGAGCCGTGACCCTTGCACCTTCATCATGTGCGGCTGAGATAGCTTCCTTCACGGTCTTGGCCGGAAAGGAGGGCGCGAGATCCCCAACGCTGCGATCTATCCAGTCGCCCACCAGTTTTACCCAACCATCGCCGTCCCGGGCTTCCTTTCGGACGGTCTCAACAAGTTCGTCCGGCTCAATTTCATGGCCCAGGCCGCGGAGGTATCGTCGGCTCCGGGCGATATGCCGGCCTGAACGGATGAGTCGGGGCAGGTCAGTTCGCTGCTGCACCCAGCGGGTATCGCCGGGCGATCCGCAATCACGGATCAGCAGCGTCCCGGCGTCGAGGTCGGCTTGGGCCTGAAGAAGGGTGGCCTGCTCCTCCACCGCTCCTCCAACACCGAGGCCGATATGACAGTGGGCGTCAACCAAACCCGGCAGTACCCAGCCATCCAGCACCCTGTCCGGCGGGGCGGCGGGACGCTGAAACGTCAATATGCCGTCCACGGACCATAGCCCGTGGCGCTCTTCGTGCGCCGAGACAAGCACGGGGCCCCTGAATTCGATGATGTTGGCCATCACAAAAGCGTAGCCGGGTGGTGCCGCAGAACCCTCCTGATGTATGTGACTGGGCGGCTGCTCGGAGCTGTGGTAGCTTCGTCTACGACCACACGGGGGCCCCTGCAGGGGCTGAGATCGGACTGATGCAGTCTGCGACCGTTGAACCTGTCCGGGTAATGCCGGCGAAGGAAGTGAGTATTCCCTTGAGCACCGCCGAAACACAGCACAGCCCTGTCCAAAATCAGTCCAATGCAAGCCAAAATAAGCTCAACGCGGGTCACAACCAGTCCGTCACGCAGTCGTTGAAATCCCATTCGTTGGCTTGGTTGGAAGATCCCCGCCATGGCATACGGGTCCCTGTCACGGAGATCGCGCTGGAACTGTCCCCCAACGGTCAAGTCAACCAGCCTCTGCAGGTTTACCGAACCGCGGGGCCTGGCAGCGACCCCGTGGTTGGGTTGGAGCCGTTCCGTGCGCCATGGATTGAAGCCCGCACAGACACTGAGGCCTATTCGGGCCGCGAACGGAACCTGCACGACGACGGCAAATCAGCCGTCCGGCGAGGAGCAGCGTCAGCGGAATGGAAGGGTGCGCAACCGGTGCCGCGCCGCGCGGTCCCGGGTAGGACCGTAACCCAGATGCACTACGCGAAACGGGGCATAGTGACGCCGGAGATGCAGTTCGTGGCGTTGCGGGAGAGCTGCGATGTTGAACTTGTCCGCAGCGAGGTCGCCGCGGGAAGGGCGATCATTCCCAACAACATCAACCACCCCGAATCCGAACCCATGATCATTGGCAAGGCGTTCCTGGTTAAGATCAACGCCAACATCGGCAACTCGGCTGTCACCAGTTCCATTGCCGAGGAAGTGGACAAGCTGCAGTGGGCGGCGCAGTGGGGTGCTGACACCGTGATGGACCTCTCCACGGGAGACGATATCCACACCACGCGTGAGTGGATCATCCGCAACTCGCCCGTTCCCATCGGAACAGTTCCCATCTACCAAGCGCTGGAAAAGGTGAACGGCGAGGCCAACAAGCTGACGTGGGAAATCTTCCGCGATACCGTCATTGAGCAATGCGAGCAAGGCGTGGACTACATGACCATCCATGCGGGCGTTCTACTCAGGTACGTGCCTTTGACCGCCAACAGGGTCACGGGAATCGTTTCCCGTGGCGGTTCCATCATGGCCGGCTGGTGCCTGGCGCACCACCAGGAGAACTTCCTCTACACGCACTTTGACGAGCTGTGTGAAATCTTCGCCCAATACGATGTCGCATTCTCCCTGGGCGACGGACTGCGTCCCGGCTCAATTGCAGACGCCAACGACGCCGCGCAGTTTGCCGAGCTGGATACTCTCGCAGAGCTGACACAGCGGGCGTGGGAGTTCGATGTCCAAGTCATGGTGGAAGGTCCCGGCCACATTCCCTTCCATCTGGTGCGCGAGAATGTTGAGCGCCAGCAGGAACTGTGCAAAGGTGCGCCGTTTTACACCTTGGGTCCCTTGGTGACTGACATTGCCCCCGGCTATGACCACATCACCTCGGCCATCGGCGCCACGGAAATTGCACGCTACGGCACGGCAATGCTCTGTTACGTGACCCCGAAGGAGCACTTGGGACTCCCCAACAAGGACGACGTCAAGACAGGTGTCATCACGTACAAGATCGCGGCCCATGCCGCGGACCTCGCCAAGGGGCACCCGGGAGCCCATGAACGTGATGATGCGCTGTCCAAGGCGCGGTTCGAGTTCCGCTGGAGGGACCAGTTCGCTTTGTCCCTGGACCCGGTCACGGCAGAAGCATTCCACGACGAGACGCTGCCTGCAGAACCGGCAAAAACTGCCCATTTCTGCTCCATGTGCGGTCCCAAGTTCTGTTCGATGCGCATCAGCCAAGACATCCGGGACGAATACGGATCGGCCGAGGCGCAGGCTGCCATCTCTGAGATGTACAGCGGCATGCAAGAGAAGAGCCATGAGTTCCTGGCTTCGGGTGGAAAGGTCTACTTGCCGGAGCCTCAAGTCCCCGCGAAACAAGGAAGCAGTGAAGTCGGTTCAGGAAGCCCGAACTGACATTGACCGGCCAACATTGGCGATGAAGGAGCGGATGGCCTGATCGCCGTCAACGGAATCCTGCGGCCGGTGTTCGCCCGCTGCCACACGGCGGAGGGCACCGGTCTCCTGGAGGTACCCGGCAATTTCCTCATATAAAGGTTCCCATCCGCCGGTGAGAACCAGTGTGGGGACGCCCGGCACAATGTGAAGCGGGGCTTCCCATGGCGGTGACTGGAGCCGGAGCCTGCGGGCTGATCGCCGGGCCTCCGGAGTGTCCGGCCCACCGGCCTCGGCCGAGAAAGCACGCCGGTAGAACTCGCGCTGGTAATCGGCGTCGTTAAGCTGGTCCCGGACCTCAAACAAGGGTTCCATGAGGGCCCTGTATGAGGCTGTGGCTGGAAGTTCAGCCGTCAGGGACAGGCAGGACGGCTCAACCAAAGAGAGCGAGTGCACCAGATCAGGGCACTGAACTGCTGCCAACATTGCCGAAATCGCGCCTTGTTCATGGGCAACAATATGACCGCCGCCGGAGTCGGCCAAGGCGTTGATCACGATTGCGACGTCGGCCGGGATGTCGGACTCCACAGGCTCTGCAAGGGCATCAAAGCCGTGCCGCCTCAGGAACAAAGCGTCATAAGCAAGGGCCATGCCATGTTGCTTCGGCCACGCCGCAGCTCCGAAGCTGCCTAGGCCGTGGACGAAGACTACGCGCTGCTTATGCATTGATTCAGCCTATTCCACAGCTCCGACATCCCAACTGCGACGCGGTTGGGATGTCGGCCACGGACTACTTGCCGAGGAACTTGTCGAAGCCCTTGGGAAGATTCATCGATGACGGATCAAAGTCTGCTGCACCCTGACCAAAAGCTGCCCCCGAGGGAGCTGCCGACGCTGCGTTTGCCCGCTTGGCTTCGGCATCACGCAGTTCTTGGGCAGCCTTGGCAGGGTTGCCCGAGCGAGCCTTCTTCTTGGGCGCGTTTTTGCCGCTCTTGCGTCCTCCGCCGGGGCCTCCGAGGCCAGGCATCCCGGGCATACCCGGCATGCCGCCGCCCTGAGCGAGCTTCTTCATCATCTTCTGGGCTTGGGCGAAACGCTCCAGCAGGCCGTTGACCTCGGACACGTGCACACCGGAACCCTTGGCAATACGGGCGCGGCGTGAGCCGTTGATGATCTTCGGCGCAACACGCTCGTGGGGAGTCATGGAGCGGACGATTGCCTCGACGCGGTCAATCTCTTTTTCGTCGAAGTTCTCCAGCTGCTGGCGGATGTTCTGCGCACCCGGCATCATCATGAGCATCTTCTTCATGGAGCCCATGTTGCGGATCTGCTGCATCTGGGCGAGGAAGTCGTCCAGGGTGAAGTCTTCCTGGTCGGCGAACTTCTTCGCCATCCGGGCAGCTTCGTCCTTGTCCCACGCCTTCTCAGCCTGTTCGATCAGCGTGAGGACGTCACCCATGTCCAGGATGCGGGAAGCCATACGGTCCGGGTGGAAGAGCTCGAAATCATCAAGGCCTTCACCGGTGGACGCAAACATCACCGGCTTGCCAGTAACGGACGCCACCGACAGCGCGGCACCGCCGCGGGCATCGCCGTCGAGCTTGGACAACACGATGCCCGTGAAGTTGACGCCTTCATCGAACGCCATAGCCGTGTTCACGGCGTCCTGGCCGATCATGGAGTCGATGACGAACAGGACTTCGTTAGGAATGATCGCCTGACGGATGCGGCGGGCCTGATCCATCATCTCGGCGTCGACGCCAAGACGACCGGCGGTGTCAACAATCACGACGTCGTGCAGCTTCTGACGCGCTTCCTCCACACCTGCCTTGGCTACGGCCACGGGGTCGCCGGCAGGGTGCTCAAGCTCGGACGTTGCGCCCGGGTGCGGAGCGAACACCGGGACGCCCGCGCGCTGTCCCACAACCTGGAGCTGGGTCACTGCGTTGGGGCGCTGAAGATCACAGGCCACCAGCATGGGGCTGTGCCCCTGGGACTTGAGCCACTTGGACAGCTTGCCGGCCAAGGTGGTCTTGCCGGCACCCTGGAGGCCGGCGAGCATGATGATGGTGGGGCCGGTCTTGGCCAAACGGATGCGACGGGTTTCGCCACCAAGGATCTCCTTGAGTTCCTCGTTGACGATCTTCACGATCTGCTGGCTCGGGTTCAATGCTCCCGAGACTTCGGCGCCCAGGGCGCGTTCGCGGATACGGCCGGTGAACTCGCGGACCACGGATACTGCAACGTCCGCATCCAGCAGGGCACGGCGAATCTCACGAACGGTGGCATCGACATCAGCCTCGGTGAGGCGGCCCTTGCCACGAAGGTTCTTGAAGGTTGCTGTCAACCGGTCAGAGAGTGAATTGAACACGCGCCGTGCACTTCTTTCGATGGTCTACGAATGGCGGCCAATGCGGCACGCCATAGTCCTGATCATTCTTGCCCCAGCAAATGTGCCTCAGCCAACAAATCTGAATCGACTACGGGACTCGACTATCTAGGGTACCAAGTCGCACCTGCAAGATGGCATGCTGGCACAGTGACCAGCAAAACAACTGTAAAAACGTTGCTCATCCTCGGCGCGTCCGGGGACCTGACAGGCAGGCTGCTTCTGCCCGGACTGGCCGGACTCCTGGCTGCCGGCCGGGCGCCCGGCCTTCGTTTGGTGGGAGCGGGTTCTGACCCGTGGTCCCCTGAACAGTGGCAGGACCGGGTCAACACTGCCTTCGCTGCAGCATCAAGCGCCGCCGACGCCGCAGGCCGCGCCGACGTAGCTGCCGTTGCATCAACCACCGAATACCATCAGGTGGATGTCACCGCTGAAGGCCCGTTGGCCGAGCTGCTGGCCCGGCTTGAGGGTCCCGTGGCCATCTACTTCGCCTTGCCGCCCCACGTCAGCCAGAAAGCCTGCGAGGTTCTCCACCGGGATCAACTGCCCCCTGGGACACGCTTGGTGATGGAAAAGCCCTTCGGCTCCGGAACAGAGTCTGCGCGTGAACTCAACAAGACACTCGCAGCACTGGTTCCCGAGGACCACATCCACCGCGTGGACCACTTTCTGGGCAAAGCGACGGTACTGAACATCCTGGGACTCCGTTTCGCCAACAGGTTCTTGGAGCCGGTATGGAACCGGGACCACATCGAGAAGGTGGAGGTCATCTTCGATGAGGACCTGGCACTCGAAGGACGGGCCCGATACTACGACACTGCCGGCGCCCTTCGCGACATGATCCAGAGCCATCTCCTGCACATCATTGCTTTCCTCGCGATCGACGCTCCAGCCACCATTGACGAACGGGACCTGCGTGACGCCGTGGCGACGGTCCTGCGGGCCAGCAGCATCAAAGCCCCATACAGCGAATCCACACGCCGTGCCCGATATACGGCGGGAACACTCGGCGAAAGAACGGTGCCGGATTACGCTGCCGAGGAAGGTGTAGACCCTTCACGCAACACCGAAACCCTGGCGGAGGTCCGGGTGGAGATAGACAACTGGCGGTGGAAGGGTGTGCCGTTCATCCTTCGATCCGGCAAGGCCATGGGACACCGGCGCAAGGAAGCCGTCATCACTTTCCGCCCTGTCCCCCACCTGCCCAAGGGATTTTCCGGTGTGGACTCCCCCAACCAGCTGCGGATCGGTTTCGGCCCGGATGTGCTGGAACTCGACGTCGATGTCAACGGCCCCGGCGACATCTTCACTCTGGACCGCGCCAGTTTGGTGACCCGGCTCAACGCGGCCGGAATGCTTCCGTACGGTGAAGTGCTGGAAGGCATCCTGAACGGTGACCCCTTGTTGTCTGTCCGGGGCGATACCGCCGAGGACTGCTGGCGGATCATTGAGCCGGTCCTCCGCGCCTGGGAGGCCGGCGACGTCCCGCTGGAAGAGTACGACGCCGGCAGCGCGGGCCCGGCGGGCTGGCCCACCGGCGTCGTGGACTGACGCCGCGAACCGATAGGAATCTCAATGATGTTGTCAACGTTCGTCTCGGCTGATCTGCGGGTGCCGCGGAGTAGGAATTATGCCTCGATTTCCTGCCGAGACGACTTGGATTGTCCCAATTTTGATGGAAAGAGCGCCGGTTCCCCAGCTACCTATTTCTATTCCGAAGTGTCGGATGTAAGTTCAGTGCGGGGGCGCGCCCTTACTCACGAATGAGTAAGGGAACGCTGCATTGGTTAGACACTAGCTAGTCCAAGCCCGGTAGGGCTTCCGGTCCTTCTCCGACAATTCGGTGGCTGTGGCAGGAGCTTATTGGGTCAGTCGCACTGGCCATTTGACCAGTGGTAGAACACTTCGGCGGTGATCGCCTCGAAGCAGGCATCCTGGAAGCGGAACCAGTGGTTGGCGGCGCCGCCCCGACGCAGGTCCCGTAACGAACATTCCCCTCCGTTGACGCGGTGCGGACAATGGCAAGAACGGTGCCAGCGAAGGAGCGTTACAGATGTCTGAAGAACTGCGAGTCAGCGTGATCATTCCGTCCTACAATTCCGCTGCCTTTGTGGTCGATGCTTTGGAAAGTGTGTTCGCGCAAACGCGGCCCGCGGATGAGATCATTGTTGTCAACGATGGAAGCACGGATGAAACTGAGCGGGTGCTGAGGCCTTACTTGGACCGGGTGGTCGTCCTGAACCAAAAGAACGCAGGGCTTTCGGGGGCGCGGAACAGTGGCATTGCTCGAGCTACGGGCGACTGGTTGGCTTTTCTTGATGCTGACGATGTGTGGCTGCCTGAGAAGCTCGCTCGGCAGATTTCTTTTATCCAAGATGATGCCACGCTGGTTTGTATCCACACTAACTTCAGCACCTTCGGCAATCAGTCGGAATCACCTCCCCCTTTCCCTGCATTCTTAGCGGGGCGGCACGATGCGCAGACCTTGCTCAAGGGCGATGGCTGGATCTGCCCATCTTCAGCACTGGTGAGGCGAACCGTCCTCGCTAGATTCAAAGAGTGGGCCCCTCCAGCAGAGGATGTGATCTACTTTTGTGAACTCACCTTTGAAGGATCCTTCCTGTACATTGCGGATCCACTGGTGGGCCGCCGAATTCATCACGAGCAAGCTACGAAGCAGGAAGATTCGATCATGCGCGGAACCCTCGCAGAGCTCCGGTGGGTGCGCGAGATGGAGGCCGCTGAGGAAGTGCGGAACGATCTCGAAAGAGTGTTTTTCATGGCCTTAACGGATGTGATGGCTCTTTCCAAGATTAAGGGTCACTGGCGCTCTTATTGGACGTGGCGCGTATGGCTCCAACAAAACTGGCCGCCACACATCACACGACCCAAGGTTATGGATGAGCGCATCTCCCCATCATTCATCTTCCGAACCGTTACCCATAATGTGGGCCGCCTTGGTTCTCGACTGAAATCGTCCCTCCCGATCGCAGCTTCCAACAAGAGCTGAGGCACGGCGAATGCCTCTCGGGACTGGATGATTAGTGACACCCCTCTCTTCACATGGAACAGGCGGCACTATGAGAGATTGATGCTGTCCACTACGAAGCCGTTGGCCCAAGGAACATTGAGCCGACGCCGGAGCAAGCCCGACAACGACCGCTCACCCTCGGCGGACTGGAAGACAGCGAGGTCACCACCGGTGGCGCCGAGGAATTCGGCGGCGAGCAGGGGTAAAGAATGTTTTGGCCATGAGCGACGAGGATGGCGATCAGCAGCGCCCGACCGCCGTGGTTCAGGTCGGTCGCCCGGATGACCTGGTCCCGCCGGCCGCCTTCGACGTTGGCGATGAGCTCAAGCAGGGCTTATCCGGCGGTCATGTCGCGTCTCTCAATCAGCGGTAGGGTCATCGCGGGGCAGCGGGCGACCAATCCTCCGAAGCCGTCACGACGCGAATCGCCCAGCCACAGCGCCAACGCAAAGCGGGCCGGGTACCTTGACTGGTACCCGGCCCGCATTTTGGGTTGAAGGTTTAGATAGCGGCTGAGCCGCGCTCCCCTGTCCTGACCCGGACTGCTTCGTAGACATCCACGGTCCAGACCTTGCCGTCGCCGGCGCGGCCTGTGTTTGAGCTGGCGATTAGGACATCCAGGATGTCGTCTGCCTGCTCATCCGTGGCGAGGACCTCGATGCGGATCTTCGGGAGCAGGTCCACGTTGTACTCGGCTCCCCGGTACACCTCGGTGTAGCCGCGCTGGCGGCCGTAGCCACTGGCCGCACTGACCGTCAGGCCCTGGACCCCGTATGATTCGAGGCCTTCCCGGACTGCTTCAAGCTTTTCGGGACGGACGATCGCTGTGATGAGCTTCATGCCTGGACACTCTCCTTGCCTTCTGCGGGGGTCTTGGCTGCGGCGGGGTCGGACTTCCCTGTCACGGCATTGTGCAGTGGCTGGAAGCTGCCGCCGTGGCCGTTGACTCCAAACTCGTAGGCTGTCTCAGCGTGGAGGCTGAGGTCGACGCCAACGTTCTCCTGCTCCGTGGAGACCCTGAAGCCCATGGTCTTGTGGATGGCGAAGGCAATGATGGCCGTCATGATGGCCGAGTAAGCAATCGCGATTCCGGCTGCTGCGAGCTGTGCCCACATCTGGGTCATGCCGCCACCGTAGAAGAGACCGCCACCCACTCCGTCAGTGGACTTGGCGATGAAGCCAAGGGCCACGGTGCCAATGATGCCTGAGACAAGGTGAACGCCTACAACGTCCAAGGAATCATCGAAGCCCCAACGGAACTTCAGGCCAACTGCCAGAGCAGAGGCAACACCGGCAACTACACCCAGGCCGAGGGCACCGATGGGATCCACGTTTGCGCAGGCCGGGGTGATTGCCACCAGGCCGGCTACAACACCGGATGCAGCGCCGAGGGATGTCGGGTGCCCGTCACGAATGCGTTCGGTAATAAGCCAGCCGATCATCGCTGCTGCAGGGGCTGCCAGGGTGTTGATCCAGATCAGGCCCGCCTGTTCCGCGGTGGTAGCTGCGCCGCCGTTGAAACCGAACCAGCCAAACCAGAGGATTGCAGCGCCGAGCATCACGAACGGGATGTTGTGCGGACGGTGGTTCGGGTCCTTGCCGAAGCCGCGGCGGTTGCCAATGATAAGGACCAGGACGAGAGCTGCTACACCGGCGTTGATGTGCACCACGGTGCCCCCGGCAAAGTCGATGGCCGGGCCGAGCGCCTTGCCGATTGCGCCTTCGGGGCCGAACAATCCGCCACCCCAGACCATGTAGGCCAGCGGGCAGTAAACCAGAGTGACCCAGACCGGAACGAAGATGCTCCAGGCCCCGAATTTGGCGCGGTCAGCAATCGCGCCGCTGATGAGGGCGACGGTGATGATGGCAAAGGTTGCTGCGTAGCCGATCTTGATCATTGCGTCCGGGGTGGTTTCAACCCCGATAAGACCAAAGGAAGCTAGCGGGTTGCCCACGATCTCCAAGAAGCCTTCCCCGGAGCTCATCGAAGCGCCCCACAGCACCCAGACGACGCCCACAATGCCGATGGAGATGAAGCTCATCATCATCATGTTCAGGGCTGCCTTGGCGCGTGTCATGCCGCCGTAGAAAAATGCCAGACCAGGTGTCATGAACAGCACAAGCGCCGCCGCCACCATGACCCATACGTGACCTGCGGTAAGTTCCATGGTGCACGTTCCTCTCTTGCTAGATCTGCGGTTCAACCGCTGTCCTGACGCCGTTTGCGTCCTGCTTAAGAGTTTCGTGCCGCCGTGTTTCACCTGCGCAGGTTTTACATTGCGGGCTCGTTACAACAACCTCCCCAACGTAAATGGTGCATATCCCCGGTGTTACGGATATGTTTCAGGCGTCGGACTTCACCGAAATTACCCGGTTTGGACCACAAGCACCTCATCAGCTCCACAGTTATCACCGATATCCCATCTGAAGGACCAGCACCGTATGACCGAGTCGCCCAGATCCGTTAAAGCCCCAAGGATCAGGCCGGAGAAGACTCCCCTTCCGCGCGACATCAAGGTGATGTTGGCCGCGGCGTTCCTGATCGCGCTGGGCTTCGGCCTGGTGGCCCCCGTTCTGCCGCAGTTTGCCACCACCTTCGATGTTGGCGCCACGGCTGCCGCAGTGATTGTAAGTATCTTCGCGTTCATGCGGTTGGTCTTCGCCCCTGCGGGCGGTGCCTTGATTGGACGGTTCGGGGAGCGGAACGTCTACGTCACCGGGTTGCTGATCGTTGCAGTCTCCACCGCGGCATGTGCCTTCGCGCAGGACTATTGGCAATTGCTGATCTTCCGGGGGCTCGGCGGGGCCGGCTCGGTGATGTTCACTGTTGCCGCCATGGGACTGCTCATCCGTCTGGCGCCACCCGAGCGTCGAGGGCGTGTGTCCGGCGCGTACGCCTCCGCGTTCCTGATCGGAAGCGTCCTGGGTCCGGTAGTGGGAGGTCTGCTGGCGGGCTTCGGCCTCAGGGTACCTTTCCTCGCTTACGCGGGAGCGTTGTTGGTGGCCGCCCTGGTGGTGCGAACCCTGCTTAGCGGGGAAGGCAATGCAGCAGAGGACACCGCACCGGCTCCGGCCATGACCCTTAAGGACGCTTTGGCGGACTCTGCCTACCGCGCCGCCATATTTTCGAGTTTTGGCAACGGCTGGGTGACATTCGGTGTCCGGATGGCCACCATCCCGCTGTTTGCCGTCGCAGTCCTGCAGTCAGCGCCTGAGACCGCAGCTTGGGCACTGGCTATCTTTGCCGTGGGCAATGCCCTTGCCCTGACGTTCAGTGGGCGGCTCGCGGACGCTTGGGGACGAAAACCCCTGCTGATCCCGGGCCTGGTCATCACCGGAGCGGCCACCGGCGTCATTGGGCTCACCACGGATCTAACGGGATTCCTCATCGCGTCAGCAGTGGCGGGTTTCGGCTCCGGCCTGCTGGGCCCGGCGCAGCAGGCCGCCGTGGCCGATGTCATCGGCCGCGGACGCTCGGGAGGGAAAGTACTGGCCATCTTCCAAATGGCCGCTGACACGGGGGCGATCATCGGCCCGATCGTGGCCGGACTCCTCGCTGACCGGCTCGGCTACGGCTGGGCGTTCGGCATCACCGGAGGCGTGCTCCTCCTCACGGCCGCGGCATGGCTGCCGGCAAGAGAACCCCTCAAACCCAAAAACTGACCGGCTGCAGCTGTTGATCCGAGTCTTCAGAACAACAACTGCAGCCGGTCAGTAGGGTGACGCGCGCTAGTTGAGCAGTGCGTCCACGAAGCTCTCGGCGTCGAACGGCGCGAGGTCGTCCGGGCCTTCACCCAAGCCGATGAGCTTCACCGGGACACCCAGTGACTTCTGGATGGCCACAACAATGCCGCCCTTGGCGGTTCCATCCAGTTTTGTGAGCACGATGCCGGTGATGTTCACCACCTCCGCGAAGACACGGGCCTGGTTGAGGCCGTTCTGTCCGGTGGTGGCGTCCAAGACCAGCAGAACCTCGTCCACTTCGGCCAGCTTCTCAATGACCCGCTTGACTTTGCCGAGCTCATCCATCAGGCCGGTCTTGTTCTGCAGGCGTCCTGCGGTGTCCACCATGACCACGTCCACCTCTTGGTCGATGCCGGCCTTCACGGCCTCGTAGGCCACGGAGGCGGGATCGGCACCGTCGATGTCGGACTTGACGGTGGGCACGCCCACGCGCTGTCCCCAAGTGGCCAGCTGCTCGGCAGCAGCAGCGCGGAAAGTATCAGCTGCGCCCAACAGGACGTCCTTGTCTTCGGCTACCAGTACACGTGCAAGCTTGCCCACGGTGGTGGTCTTGCCCACGCCGTTCACGCCAACAACAAGCACGACGGCGGGACGGTCACCCTTGCGCTCGACGTTCAAGGAACGGTCCATGCCTGGATCTACCAGCTTAATGAGTTCCTCACGGAGCATCGCCTTGACGTCCTCGGGGCTGCGGGTGCCCAGCACCTTGACGCGCTCACGCAGGGCGTCGACCAGCTGCATGGTGGGTTCGGTGCCAAGATCAGCCAGCAGGAGCGTCTCTTCTACCTCGTCCCAGACGTTTTCGTCGATCTTGTCCCCCGACAACAGGGCCAGGAGGCCCTTGCCCAGGATGTTGTTGGACTTGATCAAGCGGGCGCGAAGGCGGGTGAGCCTGCCTTCCACCGGCGCCGGAGTGTCAATGGCGATGGTTTCGAGCCCGGCGGCGTCATCCGGGACATCTGTATCCTCCACCGTCCCATCGAGGGTGGGCGCCGGGGCGTTCACCGCGTCCGGGCGGTCCTCCACAAGGGTTCCGCCGCCTGCTGCCGATGACTGAACGGGATCATTTGCGTCTCGCGTTCCGGGGTACTTGGCACCGGTCTTCCGGGCTTTCATCAGTACCGGCACGAGTCCGCCGACCACTACGAGCGCAGCGAGAATGGACAGAATTATGGGTAGGAAATCGTTCACTCCCCTACCTTCTCATAAAGCTAGGCCCCGGCACCGAGCCTCTGGCTGATGACTGTTGATACGCCGTCTCCCCTCATGGTCACTCCGTACAGCGCGTCTGCCACTTCCATGGTGCGCTTCTGGTGGGTGATCACAATCAGCTGGCTGGACTCGCGCAGTTCCTCAAAGATGGTGATGAGCCGGCCCAGGTTGGTGTCATCCAACGCGGCTTCTACTTCGTCCATTACATAGAACGGCGAGGGCCGGGCCTTGAAGATAGCCACCAGCAGTGCCACTGCCGTGAGTGAGCGCTCCCCGCCGGAGAGCAGCGAGAGCCTCTTGATTTTCTTGCCCGCCGGCCGCGCTTCCACTTCAATTCCGGTGTTGAGCATGTCGTCAGGGTCGGTGAGTACCAGCCGGCCCTCACCACCGGGGAAGAGCCTGGCAAAGACGTGGTCGAACTGGGCTGACGTGTCAGCAAAAGCCTCGGCGAACACCTGCTGGACGCGGTTGTCCACTTCTTTGATAATGTCCAGCAAGTCCTTGCGGCTGGACTTGAGGTCCTCGAGCTGCGAACTCAGGAACTGGTGCCGTTCTTCCAGGGCTGCAAACTCTTCCAACGCAAGCGGGTTCACCTTTCCAAGAGCCGCAAGCTCGCGCTCGGCCTTCTTCAGCCGCTTCTCCTGCTCTGCCCGGGCGAACGGGATCCCCTCAATGATGGCGTCGCCGTTTTCATCGACGGGCGCCCGGAGTTCGGCCCATTTATCCGTGGTGGCTCCAGGGGGCAGGGGAACCGGTTGATCGGGACCGTAATCGGCAATGAGTTGCTCGGCGGAGAGACCCAGTTCTTCAATGGAACGCGCTTCCAAGGCCTCGATGCGGAGCCGCTGCTGAGTCCGGGCCATCTCGTCCCTGTGTACGGAGTCTGTCAGTTCGGCGAGCTCCCGCGCCAAGGCGTCGTTACCGGAGCGGACCTCCGCGAGTTGCTTCTCCAGCTGCTCCCTCTGTTGTTCGGCAAGGTCACGCTCATAGCCGGCAACGTCCACAGACACATCGATAAACCGGAGAGCCTGTTCCACCGCTGACGCGACCGCAGCCGCACGCTGCGCCTGCGCGCGTCGGCGTTGCGCGCGTCGAGCGGCCTCTTCACGGGCACGGCGTTCGGTAGCTGCTGCCCGCTCAAGCGATGCCGCCCTGTTACTGATGGCTCCTAGCTGCTCCTCGGAAGTGCGGAGGGCAAGTCGGGCTTCGGTTTCGGATGCCCGGGCAGTTCTGGCTTGGGCAGCGAGTTTGTCCCGCTGATCCGTGGACGGTTCCTCGTCCGGTGCTTCCTGGGCTGCAGCCAGGCGTTCAGCGGCGACTTCAAGGTCAAGTTGGGCTTCTGCGATGTTCGCTTCCGCCTTGGCCATGGACGCAGCAAGCCTTTCGCTTTCGCCAACGGCACTGCGAAGAACAGAGTTGAGATGACCCAAGCGCTCAGCTACCGCGGCAAGCCGGGCATCCGATTCGTGCAGCCGCTCCAACGCGGCGTCGGCGCGGTCCTGCGCTTCGGCACGTCGCGATTGGGCACCGGCCAAGGCGAAGCGTCCACGCTCCAGACGGGCAGTGACCTCCTGGAGCCGGGCAACGGCGTCGTCCACTGCCGCCTGAACTTCCAGCAGCGACGGCGCGGTGGCCGAACCGCCTGTGACGGTCAAGGAGGTGAGGACGTCGCCTTCACGGGTGACGGCCCTGATGTCGGGTTGTTCGGCAATGAGAGCTGCCGCAGCCTCCACATTATCGACGACGGCGGTCCGGGCCAGCAGCCCCACCGCGCCTTGGGCAGCTGGATCAGTAATCCTGACAACGTCGGCCGCCCAACGACTACCGGCGGGAAGCCCGAGGTTGGCCCGGGATTCTTCACCAGCGGCGGGGCTTCCGGCAAGAAGCAGCGCTGCCCGCCCGGCGTCGTCATCCTTCAGACGGCGGATCGCTGCCAGGGCGCTGTTGGTATCGGCAACCACCAGGGCATCCGAGGCGTTGCCAAGGGCAGCAGCTATGGCGGCCTCGTATCCCGGCTCGATGCTCAACAACGCCGCCAAAGGCCCAAGGACGCCCTCGGCCGTCAAAAGACTTCCGGACCCGTCCTTGCGGTTGAGCCCCAGTTGAAGTGCATCGCGACGTGCCGTCAGGGCGTCCCGTTCACGGACAGCTTCCCGTTCAGAAGCCTTCAAGTCTTCAATTTCCGTGGTGACTGCATCCAGAACGTCATTCGCATTCTCGTAGTCAGCGTCGAGGCTTTCTTCGCCATCTTCGACACCGGCCACCTGCGACTCAAGGGCGGTGAACTCGCTCTGAGCCTTGCGGCGACGTTCATCACCGGCAGCCAGAGACTCCCTGAGGCGACCCCGTTCGGCCTCGGCAGCCTCAGCCCGGGATCTGGCCGCAGCCACCTGGCCAGCCAATCTGGCCAAACCCTCCCTTCGGTCCGCCGCTGCCCGCAACATTGTCGTCAAGCGCTTGTCCTCCGCAGCTGCGAGCGCCTCGGCTGAGTCTTTTGCCACTGTGGCCTCCATGAGGGCCGCCTGCTTGGCAAGGATGTCGTGTTCAAGGGCGGCCTGTTCCTCACGGACGCGGGCAGCTTGGCGCTCAAGTTGTTCGGGGTCGCGTCCGGTGTCCGGGGAGGCCTCGGCGGAACCCAGGAGCCTTCTGCGCTCGGTGGCCAGGGAGCCGAGTGAGCGGAGTCGCTCCCGGTTTGCTGAAAGCTGGTACCAATGATCGCGTGCGGCGTTCAGTCGCGGGATGGCTTCGGCGGCTTGCTGCTCCAATGCGGCTTGGCGTCTCCTGCCCGTGCCAAGGCCTGCCTCAACCACCTTGCGGCGTTCCTTGAGGGCAGCTTCGTCAGCGACGTCCTGTTCCAGAGTGGTTGTCAGTTGAACGAGGTCATCCGCCAAGAGCCGGGCGCGGGCATCCCGGACGTCAAACTGGACCGTTTGGGCGCGGCGGGCTATCTCCGCTTGCTTGCCCAATGGGGTCAGTTGCCGCCGTATTTCCGCCGTGAGGTCACCGAGCCGCGCGAGGTTGGCCTGCATGGCTTCGAGCTTTCGGACGGTCTTTTCCTTGCGGCGGCGGTGCTTAAGGATTCCTGCAGCTTCTTCAATGAAGCCGCGCCGGTCCTCGGGGGTCGCGTGGAGTACGCGATCCAGCTGGCCCTGTCCCACAATGACGTGCATTTCGCGGCCCAGGCCGGAATCGGAGAGGAGTTCCTGGATGTCCAGGAGCCTGCACGGTGCGCCATTGATGGCGTATTCAGACCCACCCGTACGGAAGAGGGTCCGGGAGATGGTCACTTCGCTGTACTCGATGGGGAGCGCGTTGTCAGCGTTGTCGATGGTCAGCGCAACATGGGCCCGGCCCAGGGGTGGCCGGCCGGAGGTACCTGCGAAGATGACGTCTTCCATTTTGCCGCCGCGGAGAGTTTTGGCGCCCTGCTCTCCCATGACCCAGGCCAAGGCATCCACTACATTGGATTTGCCCGAACCGTTGGGGCCGACGACGGCGGTGACGCCGGGCTCAAAGTCGAAGGTCGTGGCCGACGCAAACGACTTGAATCCTCGGACAGTCAAACTTTTCAGGTGCAAGGCGCTTCGGTTCTCCTGGGTGGCCTGGTGTCTGTCTCCACTAAATCTACTGTGGTTTGCACGAAATCTGCGGATCTGAAGGCGGAAGCCCTTGCAGGCGGCATGCCACACCCCTACACTCCTGCCAAGGGTTACTTGGCGGATTCGTTCCTGTGATCCGGCTTCGTCTTGAACTTCTGTTCGGTCATTGCCCGGATCCGGTCCCGTTCTTGGGAACATCCATCCGCGCCACCCTGAGTTTCATAACTGAAGATCTTGGTTTGACCCTGGCTGGGGAGCGGCAAGCAGGGGCTGCGCTTAAATGCGTGGCCCTGTCTTAGCATTCGGCGTACCACTCCAGGAGTTCTCATGCCCGGTCCTTCAGCTACCCAACCGCAGCGGGTCTTCAAGGGTTTCCTCGTGCCCTTGGTGCTTGCCATGGTGGCAGCCCTGCTGCCCCTTACAGCACCGGCAGCAGTTGCGGCAGGACCCTGCGACCCAGTGGTCAACCCCGTGGTCTGCGAAAACTCCAAACCCGGCAGCCCCCCGTCAGAGTGGGACATCCTTGGTGCGGGAGATGACAGCATCCAGGGCTTTTCCACCGAAATTAGCGTCAACGCCGGGCAGCCCATCCGTTTCAAGGTGGACACCAAGGCACCCAGCTACACCATCGCGATCTACCGCACGGGCTGGTATGGCGGCAACGGCGCCCGAAAGATTGCCGATGTGACTCCCTCGGTCCTCCGTCAGACCCAACCTGCCTGCAAGAGTGACCTCACTACGGAGCTATACGACTGCGGCACGTGGGCTGTGTCCGCAACGTGGCAAGTACCGGCAACAGCAGTTTCAGGCGTCTATGTGGCCTTGCTGACAAGGCCTGACACCGGCGGCCAAAGCCATATCACCTTCATCGTCCGAAATGATGGCAATCGTTCTTCGATCGTGTTTCAAACTGCGGATCAGACGTGGCAGGCGTACAACACCTATGGTGGCGCCGACTTCTACCAGGGCGCCGTCAACGGACGTTCTTACAAAGTGAGCTACAACCGGCCCGTAAACACCCGCGACGGGATCGGCGGCCGGGATTTCTACTTCGCCAACGAATACCCGATGGTGAGGTTCTTGGAACAAAACGGGTATGACGTCAGCTATGTCAGTGGGCTCGATGTGGACCGCAACGGGGCGGAATTGCTGAACCACAAGGTGTTCCTCTCTGTCGGCCACGACGAATACTGGTCCGGGCCGCAAAGGGCCAGCGTATCGGCGGCCAAGGATGCCGGGGTCAACCTCCAGTTCCTCTCCGGGAATGAAATGTACTGGCGGACGCGATTTGAACCCTCCTCCGTGGATGGCGCTGCCGGCAGAACTCTGACCTGCTACAAGGAAACGTGGAGCAACGAAAAGATCGACCCCACAAGCCAGTGGACCGGCACGTGGAGAGACCCGCGCTTTGCTTCCCAGGCAAACGGGGGCGGGCTGCCTGAAAACAGCCTGACGGGCACCCTGTACATGTCCAACTACACCGACCTGCCAGTGACAGTTTCGGCAGCGGAAGGAAAATCGCGGTTGTGGCGGAATACGTCCTTGGCCTCATTACCCGCAGGTTCCACAGCTGCGTTGGCGCCACACACAGTGGGCTACGAATCCGACGAAGATATTGACAACGGCTTTCGTCCAGCAGGCCTTGTCCGGCTTTCAACGACCGTTGGCAGCGTCGCTGAATACCTGCAGGACTTCGGCAACACGGTCAAACCAGGGACCACAACCCACAATGTGACGCTTTACCGGGCTGCCAGCGGGGCGCTGGTCTTCTCAGCCGGCACCGTCCAATGGAGCTGGGGCCTGGACCAGGAACACGACGGCGATGGCGCTGCCGCAGATGTGCGCATGCGGCAGGCGCAGGTAAACCTTCTTGCAGACATGGGAGCCCAGCCGGCGACACGTGCGGCAGGACTCGTTGCTGCGAGCGCCAGCACTGATTTGGCGGGCCCCACTGTGTCCATCACCGCCCCGGCCAACGGCGCCACCGTTCCCCACGGAAACAGCGTCACGGTCAGCGGAACAGCAGCGGACAGCGGTGGCGTAGTGGCCGGCGTCGAAGTTTCGACCGACGGCGGTACCATCTGGCATCCGGCGCAAGGCAAGTCAACCTGGACCTACAGCTACATCCAGAAAGGCCTGGCCACGGCCACAGTCCAGGTACGGGCTGTGGACGACAGCGCCAACATTGGACCTGCGGCCACCAGGAATCTGACCCTCACGAGTCCTTACACCGTCTTCGGCCAGAGCGTGCCGGCGACGACGGACTCGGGAGACGGCGGCGCCTACGAGATGGGGATGCGGTTCAGTCCATCAGCTGATGGCTTCATCACGGGGGTTCGCTTCTACAAGAGCACAGCGAACACCGGCACCCACATAGGTTCATTGTGGAGCTCCACCGGTACTCGCCTGGCCACTGCCACGTTTGCCAACGAGACGGCCTCGGGATGGCAAAGCGTGCTGTTCAGCCAGCCCGTGCCCGTTTCCGCGGGACAAAAGTATACGGTCTCGTATTGGGCTCCGAAGGGGCACTATGCCACCAAGGACTTCCAGTGGGCGAGCTTTGGATTCAGTGATCCCCCGTTGAAGGTAGCGGGCGGCTTCGGCGCGGAACCTGCGGGCGTCTACAGCACGTCCCAGAGTTTCCCGACCACGAGCTTCAACGGCGGCAACTACTTTGTTGACGCGGTTTTCAGCACCGTGGACACCTCCCCTCTCACGGTCACGGGGCAATCTCCCATCCCGTCGTCCTCCAGCGTTGCCGTGACCACCAAGGTCAGCGCCTCGTTCTCCAAACCCGTCACCGCGGCCAGCGTCCAGCTAACCCTGAAGTCATCCGCAGGGTTGGTCGCAGGCACTGCGACGTATGACGCGACAACACGAAAGGCAACGTTCACGCCCACTTCGCAGCTTGCCTTCAGCACCGTTTACACGGCGACCCTGGCCGGGACAGACAGTACAGGAGGCCAAGTAACCTCAGGCGGCACGTGGACCTTCACTACGGCTGCCACAGCGTCAGTGCCGGGTTCCTGCCCCTGCAGCCTCTATGACGACACCGTCTCGCCGGGCATTGCAGAGATCCAAGATGGTGTGCCGCTGACCTTGGGCGTTCGGTTCTCCAGTGTATCCGCCGGGCAGGTGGCCGGTATCCGCTTCTACAAATCGGCCGGCAACACCGGCACGCACACCGGCACTCTTTACACCGCCGCCGGGCAGCAACTGGCAACCGTGACCTTCGCCAATGAGAGCAGCTCCGGGTGGCAGACCGCTATGTTCAGCCAGCCGGTCCAGATGGCTGCAAACACTGAATACATAGCGTCCTACAAGTCACCCACGGGAGCCTACTCAGCCACTGCCAACGGCTTTGGACCAGGACTCAGCGTTGGGCCCCTGAGGACGGTACCTGATGCGGGAGCCTTCACTTATAGCGGCGATTTCCCCTCTTCACGGTCCTCCTCCAGCTATCTGGTGGACGTTGTGGTCCTGGTGTCTGCACCGCCATTCACCGTTGGCGGCCACAACCCGATCCCGAACGCTTCGAGCGTCCCGCTCACCACGGTGGTCAGCGCAGTCCTTTCCGAAGCCGCCGTTGCCTCCAGCGTGGCACTGTCCCTCAAGACAGCGGCTGGCGTATCGGTTGCCGGAACTACTGCCTACGACGCAAACACCCGTAGGGTCACCTTTACGCCGACAGCTTCCTTGACAGCAGGTACGTCGTACACCGCAACGGTGACTGCGACGTCAGTGTCCGGGCAACCGATGTCGGGCGGTGGAACTTGGCAATTCACCACCGTACCGGCGACGGGCACGCCTGGTTCATGCCCCTGCACCCTGTACACGGACACGGTGACGCCGACGACCGTCGAAGTCAATGACGGGGTTCCTCTGACATTGGGCGTCCGATTCACCAGTGACACCGCCGGCCAGGTAACTGGTGTGCGCTTCTACAAATCGGCCGGCAACACCGGGACGCATACCGGGTACCTTTACACGGTGGCAGGGCAGGTTTTGGCGACGGTTACCTTTGCCAACGAATCCAGCACCGGTTGGCAGACGGCAGCCTTCAGCCAACCTGTGAATATTGAGGCTGACACTGAGTATGTAGCCGCCTACAAGACTCCTACCGGCAAGTACTCCTACACTTCCGGCGGATTCGGCGACGGCTTCACCAGCGGGCCGCTGAAGACCCAACCGGATTCCGGGGCTTACTCTTACAGCAGCGACTTCCCGAGTACCTCGTCCACAGCAAGTTACCTTGTGGATCTGGTCTTCACCGTAGCGGCACCGCCGCTGAGCGTCGTCGCACAGGTACCGGCCCCGGGTGCCACCGCCATTCCCACGGATGTGAAACCATCCGTTACATTCTCGACCGCCATCAAGCCAGGCGCCTCCTTCACGCTGGCAGCGAACGGCTCATCCATCGCAGGGACGGCCGCGTTGTCTGCGGATGCCCGGACCATTACTTTCACCCCGGCGGCAGCCCTACCAGCCAACACTGCGATATCCGCAAGCGTCTCCGGCGTGGCTTCTCCCCAAGGCCAGACCCTGCCCGCCAGCACCTGGCAATTCACCACGGCCGCCCCATCGGTGCAATCGTCTACTATTTTCGGATCGCTGGTTCCACAGGTTGCTGCAAACTCCGACTCCCTGTCGGTGGAACTGGGAACTGCCTTTACTGTCTCCCAAGCGGGAAATGTGACAGGCATCCGCTTCTACAAGGGCACCGGCAACACTGGAACTCACGTGGGCTCGCTCTGGAATGCGGCCGGCACCCGCTTGGCGCAGGTGACGTTCACCAATGAGACGGCAACGGGCTGGCAAACCGCCACCTTGGCAACCCCCGTACCCTTGGCTACAGGCCAAACGTATGTAGTGTCCTACCGGGCACCAAATGGGCGATACTCCACGACGCAAGGCTTCTTCAACCAGACGTGGACGAGCGGAGTGTTCACGGCATCCGGCCCCAACAATGGACGGTACCGGTACGGCTCGGGGGGCGTAATGCCCGCCAGTTCCTGGAACGCTACGAACTACTTCGTGGACGTGGTTTACGCCACCTCGGCTCCGGCCCAACAGCTGGCTGCACCATCAGCCACAGCTACGCCGACAGCCACCGCCACGCCGTCACCAACAGTTACCCCGACGGCCACCCCAACGGCGACAGCCACCGCTACGCCCAGCGCGTCACCGAGCCCGACGCCCAGTCCCACACAAAGCGGCGGCCTCCTCTGCGGGTTGCTGAGAGTCTGCTGACAGTCAGATATATGGGACTACTTCCGCTGGTGTCCGACCCCCGAACTCCGGGCCGGGCGCCAGCGGACCCATGTGCGAGCCAATTCTGATACGGAGTACTTTTCGCGGATACCTTCAACGAACGACGCTGGGCGACCACGCGTGGGAGATGAACAGGCTGGGCTGGGAACCGGGTACGGTTCCCAGCTTCCAGATGTTGCTATCTCCGTCGGTGGTTTCGTCAGCTAAGCCGTACAGAAGGTTTTGGTTATCCAGCCATTCGATCTGGTCATCGACACTGCGCTTCTCGGCAAGCACGCTTTCCTGTCCCGTAGCGAGGTCCAGCACAGCGACGTTCCAGTGAGCTGTCAGCGCCCCGCCGTCGTTCTTCTTATACGCAATCCTTGTACCGTCAGGCGAGATGGACGGACACTCCACATTGTCGTGAATAGCGGTGAGGGTCTTCGCGGACAAGCTCCCCCGAACCAGCCAGATCCGGCCGGAGGAAGCGGCCGTTGCGTAGAAGACATCACTCTGGCCGGGAGCGAACGTCACACCCCAAATGTTCCTGTCTGTCGTAAGAAGCCGCTCACCGTTCACCATCAAGGCGAAGTCCTCGAGATTCCCGGATGTGCCGTCCTGGAGCTTGATCTCGGTGGCCGTGGAAAAACCGGCAGCGGCATAAGAGTGGCCGGAGACGAACACCGTGGTGGCAATCAGGGACCCGTCCGCGCTGATGCGGGTCCTGCTGGGTATTCCCGGGACCGGCCATGCCCGTTGCTGCTCCCAGTTGCGGTCCAAAACGGCGGCCTCAAACGCCGTCACCAGCCCCCTGTTTGTTTTCAGGCACACCATTTTGTCCGGTGTTCCATAAACGCGATCGCATTCCTGCCCACTGACGGCCCGGGAGCCGCCGGGAGCCGCCAACGGAACAGTGGCGGCATTGCCATAGCCCTGGCCCGACGCTGTGTTCCGGAAGAGGATGAACGAGCCGGCTGGAAGCGGCTGGTTCGTCGTGACGCCTACCGACGAAGCCGCAGTTCGGCTCTCTTCGAAACGCTGGTAAGCCCCCACAGCGTAGATACCGGCCGCAACCAGGACAAGAGCCGTGACGGCAAGGAGGGCAGCCCACCGCAGCTTACTTCCAGCGAGCACGCCGCTCATGCCTCGTGACTCGCATCATTGGAGTCACTCAAGTCCGCTGCCGGGGCAACCCGGGCGCCACGCAGGATGAACAAGACCGCCACAACAGCGCAGGCCAGCAGCCCACCCGCCACCAGCATGGCCGTTGGTGCACCAACTGCATACCAGAGGACACCAAAACCTGCCGATGCCATCATCCGACTAAGGGCCACCACAGTCTGCGCAGACGCGATACCCGTGGCAAGCTTGCCTGACGGCGTCAGTTGGCTGGCCAGCGCGGCCAGGACGCCGTCGGTGGCTGCGTAAAACGCCCCAAGAAGGATCAGGCAGCCTATGGTCGCCCACAGCCCTCCGAAAGGTGCTGCCGCAAGGAGATACGTTGCCAGCAATGCGATATGTCCACCCACGAACACCGGGATTTTACCTACCCGGTCCGCGAGCCGGCCCAGCGGAATGGCGAACGCCAGGAACACCGCATTGGTGCCTACGAACAACAGCGGAAACCACTGGACAGCAAAGGAATCCCGCGCCTGCAACACCAGGTAAATGAACCCGTCGCCAATGGTGACCAATCCCAGGAGACCCGCAGCAATCAGCAGCTTGCCCAGCCCCGGTTCCTTCAGGTGGCTCCAGGAAAAAGCGAACAAACGCCGGCCCTCGCCGTCCTCCGTGCCGTGTAGGCCACGTGCCTGGATATCCGGCACCACCAAGGCAAGGACGGCTACGCCAATCACGGCGAATGCCAGGGACACTACAAACACCGTGCTGAAACCGTTGGGGATCACGAGCAACACGAAGAAGGCAATCAACGGCCCGGCCGCGGCGCCAATATTGTCCAACATCCGATGAACGCCAAAAGAGCGGGCAAGGTGTTCAGGCTGTGCAGACACTGAGATAAGGGCGTCCCGGGGAGCCGTGCGAATGCCCTTGCCGATCCTGTCGCCGGTGACTATCGCCGCAATGGCCCAAAACCCTCCAGCGAGGAGGAAACCGATCCTGGCGAGCATCGATAAGCCGTAGCCGGCCAATGCTATCCGTTGGGGGTGGCCGCTGCGGTCAGCAGCCCAGCCGGCAGCGATTCTGACAATCGCGCTGGCACCTTGGTTGATTCCGTCAATGAATCCGAAGGCAATGGTGGACAGGCCGAGGAATCCGGTCACATACAACGGCAGGATCGCGGTGACTGATTCCGAGGAAACATCGGTCACCATACTCACAATCCCCAACCACAGTATGACCGGGGACAAACGGAACGGCACTTCGCTCGATAGTGCCGTTCGTGTTCCCCCCGGCTTGTCCCGTTTTCCGCGGTCCGAGAGTGAAATGTACATCTCTGCCCCTAGTCCGTCGCCGTGCGGAGGCTGCCCAAAAGTTGGAAGCGTGAGTTGCCGGTACCTGTAGTGGTCACCGAAACCGTGACCGTATCCGGGCCTCGGACGAATCGTTCGGCCATGGCTCCGTCCGCAGCCGGCGCCGCCTCGGACCAGAACCCATGGGAGACCAACGACTGGCGGAAAGAGGCCAATACCTCGGCTTGTGGTTTGGCAATGATGCCATCCGCGGCAACCTGGAGGACACCACCGGACGTTGAGACTGACGTGGACCCGATGGTGGTACCTTCGGGCAAGGTCAGCACTCCCCCCGGCCAACCGTCCACCACTTCACCTGTAGCGCTGCCCGGCTGAGGCAAGGAGCCCGTAATCAATGGCGCGGGGGCAGAGGGTTCGGGCAAACCGGTGGGGGTGGCCGTTACCGGTGGCAGGACTTCCAGCGGTTTCGCCGTAGCCGGGCCGTCACCGCTGGTGCCCGCGCTGCCATTTCCGCTGCCGCTGCCTTCGGTGCCTTCGGTTCCGGACGCTGGGCTGCCCGACGTCGGGCTGCCGGACGGGGCATCGCCGGCGCCGCCGGGGCTCGCTCCCCCTGAAGAGGACGTATTGGAGCCCGCACTCGGAGCGGATGTGGATGTGCTTTGCGCGGCTGAAGGCCCTGATTTCCCGGCCATCTGGTCTAGAATTATGGCGACGGCGGCGATCAGTACAGCGAGGCAGATGCCTGCAAGGACCAGCCGCCGCGCCATCATGGCATATCCGGAGTGGCCGGGTTGCTAAAAGGTTGGCAGGTCGTTTCAAAAAACACCGCGGGTAGAACTGACGCCACCCGCATTGTGGTGGCGTTCATCCTTGCGATGGCGATTCGAAGCGCCAAGCTGTCCATGGGGACAGTCTGCCATTGCCACCCCGATTCCGGAACAGTTTTGGGCCTACCAACGTCCATTCCGTGGCCGCGGTTGGCACACCGGGCAGGTATAAGAGGAACGGTTCATGAACTGTTCCCGCTTCATGATGCTGCGAAGTCCTTTTGCCTCGCAGCGGCCGCAGAGTTCACCAGCACGTCCGTAGGCATTCAGTGACCGGGCAAAGTACCCCGAATCACCGTTAACGTTGACGTAGAGGGAGTCGAAACTTGTCCCTCCGGCGTCAAGGGCAGCGTTCATGACGTCCTTCACTGCCTCAACCAACCGCTCGGCATCTGCCCTTCGAAGGGTGTCCGTGGCTCTGGCATAGTGGAGGCGGGCACGCCATAAGGCTTCATCGGCATAAATGTTGCCGATGCCGGAAATTACCGACTGATCCAGCAGCGCACGCTTCAAACCTGTCTTGCGGCCTTTGATCTTCCGGTAAAACGCGTCGAACGAGAAGAAGGGGTCCATTGGATCCCTGGCAATGTGGGATGCTTCCTCGGCGATCTCCGGCAGCGGCGTTTCGCCCAGGCCTCCAGGGCCGCCGTCGACCGTTGGCACCATGGACGTCACGAACAGGCCGCCGAAAATCCTCTGATCAACAAACCGCAGTTGCTCCGGCATATCGGCAACGGGGCTGAGCCTGATCCTGACTTTAAGGTGCTTTTCGTCCGCAACATCGGGATCCTGCATCAGCAGTTGACCGCTCATTCCCAGATGCGCCATCAGGGCCACCTTCGGGAGGTTCTCCCCGATGGTTCCGACGTGAGGATCAGGCGAGCCGGACATGGCAAGGGGCATCCAGAGAAATTTGCCTCGCCGCACCACGTCCATCACCGTGGCGTGTTCAAGATTCCCGATGAAGTCTTCGGTTCCGAGGACGTGCCTGCGGATGGAGCGCGGATCGACAACCTCCACGCCGGTGATGGTCCGTCCACGGACCCAACGGGCCAAGCCCCGGCGGACTACCTCTACTTCGGGAAGTTCAGGCATTGCGGGTTCAAGAAGAAGCAGGGCCGGCAGCGGAGGGATCCAAGGCGGTCAGAGCACGCCAAGCATCAGCGGCCGCTTCCTGTTCCGCTTCTTTCTTGGAATGACCCGAGCCCCGGCCGTAGGGTGTACCGCCAATATTCAGCACAGCCTCAAACGTCCGGGCATGATCCGGCCCCGAGCCTTCCACCGCATAGTGGATAGCACCCAATTGGCGGCTCGCTGTCAACTCCTGGATGCTCGTCTTCCAGTCAGTCCCTGCTCCAAGTGCACCGGCATCCTTCAGGAGCGGACCCACCAGGCGCATGACCAGTTGGCGTGCTGTCTCGATATCGTTCGAGAGATACGTGGCGCCGATCAGGGCCTCCATGGTGTCAGCCAGGATGGAGGCCTTGTTCTTGCCGTCCGTCAGCTTCTCGCCTTGCCCAAGGTAAATGAACTCGCCAACGCCGATCTCCCGGCCGATTCCGGCCAGGGCACGCGTACTAACGACGGCGGAACGTCGCTTGGCCAGTTCGCCTTCGGGTAGCGAGGGGTTCTCACGGTAAAGAGAATCGGTGACGGAGAATCCCAGAATGGAGTCGCCGAGGAACTCAAGGCGCTCGTTGGTGGGAATCCCGCCGTTCTCATACGCATATGAGCGATGTGTCAGAGCAAGACGAAGCGTCTCGGTGTCAATCGAGACACCGAGACGCTTCAGAAGCTCTTCAGTTGAAGACATCCTTAGTCAGCCTGTACGGCAGATTAGGCGTCTGCGACCTTGCGGCCCTTGTATTCAAGGAACAGCGCGGTGCCGGCAGAGTCAGTAACGACCTTTGCCTGGTGCGGCAGGCTGTAAGTAACCTGACCGTTTTCGATGGTCTTGACCAAGTTGGGGGCAGTTGCCTTCCACTGGGCACGGCGGGCGCGTGTATTTGCGCGAGACATTTTCCGCTTGGGAACAGCCACGGCTATCTCATTTCTCTCTTAGACGAACACTTACTAATCGGTTTGCCGGTCAGTCTTAGCCAGATCAGCTAGGGCAGCCCAGCGAGGGTCAATGACCTCGTGGTGGTGCCCCGGCTCGTCTTCCAGGCGCGCTCCGCATTCGGAACACAGGCCCTGGCAGTCTTCCCGGCACACCGGCTGGAACGGCAGCATAGTGACAACTGCGTCCCGCAACACCGGCTCAAGATCGATCAGATCGTACTCGACTCGACGTTGCTCTTCATCGTCTTCTTCGCCTGAAAGCTCAACACCTTCATAGAAGAAAAGTTCTTGCACATTGACCTCAAGGTCATACGCAAGGGGATCCAGGCATCGACCGCATTCGCCGGTTACTTCGACGTCTACGGTTCCGGATACCAGAATTCCTTCGTGTACGGCCTCAAGACGAAGATCCAGCTCGATATCCGAGCCTTCCTTTACGCCAATGAGCGCCACACCAAGGTCACTTGGCGCAGGTACATGCTCGTTGAGTGTCCGCATGGTCCCTGGACTACGTCCAAGGTCCTTGACTACCAGCGCCAAGGGCGAACTTGCATCTCGCTTAATGAGAACTCCTGTAGAACATATGACCGACGTACCATCTTAGCCTGATCACGCTTGAGGACTCAAACCGACGCCGGGCACAGGTAAATGCGCAGTGGTTTCAGCTTGGGGAACTCTGCGCTAGGGCGCAAGGTACCCGTCAAGCCTACCCCTTGCGAGGCTGTTCCGTTGGCGGCTCGCCAGCGAGAAGCCTTTTCAGCACCGATTTGGGGACGAAATCGGAGATGTCCCCACCGAGGACGTTGATTTCTTTGATCAAGGTGGAGGAAAGGTGCAGGTAATGTGCTTCCGCAGGCAGGAAGACCGTTTCGACGCCGGTCAACTGGCGGTTCATGGTAGCCATGGGCAGCTCATAATCGAAATCTGATGATGAACGCAGGCCTTTGACTATGGCTGAAACACCCCGGTGGCGGCAGTACTCAGCCAACAGACCCTCGCCCATGGGCTCGACGATGATGCCGCGTAAGGAGGCCAGCGTCTCCCGGGCCATCTCCATGCGGTCCTCAAGGCTGAACCTGTACTTCTTGGCGTAATTGGTGGACACGGCCACGATGACTTCGTCGAACAGGCCGGCGGCCCGGGCGATGACTTCGAGATGTCCGTTGTGGATGGGGTCAAAGGATCCAGGGCATACCGCGCGTCTCATGAGACGAACCTACCCCATGACTTTGCCGGGATACCATGGCTCACATGGCATCCGCAGGCAGCAGCCCCTCCTTTGACATGAGCGCCGACGACATGAGCGCCGGCACCCGCGGAGACACCGGGCCGGCACCATGGCAGCGGGCCGCCACAGGAGCCAATCTGCTCTCCCCCGAAGGAAGCCTGGGGGTAACAATCTTTGAGGAAATGACTACCTTGGCGTTGTCCACCGGTGCCATCAACCTCGGTCAGGGGTTTCCCGACGAAGACGGCCCGGCAGAGATCAAGGCCGCGGCCCGGTCTGCAATCGCAGCCGGCGCCAACCAATATGCGCCCGGCAAAGGCGTTCCCGCACTCAGGGAGGCTATTGCCGCACACCAGCAACGCTTCTACGGTCTGAATCCTGATCCGGACACTGAAGTCCTTGTCACGACGGGGGCCACAGAGGCAATAGCAGCCACGCTGCTAGCCTTCATCCAACCCGGCGACGAAGTCCTGACCTTCGAGCCCTTCTACGATTCCTACGGCGCCATCATCGGCATGGCCGGAGCCAAGCACATCACTGCTCCCCTGCTGGCCCCGGAATTCCTTCCCGACCTCACGAATTTGGAAAACTCCTTCAGCAGCCGCACTAAAATTGTCCTTCTGAACAATCCGCACAACCCCACAGGCGCCGTTTTCCCGGAACCCGTCCTGGCCAGGATTGTGGAACTGGCTGCAAAGTACGGTGCCTTCATTGTCAGCGACGAAGTTTACGAGCACCTCACCTTCGGTGTAGCGCACCTTCCCATCACATCGTTGCCCGGCGCCGGCGAACGCACCATCACCATTTCCTCCGCAGGTAAGACCTTCTCCTTCACCGGCTGGAAAATCGGCTGGCTCACCGGACCGGAACACCTGGTGGCCGCCGTCCGCACCGTGAAGCAGTTCCTGACCTATAGCTCGGGCACACCCTTCCAGAGCGCCATCGCCGTAGGCCTGGGCCTTCCTGACGAGTTCTATACCGGCATCGCAGCTACCCTCCGACACAAACGCGACATCCTCTCCGAGGGCCTGCGCACTGCCGGATTCGGCGTGTACAACCCCAGCGGCACCTACTTCATCAACGTGGACACAGCACCCCTGGGCATCCTCGACTCTGTTGACCTTGCCAGGCGCCTGCCGGGGCTCGTTGGAGTGGCAGCCATCCCGGTCCCGGTGTTTTGCCATCCGGAAGGAGCTGAGCGCACACGCAGCCTGTTGAGATTCGCCTTCTGCAAGAAGACCGAGGTCCTCGAAGATGCCGCGGAACGCCTCGCCACCCTGAAGGACAGACTCTGAACGCCGCAGGCTCCGGCCAACACCAGGCAACGCGCTTCCTCCGAACCACAGGACAGCACGCCACAATCGAGGCCGACACACTCATCGAGGGCAGCTTTATCCTCAGCATCGGCGGCGCCGAACAATCACACGTGAACCTGGCCGATCCCTCCGACATCTTCTACGAGTACCTGCGCAGGATCGGGCATGTGGTGGATTTGGCAGCCACGCCCGGGGTGCCCATCAACGCTCTCCACCTGGGCGCCGGGGCCCTCACTCTGGCTCGCTATATCCAAGCCACCCGCCCAGGCTCGGAACAATATGCCGTTGAGCTTGAGCGCGAACTCCTGGACTTCGTACTTCAACAGCTGCCCATGCCTGAGGGCACCACGCTGACCACGCATATCGGGGATGCCCGTGAATCGATGGCTGAACTCCCCGCCCAAGTGATGTTCGACGTCGTGATTCTGGACATCTTCTCCGGACCGGATGCCCCTCCCCACATCGCCTGCCGTGAATTCTATGAAGAAGCAGCGGCGCGACTGAAGCCCGATGGCGTGCTAATCATCAACGTGGGCGACGAACCTGCGCTGACTCTCGTGCGCAGCCAAGTGGCCGCCCTAAGGCAAGCCATGCCGGACGTCGCAGCCTTCGCCGAAACAGGAATGTTCGCCGGCCGCTACCCGGGCAACATCGTCCTGGTGGGCACCCGCAAGCCGTGGTCTCCGGAATGGACAGCGCAATTGGTCTCCCGCGGCCCCCACCCCGCCACCGTCCTCACGGGCGTCGAACTGGACACTATTACGGGCTAGCGCCACATTTCGGGTTAGGGCTCAGTGTTACGCCGGCTCAGCGAACCACAGCTTGGTCTCCCCGTACTTCTTGTCGGCAAAACACTCCAAGGCCCCGGGCCACGCCGGTTCCGGGCTCCGCGAACTCCGTTCCACCACCACCACGGCCCCCGCGTCCACATGCGGCGCCAACTTTGCCAGCACAGCGCTCAGAGCCGGCTCGTCCAAGGGGTACGGCGGATCAAGAAATATCAGATCCCACACGTCTGCGGCGCCCGCACGCTCCAGGAATGATTCCACCTTGGAACGATGCACGGAGACCCTCTTGCCACCCAGCAGCTGGTTCACCATATCCGCATTGCGCTGACAGACATCACTTGCCTTGGCATCGAACTCCACCAGATCCACGCTCCGCGCTCCCCTGCTGGCACTTTCAACGCCCAAAGATCCAGAACCTGCAAAGAGGTCCAGGACACGGGCGTCGTCAATGACCGCCAAGGATTCCAGACGGGAGAACAACGCTTCCTTAACCCTGTCCGTGGTGGGACGTGTTGCCGTTCCGGGGACACTGGTCAGCGGGTTTCCACCACCAACCCCGGCGATGATCCGGCTCACAGGACTTCTCCACGCGCGCGCATGCGGGGTTCTTTAACCGCGTTCAAGGAACGCCTCCTTCTCAGGGTTCAAGTATTCGTCGATCGCGGCGGCCAAAGCCGGCTGATGGTTCAGGGCAACGTCTTCCGACACGAGGTTTTGGGCATCGGTACGGGCACGGGCAATGATGTCTTCGTGCTCAAGTACACGGAGCAGCTTAAGCGTGGAGCGTCCGCCGGATTGCGAGGCACCCAGGATGTCTCCTTCCCTGCGGAGCTTCAAGTCCTCCTGCGACAGCTCAAAACCGTCCGTCGTTGAAGCAACGGCATCAAGCCGCCGACGACTCGGATGTCCGGCCTCCAAGGTAGTCACCAGCAGGCACGTGCCGGGCAAACCCCCACGGCCCACCCGGCCGCGCAACTGGTGAAGCTGCGAGATGCCAAAACGGTCGGCATCAAGAATCACCATGAGCGTGGCATTATGGACGTCCACGCCAACCTCAATGACGGTGGTGGACACCAGTATCTTGGTGTGGTTGGACGCGAACGAGGCCATGGTCTCGGACTTCACCTGCGGATCCTGCCGCCCGTGAAGCGGGGCAAGCGGGACGCCGGCAAGCGCCGGTTCCTGCAGGAGGGCGTCGACGACGGCGGTTACCGATGCCAGTTCCCGCGCCGGGCCTTCGTCCGCGAGGTCCGCATCGCTGGGTTCCGCTTCCCCCGGACTGAAGTCGCCGTCGTCGTCCGAACCGATCTTGGGGCACACTACGTAGACCTGATGACCGGAGTCGACTTCTTCGCGTGAACGCTTCCAGATGCGGTCCACCCAACCGGGATTTTCCGCGAGCCCCACCACGTGTGTGGAAATCGGCGCACGCCCGGCCGGAAGCTCATCCAGGATGGAGGTTTCAAGGTCGCCGAACACCGTCATGGCAACAGTGCGGGGAATTGGCGTGGCCGTCATGACCAGCAAATGCGGAGGCCGCTGTGCCTTGGCCCGGAGGGCATCGCGCTGCTCCACGCCAAAGCGGTGCTGCTCATCCACCACAATCAACCCAAGGTCCTGGAAGCTGGTTTTGTCGCTCAGCAGAGCGTGAGTGCCAATAATGATGCCGGCGTTTCCGGAGGCAGCATCCAGCATTGCCTGCTTGCGCGCAGCCGTGGGCATGGAACCAGTCAGGAGCGTTACCTGTACGGCTTCCTGGGTGGAGTCACCGCCGAGCATGCCTGCGCCGCCAAAGATATGGTCACCCGCCAGCGCCCCCAGAGTTTTTCGGATGGAGTGGAAATGCTGGGCCGCCAAGACCTCCGTGGGCGCCAGGAGTGCCGCTTGGCCGCCTGCGTCCACCACCTGCAACATGGCTCGCAGGGCCACAACCGTCTTGCCCGAGCCCACCTCTCCCTGGAGCAGCCTGTTCATGGGAGTGTCGCGCCCGAGCTCTTCAGCCAGCGTCTTTCCGACGGCGGATTGGCCGGCTGTCAGTGTGAAAGGCAGGTTTTGATCAAATTTGCTGACCAAACCGTCTTTGCGCGGGCGGCGTGCAGTGGCTTCTTCCGCTGCAAGCTGGGCGCGCCGCCGCGCCAAGGCCGTTTGCAACACGAGGGCTTCCTGATATCGGAAGCGCTCCTGCGCGCGTTGCCAATCCTTGGCGACCTCCGGCGAATGAATCAAACGGTATGCCTCAGCCACGCTGAGCAACCCGTCCCTTCGGACGATGCTGGCCGGAAGCGGATCCTGCAGGGAATCAAGGTCCATGGTTTGCAGCAAAGCCGTGATCACTTTGTGAATGGACCAACTGGTCAGCTTAGCCGTTGCAGGATAGACGGGAATGGGCATGGCAGCGAGCTTCTCGGGATCCACGGAGCCTTCAGCTTCAGGGTCCTCGTCCAGCAGAAGGAAGTCAGGGTTGGTCAGCCCAAGGGCCCCGCCGTATCGGGATACCTTGCCCGAGAACATCGCCCGCCGGCCCGGAAGAAGTTCTGCCTTCGCCCGGAATCCGTTGAAGAAGCTGACCTTCAACGTACCTGGAACGCCGGTACCCCCGGCCTCGTCAGTGACCACCACGTCCGTGATCGAGCCCCGCCGTGCCCGCATTTGGCGCGTGCTGTTCGAAAGCACCCGCGCGATCAGCGTGACTTCCTCATCCAGGGGAAGGTTACTGATGGGCGTCAGTTCACCGCGGCTCAAGTACCTGCGAGGGAAGTAGTTCAGCAAGGCTCCGCCGGTTTTAAGGCCCAAGTGCTTATCGATGACGGCCGCAGAGCGCTTGCCTATCCTGCGTTCGAGGGGCAGTTCCAGCTCAGAATTCATGCCGTGACTGGCCTGGGACGTTGAAGGATTCGTTAGTGCTGCCGGTCTCGCTGCCGGAAGCTTCCTGAGCAGCCAGGTCCGGGCCGCTGTTACGAGGTATGGCCAATTGGCTGACCGCGATATCAGTGGGCTCTCCCAAAGACCGGATAAGGGCGACTGCAGGCTCCGGATCCGGAACATGCACGTGAACGCGCCATCTGTAGCTGACTTCGACGCTGGATTCGTCGTCGTCGTCATCGTTGCGTTGGGCGCCGCCCACCTGACTCATGATCACGGATTCTCCCATTTCGTCCAGGCGTTGCCGGAGAATGGCCGCATTCAAGGGCGACAGGTTGATGGTGCACATGACTTCCACGCCGTCATCGGCGGGCATGTGCTCGTGGATGTGGGGATCCTGCAGCTTGTAACCGTGCAGGCCATCGAGCAGTTCATCCTGAAGTTCTTCACCAAGGACGGCAGCTCGGAGGCAATCAAGTACCAGCAGCATGCCCACGCCCCCTGCATCCACAACACGTGCTTCATGCAACTGAGCCAGCTCATCCTCGGTCCGGACAACAGCCTGGTAGGCGGCATCGACCACGGCGTCGAGCGAAAGCCCCAAGGCATGGTTGCTGTCGTCGCCACTCTGGGACGCGTCCACAGCCTGGGCAGCGTGAGCGGCGGCCTCCAGGACCGAGAGCATGGTGCCGGCAACTGGTTCGCTCAAGGCAGACCAGGCCCGGATCTGTGCCCTGTTCAACGCGGTGGCAAGCAGCGGCGCGCTAAGGCGGGATTTGCCTACCAGGGGCTCCGCAGCGGCGCACAGGAACACGGCAAAAAGTGTGCCTGAGTTGCCCCGCGCTTGTTCCATGGCTGCTTGCCCGGCGCGGGACAGCAAGGCCCCGACGTCGTTGCCGGTTTCAGTAGCGTCCGTCGCAGTTCCACCCACGGCAGCTACTGCTGCCCGCACGGTGAGATAGAGGTTGGTTCCGGTATCGCCGTCGGCGACAGGAAAAATGTTAATCGCGTTCAGACGGTCGCTATGGTTGCCCAGGACCACCTCCGCCTTGCCGAGCCAACGTTTCATGGCGTGCGCATTCGCGGCGATCTTAGTCTGCAAAGTGATCCCATCCAACGGTGTCAGCAGTTTGCCCGGAAATCCGGACGCCAGTGCCTGGCGGCTCGACAACGGCTTGAACCGAGCCTATCGCAGTGAAGCCCTGCGGTAGCTGAACAGCTGCCGGGAACGTGGCCAGCAAACCATGGTCTTCTCCTCCACCCAACACCCATCGCATGGCATCTGCGTCGAGGACCTTGGCTGCAGGTTCCAAGGGGACTGCATAATTTGCCAAGGCCGCGGGATCAAAATCCAGGACCACACTGCTGGCTTCGGCCAGACGGCTTCCATCGCGCATCAGGCCATCAGAAATGTCCAACATGGCCGTGGCACCGGCACGCGCAGCCAAAGGTCCTGCGGCCAATGGAGGCAGCGGCCTGCATTGGTCCCCCACCAAGCTCCGCAACTCAGTTGACAGGCTGTCCATGGGAATTCCGCTTTCCAGCAACGCCCAACCGGCGGCTCCCCTCCCCAACGTCCCGGAAACCGCCACAACGTCCCCGGGTCTGGCGCCGGACCTCAACACCGGCGCCACACCGGCAAGCGTACCGACGACGGCGACAGTCACCGCGAGCTCGCGGCCCCGGCCCAGGTCTCCGCCGGCCACCGAGCAGTCCGGGGCGCCCAGGCCAACAATCGCCGCCGTGAGGCCATCGGCAAACGCTTCAACCCATTCGACCGGCGTATCCGGTGGCATGGTGAGGCTCACCACGAGACTCGTGGCGCTGCCGCCCATGGCGTTGATGTCACTGAGGTTTTGCGCCGCGGCCTTCCAGCCGACGTCGTATCCCGTGGTCCGGTAACCGTTGGGCCACTCAAGCCTGAAGTCCTGGTCCTGCGTCTGGGTATCGATGGAGATGAGGGTCCGGCCGTCCGGTGCTGCGATCAGGGCAGCGTCGTCGCCGGGGCCCAGCAGAACGCCAGGGCTATGGTGCAGTCGCGGGAAGATCCGGGCAAGGAGCGCGGACTCCGAAAGGTCCTGGACGGTCAACTGTTCTACTGGCACTGCACTCGATTCTTCTCTTGACACGACTCTCGGTTCTTCTCGCTACACTGCAGCCGACTCGTCTCCGGCATCCGACTCTTCTCCGGCCACTGCCTTACGCTACCGCGATCCACCGACAAAATAATGCGGCACTCCCCCTGGGTGTTCTACGGGGAATGTGACCCGTACAACGTGAATCTTCCAGCCGGCGCGTGCGGGATAGGCTGGATGGATGCACCGAAAGACCCTGCGCCGGACTGCTCTGGCCATCGCCCTGGCTTCCGCATCCGTCACCGCTTTGTCAGCCTGCGCCCCAGCCGTGGACGTCACGGCCGCCGCAGATGCCGCCAACCCTGCCTGCGCACCAATGATGGTGGCCCTGCCCGATCAAATCGGTGATGCCGCGCTTCGTAAAACCAACAGCCAGGCAACTGCAGCCTGGGGCGATCCTTCCCAGGTCATTCTCCGCTGTGGAGTGAACGTTCCCGGCCCCACCACGGACCGTTGCGTGAGCGTCAACGACATCGACTGGGTCATCAAGGAAGGCGATCCCGTCTATACCCTGACCACGTTCGGCCGCGAACCAGCCACGGAGATCCTGATTGATCCGGTCAAGCTTGAGGCAGCCAACATCAGTTCAGCCACCGTGCTGACCGAACTTGCAGCAGCTGTTAGCAAGATCAAGGCAACCGGAAAGTGTGTGGGCCAGGAAGACCTTCAGAACCTGCCCTCCGCGCAATAAGGACTCCAGCGAGGTTAGCGCAGCCCCGTCTTGCGGGTCAGGGCCAGATGGATCAATTCATCAATCAGGTCCCCATAAGCCAGGCCGGACGCCGCCCACATCTGCGGGTACATGCTCTTAGGTGTGAAGCCAGGCATCGTATTGATCTCGTTGATGATCAGTTCGCCGGCCGGGGTGTAGAAGAAGTCCACACGGCTAAGGCCTTCAGCCCCGACGGCGTCAAAAGCGACGGCAGCGAGTTCACGCACCCGCGCGATTGCTTCATCAGGCATATCGGCCGGGCAGCTCAGGGCTGCAGCGCCGTCGTCAACATACTTGGCGGCAAAGTCGTAGAACTGGTGCTCTCCCGCAGCCACGGCAATCTCACCCGGCATGGACGTACGGGGAACATCGGTGCCACGGCCCTGAAGGACCGCACACTCAATCTCGCGGCCCACGATGCCGGCTTCAATAACCAACTTCAAGTCGTGGCGGCGAGCTTCCTCGATCGCTGCATCCAGCCCTTCGATCGAGTCCACCTTGGAGATACCCATGGACGAGCCTGCACGGGCAGGCTTGACGAAGACGGGGAACCCAAGCTTGTCCACCCGCTTACGAACAGCCTCGGCGTCAGTGGTCCATTCGCGGTCCGTAACAGCTATGTAGGGGCCCACACTCAGTCCGGCGGATTCGAACACCACTTTCATGAAGTGCTTGTCCATTCCCACTGCGGAGGCCAGCACGCCGGCTCCGACATAGCGGGTGTCCGAGAGCTCCAGGAGGCCTTGGATGGTTCCATCTTCTCCCCACGGCCCATGCAGCAGCGGAAAGACAACATCCACAGCACCCAGTTCCAGGGGTACGGCATTGGGCTCGGTCACGATCAGCTGATGCTCGCCCCCCACCTCCGCCAAGGTAACGGTCTTGCCCGACGGCGCCACCTCGGGAAGCGCTGCCGAGCTCAAGGACCATTGGCTGGTGTCGCCGGAAGCAAGAACCCACTGGCCCGACTTGGCGATGCCGATCGGTATGACCTCGTACTTGTTCTTGTCGATCGCTCCCATGACACCAGCTGCGGTGACGCAGCTGACGGCGTGTTCGCTGGAACGCCCCCCAAAAAGAATCGCTACACGGGGTCGGCCCGTCACGGGGGTGGATTGGTCAGTCACCATCAGTAGTCGCCTTCGGACTTCAGTGCCCGGGCCAGTAGTCGCGGCCCCAGGTCATCAACGGACATTCTGCCTTCAAGCACCGCCACGACGGCAGCCGTAATAGGCATTTCAACATTCAACTTGCCGGCGAGCTCATGCACAGCAGGGCCGGACTTAATGCCCTCCGCTGTCTGTGTCATGTGGTCAGCAACTTGCTCAAGACTGAGACCTTCGCCAAGCAACCTGCCCGCGGTGTGATTGCGTGAGAGGGCTGAAGAGCATGTGGCAACAAGATCCCCTAGCCCGGCCAAACCGGCCATGGTGTGGGCTTCTCCGCCAAGGGCCAGCGCAAGCCGGGATGTCTCCGCAAGTCCGCGGGTGATCACCGAAGCCTTGGTGTTATCGCCCATCTGCCGGCCTTCGCAAATGCCCACGGCAAGAGCGATCACGTTCTTGACAATTCCGCCGATTTCCACGCCTACAACATCGGTGCTGGTGTAGGGCCTGAAGTACGGTGCCGTACAGCACAGTGCTATGGCAGCAGCAGTGTCTGCATCGCTGCAAGCCACAACCGACGCAGTTGGTTGCTCCCTGGCAATCTCCATCGCCAGATTGGGGCCCGAGACCACTGCAACCCGGGATGCGGGAAGTCCCAGCTCCTGGGCGATCACTTCGCTCATCCGGGCGTCCGTGCCCAGTTCCAGTCCCTTCATCAAGGAGACAACCACGGCCTCGGGGGCGAGGAACGGCTTCCATTCCCCGAGTTGCGGCCGCAGTGATTGAGCCGGCACGGCGAGGACCACCAGCGTGGCGTCCTTGAGCACTTCCTCCACGTCCGTTGAGGCTGTGATGGAAGGCGGGAGCTCGATGTCTTTGAGATATTGCTCGTTGCGGTGCGAAGCGTTGATCTGCTCCACTACCTCGGAACGGCGACCCCAGATCCGGATGCTGCGCTCAGAGCCGGTAGCCGCAGCGGCGTCGGCCAAGACCTTGGCGAACGTGGTTCCCCAAGATCCCGCACCCAAAACAGCCACGACGTCCGGTGTGTTGACAGTGCCGTCAACTGTGGTCACTGGCCGTCATCCCCTTCTTGTGTATCAGGGGAGCCACCTTGGGTGAAGCGGCCGTGCCTGGACTGCTTGTGGACAGCCGGATCCCACCGCTCGGCGGGGGCATCTTCGCCTCGAAGGGATTCAAGGAGCTCCGTGATGGCGTCCATGATGACGTCAGTGGCCGCGGTCAGTGTTGCACGGTCCAACGGCCGGTCACTGAAGGCACTGAGATCAACGGGCTTACCAACAAGCACGCGGACAGTTTTGCGCGGGAAGATATGGAACCGCTTTGCATATCGCGGAAAAACCTCCTGCGCACCCCAATGCGCCATGGGAACCACGGGTGCACCGGTCTGCAAGGCAAGCCTGGCCGCCCCGGTGTGGCCCTTCATCGGCCACAGATCGGGGTCGCGGGTGAGGGTGCCCTCGGGATAAATGATGATGGCACCTCCGGCATCCACCACCTCTCTGGCGACTTGAAGCGAGCGGTTGGCTCCCGCCGTCGAGCGTTCTACCGGTATCTGCCGCGTTGCGTGCAGCAGGGGTCCCAGCACGGGGACTTTGAAGAGGCCCGTCTTCGCGAGGAAGTGCGGGGGACGCTTCTGGTTGTACACCATGTGTCCGATCACGATGGGATCGATCTCTGTGCAGTGATTAGGTGCGGCAATGAAGCCGCCGGGTGGAAGGTTCTCCACGCCTTCCCACTTCTTGGACATCAGGAGGTTCATCAGCGGACGCGCGAGACCGGCCAGCAGCATGAACGTTGCACGGCTCTTGGCCGATTCCTTCAAAGGAGCCCCCGCTACTTGGTGGTGGTGATATCGAAATCGGCGCCCAGCCCGGCCAGCTTCTCGGTGAAGCGCTCGTAACCGCGGTTGATGATGTCAATGCCCGTAACGCGTGAGGTTCCCGTGGCAGCCAGTGCTGCGATGAGGTGGCTGAAACCGCCCCGGAGGTCCGGAATGTCAATGTCCGTGCCCCTGAGTGGAGTGGAACCTGAAATCACTGCTGAGTGCAGGAAGTTCCGCTGTCCGAACCGGCAGGGAACACTGCCCAAGCACTCGCGGTGCACCTGGATGTTCGCACCCATGCGCGCAAGTGCCTCGGTGAATCCGAAACGGTTTTCATAGACGGTCTCGTGGACGATCGAGACGCCCTCTGCCTGCGTGAGGGCAACCACCAAGGGCTGCTGCCAGTCCGTCATGAATCCCGGGTGAACGTCCGTCTCCAGGACGAGCGGGGAGAGCTTACCGCCCTGGTGGTAGAAACGGATGCCGTCATCGCCGATGTCCATGCCACCGCCCACTTTGCGGTAGGTATTCAGGAACGTCATCATGTCGCGCTGGGAAGCGCCCTCAACGTAGATGTCGCCGCGCGTCACCAAGGCAGCAGAGGCCCAGGACGCTGATTCATTGCGGTCCGGGAGCGCGCGGTGGTTATAGCCACGCAAGTCCTTAACGCCTTCAATCCGGATAGTCCGGTCCGTCTGAACGCTGATGATGGCGCCCATTTTTTGCAGGACCGCAATGAGGTCGATGATTTCCGGTTCCGTGGCCGCGCCAATGAGTTCGGTGATGCCCTCAGCACGCGTTGCACTGAGCAGCACCTGCTCGGTGGCCCCTACCGAGGGGTATGGCAGCGAAATTTTGGCTCCGTGCAGACCGTTTGGAGCGGAGATGTGGATGCCACCCGGGCGCTTTTCCACCACGGCGCCGAACTGCCGCAGAACGTTAAGGTGATAGTCGATCGGCCTGTCGCCGATCTTGCAGCCGCCCAGATCCGGGATGAAGGCCTCACCGATCGCATGAATCAGGGGCCCGCACAACAGAATGGGAATCCGCGAATCACCGGCATGGGCATCAATCGCCGTGCTGGAGGCCGTCTTTGCTTCCTTGGGATCCAGAGTGAGGTCGCCCGATTCGGGATCCTTCACAACGGTCACGCCGTGCAACTGCAGCAGGCTGGTGACAACCTCTACGTCCTTGATTTCCGGCACGTTCCTCAGCACCGATGGTTCGCTGCCCAGCAACGCCGCCACCATGGCCTTGGGCACCAGGTTCTTGGCACCGCGAACGGTCACTCGCCCGGTCAACGGGACGCCACCGCGGATTGTCAGAACACTACTCATCTATACCGGTTTCCTCACGACTACTCGCCCCCCAAACTTACAAAGGCTCCAGCTAAGCATAGAAGCTCGCTTTACCGATCCGAAATGGAACCGCCCGACGCGCCGCTGATCGGGTTTCAGAAATACCCGAACGAAAAAGGACCGGCCGGCCCTCCCGAAGGGGGCCGGCCGGTCCATTGACCGCGAGGTTGCGGCCTCACATCAAAGGCTACCGGGCATCAACTTTCGCTGGCAGCGTCTTGGGCTTGAAGGCCGGGCGCGTGGCCTCGTAAGCCGTGATGTCCTCCTCATGCTGAAGGGTCAAACCGATATCGTCGAGGCCTTCCAGGAGGCGCCACCGCGTGTAGTCGTCAATCTCGAACGGCGCCACCACATTGCCGCACTCGACCGTTTTGGACACCAGGTCCACTTTGATTTCAGTACCCGGGTGGTTCTCCAGAACTTTCCAGATCAGTTCGATGTCATCCTGGGAAACCTCTGCAGCCAGCAATCCCTGCTTTCCGGAGTTGCCGCGGAAAATGTCAGCGAAGCGTGAGGAGAGAACGGCTTTGAAGCCATAGTCCTTCAACGCCCAGACAGCGTGCTCGCGGGACGATCCTGTGCCGAAATCGGGTCCGGCAACCAGCACGGAGCCGGCATTGAACGGGGCCTGGTTCAGGATGAAGGACTCATCCTTCCGCCAGGCAGCGAACAAAGCGTCCTCGAACCCTGTGCGGGTGATGCGCTTGAGGTACACAGCGGGGATGATCTGGTCCGTGTCTACGTTGCTCTGGCGCAGTGGAACGCCGACGCCGGTGTGGGTAGTAAATGCTTCCATGGGATCCTCCTAGACTGCGATTCCGGTCAGGGTGCCCGCGGCAGCGGACTCAAGGTCCGACGGCGAGCTCAGCGTGCCACGGACAGCCGTGGCTGCAGCCACCACGGGTGAGACAAGATGGGTGCGGCCACCCTTGCCCTGGCGCCCCTCAAAGTTGCGGTTGGATGTTGAGGCACAACGCTCCCCCGGCTCCAGCTGGTCCGGGTTCATGCCCAAGCACATCGAACATCCGGCGAAACGCCATTCAGCGCCAAAGTCCTTGAAAACCTTATCCAGGCCCTCTGCTTCGGCCTCCAGCCGGACTCGGGCTGAGCCCGGAACCACCAGCATGCGGATGTTGGGGTCCTTTTCACGGCCACGAATGATGTCTGCAGCAACGCGCAGGTCCTCAATGCGGGAGTTGGTGCAAGATCCCAGGAAGACGGTATCCACGCGGATGTCCTTCATGGGGGTGCCGGCTTCGAGGCCCATGTACTGCAGGGCGCGCTCGGCAGCTGCCTTGGCGTTCTCGTCACCGAAGTCGTCGGGCGAGGGCACCTTGGCGGACAGTGAGACGCCCTGACCCGGGTTGGTCCCCCAGGTCACGAACGGCTCCAGGGTGTCAGCGTCAAGGTCAACTTCGACGTCGAAGGTGGCATCGGCGTCGGTGTTCAGCGTGTTCCAGTACTCGACGGCGGCATCCCAGTCTGCGCCTTCCGGCGCGTGGGGGCGGCCCTGCATGTAGTCGTACGTGGTCTGGTCCGGAGCCACCATTCCGGCGCGGGCGCCGGCTTCAATGGACATGTTGCAGATGGTCATGCGGGCATCCATGGATAAAGCACGGATGGCCGAGCCACGGTATTCGAGCACGTATCCCTGACCGCCGCCTGTCCCGATCTTGGCGATGACAGCGAGGATGATGTCCTTGGCGGTCACGCCGGGACGCAGGGTACCTTCAACGTTGATGGCCATGGTCTTGAACGGCTTCAGAGACAGCGTCTGGGTGGCCATGACGTGCTCCACCTCGGAGGTGCCAATGCCCATGGCCAGCGCACCGAAGGCCCCGTGGGTTGACGTGTGCGAGTCGCCGCATACCACGGTCATACCCGGCTGGGTCAGGCCCAACTGCGGACCCACGACGTGCACAATTCCCTGTTCCTTGTCGCCAAGGGAGTGAAGGCGGACGCCGAATTCCTTGCAGTTGGCGCGAAGGGTTTCAATCTGCGTGCGGCTGGTCAGGTCCGCAATGGGTTTGTCGATGTCCAGCGTGGGAGTGTTGTGGTCCTCCGTGGCGATGGTCAGATCCGCCCGGCGCAGTTGACGGCCGGCCAGGCGCAGGCCTTCGAATGCCTGCGGGGATGTCACTTCATGAACGAGGTGCAGGTCGATGAAGAGAAGGTCGGGCTGGGCATTGGCTCCTTCGCCTTCACCCTTGCGCACTACGTGCGCGTCCCAGACTTTCTCGGCCAGTGTCTTTCCCACGGCCTTGCTCCCTTCACTGCGATTGGCTTGTTGCGTTGTTCTTGTTCCACTGAAGCAGCCCGGCGCTAAAATAGGCCAGCGAAACAACTTGCATCTCAGATATTGAGACGGCAATATCATTACATGGACAATTCTAGTGGAGTCGGTGTCATTGATAAAGCGGCCCAAGTACTCGATGCCCTTGAGGCCGGACCCACCACTCTCGCGCAACTTGTGGCGGCCACGGGCCTTGCCCGGCCCACGGTTCACCGCCTCGCACTGGCCCTGGTTCACCACCGCCTGGTAAGCCGGGATATCCAAGGACGGTTCGTCCTGGGCAGCCGGCTGGTGGAACTCGCTTCCGCTGCCGGCGAAGACCGGCTCATCGCCTCCGCCGGCCCTGTCCTCATCCAACTCCGTGACGCCACGGGCGAAAGCGCGCAGATCTTCCGCCGCCAAGGTGACTGGCGTGTCTGCGTGGCCTCAGCAGAGCGGCCCATCGGCTTGCGCGACACCATTCCGGTGGGGACCCAGCTCTCCATGAAGGCGGGCTCCGCCGCGCAGGTCTTACTCGCGTGGGAAGACCACGATCGCCTCTTGGAAGGGCTGCAAAACGCCCGCTTTACACCCACCGTCCTGGCAGGCGTACGACGCCGGGGCTGGGGTCAGAGCCTCGGCGAGCGCGAGCCCGGGGTCGCCTCGGTTTCAGCCCCCGTTCGCGGACCCTCCGGAAGGGTCATTGCGGCAGTATCCATTTCAGGTCCGATTGAACGCCTCACCCGCCAGCCGGGTCGCCTTCACGCCGAAGTGGTCTGCAACGCCGCCCGCGTCCTGACCGAAGCCCTGCGCAAGAACAATGACTAACGTGAACAACTACGCAGTCTTCCTCCGCGGCATCAATGTGGGGGGCATCAATATCAAGATGGCCGATCTCACCTCAGCCCTCAAGAACTACCCGTTCACCAAGGTCAAGACCTTGCTTGCCAGCGGGAACGTGGTGCTGCAAAGCGAACTCAGCCCCAAGGACCTCAAGGCGCAGTTCGAGGAGTGCCTGCGGGAAAGCTTTGGTTACGACGCCTGGGTGGTTGTCCTCACCGCCGCAAGGGTTGGCGAGTTGGTCGACGCATGCCCGTACCCCGCGGACGACAAATCTATGCACAGCTACATCACCCTTGCCTCTGATCCAGCCATGCTTGATGAACTGTTCCAGGCCGGCGAAGCGCTTGGTGGAGTGGATCAAGTGCGGCTCGGCCCGGAGGCCTCCGCTTGGCTGGCCCCTGCCGGTGGGACGCTGGACAGCCCCTTCAGCAAACTCTCGGCCAAGGCACGCTACAAAGCCAGCACTACTACCAGGAACCTGCGTACCCTCATCAAAGTCAGGGACGCCGCTGCAGCCCTTTGAGCTGTGAACTCCAAACCAGGGCCTTAGGCCGGCGAGCCTTTAACCTGATCGTGCTGCCTTCAGTGCCGCATTGAAAGCCCTCAAACGGGTGACTTCCACCTCAACAGGCTCCACGATCCTCTGCTCTGCAACCGCCGCCACAGCGGCCCTCAACCGCTTCCCTGCCCTCGACGCCGTGACCCGTGCTGCCCAACCACCAAGAATCCTTCCAATGACGGCCAGGGCGACACCCAACACCACTCCCCCGGCAACCATTAAGGTAGGCCACGGCCACCCCTCAGTTCGAGGCACCTCCGGCACTGGCATTTGAAAGTAGCCCAGCGCTGCCAAAACACCCAACCAACCCAAGCCCCCTGCTGCGAGCAGGAGCGAAATCCATTGGAGGGTATTGAAAAGCATCCACCACAGGGGACGCTTACCCGCTGACAGGTCAGTGCCTGCTATGGCTTGATCCAGCGCGTCAGGCAACTCCTCCCGCCCGTCCCTTGCCGCACTGCGGATGGCAGCACGCCAAGGACCAGGAGCTCCCGTTGACGCCTCGTCGGCAAAATCCCTGACGGCCGCATCCGTCCGCGCCCTCTCGGGCGCGCCGGCCGGTGGCAGGGACGTCCTGTTCAGCTCAGGCCTGGTGTCATCCCTGCCCAGGTTCAATCGCCGCAACGGGTCCGGCCGGAAACGCAAAAGCCACCGTGTAACCGGCCACCCTGTCCTCTTGGCCGACTCCCGCTTAAAAGATCGCTGAACGGCGTCCACCACCACCGGTACGTTCGCCGCCGTCGACAATTCAGATGCTAGGCGGGCCTTCGTTCCGCCCTTGACTCCCCGGGCTTCGCCCTCGCCGGAGGCAATGGCAAGTTCCCCGGCCGCCTTTGCAACGTCCGCCGCGAGGCGTTCTGTTGTTGCCTCCCGCTGAACCACGACCTTCCTGATGGCCCCGCGGAGGGTTTGGACGCCGTCGCCCGTTAACGCTGAGGAGCTCAGAACCCGAACCTTCCCCAAGCCGTCCCGGGCAAGAAGGCCTTCCAAAGATTGCATCACGGCGGTTGCGTCGGCTGGGCTGAGTTTGTCCACCTGGTTCAGGACAACCAGCGTCACCGCTCCGTGAGAGGCCATGGGGCGAAGGAAATCATGATGTACAGCAGCGTCGGCATATTTTTGCGGGTCCAAAACCCATACCAGGACATCAACCATGCCCACCATCCGCTGTACGATCTCCCGGTTTTCCACCCTGGTGGAATCGAAGTCCGGCAGATCCAGCAGGACCAGACCGGTGTGCTCATCCGCGAGCCCGGGAACCGGCGGCAGCGTATGCCGCTCTTTGACGTCCAACCAGTCAAGCAACGGCCCGCTGCCTTGCTCGCCCCAAATGCCTGCCAAGGGTGCAGACGTTGTGGGACGCCGCGCAGTGGCAGTTGCGAGCCCGCTGTCTGAAACGGCATTGAACAGGGAGGATTTCCCGCTGCCTGTCGCCCCGAAGAATCCCACCACAGTGTGATCTGCCGACAATGACCGCCGTGAGGTAGCGCGCTCCAGGACTTCGTAAACGGATTGCAGTTCCGGATCCGGGAGCACGCCTTCAGCCAGCTCCCGCGCAGTGTTCAGGGACTCAAGCCTGCGCTGCAGCAGGGAGGACTCGCGTACCTGTCCGTGGCGGCTCATGCTGCCCCTGCCAGGCCGCGCAGTGCTTGGGCAAAGCGGGCGAGGTCATCTCCTGAACCCGTGTGGGCGGCCTCAAGCCGGCCGAGGAACCGTTCCCTCTCATCATCCAGGAGCCGTTGGCAATGAGTATGCAGATCATCCCTGGCCTGCTGGGCCAGACGACGCACTGCGTCCTCGCCGAACACAGCTTCCAGCAACTTCTGGCCAACAACGGCCGTTCCACCCGCAATGCCGATCTCCAAGCCACTCAAGCCGGCAGTCATGGAGAACACCACCACCATGAGCGCAGCACCGAGCCCGTTGACACCGAAGGACAGCCACCGGGCCTGGGTCCGCTTGCCCTGCCCCTGGGTGCGGATCATCTCCATCAGCCCCTCCTGCCAGGAGCGAATGGCTGCTGCGGCCTTCACATCAAAGCCATCGCCGGTTCCCGAAAGGTCCTCCGAACCAAGGAGTTCCCGGCCGGCAGCATCGACACGCCAACGCCTGTCCACGTTTTCGGCCGCGTTCGCGGCTTCGTCCAGAATCACCGCCTGCAACCCTGTCTCAATGGCGGTTTCAACCTTCACAGCGGGAGCCGGCTCGCCGCGGAAGAAAGCCCCTACACGATCCCGCATCCGCCCGATATTCTGCTCGAGCACCCTGAAGAACTCACCTGTCCCCACAAAGTCCTGCCACCGCGCCAACACTTCGCCACGAAGCAATGCGCCGTCCTTGGTGGCCTCCAAAATTCGCGAGAGCGCCTGCTCATACTCCGCGACACACGCCATCCGAAGATCGTTGGCGACGGCATCCTGCGCAGCAGCCGCACCCGCGATTCCCTCCAAACGGACGCTCACAGCCTTGACAGCGCCATTGAGTGTTCGTCGGGCCACCTCCGCCCGCCCCGCTGCGTCAGCTGCCAAAGCGCCCAGCCACCGGCGCAAGGGGATCACGGATTCCTCCGGAAGCATCCTCAGCCCGTCCAGGGCACTTTCCGGAACAACGAAGAGTTTCGCCTCAGCCAGCCCTTGGCGGTCCAGCATTGCCTGAAGGTCAGTCCTGACTTCCTCTTCTGCAGCAGCGGGAACGCGGTCCAGGACCACGGCTACGGTGATATCCCGCGATGCTGCATCAAGGAGCAAACGCCAAGGCACGGCGTCGGCATAGCGGTTTGCCGTGGTGACGAACACCCAAAGATCAGCGGCGGCAAGCAGTTGTCCGGCAAGCCTGCGGTTGTCATCGGAGATCGAATCGACGTCGGGAGCATCCAGGAGCGCTATTCCTTGGGGCACCGATTCGTGTCCCACCAGAACCAAAGATGTGATGGCCTGCGCGTCGGGAGTGGCACCTGCTTGATGCGCCGGCAAAGGACTTGTTGAGACCGTGCCGCGGAGCCGGTCCAGCCCGGGAAGAATCCGCCGGCCTTCAAACCACTCCGCGTCCAGAGGATGGTGGAGAAGGATGGGCTGGCGCGTGGTGGGCCTGATAGCTCCGGCACGGGTCACGGGATAGCCGATCAGCGCGTTGACCAGCGTGGACTTCCCTGCGCCTGTGGAACCGCCCACAACCGCCAGCAGCGGAGCATCCAAGCTCCGGTAGCGGGGAATCACGTAGTCATCCAACTGCGCCAAGGACTCACGAATCCACTGACGGGCCTCACGGACTTCCGGCACGGCAAGCGGAAGTGTTGTGGCCGCAAGCTCTGCACGGGCAGCTTCCAAGGTCTCGACGGCGGCTGCCGCGCCTTGGGCAGCTTGGGTAGCCCGGCGTGCTCTCTGATCATCATTAGCGGTCACAGCATCATCATGCCAGCCCGATCCCCATCACAGTGGCGACGCAAGCACAGAGGACAAAACCGGGCAAAAAGAAATCCCCCGGAACCGTAGTTCCGGGGGATTTGCTGGTGACCCCAGCGGGATTCGAACCCGCGTTACCGCCGTGAGAGGGCAGCGTACTAGGCCGCTATACGATGGGGCCTCGCACTTTTTTCACCGTTTCCGGCGATCAAGCTGAACGAGTATTTCACACTTTCAGCTTCGCTCCAAATCGACTCAACGACTTGAAACATCTGAACTTCCAGCGAATTTACGCGGAATTTCAGAGCTGGGATACCAGGACTCGAACCTAGAATGACGGTACCAGAAACCGTAGTGTTGCCAATTACACCATATCCCAAAGTGACTTTCGGACCGAAGATCTGCGCCGTGGTTTCCCTCAGCTTTTCCCTCCGTGCCCCTCAGCACGAGTAATGACTCTACCGGAGTCTTGTCACCGGCACAAATCGGAAAGCCGTTACCTGCATCACACGATTCTTACGCCGCAGAAGGAGCCGTCACCAGCAGTCGCGACAGGGAGTCCACCTGGCGTCCGGTGAACCCTTCCACCACTTCCCCGGTCCTGTTCAGCCACACGCCGATCAAGCCTGCAGCCGTGGCACCGTCAGCATCAAGCAGCCTGTTGTCGCCAACGTATAGTGTCTCCCCCGGCCCGGTGCCCAGCAGGCGCACGCCTTCGAGGTATATTGCCGGGTCCGGCTTTGGCACCCCTACCGTGTCTGTTCCTACGAGGATTTTGATCCTTGACAGGCCTGCACCATCAAGCTTGGCCCGCTGGTAATCATGAACATTGTTGCTAACGGCACCGTAGGGGATGCGAGCAGCATCGAGAGCGTCGAGAACGCCCTCAACATCCTCAAATGCCCGCACGTATGCAGTCTGGCGCTGGTGATACTCGGCCACCCACGCTTGGGCCGCCTCGCCGTCCTGCAGCTCCACGCCGAAGTGCCCCAAAGCCGCCCTGCCCCGTAGGAGTCGTTGCTCATTGAAGGTCAACTCCCCGGCAAGATAGCGGTCATAGAAGTGAGTGGTTTCGTGGGTGAAGATGCGCCCGAACTTCACCCACCCGGCCTGATCCAGGCCGGGCAGGAGATGCTCGCTGACATCGCGGAGTGCCGTTGTCATGGCGTACTCAAGGTCCACCAAGGTGTCGTCAATGTCGAAAAGAACACCACGGACGGTGCCGAAGGAACTTGAGATAGCCATGACCGATCCTGCTGCTAGCCGCGGAAGGCGCGGACACGGGCGAGCGAGGAATCCTTGCCCAGGATCACCATCGACTCGAACAGCGGCGGAGAAATGCGACGTCCTGAAATGGCGGTGCGCACAGGCCCGAACGCTGCCCGCGGCTTAATGCCCAGGTCCTCAACCAGAGCTTGCTTAAGGGCGGTCTGGATGTTCTCCGCCGTCCACTCCCCGATCGGTTCCAGTGCCGCCAAGGCAGCATCGAGTACTTCCTCCAGGTTCTGTGGAAGACCCTTGCGGGCATCGTCGGCAACATCTATGGCGTCATCGGCCTTGAAGAGGAAGGCCAGCATCTCGGGAGCCTCGCCCAGGAGGGTGATGCGTTCCTGAACCAGAGGGGCCGCCTCGGCGAGGATCTCTTCCTGGCGCGGCGTCAGGATTTCCCCTACGAAACCTGCAGCACGGAGATAGGGAACCAAGCGTTCCTTGAAGTCCTCCGGCGCAAGCATCCGCACGTGGGTTCCATTGATGGCTTCGGCCTTCTTGATATCAAAGCGTGCAGGGTTGCCCAGGACGTCATGGATATCGAAGTTGGCCACCAGCTGCTCCACGGTGAAGATGTCCTCGTCCGCACTCAAGGACCAGCCAAGCAGCGAGAGGTAGTTGAGCAGGCCCTCGGGGATGAAGCCACGTTCGCGATGCAGGAACAGGCTGGACTCGGGGTCCCGCTTGGAAAGCTTCTTGTTGCCCTGGCCCATGACGTATGGCAAGTGGCCGAACTCCGGCATGTACTCGGCCACACCAATGGCGTAGAGGGCGCGGTACAGTGCGATCTGACGCGGAGTGGAGCTCAGGAGGTCCTCACCACGAAGGACGTGGGTGATCCCCATGAGGGCGTCGTCCACGGGGTTCACCAGGGTGTAGAGCGGAGCACCGTTGGCGCGGACAACAGCAAAGTCGGGAACTGAACCGGCCTTGAAGGTGATCTCACCACGGACGAGATCGTTGAAAGTCAGGTCCTCGTCCGGCATGCGAAGGCGCAGGACGGCTTCGCGGCCTTCCGCCTTGAACTGTGCCAGTTGCTCATCCGTCAGGTGCCGGTCGAATCCGTCATAGCCCAGCTTGGGGTCTCTGCCGGCTGCCTTGTGGCGCGCTTCGATCTCATCAGGGGTGGAGTAGGACTCGTAGACGTGTCCCCCGGCTTTGAGTTTGGCGATGACGTCCTGGTAGATGTCGCCGCGCTGGGACTGCCGGTACGGCTCATGCGGTCCACCAACTTCCACGCCCTCATCCCAGTTGATGCCGAGCCATTTCAGGGCGTCCAGCAACTGGTGGTAGCTCTCTTCGCTGTCGCGGGCCGAGTCCGTGTCTTCGATGCGAAAGACCAGCTTGCCGCCGGTGTGGCGTGCATAGGCCCAGTTGAACAGGGCGGTGCGGATCAGGCCAACGTGCGGTGTTCCCGTGGGTGACGGGCAGAAACGGACGCGGACCGGAGTCTCGGCGTTGACGGCAGGGATGGCGCTGGAGGCAGCGTTCGACGCAGAAGCAGTAGTCATAGTGGTTCCAACTTTACCGCTTGGCACCGCTTCGGTTTCCCGGCATGTCGCGCCCGACGGCGGCACTCACCTTTCAGGTGTGAGGCAAGTGCCCGCCGTCGAGGTTCAACGATTGACGGGTAGCCTAGCGGCGAACCACCGGGTTGGAGAGCCGGCCAATGCCTTCGATCTCCACTTCGAAACGGTCGCCCTCGGTGACCAGACCTACACCGGCGGGGGTGCCGGTCATGATGACATCGCCGGGAAGCAGGGTGAATGCGTGCGAAACGATCGAAACAAGCTCGCGTACGCCACGGATCATTTGGTTGGTACTGCCATCCTGGCGGAGTTCGCCGTTGAGGCGGCCCTGGATGGCCAGGTCCTCGTGGTCAAGTTCGGTTTCAATCCACGGACCCAGTGGCGCGGAGGTGTCGAACCCCTTGGCTCGCGCCCACTGAAGGTCAGTCTTCTGAACATCACGGGCGGTGAGGTCGTTGCCGCAGGTGTAGCCAAAGATGACATCGTCCGCACGGTCCTCGGGAACGTCCTTGCAGATCCGGCCGATCACAACGCACAGCTCGGCTTCGAAGGAAACCTCCTCCGAGAACTCAGGAAGGATGATGGGATCGTTCGGGCCAATCACCGAAGTGTTGGGCTTGAGGAACAGCAGTGGTTGCTGGGGAACCTCGTTGCCGAGTTCGGCAGCGTGCTCGGCGAAGTTCCTGCCGACTCCGATGACCTTGCTTCGGGGAATGATCGGAGCGAGGAGCCGCACGTCCTCGAGCTTGTGCTTCACGTGGGTACGTTCAACACCATTAAAGAAGGGGTCGCCGTTGATGACAGTGATTTCCTCACTGCCGGGCTCGCCTTCAACAACGCCGTAAAGGGGATCAGAATCAACTACAAACCGGGCGATACGCATGAGCTCAAGCCTACAGTCCGGCTCTAGCTTCGGAGGTAATCCAATTGGGCTGCGACGGAAGTCTCCGCCGCCCACCTGACGGAAGGGTCGACGTCGGGATAAACGGCATCTGTGACGGCGGGTATCGAGGCATCCTGTCCCAGGGATATCAGCGCCGCCCTGATCTGTTCGAGGCGCTGTTCGCGGTGTTCGCGGTACTCGCGGCATTTTGCGTCCAACGCAGGGAGCACGGGACCGTGGGCCGGTAGGAGCGTTGCTGGACCGAGGGCTTCCAGCCGATCCAGGCTTGTCAGGTAGTGGCCCAAGCGGCCATCGGGGTAATCCAGCACAGTGGTTCCACGGCCCAGGATGGTGTCGCCGGTCAGGACGGATCCGGTGGGACCGTCATGAGGGAGATGGAAGCAAACGGAGTCGGACGTGTGGCCCGGGGTCGCCACCACCCGGATCTCCACGCCACCCACCGTCAGGACTTCGCGGTCCATCAAAGGCTCACCACCGTGACAATGCTCCGGCAGCGCAGCGCGGACCGGCGCCCCGGTGATTTGGTGGAAACGCGCTGATGCCTCCGTATGGTCAGCATGCCTGTGCGTAATGAGGACTACGTCCACGACGCCCGCCGATGCGAGTGCCGCCAGGTGCCGTTCATCAGCCGGTCCCGGGTCCACCACCGCCACATGACCGGAGCCCGGCGCGCCGATGATGTACGAGTTAGTGCCGTCCAAACTCATAGGCCCCGGGTTCGGGGCCAACCGGAAGCGGGTGAGTTCACTGCCGCGCTGCAGGAAAGAGGAGTCACTTGTGGGTGAGTTACCGGAAGTCGCCATTGATTCTGAAGTCACTGTCCCATCTTGGCACTGAATCCATGCTCGCTCACATCCCTGGCATTTCCCGCCAACCGTCTCTCACATCCCAAGCCCTTCCCACCAACCGTCTCTCACATCCCAAGCCCTTCCCACCAGGCTCGACGCCGTACCTCACCAAGGTGCCGTCGTCGCGATCAAACGCTCCCGCCGGAAGGTGCAAGAGCGTCCGCCCCAAACCCAAGGGATGTGCAAGAGCGTCCGCCCCAAACCCGAGGGATGTGAAAGAGGGCCGGGGAAAGCAGAACAGCGGCCCTTTCACTTGTCACCAAGTGGAAGGGCCGCTGTCGTGTTTTGCGGGGTTTAGACCAGACGGGTCAGCCAGCCGTGGGTGTCCTGGACCGTTCCGGTCTGAATGCCCAAGAGCTGCTGGCGGATGGCCATGGTGGTTTCCCCGGCTTTCGCGTCCTCGGAGCCGATGAATTCCGTGGCGTCCTTGAGCACGCCGATCGGCGTGATCACAGCCGCCGTACCGCAAGCAAAGACTTCGGCGATCTCACCGGAAGCAACGCCGTCGCGCCACTCATCGAGCGTGATCTTGCGCTCGGTGACTTCACGGCCCATGTCTTTGGCCACCTGAATGACGGACATGCGCGTGACACCCTCAAGAATGGTGCCGCTGAGGGCGGGAGTGACCAGCGAGCCGTCCTTCATAACGAAGAACACGTTCATGCCGCCGAGTTCTTCCACGGCGTCGTCGTTGAAGTGGTCCAGGAACAATACCTGCTTGCAACCATTCGCTTCGGCTTCCTGCTGCGCGATCAAGGAAGCTGCGTAGTTCCCGCCGCACTTGGCAGCGCCGGTTCCGCCGCGACCCGCACGAGCGTATTCGCGGGAGATCCAGATGGAAACAGGCTTGAGCTCGCCACCGAAGTAGTTGCCGGCGGGGGAAGCGATGACGCGGAAGGACACTTCGCGGGCAGCGCGAACACCAAGGAACGCCTCCGTGGCGATCATGAACGGGCGCAGGTAAAGGGCTTCGCCGTCGCCGAAAGGAACCCATTCCCGGTCAGCCTGGACGAGTTCGCGGACGGCACCGATGAAGTACTCCTCCGGTAACTCAGGAAGGGCAAGGCGGCGGGCCGACTTGTTCAGGCGCGCTGCGTTGGCCTCGGGCCGAAAGGTCCAGACGGAACCGTCGGCGTGGCGGTATGCCTTCAGGCCCTCGAAAATCTCCTGGCCGTAGTGCAGGACAGCCGCCGAGGGGTCCAGGGAGATGGGTCCATAAGGCTCGATCCGCGCATTCTGCCAACCGCCATTGCCATCGGCGTCAACCTTGTAGTCGACGACGGCGGTGTGGTCGGTGAAGTAGTCGCCGAATCCCGGGTTCGCCAGGACGGCTGCACGCTCCTCAGCGGACTTCGGGGTTTCCGAAAGCTGCTGGCTGAATTCGACGCCATGGGCAGTCTGAGTCATGTTTCCTCCACAGTCAGCTACCTGGCAGGGCGAACCGGCCCAAAAGGGTGTGGTTCAGCGACGGACCAGGGAAGCAGGTAAATAATTCAACACAAGCTTACGCCTGAGAATTGGGCCTATAGTGCGGCCGCGATGGCATCGCCAATGGCAGCAGTGCTGCGTGGCTCGCCGGTGCGGTTTTCGACGTCGGCGACTACTGCCGCTTCGATCTTGCGGGCCGCCGTGGTGTAGCCAAGGTGGTCCAGGAGCAGCACTGCGGAGAGGATGGCCGCAGTGGGATCGGCTTTCTGCTGGCCGGCGATATCCGGAGCTGAGCCGTGGACGGGTTCAAACATGGACGGTGCCGTACGGTCCATGTTGATGTTGCCCGATGCCGCCAGGCCGATGCCGCCGGTAATGGCAGCGGCGAGGTCGGTGAGGATGTCGCCGAACAGGTTGTCGGTGACGATGACATCAAAGCGGGAAGGATCGGTCACCATGAAGATGGTGGCCGCGTCAATGTGCAGGTAGTCATGGGTGACTTCGGGGAATTCCTTGGCCACAGCCTCCACCGTGCGCTTCCACAAGTGTCCGGCGAAAACCAGCACATTGTGCTTATGGACGAGGGTGACGTGCTTGCGCGGACGCTCGCTGGCGCGGCGGAAGGCATCCCGGACAACGCGCTCCACACCGTGGGCGGTGTTGAGGGAGACTTCTGTGGCTACTTCATGGGGCGTGCCGCCGCGCAGGGTGCCACCGTTGCCCACATAGGGGCCTTCGGTACCTTCGCGAACCACGATGAAATCGATGGTGCCGGGGTTAGCCAAAGGGCTGCCGACGGTTCCGTACAAGCGGGACGGGCGCAGGTTCACATAGTGGTCCAGGCTGAAGCGGAGCTTGAGCAGCATCTCCCGTTCAATGATGCCCGACGGGATACGGGTATCGCCGGGAGCGGCGCCCACCGCACCAAAGAGAATTGCATCACGGGTGCGCAGATCTGCCAGGACCTCTTCCGGAAGGGTCTCGCCGGTCTCAAGCCAATGCTGGGCACCGAGCTTGTAGTTTGTCAGCTCGAGGGCAACGCCTTCAGCGACGACAGCCTTTTCCAGGACCTTGACGGCTTCGGCGATGACCTCGGGGCCAATGCCGTCGCCAGGGATGACAGCGAGATTGATGGACGTTGCACTCATGGTTCTATCTAGCCAAGCAATCCACATGCTGGTCAAAATCGTCTCACTCCTCGAACAAATCCTGTGCGCGTGGGCGGAAGTCTCAGACCACGGCATGATGTCCGTGCCCGAACCCAACGCATAGAGTCATAGCGTGGATAGAAGGCACGCAGCTTACGAATGGTTCCGGATCAACCGCTTCAAAGTGGACATGACGGCAACGTGCCTGCTGATTCTCCTCTTCGGTCCCGTATATCTGGTCGCAGACAGGCCTTGGCTTTTCCTCCTGTCCTGCAGCCTTCTGTTCCCCCTGGCTTGGCGCCGCACCCGCCCGGCGGTGGCAGCCGGCGTCGTCATCCTGGTGTGCCTCATCCAATGGGCTGTGGGCGCGGAACCCGTGGCGGGCCAGATCGCGGTGCCGCTGGTCATCTACGCTACGGCTGCTTACGGGCCCGCGTGGGCTAGCCGCACGGTCCTGCTGGCCGGACTCCTGGGTGGGGTAATGCTCACCACCAGGCTCTTTTCCACCACGGCTGAATCGGGCATTCTGGGCTTGACCATAGGCGCGCTCTACACCGTGCTGATCTGGATGCTGGTGTTGGTGAGTTGGACGCTTGGTGACCTCACGCGCGTCCGCCGGCTACAGCTTCAAGCACTCGAGGACCGTACGCGGAGGCTCGAAGTGGAGCAGATGCAGGAACGGAAACTGGCTGCCGCCGACGAACGCTCCCACATTGCCCGCGAGATGCACGACATCGTGGCCCATTCACTGTCAGTCATCATTACCCAGGCCGACGGGGCACGATACGCCGCCGCAGCGAAACCCGAACTTGCCACCGAAGCGCTAGCCACCATCGCAGCCACGGGCCGGGATTCCTTGGGCGAGATGCGACGACTGCTGGGGGTCCTCCGCTCCGACGACGATTCCCCTACGCGTCCACAACCCCGGCTTTCGGACCTGGACGAACTCCTCCTCGGCTTCCGCGCTGCCACGCTTCAGGTGGCCTTCGAACAGACCGGTGTACCCCGCAGGGCCCTTCCCGCCGGCGCTGAACTCACGGCGTATCGCATCATCCAGGAAGCCCTGACCAACGTGATGAAGCACGCCGGCCCCAAGGCGACGGCGGGCGTAACCCTCACGTGGCAGGCCCGCGGACTGCAACTGGACATCATCGACGACGGCCGGGGCGCCGCTGCAGATCCACCCACGGCCGGCGGAGGTAACGGACTGCCTGGAATGGGCGAGCGGGTCTCCCTCTACGATGGTTCCTTGACCGCAGGCCCCGTACAGGGCGGCGGTTTCCGTGTGTCCGCTTTCATTCCTTATTCGGAGGCCTAGCCATGACTGAACACCCTGCGCCCATTCGGGTTGCACTCGTTGATGACCAGCAATTAGTGAGGTCCGGTTTTGGCATGCTCATCAATTCCCAGCCGGACCTTGAGGTGGTGGCCGAGGCAGGGAACGGGATCGAGGCCGTCCAAGCCCTGAACGCCACTGCCGCCGACGTGGTCCTGATGGACGTCCGCATGCCGGGGATGGACGGCATTGAAGCAACCCGCCGAATTCTGGAACAAGCTGCGGCCCAACCCTCCGGCTCCCAACGGGCTGAGATCAAGATCGTAGTCCTGACCACGTTCGATCTGGACGAATACGCTTTGGCCGCCATCCAAGCCGGCGCCAGCGGGTTCCTGCTCAAGGACGCACCGCCGGAGGAACTGCTCGAGGCCATCCGGACCGTCTACCGCGGGGACGCCGTGATTGCTCCTTCCACCACCCGGCGCCTCCTTGACCACGTGGCACCGCTCCTGAGGACCCAAACGCCGGAGCAAACTGAACATGCTGCCGCCGTGGAACGCCTGACCACCCGGGAACGCGAGGTGTTCCAATTGATCGCACAGGGTCAGTCCAATCCGGAGATTGCGGCAGGACTGTTCCTTTCCGAGGCCACGGTAAAAACCCATGTGGGCCATATCCTGGCGAAGCTTGGCGCACGGGACCGCGTTCAGGTTGTGGTTATCGCCTACGAGACCGGCGTCGTGGCCCCGGGTACTTAGACAGCCCTGCATTTTGGCCGCTCCGGGCAATAAGGCGGCACAACGGCTTTCTACCGGGAGTCAGCCAGACTCAGACCACGGTATGAGCAAGGCCGCGGAATAATGGGCCCGCGGCCCGATCCTGCAGGGCAGGGCTGAAACATAGCGTGGAACCATGACAACTTTCACGTCTCTCCCCCACCCGTCAGGATCCGGCCGTCCCGCAGGTTCGGACGGCGCCACTGCGCGTCCGGCCGTCGAGGCTCATGAGCTAACCAAAAGCTACGGGCGTGCCGACACCAGCGTCACCGCCCTGAACGAGGTCTCCGTGAGCTTCGACGCCGGAAAATTTACTGCCATCATGGGACCCTCCGGTTCCGGCAAGTCAACACTGATGCATTGCCTTGCCGGGTTGGATACGGCGGATTCCGGAAAGATCGTGCTGGGCGGCACAGAGCTGACAGGGCTCAATGACCGCCAGCTCACCGCACTCCGCCGCGAGCGGATCGGCTTCGTTTTCCAGGCGTTCAATCTGGTGCCCACTTTGACTGCCGAGCAAAACATCACGCTTCCACTCGCCTTGGCCGGAACCACTGCCGACGCCGGATGGCTGGATACCGTTGTCAGCACCCTAGGGCTCAAAGACCGTTTGAAGCATCGACCGCACGAACTCTCCGGCGGCCAGCAGCAGCGCGTGGCCGTTGCCCGCGCACTGCTGACGCGTCCCGACGTCGTGTTTGGTGACGAACCAACCGGCAACCTGGACTCCAGGGCCGGCGGAGAAGTCTTGGCGTTGCTGCGCCGGAGCAGCCAGGAGATGGGGCAAACCATCATCATGGTCACGCACGATCCCGTGGCAGCGAGCTACGCGGACCGCGTGGTGTTGATGAGCGACGGAGGCTTGGTGGGCGAGATCCACCAACCCACGGCAGACTCTGTGCTGACCGCCCTCGGCAAGCTGGGGGCCTGAGGCATGTTGCGGGTTGCCCTTTCCCAGCTGACCACCCATTCCCGGCGGTTCGTCGCTATTGGCCTTGCGGTCATGTTGTCCGTCATGTTCCTCTCGGCCACCCTCATGGTGGGCGCTAGCACCAATGCCTCCCTGGGCGCGAGTATTGGCGAGGCCTACCGCAACGCGGACGTTGTTGCTACGTCCAAGAACGGGGAGCCCTTCACCCAGGCAGCGGTAGATGCGGCTGCTTCTTCGCCCTCCGTGCAGGACAGCTATGCCGAACGGTCCACCTACGTAACATTTGAGGCCGGCGGGGGTGAGCAGTACGGGCGGCTGCGCAATGCGGCGCCGGCCTCCCTTGATGGCGCAGTGCTTTCCTCCGGGTCCCTGCCATCAAAAGCCTTGGATGCCGCGATTGATGTCAAGACGGCCGAGCATCTGGGTCTCACTGTCGGCAGTACCCTGGAACTGCGGGGTGCGGGACCAGTGAAGACCGCAAAGGTGACCATTTCGGGCCTGATAAAGGCCACCAACGATCCCTTCTCCTCATCGGCTGCCCAGCTGGTGGGTTCCGAGTCAGTACTCAACGCCGTCCAGGACGCGGGCGCCGGATACTCGGGGCTGCAGTTCGCACTCAAGCCCGGAGAAGACGTCAATGCCGCCAAGGACTTCATCGCGCACCGCATGGAAGCAACGGGCACCGTTGAGCCCGTGCTGGAAACGGCGCAGGAGAAGGTCACTTCAACAGTTGCCATGCTCAGTGCCGGGCAGGACCAGCTGACCGTTGTACTGCTCGCCTTCGCAGGCGTGGCCATCCTGGTTTCCACTCTGGTGGTGGCTAATACGTTCTCCGTCCTGGTGGCTCAACGGACCAGAGAGTTGGCTTTGCTCCGCTGCCTTGGTGCTGGCCGGGCACAGATCCGCGGGTCCGTCATGCTGGAGGCACTCGTTGTTGGTTTCATTTCCTCGGTTTTGGGCGTCCTTGCTGCCACCGGCCTGATGACCGGCTTGATTGCATGGGCCAAGTCCCAACCTGAGCAAGCCTTCGCCACGTTGGCGGTACCGCCGTCGGCCATTTTTACCGGACTGGCGGCTGGAACGTTGCTGACCGTTGTGGCTGCGCTGGTACCCGCGAAGGCGGCCACATCCGTGGCTCCGCTAGCCGCCCTTCGCCCGGCCGACGACGCCTCCGTAGGCAACCGACGAGGCAAGGTACGCCTGGTCATCGGCCTGATGGCCCTGCTGGGCGGAGCCGCCTTGCTGGTCTACGGCAGCATGACTGTCTCCTTGCTGGTGGCACTGCTCGGCGGTGCTGCCTCATTCGTGGGCATCCTGCTCTGCTCCAGCCTCTTCATCCCCTCAGTGGTGGCCATGGCAGGCCGCCTGGCAGCACCTGCCGGTGTGCCCGGCAAACTCGCAGCAGTCAACGCGACGCGAAACCCTGCCCGAACCTCCGCCACTGCTGCTGCGCTGCTGATCGGCGTCACCTTGGTCTCCCTCATGATGACCGGGGCGGCCACTTCCAGGCACGCGTTCAACGACACCTTGGCGGAAAACTATCCGGTGGATCTGTCGGCCCAGACCGCAGTGGACGCCAGTGATCCTGCCCAGGCCATATCGCGGATCAAAGCGATCGACGGCGTCAGCGCTGCCGTTTTGCTGCAGCCGCTGGGAACACTGAATGATGAGGCGACGCCCGACGGCGGCAGGACCATCTACGGTCTCTCCGCCGCCGAGGCCGCTTCCGTGGTGCGGGATAGCAAACTGAAGCCTTCCCCGGGAACCGTCTACTTACCCGAGGACTCCCCGGAAGGCCCGGCAAGCATTACGACGGCGGGGGGTACCGTTTCCCTCGACGCCAAGGTCCTGCGTACCCGCCACGTTCCTGCCTTCGTGGATACCTCGAGCATCGCCTCCACTGCGCTACCGGAAACGCCCGGCATGGTGTGGGTGAAACTGGACGATTCCGTCTCCGGAGATCGTGTGCAGGCAATCCAGAAGGAGATCGCCGCAGCACTGGGTGTGCATGAGCGCACTGTCAGCGGGGCCGCTATTGAACGGGTGACCTTCAACAGCATCATCGACGTCCTGTTGTCGGTGGTTACGGGGCTCCTCGGTGTCGCAGTGGTGATCGCCTTGATCGGCGTGGCCAACACCTTGTCCCTTTCGGTCTTGGAACGGACACGCGAGAACTCGCTGCTCCGTGCCTTGGGACTGACCAGGGGCCAACTTCGCGGAATGCTGGCCATCGAGGCCGTCCTCGTCGCCGGGGTGGCCGCCATTCTCGGGGCAGGGCTGGGCATCGTTTACGGCTGGCTCGGTGCTCAAGCAACCCTGGGAGGAGTAGCCACTGTTGTCCCGGCGGTGCCATGGCTCCAACTGGCGGCTGTCTTTGGGGTAGCTGTGGCGGCCGGACTCCTGGCTTCCGTGGTTCCTGCCCGTCGGGCGGCACGGTTGTCACCGGTGGAAGGTCTCGCAACGGCTTAGTCCACCAACGCCCGCAACGGGAAAGGCTCTCTCACCCCCCGGTCAAACCAGGGGAAGTGAGAGAGCCTTTTCCGTTTTCGGCTATTAGGTGAAAGAGCGTTTGGGCCTACGCCTCAGCGGGTTCTTCGTAACGCGGGAAAACCGGAGCAGGCGCCGGCAATTGGGTGCCGGCAACAATCGGTGTTGCCACCGCGGCGAACTGGCGCGGCTCACCTTCCGGTTGCCCAAGAACCTCAAGGAGCTTTGCAGACGAACCCGGCATCACCGGCTGGGAGAGGATTGCCACAATGCGGACAACCTCCAAGGTGACATACAAGACGGTGTTCATGCGTTCAAGATCAGTCTTGCGAAGCACCCAAGGAGCCTGCTCAGCGAAATACGCATTGCTGTCGCCCAGAACGGTCCAGATCGCTTCAAGAGCCCGGCTGAATTCCTGTTTGTCAAAGGCGGCGCGGGCAGTGTCCAGCAGTTCCCCGGCCTGCGCCAGCAAGGCGTTGTCCTCGGCTGTGAAGGTACCTGGAACCGGAACCTTGCCTTCACAGTTCTTCGCCACCATGGACAGCGAACGCTGGGCGAGGTTGCCGAAGTTGTTTGCCAGGTCCGCGTTCATGCGGCCCACGATTGCTTCGTGGTTGTAGTTGCCATCGGCACCGAAGGGAACTTCCCGGAGGAAGAAGTAGCGGCACTGGTCCAGGCCGTACTGAGCCACGAAATCCTGCGGTGCCACAACGTTGCCCAAGGACTTGGACATCTTCACTCCGTTATTGGTGAGGAAGCCGTGGATCATGACGCGTTTGGGCAGTTCAAGGCCGGCGCTCATGAGGAAGGCAGGCCAGTAGATGGCGTGGAAGCGGGAGATGTCCTTGCCGATCACGTGAACGTCAGCGGGCCAGAACTTCTTGAAGGATTCCGATTCAATGTCCGGGTAACCCACACCAGTCAGGTAATTGGTCAGGGCGTCAACCCAGACGTACATGACGTGCTTCTCATCGCCCGGAACAGGAACGCCCCAGTCAAACGTGGTGCGGCTGATGGACAGATCTTCCAGACCACGCCGTACAAAGCTGATGACCTCATTGAAGCGGGACTGCGGCGCACCGAACTCAGGCAGTTCCTCATAGAGCGCGAGGAGTTTTTCCTGGTAGTTGGAGAGTCGGAAGAAGTAGCTTTCCTCGGCGGTCCAGGTAACCAGGGTGTCGGTCTCCTTGGAGTAGCGGAGCCCGTCCTCCTTCACCACGGTGTCGTCCTCGACGTAATATGCTTCGTCGCGGACGGAGTACCAGCCCTCGTACTTGGACAGGTAAATGTCGCCGTTGGCTTCCATCTTCTTCCAGATGGCCTGGGAGGCGGCGTAGTGGTCCTCATCGGTGGTGCGGATGAAGCGATCGTGGGAGATCCCCAGGTCCTGGCTCATCTGCTTGAAGGCTGCCGAGTTGCGGTCGGCGAGCTGCTTGGCAGTGATGCCTTCCTTCTCGGCCGACTGCTGCATCTTGAGTCCGTGCTCGTCCGTTCCGGTCATGAAGAACACATCATGGCCGTCAAGGCGCTTGAAGCGTGCCATGGCATCAGTCGCAATGACCTCGTAAGCGTGGCCGATGTGCGGCACGCCATTGGGATAGCTGATTGCGGTGGTGATGTAGAACGGGGATTTCTCTGGAGACGTCACTCTAAGAAGTTACCTTTTTTTGGGATGGAATAGCTTAGTTAAGTTCGGTCAGCGTATCGCTGAGCCGTACCAGCTCATGGTCGTGGGAGGCAACCAGAACGGCAATGCCATCGCTGGTGGTGTCCTTGAGAATGCCGATGATGCGGTTGGCCGCGGCACGGTCGAGGCTGGCGGTGGGCTCGTCCACCACCAGTACGCGGGTTCCCAGGATCAGGGCACGGGCAATAGCTACGCGCTGGCGTTCACCGCCGGAAAGCTGCGCCGGACGGTGACGCATGCGGCGGCCGAGGCCCACCAGATCCAGGAGGTCCTTGGCCATCTCGGTACGCTGTTCCACTTCGCCGTCGGGCACTGCCGGAAGCAGGACGTTCTCCAGCGCGCTCATGCCGTCAATCAGAGCGCCGCCCTGGTCCACGTAGCCGATCAATGCACGGCGGCGGTCCGCGATCTCGTCGTCGCCCATGGTGTCCAGCGCCTGGCCTTCCCAAAAGACCTTGCCCGACGTCGGGAGCGTGAGACCGGCGCTGACCGTCAGGATACTGGTCTTACCGGAGCCGCTTCGTCCGGCGATGCAGTGCATCTCACCCGAGTGGAGGGTGAGGTTGAAGTCGTCCACGACGTCGACTTCCTCGGCGCCGCCTTTATCGCCACCGTAGTGGATGGTGACCCGGCTCAGTTCCAACGGTGTTGCGTGATCCGTGGCCCTCACGATGGTGTTGGCGCGGGTCTGCAATGACTCTTCCGCGGATTCCGGGGTGGCCTTCAGCTCGGGGTTGAGGTTGTCAGTCATTTGACTACTTTCGTTGCAATCGGAATCCAGCAAATTACGGCCAGCAGACCGGCCAGCCCGGCCCAAAGAGCCGCGTAGGGAGCCAGGAGAAGTCCCAGCCCCAAGGCGCCAAGAACACCCAAGGGAAGTGCCACTGTGCCCACAAGTGCGTTTTCAAAGAAGCGGACCTGGCCCAGCATGTCCGGGTTCCAACCCATGGCACGCAAAGTACCGAGGTACTCGCGTTTGGCATGGAGCTCGAACCGGCCGGTGACCAAAGTCAGGAGCAGGCCAACAACCACACCAAAGACAGCCAGGATCACACTCGGCAAGGCGATGCTTGCCGCGGCAAGACCACTCAGGGCACTGGCGCCGGCAGCTCGGGGAATGTCTATCAGGAGTGCAATCAGGGCACCCACCGCAGCGCCGAAAACGCCCACTGCCACAGCAAGGGAGATCGAGTTGAAACGGTTGGTGGTCAGCTGCCTGTTGGCAAAGGTCAGGGGCGAGTCCACAGTCACCAGGCGCTCATCGTGCTGCGGTTCCTGATCAATGACCACGCGGTGTCGCAACTGTTGGGCGGCCAGCAATGCAGCACCGCTGTAGATGACAAGCATGGTCACCGAGACAATGACGGTGGCAATGTTCCAGCTAAGCAAACTGAGCACAAGTCCAACGGCAGCGAGGGCTGCGGCACCCACGGCGAACTCTTCCAGGACCCAGGATCGGATGCGTTTCTGCGTCCAGCCCATGGCGCGGAGGATTCCGGCTTCGCTCCTGCGCTGGCGGATGTAGCTCACCGTGGAAGCACCCGTCAGGAGTGTGGCTCCAAGAAGCGTCAGGAACAGCAGGGTGATGTTGGTTCCGGTAAGGGAGCCGGAAACGGCATCGGCCGCGTCCTGGCGCACCCACGACTGGTTGACGGTGCCCAGCGGTGATTCCTTGCCGGCGTCGTCCTTGCTGTAGCCGGGGACAAAAATGTTTGCGTCTTCACGGGCGGAACCAGCCACGACAGTGGCCTCAAGGCCAAGTTCGCGGATCTGGGTGGCAAGTTTCTCCACCTCGGGCTGTGCAGTCTTCCAGTTGCCGGTTGCTGAGGCCTTGACCCGGATGGCGTCAATGACGTCAGCGTTGGTGTCGTAACCACGCGCTGCTGCCAGGCCGTAGTAGTCGGTGATGGCGCCGGCGGACTGGCTGACCAGACCCGTGGCGCTTAGGGACGGCTTCAATTCCGTGCCCTCCACCTCTTTGCCCTCAGCGTCCTTGCTCAGGGTCATGGGAGTGGGGTCATAGCCGCCCAAGGGAAGCTTGTTCACGTCCCCGGCAGCAGACTTCACCGCGGCCGGGTCAAATGTTCCGTACACCATGGGCAGCGGCGTAGCCGGCTTCTTGCCTGTTTCCAGGTCTTCCCGGTAGGAACGCTCGTCCACCGGCTTACGCTGCGTCTGGTCCACGGCCGCCCCGAAGGAGGACTTCTCCGGCAAACGGTTGACCGTTACCCAGTCCCCCGGCGTTGCACTCTTTTCCGTTGCCCCGTTGGCGGCTTCATCGCCATCCCTATACTTCGGAGCTGCGGCGAAGGCGGTGCTCCAGGTGGCCGGGTTGTACAAGCCCTGGCTGAAGGAAGCCGTGCTGCCCAGCAATTGGCTGTGGTCAGTGGATCCCGGCCATTCGAGGGCGAACGGGGACTTGGACACGAACGGAAGGTAGTCCTTGTCCAAGGACCGCGTTACGGTGCCAACCTCCTTGACCACCTTGCCGCTTGCGTCAAGTTCCTCGATCTTCACCGAGTACTGCAGGTCAAGGGAAGTGCCGGAACGGACAATCAGCGGGATGGCTTGGGAGTCCTCAGTAAGCAGGCCGTCGCGCTTGGCCTGCTGGTACTGCGTCATCAGCGGCGCCCAGTACTTGAGCTTGACGCCCAGGAAGTCCGGGCCTTCTTCCAACTGGTCCATGCTGAGGCCAGTGGTGAAGAGACTTTCAAAGTGGCGCCCGATTGCGCCGGCGTCACGCGCGTCTGCCGGAGGAGCTTTTTCCAGCGGTGCCAGGAAGTCTCCTGCGGAGCCCAGCAGCGCGCGCTCAGCGGCGGGGTCGACGGCGACGACGGACTCCGTCACCTCAGGTGCCAGGGGAAGCGCCACGGAGAGATTAAACAGATTGTGCTCCGAACCCAGTGCGGGGGCCGGGAACTTGACCCCAGTCTCACCCTCAGGGCCGGCGATCCGGACGTTGGTGCCGCCCGCAGTCTGTTCCTGGATCAGGCGGCCCTTGCCCAAGGTACCTTCAGCACTGGTCTTGAAAAGGGTCTGTTGGTTCACGCCGTCAGAGCTCGTGGCAGAGGCGGTCAGACGGTACTTCTTAGGGGAATCGGACAGCACTGATTCCGCTGCAGGCCACTTGCTGGAATCCATGGCGGAGGGGTCCCCCGCGGTTACTGCGCCGGCGAGCCCTGCGTTGTAGCCCAGGTAGTCCATGGCATTAAGGCGCGGGGCCTCAAGGTTCTGCGATACACGCGAGACCAGGCTGATGGGCGCGGCCACGGCCGTTTGGCCCATGGTCCGGATCTTCTCCAGCTGTTCAAAGCTGATACCGCCCTGGCCGTTGGCGATTTCCGGCTGGATCAATGCACCGCCGTCGCCATCTTGTGACTGATCAGGCTTTGCCTGGACCAATATGTCGTAGAGTCCCCGCGAGTTCTCGTCCACTGTCCTGTTCAGAGCCGCCTGCGACTGGCTCTGGACGAGGACGGACAAGCACATGGCGACGATCAAAATGGCCGCGGTCAGCAGCAGCACACGGCTTCTGATGAACCTTTGGACGGCGTTCATTGGGCTCCCTGAGACCTTGATTGCGGGCGCGCACACATGCTCCGTGATTCCTCAAAAGACACAGAGGAATACCGGGCTGTATGTGCAAAAAGTTGTGGCCGGCCTGCTGCCGGGTCCGAATCCCGGACCCAGCCATTGTAAGCAGACCGGCCACTCCTGCGTGCCAAGGTGTGTCGCCGGCACGCGAACCTAACTGATAAGGATCAGTGCTAGTCCTCCAGGTCCACTTCACGGACCATCTCTGCGCCAATGCCGGCCTTGATGGCTTCCAGCACCTGCTGCGGAACGGAACTGTCGATGGTCAGGAGCGCGAGAACCTGGCCGCCTTCGGTCTGGCGTGCCACCTGCATCCCGCCGATGTTGATGTTGTTCATGCCCAGGATGTGTCCGATGGTGCCGATCACGCCCGGACGGTCGGCGTATGCCACAACAACCAGGTGTTCGCTGATGGGAATTTCGACGTCGTACCCGTTGACTCCTACAAGCTTCTCAACCTGCTTGGGGCCTGTCAGGGTTCCGGCAACGGAGATCTGGGAGCCATCGCTAAGCGCACCACGGATGGTCAGGACGTTGCGGTAGTCCTCAGCGTCCGGGGTGGTGATGAGGCGGGTGTTGATGCCGCGCTGTTCGGCAATCACCGGAGCATTCACGTAAGAGACCTGCTCCGTGACCACATCGGCGAAAACGCCCTTCAGTGCGGCAAGTTCGAGCACCTTGACGTCCAGTGCGGCAATTTCACCGGCTACCTCGACGTCGATCTGCGTCAGGGAAGCGTGGGTCAGCGCAGTGAAGATCCGCCCCAGCTTCTCGATCAACGGGATACCAGGGCGCACGTCCGGAGCGATGACCCCGCCGGCAACGTTCACGGCGTCCGGTACGAGCTCGCCGGCGAGGGCTAGACGCACGGACTTGGCAACTGATACGCCTGCCTTCTCCTGTGCCTCATCGGTGGACGCACCCAGGTGCGGGGTCACAATGACGTTGTCGAGTTCGAAGAACGGCAGGTCGGTGCTGGGCTCCTTGACGAAGACGTCAACACCGGCGCCGGCAATCTGTCCCTCCTTCAACGCAGTGTAGAGCGCCTCTTCGTCCACGAGGCCGCCACGTGCCACGTTGATGACGTAGGCGGATTCCTTCATCTTGCGGAAAGCGTCAGCGCCCAGCATGCCTACCGTCTCCGGTGTCTTGGGCATGTGGATGGTAATGAAGTCCGAATTCTGCAGCAGCTCATCCAAGGTGACCAGCTTGACGCCCAACTGGGCTGCGCGTGCGGCCGTGATGTAGGGGTCGTAGGCGAGGATCTCGGTTTCGAAGCCCTGGAGGCGTGCAGCAACCAAAGCGCCGATGCGGCCCAGGCCGATGATGCCGATCTTCTTTTCGAAGAGTTCGATTCCTGTGTACTTTGAGCGCTTCCACTCGCCGTTTTTCAACGCAGAGCTGGCCTGCGGAATGTGGCGGGCGAGGCTGAGGATGTGCCCCACGGTGAGCTCTGCGGCAGAGACGATGTTGGACGTCGGGGCGTTGACCACCATGACGCCGGCCTGCGTTGCAGACTTGATGTCCACGTTGTCCAGGCCCACGCCTGCACGGGCGATGACCTTGAGGTTCTTCGCCGCAGCGATTGCTTCGGCATCCACTTGGGTAGCCGAGCGGACCAGGATGGCATCGACGTCGGCAATGGCGGACAGCAGCTGGGAACGGTCGGCGCCGTCGGTCTGTCGGATTTCAAAGTCCGGGCCCAGTGCCTCGACTGTGGCGGGCGAAAGTTCCTCGGCGAGGAGGACGACGGGTTTGCTGGCTGACACGGGTGGCACCTTACTTTGGACAACTTTGGACAGAACTGGACAAGGAGCGGATGCGTGGCCCGGGGCTCGGCGCCGGGACCAGCCCAGAATATCGAATCCGGGCGGGGATTCCGGTGCCGGGGAGGGATGTTACGGCCGGACCGGCAGCGGTTGTGAAGAAGTTCACAGCCCTGACGGCTGCGCAACTCGGTGGAGAAACGGTGGATCATACGCGACGACGCCCGCCCGGCTTTGTTCGCCGGACGGGCGTCGTAGTGCGCAGCCGCTAGGCCGGCACCGAAGGATCAGCGGGCTGCAGAACCTTCAACGTAGTCAGCGTCCTGCTGCTGCCAGGAGAACAGGGAGCGCAGTTCGCGGCCGACCTCTTCGATGGGGTGCTGCTCTGCCTTGGCACGAAGTTCCTTGAACTCGGTGCCACCGTTGTCCTGATCGTCGATGAAGCGCTTGGCGAAAGCCCCGCTCTGGATGTCCGCGAGGACAGCCTTCATGTTGTCCTTCACCTCGGGGGTGATGACGCGCGGGCCGGAGACGTAGTCGCCGTACTCTGCGGTGTCGGAGACGCTCCAGCGCTGCTTGGCGATGCCACCCTCCCACATCAGGTCAACAATGAGCTTGAGCTCGTGGAGAACCTCGAAGTAGGCGATCTGCGGCTGGTAGCCGGCTTCGGTCAGGGTTTCGAAGCCGTACTGGACCAGCTGGGAAACGCCGCCGCAAAGGACGGACTGCTCGCCGAAGAGGTCGGTTTCGGTCTCTTCGGTGAAGGTGGTCTTGATGACGCCTGCACGGGTTCCACCGATTGCCTTGGCATAGGACTTGGCCAGGTCCCAAGCGGAACCGGTTGCGTCCTGCTCTACAGCAATGATGTCCGGGATACCGCGGCCGGCTTCGAATTCGCGGCGCACGGTGTGCCCCGGAGCCTTCGGGGCGATCAGGATAACGTCAACGCCGGCCGGAGCTTCGATGTAGCCGAAGCGGATGTTGAAACCGTGTGCGAACGCAAGGGCCTTGCCCTCGGTCAGCTTGTCCTTGATGGAGTCGTTGTAGATCGAGCGCTGGTGCTGGTCCGGTGCCAGGATCATGATGACGTCGGCCCATTCGGCGGCGTCCGCAACGTTCTTGACAGTGAAGCCTGCGTCCTCTGCCTTGGCGGCCGACTTTGAGCCGTCCTTCAGCGCGATAACAACCTCGACCCCGGAATCGCGCAGGTTCAGTGCGTGGGCGTGGCCCTGCGAGCCGTAGCCAACGATTGCTACCTTGCGGCCCTGGATGATCGACAGGTCTGCGTCGTCGTCATAGAACATTTCAGTCACTTGCGTAACTCCTCTTGAGTGGTTTTCGTAGATATTGATAATGGTGCTGCGGTACTGGGCTCACCGAACCGGCGATTCACGCGGAGCGGAGCGCCCTGTCACTCATGGAGCGGGATCCCCGTCCAACGGCCAAGGTGCCGGACTGCACGATTTCACGGATGCCGAACGGCTCGAGCACTGACAAGAGCGCAGCGAGCTTCTCGGGGGTACCGGTTGCCTCAATCACCAACGAGTCTGTGGAGACGTCGACGACTGCGGCACGGAACAGGTCTGCAGCTTGGGTAACCTGCAGACGTGTCGCGGCATCCGCACGTACCTTGACCAGGATGTGGTCTCGTTGTACGGAAGATTCGGAAGTCAGCTCAACAATCTTGATCACATTGACCAACTTGTTGAGCTGCTTGGTGACCTGCTCGATGAGGTCGCCGTCGGCGTCGACGACAACCGTCATGCGGGACATGCCGGGAACCTCGGTGGGTCCCACAGCAAGGGAATTGATGTTGAACGCTCGCCTGGCGAAGAGGCTGGCCACGCGGGTCAGCACGCCGGGCTTGTCTTCGACCAGAACAGACAGTGTGTGACGGCTCATGCCTAGTCCTCCTCTTCCCATTCCGGGGTCATGTTACGTGCAACCTGGATCTGGTCATTGCTGACGCCCGAAGGCACCATCGGCCACACCATCGAGTTGGGGCTGACGACGAAGTCGATGACCACCGGGCGGTCATTAATTTCGAGAGCCTTCTGGATGGTGGCGTCGATGTCTTCGTCACGCTCACAACGCAGTGCCGCGCAACCGTAAGCATCAGCCAGTTTCACGAAGTCCGGAATCCGGACGGTGTCGTGGCCTGTGTTCAGATCCGTATTTGAATAGCGGCCCTCGTAGAACAGTGTCTGCCATTGACGGACCATGCCCAGCGAGGAGTTGTTGATGATGGCGACCTTGATGGGGATGTTGTTGATGGCGCAGGTGGCAAGTTCCTGATTGGTCATCTGGAAGCAGCCGTCACCGTCGATGGCCCACACCACGCGGTCCGGTTCACCCACTTTGGCGCCCATGGCTGCCGGAACCGAGTATCCCATGGTTCCTGCACCACCGGAGTTCAGCCAGGCGTGAGGGCGCTCGTACTTGATGAACTGCGCTGCCCACATCTGGTGCTGGCCCACGCCGGCTACATAGATGCCTTCCGGACCTGTGAGCTCACCGATGCGCTTGATCACGCGCTGCGGGGCGGTCAGTCCATCTTCAGGCTCGGTCCATCCCAGGGGGTAAGTGTCGCGAAGGTTGCCAAGGAAGGCCCACCAGGAATCCAGGTCCGGGGTCCCGCTCAGTTGGAATTGCGTCTTAACGGCCTCGGTGAGCTCCGGAATGATTTCCTTGACCGAGCCAACGATCGGGACGTCGGCAGTGCGGTTTTTGGAAATCTCCGCGGGATCGATGTCAGCGTGAATGACTTTGGCAAACGGGGCAAAGGTCTTCAGCACACCGGTGACGCGGTCATCAAACCTGGCTCCCAGCGTGATCAGGAGGTCCGCCTGCTGAAGGGCGGTAACGGCGGAGACGGAACCGTGCATGCCGGGCATGCCCACGTGCTGCGGATGCGAATCCGGGAAGGCGCCACGGGCCATCAAGGTGGTGACCACGGGAGCGCCGGTAGCCAACGCGAGCTCCATGAGCTCTGCAGAGGCGTGGCCCTTGACCACACCGCCGCCCACGTAGAGGACCGGCTTGCTGGAGGCAGCGATCAGCTTGGCAGCTTCACGGACCTGCTTGTTGTGGCCCCGCACTACGGGACGATAGCCGGGCAAATCGACTTTCGGCGGCCAGGAGAAGGTCATCTGGCCAACCTGGGCGTCCTTGGCAATATCCACCAGGACCGGGCCCGGACGGCCCGTGGATGCCAGGTGGAACGCCTCTGCCATGACATGCGGGATGTCATTGGGGTCAGTGACCAGGAAAGAGTGCTTGGTGATGGGCATCGTGATTCCCACGATGTCCGCTTCCTGGAAAGCATCGGTGCCGATGACTCCGCTGGAAACCTGGCCGGTGATAGCCACCATCGGCACGGAGTCCATGTGGGCGTCCATGATGGCGGTAACGAGGTTGGTGGCACCGGGTCCTGAGGTGGCGATGCAAACGCCAACCCGTCCGGTAACCATGGCGTAGCCTTGCGCGGCGTGGCCGGCTCCCTGTTCGTGACGGACCAGGATGTGATTCATGCTGGAAGCCATCAAGGGGTCATAGGTGGGCAGGATCGCGCCACCGGGCAAACCGAAAATATCGTCCACGCCGAGTTCTTCGAGCGAGCGGACAATTGCTTGCGAGCCGGACATCACCGTTGGGGGTACAACGGTGTTCGGCCCAAGTACAGGAGAGAGAGGTGCAGCAGCGTCGACGACGACGGCCTCAGCCGTACGGTCGACCTTTTCCGGAGCTTTGTGGGCTCCAGCGGACTTTGCAGCCATCAGCGAGGGGCTGATCGGCGATCCTTTGCTCATCGGACTCTTCCTTAGTGGATCTTCAATAGATGGGTCTTGCTTCGGGGAATAAAAAAACCCCTCAGCCTTCCGGCTCTTCGAGGGGTTTGCGCGTGACGGTTCGTTACCAGTCGGGCTAAGCCACGCGCTTGGTAAGGACGACGACGCCGACGGTAACGAATGTGATCATGCGTTCAGTGTTCCCTCTAAGTGAGATACGTGTCAATTGACCTCTACCATATCTCACTATTTGGACAGTGATGTCCGCCTGCCGGACTCCGGCCGGCTCATGACAGCCGGAGTCCGGCAGGAGTTATCCGCAGTACGCTCCGGTGGAGGCACTGTGGACAAGCTTGGCGTACTTGGCCAGCACACCCTTGGTGAACTTGGCGGGAAGCGGTTCCCAGCCTTCCTTGCGGGCTTCGAGCTCGGCCTCGTCCACCAGGAGGTCGAAGGAGCGTGCGGCGATATCCACACGAATGCGGTCGCCGTCCTTCACGAAGGCAATGGGCCCGCCGTCGACGGCTTCAGGCGCAACGTGGCCGATGCACAAGCCTGTTGTGCCACCCGAGAAGCGGCCATCGGTCAGCAGCAGGACGTCCTTGCCAAGGCCTGCGCCCTTGATGGCTCCGGTGATGGCCAGCATTTCGCGCATGCCGGGACCACCCTTGGGGCCTTCATAACGGATAACCACGACGTCGCCCTTGTTGATTTCGCCGTTGTCCAACGCGCTGAGGGCGCCCTGCTCGCGTTCGAAGACACGCGCAGTTCCTTCAAAGACGTCCGCGTCGAAGCCTGCGCTCTTCACGACGGCACCTTCCGGGGCCATTGAACCGTGGAGGATGGTGATGCCGCCGGTCTTGTGGATCGGGTTGTCCAACGCGCGGAGGATCTTGCCATCAAGGTCCGGCGGGTTGATCGAGGCAAGGTTTTCGGCGAGGGTCTTCCCTGTCACGGTGAGGCAGTCACCGTGCAGCAGTCCGGCGTCGAGCAGTGCCTTCATAATGACCGGCACGCCGCCGATCTTGTCGACGTCGGTCATTACGTAGCGGCCGAAAGGCTTTAGGTCGCCCAGGTGCGGGATTTTGTCACCGATGCGGTTGAAGTCATCCAGCGTCAGCTCAACTTCGGCCTCGCGGGCGATCGCGAGCAGGTGCAGCACGGCGTTGGTGGAACCGCCGAACGCCATGGTGACGGCGATGGCGTTCTCGAACGCCTTTTTGGTCATGATGTCACGTGCCGTGATGCCCAGGCGCAGCAGGTTGACCACCGCTTCGCCGGACTTACGGGCGAAATCATCACGACGGCGGTCTGCCGACGGCGGGGCGGCCGAACCCGGGAGGGACATGCCCAAGGCCTCCCCGATGCAGGCCATGGTGTTGGCCGTGTACATGCCGCCACAGGCGCCTTCGCCGGGACAGATGGCCTTTTCGATCCGGGTGAGGTCTTCCATGCTCATTTTGCCGGCGGCACAAGCGCCCACTGCCTCGAAGGCATCAATAAGGGTGACTTCCTTCTCCGAGCCGTCTTCAAGCTTGACCCAGCCCGGCATGATGGAGCCTGCGTAAAGGAAGACCGACGCGAGGTCCAGGCGGGCAGCGGCCATGAGCATGCCCGGGAGGGACTTGTCGCAGCCAGCCAGGAGCACCGAGCCGTCGATGCGCTCGGCCTGCATCACGGTCTCCACGGAGTCTGCGATCACCTCACGGGAAACCAGGGAGAAGTGCATGCCCTCGTGACCCATGGAGATACCGTCTGAAACGGAGATGGTGCCGAACTGCATGGGGAAACCGCCGCCTGCATGGACGCCTTCCTTGGCACCTTGGGCGAGGCGGTTCAGGGAGAGATTGCAGGGGGTGATCTCGTTCCAAGAACTGGCGACCCCAATCTGCGGTTTGGCGAAGTCGTCGTCGCCCATGCCCACCGCGCGGAACATGCCACGGGCCGGTGCCGCGTGAATGCCGTCGGTCACCACCCTGCTGCGGGGTTTGATGTCCGGGGTGTTGTCTGTCGCAATTTGGGTGGTGTCACTCATGGTCCAAAGTCTATGTGTACCGGGCACCTGCCGACGCTGTTGCACGCCGGGTTAAGCCCGGACTTTCGAATGTTGCGACTGTCTGTCCATTTGTCCGACTGATGAGGGCCTGGACTCCGGCAGCGACTTCCTCACCATTTCTCGTATGTTCAGTTGTGGAGTCCGGCCTTGCCATGGCTGTGGCTATATCCGATGCTGCTGCGAAACCGCCGAGGCCGTGACATTCATGGCCGCGACGGTGGCGCCAACACTTCCGGCCTGCCAATTTGCACAGAATCCTGCGGCCTTTTGATGTCCATGGAGCCTGGCCAGGCGACTGGAGGGAATTACCTGTTTCCTGCTTATTTTCGGGCCCGCATAGTCAGGAGGCTGATAATTTCGGGCTGCGAAGCAGCAGGTCAAACGCTGGACAGCCCATTAGCGGGCACGTAACGTCGGGATTACCACGAGCTGCACCCCTGTGAGCAGAAGGGCCTCCCCCATGGACTGGTTAATTTGGGTAATTGTCATTGTTTTGGTTGTCGCGATTGTTTGGTGGCTCATGAACCGCAACAAGACAGGAAATATCGATTCAACCTCAAGCCAAAACCCCGCTGATGATCGCACCGCCGGACTTTCCGGCACTACTCCCCCGGCAGCGACGGCGCCCGGCAACACGGCCTCCATCCCGGATGCCGGAGTAGCCGCAGCAGGTGTGGCGGGCCTGGCCGGGGTGACCAACTTCGGTAAGCCGGCCGCCGAGGGCAGCGGCCCTACTGTCGACGAGCCAGAGGTCTACGAGCCTGATGTCAGGGAATCCAGCGGCGTCGAACCTGCCTCTTCAGGACCCACCCCTTCCGAAGAAACCCATGGGGCCTCCCCCGCCACAACCGACGCGGAGGCGGAGCCGCGTAACGTCGTCGACGATTCACCGGCAGTTATCGCCTCTGACATCCAGCCGGCTTCGACACCCGGATTGACTGTTGCGGAACCCGTCATCGCAGCACCCTCGGTGGCCGAGCCTGTCATTGACGAACCCGTAGTGGACGAGCCAGTAGTGGACACCGAAGCAAAGGTCCACGCGGCAGACGCCGGCGATGTAGACGACTGGGACGCGGGTTCACCTGCTGCAACCTCCGCTCCGGAGTCCCCCGGGGCATCTGCCGCGGGCACCGCAGGCACCGATGCCGCAGCAGACAAGGCGGAGTGGGAATCGTCCTGGACAGATGCGGGCGGCTCCGCGGTCCACCACCACGAGTACACCGACGCACACTCACCCACCCTGCCCGGTGCCGAATCAGCCGCGGCCGAAGACTCGGCGGGCTCGGGTCATCTGGCCGTCGAGCACCCTTACGGCGCCGGCTCCTCCAGCGCACCAGGGGACGGTTATCCCGTCAAAGCCAGCGCATCAGCCATGACCTACCACGACGAAGATTCTGCGGGCTATGACGAGGCAACTGCCGATGTGTGGTTCGAATCATCCGCGCACGCCGAAGCTGCCGGCTTCCGGCCACCACGTCGCAGCAGGCACTGAGTCGGGCCAAGGCCCCCGGCAAGGGGGCAGCGAACAGCAGTTAGGAACACGGCGGTCATGACCACAGGCAGGCACCGTTCGGAACGGCGTAAGCGGTTGGTGCCTGCCGCTGCGCTTGCCTTGCTTGTTGCGCCGGTGGTTGCCTTGACGGCATGTACCGGCAGCCCGTCGTCGCCCGGGACCGCGGCAACACCTGAGATATCAACGAGCCAGGGCACCAATCCTGCGCAGGGCGGTGCAGCCACTTCAGGGCCGTCGACCTCGGGACCCGGGGAGGCAACGCCCACCACCCCACAGATCCCGGAAGTCGCCCAAAAGCTCGACGTCGGCCTGCAGTTGCCATGGTCGGTGGTCTTCCTGCCGGATGGCACAGCCGTAGTGTCTGAGCGCGACTCCGCCCAGGTCAAGAGCATTCGAAACGGCCAAGCTGCAACTGTCGGCGAGGTGCCCGGCGTCGAACCCGGCGGAGAAGGCGGGCTGCTGGGCTTGGCCCTCTCTCCTGACTTCGCAACGAACCGATGGCTATACGCATATTTCACTTCCCCGGGCGACAACCGGATTGCGCGCATGAAACTGACGGGAGATGCAGGTGGCACGTTGACTTTGGGCGAGCCTGAAGTGATCTTCTCCGGAATGCCCAAAGCCTCCACGCACAACGGCGGCCGGATCCGGTTCGGCCCCGACGGGTACCTTTACGTAGGCACCGGCGACTCTCAGCGGCGGGAGCAGCCGCAGGACACAAACGCCCTGGGCGGCAAGATCCTCCGGCTCACTCCGGAGGGCCGCCCGGCACCGGGGAATCCTTTCGGCGACAATCCTGTGTACAGCTACGGGCATCGAAACGTGCAGGGGCTGGCTTGGGACGGGGACGGGCATCTTTGGGCCAGCGAATTCGGCCCGGATGTGGATGACGAATTGAACTTGATCACCCCGGGAGGCAATTACGGTTGGCCCACGGTGACCGGCGCGCCGGGCCGCAGCGGCCTGATTGACGCGAAGGTGGTTTGGCCGTCAACGTCCGATGCCTCACCCAGTGGACTCGAAATCGTGGATGGCGTGGCCTATACCGGGGCACTTCGCGGCCAACGACTGTGGGCGGTTCCGCTCGATGGGGAGACTGCGGGCTCCCCTGTGGCTTATTTCACAGGACAATATGGGCGCCTCAGGGATGTAGCCAGAGCTCCCGACGGCACCCTTTGGGTCATCAGCAACAACAAAAACCCTGATTTTGCGCTGATTCTGAGGCCTGGGCAGTGACGCCACAGGCGGAGAGCTGCAGATTTCACACTTGGGAGTAAGTCGTGTAGAGTTACATGTCGTTGCGGAGATCGCCGGAGAAAGAAAAGCTTCTCGGGTGAGATCGAAATCAACAGCTGCACCTCTAGCTCAACTGGCAGAGCAATTGACTCTTAATCAATGGGTTCCGGGTTCGAGTCCCGGGGGGTGCACCAAGGAAAGGCCTTGGAGTGAATATCACTCCAAGGCCTTTTTGTTGTATTCAACACCGCTTTCGAAGCCCAACCACATGGCGTTCATCACGCCTTGCCCATAATGGTCCGCGGCCATAAAAAAGTGGTGTAGAGTGATTTGTCGTTGCGGAGGTCAATGGGGAATGCGAATTCCTTGAATAAGCCGAAACAATGGCCGCACCTCTAGCTCAACTGGCAGAGCAATTGACTCTTAATCAATGGGTTCCGGGTTCGAGTCCCGGGGGGTGCACCACAAGGAAAGGCTCCGGATCGTAGCTACGATCCGGAGCCTTTCGCGTTCCATGCCGGGCTTCCCGAAGGAACCCCGGCCACAGGCTTAGGTCAGACTTGCGGCAAGTCAGTGTCGATCTCGTGGGCTTCCTGCTCCGGCGCCGGCAGCCCGGCCAATCCGCGGACAACGATCCGGAGTTCCTCCCGAAGCCGGGCGGTATCCACGGCAACGGGAGACAAAACATCCTGCTCAAGCTTTACTGCTTCTGCAAGAGCTGCAATACCGGCGTCAGTAAGGGTCACCACGTGACTTCGGCGGTCTGAATCACTGCGTTGTCGGGTGACATGCCCGTGCAGCTCAAGCCTTGCGAGGGTAGTACCCATTGTTTGGGCTTTGACCCGCGCAACTTCGGCCAAAGCCGCCTGGGTGATAGCACCCTTGGCAGCCAACACCTGCATGGCAATGACACCGGCGTGGGTAAGACCAATGGACTTCAATTTTTCGTTCCACGAGATTTCCACCAGGCGCGCAGCTGTCGAAAGCAAACGGGTGGTGGGCCATCTCTCCATATCTGGCATGCCGACAGTATATGCGCGGAAGCGGTGTGGACGCGGCTTCTCCCACTAAACTGGTAAATCGCGAACACTGGCAAGGAGCATATTTTGGCTGAACGACTTATCCCGGGAGACATCGCCCCGGACTTCACACTTCAGGACGAAACCGGCAAAAGCCTGAGCTTGTCGGATCTCCGCGGACGCAAAACCATCCTTTATTTCTACCCCGCCGCTTCCACTCCCGGATGTACCAAGGAAGCATGCGATTTCCGCGACACGCTGGGGTCGTTGCAGGCTGCCGGATACGAAGTCGTGGGCGTCTCCCCCGATTCCGTCAAGGCACTTGCAAAGTTCACCGAAGAAGAACAGCTGACCTTCCGGCTCCTCTCGGACCAGGACCACGCTGTAGCCGAGGCATATGGTGCCTGGGGTGAGAAAAAGAACTACGGGCGCAGCTACATGGGTCTGATCCGCTCCACCTTGGTGATTGATCCCGACGGAAAGGTTTCCCTGGCCCAATACAACGTGCGCGCCACCGGGCACGTTGCCAAGCTTCGGCGGGATCTCAAGCTGGACAACTAGCAGGTACACTGGAGGCCGGTAAGTGGCAGTGGCCGTCCCCATAGACGGTCACATTGCCTGCCAGCGCGAGTGGTGAAATTGGCAGACACGCAGGATTTAGGTTCCTGTGCCTTCGGGCGTGGGGGTTCAAGTCCCCCCTTGCGCACAGTTACATGAATACCCCCGGTTGCAGAACCGGGGGTATTTTTCTCCTCAAGCAGCCGGTGGACACCTGGAAAGGTACTGGGAAGCGCACTCAGGACGTTCAACTAGACTGGAATACGGTCTGGCCGAAGCCGGCCACAGCACTTCCAACCGGCTTGAGGGGACACGAGTGGCAAGCAGCAAAATGCGGCGCCTGGGCATGCAGTTCGGAGCTGCAGTACTGGCTTTGGGGTTGGCAGGGTGCACCGGAACCCCGGGGCCGTCACCGTCGTCGTCCACCGGCAACTCCCCCGCGGTCGAACCAACGGCAACCTTCAATTTCGGTACAGCGTCCATGCCTCTGGGCCTCGATCCTGCCATGACAGCTGATTCCGAGTCCTACCGTGTCACCCGCCAGGTCCTCGAAGGACTTGTGGGGGTGGATGGGGAAACAGGCCAAACCACACCCCTCCTCGCCACGGAGTGGAAGGACAGCAACAACGGGCTGAGCTACGACTTCACGCTCCGCTCCGACGTGACCTTTCACGACGGCACTGCCTTGGATGCAACCGCCGTATGCGCCAACTTCAACCGCTGGTTCACGTTTCCTGAGGGCCTCAGGAATCAAGCACCGGGCATCTCCTTCCAGAGCGTCTTCAAGGCGTACTCGGACCAGCCGGTGTTCTCCATCTTCAAAGATTGCAAGGTGGTCTCTGCCAGCGATGTCCAGATCAATCTGACGCGCCCGTTCACCGGATTCCTTCAAGCGCTGACTCTCCCGGCCTTCGCAATATCTTCCCCGGCCGCCCTGGAGGCGCAGAAAGCCAACATCCTGGACCAGGTACGCAACGGACAGGCCATGTCCGCCTACGCCGGCCACCCGGTGGGCACGGGCCCCTATGAATTCACCGGGTGGGATGAGAAAAAGCTCACACTTTCCAGCTACAAGGGCTATTGGGGCAACAAGGGCCAGATCGCAACCATCAACTTCATCCCCTACGATCGCGCGGAATCACGCCAGCAGGCCCTTCTGGACGGCAAGATCGATGCCTATGACCTGGTGACCTCAGGGACCTTTGACCAATTGGTCAAAAAGGGTGTCCAGATCATCCAGCGCGACCCCTTCTCGGTGATGTATCTGGGGATCAACCAGGCTGTTGCACCACTGGAAAAACCTGAGGTGCGCCAAGCGATCGAGATGGCGATAGACAAGGAGACCTTGATCCGCAAGTTCTTCATCGACAACACATCGCAGGCATCACAGTTCGTACCGCCCAAGCTGAGCGGTTTCAACAACAACGCCCCCTCCCTGGGATACAACCCGGAAAAAGCCAAGGAGCTTTTGAAGAAGGCTGGCTACAAAGGTGAAGAGCTGAAGTTCTACTACCCGCTCAATGCCACGAGGGCCTACATGCCCACCCCGGAAAAGATCTACGCCGAACTCAGCCGCCAACTCGTGGCCGTCGGCTTCAACATCAAACCGGTTCCCATCGACTGGGAAGACGGCTACCTCCAACGGGTCCAGTCGGCCGGTGACCGGGGCCTGCACCTGCTCGGCTGGAACGGCTCCTATGCGGATGCAGACAACTTCCTGGGACCCCTGTTCGGCGAAACACGCGCCGAGTTCGGTTACGCCGACTCGGAAGTGTTCCACAAGATAGAACGAGCACGCGCCATGCCCGAGGGCGACGAACGCAACGCCCAGTACCAGGCCATCAACGCAGAGATCGCGGCATCAGTACCAGCTGTGCCCATCGCCTTCCCCATCTCGGCGCTGGCGCTGTCCGACAAGGTGGAAAGCTACCCGGCTTCCCCTGTCCTCAACGAAGTTTTCACAAACGTCCGCCTAAAGCCTTGACGATTCCCCGCAATTTCAGTATTGAGTCTGCACGGGGATATTCTGTGACAGCCAGTGCCGCCGCTAACGGAGATTGATCGTGACCTTCATTTCCAAGACTCAACATGCAGACGTCGTCCTTATTGGCGGTGGAATCATGAGTGCCACCCTCGGTGCGTTCATCAAGCAACTTGAACCCACCTGGACCATCTCCCTGTTCGAACGACTCGACGAAGCAGGGCTCGAAAGTTCCGGACCTTGGAACAACGCCGGCACCGGCCACGCTGCGCTGTGTGAGCTTAACTACTCCCCCGCAGCAAAAGACGGTTCCGTAGACCCTTCCAAGGCCCTGCACATCAACGAGCAGTTCCAGCTGTCCCGCCAGTTCTGGTCCCATCTTGTGGACAGCAAAGTCATCGGGTCTCCCAAGGGCTTCATCAACACGGTTCCGCACATGAGCTTCGTCATTGGTGATGACCACGCGAACTTCCTCAAGACCCGGTACGAGGCCCTTAAGCCCAACACGATGTTCCGCAGCATGGAGTACACCGAGGACCAGGACCAGATCGCCAAGTGGGCCCCGTTGATCGTCAAGGGCCGCGACCGCAAGCAGCGCGTGGCCGCCACCCGGGCGGCTGAAGGTACCGACGTCGACTTCGGCGCCTTGACCCGTGAGCTGACGGACTACCTGCAGAGCAGCGGCGCCGAAGTCAACTACGGGCACGATGTCACCAACATCCACCGTGCAGCAGGCGGTGGATGGGATCTGTCCATCAAGCACCCCAAGTCCGGCGAGCACGGCCGCATCCACGCTAAGTTCGTCTTCGTGGGAGCCGGCGGCGGTGCGCTCCACCTGCTTCAGGCATCCGGTATTCCTGAAAGCAAGGGCTATGGAGGCTTCCCCGTCTCAGGACAGTTCTTCCGTTGCACGGACGACGCCATCACCTCCCAGCACAGCGCAAAGGTATACGGCCAAGCGTCGGTCGGCGCGCCGCCCATGTCCGTCCCGCACCTGGACACCCGCTATGTGGACGGCAAGCGCTCCCTCCTCTTCGGCCCGTACGCCGGATTCTCCACTAACTTCCTGAAGACCTCCAGCTACTTGGACCTTCCGCTGTCCATCCGACCCGGAAACATCATTCCCATGCTGGCCGTGGCCAAGGACAACATGGACCTCACCGCTTACCTCATCAAGGAGGTTGCCAAGCGGCACGAGGCCAAGGTTGAGGCCTTGCGCGAGTACTACCCGGAAGCTTCCGGGGGCAATTGGGAACTGATCACTGCAGGTCAGCGTGTACAAATCATCAAGAAGCATCCGCAGAAGGGCGGCGTCCTGCAGTTCGGCACCGAAGTCATTGCTTCCCGCGATGGTTCCATCGGCGCACTGCTGGGCGCTTCTCCGGGCGCGTCCACGGCTGTGCCCATCATGATCGAACTGTTGCAGAAGTCCTTCCCCAAGAACTTCAAGGGCTGGCAGTCCAAGCTCAAGGACATGATGCCGGGCTACGGCGTCAAGCTCAACGAGAATCCGGACCTTGCCGCCGAACTGGAAGCAAGCACCGCCAGGTCCCTGCAATTGGAAGTGGCCAACGCCATTCAAGGCTAGGTCATAACCGGGGCTGCGGCCGGTTCCCGTCAGTCGAATCGTTACGTAGACCGCAGGAGTCAATGCAATGTTCCGCTTGGCCAAACTGTCCCTGGGAAACCGGGCCCTGATCGCGCTGATCACCGTCTTTGCGGCGGTGTTCGGCGTGATCACCATGGGGTCGCTCAAGCAGGAACTCATACCCTCAATCGAGTTCCCGCAGATCACCGTGGTGACCTCCATGCCCGGAGCCTCCCCCGAGGTTGTGGACAAGCAGTTGAGCCAGCCGCTGGAAACAGCACTGAACAGCGTCGAAGGACTAGAGTCCACAACCTCTACGTCCCGCAACGGCGTTTCGCAGATCACCATGGTGTTCACCTACGGCTCCAACCTGGACCGGGCGCGCAACCAGATCGACCGGGCCATCTCCAACGCCAAGCGCGTGCTGCCGGCCGACGTCGAACCCCAGTCCATCGCCGGCAACATCAGCGACTTCCCGATCGTTTATCTGGCGGTTTCCTCAGACAAGCCACTGAGCGAGCTCAACGCTGATCTCCTGCGACTCAGCGTTCCCCGATTGCAGAAGATCGACGGCGTCCGTGGCGCCGATGTGACCGGCGGTTCCAGCCAGCACATCCTGATCCAGCCCCGCCCCGCGGATCTGGCAACTACAGGAGCTTCTGTCCAGTCCATCGGCAACGCGCTGAAGAACAACGGCACGTTGGTTCCTGTGGGCACCATAGAGGACCAGGGCAAGACACTTTCCCTCCAGCTCGGCAGCCCGGTGGATTCCCTGGACATCATCAAGGGACTTCCTTTGACCGGTGCAAAGAATGGCGCCACCATCGGAGCCGTTGCCGACGTCAGCATCGAGGACGACGCCGCCACGTCCATCACGCGTACCAACGGTAAACCCACGTTGGCCCTCTCCGTCACCAAGAAGCCGGAGGGTGATACGGTGGCGATTTCGCACGCCGTGAGGGACGTCGTCGGCCCTATGGAAGAGGAACTCGGCAACAACGCGACCTTCACGCCGGTCTTTGACCAAGCTCCGTTCATTGAAAAGTCCATCAAGGATCTCACCACCGAAGGACTCCTTGGCCTGGGCTTCGCCGTGGCTGTCATCCTGGTTTTCCTGATGTCCGTACGCTCCACGCTGGTCACGGCCGTCTCCATCCCACTGTCCCTGCTGACCACCTTCATCGGCATCTCAGCCACGGGTTATTCGCTGAACATCCTTACCCTGGGTGCCCTCACCATCGCGATTGGACGTGTGGTTGACGATTCCATCGTGGTGATCGAGAACATCAAGCGGCATCTGAGTTACGGCGAACACAAGCTGACAGCCATCCTGACCTCCATCAGGGAGGTAGCCGGGGCCATCACGGCTTCCACCTTGACCACGGTGGCCGTATTCCTCCCCATCGCCTTTGTGGGCGACCTCGCCGGTGAGCTGTTCCGGCCCTTCGCCTTGACCGTAACCATCGCGCTTTTGTCATCACTGCTGGTTTCCCTGACGATCGTTCCGGTGCTGGCCTATTGGTTCCTGTCCTCCCCTCGAAAGGGTTCTGAGGCACAAGCATCTGCCAAAGAAGCTGCCGAGAAAGCCCGGGAGGCCGAGCAGCGGAGCCGCCTCCAGCGCGGATACCTTCCGATTCTCGCGAAGACGCAGAAACATCCGGTCATCACCTTGTCAGCAGCAGCCTTGATTCTGGTGGCCACTATAGCCGTCTCGCCGCTTCTGGCCACTGATCTCTTGGGCCGCTCCGGCGAGAACAGCATGACGGTGCGTCAGGTTCTTCCGGCGGGCACCAGCCTGCAAGCCACCAGCGATGAAGCTTCCAAAATCGAGGAATCCCTCAAAGGCATTGAGGGCATCAAGGACGTGCAGGTTACTTCCGGAAATGCCCAGACAGGCTTCGCTGCACTGACCTCCACTGGTTCATCCAACTCGACGTTCACCATTGTCACTGACGACAAAGTAAACCAAGGCAAACTCCAGGACGAGGTCCGTGCCAAGCTTGAAGGGGCTGCCGGGAAGGTGACGGTGGGATCCCAGCAGGGCGGCTTCGGCACATCCTCCACGGTGGACATCACCATCAGGGCCGCGAACTCCGCTGACCTGCAGACAGCCAGTGATGCCATGGTCAAAGCCATGGAGGGGGTTCCGGGCAGCTCGGAAGTCGCCACGAACCTCGCTTCCAAGCAGTCGGTGGTCCAAGTCCGTGTGGACCGTGCCAAGGCCGTGGCGGCAGGCCTCACAGAAGAGCAAGTAGGCGCGTTCCTCGCATCCACCGTGAGCCCCATTCCCGCCGGCACGGTCCGGATTGAGACCAACGACTACCCGGTTCAGATCGGCGAAGGCACGCGCTTCACCAGCATTGCCGCAGTCCGTGCGCTCCAACTCCCCACATCCAGTGGCGGTGTGGCACTGCAGGCGATTGCCGCCGTCGAGCAAGTTGACACCCCCGTCTCCATCACCAGCAGTAATGGACAACGAACAGCACGAGTGACCGTGACACCTTCCGGATCCAATCTGGGCAGTGTCAGTGCCGCGGTTCAGGAGCGGCTGGCAGCAGTGGAATTGCCCGCGGGGGTGACGGCCACCATCGGTGGTGCCACTACGCAGCAGGCTGAGTCCTTCAGGCAGCTGGGCCTGGCTCTGCTGGCCGCAATCGCGATCGTCTATGTGATCATGGTGGCCGCCTTCAAGTCACTCATTCAGCCCCTTATCCTGTTGGTCTCTGTTCCGTTCGCGGCAACGGGCGCCGTGGGCCTGCTGTTGGTCACCGGCGTTCCGTTGGGACTGCCGTCCCTGATCGGCATGCTGATGCTGGTGGGCATTGTTGTCACCAACGCCATTGTGCTGATCGACCTCATCAACCAATACCGCAAACCACATGACGGCAGTCCAGGCATGAACGTCGCCGAAGCCATCACACACGGTGCCCGCCGGCGACTCAGGCCCATCCTCATGACTGCCCTGGCCACCGTGTTCGCCCTGACTCCCATGGCGTTGGGCCTCACAGGCGGCGGCGGTTTCATTTCCCAGCCGCTGGCAATCGTAGTGATCGGTGGATTGGTTTCGTCCACCGCGCTGACGTTGGTCCTGGTTCCGGTTCTCTACAAACTCGTGGAAGGCCGCCGGGAGAAGAAGGATCTGCAGAAGGCCCTGCAGGACAAGCCCACTGCAACACCCGGCGACGGACCCGGCGGGACCGGAAGTTCCGGATCGGGTGATTTCCAGGATTGGACCACTGGCATGATTCCGCGCGTCACGGGCCGCCGCGCAGCCATTAATCCCGCAGAATAGCGGGCTCCCAACAGAATCCCCCTTGATGGACAGGCCCGGGAACAATTCCCGGGCCTGTCCTGTTACAGGTATCGATACATGCAAATGCATCTAGTTTGAGGTACACTGTTTACAGAGCCCGGGACTTCGGGCAGGGAGAAAGGCACATCATGCAGATCGGCGTATTCAGCGTCAGCGACATCACCACTGACCCCACCACGGGCCGCACGCCCACGGAAAACGAGCGCATCAAGGCCTCCGTCGCCATCGCCAAGAAGGTCGAAGAAATCGGCATGGACGTGTACGCCCTCGGCGAGCACCACAACCGGCCCTTCTTCTCCTCCTCCCCCACCACCACTCTGGCTTACATCGCAGCCCAGACCGAGCGCATCACGTTGTCAACGGCAACTACCCTGATCACCACCAATGATCCGGTCAAGATCGCTGAAGACTTCGCCATGCTCCAGCACCTCTCAGATGGCCGCGTGGATTTGGTCCTCGGCCGTGGCAACACTGCGCCGGTGTACCCCTGGTTCGGCAAGAACATCCAGGACGGCATCGAGCTCGCGATCGAGAACTACAGCCTCCTGCGCAAGCTGTGGGATGAAGACACTGTCAACTGGTCCGGCAAGTTCCGTACACCCCTGCAGAACTTCACCTCCACGCCGCGTCCGCTCGACGACGTCGCCCCCCTCGTCTGGCATGGCTCCATCCGCACACCGCAGATCGCGGAAGTCGCCGCCTACTACGGGGACGGTTTCTTCGCCAACAACATCTTCTGGCCCAAGGAGCACTACCAGCAGCTGATCGGCCTGTACCGTGAGCGCTACGAGCACTACGGACACGGCACGGCTGATCAGGCAATTGTTGGCCTTGGCGGTCAGTTCTTCATGAGGAAGAACTCCCAGGATGCGGTGAAGGAATTCCGCCCCTACTTCGACAACGCACCCGTCTACGGACACGGACCGTCCTTGGAGGACTTCACCTCACAGACTCCGCTGACCGTGGGCAGCCCGCAGGAAGTCATCGAGAAGACCCTGACGTTCCGCGAGGCCTTCGGTGACTACCAGCGGCAGCTGTTCCTGATTGACCATGCCGGCCTGCCCCTGAAGACGGTTCTGGAACAGCTGGACCTCTTCGGCGAGGAAGTCTTGCCGGTACTTCGCAAGGAATACGCCGCCATGAAGCCTGCGCACGTGCCGGACGCACCGACGCACGCCTCACGCGTTGCCGCAGCATTGGAAGCCAAGGTCAGTGAATCCGCTACCGCGGGTACTGCGGGGCAGGACGCCTGATGTCCAGCCCCTCGGCGTCCTCCGCCGTTCGCCTCGCCGCCGAAACCTGGGAGTCGTTGTTCCGCTCCCAGGTGGCGGTGATGCGGAAGCTCCAGTCGGGACCAGCGTTCAAGACCCTTCCTGTCAAGGAATACGATGTCCTCTTTACGTTGTCCAAATGCCCTTCGGGTCAGCTTCGACTCAACGAAATCAACGACAAAGTCCTGCTGAGCCAGTCCAGCCTGAGTCGCTTGGTAGACCGCTTGGAGAAACGCGGTTTGGTGGAACGGACAACTGCGCCCGACGACGGCCGAGGGGTCCTGCTCTCACTCACCGAAGCCGGCAGCGAGCTCCAAAAAACCATCGGCCGTGAACATGTGCGGGACATCGCCAACTTGGTGGCGCCTGCGCTTACAGCCCATGAGCAACAGGAGCTTCTGCGGCTGACGGAGAAACTCCGCGCTTCCGTCGCCGGACACTAACGCAAGCTGATGAGCTCCCGGGGGTTCTCTACCGGGAGCTCTCCATTGACCGAGGCACTGACTTTGAGTGTCTTCAGGGTCAGGCTGCCGCCAACGGTGGACAGGAACGCCGTATCCGCAGAGTCCCGCCCGGCGGTAATGCGGAGCATGGATTCGCGGGGCGCGAGACCGGTGGGATCGATGATGTGCCAAGCTCCGTTGATGTGTGCCTCGGCAACAGCGTGGAAATCCATGGGGCTCAACCCGGGGGCATACACGGCAGCCAAACGCGCAGGGACATCCTTGGACCGCAAGAGGGCAATGGCAAGGTGGGCGAAGTCACGGCACACGCCTTTGCGGTGAAGCAAGGTTTCCACAGCTCCATCAGTCCCCCGGGAGGACCCGCTCACGTATCGCAGTTCCCCGTTCACCCAATTACGGACTGCATGGAGCAGTTCGCCACCGTGCAGGCTTCCGAACTCCGCGTAGGAGGTGGGCAGCAACCGGTCCGACTCCGCATACCGGCTGGGCCTGACGTACCTGATCAGTTCCATCGGACTGGACATGTCCGGCTCCCCAAAGCCATGAACCGTTGCCCGATAGTCCACTGTCACCTCGGTCGGCTCGGTGAATTCCAGGTAATGAAAGCGGCCACCGTGGTGGTCGCTGAGTTCGGCAAAAGGAACCTCGGTACCCGCACTGGTGATGGACAGGGTTTCCGCCACAGAATCGTAACCACGATTATTCGCCACGGCTATGGCCATGGCCACCTTGGTGTTGGCTGCGGTCTTGAAAACGAGCGAGGCAGCAACATTGCGTTCCATTGATCTCCGGGGTGGGTTGCGGCGGGCAGCCCCCATCGCCGCCGTGTGGGTGGATCAGCCAATCGCAGGGCTACAGATTGACCTTCAGAGACAGTAGCATCCGCTGGACATTGGCGAACTCAGAACCATGGACCGCATACTTCGCAGCCAGGTCCAAGGTATCGAAAGTCTTGGCCGGGGCCACCTTCTCATCAGCGGCGAAGGCATGGATCGCCGGGACATCCCCGAAGGAAATATCTCCCTTTCCGGCAGGGCCCTGAACCCGGTTCCGCAGCTCGCAGGACTGCCCGTCCACTCCCGCCACCATGTTGGTGACGCCGAAGGAGCCGAAGAATTTATAGCCTTGCACCACGCGGAAAACCACTCGCGGGTCAATGGTGTCCGGGCCATCCGAGTGCGGGACGTCCAAGGGCACACTGCTGATCACCACGTAAGGGCGAGCCTGCCCGGCGGGGCAGGTTACAGGCGGTGCGGGAGGCAGGCCGGTTTGAAGCGTGGCAATGTAGCGGCCGTCAGCATCCTTGACCTCTACCTTGACAGCGTTGGCCAAGGCCCCCGCCTCAGGGGTCCCCGATTGGGCAATCCACTCTTGGGGTAGTTCGAAGCTGACGGTTCCGGCGGAGTCCGTGTAGGTTTTCCACGACACCGCCGTTGCCACTGGACTCGCCCCGGAGCTGGCCGAAGCGCTGGCGGTGCCTGGAGATTCGCTGGCGCCTGTTGATTCGCCGGGTGTTGCGGAGGGTGAACCCGCCGCGGTGCCCGTCGCCGGCGTCGCGCTTTCCGGTGTCGCCGTTCCCGATTCCGAACTGTTTGGCCGGGAGGCATCCGTGGACGTGACTTGGGGGCCCTTGTTTTCGGCGGAGCAGGCGGCCGTGCCGACGAGGACGGTGACCGCCATTGCCAGGGCGGCCAGCCGACTTGGGGTGCAGCGCAGGTTAAGGATGCCCTTCATGATCACAGCCTATCGGCGGCAGTACCGCGACACGCACAGGACTAGGCTGAGGGTATGGCTCCCGATCAGCAGGACTATTTCGAGGACGATATCCCCACCATGTCAGCGGTTGATATTGCCGACTGGCGCCTGCGGACGTTCGCTCTCTACGACAAGGTGCGTCAACTAGCAGCCACGAACCCGTTCGACGCCCATGTGTTTTGGCGGCAGGAACGGGATCTGATGTTTGCTACGCATCCTGCTTCAGCGCTGACGGCCGAAGTGAAGGCCTCCTTTTCCGGACTGCGAACAGCTGACTACGATCCCTCCTTCCGGCGGTACGCCGCCCTTTCACCCGAAGGAGCCGGACAGGAGATGAACGTCCGGACGGGCACTGACGGCGTTGTCCCTTTCGCCAGGATCGGCACCTTTGTGCTGCCCGGGTTGGGTTCGTTGGCTGCGTGGCGTTTACGAAGCTATGGTGGCGGCATCTTTGTGCCCTTCCGGGATGCAACGGCCGGCAAGGACGGCGGAAGCTACGGAGCAGGCCGGTATCTGCTGGACACGGTCAAGGGCTCGTTTCATGGGACGCGGGGAGCCGGCGATGAACAAGAGTTCGTTCTGGACTTCAACTTTGCCTACAACCCGTCGTGCGCCTACAACGAAGCCTGGGCGTGCCCATTGGCCGGACCAGCCAACCGTTTGGAGGCCGAAGTGCCCGTGGGAGAGCTCTACCTGGGCTAACCCAACAGTCCGCCAGGGCCAAAAACTGCCAGCGCGGCTACTGCCGCCAGAATTGTCAGGGGCGCCACCATCACGCCGAAAACCGCGTACCCCTTCCACTTGATCAGCACGTTCATCCGTACCAGCCGGTCATGCCACAACAGCGTAGCCAGAGAAGCCCACGGCGTGATCAAGGGGCCAGCATTCACTCCTACCAACAGCGCTGCCATACGCTCCGGGCTTCCTGCCAAAGGCTCGGCCAGAAGGTAAGCCGGGAGGTTGTTGACCACATTGGACCCGAGGGCACCGGTCATGGCCAACCTCAGCAGCTCAACAAACCCGCTGCCTTCGCCAGCCACCTGCCCAAGCAGACGGGACGCACCGAGGTATTGCGTTGCCTCAACCACCAGGAAAAGTCCGCAGGTGAACAGCAGCAGGGACCACGGAATCAGTGTCAGCTTGAGTACCTTGGGGCGCCGAATGGCGAACATGACCGCCAGGATCGCTGCTGCCGCGGCGGCAGGAATCCATATTGCGGCACCGGATATGAGGGCCGGAAGGAGCAACACCAGGACAGTCGCACTGCCCGTCAGCAGGACTCTGTCCGTTCCGGCCGTGGATGAAGGTGTTAGGACCGGTCGGGCGGAATCAAGGGCGTAGGACTTGCGCAGTTCGCGCCGAAAGAGGACCGCTATGAAGGCCAAAGGAACCAGAACAGCGGCCAACGACGGCGCCCACATCAGTTGGGCGAATTGTGCGGGACTGATGCCGCCCAAGTTATGTTGCGCCAAGAGGTTGGTGAGATTGGAGATCGGAAGCAACAAACTGGCCGTATTGGCCAGCCAAACAGTGGTCAGGGCGAATGGCAGTACGGGGAGGCCCGCTTGGCGGGCAACGGTGACCACCACCGGGGTGAGGAGCACCGCCGTCGTATCCAGCGAAAGGAAGACAGTGCTCAGCGTGGCAAACAGGGCCAAGAGCAACCACAGCAGGACGCTTCGGCCCCGCCCCCAGCCGCGCAGATGGCGCGCAATCCATCGGAAAGCTCCGGCTTCGCTGACAAGCTCGGTCACCACCGTCATGGCAACGACGAAGCCCAGGATGGGCGCCACCCGGTGCACCAGGGCCGCCACATCCTGCCAGGGCAGGACACCCGTGGCCACGGTGATCCCACCAGCCACGAGGAGGACCAACCCGATGATCGCCAGACGCATGGAACGGATTTTAAGCCCAGGTCCTGTGTTCTTCCTCCACGGCCATTGTGATGTTGCACGGCACGGGAAAAAGGCGTCACCGGCCTGTGAGCAATTCACCTTCACCAATGCGTTGTGAGGCCCGCTCTGCGCCCCAAAAATTCCTGCCGGGGCGTAAAGCGGGCCACACAACACAGGGCTGCTCTCAGTGAGGACGTAGGATGTCATCATGACTTCGCCTCTTTCCCGTCGCATCGCCCGTGTCCGGCCCATCCCGGCGCCTTCGGAGGGCGGCCTGGCTTTGGCCCGCCAGTCTCCTGACGAGCAATTCTTCGTGGTTAACGACGCCCAGGACTTCGACTCCGTGGAAGGCACCCGCTGGACCGTGGTGGAGTCCCCTTTCCCGGCGTCGAGGGCAAATGCCAACAGCCCGGCCAGGAACGGATGGGAGCTCGGGGCCGTGGTCAGCCAGGATGCGTTTACTTTCCTGGCTCCCTCAGTACCAGTGAACGTCTTCGGCATGGCGCACAACACCGGGCAACCAGGCCGGGCCCTGCCGCCACAGGCCTTCCATAAAGCGGCCTCCAGCGTGATCGGACCCGGAGAAGCAATCCAGCTGAGCTCCACCGTTGGTTACGTTGACCCGGAAGCTGAACTGACCGTCGTCGTCGGCCGGGCCGCCCGTGGCTTGACCTTGGAAACGGCGAGGTCGGCAATTCTGGGATACACCATCGGCAACGACGTCTCCGCCCGCGACCTCCAGAAGAGCGACGAGTTGTGGATTAGCGCCAAGAGCCAGGACACTTTCACTCCCGCCGGCCCGTGGATGGTCACGGACCTGGATGATTCGAACCTTGAAATCGGCATAGTCCACAACAGCAAAGCCCTGAGGACAGCCAGTTCAGCGGACCTTGGCTGGAAAGTGAATGAGATTCTGGTCTATTTGAGCTCATTTATGACCCTCCAGCCCGGCGACCTCGTGCTCACAGGGTTCCCTGCTGAATGCGCCCGAATCCAACCAGGAGACACCGTAGTGTGCCGTGTGGAAGGAATCGGCGAGCTACACAACCCCGTCACGACGCTTCGACTGGAACAGCAGTCCGCATAGTGTGTCAGGCTTAAGTCCATGGAGATAGCTGCGGAGGCCACTGAGCTACGCCCGTCTCCCTCACAAAAGCCCCCGCGGCCACAGCGCAAGCGCCACCGCGGCGTCCTGAAGTACCCGGTAGTGCGGCAACTGATCCGCTTCACGGGCGTTGGAATCGTGTGCACCGCGAGCTCGCTTGCCATTTACGCTGTGCTGCGTCCATGGATTGATCCCCAGCTAGCCAACGCTGTTGCCCTGGTTGTGACGTCGTTGATGAACACGGCACTGAACCGCAGGCTGACGTTCAAAATCACCGGCCGTAAGAAGCGCGCGAAGGACCACCTCAGTGGGGTGATAGTGATTGGCATCGCGTTGATCATTACCGGCGGGAGCTTGGGTGTGTTGCATCTTCTGCGTCCGGAAGCCACGGTTACGGAGGAGTTGTGGACCACCACGTTGTCCGGTTTCGTGGCCACGGGGGTCAGGTTTACCCTGCTGCGGCATTGGATCTTCAGGCGCGCACGGCACGTCTAATCACCCGGGCAGTGGTTGGTGCCTCTGTAGCGGGACGGCCAGGTTACGGACGCGTCCGACGGCGGTTTCCACGGCAGCGGCTGCCTGTTCCAGTTCGGCGCCGGTGACCGTTGAGGTGAAGCTGAAACGCACTGCCGTCTGGGCAGTTTCACGGGCGATGCCAAGGGCCACCAGCACGGGCGAGGGTGCATCGGATCCCGCCGCGCAGGCCGAGCCACTGGAACACACCACGCCGAGCCGCTCCAGCTCGAGCAGCACAGACTCCCCGCTGGTTCCGGGGAAGCAAAAAGAAGCTACCGAGGGCAGTCGCTGGACGCGGTGTCCGGTGAGCAAGGCGTCAGGTACGGTGGCGAGGATTCGCTGGATGAACTGATCCCTGAGTTCCGAAACCCGGGCTGCCTGATCGGGCTGCTCGGCGTGTGAGAGCCTGAGCGCTGTGGACAGCGCTACAGCCCCGGCCACGTTCTCGGTGCCCGAGCGCTTCGCCCTCTCCTGGCCCCCACCGTGGACAAGGGGCTCCACCCGCAGACGGCCTTTGGTGAACAAGACACCGGATCCTTTGGGCGCACCGAGCTTGTGCCCGGAAATACTCAAGGCGTCTACGCCGAGCGCCTTGATGTCCAGCGGCAACCACCCGGCGGCTTGCACCGCGTCAGTGTGGAACGGCACCCCGCGTTCCCGGGCCACTGCCGCCAGCGCTGCAATGGGCTGGACTGTTCCTACCTCGTTGTTCGCGTACATGATGCTTACCAAAGCGGTTTGGGGGCCTATCGCTGCCCGCAGGTCATCAGTGGCGACCAGACCCTCCCCATCCACCGGGAGCACGTCAACCACAAATCCATGCACTCGCTCCAGGTAGCGGGCTGATTCTTCCACCGCCGGATGCTCGATCGCGCTGATCACTATCCGGTTCAGTGAAGAATCAGCCGCCTGCCGGGCCAGCGCTATGCCTTTAACCGCAAGGTTGTCCGCTTCCGTGCCGCCGGAGGTGAAAGTTACCTCGCCTGCGCGGCAATTCAGGACCTTTGCGACGCCGGACCGGGCCTCTGCGAGCCCAGCTGCTGCCGTTTCGCCCAGGCCATGGTGGCTGGAGGGGTTGCCGAACTCGCCGCTCAGGTAAGGCCACATGGCCTCAAGGGCTTCGCGGCGTACTGGTGTGGTGGCTGCGGCGTCGAGGAAGATCATGGGAGGGTCAGGCTGTCTCTAGAACTACGTCGAGACCCAGATCGAGGGCGCTCACGCTGTGGGTCAGTCCGCCAATGGAGATGACATCCACGCCTGCCGAAGCAATCTCGGTGACGGTGTTGATGTTCACGTTGCCGCTGGCTTCCACGATGGCCCGACCGTCCACCTGTTTGACCCCGGCACGGAGCTCCTCGATGGAGAAATTGTCCAGCATGATGGTGTCTACGCCTGCGGCCAGCACGGGTTCGATCTGCTCGGCCCGGTCCACTTCAACTTCGAAGTGCGTGGTGTGGCCAAGCTGTGCTTTAGCGGCGATCAGCAGCTCGGTTAGTTTGCCGGAGTCGCCGCCGGTCATGACGGCCAGATGGTTGTCCTTGGCCAGCACGGCGTCAGAGAGGCTGTAGCGGTGGTTCGCTCCCCCGCCGCAGCGAACCGCGTAGCGTTCCAGGACACGCAGGCCGGGGGTGGTTTTGCGGGTGTCGGTGATGCGCGCACGGGTGCCTTCAACCAAGCTCACGAATTCCGCGGTCTTGGTGGCGATGGCACTCATGCGTTGAACCAGGTTCAGGCCCACCCTTTCGGCAAGCAGCACCGAACGGGCGCTGCCGCTGACCCGGGCGAGGTGGGTTCCGGCGTCGAACGCTTCACCGTCGGCGAGGAGCAGTTCCACCTCGGTGCCCGGGTCCACGAGCTTCATGGCATCCCGGAAAACGGTACCGCCGCTGAAGACGCCGGGGACGCGTGCGTTCAGCACCGCGGTGGCATGGGCGTCGGCGGGGATCAGGAGTTGCGAGGTGATGTCACCGTTGGGTGCGTCCTCCGCGAACGCCCGTTCCAGGATGTCCCGTATGGGGGCTGCGGGGAGGTTCAGGTTAGTCATGGACGAGGCTCACTTTCCGGCTCATGGTGTAACGCTTGTCAAAATCTTCGACGACGGTTGGTTCCTTCACGCTGTCGCTGCGGTAATGCGCCCCCAACGACTCCCGGCGTTCCCGGGCCGCATGTACCAGCAGCTGCGCCGCCAACAGAAGGTTGGAGTCCTCATGCTCCCGAATATCCAGAGACTCAGGAACATTCAGTGGAAGCACATCCTCTGCCCAGGCAGCCAACGCCACCCCGGCCTCACGAATCAGCACGCCATCACGCAAAACCCCCGCCTTCGCAGTCATCAAACGCCGCAAAGCCCCCCGCGAAAACACCCCCGCCTCCGCGAAAGAAACCTCCCGAGCCCCCGGCCCCGGCAAAGACTCAAACTCCCAGGAAACAGGAGCAGGCACCCGATCCAACTCCAACGCCCAACCGCCCGGAGTAACGCAGGTGTCTGCTGAGGCGTCGCTGCGATTGGCGCCTGCCGGGGTCCCGGCAGCGTGCGTAAAAGCGAGGCCGCCCGCGGCCGAGTCAGCACGCAGAGGAACTCCGGCTGGCGACGCGCCCGACGAACCCAGGAACGCTTCAACGGCCCTCCGCCCAAATACGAGGCCTTCGAGGAGGGAGTTGCTCGCCAAGCGGTTGGCACCTTGCACCCCGGTACAGGCCACTTCGCCGGCGGCCAGCAGCCCGGGAACGGAGGTCCGTCCGTAGAGGTCGGTCACCACTCCACCCATCCAGTAGTGGGCCGCTGGTGCCACGGGGACGGGTTCGGTAGTCCAGTCGATTCCGGCTTGGTGGGTCCGTTTGCTGAGGGTGGGGAAGCGTTTGGTCAGGAAGCCCCGGCCCCGTTGTTCTTCGATCACATTGGTATCGAGGAAGACGTGACCGTTAGGGTCGCCTAGTTTAGCCAGGTGAAGGGCAATGCTGCGGGAGACGACGTCCCTGGGGGCGAGTTCGGCGTCGGGATGGTAGTCGGGCATGAAGCGATGACCGGTGGCATCTACCAGGATGGCGCCTTCGCCCCGCACTGCTTCGGAGATGAGCAGGGGGTCGTTGTTGCCCTCGGCTTCCCGCGCGTCCTCCGGAAGCACCATGCAGGTAGGGTGGAATTGGAAGAACTCAAGATCGGCTACGGCTGCTCCGGCACGCCATGCGAGCGCCAAGCCATCTGCGGTTGCCACGGCCGGATTGGTGGTCTTAGCGAAAAGTTGTCCGGCTCCCCCGGTAGCGAGCAGGACGAAGTCGCCGTGGACGCCGAGGTGGCGCCCGTTCTGGAGGAAGTTAGCTCCCACTACGCGGCCACCTTGTTCTCCGCCCAGGGAGAGCGATGTTACTTGGGCGTGCCCGATGACCTGGATCTTTCCTGCGGCTTGGAAGTCCAGGACGGTCCTGATCAGCGCGGCCGCCACCCCGGCTCCCGTAGCATCGCCGCCAGCGTGCAGGATGCGCGGAGCTGAGTGGGCGGCCTCAAGACCCAAGGCGGGATCGCCGTCGTCGTCGAGGTCGAAGCGGACACCGAATCGTTCCAGCCCGGCAATGTCCCACCGCGCTTCGGTGCACAATACCCGGACCGCTTCTTCGTTGCAGTGGCCCGCCCCGGCCTTGAGGGTGTCCGCGATGTGCACAGCCACAGTGTCGCCGGGCGCTGGTTCCTCCAGCACAGCCGAGATCCCGCCCTGTGCGTAGTAAGTGTTGCTGTCCGCGAGCGCACCTTTGGTCAACAGCACCACTTCCGCGCCCGCTTCCGCGGCAAGCAGCGCAGAGTACAGTCCTGCGATCCCGCTTCCGACGACGACCAGCCGTTTGGGGGCAGGCCCGCCATTAAGGCTCTCTGAAGTCATGTGAGGCTCGATTCGGCTAGTCGGGTCTGTCAGGCCCGGATAGTGTGCCGGCTAGTGGTGCCGGTTGAGGGTTGCCGGTTTGCTTAGGCAGGTTTGGCTGCCAGCATGCGCTCCAACGCAATCTTGGCGTTGTCCTGCACGGAGTCGTCAACGGTGATGCGGTTGACGATGCGTCCTTCCACGAGTTCCTCCAGGACCCAGGCGAGGTAGCCGGGGTGGATGCGGTACATGGTGGAGCACGGGCAGATGACGGGGTCCAGGCAGAAGATGGTGTGCTGCGGATTTTCGGCGGCCAGACGGTTCACCATGTTGATCTCGGTGCCGATGGCGAACGTGGTGGGTTCAGTAGCGGCGGCGATGGCCTTCTTGATGAAGTCGGTGGACCCGGCAGAGTCGGCGGCGTCCACTACTTCCATGGGGCACTCGGGGTGGACGATTACGTTGACGCCGGGGAAGTCCTGGCGGGCTTTCTCGATCTGGCCCACGTTGAAGCGCTTGTGGACTGAGCAGAAGCCGTGCCAGAGGATGACGCGGGAGTCGAGCAAGTGCTGTTCGTCATTGCCGCCCAGTTCCTTGCGCGGGTTCCACATGGGCATCTGCTCCAGCGGGACGCCGAGTGCTTTGGCAGTGTTGCGGCCCAGGTGCTGGTCGGGGAAGAACAGGACCCGCTGACCGCGCTCGAAGGCCCATTCCAAAACGACTTTGGCGTTGGAGGAGGTGCACACAATTCCGCCGTTCCGCCCACAGAACGCCTTCAGTGCGGCAGAAGAGTTCATGTACGTGACAGGGATGACCGGGACCCGCCCGGTTGCGTCCGGTTCCGTGCCAAAGATTTCTTCAAGCTGCTCCCAGCATTCCTCCACGGAGTCTTCATCTGCCATGTCCGCCATGGAGCAGCCCGCGGCGAGGTTCGGCAGGATGACGGCCTGTTCGGGAGTGGAGAGGATGTCCGCTGTTTCGGCCATGAAGTGGACACCGCAGAAAATGATCGCTTCAGCGTCCGGCTTGGTCAGTGCTGCATTGGCGAGCTGGAACGAGTCGCCTACGAAGTCCGCGTACTGGATGACCTCGTCACGCTGGTAGAAGTGGCCAAGGATGACGGCACGGTCTCCGAGTGTCGCTTTGGCGGCCCGGATGCGGGCGTCCAGTTCGGCGTCGGTGGCTTTTTTGTACTCTTCGGGCAGCTGGCCTTGGCGCGGCGTGGCCTTGGGAGCAACGTCGCCGCTGGAGGCGCCCGGGCCATAAGCGGGCTCTCCGGCGAGGGATTCGGCGAGGTCGTATTCCCAGGGGCCCCTGGCCAGGGCCGGGCTGCACGTGGACCCTGCACGGGAGAGGCCCTTCTCGGCTTCTTCGCGAGTGATCAGCTGGACGGCAGTGTTGACGCTGCTCATGGTGTACTCCTGTTATCTGGCCCGAGGCCGGGTGTGCCGGTGAAGCGGTAGAGGCGTGGCGGACGGTGTTTTCCGCCTTGGAGGTATTCACCGGTTTCTTCAATTTCCGGTGTTGCCGTGACGTGCCTGCGGAAGTTTGCGGGATCGAGCTGGCGGTCCAGCACGGCCTCGTAGACTTCACGGACCTGGGCGAGGGTGAAGAACTCTCCCAGCAGGTGGTATGCGATGGAACCGTAGGCCATCTTGTTGCGAAGCCGCCACAGGGCGTAGTCAACGATTGCGTTGTGGTCGAAGGCCAGTTCGCCGAGCCTGTCTGCCCGGAACCAGCGCACATTCTCGGATTCGTCAGCGAGGGCGGCCTCGGTGGGTTGCACCAAGGCCCAGTACACAATCGAGACCACCCGCTGGGTGGGTGACCTGTGGAGGCCGCCGAAAGCATAGAGCTGCTCGAGGTAGTGGGGCGCCAGGCCGGTGGTTTCGCGCAGGTTCCGTGAGGCGGCGTCCTGGAGCGATTCGTCATGGGCCAGGGGCCCGCCGGGAAGCGCCCACATGTCTTTGTAGGGCTCACGGATGCGGCGAACCAGCGGGAGCCATAGCGTGGGGCGCCCGGATGTCTCGCTGGGACGGAGGGCGAAAATCACCGTTGAAATAGCTAGCGACGGCGGTGCGAGCCGCCGCTCGGCGACGTTGGCTGAGTTGGTGTTCACGGCGTTCACCTCGCTTCATCGCCGTCCGAAACGCTCCCCCACTAAGTGGAGCATTAGTTAAAGTCATGTTGACTAGAACTAATGGTACGACTCAACGGGCGCGAGTCAAAATGCTTTACGTCACACTGGCTTCGCGGCCGCTTCCATCAACGGCAGTGTGCGGCCCTGAATGTGGCTGTTCAGGACTATCACCGAGGAGCACCGGACCACGGACTTGGTGGCGATCATGGCATCGAGGACCCGCTGCATATCCGGATTCGAGCGCGCTGCGATCCTCACCATCAGGTCCGAATTCCCCGTGACCGTGTGGACCTCGATGATTTCCGGGATGGCACTCAGGCTTTCGATGATCGCGTCGTGGCCGATCTCCTGGGTGATGGTGACCGAACAGAAGGCCACCACGGGAAAGCCGAAGTTCGCCGGATCAGGCTGAGGAACCCAGGATCCGATGACCCCGTTTTCGATCATTCTGTCGATCCGGGACTGCACCGTGGCCCTTGCCACCCTGAGTACGCGGGAGGCCTCCAACACAGAGGATCGCGGTGAATCAGTGAAGAAACGTACAATTTTTGCATCAAGCGCATCGACCAGCATCAAAGTTCCTGTCCCCGGGGATTCGTACCCATCACATCGCTACAGCAAAAAGTGATGTATCTTACAAACTGCGAGAATTATTCCACGGCTCTTGCTGCGTCGTCGACGCCCGCGTGCCACGCCCATGAGGCCAACACGCCAAACCAGCATGTAATCCATAGAAGGTAGACACGTATGACAACGAAGTCCATCGCGGCCCCTGCCCCAACCTCCGGCCTAGGCCATTCACTCAAACCGCGCCAGCTCACCATGATGGGACTCGGCAGCGCAATTGGCGCAGGCCTCTTTCTGGGCTCGGGAGCAGGCGTACAGGCCGCCGGTCCGGCAGTCCTCATTTCCTACCTCGTGGCCGGCACGCTGATCATCCTGGTCATGTGGGCCCTTGGCGAGATGGCGGCCGCCAATCCGAACAGTGGCGCATTCTCCGTATACGCAGAGAAAGCAATGGGCAAAACCGCTGGCGGAACCATCGGCTGGCTGTGGTGGCTTCAACTGGTGGTGGTCATTGCCGCCGAAGCCATTGGAGCGGCCGGGCTGCTGTTTTCCATCTGGCCGGTCGTCCCCGTCTGGGTCCTTGCCTTGGTCTTCATGGTGATGTTCACCGGCATCAACCTTGTGGGCGTCCGCAATTTCGGCGAGTTTGAGTTCTGGTTCGCCATCCTCAAGGTCGCCGCAATCGTGATCTTCCTGCTCATCGGTGCAGCCCTGCTGTTCGGCTGGCTGCCGAACGTTCCCTCTCCCGGCTTCTCCGCATTTGGCGACTTCGCGCCCAACGGGATCGGTGGCATCGCCGCCGCCCTGTTCGTAGTGATCTTCGCATTTGGTGGAACTGAGATTGTCAGCGTTGCTGCAGCCGAAACCGAGAACCCCGCCCACAGCGTTGGCAAGGCCATTCGCACAGTGGTTTGGCGCATCCTGGTCTTCTACATCGGCTCCGTGTTTGTGATCGCAGCTGTTCTCCCCGTGGGCTCTGAAGGGCTGAAGTCTCCGTTCGCCGGCGTGCTGGACCTCGCGGGTATCCCCGGCGCCGGTGCCGCCATCACCCTGGTAGCCGTGGTCGCCCTGCTGTCCGCCCTCAACGCCAACCTGTATGGCGCCTCACGCATGATTTTCTCCCTTTCAGAACGCGGCGAAGCTCCCCTTTTCCTGTCCCGATTGAGCGGCACGAAAGTTCCCGTGGCCGCCGTCGGAATTTCGGTTGCCTTCGGCTTCATCGCCACGGTCCTTGAACTCCTGTTCCCGGAGAAAATCCTGCCGGCGCTGCTGAACCTTGTAGGCTCCACCTGCCTGGTGGTCTGGGGCACGGCACTGGTGTCCCAGTTCATCCTTCGCCGCAGGGCTGACAGGGAAGGCACCGAACTGCCGCTGCGCATGAAGGGCTTCCCCGTTCTCACCATCGTGGGCCTGATCCTGCTGGGCCTGATCCTGGTGGTGGGCTTCGCCAACCCGGAAAGTGCCGGACAGTTGATCGGAACGTTCATCCTGATTCTCCTCATCGCCGCCGGATGCTTCATCAACGCCAAGGCGAAAGCCGCCAGGCAGCCCACGCGCGTCGAGTAACCGTCTGTTCATCATCACTAAGACGCCCTGCACAGGTTGTACTGTGCGGGGCTTCTCAGTGTGCCCAAATTGTACAAAGTGTTCCGTTTGAACTGAGCTGATTGCGCACACCCCAATCCGGTGACTAGGGTCACAGCCATGACTACCGAAGCTGTGCGGGGAGCCGTCGATGATGACGCGGCCCCGCTCACCCACCATCATCTCCGTGAGCTGTACACCCTCATGGCAGCCGTTCGGCACTTGGACACCTCAGCCGTTGCCTGGCAGCGCCAAGGCATCATCCCGGGTTATGCCCCTGAGCTCGGCCAAGAGGCCGCTCAGGTAGGGAGCGGCTACGCCGTGGACCGGACCCGCGACTTCGTTTTCCCCACCTACCGCGAAATGGGCGTAGCCCGCGCCATGGGTCTGGACATGGTGGGCTACATGTCCACTCACAAGGCCACGTGGCACGGCGGCATGTACAACCCCCTGGAATCCAGGTTTGCCCCCATCCAGGCAGTAGTGGCAGGTTCGGTCCTGCATGCCGTGGGCTGGGCTCACGGCCAAACCCTGGCCGGCCATGCACCGGGTGACATGGGCGTAGCCATGACCTACTTCGGCGACGGCGCCTCCTCCCAGGGCGACGTCCACGAAGCCATGAACTTTGCCGCCGTGATGAAGGCTCCTGTGGTCTTCTTCATCCAGAACAACGGTTGGGCCATCTCGGTCCCCACCGAACGCCAGGTAGCTGGCGACTCCGTGGCGGCGCGCGCTGCAGGATATGGCATCCCTTCCTTGCAGGTGGACGGCAACGACGTAGTAGCCGTCTACGAAGCCACTCGCTCCGCTTTCGCCCACTGCCGCGCAGGACACGGCCCTGTAGTCATCGAGGCCATGACCTACCGGCGCGGTCCGCACTCCACCGCCGACGATCCCGGACGCTACCGCACGCTGGAGGAGGAACGCCTAGACGCCGGTGAGGATCCGCTGGAGCGGTTCAAGCAGCGACTCCTCACCGAAGGCGTGGCGGACGAAGCCTTCTTCGCGGAGGCACACCGCCTGGCGGAGGAAGAGGAAGAAGCTGTCCGTGCGGGCATAGCGGACCTGGGGCCCCGACCCGGCTCCGAAATGTTCAGCCTCGTCTTCCAGGAACCAACGCCCGCCCTTCAATCCCAGGCCACTGCGTGGCGCGAGGAGTCCGAACATGCCTGAGACCATCACCGAACTGCGTAGCGCCGACAACAGCAAAGACAAGCGCCCGGAGACCCCTTCAGCCGGCGTTGAGCAAGCCGGCGTTAACCTAGCAGCTGTTCAGCAGCTTTCCATGCAGCAAGCACTCAACCGCGCCCTCGACGAGATCCTGGCCGAAGACCCCAAGAGCGTCATCTTCGGCGAGGATTGCGGCCGGCTGGGTGGGGTCTTCCGCATCACCGACGGACTCCAGGCAAAACATGGCCAGGAACGTGTCTTCGACACCCCGCTTGCCGAGTCCGGCATCCTGGGCATGTCCGTGGGCCTGGCCATGGCAGGCTTCCACCCCATTCCCGAGGTCCAGTTCGACGGTTTTGCCTACCCGGCCATCAACCAGATCGTCTGCCAGATCGCCCGCATGAATTACCGCAGCCGCGGCACTCTGCCCATGCCCATCACCCTGCGGGTGCCCAGCTTCGGCGGCATTCGGGCGCCCGAACATCACGGTGAAAGTCTGGAGGCGCTTTTCGCCCACGTCCCGGGGCTTAAGGTCGTCTCCCCATCCACACCGCACGATGCCTACCACCTGCTGAAGTACGCCGCCAGCCGGCCGGACCCGGTGATCTTCATGGAACCGAAGTCCCGCTACTGGCAAAAGGGACCGGTGGACCTCACCTCTGCGGTGCCCGGCCAGGGAACGCACGACGCCGTCACGTCCAACGGCGGCAGCCTCACCGGCGCCCGCGTGGCCCGGGAAGGACGCCATCTCACCCTCGTGGCATGGGGTGCCATGGTTGCCCGCTGCCTGCAGGTTGCTGAATTGGCAGCCGAAGACGGCATTGACGTCGAGGTTCTGGACCTGCGCTGGCTGAAACCGATTGATGTTGAAGCGTTGGCGACATCAGTTGGGAAGACGCGGCGCGCCGTCGTCGTCCATGAAGCGCCACTGACCTCCGGTCTGGGTGCCGAAGTGGCCCAACTCATTACGAAGAGCTGTTTCGCAACCCTTAAGGCTCCGGTGGAACGCGTCACCGGCTTCGACGTGCCGTATCCCTCCGGGGACCTGGAAGACGAATACATCCCCAACATTGACCGCATCCTCTTTGGGATCCAACGTGTACTGGAGTACCGCCGTGGCTGAAATTTCCTTCCCGCTTCCCGATCTCGGCGAGGGCCTTATTGAAGCAACCGTGCTGGACTGGCTGGTGGAGCCCGGTCAGCAGGTGGAACGCAATCAGCCGATCGTGGAACTCGAAACCACCAAGTCAGCCCTGGAATTGCCCAGCCCGCAGGCGGGTAAAGTGGTGCGTATTCACGGAGCGCCCGGTGAGACGATCAACGTTGGCGAGCCGCTGATCGTGTTCGAGGTTCCGGATGACACCGCCGGGATCGTGGGCACTGTTCCGAAGGACGAAGCCCCCAAGCGCCGGGTCCGCCTGAGCGCCGTACTCGATGAGGACTGACATGATGACCGGCAGGCACACCATGGAACAGCACAGGCACACAGTAGAGGGAACGGACCCCGGGCTGTTCGTGGAAGTCCATGAGCCCGGCACCGACGCCGGACTGCGCCCCGTCCTGCTGATTCATGGCTTTTCTTCCTCAACGAAACTGAACTGGGTGGACAGCGGCTGGATCACCACACTGCAGGATGCACGACGCCGGGTAATCACCGTTGACCTCCCAGGCCACGGCCGGAGCCACTCCCCTGAGGACCAGGATTCGTACACTCCCAGCCGCATCCGCGCCGACCTTCTCCAAATAGTGACCGACGCCGGAGCCCGGCCCCTGCGCGACGGCGACCCGTCCACGGGACTGGATGTCATTGGGTACTCGCTCGGTTCGCGGCTGGCGTGGGAATTCGGTGCCACGCAGCCGGACCTGGTTCACCGCATCGTCCTGGGCGGCCCGAGTTCGGCTGATCCCCTGGCGGCTTTCGACCTCATCGCCGCCCAGCGGCACTTGGCCGACGGCACGCCCATCGAGGACGCGTCAACGGCAGGTCTGCTGAAGATGGCCCAGATGCTCCCCAGCAACAACCTGTTCGCTATGTTGTCGCTCATCGAGGCCATCAAGGGCGAACCATTCGATCCCGGCGAGGCCGCCCCGCATATGCCCTTGTTGCTGGTAGCCGGCGAGAAAGACGAACGGGCAACCACCATGCCGGAACTGGCCTCCCTTGCGGGCAAACGTGGCGGCATGGTGGAGACCTTGGTTATCCCGGGACGGACTCACAACAACGTGATAACAAGCCGGGCGTTCAAGGAAGCCGCCGTTCAGTTCCTCGGGGTGTAGTTCCCGGCAGGCTGGCCTGAAGTTCTCAGCGGGCCAGCCGCTCGGCGTTAAGGCTCATGCGCTCCAGCACGCTCAGCGCCATGGCGTACTCGTCTATGCCTATGCCCATGGACAAGTCCTGGCGCGCTTCTTCCACCAGCCGTTGTGCCTCGTGATATTTTTCCCGACCACGTTCGCTCAGTGCCAACCTGTGGTCGATCATGGTGATCAGTCCATGCCCTACCAAGGCAGCGAGTTGCCGCTCACGCAGCCGGGTATCGCCACCCCACAGCGGCTGGAGGACATCCTCCAGCTGATCAGGCAGCATGGAACCCTCCGAAAGGGCACCCAAGGTGTGCCATTGGCGCCGGGTGAGCTTGATCCGGGCCAGGGTGGCGTCCAGCTGGACTTCCAGCGCGGCGTCGAGCCTCTTGATCCAATATCCGATGGGCTTGTTCACAAGGCCATGCTTTCAGCGGGGGCGTCACCGGGCAAGGTGTGGACTGTAGGCTTGGACATGCAACGAATTACGTGGAAGTGGAGCAGATGGGCATGCGTTTCAAGGACCGTGCGGAAGCCGGTCGACGCCTGGCTGAAGGACTCCCCCAGCTGAGGGAACGGCCTGACACCATCGTCTTGGGCCTGGCCCGTGGCGGAGTCCCGGTTGCGGCTGCAGCAGCTGCAGAGTTGTACCTGCCGTTAGGTGCCGTGCTGGTCCGCAAGCTGGGCATCCCCGGCCGCGACGAGACCGCTTTCGGAGCACTGGCATGGTCGCAGGGCGACGTCCTACGGATGGTCAACAGGCCCCTGAAAGAACTCGTTCTCGCCCACGGAATCTCCCAGTCCAATTTGGATGCCGTGGAAGCCCGCGAACGTTCCGAACTGATCCGCCGCGCCCAAAGTTACCCTGGCATCGAGCACGATCTTCGCGGAAAGACAGTGGTGCTGGCCGACGACGGTCTGGCTACCGGGGCTACCATGCGGGCAGCCGTAGAGGCGGTACGGGCCGGCGGCGCCGCCACTGTGGTCGCCGCGGTGCCGGTGGCGTCCTTGGAAGCCTCAACGTCCCTGGCCCGGGTCTGCGACTTCGTGATGGCCCTGCACACGCCCGGCAAGTTCCATGCTGTTGGCGCGTTCTACGAACGCTTCGAGCAGTTGTCCGACGCCGACGTCGTAGGCCAACTGGAAAGCGCCGGGGCCGGCGGGCGCAAGTAAGCACTGGCTCTTAGGCGCAGAAAAGACGGATGCGGTCGCCATGGACCGCACCCGTCTCCTATCTAGCCTGTTTCTGCTTCCAGCGGTGGATTTCTAGTGGTGGACGCTGTATCCCAGCGGACGGCCACGGGTCTCCTTGGCCAGAATCACGCCAATTGCGGAGATGACACAGAGAACCATGATGTAGATGCCCACCGAGCCGGACCATTTGGTGGTGTCCAGCAGGGCTTGGGCAATGAGCGGAGCGAAGGCGCCACCCAGGATGGCGCCCAGGGCGTACCCGATGGAGATTCCGGAGTAGCGGACCTGCGCCGGGAACATCTCGGCGTACATGGCGGACATGGGACCGTAGGAGAGTCCCAGGCCGATGGTGAGGACGAACAGCGCAGTGCCGTAAAGGACGATGTCCTTGGAATCGATCAGGATGAACATGGGAATCATCCAGGCAAAGACCAAGCCGTAACCGATCAGGAACGTCTTCACGCGGCCAATCTTGTCCGACAACCAGCCGCCCACCATGGTGAAGACGAGCCAGCCGAAGGACGCCACGGTGGTGGCAAGCAATACTTGCGGGGTGGGCATCTTCAGGGTCTTGGTGGCGTAGGAGATGAAGAAGGCGATCAGCAGGTAGCCGGCGGCGTTGTTGGCAATGAAGATCAACGCAGCAAGAACTACTTCCTTTTTGTTCTTGCGGAAGAGCTCCCCAAGAGGTGCCTTGCTTTCGGCCTTGCGCTGGGCAAGTTCCTTGAAGACGGGGCTTTCACCAACAGCGCGGCGAATCACGTAGCCCACCACAATAAGGACCACCGACAACAGGAACGGCACACGCCAGCCCCAAGCTGCAAAGTCTTCCTTCGACATTCCCGACTGCAGGAAGAAGAGCAGGCCGGTTGCCAGGATCATGCCGATGGGCACACCGATCTGCGGGTAGGCACCGAAGAGGCCGCGCTTCTTGATGGGAGCGTGCTCTACCGCCATCAGGGCCGCGCCGCCCCACTCACCACCGGCGGAAAAGCCCTGGGCAACGCGAAGGAAGATCAGCAGCACCGGGGCCCAGAGACCGATTGAATCGTAGGTCGGAAGAACGCCGATCAATGCGGTGGCTGCGCCCATCATGACCAAGGTCATGACAAGAACTGCCTTACGGCCCATCCTGTCGCCAAGGTGACCGGCCACGAATGCTCCGAGGGGCCGGAAGAGGAAACTGATGCCGATCGTGGCAAAGGACAGGAGCTGCGCGACACCCGGGTTGGACTTCTCCAACGGAGACAAGAACAACGGGGCCAACAGCGTAGCCGTCAGCTGGGCGAAGATGAAGAAGTCGTACCACTCAATGGTGGTGCCCACCAACGTCCCGGCCAGTACCCTGCGCTCTTCGCGCTTGCTGCTGGGTCCTGACGGGGAGTCGACGGTGGAAGTTGCGGTCATTGGAACTCCATTGGGGTGAGGGTGACTGCTCGGCACGTGACTTGCATTAACCGACAGAACGGTCAGTTAGGAAAGAATACTACAACCTGTGAGCCAAAGCACAGACCCCTGCGGTGTGGGCCACCATAGAATGGTTCGCATGAATCCCCGCAGCGACGTCAAGGGCCCACCGGAATCACCAACCCAGGTTCCGCCGTCGCAAACCCTCTCACGCGGAATCCGCGCGCTGGAGATTCTCGCGGCAGCCGAACGGCCCCTCAGCATCGCCGAACTCACCGAAGCCCTGGGCGTCCACCGCTCCGTGGCCTACAGAATACTGCGGACACTCGAGGACCACTCACTGCTGGTGCGCGACGACTCCGGACGCGTTCAACCCGGCCCGGGACTCTCGGTCCTGGCCCGTGGTGTGTCACGAAGCCTGCAAACGGCCGCACTGCCAGAACTCACCCAGCTGGCAAACACCCTGCACATGACAGCTTTCGTCGCGGTCTGGGACCATCAGGAATGCGTCAACCTGGTCACCGTTGAACCACGACACTCCGGCGCAGCCCTGGCCCAGCACCCCGGCAACCGCCACCCCATCGCCACCGGCGCCCCTGGGATCGCCATCCAATCAACCATGACCGAGGAGCGATGGCAGCAGGTTGGGGCCCCGAACCCCTACCGCGCCGAAGCGCACGAAGCCCGCCGCCTCGGCTATGCAACCAGCCACGACGAAGTCATCGCCGGGCTGTCCTCCATCGCCGCCCCCATCAAGGTCCCGGGAGGACGGCCGGCAGCGATCGCCGTCGTCTACATCCGCTTGGATCAAGACGCCGACGCCGTCGGCAAAGCGCTCGCCGCCAGTGCTGCCCGGATCGAAAGCCAACTGGCCTGAACTTTTCCTCGGCCAAACCATTCTTTGCAGGTCAAGTGGCGTGCCCCACAGCACAAGACGATGGCCGCGGCGAAGCGAATACTCGAATGAAGGACCGGACATGTCGTCCGGTCCTTCATTCGAGCCCGAGAAGGAACCCATGAGCCTGAATCTCCTCGACACCTCCAACTGGCTGCCACTGGACGGCCTGGCCCCCGGCTTCGACGCCAACAAAGCCCCCACTGTGCAAGACCTGGCAGGAAAACAGTTCTCCCTCCGCAATGACGGCGGCCCCATGGCATTCAGCTTCGACGACGAAGGAGTCCAATGGGCTGCGGCCGGTCATTCAGGAACCGCCCCCTATGAGGTGTTCCTGGTAGCCGAGGAACTGTACTACGCCCAGTGGCAGAGTCAGCAGGATCCACAACTCGCTGTTTCCCTGGTTTTGGACCTGCTGCACGGCAGGGCGCTCTATATTGGCGCCGCACTGGGCAGGGCAACAGCCTCCAGCGTCGCCGTCCACCACGATTTCCGGGCAGGGACGCTCGACGGTCACCACACCACGGGGATGGCCATTTCAGAAAGCAACGCACTCGTTGGCCGCCGCGTTGAATGGGTGTACAGCGAATCCCACGCTTATGAACACATCTACCTCAGCCCCACCTGGTACACATGGCAGTGCTTGGCAGGCCCGGAGCGCGGATTGGCAGACACGGATTCCAACACCGTCCTTCAGGTCCGCCCTGGAATTTTCGTGTTCACTTGGCGCGAGAAAGTCATACCGTGCGGCTCGGTTACCATTGCCGACCACCGTGACCCCCACGCCATCAGGTCCCACGGCAGCCTCTTCGGGTGGGATGAGGCAGGCACGGAACCCGTGCACTTCACCTTTGGTGCGCACGGCCGCCTGATCAGCATCAGCCGGCACAACCCGGACCTCGACCCGGCTACCGGGTTGTAGTCCACCGGGACAGAACCTCAACGGAGGAAGACAAGGAAGCCCCGGCGAGAGGAACACTCGCCGGGGCTTCCCGCTGGATTGCGATGGTTCTCAGTCGTCCGCCCCATGGCCGATCCGCGCGTACAAGGCAGGCTGCGAGCGCCGTAGACGCAAGCCCCAGATGACACCAACAACTCCGGGCAGCAGCACCAGCATCGGCAGGACAAACGTAGCGGCCGTTGATTCGGTTTGTCCCAGCAAGACATTGAAGTTAGTCACGATGAGCACAAAGACGATGGCCAGAAGCACCAACCCCAGGCCGGGAGCGATCACTCTGACCCACAGGCTGGCCCCGTGCTGCTGCCGGCGGAAGAAGCCGATCACAGCCACCGACACTACGGTCATCAGCAGAACTAGGCCCATGGCGCCGCTGTTGGTGAGCCAGGTGAACATGGTCAGGACGGGGTACAGCTCGCCCAGTTCCGAGCCGGTGCCGGCAATGGCGAAGGCGATGGTTACGACGACGGCGATCACCGTCTGCGCCAGCGAACCGGCGAAGGGCGCCCTGCTTTCGGTCCGCACCCTGGCCAGCGCCGACGGCAGGACACGCTCGCGGCCGAGGGAGAAGAAATAGCGGGCTACTGCGTTGTGGAAGCTGACGAGTGCGGCGAAGAGGCTGGTGACAAAGAGGATCTGGGCAATGTCGCTGAGCAGTACATCGCCGTGAGTGCCCAGGAAGGCGAAGATCATGTCCGGGCCGCTGGTGGTGGCCGCCTCGATCACGCCGGACGGCCCCGTTCCTACAGTCATGGCCCAGGCAGAGACTGCGTAGAAGACAGCGATGATGGCTACGGCAGCGAAGGTGGCCCGGGCTACGGTGCGTTTGGGGTCCTTGGACTCTTCACCGTAAATGGCGGCGGATTCAAATCCCATGAAAGCGGCGATGCCGAAGGAAAGGACAGCTCCGATGCCGGGAACGAACAGGTTTTCGGGGCTGAAAGTTGCTGCGCTGATGCCTTCGGGAGCCACAACGAGGCTGATGACGTCGTACACAATGACCACCAGGAACTCCAGGGCCACCAGAACGCCCAGCACCTTGGCGGACAGGTCCACCCTGTTTACCCCCAGCCACCCGACGATTGCGATGCACACCAGCACGGGAATCCACCAAGGAACGCTGACGCCAAGCCGCGCGGACAGTAGTGATGAGACGGTGAAGCCGAACAACCCGTAAATGCCTACTTGCATCAGGTTGTAGGCCATGAGGGCGATCAGTGATGCTCCCACGCCGGCCGGTCTTGAGATGCCCTGCGCAATGTATGCGTAGAACGCCCCTGCGTTGGTGACGTATCGGCTCATCGCGGCGTACCCCACGGCGAAAAGCGCCAGGATTGCACCCAAGATCAGAAAGGACAGCGGCACGCCGGTAACACCGGTGACCGCGAAAGTGGTGGTTACGCCGCCCGCGAGCACGGTCAGCGGCGCCGAGGCCGCGATAATCATGAAGGTTACTGCCGGTACGCCGAGCCGCCTCTTGGTGCCCACGGCTCCGGCGGCCCTGCCCTTGACGGGGTTGTCCACGCTCATAGTGTGCTCCTGCCTCGGTGCCGCGGGAGATTGCGCGGCACGGTGTCTGTCATTCCGCAATCTTCCACCGGAGGGGCCCTGCGTGACTTGTCTCACACGGCAGGGTATTTGTCGCTGCACGCAAGCACGGACGCGGGCAGTCCCCCGGTGTAGAATCGTGGGCAAGCTCACGTCCGCACAAACCGGCATTTCCGCCCAGTGGCAGCGGCGCCGCGGGCCATTGAAAGGGAGTTTGATGACCGTCGCGGCTGATACGGGCCCCGCAACCGTGGAAACCATCGTGGCGGAGTCGTTCCAGGAGTGGAGCAAGGCAATCTCCACCTCGTTCGTACCCCTGTTGGCAACGGGCCCCAACAGTTCACCCTTCCAAGGCTCAACCTTCCACGGCACCATGCGTGCACGCGTGCTGGGGCAGATCTCCGTGGTAGAGATTGCCGCCGGACCGCACACTGTCCTGCGCACACCGGAGCTGATTGCCAATTCCACAGGGCGATTCTTCAAACTCAGCATCCAGCTCTCTGGATCGGGCCGGCTGGTTCAGGACGACCGCGAGGCCGTGCTGCGCCCCGGAGATCTCTCCATCTACGACACCTCCCGCCCGTACCAACTAACGTTCGACGACGACTTCCGCACTTTGGTGCTCATGTTCCCCCACGTTCTGCTGGACTTGCCCGCCGAAGCCATGGGACACGTGACCGCCTTGCGGATCCCGGGCGATGAGGGTCTGGGCGAACTTATCAGCCCCTTCCTGGTGAAACTGGCCGACAACCTCGAGGCCCTTTCCGGCACCAACGGGCTCCGGTTGGTCCACAACGCTTTGGACCTGGTCACCACACTTTTCAACGGTGAACTCGATCAACTGATCGAGACAGGCCGGGATCCGCATCTTCTATTGCTGGGGCGCATCCATGACTACATCGAGGCTAACCTCGGTGATCCCGAACTCTCGCCCGGAACCATTGCCGCGGCCCATTACGTTTCCACGCGGCACCTGCACGATCTTTTTCAGGAAATCGGGACTACTGTGGCCTCCTCAATCCGGCAACGGCGACTCGAACGGTGCCGACGGGACCTTAGGGATCCTGTGCTGGCCGATCGACCCGTAACGGCCATCGCGGCGCGGTGGGGGTTCACCGATGCCGCCCATTTCAGCCGCATCTTCCGCGCGGCTTTCGGGAACTCCCCCACCGGCTACCGCAACAGCCACTGACGGCTCGCTGGACCGACAAATCCAGCGGCCGCCGTCGAACTTTTGACTAAGCCGCCCTAACCATTGACTAAGCCGCCGCCGTTGGTGCCGTGCCCTGGTCCGCGAGGGCCGCCATCTCGTCCACCATGGTTCGCAACAGCCGCTCTTCCAATCCGGCATAGGCGGGATCGCCGGCACGGTTGACCAGCTCCCCAGGGTCTTCGCCGTGATGGTAAAGCTCGGCAATCCCTGCGCCGAAGTAGCGGGTCAGCCTCCCCTCAACTGTGATGACCGTCCGCATACGGACTGGTCCCGGCAGTCCGTCCAAGCCAAATGGTTGTTCTTCCTCCACCAAGAGCGCGTCCCGATGATGATCGGTGTCCCCGTGCAGCAGAGGCACAATGGAACGACCCTGAATTCCCCTGTACCCTTTGGAACCGGTGAGCTCCAGAAGCGTCGGGGCCAAATCCGCGCTGGAAACCAAGGCCCCTGTACGCCGTGGTGAGGTCCCGGGAAGGTGCACCAGCAACGGGACGTTGGTCACCGCGCGATAGTGGACAAAATGCTTCAGCATGAGCCCGTGGTCACCAAAGAGATCACCGTGATCGCTGGTGAACACCACGATGGTGTCCTCGGCCAGTCCTTGACGGTCCAGCTCATCCAGGATCCGGCCAATGTGCTCGTCCATCATGGTGATCAGGCCATATTGGGCGGCCGCCGCGAACCTGTATTGTTCCTCTGTAGCCGCCCACGTCATGGTGGGGTCCATGTTCGGCTCACCGCGGTGCTCCATCATGTTCCGGACGTGGTCAGGTGAGGCAGCATGGTCCTGCTCAAAGCCAAGCGGGAGCGGCGGGTCCTCCGGATGGTAAAGGTCTGAATAGCCTGCCGGAGGCGAGAACGGATGATGAGGATCCGGGAAGGACACGAACATGAAGAAGGGCTGGTCCTGGCCCGCGGCATCCTTCAGGTGCTCGATTGCCTTCTCACTCACATAACTCGTGGGGTGCACATCAGCCGGGATAGCCGTCTGATACACCTGGTCCCAGCCGCCGTACGTGCTGGACGAATTTCCCGGACCTCCCAGCGATTCGGGGTCAACGCCGCGTTCCCGTGCCCAATGGACGTAGTGGCCGCCTGGCCGGTCACCATGGCCGATCACAAGGTCCACGTGCTTGTATCCGTAGTAGTCGGCGGGGAGCGGTATGAAACGGGCATCGTGAGCGTCGCGGTTCTCCCACTGATCCCAGCCCGGAGCAAAGCTCCGACGGCGGGCATCGCTGACACCGGCGTCCAACAACAGGGGGTCCGTAGCCCGAATCTCCTCGGCCTGGTGTGGCTCAAACTCCCAGCCCATGTTCTGGTGATGCAGCTTCCCCACGCCCACCGTGTGGTAGCCGCCCGCCCCCAGGGAGCCTGGAACTGTCTGCGTCAGCGGATCAAGGGTGATGCCGTTGCAGCGCGTGCCGTGGGCCGAAGGCCACCGGCCGGTCATCAGGCTGGCACGGTTGGGCATGCATGTGGGGTTGGCCACCGTGGCGTTCTCGAAAACTACGCTCTTGGATGCGAGCGCATCCAGGTTTGGAGTCTTGACAGTGGCGTTTCCGCCGAAGCCAAGGTGGTCTGCCCGGAGCTGGTCCGCGATGATGAACAGGACATTGGGCCGGCGGTTGGCCGCTGCCGGTTGCTGCGCCGTCATGCGGGCCTCTTGATAAGGGACAGCACTTCGGTGCGCTGCCGGGCGAAGTCCGGCAAAGAACGTGTAGTGATTTGATCCCGTGGCGCCGGCAGGTCCACGTCCACCACCTTGAGTACGCGGGCGGGCCGGGAACCGAGGACCACTACGCGGTCCGCAAGGTACACAGCCTCATCGATGTCGTGGGTCACCACCAAAATGGTCATGTTGAAGTCCTTTCGGATCTTCAGGCACAGATCCTCCAGGTCAAACCGGGTCTGCGCGTCCACTGAGGCGAAAGGCTCGTCCATGATGAGGATCTCCGGCCGATACGCCAGCGCACGGGCGATCGCCACGCGTTGCTGCATGCCGCCGGACAACTGCCACGGATACTGGTTGTCGGCGTGGGACAGACCGACGGCGGCCAGGGCACTGTCGCAGCGCTCCTTCAGTTCCGCTGCCGGCAACTTAAGGTGCCGCAGCGGAAGGACCAGGTTCTTCCGGACAGTGAGCCATGGCATGAGCGAACGGTTGTAGTCCTGGAATACCAGAGCCATCTCCGGAGGCGGTCCGCTGATGGTTCGCCCGTCAATGGCTGCCCGTCCGCTGCTTGCCGGATGAAGCCCTGCCAAGCATTTGAGAAGTGTGGTCTTTCCAACCCCTGATGGACCGACGATGCAGACAACTTCGCCGGCATCCACGGTGAAGGTGAGGTCTTCGATCACTGTGTGTGATTTTTCGCCGCTGCCGTAGGTCTTGGCGAGATGCGCCACGTCCAACCGCGGTGTGGTCGCACTGATGCGGGTTTCTGGTTGCTGTGCCATGGTGGACTTTCTGTTTCGGAGGGGAAGGGGCGGGGCCGGCCGGGCGCTCATGCTGCACGCGCCATGCGACGGGATCCGATGTACCAGGACAGAACCTTGCGCTTGAGCAGGCTGAAAAGGATGTTGACCAGGAATCCGATAACACCCAGGAGCAGGATGCCTGCCCACATGTCAGCGGTCATGAAGCTCTGCTGTGCCAGTAAGGTCATGGCACCGATACCCTGCGAACTGCCCAGCATCTCGCTGGCGATCATCACGATAAAGGCCACCTGAAGGCTCACCTGCAGTCCTGAGAAGATCTGGGGCATCGCCGCCGGCAACAGGACATTGAACACGCGCTCCTTTCGACTCAGCCGGTAAACCCTGGCAACGTCCATGAGATCGTTGCTGACGCTCCGGATGCCGTCCACGGTGGCGATCATGGTGGGAAACAATGCCGCCAAGGCGATGCTGGTCACGCGCATTTGGGTACCGAAACCGATGAGCGAGATGAAGATCGGCACCAGCGCCACAGGGGGAATACCGCGGAGGAAGTGGATCAACGGATCTATCATCCAGCGGACCGGAGGCACCAACGCAGTGGCGAACCCCACTGCGACCCCAACCACCGCTGCGATGGCGAAGCCCAGGAACAGATTTCCCAAGCTAAGGAGGACATCGGACTGGAAGTGGTCAAACAGCCACAGCTCCTGGAAACGGATGAGGATGGTTTCCAGCGGCGGGAAAAAAGGATCTGTGGAGTTGGCGGAAAGGAACCACCAGGCCGCCAACAGCAGCACCGGAGTGCCCGTACCGATTACCCAGTTTCGTATTGCGACGTTTCTCATCAAGGCACCACTTCCCGGTAGGACTCATGCCAATGCAGGACCCGGCGTTCGGCCAGCCTAGTGGCACCTTGGAATAACAGACCCAGGACGCCGAGGACAATCACCAATCCGTAGAGACTGGCGTAGTCACCTGCCGCTTGTGCCTGGTAAATGGTTTGGCCCAGTCCCGGGCCGCCGCCAAGGAGGCCTGCAACTACCGTGACCACCAGGGCGGCAGGAGCTGCCAACCTCATGGCCGTACCGATGTAGGGCATGGCACTGGGCAAAACCACGCGTGCCAGGATTTCTCCCTCGCCCATGCCGTAGGAGCGGGCAGTATCCCGTGCCACGGGGTCGGTCCCCTGAACACCATCCACTGTCTGCATCACGATAGGGAGCAAACACCCGAAGACCACCAGGAAGAGCGCCATCTCAGCAGTGGGACCAAGCACCAGCACCGCGAGGGGAAGGATAACGATGGGCGGGACGGGCTTCAGGAATTCCAACACCGCCAAGGTGGCGTACCGGACGGATTCGAAGCTGCCTATGAGCAACCCGAGGACTACTCCCGCCAACGCCGCCAGAGCCAGCGCGAGCAATGCGATGCCGATGGTGGCGCCAAGAGCGGACCAGAAAGTGCCTGTGCCCAGAATTGTCGCGAGTGTAGTGAACACCGTGGTGGCCGACGGCAGGGCGTTTCCTGCCACCTGGGCAGTAGCGAGAACCTGCCAGATGACCAAGGCTCCGGCGATGCCCAAGGCACTGAACGCATAAGGGCGGATGGATGCTTTCATGATGAATCTCCCATGTCGCTTCCGGGCTACTTCCCGAAGATAACGTCAGCCGGCAGCTTCACAGGCGCACTCAGGAATCCGAGGTCGGCAAGATTCTTGTTGGCGCGCTCGATGTCTTCAAGGCGGACCTCTTCCGGCCAGTAGTTCACAGCACCGGATTTAACGACGTCCAGCGGAGTCTTGGTGATCTCGGCACTAAGCTGCTGCGCTTCGTCGACGTGGCCGTTGGCGTAAGCGTTCGCCTTGTAGATGGCGGCCTTGAAACCCTCCAACGCCTTCTCTTTGGACTTCACCGTGTTCGCCCCGGCGACCCAGAGGCCAATCGCGCCCTGTTCAAAGAACTCGACGCCGGGCGAGGCCAGGAGCCTGTTGCCCTCCGCGGCGGCCTTGGACGTGAACGGAGCAACAAGCGATGCGGCGTCCACCCGTCCGGAATTAAGTGATTGGAGTGCCGAGGACGGATCAAGGACCATCCAGTTCACCTTGGCAGGATCGCCGCCGTCGTCCTTGACGAGTTTGCTGACCGTGACCTCCAACTGTGCTTTGCGCGCGGGCACGCTGACGCTCTTTCCTTCCAGGTCCTTGGGCCTGTTGATGGCCGAGGCCTGCTGAACCAGCAGTCCGGTGTCATCTACACGGTTGAGGTCCGCCCCTTCGCTGGCACCGTCCTTGTAGCCGTCGGCTGCGGCGATGATCTTGAGCGGCACGTTCTGGCTCAACGCATTCAACAGCGGGATGGAGGGAGTGTAGGTGAGATCAATCTGACCGCTCTGTGCAGCTGCAATGCCGGCCGGTGGGTTGGCAATGACAGAAATCTCGACGTTGAGACCCTGTTCCTTGAAGTAGCCTTTGTCAGCTGCGAGGCGGATACCGGCGTCCGACCCGATGCCAATGGTGCCCACCTTCAGGGTGGTGGTCCCGTCGGCTGCGGGGGCGGCGGCCGGGCCCGAGCCGCCACCGCAGGCGGCCAACGTCATGGACAAAACTGCGGCCAGGGCCAAGGGAATAGTGCGTCGCATGGTGCTCCTTGAATCACGAATGGTTGGAAGGGAATGTTCTAGCTGGTTGCTTGGTGGACTACGCGGACTGGTGGACTATGCCGACTGGTGGACTATGCGGCCACCGCTCAGGGTGAGCTTGACCTCCGTGTCGAGGAGCTTTTCCATGTCCTCATCCACCGGCCAGGGGTTGGACAGCAAGCACAAATCTGCTGTCATGCCCGGTGTCAAAGCACCCTTGAAGTGCTCCGCATGGTCCTGCCAGGCAGCGTTGGTGGTCATGGCAGCCAATGCCTGCAATCCGGTAATCCGCTCCGGATCCCGCGGATTGCCCGGCTGGGAACGAGTGGCCCGTCGCACGGCTGCCACCACCGTGCGCCGCCAATCGGTACCGGTGACGGGAGCATCGGAGGCAAGGTTGAAACGAACTCCGGCTCCCAACGCTGAATGCAGGGGCTGATGGCGGGAGAAGCGATCCTCACCGAGAACCTGGCGCATGATGTCCCCGGCCTCTTGGCGGATGAGGGGGTTGGTGCTGTAGCCAATGCCGTGCGTAGCCATGGTGTGAAGCGTCCCGGGATCACCGAAGGCACCATGAATGATGTAGTGGCGGTTCCCTGATGATGGTGGAACTTTTGCGGGACCGTCAGCCACTGCGACGATCGCTTCAACTGCGGCTGCAGTGGCTGCGTCGCCGGTGGCGTGCACTCCTGCTTGCAACCCGGCGTCATTGATCAGCCCCAGTATTCTTTGCAGTTCCGCGACCCGCTGGGCGTCGGTGGCCCCTTGGATCACCAGGCTGCCGTGTGTGCACGCCTTGCCGTAGGGCTCGCTCATCCACGCGGTGCCGCTGCGGGGAATGCCATCGGCAAAGATCTTGACGCCCGCGATCCGCAACTGCTCCGGATTGATGCCGCGGTTCGTGTACGCAGCCGCCAGTCCGCTGTGCAGGCCTGCCTCAACCGCATGGGCATTAGCTCCCCCGGTTCCCGCGAAGAGCATCAGGACATTGATACGCAGCGTCAGTTGGTTCGACTCGGCGAGGTCGCCCAGTAACTCAAGTGCCGCCGTCGAACCTGCGCCATCCATGAGTCCCGCGCTTGCCGGACCCAGGCCTGGATCGGTGAGCGAGGTGATACCCAGCGAATGCAGGTGCTCTTGCAATGCGAGCAGGGCGGGCTGCAGGGTGGATCGAGGCACCGGTGGCATTGCCCGCGAGAGAAGTTCCATGGCTCCGTCCTGCAGCAGGCCGGTAGGGCTGCCGCAGGAAGCCCTCGATATAACACCCCCGTCAACGTCCGGTGTTGCGGCGTCAATACCGGCCCTTCTCAGGGCTTCCCTGTTGGCCAACAACTGATGCCCTGTGCTGTCAAAGGCCACCACGGGCGTGTCCGGCCTGGCGTCGAGCAGGAACCCCTGCGCCGGTCCCAGCAGGGCTTCGTCCCAGCCATGGGCACGCACCCAGTCGTCCTCCCCCGCTGGCGCTGCCTCCACGACGTCGACCACGGCCGCCCAGTCAGGGGCCACGGCCGGCTCCAAGCGCACATAGCCAAAGGCGGCCATGGCCGCTGAAACGAAGTGCAGGTGCGCGTCGTTGATGCCTGGAATGACAGCACCGCCCGCGGCATCGATGACGCGTGTGGCGGGCCCGATCCACTGACTCACTTCTTTGTAGCCCAGCGCGGCAATGCGGCCGCCCTTGACGGCCACGGCGTCGCTTTTGCGATGTGGTGCCGCCGGGTCCATGGTGTGGACCGAGGCATTCATGATCACCAGATCAGCGAAATCTTCCATCGGTTCTCCTCAGTTCACCGCATCTGAATGTGATGCAGACAACGTTCCTGAAAGAAGTATGTCGCTTGACTGGGTCACTTGACTAGGTTTGGCGTAAAATTTCTTTCGAGGAGTTCTCCGCCCCCGGCACGGTCGCACGGACGCCACGTCGGATAGCGCCTAGGATCGATGAGACCGTGTGAAAAAGAAGAAGGTGAATGAATGGCCAGGGTTCCCGCCGAGGAAAGGCGGCTGCAATTCGTCGAAGCCGCGGCAAGGGTGATCGCCCAGGACGGCCTCGCCTCTGCAACCACGCGACGAATCGCCACTGAAGCCGATGCCCCGCTTGCCGCACTGCATTATTGCTTCCGGAGCAAGGACGAACTGCTTGAAGAGGTCTACAACTTCCTCAGCAGGGACTACGCCAAGGCCTTGGAGCCCGTGGCCGATCCCGGAATGGGATTACGCCACATTGTGGGCGCCCATGCACGACGCATCTGGAGCCGCATGCTGGAGAACCCGCATGAGCAGGTCACTACCTTTGAACTGCTGCTCCGGCGATTCCGTGTAGAGACCGAAGACCAGCCCCAGGCCTTGCTCATGAACCGTTCCATGTACGACGGCTGGGTCAGCTCAACACTGGAGCTTTTCCGTGCCGCCGCCGAAGCCGCCGGAGAACCTGTCCCTGCCAACTTGGAGGACATTACACGCTTGTTCATTTCCGGGATTGACGGCATCAGCATGCAGCATTTGGCCGACCCCAATGAAGAACGGTCACTCCGCTTGGTGGAACTCATGGCCGTCTCACTCGCAGGAGCACTCCACTACGACTGAGGCCGGCGCTTCATCACCAAGGACGTAAGAACACCCAGCAGCAACAGTCCTGCCGCAGCAGCCATTGAAACAACGAAGGCCGCACCCGGTCCCTGCGTTTGCGCCAATTGCCCGGCCAGGTAGGAGCCCAACGCTGTTCCGGCCACGATTCCACTGGCGAGCGCCGTCATCACTGTGGCCATGCGACCGGCCGGAGCCACCACGCCGCCGATGCTGAAGACAGTGACCATTACCGGCCCCACGGGAATGCCCAGTACCAGCAGGACAAAGATCATGGGCCAAATACCAGCCGGGAGAAGCAGCAGGAGCGACAAAACGGACATCGCCAGCGCTGCGGCAACCCAACGGGAAGCCAGGCTGAACCGTTGCGGCCAAAAAGCTACGGACAGCGCCGCCGCAGCTGAACTGAGTCCCATGACGGCATACAGGAGACCAGCGATCTCGGCCGTGGCGTACTCCGCCGAGAAGGCACTGAGCGCGTTCTGCGTGGCTCCGAAAAAGGTACCCATGCACACCATGGCCACCACCGGAACGGCCACCACAGCACCGGCCCAACGGTTGCGCCGCTGCTGAGTCACCTGCGTGGATTGCCCACCGGCAGGCTCTTGTCCATTGGAAGGCTGATCGCCGCTGGAAGGATCTTGTCCACTGGAGGGCTTCAGGCCGGCACGGGGCTTCCGGGGTGCGGGCACCACCGCATGACGGCTTGGATGGAGCGCGAAGGCAGGAACCAAGGTGATGGTCATGACAGCGGCCAAAGCGAGCGGCAACCATGGTGCCACCAGGCTTGCCAGGACACCCACCAGGGCAGGGCCCAGAACGAAAGTGACCTCGTCCGCGGTGCCTTCATAGGACAGTGCGGTGTCCAGGTCAGCCCGGTTGGCGGCGACACTTCTGCCCCCGTTGGCTGCGGATAGATTACGGGTAGTCAGCGCCATCCACCGAACACGGGCCATGGGACCCACCTGGGGACAGCTGGCTCCAGCGAGGAAAGCTGCAATGAAAACACCAACGGCCTCGCCCACGGAACCATAGCCAGTGGTGAGGTACGCAGCAGCAAGGAGTCCCGCTACGGCAAGGGTGTTGATGACTGCTGCCATAAGCAGCACAATCCGTTGGCCGGCCCTATCGGCCAAAGAGCCCAGGACGGGAGCACCCAAGGCCGAGCCGATGCCGACCGCTCCGGCCGCCATACCCCCGATTGCGTAGGAGTGGCTGACGGCTGTGACCAGGGTCAGGGTGCCCACTGTCAGCATGGCCAAGGGAAGCCTGGCGAAGAGTCCCAAGGGCAGGAAGCCAGGTCCCGCCAATTCGGGAAGCCGCGCGAAACGGCCCGGCAAGCGTGAGGGGCGTGAGGGAGCCTGCGATGCAGGCTGTGAAGCTACAGAAGTTTTTTCCATTAATCCGGGTTCGCTAAAGAATGCGCATCGTCCCTCCTCCCGATGCGCGCGACCCGGTGTAACGGCTTAAGTCTATCGGATACGTCTCAGACCGGAACAGCTTCTGCAATCCGCACGCTGGAACCATGCCTGCCCTTGATCACCTGCAGCTGGTTGGTGATTCGCTGCTTCATCTCCCCGACGTGACTGACAAGGCCCACTACCCGGCCGCCGTCGCGCAGTCCTTCAAGGGCGTCCATCACTTGCTCCAGGGATTGCTCATCCAGACTGCCGAAGCCTTCGTCAACAAACAGTGTCTCGATATCCACTCCGCCGGCCTCCTGCTGGACGACATCGGCGAGGCCAAGCGCCAGAGACAGCGAAGCCATGAAGGATTCACCGCCGGATAGCGTGGAAGTGTCCCGCCGCTGACCAGTCCACTCGTCGACGACTTCAAGACCGAGGCCCGATTTTGCACCTCTGGCAGCCTTGGCGTCCGTATGTTGCAACGTGTATCTGCCATCGCTCATGGCCACGAGCCGCTCAGAAGCTGCAATGGCCACCTGTTCCAGCCTTGCTGCCAGGACATAGGTGTTCAGGCTCATCCGGTAGTTGTTGTCGCCCGATCCCCTGACGGAGTCCGCCAATTCCGCCAGCATATGCGCCCGGTTCCTTGGCTCCCTTCCGGCATGGGCCAGGGTCCGGTACTCCTTCGCCAGCCTGGCGACAGTGTCCGCGGACTTTTCAGCAAGCCCAGCCGACAATGCCTTGGCCCGTGCATCGTCCGCGGCGTTGGAAGCCAGAAGCTTCGATTCAGCAAGTTCATCCTCTGCCAAGGGGAGTTCGCCCACGCTGGCCTCCTTGGCAGCAAGGACCAGGTCCTCCCCGGCAAACAGCTCATCCAAGCGGGACGATTCAGCCTCGAAATCGGCCAGGTCTTTTTCGAGGCCCACAACATCGGCCGGCGAGAGGATTTCCCGGCGGACTTCGTCGGCGGAAACAAATCCGGATTCCGCCAGTGCTTTTTCAAGGGAAGCGGCGGCGTCTTCACAGGCTTGTTTTGCCTGTTCCAGTCCCCGCTCTGCATCCACGGCTGCTTGCAGGAGCCCGCGCTCAGCCATGAGCGCTTCCAACCGTTCGCGAAGGCTGGGGAAGCCGTCCTTCAAACCGGCAAGTTCTGTTTCGAGGGCAGCACATTGCTCCTGAAGCAGGTGCACTGCCGACGACGCCCGGGCCGCTGCATTCACGGAAGCATCGTGCTCTTGCTGCACCAGTGCGATTCGCTTGCTGAGGGCCTCGTGCCGGGCGCGAAGCCTCTCCAACTCCCCTGCCGCCTTGCGTGCCGCCGAGGCAGCCTCATGGGCGGAAACCCGCTTGGACTCTGCTTCAGCAGCATCCACTGAACCGCCCTGCGCCACCAACCCGGCGAGCACCTGTGCTGCGGAGGAAAGCTGCTCAGCGATGCTCTCAAGGGCCTTTTCACTGGCCTCAAAACGTTCCTTGGCTTCTTCCTCTTCCTGGGCGAGGGAGAGTGCTGTCTGCACAGCTTCGGCGGGGTTGGGATGTTCTTCGCTTCCACAAACGGCGCACGGTTTGCCGCTCTCCAACACCGCAGCCAGCTCCCCGGCTGCGTTGGCCAGACGCAGTTCCCGGACATCAAGCCACTTCTGCCGGAGGTCCTGCGATGCCGTCCTGGCCTGGAGATGCTCACGGGTAATTCCGTCCAACTCCCGGCTGGCAGTTGCGTGGCGGGCCACAATCCCCACCAGCTCGGCGGCACCAACAGCCTCCCGCTCCAGTTCCGTAAGTTCGCCAGCCAAAGGTTCCAGAGGCTGGATCTCTGACTCCACGGTGGACACGTCTACGCGCAACTGTTCCAGCACGGAGGCCGAAGCCCCGGCAGAAGCCTGGTGCTCGGCCAAGTCACCACGCATGGTCGCCAGACGGTCCGTGATGGCTTCCAAGCGCTGCTCATCGGAAAGCCTGGCCTCAACGACTGCGCAGACGGCCTTGACCGTTTCCAGCGCGACGTCCGTAGTGGCGGCGTCCAAGCCCGCTTCCCCGACCTTCTCGCGGATGCCGGCAGCCCGCACTGCGGCGGCTTCGAACTTGCGCGCTGTCGAAACAACTGCTTCCAGTTGCCCGCTGAGAACGGCGGCTCGCCGGTGCTTTCCGAGTGTCTCCTTGTTCTCCATTGCCCGGGGCGCTCCCAGTTCGAGCAGCACCCGCCGCTGCATCGCAGCGCCCAGCCGACCATGCCTGAGCGAGCGCTCCTGAGCCTCCTGGAATTGTTCCAAAAGGCGGGTAGACACGGACTCTGCCTCCGCAGCCTTATCCTGCCGACGCTTCCATTCAGCTTTAACTTCTGCCTCTACGCCAGCCAGCCAGGCCTCTGGATCCTGTCCAGGCCCCCATCCAGACTCGTGTCCAGAGTCCTGGTTCGGCTCCTTCCCCGAGGCAGGAGTGGTAGCTGCAGGAAGATTCAGATGGTCCTGCTCCGAGGCCACCCGTTCCAGCAACAGCTTGAGCTCCGAAGCGTTCTCCTCCACGGCACGGGTGGCCTCGGCTGCTTGTTTCAGCAGCTGGCGTTCAACGGCTTCAAATCGTTGTGTGCCGAACAATTTCTGAAGGAGGTCCAGCCGGTCGTTGGCCTTGGACCTCAGGAAAGCCGCGAAGTCGCCCTGTGGCAACATGACCACACGGGTAAACTGCTCCCGGTCCATACCAAGGACGTCCGAGAGCTCCGCACCTACCTCATCATTTCTGGAAGATTTTTCCTCCCAGCTCCCGGCTTCGCGTTCCCGGAGGAGGGTCTTGGCTTGCTGGGTAGTGAATCCATTGCGGCCGCGGGCGCTGGGCCGGTCCCACGCCGGAGATCGCGTCACTTCAAAACGGCGGCCACGCGCGGAGAATTCACAGACCACACGCGGCTCCGCGCCTGGCGCGGCGTGGTCGCTTCGCAGCCGCTTCCCTTCCTGGCGAACTCCCGGAACGGACCCGTACAGGGCGAAACAGATGGCATCCAGAATGCTGGTCTTTCCAGCCCCTGTAGCACCGTTGAGGAGGAAAAGGCCCTGTGCACTGAGCTGGTCAAAGTCAATGTGTTGGGGCGTGGCAAACGGTCCGAAAGCTTCAATGTCCAAACGATGAATTCTCACAGCTCGGCCTCCTGCAACCGGACGGCTTCAAGTGCCTCGCGCAGTGCGGCTTCTTCTGCTTGGTTCGCACCACGGTCCCTGACATGTTCCAGGAAGCCACAGCAAACTTCTAGGTCATCTTCTGCCGCAGCGAGCCGACTGCTGTAACTGGTAGACGCCCGCGCCTCGGCACCTTGAGGATCGAAAGAGAGAACCAAAGTGTCCGGGAAACGTGCGCGCACCCTCTCCATGGCCTGCGCAGGCCGTTGTGGATCCGTTAGGGTGACCTGGCAATAAGCAGTCTCTGCCCAGGCGTGCTCCTCAGCCCCCAGCAGTTCCTCCAGCGTTCCGCGCAACGTGGCCAGTGCTTTGGGCGCATCCCACAGAGCTTCCTCAACAGCGATCGCACCGTCTGAGTCAAGGTCCAGAAGCCATGCGCCTTTGTGGTGCTTGGCTTCTGAAAATGAATAAGCCAAGGGAGAACCGGAGTAGCGGACATTGGGGGCCAGCTCCTGCCGCCCGTGGAGGTGACCCAGTGCGGTGTAAGCGAAGTTTTCAAAGAGATCCAGTGGAACTGCGCCCAAGCCACCGATGCTCAGATCCCGTTCGCTCTCCGAGGTAATGCCGCCGCTGGCAAAGGTATGGGCAAGAACTACCGGATAAACGGGTCCTGCTGCGCGGCGATTCTCAACATCCTTCCGGATCCGGTCCACCGCGGCGAGGGTGACATCAAAATGGTTGGCATTCTCAGCGCCCAACCGTTCAGCGACAAGCCGGGGTTCAAGGTAGGGGATGCCGTAGACAGCCACCTGGCCAATCCCCGCACGGTCCTTGCCATGCCCGTCCTCTCCGAAGGGGAACAACACTGGTACGTCAAGTTCCTCCACCTGCGTCCTGAGGTGAACTCCCCCTCGTTCCAGCAGGCGGGAGGCAAAGCCCAACCGGATGGCGGAGTCGTGGTTGCCACTGGTCAAAACCACGGCGGCCCCCGCCTGCGTGATGCGCACTAGGGCGTCATCAAGCAGTTTGACCACATCCAGTCCGGGCAAAGCGCGGTCATAGACGTCTCCGGCGATCAGCACGACATCAACGGACTTGGATTCCACCAGCGATACCAACTGGTCCACAAAGTTTCGTTGGGCGTCAAGCATGCCAACGCCGTGGAATGACCGGCCAAGGTGCCAATCGGAAGTGTGAAGTAACCGCATATTCTCAAGTTAACCGGGGGCACCGACAATAAAGCGCAGGCGAGCCGTCCGCCGTCGAGCCCGTGGGGTTATTTGCCTTTTTTACCGTCGAAGAAGTCCCGGGCGTCGTCATTAACCGGCGCAGCCTGTGCAGTTCGGGAAGAGACGATGTCAGGTTTCGCAGCGGATTCCTTGACCTCAGTGTCCTCAACCGGCTCGTCGTTGGCATCGAAGGAGTCGTTTACCCCGTCGCTGCCGCCTTGGAGGTCGTCCGGCTCAGCCGCGACCGTAGTAGACAGGCCTTGGAAGCCGCGGAAGGCAAGGCCGGCAAGCGCGGCGCCCATCAGCGGGGCCACCCAGAAGAGCCACAGACCCTCAAACGCCCAGGACGAGCTGAAAAATGCTTGGGCCGTTGCCCTCGCAGGGTTGAAGGGAAGGTTTCCCAGTACCTGTCCGAGCTGAAGCAGGACAGCCATTGCCAAGCCAACGGCGAAGGGTGCCATGGCCGGAACGGCCCGGCGGCCGGCTGTCGCACCAAGGAACACGGCAACAATGAGGGCCGCACCAAGGATTTCGACCAACAGAACTCCTGCCAGCTGTGTTTGGGCGGCAGCGTGATCACCAAAACCCGGCGAAACGACGTCGAATGCAGCCCTGGCGTCGGTAAGGACCGGCACCGTGCTCACCACGAAGTAGATCAACGCAGCACCAACCACGCTGCCGATGATTTGCGCCGCCACGTAGCCGAGGGCGGCCACTGCCCGGATTCGGCCTGCGATCAGATTGCCTAGGGTGATCACAGGGTTGAAATGGCCTCCCGAGACATATCCGAAGGCCAGCATGGCTGCTGTCACCGCAAGGCCGGTCGCAAGAGCTACCGGCAAGGGCGCAGCACCGGGATTTGAAAAAATCCCGACTCCCGCCGCGACAACCACCACGAACATCGATCCCAATGCTTCGGCCGACAGCCGGGAAAGAAGTCCCGGCTTAGTTTCGGGTGTGGCCTGTACAGGAGAGGTCATGTCCAATGAGTCCTTACGGTTGGTGTGGATACCGGGATGACCGGCTTCGTCGCGGCGGACGCTGGTGTTTGGCGCTTGCGCTGCAGGAGGTTATGCAAGCTCAAAGCCACTGAGCATTTTGCCAGCAGAGTCTGGGCGCTTGCTGAATCCTGTCTTCGAGCTTATCTGTCCGCGAGCCTAACCACCCACGGCGATGGCTGCGATGGCTGTGGCACCAAGTCCCACCACGGCCACGGTGCTGACCAGGACGAGCCGCGCCGATGCTGCCTCGTTTCCGGCATGGAGTTGCCTGGAACGAACCCACACCACGGACGCCAACACGATGGTGGCTGCGGCCGCCATGAGAGCGCAGATCCCTTGGTAATCAAGCCCGGGAAGGCCTGCGACGAGGTTGCCCGTGGAGGGTTCGGACGTCAGCCAACTCCGCCAAATGAACAGGTCCACCACCACCAGGGAAATCAGCGTCCGGCGCCAGGCCAACGTGGTGCGCTCGGGCTGCAACCCGGGATCGCGGGCCTCCATGCTTACCGCGCCACCAATATCAGTACCGCAAAGGCGAACGCTGCCACGGCAACCACAATGGTCATGAACAGCATGACCCGGGAGAACGGGAGCGCCTGATCATTGCGCATCGCGGCTTCCATCTGCCCCCAACGGCGGTACGAAAGGACGGCCAACCCGGCACCAACCAGAGCCAGCAACACGCACAGGACCAGACGGACAGGTGTGGGAGCGATGTTTGGAGCCAGCTGGTCAACAGCGACCGCGCCGGCAAGCAAGGCCAAGGAGGTGCGGATCCACGCGAGGAAGGTACGTTCATTGGCGAGAGAAAACCTGTAATCGGGGGTCTTGCCTGTCCGTCGCCAAGCAGGTTCACGCAAAATGTCTCTCCAAGTTTTGTCAGTGCCGGGCAGCTTCCCCACCATATCAGCGGAGGTTCGCAGGCACGGTAAGTTACTGGCATGAGTGTTGAGCCGAATTCCCCCGCTAGTCCTTCCTTCGAGTCCCGAGTTCACGGGTCGCTTCTGGGCGGAGCGCTGGGTGATTCCCTGGGTTATGCGGTGGAATTCGAGTCAATTGCCGCAATTCGCGCACGCTATGGTTCCTCCGGCCTGACGTCGTTCGGCCAACTCGACGGCGGCATCCACTTCTCTGACGACACGCAAATGACGTTGTACACCGTTGACGGCCTGGTGGAAGCACTCGAATGGGCCAATGATGGCGTCGCCGCGGATGAGATTGCCTGCCTGTGGCTGGCCTACTTGCGCTGGCTCGCCACGCAGGACGTTGCAGTTGCCTCTTCCGCTCCTGTGCCGCAACCGCGGTGGATCGATGCCCAGGAGGTCCTGCGCCACCGCCGCGCACCCGGAAACGCCTGCCTCAGCGGTTTGGCGACCGGTCAGATGGGAACAGTTGCACGTCCGGTCAATGCCGATTCCAAAGGTTGCGGCACCGTGATGCGTTCGGCCCCGTTTGGGCTCGTCCCCCACATTTCACGCGAAGCGGTCTACAAGCTCAGCTCGGACGCTGCTTCATTGACCCACGGACACCCGTCAGCGCGACTCAGCGCAGCAGCGTTCAGCTTGCTGATCCACAACATCGTGGCCGGAAGTGACATCCGGTCCGGCGCAACTGAGGCCCTCAGCTACGTCAACGGCGTCCCCACCAAGGCACCCGAACTGGCGGAACGACTGGAGGCTGCCCTGCAGTTGTCCCTGCAACCAGCCCCCTTGGACCCTGAAGAACTGACCACAGCGCTTGGTGAGGGGTGGATCGCCGAGGAGGCACTCGCCGTCGGGCTTTACGCCGTGCTGGCCACCAGCGGCAGCTCGCCGGCAGAGCATTTCCGCAACGCAGTAACCGCGGCCATCAATCACAGTGGGGACAGCGACTCCACAGGCTCCATTGCCGGAAACATCCTGGGTGCCTACTACGGTGAAGACTGCCTGCCGGCCGACTGGCTCGACGCCTTGGAAGCCCCGGAGGTCATTCGCGGCATGGCGGACAGACTGCTGGCCGTCACCACCGGCTAAGCAATAGCTACCTCTGACGGAGCGTTACGTTGTTGCAGGCCTCGCAAACGTCCTCGGGAATGAGGTTGCGGCGCTGCAGGAAGCCAAAGATTGCGCAGCCGAGGCAGAAGCCCACGAACGCTTCCAGCGACGCCGCCACGATCAGCAGTGCCAGCAGGATCCAGGCGGCGGGCTGAAAGCCGGTGAAAAACAGCACGACGGCGGCACTCGTCAAGGCAGCACCGATGCCCTGCGCGAATCGCTTGGGTGGTCCGGCAACGAGCTTGGCGTGCCCGATCCGTGGCGCCAAAAACTTCACTGACAGAAGCGCGAGCGGGGAGATCCGTGGCCCGAAGAGCACGCGGAGCCAGAAACCGACAGCCAGTGCCACCAAGCCCCATGCCCAACCGGTCAACAGGGTGGCAACGGCCACCGCCACCACGAGTCCGGCTGTGATCCGGGCCGCGTATTCGTTGACCGGGTTCGGAAAGGCGAACACAGCCCGCCAATCCACCCCGCCACGAGTAGCAGGGCCGGCAGGAGTAGCCGCAGCGGCAGGCTGGCGCGCAGGTGCTTGGGGAAGGGCTGGTTTGGTCATGCCCCAAGGCTAGGAGTGCGGTTCTCCCAGCGGGTAGGTTTGTTGCGCAGTGTGACCGGGATAGGCGCAGTATGACCACCTGACCGTGTTGCCGGGGAGCTATGCGCCGCCCACCATCTGCAGGAACTCTCCCTCAGACACAACCTCGATTTGCTGGCCCTTGGCATGCAATTCCAGGACCCGCTTGGCTTTCCCTGTGAGTCGGCCGGCGCGGAGGTCGCCTGCCACGAAACCGTCACCAACAATCAATACAGTAGTTCGCGCAGTTACCCGGCTTTCGGGGCGCGCGCCCATGTCTGCGGCCCGTGACTTGGCCTCCGGCCTGGTGATGGCGAGGTCTCCCGTGAACACCACGGTCTGGCCGAAGAGCGGATGTCCGGGTTCCGCGGACGGGTTGGGCAAAGGGTTGCGCCCCTCCTCCGGCCAGGTCTGAAAGCCACCCGCCACGCCCAGTGCACGTTCGAGTGTGCGTTCGGCGGCGCTTCCGGTCCTGGCCGCGAGCGCGGACATAGTCGCTTTGGAGAGGCCAAGCGCGGGATCGAACGCGGGTTGCTTCGGCAGGTTCAGGCCAAGGGAAAGGTAGAGTTCAGCGATGCTGTTGGCGTTGTTCCGCTTGGCGATGTCTACCAGAATGCCGGCGCAGGCGCGGGCGTCTTCCGCAGCGTCGTGGTGGTTGACCAGGGGAACCCCGGCTTCCTCGGCGGCGTAGGGCAGAGAATTCGAAACCAGTGAATAGCAGCGGCGGGAGAGCATCACGGTGCACACGTAGTCGTAGGCCGGCCCGGCCAGGCCTGAGACTTCGAGTCCTGAGCGAATAACGCCGAGGTCGAAGGCTGCGTTGTGGGCGGCGAGTACGTCGTCGCCAATGAAGGCGCCGATCTCCGGGAAGAGTTCCCCGAATCGTGGGCGACCGGCGACGTCCTCGGCACGGATGCCGTGGATTCGGGTGTTATGGAACTCGAAATGATCATGGTTCTCTGGCGGGCGCATGAGCCAGGAGGCTTCCTCCACTACTACGCCGCCACGGACTTTGCTGAGGCCCACCGAACACGGCGACCCCCGGAAGCCGTTGGCTGTTTCAAAGTCGATCGCCGTAAAGTCCAATGCCACTGGACAAGGTTACAGCCGGAAAAGGCCGCCCCTGCCGATTTGCGCGGCGGGGCGGCCCTTCCGGGCTACATTGTGGTCAACGTGACATTCCTGTGCTTACGGAGTGGCCCTGCGCAGAGTTGTGTAGGAACCTGCTGCGAGAACGACGCACAGGACCGCAGCCCACCCGCTGATGCTGAGCGGCGTCTGCTGGGCAAACCAGTTTCCAACGTACCCCCATCCTTGTAACAAGGTGGTGAGGGCGGCCAGGCCTATCAGGGCGATTGCTGTTCCCAAGGTTGAAACCAGCGTTCCAGAGGTGCCCCAGCGCTTGAAGATGGTTGCGAACCAGAACCCAATGATGAACATGAACATCATCACCACGAAGAAGAACGCCGCGGTGGAGTACCAGGGACCATCCGTGACCCACGGAATATTGAAGAAGTAGCCGTAGACGCCCCAGCCGTTGGTTGCCTTTTCAAGGACGCCACCCACCATGTAGAGCACGGTCATCCCCAGTGCGATGAGCGAGAAGAGGCCCAAGGTTCCCAAGTAGAACGCCCGTCGGCTGATGCTTAGGCCTTGGGAGAAGGGGAACGCCAGGGTCATGCTTTGGATGCCAAGAACCAGGAAGTACCATAGGGGCGCCTGGCTCCCGCCACCATTTTTCCCTTCGGTGACGGGGATGAGTGCGAAGATGGCGAGCGACATCAGGAAGGATGCCGCCAGGATGGTCAATGGCCATCCGATGTACGTCCACTTGTTGATCAGCTGCATCCGGGCAACTGCCAGAGTCCTGCTCATCGCCTTGCCTCCATCGTGTCTCTGGCGAAGTCTCCACTACCTGTTCCTGTTGCGCCGGCCCCTGCCATGGTCTTCCGTACCACCAACTGCTGCAATGAAACCGGCGATAGTTCCAGGCCCAACTCCTGAGCTTCGGTGCGTTCGCGACCGCTGAGCACCTCGTCCACCGTCACGGAGGCCAAAGACCCCAGCGTTTCGCGGTGCAGGATCCTGCGGCCTGCCAGGAAAGCGTCCACCTTTTCCGCCGAACCTGAAACGGTGACAGCAGAACCTCGGATCTCTTCGGCATTGGCGTCCATGATGATCGTGCCCCGGTCGATCACCACAACGTGTTCAAGGAGGTTCGCTACCTCGTCGATCAGGTGCGAGGAAAGGATGATGGTGCGGGGGTGCTCGGAATAGTCCTCCACGAGGCGGTCGTAGAACAGCTGCCGGGCCACGGCGTCCAGGCCCAAGTACGGCTCATCGAAGAATGTCAGCTCGGCACGCGAGGCGAGGCCTATGATCACACCGACGGCGGACAGCTGGCCACGTGAGAGCTTCTTGATCCGGCGCTTGACGGGAAGCTGGAAGTCTTCGGCGAGGCGGTCGGCGAAACCCTGGTCCCAGTTCTTGTAGAAGAGCGCGGCGGAGCGGAAGGCATGCTGCGGTTGGAAGTCGTCCGGATATTTCTGTGATTCCCTGATGAAGCAGATCCGGGACAGTACGGCGTCGTTTTCATAGGCGTTGGCGCCGAAGACGAGGGCTTCGCCGGAGGTGGCGAAGGCCTGGGCGGTGAGGATGGACATCAACGTGGTCTTGCCGGCCCCGTTGCGTCCCAGCAGGCCGTAAATACGGTTCGCTGTAAGGCTGAGGTTTACGTTGTCCAAGGCGTTGAGGTCTTTGTAGCGCTTGATCAGGTTACGGGCCTCGACGATGGTGTGGTTCACAGGGCCGCGCTCCTTTCCTTCTCTGTCCCGGTTTCCGGTGCAAGCCCGGAGCTGCGTTCAATCATGGAAGTCAGCTGCTCTGGCGAGATGCCCAGTTTTCGGGCTTCCAAGGCCAGCGGCTTGACGTACTGCTCAAAGAACTCTTCGGTGCGGCGTGCTACCAACTGGGCGCGTGCTCCTGTGGCAACGAACATCCCTATCCCCCTGCGCTTATAGAGAATTCCTGAATCCACCAGCAGATTGACGCCCTTGGCGGCAGTCGCCGGGTTGATGCGGTGGAAAGCTGCAAAGTCATTGGTGGAAGGTACCTGCGACTCTTCGGCCATGGCGCCGTCCACGATTCCGTTTTCGATGAGCTCGGCGATCTGCAAAAAGATCGGCTTGCTGTCATCAATCATGAGCACCACCGCCTTACTGGTTCATTACTCATGTAACTAACCATACAACCGACAAACCAAGTGTCAAGGGATTGGCAGGAATAACACGACGACGGCGGTCAAGTAGGCTTGATAGGTGATCTTTTCTGCGATAAGCGACCTTGCCGTATCCACTTTCGGGGGCGCGGGCCCGGTTTCGCCGCCTATGGCTTCGTTCCTGCCGGACTGGCTGAACCCTGACGTCTTCCTCCGCGATTCACCTTTGGGACCGTGGGTAGTCCTCCTGGTCTGCGCCATTGTGTTCGCAGAAACAGGCCTCCTGGTGGGGTTCTTCCTTCCCGGTGACTCCATGCTGTTCACGGCGGGGCTTTTGGTCTCCACCGGCGCAATCGAGTTCAATCTGTGGGGCATGTGCGCCATGATCATCGTGGCTGCCATCCTCGGCAACCAAACCGGCTACCTCATTGGGTCCAAAGCCGGCCCTGCGATCTTCAATAAGCCGGATTCACGGCTGTTCAAGAAGGAAAACGTGGAGAGCGCCCATGCGTTCTTCGAAAAGCACGGCGGCAAGGCCTTGATTCTGGCGCGGTTCGTTCCCATCATCCGCACTTTCGTACCCGTGATTGTGGGCGTCGCGCAGATGGACAAGCGCAAGTTCTTCCTCTTCAACGTCATCGGTGCAGTCCTTTGGGGCGGCGGTGTAACCCTGCTCGGCGCATGGCTTGGCCAGTTCGAGTGGGTTGGCAACAACATCGATATCATCTTCATCGTCATCGTCCTGATCTCGGTCATCCCCATTCTCATTGAAATCGGCCGTGGATTTATGGCAAAGCGCAGGGCAGTGGCCGAAGGCACCGATCCTGTAGAGGAGTTCATCGAGGAGCACGAGGGCGGTAAGCCCAGCGAGCACTGAGGCTCCGCAGCACCTCCAAGGACAACAGTCCCAGACAGCTAAAAGACCAATACAGCAAAAGGCACCCCGTATAAACCGGGGTGCCTTTTGCTTTAGTGGAACAAAGCTGCAGAGCCAGAGCTACGTGGCGTTGGTCTCGGAGAGAGCAGACACAATCGCTGGTAGCAAAGCACGGAACGCCTGTCCGCGGTGGCTGATGGCGTTCTTCTCCTCAGAGCTAAGCTCGGCACAGCTGCGGTCCATCCCGGCGGGTTGCAGCACGGGGTCGTATCCAAAGCCACCTTCGCCCCGAGGCTCGCGCAGGAGCGTCCCCTCAAGCTGGCCGTACTCCACGGTCTCCCGGGCAATCCCGTCCGCTCCCGGGACCGCCAGAGCAGCAGCACAAACGAACGCGGCCCCCCGGAACGAGTCCGGAACGTCGGAGAGCTGCGCCAGCAACAGGTTCAAGTTGGCGGCGTCATCCCCATGGGTTCCGGACCATCGGGCCGAGAAGATGCCCGGAGCTCCGCCCAGGACATCAACAGCGAGGCCGGAATCATCGGCAATGGCTATGAGACCGGTGGCCTCAGCTACTGCCCGGGCTTTCAGGAGAGAGTTCTCAGCAAAAGTCACACCGGTCTCGGCAACATCCGGGGCACCTGCCGCAGCTGCGTCCACCACCTGCGCGTCGACGTCGAGCCCTGGAACCTGCCCCCGAAGCAACTCGCGGAGTTCCTTCAGTTTGCCCTTGTTGTGCGTTGCCAGGACCAGGCGGGCGACCCCCGCGACCGGAGTACCGCTCACGGGGCTTCCGCCAGCGTCTCTCGCTGGATGGCGGACAGCTGAGTGGTGCCCAGGAGGGCGAGATCCAGCAAGGCGTTGAGCTCGTCGCGATCGAAAGGAGCACCTTCGGCCGTGCCCTGAACTTCGACGAACTTTCCCGAACCGGTGACCACCACGTTCATGTCAGTCTCGGCCCGAACGTCTTCCACATAGGGGAGGTCAAGCATCGGGACGCCATCGATGATGCCAACGGAGACGGCCGCGATGGTGTCCACCAGGGGCTCCGCATTGCGGGCAATGAGCTTGTTCTCACGGGCGAAACGGATGGCTTCGGCAAGCGCCACGTAGGCTCCTGTGATCGCTGCGGTGCGTGTCCCGCCGTCGGCCTGAAGGACGTCGCAGTCCAAAACGATCGTGTTCTCGCCCAGTGCCTTGGTGTCGATGATGGAGCGCAGCGAGCGGCCAATGAGGCGCGAGATCTCGTGCGTGCGTCCGCCGATCTTGCCCTTGACTGACTCACGGTCCGAACGGGTGTTCGTGGCGCGCGGAAGCATGGCGTACTCGGCTGTGACCCACCCACGGCCTTCGCCTTTGAGCCAGCGGGGCACGCCCTCGGTTAGTGAAGCGGTGCAGAGAACCCGGGTGTTGCCGAACTCGATCAGCGCCGAGCCCTCGGCCTGCTTGGACCAGCCGCGGGTGATGCTGATGGGTCGCAGTTGGTCCGGGGTCCGGCCGTCGGCGCGGATAACGGGTGTGGCTGTAGCTTCAGAAGTCATGGTTCCAGCTTAGCCAAGCTGACGGCACCACTCCGACGTCGGGAGCCTAAGACACCCGGGAAACTAGATCGTGTAGTGAACCCCGGCAACGGCAACAGCGACGTCGCCGGTGAAGACCGGCTTGGCCTCGGACAACACTTTGGTCTGCGAAGTCCATACAGGGATGTGAGTCAGGAGAAGTCTCTTGGCACCGGCATTCATGGCAGCTTCACCTGCGCGCTTGCCGGTGAGGTGGACGTCCTTGATGCCGTCGTCCCTGCCTTCCTCAAACGCCGCCTCGCACAAGAACAAGTCCGAGCCCCTCGCGGCGTCTTCGAGTCCCTGGCAGGAATCGGTATCCCCCGAATAGGTCAGGATCTTGGTGACGGGAACGCCGTCCTTGCCCGGCTCCGTAGCCGTGACGCGCAAGGCATAGGCCTCTTCAACGGGGTGGTTGACGGCGAAGGGGGTCACCGTGAAGGGACCCACCGAAACCGGCTTGAGTTCGGTCCAGTTGGTGAAGTCGAATTCCTCATGCATTCCGGGATCGAGGTCCAGCCCATATGCCGTGGCCATTCTGTCCGCGGTAGCTGCGGGACCCCAAACCGGCAGGCGATCCCGGCCCCATCCCCCGGGCTTCCAGCGGACCGCGACGTGCAGGCCGCAAAGGTCCATGCAGTGATCGGGGTGAAGGTGGGTGAGGAAGATCGCATCGATGTCTTCCAGATCCGTATAACGCTGGATGGCGCCCAAGGCTCCGCTGCCCAGGTCCATCACGATTTTCCACTCGCGTTCACCGTCGTGCGCTGTCACCAAGTAGCACGAAGCCGGCGACCCGGGACCGGGGAAGGAGCCTGTGCAGCCCACGATGGTCAGCTTCACAGGTCACGTCCCATGGTTGTGCCGCGGCTGAGGGTGTTTTCCGGCTGGACGAAGTACGAGCGGCGGGACAGCCCTGCTCCCGACCGTGCCGCTTCCAGCATCTCGGGCGTAATGCGAGCCAGGCTGCCTGTTGGGTACTGGGCCGCGACGTGGTCCACATGCTTCACGGAGAGGACCTCGGGCCCCAGGAAGCGACGGGCCAAGGTCTCAAACTGCGTGGCATCACCGGTAGCAATGAATTCGTGGCTGGGTGCCCGTGTCTCTGTCCGCTGGATGCCGTGGTTGGCCAAGGCGCGGTAAACATCTTTCGCCGTCTCTTCAGCACTGGAAACCAGCGTGACGTCCTCGCCCATGACAAATGAAATGACACCGGTCAGCAGCGGGTAGTGGGTACAGCCCAGGACAACGGTATCCACTCCGGCCACCCTGAGGGGCTCGAGGTATTCATTGGCAGCAGCCAAGAGGTCCGGACCTGTGGTGATTCCGGCTTCCACAAATTCCACGAATGCCGGGCAGGCCACGGACGTTATGGTGAGGTCCGGGGCGGCAGCAAAAGTGTCCTCATAGGCTCTCGACCCCACCGTAGCGGAAGTTCCGATGACGCCGATCCTGCCGGAACGGGTAGCCGAGACTGCCCGCCGGACTGCTGGCTGGATGACTTCGATGACCGGGATGCCGTAACGGGCGGTGTAGCGTTCCCTGGCATCGCGGAGCACAGCAGCGGAGGCTGAGTTGCACGCAATGGTCAACAACTTCACGCCGGAATCCACCAGTTCATCCATGACGCCAAGCGCGTTGGCGCGGACCTCGGCAATGGGCAACGGACCATAAGGGCCGTTTGCGGTATCGCCGACGTACAGGATTGATTCGTTCGGGAGCTGGTCGATGATGGATCGCGCCACCGTCAGCCCACCCACGCCTGAATCAAAAATACCGATTGGACGCGCCCCCGTGAGTTCCCCGTTGCCGATGGAGGCGTCACTACCCAACACGCCGCTTGGTGAACCCGAATCTGAAGTCATAATTATTCGAGAATAAGGCTTCCCGTGGTGTGCGGCCATTACCTGTGCTCTCCGCCTCGTGTCTGATGTGTCACAAGGCAGCCGGATCTGTTTCGGGGCAGCAGCGGCAACCCGCCGTCAGGATCAGGATTTCGCCTGCCTTGCGGCCATCATCGCCTGCACCAATGACTCTTGGAGCCACGTGGTGAAGTTGTAGACGAGGGCCAGGTAGCTCTCCACGTCTTCGGCCTGGCTCCAGTCCTGCATGCTGTGGATGTGCTCGGCATCGGCTTCATCGCGAATATCCAAACGTTCGGCCAGCACGAGCCGGACATCGTTCAGAGCCATCGACCACCGGGTGGCATCATCGGGCGTCAGAACAAGCTCGTTCTTGTCCAAGCCCAAAGCAGCCGCCCTCAAGGCGCCGATTTTGCTTTCCCGGACAGAGCGTTCGGTGAGCTGGCGGAACTCCAGCGAGCCGCCGTCGTCGTCCTTCATGACGTTCGGCAACAGCCGCAGCAGGGCGCGGTCGCCGGGCTGTTTGACGTCCATATCCAGGCCGATCAGCGCAGCCAACGGGTCCTCGTTCTCCCGGACGTCTGACTCCAGCATGGAAATGACGTCGTCCAGCAACCCCCGCAGGAGGTCGCGCTCGGCGGGCTCCAGGTATCCGCTGATGCCCTTGAGGCCGTACTTGAATGCCTTAGCCACGCTGGCGGCCGCCCTTTCCGGGTGTTTCGTTGCCGCTTGCGGCCTTTTCAACCGTGGCCCACAGACCATAGCCGTGCATGGCTACGGCATGCTGCTCCACTTGTTCCTTGCTTCCGTGCGCAACAATGGACCGGCCCTTCTTATGGACCTCCATCATGAGCTTGTGGGCTTTGGACTCGGAGTAGCCAAAGTAACTCTGGAACACAAAGCTCACGTAGCTCATCAGATTCACGGGATCATTCCAGATCACAAGGTTCCACGGGATATCAGGGGCTGTCAGGACATCGGTGGCGGACTGCTCTGCAGCTTTTGTCCGTTCATCGATGTCCGTGCCATACGCAACGCTAGGGCTCATCTGTCCATTCTATGGCGGCTCGCACTAGAGTGAATTCGTGAGTAGAGCCACGTCGTGGGACCACCCCGCAACTTCCTTGTACACAGACCATTACGAACTGACCATGCTTCAGGCAGCCTTGCACTCGGGCGCCGCGCACCGCCGCTCGGTGTTCGAAGCATTCGCCCGGCGGCTGCCGGACGGCCGCCGCTATGGCGTGGTGGGCGGCACGGGACGCCTGTTGGAAGGCATAGCGGACTTCCGCTTCGGCGACGCTGAGCTCGCGTTCCTGGAGCAGAACAAGGTGGTCAACCAGGAAACCCTGGACTTCCTTGCCGACTACAAATTCAGCGGCGACATCTGGGGATACGCTGAAGGCGACGCCTACTTCCCCAACTCACCCATCCTCATTGTCGAATCCACATTCGCCGAGGCATGCATTCTGGAAACCTTCATCCTCTCGGTCCTCAATCACGACAGCGCCATTGCTTCCGCGGCTTCAAGGATGACCTCTGCGGCCGGCACACGCCCCTGCATCGAGATGGGCTCCCGCCGCACCCAGGAGGAGTCAGCGACGGCGGCAGCCCGCGCCGCCGTGATTGCCGGCTTCGCAAGCACGTCCAACCTCGAAGCAGGCCGGCGCTACGGCATAAAAACGGTGGGCACAGCCGCGCACTCCTTCACGCTCCTTCACGACACCGAGCGCGAAGCCTTCGAGGCACAGATCGCAACGTTCGGCCCCGGCACATCGCTGTTGGTGGATACCTACGATGTGGAGACGGCGGTGCGCACCGCCGTCGAGTTGGCCGGCGACAAACTCGGCGCTGTCCGGCTGGATTCCGGCGACCTCATTGCGCAAGCTCAGTGGGTCCGGCAATTGCTTGATGAACTCGGCAACGTCAACACCCGCATTGTGGTCACGTCCGACCTCGACGAATTCGCCATCGCAGCCCTACAGTCCGCCCCGGTGGATTCTTACGGTGTTGGTACCTCGCTGGTGACCGGATCCGGCGCTCCGACGGCCAGCATGGTTTACAAGCTGGTTAGCCGCACCAACGACGCCGGCGAGTTCATTTCGGTGGCCAAAGCCGCCAAGAACAAGGCAAGCGTCGGTGGACGCAAATACGCCCTTCGGAAACTCAACGAACGTGGCCGGGCCACCCAGGAAGTCGTTGGCATCGGCCACCGCCCCGAAGACGACGGCAACGACCGCGAGCTGCTTCATCAGTTCGTCAAGAACGGCGAGGTGCTGCCAGGGTGGACCGGACCGGAGGGTGTCATCCGCGCCCGGGAACGGCACGCGGCCACCATGGCCGAGCTGCCCGCCGTCGTCAACCGCCTCCAGCGAGGCGAGGCTGCCATCCCCACCATCTACGAGGAGAACTGATGTCCAGGGCCCTGATCATCGTCGATGTTCAAAATGACTTCTGCGAGGGCGGAACGCTCGCTGTTGAGGGTGGCGCCGCCGTAGCAAGTGCCATCACTGAGTATGTGGATGCCAACCAGCAACACTTCGATCACATCGTGGCCACCCAGGATTGGCACATCGAACCCGGCGACCACTTCTCAGAGGACCCGGACATGGTGGATTCCTGGCCTCCGCACTGCAGGGCAAGGAGCAAGGGTGCCGAACTCCACGAGGACCTGGATCCCGAGTACATCCATGCTTACTTCCGTAAAGGGCAGTACACCGCGGCCTACTCCGGCTTTGAGGGTGTCTTGGCTCCTGAAGACGACGTCCCCACCGGCGACCTCAAAGCCGGCACGGCAACTGTCGAGGTCCTCGACGAAGACGCGATCGGACTCGACGACTGGCTGCAAAGCCACGATGTCGAGGAAGTGGTGGTGGTGGGACTGGCAACGGACTACTGTGTGAAGGCTACAGCGCTGGATGCGGTCCAGGCCGGATACAGCACCACGGTAATCGCTGAACTCACAGCCGGAATCGCCGAAGACCTCACTGGCGCCTACGACGAAATGGAAGCCGCCGGCGTCGAAGTCGAACGCGACTGACTCCCCGGACACCGAACTGGCTGGAAACGCGCAAGGGCGCCGCAACCGCGGCGCCCTTGCGCGTTCTTGAAGCAGGATCCAGCTACTTCCTGCCGATGAACCAGTCCTGAAGCTTGCGCAGGCGGGCCTGCAACTGCTCCTCGTTGGCCTGTGCCACCGCCGGACCGCCACACACTTCACGAAGCTTTGTATGAACCACCCCGTGAGGTGTTCCGGTGCGGGCTGACCAAGCGGCCACGTTCTTGGCCAGCTCATTGCGCAGGTCCATCAGCATGCGGTGGTCAGGAACCGCAGGGGAAGCCGCAGCTGCCAAAGGCGACTGACGCTTCTTTCGCGATTGCTGTTCGTGCTGGCGCTGACGCAATAGCGTGCCAACTTGTTCGGCGTCGAGAAGCCCAGGAATACCCAGGAAGTCCAGTTCTTCATCGGAACCGATGTCTGCCCCGGTGCCGAACTCGCCGCCGTCGAAAAGCACACGGTCAAAAGAGGCCTGGGAATCCAAGGCTTCAAACTTGCCCTTGGTGAGCTCGTCCGAGGCCTTGTCCTCGCGGTTGGCCTCTGCCATGAGGTTCTCTTCCGGAGTGAAGAGACCGTCTTCGTCCTTCTCCGGGCGGTCCAGGGCGTGATCGCGCTCTGCCTCCATGGTGTTGGCGAGAATCATCAGCGGGGGTACCGAAGGCAGGAATACCGACGCCGTCTCGCCCCTCTTGCGGGCACGCACGAAGCGGCCAACAGCTTGGGCGAAGAACAGTGGCGTTGACGTTGAGGTTGCATAGACGCCCACAGACAGTCGTGGGACGTCCACACCTTCGGACACCATGCGCACAGCCACCATCCAGCGCTGGTCCCCTGCGGAGAACTCCTCGATCTTGCTCGAAGCCTTGGAGTCATCGGAGAGGATCACCGTGGGCGACTGGCCCGTAATTTTCTTAAGCTGACCGGCATACGCACGTGCGTCATCATGATCAGTGGCAATCACCAGTCCGCCTGCGTCCGGCACGGTCCGCCTGACCTCGCCGAGACGTTTGTCCGCCGCGGCAAGGACGGCCGGGATCCACTCACCGGTAGGGTTCAAGGCCGTCCGCCATGCCTGGGAGGTGATGTCCTTGGTTACAGCGGCCTCCCCCAGAGACGCAGCCATCTCGTCGCCGGCGCTGGTCCGCCACCGCATCTGGCCCGAATAGGCCATGAATAGAACAGGGCGCACCACGTGGTCCCGCAGCGCGTTGCCGTAACCGTAGGTGTAGTCAGCCTTGGAACGGCGAATGCCATCGCGGTCCTCGGCGTACTCAACAAAGGGAATCGGCGACGTATCTGATCGGAACGGGGTACCCGTCAAGGACAGGCGCCGCGCGGCAGGATCGAAGGCCTCGCGCAGGCCATCTCCCCAGGACAAAGCCTCGCCGCCGTGGTGGATTTCGTCCAGGATGACCAAGGTGCGCGCTGCTTCGGTCTTCGCCCGATGCAGCATCGGCTTGCTGGCTACCTGCGCGTACGTGACCGCAACGCCCACGAAACCACGGCCGTGTTGGCCATCGGAATTCTTAAAGTTGGGATCAATAGCGATCCCAACCTTCGCTGCGGCGTCCGCCCACTGCCGCTTCAAGTGGTCGGTGGGGGCAACGATGGTGATCCTGTTGACCACTCCGCTGTCCAACAAGGTGGTGGCAATGCGCAGCGCAAACGTGGTCTTACCAGCGCCGGGGGTTGCCACAGCAAGGAAGTCCTTGGGATGACGGGTCATATAGAGGTCAAGCGCCTCCTGCTGCCATGCACGGAGCTTTTGCGCCGTACCCCACGCGGCACGTTCCGGATATGCCGGAGGCAGGGACGGACCACCAAAAAGTGTTTCTGTCATGCTGACTCCCCCGGCCTGATGGCAGCGACGATCATCTGTGGACTTCCAGGCACGCCAAAGCGGACCGTAGGCCGGTGATGATCAGATAGGGCCGGTGTTCTCTTCCCACCCACTACTTGGAATTGCCCGGGCCGCCGTTGTTTCCACCGTCATTGCCGGGGCGGAGGCCTTCGTAAATGTCCTTGCACTCCGGGCAGACCGGGAACTTCTTGGGATCGCGCCCCGGCGTCCAGACTTTGCCACACAGGGCAATGACGGGCTCGCCGGTCAGGGCCGACTCCATGATCTTTTCCTTGCGGACGTAGTGCGAAAACCGCTCGCGGTCACCGGGTTCCACTTCCTGGCGCGTTTCCTCGCGCTCAATGGTGGCAGTGGACGTTCCGGCTCCGGAAAGCTCTCGCATGGGGTCGTTTTCGAATGGATCCGGAGGAAGCGTAGTCATGCCAAACATCTTACCGTCTACAGTCCCTGCCACTCCGGCTTGTTGTCATAGGTGTGCCGATAATAATCGGCCAGTTTTAGCGAAGACGCGGCCGCCTCATCCACCAAAATTGTGGCGTGCGGGTGCATCTGAAGGATGGATGCGGCGCAAATGGCAGCTACCGGTCCCTCCACGAAATCCCGAACAGCCTGGGCTTTCTGGGCGCCTGTTGCGACCAACACCACATGGCGGGCGTCCATGATGGTTCCCAGTCCTTGGGTGACCACGTGGTGGGGAACGTCATCGATACTGTCGAAGAAGCGGGCGTTGTCCTTCCGGGTCTGCTCGATCAGCGTCTTGATGCGCGTACGGGAGGCCAGGGAGGACCCAGGCTCATTGAAACCAATATGCCCGTCTGTCCCCACACCCAGGATCTGGAGATCCACACCGCCCACAGCCTTGATGGCGTCCTCATAGCCCTGGCATGCGGCCTCCAGGTCTTCGGCCGCGCCGTCGGGTCCGTGGACGTTCTCCGGCTTGATATTCACCCGGTTAGTGAATTCACGCCGGATTACCTCACGGTAGGACTCAGGATGTCCTGCCTCAAGCCCCACATATTCGTCCAACGCGAAACCATGCGCCTGACTGAAGTCCAATCCCCCGGCCTCGTAGCGGCTGGCCAATTCGTTGTAAATGGGCAAAGGGGACGAGCCCGTAGCCAAGCCCAGCACCGCATTGGGCTTACGGCGGACCAGCGATTCGATGGCATCGGCTGCAAGGGCACCGATCTGCTTGGTGCCAGGGAGAATGACAACTTCCATCGTCACGGCCTTTCCATTAGTGGTCGTCGAGCTATCTGACAAGAGGTTATCCCATGTCCCACCTACGGACACGGTTGTTACGCATCTATCGGTTTACGCTGAGCTCGGCGAACATCTCCGGGCCCCGGGCGTCCAACCATTTTCCGCCGAGACGGACGCCCACCACGAACAGGATGACGCCAAGCAAAGGACCTACCGCCAGGTTGATCCATCCGGCTTCCTGACCTCCGCTGAACGCCTGGACGGCCACCAAGGCAAGCTCCGGAACGAGCAACAGAGCCAGGACGCCCATGCCAATAGCTTGGACTGCCAGCGTCTGGGCGACATTTCCCGGCGGCTTCTTGAACGGGCTGTCGCCCGGCAACGGCACGGCAATGTTATACCGGGCAGAAATCACCGAGGAAAGCCCCAGGCCTGTAAAGAGAGTACCCAGTGACAAGCCCAGTAGGTTGGGCAGCCACTGCCAGTCCCCGGTCACAAAAAGCGGCCCTACGGTGAACACCAGCACCACCGGAAGTGAAATTGCCAAGCAAGCCAACGCCCGGCCAAGGCGGTCATCGATGCCCCGGACCCCTGCCGCGAGGTGCAGCGCAAAGGCCGTGTTGTCATACGAGACGTCTGCACAGATGGACCAAGCCATGACAAATGCGGTCAACGGCCCAAGAATCATCAGGAGGCCATAGCTGCCGCTCTGTGAACCACTGAAGAAAAAGAGGACAGGGAACAGGGGAACGATAACCAGGGACGCCGCATACCGCGGATCCTTCATCCAATAAATCAAAGCCCGGGAAGCAACTGCGCCAGCCGGCGTTCCGGGGAGAAGGCCGAACAGCCCAAGCTTTCCGCCCTTCTTTGCCGACCCTCCGGAATACGGGGGCGTCACCAGCGCCCGCTGCAGCAGAACATGCCAGCACAGGAGGAGACCGGCAATGGTTGCCGCGGATATCAGGAACTTGATCCCTGCGGCGGCCACGTTGCCGGATTCAAGATCCCCGCCCAGAGACCATGCTGCACCCAGCGGCGTCCAGGAAACGGCCCGGGCCAACACGGGCAGGTAGTCAGCACTTCCGCGAACGCCGTCAATAATTCCCATCATGATGGGACCAAGCAGCACCAGCGGAATGAACACGATAATGCTGCTGACATCTTTGAAGCGCCGCGACGACGCAAGGCCGGCCGTCGCCGTCGTGACCACCTTGGACAGGACGATGCACGTAACGGCACCCAGAACCGCACCCAACAAAGCGCCTGCCACTGCCGGAAAACTACGCCACCAGGTCCCCACCGTTCCGAGCGCAGCAAGCAAAGTGGCCAGACCAGGAACGCCGATAAAGCCTGCGAGGGCAAGTCCGGTCAGGAGTTGTCTGGGCAGTATGGCAAAAGTGGTGAACCGGGCGGGATCCAAGGTCATGTCCGCCGCCGAAGCAACGAGCGGAATGATGGCCCATCCCAGGACAGCGGCCGCTCCACCCAATACCACTACAGTGTGGGCGATCTCCGGATCAGCCCACCGCAGTGCTATGAGGCCTCCAACAAGGAGGACCAGCAATCCCAACGCATAAAGGAGCCCCAGGGCCATGCCCACCAGCTGCCACGGGCTGCGCTTGAACCCGTTGAGGAGCAGGCGCCACTTGAGGTTTAGAAGGTGCGCAACCATTCCAGGCCCTCCGTCCGGTGTCCGCCGCCCACCAACTGGACGAAGCGTTCCTCCAACGTGGAGCCATCGCGGACCTCGTCCACGGAACCCGCCGCCAAAACACGTCCACCAGCCACCACTGCTACGTGGCTGCACATGCGCTGTACAAGATCCATGACGTGGCTCGAAACGATGACCGTACCGCCGGAGGCCACATATCCCTCGAGGATGCCTCTGATATTAGCGGCCGACACAGGATCCACCGATTCAAAGGGCTCGTCAAGGACAAGCAGCCGCGGTGCATGAATCAGAGCAGAGGCCAAGGCAATTTTCTTGGTCATACCTGCCGAGTAGTCCACAACCAACGTGCCGGCGTCCGCTTGGAGGTCCAGGGCAGCCAGCAATTCGGGCACACGGGAGCCCACCACTTCACGGTCCATGCCGCGGAGCAGTCCGGAGTAAGTGACCAACTGTTCGCCCGTCAACCGATCAAACAAGCGCACGCCATCGGGCAGGACACCCATGAGCCTCTTGGCCTCCAGCGGCCGCGCCCAAACATCTACCCCATGGATCAAGGCGGTGCCGAAGTCCGGCCGAAGCAGCCCGGTGGCCATGGATAGCGTTGTGGTCTTGCCTGCTCCGTTGGGACCGACCATCCCGTAGAAGGATCCGGCAGGTACTTCCAGGCTTACGCCGTCGACGGCAATTTTCTCGCCGAATCGTTTGGCCAGTCCACGGATGGACAGAGCAGCCAACGGCGCTCCCCCAGGCGAAGCTTCCGAGGGGGATTGCGGAGCGGAATCTTGTGGTGGAGCGGAATCTTGTGGTGGCTCGGACGTGGGCGTGGGTTCATGGCGTGGTTCCGTCATGAACCCAGCCTAACCTTGCCAACAGAAACCTGCGGAGGTCCTAGAAGCCGTGGCGGGGAACGGCCCGCTGGTACTGCGGAACCCACGAAATATCATGGCCTAATTCGTAAGCTGCCCTGAGCCACCAGTGCGGGTCACGCAAGGCGGCACGGGCCATGAAAACGGCATCGGCCCTACCGTTGGCCACAATGTCCTCCGCCTGCGTGGCGCTCGTCAGCAAACCCACCGCCCCCGTGAGGACACCGGCGTCGTTCTTTACCTGCTGGGCGAACCCGGCCTGATAGCCGGGCACAGCCCTGATCTCTTGATGGGCAACTGCGCCGCCACTGGAGACGTCCACCAAGTCAACGCCACGTTCGGCAGCGGCACGGGCCAGGCGCACAGAAGCATCCACGTCAACCCCGCCCTCGGTCCAGTCCGACGCCGAGATACGAAGCAGCAATGGCATGGCGTCTGGAATGACTTCCCGGACAGCATCCACCACCGCGAGCATCAGCCGGTTGCGGCCTTCCTCGCTACCACCCCACCGGTCCGTCCGCGTGTTGATGAGAGGGCTTTGGAACTGGTGCAGGAGATACCCGTGTGCTCCGTGGATCTCCACGGTGTCGAAACCTGCCGCCACCGCCCGGTTGGCCGCGGCGGCAAAGTCGGCCACCACTCCCTGGATATCCTCTTCGGTCATTACTTCCGGCGAGGCATAGCCGTCAAAAGGATCACTGCTTGGCCCCACGGTGACCCAACCGCCGTCGCTTTCCGGAACAGAGCCGGAACGATCGGAAAACGGCCAATATGTGGATGCCTTGCGCCCCGCGTGGGCGAGTTGGACACCAATCTTGGCGTCCACGGCGCCATGCCGGTGGACAAATGCCACTATTCGTTCCCATCCGGCAGCCTGCTCATCGGAGTACAAGCCCGCATCCAGCGGGCTGATTCTGCCCGCCGCGTTCACCGCAGCTGCCTCAGTAAGGATCAACGCGGCACCACCGGCTGCAAAAGAGCCCAAGTGCATCAAGTGCCAGTCGTGAGGGACGCCTTCCCCGGTCTCCGGCTGGCAGCTGTACTGGCACATGGGCGATACCCAGCCACGGTGTGCAACGGTCAGGGAACGCAGCTGGAGCGGAGTGAACAGTGCGGACGGCACTAGAAGAGGACCCTCGCGAGCCCCTGGCGGGCCTTTGCCACACGATCGTCCTGCGTACCGACCACCTCAAAAAGCTCAAGGAGGCGGACCCGGGCCGTCTCACGCTCGGGACCGAAATTCCGGCCGATGAAGGTGATGATGCGCTTGAAGGCGTCGTCTATGTGGCCGCCGGAGATGTCGAGGTCAGCAACAGTCAGCTGTGCTTGGACGTTGTCGGGTTCCGTTGCGGCGAGGTGGCGGAGGCTCTCAGCCTCGGGCGCGGAGAGCTTTTCCAACCTTGCCATCAGCTCCACCTGCGCCAAACCGGCTTTGGCGTCGGCGTCTGCAGGTTGTTCAAGAAGAGCCTGCTTGTAGGCCGCTACTGCCCCGGCATAGTCGCCGGCCTCTATGGCATCAATGGCTGCCTGGTGAAGCGGCGGAAGTGGCGCGGGTTCCGCGTCCTCACCTGGCGCCGCAACGTCACCTATGCTGCCGGTGACCCCGTTGGCCGCAGCGACCTTGAGAAGTTCTTCCACCAGGTTCCGGATCTGTTCATCATCTGCAGGTCCCTGAAAAAGCGGGACGGGCTGCCCCTTGACCACAGCAACTGCCGTGGGAACGGCCTGAACCTGGAAGGCCTGCGCCAGCTGCGGGAAAGTATCAACATCGGCGGCTGCAAGTACCAGGCGGCCACCGTAGCTTTCAACAACGCGTTCGGCTGCTTCGAGAACGGCTGGTGATTCCGGTGCGTAGCGTGACCAAAGAAGGAAGAGCACGGGGATCTGCGCAGACAATTGCACCAGATCCTGGAAATTTGATTCGGTGGCATCAACTCGGAGTGGTGCTGCGCCGGTCTCTCCCCCTTGGGAGGTGCCATCCGAAGGTGCCGCGCCGTCCGCCGAAGCAGAGGGGGCGGGCGCCGGCGGGACGGCCGGGCGGCGCAGCGACGACAGGTCAACGGCACCGCGAAGATTGAGCTGGCTGGCAGCGGCTGGAGTGGGTCGGTATCCGGGCGAACTCATACCGTCCACTCTAGCCGCTGCCCTGCCATGGGTATGTCCTACTTGAAGCTGGCTCCGACAAGCCCCCGGGTGGCTGCCACGAGCTTCATCGGGTCTGCAGAACCGGCCGGGGGGATGTACACGGCCACGGATTCGGCGAAGTTCAGAACCATCCCCGTGGTGGTTTCCTTTCCACCGGCGAAGACTGCTGAATCGTCCTCAAGGAGAAGCTTGTCGCCCGCAGCCTTGGGCGTACCCTCGAAAGCGAAGTCCAAGCGCCCCACAACCACGGCACCGCCGTCGGCAGTACGCAACACTACGGTCTGGTTGGTGACCGGGGTGTGGGTGAACTTGAAGTTGGCGCTGGTGCCGTTCTTCACGGTGTCCGCCTGGTAAGCCAGTGCCCCTGCGATGTAAGGGGAAGCCTGCCCATCGGCCAGTTTGCTGCGGTTCGGCGACTCCGGGTTGGTGAGCATTTCACTCAGAATTTCCAAAGCCTCGTTGCCGCTGTAGGCCAGTCCTGTGCTGTCACTGGCCGGCGCAGCTTCGGTACCCTTGCGGGGAACCGGGAAGGAAGGGAAGTTGGTGCCGGGCTGAAGCGGCGCACTGCCCCACAGCTTGTAGTTTTCGCGGGGCGAAAGCTGCACAAGGGTCAGAACCTGCGGCACAACGTTCCCTTCGCCCTGGGTAAGGGCGAAGACCGTACGGGGCCAGTCGCGTTTGGTGCTGATAACGCTGCTCTGAAGCTTGGTAGCCCGGACCGGCATACGCGGCTCGTACGCGGAGACTGTAGACCGGATTTTGTAATTCTGAGTCCGGATTTGAAGTTCCATCTTGTCTACGCGCGGAGCCAGCTTTGCCGCGTCCTTGGCGGCATCCGCGGCATCCACAGTGCTCGCTACCTGCTCCAGGATCCTCTGCAGCTGGGATTCCAGCATGACCGGCGTTCCGCCGTCGGCAGTAGCTGCGGCCGAGGAAGCCGGTGTGGCCTCAGGCGTTGTAGTGGCCTGGGCAGCGATCGCTGTCCCTCCCACCATGACGGCTGCCAGCGTGGCAGCAAGGGCAGTGATCCGGAGGGCAGGGCCTTCGGTACCGGCACCACGACGGCGGTTCTCGTCACCTGCGGGCGACTGGACCTCAGGGGACTTAACGTCCGACGACTGGGTTGTTGCGGACTGGACCGGCAGCGTGGTGGTTGTTCCACCATCGCTCGGCTGATCGTCGTCGTCGCCCTTGTGTCGGTTACCCAAAGCCTTGGCAATGAACGGCAATGCCGCTCCCACCAGAATGATGATGATGCCCAGAACAATCAGCGGCACCGCCCAGGGGGTGGTGGCGTTGTTCGGGAACGTCATGGAAATCGACGACGGCGCGGGCTTGGTTCCGTCGCCGGCCACCAGCAGGGACCACTCGCCGTCAGCGGGAGGGTTCCAGGTGTAGTCCAGATCTCCGCTGGCGTCCTCGGTGCTGACCCACAAATCGGATCCAGCCGGGGAAGGCGCCGTGGCCTCGCCGTCTGCGGAGGAAACTTCCAGCGACTTCTGGTCAGCGGAGACGCCGGTGAGCGTAGTGTGGGCCGTCTTGCCTACCCACGCGTCGACATCGTCCGGGCGTCCGGTGGCGACGATGAAGTTACCTTCACCTTGGATCTTGATCTTCACCGGCCCGTCATGGAGGGCGATCAACTTTTGGTCGATCACGGTCAGCGGGGCAGCTTTGGTATCGCTCGGAACCGAAGCCGTCACGGTCTCAGCGGGGGCCCAAAAAGTCAGCTGGCCAATACCGGCCAGCATCGTCAGCAGGCCCAGCAGCACCAGCAAGGCTGCAGTCTTCAAACGCACAGGATCACCTATCATCAGCGGTCGTTGAACTTCAAGGGTAACCGTTTTGTTATCAGAGAGTCAGATCGAGGTGATCTCCCCAACATCCCAAAAGCCCGCCATCGCGCCGCTCCGGCGCCATTCGGCGCTCCTGATAGTGTGGCGATGATCATGATAAACGGGCCTTCCAACGCCTAAGTCCACCCTGTACCACCACTGAAAAGGCAGCTAAACCGCGTGAAAGACCACATGGAGCCCCGTCCCGTCGATGAGCCCGGGTCAAGTGCGGTGGATTCCCCCTCAGCGGGCACTGCTGCTTCCGAGGGCACTGCATCCACGGTTCCAGTCCGCACCGGACGCCTGGCTGCCATCGGCCGCAGGCTGCGGCAGCCCATCCCCGGAGCCCGGACCCGGGTGCGTTTTGAGATGCCCCCGGAAACTGAATCCGACCAGGACAGCGAAGGTTATGGGCCCGAGGACGACCACGGCTTCGGTGCCCCCGGCCCCCGGATATCGTCCCAGCATCCTGTATATGTGGGATTCATGGGTGCCGCCGGCGTCGGTATTGCCTTGGCTGTGTTCTACATTGCCAGCAACACCACCCAACTCATTTTGTGGATCGTGGCCGCACTGTTCATCGCGCTGGGACTTGATCCAGTGGTCCGCTGGCTTGAGGGCCGCAAAGTCCCCCGGCCCGCCGGCATCCTCATCTCTGTCTCAGCGCTTGTGCTCGCGGTGGCCGGGTTCTTCGCCACGCTGATTCCCACCATCGTGGAACAGGTATCGGAGATCGTCCGCCAAGCGCCCGACTGGATTCGGAACTTCCTCGACTCGGACTTCTTCCGCAACGCTGATAGCCAATTTGGTGTACGCGACCGCATCACCACTGAGCTGGATAAATTCGTTAAGGACCCTGAGGCGATGGGCGGTATCTTCGGCGGCGTGGTCGGCTTCGGTTCCACGGTGGCCAATGGCCTGTTCGGTTCACTGATCGTCCTGGTCCTGAGCCTCTACTTCCTGGCCGCTCTGCCGTCCATGAAGAAGTGGGCCTACCGTCTGGCCCCCCGGTCCCGCCGTCCACGTGTTGAGGCCCTCTCCGAAGCCATCACGGACTCCGTGGGCAACTACGTCATTGGCCAGGTTTGCGTCGCGCTCCTGAACGCGATCTTTGCCTTCATCCTGATGACCATCCTGGGCATCCCCTTCAGCGTCCTGCTGGCCTTCGTCGTTGCCCTGCTGGCGTTCATTCCGTTGGTAGGCGGCATGATCGCCGCTGTAGTGGTCATCCTGGTAGCACTCACCGCAGGCTGGCAGACGGCCGTGATCTACGCGGTCGCCTACTTCGCCTACCTCCAGTTCGAGGCATATTTCATCTCGCCGCGCATCATGCAGCGGGCAGTGGCGGTGCCGGGCGCAGTAGCCGTGATCTCGGTCATTGCCGGTGGCAGCCTGCTCGGGGTGCTTGGCGCGCTGATCGCCATTCCCACCGCAGCAGCGATCATGCTGCTGATCAAAGAAGTCTTCATCGTCCGCCAGGACCGGCACTAGCGACCCATCCTTCCGGAACAGGCCTTTTATACAGGTGATGCCCCTAAACACAATGTTTAGGGGCATCACCTTTACAAACAGTTAGGCACTCGCCACCGGGCTAGGCACTCGCCACCGACCCCGCCCACTCACGAGGCAGTCCGTCCGCTCCGGCACCTGCCGGAGTGACGTCGTCGACGATTTCATCCAGAACGCGCGCAGCGTACTTCTCGCCCACCCAGAGGTGCTTGGCGCCGTCGACGCCGATCACCCGGGCCTGCGGAACCAGGCTGAACCGCTGGGCTGCTTTGGCAGGCTGAAGGTAGTCATCATGCTCGGGCACAAGAACCGTCAGCGGCATCCCGGACGCCGCCCATTCCTTGAGGTGCACGTCCGTGGCCCGATGCAATGGCGGGGAGAGCAGTACAGCACCTTCAATCTGCGCCGCCACGGGCTCCACCGCCCCATACATGAGCGCGAGCTCGGTGCCGAAAGACCAGCCCACGAGCCAGCGGTTGGGAAGCCCGCGTTCCACGGCGAAACGGACTGCTGCCTCAACGTCGTAGCGCTCACCAATTCCTTCCTCGAACTGGCCCTCACTGGTGCCCCGCGGCGATGCCGTACCGCGCGTGTTGAAGCGCAGGACCGCAACGCCCGCCAGGGCCGGCAGCCTGTAGGAAGCCTTGCGGTACACGTGCGAATCCATGAATCCACCGTGCGTGGGCAAGGGGTGGAGGGTGATCAGCGTGGCAGTGATCTCCCCCGACGCCGGGAGCGCGAGCTCCCCCAACAACACCTTGCCGTCCTCTGTGGTGAACTCCACATTCTCGCGCACGGCGGGCAGGACCGTTGAAGCGCGGATTTCCGAGGGTGTGTCCTGCGGGGCGAAAACGAACGAGGCGGGGTCGAAAGTCATGCACTCAAGCCTAAGGGAATCAGCGGTAGCGGTACGTCCGGGATGCCCAGCAGTTGGTATGCCAGTGCCGGCGCTCCGCCAGGCCCGCAGCTTGTCCGAACAGGTGGTTGTCCGACCACACCACCAAATGGGCTATGCCGGGCAGGATCGCGGTGGAACAACCAGGGCAGATGTACTGCTTTTCCGCCTTCTTGGCCGTCATGGTACGTACTATCCAGTCACCATCCGGGGCGCTTTCCCGTCTGGCGATTCCGCCGCGGGCCCGTTCAAGGTCCAGCTCCGGTGTCGGTACCGTCCACTTGCCGCCGGTGTTGCCGGAGCGTGCGCTGGACGCGTTGCGACGAGGACGGTTGGAGCGGGGCATGCCTCCATTCTGCCCCAGCCATCCGGTCGCAGGCGGTAATGTGGGGCGGGTGCGACTCGTCATAGCCCGTTGTTCTGTTGATTACGTTGGCCGCCTCAAGGCCCATCTACCCCTCGCTACCCGGCTTTTGCTGGTCAAGGCGGATGGTTCGGTGCTGGTGCACTCCGACGGCGGCTCCTACAAGCCGCTGAACTGGATGAGCCCCCCTGCCACCCTTCGGGTGACCTCGCCTGAGGAGACCGAAGTGGAGGAAGGCGTGGTGGAACAGTGGACCGTTCAGTCCGCCAAAACGGATGATCGCCTCATCATCAACATCTACGAGCAACTACATGACACCTCACATGAGCTCGGCACCGACCCCGGTCTGATCAAGGACGGCGTCGAAGCAGATCTCCAGAGGCTGCTGGCCGAGCAAATCGAGCTGCTGGGGTCCGGCTACTCCCTTATAAGACGCGAGTACTTCACCGCTATCGGCCCCGTGGACATCCTGGCCAGGGACGCTGACGGTGCCACCGTTGCCATCGAGCTGAAACGCCGTGGGGACATCGACGGCGTCGAACAGCTCACGCGCTACCTCGAACTCCTCAACCGCGACCCCCTGCTCGCACCGGTGCGGGGGATCTTCGCAGCGCAACAGATCAAACCCCAAGCAAAGGTACTTGCCAACGACCGCGGCATCGATTGCGTCACGCTGGATTATGACGCCATGCGCGGCGTGGATGACAGCGAGTCACGGCTCTTCTAAGTTCCCACCTTCGAGCGAGTGTGCCGCAGGCCACTAGAATCAAAACCATGACTGCTGCATCGCCTTTTCCCTCCTCCTCCGCTCCGAGCCATCAGATCATCCGAGGAACGCTTGTCAGCGACGGCGAGGTGGTGGAAGACGGCCTGGTTGCCGTTGAAGGCGACAGGATCGCCTATGCAGGGCCCGCGAGTAGCTTCGATCCAGAAGAGTTCGAGGGTTTTCACAGCGCAATCCGCTTGGGCATTCCCACTGGCAGTTACCTCTTCCCCGGCCTTGTTGACGTGCACTGCCACGGCGGCAACGGTGGCGACTTCCCTGGCGGTGAGGAAGCTTCGGCGCGCAAGGCCGTGGAGTTCCTTCATCGATCAGGTACAACCACGTTCCTGGCAAGCATGGTCACCGCTCCTCGGGAAGATCTCCTCCGCGGGATCGAGCTCTACGTGAAGCTTGTGGACGAGGGGCTCGTAGCCGGCATTCACCTTGAAGGCCCGTTCCTTTCGCATGCCCGCTGCGGGGCACAGAACCCGGACTACCTCCTGGAACCGGACCTGGAACTTATGGACGAGCTGGTGGGTGCTGCGGCCGGCAAGCTGGCCACCATGACCTATGCCCCGGAGTTGCCTGGCGCGGCTGCCTTGGTGGACCTGATGACCTCCCATGGCGTTACGCCCTCCTTGGGTCATACTGACTGCGACGACGCCACGGCTGCGGCTTCGCTGGCTGCCGCCCGCGAGGGACTCGAGTCAGCAGGGTTCGACGGCGTCAGCTCGCTCCCCACCGTCACTCACCTTTTTAATGGGATGCCGCCCCTGCATCACCGCTCCCCAGGTCCCGTTGCGGCATGTCTGCGTATGGCCCAAGAGGGAAAAGCGGTTGTTGAACTGATTGCCGACGGAACCCACTTGGACCCGAGCACCGTGGCAACGGTCTTCCAGTTGGTGGGCGCCGGAAACATCGTTCTGGTCACCGATTCCATGGCTGCCGCAGGATTATCCGATGGCAGCTACATGCTCGGCCCGTCCCCCGTCACCGTCAGCGACGGCGTAGCCACCCTCGATGCCACCGGGTCCATCGCCGGAGGCACCTCCACCCTTCTGGAAGTCGTCAGCAAAACTGTGGCGGCCGGCGTCGGACTTTCCGATGCGATTTGCTCGGCGACGGCGGTCCCCGCCGCGGTCCTGGGACTATCTGATGAAATCGGTGGCCTCCGCCGGGGACTTCGGGCTGATGTAGTTGTCACCAACGAGGACCTGGAACTGACCGGCGTAATGCGCAATGGGCAGTGGTTGTCTTAGTTTCGCCGGCGTGCCGGTTGCCTTGTTCTCCGGGTTGTTCCGGGTGCATTGGAAAAGGACCCTGGTGAATTCCGTAGACGGGCGTTACCTTCTTTTTACCGAAATTTTTCCTGAATTGGGCGAAAGACCGTTGACCTCCGGCAGAGCACATGAAAGTGTTATAGCAGTCTTTGTGTAGGTGTTTTTCATGCTCGCAAGACCAGTTGCGAGCGTGAAGCTCCTGCGAATCACTCAAGCCCCGGCTCGATTGATATTCAGGTCTTCTCGCGGAGTAACAAACCCGGTACGAGGTGTATCGGACTGATGTTCCACAATGAGGAGATATACATGGCACTGGGAACCGTCAAGTGGTTCAACGCCGAAAAGGGCTTCGGCTTCATCACCCCGGATGACGCGGATGGGGACGTTTTCGTTCACTACTCCGAGATCCAGACCGGTGGCTTCAAGACCCTCGATGAGAACCAGCGCGTTCAGTTCGAGATCGGTCAGGGCGCCAAGGGTCCCCAGGCAACCGGCGTTACGGTCGTCTAGTTCTACCCGTTGATCTCTGCTCTTGCAGAGACAACAAACACGTTGACCCCGGCTTTCCAGCCGGGGTCAACGTGTCTTAATGTCAAGAATCCATGCCGTCATCTGCGGCTTCTCAACACCATCTATTACTAACCATGAAGAAATACCAAAAGGGCCCTCCGAATAGGCGTTGACAATTCAACCGACCAAGCTCCGGAGGAGCCTAGCGGAATGCCGGACTGACAATCCGGGAAGGTACGCTCTGCTGAGCGCGCGTCCTATTGCGGGAAGATGCAACGGGTCTTGGTAATACATGTAGAGCGTTCTGTACTCGGGTTGGAATCTAGACTTGAAAGACGCAAGCGACCTGAATCCGTAAACGGGTTCCAAGGCCTGGCCCACCACCTGAAGTATTCCGGCCAAGCCATTGGCCCGCTGGTCTATTTCACCCTCTTCACGGGCCAGCGGCGACCCGGACAACGAAATCAGTTCCACAGAATCCCTCAAGTGCAAAACGGCGGAGGCGATCAGGAACTCCATAACCCCCGGGAAAGCATCACCTCGGCGCCGCATAAAGTCCAGCGTCCAACTGACAACCACGCCGTCTTCATAAACGGGTAGCCAACTGGTCACGCCATAAACGAGGCCCGCGCCATCCACAGCAACGCAGCACAGGACGTCGTCATCATCCAACTCGTCCAGTCCGCCCATGGTGAAGCCCATCTCCGGGATGCGCTTTTGGGCTACCCACTCTTCCGAGACCTCACTCACCTGGGCACGTATCCCGTGCGGGAGCTCGGAGTATCTGCCCCAGCTCGTCGTGATACCCATCTTTGCGGCGCGGTTAAGGGACGTTCTGACGTTCTGCCACTCCTTGCCCCTGAACTCCAAGCCCCTGATTCGAAGTCGGGTCTCCTGGGCAACCGAAACACGGCGGAATCCGCGTGCTTGAAGCATGGGCCAGAGCTCGTCGGTGCAGGAGTAGAGGCAAGGCGTCAACGCCTGTTGGGAGCAGTAATCCAGGAACCCTTTGGCGGTGAGTTCATGATGCTGCCGCGCTCCGAAAGGACCGGCTAAAGTCAACGCCACATGGCTGTGCTGTTGGTAGGCCACTCCCCCGCCGCCGTCGGGGGTAAACCAGTACTTGTTCGGTTCCCAAAGCGACATCCATGAAAGTGAATCTCCGCCCCGTTTCACCAGGGCACGGGCCATCTGACACGACTGACTGTCGAGCCCGCCTGTGTGATGTCCACGGACCAGGAGCACCCACACACCTATTAAGGCTACGAGCCAAAACAAGGTGCCCGAAAAGGAAAAGAGGAAGACTTCCAGCACATCGCGCTCGGCGAAGACCTTACGGTAAACGCCGGGAAGGGGAACAGGGAGATACTGCCTGGCAAGTTCTGCCGCCAAACCCAGCAGGCCGCCGTCGCGAACCAATCCGCCGGAGGCCAACCACACCACTGTGTAGGCCATGCCCAGGCCTCCCCCGGTCAGCCCGACCAGCCAGAACATCTTCCGGCGGAGACGATCCGAGGTCTCTACGCGGAAATGACCCCGGTACGCAAACAGGAGCAGCGCCAGGGCTAGAGGAACCAGGACCAACGGAATGATATGAACCACGGCCGAATTAAGCATGCCCCCATGTGCTCGTCCTGCCGCCCGCGGAATGCCGGCAAAGAGCCCAAGGTAGACCGTGGACAACACCACCACCACCAACTGCACGCCGATGGCGATTCCCAACGCCAACCGGCGTCCCCGCCTCATGCCATCGGCACAAATGAGGAGCAATACGACAGGAACCACAGCCAGTGCCAATCCGAACGGGCCTGTGTAGTTTTGACGGGCAGCCTCCAGGCAGGCAACGTCGATGGTTCCCCCGCAATTGCTCTCCAGCTGGCTCAGGGTGGGCAGCGGGTTGAGTATGACGTCCCGCAACAGAGCCAAAGGTCCGGATGGGCTTTTGGCCGCAGCGGTCACCATGGGTCCCACGGCGAAAATTGCCATGGTCAGTGAAAGAAGGTTCCGGATTTCCCTGCTGGTTGACCTGGGTAGGTGGAGACGGCCTTGACTGCTTTGCATCCACCAGCCGGTGAGCAAGCCAATCAGAGCACCCAAGAAGCCAACCACTGTCTCTGCGTGCCCTACGTACAGAACCAACAGCAAGGAAATGGCGAGCACCACTGTCCTCAGGCGCCGCTGCCACAAGGTGGGCAGGAGCGCGCTAGCAGCCAAAACGGTGGCGAGGACTGCGCCGTAAGGGCCGATCAGGCGGATGTCAGCCATCCCCGAAAGCCAACCGTCGCCGAGGTATTGGGCAACTTGAGTTACCAGGAGGAGGGCCGATACGCACGCGAACTGGCCGCCGAAGAACACCCCCGCCGTCCGGAGGGAGCCCAGGTGTCGCTCCGCCAAGCCAAGGAGGAACAGAATCATCAGGACCGCTGTGACATAAGCCAACGGATTGGTGGTAAAGAACAGTGACGTCCAAATAGACCACCATTCCCCGGATCGCAACCCCTCCAGCGAGACACTGGCAAAGGGGAGCCACAGCTGCGGAGGACCCGTCAGGACGCTTGTGGACACCAAAGACAGGCCGACAAATAAAGCCAGAACCACCAACGTGAAGGGCGTTGATCGCAAGTGCCTTCCCGCTTGCCCCAACGCAGGTTGGATCACGCCTTTGAGGGCAAGGCTCACCGCGGCAACCCCCACCGGGCGGCCAGAAAATCGAGTCCCCCGGGCATGCCGCGTATCACTGCGTCCCAAGAGTGCCCGGCCTGAGGAATGGAATGTTCTTGGGTTTCAAAGCCTGCGTTTGCGGCAGCGTCAGCAAGCTCATGCATGTAGTTGGTGAACTCATGATCAGCCTCACCTGAAACCAAGTACACACCACTTCCGGAAAAGTCGCGTTGCTGCATCAGCACCAAAGGTGTCCGGGACTCAAAGGCTTCGACATCACCGTCAAACGAGTCCGAGATGGTCTTGTTTCTGTCCTTGGCGAGAGCGGGTTCCCTCTCAGCAGCGAAGGGAAGAATGGACGCAAACAGGTCCGGGTGGGAGGTTCCCATCTGCATGGCGCACGTGCCGCCGAAGGAGAATCCGCCTACGGCCCACTGCTGGTGATCACTCGAGACATCCAACGTCTCAGTGATCCAGGTTGGCACGTCCCGGGAAAGATAGGTATCCACGGAAGCTATATTGCTGTCCATGCACATGGTGTTGGCATTGGCTGAGCCGTTGGGATCCACAACCACTGTGACAGGGGCGATCCCCTGATGGGTTTGAGCGAACTGGTCCAGAAGCGAACGGAGCTGGCCACCAGTCAGCCAATCCGCAGGACCGCCTGGTTGACCAGCGAAGAGTACAAGCACGGGCAAAGTTGGACGCTGTTCGGTCTGATAGGCGGGCGGTAAGTAAATGTATCCTTCGCGTGCGCCAAAGCCAGACGCCGTACCGGGAATGTCAACTTTGCGCAGAATGCCGTTCCGGGGCATGGAGTCCGGGGCTTTCCATGCAGTCAGTGCAGGGCCGGGCTTTGCATCCGGAGTGCGTTTGAGGCTCGCCTCGAGTGGTTGTATGCGCGCCACCGCAGTGCCCAACAGGTCCGAGACCGTGTTGTTCAGACCGAAATAGAGGTTTATTTGGACTACGGATAACAGCAGAACCCCGAGCATCGCCGCAACACTGAGGGTGCGGCCTCGCCATGAGTTTCGGGGGAACCGCGCAAGGCACAGGAAAAGGGCAGCGACAGCCGGGACCGCCCAGGCAACAGTCTGAAACGGCAGATTCTCCGAATATGTGGCCATTAGATCCACAACGATCCAGTGAATAAGGGCCACTACACCTATCGCCGCCAGCAGGCTGGCGGGTACGAGCAGCAGCCAGGAACGTCGTCGCCTCCATAGGAGGTAGGCACCGCCGGCCGCACCACAGACGATGCTGAACCAGAGGAACGGCCCATCAACGAGGCTGACGTCCGAAAGAAAATCCATGGCGCCTAACGCCAGGTTCCGACGCCGATGACCGGCCCTGCTTCGAGCCAGGACGACAAACCGGCGTAGGCATCGAAGTTCATTGCGAGCATGAACTTCTTGCCTTCATACTGCAGTTCAACCACCACGACGCCAGGCTGAATCCGTACTAGCTCATCTTCCGTGGGCTGGCGGCGCCCCAGCAATTCAAGGGAACTGCGCGTGAACTTGTGCTTGGGGATGACGCTCAGAGACATCAGGCGGAACCACTCGAGTTCGTTGTCCTGATAACGACAAACCCCCATCTGCCAGCTGTTTCCAGCCATGCAAATGGAGGCGTCGACCGTGCCCAGGGCGCGCCGCAGATTGAAGCGGCGCACCCCGAAAAGGCACAGTGAAATGATCAGCAACGTAAACGCTGTTGCCAGGGCGATGAACGGAATAAGGGAATCGTCCATCAAGGTCGTGCTATCGGATCCCCGCTGTAGCCGCTTCGCCCAATTTGGCGTTGTCAGCAACAATCACCACGCGATCGTTGTCGACGGAGAAGAATCCGCCGTCAACAACCACTGCAATGCGATCACCGGAAACCGGCTGGATTGCCAGCTCGCCCGCGGCCATGATGGCCAGAAGGGGCGCGTGGCCCGGCAGGATTCCGATTTCACCATCACTGGTGCGGGCCTTCACCATCTTGGCCGCACCGGACCACACGAAGTGGTCCGCTGCGACAATCTCAACCTCGAGCTCAGCCATACTACTTGGTCTGTTCCTGGATCTTGGCCCACTGACGCTCGACGTCATCCAGGCCGCCGACGTTGAAGAACGCCTGCTCTGCGATGTGGTCCAGCTCGCCGTCACAGATGGCCGTGAAGCCTTCAACAGTGTCCTTGATGGACACGGTGGAGCCCTCGACGCCGGTGAACTGCTTAGCGGTGTAGGTGTTCTGTGAGAGGAACTGCTGGATACGACGTGCACGCGAAACGACGATCTTGTCCTCTTCAGACAGTTCGTCAACACCGAGGATGGCGATGATGTCCTGGAGTTCCTTGTTCTTCTGCAGGATCTGCTTAACACGGACAGCCGTGTTGTAGTGATCCTTGCCGATGTACTGGGGATCCAGAATACGGGACGTGGACGTCAGTGGGTCAACGGCCGGGTACAAACCACGGGAGGCGATTTCACGGGAAAGTTCCGTGGTCGCGTCGAGGTGTGCGAAGGTCGTTGCCGGAGCCGGGTCGGTGTAGTCATCAGCCGGCACGTAGATGGCCTGCATCGACGTGATGGAGTGACCCTTGGTGGAGGTGATGCGCTCCTGGAGCAGACCCATCTCGTCAGCAAGGTTCGGCTGGTAACCCACAGCGGACGGCATACGGCCGAGCAGCGTGGAAACTTCCGAACCTGCCTGCGTGAAGCGGAAGATGTTGTCGATGAAGAGCAACACGTCCTGGTTCTGGACATCGCGGAAGTACTCCGCCATGGTCAGTGCAGACAGGGCCACGCGAAGACGCGTTCCCGGCGGCTCATCCATCTGACCGAAGACAAGGGCAGTGTCCTTAAGAACACCTGCCTCTTCCATTTCAACCCAGAGGTCGTTACCTTCACGGGTACGCTCGCCAACACCGGCGAATACAGAAGTACCACCGAAGTTACGGGCAACACGGGTGATCATTTCCTGGATCAGAACGGTCTTGCCAACGCCGGCGCCGCCGAACAGGCCGATCTTTCCACCCTTGATGTACGGGGTGAGAAGGTCGATGACCTTGATGCCGGTCTCGAGCATCTCCGTGGAGCCCTCGAGGGAAGCGAAGGACGGAGCCTTGCGGTGGATCGGCCAGTAGGCGTCTGCCTTGATCTCGGACTCGTCGACGTCCAGCGGCTTGCCGAGAACGTTGAAGATGTGGCCCTTGACGCCGTCGCCGACAGGCACGGAGATGGGAGCACCGGAGTCCCGCACGGTGGTGCCGCGGACAAGACCGTCGGTTGCCTGCAGGGAGATGGCGCGAACAAGGTTGTCACCCAAGTGCTGGGAGGTCTCGAACGTGATGGTCTTCGTCTGGCCGTTGAGAGTAATCTCAGTGGTCAGAGCGTTGTAAATCGAGGGGATTGCGTCAGCCGGGAATTCGACGTCGACAACCGGACCAATAACACGGGCAATGCGGCCGGTGGCACCGGCCGTAGCTACGTGTTCGGTAGCAGTGGCAGTCATCTCTCTCACTTCACTCAGTAGATGGCGTGGATTTAAGTTTATCTGTTTGGTGCAGGTGCGGCTTCGAGCCGAATCCGTTGCAGGCTAGGACGCGAGGGCGTCTGCGCCGGCCACGATTTCGGAAAGCTCCTGCGTAATCTCGGCCTGGCGGGCCGTGTTGCGAAGGCGCGTGTACTTCTTGATCAAATCGGTAGCGTTGTCACCGGCCGACTTCATAGCGCGCTGGCGGGCCGCGAGCTCGGAAGCTGCGGCCTGCAGCATGGCTGCGAAGATGCGGGACTCGATGTAACGCGGAAGCAGTGCGTCGAGCACCTGCTCTGTTTCCGGTTCAAATTCGTACAACGGCAACAGCTCGGACTCCGAGGCTGCTTCCTCTTCTACGACCTCCAGCGGGAGCAAACGGATAACCGTGGGCTCCTGCGTCACCATGGACTTGAAGCGGGTGTAAACAACGTGGATCTCGTCCACGCCGCCCTCTTCGAAGTCAGTGGAGAAGTCTTCAAGAAGTGCAGCTCCGACTTCCTGCGCGGTTTCGAATTCCGGTGCGTCCGTGCCACCAGTCCATACGCGGGCGTAGGACCGGTTGCGGAAATCGAAGTACGCCTGCGCCTTGCGGCCAACCAGGTACGCCTTGACTTCCTTGCCTTCTGCGTGAAGAAGCTCGGTGAGACCTTCAGCCTGCTTGAGCACGCTCGCGGAGTAGGATCCTGCAAGGCCGCGGTCCGATGTAATGATCAGGACTGCGGCGCGGCGGATCTGCTCCGGCTCGGTGGTCAGCGGGTGGTCGATTTCGCTCTGAGTTGCGACAGCAGAAACGGCGCGGGTAATCGCGTTCGCGTAAGGCAGTGAAGCTGCTACGCGGGCGCGGGCCTTACCGATGCGCGAGGTAGCGATCAGTTCCATCGCCTTGAAGATCTTGCGCATCGACGTCGTCGAGCTGATCTTCTGACGGTAGACCCGAATCTGGGCTCCCATACTTATCCTTTCCTAAGTTTCCGATGTGCTGCCCTGCCGGGGCCCGTGCGGACCCCGGCAGAGCAGGTGATCGGAACTAGCGCTTCTGCTTGACGATCTTTTCCTGGTCGACGTCGCCGCCGGAGATCGCTGCGTGCTCCTCGTGGCCAGCGCCAACCAAGTGGTTGTCGCCCTCGCCGAAGAAGCCCTTCTTGAAGGAAACAATGGCTTCCTTCAAAGCTGCAGCGGTGTCGTCATCCAGGACGTTGGTCTGAGCCAGCGTGGTCAGGATTGAGGACTTGTGCGTGAGGTGCTCCAGGAACTCGGACTCGAAGCGGCTGATGTCCTCAACCGGAACGTCGTCCAAGTAACCGTTGGTGCCGGCCCAGATGGAAACAACCTGGTTCTCAACAGGGAACGGTGAGTACTGGCCCTGCTTCAGCAGTTCCATCAGGCGTGCACCACGGGTCAGCTGCTGACGGGAAGCAGCATCCAGGTCAGAGGCGAACATGGCGAATGCCTGCATGTCGCGGTACTGAGCCAAGTCCAACTTCAAGGTACCGGAGACCTTCTTCATGGACTTGACCTGTGCAGCGCCACCAACGCGGGAGACAGACACACCAACGTCAACAGCGGGACGCTGGTTGGCGTTGAAGAGATCCGACTGGAGGAAGATCTGACCATCGGTAATGGAGATCACGTTGGTGGGGATGTAAGCGGAGACGTCGTTTGCCTTGGTTTCGACGATCGGAAGACCGGTCATCGAACCCGCACCGAGCTCGTCGGAGAGCTTGGCACAACGCTCCAGCAGGCGGGAGTGCAAGTAGAAAACGTCACCCGGGTATGCTTCGCGTCCCGGCGGACGACGAAGAAGCAGGGAAACGGCGCGGTAGGCTTCGGCCTGCTTGGACAGGTCATCGAAGATCACCAGAACGTGCTTGCCGCCGTACATCCAGTGCTGGCCGATGGCCGAACCTGCATACGGTGCCAAGTACTTGAAGCCAGCGGGGTCAGAGGCAGGGGACGCCACGATGGTGGTGTACTCCAGTGCGCCGTGGTCCTCGAGGGTCTGACGGACGGCTGCAATGGTGGAAGCCTTCTGGCCAACACCAACGTAGACGCAACGTACCTGCTTGGTGACATCTCCCGAAGCCCAGTTGGCCTTCTGGTTGATGATGGTGTCCACAGCGATGGCAGTCTTGCCGGTCTGGCGGTCACCAATGATCAGCTGACGCTGGCCGCGGCCGATCGGAATCATGGCGTCGATAGCCTTGAGGCCGGTCTGCATCGGTTCGTGAACCGACTTGCGTTCGGTAACGCCCGGAGCCTGAAGTTCCAGTGCACGGGTGGCCTCGGCCTTGATCTCGCCGAGGTCATCGATGGGCTGGCCCAGGGGGTCGACAACGCGACCCAGGAAGGCGTCGCCAACCGGAACGGACAGGATCTCACCGGTGCGGTGAACTTCCTGGCCTTCTTCAATACCGGTGAAGTCACCGAGGATAATGACACCGATCTCGCGGACGTCAAGGTTCTGGGCCAGGCCCAGCGTGCCATCTTCGAAGCGAAGCAGCTCGTTCGCCATGACCGAGGGAAGACCCTCAACACGGGCGATGCCGTCACTTGCGGTGGTCACACGACCAACCTCTACGCGCTCTGCGTTACCGGGTTCGTAGGACGCCGCGAACTCGTTCAACGCATTACGGACGTCGTCGGCGTTGATGGTCAATTCGGCCATCTGCAGTCCCTGCTCTCCTGTTTTCGTGATCATCGTTGCTCACGATGACCGGGTTTTATATCAGTTAAGTTGTGCTTTGTCTTCGCTAGCCAGCGAGCTGGCGGCGGAGTTCGGTCAGACGGGCGATAACCGAAGCGTCAAGCACTTCGTCACCCACCTGGACCCGGATTCCACCGATCAGTGCGGGGTCTACATTGAGGTTGACCTTCAGTTCGCGGCCGTACAGGGCATCCAGCCCGGCCTGCAGACGACTGGCCTGCGTTTCCGTCAACGGACGGGTAACGCTGACAGTTGCAATCCAGCGCTGCTGACGCTTGGCTGCAAGCTTGGCGAATGAATCGACGAGCTTGCTCGGCTTGACACCGCGCGGCTGCGTAACTGCCTGGCTGATGAGAACTTTTGCTTCCTCGCTGCTGCCAGGAACAAGTTTCTCAGCCAGTGCAATCTTCGCCGCGGGAGATGCCTGCGGCTCAGACAGAGCACGTTGTACTTCGTGGCTGGAGGCGACGGTCTGGTTGAAGGCAAACAGATCGTTTTCCAGCTCTTCCAGCCCCGTAATACCGGAGGCAGAAACGGCCGACTTGTTTTCAGCTACGGCAATGACAACCGTGGCAGCAAGCGTCTCGAGTGCATCGCCGATATCGCGTGCCGATGCCCAGCGCGAGCTGGCCAATCCGCCTGCAATTTCAGCAGCATCAGCGGAGACTTTTCCGCCAACCAGCTGCTTGACCAGCGCCGACTTCTCGTCACCGGAACGGGACGGGTCAGTCAGGGCGCGGCGCAAGCCAGCCGAGCTGTCCACCGTTCCCAGGATTCCGAAGAGGTCCTTAGCCAACTGCAGCGAGGCGAAGGGAAGCTTGGCTTCCAACTGCGCCAGCGCTGTGGTCAGCGATTCGCTCGATATACCTGCCATTACTTAGCTGCACCTGCGCTCTGAGTCTCCAGATCTGCCAGGAAGCGGTCCACTACGCGTGCGGCGCGCTGGTCGTCGGTGAGTGCTTCCCCAACGATGCGGCCTGCCAGCGTGGTAGCCAAAGTGCCAACCTCGGAACGAAGCGAGACAACAGCTGCCTGGCGCTCCGATTCGATGGCAGCGTGTGCCTGCTCGGTGATGCGTGCAGACTCTGCTGCAGCCTTTGCCTTCAGGTCCGCGAGGATCTGTGCGCCCTCGGCGCGTGCTTCTTCGCGGATGCGGTTGGCTTCGGCACGGGCATCGGAGAGCTGCTGCTTGTACTCTTCAAGAGCTGCAGAAGCTTCCGCCTGGGCCGCTTCGGCCTTTGCAATGCCACCTTCGATTGCTTCGGCGCGCTCTGCGAAGGTCTTCTCGAACATCGGGACAACAAACTTGACCACGATGTACATGAGGACCGCAAAGCCGACGAGGACTACGCCCATTTCCCAGACGTTGGGAACGAGCGGGTTGCTCTTCGCTTCGCCTTCAGTGGCGGCTGAGATGATCAGCTGATTCATATTTCACCCGTCCTATCTACTCGTGCGTCGAATTCGCTTGGGTTCTTATTATTAGGAAAGAACGAAAGCGAAGACGAGGCCGAGGATGGCAAGAGCTTCAGTCAGTGCCAGGCCAAGGAACGCGATCGGCTGCAGCACACGCTGAGCTTCCGGCTGACGTGCAACACCGTTGATGTACGCGGCGAACACGAGACCCACACCGATACCACCGCCGATGGCCGAGAGACCGTAGCCGATGAGGTTGAGGGAGCCGTTGATGGTGCCTTCCATTTTTTCTTCCTTTCAAGATGCCGCCCGTGCGGCAGGTTGTTTGGGTTGCTTCATCCCCGCGAGGGGAAGTTTTTGGGAGCTTAGTGGCTGTCGGCGTGCAGGGCGCCTTCGATGTAGATCGCGGTCAACAGTGTGAACACGTAAGCCTGCAGGGCCATGATCAGTGCTTCGAGCATGTACATGGCTACAGCGCCTACCAGGACCAGTACCGACGCACCCTTGAGCAGGACGTTCTCCTGCATGACAAGGAACTCGATGCCGGAACCGGCAAGCATGACGATCAAGTGACCGGCCAGCATGGTGGCGAACAGACGGAGGCTGTGCGTGACCGGGCGGACCAGGAAGTTGGAGATGATTTCGATCGGTACCACGATGGGCAGGATGTACCACGGGACGCCGGAAGGAACGGTGGCGAGCTTGAAGTACTTCAGGCCGTTCTTCTTGATGCCGATGATGATCCAGGTGAAGTACACAATTCCGGCCATGACATAGGCGCCGCCTACGTGCGAGAAGGTCGGAAGCTGGATCACCGGGATGGCGCCGTAGATGTTGTTCACCAGAATGAAGAAGAACAGGCTGAACAGCAGCGGCACGTACTTGATGAAGTCCTTGCCGCCGATGATGTCCTTGGCGATGCCGTTACGGACGAAACCGTAGGCCATCTCGCCTGCGAACTGCAGCTTGCCGGGAACCAGCTGCTGCTTACGTGCAGCGAGGATGAAGAATGTAGCGATAATGACGACCGAAAGGATCACCAGCAACATCTGCTTGGAGAAGCCATCGTGCGCACCCCAAGGCAGGATTGCCGGCAGGTGCATTTCGTCGATTCCGGGTGGGGTGAATGACCCCGAATCCTGGGCGGGGAGCGCAAGCGCGATCAACGCGTTTCCTCTCTGCTGTGTCCATCATTGGGCATTGGTTGGAGTTTGGACGCGTTGGACGCATCTGCATTCCTTGTGAAATTATTTGGCATTACTGTCCCCGTCCGTGGACGGACCGCTGTCTGCGTTGCTCTCGCCAGAAGAGGAGCTTTGCCTGGTGAGGCCGTGCATATGGGAAAGATAGAACCCTCCTGCGGCTCCCAGCAGAGCGCCAAGGAGCACAATCCAGCGGGTCCCCCACAGATTATCCAGACCCCAGCCTATCAAACTCCAGACAATGATCCCGCCAATGATGTAGCTGAAGACGGCAATGCCGGCGTTGTATCCGCCGTCGTTTCCGGCTTCTGCAGATTCACCGCGGTTGACAGCTTGCTGAGCATCGGCGGCCGGGCGTGAATAGCGCTTACGCGGAGACATCCGGGCCACCTTTCTGCTCATCAGGATCGTTGTAGATCTGCAGGCGGGCCTTGCTGAAGGCGTAGATTTCGGCGGCTTGCCAGAAGACAACCGTGACCACGGCGCCAATGAGGAACCACCGGCCGTGGAGCCATTCCGGAGCGCCGAGTACAAACAGCACAACGGCAAATCCGACCACCTTGATGAAATATGTTGCAACAAAGAGGCCGACTGCGCCGGAGGGGTTGTTACGGCCAACAAAGTGACCGATCAGAAGGCTGATCCCAAAGAAGAGCATGACCAGCACGGCGCCGAACGCTGCTGATAGCGCCCCCTGCCCGCCGTTCATGAAGGCCGCGATCACGCAAGTGATGGCAGTGGCTGCCACTGCTGCTGCGGCGCTGATAAGAAGCAACCGGAGCCACAACGAGGACGGTTTACCAACGGATCCAACACCACGTCTACCGGACGGGCGTCCGGTTTCGGCGTTGGATGTCATGGGGATACCAATCCTCGTGGCACAGGTGCCATATTCTCAAAGTGGGGTTACGGGCGAGTGACTGTCCGCAGAAAGAATTCTACATGAGATAGAACTGTGACCATAACCGGCCGTCACAACTACTCCCCCGGCCGCGCCGATTTCCGGGTGAAGTAGGGCCACGCGGTCACGGCAGCCATGACAAGCGCTGCCACTATGAGGACAATGAGCACGATTTGCCAGGGGAACACAGCAAAGGCAACGCCGCCGAACGCGAGAATGCACGTCCAGACATAGAGCATGACGACGGCGCTGCGGTGTGAGTATCCAAGGTCAACCAATTTGTGGTGGAGGTGCCCGCGGTCAGCGGACCAGGGCGACTGGCCCCGGGCCGTTCTTCGCACAACGGCCATCCCCAAATCAAGGAGGGGAAGAGACAACACGGCGAAGGGCAGCAAGATGGGGACGATGGTGGGGATACCGTTGGCGCGGTCATAAAGGCCGGAGCCGATCTGCCCCGTGGCCACCACACCGGCGGAAGCCATGAGCAAACCAATAAGCATGGCCCCTGAGTCGCCCATGAAGATCTTGGCCGGGAACCAGTTGTGCGGCAGGAACCCGATGCAACTGCCCACGAGAATGGCCATCAGGAGTGTTGCGAGATCTGAGTTGTCGGTGGATGGGTTGTTCCGGTGAACCCAGTACGCCGTGAGGAAGAAGGCTCCGCCCCCGATGATTGCCACTCCGGCTGCCAATCCGTCCAGTCCATCAATGAAGTTGACGGCATTCATGGTGGTGACAATGAGCATGGCGGTCAGCACAATCTGGACTACTTCGGACTCAAGGAAAATCGGTTCCGGGATGAAGGGCACAACAGACATCCGCACGCCCCAGACGGCCACAATGAAGGCAGCTGCGGCCTGGCCCAACAGTTTGATCCACCAACGGATGTCCAGGATGTCATCCGCCACCCCCACGGCGACGATCACCACGGCACCGGCCAGGATCCCCCAAGGGGCATCGTTGTGCCGGAAAATGTCCTTGACGAAGAAGGAATTGCTCGCCACCACCAGCGCGGCGAAGAAGCCCACAAAAATGCCCAACCCGCCGAGTTTGGAGATCAAGGCCGAGTGCATGTCACGGCTACGGATGGGTTGGTACAACCGCAGCTTGTTTCCCACCACGCGGGCGCCCCACGTCCCGGCATATGACACAACAGCCGCCGTGAGGGCCATCAGCATGTACATGATCATGAGGCGGCCCCGGAGAGCAGCCTGCACACCAGATGGTAAGAATGGGCCTTCGAATGCAGCCGGCGGGATTGAATGCCGTCGGGTTGTGGGCAGCTCAAGGTGTGGAAATCTGTCTTTGGATAAATGGAACTACTCCGTCGCCATGCCTGCACCGGCTGTGCCGAATGTTGCGGGATTTCTGTGGACTCTAGTCACGATACTAATGCCAATGGCCGTGACCACCCTGTGACGCAGCCGCCAAGCCCCAGCGTGTTTGGCTGGGATTCAAGCCGCGAAACTGCTACCTGACAGGCTCTTGGACGTTACGCAGTGCGTAGATCCCGTTCAGCACCTGGGCGTTGGAGCGTGGGGCTTTCAGGCTGTGGCGCAGGCCTTTGAGAAGCCCGGCCAACAGCACTTTGCGATTTGGCGAGGCAGCAATCGTGCGGGTCCAGTTGCGCAGTGAAGCGCCTGTAAACAAGATCTTCTCCCACGGCGCCAAAGCGTTCGAGCGGGTGTAGACCCAGAGCTTGTTTCGCACTTCGTAGTAGAAGCGCGGACCCGGATCCGCACCGGCGTCGCCGAACACCTTCGTGTGGTGATTGGCCACCGACGCGTTGGTGGCCAATGCGGTCCCCCGACGGGAAATCCTGGCGGTGTATTCCAGGTCGTCGTTCCAGATGAAGTAGTCCGCTATGGGCAGGCCGTGCTGTCTGATCTCCTCAGCACGAATCAACACCGACACGAAAGAAGCACTCCGGATTTGGGTTGCACCCAGCCGGACTGCGGCGCTGCGCTGGTTCTCGCTTGCGCCCATCCGCGGCCGCATGCGGTTCATAGGGTGGTCGCGGCCATCAGTCCACACCACACGGCTTGCGATGAATGCCGGGGCCTCCCCTGTTTCCTTGAGGTAGGACTCGGAGATGTCCATAGCTTCGCGGAGGGCATCAGGCTGCGGTTCGGTGTCGTCGTCCATGATCCACACATGGTCCGCGCCGTGGTCGAGCAGAGCACGTTCCATGCCGACGACGAAACCACCTGCACCGCCCACGTTGGTGTTCAACGTCACCACATCCGTGGTCAGCGGACTTTGGTACTGCTGGAGGAAACCTGCGGTTCCGTCCGTGGAGGCGTTGTCCACGATGACGACGGCGTCCGGCACCTGAGTGCCTGCAGCGATGCCCTCCAGGGTGGTCTGAAGGAGTTCACGCCGGTTATAGGTCACTACGACAGCGACCACGACGGGGTGGAACGTCATTTACTTGCCTTTGGTCTTGGATGGTTGGAAGCGGCGTCCGATCAGCAGACCTGCCAGCTTCCAAGGTTCAACGAAAACTCTGTAGGCCACGCGGTCCGGGTGAAGGAGCAGGCGCCAGGCCCACTCGAGTCCTAAGCGTCCCAGCCAGCGCGGCGCAAGTTTTTGGATGCCCGCAACCTGTTCTATGGCACCACCCACGGCGCAATAAAGGGCAGGGGGCAAATGGGCGAGCCTGCGGTGAAGGACAGTCTCCTGAAGGGGCATCCCCAGTCCCATCAGCACCAGTTGCGGACGGAAATCCGTTAGCCAGTCCACTACCCCGTCTTCCAGGGCGCTGTCCCACCCCTCACCGGGCATGCCGTCCACTGTTGCACCGGGAATCATGGAGCGCAACCTCGCGACCGCCTTCGTATTGGCGGTCCGGCCGGCGCCGACTACGGCGATCCGCTCCAGCCCCTTGACCTTCCCCAGCTCCGGGATCCAGTCCATGGATCCGAGGCGATAAGCCATGGTTCCCTCATCCGGCGATTGGAGTTGACGCTTGTGGGCGAACCCCCAAAGCATCGCTACCGGAGCTCCGTCCAAGAGGACAACCGAGCTGTTCTCATACAAAGAACGGACATCCGGACGGGAGTGAAACAACGTGATGCTGTGAAGGTTGTGTCCAAGAACGGTGGCGGTTGTTCCGGCTGCGATCAGCCCGCCCATGGCATCAATAACCTCGTCGACGCGCATCGGCGTGGCGTCGACGTCAAGGACGGGGACGCGTTGGCGCTCCGGGATCATTCGGATTTTGCTTCGCTGGAGGCCTCCGGCTTTACCGTGTCTTGGGTTGGGTCCTCGACGGCGGCGGCTTCGGTCACTTCGGCCGGCGCGTCGTCCATTGTTGGGGCCTCATCCCGGGGAGCCACAGCGTCAACGGCAGACGCTGATGCACTTTCGGCAACAGCATCTCCCGCGGCTTCTTCGACTGCAGCTTCTTCAACTTGGGGTTCTTCAGCTGCCGCGTCGTCCGCAGCCGGCAACTCTGCAGGAATAGCTTCTCCAACCCCGAGGATCGAGGGAACGATCTCGCGGAGCCGCTCCAGCTCGATGGCTCCTTGGCGCACTACGCGGAAAGGAATGGAGGTAGCGTCGACGATCGTCGAGGGCAAGGCAGCAGTGCCCTTGACCGGACGGAAGCCGCCTTCAAGATAAACCTCAACGGACTCAGCCAGTTGAAGACGGGCCTCGGAGGCTGTCTGCGCCGCTTCCTGACCCGTCCGATTGGCGGAAGAAACAGCCAAGGGACCAGTGAGTCCAAGGAGTTCCAAGGCGATCTGGTCATCGGGCATCCTGAGGGCAACGGTGCCCTTGGTTTCGCCGAGGTCCCAGTCCAGGGATGGCTGCGCGTGCAGGATCAGTGTGAGACCACCGGGCCAAAAAGCCTGAGCCAGCGCCCGGGCATCCGCGGGAACGTCCGTGGCAAGTCCGTCCAAGGCGTTGATCCGGGGAATCAGGACAGGAGGGGGCATCTGCCGGCTGCGCCCTTTGGAGGCCAACAACATGGTCACGGCCAACGGCGAAAAAGCGTCTGCAGCAATACCGTAGACGGTGTCCGTTGGCAGCACGACGCACTTCTTTTCGCTGATCGCGCGTTGGGCATGCTGGAGCCCTTCAGTCCGCTGGTCCTCGGAAGTGCAGTTATAGGTTGTGGTCACAGCGCTATTCTTTCACTCATCAGGAGACGGGCTTGCCAGTATCGCGCTGGTGGCACGTTCCTTGCCGTTCAGGTCGTAGTGGGTGGTGATGTTGTTCCAACGTCCGGTTCGTTGCAGCATCCCGGCGATCCACGCAGCTTGGACTTCCGCGTGCTCCATCACAAAATAACCACCGGGTTTGAGGAGCCGGGAGGCGGAGGCCGCTGCCGCCGTCGGAAGTACCATGCCGTCCGCTCCTCCGCCGTACAACGCCTCCGGTGGATCGTGCAGAGCAACTTCAGGCTCTGTGGGGATCGCTTCGGCCGGAATGTACGGCGGATTGGACACCACGACGTCGAATGTTCCGTTGTGCTCGGGAAGGGCATCCCGCAGGTCGCCTTCAATGAGTACGACGCCAAGCGGTTCGAGGTTCCTGGCAGCCCAGGCATGCGCGAGGGTGCTGTATTCCACCGCGTGAACCTCAGCCCCCGGGACCTCATAGGCGATGGAGCCTGCGATTGCGCCGGACCCTGTGCCCAAATCCACCACTTTGGGGCCAGGAATTCCTGAGAGGTGATCGATGACCAGCTGAACAACCGATTCCGTTTCAGGACGGGGAATGAAAACGCCCGGCCCAACGCGCAACTGCAAGTGCCGGAAGTATGCGACGCCGGTGATGTGCTGCAGCGGTACGCGCCCGGCCCGCTCCTCCACCAGTTCACGGTAGCCCTCGGGTGCGGCGGTATCGCCGAGCATCATGGCGCGAAGGCGCCCGAGGCCGACGCCCAGCAGGTGATCGGCAAGCAACTCGGCGTCCACGCGCGGGCTGGGCACACCGGCTTCGGATAAGACGGCAGTAGCCTCGCGAACAGCGTCCGCGAGGCTCTGGCCTTGATAAAACGTCATGGGTGTACTCTGCTGTGTTTGTCCGGCGATGCTGTTGCGAAGGCCGTTATTCGCCGATGGCATCCAGGCGTGCCTGCTCGTCAGCCTCAATGGCTGACTGGATCACGGGTTCCAGATCACCGTTCATGACGGCATCAAGGTTGTAAGCCTTGTAGCCGGTGCGGTGGTCAGCAATGCGGTTTTCCGGGAAGTTGTAGGTCCGGATGCGCTCCGAACGGTCCATGGTGCGGATCTGTGACTTGCGCTGTTCGGAGTTGGCGGCGTCGATTTGTTCCTGCTGGTGGGCCAAGAGGCGGGCACGGAGAACACGCATGCCGGCCTCGCGGTTCTGCAGCTGTGACTTTTCATTCTGCATGGCCACCACAATGCCCGTAGGCAAGTGAGTGATGCGAACAGCGGAGTCGGTGGTGTTCACGGACTGTCCACCCGGACCCGATGAACGGTAGACATCGATCTTGAGGTCGTTCTGGCTGATCTCAAGTTCTTCGGGCTCATCAACTTCGGGAAGCACCAGCACGCCGGCGGCCGAAGTGTGGATGCGGCCCTGCGATTCCGTCACGGGTACGCGCTGCACACGGTGGACGCCGCCTTCAAACTTCAAACGGGCAAAGACGCCCTGCGCGGGGTCATTGGAGTTGCCCTTTATGGCGACGGCAACATCCTTGTATCCACCAAGATCAGATTCGGTGGCGGAGATCATTTCGGTCTTCCAACCACGCGATTCGGCGTAGCGCATGTACATCCGCAAAAGGTCACCGGCGAACAATGCAGCTTCGTCGCCACCTTCGCCACCCTTCACTTCAAGGATGACGTTGCGGGCGTCATCCGGATCACGCGGGATCAGAAGACGGCGCAGCCGCTCCTGGGCTGCGGGAATCTGCTCCTCCAACTGCACAACCTCAGCAGCGAATTCGGGATCCTCATCAGCCATCGACTGTGCGGCTTCCAGATCATCATTGAGCCCGCGCCACTTGTTGTAAGCCTCCACGATGCCCTGAAGCTGAGCAGACCGCCGCCCCAACTTCCTGGCAGCAGACTGATCGGCATAAACAGCAGGATCACTCAACTGCGCCTGAATAGCAGCATGCTCATCAAGCAATCCCTGTACGGACTCAAACATTTTCAAACCTCTTTCGACTCGCAGACAAGTCTAGTTGCGACGATTGGTGTATTAACGACCAACCGCTCAAATAAGCCGGCCAGCGAAGGTGACGGCAACGCCCAAGGTGACCTGACCGCCGTCGAGTAATTTTGCCGGCCCGGGAGTGGCATCGGGCCTGTCGTAGCGTTGCTGCCGACGTACGCAGTACGTCGGCAGCAACGCGAAGGGGCGGGGCCGGCAAAATTACTTGACGGCCCCACCCCACTTAACGCTATTTGTCGTTGTCCGACTTCGCTCCGAGCGTCGTCTTCTGTACCTGCATGAGGAACTCGACGTTGCTCTGCGTCTCCCGGATCTTGTTGGTCAGCAGTTCAAGGCTCTGCTGCTGCTCCAGACCGGAAAGGACGCGGCGCAGCTTCCACATGATCTTGACTTCTTCAGGCGAGAGCAGGTTCTCTTCGCGGCGCGTGCCGGACGCGTTGACGTCCACGGCCGGGAAGATGCGCTTGTCCGCCAGCTGGCGGGACAGGCGAAGTTCCATGTTGCCGGTGCCCTTGAACTCTTCGAAGATAACCTCGTCCATCTTGGAACCGGTCTCGACGAGCGCGGTTGCAAGGATGGTGAGCGAGCCACCGTTTTCGATGTTGCGGGCTGCACCGAAGAAGCGCTTGGGCGGGTACAGTGCTGCAGAATCCACACCACCGGACAGGATACGGCCGGAGGCCGGTGCTGCCAGGTTGTAGGCGCGGCCCAAGCGGGTCATGGAGTCCAGAAGGACTACCACGTCCATGCCCATTTCCACGAGGCGCTTGGCGCGTTCAATGGAGAGCTCGGCAACCGTGGTGTGATCGTCCGCGGGACGGTCGAAGGTAGAGGCAATGACCTCACCCTTGACGGTGCGCTGCATGTCCGTGACTTCTTCGGGACGTTCGTCAACCAGAACCATCATGAGGTGAACCTCAGGATTGTTGGTGGTGATGGCATTCGCGATGGACTGCAGGATGAGCGTCTTTCCGGCCTTCGGCGGGGAGACGATCAGACCACGCTGGCCCTTGCCGATCGGGGCCACGAGGTCGATGACTCGGGGACCGATCTTCTTGGGGTCGGTCTCGAGGCGCAGACGCTCGGACGGGTACAGCGGCACGAGCTTGGCGAACTCGACACGATCCTTGAGTTCTTCCGGCGTCTTGCCATTGACGGAAGTGACACGAACCAGTGCGTTGAACTTCTGGCGCGCAGACTGCTGGCTGCGGTCTTCACCATCACGCGGTGCGCGGATGGCACCGACGACGGCGTCGCCCTTGCGGAGGTTGTACTTCTTGACCTGTGCCAGGGAAACGTAGACGTCGTTTGCACCGGGAAGGTAGCCGGAGGTACGGATGAACGCGTAGTTTTCCAGGACATCCAGGATACCCGCTACCGGGAGCAGGACGTCGTCTTCGGTGACCTCGACGTCGTCAACGTCCGGTCCCTGCGAGCGGCCACGGCGACGTTCGTTGCGGTCGCGGAAGCGGTCGCTGCGGGTATTGCCGTCACGGCTGTCCTGACCCCCACGACGATCGCTCCGGTCAGTCTGCTCGTTGCGGTCGCGACGGTTCCGGCGGTTCCGGCGGTTGCCGGTGTCGTCGCCGTCGTTGTTGTCTTCACGGCGACCACGTGTGTTTTCGCGGCGTTCGCGCTGCTGATCGCCTGATTCGGATTGTTCCCGCTGCTCACGCTGTTCCGAACGGTCAGCACGCTGCTCACGCTGTTCCGAACGGTCAGCACGCTGCTCACGCTGTTCCGAACGGTCAGCACGCTGCTCACGCTGCTCCGAACGGTCAGCACGCTGCTCACGCTGTTCCGAACGGTCAGCACGCTGCTCACGCTGTTCCGTACGATCAGCACGCTGCTCAGTGGCGGGTGCTTCTGCCGCTTCGGCAGGCGCTGCGGCAGCTTCGCCACGGCGCCGGTTACGGGTGCGGGGCTGACGACGCTCTGTAGCGGCTTCGCCGGTTTCGGCCACTGCCGGAGCTTCAGCAACTGGTGCGGCTGCGGGCTCGGCAGGCGCAGCAACGACCTCAGCAGCTGCTACGACTCCGTCGCTGGTGGCGCGGCGGCTGCGGCCACGACCGCGGCCTCGAGGTGCTTCCTGGGCAGGTGCCTCGGCGGCGGCGGCGTCAGCAGGCGCGCTGCTTTCCTGCGCGGCCTTCGGCTCGGCTGCCGGTGCTGCCTTAACCGCAGTCGCCTTCGCCGTGGCCTTGGCAGGCGCCTTGGCGGTGGACGTTCCGGCACGATGTGCCGAAATGGCCGTTACCAAGTCCCCTTTGCGCATACGGGATCCCCCGGAAATGCCCAGCTGACTGGCAAGAGCCTGAAGCTGGGCGAGCTTAAGCCCTGCAAGGCCGCTGCTCTTGGTGGTTGCTGCAGTTGACGAATCAGCAGCAGAAGATGTTGTGTCCACAGCTGAAGCCAGCTCAGTGGTTTCTGTCACGAAGGATCCTTCCCCCTCGACGGCGTCCAGAGCGAGAGCTGGACGCGATGATTTGTTCTGGGCTGCAGTTCAGATCTGCAGCCGGTGATTTGGGCCGTGCCTGATGGATTGTGGCCAACAGGGCCGGATACTGATCGTCATCACTGGATCCAGTTGCCCGGACAGCCGGCGTAGCGTTCAGGGAACAGAGAGATTTCTGCGGCACCTGAGACAGGCCGGAAAGAGACGACACCACCAACGTTGGCACAGTTGACGAAAGGTACGGCAAAACACCGAGATCCAAAATCAGGGAACTGCCCGCGGCTTTACCGGCGGTGCTCTTCCACTCTAGCACCTTGAACGTCTACAGCCAGCGTCATCACGCGCCAACCGACCCCGGGTGTGTTGGCCGCAGTGAACGCCTCAATGAATTCAACCACCGCTGCAGCCTGGTCAGCACCGTTTGCCAGCACCATTACCGTGGGACCCGCGCCGGATACAACGGCCGCATGGCCCACACCCCGCAGAGCTGCGAGGAGGTCGGCGCTGGGGCGCATGGCCTGAGCGCGGTAGCTCTGGTGGAGGTAGTCCTCCGTGCCGGGGAGCAGCAGAGCGGGATCAGCAGTGAGCGCATGAATCAACAGGGCTGCACGTCCGGAATTCATGGCTGCTGCGTGGTGACCGACTGAAGCCGGCAGGAGTCCACGCGCAGTTTCCGTAGCCAGTTCGTAGTCCGGCACTGCCACCACAGGAATGACTGAAGATGTGACGTCAGCGCGCGTGCTGCTGTACTGCTCGCTGTCCTGCCATGACAGCGCCAGTCCACCGAAAATCGCCGGTGCGACGTTGTCCGGGTGCCCTTCCATCTCGCTGGTCAGCTGCAGGATCCAGTCACGATCCTGCCGGGATTCTGCAGGAACCAGCGCATTGGCGGCAGTAACAGCAGCCACTACAGCTGAGGCTGAGGACCCCAGTCCCCGACCATGCGGGTTCACGTTATCCGCAATGATTTTCAGGCCGGATCGCTGGTAGCCAAGGCGATCCAACGCGAGGTCAATAGCGCGCACTACCAGGTGACTGGCATCCCGTGGAAGCGAGTCAGCACCCTCACCGGAGAGCTCAAACTCAAGCTCTCCGGTGCTGTGGGTTTCCACCGTCAAGGTGTCGTAAATAGACAGGGCCAAGCCGAGGCTGTCGTAACCGGGGCCCAGGTTGGCACTCGTACCGGGGACCTTGACGGTCAGCCGCTGGCCTGCCGCGACGAGTGCACGATCGGTCGCGGTGGGCTGCGTTGATTCCACTCTTAGTTTTCTTCCAGTCCCAGTTCTGCGGCAACGGTGACGACGTCGTTCGGTACTTTGACGGGCTGGACATCGCTGCCGTCTTCGGTACGAAGGGCCCACTGCGGGTCCTTGAGTCCATGGCCGGTAACAGTGATGACAATGGTCTTGCCGGACGGAACTTCCCCTGCCGCGTGCTTCTTGATCAAGCCCGCAACACCGGCAGCGGAGCCGGGTTCAACGAAGACGCCTTCCTTGGCGGACAACCAGCGGTGGGCAGCCAGGATCTCATCATCGGTGACAGCCTCGATCAGTCCGCCCGACTCGTCACGGGCCGCAACTGCAGTCTCCCACGATGCCGGGTTGCCGATACGGATGGCGGTGGCGATCGTGTCCGGTTCAGTGATGGGGTGTCCCGCAACGAACGGTGCGGCACCTGCTGCTTGGAAGCCCCACATGACCGGTGTCTTGGTGGATACAGCCGGAAGTGTTCCATTGGCGGTCTCGAAGGGCGCGGAGTATTCCTTATAGCCCTTCCAGTAGGCAGTGATGTTACCGGCGTTGCCCACGGGCAGTACGTGGATGTCAGGGGCATCGCCCAGGCTGTCCACAACTTCGAAGGCACCGGTCTTCTGGCCCTGGATGCGCGCCGGGTTGACGGAGTTCACCAGGAACACGGGGTAAGCCTCGCCAAGTTTTCGGGCGATGTCCAAGCAGTTATCGAAGTTGCCGTCCACCTGGAGCAGCGTGGCACCGTGGGCGATGGCCTGGCTCAGCTTGCCCATGGAGATCTTGCCCTCGGGTACCAGCACCGCACACTTGAGGCCGGCGGCAGTGGCATAGGCCGCAGCCGAAGCGGACGTGTTGCCCGTGGAAGCGCAAACTACAGCCTTGGCGCCGGCCTCCACAGCAGCAGTCATGGCCATGGTCATGCCGCGGTCTTTGAACGAACCGGTGGGGTTCATGCCTTCGACCTTCAGGTAAACCTCGGAGCCGGTGAGCTCGGAAAGCTTCTGCGCGTGGACGAGCGGCGTGCCGCCCTCTCCGAGGGTGATGACCTTGGTGGCTTCCGTTACAGGCAAACGTTCAGCGTATTCGCGGATTACTCCGCGCCATTGGTGAGCCACTTAGACCCCTTCTACCCGCAGTACGGATGTTACAGAATTGATGACGTCCAGGCCTTTGACGGCCTCAACGGTTGCCGCAAGTGCAGCTTCGGACGCACGGTGCGTCACGATTTTAAGCTCGGCTGACTCAATGTTCGAGGCAGAGTCGCGGTGGATCGTTTGGCGCATTGTTTCAATGGAAACGCCATTCTCGGCAAAGATGTGCGCAATCCTGGCCAACACGCCGGCCTGGTCAGCGACATCCAGGCCGATGTAGTAACTCGTGGTGGACGCGTCGATGGCCAACGCGGGGACGTGGCCCGTGGTTGTCTCCGTGCGTCCGGGACCGCCCAGGACGAGGCGCCGCGCAGCGGACACGAGGTCGCCCAGCACGGCAGATGCGGTGGGGGTCCCACCAGCGCCCTGGCCATAAAACATGAGTTCGCCGGCGTTCTCGGCCTCGATGAACACAGCGTTGAAAGCACCTCGCACAGCTGCCAGCGGGTGTTCCCGCGGCAGGAGGGTGGGGTGGACGCGTACGGAAATGCCACTGCCGTTATCCGACGAGTCGATCTTCTCGGCAATTGCAAGCAGCTTGATCACAAAGCCGGCTTCCTTGGCGGAGGCAATATCGGCAGCGCTGACCTTGCTGATGCCTTCGCAATAGACGTCGTCCAGCGAGAAGCGCGTGTGAAAGGACAATGACGCAAGGATCGCTGCCTTCGCTGCAGCGTCGTGGCCCTCCACATCTGCAGTGGGGTCCGCTTCCGCATATCCCAGACGCTGGGCCTCGGCCAGAGCATCGGAGAACTGCGCACCGGTGGTGTCCATCTGGTCAAGAATGAAGTTGGTGGTGCCGTTGACAATGCCCAGCACGCGCGTGATGCGGTCGCCGGACAGGCTGTCGCGAATAGGGCGCAGGATGGGGATGGCTCCGGCAACGGCGGCCTCGTAAGACAGTTGGACCCCGGCCTTGTCAGCCTCTTCGTACAGCGTGGGGCCATCCTGCGCGAGCAGGGCCTTGTTGCCGGTGACGACGCATGCGCCGTTTTGGATGGCTGTGAGGATCAGCGAACGGGCCGGCTCGATACCGCCCATGAGTTCGATGACAAGGTCTGCGTCCTTGACCAACGTATGGGCATCAGTGGTGAACAGTTCCCGGGGAAGTTCGACGTCACGCGGAGATTCGATATTGCGCACGGCGATACCGGAAAGTTCCAGGCGGGCGCCACTGCGGGCAGCGAGTGCCTCGGCGTCGTCAATCAGAATCCGCGCAACCTGGGCCCCAACGTTGCCACAGCCCAGCAAGGCCACCTTTAGGGTTCGCACTTCAGACATTCGCCACTCCCATGTCGCGGTTCAAGAGATCTTCTTCGGTTTCCCCGCGGACAATCAGCCGGGCGGCTCCGTCGCGTACAGCGACAACGCCAGGCCGGGCCAGGTAGTTGTAGTTGCTGGAGAGGGCCCAGCAGTAGGCGCCGGTACCCGGTACTGCGAGCAAATCACCGGCTGCCACATCCGCGGGCAGATATACATCTCTAACAACTATGTCGCCGCTCTCGCAATGTTTGCCCACTACTCGGGACAGCTGCGGAGTCGCATCCGAGTCCCTGGAAGCCAAAATTGCTGAATAATCCGCGTCGTAAAGCACCGGGCGGGCGTTGTCGCTCATTCCGCCGTCCACCGACACATAGCGCCGCGGATACGTAACGTTCTTTTGCCCGTCTTCACTCTCAGGTGCGTCAACGCGGACCGTTTTGAGCGTCCCTACTTCGTACAGCGTGAAGGTGGTACTGCCCACGATCGCGCGTCCGGGTTCAATGGAGATGCGCGGCGGGGTTATGCCCAACTCGGCACACTTGGAGCGCACGACGGCGGCCATCGCCTCCGCGATCTCGGCCGGCGGCCGGGGAGTATCCACCGGGGTATAGGCGATTCCGTAGCCGCCACCGAGGTCCAGCTCGGGCATGACGATGGAGTATTTGGCCTGCATGGCGGCAAGGAAGCCCAGGAGCTTCTCCGCTGCAACAGCAAAGCCGTCAGGCTCAAAGATCTGCGAGCCGATGTGGCAGTGCAGTCCCAGGAGCTCGATGCTGGCGTAGGAGGTTGCTGCAGCCACTGCTTCCTCGGCTGCGGACAGGCCCGCTTCCTCAGTGGAGTCCTCGGCCATGGAGAGGCCAAACTTCTGGTCCTCGTGTGCGGTAGCGATGAACTCGTGGGTGTGCGCGTGCACACCAGGTGTCAGGCGCAGCATGACCTTGGCAACCTCGCCGCGGCTGGAAGCTATCTTGGCAACGCGCTCCAGTTCATCGATGCTGTCCACAACGATCCTGCCCAGCGACATGTCCAGGGCGCGGTTGATCTCTGCGTCAGACTTGTTGTTGCCGTGCAAGCCGAGGTTGGAGCCCTCGATTCCGGCACGGGCAGCGACGGCGAGTTCGCCGCCGGAACACGTATCCAGGCGGAGGCCCTCTTCTGCTACCCAACTGGCCACGGCGGTGCACAAGAAGGACTTCCCTGCGTAGTAGACGTCCACTCCCCCGCAGATGTCGGCAAAGGCGGCGTCGAAGGCGTCCTTGAACGCCCGCGCCCGGGATCGAAAGTCCGATTCGCTCATGACAAACAGCGGAGTTCCGAACCGTTCTTTGAGTTCACTGACGGAAAGACCTTCAACGGTGATTTCACCGGCGTCGTTCTTCCCCACGCCGGAAGCCCACATGGGCTCCTGCAATGCGTTGAGGTCCGCGGGGACGGCCAACCATTCGGGAGCAAGCGGAGATGCGTGATCGGCGGCTGTGTTCATGGCCCTACATCCGTTCCGGCGCCGAAACGCCCAGCAGTTCGAGTCCGTTGGCCAGCACTTGGCTGGTGGCGTCATTGAGCCACAGACGGGTGCGGTTTACGTCCAGTACGGGATCATCACCCTGCGGCGACACGCGGCAGGCGTCGTACCAGCGGTGGTAGGCCCCGGCAATGACCTCCAGGTGGCGCGCCACACGGTGCGGCTCTCGCAGTTCGGCGGCTTTGGCCACGATGGACGGGTAGCTTCCAAGGTAGGAAAGCAACTCGTTTTCCGTGGCGTGGTCCAGGAGTGAGGCGTCGAAGGCATCCACTCCATCAACCTGGCGCTCCACGCCGGCTTCGGCGGCGTTGCGCGCCGTGCCGCGAGACCGTGCATGGGCGTACTGCACGTAGAACACAGGGTTCTCGTTGCTGTGTTTCTTCAACAGCTCCGGGTCCAGCGTCAGCGGCGAGTCGGCCGGGAAACGGGCCAGCGAGTACCGGACAGCGTCCTTGCCAAGCCAGGAGATAAGGTCCTTGAGCTCAATGATGTTGCCGGCACGCTTGGACAACTTGGCACCGTTGACGGACACAAGCTGGCCGATAAGGACCTCGATGTTGACTTCGGGATCATCGCCCGCACAGGCCGCAATAGCCTTCAGGCGATTAATGTAACCGTGGTGGTCCGCACCGAGCAGATAGATCTTTTCGGTAAAGCCGCGGTCCTTCTTTGAGAGGTAGTACGCGGCGTCCGCAGCAAAATAGGTGGGCTCGCCATTGGCGCGGATCATGACACGGTCTTTGTCGTCGCCGAAGTCCGTGGTGCGCAACCACACTGCTCCGCCGTCGTCGAACACGTGCCCCTGCTCCCGAAGGCGGGCGACAGCGGATTCGATAGCACCGGCGTCGTGCAGTTCCTTCTCGGAGAAGAAGACATCGAACTCCACGCCGAACCCGGCCAGGGTTGTCTTGATGTCCGCCATCTGGGCCTCGTAGGCTGCGCCACGGATAACGGGCAGGGCTGCCTCGTCCGTCAGTTCGCGGATGCCGGGGTGCGCCTTGAGCACTTCGTCGCCGAGTTCACGAATGTATTCGCCCGGGTAGCCGCCCTCCGGAACACCACGGCCATGAAGCCGGGAGAGGACGGAATTGGCAAAGACGTTCATCTGCGAGCCGGCGTCGTTGATGTAGTACTCGGCGGTGACGTCTGCACCGGACGCGCGCAGAACCCGTGCAATCGCATCGCCCAAGGCCGCCCAGCGGGTGTGCCCGATGTGGAGCGGGCCGGTGGGATTCGCTGAAACGAACTCCATATTTACCACACGGCCCGCGAGCGCTTGGTTGGTGCCGTAACTGGTTCCGGCCTCAACAATGGCCTTGGCGAGGGCACCGGCCGTGGCGGCATCCACGGTGACGTTGAGGAAGCCGGGACCGGCGATTTCCACGCCGGTGACACCGGGAATGCCCTGCAGATGGTTGCTGAGGATTCCCGCGAATTCGCGCGGATTCATGCCGGCCTGCTTGGAGAGCTGCAGGGCGATGTTGGTGGCCCAGTCTCCATGATCCCGGTTCTTGGGTCGCTCCACTCGCACGGATTCGGGCACAGCAGATTCCGTCAAGGTGATTTCGCCGGTAGAGACGGCGTCCTTAAGGCAGGCGGATATGGCAGCAGAGAGTTCTTCGGGAGTCACGCTTCTAGCCTACCGGGGGCCCGCAAAGTCGCGGAATTGAGGGTCCCATATGTGGATACCGGGACCCAGGTCACTCACAGGAACGGCAACCTGGCGGCACAGACTGAACCATTACGCTGAATTCGACGTTGTGAACACGTAGGAGGTGGCCTCGTAGGTCATCCCGATACACGCAGTGACCCTGACCGAAAAATGACCTTGACGAATTCTTGTCCAGTTGAAACGAGCAGAACCATGACTACGCCACTCCGCAAGAGCCTCTACGTCGGTTTCACCGGCCTCTCCATCATAGGAACGGCCGCGGCATGCGCCCCCACGACCGAAGCCCCCGCAACCCAAACCCCTGCCAGCCAGGATGGTGGCCAAGCCGCAACCGGCAGCCCAACATCTGCAGGCACGTCGTCATCAGCGGCTGTCGCATCCACCGGCGCGTCCACCTATAAGGACGGGACTTACAGTTCCGACGGCACGTACACCTCGCCCAATGGTCAGGAAACGGTGGGTGTTGAACTGACGCTGGCCGCCGATAAGGTCTCTGCGGTCAACATCACGGTTCACCCTTCCAACCCCAATACCAAGAAGTTCCAGGGTGAGTTTGCCGGTGGCATCGCCGCGCAGATCGTAGGTAAGGACATCGATGAGCTCAACGTCTCCAAGGTTGCCGGCTCTTCCTTGACGTCCGGCGGCTTCAACGAAGCCGTGGAACAGATCAAGTCCCAGGCCAAGTAGCAGCCATGCCGCACCCTGGGTGGAGCACTTTCCGCTTCGAAGGGATCGGTACGCAGTGGGAGATTTCGACGCCGGAACGTCTGGTACCCGCGATCCGCAGCGAGCTGCTGGAGAGCGTTGCAGAATATGACAAAACGTGGTCTCGGTTCAGGCCCGATTCCTTGGTCTCGGGGCTGGCCCGCGCCCCGGGCCGAATCACGTTGCCGGAGCATGCCGTCGCCCTCCAGGAGGTGTATTCCGCTCTGTATCGTCTCAGCGATGGCGCCATGACCCCGTTGATCGGCAGCAGTCTGGAGCGACTGGGCTACGACTCCACTTATGCACTTGCTCCGTCCGGGAGTCCCCTGGCCCCGGCACGGTGGGAGGACGTCCTTGAATGGTCAGGCACGGAGCTGGCCGCTCAAGAGCCGGTGGTCCTGGACGTGGGAGCCGCCGGCAAGGGGCAACTCGTTGACCTGCTGGGTGAAGTCCTGAAAGAGAGTGGCCATACCGATTTCCTGGTGGATGGAAGCGGCGACATGCTGCACGCCGGCATCCATCCAGCCGCCGTTGCGCTGGAGCACCCCTACAACCCGCGGCAGGCCATAGGCACGGTGGAGCTCAGTAACGCTGCCCTGTGCGCCTCGGCTTCGAACCGCCGAATGTGGGGAGACGGTTTCCACCATGTTCTGGACGGGACCACGGGCAAGCCAATAAACGCCACAGTGGCTACATGGACCATGGCGGCGAGCGCCTTGGTGGCGGACGCGCTGGCCACAGCATTGTTCATGGTTGAACCGCCTCGCTTGGAGGAGGAATTTGAATTCTCGTGGCTTACGGTCTCCTCCACTGGTGTTGCCGCGTTTTCGAACCGTTTTGAGGGGAGACTGTTCACATGATTGCCGCTAAGTCCCGAGTGGACACCTGGTTGGGCCGCTTCACCATGTACCGCTTGATTCTCTGGGTACTTGGCGTGCTGGCGGCCTACAGCATGGTCCTGAACCTCTTAGGGTGGTTGACCTTTGGCCTGCCTGAGATGTTGGTCCATTTAGTGCTTTGCCTGGGCTTGACCTACGCATCCGGCCGGCTGCTTGCCTTGCTCTTCGGCGTGAAACCGCATACGGAGTCTTCGCTGATCACCGGGCTGCTGCTGTACTTCCTGTTTTGGCCTGCCTTCGGGGTGATGGATATGGCGGGCGTTGCGTTGGCGTGCGTGCTGGCCAGCGTCTCCAAATATGCATTGGCCTTCCGTGGGCGGCATATCTTCAACCCAGCCGCGGTGGGAGCGTTCATCACGGGTCTGACCGGGCTCAACATCGCCACGTGGTGGGCTGCCACGCCAGCCATGCTCTGGCTTCTGGTTCCGGGAGTGATCCTGGTTCTGTACCGCACCAGGAAAATGCTGATGGCCACTGTTTTCCTGGTGGCTGCCACCAGCATCATTACGGTGGAACTGCTCGGCCGCGATATGACCTTGGGCCAAGCCCTGTGGCAGACCCTGGCGCAACGGCCGTTGCTGTTTTTCGTGGGCTTCATGCTTTCGGAACCCCTCACCCTGCCTCCCCGTCGCTGGCAGCAGCTGGCACTTGCCGGCGTCGTGGGTGTTGTCTTCGCGGTTCCGTATAACTTGGGTTTCGTTGCCAACTCCCCGGAACTGGCACTGTTGCTGGGCAACCTCATTGCTTTCTTCCTGGGACAGCGCGGTGGGGTCCAGCTGACGTTCAAGGGCTCGCGCCCCCTCACTCCTGCCACTACTGAATTCAGGTTCGAACCGCGGAGGCCAGTGCGCTTTGCAGCCGGGCAGTTCATGGAGCTGAACCTTCCGCATGCGGGTTCGGATGGCAAGGGGCGTCGTCGCGTCTTCAGCATCACCAGCCCGCCTGGTGCGGAGGAAGTCACGTTCGGAGTGGGCACGGCCGAGCCCCTCTCTACGGCGAAGAAGGCACTGTTTGCGCTTCGTCCCGGGGACAGTGTTTCCGCAACAGCCGTGGGTGGAGACTTTGTTCTACCGAACGACGCCGGCGAGCCGGTTCTGCTCATCGCCGCAGGAATCGGCATCGCACCTTTCCTGTCGCAACTGGCGACCAAGGACGTTGCACGTGACACCGTGGTGCTGTATCTGGCAAAGGGCCGCGATGAGCTGGCTTGTGTGGAACAACTGCAAGCCTCAGGCGCCAAAGTAATAGCCCGGCTCGCGGACGGGTCCGCTCCCCCGGAGTTCATGCTCGACGCCGGTGCCTCCAGGATCGATGCTTCGCGCCTTAAGGAGCTGGTTCCGGACATTGGGGATAGGGAAGTGTTCGTCTCCGGGTCCCCGGCGAGTGTGGATTCCCTGCGCGCTGCATCACGTGGCGCAGGAGCGCGCCGGGTCCATGTGGACTCGTTCGCCGGCTACTGATAGGCACGTCCCCGGCCGGGGTCGCCGCGGTGGCGTCGGGTTTTCATTTGCGGCGCAGTGACTGCTAAGCTCTAGGACGTCCCACCGGCAACGGAGGGAACCCTGGATGCCCTCGTAGCTCAGGGGATAGAGCGTCTGCCTCCGGAGCAGAAGGCCGTAGGTTCGAATCCTATCGAGGGCACAACGAATACCCCGCCAGCTTTGCTGGCGGGGTATTTTGTGTGCCGGATACTGACTATCAGTTCAGGGCTTGCCGGTCCTGAACCGCAAAAATGTCCGCCCCTCCTCCTAGGCTGAATTCAGTTGGTCATACCGATAGCCAAAGGGGTTTGCCGTGAAGTGCTCGATCGTCCCGCCGTACATGCTTCGCAAGTTAGCCGCCCAAAACGAGCCACGGCTGCGTGCTGTGGCCAGAGCAGCCAAAGAGTCGCTACTGCATATCAAAGGGTTGCAGGCCATCCGCACAGCGCCCATTCCGCCAGCGCCTCCCAGTGCCCGCCAAGCCAAGCCCGGCCCGCCGAAGCGGACCATTTATGATGCTGAGTCTTCAGAAGCGTTGCCTGGACGTGTGGTCCGTAAGGAGGGTGCGGGACCTGTTGGGGACGTGGCCGCCGATGAGGCGTACGACGGCCTCGGGAGCACTCACCGACTGTATGGCGAGATTTTCGGCAGGGACTCCATTGATGATGCCGGCCTCGCACTGGACGCAACCGTGCATTACGGGAAGCTCTACGACAACGCTTTTTGGGATGGTTCCCAAATGGTCTTTGGCGATGGCGATGGCGAGATCTTCCAGCGCTTCACCAAGTCCCTTAGCGTTATCGGCCACGAACTCGCTCACGGGGTTACCCAATACACCGCCAACCTGGCCTACCGGAACCAGGCCGGTGCACTCAACGAGTCCATGTCTGACGTCTTCGGTGTCCTCGTGGAGCAGTACCTGAAGAAGGAGTGTGCAGAACAAGCCAGCTGGCTCATCGGTGAGGGCCTCTTCACGGACCAGGTCCAAGGCGTCGCCTTACGCTCCATGAAAGCACCGGGCACCGCCTACGACGACGACGTCCTGGGCAAGGATCCCCAGCCGGACTCCATGGACACGTACGTACGGACCAGCGCTGACAATGGCGGAGTGCACATCAACTCCGGCATCCCCAACAAGGCTTTCTACATAGTGGCAACAGAACTTGGTGGCAATGCGTGGGAAGCGCCGGGGCAGATCTGGTACAACACATTGACCGGCGGAAGCCTCCCCGCAACGTGCACGTTTGGAAAGTTTGCCAAAACCACCGTTGCTACCGCTGAGGAACTCTTCGGTTCGGGTTCAGCGGAGCATGACGCCGTTCTGAAGGCGTGGGAGACTGTGAAGGTCAAGGTTTAGTCAGGTGGCGGGACCGGACTGTTTGCTTCGGTCCCTGCCGGTCGGCTAACTACGGAACAAAAGAACGAGAAGCAGCCGGTCATGAAGATCACGGTCCAACGCAGTGGGGGAATCGCAGCGATGACTCGCGTCTGGAGCGTGGACGCAGTCTCCCCCGATGACAAGGATCGATGGGTTCCAATCGTGGAGGCGTGCCCTTGGGATGAAGCCAAGAGCCAGGCAAGGGCGGCCAACGAGCCGGACCGCTTCATGTACTCCATCAGGGCGGGCCAACGCCGTGCCACCCTGCCGGACCGCGCCGTCACTGGCCCCTGGCAGGAGCTGGTGGAATGCGCCAAAGCTGAAGGATCAGAGTCGCGGGGCCAGCTGGGCGGCCGCCGCTAAGCAGAACACGTACCGCTAAAGCCGAAGGCCTGCTGCCAAACCTGAAGGCCGCAGCCGAAGCCCGAGGCCGCCCGGCGAAGCCTGTAACCACCGTCTGCCCACAGCTGCCTCAGATGACTTCTGCCAACTGCCCACGGAATGCACGCCGGTAACTTTGTGGACTCGTGTCCAGCACCTTGATGAAATGGTGGCGGAGCAGGACAGAATGTCCGAACCCTGCTTCCCGGGCAATTTCGTCAATATTCAACTCAGTGGTTTCCAACAGCTCCCGCGCACGCAGCACGCGTTGAGAGTTCAGCCAGGCTGCCGGAGTCGCTCCGGTTTCCGCCCGGAATTTGCGGGCGAACGTTCTGGGAGACATATGGAGCCGTGCGGCTAAATCGTTGACGCTGTGCTCTTCGTCGAGGTGTTCTACCATCCAGCGCAGCAACGCCTCCATGGGCGCTGAACCGCAGCGGGGCATGGGCCTGTCGATGAACTGGGCTTGGCCGCCGTCGCGATGCGGAGGTACCACCATGTCGCGGGCTATGGCCGCAGCCACGTTCGCCCCCAACTCCTCACGGACCAGATGGAGGCACGCGTCGATTCCGGCGGCAGTGCCGGCGCTGGTGATGATGGTCCCGTCCTGTACATAGAGGACGTTCTCATCAATGATCGCGGCAGGATACCTGCTTGCCAGGTCCTGGGAATAGTGCCAGTGCGTGGTGCACCGGCGCCCGTCCAGCAGACCTGCGCGGGCCAGGGCGTAGGCGCCGGAGCAAATGGACATCACCCATGCGCCCCTGGCATGGGCTTCGCGCAAGGCATCCAACACAGACTCGGGGACGTGCTGGTCACGGCCGAACGGCGCCATGATGACCAGGTCCGCATCGGCTGCCGCTTCGAGGCCAAGGTTTACATGCAGGGAAAGGCCGGACTTCATGCTGATGTCACCCGGCTCCGGGGCAACCACTCGGAAATCGAAGGCCGGCACCCCGACGCCGCGGTCCGATCGGTCGATGCCGAAGACTTCGAAAGCCGTCCCGAATTCGAAGATCGAGAAGTTGGGTACGACGATCACTGCCACTGATTTCAACATAACGCTAGTGTGGCAGAAAATTGTCCATATAGGGCATTTCTGCCATTGTTTCTTGTCCTTCCTCAGGAACAGGCTTGAGGCATGGAAATCGTCGGAATCATCCTCGTCATCGTCCTCATCACCGCCGTCTCAGCCACCGTTTCAGCCCTGTTGAAGGATGGTCGCGGGCACAACCCGCCCATCAGGTCCAAGGAATCCTGGACGGCACCCGAGGCTCCCGGCACGCCGTACTGGAACCCCCGCATCTACTAGGAAAAGCCAAAACACTGCACCCGTCAGCAAAGACGAAGCACGCCGACAACCCACACTGTCCACCCGACGCCCACCTGTTCACGGAATTCCGCGCAGATTCCCCGAACGGCGGGCGTTCCTATGTCTCACGCCGCGGCGGGCATCCGCGCTAATGGCACATGGACTAGATTCACATGCATGATCCAAACGTCTGCCCGGCTCCTCCAACTGTTATCGCTCTTGCAGGTGCGTCGGGAATGGACGGGCCCGGCACTCGCTGATCGCATGGGCGTGACCGAGCGGACCGTGCGGCGCGATATCGATAAACTGCGCAATCTGGGATATCCCATTCACGCATCCCCGGGAATCGCGGGCGGCTATCAACTTGGTGCCGGTGCGCAGCTCCCGCCGCTGCTCCTCGATGACAATGAAGCCCTGGCGGTGGCCCTGGGACTGAACTCTGTGGCAGCGGGGCCCGTAGCCGGTATTGGTGAGGCTTCGGTCCGCGCGTTGGCGAAGCTGGAGCAGGTCCTGCCGTCCAGGCTGCGCCCCAAGTTCGCCATGCTGAAGGCCGCCGTGACTACCCTCCCCAGCAATGCAGGGACCGTGGATCCTCAACAGCTGACCGTCGTCTCCGCCGCAATATCGGACAGGCGGCAAATCTCCTTTGACTACGTCAAGTCCGACGGTGAAGCCGCACGCCGGTTGGTGGAGCCGTACAGGTTGGTGGACACTGGACGGCGCTGGTATCTGGTGGCGTGGGATGTTGATCGGGAGGACTGGAGAACCTTCCGGGCTGACCGCCTTGCTTCGCTGCCATCGGAACGCAAAAGATACACCCCACGCCCCCTGCCCGCGGAAGACCTCGCCGCCTATGTGCAGCAGTCCATCACCCGCTCGCCGTACAGGTTCGACGTCGTGGTGCGGCTCCGTGCGCCCCTGGCCGAGGTGGCCGCCGTCGTAAATTCCCAGTACGCGACTCTGACGTCCGACGGCCCCCAGGCCACCCTCCTGCGGTCCGGATGGGACAACCTTGCGGCCCCGGCGGCATATCTGGCCGCACTGGACATGGACTTTGAGATCCTCGAACCTGCTGAATTCAAGTCCTACGCCATGAAACTTTCGCACCGGCTGAGTGCTGCAGCCATGACTGTGACGGACACAGCGGACGCGGAACCCCAGCCGCAGTAGACTGGCAGCAGCCATGACACTTCATATTTCCTACCCCGCAGAGCTGCCCGTCTCCGAGCGCCGCGAGGATCTGATGGCGGCCATCGCCGCAAACCAGGTGACCATCATTGCCGGCGAGACCGGTTCGGGTAAGACCACGCAGATCCCTAAGATGTGCCTCGAACTTGGCCTTGGAGACAAGGGCCTGATCGGGCACACCCAGCCACGCAGACTGGCAGCCCGTACGGTAGCTGAGCGCATCGCGTCTGAACTGGACGTGGAGATTGGCCAGGAAGTGGGCTTCCAGGTCCGGTTCACCGGTGAGGTCAGCGCGTCCACCAAGATCAAGCTGATGACGGACGGCATCCTTCTCGCAGAGATCCAGCGGGACAAAATGCTGCGGAAGTACAGCACCATCATCATCGACGAGGCCCATGAGCGCAGCCTCAACATCGACTTCATTCTGGGCTACCTCAAGCGCATCCTCCCCCAGCGCCCGGACCTCAAAGTCATCATCACCTCGGCCACCATCGATCCCCAACGTTTCGCCAAGCATTTCGGCAGCGAAGAAGATCCAGCGCCGATCATCGAGGTCTCCGGACGAACGTATCCGGTGGAGATCCGTTACAGGCCGCTGTCCCAACCGGCCGGCGGGGATGACGATACTTCGGACGACGAACTCGAAGAGGACCGCGATCCCCTGGACGCGGTATGCGACGCAGTGGACGAGCTCGCCAAGGAAGCGCCCGGCGACATCCTCATTTTCTTCTCCGGTGAGCGCGAAATCCGGGATGCCGCTGAGGCGATCAACGGCCGCATCCAAACAAACAGGCGACTTGCCGGGACGGAAGTCCTGCCGCTCTTTGCCCGCTTGAGCCTGCAGGAACAGCACAGGGTGTTCAACCCCGGCGGGAAACGACGCATCATCCTGGCTACCAACGTTGCCGAGACGTCGCTGACCGTGCCCGGTATCAAATACGTGATAGACACCGGCACCGCCCGTATTTCCCGCTACTCACACCGGACCAAAGTCCAACGGCTTCCCATCGAGCGCGTATCCCAGGCCTCGGCCAACCAGCGCTCGGGCCGCTGTGGGCGCGTGTCTGAGGGCATTGCCATCCGCTTGTACTCCGAAGAGGATTTCGAATCACGTCCGCCGTTCACGGACCCTGAAATTCTCCGGACCAACCTCGCTGCAGTCATCCTGCAGATGACCGCCATGGGTGTGGCCCGCGGACCCAAAGATGTAGAGAACTTCCCCTTCGTGGAACCACCGGACTCACGAGCCATCAACGACGGCGTCACGCTACTGCGCGAACTCGGCGCCCTGACCTCACCCAAGTCCGGTGACGCTGGCGGCAACGGTCGCAGCGGCAGTGGCCTGACCGCCGTCGGGCAGAAACTAGCCCAGCTGCCGGTGGATCCACGGTTGGGTCGGATGATCGTGGAAGCGGGCAAGCGCGGCTGTGTCCGCGAAGTCATGATCCTGGCGGCTGCCCTGACCATCCAGGACCCCCGTGAACGGCCAACAGACAAGCAACAGTTGGCCGCGGAAAAGCATGCACGATTCCGTGACGAACTCTCCGACTTCACCGGCTTCCTCAACCTGTGGAACTACATCCAGGAAAAACAGCGCGAGCTGTCCTCCACCCAGTTCCGCAAATTGTGCCGCAACGAGTTCATCAATTACCTGCGTGTCCGTGAGTGGCAGGACCTTTTCACCCAGCTCCGGCAAATGGCCAAACCCCTCGGCATCGCGCTGGACAACAAGCGGGAAGCAGATCCCGTAGGCAACTACGAGGGCATCCACATCAGCCTGCTCTCCGGATTGCTGAGCCACATCGGCCTCCTGGATGAGCGCAAGCGTGAGTACGCCGGTGCCCGCGGAAGCCGTTTCGCGATCTTCCCCGGTTCAGCACTGTTCAAGAAATCACCCACCTTCGTGATGGCTGCGGAGCTAGTGGAGACAAGCCGCCTGTGGGCGCGCGTAGCCGCCAAGTTCGATCCCCTGTGGGCTGAGCAGGTAGCTCCGGATCTGGTGAAGCGGTCCTACAGCGAACCGCATTGGTCATCGCGGCAGGGCGCCGTCATGGCCCACGAGAAAGTGACGCTGTACGGCGTACCCATCATTCCCAACCGCCGCGTGAATTACGGACGTGTCGATCCGGAATTGTCGCGCGAGTTGTTCATCCGGCACGCCCTGGTGGAGGGCGAGTGGAAGACGCACCATAAATTCTTCCACCGGAACCGTGCCCTGCTCCAGGAGATCGAAGAACTCGAAACCCGCATGCGGCGCCGGGACATCCTGGTGGACGACCAGACGCTCTTCGAGTTCTATGACGCTCGCGTAGGCAAGGACGTGGTCTCCGAGAGGCACTTTGATAAGTGGTGGAAGGATGCCCGCCAGTCCGACCCGGACCTCCTGGATTTCGACCAATCGTTGCTGATGAGCGAGGACGCCGAGGCACTGGACGACTCCGCCTATCCCAAGAGTTGGCACCACAAGGGCTTCGAGCTCCCGTTGAGCTACGAGTTCCATCCCGTGGCGCCCGGCTCTGCCCCCAATCCCTCCGATGGCGTCACCGCTGAAGTTCCGGTGCTGTTCCTCAACCAGTTGGACGATGCCCCCTTCCGCTGGCAGATCCCGGGCCAACGGGTAGAGCTGGTAACGGCCCTCATTAAGTCGCTGCCCAAGCAGGTGCGGAAGAATTTCGTCCCGGCCCCGGACGTTGCGCGTCAAGCAACCGCTGCCTTGGAAGCAGACTTTGATCCCGCCACCGATGAACTCGAGCCCTCCTTGGAACTGGTCCTTCGCCGGCTCCGCGGGCACGTCATTCCGCCCGGATCCTGGAACTGGGATGCCGTACCGCCGCACCTGCGTGTGAGCTTCAAGGTGGTGGATAGCAGCGGCAAGGTGCTGGACGAAGGGAAGGACCTTGCCGAACTCCAGGAAAAGCTGGCACCGGCCACCCGCCGTGCAATCGCAGAATCACTCGGCGCCACACCCGCGACGACGTCACGCGCCAAGGGCGGCAAGGGAACAGTTGCTCCCAACGGCAGAACCCCGGCATCCGGAGAAGCTCCCGCCGCGGAAGGAATGCTTGCCGAACGCAGCGGCCTCACCACGTGGGACTTCGGCACCGTGCAGCGCCAAGTAACCCGAACCGTCAAAGGTCACGCGGTCACCGGCTTCCCTGCGGTCGTGGATGGAGGCAAGTCCGTTGCGCTCCGGGTTTTCCAGACCCGGCCGGAACAGGAAGCTGCCATGCGTGGCGGTGTCATCCGGCTTCTTGCCCTGAGGATCCCGCCACCGGACCGCTACGTGCTGGAGCACCTCAGCAACATGGAGAAACTGACGTTCAGCCAGAACCCACACGGATCCGTGAGTGCGCTGATCGCTGACTGCGCACTGGCGGCAATCGACAAGCTGGTCCCCCAGGATCTGCCGTGGAACAAGGAGTCCTTCGATGCGTTGTATGAGGTTGTCCGGGCAGAACTGATCGATACCGTCTTCACGGTGACCGCCGTCGTCGAACGCATTCTGGCCAGTACGCGGCGCATTCAGAAGCAGCTGAAGTCCAACGCCAGCCTGCATCTGATCAGCGCCCTCAATGACATGAAGAGCCAACTGGAGCAACTGGTGTTCCCGGGCTTTGTGGCACAGACCGGCTACGCTCAGCTCAGCCAACTGCCGCGGTACCTCCAGGGGATCGAGAAGCGGCTGGAAAAGCTTCCGGGCAACGTCCAACGCGATGGCCTGAACATGGCAGTGGTACAGGCGTTGGAGGACGACTACGACGACGCCGTGTCCGCACTGCTTCCGGGGCGCCGCGCCGGTACGGAGTTAACCCGTGTGCGCTGGATGCTCGAAGAACTGCGGGTAAGCCTCTTCGCGGTCGAGCTGGGAACGGCCTACTCCGTGTCGGAGAAACGCATCCGCACTGTCCTGAACCAAGCACTGGCGCCCGCATAGCAATACATGCATGAAGAAACCCGGCAGTGCTAAGAAGCACCGCCGGGTTAACTCACGCGAAAATCAGTTACACAGGCAGAGTCTGTTACCTGTAACAGACTCAGCCCTCCGGGACAGCTTCGCTGTGGCCCGCATCGCGTAGAGCCGCGCGAAGCTTTACGGCAGTGGCATCCATGATGGCGGGATCCGGGTTGTGGTCCACATTGTGAAGTTCAAAATCCGCTGTGGAATAGGCCGGCCACACATGGACGTGCAGATGGTCCACCTCGAAGCCTTCCATCAACACGCCAACACGCTTGGCGTCGAAGAGAGACTCCTGCACCTTCCCGATGCGCTGGGCCACGTCCATCACCTTGGCCAGCAGCTCAGGGCTGGCATGCGTCCAGGAATCCACCTCTTCACGGGGCACCACCAGGGTGTGGCCCTGGGTGATGGGCGAGATGGTCAGGAACGCCACCACCTCCTCGTCCCTCCAGACAAAGCGGCCCGGGATTTCCCCGTTGATGATCTTGGTGAACAGTGTGCTCATGCGTCTGCCCTTTCGGCTGGTTCCTGAAGTGTTGCGGTGTCCAGTACGAAACGGTACTTCACGTCCCCGGCCACCATGCGGTCGTAAGCTTCGTTCAGTTGCCCGGCTTCCACCATCTCAATGTCGCTCACAACCCCGTGCTCGGCACAGAAGTCCAACATTTCCTGCGTTTCCTCGATGCCGCCGATCAGTGAACCCGCGTAGGCGAGTCGCCTACGGATGAGCAAGCCCGGGCTGACCGGTGGCATGTCATCTGCGGGAAGCCCCAACTGGAAGAGGGCTCCATCCAGGCGAAGGGTCCGGAAGTAGGGGTTGAGATCATGCGGTGCTGCCACGGTGTCGATGATGACGTCGATGCTCCGATTGGCGGCCTCCATGGCTTCGGCATCCTTGGACAGGACCACGTGGTCCGCGCCCAGTTCCCGGGCGGCCTCGAACTTTGATTCGGACGTAGTGAAGACGGTGACCTCGGCACCCATGGCCTTGGCGATCTTGACGGCCATATGCCCCAAGCCGCCCAAGCCCACAACACCCACGGAGTCGCCTTCTTCCACCTCGAAATAACGCAGCGGAGAGTACGTGGTGATTCCGGCACACAACAGCGGAGCCGCCGCCGCCGGATCCAGTGCGTCCGGGACCCGCAGCACGAAGCGTCTGTCAACCACTACCGACGTCGAATAGCCACCCTGCGTGATCTCATCGCCATGCCGCGGATCAGCAGCACCGTAGGTGCCTACGTTGCCCCGCTCGCAATATTGCTCCAGTCCTTCAAGGCAGCTCTCGCACTCGCGGCAGGAGTCCACCATGCAACCAACGCCTACGCGGTCGCCCGGAGCGAAGTCCTGCACAGCGGATCCAACGCGGGTAACCTTGCCTACGATTTCATGGCCGGGCACCAGCGGGTACGGCGGGACCCGCCATTCACCGCGCGTTGCGTGCACGTCCGAGTGGCACAAACCGCAGAATTCAATGGCGATTTCGACGTCGTCCGCTGTTGGTTTTCGTCGGGCAACCGTCAGCGGCACCAAACCGCTGTCCGGGGAGGTGGCGCCATATGCTGCAGCCAGCGTTCCGGGCCGGTCCTCACTGGTGTCCATGGTGACAGGCTTGGCGAAGGGCGGGGGCACAGGGCGTCCGGGAGTCATGCTCCGACGCTACTCCCGGCAGCGGTGCTTGTGCCACTTGGGCCAGCGGGTTGGACGTCGAACGCCGCGCTGCCCGCAGCAACCTCATTCGCAGCGTTGTTGGACCATTGCGAGAACGAGCCCGGATATAGCGCAGCCCGGTATCCGGCAATCTCCAGTGCAGCGATCTCATGGGAAGCCGTCACTCCGGACCCGCAATAAACAGCCACCTTGGACGACTGCTCCAGGCCCAGCTCCTCAAAGCGCCGGCGCAGCTCCTCCACAGGAAGGAACGTGCCATCAGCGGTGATGTTTCCCGTGGTTGGCGCGCTCACTGCCCCCGGTATGTGCCCTGCCCTGGGATCGATAGGTTCCACCTCACCGCGGTACCGTTCCCCGGCCCGGGCATCCAGCAACACACCGTCGTGGTGCCACTGCCCCGCCTCCTGCTCCGTGATGGCCGGCATGTGACCCTCACCCAGGGTGACATTCCCGACGGCGGGACTCACCTCCCCGGTCTCTACCGGGTATCCGGCCGCACGCCAGGCTGCCAGGCCGCCGTCGAGCAGGTACACAGAGTCAAACCCGGCGTTCCGCAGCATCCACCAAGCGCGTGCCGCCGCCATGTTCCCGCTGTTGTCGTACGCCACCACGGTGTCGTACTCGTTGATCCCCCATTGCCGTGCGGATCCCTGAAAGCGCTCACGGATTGGCAAGGGATGGCGCCCCAGCCCCGGCTGTGCGTGGTCAGCCAGCTCCGTGGGGAGATCCACGAACACCGCGCCCGGAAGATGGGCGCTCTGATATTCACCGCGCCCATCGGTGCGGCCCAGGACCCAGCGGACGTCGAGGATTACGGTACGCTCCCCTTTTTCGAGTCGCTAGTACAGCGCTGAGGCACTCATCAACGTAGCCATCATGTCTCCTTCGTTCCTGCGGCATGGGCTCCGTTGCTGTCGGTGCCTCAATTCCAGCCTAGGCTTATCCGGTGAGCAATTCGTGTATTCAGGACAGGGCATGGGCCAACGAGGCCATCCGTAAGATCGAGGCCGAGAACAATCGCTCCGCCGACACCCACCTCTATGCGGTCCCACTCCCGGACCACTGGGGAGTCCAGCTGTACCTCAAAGACGAATCGACCCACAGATCGGGCAGCCTCAAGCACCGTTTGGCCCGGTCTTTGTTCCTTTACGGCCTGGTTAACGGCTGGATCACCGAGGGCACCACCATCGTGGAAGCCTCAAGCGGAAGCACCGCTGTATCCGAGGCCTACTTTGCCCGGCTGATCGGATTGCCGTTCATCGCAGTCATGACCAAGACCACCAGTCCAGAGAAGATCGCCCTGATCGAAGAGTTTGGCGGTGCATGCCTGCTGGTTGACCACGCGTCGGAGGTCTACGCCGTTGCCGAGGAGACCGCAAAGACCTCGGGTGGCTACTACATGGATCAGTTCACCTACGCCGAGCGAGCAACGGATTGGCGCGGCAACAACAACATTGCAGAATCGATTTTCGAACAGCTCTCTCTGGAAGAGCACCCCATTCCGGAGTGGATTGTGGTGGGCGCAGGCACCGGCGGTACCAGCGCCACCATTGGCCGCTACCTGCGGTATAACCGGCACAACACCCGCTTAGCCGTTGTAGACCCCGAAAACTCGGCCTTCTACCCGGCGTGGCGGGACGGAAACGCGGCCGCCGCCACGGGCCAGCCCTCCAGGATCGAGGGGATCGGCCGGCCGCGGTCTGAGCCGAGCTTCGTTCCGGCAGTCATCGACCACATGATCCAAGTGCCCGACGCCGCTTCGGTGGCTGCCATGCGGCACCTGCGGAAACTCACCGGCCTGCACGCAGGGCCATCAACAGGGACAAATCTTTGGGGCGTCTGGCAGCTGGTGGCCGCTATGGTTGCGGAGGGGCGCCGGGGCAGCATCGTTTCACTCATGTGCGACGCCGGCGACCGTTACGCGGGCAGCTACAACGACGCCGCATGGCTGGCTGCGAAGGGGCTGGACCCGGCACCGCACGAGGCCGTCCTGGAACGGTTCCACGACACAGGACTGTGGACCGGCTAGACCTCTACTGAGTCGCGGGGTGCAAGACGCTCATAACGGGTCCCATAGCGGGCACCGATACGGGTCACATGGCCCTCAACGATGCCTCGTCCCAGTTCGTTGAGCAATGCGTCGTGGACCGGGAATGCCTTGGGAGCACGGACGGAGATGACGAAGTCAACCACCTCCCCCACCTTGGACCATGGAGCATGGATGGGAACCAGGAGGGTTTGGACGTCGATCCCATCGGGGACCACAAACGAATCCCCGGGGTGGAAGACATTGTCATCCACCAGGTAACCGATGTTGGCTACCACCGGGATCTGTGCATGGATGAGGGCATGTTGTCCCCCGAATGTTTCTATGTTGAACCCTGAGGTTTCAAAGCCGGAGCCGGGCTCCACGGTATGCACGCGATCGGCCACATCTCCGTTTTCCGTCAGCGCAGCAGCCACCCCGGCCGGCGCGTAAACCTCCAGCGCGTTGTTGCTCCGCAGGGCTGCCGTCACTGCGGTGTGATCGATGTGGTCATTGTGCTCGTGCGTGACAAGTACAGCGTGGGCTCCACTCAACGCTTCCTCAGACTCAGAGAACGTCCCGGGATCGATCACCAGGACCTTTCCCTCTTTCTCCAACCGGACACAGGCGTGGGTGTACTTGGTGAGCTTCATGGAGACAGCCTATGGGCGCCCACTGACAGTTTCCAAGCCTCCCCTACTGGTAAAATTGGGGTTTGCCAGCATCCCCAGGGAAGTGAGTCTTTCAATGCCACAGGGCACCAATTCCGCCGCGACCGGCAATGAAACGCCGGTCACCAGCGGTGTCAAGGAGCAGCGTGTCACCAAGCAACGCTTGGCCGTCAGCGCCGCCCTGGACGAATTGGATGACTTCGTCAGCACTCAAGAGCTCTACCGGCTGCTGCAGAATAAGGGAATCTCCGTCTCGCTTGCCACGGCCTACCGGATCCTGCAGTCCTTGGCCGACGACGGCCTCATTGATGTCCTTCGAAACGGCGACGGCGAGGCGGTCTACAGGCGCTGCGCGGTCACCGGACATCACCACCACCTGCTGTGCCGCAATTGCGGCAAGGCCGAAGAAGTGGAAGCGCCCGCCGTCGAGACCTGGGCTGCCCGGACTGCTGCTGAACATGGTTTCACCGAGGTGGCGCACACCGTGGAAATCTTTGGGCTATGCCCGGAGTGCACCGCTAATAAAGCCGCCGGGAAACTCTAGAGGGCTCTTGCGGGTTGGTCGCGTGATACACGACCATTCAAGCCCTTGTTGGCGCGGACACGTCCGGTCACCCGGCACACCACGTAGATCAGGAAGGATAGCGTGGTGACATAAGGGCTGATGGGAATCCGGCTGCCGAGAGCCAGGAGGATTCCCCCCACTGTGGCCGTCATGGCGAAGACAACGCTCAACAGCACCACCAGCCGGGGTGAGGTGGTAACCCTCAGCGCGGCAGCCGCAGGCGTGATCAGCAACGCCAGGACCAGCAACGCACCAACAATCTGGATGGACAAGGCCACACTGACACCCAGCAGCACCATAAACCCGATGGCCAGGCTACGAACCGGAACACCCCGGGCCTCTGCCATCTCAGGGTCCACGCTGGCGAAGCTCAGTGGACGCCAGATTGCCACCAACGCGATCATCACCACCACCGCCGTGCCGGCTAGCACCTGAAGTTGCACCGTGTCAACGGAAACGATCTGGCCGGTCAGCAAACCGAATTTGTTTGCCGCGCGGCCTTCATAGAGCGCCAGGAACAGGATGCCCAAGCCCAGCCCGAAGGGCATGATCACACCAATGATGGAGTTCTTGTCCCGCGCCCTGACTCCCATAAACCCCAACAGCACGGCCGCAGCCACGGATCCGATGAGGGAACCGAAGATGATGTCGGCGCCGATCAGCAGGGCAAAGGCCGCACCGGCGAAGGACAGCTCGGAGATGCCGTGGACCGCGAAAGCGAGGTCCCGCTTCATCACGAACGTGCCAACAAGCCCGCCCAGGAGCCCAAGTACAGCACCCGCCCAGATGGAATTCTGGACCAGGACCAACAACTCACCGTAGTTCTCGAAGTTAAAAATGGTCTGCAGCATGCTCTCGAGGTCCAATTTAGAAGTCCTCCCCGGTGGTTGCGTGGGCTTCGTCATGGAAGTGGGTGGTTGCATCGGGAAGACCCACCACCACGATCCTTCCATTGGCGTGAATGACTTCCACGTGGCTGTCGTACAGCTCGGAGAGCACTTCTGTGGTCATGACTTCGTGCGGGGTGCCCACACGAAACTTTCCGCCGGCCAAGTAGAGCACACGGTCCACGTAGTCGATCACAGGGTTGATTTCGTGGGTCACGAAGACAACAGCACTGTTCCGTTCGTGGCATTGCTTGTTGATGAGCGAACTGACCCCCTGCTGATGATGCAGGTCCAGGGAAAGCAGCGGCTCATCGCACAGGAGAACCTGAGGCTCGGTGGCCAACGCCTGCGCCACCCTGAGGCGCTGTTGCTCCCCCCCGGATAACTGTCCTACCGGTACCTTGGCGTAGTCTGATGCACCCACCTGCTCCAGCAGCTGGTCAATGCGCTGGTTGATCTTGCCGGAAGCAAACCGCATACCCCAGCGGTGCCCATCGATTCCCAACCCCACCAAGTCGCGGGCACGCAGCGGGGTGTCCGGAGCAAACGACTTTTGCTGAGGGATGTACCCGATGTTTTTGCTCCCGCGTTCCACCGGGTGCCCGCCCAAGGTCACGGTTCCGCAGTGCAGTTCCTGCAAGCCGAGCAGAACTTTCAGGAAGCTCGTCTTGCCGCTGCCGTTGGGGCCGAGCACGGCAAAGAACTCGCCCGGGTTGATGTCCAGGTCCAGATCCCGCCAGAGTGTCCTCTTGCCGAACTGCAGGCTGGCTCCGCGGAGGCTCACTACCGGTGTCAAAAGTTGTCCTCGATCCATGCGCTCCCTGGAACGCAGTTGTTGTGCCGCTGGTACTGGCCACCGGGCAGGTGGCAACCAAAAGGCCCCGCAGCCATCCTGAATATCTTAGGACGCCGGCGGGGCCCTTTACCCCACATCGGGTGTTGGGAACCCTAGTTCTTCAGTGCGGAAGAAACTGATTCGACGTTGTCCGTCATCCACTGGATGTAATCTTTCCCATCCGGCAGCGTCTCGGTGAAGTTCACTACAGGCACGCCGGCCGATTCTGCGGCGCGCTTGACGGACTCGGTCTGCGGCCCCTCGGTCTGCTCGTTGTACGCCAGCAACCGGACGGATTTGGCGCTGACGAGGTCAGTGGTTTCCTTCAGCACGGAAGCCGGGACATCGGTCTCTTCTTCTATGGCGGCGCTGTATGCCTCAGGTGTCTTGTTGTCCAGTCCGGCTGCTTCGAGGAGGTACAGGGGCACGGGCTCAGTCACGGCCACCGGAGCATGATCGTTTTCCGCCTTGAGGGCAGCGAGCTTTCCCTTGAGTTCGGCGAGTTTGGCCTTGAAGGCGTCCGCGTTGGCGGTGAAGGTGGATGCGGAGTCCGCGTCCAGGTTGCCGAGCTTGCTTGCTACAGCATCGGCGAGCTTACCCATGGTGTCCAGGTTGTACCAGACGTGCTCGTTGAAGTCGCCGTGGTTGTGGCTGTGGCCTTCTTCGCTGTGGGCTTCCTCTTCAGGAGCAAGGCCTGAGATTTCGACGGCGCTGACCATGTTCTCGTGGCCCACCTTCGTCTCGTCAGCAATCTTGTGGAGGAACTCGTCATAGCCTCCGCCGTTCTCCACCACGAGCTTGGCCTTGGAGATCATCAGTTTGTCCTGTGCGCTTGCCTCATAGGAGTGCGGGTCCTGACTTGTCTTGGTGATGATGGAGCTCACCTTGACCTTGTCCCCGCCGATGGCCTTCACCACATCCCCGTAAACGTTCGTAGAAGTTACAACGTCAATGACGCCTGCTGACGACGGATCAGTGGCCCCGGCAGTACCGGCACAGGAGGTAAGCAGCAGTGCGGAAAGAGCTGCTGAAGCGGCCACGGACAGGCGGGTGGCGGAACGACGCACGAAGACCTCGGATCTACTCAAAATGAGAATCAAACACAATAACTAGCAGATTCCAGTGTAGCCACAAATAGGAATCATTCCTATCTAGAAAGGTCTGGCGTCACCCTAAGCGGGCAACGCCAGACTCCCCTACCGCGTTCTACTGCACCTGCTGGCCGCCGAAGCGACGGATACCGGTTGCCTGGGTAGCGTCGCGGATCTCACCCACCAACTGCTCAATGACATCCTCCAGGAACAAGACGCCCTGGGTTTCCCCTCCCGCACCCACAACACGGGCAAGGTGCGAACCGGTGCGCTGCATGACGGACATGGCCTGCTCGATTTCATCATCGGGGGCAAGGTTGGCCAACGACCGGATCCGGCCCTCGGCAATCGGATGTTTCCTGCCCTCGTCCGGAATGGACAGGATGTCCTTCACGTGCAGGTATCCGGCGAGTTCGCCGTCGTCGTCAATCATCGGGAACCGTGAGAAGCCGGTGCGGCTGACCGCCTTCTCCAGATCCACGGGAGTAGATGCAGTCTTCAGCACCACCAGTTTGTCCAAGGGGACCATGATGTGCGAAGCCGTGTGCTCCGAGAATTCCAGAGCGCCGCTCAGCAGACCCGTTTCATCGTCCACCAACCCGTGGCGTGTGGACTCCTGGACGATCGACTGCACTTCCTCAAGCGTGAATGAAGAGGACACCTCATCCTTGGGCTCAATCTTCATTAGCCGCAGGATGTGGTTGGCCAGCCAGTTCAATGACCAAATCACCGGGTTCACCACCCGGGCGATGAACATCAGCGGCGGCGCCAACAACAGGGCCGCCTTGTCCGCAACGGAAACCGAGATGTTCTTGGGCACCATTTCGCCGAAGGTGACGTGCAGGAACGTGACGAACAGCAGCGCGATGGCAAAGGCGATGATGTCTGCCAGTTCAACCGGAACGCCAACCAGCTCAAGGGGCTCAGCCAACAGGTGATGGATCGCAGGCTCCGCAACCTGGAGGATCAGGAGGGAGCAAACGGTGATACCCAACTGCGCACAGGCGAGCATCAGCGAGACATTCTCCATGGCACGCAGCGTTGTTTGTGCGCGTTTGGACCCGGCTTCGGCCAACGGCTCAATCTGGCTGCGACGCGCGGACATGACCGCGAATTCGGCACCCACAAAGAAGGCGTTGCCAATCAGGAGCACCACAAGCCAGACGATTCCTACCCAGTCACTCATAGGGCACCTGCTTCATGACGCGAATCTTCGGCATCCTCGGCAGCCGACGCGTCCGTCTCCACGTGATGGAAACAGATCCTGTCAATCCTTCGGCCATCCATCCTGGTCACAGTAAGCGTGCCACCAACGGTTTCGACGACGTCACCCGTCCTGGCAATGCGACCCAGCTGGCTCATGACGTACCCGCCCACGGTCTCGTAGGCAGATTCGTCGGGAACAGTGAGGTTGGGGATTTGCTCGGATACCTCGTCCGGCCTCAGCAAGCCCGGGAAGTACCAGTCGCCGGATGCGCTCTGCAGCACTCCCGGCCGGACTTTGTCATGCTCGTCAGCGACTTCCCCGACGATTTCCTCCACAAGGTCCTCGAGGGTGGTGATGCCCGCGGTTCCGCCGTACTCATCCAGTACGACCGCGAGCTGAAGGTTTCCTTCCCGCAGTTCAGACAGGAGAGCGTCCAAGTGAATCGTCTCCGGAACCTGCAGGACGTCGGTCATGATCGCACCGGCCTCAAGCTTGGCCCGACGCTCCGCGGGCACAGCCACCGCCTTCTTAATGTGGACGACGCCGCGGATGTCGTCAGTGGAATCACCTATGACAGGGAATCTGGAGTACCCGGTTCGCCGCGCGGCGTCCAGAACATCGGAGACCGGTTGGTCGGCGTCGATGGTTTCCATGCGAATACGCGGTGTCATGACATCCGCCGCCGTGCGCCCGGAGAAGTTCAGTGTGCGGGCAACAAAGTTGGCAGTGCCTGCATCCAACGTTCCCAACTCCGCGGAGCGCCGCACCAAGGATGCGAGTTCCGCAGGGGTCCTTGCCCCCGAGATCTCTTCCTTGGCTTCAAGCCCGAACAGGTTCAGCACCTTGTTCGAGAAACCATTCAGCACCACGATTGCCGGCTTGAAAACTGCCGTGAACATCAGCTGGGGGCGTGCGAGACGCTTACCTAACGGGAACGCGAGGGCAATGGCCATGTTCTTGGGAACCAACTCGCCCAAAAGCATCGACAGGAGCGTGGCGAAAGCCATGGCAACAATCAACGCCACCGAATGAGCTACTTCAGGAGCCAGGCCCAGCAGACCGAGGGGTCCCACCAAAAGCTGACCAACAGAGGGTTCCATCACGAAACCCGTCAATAGAGTGGTGAGGGTAATGCCCAGTTGGCAACTTGAAAGCTGCGTCGAGAGGGACTTGAGGCACTTCAGCAGTGGCGCGGCAGCGTGGTCGCCGTTATCTACCGCACGCTGAACGCTGGCTTGGTCCAAAGCAACAAGGGAAAACTCAACTGCTACAAAGAAGCCGGTGCCAAGAATCAAAGCAAAGCCGGCAAGAAGAAGAATCCATTCCACTTAGCGCATCACTCCAAGAGTGGGCGCGAGCAGTGGTGATAACGCCTTCGACGCGGGGATTCGCCCCGGCGGAGGCTGGTCGGGTCCTGCGGACGCACGGTCCGCGGCACCACCGGCTGTGAGCGCCGGCGCGTGATGGGCATGTGAACGGGTGTTGCCGGCTCGACGGGCACGCTGTGCGGGGTTACCAGTTTGGCTCCCCCGACAGTTCCCAGGCCGGCACCTAGATTTACTGTCCATAAGAATCCCAGTCTACAGTCCGCCGGCCCGGGACGCCTCGCTGGGCTCACGTACGCTTCCAAGAAGAAGGACATGCCCATTAAGTCAGCCGCAACATGATTTAGGTCACCACTATTGGCAGTTAACCAACGATGCTAACTAGACTGACATGGGTCTGAGTTCGCGGGACCCGGACCCTGGCCCGTCATTGTGGAGAGCATCTGTGGCCAGCGGGAAAACAACACTCATGGAAGAGGCGTATTTCAAGTGCCAGAGCAGCCCAGCCACCGTCTACCAGAGGAATTTGGCGGAAACGAGTGGCTCGTTGACGAACTGTACGAGCGGTACCAACAGGACAAGAATTCGGTCGACGCCAAGTGGTGGCCGCTGTTCGAGTCCTTTGCTTCCGGTGACGGCACTTCTTCCAACGGATCCTCCGCAGCCGCTTCGGCTGTCAATCCACCTACACAAGTACTTCCCGTAGTAGCTCCGGCCGCAGCGGCACCGGCACCGACGCCGGCCGCTCCCGCAGCTGCCCCCGAGTCTGCACCGGTGGCACCCGCCCCGGCGAAGAAGGCACCCGCCACGGTTGCCAGGGACGGAGCAAAGAAGCCCGTCGCCGGCGCCACGGCCCAGCCCATCCCGGCACAGCTGCCAAAGAGCACCAAAGCTCCCACAGCACCTGAGGAAGACGTCGTTTCGGTCCTCCGCGGCCCGGCCAAGGCAATTGCCACCAACATGGTGACCAGCCTGGAAGTGCCCACCGCCACGAGCGTCCGGGCAGTTCCTGCCAAGCTGCTCATTGACAACCGCGTGGTTATCAACTCCAACCTTGCCCGCGCCCGCGGTGGCAAGGTTTCCTTCACGCACCTCATCGGTTACGCCGTTGTCCGTGCGCTCTCCCAGTTCCCCTCGATGAACGTCTACTACGACGAAATCGACGGCAAGCCGAGCGCCGTCCAGCCGGCTCACGTCAACTTCGGCATCGCCATTGATATGCCCAAGCCCGATGGCACCCGCCTCCTGATGGTTCCGAACATCAAGAAGGCCGAAACCATGGACTTCGCCGAGTTCTGGCACACCTACGAGGACCTCATCAAGCGCGCCCGCAACGGCAAGCTCACAGCTGACGACCACGCAGGCACCACGGTTTCCCTCACCAACCCCGGTGGAATCGGCACGGTTCACTCAGTACCGCGCCTTTCCAAGGGCCAGGCTGCCATCATCGGCGTCGGCGCCCTTGATTACCCGGCCGAGTTCCAGGGTGCCAGCGAGAAGATCATCGCCCAGAACGCCATCAGCAAGATCCTGACACTGACGTCCACCTATGACCACCGTGTCATTCAGGGTGCAGGCAGCGGCGAGTTCCTGAAGCTTGTCCACCAGCTCCTCCTCGGCGCGCAGAACTTCTACGATGAAATCTTCGAAGCCCTGCGCATCCCGTACGAGCCCGTACGTTGGAGCCCGGACCTCCAAGTTGATCCTGCAGACGAGATCAACAAGGTTGCCCGTATCCAGCAGCTGATCCACTCCTACCGCGTGCGCGGCCACCTTATGGCTGACACCGATCCCTTGGAGTACGTGCAGCGCAAGCACCCGGATCTTGACGTCCTCACCTACGGACTGACCCTCTGGGACCTGGACCGCGAGTGGCCCACCGGCGGTTTCGGCGGCAAGCCGCAGCTCAAATTCCGCGACATCCTCGGCGTTCTGCGCGACGCTTACTGCCGCACCACGGGCATCGAATACATGCACATCCAGGAGCCCGCAGAACGCAAGTGGTTCCAAGACCAGCTGGAGCACCCGTATTCCAAGCCGAGCCGCGAAGAGCAGCTGCGCATTGTCTCCAAGCTCAACGCCGCTGAGGCTTTCGAGACGTTCCTGCAGACCAAGTTTGTCGGTCAGAAGCGCTTCTCCCTCGAAGGTGGCGAGTCGCTGATTCCGCTGCTCGACGCCGTCATCTCGGACGCAGCCGACGACGGACTGGACGAAGTTGCCATTGGCATGGCCCACCGTGGCCGCCTCAACGTGCTGACCAACATCGCCGGCAAGACCTACGCTCAGGTTTTCCGCGAATTTGAAGGCACGCAGGACCCGCGCTCTGTCCAGGGTTCCGGTGACGTCAAGTACCACCTCGGCACCGAAGGCACCTTCACCTCGGACAACGGCAAGCAGACCAAGGTCTACCTGGCTGCCAACCCGTCCCACCTCGAAGCCGTGGACTCCGTCCTCGAAGGCATCGTCCGGGCCAAGCAGGACCGCTTGGATCAGGGCGAGTCCTTCCCCGTCCTGCCCATCATGGTCCACGGTGACGCCGCTTTCGCCGGCCAGGGTGTTGTGGCCGAAACCCTCAACCTCTCGCAGCTGCGCGGCTACCGCACCGGCGGTACCATCCACGTGATCGTCAACAACCAGGTTGGCTTCACCACTGCGCCGTCGTCCTCGCGTTCGTCCACGTATTCCACGGACGTTGCCAAGATGATCCAGGCACCGGTGTTCCACGTGAACGGTGACGACCCCGAGGCCGTGGTGCGCGTTGCGCAGCTTGCCTACGAATTCCGTCAGCGTTTCCACAAGGACGTTGTCATCGACATGGTCTGCTACCGCCGACGTGGCCACAACGAGGGCGATGACCCCTCGATGACCCAGCCACTCATGTACAACCTGATCGAAGCCAAGCGCTCCGTCCGCAAGCTGTACACGGAGTCGCTCATCGGTCGTGGCGACATCACCGAGGAAGAAGCAGAGCAGCTGCTCCGCGACTACCAGGAGCGCCTTGAGCGCGTCTTCGCCGAGACGCATGCTGCGCAGACGTCGCCCATCCCGATCATCACTGCGGACTCCGCGGCTGTCTCGGACATCGAGCGTCCCATTGCACAGCAGGCTGACTTCGGCACGAATTCGCCGGCCTCGACGGCGATCTCCACCGAGACCTTGGCACGCATCGGCAAGGCTCACTTGGAAATTCCTGAGGGCTTCACCGTTCACTCCAAGCTCAAACAGCTCCTGGAGAAGCGTGAGCAGATGTCCCGTGAAGGCGGCATCGACTGGGGCTTCGGCGAGATCGCTGCTTTCGGCTCACTGATCATGGAAGGCGTACCCGTACGCCTGGCGGGCCAGGACTCGCGCCGCGGCACGTTCGTCCAGCGTCACGCCGTGTTCCACGACCGCGCCAACGGCAACGAGTGGCTGCCTCTGGGTAACCTCTCGGACGACCAAGCCAAGCTGTGGATCTACGACTCGCTATTGTCCGAATACGCTGCCATGGGCTTTGAATACGGCTACTCGGTGGAGCGTCCGGATGCATTGGTCCTTTGGGAAGCCCAGTTCGGCGACTTCGTCAACGGCGCCCAGACCATCATTGACGAGTTCATTTCCTCGGCTGAACAGAAGTGGGGCCAGCGCTCCTCGCTGGTGCTCATGCTTCCGCACGGCTACGAAGGCCAGGGGCCGGACCACTCGTCGGCACGTATTGAGCGCTTCCTTCAAATGTGCGCCGAGGACAACATGATCGTGGCCAACCCCACGACTGCTGCCTCGCACTTCCACCTGTTGCGCCGCCAGGCCTACAGCCGCCCGCGGAAGCCGTTGATCATCTTCACGCCCAAGCAGTTGCTCCGCCTCAAGGGTGCCGCTTCGGCTGTTGAGGACTTCACCACCGGAGGCTTTAAGCCGGTTATTAGTGATCCGGAAGTTCAGCCGGCCAATGTGGACCGGGTCATCCTGGTTTCCGGTCGCTTGTATTACGACCTCCTGTCTAACCGTCAGAAGTCCGGCGATACCTCCACCGCAATCATCCGCGTAGAGCAGCTTTACCCGCTGCCTAAGACTGAGATTGACGCCGAGCTCGCCAAGTACCCGAACGCTGACATCGTTTGGGCACAGGACGAGCCCGCCAACCAGGGTCCTTGGCCGTTCATGGGCCTGAACCTGGCGCCGGAGCTTGACCGCAAGCTTCGCCTCGTGTCGCGTCCGGCTTCGGCATCCACCGCTGCCGGATCCATGAAGCGCCACGCCGCTGAACAGGACGCCCTGATCAAGCAGGCGTTCGAACGCAAGTAAACGAAACTGCCCGGCCTGAGGAGCGATGTGCGCGCCTTAGGCCGGGCAGTTCTGTTTAATGGGACAGGTACCCGGTTCCCAAACCGGCTGATCATCCGGCAAACCGTGCAAGGACCGTAACGAGTGTGAAGAGGTAACCGTGGAAGACAGGAAGCTGCGCATCGCAGCTGTAGGAGATGAACTGCTCGCGGGCCTGGGGGATCCCCGCGCCTTGGGTTGGCTCGGAAGAGTGCTGGCCCGCACACCCCAGGACTCCGTTGTGGTGGAAAGTTTCCCACTCCCCTGCCCCATGGAAGGTACCGAGGGCCTTGCCGCGCGCTGGCAGGATGAAGCCGGCAGGCGCTTCAGTGATCAGCACGAGAATCGACTTGTGATCGGCCTTTCAGGACGCGATCTCGAATTTGGACTGTCCACGGCCCGCAGCCGCCTGAATCTTGCCAATATCCTTGACGGCGCCTCGCACAGCAGTGTGGAGGTTTTTGTGGTGGGTCCCCCGCCCACCTTGGATCCCGCCCGTAACAAACGGCTCGCCGAACTGAACACCGCCTTTGCCGACGTCACCACCAGGCGGAACCATCATTACGTTGACACGTTCTCTCCCTTGCTCAATCATGAGCAGTGGAGGACGGACCTCGCAGCCAATGGGGGAACACCGGGCCAGGCCGGCTACGGATTGATTGCGTGGCTCGTCCTGCACCGTGGCTGGTTCCAGTGGCTTAATATCGCTCAACCGGAGTAGCCATGACGCGGAACATGCAGGTTTCTGTCAGAGCAGCATTTACAGCGGTCACCGCAGCGGCTCTTGCAGCCACAGTCTCCTGCAGTTCCGGCCCGCCGGTTCCTTCCGCGTCGTCGTCCGTGGCGGCGTCGACAACGCAACCCTCTGCGACGCCATCAACCGTTTCATCGCCGGCCCCGGCTGTGCTGCAGCCATTCGACGCTGCGACATTGCGTGCGGAATTCGAACGGACGGCCAAGGAACTCCTGGTGCCAGGTGCCATGGTGGTGTTGCAGACCCCCGGGGGGTCGCTTACTGCCTCATATGGCACGGGATCCCGGGGTGCCGACCGCGCGGTATCTGCTGAGGACCATATCCGGGTAGGTTCGGTCACCAAGACTTGGACCACCACTGTGGTCCTGCAACTGGTGCAGGAGGGCAAGCTCGCACTGGGTGACCCCGTGTCCAAGTTTCGCCCCGACGTTCCGAACGGGAGCGCAATCACCATCGAACAGATGCTGACCATGCGAAGTGGCCTGTTCAATTACACAGAGACCCTCGAGCTCAATACGGCTATGGACCAGGATCCGCAAAGAATCTGGCAGCCGGAGGAACTCCTTGCCCTGGCCTTCGCCCATCCGCCCTATTTCGCCCCGGGTCAAGGTTTTCATTACTCCAACACCAACACGGTTCTGCTGGGCCTGATTGCTGAAAAACTTGAGGGAAAGGCCCTTGCAGCCCTTTTCAAGGAGCGGATTTTTGAACCGCTTGGTTTGAAGGGGACGGTCTTTCCCGAGGTTTCTTCCAATGCAATTCCGGAGCCCCATCCTCAGGGATATTTCTATGGGGACAACGTTCTGACCATGACCAATCCGGCCCTTCCCGAGGACATGCAGAAGGAAGCAACGGCGGGAACCCTTGCGCCCCACGACGTCACTAAAGTCAATCCGTCGTGGGCTTGGGCCGCTGGCTCAGGGATCTCCACCGCTTCCGATCTCAAGATCCTAGGCGAAGCTTTGGCTGATGGACGGCTCCTGAAGCCCGAACTCCAGCAGAAGCGGCTTGAAAGCCTCATGCCCACCAACCCGGACAATCCCGGCGGTGCATCGTATGGTCTGGGAATTGCAAAGTTCGGCATGATGTACGGGCACACCGGCGAGTTGCCGGGCTTCAACACCTTCATGGGAAACGATCCCGTCAACTCCGTCACGTTGGTGGTATGGACCAACCTGGCGCCCGCCGCTGACGGCCGTGATCCTGCGACCACCATAGCGCGCACGCTGATTGGTAAGTTGTACCCTCCTTCTCCATGATTTTGCGGGGAGCATTGCCTCCCCGGTATTTGCGATATATCGTGTCTTACATCAACGCGATATATCGCCACCTGGAGGGATCATGTCTGAGGAACTATGGACCGTGACGGGCCCGCAAACCATAGATGTAGAGAATGTCCGCTCACTTAAGCTGGGCATAGTCAAAGGCCGTTTTGACGTCGTGACGCACCACGAGCCATTCGTCCGCATTGAGATCAGCGAGGTTACAGGGGACCCCCTGACCGTAACCCTGGTAGACGGAAGGCTGGAAGTACGCCACCAACTCCAGGGACCGCAGGGTTGGTTCCGCAACCTTATGGGCACCGTCAACAACACGAGCACCAACTCGGTGATCGTCAGCGTTGCGTTGCCATCCGGCGTCGACGTTGAGGCCGGTACCGTCAGTGGTGACGGCATGGTCTCGGGCATCAGCGGCCGCACCCGGCTGAACACGGTCTCCGGTTCAGTCCTCGCGGACGGAACCAGCGGTGAATTGCACGTCAATACAGTCAGCGGCGAGGTCATCGCCAGAAACCACGACGGCGTCCTGACCGCCAAAAGCGTCTCAGGTGAAGTTACCGCCTCCGGAAAGTTCAAGAATGTCCGCGCGAGCACTGTGAGCGGTGACCTCAGCTTTGATCTCCAGGACTACACCAACGATCTCGGAGCAAACTCCGTCTCCGGAGACCTCACCATCCGGCTGCCGCACGACGTCGGCCTGGACATCGTGGCGAAATCAGCCAGCGGAACCGTGGTGATCGATGATCAGATGTACGCTCAGCCAGGCAGTAACGTGCACACTATTGTGGGGCCCGATGAGCGATTGATGGTGGTGAGGACCAACACCATATCCGGCAAGACCTACATCATGCATGGATCTGCGCCAGCACCGGAGAACGGCCGCCCTGCCCCAGGGGAAACGAGCCTCTGATGCCTCCGGTCTTCGCGCACGGGGCCCTGCGCCTTTACCTGCTTGCCCTGCTCGAAACAGGTCCGAAGCACGGCTACGAGCTGATCAAGGCTTTGGGCGACCGATTCGGCGGTACCTACTCCCCCAGCGCCGGCACCATCTACCCGCGCTTGGGTAAGTTGGAGGAGGAAGGCCTCGTGGTCACGGAGACCGAAGGGCGCCGCACCAAGTACCTCATTACGGAAGCCGGCCGCGCCGAGCTGGACAGCCGCCGGCAGGAGCTGGCTGACGTCGAAGACACCATATCCGCTTCCGTCAGGCGGCTGGCCGACAACCTTCGGGAGGACATCCGCACCAATATGCGCGGCCTTCGGGCAGATCTCGCGGCCACTGCCGAAGCTGCCCGCACCAGCGCTTCTTCGACTTCCTTCAGGAGCGGGACGGCGGGTTACACTCCCGATAGCCAGCGCATCCTCAAAGAGGCGGAGTTACTGGTCCAGAGTTTCCGGGACGACATCCGTGTCGAGTTACGCCAACATGGTTCCTCCCAGCCATTGACACCGCTCGCGCTTGAAACCGTCCGCACGGTGTTGGACCAAGCCCGAATATCGATCAGGAATTCGCTGCGGAATTGACCAGCCAAGCGGATTCCGGGCACCACAGCACCGGCCGGTTCGCGGCGCGGCACCCGAATGTGCGAAACTGGAGGGCAGCTTTATTGAGTATCAATCCTTGAAGGAGGCCAGCTATGAGCAAGCGTGCACGTAAGCGTCGTGACCGTAAGCGCGGCGGCGCGAACCACGGCAAGCGTCCCAACACCTAAGCCACCGGCTTAGCGTTACAGGCTTAAAAGCGAAGGCCCCGGAAACCATGCGGTTTCCGGGGCCTTCGAAGTTAAGTTGAACCCAAAAACAGGCTCTTCCACGTCCGGCAGGGATCAGGCGTCTACTGGCTTGATGGCGTGGATCTTGTCGAGTATGGAGTTCTTCAGGTTCTCCGGGGCGGATTCGGTGCATGAGCGCTTGACCATTGTGCGAATGAGGCACTCAAGGTCATACTGCTCGGCACACTCCTCGCAGGTGTCCAGGTGCTGCTTGATCTCAGTGAGATCCTCGCGGGTCAATGCACCGTCGAGGTACTCGTAGATCCGCTGCATTCGCGTATCGTCGCAATCGCCCAATCCCTGGCAGTCGCTCATTTCTCTTTCTCCTGATTTTTGCTTCCGGCCGCGGCCTGATCATCGGTTTGGGCCCTGAAGCCCCGTTCGGCGGCATAGTCCGCCAGCATGTCCCGCAGCATCTTCCTGCCACGGTGCAAGCGTGACATCACCGTGCCGATCGGGGTGTTCATAATTTCTGAAATTTGCTTGTACGCATACCCTTCAACGTCCGCGAAATAGACCGCCAGGCGGAATTCCTCAGGGATCGACTGCAGGGCGTTCTTCACATCGGAGTCCGGAAGGTGGTCCAGAGCCTCAGTCTCTGCGGACCGCAAGCCGGCAGAGGTATGCGACTCCGCCTTGGCCAGCTGCCAGTCCTCGATCGTGTCCGAGTTGGACTGCAGCGGCTCCCGCTGCCGCTTCCGATAAAGGTTGATGTAGGTATTGGTGAGGATTCGGTACAGCCAGGCTTTGAGGTTGGTTCCCGGCTTGTATTGGTGGAAAGCCGAAAACGCCTTGGTGTAGGCCTCTTGGACCAGATCTTCAGCATCGGATGGGTTGCGCGCCATCCGCATGGCGGCCGAATACAGCTGGTCCACGTATTGCATGGCGTCACGCTCGAAGCGCGCCCTCCGCTGTTCGGAAGTCTCCGAAACAGGATCGACGTCGTTTGCCGCCGTCGCGTCGTCATCCGCGCCGGCTGCCTGGTACATGGCCGCTGCGGCCGGTTCAGTGGTGCTCATCGTTGCCAAGTCTACTGTCAGCTGCCGGGATTTCGGCTGCATTCCATATCCAGGCTCCGGAAGCACCACCCGGTCCTTAACCAAAGTCAAAAAACCAACTCCGTTCAACAGACGGCACACACCATGCCGCGGTCCGGTCTCCACCGCACCTGTGGTTCACAACGGTTGCTGTCGGGTAAATATTCCGCAAAAGTGCAAGACTAGAGCAGACTGCACCCCTTGAACACAACACTCATCGAACCAATGTGGCAAGCCATCAGGAGGCAAGACATGTCTGTTATCCGTTTTCTCGCACGTCCCATGCTCGCGTCCAGCTTCGTCGTCGCAGGCCTGGACAAGCTCAGGAACGCTGAGGACACCGCGAAGCAACTTTCGCCCGTCCTTCGCCGTGCCTCCGAGTCACTGCCTTTCAAAGCTGATGAAAAGACACTTGCGCGCGTGATCGGCGGCGCACAGCTGGGAGCTGGGGCCCTCCTCGGACTCGGCAAGCTCTCCCGCTTCGCCGCTACAGTTCTCACCGTGACGTCGGTTTTGAACTCCTACGTCGAGTGGCGTTCTGCAGATATCAGCACCACGGAAGGCCGCAGCGCCCGCAAGGCCAGGTTGCTGAAAAACATTTCCCTCACTGGCGGTGTCCTGTTGGCGTCCGTTGATACCGCTGGTCGTCCGAGCATTGCTTGGCGGGCAGAGCATCTGGCTGCCGACGCCAAAAAGGTGACGGGCAAGCAAATCAAGCGTGCAGATAAAGCAGTTCGCAAGGCCGTTGACAACGCAGTTGGAGCATAAGGAAGCATGACCGGTACCACCGCCGCAAACACTGAATCAGACAAAACCGCCGCCACCTTGCCGTTGTGGCCGGCCCCTTATGCCCAGGGGCCGGTGGATGCAACAGTGACGGTCCCCGGTTCAAAGTCACTCACCAATCGGTTCCTGGTGTTGGCGGCCTTGGCGGATGGTCCCTCACGCTTGCGGGCTCCGCTTCACTCCCGCGACTCTGCCCTGATGATCCAAGCCCTCCGACAGTTGGGCGCCACGGTCACCGAGGTACCCGGCGATGGCCACTTCGGGCCTGACTTGGAAATTTCTCCACTGGATCCGGCCGCATCCGGTGCTGAGACCGCAGTCGACTGCGGGTTGGCGGGCACCGTGATGCGGTTCGTTCCACCATTGGCTGCACTGCGTAACGGCGTTACAGTCTTCGACGGCGATCCCCACGCCCGTAACCGGCCCATGGACACCATCATCGAAGCACTGATCGCCCTCGGCATCCCGGTAGCAGCGGATGGCGGCAGGACGCCGTCGTCCCTTCCCTTCTCTGTAGAAGGTACCGGCGAGGTCCGGGGCGGGCACCTGGTGATTGATGCCAGCGCTTCATCGCAGTTCGTTTCCGCGCTGCTGCTGGTAGGTGCCCGGTTTGTTGAGGGCCTGCATCTGGAGCACGTGGGCAAGCCCGTTCCCAGCTTGGACCACATCACCATGACCGTGGAAGTCCTTCGCAGCGTTGGCGTCGTTGTTGATGATTCTGTGCCCAACCACTGGCGGGTCTTCCCCGGTCCCATTCGGGCTTTTGACCAGCGGATCGAACAAGATCTTTCCAACGCAGGACCCTTCCTTGCCGCTGCTCTAGCCACAGGCGGCACCGTCCGCATTCCCAATTGGCCTGCCGGCACCACGCAGGTGGGCGACCAGTGGCGGACCATCCTGGCGGCCATGGGAGCCGAGGTAACGTTCAAGGACGGAACCCTTACGGTGACCGGCGGGGCCGAAATCAGGGGTGCCGACTTTGACGAAACCAGCGAACTGGCACCCACTGTTGCCGCATTGTGCGCTCTGGCCACCGGGCCGTCGCGACTGACCGGCATAGCCCACCTCCGCGGGCACGAAACGGACCGGCTTGCAGCGCTGGTTGCCGAGATCAATGGCCTTGGTGGCGACGCCGAAGAAACCGCCGATGGCTTGGTGATCCGCCCGGCGGCCCTTCACGGTGGCGTGGTCCACAGTTATGCTGACCACCGCATGGCTACTGCCGGCGCCATCCTTGGGCTCGCCGTCGAGGGGGTCCAGGTTGAAGACATCGCCACGACCTCCAAAACCATGCCGGAGTTCCCTCAAATGTGGGGGGCTATGCTGCAGCGGACCGATGACACTGACGATCTTGATGAGGCCAGCAACTGACCATGGGCCGTGACGCACGCTCCTGGGATGAATCCGATGTCCGGATCCGTCCCAGTAAAAAAGGATCCAGACCCCGCACCAAGGACCGCCCCAGCCACGATGACGCCGTGATTGGCAGGATCATCACTGTTGACCGCGGACGGTACAGGGCAATTGTTGACGAAGATTCCGCGCACGAACGCATTATCATTGCAGCCCGCGCCCGGGAACTGCGGCGCAATCCCGTTGTCCCTGGCGACTTTGTAGCCTTGGTAGGGGACGTCTCAGGTGATCCGGATACTCTGGCGCGCCTCGTCCGGGTGGAAGAGCGGAAGACCCTGCTTCGCCGCAGTGCTGACGACACCGATCCCATCGAACGGGTTGTGGTGGCCAACGCCGATCAGCTCGTGGTGGTTGTTGCAGCCGCCAACCCCGAACCGCGTACCGGATTCATTGATCGGGCCCTGGTTGCCGCATACGACGCCGGCATTGAGCCTCTGCTGCTTATCACCAAGGCTGATGTCAAGGATCCTGCCGAACTCCTGGCCAATTACCTGAGCTTGGATTTTCCCGTGATCATCAGCCGCACGGCTGACTCCGAGGCCGGCGGCATCGACGCCCGCTCCGATGACGGGCTCTCCGCCCGTTTGGACAAGGACGCAGTGTCCCAACTGCGCGCACATCTTGGCGGAAAAGTCACCGTCATGCTCGGCCACTCCGGAGTGGGTAAGTCCACTATGGTCAATGCCCTGACAGGTGCAGAGCGCGCCACGGGCGGCGTCAACGCGGTGACTGGCCGGGGCAGGCATACCTCGTCCTCAGCCCTGGCCCTCAAACTTGACGATGCCCCCTCCGGCAGCTGGATTATCGACACTCCCGGCATTCGCTCCTTCGGTTTGGCGCATGTGGACCCGGACAGGATTCTGCATTCGTTCCCGGACCTCGAGCCCGGCACGGAGACCTGCGACCGCGGCTGCAAGCACGGTGCCAACGCCACAAATTGCGGGCTGGATCCATGGGTCAATGATGGCCATGCCGGCCCATCAGGGGTGCCACGGCTGGCCTCCCTGCGCCGCCTGCTGGGTGCGGACCCAAGGCTCGAGGCGAAAGAGACCAAGGAGCTGGGCACGGTCAACTGATCGTTGCCGGCCTGACCTCCCCACCGCAGCGGGCGATTCAGGATAGTTTGGTGGCATGACCCAACCCGTTTCCACCTACAACGATGACCTGCGTCTTGCCCATGTCCTCGCTGATTCAGTCGACGCACAGACCATGGATCGCTTTAAGGCACTGGACCTGCAGATCGAAACCAAGCCCGACCTCACGCCGGTTACTGACGCTGACAAGGCAGCCGAGGAAGCAATCCGCGGCCAATTGTCCCGTTCACGTCCCCGGGACGCGGTCCTCGGTGAGGAGTTTGGCAGTAGTGGACACGGTTCGCGTCGGTGGATCATCGACCCCATCGATGGCACCAAGAACTTCGTCCGCGGCGTCCCCGTGTGGGCGACCCTGATCGCCCTTGTGGACGAAGGGGAACCTGTGGTGGGCGTCGTCAGCGCGCCGGCTTTGGGCAAGAGGTGGTGGGCTGCCAAGGACATGGGCGCGTACATGGGCCGGTCCCTCGCCTCGGCAACACGGCTCAAGGTGTCCAATGTTTCCCGCCTGGCCGACGCCTCGATGTCATTTTCCAGCCTGTCGGGGTGGAAGGAACGCGGCAATCTGGATGAATTCATGGGGCTCACCGAAGACATATGGCGCACGCGCGCTTACGGTGACTTCTGGTCATATTGCCTCGTGGCCGAAGGTGCAGTGGATATCGCCTGTGAGCCGGAGCTGAACCTGTACGACATGGCAGCACTCGTCCCTATCGTCACTGAGGCCGGCGGCCGCTTCACCTCCTTGGAGGGCGAAGACGGTCCCTTCGGCGGCAACGCTCTGGCCACCAACTCGATCCTGCACTCGGAGGTCCTCAAGCGGCTGAACCCTGGACTGGACGACCTTCTCTGACACCGTTACCGCCCTTGGTGATCAAGCGGGCGGCGGAATTTTCGACGGTGGAGGCCCCTTTCGAGGGGCTTCTGCCGTTTTTTATTCGGTCAAGTGCGGAAATACCATTCGACGTAACAAAGAGCTTAATAATAGGCAGCGACTTTGGAAGGGCCCCCGGACGTGCCTTAGCCTTTTTTACAGGTCACGAGTGCCAGCGCTAAACCCCGGTTTGCTGGCCGGCAACCCTCCATTCGCGGTGGGGTGCCCCGGGTGACGACCCGGCCGGTCCGGAACGGATGCGGCAAGCGCGGATTCCCCTATGGGGATCCCTCTTGAGTGAGGTCCCATGAGCACTGTCACGTTCAACTCAAATACCATTCCTTCGTTTGTTGAAGAATCCCTGCCGGAGGCGGCCGCAGCGGCACGTCCTCTTGCCGCTGTCACAGGCGCTGAGCTGCAGGCACCACTGATCCAAGGTGGTCACGTACGCTACGCCAACCTCGACTACGGTGCATCGGCTCCGGCCCTGACCATTGTTTCGGCCTACCTCAACGAGGTCCTTCCTTACTACGCCAGCGTCCACCGCGGAGCCGGGTACGCCTCCCAAATCAGCACCTCGGTGTACGAGAATTCACGGAACATCGTCCGTGAATTCGTCGGCGGGCGCCCTGATGACTCCGTGATCTTTACACGGAACACCACGGACTCCTTGAACCTCTTGGCTGGATGCCTCCCGCAGGTGGACGGCGAGTTTACGGGCGAGGTCCTGTACCTGGACATCGAGCACCACGCCAACCTGCTTCCCTGGCAGGGAGTCCCCCACCGCAGTGTCGTGGCGGCACCCACCTTGGCCGAAACGCTGGACAAGCTCCGAGGCGAGCTTGCCCAGGGCGGGGTCAGCCTGCTGGCCGTGACCGGCGCCTCGAACGTCACCGGGGAGATCCTTCCCATCGACCGGCTGGCTGCGCTTGCCCACGAATACGACGCAAGAATCGTGGTAGACGCGGCCCAGCTCGCTCCGCACCGCCGAATCAATATCACCGAGGCTGACGTGGACTACGTTGTCTTCTCGGGACACAAGCTCTACGCCCCCTTTGGCGCAGGCGTCGTGGTGGGGCGCCCGGACTGGCTCGACGCCGGGACTCCGCACCTGGCCGGTGGCGGTGCGGTTCGCGAAGCCCGCCTGGACTCAGTAAGTTGGGCCGCTGGACCCGCGCGACACGAGGGCGGCTCCCCCAACGTGCTGGGTGCTGCGACACTCGCCCGGGCAACCCAGGTGCTTGCAGGGCTGGACCAAGACGCCTGGCACGCTCACGAAGCCGCCATTCGCTCCTACCTGGTTCGAGGCCTGGAAGCCATTGACGGTGTGACTGTGCACAAAATCTTCGCTGACTCGTTGGATACCATTGGGGTGGTCAATTTCTCCGTGGAAGGATTCGACGCCGGATTGGTTGCCGCGTATCTGGCTGCGGAACACGGAGTGGGCTTGCGTGATGGCCGCTTCTGCGCGCACCCGCTCCTCAAGCGTCTTGGGCTCCCCTCGGGATCCTTGCGCGCCAGCTTCGGCGTGGGCTCCCGGCTGGAGGATGCCACGCGGCTGCTGGCAGGCATCGAAGGACTCAAGCGCAACGGACTTGGCTGGGACTACGTGGTGGACGAAGGGCGCTGGGTTCCGGCCAACGACCACCGCAGCTACCCCGAGTGGGCACCGAACACCCCAGGTACAGCAGGCGCAGCTCCCTGCACTGTCGACTAAACAGCGCAAGCAGAAACCGCGACGGCAGGATCCAATGCGGTAAATTCGTAGGGTACTTTTAGCCACCCTCTGAAGGAGTTCCGAGTGTCCCTGCCTTCCCAGGGCGCCGCAAGCGATGCGGCCGGCATCCCCGGACCAGCTGGACCGCGAGGTCCAAAGCTTCATGCCACCCGCAGGCTCGAACTCGGCCAGAGCTTTCAGGACGGCGGGGAACACTACGATCTCGTGCGTCCGGGCTATCCCGCGGATTCGGCAAATTGGCTCGTTCCTCCAGGGGCGCAAACCGCGGCCGACCTCGGAGCGGGCACAGGCAAGTTCACGGCCCTCCTGGTGGAACGCGGACTGGAGGTCGCCGCCGTCGATCCTTCCTCGGACATGCTGGAGCAACTGCGAAAGGCCTACCCCCACGTCAACGCGCTGGAGGGAACGGCAGAGGCAACTGGACTGACGGACTCAGCATTCGACGTCGTCAGCGTTGCCCAAGCCTGGCACTGGTGCGAGCCGCTTGCAGCGAGCACGGAGATCGCCCGGATCCTGCGGCCCCATGGAGTTTTGGGGCTGATCTGGAATCAGCTGGACACGTCAGTTCCTTGGGTACACCGCCTTTCCCGCATCATGCATGCCGGCGATGTCCACAAGCCCGGCTTCCGGCCACTCATCGGCCCGGACTTTGAGTGCCTGGAAAGCCACCTGACCAGGTGGGAGGACGCCCTGACTCCGATGGACATCATGGAACTCACCAAGACCCGGAGTTACTATCTCCGCGCCAATGACGCCACCCGGGCAAAGGTCATGGGGAATCTCCAGTGGTACCTCTACGACCACCTTGGTCATGCCCCCGGTGAAGCCATCGGATTGCCCTACATGACGCAAACCTGGCGGGCATTCAAGATTCAGCGTCAGACGCCGCGGTAGGCTTGGGATGTGAAGACCAGTACGCCCTCCTCCTCCATTGAGGACTACGTCAAGGTCATCTACTCCTACACGGAGTGGCAGGACAAGCCAATTACCTCGTCCCAGCTCGCCCAGCGTCTGGGAGTGGCTAATTCATCAGTGTCCGAGATGGTGCGCAAGCTCAAGGACCAAGGCCTGGTTGACCACCAACCCTACAGCGCCATCAGACTGACCTCAGAGGGCATGCGGCTCGCATTGTCCATGGTGCGGCGGCACCGCCTCATCGAGACGTACCTGGTGGAGAAACTCGGCTACAGCTGGGACGAAGTCCACGACGAAGCCGAGATGTTGGAACATGCGGTGTCTGACACCTTCATCGAACGCATGTCCGCCAAACTTGGCCATCCTGTCCGGGACCCCCACGGGGACCCGATTCCTTCGGCCGACGGCTCGGTTGAGTTGCCGCATGCCTACCGCATGATCGAGCTGGATCAGGGCCACTCTGGCCGCATCACGCGGATTAGTGACGAGAATCCTGACCTGCTCCGGTACCTGGCCGCAGAAGAGATCGCTTTGGACGCTCCCGTAGAAGTGCTGGGGCGTAAACCCTTCGGCGGCGCCTTGGTGGTGCGCATCGGCAGCGGGGCCCAGGGCCGGGTATTCGACCTCGCGGACGAAGTCACCTCGGCGTTATGGGTCCAGAGCGCCGAAACACACGAAGGATGCGTTCTTCCAACCCGGTGAGCCCAAGCGCGCCTGAGGTCAGCTGAGCTGCCCGCTCGCACCGCCGTCGTCGGATGCTGCATCAGGTTCGCTGAGAGCGGCAGCCGCGTCTCCCCGCACAGGGTTCCGGATCCCTACCGCAGACGCCAACGCGCCGAAAAGGAACAGGCCCGCAGTCACCAGCAAAGCGTTGTACAGACCATCCCGTGTGAAGACCGGACCTACAATGACTCCGGCGAAAGCGATGGAGATCAGACCCGCAATACGCGCCACGGCGTTGTTCACTGCCGAACCAATCCCTGCCTCCTCGGAAGGGACAGCACCGAGGATGGCAGCTGTGAGAGGCGCCACCAAGGTCGCCAGGCCAATACCAAAGACTATTTGGCCCGGCAGCACCTGCGTCCAGTAGTTCAGCGGCTCCTGAACAGTCAGCGACATCAGGAAGCCCGCACCGCACAGTAACGGTCCGATTGTCATGAACCATCTTGGGCCGTGCTTACCTGCCAGGCCACCAAAGTAGGACGCCCCCAGCATCAGGATGACGGTGCCTGGAAGCAGCGCCATACCTGCCACTGCAGCTCCCATGCCGCCCACCTGCTGCAGATATATACCCAACACGAAGAAACCCAGGGAGATCGCGGCGTAGATGGCCAAGGTGGCAAGATTGCCCCAGGCAAAGTTGCCGATTGTGAACAGCCTGAGTGGCAACATGGGCTCAGCAGTCCGGGCCTCGTGGATGAGGAACAGAACCATTGCCGCAATGCCCACCAGGAGTGGAACCCACACTTGAGGACTCCCCCACCCCATCCTCCCCTGTTCGATGAACGCATACACCGGCCCACCCAAGCCGACCATGGCCAGGAACGCTCCCAGGTAGTCGATGCTCTTGCTCTTGTCCCTGGCGGCGTCGGATGCCCGCAGACCCGCAAGCATCGGCCAGATGGCAATGGCCGGGATGACATTGATGAAGAAGATCACCCGCCAGGACAAAAGATCCACGGCGACGCCGCCGATCAGCGGACCCACAATGGCCGCAGCACTGGTCCACCCGGACCACTGCCCTATGGCTTTGGACTGCGCGGGTCCAGAGAACGAGGAGATGATCATGGCAAGTGAACTCGGGACCAGCAGGGCGCCGGCAACCCCTTGCAGCGCCCGGGAAACCACAAGCACTTCGCCGGTCCATGCCAGCCCGCACATCACCGAGGTAACAGCGAAACCGGCCAGTCCCCACTCAAGAATCCTTGCCCTGCCGAAATGGTCGGACAGCGAGCCCGCCACCAGGATCAGCGCTCCGAGTGTGAGCAGGTACGCGTCCACCACCCACTGCTGGATGACCAGGCCACCACCAAGTTCACGCCCGATGGCCGGGAGTGCGAGATTCACCACAAATCCATCAAGGATTGCGATGAATGAAGCCACAATTGCCACCACGAGGACGCGCTTTTGGAGCGGGGTACTCGGGAGCAGGGCCGCTGCGTCAGTCATGTGCACAGCCTACGCCGGGAAAGTCCCGTATCGTTGAATGGTGATTAGCAGACGTGACGCCGCATTGGCCCTGGATATTTCGATGGAAATGGCCCAACGCCACGGCATTCCGTCCCGCCTCTCCGAAGCCGACCTCAGGGACATGCAAGACAATCCCCCGGCGTGGCTGGTACAGTCCCGGGCCAACCGCACCGGAAAGCGACCCGTCTGGGTCCACCTGACGTGTGCCGTATGCGGCTACACCGAGGCCGTTCGCCCCAAGAAATGGTGGCCCGACTTCTCCTTCGTCTTCTGTGGCACCCATCGGAACAGCGAACTGCCCGAGCTCTTCCTCGGTGACGTACGCAGCGAATATGAAGGCGTTGGAAGCCGGTTCGTCGGTGTGGTGGACGTTCGCAAAGATTAGCTTGACCAGGACGGATCAGCCGTAAGCCTGCTGACTCATTTCGGACGGGACGGCAGTGAGCTTCAGTGCTTTCCCATCCCGGAGTACCGTCAGCGGGAACGGCTGGCCGATAGCCTCGGCAAACAGCAATTTCTGCAGGCTTTCAGCGCTCCATACCGTACGGTCCAGAGCACGCAGCACCATATCTCCCGGCTGGAGTCCGGACAACTCCGCCGGTGAGCCCGGGATCACTTCCACCACACGCAGGCCTTCCTTCTGGCCCGTCCGCACCACTGCACTGGCATCCAACGGAATCGGAGTGCTCACCAAGCCCAGGTAAGCCCGGCGGACCCGTCCATCCTTCAGCAATGAGGCAATGATGCGTTGGGTTGTGGCGTTAATAGGTATAGCCAGTCCCAACCCGAGACCCGCAACTGCCGTGTTGATGCCTACGATGCGTCCCCTGGTATCAGCCAACGCGCCGCCGGAGTTTCCTGGATTGAGCGCAGCATCGGTTTGGATGACATCCTCAATCACACGCCTGTGCTCGCCCGCCCTGACGGGAATGGATCGCCCCAATCCACTCACCACTCCGGCAGTTACCGAGCCCGCCAGGCCCAGCGGATTCCCCACAGCAATCACCAACTGACCCACTCTGAGCGTCTCTGCGTTGCCCAACAACGCCGGCGGCGGGGCGGACTTCACTCCACGGACAATGGCGAGGTCTGAAAGGGGATCAGCGCCTACCAGCTCCACCTCCGTATGCTTTCCGTCCGCGAAGACAGCCCGGCCGGACCGGATACCGGCTACCACATGGGCGTTGGTCAGCATGTAACCGTCTCCGGTGAAGACCACAGCTGAGCCGCTACCACCCCTAACCCGGCCACGGCGGTCCGTGCTCGTCATTTCGATGGCAGCAACATGCGGCGTCACGGACTCCGCAACTCGTATGACGATCTGCGAGTAAGCGTCCACGGCCTCAGAGTCGCCTGACGATTGTTCTTCGAACGCCGGATTCGTTGTCATCACGTGCCTCCTGCCAACAACCTGCTACGCCTCACCTCAAACCTCGCCGAGGCGCCTACAAACTACAACTGCCAAGTAGGTGCCGGTAGTCCGGAACTCGCTACGCCGTAGGTGAACGCTCGTTGTGAACACGGCACAAAGAAAGCCCCCGGATCACGAGGATCCGAGGGCTTTCAGGGGTGGAGATGGGGGGAATTGAACCCCCGTCCGATGTCGTTTTGTCAGGGCTTCTCCGGGCGCAGTTCGCGTCGGATTTTCTCGGCCCCAGCCATCCTGCGAACAAGTGGCTGATCCGGGCCCAGTCATCTAAGAGTCCCGTTTACCACAATGACGAAGGCAAACAGCAGTGGCTATCTAAATGACGCCAGGAACCGGGGCGATAGCAACCCCGGGCTGACGGACTGTCTTACTGCTTAGGCAGCGAGAGCGAAGTCAGTGCGCTTAGATTCGGCACTTATTGGTTTGCAGACAGCGTTTACGAGATAATTCTGCATCCTCGGCCCGCTTCACCTGTCGCGACTAACATCGTCGAAACCGATCATCCCCGTATTTTGTTACCAAACCCGGCAAGAGTCCTTGAACTCTCGTCGGACTACCTATCATAACGCATTCATCCGGTGGATCATTCCCCGGACACACGCCACCTAGCGGCGGTTACGTTCCCGCAACTCACGCAGTGACTCACGCTTGTCCTGCTGCTCACGAAGGGTCTGACGCTTGTCATAGTCCTTCTTACCGCGGGCAATGGCGATTTCCACCTTGGCCCGACCATCCAGGAAGTACAGCTGAAGAGGTACAACCGTAAATCCGGACTCGCGGATTTTCTGCGAAATCTTGTCCAGTTCATCGCGGTGCAACAAGAGCTTACGACGTCGTCGGGCCGCGTGGTTGGTCCAGCTCCCCTGGTGGTATTCAGGGATGTGGATGCCCTCCATCCACAATTCGTCGTTGTAGAAGGTGCAGAAGCCATCGACCATCGAGGCATGTCCTTCACGGAGGGACTTCACCTCTGTTCCCATGAGGGCGATACCTGCCTCATAGGTGTCCAGGACATGGTAGTTATGCCGGGCCTTCCGATTGGTGGCCACTACCTTACGGCCACTTTCCTTGGGCACGGTAGAACTCCTTGTTAGATGCGGATTTCAACTAGTGTACGCCAGCGCGGCGGAGCCTCCGCGCTGGCTGCACACTACAGGAGGGTCATGGGGTCCACTGCGGCACTGTTGAGCCAGGTTTCGAAGTGAGCGTGGCAACCTGTCGAGTTACCCGTGCTGCCCGAGTATGCGATGAGCTGCCCCGCCGATACCTGCTGGCCGTTCGCGACCACAATGCTGCTGTTGTGGTAGTAGATGGTGGTGAGCGAATTGCCCTGCACCACACCATGCGACAGTTTCACGCGCCACCCGCCGCCGTCGGCAGAGTTCCATCCCGAGTTGAAGACTTCGCCCGCCGCCGCTGCATAAACGGGCGTGCCGCACGCCGCTCCGAAGTCGATTCCTGTGTGCATGTAACCACCAGTGCCGTAGAAGTCGATGGTGCCTGGTGGTGTTGCACGCCAGCCAAAACCGGAGGTGATGGGGACAGCGCTTGCGAACGGGTGACGAAGACCGAAAGCTGACGGTGAACCGGCGGGCGGAGGAGAATACGGCGGTTCAGGAGGCGCAGGCCTTCCTTGGGCTGCGGCAGCAGCAGCGGCCGCAGCCGCTGCTGCTTCTGCGATCCGACGCTGTTCAGCTTCCCAGGCTTCCCTCAGCTTCCGGTCGCGCTCCACAATTTCGGCGGCGACCGTACTCTGTTCTGCCTTTACCCGGGCAAGGTTGGCTTCGATGCCAGGCTTGGCGGCTTGTAGTTGTCCGTTCAGCCGTGTGGTGTCCTCAATCAGCTTGTCGACTTCTGCCTTCTTGCTCGCAGCTTCATCCCTTGCCGACTTCTCGCGCTCAAGCGCGGCATCCGCTTTGCCCTTCAGGTCCTGGATTTCTTCCTCAACAGCAACAAGTCTCGCCTGGGAGTTCACATTGGTGGCGTTCTGCTGGGTGAGTTTGGTCATCGCTGCGTTTTGGCTACGCATGGCCTGATCAGCCAAGTCCATGGACTCGGTGAGGCTACCGGATTCACTGGAGCCGAACAGGAGCGCAATGTTCGTAGGCACTCCACCGGACTTGTAGGCCTGGGAGGCGATCTGGCCGATCAGCTTCTTGGTGTCGGTGATCTTCTGCTTATCGCTTTCCAGCTGCTCCGTGATCTTGGCCTTGTTCTGCTGGGCAAGCTCAACCCTGGCAGCAAGTGCTTCGACTTCTTTGACCGCACTCGCTACCCGGCCCTGAGCCTCCAAGAGGGCCTGCTGGGCGCCCGGAAGGCGGCCTTGGTAGATGACCAGATCACCGGCAGCTTTGGCGATGTTTGAGTCAACAAACTCCAGTGATGCCTGAACGCGGGCCGATTCTGCTTCCAGAGCAGCTTGCTGGTCCTCGAGGCTGTCGGCCGTGGCAGTTGGAGCGCCCGACAACAGACTGACTGCCAAGCCCACAGCAAGAACCACCCCCAGAAACCGAGCATGGCCAGACGCGAAGCGCCGGCGCAGAGGGTTCGGGTCCAACGTGGTCATCAGGAGTCCTTTTCGCTTGTGGGCATGGCTGTTGTTTCGTTCATTGCGTCCACGGCTACACCTTCAGGTAGCGCCGAAGGGTCAGCAGCGAAGATATACCAGCCAGTCCGGCACCAAGTGCAATCAGCACCGGCGCTATCACCAGGACCTGGGTGGAAGAGATGAACGGCGTATTCAGGAACTGTCGCGACAAATCACCGTTGAGCCAGAAGTGTGCCATGAGCCAGAGCGTAACGGAGGCCAGCAGTGCACCCACAACGGCCGCTATGACACCTTCGAGGATGAACGGCAATTGGATCACCATTTTTGACGCTCCCACGAGCCGCATGATTCCGGTCTCGCGCCGTCGGCTGAACGCTGACAAGCGGATGGTGGTGGTAATCAGAAGGACCGCGCAGAAAATCATCACCGCCGCCACGCCTATGGCCGCAACTGAGGCCCCGTTCATCCAGGAAAAGATGCGTTCCAGCACCTGCCGTTGGTCGCTGACCGTCTCAACACCCGGCTGCGAGGAGAACGTCTCGCTGATGATTTCGTACTTCTCCGGGTTCTTCATGTTGATCCGGAAAGAAGCCGGCAACTGGTCTTCAGACACGGAATCCACAATTGGCGAGTTGGAGAACTGCTCCTTGAAATGCTTGTACGCCTCAGCTTGGGACTCAAACTGGAAATCGTTGATATACGGCTTGACCGCCGGGGATTCCAGCATCGCCTGAAGGTTCGCCTGCTGCTCCTTGGTGGCCGAACCCGAAGCACAGCCAACCGCCGTCGAACCGTCATTGCAGAGGAACACTGCCACCTGGACTTTGTCGTACCAAAAGCCCTTCATCTGGTTGATCTGCATCTGCAGCATTCCTGCCGCACCGACGAACGTCAGGGAAACGAAAGTTACAAGGACCACAGAAATGACCATGGAGAGATTTCGGCGCAGGCCGCTGCCGATTTCCCCCAGAATAAACAAAAGCCTCACAGCTGTGCCCCCTGCGCACGGTTGAGTTCCTCGCCGCTGGCATCCCTCAACCGCCGCGACTCGCCAACCACCGGAATCATAGAGGTGTACAGTGCCTTCGCTTCGTCGCGAATAACCTTGCCGTTCTTGAGCTCCACCACGCGGCGGCGCATCTCATTGACGATGTCGTCGTCGTGCGTTGCCATGACTACCGTGGTGCCGTTCTGGTTGATTTTGTCCAGGACTCCCATGATTCCCATCGAGGTAATGGGGTCCAGGTTTCCGGTCGGTTCGTCCGCCAGCAAAATGCCGGGACGGTTTACGACGGCGCGGGCGATCGCCACCCGCTGCTGCTCGCCACCGGAAAGTTCATGGGGCATACGACGTTCCTTGCCCTCCAGGCCAACGGTCTTCAAGACCTCCGGCACTGTCTCCCGAATAATGGAACGGCTCTTACCTATCACCTGCATCGCGAACGCCACATTCGCGAAGACGTTCTTCTGCGGCAGCAACCGGAAGTCCTGGAAGACAACGCCGATTCCACGCCGGAGCTTCGGGACGCGCCAGCTCGATATGTTGGCGACGTTCTGGCCGGCGACATACACCGAGCCGGATGAGGCTTTGTCCTCTTTCAGGATCAACCGAAGGAAGGTGGACTTGCCTGAGCCAGAGGCGCCAACCAGGAAGGTGAATTCGCCGCGGTTGATCTCAAGGCTCACAGAGTCGAGCGCCGGTCGGGCATTCTGCTCGTAGACCTTGGTGACATTCTCAAATCTGATCATGGCCCTTTAGAACCCCGCCGGACATGACGTAGCCGCCCAGTCCAACAGCCGGAGCACGGGCTTTCGATGGGGGAAGTGAGAGCACCGGCCACTCGACTATACGCATGTGGCAGCTATGATTCCGCGGCTTTCAAAGGCGTGTCGCGGAATCCAAGCCTCACAAGGCGCAATTCACGCTGCAGGCTCTAGTTGGCTGCTGCGTTTCGGTTGCCGGTACGCCAACGGATGCCTGCGTCGATGAAGTCATCAATATCGCCGTCAAGTACTGCCGAGGTGTTGCCCACTTCGTGTTCCGTCCTCAGGTCCTTGACCATTTGGTAGGGATTAAGGACGTAAGAGCGCATCTGGTCGCCCCAGGACGCCTTGACGTCTCCGGCCAACGCCTTCTTTTCGGCGTCCTGTTGTTCCTTCTTAACCAGCAGCAATCGCGACTGGAGCACACGCATGGCGGCCGCACGGTTCTGAAGCTGCGATTTTTCATTCTGCATGGAGACCACAATGCCCGTAGGGATGTGCGTCAGCCTTACGGCGGAGTCTGTGGTATTGACTGACTGACCGCCCGGACCCGAGGAGCGGAAGACGTCAACGCGGATTTCGTTGTCCGGTATTTCAACCGAGTCGGTCTGCTCGATCAAGGGAATGACCTCCACTGCTGCGAAGGATGTCTGACGGCGCCCCTGATTATCAAAGGGACTGATGCGGACCAGTCGGTGCGTGCCGGCTTCGACGCTCAATGTGCCGAAGGCGTAGGGCGCCTTCACTTCGAAGGTGGCAGATTTCAAGCCTGCTTCTTCTGCGTAGGACGTGTCCATGACGGTGGTGGGATAGCCATGGCGTTCAGCCCAACGCAGGTACATCCTCATCAACATCTCGGCGAAATCGGCAGCATCGACGCCACCGGCTCCAGCCCTGATAGTCACTACGGCCTCGCGCTCGTCATACTCGCCCGACAGAAGAGTTGTTATTTCGAGCTCCGCCAATGCTTTACGGATGGAGGAAAGTTCTTTGGCCGCTTCCGCCATGGAATCCTCATCGCCCTCATCCTGGCCGAGTTCCACCAAGACTTCGAGGTCGTCAATCCGGGAAGCAAGCTTGGACAGGCGCTCAACTTCAGACTGCCTGTGCGACAAACGTGAGGTGATCACCTGGGCAGAAGCAGGATCGTCCCAGAGGTCCGGAGCCCCGGCCTGCTCGCTCAGCTCAGCGATCTCAACCTTTAAGGCATCAACATCGGTGACATTCTCTATTGAGCTGTACGTTGCTCGAAGTGCGCGGATTTCCGCGGGAAAATCAATTTCAGCCATGATCATCCCAGCGTACGCTATTCCCTGCACTCCCTGACGGCCCCCACCGCGGCCCGTGAGTTACCTCCGAACAGTTCCCTGCCATGCGGACGATTATTGGATGAGTCGGGATCTGGCCGTTGCCTTTGCCTCGATGACAATCCCGTCAGGCAGCAGAAAACTGACCACGGGAGGGTGCACGACGGCACTGAGGACCACTACCGCTGTGCCGCCGGGCTCGCTCCCGGTACCTCCTGCGATAGCCAGGTGATCATGGCGGAAAGAGGCGCTACTGGCTTCGAGATAAGAATCCGTAGCGGCCAGCACTCTCACGTCCACCAAGGACGTGGAAGGGAGGCTGCCTCCCCCGATATCCCCTGCCGTGTAGGAATCCGCGGCTGCGAGCGCCGCGCCGTCAGCCAAGGACAGCAGTTTCTTGTGCTCCAGATAGACCGTTGACGCAGCCATCACCACTGAAGCCAGGAGGAGGGCCAAAAGCACGAAACCGACGATGAGAACCGTTATTTGGCCCTCTTCCTGCGGCCGACTCTTCGAGGACGCCACGGTCACCGGTGACGCCCCACAACCTGGGATGCGGACGCACTGAGTCGCCCCGCCTTCAAGTCCAGCGAGTCCCCGAACGGCGTCAACGGCAACGAAACGTCCAGGCGCACCGTCACAGTCACCGTTGTACCGGCCGACAAACAACCCGCCCGATCACACTCGATCGTTACGCTGGTTGATTCCGGCGAATGACCGTAATCCTTGAGGGCAACAAGCACGCTGCGCTCCGCGGCAATCCTCGCGCTTGCAGGGTCCCCTTGAGTCACGAAGACTTTTGCTGCTTGATCCGCAGCACCCACCACGGCAAACGAGCCTCCTTGGATCTGGCCTACGGTCACGACAAAATAGACCACAGGGACCATGAGCAGCAGCGCGAGAAACGTGAACTCCACTACGGCGCTGCCGCGTTGTGCTTCAGGATTCGCAGAGCCACCAGACGCTCTGCCGTCAGACCTGGCCGGCAGGCACAGGGCCTCGCGCACCCTTTGCCTGAAAGCGGTCAGCAGTGCCTCTGGCTCGTCAACCCGGAAGATCTGCATGCCCCTTGACCTCCAATATTTCACCGGGACCAATTAGACCAACAACCGGCAATGGGGCCCTTACTGTCACTTCCAGGGTGCGAATCCCATCAACGGTGATTTCAGTCGACGTGACGTCGCGGGCAAAATCGCTGTTCAGAGCACCACCGATTAACTCAGCAGTCCTGACCCGGGCATCCAAGAACGTGCGGTCCGATAAAGCTCCGTACCGCGCTCCTGACGCGGCTGCATCAATGAGTGTGTTTCGAACATGCAGGACCAGCATGAGCTGAACAATCGACATAAAAAACAAGGTCAGCAATGCGCCGACCAACACGAAGTCGACCACCGCGGATCCGCGGTCGTTCGCGTCTCCGGTTGGCTCTGAGGGAACATGGTCGTGGGCGACGACCCATGCATGCTTCTTCATCCCGCGCCTACTTGCCTACCTTGCTCATGGCCTGATTGAAAAGGTCGCTCAATGCCGGTGTGGCGATGGCCAGTAGTCCTGCCACGAGGATCGCGGACATGAGTGTGATCATTACCCAACCCGGTACGTCACCACGTTCGCGGTCCTCCCGCGGAGGCAGCACCCTCCGTGCGACCACCACGAACAACCAAGAGGAGCAGAGCAGCAGGAAGGAAATGACGGACAGTTTGCTTGCGATTTGTTTCATGAGTTTCCCCAATGTATTTGAGACGTTGCTGGCTTGGCGAGGCTTCCGAATGGATTGGCCATGATGGATCGATGGCTGGGACGTTAGAGACTCATTTCCAAAGCGGCAATGGCAGGAAAAGCGGCAAAGATAACAGTCAGAGGGAGCACGCCGAAAACGAGCGGGACCATCATGGCAATCTCTTTACGGCCAGCGGACTCCATGAGGTCCCTCTGTGCGGCGTCGCGGACGTCCGCCGCCTGCGCCCTGAGGACATCTGCCAGCGGCGTCCCGCGCTCCACAGCCACCACAAGGCCGTCGATGAACCTGACCAAAGGCGGAAGTTCCGCCCTTGATGAGAAGGCTTGGAGCGCTTCCGTAAGCGGCTTACCGGATCGTGTATCCGCCAGGATGGTGGCGAACTCCCCGGAGAGCTCACCGTTGGAACTGCGGCTTACCCTGTCCATGGCACCCATTGCGCTCTCCCCCGCAGCGACGGCGAGCGCCATTAGTTCCGCGAGGCTGGGAAACTCGGACAACATCCTCGACTCCCGTCGTTTGATTATCTGCCCCAACAGGTAATCGCGAAGCAGGTAGCCGCCCAGTGCGCTACCGATGACTGAAAGGAATGACACGGCCGGACTGAAGCGGCCTGCGCTGGCACCGGCAACAACCACGATGACAGCAAGAACAAAAGCGACACCGGCCCATAGAAACTGCTCAGCCCTGAAGTCCAGCGTTGATTTTGTTGAACCGGCACGAGCAAGCCGCTTCGCAAGCGCTGCGGAGCCTACGTTCAAGCGGGACATGGAGGAGACTGCATCGCGGATAATCGGCCGAACTATTCGTTCCAGGGGCCCGAACGGCGTGAGATTGTGTACGGGACCGCGGAGAAGGCGCGACTCCAGATTCTGCGACTTCAATTGCGGTTCGATGCGATCAGCGAATGTCGTTCCGCGCATAAACGGCAGCCTCACCAGGATCAACCAGCATCCGGCACCCAGAAACAGGCCGCAGAGCACGGCGAGAGCGGTTGATGTATTCATCCAAACACCCGTTCGTCCTCTGGCAAGGCGCCGACGCGAAGCATGATGGAGTAGCAGAAAACCGACACCAGGAGGCCTCCAAGAAGCACCATGGCACCGATGCCGGAGTTGAAAGCCAGCATGGCTTCCGGCCTGCTTGCCATAACCACCAAGACAATCCAGGGCGCAGCTACAGCAAGCCGGGCCGCATTGACGGTCCATGACTGACGGGCTTCAAGCTCGCTGCGCGTCCGCGCACTGTCACGAAGGAAACCGGACAAAGTTCCCAACATTCGCCCGAGATCGGAGCCACCCACTTCGCGGGTCATTCGCAAGGCCTCTATTATGCGGTCGGCCACGGGATCAGCGAGACGGTCTTTGAGTTTGTTCACCGCGGCCTCGAAATTGCCGGCCGCTCTGTAGTCTGCCCCGAAATCCAGAAACAAGTCCCTCAACTCTTCGGGTCCGTTGTGTCCCAACTGAATCAGGGCTTCCGGAAGTGCGAGGCCGGCACGGATCGCCGAGCGCAAGTGATCCACCACGTCCGGCCACAGCTGCCGAAGCGCGTTCCTGCGCTTCCGCGCCCGCCAGCGCACCGTGGCGAATGGAACCCAGGAACCAAAGATTGCAAAACACAGTGCAACTGGCGGGGATCCTGTCAACACATAGAACGCAAGCAGAGCAAAGAGGCCACAACCGCCGCAGGTGGCAAGAAGCCCGCCACCGGAGACTTTCTCGATTCCTGCTGACATCAGGAGAAGGTCCAAGCGCCGGGGCCTCTTCCTTTTAGGCTCAGTGGGCGGCTGGACCCAGGTGGACCACCATACGAGAAATACTCCTATACCCCCGGCGATCCCCAGGAGTGGCGCCATCAGTTCAGCTCCAGGAGGGCAGCCACGTCAAAACCTGCCCGCGCAAACTTATCCGCTGCAGGCATGGAGTTGGCCCTGGGCTGCAACTGCCCCGCAACCATTCCGAAGACACCAGAGGACTCGATGATCCCGTTCTCCACTCGGCGTCCCAGGGAAAGGATCTCGGTCACCTGCCTGCGCCCTATTGCATGGCGCCCGCAATGCACCACGAGGTCTATGCACGATGCGACCGTGGGCACTACGAAAGCACTGGAGATGTTCGCCCCGGCAAGGAGGGGAAGGGTGCAGATCTTTGTGACGGCGTCGTGGGCGGAGTTTGCGTGCACGGTACACATCCCGGGCAACCCGGAGTTCAGTGCAATGAGCATGTCCAGGCTTTCCGCCTCACGAACCTCTCCTACTATCAGACGATCCGGACGCATTCGAAGCGCTTCCTTGACAAGCCGCCGCAGAGGAATTTCGCCTTCACCTTCGAGATTGGGTTGGCGGCACTGCAATCCCACCACGTCGCGCAGAGGCAGCTGCAGTTCAAAGATCTCCTCAACCGTGATGACGCGTTCACGGGAACCGATGCTTGCAGCCAGGCAATTCAGCATGGTGGTCTTTCCCGCTTGGGTTGCCCCCGAAACCAGGATGTTGAGTCCGCTGGCTACCGACGCACCAAGGAATCTGGCCGCCTGGGGCGTCAGGCTCCCAAGCTCTACCAGGTGTTCGAGCCGGCTCGCCCTCGCGATGAACTTTCTGATGTTGACGGCCCAGTGTTTCCGGGTGATGTCCGGGATTGCTACGTGCAGCCTGGACCCGTCCGGAAGGGCCGCGTCCACGAACGGGGACGAGACATCCACACGTCGCCCCGAACTCTTGAGCATCCTTTCAACAAGATCACGCACCTGCTGCTCTGTGAGGCTTATGGCCGTTAATTCGGATTCCCCGTTGCGGGCAACATAGATCTCATGCGGCGCGTTGATCCACACCTCTTCGATTCCGGGATCATCCAAAAGCGGCTGCAGCGGACCAAAACCTGCCACGGCATCAAAAATGTGCTGCCGGGCGGCGTCCAAGTGTCCGAGGGATGGCAGCGGGCCCAAGAGCGCCCGTTCGTCGTAATCATTGACCGCAGCGTCCACAAGGAGCCGTACATCCTTTGCTTGCTCCGACGGATCCAGGCCGCGGCGACGGATAAGTTCCCGGACTTCGCTTTCGACGATTTCTACAGCATCCACTTCTCTCCCCGATGATCACGAGCGCGTAAACGAGAGGCGCATCTCGAGTTCCTCACGCTAGGCGAGCGCATTCAGTGCCTCAAGTTGCCGTGAGGCACATGTGGATAACTGTCACCACTAGTCACATCAGCATCGTCGATCCCACTAGTCACTCCAGTTTCCGAATGTTAGGGTAAAGCCCGTTAGGAGCTGGCCTTTGGTCCCATGCGCAAGCGCCCGCCCCGGAGCTTGTCCGCAAGCCACCCCATGCGCCGCTGAGCCGCGGTACAGGGCCGGATGTGAAGATGAAAACTAATTCGATGGACCCGGTTCGGCGCATCCCGCTGGCGCGTGCAACCCTGGCGCTTACTATTGCCTTGGTGGGGGGCAGTTGCCTTGGAGCGCCCGTGTGGGCCCAGACTTCCGGACCGCAACCGGCCCCGCAGTCGGACACCCAGGCTAATCCGCCATCCCAAGGGCCCCGTCCGGCCGGAAATGGCTCCGGTTCAGCGGCCCCCGGCAGCGAGTTGCCGAACCATACGTCGGTGCCCAACCAGCAAGAGCCGCTGCCCGCCGTCGAACCTTCACCAACCGTTACACCGCCGCCGGTCTCAAAGGCGTCGGGGCAGGCTGAAGCGCAGAGGCCAGCGCCACAGGCAACGCCTGGTACCGCGCCCGATGCCGACGCCATGAAGGCGGCCATGAGGGCGGCTATTCCAGCCGGTGGCGCTGAAATGGGCCAGCGATCGCCCAGAGTGTTATCGGCAAAGCAACAGAACGAAACCGCACCCCCTGCCGGAGCCCGGGGAGTTGGCGGATCAGTGAATTCAGCCGTACCCATGGCGGCTGATACTTCTCACTGGCGCCCTACCATCGGCATCGCGGGGCAGGATGTCAGCGCCCATCAAGGCAACGTCAATTGGCAAAGTCAATGGAACTTGGGCTCCCGGTGGGCCTACGTCAAGGCGTCCGAGGGCAACTACTACCTTAATGAAAACTACACTCAGCAGTACAACGGCTCCCGGGACGTAGGCATGGTCAGGGGCGCCTACCACTTCGCGATCCCCAACTGGTCCTCTGGTGCAGATCAAGCCAGATACTTCGTGGCCAACGGTGGTGCGTGGACGGCCGACGGCTACACCCTCCCGCCCGTCCTGGACATCGAATACAACCCCTATGCCGGACGCACCATCAACGGCTTCTACTTCGGAAACACGTGCTACGACATGTCCAAGGCCCAGCTCGGACAATGGGCAGCTGATTTTGGGAACACGGTCAAGGCTCTCACCGGCCGCTTCCCGGTCATCTACAGCACCACCGACTGGTGGAACACCTGCGTGGGGAACTCCACCTTCGGAAACTATCCCCTGTGGATCGCGTCCTACTGGAACAACCCCACCAACTCGCCCGGGGATATGCCCCTCAGCTGGGGCGATTTCACCATGTGGCAGTACACCAGCACCGGCCCCTTTGAAGGCGATTCAAACATCTTCAACGGCACATATGACCAGCTTCGGACTTTTGCGCGAGGTGTTTCCCGGCCTTCAAGCCCCTCGATCCGGTCCGGGGCCGACGTGCTCGCTGCCATGCCCTCCGGACGCCTGAACAATTTTCCGGCAGACGGGCAGGGCCGCATCACAGGACCAGTGGCCATCGGCTCAGGATGGGGAACTGCACAATCCGTGCACGTCGTTGACTGGAACCAGGACGGCGTCCAGGACATCCTCGCCCAATGGCCGGACGGTTCGCTCCAGGTCTTCCGGGGAGCATCCGGCGGGGGCTTCCTCGCTCCCACACTGGTAGGAACCGGGTGGCAGGAGATGTCACTCACCGTTGGCTGGTGGAACTCCAGAGACGCATACCCCGGTGTCATCGGTCAGGATGGCAAAGGAAACCTCTACCGCTATACGAATGCTGGCGCCGGTGCGCTCAGCGGAGGCGTGTTGATCGGGACCGGATTCGGGGGGCACCAGTTCAACCAGCTGGACTTCGACGGCGACGGTAACCAGGACATCGTCTCCCGAACGAACGATGGCATCATGCGCCTCTACCGTTCCAATGGGTTGGGATCATTCCTCTCCGAACCAAGCCGGGTGATTGGCAACGGCTGGTCCGCCATGACGTCCGTAAGCTCGGCGGCCGGTTTTAGTGGCTCCGGTTCGCAGGGGCTGCAAGCCCGGACTGCCAACGGCGACCTTTACTACTACCCTGCAGTATCCGGGTCCTGGGGTAACCGTTTCCTCATCGGAGTCGGTTGGAATGACGCGAATGTCATCAGTGGCGCGCCTGTCAACGTTGAGTCCACCCTGGGCGTCGACACACGAGACGTCGTGGCTGCCCGCCAAGACGGCAACCTGTACCGCTACCCGGGGTCAGGTTCCACGTCCTTGATGCCTGCCGAACTCATCGGCACGCAGTGGAGTGGCATGAAGGCGGGCTTCCTCACTGACTGGAACGACGACGGCGCCTTGGACATCCTGGCGCAGTGGAGTGATGGTCGACTCAGCGTCTACCCGGGATTCAAGGGCCGAGGCTATGGAGCGCCGATCAGTCTTGGAACCGGCTGGAAGGACTGGACACTCACAGTTGGTTCGTGGAAGAAGTCCGATCCCCGGCCGAGCATCGTGGGATACGACCCCTCAGGTCGCTTGTTCCATATCAGCAACCCGTCCGGCACCGGCTTGGGAACGCGTGTCCAGATTGGTACGGGCTGGGCTGGATTGAGCATCCTCCAGATGGACTTCGACAAGGACTCGAATATGGATCTACTGGCGAAAAATACAGCCGGCGATTTGGTGCTCTACAGATCAAACGGCAATGGAGCATTCATTCAGGAGGCGGCCGACACCGTAGGGATCGGCTGGAACGTGATCAACAGCTACGGATCCATCCGCGGATTCGCCGGAGCCGGGTCCACCGGAATCCTCGCGCGGACAACCGGCGGCGAGCTGCGCTACTACCCTGTCCAACAGAATGGAAGCTGGGGTACTCCCACGAGGGTCGGCACCGACTGGGGCGGCCTGAAAATCCTTACCCCCGCCAGTTAGACGCTCCGGCTCAACGCCCGGAATTCGCTAAGGGCCTGCACACTTTCGAAAAGGAGTGTGCAGGCCCTTTCGCATTTGCCAAAAACTCCGTAAAGGAAACAAATAATGTTTAGGTCGAAGGACTGGCTTAAATCACAGGATTGCGTGATCTAATGAAGGTGGTCTCACGTATTGGCTGTTCAGCGCATTCGGGAAACGGGCTTTGTTTGGGGGCAAGCGAAGGTCACCAATGCGCACAATCAAGGAGTGATCTTTCATGGCGTTTACCGTTTCAACGGCCAAGGTCAGCATATCGCCGCCGCTTGACGTCAATCCCTATATGGCGGGGTACGGAACCCTCGACGGCGGCCGGGAGGCTACCAGCAGTGCACCCTACGAATCGTTATGGGTTCGTGCGATTGTGCTGTGGGAAAACGGCTCCCCCAACCTCATCATGAGCGTTGACATTCTGGCCCTGCCCAGATCAATCCACCAGCGCGCCCGGCAACGGATCCTGGCGCTGGCGGGTTGGTCCAACGGCGACATCCTCATTCAGTCCACGCACACGCACAACGGGCCTGCCGTCGTCGACACCCTCCACCCGTTCATGTGCTACGGACTATCGGACCTGTCAATGGTGGAGACCTACAGCGAGCACCTGGAGAATGATCTCGTGGAGGCTGCCAGCGAGGCACTCGATGCAGCCCAGACGCCGGTCACGTTGGACTACAAGGTCACAACAGCCAGCATCGCGTACAACAGGGTAGGACTGCCCTACCTTGAAGACACCGTTCCCATCATCGTCGCGCGCAAGTCCAACGGAAACGCCGTAGCAGTCATCTTCAACTACGCTTGCCACCCTGTGGCGGCTGGCATGCGCACGCTTTTCGACGGCGATTATCCCGCCGGAGCTTGCAACTACATCGAAAACAACAACCCGGAGTGCTTTGCCCTGTTCCTGCAAGGAGCAGCTGGAGACCAGAACCCTATGGGAGTACCCAGCTGGGAGTTGAGGGACGAGTACGCCACCACGCTGGGCGCTGCTGTTGACGTGGCCATACAGACACCGGGCAGATCCATTGGCAGCCCCCTGCAAACCAGCTACCAGGAAGTGCAGATTCCGCTGGACATCACGCCCACGGCCGGGAACATGGCAGCTGTCCGCGCCGCCTATGTGTCTCGGTTGCCCAACCTGGACGGCAATCCGGCTTGGTATGGACGCCACGCCCAAGTCATGATTGGTCGAATCGACAGCGGCAGCTATGCAACGACGGTCGCCTGTCCCTTCCAGGTCTGGAAGTTCGGGGGAAGCCCACAGCTGAGGATCGGAATCGTAGGTGGTGAGCTGGTCAGCGGTTATGCCGCGTATTTCCGCGCAAGGTTCGGCGGCGCAAATGGCGTCATCGTTGGTGGCTACGGAAACGAGTCGTGCTACTACCTACCCAGTGCCCAGTTCCTGCCGCCCTATTCAGCCGGGGGCAGCTACGAAGGCGGCTGGGACCCGGACCATCCGGGAATCGCGGGGGGCGCCATGACCGTCTACGGACACATCGGTCACTTCAGGGGCGGAACAACGGGCGTCGAAGCAACTGTCATCAACACCCTGAACTCAATGTTCGCCTAAGAACCAACAACGTCGAAGGCCTTGGTCACCGGATCAGGGCCTTCGACGTTTTGCACAGCAACACTTTTGTAGCGGTATTGATACCCGAATCGCGGGAAAACTCATTGACCAGCACTCGGGTTCTGACAACCATGGAGGTGGAGGTCACCATGCGAACCCTGTACCCGGCCGCTGCGGCGCTGATACTGCTGATTGCCGGATGCTCCGGCACAACAACACCCGCGCCCACCACTTCATCCCTTTCCTCCGCATCGACAGCTCCGACCACCAGGCCTTCATCATCGGCGTCGTCGGACCCCGAACCGACAACGCCCGGCAATGGCAGCGGACAGGGCGCCGGAGCCCCCGACGATTCGGGCCGGTTCTCTTACGTATGCTCAAACCTTAACGAGGCGGTTCCGGATGTTACCTTCACAAGTCTTGCGGAGGTGTGGGCTTCTACGGAATATGTCCGGCTGTCTTCCTGCACTGCGAGCTATGAAGGGCTGGTTCCCTTCGAACCCACTGAGGATGAGTCGAGGATCATCTCCATAGCAGAGCCCAACGTCACACCATCCGACGGCCTCGACGCGTATTTGACGGCCCTGGGGCTCTGCACACGCGTCAGCGACGACGCCGCTTCCGAACTGTTCGGACGCAGCAGCCGGCAGATGCTGCAAGCGGCCAGTGAGCTCTGCCCCAAGGCGCCACAAGGAAAAATCATAGGACTCTGGGCGTCCGGCGAACGGGCTGGAGACGGTGAGTACGCAGTAGCGAGCGGTGGCCTGGTTCCCGGGAAGTTCCATCTCCGAAAGACCCCGCCTGAGGGCTGCACGTGGTCAGTGTCTGCCTCTGACGGCAGCAAAAAGGCCAGCGGAGGGGCAGTAGAAGGTCAATCCGGAATAATCCTTGAAGAAAAAGACGTCCTAACTAGTGACAAATGCGGAATTTGGGAGAAGATGGAGTAATGCAGCCGGTAACGGCTGGGGCGAAAATCCAACTGCATGCGGAGCTGGGGAGCATCCGAATGAAGTGGGGATCCCTCGGTGGACATGCCAAGACGCGTTGTCGTCCAGCTTGGCCTAGCCGGTCTCGTTCTTACAGGCTGCTCGGTCAAGGTCGTAGAAAATGTTGAGCCCTTCAAACTGGGCGTCACGAATGCCGGCGATGCCGACAAACCACGCGTCGAAAGACCCGAACCAGTAAAGCGCTATCAATTCGAGTGCCGCGGAGCCAATGGAAATCCGCTCATCATCTTGTCGAGCCTTGAAGAGGTTTGGGCAAACACTCAATACAAGAAATTCGCCGACGTCGTAGTGACTTATGTCGGCCCACAGCCCCAGACATTGGCAGCGGAAGAAAATGCCGCAGTAAATGTCGCTATAGAAGCGGGCGCCGCTGGATCACGGAATGACATTTGCCTCGCAATTGTCAAAGCCTGCACCAGGAACAATCCACCGACCATCAGTACGGCACTCTACGGGCTCGGCGGTGTTCCCATCGTCAAGGGGGCTCTCACGCTGGCGCCCATGGCACCGCAAGCCGCTGTCCTGACCAAGTGGTTGAAGGAAGTGGCGTAATGGAACAGCAAACAAGGCCCGACGCCGGTTGGCGGCTTCGCGGACACAAGGTCGTCACGGCACTCGCAGCAGTTCTCCTGACGGTTGCAGGCATGACAGCGGTGGTCTCAAGCACTCCCGCCCATGCGGACCAACAAAAACAAATCATAGGGGTTGGGCTCACCAAGCCGGCGGGGACTGTTCTGGACCCCATTGGCCGGATGTGGGTTTCAGACAGTGTGGCCGGATTCTGCCGGATGTCCGAACCCGTGAACGGGAATGCAGGCACCATCGAGGGAGACACATGCTTGGGGGGAAGTCTGCCAGGAGCAGGGCCGGGACCTAAGGTGCCAGGAGTTTCCATCATGCTCGATCCGACTCCTGGGTCCATCGGCAACGGCGATGAAACAGCCTTCATTCCGGACTCAGCTGTGGGGAGTTCTCATCTTGTACGGGCAGTATGGAATCCGCCATTGGACCTCTTCGAGTACAGCAGTACGCTGACGGTCCTCGATGGCGACGTCCGTCCGAATGCGGTTTCCGACGGCCCTGACGGCAACATCTATATGTCGTTCGCCAATGCCCGCTCCATCATCAAAATCGTTGATCCCACAATCATGCACCCAAGTATTGAATCCATTGCGTCGGTCACCACCCGCGCACTGGGCCTTGTGGCAGCGGGCTGGGACAGCAACGGACACGTCAGTGTCTATGTTCTCGAAACCACTGGCCTCAGGGCGTTCTCTGCCCCGGACAACGGTGAAATGACAGACTACGTGCCGTTGGCTTCCTACAACGTCGGCATCGCATCGTCGATCTTCTACGACTACGACGCCAACATTATCTACACCGGAACGAACAGCGGCACCACAGCGGGCGCAGACAAGGTGTCACGCCTCAACCTCGCCACCGGCGCAGTAGACAACCAATGGGCCTTGGGATTCAGCAAGATCAGCGGCCTGGGAATACGTGGCGGTCAACTTCTGGTCCTCGACGATCCCGGACAGCTGGGCTCCACCCCGGGGACCGGACGGGGCAGTATCAGCCTCCTCGGCGGCGCAGTGGCCAAAATTACTTCAGGTCCCACGCTGGCAAACGGCGCACAGGCCCCCAACCCCGAGTTCACCAATGACACCACTCCGACGTTCGTTGTGACCGCAGAACCGGCCGGCAGCGCCTTGGAGTGTTCCATGGGCGGGACGTGGGCGGACTGCACTGGCGGAACCTATACGTCAACTGCACTTCTCAACGGACCGCAGACCTTCTCCGTAAGGCCTGCCCCAGGCGGAGTTCCGGTTTCACGGACCTTCACGGTGGATACAGTCGCACCTGCTACCCCTGTCTTCACTGCTCCAAACAGTGGTCAGGTGGTCAACGGTAAGCCTGTCTTGGGTGCCACTTTCGAGCCAGGAACGACACTCACCTGTTCAGTTGACTCCACTGCAGATACCGCTTTCAAGGCCTGTGTACCGGGCGACACCTTCACGCTCACCACAGCCGGTGTCCATACTTTGCGGATCCGCAGCACCGACCAGGCGGGCAATGTCAGCCCCGTTGCTGCACAAACAGTCACAGCTGATCTGACGGCCCCCCAGGTGGCGATCACGGCTCCGGCCAGCGGAGCCACCGTCGGCGCCGGCTACCAGTTCCAATTCAGCTCCACCTCCTCGGACGTGGTGGGATTCCGTTGCCGATTGGGAACCGATGCCTTCACCGCATGTACCTCGCCGAAGGTCTATGCGGACATCGCGAACGGACCAAACAGGTTCGAGGTAGAGGCCAGGGATGCTGCAGGCAACACCACCGTTGCAGGCGTCAACTTCACGGTCTTCGTAGCTGACACCACACCACCTACCGTGACAGCCAGTCCCGTAGGCGGAACGTATGGTCCTACCGCCAAGGTCACACTGACCGCGAGTGAGGCCGACGCCAAGATCTACTACACGGAGAATGGCACAACTCCCACCGCGACCAGTACCCTCTACACCGGTCCCATCACCATGGGAAACAAGACCATCAAGTACATTGCCGTGGACGCAGCCAACAATGCTTCCGCACCCCAATCCCAGGTGTATGTTCTGGACAACGTTGCCCCAACGGTGGCTGCAAGCCCCTTGGGTGGAAACCTCACCCTTGGTCAAAAGGTCACGTTGACAACAGAGTCCGGGGCGAAGATTTACTACACCACGGACAACTCCACACCGACGGTTTCAAGCCCTTCAGGGACCACAACGGTGACAGTCACTCCGGCGGCCACCACCACGGTCAAGTACTTCGCCGTTGATGCCGCCGGAAACCAATCCGCAGTGGCATCACAGACGTACACTTTGCCTGCGGCGCCGGCTAATACTTGGAAGGATTACAACTCCGACGCCAAGAATGACGTCCTCGCCAGGGACGCTGCAGGTACCCTGTGGCTCTACCCGGGCAACGGCACCGGCGGATGGTTGGGCAAGGTCAACACAGGTACATCGTGGAACAACTACAACCTGATCGTCCCAACACGGGACTTCAGCGGCGATGGACGAAGTGACGTCCTGGCCCGGGACGCCTCCGGCCAGATCCTGCTCTTCAAAGGCAACGGTGTAGGCGGATGGCAGCCTCCTGAGGTTGTCGGCTCCGGTTGGAGCGGCTTCACGGCTGTGGCAGCACCGGGCGACTTCAGCGGAGACGGAAAATCGGATGTCCTCGCCAGGGATGCTTCCGGAGTCCTGTGGCTCTACAAAGGTGACGGATCGGGTAAGTTCAGCACCGGCCGGACCCAGGTCGGAGCAGGCTGGAACGTCATGAACGCCATGTTCAGCACTGGTGACTTCAACGGCGACGCGAAGACCGACGTCATTGCCCGCGATACGGGAGGCGTCTTGTGGCTCTACCCCGGCAACGGCAGCAGCGGGTGGGGCACGCGCTCCCAGATCGGCAGCGGGTGGAACGGCATGACGGCCCTGCTCGGACCAGGCGATTTCAACGGCAATGGAAAAGCTGATGTCCTGGCCCGGGACGCCAGCGGCAATCTGTGGCTCTATCCAGGCAACGGTACCGGCGGCTGGCTGGCTTGGGGCCAGATAGGCAACGGATGGCAAGGATTCACCTCGCTCCCCTGATAGGGGCCGGACGTAGCTTGCTGTTTTGAGGGGTGCATCGGAGAATATCCGGTGCACCCCTTTCGTCTGCCGCCAGCGGTGAAGCTGCTGCCCTTCCACAGAAGGCATCCAACAATGAACTAGACTGAGGGTTTGCAAGGAACTCGTGACACCAGCGTTGCGGGCTGCGGCTGGCGTTCAAGAATTCGTCGGCACGAACTACCGAGGAGAGTCTTGACTTTCGACCAGGCAGGCCAACCGGATCTCTCCGTTGTGATCCCGGTCTATAACGGAGAACGGATTTTGGCGGCAACAATGGCCCGTCTTTCCGGCTACTTGACCAGTGGCACCTCCGAGATCATCATCGTGGAGAACGGTTCTTCCGACAAAACACTCGAGGTCGCCCTCAAGCACGCGGTGGACACTCCCAACGTGACGTTCCAGGTTCTCCAGAGCCAAAAGGGCATGGGAAATGCCTACCGAAGGGGCATCGAAGCCAGCTCCGGCCGCCGGGTACTCCTCACGGCCGACGACCTCCCCTTCGGCACGGACGATCTTGACGAAGACAAAAAACTAGCCACCAAACCGCATGTCGTTATCGGTTCGAAGGCCCACAAAGACTCGATCACTGAACGCAGTACAATCCGTGGAATTACCACCTTCGGATTCAAGACCCTGCGACAGGTTATTCTCGGATCCAAGATCGGCGACTCCCAGGGGACCCTGATTGTCGACGGCGAGTGGCTTCGGAGCATGGTTGACCGCTTTGACGACCCCGGATTCCTCTTCAGCACGCAAGTCGTCTATGCCGCTGAAAAGCAGGGCTTTACGATCGTCGAAGTGCCCGTCACGCTGGCGCCCGACGACGAACCGGGCGAAACCACCATCCGGACTGCCGACGTCGTGAAGATGTTCAAAGGACTCGTGGCCATGCGCCGCCGTCGGCGTGAGTTCGCGGCGGCACCCAGCGCGGGGACGCACGCCTCATGACGGATTCAATCGCAGAAACACCTTCGAACAACAACGATCTCAATCAGGAACAGCCGCCTGCAAAGACCACCAAAGCCAAGCTGGTGGACTTCGCACGGCGCGCACTGGTAGTGATCGTGTTCGCCGCCGCAGTGTATTTCATTGCAGTCCAGTGGCCGCAAGTCCAAGCCACAGTTTTCGCGCTGTACTGGTGGCAGGTGCTGCTGTCCCTGCTGGCACTCATCCCTGGTGTCCTTCTGGGGATGTACATGTGGCGGGTCGTTATGGCGAGCCTGTTGAGGTCGGTTGACATCGAGCCCCAAGGTTTGGTGCTCAACCAGATCTACCTCGTCGGCCAAATCGGCAAATATCTTCCCGGTTCCGTATGGGCATTCGTGCTGCAGATGGAGCTTGGCCGTAAAAACGGCATCGCGCGTGGGCAGGTCTTCGTGGCATCCCTTGTGAGTACAGGAATCACCATTGGAGCGGCTCTGGTAGTTGGAGCTTCAGCTCTTCCGATCCTGGTCCAACGGCAGCCCAATCTGCAGTGGTTGTACGTCATACTTCCTGTGGTGATCCTGGCGATGAACCCGAACGTTGTGACGTTCCTGGTCAACATCGTCCTGCGGGTCTTCCGCCGCCCCCCGCTTCCCGAGCGTATTCAGGCCACCACCATGGTGAAGGCCTTCATCCTCGGCGTCCTGATGTACCTGTGCTTCGGCCTGCACCTGTGGATCCTGGTCGGCCACGAGGCCACCCTTGACCTCGCAACGTTCCTTGTGCTGACTGGTGCTCTGGCGCTTGGCATGACCCTGGGTGTACTGGCATTCCTGCTTCCTGCCGGAGTTGGTGCCCGGGAAGCGATCCTCATCCTTGCCTTGGCCGGAATGATGAGCGCCGGTGCTGCCACAGCAATCGCAGCCCTGTCACGCATCATGTTCACCATTGCGGACCTGCTGTGCGTCGGTATCGCTTTTGTTCACTTCCGGTGGCGTCAACAGTCCGCCTCCAAGACCCCCGCCGACTCCGCCTCCGAGGCCAAGTAGCGGGTTCCGGATCCCCGGGCTTTCCGTGATCCCGGCAGTCCCTCGGGCCAATATCCAGACTTATGCCGCGCGCTAAGGAGCAAGCCAAAACCATGACAGCAGGAACATCCGGGGCTTCTGCCCAGCGCCCGCCGGTTGCCCGGCGGCGCTACTTCTTGCAGCACGACTGGCATTGGGGCATAGTCACTGCCGCCATAGCAGCCGTCGCCTCCATCATTCCCCGACTCTTCAACCCCACGTTCTATTACTGGGATGACATGATGCAGTCCTTCCTCCCGTTGTGGAGGCACATGGGTGAGGAGATACGCTCCGGCCGATTCCCGTTGATGGAGCCAGGCGGCTGGGTGGGCGGCAACATCGTGGCGGAGGTGGGCTACGGTATCTTCAACCCGGTCAACATCGTCAACTCAGTTATCGTTTCGAACTTCGAGAACCTGTCCCTCGCGAGCTACTTCATCATCGTCCAGTTCATCGGGTTACTGGCGTTCGGTACGTTCATGCTGGCCCGTGACTACGGTTCCAACAGGCCGCTTGCCCTGGCCGTCGGCGTAGCCATCCCCTTCAGCGGCTTTACGCTCTTCTATGAGGCAGCCCGCTGGCCGGGCGGTCTGATGGCCTTCGCCTGGATCACCGTTTTCTGGTGGTCGGTCCGACGCTATGCTCGTCGCAACACGTCACCGTTCCTGCCGTTCCTGCTGGGCTTCCTCACCATGACTGCCGGGAACCCCTACGGAGCCATAGGCGTCATCCTTGTCCTCGCAGCAGTCGCCGTCGAGTTGATGCTGATGAGGCACTGGCGTCGGCTTATTCCCATCGTCATCGTCGGCGCCTTGGTCGGTCTGACCGCTGTCCTGGTCTACTTCCCTTTGCCCCTCAGCTCTGCCGTGACTGTACGCCAGCAGAACGAAATTTTGAATGACCTCTTCCTTTCCCCGGATATGTCATCGCTGCTGACAATGAGCACGTCCTCCATGAGGCCCCGAATCAACAACTTCTGGGCTCCCATCGACAACGTGCCTTCAAGCTATCTGGCATGGTTCGTCCTGCCGTTGCTTCCCTGGCTTGATTTCCGGAGCTTCCGGAACCGCTCGCGCCAAATTTTCAGCATTTACATCATCACTGGAATCTATTTCCTGCTGACCTTCGCTCCTTCCCAGGTGCTTGTCTTCCGTTGGCCGATTCGACTCATCGAGTACGTGTACCTCGGCGTCATCGTGCTCGTCGCAGTGGTGGCCTCAGCCGGTCTGAAGACCACGTCTTGGAAGAAACGGTTGTTCATCACCGTCGCCATCCTGGGTTTTGGAACCTACCGGGCCTGGTCCATGGTGCCCGACGGCGGCAAATGGCAGATCTTCACTTTGGCCGTGACGCTCGTACTGGTGGGGTTGGCCGTTCTTGGCTGGAAGCGGTTCGGCTACCGAGGCCTCGCAGCAGTGATGGTGCTGGGAATAATCGCTACCCTGGGTATGCAATCCCGGCAGTTTGTCCCTAACAATGCCGTGGCCGGGATCGGCTCGCCCGTGGACGCAGACACATTGCGTGACTCCACCAGTCATTACCGGGGTAACACAATTCAGATCTTCAACACCATGAAGATCACCGGTGAGGAATTCACTGAGGGCCGCCTCCTCTATGGCAACCAGATCCTCAATGCCGACGTTAATAACAGCATGGGCCGTTACAGCGGAATCAGTTTCACCACCTACGTCAATGCCTTGTGCATGAATTACCGAGGTGAAACCTGCCCGCTTGCTTACACTGAACTGTTCAAACAGGCCTCCGGGGAAATCGACGCCACGCTGGCGGACGTCCTGCAGGTTGAGACCGTGGCCGTTCAAAAGACGATGATCGCCCCCGAGCAACTCAACATCGCCCCCGGCTGGTCAATTGTGGCCTTGGATGAAACCAGGACAATCCTTCAGCGGGAGAACCCTTTGCCCTACCCGGGCACCGTTTCCTGGGCCTCGGACGGCATCTCCGTGAAGGATGCGGTCAGGAATGGCAATGATGAACACATCACCCTGTCCGGCGACGGCAGTGCAGGCAAACTGACCCTTGCCCGCCTCGCATGGCCGGGTTACACCGTCACGGTAGATGGCGAACCGCAGAAGCTCACACAGGGTCCGGCCGGAGTGATACTGGTGGACGTACCGGCGGGTGCCACCTCGGTGGACGTGAGCTTCACGACGCCGGGCCTCACCATGGGCCTGGCAGCCCAAGCAGCCGCGTGGTTCGGGATTCTCGTGTTCACTGTTTTCCACTACGTTCGACGGCATCGCCGCAAGGCGTCGGAAGAACAAGTGATTCCGGAGTCGGTTGAAAAGGTCTCCGTCTAGCCTGCTGGCATAGACCAAAGCGCCTGCAAGGCACAAGAGCGTCCGTCCTAACAGGGACGGGCGCTCTCTTCTTGTGAGGCCGCCCAAATGCCCTGCTCACGTCTTACAGGGAACAGATGCGCGGGCAGTTTGGATGCCGCGAGCACACCAGACACCAGGTAGCGCCACACCTCTTTGGACTACTTCAGCTCACATACGCAAAGGCCACCACACATCCTCCAGAGGAGACGTGCGGTGGCCTTGTTACTGCCGCGCTTGGATCACATACGGAACATCGCTTAGTTACTGTCGCGCAGCCAAGCTACAGCTTGGTCGGCCGGGCCTTCGAACTGCACCGTACCGGAAGCGAGGACGACTCCCCTGTCGCAAATACGCGAAATCATGTCCAGATCGTGGCTGACCACAACCAAGGTCCGTCCCTCATCCGAAAGTTGTTTGATTTTAGCCAGGCACTTCTTCTGGAACGGTTCGTCGCCCACGGCAAGAATCTCATCCACAAGGAAGATATCAGGCTGCGTGTGGACAGCTACTGCAAAAGCCAGCCTCAGAAACATACCGGAAGAATAGAATTTTACTTCGGTGTCGATGAACTGTTCTATCTCGGAGAAGGCAACAATTTCGTCGAACTTCTCGTTGATTTCCTGCTCAGTCATGCCCAGAATCGCAGCGTTGAGGAAAACGTTCTCACGCCCGGACAGGTCGGGATGGAAACCCGCGCCAACCTCGATGAGCCCGGCTACACGTCCCTTCGTGCGGACTGTTCCTTTGTCCGGGAGGATAACGCCGGATATAAGTTTCAACAGCGTGGACTTGCCTGAGCCGTTGAAGCCTAACAGAGCCACGGTTTCGCCCGGCTGAATCTCGAAGCTCACATCGTGGAGGGCATCGAACTTCTTGCTGAGATCGCTTTTCCGACCTTTCACCAACCAAACCAGAGTCTCCTTGAGGGAGTGCGAATGGCGAAGATTGAACGTCTTCTTAAGGCCTTTGACGATTATTGCGGCGCCCATCTAGACCTCCTGCGCAAAATGGCCCTCAAGTCGTCGGAAGACGAGCTGGCCGATAATAAGGAACAGGGCTGCCATTCCGAGACCGATGAGTCCCGTCCACATAAGATGCGGGGGCAGCTCGACCGGACGATCCACAGTGGGATACCAGAAGGCCCAGTGGAACAGTTCAACAGCCACAGTGATCGGGTTGAGCTGATAGATGACCAACACCCACGGGGGCGCCAACCGGCGGATCATTGTCCAGTCATAGAGCACCGGCGATGTCCACGTAACGATCATCATCAGCATATCGACGATATTTTCCGCGTCGCGGAAGAAAACATTGATCGCCCCTGCCAAGAGGCCCAAACCAGTCGCCGTTACCGCCACGATGACGAAGCCCAAAGCAGCTCCAATGAGCTGCATAATGTCCGGTTTCCACCCGTTCAGCAGCGCGGCCGCCAACAAGACCACCAGTTGTGGGAGGAAATGAACCGCTGCCACCCACACGGAGGCAACCGGGAACAATTCCCTCGGCAGGTAGATCTTCTTGACCAAGGCGGCATTGGACACAATTGATCTCGTAGCATTCGAGAACGCTTCAGAGAAGAAGTTGATGACGATGACGCCGGAGAACATGTACAGCGCGTAGTTGGGAATCTGATCCCCCACGCGAAGGACAATCCCCAACGCGAAAAACAGCACAACGTACTGGACCAGCGGCTTGACGTAGGACCAGGCAAGGCCGAGGACAGAACCCCGGTACCTGACCCGGAGTTCCTTACGGACTATCAATTTGAGGAGGTACCGGCGCCGATAAACGTCCAGCAGCCCCGCACCTACTCCCGGAACAGCATATGTATCAGTGGAAGTCGTCATTGCTACTTGCTGGGCTCCGAAGCTTCGAATGTTTCCCGCCACGATTCCATGGAAGTGATCTGAGGAAGGGCATCCCGGTACTGAGCCCGGAGGGTCTCCCAGTTGGAGAATAGCTGAGCATGGAGTTTGGCCGACTCGACCACCAGCTGTCGGGCCATCTTGGGATCCCGCAAATGCCAGGAAGCGCCTGTACCGTCCGCATTGGACACCACGGCACTGTCCAGGTGGGCCAAGCTCCACCACTTGCCGTCCTGATGGGCTACGTGCGCCTCAGGGTTGGCCTTCGCGGTATCACGCACGGGGGCCAGGGTTTGCTTGAGGACAGTCTTCACTGCCCAGGGAAGCAGGCCCAGCGCGCCGGGCTGCTTGTAGGACTCTGGCTTCTTGGGGGGACGCTTGCGGAAGACCTCCGGGAACGCCGCGGGGTCGGTCTTCACCTGTGAGTCCGGGAACTCCTCGCGCATTGCACGGAGCTTCGGCATGGTGGTGGGCAATTGCTTGTGCAAATTGCCCGGTCCGGCAAGTACATCGCGGAGAGCCATCACTCGGGCCTGCTCCGGGTAGTACTGCATGGACACCAGGTGTTTGACGTCCGTGTTCAAGCTCTCCCGCAAGATCCGTCCACCCTTGGGGAACGGGGAATGCAGGAGAGTCGCGATGAGACGGTTGCGTTCGTGGTAGTAAGCTTGCCAGTCCACTGAGTCGTCTTTATCGGCCCAAGAGACGTGCCAGACTGCTGCCCCGGGAAGGGTCACTGTGGGGAACCCGGCTGCGCGGCCCCGAAGGGAGTACTCAGCGTCATCCCACTTGATGAACACAGGAAGGGACAGGCCGATGGTCTCCACCACGGTCTTGGGGATAAGGCACATCCACCAGCCGTTGTAGTCCGCATCCCATCGGCGGTGGAGCTGCGGCGTGGAGCGCAAACCTGCATTGGAGAAGTCGTGATTGCCGAGTCCTTCCACCGGACCCCAAAGGAACCGGTAAAAGTTGACGACCTCTGAGTAAGCATGCAGGACCGACTTGTTGTACATGTCGAACATGTGGCCACCAACAATCGTCGGCTTGCGGCAGAGGTCGGCAAAAGCCACTGCGCGCATAACGCCCTCTGTTTCCAGCTCAATGTCGTCGTCCAGCAGCATGACATAGTCGCTCTTGTCAGAAACAACCATCTCGTACATGTTCCTGGCAAACCCTCCGGATCCGCCCAGATTTCCCTGGTTGATAATCCGGAGTTGGTCACCCATGGATTCTGCAACGGCGTCGAAGCCAGCTTCGTCAGCTACCTTCTTGTTGCCCTGATCCACGATGATGAGTTCGGCAAGGATTTCCCGGAGACCCGCGTCAGCATCAATGGACTTGATGGTCTCGAGGCAGTAGTCGGCGCGATTGAACGTCGTGACGCCGAGCGTGACGCGACCCTGCGCGCGACCCTCGTCAGGGACGGCCCAATGAGCGCTCTTGAGCGTCATGCCGTCGCCGCCGGCAATGAGGTCGAACCAGTACCAGCCGCCGTCGCCAAAGGGAGCCAATGTCAGCTCGAAATCATTGGTGGACGAGCCCTCCACCAGAATCGAATCAACACGCTGCGCCGCACCACGAGCGTTGGAACGGTACACGATCACCGTTCCTTCGCCCTCAGTTTCAATGTGAAGAACGGTCTTCGCAGCGATGGTCCACTTGCGCCAGTAGCTGGCGGGGAAGGCGTTGAAGTAGGAACCGAACGAAAGACGCTCACCACGGCGGACCTGGACGGAGCCTCGGCCCAGGATGTCCTCGGGGTGGAGTTTCCGTGCCATGCCGATGGCCTGCACGTCGGCACTCCCGCCGCCCCTTTGGACCTTGTTGGTGTCAGGATCCACGTACAGCGGCAGAGTGTCGAGGTCGCGGTTGGCCGGGAAAATCACGCGCTGGACAATCCGCAGGTTCTGTTCCGTCGATGCCGGGGTTTCAGCGGCAGTAGTGGCCGTCATGGCGATCTCCTGGCTTTCGTTTGTTGTAGCGGTCATGCGTCCACTCCCCCGCTTTCAAGCTTGGCGCCGCCGGTGAAGTGCGGCTTGATCTTGTTGTCATACATGGACAAAGCCGAACCGATGGCCATGTGCATGTCGAGGTACTTATAAGTTCCAAGACGGCCACCAAACAGGACCGACTTTTCGCCCTTGGCAAGGTCGCGGTAAGCCAGCAGCTTCTGACGGTCATCAGAGGTGTTCACGGGGTAGTACGGCTCATCGCCCTTTTCCGCAAAGCGCGAGAATTCACGCATGATGACGGTGGCGTCCTTGGTGTAGTCACGCTCAGGGTGGAAGTGACGGAACTCGTGGATGCGTGTGAACGCGGCATCAGCGTCCGGGTAGTTCATTACTGAACAACCTTGGAAGTCCTCGATCGGCAGGACCTCTTCTTCGAGATCGATGGTGCGCCACGAGAGATCACCTTCGGCGTAGTCGAAGTAGCGGTCAACCGGACCCGTGTAGATGACCGGCACCTGACCGAGGACAGAAGACCGCCCAAACTCGCCGTCGTCGAAGAAATCCGTGTTCAGGACCACTTCAATGTTCGGGTGATCCGCCATGCGTTCAATCCAGGCGGTGTAGCCGTCTACCGGGAGACCCTCATAGGCGTCGTTGAAGTACCGGTTGTCGTAGTTGTAGCGCACAGGAAGTCGGGAGATGATTTCAGCCGGCAGGTCCTTCGGGTCCGTCTGCCACTGCTTTCCCGTGTAGTGCTTAATGAAGGCCTCGTACAGGGGACGGCCAATAAGTTGGATGCCCTTGTCATTGAGGTTCTGGGGATCAGTGCCCGCCAGCTCGCCAGCCTGCTCGGCAATGAGAGCCTTTGCTTCCGTGGGGCTCATAGCCGAGCGGAAGAACTGGTTGATGGTGCCCAGGTTAATGGGCATGGGGTACACCTCACCCTTGTGGCTGGTGTAAACCTTGTGCTGGTAGCTCGTGAACTTGGTGAACCTGTTCACGTATTCCCATACACGCTCGTTCGAGGTGTGGAAGAGGTGGGCACCGTAGCGGTGTACCTCGATTCCGGTCTTCGCCTCATTCTCGCTGTAGGCGTTTCCACCAATATGGTGGCGGCGATCGAGCACCGCAACCTTCAGCCCCAACTCGGTAGCGGCGCGTTCTGCAATGGTCAGGCCAAAGAAACCCGAGCCGACGACGACGAGATCAGCGTTCACAAACTCTCCTGTGTATTGGCGTGCGGGCACAGAGATGCCCACGTCTACTGGTCAAGGCTACCCGACGTTATGATCGTTCCCCGATTCGGCGGTACGCGGCAGCAGGGCAGCCATTGTCCGGAAAAAAGAACGGGAGGCTTGGCCTATATAGCCAGCCTCCCGTTCAACACTGCTGAAAGAACAAAGCTAAAGCGAGATCACGGAGCCTGTACCTGCTGACTCGAGCACAGCCTCAGCAACGCGAAGGGTCTCAAGACCTTCGGCCATTGTGACAATATTCATGGACTTTCCGAGCACAGCGTCACGGAATGCCTCATGTTCCATTTTGAGTGGTTCGCGCTTTGCCAGGGCAAAACGCGTGGACGAGCCCTCGGAAACGCCACGGAATGCCGCGACGGAGTCCCAATCGGTCTGGAAGGTGCCATTCTCGATGAATGTCAGGTCCGCCGAGATGGTATCTGCGATGTACGCACCCCGCTCACCCAGAACGACGGTGGTGCGCTCCTTCATGGGCGAGAGCCAGTTGACAATGTGGTTGGTGACTACACCGCTCTTGAGGTGACCAATGGCGGTAACCATGTCCTCATGCTCGCGGCCACTCCTGGACGTTGTGTGCGCCACCACGTTCACAAAGTTGCTCTGTGCAAGCCAGGCGGTGAGGTCGATGTCGTGAGTTGCGAGGTCCTTGACCACACCTACGTCAGCGATGCGGGAAGGGAACGGACCTTGACGGCGTGTCGAAATTTGGTAGACCTCGCCGAGGTCGCCGTTCTCGAGCCGCTCGCGGAGGCTTTGCAATGACGGGTTGAAGCGCTCGATGTGGCCTACCGCCCCAATCAATCCCCGCGAGTCGAAAGCCTCGGCGATACGTCGGCCGGACTCGGAATCGTTGGCAATGGGTTTTTCGACCAAGCAGTGCACTCCGGCTTCAGCCAGCTGCAGGGCCACTTCTTCATGAAGCACGGTTGGCACTGCGGCCACAGCCATGTCGATTCCCTGCTCGATGAGCTGTTCAACCGAGCTGCAGACCTCAAGTCCACTGGCTACGTTGTGAGGATCCCCGAAGGAGTCAGCCACGGCAACGAGGTCGACGCCTTCAAGCTCGCGAATAACACGGGCGTGGTGGCGGCCCATCATCCCCAGTCCGATGAGGCCTGCACGCAAATTTGCCACTAGCTTCCTGCCTTCGCAATGGCGTTGACCGCGGAAACGATACGGTCAAGATCGTCCTGGCTCAACGACGGATGTACCGGGAGCGACAAGACGCTGGCCGCGGCTTCCTCCGTGACGGGCAGGTCATCCGAGGTTTGGAAAGGAGCGAGGCGGTGGTTCGGAATGGGGTAGTATACGCCGCAGCCCACGTTGTATTCCTCACGCAGAGCCTTCGCGAAACCATCACGGTCCTCAGCGATGCGGATGGTGTACTGGTGGTACACGTGCTCATAGCCCTCAGACACCTTGGGAGTGACGACGCCTTCAATGTTGGCGTCGAAGAAGGCGGCGTTCTCCTGACGGGTCTTGGTCCAGGCGTTGATTTTGGTCAACTGCACGCGGCCAATTGCAGCGTGGATGTTGGTCATGCGGGCGTTGAAGCCAACAAGTTCATTCTCGTACTGGCGTTCCATGCCCTGGTTACGAAGCAACCGGAGGCGGCGCTCGACGTCGGGCAGGCCTGTGCTGACCATGCCACCTTCGCCGGAGGTCATGTTCTTGGTGGGGTACAGGCTGAACATGGCGAAGTCACCGAATGTACCCACTTTTCGGCCGTTGACCGCCGCACCGTGCGCTTGGGCTGCGTCTTCGAAGATCTTCACGCCGTGCTTGGAAGCGACAGCGCCGATACCGTCCACGTCGAAGGGGTGTCCGTAAAGGTGAACGGGCATGATGGCGGCCGTGCGGTCCGTAATTTTCGATTCGACGGACGCGGGATCAAGGGTGTAGTGGTCCAGGTCGACGTCGGCGAAGACAGGAGTCGCGCCTGTCAAAGCCACGGAGTTGGCCGTGGCGGCGAAAGTAAACGACGGCACAATAACTTCGTCGCCGGGACCGATGCCCGCAGCCAACAGACCAAGGTGCAGACCGGACGTACCGGAGTTGACCGCTACCGCTGCCCTGCCATCGAGGAGGACCTGCGAAAATTCCTGCTCAAAGGACGCCACCTCCGAGCCCTGTGCGAGTTGGCCGGAGGCAAGGACGGCCTCTACTGCCTTGCGCTCGTCTTCACCAATGATGGGTTTAGCGGGGGGAATGAATTCGGGGCTCATGCCTCTACCTCTCGAAGGGTCTCGTTCTGTTCAACATATGTGGCGCCGGTCTCCGGGCACACCCAGTTCTCGCCTTGGCGCTGCAGCGGGAAACCGGCTTTTCCGACCCAACCGTGGCGTCTGGCCGGAACTCCGACCATCAGGGCAAAATCAGGGACGTCTTTTGCGACAACAGCACCAGCAGCCACTGTGGCCCATCGACCGATTGTCACCGGTGCGACGCAGACTGCACGGGCACCGATTGATGCGCCTTCACGAATGGTGACACCAACGGGTTCCCAGTCGTGGGCGCTCTTCAAGCCGCCATCCGGGCCAACCGCCCGGGGGTAAGTATCGTTTGTGAGTACAACAGCCGGGCCGATGAAGACGCCGGCCTCCAGCACCGCGGGCTCGTAGACAAGTGCATAATTCTGAACTTTGCAGTTGTCCCCCATCTTGACCCCGGTGCCAATATAGGCCCCGCGCCCTACGATGCAATTGACGCCCAACTCGGCCTGCTCGCGGACTTGGGCCAGATGCCAAATCTTTGATCCATCACCAATTACCGCCTTGTCTGAAACATCGGCGCTCTCCGCAACCACTATCACCGGTGAAGGTCCTTCCTCATTGAGCACACGCGACAACGAGATTCATCTTAGCTGAGACACCAAGCCACGGTGTCAAGGCGGCTCGCGTATGAGCTCTGCCAGGAGTTGTCCACATAAGCCACTACGGTCGAGGCGGTTTACTTCTCAGGGCCGTAGCGTCATTTGCATCAGCCATACAACTGATGTCCGCCAAGTCGCAGAGGAGGAGCCATGGCCTTGGAGTGCACTTTGGTACGCGCCCCTGGTGCCGCTCAAACAGCGGAACCGGAGGAACTCAGCATCGCTGTCCCGGAAGGCACATCCGGCACACGAGTGCAGCAGCTTCTCACAAGTGCGCGTGGAACAGGCCTCCTCTTCGTCGACGGACGGCCACTAAACACTCTTACAGTGGGAGAAGCACCTCTTATCCCGGGCGCCGTTCTTGTCGATGATGCTCCGCCTCATAGGGCAGGGAAGAAGATGTCCTCTCCCCTGATGCTGCTCACCCACTCAGGACCTGACGCAGGCTCAATTTTCCGGATTCAACGAGGCCGTTACCGAATCGGTAGGGCTTCGGCCGAAATTTCAGTGGCAGATCCCGGGATGTCCCGGGAACACGCCATTTTGGAAGTGTCCAGCACGGCCCTCGCGCTGAGGGCGGTGAGCAGTGCGAACCCGGTGATCGTGGACAATCGGTCTTCCAATCGCACTTTGCTGACGTCCTCGTCCACGATCCAATGTGGAAACACCACCTTCACTGTCGTCACGGACTCCGGTCGGTACCCGCAGATTACCGGCGACGCAGGGCTGTCTATTGAAGAACCACTCGAAGTACGTCATACCCGTCGTCAGGGCAATCGGCTGGCCATGGCTTTAGGGGCCGGCCTGCCGCTGGTAGCCGGGATCGGCCTCTCCTTGGCTACCGGAATGTGGATGTATTTGGGATTCACTGCAATTTCGGCGTTCAGCCTACTCGTCCCGTTATTCGCAGGGCGGAAAGGCCGCCTGCAGGGCAAAATGGCCATAACGCGTGCAGTTCAGGACGACATCGATCGCCGACGCCGATGCTCGCCATCGGCGGCTGACCTGGTTTTGGCAGTTAATGGCCCCTCCCCGGTGGATCAGCCGGCGATGGAACCTGTCAGGGGAGAGGCAGCACCCATCCCGACTGCGACTTCGGCTTCGGCTTCGGCTTCGGCTTCGGCTTCCAGCGTTCATGGTCCTGGTGTATGGCTCCGTCTCGGAATCACGCAGACAGTGGCAAACATTCAGCTTGTTCCTGACGACCCACACTTTCGCCAGCCTCCCATTGGGGCGGCTGCGATGACTTTGGATCCCGGCTATCCCGAAGTGACGCTTAGTGGACAGCCCCACCATACAGATGCCTTGCTTCGTTTTGTCTTGATGCAGCTAGTCAGTTTTCCTGGTGCCGCGGAGACGCCTGTCATCGTTCTCGGGCGGATCGGAAGGTTGCCGTTGAGTGCCCGGTTCCTCCCCCGGGTTACCCTCACAATCAGCCCGAACATTGTCCTTGCCGCCCTGCAGCAAGCAAGCGGCAAGGTGAGAGGCAGGCTCCTCATGGTTAATGACCTTCCGCCTGATGACGCGGATTTCCAGTCATCCCTCCTGAAGGCCGCACGATCCGCCGGGTGGCAAGTACTCCGATGCTGCGTTTCGTCTCAACGTTCCGCGGCGGGTATCGAACTTTCCCCGTCAGGAACAGCGGGCTACCTGGAGGCGAGTGGCCAGCGCCGGACGTTCGTGCCGGACTTGGTGTCCGCCGAAGTTTTCGACAGTTTCTGCCGTAAGACACCAGCCACGTCTTTAGAAGGAGGCCCCGGTACGGTCGCCTCTATTCCGGAAGTGTCTTCACTGGCCGAGATGCTTCCCCGGGGGCAGCGCAGAGTGCTCCGCAGGTGGACCGAGGCGTCCGGGCAAACTGGTCCCATCGCTGTGCTTGGCGCGGGCCGTGGTGGTCAGGTGACCTTCGACTTCAAGCTCGATGGTCCTCATCTACTGGTTGCCGGCACCACAGGCTCCGGCAAATCCGAACTCCTCAGGACGCTTGTGGCTTCCATGGCGCTGACCCATTCTCCGGATCACACAACTTTCCTGTTCTTTGATTTTAAAGGCGGCTCAGGCTTGCAGCCACTCGCGCGTCTTCCGCACTGCGTCGGACTTCTGACGGACCTCAGCAAGCACCATTTGGAGCGCGCCCTAGTTTCGCTGCGTGGAGAGATCCGGCACCGCGAAGAGTTATTCGCTGCGGCCAGCGTGTCTGATCTTGCGCAGTATCGAAGCGCAGCCACGCCCAGCGACCCAATTGTGCCGTACCTGGTCCTGGTGATTGATGAGTTCCGCATGCTGGTGGACGAAGCTCCAAACACTCTCCGTGAGCTCATGCGCATCGCGACCATCGGGCGGTCCCTGGGCATTCATTTGGTGATGGCCACACAGCGGCCCCAAGGGGCTCTGACCGCAGATATCCGGGCAAACGTGACCTCAAGTATCGCCATGCGTGTGCAAACGGAAGCAGAGTCCATGGACATCATCAACACGAAGGGTGCCGCCTCCATACGCCTGGAGACTCCGGGACGGGCCTACCTTGCCAAAGCTTCGAGCAACCCCGAAGAATTCCAGACAGCCTCCCTCTCGCTCTCGCCTAAACGTGCAGTATCCGGCTCAGGGCTCGGCGGTTCCCAGCAGGCCGTACAGTCGGCCTCCCGGGCTTTGCAGCAACGCTCCGTCGCACGGAATCCGGCCAGTGAGCAAGGATCGCTCCCGGACGCTGGTCCCGAGTGGGTCGTTTCAACAGCCCACGACGCTTGGCGGTCGCTTGGCAAACCGCTCCCCAAGCGTCCGATAGCAACGCCGCTGCCCACATCGATTCTCTGGCATGAACAGGTTCCTGCGTCGGAGGGAAAGAGGTCCGGCGTGAAAGACCAGTGGACGGTGGGACCGTTGGCGATGATGGACAGGCCCACGCACCAAATTATGGAACCGCTGCTGTGGTCACCGTCCGAAGACGGCCATCTGGCAATGATCGGCAGCGACTCGAGTGGCATGCGGGACTGCTTTAGGGCTGCGTCCGCGATGCTTGCCATCGGGAAACCCCACCCCCCTCTCTATATCCTCGACGCCACGGGCACGCTGGGCCATCTTGGAGACGACGTTCGGATCGGCGCAGCGGTGGGCCTGCACCAGCTGCACCTCGCAACGCGGGTCTTGCAACGCCTCGCCGCAGAGATGGAACGTCGACGAAGCCCCGGGGTATTCGGGGTTGGCCATACACCTTTGGTCCTCATCGTGGCCGGGTGGTGTTCGTGGGCAACTGCACTCCGGACCGGGCCCTTCGGATATGCAGAAGGAATCCTGCAGGACATCGTCAGGGACGGTTGTTCCCTTGGCGTCACCGTTCTCATCTCAGGGGAAAGGGAACTCGTCAACTCACGCTTTTTTGCCGCAATACAGAATCGCGCGTATTTCCCATCGGGGTCCACCGAAGAGTCGCGGTTCCACTGGCCGCGCCTCCCGGACGTGGAATCACGTCCCGGGCGGGCTGTCGTGATGGGGAACTTGGCTAAAGAGGACGGTACCGTGGCTCAGTTTCGTGCGGCTCCAGTGAACGGGCGGTAGCCGTTCGATGACCTCGGGCCATCCGAAGCGCCGTTCCGCGTACGGCCACTCCCCGATCTTCTTCACGCTGAGAATTTTCAGGCCTTGCTTGCTGCATTCCAGGCAGAGGATGAGCTGGCAGGATCCCATGCCGGGCCAAGGAGCCGCTCAGGGGTCCCCCGGGCCTCTCACGGCCGCATGCAGGCGCCAGTGTGGATCGGCGTCGGCGGAGATGAAGCCCTCCCGGTGTCCATGCCTCTGCGCGAAAACGGAGTAAGCGCCATCCTTGGCGGGCCTCGTTCAGGCAAGAGCTCGGCAATGGCGTCACTTCATGCCTTGAACCCATCGATTCCATGGGTTTTCCCGTCGGATGCGTCGACGGCTAGCGCCTTCTGGATTGCAGTCGCGCGTGAGGCTGCAGCGGGGAGCCTTCCCCCCAACGGCATCCTGCTCGTGGACGACGCCGATTCACTGGATCCTCAAGGCCATCAGGCCTTGGCCGGCTTGGTTGGAAAAGTCCGCAGCATCATTCTGGCAGCAACACCAGGTCCATCTCTGCTTCTACATCTCCCCCTTGCGAAGGAAGCGCAGGCCTCCGGCATGGGTTTGGTGTTGGCACCCGGGACACCCCATGACGGCGATCTCCTCGGAGTAAGACTTGAAGCCGATCGGGCCGGGCGCCCAGGGCGGGGCTTTCTCATCAACGGGGCGGAGATACTGCCTTTTCAGGGCGTGTACACCACAGCTTTTCCGCCACAAGACAAAACCCATTGAATCGCAGCCAAGCCGCGTCTGAGCCCCGGTTTTCAGAGTGCCGCGGACGTTCCCCCGGTGCGTGAGGCATAGGCCACGACCTCCTTCTGAAAGAGGAAAACAATCGCAGCCAGTGCCGGAAGCAGCATCGCCAGTCCCTGCCACAGCAGCCCGCCGGTCATGGTAGGAAAGCCAATGGTGAGGACAAATAATTGGGCCACCAAGGCTGCCGCTCGCGTCCATCTATAGCCGCGGAATAAGAAGTGGCCTACGGCGAACAACCACACGGAGAAGGCCAGCAGTAGCCCAAGTGTGAAGACTGCCCCCCAAAAAGTCAGCACAGGAGCACCGCTCAGTAGTTCAAATGCGTACCATGCTGCGGCACCGAGGAGGGCGAGTGCTTCAAGCAGAACAACCACAGAGATAATGACGATTCCCAAGGGCCGGCGAGCTGCGTCACGTATGTTGGCATCGAGGTTCCCCGTCACTCCGGAATCATCGCTTCCGTCCGGGCCGGAGACGGGCTGGGCTGGGTTTACGGGAGGTCTTGACACACTGGCACACTACCGGACATAGTCATCTAGCAGTGAGGGCACTGGCGGCTGATGTGATGCATCGCTCACGGATTCCGAGCATTTCGACCACTAACACCCCTTGTTTACAAGGCGTTAACATGAAACGCTTGACTCAGACGACCAAGGGGGCCCATGCGGGCCCCTTTCCTTTGGAGCCTCTCGTGAATGTTTTCACAAAAGGCCCTTCTAGTTCTCACGAATGGAGTGACTGATCAGCATGGATTGGCGTAATCGCGCAGCCTGCCTCGACAAGGACCCGGAGCTCTTCTTCCCAGTAGGCAACACGGGACCAGCACTTCTGCAAATCGAGGAAGCCAAGAGCGTCTGCCGCCGCTGCCCCGTTGTGGACACCTGCCTTCAGTGGGCCTTGGAGTCCGGCCAGGACGCCGGTGTTTGGGGCGGCATGAGTGAAGACGAACGACGCGCACTCAAGCGCCGAGCTGCACGCGCACGACGCGCTTCCTAGCCCAAGGACCGAAAAGGCCGCGGACCGTATGGTCCGCGGCCTTTTCGTTGGCTTCTGTTCGCCGGACTCGTCGGCCCGCCTTTGGGAGGCTATGCCCTGGCGAGGTTAAGGACGATCTCGACGGCAGTTCCGCCTCCTTCGCGCGGGATCCATTGGATGGACCCACCGAGCTCACTTGTCACGAGTGTGCGAACGATCTGTAGTCCCAACCCCTCGGTGTACTGGCCGTCCGGCAGGCCAACGCCGTCGTCTGCAATGGTCACCGTCAGGAATTCATCGTCGCCTTCGCCTTCTGCCCTGTCGGCCAGCAACCACACCGTTCCTGTGCGTCCCTCAAGTCCGTGCTCGACCGCATTGGTGACCAGTTCATTGATGACCAAAGCCAGTGGAGTGGCAAAATCGCTGGGCAACTCGCCGAACATGCCTGAACGTTCCGTCCGCACTTGCTGGGATGGGGAGGCAACTTCCGCAGACAGGCGGAATTGGCGCCCAATCAGTTCGTCAAAGTCCACGCTCTGCGTCAGCCCCTGCGAGAGAGTTTCATGGACGAGCGCAATAGTGGCGACGCGTCGCATCGCTTGTTCCAGGCCCTGTTTGGCTTCGTCGCTCACCATTCTCCGCGATTGCATTCGCAGGAGAGCCGCCACGGTCTGAAGGTTGTTCTTGACCCTGTGATGGATTTCCCGGATCGTTGCGTCCTTGGTAACGAGCTCCATTTCCCTGCGTCGCAATTCCGAGACATCGCGGCAAAGGACCAGGGCTCCGAAACGGTGCTGTTCATCGCGCAAAGGGATGGCTCGAAGTGAAAGACTGACACCCCTCGACTCAATTTCGCTGCGCCAAGGCATGCGTCCTGTCACCACCAAGGGCAGCGTCTCATCCACCATCCGCCGGTCCTTCAGGAGGCCGGCAGTCACTTCCGCTAACGAACGACCTTCAAGGGACTCCACTTCACCAAGACGGCGGAAGGCGGAGACGCCATTCGGACTGGCGTACTGCACGATGCCGTCGGCGTCGAGCCTGATGAGCCCATCTCCGACTCGCGGGGCACCTCGACGGGAACCTGTTGGTGAGGCAAAGTCGGGCCATAGGCCCAACGTTCCCATCCGCAGGAGGTCGTAGGCGCACTGGCGGTACGTAAGTTCCAGCCGCGACGGCATACGCGAACTGGACAAGTCCATATGCGACGTCACAACCGCGAGTGTCCTGCCGTTGCGCACCATCGGCACAGCCTCCACCCGGAGTGCCATCTCACTGCTCCAGCTCGTTTCGCTGGAGCGCTCGATCGATCGGCTGTTCCACGCCTTATCTACTAGAGGGCGTAGATCCGAGCGGATGCCCTCGCCCACGAAGTCCGCGTGGAACACCGTATGCGATGTCGATGGACGGACGTGGGCGAGGGCGATATAGCCGAATTCCGGGTGCGGAAACCACAGAGCGAGATCCGCGAAAGCCAAGTCAGCGACCATTTGCCAGTCACCGACCAGGAGGTGCAGCCATTCGGCATCTCCAGGCCCGAAATCAGCGTGTTCCCTGATGGGGTCTGTAAAGATTGCCACTGCACCTCCATTTGCGACGCCGGGACTAGCCCTAGCGTCGAACGATTGACCTCAAGAGCCTTAATGCTACCGACAGTGAAGCCATGTCGTCGGCTTCGAGCGCGTTGACCTCGTCGAACATGGTCTTGGCTCGTCCCAGCTGTTCGGCATTTTGCCCTTCCCATTCCTTGAGACGTTCTTCCGCCGCGGTGCCTGACTCAGTCGACTCAAGTACCGACGTCGTCATATCCGCCACTGTGGAGTACAAATCGTCCCGAAGAGCTGCCCGTGCCAAAGCCTGCCATCGGTCATCACGAGGCAAGGAGCTGATCCGTTCCAGAAGCGAATCCACGTGGAAGCGGTTGAACACCGTGTAATAAACGTGAGCGACGTCCTCCACGCCTTCATTGCCGGTCTGGGCAATTCGTGCGATGTCCAAGAGCGCGTAACTCTCGAACAACTCCGCCCACCTGTGTGCGAGATGATCCGGCAGCTCCCAGCCACGGGCTTTGTCCAACCAACCGGAGATGCGGATCTTGTCCTCCCCCCGGAGGTATTCCAGAAGCTTGGCCCGCAGAGGAGCCAACATGGGCTTGAAGGATTCCACGACGTCGGCAATGGGCTGAGACGCCATCCCCTGCCCGAGCACCCAACGCACTGCCCGGTCAAGCAAGCGCCGAATGTCCAGGTGGACTTCGCTCCAGTGTTCAGTCGGGAATGATGCCGGAAGCGCATTCAGCTCAGCCACCATCGGATCGAGATCGTAGATTTCACGCAAGGCAACAAAGGCCTTGGCCACCGCTACCTCGTTGGCCGACGTTTCTTCAATGGCCCGGAAAGCGAAGGTGATGCCGCCCAGATTGATGATGTCGTTGGCAACCACTGTGGCGATAATCTCGCGCCGCAGCGGGTGGGTATCCAGCTCAGCGTCGAACTTCTCCCGCAGCTGCTTCGGGAAATAGTCACGGATGGTGTCCGCAAACCACGGATCATCGGCAAGGTTGCTGTCCCGCAACGCTGCTGCGAGCTCGATCTTTGCGTAGGCTGCCAGGACGGCCAGCTCGGGCGAAGTGAGTCCCTGTCCTTGCTCCAGCCTCGACCGGAGAGTCTCTGTGGTGGGAAGGGCCTCGAGATCGCGCTTGAGGTCAGCGGACTTCTCCAGCCAGTCCATGAGGCGCTCGTAGCTTGGGCTCCAGTCCGCCACCCGCGTGCGGTCGTTAAGAAGCAGGATGTTCTGGTCGATGTTGTCCTGCAGGACAAGCCGTCCCACCTCATCGGTCATATCGGCCAGGAAGCCGGCCCTTTCCGCGGAGTCAAGCTTGCCGGCCGCTACCATCCGGTCAACGAAGATCTTTATGTTCACCTCATGATCGGAGCAGTCCACGCCGGCGGAGTTGTCGATCGCATCCGTATTCAGGATGACGCCTTGCAAAGCGGCTTCGATACGGCCCCTCTGCGTCAGGCCCAGGTTGCCGCCTTCACCCACAACCTTGACGCGCAGATCACGGCCGTCCACGCGGATAGCGTCATTGGCTTTGTCGCCTACGGCAGCATGGGTTTCGGTGCTGGCCTTGACGTAAGTACCGATGCCACCGTTGTAGAGAAGGTCCGCTGGCGCCAACAGAATCGCACGGAGAAGTTCGGGCGGGCTCAGCTGAGTGGTTCCATCCGGCAGTCCCAACGCCTTGCGTACCTGCTCCGAGACCGGGATGGTCTTGGCCTGACGTGCGTAAACTCCGCCGCCTTCGCTGATGAGCGTGCGGTCATAGTCGTCCCAAGAAGACCGGGGCAGTTCGAAGAGCCTTTGCCGCTCCGCAAACGACGCCTCAGCGTTGGGTGTGGGATCCAGGAAGATGTGGCGGTGGTCAAAGGCGGCCAACAGCCGGATGTGGCGGGAAAGCAGCATGCCGTTACCGAAGACATCCCCGGACATGTCGCCAACGCCAACTACCGTGAATTCCTCGGTCTGGGTATCGAGGTCAAGTTCACTGAAGTGCCTCTTGACTGATTCCCAAGCTCCGCGCGCGGTGATGCCCATGGCCTTGTGGTCGTAGCCCACCGACCCGCCCGAGGCAAACGCGTCACCGAGCCAGAAGCCGTATTCGGCAGCAAGCCCGTTGGCAGTGTCGGAGAACGTCGCGGTGCCCTTGTCAGCTGCCACTACCAGGTATGAGTCGTCACCGTCGTGCCGGACAACGTCCGACGGCGGCACGAGCCTTTCGCCCTCTGCTGAGGTAACGAGGTTGTCCGTGATGTCCAGCAGTCCCCGAATGAAGGTCTTGTAGCTCTCGATTCCTTCGGCCATCCACGCTGCTCTGTCCACTGCCGGGTTGGGAAGCTTCTTAGCGAAGAAACCTCCCTTGGCGCCTGTGGGTACGATCACGGCATTCTTGACGGTCTGTGCCTTTACGAGGCCCAGGATCTCGGTCCGGAAGTCTTCCCGGCGGTCGGACCAGCGAAGGCCGCCACGGGCTACCTTCCCGAAGCGAAGGTGCACGCCTTCAACTCTCGGAGAGTAAACCCAGATCTCGTACATCGGGCGTGGGAAAGGAAGACCATCAATTGATGTCGGATCCAGCTTGAAGCTGAGGTATTCCTTGTTCTGGTAGTAATTCGTGCGCAGAGTCGACTCAATAAGGTTCACGAAGGTACGCAGGACGCGATCGGCGTCCAACGTGGCCACCTGCTCGATCGACTCCGCGAGGGCTGCCCGCGCAGCAGCCTGACGTTCGGGCCGCTGCTCTTCATCAACAGCGGGATCGAAGCGCGCGGAGAAGAGCTCGTTGAGCCCCCGCGCAACATCCGGGTTGCCCAGGAGTGTATCAGCGATGAATCCGAAGGAGTTGGTGTTGCCCATTTGCCGCATGTATTTGGCATAGGCGCGGAGCACCACCACCTGACGCCAATGAATGCCTTCACGGAGCACCAGCCGGTCAAAGTTGTCCGACTCGACGGCGCCGGTGATGGCTGCACCGAAGGAATCGCTGAGAAGGTCTCCTGTGGCCAGGGGGTCGACGCCCGCGGGGTATTTGAGTCCGAGATCGTACAGGAAGAAGTCGCGATGATCTGAGGTTTCAATCTCGAACGGCCGCTCATCCAAAACCTCAAGGCCCAGATTGTGGAAATAAGGAAGGATCTGGCTGAGGCTCTTGGGCTCCATCAAGTAGAGCTTGACCCGGGCATCCTCTTCCAAAGCCTCGCCGGCGCCCTCGGGAAGATACACGTGAACACCAGGCCTGATCTGCTTGGTTACCCGCCCTGCCCGCTCTGCCTCCGCACCGTATTTCTCGAAGCGTTCAATGTCCTCAAGAGCGTCTTCCACTTCGTAGTCGACCCGGTAGCCCGCAGGAAATGCCTCAGCCCACAGCGCAGACAGAACATCAGCATCCGCCGAAGACCGGTGCTCGCGGAGAACCTCTGAGATACCTTCGCTCCAGGACCGGGACGCGCGCATGAGACGTTGTTCCAGCTCTTTGACGTCCACTTCGGCCAGTTCAGCCGTTCGGGGCAACCTGATCCTGAAGAAAACGCGAGCCAATGCAGATTCGGTGATCCTGGCTTCGTAGTCGATGCTCTCGGCGTGGAATGTTTCGCGAAGTTCCTGCTCGATGCGAAGACGAACACTGGTGGTGTACCGGTCTCGGGGCAAGTAGACCACTGCAGACATGAACCGGCCATAGATGTCCGGGCGCAGGAACAGCTTGGTCCTCCGGCGCTCTTGGAGTCGCTGTATCCCGGTGGCCGTGGCGGCAAGGTCCGGAATCTCAATCTGGAAGAGTTCGTCGCGGGGATAAGTTTCGAGGATTCCCAAAAGATCCTTGCCCGAGTGCGAGTCAATGGGGAAGCCTGCGTTCCGAAGAACGGCGTCCACCTTGTCCCGAACGATCGGGATGCTGCGCACGGACCCCGTGTAAGCACTCGTGGCGAACAGGCCGATAAAGCGGCGTTCCCCGTTAACGTTGCCTAGCGCATCGAAGCTCTTGACGCCGATGTAGTCGAGATAGGCAGGTCGGTGCACAGTGGAGCGTGAGTTTGCCTTGGTAATCACCAGGGCACGCTTCTCCCTTGCGCGCTTTCGGCCCGCATCCGTGAGGTGCTGAACTTGACGTGTGGTGTCGCCTGCGCGCAGGAGCCCGAGGCCGCTGTCTTCGCGGAGCTGAAGAACGTCCTCGCCGTTCTCATCTACGAGGTCGTATTCGCGGTATCCCAGGAAAGTGAAGTTTCCGTTGTCCAGCCATCGCAAAAGGTCTTGTGCTTGCCTGAGCTCGGCCACTTGCTCAGGGTGTGTGACGCCCCCCAACGCATCGGCCAGCTCGAGCGCTTTGCTACGCATCTTGGGCCAGTCCTCCACTGCCGCCCTGACATCGCCCAGGACGCGCTGGAGCCCAGCGATCAGTTCGTCCCGCGCATCATCACCGACCCGGTCAATTTCAACCGCGATCCATGACTCCATGTGTGAGGCGTTGTCGCCATCGCCCAGGAGATGAGCCACGCTGGGGAGTGCTGCGGTGTCGCCGCTCGAAATGCCGACGTTCGAGGGGACCCTGGAAATATTGCTGAGTTCGCCGGATTCCCGACCACGGGCAACCACGAACAAGGGGTGCATCACCAAACGTATGGCGCAGTTCTGGCGAACAAGTTCTGCATTGACGGAGTCGACGAGGAATGGCATATCGTCTGTGACGATGTAGACGACGCTCCGCTCGGGTTCGCCGGCGATTTGGACGACGGCGTTTCCTGGTCGACGGGACTGGGCAACGGTCCTGTGCTTAGTTGCCCGCGCAATCAAGACTTCAGGCGAATACGCCCGTGCATCCTCCTCTGCGAGGTGTTCATAGTAGTCACCGAAGAACCCTTCACGGACAACTGCTGCATCGGACCGATCCTCTACGCTGGATCCTGACGACATCGACAAACGCCTCCATCAAATGTTGATTGCTGCGACTCTGCAGCCCCACATGTCGACCCTAGCGCTTTAGAAGGTGCAAAGCTCTGATAGTTCGACCAAAGGGATTGCGGTTTTGCTGGACGGGTGCACAGACCAATGCTGCTATCGCCGTTCGCAGGGGCGAGTCGGGCGCTATCTCCAGCAGGACCGACCCGGCAAGTAGAGCGGCATCGCACACCACGGGGTCAGCTGGAAGGTAGGCATCCACGCCCACTCCGGGGCCGTACCGGCCCCATGCATCATCGAGTTGCTGCTTGGGCGAATGGCCCACTGCCGAGCGTTTCACCTTGTTCAGCACGACGCGGGGAGATGCATCCGGTACTGCGGACTCAAGCTCCGCCAGGCCCCTCACCAGACGCGGCACTCCAATCGCATCCGCAGCACCTATGGCATAGACGACGTCAGCCATTTCCAAGCTGCGCAGTGTGGCAGCATTCCTCCGCGGAGCCAACGTGTCGAAGCTCAGCTCTTCATCCGATTCCAAGCAAAAGCCTGCGTCCACAACAACATGATCCGCTAATTGCCGGGCCACATCCAAGACCACCGAGACGGCCCCCGCCCTCAGCTCGGTCCAACGATCCGCCCTGGTGGTGCCCGTGAGCACTCTGAAAGTCCCACCCTTGGTGAAGACAGGAATGGCCACTGCCCTGAGGGCCTCACCATCAAGCAGGCCTTGGTCCGCCAGCCGGCATGCCTGAGCCAGGCCCGCCGACTCATCCAGGAGGCCGAGAACTGCCGACACGCTTGCGCCGTAACTGTCTGCGTCCACGAGCATGACCGACTTGCCTTCCGCGGCCAGCTCCGCGGCGATATTTACAGCAAGGAGCGTCCTTCCCGGAGCCCCGATCGGTCCCCACACGGCGATGACCTGGCCCCCTCCCACCGGCGTCTCCACACCAACAGGGTGGGTCACGGGCATCAGAAGCAGATCCGCCCCCGGATCTGCAAATCCGGCGCCTCGAGCGGTCGCAGGCCGGTTTTGCCGGTTCTCCCGCCCGACCGCTTCCGAGATTTTGGTCGCGAGCTCGGCAGGTTCAATGCTCGTCGGCGCCGGCACGGCGCCTATGGAGTACAGTCTCTTGGCCTCCGCCGGGTCATCGGTGAGCGCAATGATCGAGACGCCCACAGCCCCGAGGCGATCTACCAGCGTGGTGGTGAGTTCCTCGCAACCTTCGGCCACGACAGCGGCCACCGCAAGGCCGCTTTGGCAGGCAGCCATAAGCTCAGCAAGCTCCGAACAACGTCGTACCACGGTTACAGGGCCGTGCAAGCGTTCCAATCCGTCGACCACAGCCTCCTGCGCCGAACCGACGGTAACAACGGGGATGCTCATCGGACCACGCCCGCAGGGTTCCAAACCACTGAGACCTTAGCCTTGTGCGCTTGAGCACCCAGCAGTTTTGGCATTTGCTCATCTGTCACCAGCACCATCACCACCGTGGTTTTGGCCGAGCCCAAGCTGGTACTTCCCGCCGTCATCCCCGCGATTTCCGCGCTTGGCAAAAGCAGTTCCGGTTCTTCAAAGGCGCTGCTGGAGCCTGGCATTGAAATCCAGACGTCTACCCTGGCGCCCGGAACGGCCTGCGCGGGGAGTTCTTCTTCCAGTGCAATGGCCACGGGTTTGCGGTCCAAGGCATCGGCAACCCCAAGACTTTCCCGAGGGATCAACTGATTCTTTGCCACCCGCTGCAGTGCAACCTTGCCCTCAGCAAGCCCGCTCTCCACAGTGACGTAACCCGCCTCGACGTCATCCAGACGGACCTTGACAACGGAAAGGTCCCCCTCCGTAACTGTCTGACCTACCGCGATGTCTTCCCGGGCCGCGAACACCTGCGTCGTCTTGTCGGCGGTACCTACCAATGCAATGACGCCTGCGACTGATCCCAGAACCAGCAGAAGGCCGATAAGAAGCCGGGGATCTTTCCACGATGGTTTCTTTAGCCTCGCGGCGGCGACGCTGACACTTTGACCCATTCTTCTGCTCCCCCGCTATGAGTTCGGCATGGTGGAAGCACCTGCCTCCTTATTCATACCGGCCCATTTTCGTGTAGACAAAGCCAACGGCCCCAAAGAGGCTGAAACTGTGGATAACTACACCAAACGGAAGCAACGGTGGCAAAATGAAGCCATGCCCCGATTCCTGACTCTTGCGGACGTCGCAGAACAATTACAAATCAACTCGCCTCAGGCCTATGCCTTGGTACGAAGCGGTGAGCTGAAAGCCATTCAAGTGGGTGGAAGGGGACAATGGCGCATCGAAGAAAAGATGCTGGAGCAATATATTGAGGACCGCTACGCAGAAGCCGGCCGCATGATTGAAGAGGCCAAGGGCAAAAACAGCCGGCTCTAATCCCGGCCGCTCCTGATGTCCGGGTGACCCGCCGAGCAAAGGGCTGCCAATGAACTGAAAGGGATGGTCATCACCGCTGCCACGTTGCCGGCCCTGCGCACTTCGCCGTGCAGGACGACTGCAAGGTCAAAGAAGTCCCGACCCACCCTGTCCATGACTCCTTGCAGCTTGTATCCATCGGCAGCTGCCACCTTCAGGTGAACAACCACTTCACTGCGATCCTTGGCCAAAGCCCGCAGCGCCGAGGCGATTCCCAGCGACCGCTGAATCCGTGACTCAGGCTTCAGCGCCACCCTCCCCAGCCCTTGGCAGGACAGTACGGAGGAGTATGGCAGCAACCACTGCCGTGCACCCTCCGTCAGGACCAGCCACTCGCCTCCCACATGGCTCAGCCGTCCACGTATGACCCGGCCGTCCACCAGGACGATCTTGATTTCCGCTCCAAGGGCGCCGCGGAGACGGTCGCCCAGTTCGATCCCAGCGACCTCAACCCTTGCCCGCTCGGATATCTCGAATTCGGCCTCCAAGGTGCGTGCGTCCGAGAATTGTCCTTCCAAATCGCTGAAGAGAGAGTCCCATCTCATGTGGTCAGACTAGGCTGCAATAAGGCTGCGCGGCGAATCCGTGAGGTACATCGAGGTTGGAAGTGGACAAGCTACAGCAAATGCGTTCAGAATGGGTCAACTAGATCAAACTGCATCAAAGTGCATCAAATAAGGCATGGGGGCTTTTAAATGGTAAGAGTATTGCGTAGTGACTCCGCCCTCGCCGCATTTATTCTTGGCCTGGGGCTGTCCTTGGTACTCGCAGGCCACGTGCTCCTCGCGCAGTGGCAGGACGCTGAGCGGCACAGGCAAAATTTCACCTTCGAACATCTCCTCGGACTTTTCGCCAGCGCCGTGGGCCTTTCGGTCGTGTGCTGGTGGGCGCTGACTTTCCTCATCGCATTCCTGGCCTCGCTGTTGCATCGGATTGGACACAGGAAGGGTGCCGACATCCTCTCGAAGTTCAGTCCGGCGTTTATGCTGCGGCTGGCCGTGGCTGTCATGAGCCTGAGTATTCTGGGCACGGGGGTAGCCCAAGCAGATACTTCGCCACCGGAGCCAAGCTGGCAGAGCGCTTCGCCCCTCAACAGGGCACCAATGCAGGTGGCGTGGACGCCAGTTTCCTTGGATCGCGCAAGTTCCGCCCTGCCATCAGTCGAAGACCCCCGTGAGGCAGCCTCCCGGCCCAGTGATCCGCGCTGGCACCCTCGGTCACCAATCATTGATCCAGGGCTGCTTAGCCGTCAGTCGACACGTTCAACGACGCCACCGGGAGAAGTCGCCGTGGTGGTCAAGGATGGCGACTCGCTCTGGTCGATTGCGGCCTCAAGACTGGGGCCCTTTGCCACCGACGTAGACGTCGCACTGACGTGGCCCAAGTGGTACTCCGCCAACCGGGCACTTATCGGAAGCGACCCGGCCGTGCTGCGTCCGGGACAGGTTCTCCAACCACCGGCACCAAGCTAGCAGCGCAGGGCCTTCAGTGCCCATCTTCTTCACAAGGACAGTCCGCTCAGGGACAACTTCCTCATCTCAAAGCCATTTCCTAATGTCATCCCAGCAGAAGCCATCGAGCAAAGCGTCCCCACGCTGTAGCTCATGTAGTGAATGCCTGAGGTATGACCATGACCCTTGCAACGACGAGCCGACCAGCAACCCGTCTGAGCCCACAACGCACCACGCCTGCGGCGGGCCAGGGCGGTTCAGACATCGACGTGCGCCTAGTAGCCAGGAGCATCGCGCAGGCCGCCCTGGAAGTTCTGGCGGGCACCCGTCCGGTGCATCAGCTCTCCCGCTCATTGGATTCGGAGTGCTACCTGTCCCTCCAGCATCGGGCAGCATTGACGCGAAAGCACGCCGCCAGGAGTCGGGGTACTGCTCAACCGCATCGTAGCCCCATGGTCCGTTCCGTTCGGGTCTGCTCCATTTCCGATTCCATATGTGAAGCAAGCATCGTGGTGGCAGAAGAGCAACGTTGCCGCGCCGTCGCCATGAGGCTGGAGCGACTGGAAGGTGTCTGGCAGGTTACCGCTCTGGAAATTGGGTAGGTGCAACCAATCAACTTTTCTACGGGTAATAAAAGGGTGAAGCCCGGACGTTCAGTCCGGGCTTCACCCTTTTCATGGCCGTGTTTCGGTTGCGGTCTAGCGACGCTTCTTTTTTGCCTGTTTCCGCTGGTCCTGGTTTGCCGCTTTGGCAGGATTGCCGGAGCGCCCCGATGCACGGCCCTCAATGCGAGTCTGGGTGGCGCCGTCTTCGCCGGGCGCAGTGTACTGTAGCTGCGCAGGCTTGTCAGGCGCTTGAAGGCCCGCCGCGCGGATTTGAGGATCGTGATGCTCAGTGTGTGCGCCGGAATCCGAATCGTCTGCCACCACAACATCTTCGGCGGGTGTTACCTCGACTTCCAGGTTGTAGAGGAAACCGATGCTTTCCTCGCGAATGGCTTCCATCATGCTCTGGAACATGACAAACCCTTCGCGCTGGTATTCCACCAGGGGATCACGCTGGGCCATTGCACGAAGCCCGATTCCTTCTTTGAGGTAGTCCATCTCGTAGAGGTGTTCCTGCCATTTGCGTCCAAGCACCGAGAGTACAACCCGGCGCTCAAGCTCGCGCATGCTCTCGGAGCCAATGGCTTCCTCCCGTGCCTGGTAGACGAGTCGGGCGTCAGAGAGGATTTCGTCCCTCAGGAATTCTGTAGTGACCCGGGACTTACCGCCGGCTTCGTCAATGATCTCCTCGGCTGTCACGGTTGCCGGGTACAGCGTCTTCAGGTTTGCCCATAGCTGGTTGTAGTCCCAGTCATCGCCTGAACCCTCGGCGGTAGCGGCATCAATGAGTGAGTTGATGGTATCTTCCAGGAAGAACTGGACCTTTTCGTGCAGGTCATCGCCTTCAAGGATCCGACGACGGTCGCCGTAGATGGCTTCACGCTGGCGATTGAGGACATCATCGTACTTGAGGACGTTCTTGCGCTGCTCAGCGTTGCGGCCCTCTACCTGGCCTTGCGCCGATGCAATGGCTCGGGATACGAGCTTGGACTCCAGAGCGACATCATCAGGTACGGAGCTGTTCATGAGCCGTTCGGCCGCACCTGAGTTGAACAACCTCATGAGGTCATCCGTGAGAGAGAGGTAGAACCGGGATTCACCGGGGTCACCTTGGCGGCCGGAACGTCCGCGCAGCTGGTTGTCGATCCGACGGGATTCGTGGCGCTCGGTGCCAAGAACGTACAACCCACCAAGGTCAAGAACTTCTTCGTGCTCGTCTTTGACCGCCTGTTTGGCCGCAGCCAGCGCCGCGGGCCATGCGGCCTCGTACTCTTCGGAGTTTTCCTCAGGATCCAGGCCACGCTTGGCAAGTTCGGCAATGGCTGTGAACTCGGCGTTGCCGCCGAGCATGATGTCAGTACCACGGCCTGCCATGTTGGTTGCGACCGTAACTGCGCCCTTTCGACCCGCTTGCGCCACAATGGACGCTTCCCGCGCGTGGTTCTTGGCGTTCAAGACTTCATGCCGGATGCCTTCTTTGGCCAAGAGATTAGAGAGGTACTCACTCTTTTCAACGCTGGTGGTACCCACCAGGACAGGCTGGCCATGCTCATGCCGTTCAGCAATGTCCTGAACAACAGCATCGAACTTAACCACCTCGTTCTTATAGACGAGGTCCGGCTGGTCGATGCGCTGCATATCGCGGTTTGTGGGGATGGGAACGACGCCGAGTTTGTAGGTGCTCATGAACTCGGCGGCTTCGGTCTCGGCAGTACCGGTCATGCCTGCAAGCTTGGAATACATACGGAAGTAGTTCTGCAGCGTTACGGTGGCGAGGGTCTGGTTCTCAGCCTTGATCTCAACATTTTCCTTGGCCTCAATGGCCTGGTGCATGCCTTCGTTGTAGCGACGACCGGCCAGGATTCGCCCGGTGTGCTCGTCAACAATCAGGACTTCGCCGTCAAGGATGACATAGTCCTTGTCTCGTTTGAACAGTTCCTTGGCCTTGATCGCATTGTTGAGGAAGCCGATCAGCGGGGTGTTGGCAGATTCATAGAGGTTCTGAATTCCCAGGTAGTCCTCTACCTTTTCAATGCCTGCTTCCAGCACGCCCACGGTTCGTTTCTTCTCGTCGACCTCGTAGTCGATGTCAGGCTGCAAACGAAGGACCACTTTTGCAAATTCGCTGTACCACCGGTTGGTGTCGCCTTGCGCAGGACCGGAAATGATCAACGGTGTACGTGCTTCGTCGATCAGGATGGAGTCGACCTCGTCCACGATAGCGAAGTTGTGCCCGCGCTGGACCAGTTCACTGGCGTCCCACGCCATGTTGTCCCGCAGGTAATCGAAGCCGAATTCGTTGTTGGTTCCGTAGGTGATATCAGCGGCGTACTGCTCCCGCCTCACGGTGGGGTCCTGGTTGGACAGGATGCAACCACTGGTGAGACCAAGGAACCGGTAGACCCTGCCCATGAGTTCAGACTGGTACTCGGCAAGGTAGTCGTTCACGGTGACAACGTGGACACCCTTGCCAGACAGCGCGTTCAGGTAGGCCGGAGCTGTAGCGACGAGGGTCTTGCCTTCACCGGTTTTCATTTCCGCGATGTTGCCAAGGTGAAGCGCGGCACCACCCATGAGCTGGACGTCGAAGTGCCTCATGCCCAAAGTTCTGGAGGAAGCTTCACGCACAGCGGCGAAGGCTTCCGGGAGGAGTGCTTCCAAGGTTTCGCCGTCTTGATGGCGGGACCTCAACCGGTCCGTTTCCTCGCGGATTTCAGCGTCCGAGAAGGACTTGAAGGTGTCTTCCAGGGCATTGATGGAATCGGCATAGTTCCGCAGTGTCTTGAGTGTTTTTTTGTCACCCGTGCGGAGAAGTTTTTCGATTAGTGATGCCACGTGAAATTGCTCCCAGTCTCATGCTGCCGAATTCTGGCTGTTTCAGTCTACGGGAGAGACCAGCGCCACGTTGCCGGGTTCACCTCTGAGCGGACTGCCCGGCTGGAGGTGTTCTCCCGGGGCAACACCATCTCTTGCCACGGCCTCTGACAACTCTGCGGCGAGGTCCCCCACCGGCCAGACGAGCACTTCCTGAAGCCCGAGCCACGTAGCCATCAACCTGAGTTCCGCGGCAAGCTCGACGGCGGTATCCGCCGGAGCGTTCAGCTCAGCAAAAGCGGAGCGCACCAGAAGTTGGCGGGATGCCCGATCGGCTTTCAAGTCCACTCTGGCAACGATGGCTTCCCTAAGCAGGAACGGCAGGACGTAATAGCCGAAACGCCTCTTAGCGGCGGGGGTGTAGATCTCAATCCTGTAGTGGAATCCGTACAACTCCTCCAGCCGCCTCCTTTCGAAGACCAGGGAATCGAAAGGACTTAGAAGTGCCCGGCCTGCGGCCTTTCGCGGCAATTTGGCATCCACATGCCGGAAGGTTTCCCTGTCCCATCCACGAACCTCAACGCGTTCGAGGCGGCCTGCCCGGACCAAGCGTTGCACTGAATCCGACCCCGCTTTCAGGGGAGTCCGGAAGTAGTCGGAGAAGCACCTTACTGTGCCAATGCCGTGGGCTTGCGCGGCTGCATCCATCAGACGGTCAAGAGACGCATCAGCATCGACGTCGAAAAGTCGGGTGTCTGGAACCACACGTGAGGTGAGGGTGTACTTTCTTTCGAATTGCGACGTCCTTGAAGCAGCGGAGATCCGGCCCTCCTCGAAAAGGTGCTCCAGTACCCGCTTGACGATGTTCCAGTTCCAGCCCCAGTTATCCCGGCCCTGGGCTTCGTCATGGCCGAGCTCTGCAGTCAACTCGGATGCTGTCATGGGTGGACCCGCAGTGAGGGCCATCAGGATACGGTCTTCCATGTGCTGCCGTACGGCAGGATCAAGACGATGTGCTCCCACCCACGCCCGCTTTTGCCATATGAGCAGATCCTGGAAGTGCTCCGGGCGGATAAAGCTTGCCTCGTGCGCCCAGTACTCCATCATCTTGCGTGGCTTGCGGTTGGCCATCGATTGGAGGATCAGGGGATCGTAGTTGCCCAGCCGGGAAAAGAACGGAAGGTAGTGGCTCCGTGCCACAACGTTGACAGAATCGATCTGGACAAGCTGGAGCCGGGCAAAGGTCCGGCCCACCGCCCGTGAAGTTACGGGGCCGGTGGGCCGGACCTTTGCCAATCCTTGAGCTGCCAATGCGATCCGCCGTGCCTGTGAAAGGCTCAGCGAAGCGGTCATTGAAGTCCCTTCGTACCTATGGGGAAGCTTTACTTGGCTGTGGCGGCCTGATCATCAGAGCGGTAGGCATGGATCTTCTCTTCCACGGCTTCCTCGCCAGGCTCGCAGGTGGAGTCAAGGGTAATGACGCCATAGGTCCAGCCACTGCGTCGATAGACAACCGACGGTGCGTTGGTTTCCTTGTCCAGGAACAGGTAGAAATTGTGTCCGACAAGCTCCATGTTGTCCACAGCGTCATCAAGGGTCAGCGATGCTGCGGGGAAAACCTTCCGGCGGATCAGGACAGGTGAGTCGCCTGCCGGAATGTCGTTGTCAATGTCGTACGGAGACCTTTCATCTACTGCTTGCGCAGACTCCTGATGATTGCTTGCCTCGACGTAAAGTGGCTCGCTCGCACTGGCTGGCTCAAGTGTGGCCGTAGCTTCCCGCACAGCCTTGGGCGTGTGGCGGCCGTGGTGCACCTTCTTACGGTCCTTCGCACGACGAAGCCGCTCAAGCAGCTTGTTGTACGCGAGATCGAAGGCAGCAAACTTGTCAGCGGCTGTGGCCTCGGCACGGATAACGGGGCCTCGGCCCAGGACAGTGACTTCTACGGTGAGCTCGCCAGGCGTCTGCCTGGGATTGGTTTCCTTGGAAACCTTTGCGTCAACCCGCTGGACCTTATCCCCCAGCGATTCAATCTTTGAGATTTTTTCGCCGGCGTATTCGCGAAAGCGGTCAGAAACTGTCAGATTTCGTCCGCTGATCATGAACTCCATGGTGCCCTCCAAATAACTCAGGTGACACGACAACGGCGCTGTTGGGGGCTTGTCTGACGGACAGTCGAGCCCCTTTCCGAGCCGCTATCGACAGGTACATCTTTTCTTGGTACCCACAACCGACGTTAGTTCATCCCCACCGGTTATTCATCCTTTAGCCACTTATTTTTTGATTGAGTCTTAATGACCGATCCGGGATCGTCCGTACCAGCTACGGAAGCGTAGGCTGGTGGCCTCGTGGCCGCCAGCACCACCGCGCCGGAGACCATGCCACCGGCAGCCGTGACCGCCCGTGCTGCCTCAGCGAGCGTGGCACCGGTGGTCAGGACATCATCAACAAGAATGCATTTCCGGCCCTTTAGCTCTTGGGTTCGTCCACGCCTTACTCTCATGGATCCTCGTACCCGACGGGCGCGCTCACCCCTTCCCAGGCCTTTCTGGCCTCCACCGCCACCTCCATGTTCGATTGAGGCGAGTCCCAAGACTTCGTCAACAAACCGGGCCGTCATCTGTCGGACAGCATCGGGGTATGCCATAAATGGCGGCGACTCCCCCGATTTCTCAAGCACGTCAAAAATTGGGCAAAGGGGAAGCAGCCGGCGCGTGCGGATGAAAAAGAGCAAGAGATGTACAGGGCTGAATCCTCGCCTGCGGTAAGCCTTGGCGCTGCTGGGTACGGGGACCAAACAGTAGCCGGATCGGCCACCGATGGCAGTGTCCACGGCTTTGCTGAGGCAGTGAGCCAGAACAGCCGCAAGACGCCATTGGCCGTGGCTTTTATAAGAGAGGAGGCACTGGGCCAGCTCATCCCTGTATGGCCCCGCCGCCACCACCCCGATCTTCGCAGTTCCATCAACATCTACCAACGCGGGTGATTCCAGTTCGGCCCGGAACGGCTGCCTGCACAGCTGACGGACTCTTCTTGCGCAACTGCCGCACAGTACTGCATCTTCCATCTCACAGCAGATACAGTCGACGGGAATGAGCACTGCCAGCAGGTCAACCATGGCGCCTTGCAGTGCGGCAATGATCCTGCCCGTTCTTCGTTGGACCGGGCCACGACGGCGCGCCCCAACAGGCTCGGGATTGACGTCGGGATCAAAACGGCGGAGCTGCCCGGCACGGAACCACGGGCCAAGGAAGGAGCATCGGCCAAAGAAAGAGAAGGTCACTCTGGCAGTTTGAGCCTGAAGTTCTCCCTGAGGAGGGCATGGTGCGAGCTATGTGGATAAAGGCCGGAAAAAGACACCGGGAACTCAGCCCGGGAAGGCCGGCTCGGTAGGTCCTTTCAGTTGGAGCTCCCAGCCATTTCCGACTCGTTGGAAAATCCCGGCAGCTGACTGACCGTAGATTTGCTCTGCACCGTTTCCAACGCTGAGGCTGGTCAGTCCGTCCCAGGGTGCCAACTGCTGAGGTTCACCGGATGCCAGCGACAAGAGCTCCGGAACCACCGTTGAAGAAGCCGAGCCGGACATCACAGCCACCGTGGACCCGTTGACCCACGCGCCTTGATCAGCGGCACTGTTACCGAGCAGGGTGATGGGAAGGGTGAGGTCCTTTGGAACGCCGTCCGGGTTCCGGACTATGCCTGTAATCTGCACGGCGGATTTACCGTTAGCCTCGGAAATGACCAGCGCCCTGGTTCCCTCGCGGGAGATCCTGAAATCCTTGACTGTTCGTCCCGTCAGCCAGGACGGCGTCATGGTGACGCTGGGAACCGTGGCGCCAGGAGCTATGCCTGTGGGCTTGTAAGCCACCACTTCGGCAGCTCCGGTGGCACCGGGACCCGCTGTCCACACCCAGTCGTTTGGGCTGAATGAAGGACCGGTCAGCGTGCTTCTCGTGGTTAGTTGCCGAGCCGCCTGCCCCGGTTCGATGGAGTAAAGAGTGGTTTTGTCGCCATTGAGGAAAGCTGCGGTCTGGGAGACCGGCGACTCAGCGGGTGAGTGCGGGCCAAGCCCGGCAACCGGCTGTATGTCCGGCAGCTGAGTTACCCTGTTGTTCTCGTAGCGCACCAGGTCGCCGTTGTTCACTGCGATCTGGCGGGCGGGAACACTCTTGTCCAGGACTGGAGGCAGCACAGTCCCGTTGTCTTCGACGCGTACCAGATCCTGATCAGCGCGAAGCTGAACGTTGATCACATCGGGCTGACTACGAAAGGTCAGTGCCAACTGGTTCTGCATCCTCTGACGGTCCTCAGCGGAGGCGTCGAACAGCTCCTTGGCGGAGAGGTCCACCTGTGCTGCGCCGGAGACAACCGGCACGGATTCCCGGGCGAGCTTCATCCCCGAGGGGAAGGCACTGACCACGGCCCCTCTCAGGTATGGGGCCGGGCCTGCAAGCAAAGCACTGGTCATGGACTTTACGGTGTTCTTCTTAATGAACCATCGGTAGTCCGGCACTGCGTAGGTAAACGTGGGGTCGTAGAAGTAGATGGGATTGGCGCCGTAGATGACCTTGAACGTTTCCTCCGGTATGGCTGTGCCATCAGGGACCTTGGAAATCCGCCATTCTCCCTCCACCTGCTCGAGCGTTAAGGGGATGGTTTCCTTGGTGCCGGGAGGGAACTGAGTTGCAACGCCGTCAGCATCCACCGAATATGCGAGGTCGAGTTCGTAGAGGTATTCGTTCTCCCCTACTGTTTTGACCACTTGTGCCTCGCGAAACACGAGGGCCCGTTTGTCCGGCTTCCACGTCACGGACTGGGCTTGGGTCAGGAACTGGCGTGCCACAGGGTAGTCGTCCTCATACCCGCTGCCGGCCATGTAGAAATCTTCAATAACAGTCTCCGGACTGGAACCGGCTCTCGGGGCAGCAGGAAAAAAGACGGGAGCATTGGGGTTGCCTGCGCCTTCGTCTTTGCTCTTGCCAACAGGTCCGGAGCGGGGAATTTGTGCACAGGAAGCCAGCAGGATCATCAGCACGGCCAACAGCGCCGCTGCTGCCCTGCTGCGCCTTGAACTCAGCGTTCTCACGAGCTCTCCTCTGCTCCTTCGTCGACGGGCAGTGGCTTCCCGCTCACCATTTGGGGCCGTGGCGACGTGCCTCCGGATTCCGGACCCAGTACGAGCATCTGCCGTTCGCTTGCCGCTCCAGGGAACTCAATGTCCGCAGGTTCCAGCTGAAGCGGAGACTTCACAATGGTGCCGCCTTGCCGCAGGGGAAGCGTCAAGCGGAAGTTGGAACCGGCCCCCTTTCGTCCCCATGCTTGGAGCCAACCATTGTGAAGCTTGGTGTCTTCGGCAGCAATGGAAAGGCCCAAGCCGCTTCCCCCGGTGGTGCGGGCCCGGGCAGGATCTGCCCGCCAGAAACGATCGAAGACCCGGGCAGCTTCAGTCTGGGTCATCCCGATGCCGTGGTCCCTTACTGACACTGCTACGGCATCATGGTTCGCCGCAACGGATATATGGATTGGCTGCCCCTCGCCGTGTTCCAGGGCATTGAGCAACAAATTGCGGAGAATGCGGTCGATCCTGCGGGAATCCATCTCCACAATGATGCTCTTCTGGCGGGCGTTCAGCCGTACTTCGGAACCGTACTCCGCAGCCACCGGTGCCGCGCCTTCCATGACATGCGAGATTACCTGGAAGATGTCCTGCGGTTCTGCATCAAGGACTGCAGCGCCGGCGTCAAACCGTGAAATCTCCAGCAGGTCCGAAAGCAGGGACTGAAAGCGCTCGACCTGGTGATAGAGCAACTCTGCCGACCTCTTGTTCATGGGGTCGAAATCGTCCCGCGCATCGAAGAGGACTTCAGCCGCCATGCGTACCGTCGTGAGCGGGGTCCGCAGTTCATGGGACACATCGGACACGAAGCGTTGTTGCATCTGCGACAGAGTCGCCAACTGGGTGATCTGTTCCTGGAGGCTTGCGGCCATGTGATTGAAGGACGCGCCCAATCGCGCGACTTCGTCTTCTCCCTTGACTACCATGCGTTCCTGCAGCTGGCCCGCAGCAAGCTTTTCCGACACCACAGCAGCGTGGCTTACCGGGCTGACCACGTTACGGGTCACGTACCAGGCAATGGCACCGATCATGAGCACAAGGGCCGCGCCGCCCGCCCACAGGACGTTTTGGATCTCGTCCAGTGTTTGCTGGGCCGTGTTGAGGTCGTAGATCAGATACAGCTCATAGGCCGTTCCGTTGAAGGTGACCATGTTTCCCACGGCGATGCCGGGCCTGTCTTCGTTTCCCACCGGGAACTGGGTGGAGGCCCAAAACTGTTGCTTGCCTCCGTTTTGCACGGCCTTACGCAGTTCGGGGGGAATGACGCGAACCGTCAGCTGGTCCGAAGCGCGTGACTCAACCCAACGGTTACGGGGTTTTGTTTGTTCGGGAGCCGCTTCGAAGACGTATCTGCGCTGGATGACCGAGCCGCGGCCTTCCACGGCAGTCAACGTGTCATAAACCAAGGTGATGACGCTTGATTGGTCGGTGACCTGGGCGCCGTCGAACGTGTCCTGGACTTGTTTGACGTTGAAGCGTGACTCGGATTCGGCCTGCGCCAGCCGCTCCTGGAAGAGGTTGTTGGCAATTTGGTTGGACAGATATGCGCCCACAATCGCAAACGACGTCACTGCCAGCAGCAAAGTGGTCAGGACCGTACGGAACTCCAAGGACCGGCGCCAGCGCCGCAACAATGAACGCCAAAGGAAGCGCAATCCCGGCCTGATCTGGCGCACGCCAATGGACACCAGCCGCGAAACGCGAAGGACCAGGATCAAGCCGCGGCGTGTCCAGATACGAGTCCGGGACAGAAGCCAGGAGAGACTCCGGGCGTCCCTGCTGGACCGCTCCAATGGCGCTACCGGCTGATCAGGCGGCGCTTCCCCTTGCTCCGGGGAAACTTCCGGGAACCCTGACTGCACCGGGGTCACCTGTTGGACACCGGCGGGATCGGGATTGTTCGGCCCCGGGTTTCCGCCCTCCGCGCCGGTCTTGCCGACCGGGGATTCAGGAACCTGCTTTATATCCGACACCACGCACCGTCAAAACGACCTCGGGCGCTTCAGGATCACGTTCAATCTTGGAGCGCAGCCGTTGGACGTGGACATTAACCAGCCGGGTGTCAGCGGCGTGGCGGTATCCCCACACCTGTTCGAGCAGTAGTTCGCGTGTGAACACCTGCCACGGCTTCCGCGCCAAAGCAACCAGAAGATCAAATTCAAGGGGCGTCAACGAAATTCGTTCTCCGCCCCGGGTCACCAAGTGACCCGCGACGTCGATCGTGACGTCTGCGATACGCAGGGTTTCAGGGGCCTTCTGGTCGCCGGGCCGCAACCGCGCACGAACCCGCGCTACAAGCTCAGCGGGCTTGAAAGGCTTGGGCACATAGTCATCCGCGCCGGATTCCAGACCACGCACCACATCCGAAGTGTCAGACTTAGCCGTGAGCATGACGATGGGAACATCCGATTCGCCACGGATTTGCCGGCATACCTCAATCCCGTCCGAGCCCGGGAGCATCAGGTCCAGGAGCACCAGGTCCGGCTTCGATGAGCGGAAGACCTCCAAAGCTTGGCCGCCGTCTGCGCAGAACACCGGCTCGAAGCCATCATTGCGCAGGACGATGCCAATCATCTCTGCGAGTGCTTCGTCGTCGTCAACTACCAGAATGCGTGCCTTCATAGTTATATATTCCCTTATCGCCAAGTCTTTGTCCCGTTGGGCACGGCGCACGGCATGGCGCCCCGGGGGCACTTCCACCGTACTGCACTGTTTATTCACCCTGCCCGCGAGGGCTTTGCGGGCAGGGTGCTATGAGGGACGACGGCGGGACTATAGGCTGGGTGCGAAGGTCCGTGTGGGGGACGTCGGGAGTCGACGGGCCGGTCCTATGGGGAGGAAATCGTGTCACAGCCAGAGCCCGGCCAGAATCCGCCGCCGGGCGGTCAACCGCAAGGGGGCAATCAACCCCAGTGGGGCGGTCAACCGCAAGGGGGCGGTCAACCAGCGTGGGGTAACCAGCCCCAGTGGGGTGGCCAGCCACAGTGGGGTGGCCAGCCACAGTGGGGCGGCCCCCAGGGTTGGGCCGCGCCGCAGGGTGGCGGGCAATATCATCCAGGTCAACCTCCTGCTGGATGGCCTCCAGGTCCACCCTACGGACAACCTTTCTATGTCGCTCCCCCAAAGCCCGGAGTCATTCCCCTCCGCCCGCTGCAGTTTGGCGAAATCCTTGATGGCTCTTTCCAGACGATCCGCCGCAATGCTGCCTCCATGTTTGGCTCCGCGCTGATCGTACAAGCCCTCGGAGCAGTCCTGATCGGCATTGTCTCTGTGGGCATGGTTCAGTTGTCGGCGTCCTTTGAATCCGTCAGTTCGGAAGCAGAGTTCGCCGACGCGATGGGGCCCTTCTTCGCCTTCATGGCCGGCACCTTGGGCGTTTCGGTGCTGATCGGGTTCCTGGGATCCGTGCTTCAAGGTGTCCTGGTTGTGCCCGTTTCCCGATCTGTGCTCAACCGGCGGACAGGCTTCAAACAGATGTGGAAGCTTGCGGCCCCCCGAATACTGCCGTTGCTTGGCGTTGCCGCCCTGCTGACCTTGGGCGGCCTGCTCGCCGTTGCCGCGGTGATCGGGATAGCAATCCTGTTGTTCACCACCATGGGGCCTGCCGCGCTGCTGATCGTCCTGCCTCTGGGGCTGGGGGCAGTTGTGGCCTTTGTGTGGATTGGGCTGAAGCTGATGCTGGCCCCTGCCGTGATAGTGGTGGAACGGACCGGTGTTTACGACGGACTGCTCCGGTCCTGGCAGTTGACCAAGAACAACTGGTGGCGCATCTTCGGCATCACCCTTGTGGTAGCCATCATGGTGGGAGTTATCGCCCAAATTGTCCAGATTCCAGTGTCTTTGGCCGCCGCCGCCATCGGTGGGGTTGTTGCTCCGCACCCGGACCCCGAGTCGATGACCTCCACCTTGATTCTGACTACCATCATTTCCACGGCAATAGGAGCCTTGGTGGGATCCGTGACCTTCGCCTTTCAGGCGTCCGTTTCCAGCCTGATCTATATGGACCTTCGCATGCGCCGGGACGGCCTGGACGTTGAATTAATGCGGTTGATGGAAACGGGTTCCGATCCTGAAGGGATCCCCGGCGGGCCGTCCACCGTGCCTGGAAACACCGCCTGGCCACCGAGCGGCGGAGAGTTTCCGTCTACTCCGCCAGGGCAGCAACCTCAGGCATGAGAGCAGCAGTAATCGAGGCCTTCCCGGCATTGATGGAACCGCCTGTAACACCGGACCGGGACGAAGCGCGGCGCTGGGCCGTTGAGGAGCTATCCAACCCCCGATACCCTGACGCAACGCCCGGATGGCTTCAACAGATGTGGCGGGATTTCATGGATTGGCTTTCATCTTTGGATGGTGGATCCGGGACCGGCCCCAATCTTGCTGTTCCGTTGATGGTGGTTCTGGCCTTGGTGCTCATCATCGCCGCCATCGTCTTCGTGAGGCCGAGGCTGAACGCCCGGAGGGCAAAAGAGTCAGAAGACCTTTATGGAGACGACAAAACTCTCGACGCCGAGGGGTACCGTACGCGTGCGGCATCGGCAGCCGACGGCGGCAACTGGCCGGCCGCCGTCGTCGATCAGTTCCGTGCTCTTGTCCGCTCTGCAGAAGAACGGGACATCATTGATGCTCGAGCCGGCAGGACCGCAGATGAAGCCGCTGCTCAACTGGGCGGGGTTTTTGGCACGGCACGAGCCAATCTGATCGCCGCTGCCGGTATTTTCGATGCTGTGCGATACGGCGAACACCCGGCAACATCTGCGGACTACGAGTCAGTCCGTCAACTGGATGCTGAACTTCTTGCGCTGAAGCCTGACTTTGCAGGTCGGGCCAACGCCGGATTCGCGGTACCCCAATGACAACAAAGGAACATCTGGGCCAGGACGAGGCAGCTACCGCAGGACTTTCGGGCTGGCGGGGCTTCGGAGCCTGGTTCCGAAAACATCTAGCCTGGATTGCCATCGCAGCCCTGCTTGCTGGTCTGGTCATTTTCCTGGCCATCGACAGCGTTGCCGGTGCCACCGACTCCCGGCGTCTGTCCGCACGGAACCCGGCACCGGATGGCGGTATGGCGGTGGCCGAAATCCTGGGACGCCACGGTGTATCCGTCACGCCCACTGAGACGTTCGAGGACGCGTTGGAAGCACTATCAACCAGAGATGAAGCCACCGTCTTCCTCTTTGACGCGCAGGGCTTTCTTGACCGATCCCAGCTTGAGGAGATCACAGCAGCAGCAGACCGTGTTGTGGTGGTTACCCCGCGTCTCAGAACACTCAATGGCCTAACTGATGGGATCCGTCCTGGCGGTGTGGTTCCGGAAACAATACAGGCTATTGAACCCGGATGCGACCAGGACGACGCCTTGGAAGCGGGCCGGGTAACTGCTCAGGGCTCCGTCTTTTCAGGACCCGTAGTCTGCTACGCCCCGCGTGGGAACGGGCCCGGGTTGTACGCCGAATCAGCCGATGGCAGGGTCATTGTGTTGGGAAGCAGGGAGCTCATGGACAATCAACACCTCGCCCTGGAGGGCAACGCCGCCCTCGCCCTCAGGACACTGGGGAACAACCCGGACCTCGTCTGGTATATCCCAGGCGTCGGAGATATCCCGGCGTCCAGTTCGAGTCCCACCCTCAACGAGCTCGCGCCCCGGTGGCTTGCCTTCGCGGGCCCGTGGCTGGGCTTCGTGGCGCTGCTGGCCATGGTATGGCGGGGTCGGCGGATGGGCCCCTTGGTTTTCGAGCCCCTGCCCGTGGTGGTCAAAGCCGCCGAAACGGCAGAGGGCCGTGCGCGTCTGTACCAGGACTCACGGGCTGTGGATCGGGCCGCCCGGAACCTAAGGGCAGGAACCCTTTCACGGCTGGCCAAGCATTTCAACCTTGGGCCCGATGCCACTACCGAAGCAATTCTGGACACGACAGCCCGCCACGTAGAGCTGCCGGCCCCGGAAGTCCGGTCCGTCCTGATCGACTTCATGCCGCAAAGCGAGGGACAACTGGTGCAGTGGGCCCAACAGATTGAACGAATCGAACAGGAAGCGATCGCCCGATGAGCAGCCACACGGACAGCAACAGCCACTATGCAGATACGACGCCTCAGCCCGAGGCCCTGCAGCAGGAGGTGCCCCCGCAAGGTACGGGCCAGCACAGTTCAGGTCTGGAAGGAGCCACGGGAAACGAGCCTGCCGAAAACGTGCAGAGGTACCCCCTCGAGGATCCGGCGCGGCAGTCGTTGCTCAATGTCAGGACCGAGGTGGGCAAAGCTGTCGTCGGTCAGGACTCCACGGTAACCGGCATGCTGATTGCCCTGCTCTGCGGTGGACATGTCCTTCTGGAGGGCGTTCCCGGCGTTGCCAAGACCCTTCTGGTCCGGGCCCTGTCCACCGCGCTGAGCCTGGACACCAAACGTGTTCAGTTCACTCCGGACCTTATGCCCGGTGACGTCACGGGATCCTTGGTCTACGACTCCCATACCTCTGAGTTCACCTTCCGTGAGGGTCCGGTATTCACCAACATCATGCTGGCCGATGAAATCAACCGAACTCCGCCGAAGACCCAGGCGTCACTCCTGGAAGCAATGGAAGAACGCCAGGTTTCCGTGGATGGCGTGTCGCGGCCCCTTCCGAGCCCGTTCATTGTTGCGGCAACCCAGAACCCTGTGGAGTACGAGGGCACCTATCCCCTGCCGGAGGCGCAGCTGGACCGCTTCCTCCTCAAGCTGACCATGCCGCTGCCTGGTCGGGCTGAGGAGATCGAGGTCATCCGCCGGCACGCCAGCGGATTTGATCCGCGTAACCTTTCCGCAGCCGGCGTGCGGCCGGTGGCTGGCGCCGTCGAGCTTTCCAACGCCCAGGCAGCCGTTGCGCAAGTGGCTGTGGCCCCGGAGATCCTCGCTTACATCGTCGACGTCGTGCGCGCCACGAGGTCTGCGCCCTCATTCCAACTCGGCGTTTCGCCCCGCGGGGCCACCGCGCTGCTCAAAACGTCCAAGGCTTGGGCATGGTTGTCCGGCAGGTCCTTCGTCACCCCCGACGACGTCAAAGCGTTGTCTTTGCCGTGCCTGAGGCACAGGGTCGGCCTGCGGCCGGAAGCCCAGATGGATGGCATCGTGGTGGACGATGTTCTGGGGAGTATCCTCGCCTCAGTCCCGGTACCCCGATGATCACCGGACCAGCGTTGGCCGAGGGGGCTTGAGTGGCCATAACGGGTCGTTTTGTGCTGTTGGCTCTTCTGGGTCTGGTGCCTTTGGTGGCTTTTCCCACGTGGAGCACCGTCTTGTTTGTTGGCGCGGGACTCATTCTTGTGATGGTCTTGGATCTGGTGCAGGCGGCATCGCCCACTCGGCTTACCTTGGATCGCGTCCTGCCTGGAAACGTAACGCTTGAGGGCAAAGCGGACTCGGTAGTAACCGTCACCAACCCCACCCGGCGCAAACTGCGGGCCGAAGTAAAGGATACTTGGCAACCCTCAGCCGGCGCCCTGAACCCTTCACAATCCCTTGTGGTCCCGGCGGGTGAGCGCCGCCGCATGACCGTGACCCTGGTCCCTCGTCGACGCGGCGACCTCACAAGCCCCCACGTGACCATCCGCTCCTTGGGTCCACTGGGCATGGCGGCAAGGCAGCGTACACGCGTCCTGCCCGGACAGTTGCGGGTCCTCCCCCCGTTCCACTCAAAGCGTCACCTCCCTTCCAAACTCAGGAAGCTCCGGGAACTGGATGGCAGGGCCGCCGTCCAGATCCGCGGGGCAGGTACCGAATTCGATTCCTTGCGGGACTACGTCCGCGGTGACGACGTCCGGTCCATCGACTGGCGCGCCACAGCACGCCGCACATCTGTGGTGGTACGAACGTGGCGCCCGGAGCGCGACCGGCGAGTGGTAATCGTTCTTGATACTTCCCGGACAGCGGCGGCAAGAATCGATGATGAGCCACGGCTCGATACAGGAATTGAGGCGGCGCTGCTGCTCGCCGTACTAGCCGAGCGCGGGGGCGACCGTGTGGACTTCCTCGCCTACGACCGCAGGCTCCGCGCACGGGTTGAGTCGGCGTCAAAAGGGAATTTGCTGGGACAACTCGTCCAGGCCATGGCTCCCTTGGAGGCTGAACTGATCGAGCTCGATTGGCAGCAGGTTCCGGCTCAGGTGCGTGCCGTCTCGGCACACCGCTCGATGGTGGTGCTGTTAACGGCGCTCGACGGCGGCGCTCCCGAAGAAGGGCTCCTCCCCACTGTGGCCCAACTGTCCCGCCAGCACGTTGTGGTGGTGGCATCAGTTCGGGATCCGTTGCTTTCTGCCATGAAGGAAGAGAGGACCACAGCCAGTCAGGTTTTTCGTGCAGCAGCTGCCGAACGCGCCCTGTTGGAACGCTCAGCGGTGATGGTCCAGCTCCGGCAACTCGGCGCCGAAGTGGTGGACGCTGAACCCCACGAAGTTCCTCCACTGCTCGCTGACACGTATATACGACTGAAAGCCGCCGGGCGGCTCTAATCCAGGATGTAGTTCCGTGCTCCGGTTTTAGGTACGGCTCCAATGTGTGGTCAAGGAAGGACTGCCATGAATACCCCCATCTACCAGCTGGCACTGGGCGAGGAATTCGCCCGGCTTACCCCGGAGCTCCAGGAGTATTTTTCGTTGGCGGCCGGCTCCGGATCGTATGGAATCGGCGAAGGTGTCTTTGACGTGGTGGGGTGCCGGCAAAAGTGGTTGCGGCCGCTCCTCGCATTGACAGGGGGCGAGGAGGCCTTCTTCCCTGAGTATGGCGAGGGTATTCCGTTCAGGATCGAAAACCACGCCCATATAGATCCCTTCGGACGCCCCGCCCTCACCGCTCGCCGGGAGATCTACTTTCCCACAGGGACACGGCTCTTCCACGATACGACCAGCGCTATCCTGCCTGACCATGAGGATCGAACCGCACGCTTGGTGGACCACGTGGGCCGTTACCGCCGCTTGGTCACGGACCTGGATGTCAGCGTAACCGCCCAGGGCCGCCTTCGCGGTGTGTCCAAAGCAAGCAGACTGTTCCTGGGCACCTTGCGAATACGGTTGCCGGACACACTTGACGCGCGTGCCTACGCGGAGCAATGGTGGGACGTCGCAGAGGGCAAGCACCGCATCCAGGTCAAGGTCATCCAGCCGCAGATCGGCTTGGTCCTTGTGTATGCAGGACGTTTCGACTACCGCCTGGCACCGTATTTGCCAGGAGCGGCCCCCGGTAACTCGCTACCCCGCTATGCGGAACCAGATCGCTGGGAAAAGAGAATCTGACTTCTCGCAGTCAGCCCTGAGCCAGCTGGTCCAGTCCGTCAGCCACTTGTGACAGCTTTTTCAGAACATCCTTGGCCGTTGAAGGAGTGAAGTCCGCCAGTCCCGTCGAGGGTGTGATGCGGAGTCCCGCCAAGTTGGAAGCAGGAAGGCCCAGCTGGCGCCACGGTTTCCAGATGCTTTCAACGACCTCGGACGTGCGCGGCAGTTGCGCCCGGGGATCGCTGGTGGAAAGCGCCCCTGCCCACACGCGTTTCCCGTCCTCTACGGCTGCGGCAAGCTGCTCCCATTGGCGTGACGTGAGGGCCTTCAAGGGCACTGCGACGCCGTCGGCACCGGCGGCGAGTACCCGCTCAATGGGCGCTTCGATTTCCGGTACGGAGACAACGGTCTCTGCCACGCCCGCAGATTTCAGGGCGTCGATCACCAGCTTCCAGGCACCTGTCACTTCCTCCCCGGAGATGGACCTCAACGTGCGGTAGCCACTGGCCGTTGGGATGGTTCCTGCCATGACCGAGGCAATGTCCGGTTCGTCAATCTGAACGACCAAGCGCGCGCCCGGGACGGCGGCGGCAACGCGCCTAAGGTGCTCTCCGACGCCTGCGGCCAAGGATTCGGCAATGTCCCTGCGAGCGCCGTAATCCAAGAGTGCCCGTTCACCGCTGTGCAGATGAAGATTGGCGGCGAGGCTCAGGGGTCCCAGCAACTGGACCTTGAACTCCATTGCTGAAACATCCTCGGCACCGGCAATATCGGCCAAAATGTTGATGTCGGTCGATAATGCCGACGTTGCGCGGCGGGCATCCTTCCCGGGCCTGTCCACCAGGCGCCAGCCGTGGGGTTGGACGTCAAGTGCAAGGTCAACCAGCAGGGAGCCCGTCCGCCCTACGGCATCCGAGCCCACCCCTCGGTCCGGCAGTTCGGGCAGGAAAGGAAGGTGGGGGTCTCCCAACTCGCCCCTGATGATCCGGTTGGCTTCGGCGGGATCGGCGCCGGGCCACGGCCCCAGTGCGGTGGCGCTGGCGCGTACGGTATCCAAATCTGTCACGGCTACGCCTGCTGGCTGGAGATCTGGTGATCCTCGGCGATGGCCTCGTGGTGGCGGATCACTTCACTGATGATGAAGTTGAGGAATTTCTCTGCGAAGGCCGGATCAAGGTGCGCATCCTCGGCGAGTCTGCGCAGGCGGGCGATCTGGGCCGATTCACGGCCCGGATCTCCGGCCGGAAGCTTGTGGGTAGCCTTGAGGATTCCCACTTTTTGGGTGGCTTTGAAGCGTTCAGCGAGCAGGAAAACAAGAGTTGCGTCAATGTTGTCGATGCTGGACCGGATGGACAGCAGCTCATCCATGACGGCACGGTCCACGTGGCCGGCCAAGGAGCTCGCTGCCGGGTTGAAGGAATCGGCGTCGTGGGAAAGGGCGTTGTTCTGCTCGGTCATGCACCCCAGTCTATGGTGTGAGGTTGTGCCGCCGTGGGTGTTACCTGCTGGCCGGCATGAGGCAAAGTCGAGCAGTCATGGCGGTATCGTCGCCGCGTGTATCGGAGCAGAATGGCAGCATCACTTCTGGTTCGGCAAAGGAGACTCCATGAAGATCGCGGTTCTGGGCACTGGAACGGTGGGACACGCCCTCGCCGGGAAGTTCGTGTCCCTGAGGCATGAGGTCATCATGGGTTCGCGCGAGTCAGGCAATCCAAAGGGCATGGAGTGGGCCGGCCAGGCAGGTCCGCTTGCCCACGCGGGCTCCTTTGCGGAAGCGGCCGCAGGTTCCGAGCTGTTGGTTAATGCCACTCCAGGTACGGTAAGCCTGGCTGCCTTGGCAGAAGCAGGCGAAGCCAATCTCAAGGGCAAGATCCTCTTGGATGTCTCCAATGCCCTGGATCCTGCGAGTGGTTTCCCTCCCTCCCTGACTGTGTGCAATACGGATAGCATCGCGGAGTCCATTCAACGGACCTTCCCTGAGGTACGCGTGGTCAAGTCCTTGAACACGGTCAGCGCCCCGGTGATGGTGAACCCTGGGATGCTCCCGGGACCACATGACATTTTCATGGCAGGAAACGATGAGACTGCCAAGACAACTGTGTCCGGGCTCCTGCAGGAATTTGGCTGGGCGCCGGATCACATCAGGGATCTGGGTGGGCTCGATGCCGCCCGCGGCCTGGAGATGTGGCTACCGCTGTGGCTTCGTATTTTCATGCAACAGCCTCACGGAAAGATGTTCAACATTGGCATCGTCTCTGAATAGACCTCGTCTTGAATGGCAAAGACACGCCCACACACGAGGGGGGTGCCTTCGCTTCTTCTTACCTTCCCGTGGACTGTTTAGCCACCCAGCAGCGAGCGGTGGGCTTCCCGCCGTCGTGCTTGCTCATCGGGGTCCGGTACCGGCAGGGATGCAATGAGCTTCTTGGTGTAGTCGTGTTGCGGTGATCCCATCACATGGTTGCCAATCCCCTGCTCCACCAGACGGCCCTTATAAAGGACGCCAACCCAGTGGGACAACATGTCCACGACTGCGAGGTCGTGGCTGATGAAGAGGGCCGCGAAACCGTACTGCTCCTGGATGTCCTTGAACAGGTCCAGGACTTTGGCCTGCACCGAGACATCAAGGGCGGATGTGGGTTCGTCGGCGATCAGCAGGCGCGGGTTGAGCGCCAGCGATCTCGCCAAGGATGCGCGTTGCCGCTGCCCACCGGACAGCTCGTGCGGGTAACGTTCCGCGTACGACGCCGGCAGCTGGACTGATTCGAGCAGCTCACCTACCTTTTTCCTCGCCTCCGCGGCCCCCGGCTTGGTGTGGATAAGCAGTGGTTCGGCGACGCACTCGCCGATGGTGAGGTGCGGGTTGAAGGACGCAGCCGGATCTTGGAACACGAAGCCGATCTCCTTGCGCAGCGGACGGAAGGAACGCTCCTTGAAGTCCAGCATCTCGTACCCAAGGACTTTCAAGCTGCCCCCTGTGGTCCGGGTCAGGCCGGCAATGGCTCGTCCAATGGTTGATTTCCCGGAACCTGACTCTCCTACCAGCCCAAAGACCTCGTTTTCCGACACCGTAAAGCTGACATCATCCACGGCCTTGAACCCGTGCCTGCCGAAACGCCCAGGGTATTCGATCGTGAGGTTCTTGGCCTCAACCAGGATTTTGCCTTCCTGGTGGAGCCGGCCCCGGGCACCCTCGGAGGCAGAGTTGCGTCCGAGATGCGGTACTGCGGCCAGCAATTTCCTGGTGTACTCCTGCCGGGGTTCAGCAAAGAGGACCTTGGCGGGGGCCTCCTCCACAACATCGCCCTGGTACATGACCACAACCCGGTCGGCCAGATCTGCCACTACTCCCATGTTGTGGGTGATGAGCACGATCGAGGTGCCGTAGTTGTCCCTCAAATCGCGCAGGAGCTGTAGGATTTCGGCCTGGACTGTGACGTCCAAGGCGGTAGTGGGCTCATCGGCCACGATCAGTCCGGGGTTGAGCGCCAATGCCGCAGCTATGACCACACGTTGTTTCTGGCCGCCGGAGAACTGGTGCGGATAGTAGTTGACGCGCGTTTCAGGGTCGGGGATGCCCACCTTGCGGAGTGCCTCGATTGCCCTTTCCTTGGCTTCCTTGGCGGAGACGCGCCGTCCGTCAGTGGAATGTGCCCGGATACCTTCGGCAATCTGCCAGCCCACGGTGAAGACAGGGTTCAGGGCCGTGGAGGGCTCTTGGAACACCATGGCCACATCGCGGCCGCGGATTTTGCGGAGGGTGGATTGGCTGACGCTGATGACGTTGTTGCCATTGATGATTACGGCGCCGGAACTGATGGCTGTTTCGGGAAGAAGGCCCAGGATGGTTTTGGCCGTCACGGTCTTGCCGGAACCCGATTCACCCACGATGGCCACTACTTCACCGGCTCCAACGTTCAGGCTTACATCTTTGACAGCATGAACATCGCCGCCGTCAGTGGCGAAGGTGACTTGGAGCCGATCAATGGTGAGTACCGGCTGATCCCTGCCTGTCCCGTCTGAGACGTTTCCAAGGTTGGTGGTCATGACTTCCCTGCCTCTGCCGGGTTTGCTGGCGATTCTGGTCCTGCCGGTGTACCCGGTGCTGGTGTTCGGCCCGCGCGTTTGCGGCCACGGATCCGGGGGTCGTTGAGGTCGTTGATGCTCTCGCCCACCAGGGTCAGCCCCAGGACGGTGAGGACGATCGCGATGCCCGGGAAGACGCCGGTCCACCAAATACCCGATGAAGTATCAGCAAGTGCTTTGTTAAGGTCGAAACCCCATTCAGCCGCGGATGTGGGCTCGATTCCGAAGCCAAGGAATCCCAAGCCGGCGAGTGTCAGGATCGCTTCGGAGGCGTTGAGGGTGAACATGAGCGGCAGGGTCCGTGTGGCGTTCTTGAAGATGTGCCGCCCGATGATGCGCGCGCTGGATGCCCCCAGAACCTTGGCCGACTCGACGAACGGCTCGGCCTTAAGCCGGATGGTCTCTGCGCGTATGACCCGGAAGTACTGCGGCACAAAAACCACGGTGATGGAGAAAGCACAGGAGAAGATGCCGCCCCAGAAGCTGGACTGCCCGCGGCTGATCACGATTGAGATCACGATCGCCAGGAGCAGGGTTGGGAATGCATAGATGGCGTCCGCGACGACTACCAGGATTCTGTCCAGCCATCCTCCGAAGTATCCACTCAGAAGCCCAAGGACCACACCGAGGAACAGGGACATGGCCACGGACACAATGATCACTGTCACCGCTGTTTGGGAACCCCAAATCACCCGCGACAGAACGTCGTAACCGCCAACTGTGGTTCCCAGCAGGTGCTTGCCGCCCGGAGCTTCCTGGGTGGGAAAGGAACCGGAGGCATCGCTGAGTTGGGAGTACCCATAGGGAGCAAGGAGTGGAGCGAAGATGCTGGTGAGGAGGAAGATCCCGCTAAGGACAACACCCACAACGAGCATGCCTCGCTGGAGCCCTACGCTCTTCTTCAGGTGGCTGATCACGGGAAGCCGTGAGAACAAGGGCTGCTTGGGTCGGGTCAATTGAGGAGTGCTCATGGTCAGTACCTCACTCGGGGGTCGATGAGCGCGGCAATGATATCCACGATGAAGTTGGTGACGGCCACGATGATGGCCAGCAGCACCACGATGCCTTGGACGGCCACGAAATCGCGGGCATTGAGGTACTGCACCAGCTGATAGCCCAGGCCTTTCCATTCAAAGGTGGTTTCGGTGAGGATGGCGCCGCCGAGCATCAGGGCAATTTGCAGGCCCATGACAGTAATGATGGGAATCAGCGCCGGTTTATAGGCGTGCTTGGTCACCAGGCGGAACTCGCTGACCCCCCTGGAGCGCCCTGCCTCAATGTAGTCCTTTCCCAGCGTTCCGATGACGTTGGTGCGGACCAACCGAAGGAACACACCTGCGGTGAGTAAGCCGAGGGCGATTGCCGGGAGGACTGCGTGGGACGCTATGTCACCGAGGGCCGTGAAGTTTCCGCTGCGCAGCGCGTCCAGCCAGTAGATACCGGTTGGGGCTGCCAAAGCGCTCATGGTGAGTTCCGTACGGGTGGAGGCACGGCCGGCTACCGGGAACCAGCCGAGCCATACGGAAAACGTCAGCTTGAGGAGCAGGCCTGAGAAGAAGACCGGGGTGGCGTAGCAAAGGATGGCGAAGAACCTCAGCAGGGCATCGGGGGTCTTGTCCCGATGCTGGGCGGCAATCAGCCCGAATGGGATGCCGACTGCAAGCGCCACGATCAGCGCGTTGATGGAGAGTTCAAGAGTGGCTGCGCCGAAGGTGGTCAGCACCTCAACAACAGGACGCCGGTCAGTGATCGTTGTTCCGAAATTCCCGGTAATCAGCTGGCCAAGGTACTCAAAGTACTGGACCAGGACCGGACGGTCGTACCCGGCATCGTGGATGCGTTGGGCCAGGACGTCCGGAGGCAGCCGTCCGCCCTGTGATGCGGTGATGGGATCGCCGATGACCCTCATCAGGAAGAAGACCAGTGTTACAAGGATAAAAACAGTGGGAATGATCAGGAAGAACCTGATCACGATGTATCTGCCCAGCCCTCCCCCGGCTGCGGACTTGCTCTTCGGAGCAACGATGCCGGGCTCAGCCTCGGGGACCTCAATAAGTGTTGTCATTTGCTACCTGCATTTCTTGCCCGTGGATTGCGCGGGGTTGTCTGATGCGTGCCTGCCACGTTGGTGGTCAGCAAGGAGGCGGGACACCGGATCAGTGTCCCGCCTCCCTTCGCATCACAAAGGTGCGGTTACTTGGAAATTACGCCCAGACGGAACTTGAAGGACGGATCCAGGGTCTTGTCGACTCCGTTGACGCCGCTTCCGACTACCGCCACCTGCGCACCCTGAAGCAGGGGCAGTGTGGAGATGTCCTTGGCGAGGGCGGTCTGGACTTCCTTGATGGCCGCTTCACGCTTGGTCTTGTCCGCTTCGGTGAGCTGCTTGCCGATGAGCTCGTTTACCGTGGCGTTGTTGTAGTGGTTTTTCAGGAAGCCGCCCTCGGGGAAGAACGGGGTGAGGTAGTTATCGGCATCGCTGAAGTCCGGGAACCAACCGAACTGGAACAACGGGTATTCGTCAGCACGGCTGGCCTTGCTGTAGGTGACCCATTCGGTGGACTGCAGGTTCACAGTGAAGAGCCCGGACTTTTCCAGCTGCTCCTTGACCATGGCGTATTCGTCTCCGGAGGATCCGCCATAGTGGTCGGGGTTGTACTGCAGGTTCAGGGCAACCGGTTCAGTAATGCCGGCGTCCGTCAGGACTTTCTTGGCCTTGTCCAGGCTTGGCTTTCCGTCATCGCCATAGGCGTCCTTGAAGGACTCGTTGGCACCGAGGAATCCGTTGGGAACGTTGGAGTACAGGGGCAGGTAAGTGCCCTTGTAGACCTGGTCGGCGATCGCCTGGCGGTCCACGAGGTTGGCCACGGCCTGGCGAACGGCCAGTGCCTTGGCCGGGTCCGCGCCGGCCGCTTTGGTTCCGTACGGCATCGTGTCGAAGTTGAAGGTAACGTAACGGATCTCGCCACCCGGGCCGGTGAGGACCTTGACCTTGGAATCCTTGCGGAGATCGTCGATGTCCGTGGCGCTGAGGCTGCGGAAAGCGACGTCAATGGCTCCTTGCTGGATTTCCAGCTTCAGGTTAGTGGGGCTGGCGTAGTACTTGATGGTGGCACCATCGTTGGCCGGCTTGCCAAGAACACCTTGGTAATCCGCGAAAGCCTTGAAGCTGACAAGTTCGTTTTTCTTGTAGCTGTCAATCGTGTACTGGCCGTAGAACGCGTTTGCCTTGATGATCTCGTCGTCTGAAAGGATCTTGTCGGCCGGAAAGACTTCATCGTCCACGATCGGCGCGGCGGGGCTGCTGAGGATCTGGCCGAACGTCTGGTCGTTGGCGTTCTTCAATTTGAACACCACCGTGGTGGCGTCGGGCGTGCTCACGCTCTCGATGTTGGTCAGCAGCGACGCTGGCCCGGCGGGGTCGTTGATGGCCACCTGACGATCGAAAGAGTGCTTCACGTCCTTGGAATCCAGGGTGTGGCCGTTAGCCCACTTGAGCCCGGATTTAAGCTTGACGGTGTACTCCGACGGCGCCGTGAACGACGACGATTCGGCGAGGTCCGGAACGGGTTCCGCACCGCCCGGCTTGGAGTTGAGCAGGAATGAGTAGACCTGGTTCATCACCATGAACGAACCGTTGTCATAAGACCCTGCGGGGTCCAGCGACGTGACTTTGTCAGTGGTGCCGTAGGCGATGGGGCCTGTGGCGGCCGGGGCGGACGATGAGCCGCCGCCGGAGGGTCCCGTGCATGCCGTCAAGGCGAGCGCGGAGATGCCCGCCAGCGCGATAACGCCGTGCAGGGCCTTCTTGTTCAGTGCCATCTGGTGAACCTTCTGTTCGATGGATTCGGCGCGCCGCCGTGGGATATTTGTGACGGCGCACACTCTTGATTCCACGATTCAACCAGACTTAGAAGGCGACGAACCCCTTATTTTGTGATTTGAGACACAAAATTTACTTTCCAGTAGGTTTCAGTGTGAAGGTTCCGGACTAAAGGACTTCCCGCTGAAGGGACCGGGCAGCATCTATGGTCGCCTGTCCCAGGACACGGCTGCCTTGGTAAAGAACAACGGTCTGGCCCGGGGCCACGCCCCGCAGCGGATCGGTCAGCGTCACAACCAGCTGGGCCCGCTCCACACCGGAATCATCAGCAACGGCCTCCACCCGGGCGATCGCCGGAACGGGATCGCCGTGAGCCCTGACCTGGGCATGGCAATCAAACTCAGCGCCGCTCGCAACCTCGGAAATGGGCAAACCGGCCCACGAAACCTTGATGCCGCGGATCTCGTCGATCGCCAGCAAGGCCTCCGGTCCCACAACTACCTTGTTTTCCTTGGGACGGATCTCCAGGACAAACCGCGGCTTGCCATCTGCCGCGGGGGTGCCCAGCTTCAGTCCGCGTCGCTGCCCTACGGTGAAAGCGTTGGCACCTGGATGTTCGCCAACCTTGGCACCGGTTTCATCAACGATGTCCCCGGTGGTCATGTCAATCTTTTCGGCCAGCCAACCGCGGGTATCGCCGTCGGAGATAAAGCAGATGTCGTGGCTGTCCGGCTTGTTGGCTACGGACAGGCCCCGGCGTTCTGCCTCGGCACGTACCTCGGCCTTGGAAGGAGTGTCCGCCAGCGGGAACATGGAGTGCTTCAGTTGCTCGTGGGTCAGGACACCCAGAACGTAGCTCTGGTCCTTTGCCCAATCCGCGGCGCGATGGAGTTCCCGGTTACCGTCGGCGTCTTCGATGACCTTGGCATAGTGTCCGGTGCACACAGCATCAAATCCAAGCGCGATGGCCTTCTCCAGAAGGGCGGCAAACTTGATCCGCTCATTGCACCGCATGCACGGGTTCGGTGTCCTGCCCGCGGCGTACTCGTCGATGAAATCCTGAACGACATCTTCCTTGAAGCGCTCCGAGAAATCCCACACGTAGTAAGGAATTCCCAGGACATCGCAGGCACGCCAAGCATCGCGCGAATCCTCGATAGTGCAGCAGCCCCGGCTTCCGGTGCGCAAGGTGCCGGGCATGCGCGACAACGCAAGGTGGACTCCGACGACGTCGTGTCCGGCCTCGACGGCCCGGGCTGCGGCCACGGCGGAGTCAACTCCGCCGCTCATTGCTGCAAGTACTCGCATGCTGGCTTTCTGTCTGTGGGAGTTGGAGCAACCGATCCGGCTGGAAACAGCCGGCGTGCCCAACTATTCTAGCCCGCTTGGCCATCTGCCCTGAAACCCCTTGACCGGCCTCGTTCGTGATTCTAAAATCGAGATTACTGGTTTTAGAATCGAGCTGACGTGGAAAACGAACGCATGGTGATCCTGGGCGGCGGACTTGCCGGCGCCACAGCGGCCAAAACCCTCCGGGCCGAGGGCTACGGAGGAGCGGTCACGCTGGTGGGCGCCGAAAACCGAACGCCGTACCTTCGCCCTCCCCTGTCCAAGGAACTCCTCCTAGGCAAAGCTGACGCAGATTCTGCACTGGTGGTCCCGGAAGACTGGTACGGAGACAACAACGTAGAGCTCGTCCTGGGCGGCCCTGCCAGCCGGATCGACCCCGTCGCCCACGTGGTGACACTGGCCAGCGGCCGTGACCTGCACTACTCCAAACTGCTCCTAACCACAGGCGCGCGACCCCGCACGATCCCTCTGGAGGGCGCGGACCTGGACGGCGTCATGACCTTCCGAACTCTTGATGACAGTCTGAAACTTCAGTCCCTCCTCAAGGGCGGAGGGCGGAAGGTGGTAATGATCGGGCCCGGGTGGATCGGCATGGAACTGGCAGCAGCAGCCCGTGCCTACGGCAACGACGTCACACTTCTGGGACTCGAAGACGTTCCCCTGGGTGCCGCCATCGGGCCGGAACTCGGCAGATATTTCCAGAAGGTCCATGAAGAGCAGGGCGTTGGTTTCCGTCTCCGGGCAAGCGCGGCGGGAATTGATGGGCAGGACGGCAGGGCGACGGCGGTTCGCACCACTACCGGCGAAACCCTTCCCGCCGACGTCGTCGTCATTGCCGTTGGTGTCATACCGGATACCGCACTCGCCGAAGCCGCAGGGCTTGCCATACGCAATGGAATTCCGGTGGATGCCGGGCTGAGGTCCAGCGCGCCGGACGTTCTCGCCGCAGGTGACGTCGCCAATGCACTCCACCCCTTTACCGGTGAGCATCATCGCAGCGAACATTGGGCCAACGCACTCAATGGCGGCAAGGTGGCAGCCAAGTCCATGATGGGCTTGGACGCCCGGCTGGATGTAGTGCCCTACTTCTTCACGGACCAGTTCAGTTTGAGCATGGAGTACTCAGGCTTTCCTTCGCTGACTGCGGGAAACCTACCGGTAATCCGCGGCTCACTGGACGAAGGCAGCTTCATTGCTTTCTGGTTGAAGGAAGGCAAGGTACTTGCCGGAATGAGCGTCAACCAGAACCGAGTTCAGAAGGCCATCAAGGCCTTGATATTGGCCCGAATCCCAGTGAACGAGGGGAATTTGATGGATCCAGGGGTGCCGCTCGACGAGCTTCTACCCGGCTAGACGACGTTGTTACAAAGCCTCCGCCGAGGCTTGCCGGGCTACGGTCGCCGCTGTCTGAATGCTGGATTCGTGACCAGCCATTCCTGCCTGCCGCGCCCTCAGGCACGCGTCGGGAAGTGCCTTCAGGAGCACATCCACGTCCGCATCGGTTGAATTGTGGCCCAGGGTGAAACGCTGGGCGCCACGGGCTGTGCCCTCATCCAAGCCCATGGCCAGGAGGACATGTGAAGGCCGGGGCACCCCGGCCGTGCAGGCAGAGCCTGTGGAGGACTCGACGCCGGCCAGGTCCAAAAGAAAGAGCAGCGAGTCGCCCTCGCAACCAGGGAACGTGAAGTGGGCGTTTCCCGGCAGCCTCCCGTCTCCGGCGGCACCCCTAAGCACCGCATCCGGAACCGACTCGCGCACCCCGCTGATAAGGCGCTCGCGCAACGTGCTTAGGCGCTCCCGCTCAGCCGCAAGGTTTGCAGTGACAGAGTCGGCGGCTGCGGCAAAAGCAGCAATTGCGGGGGTATCCAGCGTTCCCGAACGCACATCACGCTCCTGGCCACCGCCGTGCTGAACCGGCGTCAGCTTCACTGCCCGCCCCAGGAAAAGGGCCCCGACCCCCACGGGACCGCCAAGCTTATGCCCTGAGACGGACATCGCGGAGAGTCCGGAGCCCCGGAAATCCACAGGGATCGATCCGAAGGCCTGAACGGCGTCCGAGTGAACCGGAATTCCGTGCGTTTTGGCCAGCTCCACGATCTCCATAACGGGCTGAATGGTGCCGACCTCATTGTTGGCCCACATCACGGTGACCAACGCTACCGATTGGGGGTCGCGTTCGATTTCCTGCCTGACTGCTTCGAGCCGGACCTTCCCTTCGCCATCTACGGGAAGCCACACAACGTCTGCACCTTCATGCTTTTCAAGCCATTCGACGGTATCCATGACCGCATGATGCTCGACGGCGGAGCACAGGATGCGCCTCCGGCGAGGGTTCTCGTCCCGCCTGGCCCAATAAAGTCCCTTGACTGCCAGGTTGTCAGCTTCGGTACCGCCGGAGGTGAAAATGACCTCGGATGGATGCGCCCCGGCTGCAGCCGCAAGCGTCTCCCGGGCGTCCTCTACTGCCCGCCTGGCTCGGCGACCTGCACCGTGCAATGACGAAGGGTTACCCGTCCGTGCCAGCTCGCGCGTCATGACGGCGAGCGCTTCTGCCGACAGGGGCGTGGTTGCAGCATGGTCAAGGTATACAGGCACCCTCTCATTCTACCGACGCAGTAATTAGAGCGGCGCCGGGCACTCAGGAGTCATGCTTGGGGGCGGCGATGCGTGCGCAACAATGCCCCGGGCCGTGGTCGGGATCCGGCACCACACTGTCGGCGCTGAGTCCGGATGTCCTCGCAGCACCGGTGAGGAAGGCGCCATTCATGGCGCACACCACTTCCTCGTGGTCCTGCGACAACCGGTGGAACGGACAATTGCGCAGGCGGTATCCCCCGGCGGCGTCTGCTACGGGTTCGTATCCGAGGTCCCGAAGCACACCCGTGAAATCACCGGATCTTCCCAGCTCGCTTCCCTTAAGCGCAGCAACGTCATGAAGGGCTGCCGCAACGGAGGCGCCATCGCTGGCGCTCTTGAGGGCCGCTGCCAGGATGTGGCCGGCGAGGTCGTAATGCCTCTCGGGGATGGAGACTCCAATTTCGTCCACCACCGGGCTGTAGAGCTTTGATGGCCGCCCCGACCCTGGCCCTGTTCTCTCAGGCGGCTTCCTGAAATCGGTCCGTAAGAGTCCTTCACGAACCAAGCGGTCCAAGTGGAAGGACACCGAACTGCGGGGCAGCTCAAGCGCTGAGGCAGCTTCGTCCCGACCTACCGCGTGCCCCGCCCCCAGAACGTATCCGTACAGCTTGCGGCGATTCTCATCGCCCAAGGAAGCGACCGCTACGAGATTCCGGATCCATGGAAGGTCAAAGGCAGCCATACCTTCACGTTAGCTCTAAAAATACAAATCGTTACTTTAGCTGGTGGCCTCACGCAATGGCATGATCAGGACGGCGGGACCACGACGAGCCGGGCCATGGCCTCTGCGCGCGCAGCATTCAATGTGGCGTCATCCGGGCACGACAGGGAAACATACACCGACGACGCGGGAGCACTAAACAACCTGGCCAAGACAACTGCCGGCTTACCGCCGGATGCTGCTGAAGACTCCAGGCCAAGGAACTCCACACTGTGTTGTGGCTTGTCCGATCCTTCTCCCCAACGCAACGACGCCGGTTTCAGGCCCTCCAGTGCACCGGCGTTGAGGTAGTTAAACAATTCCTTGGTTGACGCAGCGTCATCGCCTGCCACCACCAGCGGGCCCTGATTCACACTGACGCGGACTACGAACGTGCACCCGTCCGCCTTCTTATACCGGTTCTCGCCCTGCTGTGCGGAGTGAACCACCGACCACCCGGGAACCTCCTCCAATCGCGAGGAAACCGTCACAGGCTCACCCGGGGCCAAGGTGCCCCCTGCAGCGAGAGGCAAGTCCTTCGCAGCCACCGCGGCCGCGTCATGTCCTGGAGTAACGGTGGGAGTAGCAAGCGTCGACACCGACGGCGACGGTTTAGGCGCAGCAGGATCAGGAACGTTGACGCTGCAGCCAGCCAGCAGGACACCAGCAGCTCCGCCGGCAACCAAGCCGGCCAGTCGCCGTCGAACGTTGCTCGCCACTTTGTCTCCTTGCCGTCTGGTCTGAATTATGGTGTCGGAACCGCACCGACCGACTCACAGCGCGCTTCCCCGCTGCCTGTCACCGCGATCGAGTCTAGCTGCCCGCGGCAGAGAGGACTCCGACAGCGCGGAGGACGCAGGGTTGGGGACACCCGTTAGGCCAGAACCCACAAACCCGCAGGAACCACGTCCACGTCAACCGGCAATTCAGCGATGCGCTCGCCGTCCGCGTAGGCCACCACCCCTTCGGCCTCCAAACGCACTTTCCGGACGCGCCTGATTTCCACGGCTGGGTGGCCGGTGTGCTTTCCGGCGAATACCTTGGGAAACACGGCAAGGAAACGGAGTCTGGACAGAGGCTTCACCATAAACATGTCCAGCCAGCCGTCGTCGGGTACCGCCTCAGGGGTGATCTTCATGCCCCCGCCAATGGACTGCCCGTTGGCCAACGAGATGAGCAAGGCCGGCTGACGCCAAGTCACATCATCGGCAGTAACGGTATATGTAATCCGGCGAAAAGAGCCCAACTCCCGGACCATCGCAAGGTTGTAACGGCTCTTTCCGCGGGGCCAGCTCCACGAATTGGCCCGCTCGTTGACGGCTGCATCAAACCCGGCGGAGAGGACGCCTGCAAAGTACGTGGTCTTACCACCCGCGATGACCCTGCCGGCGTCGATCCTGCGCCCGCCGGTCTCCAGCGCATCCAGCAATCGGCCGCACGCGGCCCCAGGGTCGTTCAGTGGTAAAGCCAACAGCCGGGCGACGTCGTTGCCTGTCCCGGCGGGAACGATGCCCAGTGGCATATCCAGCCCCGCGAGCGCATTGACGCCAAGGTGAACCATGCCGTCGCCACCCACCACAACCAACGCCTCCACCCCGGTTGCCAGCATCCGATCCACCGATCTCCGCAGGGCGTCGTAGTTTTCCGCTTCAAGTACGACGACGTCCCACCCGGCGGCGCGGATGAATTCTGCGGCTAGGTGCCCGGCATTGCGCGTACGACCAAAAGAAGCCGCAGGATTAAGGGCAACAGCGATTTTCATCGGCGCGCTGGAAGCGTTCTCGGCCGCCGGAGGTTTCACAGCCTGAATTATGCCAGCGGGAACCACCCGCCCCGTTACCGACGTTCACATAGGGGCTGGATAAACTTGCCAGTACCGCGCCTCTCCAGAAGCGCGACCACGTCACAGAGAAGGGCCCGTGCTTGGCCGAGGGCAGCAGTTCGCACTATCAGGTTCTCCGCGTTTCCGTTAACGCTACGGACAAAGAGATCAAAGTGGCCTACCGCAAGGCTGCCCGGAAAGCCCACCCCGATCACGGCGGAGAAGCGGAGATGTTCCGGCGTGTGACCCTCGCGTACGAAACTCTTATAGATCCCCAACGCAGGGCCGACTACGACCGAAAGTACGCCCGCGGCGCCTCCGGCGTGAGCCAGCCTCGGCCCGGCGATTACACAGGAACCGCAGCCCCGGGCCCTTCCGCAACAACAAACGTCAAACGACCCCAAGCCCAGCGCAACACTGCCGGCGACCCCGCGGTCTATGTTCCTGCCTTCGACGATCCCAATGAGGTTCCGCTCATCTCAGCGGCGGAAGCGGCCCAACAAGTCCACGGCCTCCCGCGGAAACGGGGCATATTCGGCGCCGAGGCCCGCATCCAGCGCGAAATGCGCACAGTCCAGCTCATCAGCCGGCAAGTGCTGACCGCCATACCCGCAGCACGGCTGATCAATGGGCTGCGCTCGCCGTCGGACAACAACCACATCGATCACGCAGTCCTGTCCGGGTATCGGCTGGCATTGGTCGGTTCCATGCTGCTGCCTAAAGGCGCCTACGCATGGGACGGCCACTCGCTGCGGCACGGCGGGCGTTCGGTGGCTCCTCCACAGCTCGCCCTCATCGTCCGGCATATGCAGGATCTGTTTCCCGAACTCAATGTCACTGGATGGGTGGTCCTTCATAGCCCTGACGGAAATCTTCACGAACCTGTCATTGACCAATACGGCAAGGGTCAGTCCAGCACCAATGCAGTGGAGGTTGTCAACGCCGCCGGGCTGGTGAGGGGACTGAAGCAGTTCCTCAGTTCGGGGCCCGCACCAAACACCGTTGTGGTGCCTGTCATGGCGAGACTGCTGCGCGGAATGCACTAGGCCGTATGCACGCGGCGGTCAGTCGGTGCGGGGCTGACTAAGATGGGACAGTGTTCCGCATCCTCTTCCACACTCCAGAAATCCCGGGCAATACGGGCAATGCCATCCGCTTAGCCGCCATTACGGGGGCCGAGCTTCACTTGGTGGAGCCCCTCGGCTTTGATTTTTCCGATGCCAAGCTGCGACGCGCGGGTCTCGATTACCACGATCTGGCCGTAGTTACTGTCCATAAGGACATCGACGCTGCGTGGGCTGCGCTCAAGCCGGAACGGGTTTTCGCCTACACCTCCGACGGTGAGACCTCCTATACGGACATCAGCTACCGCGAGGGCGACGTCCTGATGTTCGGGCCCGAATCCGTGGGCCTGCCGGACTGGCTCAAACAGGATCCGCACGTCACCGCCCGTGTGCGCCTTCCCATGAAGCCTTCTCTTCGCTCCCTCAACCTGGCCAATGCTGCATCAATCGCGGTCTTTGAAGCCTGGCGGCAGAACGGATTTGCCGGCGCCAAGGTGTAGCCCATCCAACGGCGCCGCAGCACCGAATACCCTATGCAGGACAATTCCTGCCTTGGACATTCGTTGAGGGAGCCTACGTGAGCGCGCTGCAGGCCAGGGTGATGACGACACGCCGCTGCACCGCCGCGCTGTCGACGCAATCCCGTGATGCTGCCGGTTTCAAACGGGACGACATATGCTGGACGGTGATGGACATCCCCAACAATCCCGGCCCCCCGGTCTTCGAAGCTACCGGCTCTGCGACTGATCTGAATTCGCAGCTTGCCACCTTGCTCGAACTCGTGGCAGCAGGCGACCAGCAGGCATTCGCCGAGTTCTATCGACTCACCTCGCGGCGTGTCTTTGGTATGGCCCGGCGCGTCCTGATAGACGCCGACCTCAGCGAGGACGCCACCCAGGAGGTTTATCTCCAGGTCTGGCAGGGTGCCGCCAAGTTTGACCGCACCGCAGGGACACCGCTGGCCTGGCTCATGACCATCGCCCACCGGCGCGCCATAGACCGCGTCCGCTCCGTGCAAGCGGCAACTGACCGCGAAGCCAAGTACGGCGCAGCAAGCCAAGACCCGGACCGGGACCTTGTGGCGGAGGAAGCCGATACCAACCTGGAAGCCGAAGCTGTCAGCCGATGCCTCGGTACGCTGACAGACACGCAGCGCGAATCCGTCCGACTCGCTTACTACGGCGGATTGACCTACCGGGAAGTCGCCGAGCATCTCGGTGCCGCTGTCCCCACCATTAAATCCCGCATCCGTGATGGACTATTGCGCCTGAAGATTTGCCTGGGGGTGGGTTGATATGAGTGAAAACGTCAGTGGAGGCTTTATCCGCAAAATGTTTGCCAACGACATCGCTACAGACCTCGCCGAGGGCCGCGTCCTTGAGCTCGCGGAAATCTACGCCTTGGACGCCGTGAGTGACGACGAACGGGGCATGATCGAGCACTACATCAAGGACGCCCCGGAAGGTCCGGAATTCCTGGAGCGGGTCCGCGAAGCCCGTGAGACCTTGGCCGTCAGCTTTGCCCCTGAAGAAGCGCCTCCGTCCGGCCTCCTGGACAACATCATGGAACGCATCACCAAGGACGCAGCCCAACCCGCTGCCGAGGTAGCGGCCGCCCCGGTGGCGAGTCCCGCCGTCGACGACCTTGCAGCTGCCAGGGCCAAGCGCGAAGAACGCACCCGCGCCGGTGGCGCACGCAGGTGGATCGTCGGGGTAGCCGCTGCAGCGGTGATTGCACTCGGTGGCATTGGAGTAGGCGCCTACGTCTCTGCGCAGAATGACCCGGTCAACCAAGTGCTCCAGGCCCAGGACGTCCAGAAGAAGTCTGCGGCTGTTCCCGGCGGTGGTACCGCCACCATCTCAGCGTCATCGGCCAAGGATTCCTTTGTGGTTCTAATGGATGGTGTTGAACCAGCGCCCGAAGGCAAGGTCTACCAGTTGTGGACGCTCCCCAAGGACGGCTCTGCCCCGGTACCGCAGGGCACCATGGACGCTGAGACACTCTCCAAGCCGGCGGTTGTGAAGGGCCTGTCCTCAGCTTCGTCCGTAGCCATCACCGTGGAACCCACGGGCGGATCAAACGCCCCCACAACGGACCCGGTTCTGGTGGTCGGGCTCAGCGCCTGACTCTCTACCATCAAACGCACGACGGCGGCCGTCCCACCTAGGGAACGGCCGCCGTCGCACAATTTTCGCTTGCTTCCGCAGCTACAACACCAGTGAAAGAAGCATCACAAAGCCGAAGCCCACCACGGAGATCAACGTCTCCATCACGGACCAGGTTTTGAAGGTCTCCCCAACTGTTAGCCCGAACAGCTCCTTGACCAGCCAGAACCCGGCGTCATTGACGTGGGACAGGAACAAGGAACCTGCGCCGATTGCCAAAGCCAACAGCGCTGCGTGCGTCGGGCTCAGGCTGCTGGCAAGAGGTGCCACAATGCCTGCGGCCGTCACAGTGGCCACTGTTGCTGAGCCTGTAGCGAGACGCAGAGCTACTGCCACGATGAAGCCCAGCACCAGGACCGACATATTGGCGCCTTCGGCCCATTTCTTCACGGCATCGCCCACGCCGGCACCGATCAGGGTCTGCTTGAAACCACCGCCGGCGCCCACAATGAGGAGGATTGCGGCAATGGGCCCCAAGCTTTCACCCAACTTTGCTGTGATCCTGCTACCCGTGAAGCCCACGGCGTATCCGAACGTCACCATCGCCAGAAGAACCGCCAGCGTCATCGCCACCAACGGCTGGCCGACGAAGTCGAAGAAGATTCTGATGGCCGGAGCCGTTTCCGGTTTTGGCCAGATGATGCCGCCCAAGGCCTTCAACAGCATGAGGACCACGGGAAAGATAATGGTCAGAAGCGTCACAAGGAATGACGGCTGACGCTTCACTTCGCTCAGGTCAGCTGCGTGCTGGGTGTCAATGCCACCGGCTACAGCCGGAGCGTCAACGGGGACCCAGCGGGCAGCCAACCGCGAGAAGAGCGGACCACAAATGATCACCGTGGGGATCGCCACGAGGATGCCCAAGCCGAGAGTTGTTCCCAGTTCCGCCTTGACTGCGCTGATCGCGATCAGTGGTCCCGGATGCGGGGGCACCAGGCCGTGAAGCACGGACAGGCCAGCCAACGCCGGGATGGCAATGCGCATCAGCTTCATCTTGGATCGCTGCGTCACCAGGACGATCACCGGAAGCAACAGGACGAGCCCGATTTCGAAGAACATCGGCAAGCCGATGATCACCGCCACGAGCGTGATCATCCACACCAGCTTGTTGCCGCTGGCCTTCGTCAGCAGAGTGTCCACCACCCGGTTTGCCCCGCCGGAATCAGCCAGCAGCTTCCCTAGCATGGCTCCGAGCGCAATGAGCAGGCCGACTTCCTTGAGGACACCACCAACGCCGTCCTCGAAGTTGGTGATGACCTTGCCCAGTTCCACGCCTGATGCCAGGCCTACAAAGGCCGATCCCAGAACAAGCGCCAGGAACGGGTGAAGTTTCAGCTTTGCGATCAGCACCACAATCAGTGCTATACCCAGCGCAGCGACCACCAGGAGTTGGGTGTCGTGCGCCGTCCATTCTTGCACCTGCGTCGCTGTTTCCAGGACCTTCACGAGGCTGTCGCTTCGGTACCGGCGCCAAGCGGCCGGAGACCGAGCCGTTCAATGACTTCGTCGGCCTCTTCGGCCGGCGATGCTGAGACGCACAAGGAGATGTGGTTCTCGTCCTCCGTTGGCTCCTCGAGGGCATCGAACTGCGATTCCAAGAGCGACGGCGGCATGAAGTGGCCGTGCCTGGAGGCGAGGCGATCAGAGATCTTGTCCTTGCTCCCCTGCAGGAAGACGAAAACAACGCCTTCCCTCCGGAGTGCATCGCGGTACTTCTTTTTTAGAGCCGAGCAGGTGATGATCGCCGGGGTTCCGGCCTCCAGGTGTTCCCGGATCCAATCCGAAATGATGCCCAACCAGGGCCACCGGTCCTCATCGCTGAGGGCCTGCCCTGACTGCATCTTTGCCACGTTCGCCTCGGGGTGGAGGTCGTCGCCTTCGGCAAGGTCCCATCCGAGTTTCCCTGCGAGTACGCCGGCAACTGTCGATTTGCCCGAACCGGAGACTCCCATAATCACCAGTACGGGTTGTTGCGCAGTCTTCGCCATCAAAGTCTGCCTTCCTCGAATAAATATGATTTAACCGAGATCAAGCATATGACACGGGTTACACCACGGCAACGTCAGAAGCCGGCGATGGTGCTGGACCCGTTGACGGACACCACGTGGAAGGCCTCTGCGCTGGTGCCGGCAAGCAGGCCGGCGCGCTCCCCATTGGCCAGCATCATGCGCCGCACAACCCGTTCCATGCCTTCAATATCCGGGTGCTGGCTTGCGTGAACACGAATGGCGTCGAGTTTGGCCTCCACGCGATCCGACACATCCACAAAATGGTTCTCACGGGAGTCCGGGCTGGAGATAAACCACAGCCACGGCAGCTTGTAAGCAGCGAGCCCCTCAGCCGCCAGCTCCGGGTAGGCAAAGGGATTCTCCACTGCCGGGTAGACGGCGCGGGTGACGGCTTCCCCGGCTGCGAGGTGGTCCGGGTGGCTCTTTTGGAGTCGGTCCCAGTTCCGTTCCGGATGCATGGTCAGCACGATGTCCGGACGGATTTGGCGAATCAGCTTCACTACCTGCTTGATGACGCCATGTGTCGGCTCGAGGTAGCCATCAAGCTCGTGCAGGTAATGGATATCCGTGACGCCCACCAAAGCGGCCGCCCTCCGTTGCTCCTCTGCGCGGAGTTCGATGATCCTTTCCCTATCCACCGGGTCGAAGCCGCCGGCATCGCCGTCGGTCATGATGCAATAGCTGACCTCGACGCCGGAAGCCGTCCAGGCCGCGATGGTCCCGGCCGCGCCAAAGTCGATGTCGTCAGGATGGGCAGTAAAACAAAGCACCCGCTCAACGCGCTCCGTGGAGGCATCGAACGGGCTCTTTGCTGACGTGATGTCAGTGGGCAAAAGGATCAGCCTTTCCGCTTCTTGATCTCTGCAGTGGCCTGCGGAAGAACCTTGAAGAGGTCACCAATGATGCCGTAATCGGCAATCTCAAACACCGGCGATTCCGCGTCCTTGTTGATGGCCACAATAACCTTGGAAGTCTGCATTCCGGCCTTCTGCTGGATGGCACCTGAAATACCGGCAGAAATGTACAACTGCGGCGACACCGTGACGCCGGTCTGGCCCACCTGTGCATCATGGCCGATCCATCCCGCATCCGTAGCGGCGCGGGATGCACCCACAGCAGCGCCGAGGGCGTCAGCCAGCTCTTCAAGGGGGCCGAAGTCACCGTCCACGCCTCGACCACCGGCGACGACGATCCTCGCTTCGCTGAGGTCAGGCCGCCCGCTGAGGGGCTTCTCAGTGCGGGCCGCTATGCGTGCGGAGTTCGCCAGGCCCTCGGCGGGAACCTCAACCGTGGCAGTTGCCGGTGCAGCTGCGGCGCCGGCGGGAGCAGGCTCCACGTTGTTGGCCTTGACCGAAAGGACCGTCACAGGAGTAGTAGCTTTCGCAGTGGTGTTGTAAGAGCCCGCCAGGACCGACTTGTGTGCAGTGCCGTCCGCCTCAACACCCACAACATCGGTAATAACGCCGGCATTCAGCTTGATGCCAAGCCGGCCGGCGATCTCCTTGCCTTCAGGCGAGTTGTCCAACAGAACTGCCGTAGCCCCGGACGCCGCCACAGCGGCGGCGAGGTAGGCAGCCTTCGGCCCCACCAGGTAGTTATCGAGGTCTTCCACCGACGGCCGGTAGACCGTAGTGGCACCGTACGCACCCAAGGTGGCGGCGACGTCGTCGTTCAACTCACCGGTGAAGGCGACGGCGGTCTCCCCCAGTGAGCGGGCGATGGTCAGGAGCTCCAAGCTGCTCTTCTTCAGAGCGGCTCCCGGGTTGTCAATGAAAACAAGTGCATTTGCCATGGTTGGAGTCCCCTTTTAGAGCAGCTTCTGTGCGGCGAGGAAGTCGACCAGCTTGATGCCGGCGTCGCCGTCGTCGGTGATGATGGTTCCGGCAGTCCGCGGCGGGCGGGCGTCTGCGGACTCCACCACCGTCCAGGAGCCGGCCAAACCCACCTGTGAGGCGTCCAAGCCAATGTCAGCCAGTGAGAGCGAGGCGATCTTCTTCTTCTTGGCCGCCAGGATGCCCTTGAAGTTCGGATAGCGCGGCTCGTTGATCTGGTCGGTGACCGACACAACTGCAGGAAGCTGCGCTTCGACAGTCTCCGAGAAGGCTCCGGCGTCGCGACGGGCGCTGACCTGGCCACCCGAGACGTCAAGGCTGGAAGCAAAGGTGACCTGCGGAAAAGACAAACGCTCGGCGAGCTGTGCCGGGATGAGCGAAGTCTCGCCATCGGTGGAAGCCATACCCGTCAGGACCAAATCCACCGGGCGGCCATCGGCCGAGATGTGGCGGATGGCAGCGGCAAGCGCCAATGAAGTTGCAGCTGCATCCGAACCAGCCAAAGCGTCGTCGCTGAGGTGGACGCCGGAATACGCGCCGATCTGGAGTGACTTCTTTACAGCATTGACCGCGCCGGAGGGGCCCATGCTCAAAGCAACGACCTCATTCCCGGCCTTTGGTCCGCCGCGCTCCTCCGCTAGCTGGAGCGCTGCCTCGAGAGCGTACTCGTCCAGTTCAGACAAGATGCTCTCATCACGGTCGGTTGTGTTGCCGGGTCCGGTAATATGCCGGTCGAACTGGGCGTCCGGGACGTGCTTGACCAGAACGACAATCTTCAATGTCTCTTCCACTGTCTTCGAAGCAGCCTTCCATGCTTGTGGACGGCCAACCGCAGCAGCGTGGCCGTGAATTGCCCACCTGGTGGGCTCGTCCTAGCTAAGCATATTGCCCGCAGAAAACCACTCCCAGCGTTAAGCCCTGTTTCAGCTACGCGCGATGCTTTCGGTTGCGGCTATTTCTCCGGGGGCCATCACAAAACGGCGGGCGACACCTCTGAAGTGCCGCCCGTCGTCGTGAGTTCTTCTTGCCTGACCTTGGGCCGCCTACTGCTGCGCGGCGTCGAGGGTGACCTCAACCTCTTGCGTCTGGCCACCGCGCTGAATGGTGACCTTGACCTTGGCGCCGGCCGGCTGCTCCCGAACCGCTGCTGTCAGCTGGTTGGGATCGCTCACGGCGTAGTCGCCGAACTTGGTCACCACATCGCCAACCTTCAGTCCAGCCTTGGCAGCAGCCGAAGCCGAAGTCACTGACGCAACCTCAGCACCCACCGAGAAGCCGGAATCGCTGCCCGTGGACGACTTGGAACGAACTGACACACCGAACTGACCATGGCTGGCCTTACCGGTTTCGATGATCTCCTGCGCCACACGCTTGGCGTGGTTGATCGGAACACTGAAACCGACGCCGATGTTGCCGCTGGACGACTCGGAGGTTCCGCTGCCCGCCGAAGCGATGGCCACGTTGACACCGATCACTTCACCCTTGCTGTTCACCAGTGCACCGCCGGAGTTACCGGGGTTGATAGCGGCATCAGTCTGGATGACGTTGATGGCAATCGAGCCTTCATTGGCTGTGCTCTGGCTTTGGCCACCGTTTGGCGGTGCGAACTGGAAGCCCTCGTCGCCGCCCTGGCTCTCGTCCGGTGTACCTTCCGGCACAGCTGAGGACGCCACACTGATGGTGCGGTTGAGCGTGGACACAATGCCGTCCGTCACCGTTCCGGTGAGACCCAATGGCGAACCGATCGCGACGGCGGTGTCCCCCACGTTGATCTTGGACGAGTCACCGAGCGTTGCCGGGACCAGGCCCGAGGGATCGCTGACCTTGATGATTGCAAGGTCCGAGAGCGGGTCGGTGCCGACTACCGTGGCCTTGAGGACCTTGCCGTCGCTCGTACGTACCTCGATGGTTGCGTTAGCTGTGGCACCGTCCAGAGTCACGACGTGAGTGTTGGTGAGGATGTGGCCCTGGTCGTCAAGGATGATGCCGGAACCCGTGCCGCCCTCATTGCCGCTGGTGGCCTTGATGGTCACAACGCTGGGTGAGGCCTTGGCGGCCGCAGCGGTAATGACGTTGACGTCGTCCTTATTGTTCACGATCACGGTGCTGGACTGTCCGCCTGTTGAAGCAGCCGGTGCGGGGTTATCCCACAGTGCGTTACTGCCGGCCACTACGCCGCCACCGATCAGACCCGCTGCAAGCATGCTTGCTACGAGGGTGCCCACACCGAATGCCGGTTTGCGCTTGGTGGCCACCGCCGAAGAGTGCCCCGGGGTGTGCTGCATTCCGGGGCTGCCGTGACCCGGCGGGTTCTGGAATCCTTGCTGGTTTTGGAACTGGGAAGCGGCGTTGTTTCCCGGGTTCGAGCCACCGTAGAACGGCTGGTGCTGCGGGTAGCTCGGGCGGTGAGCCGGATCTTGCTGTGGAGCGCCGTAGTACTGGGGCTGCTGCGGGGCTGCGGGAGGCTGGAAGGCGGGCAGCGGAGTGGTGGGCTGCGCCGGGTTCTCCGTCCCGGCCCCCTGTCCGGAAGTCCAAGCGGGCTGCTGCCGGGTGGCGCCGGCATCGCCCTGCTCCCCCGTGGTATCCCGCGGCTCTGATGGCTCGCGGTTCTCTGGTGCAGTGCCCTGCGCTGGGTTCTCCGTCATGGGTCTTCCTTTCATCCTCGTCTTCAACAACTATGTACCCAATTACTGGAACAAAAGCGGACGTTCGCTGGGAGCTTCCTGAAAGGGCCTGTGAGTTCAAAAGGACCCTCAACGCCCCAACAATCCAGCGCTCTCCTATATTTCGCTGGTGGCATATTCACACCTGTGGACGGGCTTGGGGGTGCACCATAGAATCAAGAGGAATTGCCACAGCGACCTGCGGCTTTACACCATGCGTGGGGGCGCTGAGCATTCTGTGACGATTGGTACGCCTTGTTCCAGTCGCAGACGTGCTGAAGGGTTGCACATGCGGTCAAAAATTAAACGCGTACTCGCCATGATCGGCCTGGCTGGAATGTTGGCCCTCCCGGCCACTTCCGCTTGGGCGGCCGATCCGGTGACCATTCCGTCCGGCCAGAACATCGTGGACGACGCCAACCTCCTGGGCAGCCGAAAAGGCGAAGTCCAGGAAGCCATCCAAAAGACACTCAAGGACCACAAGTACAACTTGTACGTGGTAACTGTGGACTCCTTTGAGAACCCGACGGACCCCAAGGCATGGACGCAGGCGGTTGCGACTGCGAAAAAAATGGGCAAGGCAGACGCCATTCTGGCCATCGCCGCAGCCGGCCAGTACAACTTCGTGGTGAACTCCGCGAGTTCCATCGCCTCAAAACAATCCGCCATTACGCAGAATGCTGTTGCCGCGAACCTAGGGGCGGGTAAAAAAGATGCCGCCCAGGCCGCGATCGATACGGCCGCTGCCATTGGCGATGCCGCAGGCGGTGGCAGCGGAACGGTGCCCAGCGGAAACGCAGGCGTCGGAGTGCTTGTCGGGGTTGGCGTAGTCGCGGCAGGTGGCGCAGGCACGTACCTGTACCTCCGTAACCGGCGCAAGAAGGGCAGCACCAAGGCTGTCAGCGCCAGCTATGGACCACAGGGCGAACAGCTTGACCCTCTGGCCGGCCTCACCATTCCGGAGCTGCGGCAGAAGAGCGGCTCGCTGTTGATCGAGGCGGACGACGCCATCAAGTCCAGCGAGCAGGAACTTGGCTTCGCTCAGGCTCAGTATGGTGATTCCGCAATTGGCAACTTCACCAAAGCCCTGGAAGAGGCGAAGGGCCATATGACGGAGTCCTTCAAGCTGCAGCAACAGTTGGATGACCACATCCCTGATACTGAAGAGCAGCAGCGTAGTTGGCTCGGTGAGATCATCCGCCGCTCAGAAGCCGCTCTGGCTTCTCTTCGAGATCAGAAGGCTGACTTCGACTCCTTGCGCGAGCTTGAAAAGAACGCTCCCCAAGCCTTGGCAGCGGTGACATCGGGAGCCAGGGAAGCCGATGCGAAGATCGCCAGCTCAGAGCAGTCGCTCGAAGGTTTGCGCGCCAAATATGCCGAATCTGCTTTGAATCAGGTCTCCGACAACATCCTGCAGGCAAAGGAGCGACTCGCATTCGTGCAGAACGCCGCCACCGCCGCCCAGGAGAAGTTGGCAAGCGGCGAAAACAGCCTGGCTGCTGTGGCGGTACGCGCCGCCGAGGAAAGCCTGCACCAGACCAACGTGTTGATCGATGCCATCTCCAAGACGGCCGGCAGTCTGGATGAGGCCCGTACTTCCTTGGAAGGCGCCGTAGCGGAAACCAGCCAGGACCTTGCGCAAGCACGAGCGATGATCCAGTCCGGTGCACACCCGGAACTCGCCGGTCCGGTGGCCGGAGTGGAAGCCGCCTTGGCACAGGTCAAGACCGAGATCCAAGGCGGAAAGATCGATCCCATCGCGACGCTCAGCCGCCTGGAGTCGGCCCACCAGGCGCTCGATCAGTCTCTGTCCGGCGTCCGCGATCAGCAGGAACAGGCACGCCGGGCTCAAGCCTCGCTTCAGCAGACCATCATGGCGGCACAGGCACAGATCAGCGCCACGTCGGACTACATCACTGCGCGTCGTGGCGGCGTGGGCACAGAGGCACGCACGAGGTTGGCGGAGGCCCAGCGCAACCTCGACTACGCGCTGTCCATCTCGCGCAATGACCCCGTCACCGCGCTTACCTACGCCCAGCAGGCACATTCGCTTGCAGCGCAGGCTGCGCAACTTGCCCAGTCCGACGTCGATCAGTTCGGCTACGCCGATCAGGGCTACGGACGCGGTGGAATGTTCGGCGGAGGCGGCGGAGGCGGAGGCCTCGGCGGCGCCATACTCGGCGGCATCCTCATCAACTCCATCCTGAACGGCGGAGGAGGCGGCTGGGGCGGCGGCAATGACGGCGGAGGCGGCGGAGGATTCTTCGGCGGAGACTCTGGCGGCGGAGGCGATTTTGGCGGCGGCGGAGGCGACTTCGGTGGCGGAGACTCCGGCAGCTTCTAGCCAGACAGACTAGGCGGGGTTCAACGCCCCGCATAGAAGCGGTACAACAACTGATCACTGATTTCAGTGTCACCACTGAGCAGGACGAAAGGCAACACCATGGTTAAGCAGTCCATTTTCGGTCGGATCTCACAGCTCGCCAAGGCAAACATCAACGCCTTGCTGGACCAGGCTGAGGACCCGCAGAAGATGCTGGACCAAATGGTCCGCGACTACACGAACAACATTGCCGAGGCCGAATCAGCCGTAGCCCAGACCATCGGCAATCTCCGAATGCTGCAGGCGGACTACAACGAAGACGTCAAGAACGCGCAGGACTGGGGCAACAAGGCCCTGGCAGCGTCCCGCAAGGCCGATGAGTACCGCACTGCCGGTGATCCCGTTGATGCACAGAAGTTTGACAACCTTGCCAAGGTAGCCATCCAGCGCCAGATGACCGCGGAGTCCGAGGCAAAGGCAGCAGAACCGAGCATCGCCTCCCAGACCGAGGTTGTGGATAAGCTCAAGACCGGGCTTGACCAGATGAAGAACAAGCTCAACCAGCTCACAGCCAAGCGCAACGAACTGGTGGCGCGCTCCAAGACCGCTGCGGCGCAGACCCAGGTCCACGATGCTCTCAAGAGCATCGACATCATGGATCCCACCAGCGAGGTAGGCCGCTTCGAAGAGAAGATCCGCCGTGAAGAGGCCAAGGTCCTGGGCCAGCAGGAACTCGCCAGCTCCAGCCTTGATGCCCAGTTCAACCAGCTCGAAGACCTCGGAGAACAGACGGAGATCGAGGCTCGGCTTGCAGCACTGAAGTCGGGCGGTTCCAAGCCTGCCATCGGCGCAGGAGCCCCAGCGTCCACCGGTGCAACAGTGGACGAAGCCGACTTCGACAAGCTCTAAGAAGAAATCAGGCTCACCCTGCCGAACGGGAGGGCTGCCCAAGGACTGAAATAAGAACCCGGCCGGATCCTGAGCAGGATCCGGCCGGGTTTTGTTTTCCGCTGTAACTAAACCGCCGAAGGAACTGGCGAGTCCTGGCCGGGACTGACGTCGGTTGCCACCTCGGCGCGGATTTCGAATCCCTTGGGGTGAAAGTACGTCACCGTGCATTCCAGGACCTCGCCGTGAGCGCCCAGCGTGGTCCGTTCCAAGCGGGGTACCATAGCAAACCCGCGGACGTTCAGAGCGTCCGCCAGGTGTTCGGGCGGTGCATGCATGGTAACGGTGATTTCCGCCCGGTGGAGCGGCTTCAGCGTCCTGTCCTGAATGACTTGGTATATGGAGTTGCGCTCGGCATCCGCCAAGCTGATATGGCGGCCGATGTGCGAGGGGATGAAAATCTCCGCAATGGCGTAAGGCCATCCTGCGCTTGAGTAGGAGCGCCGGATCACCAGAACCAGGTTGTCGTCAGAGACCAGCTTTGCCGGCACTGACGGGTCCTTCTCCATCCATTTGTATTCGATGAGTCCCTTGACAGTCTTCATACCAGCAGCGGTGAACGTCTCCATAAACGGCGCCAGACGGTTCAGCATCTTGACGGGACGCTGGGCCATCACGAAAGTACCCTTGCCCTGCCTTCGGACCAGCAAACCCTTGACAACCAGGGTTTCGATGGCTTTCCGGACCGTGGTCCTGCTGATGCCATAGGCATCCATCAGGGTCTCCTCGGTGGGTATCCGGGACCCCGGCTCCAGCCGGCTGACCTGATCCGTCAGAACGTCGGCCACCTGCTGATACACGGCAACCGGACCGTCTCTCTGAAGGACTTCACGCGTGAGGCCAAATCCATAGTCTTCATTGACCATTGAGCGTCCCATCCATTTCTTGCCGCAGCGAATCCGGCTTTGATGCTAGCACCGGCCTCCCGGTGCTGAGTTAAACAAAAGATCCGGATCAGTTCGTACTGATCCGGATCTTTTCTCCAGTTGCGGGGACAGGATTTGAACCTGTGACCTCTGGGTTATGAGCCCAGCGAGCTACCGAACTGCTCCACCCCGCGTCGCAAGAACAACTCTACCGCACCCTCCAGGGTGCTTCTGACCATATGGCTCCTAAGGTGCCGCAGATCACTCCCCCATGCCCGAAAGCCCCGAGGTAGCCGTGGCCTTGGGCCAGGATGCGATTTGCGTCGGGGCTTCGCCGCTTCCGCCTCATGCGGTCCCGGGCTCCAACCGCGAACCGATCATCCATCCGAAAGTGAGCGAGGGTTGGGCCCAAAGCCCAGGGACATGAGCGAGCGATGGGCCCCCAAACCCGAGGGACATGAGCGAGCGATAGCCCCAAACCCGAGGGACATGAGCGAGCGTCGGGTGGGACATGGCCGGATTGGGAGTTGAGGGGAAAACAAAAGGTCCGGATCAGTAATAACTGATCCGGACCTTTTCTCCAGTTGCGGGGACAGGATTTGAACCTGTGACCTCTGGGTTATGAGCCCAGCGAGCTACCGAACTGCTCCACCCCGCGTCGCAAGAACAACATTACCGCCCAGTGAATGGCAGACCAAATCCTGGCGACGTGATGTGCATCTCCCCCTACGCGAAAGGCCGGCACCCGTCCCCGAAGGGAGCAGGTGCCGGCCTCTCAGCCACCTACAGAACTAGCTGCTTGGCGTAGGCGAGGGTGTCGCACTGGGAGTGGCCTCCGGTGTTGCCGAAGGAGTCGCCGTGGCGCCCAGACGCGTTTCCGCATCCAAAGCCTTCTTCAAGGCTTCGGACAGCTTGGTCTGCTGGGCACCGTAAGCGGCAAAGTCGCCCTTGGCCAACGCAGCCTGGCCATCCACGATCGCCTTGTTGGCCTCGTCCAGAGCTGCTTTGAGGTCCGCCTTGGCATCGGTGGGGCCAGCAGGCGGTGTAGTGGTGCCTGGAGGCGCTGTGGGCGTTTGGCCGTTGTTGTCTGCATCTCCGGCTGTAGCACCGGAGTTGCCACCGAACAGTTGGTCGAGTGCCTCGTCCAAAGTGGGCGCAAAGCCGATCTTGTCACCGAAGGCCACCAGCACACGCTGCAACGTCGGGTAGGACGTCTCGCCTGTGGACTTCAGGTACACGGGCTGCACATAGAGCAGGCCGCCACCCACAGGAAGAGTCAGCAGGTTGCCGTTGAGCACATCTGATGCGCCCTGTCGCAGAAGGTTCAGCGCCTGGGACACAGTGGGATCAGAGTTGAACTTGTTTTGCGCCTGTCCGGGACCCGGAACCTGGGTGTCAGTGGGGAGTTCCAGTAGCCGTAGCTTTCCGTAGTCCTCTCCCTTGACGCCCTTGACGTTGCCGGCGTCGGAATCAGCAGCGAGGAACCCGTACAGGATGTTCCTGGCGCTTCCGTTGACCGTTTGCGGAATGAACGATGAGGTCAGTTGGAATGCCGGCTTCTTCTGGTCCGGCATCTGCAGTGACATATAGAACGGAGGCTGCTTGACGGCTTCCGAAACTGTGGGATCGTTCGGAACGCTCCAAGCATCGTTGTTCTGGTAGAAGCTGTCCGGGTCCGTCACGTGGTAACGGCCGAGCAGTTCACGCTGGACTTTGAACAGGTCTTCCGGGTAGCGAACGTGGCTCATGAGGTCGCCGGACATTTCCGAGTACGGCTTGATGACGGTCGGGAAGACCTTCTGCCAAGCCTTCAGAATGGGGTCCTGGTCATCCCAGGCGTAGAGATTGACGGACCCGTCATAGGCGTCCACAGTGGCCTTGACCGAGTTGCGGATGTAATTTACCGAGCTGTTCGGAAGAGCCACGGTGCGTCCGGCACTCGTCTGCGAGTCAACAGTGGCATTCTGCAGCTGTTGCGGTTGGGAGTACGGGAAGTACTGGCTGGTGGTGTAGCCGTCAACAATCCACTTGACGCGGCCGTCCACGACCGCCGGGTACGCATTGCCGTCGACGGTCAGGTACGGGGCGAGCTTCTCAACCCGTTCGCGCGGATTGCGTTCGTACAGAATCTGGGAGTCTGCGTTAACGCCGTCCGAGAGCAAGAGGTCGGAAGACTGGAACTTGATGGAGTAGAGAATCCTGTTGAGCCAGTTGCCAACGTTGGGTCCACCGTTACCGCTAAAGGTGTACTGCGTTTCGCCGCCGCCTTCACGGCCTGCTGGCCGGTCCTGCTCACGGTTCGGTGCACCATCCGGCGCTCCCACGATGGAATATTCAGGTGAGTTCTCGCCGAAGTAGATGCGTGGCTCGTAGGAAGTGTCGTTGCCCAGGACACCGTTGGACGGAATGCCCGACTGCAGGAACTCAGGCTTGCCATCGGCCGTGAACTTGTTGCCCTTGGCTGCCACGACGCCGTAACCATGCGTGTAGACGATGTGCCTGTTGACCCAAGTCTGCTGGTTGGCGCTCAGGCCATCCGGGTTCAGTTCACGAACAGCAATAACGGTGTCCTGGACTTTGCCGTCCACCATGTAACGGTCAACGTTCAAGGTTTGGGGGAACTGGTAGTACGGACGGTACTGCTCCAACTGGGCGAACGCCGAGGAAATAAGGTTCGGGTCCAGAAGACGGATGTTGGCCGTGGTCTGCGCGTCAGCGGCCAAGGCACCGGTAGTGGCAGTGGTGGTGGCGTTATAGGCCGAAACATCGATCTTGTCCAGACCGTAAGCAGCCCGCGTCATCTTGATATTTCGATCTATGAACTCCTTTTCCAAGGTGTTCTCCGACGGACGGACCTGGAACTGCTGGATAACCCACGGGTAGACGCCACCGGCCAGAATCGCAGTGATGACCAACATCGCGGTGCCGATGACAGGAAGGCGCCAGCGCCCAATGATCGCGGCAATGATGAACAGGATGGCAACGAGGCCTGCTGCAACGGCAAGGATCGCCTTGGTGGGCACAACGGCATTAACATCCGTGTAGAGGGCGCCGGCCCAGCGGCCCGAGTTGCTCTGGACAGTCGTGTACCTGTCAAGCCAGAAGTTGATGCCCAGCAGAACCAGGAAAAGAGCGCCGGTGACGGCGATGTGGATCTGCGCTGCACGGCTCGTGAAAATACCGCGTTCCATGAGGCGGATGCTGCCGTAGAGGTAGTGCGTCAAGATGCCCGCAATACCGGCAACAACCGCGATGCTGATCAGGAACCCCGTGACGAAACCGAGGAACGGCAGCGTCATCAGGTAGAAGCTGATGTCCATGTTGAACAGCGGATCGTTCTGCCCGAAGGGCTCCTGGTTGAAGAACAACAGGGCCTTCTGCCACTGGCTGGCGGCCGCACTGCCGGCAAAAAGCCCGAACAGAATGGGGAGGCCGATCATGACAACCCGGCGGACAGGTTCAAGCTGCGCCTGGTAACGGTTGAGGTTGTCCCGGGCCTCAGCATCCGGAGCATAAACGGGCCGGGAGCGGTAGGCGATCCTGATGGCGAAGAAAACAGCGGCGAACATCATGGCGAAACCAATGAGGAACGTGATGATCCTGGCGAGGTTTTCGCGAATATAAACTTCGAAGAAGCCAAGCTGCTGGTACCACAGGACGTCAGTCCACACATTGGCGAAGAATATGAACCCGACGACGGCCACTGCCACGACAATGAGGGTCGGAGTCAGGGCACCTCGTCTCAGCGGTGATCTTCCGGGCGGGTTGGAGCTGGCGGGACGGGACAAACTCTGTACCTCATTGGTGTCAGTGAACAGTCGGTGTGCGCGTGCTGACAATCTCTACCGCTGGGAGGTGGCAGAGGCCGTCATCTATGCCACGAGTGGCAGTGAAGCTAAGTTCCACCGTCAGTCTAGTTGTTTGTGCAGGTGGGAAGGCTCCCCGTGTCCTGACCGGAGCCGAGCCGCTCCACGGCGGAGGTAGCGTCGGCAAGGGTTTCCACTTTTACTACCTGAAGCCCGTCCGGCACATGGCCAACAACATCGGCGCAATTGGAGGCCGGCGCGAGGAACATGGTTGCCCCCTTTTGGCGGGCGCCTATCATCTTCTGGGCAATGCCGCCGATGGGTCCTACAGCACCATCGGCGGTGATCGTTCCGGTGCCCGCGACGTGCTTGCCGCCGGTCAGATCCCCCGGAGTGAGGTTGTCCACGATGCCCAGGGCAAACATCATGCCTGCGCTGGGTCCGCCAACGTTGTCCAAGGAAATGCTGACGTCGAACGGGAACGTAAAGTCACTAGCCAGCAAAACACCCAGAACGTACCTGTCGGTCTGGTTCTTGGTGGGGGTTATCGTCTCAGACACCGCAGTGCCTTTCCGGTCCACGCCCACCACGACCGGGGATCCCGCACCCGCGGCCAGTTCCGCCTGGACCACACTCATGGACGTGATCGCCTTGCCATTGATGGAGACCAGCCGGTCACCTTCCTGAATCTTCCCGGCAGATGGAGAAGGGTCTGACAATCCTGCGACATTGAGCCGCTGCTCGAACGGAATTTCAAGCTCTCGCAATGCTGCAGCCACGGCGTTCTCCTGCGATGTTTCCATGGCGATTTCGCCCTGTTGCACCGTCTGCTCGGCCGTGGTGCCCCTGGGATAGATGAGTTCCTCCGGATAAATGGCTTTGGAGGGATCCATCCAGGCCCGAAAGACATCGAAGATGGTAGCCGGGGTCTTCGGACCGCCTGTCATGACCACTGTGGTCAGGTCAAGGTTGCCGTTCGCTGGAAAGGACTCGCGACCGGTAATGCCAATGACGGGTTTGTCGCCGTCCTTGCCCAAGGTATTGAAGGTGGGACCCGCCGACTCAATGACATACGGAACCGGCAACGCTGCCGCCCCAATACCAAGGCCCAGTGCGAGAAGCCCGGAGATCACCATAATCATGTACCGGCCGTCGCGGGGCGGCGACGGAGGCACGGAGGCGGAATCGGCGTCGGGCGTCTGACGCGGGTCCAATGAGCCCTCGGGGCTGGGCGAAGTAAGCATTGAGGCCTCTCTATGCCGGCATTGCGTGACCGGATCCATGGTTCCTGCCGCCAAAAGCGGCGGCGGCACATACCAAACATCAACACTACGCGGTCTGACGTTGCAGGACTGCTTTGCCTACAGCGAACGGGACCTCCTCCGGGCAGACAGCCTTCCGGCCGCGCGGTACGGTGAAAGAGATCACCAGCCAGTTCGACGATCGGCGGCACCATGACTTCCAACCCCAACAATCCGTCCAACGACGACGAGACCCCCAAGGATCCGCTGGCAGAAATGCTCCAGAACCTGATGGGCGGCCAGGGCATGGGCAACATCGATCCCGCCGAGTTGGCCAAAGCCGCCGGCCTGCCCAACGATCCCCAGCTCCTTCAGCAGATGTTCGCCCAGGTTCAGGCAATGATGAGCTCCACCTCTGATGGTCCCGTGAACTGGCAACTCGCCCATGAGAACGCACGCCGCGTCGCCGCCGCTGGCACCGACCCCTCAGTCAACGCCCAGCAGGCGAGGGAGATCGACGAAGCGCTCAGGCTTGCAGAACTTTGGCTTGACCCGGTGACAGATCTCTCGGCAACCGGACTGATCGGGCGGGCGTGGTCAAGGGCAGAATGGGTTGAGGCAACCCTGGGGACGTGGAAGCGTCTGACCGAGCCGGTAGCCAACAGCATCGCCAACGCCCTGTCCAACGCACTCACACAACAAATGCCCGAAGAAATGAAGTCCATGATGGGCGGTGCTTCCTCCATGCTGCAAAACATGGGCGGAGCGATTTTCGGCATGCAACTTGGACAGGCCATCGGCGCGCTCTCAGCGGAGGTTGTCAGCTCTACTGACATCGGAGTCCCTCTGGCGGATCTCGAAATGGCCCTGTTGCCGGCCAACGTCGCCAAATTCGGAGAGGGCCTCAGCCTCCCGGAGAACGATGTTCGGCTCTTCCTTGCCGTACGTGAGGCCGCCCACGCACGCTTGTTCGTCCAGGTTCCTTGGTTGCGTGGTCATCTGCTGGGAGCCATTGAGGCCTACGCCCGCGGAATTCACATCGACATGTCCCGCATCGAAGACCTCGCCAGGGACCTTGACCCGAGCAACCCCGAAGGAATCCAGGAAGCACTGTCCCAAGGAGTCTTCACACCCGAACGCACGCCGGTCCAGACGGCCGCGCTGGAGAAGCTCGAAACAGCGCTTGCCCTGGTGGAAGGCTGGGTGGACGAGCTCACTGCCGAAGCCACTGAAAAAGTACTGCCCTCCGCTACAGCGCTGCGCGAAACCGTGCGTCGTCGCCGGGCTACAGGAGGACCGGCCGAGCACGCTTTCTCGTCCCTCGTCGGCTTGGAGCTTCGACCCCGCAGGCTTCGCGAAGCGGCAACTCTCTGGGCGACGCTGAAGGAAGAACGGGGCATCGCAGGGCGTGACGCGATCTGGCACCACCCGGATCTCCTGCCCACGGGTGAGGACTTGGACGACCCCAAGGGCTTCTCGGAACGGCGACGCCTTGCCGAGGCAAGCGACAGCGAAGTTGATGACGCCCTTCAGAAGCTTCTGAGCGGCGGCTACGAAACCGCGGAAGACGATACTCAAGCGTCTGATCCCGAGGGCAATTCCACGAAGAACGAATCCGGCAAGGAACCGGAAACGGATGACACAGACCCCGAGGCACCAAGCAAGTAAGCAGTAACCAACGGCCGCCATGTCTATAGCGGCCGTTGTTTTCATGAGCGCCGCTGTTCGCCGAAGGGCCCTTTTCTCGTCTAGCGTCTTGGGCCTGAAAAGCTATGGCGACTTAGTCGGCTATGTCCCCGGCCGAATCACCGGGACCCTCTGTGTCAGGTTCCGCCGGGATACCCCGGGATGTAGCGAAGGCAACGCCTTCCAGGAAGGCCTTCGCCCGCTGAGCCTCAGGGTAGGCCTCAACCAACTTCCAGAATTCGGCATTGTGTCCCGCCACCAGCAAGTGAGCGAGCTCGTGCACCAGGACATAGTCAATGACCCATTGCGGCATGCGCTGCAACTTGTTCGACAACCTAATAGTGCCGTCCGCAGGTGTAGCCGAACCCCATCGGGAATTTTGGTTGGATACCCACCGCACCGATGAGGGGACGGCCCGCCCACCGAGGTACGTTTGCGAGAGGTGCTCGGCATGTTTGGCGAGGGCTTGGTCCGTGGCTGGACGCCGCCTGCCGGAACCTGTTTGCCGCTCCCCCTGTTTCTTCAGCTTGGCCAGCATTCGCCGGACCCACTCCCGCTCCTGGGACTTGGTAAAACTGGCAGGGATTGCGATCACAGCGTTGCCGTCTTCCCAGAAAGCGGCAACGGTACGGCGCCGCCTTGCTGATCGACGAACGACGACCGGCGCGCCGTCGTCGGTGATGTGAGGCACGTCGGCGTCGGACGCGGACTGGCGGGCCATCAGAGTTCGCTGCTCTCAGCGAGTACTGCCAGGACAGCTTCGCCATAGCGTTCGAGCTTGGAGGGGCCGATGCCTGCAAGGCCGGCCAGTTCCTCCAGCGATGAAGGCTTGGCCTCGGCTATCGCCGTGAGAGTAGCGTCCGTGAACACAACATACGCTGGAACATCGGCCGACTGGGCCTCGTCCCTTCGCCACTGCCTCAGGGCATCGAATGTTTGCTCCTCGTAAGTGGGCGGACACTGATTACAGCGCCCCACCTTGCGCTCGGCTCCGCTGGCCAGCATGCTTCCGCAAACCTTGCACGACGCCGGGGCCGCAGCCTTCCGCCGCGTGGGACCCGTCTTGCTGCGTGCGTTGGCGGATGCCACGGAATTGGGACGAAGTCCATCGAGGAAACGGGACGGCTTGCGGTTGGCCCGGCCACCCGGTGTTCGGGCTGTGGACCAGGAGAGATTCAGGTGTTCGCGCGCCCGGGTGATGCCGACATAAAGCAACCTGCGCTCTTCGTCCACATCCTCGGGGGTATCGGCAAAAGAAATAGGCATGAGGCCTTCGCTGAGGCCAACCAGGAACACTGCATCCCACTCAAGGCCCTTGGCTGCATGGAGGGAAGCAAGGGTGACGCCTTGAACGGTGGGCGCGTGCTGGGCGACCGATCGCTCCTGTAACTCGTTGACGAACTCAGTCAAAGTGAAGGACTCCCCCCGGCTAACAGCAAGCTCATCAGCCAGGGCAACCAAAGCTGCCAAGGATTCCCACCGCTCACGCAGCGCTCCACCGCTGTGCGGGGCGGCATCCGTGTAGCCCAGTGACGCAACGATGTCCCGGACGATCTGCCCCAGTGATTCGTGGGGCCCTTCGGCCACGGCACGGGTTGCCGCCCGCAGCTGGAGGATGGCATCACGGACTTCCTTGCGTGCGAAGAACCTCTCGCCTCCCCGGAGCTGATAGCCAATGCCGGCAGAGGCCAGTGCTTGCTCGTACGCTTCAGACTGGCCGTTGGTACGGAACAGGATGGCGATCTCGCTGGCCTTGACTCCGGTGTTGAGCAGTTCCTGGATTCTGCCTGCCACCACCGCTGCCTCGGCCTCATCGTCCGGGCACTCCATGAAGCGTGGCTCCGGACCGGAAGGCCGTTGGGCGACGAGCTTGAGCGGCGGAGCCCATGCGGCATCTGCTACCGGGCCGCCGCTTCGACGGGAGCCCAGGAGCTCGTTGGCCAACTTCACCACTTGCGGGGTGGAGCGGTAATCGCGAATGAGCTTGACGACGGTTGCTTCGGGGAACTGCGCTTTGAAGCCCAAGAGATGCTTGGGTGAAGCTCCAGTAAAGGAGTAGATGGTCTGGCTGGCATCGCCCACCACGCACAATTCGTTCCGGCCGCCGAGCCACAAATCCAGCAGCCGCTGTTGCAGGGGCGAAACGTCCTGGTACTCGTCCACCACGAAGTGGCGGTATTGTTCCCGGACTGTTGCCGCTACCTTAGGGTCCTCCTGAAGGATCCCCACGGTAATGAGCAGGACGTCTTCGAAGTCGATGACGTTGCGGTCGGTTTTGATGTCCTCATAGGCCTGGAACACCCTGGAAACCGCGGTGAGATCAAAACCTCCGGGAGTTCCACGGCCTTGGGCATTCTCCAGATAATTGGCCGGGGTCAGCATGGACACCTTGGCCCACTCGATTTCGGCCGCCAGATCTCTGATGGAGGCACGATCCGTGCTGAGGCGAAGCCTGCGGGATGCCTCGGCAATCATGTTGGCCTTGTGGTCCAGCAGGCTGGGCAAAGTGCCGCCGATCGCCTGCGGCCAAAAGAACTGCAGCTGCCTCAAGGCGGCTGCGTGGAAGGTGCGGGCTTGAACATTGGCAACCCCAAGATCGCGGAGCCTGCTGCGCATCTCGGCCGCGGCCCGGGAAGTAAACGTCACGGCCAGCAGCCTTTGGGGGCTGTAGACGCCGGAGTGAACCCCATACGCAATGCGGTGGGTGATGGCCCGCGTCTTACCCGTGCCTGCCCCTGCCAAGACACACATGGGTCCCGTCAAGGTACCGGCTACTTCGCGCTGCTCATCGTCCAGGCCGCCTAGGATACGCTCCTCAAGTGAGACACCGCCGTCGAAAATCTCTTCGGTCACGGCTGGAGGTCTTCGATGACGCCGCCGTACCAATGCTCAATCAATGAACGCGCAATGGACAAGCGCGTTGAGATGGTGATTTCACCGCTCAAGACGGCTTCCTGCAACTCCTCGCGACTGAACCACCGTGCACGGGTGACCTCTACGCCGTCGGGCCGCGCAACGGCGTCGTCCGTCTTTGCTGTGAAACCCAACATGAGGGAAGCGGGGAAGGGCCAGGACTGTGAACCGAGGTACTGGCAGGCGGTCACGCGGACACCGACTTCTTCCCCGATTTCCCTCACAACGGCCTGCTCCAGAGATTCACCGGGCTCAACAAATCCTGCAAGAGTGGAGTAATTCTTGGCGTCGAGGGGCCCGCCTCCACCGAGCAGGAGCCGGCCGTCTGGCCCTACCACGGTGACAATGATGGCCGGATCCGTCCGCGGATAGTGTTCTGAATTGTCCTTGGGGCAACGACGAACCCAGCCGCCTGCCTCGATATCCGTGGGCGTACCGCACTGCGGGCAATGCGTGTGGGTTGCGTGCCACTTGGAGATTGCACTTGCCTCGATGAACAACGCGGTGTCCTTGGCATCAAGACGTGCCGCGACATCCCGGAAGCCTGCCCACTCCACATCCAGCGGCACCGTGGCCGTGCCCGGAGCCGGCGGCTCCGAAACCGTAAAGAGCACGATGGATGTGCCTTCCGGCAACGAGGAGGACGCCAAGGTAGTGCCCAGATAGATGGCAGCAACAGCACCGTCGGCAGATCCACCAAGAGCATTCCAGAGCGGAGCCGCGTCCCCGAACCACAAGCCGTCCGCGGTCACCAACGCTTTGCGCTGCGAAATGACCATGGCCTTTGCCGAGCCGGAAGCGATCAGCTCCTCAACCATTCCCGGTTTCATGCGGATGCCCGAACCGCGATCCACCATGGCAGGGCGGACGGGAAGGACAGTCTCCATCAGGTGGTTGGCAAGCGCCGGCGACTCCGTATAACTCATGTATCTACCGTACTGACTCGTACCGACAAAAAACATTTGGAAAGGTGCCCTGCTGTGGACACCGTCCCGTGACGTTGGCTGTTCGGGTACCAAAGGCGGGTTTTGCTCTATATTTCGTGCGCATTTGCTGCGGATCTGAAGACTCGCCGCACTGCATCATGGCCACAGCCCCCACTCAATCTACCGTTGAGAACGTGAGAAGAACACCGCTCGAACTGGCCGCCCTAGCAACCGCGGCGGTGCCCGGCCTGGCGCCGACGGCCGCAGCTTATTCCCCCGACGACGACGCCGACTTCGATTCAGCGTTGCTGCTCGACGCGGAAGGCAAACGCTGGCGGGTTCGTTCGCCGCGTCATCCCGAAGCCAGCACGCGGCTGGAAACCGAGTTCATGGTGCTGCGGGCCTTTGCGCCGGCCATCCGCGCCGAGCTGCCTTTTCACGTGCCCACCATCGCCGGCACAGTGCGGCAAGGTGCCCTGACCACCTTCGTCTACGCGCACCTTCAAGGCTCGACGCTCTCCATCGAAGAACTCTCAGCCGGCAGCCCCGCTTTGGCCCGGGAAGTGGGTACAACCCTGGCGGCCATTCATGACTTGCCACTGACGTTGGTCATCAATGCAGATCTTCCCAGCTATTCGGCCAATGAGTTCAGGCAACGCAAACTCAACGAGCTGGACCAAGCAGCAACCACCGGCAAGATTCCGGCCACCCTCCTGCGTCGCTGGGAGCACGCCCTGGAAGACGTCGCTCTCTGGCGATTCAATCCCTCAGTGGTACACGGGGACCTCCATGAAGACAATCTGATGGTCCAGGACGACACCGTCACGGCCCTGACGGGCTGGACGGATCTGCGGATCGGCGACCCCGCGGACGACTTCGCCTGGCTGGTGGCATCCAACGAAGCGTCCTTCGTTGAGGCCGTTCTCACCCACTACACCCAGGCACGCCGCGATGCCCCTGACGCCCATCTTCTCCGCCGGGCGGCGCTGCTGGCCGAGTTTGCCCTTGCCCAATATCTGGTCAAGGCCATGGCGGCAGGGCACCAGAGCATGAGCGCAGAAGCAGAATCAATGCTCCAGACGCTTGCCGACGACATCGACGAGCAGATGCGCCGAGAGGAAGAAGCTGCGCAAGCTGAGCATGAGGCCGCCGTGCTGAAGGCTTCAGATTCCCCTGCAGGCGTTCCTGCCGTTAGTGTCGCGGCGATTCCCGATGCAGGAGAGTCGGAGAGCCCCGGGGACGGCGACGCCGGAACCACCTCGGGCCATGACGACACCTCCACTGCCGCTATCAGTGTGGTCAGCGTGACGCCGCTTCGCGCGGGCGAACGATCCTGAACCGTCCTTTCGAGCCTCCCCTTATTCAGCTGCCGTTCTTCAACGCCCTCTCAACAATCAGCTCCAACTCCTCGGCGCTGCCAAGATCGTGCGGGCGCACGACGTCGTCATCCGCCACGTAGTAAAAGGCAGCGCTGACGTCTTCGAGCGGAACGTCCTTGAGTCGGGCCCATGCGAGCCGGTAAACGGCCAGCTGCACCGCCCTGGTTGCCAGTTCCCGTCCTGCAGGGCGGCGTCCGGTCTTCCAGTCAATGAGCTGCCAGCGACCGTCAGCATCACGGAAGACGGCATCGATGCGCCCACGGACCACGACATCGCCGATCCGGGTTTCTACGGGTACTTCGACGAAAGCGGGTGCACGCTGGGCCCACTCAGACTGCTTGAACGCTGCCACCATGTCATCCAGGCCGTAAGCCTCGTCAATATGGGAGTCCGAACCCGGCGCCTCATCCAGATCCAACATTCCGGTTGTCCCGAAGTACTCCTCCACCCAGGCATGGAAGGCCGTACCTTTGCGGGCGGAAATGCCAGGTTCGCGGGGAACCGGCCTGCGCAGCTGGGACAGGACAGCCCCCGGGTCAGCGCCCAGGTCAACGAAAAGTGACGCAGAAATGTGGCTGGGCAGGTGAACATCCTGAATGGTCTTTAGCTGGCGCTGCCTGTCCAGCAATAGTTCTGCCTCCTGTGACCACTTCCCGGCCGCGCCTGTCAGGTCTCCTAAAGGTGACACGTCGGGTTCCTTCATGTATCCACGGACCATGGCCGCAGCCTGATCCATGGCCAGCCTTCTGCCAGGAGTCAGCCTTAGCCGGGAGCCGGTCCGCGGGTCTGAAGGCCCCTCCAATGGGTCATAAGGAAATTGTGCAACCTCGAGCACTGCGGTCAACGGACTTTCCGCGGGCAAGGCCTCTTCAGACACCGATTCAGCGTGGACCACCGCCGCTCCGACTGACGGCGTGGCGGCGCCTTCTACCGTTGCAGCAACTCCGGCCAGCGGTGCAAGTTCGGAGAGGAAGGAAGACATACCGGCCATTCCCGATCGGGAGCCATTCCAAGCAGCGCTGGAGGCCCACAAGACAAACTTTGCCCGGGTGTAGGCAACATAGGCAAGCCTCCTCTCCTCGGCCTCGCCGTGATGCTGGACCTCGGATTTGAAGTCCTTCTCGGCGTCCAGCCATCCCTTTTGGTCAGGCTGATCCAGGTCCCATTGCGGAAGGTCAGCCCGATCGCCCCGCAAAGGCCATGGCAAGGCTGCGGCGCCGGTGCTCCACCGCGAGTCCCTACTGCTGGGGAAAGAACCAGCGTTGAGTCCGGGGACAAAGACTACGTCCCATTCCAAACCCTTGGAGGCATGGACAGTCAACAATTGCACGGCCTCCCGGTTGGTCTCAGCGGGAGCCACGTCCAAGCCGCCTTCCTCTGAGGCTGCGGCCTCCAGCCACGACAAGAACGCCAGCAAATCAATGCGCTGTGACGTCTGCAGGAACCCTGCTGCGGCATCCTGAAAGGCATCCAGATTGCGGCGAGCCTGGTGAATACTAATTCCCGGCTTGGCGGCAACCTCAATGTCCAGCAGCATGGCACGCTCCACCTCACCAAGCAGTGTGGTGAGGTCGTCCCCGATGTAGCTCCTGAGCGAGCGAAGCTCGGAGGCCAGCCTGGTCAGTCGTTCCAGGGCAGCAGCACTCAGACTTCTCCCATGACCGGAAATCCAGCCAGGCCGGGGGAGGTAATCAAGGGCCTCCACGAGGCTTGCGGCATCGGTGATATCGCTTTCGACCACCGCTTTCGCAGGTTCTTCGTTGTCTTGAAAGGAGTCATGGTCGGCTGACGGGGCCGACCGGCGGCGGGCCAGGAAGCGGGACCAGTCATTGAAGGCCATCAAGTCTGCCGGACCAATCCGCCACCGAGCACCGGCCAACAACCTCATCAGCGCATCCGAACGTCCGGGATCGGAAAGTACCCGCAATGTGGCCACCAAATCCACAATCTCAGGCGTGTCCAACAATCCGCCCAGTCCAACGATCTCGTAGGCAATACCCTGGAGCTCGAACTCGCGGCGCAGACATTCCATCTGCGCCCGGCGTCGGCACAGTACCGCCATGGTTGGTTGGACAGCGGCTCCGTCCTTCTCTTCCTCAAAAACAGTCTTCCGATACCGGCGGACGTCGCGGGCTATGACAGCGGCCTCGTCTTCATCGGTGCCGAACCGGGCGATCACCACGCTTCCATCCACTGCGGCGGGGCTGGGAACCAACGCCGGGACGGAGACGCTGCCGGCTGTCTCCCTCTCCCCTGCGGGCCCGTCCGATGCCGCCGCCCTGTTCAAGGGCGCTGCAATGGTATTGGCGGCCTGGAGGATGTTCCTGCCATTCCGCCAGGCTGTGGTCAAGTAAGAAGTGGGGGCAACGGAGTAGGAAACATCGCCTCCGGAGGGGTCCAAGTGCCGCACGGGAAACTCCTGCACAAAGTGGAAGAGCTGGCCTGCTGAAGCGCCGCGGAAGCCATAGATCGACTGGTTGGGGTCACCCACCGCAGTCACTGCGTGGCCCTGACCAAAAAGTCGTGAAAAGAGGACAAGCTGTGCGTGGGAGGTGTCCTGGAACTCGTCTAGGAGCACCACCTTGTAGCGGGCACGTTCAGTGGTGGCAGCGAGCGGAATGTCACTGGCGATGCGCGCCGCAAGAGCCACTAGGTCGCCGAAATCAAGGACACCGCGTTGACGTTTCGCTTCCTGGTAGCGAACCACCATATCGGCAACGCTGGCGCGGGTCCGGAGCATGGCCGCGAGGTCTCCCGCAGCCTGGCTGGGATTTTTCTTGGCCCCGGTTACGTAGGGAAGCTGTTCAAAGGTCTCAACGCGTTCCAGAACCCATTCCCGTACCTCGCCGGGATCCTGAAGGTGCTCGGCACACTCCCCTGCCAGCTGGATGACCGCATTGACGAGTGTGGATTTTGCGGCTGTGAAGTGTTCGTAGTCGCCGTCGTAGGCCTCCACCACCTCGCTGGCCAGTTGCCAGGACTGTGCACCACCAAGCAACACGACGTCCCGTTCGATGCCCAACCGAAGACCGTAATCGGACACGATGCCGCTTGCATAGGAATGGTATGTGGAAACCTTGGGTTCGAGGTCGTCGGCACCAAGGAGCCCCTCCGGGAAGCCAATGCTGCCATCGTCCTCCGCCGCGATCCGCTGAAGAGTAGCCAGCTTGGACCGTATCCGGCTCGCCAGCTCTCCGGCAGCCTTCCGGGTAAATGTCACGCCGAGAACTTCCTCCGGACGCACCCAGCCGTTAGCCACGAGCCACACCACGCGGTCCGCCATGGTGGCAGTCTTGCCCGAACCTGCCCCCGCGATCACCAAGCGAGGGGAGAGAGGCGAAGCAATGATGGCCGCCTGCTCGGGCGTAGGGTGGTTCTTCTCGCCGAGGATACGGGCCAGTTCGGAGGGCGAAAATCTGGGCTCGGGGACTCCCGCCAAGTCCGGGGCGCCGGAGGCAAGGCCTTCCAGGAGCTCGGTTGTCATTCGGTGACCTGCTTTCCTCGGGCGCACAACGGGCAGATATCCGGCAGACGGCATCCATGACCGCCATGCCCTCCTTTGCCGGGATCGTGCCGTGCTTCGAACGTTGCACCCGCCATCAGCGATGCTGCCTCATTAACCAGGGTTTCTGCCCAGTTGTCTTTTGGATCCAAGGGGTCCTGCTGCTGTACTGCGGGGCTCTTGGTTTTGGTCCCAAGCTGGGCCAACACTGCTCCGCCTGGAACGGAGCCGGTTGTCGACCCTGAGTCCTGGAGATCCTGCCCGGTTCCAGCGTCCTGGAAAGCACCCTTGAGGACCGCGGCCTGATAGGCGCCGAGTTGCGGGTGCCGGGCAACCTCGGCCTTGCCGGGTTGCCGCTTGCCGGTCTTGAGGTCCACGATCACGAGCCTGCCCTCCGGATCTATTTCGAGTCGATCCACCTGACCGCGGAGTACCGCGTGTCGTACGGCGTCCTCCTCAAGAGCTTCAGGACCCTTAACGCCAACAGTGTCCACCGTGACATCAGGGAGCTGAACTTCAAAGTCGTGCTCTACCGCCAGCAAACGTCTTTGGTCATTACGCATAATGAGCACATACTGAGCCAACTTCCGGACCATGAGTTCCGCCCGCTGGAAATCGAGCTTTCCCTCCCAGTTATCCTTCATGCCCAAGGTGGGCCAGCGGCGCACGAGTTCGGCAACGTACTCGGCTCCTGAGGCCTCGGGATGGTCCTGCGCAATGTCGTGAACCAAGGTGCCCAGACTGCGCGCGAAATCGGTGGCAGCTTCCCCTCCTGCGGCTTGGACAAACCAGTCCAGAGGGGACTTATGGACGGCTTCCACTTTGGAAGGCGAAACGGAAACGGTACCTCCAGCCGGCACCACGGCTTCCTGGGAACTCAGCGCCGCCAAGCCCCACCACGTGTCCGGGTGTGCCCCCGGAACCGGTGGGTCCGTACTGGCGAGCCTGGCTAATATCCGGGCGGCCTCATTTGCACTACCGGTGTCTCCGGGGCCGTCGTCCTCCACCTGGGAATGCTGCCTCAGTTCTGCAACAAGGGCCCTCAAGGTCATGGGACGGTCAACCTGGGTGTAACCGCGTTTGTACTCGCCCGAACCCAACGGGGCCACGTAATCCAGGAAAGCAGAAGGTTGTTCGTCCTCGGAGGACACCGCCGTGCAAATCAGAACTTCACGGGCTCGCGATACGGCTGTTGAGAAGCTCCTGAGTTCGTCGTAACGGATATCCCGGAGCCTGCTCAGCGGTCCACGCCGGAGGGCGTAGTCCACTCCATGCTCTACGGCGTCAGCGTAGACAGTGCTGCCCAGCAACTCTCCACGGAGGCGGGTGTTGGGCCATACGCCTTCCTGAAGACCCGCTACGATCACCACCGGCCACTCCCGTCCTGCAGCACTGGCGGGAGTCATGATCTCCACGCAAGCCTCCAGCTGTGCCCTTGAGGCAAGGGTGTCCATGGGCAGTTCCTGGTTCAACAGGTAGTCCAGGAACTGTTCCGGACCAGAACCGGGCAGCTGGTCCACGAAGCGCTCGGCCGTATGGAACAGGGCCATCATGGCGTCAAGGTCCCGATCGGCGCGAGCCCCGGCGTTGCCGCCTTCCAATGCTGTTTCCGCCCAACGGGAAGACAACCCGGTAGCGTGCCATAGAGCCCACAGAACAGATTCCGCATTGGCGCCGGGCTCAGCTGCGGCAGCGGTACCTGCTGCGATCATGCGGGCAAGCCTGCGGGCGGAACTGCCTTCAATTCCCAACGAGGCCAGTGCCCCCGGCTGGAGCAAGGCTTCGACCAACAGGGCGTCACTGGAGCGACCGCCACCGCCAAGGAATTCCTCACGGCGAAGGGATTGTCGCAGCCTGCGCAATTCAATGGCGGTGGCTCCTCCGATGCGGGACGTCAGGAGCGAAACTGCAGTTTCCGGCGTCAGCTTTGCTGGGTCCAGAACAACGGCAAAGGCCTCCAGTAACGGGCGCACAGCGACCTCGTCACGGACAGCTGAGTCGGCTACCGGAACACGCACCGGAATCCCCTGGCCACTAAGATAACGCTGCAGCTGAGAAATCTGTCCGCCGTTCCGGACGATCACCGCGATGTCACTGAACTCCCGTGATTCCCGCAGCTGTGCCTCCAGGATGCGCTGGGCGACATACCGCAGCTCGTGGACGGCGGACGGCAGCACGTGCCCCTCTACGCGACCTTCCCGGGCAGCTGGTTGTGGGCCTTGCGGAAGTTGCGGTTGTTCCAACTGCCTGGCCAACTGACCACCGGAACGCTGTGAGATGCGGGCCGCCACCCGGGTCCATGCCTCAGCTACTTCCGGCGTGTGCCTGTGAGTCACTGACAGCGGACGTTCGAGAACAGTTTGTTGCGTGCCGCCCAGCAGCTTTGGCAGCTCTGAAACCAAGTCCGGACGTGCACCGCGAAAACCTTGCACGACGGTATCCGGCGAGTAGGTCACCACAATGTCCTTCCCCTCCCCGATGTCGGCAAGAAGCTCGAACACTGCCGGGTTGGATTCCTGGGCGTCGTCCACAAGGATGAGCTGGAGCCGTTCCCTCTCCGCCGCCAGGAACTCCGGCGAATCCTGGAAAATCTGACGGGCGGTGGTGATGATTCCGGCCGGGTCAAAAGCCTCGGGCATGCGGAGGTCCAAGACATCCCGGTACTCGCTGTACAGCTGGGCCGCCGCCATCCAATCAGGCCGTCCGCACTCGTAGGCAAGCCCAACCAAGTCCTCTGCGGTGCGCCCCGATTCGATGATGCGGTCAAACAATTGCCGGATCTCGTGACGGAAGCCGCGGGTAGGAAGTGCCGCTGCGAGATCCTCCGGCCACGGCAGCTGAAATCCCGGACGGGAGTGGCCTTCCAGCAATTCCTTGATGATGAGGTCCTGTTCGGGGCCCGACAGAAGCTTCGGTGGCCTCGTCAGCGGCAGGATGCCTTCCGCCTTTGCCCGTCGGATGACATCGAAAGCGTACGACGCCCAGGTGCGTGCCGGCGTCGTACTGAGACTGCGGTCCAGCCGTCCCGTGAAGGTGTCCCGCAAAGCCGCGGCGGCGAGGCGCCCAGGAGCAAGAATGAGGATCTGCTCAGGATCCAGTCCATCTTCGCGGACGCGGCGCACTGCGGATTCCACAAGCACCGTTGACTTGCCCGTGCCTGGACCTCCCGGCACAAGGACTGGGCCGCTCCCCTGCCGGAGGGAAACCACTGCATGTTGGTCCGGGGACAGAACGGGTGCCGCGTAGTGGGTCTCTCGCGGCGGGAGCAGGCGGAGGGCTGCTGATGCTTGGCGGGTTTTGGCAGGAGTCGCGGTCACACAGTCATTTCATCATCGGGTACTGACAATTTATGGAGTTGACGCTCCAACTGGTCAGAGATCACATCAAGTTGATCGAAGTCAGAGTCGGAAGGTGCCCATCGGGCGTTTGCCAGATCCACGCGCCAACGGCCTTCACGCGTCCTCAGGAAGGCCTCATAAGCGCCATGCAGTGGAGTGGATTCTTCCACGTAGTGCCGCAAGGCATCGACTTCATGACCGGGAGGTGCCTCCCCGCTCGCGCGAAGCACGCGCCACCAGGCAACGGAGCTTCCGTAGTGGCTCATGACTGCGCCGACCTGCCGCGGCCCGCCGGCACCCAAGAGCTCAGCGACGTCACCATAGGAGACCGCCGAGCCCGACGGAACAAGGTCTACAACGGCCAAAACCGCCGTCACATACTCCATCCGCATGTGTTCAGCGTAACGGCAGGAGTGTCGTGCCCAAAGAGTGTCGGACCCAGCCGGTAGCTTGAAGACATGAGCTCCTGGAACACCCTCTCCCGTGCCGCATTCGACCTCGAGACCACCGGGAAGAACTCGCGGTCAGCGCGGATCGTCACCGCTTCCATCACTGTTGTGGATGACCACGGCGAGCTCATCGCAGAACATGAGTGGTTGGCGGATCCCGGTGTGGAGATCCCCCTCGAAGCCAGCGAGGTCCACGGTATATCCACGGAGAAGGCCCGGGCAGAAGGCCGCCCGGCGGCGGAGGTCACACGGGAGGTCGCCGGGGTACTCCAGAGATTGTTCGACGAGGGCACTCCCGTCATTGCTTTCAACGCCAGCTACGATTTCACGGTGTTGGCAGCAGAATCTGCCCGCTACGGTGTTCCTCAACTGAGCCGCTTCCCCGTGCTGGATCCCTATTTGATGAACAAGCAAGTGGATCGCTACCGCAAGGGTAAGCGCACTCTGACTGCCCTGTGCGAGGAATACGGGGTTGACCTGACCAACGCGCATACCTCTGCAGCGGATGCCTTGGCTACGCTCCGGGTTTTGGATGCCATGGCCGGCAAGTTTCCGAAGCTGCGGATGCCGGCCTCCACGCTCCACCAGCTGCAAGTAGACTGGGCGGCATCCCAAGCTGCTGATTTCCAGCAGTACTTACGGCGAAGCAAGCCCACCGCCGTCATCGAAGGTGAGTGGCCGGTTCTTCCGCCTGAGGATGCAAGCCGCGGGGGTTTCTAAACGGGCAGAGTTCCCTTATGGGTTACGTTGTGCGACGCATGTCACAGGATTTTCGGGAACCCCGAACTGAGGCACTTTAGCGCGCGGATTCTCCGCTTGTGCCTACTGTCGGAATAGTCCCTAGGTAACGGACCTACAGAAGGTACTTTGTTCGGAAAAATCGAGGGTGAGCAACCATTTCTTCGATTCACCATGCCCTGGTGGGCTGGTGACATAATTAAGTTTTGGCGGGTTGAAGTCTGCTAGGGCAGCCAACCTTCTCTCGGTTGCCACGTTCCCCGCCCACCGTGAAACGTCTCCGTGACCCGATGAAAGTGATTTCTTTATGAAATTCAAAGCCCCTAAGTGGCTGTCTGTTGCCCCCGTGGCCGCAGCCTTGGTGATTTCCCTGGCAGCATGCGGCGGAGGAACCTCCGAGCCCAGCGGCTCGCCCACCGATGCACTGGCTGGCAGCGACCAGAAATCGCTCGACACGTTCACCACCGCTGAGGTGACGCCGCTGGACAAGATCGACAAGACCAAGCTGGGCCTCATCACCGACGGCACCCTGCGCGTGGGCACCCTCTCCGACGCCCCGCCGAACATCTTCATCGATCCTTCCGGTAAATTCACCGGCTACGACAATGAGCTCCTGCGCGCCATCGGCGACAAGCTGGGCCTCAAGGTCGAGTTCGCGTCCACCGACTTCTCGGCGCTCCTCTCCCAGGTGGGCAACAAGCAGTTCGACGTCGGATCCTCCTCCATCTCCACCACGGACGCACGCCGCAAGACAGTCGGTTTCACCAACGGCTACGACTTCGGCTACATGGCGATCGTGACCAAGAACGACTCCAAGGTCACCGGTTTCGCCGACATCAAGGAAGGCCTCCGCATCGGCGTCGTCCAGGGTACTGTCCAGGATGACTACATGACGAACACGCTCAAGATCGAGCCCGTCCGTTTCCCTGACTACAACACGGTGTACGGCAACGTGAAGAACGGTCAGATCGACGCTTGGGTTGCTCCTTCCCAGCAGGCCGAAGGCCAGGTCAAGGAAGGCGACAACACCAAGATCGCCGAGAAGGTTGTCAACACCCAGAACTTCACCGCGTACGCAGTGAATAAGGACAACCAGCCGCTGATCGACGCTTTGAACTCCGGCTTGGATGCTGTCATTGCTGACGGCACCTGGGCCAAGCTCACAGCCGAATGGTACAAGGACCGTCCGACTGCTGCCGAGCAGACCCCCCAGGGCTGGAAGCCGGGCAGCAAGGCCGTCCAGCTCCCCGCCAAGTAACCAGGGCGTTCCATGGATATCCTCAATCAACTAGCCGAGTCTTTCTTTGACTGGGAGGCGATAGGCGAAGTTCTCCCCAAGATGTTCGCCGTCGGCCTGCCCAATACCATCGTTCTGGCTGTCGTCTCGGGCATCATTGGGACTGCACTTGGGATGCTGCTCGCCCTGATGGGGATTTCCCGGAACGCAGCGGCCCGGTGGGTAGCCCGCATCTACACGGACATTCTCCGCGGGCTTCCACCGGTGCTGACCATCTTGGTGATCGGATTCGGTTTCGGCCCCATTATTCGCGAACTGACGGGCTCCACCAGCCCGTACCCCATGGCCATCGCGGCACTGTCCTTGATGTCCGGCGCATATATTGGCGAGATCTTCCGTTCGGGCATCCAGAGCGTGGATAAGGGACAACTCGAAGCGACCCGTGCCCTCGGGTTCAGCTACGGCTCGTCCATGCGCCTCGTGGTGGTACCCCAGGGCATCAGGAGGGTTCTTCCCGCCCTGGTGAACCAGTTCATCGCGCTGATCAAGGAATCCTCACTGGTGTTCATGCTTGGCCTGCTGGCCACAGAACGTGAAATCTTCCAGATCGGCAAGGACGCTGCAGCCAACAGCGGCAATCTGTCCCCGTACGTGGCCGCTGCCATCTTCTATCTGGCGCTGACCATCCCGCTCACGCACTTTGTGAACTGGATTGATGCCCGCATGCGCTCCGGCCGGCCGGAGAAGAAGGAACCTGACGAGGCAGCAGCCGTCGTAGGAAAGGGAGCCCAGGCATGAGCGAATTTGCATCAGGCACGCTGACGGCCAAGAACATCCATTTGTCTTTCGGCAGCAACCACGTACTGCGCGGTATCGACCTGCACGTTGAGAAGGGCACCACGGCTTCCGTGATCGGCCCTTCAGGTTCGGGCAAATCGACGCTCCTGCGCGTCATGAACCGGCTCATCGAGCCGGACCAGGGCGACATCCTGCTGGATGGACGCTCCGTGCTCAAGGACAATCCGGACGAACTGCGCCGCCGTATTGGCATGGTCTTCCAGCAGTTCAACCTGTTTCCGCACAAAACGGTGGCTGAGAACATCTCACTGGCTTTGCGTAAGCTCCGTGGCATGTCCAAAGAGCAGGCGCGCGACGAAGCCCTGGCCCAGCTGGACCTGGTGGGTTTGAAGCACAAGGCAGACTCGCGTCCAGCAAACCTCTCGGGCGGACAGCAGCAGCGTGTGGCAATTGCCCGCGCGCTGGCCATGAAGCCCGAGGTCATGTTCTTCGACGAAGCCACCTCCGCACTGGACCCGGAACTCGTCAAAGGTGTCCTTGCCCTCATGACGGACCTGGCCCAAGGAGGCATGACCATGGTGGTGGTAACCCACGAAATGGGCTTCTCCCGCAACGTCTCCGACGTTGTGACCTTCATGGACGCCGGCGTGGTGGTTGAATCCGGTCCTCCGGAGCAGCTGTTCACCAACCCGCAAACGGAACGCCTCCAAGGCTTCCTTTCGGACGTTCTCTAAGGCCTCCTAAAAGCAGGACCTGCACCAGTGAAAAGAACCCCGCCTTCCAAACGAAGGCGGGGTTCTTTGCTGTGCTCATTGATTTGAAGCCGTTATTGACCTGCTCTAACCCGCAACACGGTGAGCGCCGCGGCATCCACCTTGGCCCGGAAGGCTGGATCTGCCGTGGCCTTTTGCACCACGGCTTGGTGCATTGCGGGAATGCTGGTGGGATCGGCGCACACCAACATAGTTCCGCCCGCGCCGAAGAAGTTCAGAGCACGATCGGCATCGGACCAGGCTTCCATTTGCGCGGCACTACAGAGGTCGTCCGAAAGAATGATCCCTTTGAAGCCAGCGTCAGCACGCAGCATAGTGTCCATCACTGTTAGTGAGAATGGTGCGATGTTTGCGGGGTCGATCTTGTCGTAGTAGGCGTTCGAGACCATGACCCACTGTGTGCCCGCCTTGATGGCGGTGTGGAATGGCTGCAGTGCGGGATCATCCCGGGTGGTGGCCGTGTCGCGGACATTGCTGCTGACGTCCGTATTGGGAACCACTCTGCCCAGGCCCGGGAAGTGTTTGACCACCGGAGCGACCCCTGCGTCTTTCATACCGTCGGCAAAAGCATTGCCCAGCAGCGAAACGTTGCCGGGGTCATAGCCGTACTCACGCTGAAAATGGCCGATGGGGGCATTCGAGGGTGCAAATTCAGGGCTGGTCACTGTATCCAGGACCGGTGCGAGGTTCACATTGACGCCTACGCTACGAAGTTCCTTTCCCCACGTCGCAGCATCGGCTCGGAGCTTAGCCGCCCCGGAAGATGCTTGGACCAGGGCCGTAGGAATCGTAGAGAAGCCCGGGCCGGAGAGCACCTGAACGTACCCGCCTTCTTGGTCAGTAGCTACAAAAAGGGGCAGCCCGCCGGTGGTGGCCGCAGACACTGTTCCCGTCAACGAAGAGACGACGGCCGCCGTCGGAGCACTTCCCTCCTTGCTGCGCCCACTGAGATAGACGTTTCCGGCGTGATACTTGGTCAGTGCTTCCATGGTTCCGGGTTCGGCGCCGGTAGCCTTGGCGGCCACCATGAACAGTTGTCCCACGCGTTGCTCCAGGCTGAGCGCGCCAAGTTGCTTCTCCGCAGCCGACGCCGTGCTCGGCGCAGGTGCAGGCATTGCGGAGGGAGGCGGGGAAGGAACAGCAGACGGCGTGGTTGTCGCCGGCGGAGATGTGGGTGCCGGTGTGGTTGTCGGCGAAGAAGGGGCAACAGACTGCGTCCCCTCCGCCGAGGCTTGGCCGGAGTTGGACGGGCCGCTGGAACATCCCGAGGCCGTCACCAGAAGTACACCGGCGGTGGCGATGCTGACACTTATCGATGCAATGAACGGGGGATTGCGCATGGTAAACCGTGAATTCGTTGGGGGTGGGTTTCCATCTATGAGCCTACCCCGGGACAAGCAACGATGCCCCGGCCAACTGCTTCAAGCAGGTGGCCGGGGCATCACAAAAGACTAGGCCGTGGCGCCGGCCGCAGCCTTCGCTGCTGCCGGGAGTGCCTCGATAATCCGGTTCATGGCTGCGTCGTCGTGAGCGGCGGAGAGGAACCAGGCTTCGAAGACGGAAGGCGGAAGGTAGACGCCGGAGTCCAGCATGGAGTGGAAGAACGGTGCATAGCGGAAGCTTTCCTGCCGCTGGGCGTCGTCGTAGTTGTGCACTCCGTGGGCAGAGGTGCCAAACGCGACGGAGAACAGATTGCCTGCCCGTTGGATGGAGTGGTCCACTCCGGCGTCATCAAGGGCGGAAGAAAGCGCAGCGGAAAGCTCCAGCGAACGGGCATCAACGTAGGCGTAGACCTCAGGAGTTGCGTTGGTCAGCGTTGCCACACCTGCGGCCATGGCCACGGGGTTTCCGGACAGCGTACCGGCTTGGTACACGGGACCGACTGGTGCGAGGTAGTCCATGACATCGGCACGACCACCCAGTGCCGCCGTCGGCATTCCGCCGCCGATGACCTTGCCGAAGGTGAGCAGGTCCGGTGCCCAGCCTTCCTGGCGGCCGGTCAGGCCCCAGTAGCCGGCGTAGCCGGTGCGGAAGCCGGTGAGGACTTCGTCGAGGATGAGGAGCGCACCGTGTTCCTTGGTGATGCGGGACAGCCCTGCGTTGAACCCCTCCCCCGGGGTGACAACGCCCATGTTGGCCGGTGCCGCTTCGGTGATGATGGCAGCGATGTTCTTGCCGTGCGCAGCGAATGCAGCCTCGACGGCGGCGAGATCGTTATAGGGCAAAACCAGGGTTTCAGCGGCAGTTGCCTCCGTGACGCCGGCAGAGCCGGGCAGAGCCAAGGTTGCCACGCCCGATCCCGCCGCTGCCAGCAGTCCGTCCAGGTGGCCGTGGTAGCAACCGGCAAACTTGATGATCAGATTGCGGCCGGTGAAACCGCGGGCAAGGCGAACGGCTGTCATGGTGGCTTCGGTTCCGGTGGACACCATCCTCAGGCGTTCGACGGCGGACACCCTGTCCTTGACGATCGCGGCCAGGTTGGCTTCATCCGGTGTGGAAGCTCCGAAGGAAAGACCACGGTCTACAGCTGCGTGAACGGCGTCGAGCACGGCAGGGTGGGCGTGTCCCAACAGGGCTGGCCCCCAGGAACAGACGAGGTCCACGTATTCCTTACCGTCCGCGTCCGTCAGGTAGGCGCCCTTGGCCGAAACCATGAACTTCGGGGTGCCGCCCACTGACCCGAAGGCCCGCACAGGCGAGTTCACGCCGCCGGGCATCAGGGACCGGGCACGGTCGAACAGTTGATCGGACACGGGGGTGTTTGACGTCATGGTTCCTATTCTTTCAGTGATTCAGGAGCAGTTGGACCGAGGTCTAACTTGCTGCGAGCAGCTCGGTAACCCGAGGAGCCACCTCGGTGCCGTAGAGCTCGATGCAGCGCATCATGGATTGATGCGGCAACGTCCCATTGCTGTATTTGAGGTCGAAGCGGTCCACACCGAGGTTCCGCTTGAGCAAAGCGATTTTCTGCGACACGGTTTCCGGGGAGCCAACGTAGAGGGCGCCTTCAGGGCCGCACATGGCATCGAACTCGCCGCGGTTCCCCGGACCCCACCCACGCTCGGCGCCGATCCTGTTGCGCTGCTCCAGCCAGTGCGGGAAAAGTTCCTCGCGGGCGGCCTCGTCCGTATCAGCGATGAATCCTGGTGAGTGCGTGGCGATCTGGCGCATGGGATGGCCGTACTTGGCCATCGCCTCACGGTACAGGTTGACCAGCGGTGCGAAGCGGCGGGGCTCTCCCCCGATAATGGCGAAAATGATGGGGTAACCGTAGTGGGCGCAGCGCAGGACAGACTCCGGTGTGCCGCCAACACCAATCCAGGCAGGCAGCAGGTGGTGCTGGAGTTTGGGATATACCTGCAGACCGTTGACGTTGGGCCGTGTGCGCCCCTCCCAATGAACCGGTTTCTGTGCACGAACCTTGTCGAACAGTTCCAGTTTTTCCTCGAACAGGACTTCGTAGTCCGCCAGGTCCAGGCCAAACAGGGGGAACGATTCCACGAACGAACCCCTGCCGAGCATGACTTCGGCCCTGCCGTTGGACAACGCGTCCACAGTGGCGAAACGCTGGAATACCCGGATGGGATCATCGGAGCTGAGCACGGTAACTGCGGACCCCAAGCGAATCCGTGAGGTTACCGCGGCGGCCGCTGCCAGGAACACTTCAGGCGCGGACACCGCGAAATCGCGGCGGTGATGTTCCCCCACGCCGAAGGCATGGATTCCGACGGCGTCAGCCAGCTTCGCTTCCTGCAGCAGCTCGCGCAACACGCGCGCATGCTCTTTGGGGTTCCCCTCGGCATCCACTCCGACGTCGCCGAAAGTGTTCAGGCCAAGCAGGATCTCGTTCGCTGCCACCGGCGCGGCAGGATCGGCCGGGGCAGGAGATCCGGTTTCAGAAGGGAGAGATGACATCAGGACTCCTTCAGCCAGCCTGCCAGTTCGGAGGCCCAGTAGGTCAGGACGGTATCGGCGCCGGCACGCTTGATGCCGAGGACGGATTCAGTGATGGCACCCCGCCTGTCGATCCAACCGTTGGCGGCGGCCGCTTCGATCATGGCGTATTCCCCCGAGATTTGGTAGGCCGAAACGGGCACGGGGCTCATGGCTGCGACATCAGCCAGGATGTCCAGATAGCTCATGGCAGGTTTGACCATCACCATGTCGGCGCCTTCTTCGAGGTCCAGTTCAACTTCCAGAATGGCTTCCCTGCGGTTGGCCGCGTCCATCTGGTAGGTCCGGCGATCACCCTTGAGCTGGGAATCCACGGCCTCACGGAAGGGGCCGTAGAACGCTGAGGCGTACTTGGCTGCATAGGCGAGAACTGCTGTGTTCTTGTGTCCGGATTCCTCAAGCGCTTGACGGATGACCGCGATCTGGCCGTCCATCATGCCGGACGGCCCCAGGACGTGGGCTCCGGCATCGGCCTGGGCAACAGCCATCCGGCCGTAGATCTCCAGCGTGGCGTCGTTGTCCACGTAGCCCTCGGAATCGAGGACGCCGCAGTGGCCGTGGTCGGTGAATTCGTCAAGGCAGACGTCGCCCATGATCACCAGGTCATCGCCCACCTCGGCTTTGACGTCGCGGATGGCCTTGTTCAAGACGCCTTCCGGGTCCAGCGAAGCGGTGCCCTGCGCGTCGCGTACGGCAGGCACACCGAACAGCATGACGCCGCCCACGCCCAACTCCACGGCTTCGGCGGCGGCCCGCTTCAAGGACTCGGTGGTGTGTTGGACGACGCCCGGCATGGAGCTGATGGGACTGGGCTCGGTGAGGCCTTCCCGGATGAATGCAGGGAGGATCAGGTCCGCGGGCGCCAAGCGGTTTTCGGCGGTGAGCCTGCGCATGGCCGGAGTTGTGCGCAAGCGGCGGGGACGATGGTTCGGAAAGCTCATGGCGAATTCCCTTCGTTGTCGAAAACAGATTCCAAGGCGGCCACAATGCCGTCCGGGGTTGGTACTTTGGCGGTGGCTGCCACGGTGAGGCCGAGTCTGGAAGCCTCTGCCGCCGTCGGCCGTCCAATGGCGATCAGCCGGCAACCGCGCAGTGGCAGCAACGTTGCAGCTATACGGCGCGCAGCGCTGGGAGAAGCAGCCACCACGGCGTCCACGGTTCCGGCGTCCAGCGCGGCCCGCGTCTCTTCAGGACTGAGGGTCGCCGGGGCGTCGGCAACGGAAAGCACGACGCCGGACGGAAGTTCCGCTGTCAGGCGGAGTTCCGCATGGGCAGGATAATCCACGGTGCGGTAGGCAACAACGGACGTCACGTCCGCACCGTTTGCCACCAGGCCGTCGCGCAGGCCGGGCGCCGCCATGTCCGCTTGTGGAAGAAAAACCCGTTCAGGAGACGCTTCCCACACAGCAAGGAGGCCCTCCGCGGACTGGACATCGACAGGTGCCAAAGCCACGGTGAGGCCTAGGGATTCAAGGACCTGCCGGGACGAGGGGCCAATAGTGGCCACCTTCGTTTTCGATGGGACAAGGTCCTCGAGTGCTATTCCCCGCTGGGCTGCCTTCTCCAACAAAACCCGGACGGTGGTCATGCTGCTGATCACCAGCCAGTGGAAGTCGCCGGCCGTCAATTGGTCCAAGGCGTCATCAAGGCGTGCTTGGTCCCCGGCCTTCTCAAAATCGATGAGCGGAAGCACCAAGGGCTCAGCCCCCAGGTTGTTCAGGAGCGCCGCCAACGGGCGCGCACGGTCGGCGGTCCTGGTGATCAGGACACGCCGGCCGGTCAACCCGTTCACTTCATGCGGCTCAGGACGCGGCAAGGTCCGCGATCTCCGCGGCGCCTGCAGCGAGCAAAAGCTCTGCCACTTCGATGCCAAGCAACGTGGCTCCGACGTCCGTAAGGCCGTCGGTGGCTTTCTTCTCGCGGACGGTCTTGGTGCCATCCACAGCACAGACCACTGCTTCAAGGTGCAGCATGCTGCCCTTCCGGAAGGCGTAGGCCCCCACGGGAGCAGCACAACCGGCTTCAAGCCGTGCCAGGACGGCGCGCTCGGCTGTCACGGCGAGGCGGGTATCGTCGTCGTTCAGGGCCGCAAGGGCCTGGGCCAGCACGCCGTTTGACCCTTCAACGGAACCGGCCAGGCGCGGAGCGTCGGCAGTCCGGCACTCGATGGCCAATGCTCCTTGCCCGGGGGCGGGCAACATGACGTTGGATTCGAAGAACTCGCTCACGGTGTCCAACCGGTCCATACGCTCCAGGCCCGCGGCGGCCAACACCACAGCGTCAAGGTCGCAGGACTTGCCCGGGACAACTTCATCGGTAGTGTTTCCCGGCAAACCCGGGACACGGCCGAGGCGAGTATCCACGTTTCCACGGATATCAAGAACCTCGATGTCCGGACGCGCAGCCCGAAGTTGAGCGGCGCGGCGTGGCGAGCCCGTGCCAACCCTGGCACCGTCCGGCAGCTCAGCCAGTGTCAGGCCATCACGTGCACAGAGGACGTCGCGGACATCCACGCGTTTGGGAGTTGCGGCGATGCTCAGGCCCAAAGCGGCACCGGTGGGCAGGTCCTTGAGGGAGTGCACGGCAACATCACAGTTCTCGGCGAGGAGGGCATCCCGAAGTGCTGCGACGAACACACCGGTCCCGCCCATCTGCGAAAGGGACCCGGTCTTGACGTCGCCTTCGGTCTTGATGTGCACGAGCTCCACGGGGAAGCCACCAACGGCAGCCAACCGGTCCGCAGTTTGCTGCGTCTGCGTCAGGGCAAGCTTGCTCGCCCTGGTGCCGATGCGAACAGTCACTTTGCAACCTCCGGAGCAGGGTAAGCATCGTGGCCGATGCCGATCCCGACGCCAACTTCTGAGATGACGGGTTTTGCTCCGCGGAAGTTCTCGCAGCAGTTGGGACGGCAGACGTCGTACCAAGGCCCCAGGTCCGTCACGTGGGGACGATCGGCGATGTTGTTCTCCACCGTGCGCTCACAAATGAGGTCCACCAGGCCGGACACGAAAGCCGCGTGGGTGCCCGGGGTGGGAACACGGGTGGCTTCAATGTTGAGGTTCTTGCACGTTTCCAGTGCTTCGGTGTCCAGGTCCCAAGCAACTTCCATATGGTCGCTGACGAAACCAAGAGGAACGATGACCACGCCGCGGACGCCGTCGGGGGCGATCTCCTCGAGGTGGTCGTTGATGTCCGGTTCGAGCCAGGGAATGTGCGGCGCGCCGGAGCGGGACTGGTACACCAGGTCCCAGGCAACGTTCGGCGCCACAGTGTCCATAATGGCCTGGGCGTTGGCAAGGTGTTGCGCGGCGTATGCGGATCCTTCAGCAAATTCGCGCGGCTCGTCCCCGGACTTGCCCGCGGCCTCTGCATCCCGGGTAGGAATGGAGTGCGTGGCGAACAGCACCCGGATCTTCGAATCCGGATCGGTAACGCCGGCGGCAGCCAGCTTCCCGCGGATCTCTTCCAGACCGGCTGCAGTGCCCTCAAGGAAGGGCTGGACTACGCCGGGGTGGTCGAAGTACTGGCGGATCTTGTCCACTTCAAGTTTGCCGTCCAAACCGGTTTCGGTGAGCGCAACACCAATGTCCTCGCGGTACTGGCGGCAGCTCGAATAACAGGAGTAGATGCTGGTGGTGAGCATCAGGATCCGGCGGTGTCCGGCGTCGTAAGCGTCCTGCAGTACCGGGGCGATGTACGGGTCCCAGTTCCGGTTGCCCCAAAGGACGGGCAGTTCAATGTCGCGCCGGGCCAGCTCGGCCTCAATGGCAGCTTTCAGTTCACGGTTCTGCTGGTTGATGGGGCTGATGCCGCCAAAAGCGCGGTAGTGGTGGGACACCTCTTCGAGTCGCTCATCCGGTATTCCACGGCCGCGGGTGACGTTGCGCAGGAAGGGAATGACGTCGTCCTGGCCTTCAGGACCACCAAAGGACGCAAGCAGTACGGCGTCGTACCGCTTGGGTTCCTGGCGCCCACGTTCAGTGACGGCGTTCGGCTCCGTGGTGACAGCAAGCTCGGTCATGCGAGAACCTCGGCAATCTCGGCAGCCGTGACGCGGCGGCCGGTGTAGAAGGGGATTTCTTCACGAACGTGGTGGCGTGCTTCGGTTGCCCGCAGGTGGCGCATGAGGTCCACGAGGTCCACCAGTTCAGGTGCTTCGAGACCAAGGATCCATTCCCAGTCGCCAAGGGCAAAGGAGGAGACAGTGTTGGAGATGACCTGCGGGAATTCACGCCCAAGCATGCCGTGGTCGCGGAGCATCTTGCCGCGCTCGTCCGTGGGAAGCAGGTACCACTCGTAGGAGCGCACAAACGGGTAGACGCAAAGCCAGGTGCTGGGCTCGACGCCCCGCGCATAAGCCGGCACATGGCTCTTGGAGAATTCAGCTTCGCGGTGCACGCCCATGGCGGACCACACGATCTCGGTTCCCGCGAAGAGCTTGCTGCGGCGGATGGACCGGACAGCTGCCTGCAGGTCCTCGGGCTTGGGGCCGTGGAGCCACACCATGATGTCAGCATCCGAACGCATGGCCGAGACGTCATAGCTGCCCCGGAGGACCACGCCACCCTCCGCGAGCTGCTCCGCGAGGGCTTCGAATTCCTGGGCAGCATCGCCGCTACGCAGGACGTCGGCCGAGCGCTTGAAGACCGTCCACAGCGTGTAGAACTGTTCTTCGGTTTCAGCAGTTTTAGTGACAGATTCGGCAGAAGTGTGGCTCATGGTTCAAGTTTGCCCCGTGCCAGCCGCTAAGTCGAAACAAAACAGTTCTACAAGGCGTAGAAGTGGCGCAAATCACAAAGCAGGCGATTCATCCGCGCCTAACACGGCTAGCTGTGCCCGCGTGTCGGCCACCACCGCAGCAAGGCCATTTCCGGCCAACCAGCCGCCCACCACGGTAAGGCGGTCCGCAGCGGCACACACTCGGCGAACCTGCTCCACGCGCTGTTTATGACCGACGGCGGCGAACGGCAAGGCGCCCGCCCACCGCACCACATCCCAATCCACGATATCCGCCCGGGATACCGGCACAGTCAGGAGCACAGAAGCATCTTCCACGGCGGCGGCCAGGAGAGACTCGTCGTCCATGACAACGTCCGCACCGCCGCCCGCCTCTTCGCGCCGGCCATAGGACAGACGCAGGACGTGCGTACCCGGCCCGGCTTCGTCAGCCAACCAATCCCATTTTGCCGTTGCATGGGTCAGCGCCTTTGCTTTGACCCCCGGGGTTTCGGGTGCCACCAGGATTCCGGTCCCCCGGGGCCTGCCATCGAGCTGCGGCAAGTCCACCACCAGGGTCACCAGGCTCACCAGCGGCCCGGGAGCCGGACGCAGGCCGGCCAGCTCAGGCACGGACTTCTCCAGCAACCCGACGGCGGCCGGGCCGTCCAGCGCAACCACCAGCCGTCCGGCGTCGTACGTTGAATCCCCAACGGTGACCCGCCAACCTTCGTGCGTCTTCACGACGTCGTCGGCGTGCCGACCGGAGAGCAGTTGAACCCCGCGCTCCCGCAGGTCCGCTACGAGTGCGTCCACCAAAGTGTTCATTCCGCCCTTCAACCCCGCGACGGCGGAACCCGCTTTTGCCGGGCCCGTTGCTGCTCCGGCTGAGGAGGAAGAGGCGCCCTTGGCAGTTTTGCGCTGAGCTGCAACGGCGGCAGCGAGTGAGCCGTGGTTCCGGATCCCTGCGCGCAGGCCCGGCGACACCATGTCCACATCCAACAGGGCAGGGTCGGCCGAATGAACGCCGCCCACCACCGGCGAAACAAGTCGATCCAGAACCCTTTTGCCCATACGGGTACGAACCAAAGCGGAAACGCTGGTTACCTCCGAGGACGTTCCAACAGAAGCTGGGAGCCAGCGGTCCAAAGAGGCCCTGATGGCTCCGGCGAGTCCCAAGGATCGTCGAACCTCGGGGTCCCAGGGATTGGCAGGGATACCGAGCACTCCCGTTTTGGGGAGCTCCTGCGGTCCGTCCGGAAGTTGCACCCAGGCACCTCCGGGATGAGGAGCTACAATCCTGTCCGCCAAGCCCAGCTCGCGTGCGAGATCGGCTACGGCTGTGGACCGCGTGGCAAACGACTCTGCCCCGCTGTCCAGCTGCAACCCTGCAACGACGTGGCGACCTACGCAGCCTCCCCATGCAGTGCCCGCCTCAAGGACAGTAACCGCCGAACCGGCCGCCGCCAGTTCCCGTGCGGCGATCAGGCCCGAGATGCCGCCTCCCACCACCACGGCAGTTGGCCGTGCAGCCGTTGCTGTGGGCTCTGACGTCGGCGTTGCGTGTCCCCCGCGCATTGCTCCTACTCCGTTGGGATGGAGTGGATGAGTTCCACCACGCGGGTCAGGACGGTGGGGTCCGTTTCCGGAGGTACGCCGTGGCCCAGGTTCAGGACGTGACCAGGCGCGTGGGAACCGGCAGCGATGACCTCGCGGACATGGGCTTCAAGGACGTCCCACGGAGCAGACAGAAGAGCGGGATCGATGTTGCCCTGCAGCGGCACCGTGCCACCCAGACGTCGGTTTGCCTCGTCCAAGGGCAGGCGGTAGTCGACACCCACAACGTCCACGCCGACGTCCCGCATGGCCACCAGCAGCTCGGAGGTGCCGGTTCCGAAGTGGATCAACGGTGCCCCGAGTCCGCGGACATGATCCAGCGCTCGGGTGGATGCCGGCGCCACATACTTGGTGTAGTCAGCCAGGCCCAAGGATCCGGCCCATGAATCAAAGAGCTGCGCGGCCGAAGCGCCTGCCTCAAGTTGGGCCTGAAGGAACATGCCGGAAGTATCGGCAGCCCAGGTGGCCAGCGCGGCCCAGGTCTCGGGATCGGCGTGCATCATGGTCCGCGGGCCCAGGTGGTCACGCGAGGGCTTCCCTTCAACCATGTAGGCCGCAAGGGTGAACGGCGCACCGGCGAAACCGATCAGCGGCGTCTTTCCGAGCTCGGCAACCGACAGGCGGACGGCTTCACGGATCGGCTCAAGGGCTTCCCACGTCAGGGTGGGCAGGGCGGCAACATCAGCTGCTGTCCGGACCGGCTTGTCCAACACAGGTCCTACGCCCGGGACGATGTCCACACTCACGCCGGCGAGCTTCAACGGAATGACGATGTCCGAGAAGAAGATCGCGGCATCCACATCGTGGCGGCGAACAGGCTGGAGGGTAATCTCGGCGGCGAGTTCCGGCCGGAGGCAAGAGTCCAACATCGCAACGCCTTCGCGCACTTTCAGATACTCCGGCAGGGAGCGGCCGGCCTGGCGCATGAACCAGACGGGCCGGCGGGACGGCGTGCCACCGCGGTATGCCGTGATCAACGGCGAGTCCGAGGTACGGCCGTCCTTCAGCGGGTGGTTGGCGCCGAGGGTTCCCGCCGGGGCGTTGGAGGCCGTACTGTTGGATGCTGCCGCGCTAGAAGTCATGCCTTCGATTGTGCCGAAAATCCGGGGCAAAAGATAACGACAAGCTGTCACGTCGCGCCCCGTCCAAGGCCGTTGTGGCGGGGATCACCCGCCTTCGTGGGGATCACCACGGCGCAGCATTGTTCTACCGGGCTACGAAAAAGCTATGATTGGGGTGCTGTGGTTCTTTTCTCATTGGTGGCTACACACGCCGACATCGACCTCGAAACTGTCGCTCAGTTGAGCAACGGTTCCTCTGAGCTTGCCTCGGCAGCCCTGACGGACTCCTCCGTGGTTTCCGGCGCCGTGGTCCTGGCCACGTGCAATCGCTATGAGATTTACGGAGAAACAGCCAACGGTGCTGACCTTGAAGCAGCCCGTTCCGCCCTCGTTTCACAGATCAGCGAACTGAGCGGCCTCAACGAGCAACTCGTCTCCCGCTCCTTTGCCACCAACACCGGCCCGGATGTCACACGGCACCTCTTCGCTGTCAGCGCCGGCTTGGATTCTGCCGTGGTGGGTGAGCGCGAGATCGCAGGCCAGGTCCGCCGGGCCCTGATCACCGCCCAGCAGGAAGGCACCGCCAGCTCCGGCCTGGTGCGCCTCTTCCAGGCGGCCTCCAAGACCGCCAAGGACGTAGGCGCACAGACTGCCCTTGGCTCGCGTGGGCTTTCGATCGTTTCCGTCGCCTTGGACCTCGCCACCGACCTCGCGGAGAACGATGATTGGTCCACCAAGAAAGTCGTGGTCTTCGGAACCGGGGCCTACGCCGGCGCTACCATGTCGCTCCTGCGTGACCGCGGCTGCACGGACGTTTCTGTCTATTCTTCTTCCGGCCGCGCCGAGGGCTTCGTAGCCACCCGCGGCGGAACTGCACTGGACGCCGACACTCTTCCCGCTGCTGTTGCTGCAGCTGACGTCATGATTGGCTGCAGCGGCTCTGACAACCGGGTGGAAGCTGCGGATCTTGCCCGTGTCCGCGCCCACTCGGAAAGGCCTTTGATCGCGATCGACCTCGCGCTCACCCATGATTTTGATCCCGCAGTGGGAGAACTCGACGGCGTTGAACTGCTCACGCTTGAATCCGTGCGCCTCGCTGCTCCGCAGGAACAGGCAGAGTCACTCTCGCAGGCCAGCGCAATCGTCAACGGCGCCGCCACCTCCTTCGAGTCCGAACGTGAAGCCCGGTCCGTGGACACCGCCATCGTGGCGCTCCGGCGTCACACCATGAACGTCCTTGACGCGGAAATGGAGAAAGTCCGCGCCCGTCACGGTTGTACAGCCGCTGCCGAAGAGGTGGAGTTCGCCCTGCGCCGGATGGTCAAGCAGCTCCTGCACATTCCCACCGTCAGGGCCCGCGAACTGGCAGCCAACGGCCAGCAGGATGATTATGTTGCCGCTCTGGAAGCTCTCTACGGCATCCAGGTGGAACAGCCGCAGGCTGCTGCCTCCGCCGCAGAGTGCCCGGTGGATCACCAGCAGCTCCGCTCCGAAAGCGCCTGACGCTACCTTTACCCGAAGGCATTCAAAGCTGTCAGGTCAGCGGACAGTTCCCATAGCTTCGCTGCAGCCTCCTTATCGACAGCGTGGGCGTCCACGCCTTGATAGCGGGCGAGCGGCGAACCCTTGTCCGTGGGCCTTGCGATATCGCAGTCCTCACAGTAGACGCCGCCCTTGCCGGCCAATGCAGGGGACGTGGCCGCCCATACCGACGTTGCGGCACCCTGCTGGGGCGTTTTGAAGCCCTCACGCACGGTCCCTTCGGCATCCATCCACCCTGCGGCGACCATCTCCTCCTTGGGCAGATGCCGTTGCAGCTCGGTCATGATGCCGCCCGGATGCACAGCGAACGCCCGAACGCCCGAGGCCCTGCCTCGTCGATCCAGCTCCACGGCAAAAAGGGAATTCGCCGTTTTGGCCTGGCCGTAGGCCCGCCACTTCTCGTAGCCGGTGGCAAAGTTGATGTCGTCAAAACGGATCGGAGAAAGTTTGTGTCCGGTGGAGGACAATGAGACAACCCGGGCGTCTGCGGCAGCAGCCAACGCCGGCCACAACGCATTCACCAACGAGTAGTGCCCCAAGTGGTTGGTGGCGAACTGTGCTTCCCAGCCTGTGCCCACCCGTTGTTCCGGGCTTGCCATGATGGCGGCATTATTGATGAGAATTTCGAGGTTGGGATGCTCGTCGAGGTAACGGGAGGCAAAGCCCTTGACGCTATCTTGGTCGGCCAAGTCCATCGGCTCCACCTGAACTGCGCGTGCAAGGCCGGCGTCCGCGATGACCGCCTTGGCATGGTCGGGTCGACGGGCCGGTACTGTGACTTCCGCGCCGGCGGAGACCAGGGCCCGCACGGTCTCCAGACCAAGCCCTGAATATCCCCCGGTGACGATTGCATTCTTGCCGGCCAGGTCAATGCCCTCAATGACATCCGCGGCAGTTGACCCATGCCCGAATCCGGAGTCGATGGGTCGTTGCGGGGTGTCTGTCCAGTCTTCGCTCATGGTTGAGCTTCCCAGACCGGATGGGAACAGGCAACGATCAGTAGACAGGCTTATCCGGCTCGACATCGCGCACCCAGGCGAGAATACCGCCGTCGAGATGGCTGACGCGGGTGTAGCCGGCCTTTTGTGCCGCTTCGAGAACAGCTGCCGAGCGTGTCCCGGCCTTGCAATGGAACACGATGTCCTTATTCTGCGGCAGCTCCACCCACGCCTCGCCGGAGAGAATACGGCCCTGCGGAATAAGGACAGAACCGTCGATGCTCACAATGCTGTGCTCGCCGGACTCGCGGACATCCACGAGTTCGAAGTCCCGCTCCCCCAAGTCCCTTTCGGCAAGCATTGCTGCAAGGTCCTTGGCGGTAACCGTGTGATCCCGGTCCGTGGCCACCGGTGGCGTCACGCCGCAGAACGCTTCATAGTCGGTCAGTTCCGTGATGGGTTCGGCTTCCGGATCTTTGGAGACCCTGATCTCGCGCCAGCTTCCGCCTAAAGCATCAAAGAGTGCCACCCGGCCCAGCAAGGAACGTCCGACGCCGGTAATCAGCTTCACTGCCTCGGTGACCATCAGCGATCCAACCGCTGCGCACAGCATGCCGAACACCCCGCCCTCGCCACAGGACGGCACAGAGCCGGCGGGAGGCGCTTCGGGGTAAAGATCCCTGTATGTGGGCCCGTGGTCGGCCCAGAAGACGCTCACTTGGCCATCGAAGCGGAAGATGGATCCCCAGACATACGGCTTGCCGAGGATAGCAGCGGCGTCATTCACGAGATACCGCGTGGCGAAGTTGTCCGCGCCGTCCAGGATGAGGTCATACTGCGCAAACAATTCCAGCGCATTGGAAGTGTCAAGCCGGACGTTGTGCAGGACAACGTTGACCAAGGGGTTGAGCTCAGCGATGGCGTTGCGTGCGGATTCGATCTTGGGCGTACCCACGTCCTTCACACCGTGGATAACCTGTCGCTGCAGGTTGCTAAGGTCCACCGCGTCATCGTCCACTATGCCCAGGGTGCCCACTCCGGCGGCGGCCAAGTACAGCAGTGCCGGGGAACCCAGCCCACCGGCGCCTATGACGAGGACTTTGGCATTCTTAAGCCGGCGTTGGCCCAAGGCGCCAATTTCAGGAATGATGAGGTGCCGGGAGTACCGCTCCACCTCGGTCGGCGTGAGTTCGGCGGCCGGTTCAACGAGGGGCGGAAGGACAGCGGGCGCAGCAGTGTGGGCAGCAACAATTGAGGCCATACCCCAATGTATGCCTGCAGATGCCGCCCGGTCATATTACCCCCCGGTAGAGTAGTCATAACTGCAAAGGAAAGGCGGCAGACTGTGGCTGACGGCACACGGGCAAACGATGGGGCACCGGCCAGGCAGGAACGGGCGGGTACAACGCGTTCACCAAGGTTGCCGCGCGATGAGCGCCGGGCACAGTTGCTGAACGCGGCATTGGAGGTTTTCGTCTCCAACGGCTTCCATGGGGCGGCCATGGACGAAATCGCTGAAGCCGCGCATGTGAGCAAACCGGTGCTTTACCAGCACTTCCCGTCCAAGCGCGAGCTCTACATGGCTCTCCTGGACAGCCACCTGGCAACCCTGACGCAGCTGATGCTCGACGCCTTGAATTCCACTACGGACAACAAGGAACGGGTCAAGGCAGTCATGCGCGCCTATTACAGGTTTATTGCCGACGACGACCAAGCCCATCGTTTGGTGTTCGAGTCGGACCTGATCAACGATCCCGACGTCAGCTCGCGTTTGGAGACTTTCAACAAGACGTTCGCGGACGCCGTGGCTCACGTTATTGCCGAGGACACCAAGCTGCCGCCTCTTGAGGCCCAGCTCCTCGGGCGTGGTTTGGCGGGAATGGCGCAGGTCAGCGCCAGATATTGGCTGGAAACGGATGGAAACCTGGACCTCGATGTAGCCAGTGATCTGATCTATCGTTTAGCTTGGCGCGGAATCAGTCGATTCCCCAAAGAGTCCTAGGCTACAAATAGAGGACTGACTTACAACTTGATTGGCTTGGAGGCCTTGCTGTGGAAGTAAAGATCGGCATTCAGAACGTTGGCCGTGAGATCGTGCTCGAATCCTCCTTGGATGCTGACGCCGTCGCCAAGATTGTGGCCGAGGCCGTGACCAAAGGCTCCGAGCTTCGCCTCACTGATGAGAAGGGCCGCCAGATCATCGTTCCCGGCAACGTGCTGGGCTACGTGGAGATCGGCGCCGAGGAAACTCGCCGCGTAGGCTTTGGCGCCCTCTAGGTCTTTCCCACCTCTCGTCGTCCGCTAAGGAGTTTCTATGCTTTCTCTCGTCGTGGTGGTTTTGGCCACTATTGCCACCGGCTTCATCGTGTGGGCCAACGACAAGCGGCACGGCAAGTACGGAATCGCGTTGCCGGCAGGTGTCTCAGCAGCCGTGGGCACCCTGAGTTGGATCGCGTTCATCAGTGCCGGACTGGGTTACCAGCCTGGCGCTACGTGGATCCCGTGGGTCCTGCCGATTGTGTTGGGAACCGCTGCCGCCGCTGGCGTAGTGGTCTTTCTGGGCCGGACCCGCACCAAGCACGATACTGCGGCCCTTACCAAGGCACTGCGTCTCTAGCGCCCGGCAAGCGACATGACACAGAAGTAGTGACCGTCACCCTCAGGTGACGGTCACTACTTCTTTAAGCTTTACGACGCCGGATACCTCTCGGGCTGCGCGACGGCACCTGTCTTTGCTGCCGCTTCGCTCACTGCCTTGGCCGCGGCGACGTCACGTTGGGTTACCTGTCCGCCGGCATCGTGGGAGACGTAGCGGAGAAATACCCTGTTGTACCGCCACTCCAGATCCGGATGGTGATTTTGCTCCTCGGCGATCCGACCGATCGCGGCGATGAGCGCCAAAGCGTCAGCCGACGTCGAGGTTTTAAAGACAGTCACCAGGCCCTCCTGGTACTTCCACTCCGGAAGTAGCCCCAGGGCAGCAGAAATATGCGCCTCAGTTAGTTGCTCGTCCTTGCTTGCCATGACCGCTCCTTCAATTCCGAAGAACCCGGATCAGAGGAACTCAGCCCGGCCTTCCATCGCAGAGGACGCCAGCGCATGCTCCCGCCGTGGAATCCGGCCCGCCTGCTTGGCCAGCCTACCGGCGATCACAGCGTGTTTGAAGGCCTCACCCATCTGCACAGGGTTCTGCGCGCGGGTCACAGCGGTGGCAAGCAGGACGGCGTCGCAGCCCAGTTCCATGGCCAAAGCGGCATCGGAGGCTGTCCCGATCCCCGCATCGAGAACCACAGGCACAGAGGCCCGGGACACGATCAGCTCAATATTGTGCGGGTTCAGGATGCCGAGGCCTGTCCCGATGGGCGATCCCAAGGGCATGACGGCGGAGGCACCCAGATTCTCGAGCCTGAGCGCCAGGACGGGATCGTCGTTCGTGTAGGCGAACACCTTGAAGCCGCGGTTGACCAGTTGTTCCGTTGCATCCACCAGCTCCACGGCGTCAGGTAGGAGCGTGTGTTCGTCGGCGATGACTTCCAGCTTCACCCAATCGGTTTCCAGGGCTTCCCGTGCCAGTTCAGCTGTCATCACGGCATCCTTGGCTGTAAAACAACCGGCGGTGTTGGGCAGCACACGAATGTTGTGGTCCACCAAGAGCTGGAACAATGATCCCGTCTCGGCCGGGGAGTAGCGACGCATAGCTACGGTGGTGAGCTCTGTCCCGGAAGCAAGAAGCGCAGCCCCCAAGCCATCCAGGCTCGGCGCGCCGCCGGTACCCATGATGAGTCGGGAGCCGAGCTCCACGCCATCGATCACCAGGGCGTCGGTGCGATTTTCAGTGGCAGGAACGCCAGTGATGCGAACGTCAACGTTTGATGTTGTCATGCTTCAGCCTCCTTGGACTGCGGTTACGAGTTCGAGTTCGTCTCCGTCGGCGAGCGCTGTTGCGGCCCATTGGCTGCGCGGCACCACCTCGGAATTACGTGCGACGGCGACTCCCAGCTTTCCGCCGTCGGCCGCCTGTCCGCGGGGGTCCAGGACGCGGCCGGTGATGGCAGTGACGAGGGTGCTGACGGATGCGTCGTCGGAGACTGCGTGATCGGTTCCGTTAAGTTTGATGTTCATGCGGATTCCTTACTGTGGAGATTAAGGCAACGCGGGGTCACTTATGGCCTCCTGAAGGGACTTCCATGGGCCATAAGTGACCCCGCGTTGCACTGAAACGATCGGGCAGGAAGGGAGTCCACCGGGGGTCCGTGGATCCGTTGATGAGTTCTCCTACGATCCTGGCGGCCACGGGAGTCAGGAGGACTCCGTGGCGGAAGAAGCCAGTGGCGATTACCAGTCCCCCAACCTCGCCCGTGGGACCGTTGACCCGGCCAAGGAGGGGTGCATTGTCCGGCGTTCCGGGGCGGGCGCGGGCGGTTGCTTCCAGGAGTTCCAGCTCGGCCACTGCGGGCACCAGTACCTGGGCATCCCTCAGCAACTGGTACACACCGCCGGCAGAAACTGCGTCGGATGACGCTGACAATCCGTCCTCGCGTTGTGTTGCTCCGATGACCACAGTGCCGTCGTCCCGCGGCACGATGTAAACCGGAATGCCCCGGACCATCCCGCGGACAGTGGAGGAAACCAAGGGCTGCAGGTGCTCGGGTACGCGAAGCCGGAGGATATCCCCGTATACCGGCCTCACCGGAAGACTTAGACCCCAGGGAAGCCCGGACAGTTGAGGGGCTCCCAGTCCGTTGGCCACCACGGTCTCCCTGGCGAGGACCATGCCACCGGACTCGAGCTGAACGCCTGTGACGCGCCCGCGGTCCCAGAGCAGACGGCGCGCAGGCGAAGACACGGCAAATCCGTCATTGGCTCCGGCCACCCATGAATGGTCTTCCGGCACGTGGGATGACAATCCAGTCAGGAGGCATGCCGCCAATATTCGCGGATCCACCTGGTGGTCGGCCGGGATGTCGAAGGCGCAGGAAATCTGCGGGCTGAGAAGCGGCTCGCGTTGCCTCGCGTCCCGCAGGGCCAGCGGTTCAACTCCCAAACCGGCGGCAAGCTGCACTGACCTGAGGTCTGCGAGCGCCGTGCGATCGGCGGCATCGGCGCCCACGGCGAGGGTCGGCGTCGTGCGGTATCCGTTGTCCCCTCCCCCTTGGTGCAGACCCTCCACAAAGGAAGGCCATAAGCGGGAGGACTCAAGCATCAATTCCAGGAGGTCCTCCTCCTGATAGTGCAGTTCACTGACTGGTGCAAGCATTCCGGCAGCTGCGAAGGTTGCGCCCGAGGCCGGGTCAGGATCGATCAGCGCCACTGAACGGCCCTGTCGCCTGGCTTCGTGAGCGATGCCGAGGCCTATGACGCCGGCGCCGATGACGGCCACGTCTGCCTGGAGGTGGGTATGGCGGGAATCGGCCACTCGTTTCCTTCCCTACGCCGGTACTAGCCGGATCAGGTCAAGCGGTCGGCTCTGAAGCCCTCTCAGCCGGACAGTCATATGACGATCGTCGCGGCTCCCGCAGTACGTGCCCAGTTTAGAGGAACTACTGTGGTTTCCATGACCCAGCCTGACGCTCTCGCCTCTGCCCGCCTTTACCTGTGCACCGATGCCCGTAAACGGCAGGGCGATTTTGAAGACTTTGTGGATGCCGCTTTTGAGGGCGGCGTGGACATCATCCAGCTCCGCGACAAGACGCTGGAAGCTGCGGAGGACCTGGAAATGCTGGCTGTCCTGCGTAGTGTCGCGCAACGGCACGGACGGCTTTGGGCCGTCAACGACCGAGCCGATGTTGCCAGTATTTCCGGGGCTCCCGTATTCCACATCGGGCAGAAGGACCTGCCACTGACGGCCGCCCGGACGCTCTTGCCGAACGTCACCGGCATCGGCCTGTCCACCCACACACCGGAACAGATCGACGCAGCACTGGCCACCGCCCAGGGCCCCTTGGGACTGGACTATTTCTGCGTGGGTCCGGTCTGGGCAACGCCCACCAAACCCGGCCGCGCGGCTGTTGGGACGGGCTTGGTCACATACGCCGCAGAAGCGGAGAAGCGTGCAGGCCACGAAGCAGCACTCCCGTGGTTTGCCATTGGCGGCATCGACCACAGCAACGTTGAACAAGTAGTAGCGGCGGGAGCCAGCAGGATCGTCGTCGTCCGCGCCATCACTGAGGCAACGGACCCGACGGCGGCAGCGAAGTCGCTGCTGCAGGCACTGGACACCGTGGTGCGCTAGTCGGCCATGAGGCGGTCCGGCGTCTACGCCGATAGGCCAAGGCTCGTCATTCGGCGTGCGTGCTTCTTGGCGAGTTCCGCCGTCAGCGTTTTCACTGCAGCACGGGCATCCCCGTTGTTTTTCAGCGTTGGGCCCAGCAGGTGATGTTCCATGCCCACTCGCTGCGCCTGCGTCAAGGCCTCTCCTACCAGGCGACGACCCCACAGGGCAAGGCGCGACGCCAGGCGCGGGTCGTCGGCCAAGGCTCTCCTGAGCAGGACGCGAAGGACTTCAGTGGCTTGGTCAGGTGACGCCACGCGTTCAACAAAATGCTGTGTTGTTGCGTCGAGGAACATCGAGACAGCCCTGTAGAAGTCCGATGACACAGTGTCGATCACGTAGGCCTTCATGACGGATTCGAACCAGTCCCCAGGTTTGGTGCGCTCGTGGAAATGATCGAAGGAACGTTGGAACGGCAGCATCGCATGTTCGGGGTCCACCCCGATCTCCCACAACCGATCGCTGAGGAGGGCAAAGTTGCCATAGGCTCCCACCGCGATCTTTGCCAGCACTGACCGGTCATGAAGGGTGGGTGCGTCACGGGAGTCCAGCGAGAGCCGTCCGAAAGCGGAAAGCTCCCCATAAGCCATGGCTCCAAGCAACTCCGCGGAGAGATGCCCGGCGGAGGTTACTGCGTCCACGGAAGTGCCCATGGACCCAGCCTATCCCCGGCCGGCATAAGGCTCCCGGGGTTTGCGTTCCTGCTTCCACCGCCATTCCTACTAGGCTGGCTCAAAGTGAGTTGACTGCCCTCATGCCCTGCATACCGCATGTCCTCCTCCTCGCACCCACTTCACTGAAGGATTTTCCATGAGTCACCCGAGTTACCCACCCGCGCCCCAAAACGACGCCGGGGCAGGAGTTCCGCAGGTCCCCGCCGCCCCTTACGCCTATGGCGGCCAGTTCCAGGGTGGAGCGCAGCCGGGCTACCAACCCGGGCCCGATTCCGGCCCCTATGGGACCCAGGGCGGGGCAGTTCCAGCCAAGTCCTTCATGACCACCTGGATTCTTGCCCTGCTCCTGGGAGGCTTCGGTGTGGACCGTTTCTACCTGGGAAAGATCGGTACCGGAATCGCGAAGCTGCTCACAGCCGGCGGCCTCGGCATTTGGTCGATCGTGGACCTCATCATCACGCTGACGGGAAACGCCCGGGACAAACAAGGCCGGCCCCTGGCAGGCTACCCGGAGAACAAGAAGAAGGCATGGATCATCACTATCGTCGTCTGGTTCGCTGGCTTGATCGCCGGAATCGTGTCAACGGTACTGTCCTTGACCCTTGTTGCTGCTGCCGTCCAGCAGGGAGGAACCACACCGGTCGCGCCGCTCCCCTCTGCCAGCCAGGGGCCACTGCTGCCGTCCACAGGAACTGCCAGCGAAGCGAATTCCTTCACGGTAAATGTTGACGACAGCACCACAGTTAAGGTAGGCGTCGTCAATTCTCTGTACACCCAGGAGATCCCCTCCATGTCGTATATGAAGCCCGCCAATGGCGGTTTCCTTGTACTGGAAGTGTCCTGGGAGACGGTGACCGGGACCAGCTTCGCTGGATCAACGAACTTCGAGGCCTACGACGCTGACGGCAAGAAGGGAGAACCCCTGTTCCTTGAGGAAGGCCTGGGGAGCCTGCCCATGGGGACCGTTGCCGCGGGGGAGGTTCAGCAGGGAGTGATTGCGTTCGACATCAAGAATGGCCCCACCACCATCGTGATCGCGGATGTCTACGGCGAAGAAGCCGCAACTTTCACTGTGGCACCGCCGGCCGACCAGTAGCCGATCCGGACCTTGCACTGATACGGGAAAGAACCCGCCGCCCCCTAAGGGACGGCGGGTTCTTTCGTCAGGCATCCAAGACTATCGACCCATTTCGGGCTAACCTGATTTTCGTGTCACATCATCGGATAGCGCCCAACGTCGACGACTCATCAGACCAGCTCGCAGCGGCCCTTGCCGCCCTTAGAACAGAGCTGGAACTCCCTGGTGATTACCCCGCCGAAGCTGTGGAAGAAGCACGGCAAGCCGTGGAGTCCCTTGAGTTGCCGGGTCAAGACCTGCGGGACGTACCGTTCGTGACCATCGACCCTGCTACGTCCACTGATTTGGACCAAGCCCTGTTCATCGACCGCGCCGGTGAGGGCTACAAGGTCCTCTACGCAATCGCCGATGTTCCGTCCTTCGTGGCTCCCGGTGGCGCCCTGGACGCCGAAACGCGTCAACGCGGGCAGACCTTCTACGCTCCTGACGGGCGGATCCCGTTGCATCCGGAAGTCATCAGCGAAAACGCCGGCAGCCTCTTGGCCAACCAGGATTGCAGTGCTTTCGTGTGGCACTTTGACTTGGATGCCGAAGCTGAAGTGCAGACGGCCACGGTTGCCCGCGCCGCCGTTCGCAGCAGGGCCAAGCTGAGCTACAAGGGCGCCCAACAGCAGATCGACGACGATACGGCCCCGCCCGTTCTTCAGCTCCTAAAAGAAGTAGGGCTTAAACGTGTTGAACTGGAGCGGCAACGCGGCGGCGCAAGCCTGAACATGCCGGAACAGGAAATAGTCCAAGCAACTGACGGCGGCGGATACAGAATCGCTGCTGCACCGTCCCTCCCGGTTGAGGACTGGAACGCACAGATCTCCCTCATGACCGGAATGGCCGCGGCCCAGATGATGCTCGACGGAAAAGTGGGCATCCTGCGCACTATGCCCGCACCCGATGACCGGTCGCTGCTCCACTTCAAGCGCCAGACCTCGGCACTGGGCAAACCGTGGGACGGCCAAGTCACCTACGGCGAGTATCTGAGGACCCTGGACGCGTCCGATCCCAAACAGCTCGCCATCCTGCACTCTGCGGGCATGTTGTTCAGGGGTGCAGGTTACACACCCTTTGACGGTGAGGTGCCTGCAGAGGTGATCCAAGCAGCCATCGGGGCTCCGTATGCACACACCACCGCACCCCTGCGGCGCCTGATAGACCGCTTTGTCCTGGTGATCTGCGAAGCACTCAGCAACAACCACGACATCCCGCAGTGGGCCCGTGAAGCCCTCCCCTCGTTGCCGGAGATCATGGCCTCCTCAGACCAGTTGGCCGGACGTCTCGAGCGTGCCGCGCTGGACACTGTGGAAGCAGCCCTCGTGGCCAACCACATCGGCCAGGAATTTGACGCTGTAGTCATTTCCGGGTCGAAACCCTCCAACGGAAATTCCAGGGGAAACGGCAACGGCAATGGAAACGGCAACGTGCCCTTTGGCGTCATACAAATAGCAGACCCTGCGGTTAGAGCCCGGTGCGACGGAGAAATGGAGTCCGGAACCAAAGTCCGGGTGCGGCTGCTGAAGGCTGATATCGCCAGCCGGGAGATCAGGTTCGAGCTGCTGTCCTAATGCTGTTCATACGGCGATCCGGGCTTTCCGGCCCCCAGAGGATAGACTGGGCATGTAGTAATGGATGCCCGGTCGTTGATTCAGTTAATTTTTGAACTCAACAAGCCCGCCCCTACGCGATCTTGAGATGTACCAACTGGTCACCAGTGCCAGTACTTAGATAGCCCGCGATCGGCTTCCACTGGACTTGCTTGCGCGCCCGTTCGTGCTCCGGTACGGCTCCGCCGCCGCCGTTGAGCATGCAGCGCCAATGCCCAAATGAATAAGGAAACTCCCTGTGAGTGAATTGCATACCCACGAAGTCCTGACGGACTCCACCGGAACAGAATCCATCGAACCCGAGGAAACGATCATCTCGGATGAGACGCCCCACGAGATCGAAGAGAAGTCGTTCGCTGACTTCAACGTCCGCGCGGACATTGTCGAGTCCTTGGCTGACGCCGGAATCACGCACCCCTTCCCCATCCAGGCCATGACCCTGCCGGTAGCCTTGAGCGGCCACGACATCATTGGCCAGGCCAAAACGGGTACCGGAAAGACGCTGGGCTTCGGCATTCCTGCCCTGCAGCGCGTTGCCGGCCGGGATGACGCAGGCTACGCAAAGCTCGCCGTTCCGGGCGCCCCGCAGGCCCTGGTCATTGTGCCCACGCGTGAGCTTGCCGTCCAGGTTGCCAACGATCTCCAGACCGCTTCACGCAAGCGCAATGCCCGCATCGCCACGATCTATGGCGGCCGCGCCTATGAGCCCCAGGTTGATGCCCTGCAAAAGGGTGTTGAAATCGTCGTCGGAACGCCCGGCCGGCTCATCGATCTCTACAAGCAGAAGCACCTGAGCCTCAAGAACGTCAAAATGGTCATTCTTGACGAAGCCGACGAAATGCTGGACCTTGGCTTTCTCCCCGACGTCGAGACGCTGATTGCCGGGACCCCCGCCGTTCGGCAGACGCTCCTCTTCTCGGCAACGATGCCCGGCCCGGTCATCGCAATGGCTCGCCGCTATATGACGCAGCCCACCCATATCCGGGCAGCTGACCCGAATGATGAAGGGCTCACCAAGCGCGACATCCGGCAGCTGATCTACCGCGCACACAGCATGGACAAGACCGAGGTTGTGGCCCGCATCCTGCAGGCACGCGGACGTGGCCGTACCATCATCTTCACCAAGACCAAACGCACCGCTGCCAAGGTTGCCGAGGAACTCGTTGACCGCGGCTTCGCAGCCGCAGCCATTCACGGTGACCTCGGTCAGGGCGCACGGGAGCAGGCCCTCCGCGCATTCCGCAACAACAAGGTTGACGTCTTGGTGGCTACTGACGTCGCAGCCCGCGGCATCGACGTCGATGATGTCACCCACGTGATCAACTACCAGTGCGTGGAAGACGAAAAGATCTACCTGCACCGTGTTGGCCGTACCGGCCGCGCCGGCAACAAGGGCACTGCCGTTACGTTCGTTGACTGGGACGACATGCCTCGGTGGGGCCTGATCAACAAGGCCTTGGGACTCAGCGTTCCCGAGCCCGTTGAAACGTACTCCTCCTCGCCGCACCTGTACTCCGATCTCGACATCCCCGAGGGCACCAAGGGCCGCCTGCCGCGTAACAAGCGCGTCCTGGCAGGCGTGGACGCCGAGGTTCTGGAGGATCTGGGCGAGACCGGCAAGAAGAACGCACGCTCCGGCGGTTCAGGCCGCGATGGCGGCCGTGACAGCAAGCGCGACGGCGGTCGCGACGGCGGCCGTGGCCGCTCCGGCAGGTCCAGTGACACCGAGTCCACCGATTCCAAGGGCGAGGCTGGCCGCAACCGTACCCGCCGCCGTCGTACTTCTGAAGGCGAAGCAGCCCCCACCTCGGAAACCCGCACCGCCACAGCGGACAACGCAGAAAAGCCGGCACGTACGCGTCGGACCCGCACGCGTCGCCGCAACGGCGAAGTGGTATCCGGTGAGACAGCGGCTGCCCAGTCCGGCAGCACCGAGGCCTAAAAACCTCAATGACTGAATCTGTTTGGGCGCCGGACGGCGGCAACTTGGTGATGCACGCGGACAACGCGGAATTCCTCCCTACGCTGCCGGACGGCGCCTTCACACTCATCTACGTGGATCCGCCCTTCAACACGGGCCGGGTCCAACGCCGCCAGGAAACCCGCATGGTCCGCAACGCGGACGGCGACGGCGACCGGGTTGGCTTCAAGGGCCGCTCTTACGACACCATCAAGGGCGCTCTGCACAGCTACGACGACGCCTTCAGCGATTACTGGTCCTTCCTGGAACCCAAGCTCGTAGAGGCCTGGCGGCTGCTGGCCGACGACGGCACCCTGTACCTGCATTTGGATTACCGGGAAGTCCACTACGCCAAAGTAATGCTGGACTCCATCTTCGGCCGGGAGTGCTTCCTCAACGAGATCATCTGGGCCTACGACTACGGCGCCCGTGCCAAGAACCGTTGGCCTACCAAGCACGACAACATCCTGGTGTACGTCAAAAACCCCACCAAGTATCACTTCGACAACGCCGAAGTTGACCGGGAACCCTACATGGCTCCTGGCCTGGTGACGCCCGCCAAGCGCGAGCTCGGCAAACTGCCCACGGATGTCTGGTGGCACACCATTGTTTCGCCTACTGGACGTGAAAAAACCGGTTACCCCACCCAAAAGCCTGAAGGCCTGGTCCGGAGAATTGTTTCCGCATCAAGCCGGGAGGGCGATTGGTGCCTTGACTTCTTCGCAGGTTCAGGGACCCTCGGCGCCGTGGCGGCCAAACTGGGCCGTAAGTTTGTGTGCGTCGACCAGAATGAACAGGCCATCGACGTCATGCGGAAGAGGCTGGGCAGCACAGCGGATTTCCTCCAAAGCGGCCCTCTGCCGGACACCGCAATGGATCAGGCAGCACCCTTCACAAAGGCCTGAACGGCGTCCGCGATCATTTGAACGGCGATTGCTGACAGCAAAAGGCCGGCGATGCGGGTGACGAGTTCCACCCCGTTTTCACCGAGGACGCGCTGCACCACCCCGGCAAAACGCATCGCCAGATACAGCGATCCCAACACCACGGCAATGCCGAGGCCCACCGCCAGGTACTCAGCCAGCTGGCTGGATTGCTGCACAAACACCATGACGGCAACAATCGCGCCGGGCCCTGCCATGAGCGGCGTTCCCAGCGGAACAAATGCCACGTTCTTGTACTTGGCCGCATTCTCCTCCCCGCTGGTGGAGCCGGTCAGCAGCTGAAGTGCGATGAGCACCAAGAGCAGACCCCCGGCGCCCTGCAAGGCTGCCAGGGAGATGTGCATGTAGTTCAGGATGGACTGCCCGAAGATCGCAAACACCACGATCACGCCAGTGGCCACCAGAAGTGCTTGGAACGCGGAGCGGTTCCGGTCCCTGGCCGACATCTGCGCCGTCAACGACATGAAAATCGGCACGGTGCCCGGCGGATCCATGATCACGAACAACGTGACAATCACGGAGGCCAGCAGTTGCAGATCCATCAGCGGAGACCTTTCGCCGAAAGCCCGTGCTTCACCGAATGACCGTACTGCCCGTTGCCAGATCCTCGATCCGCGACAAGACCTCTGGCGAGGTAGTGTTTTCGCCCAGCAGGTTGGGCTTACCGGTCCCGTGGTAGTCCGAAGATCCTGTCATGAGCAACCCGTGTTCGGCGGCCAGGCCACGGAGGAACGTGCGGCCCTCCTCCGGGTTGTCCCGGTGTTCAACCTCAAGCCCCAACAGCCCGGCATCAATCATGTCCCGGTAGGTGCGCTCCCCCACGATCCGCCCCCTCGATGACGCCACAGGATGGGCGAAGACGGGAACGCCACCGGCTGCACGGACAAGCTCGACGGCGACCGCCGGGTTGGGTGCATAGTGCTGCACAAAGTACCGCGAATGTGACGTGAGGATTGAGGTGAAGGCCTCCGTACGATCCGCCACCACGCCGGCAGCCACCAAAGCATCGGCGATGTGCGGGCGGCCCACCGTAGCGCCGGGAGCAACATGGTGGATGACGTCGTCCCACGTCAACGGATAATCCTCGGACAGCAACGTGACCATATGCTCCGCACGGGTGAGCCGGGCATCCTTGGACTTGGTGATCTCCTCCAGCAGGCCGGCGTGGGAGGGATCGTGGAGATAACTCAACAAGTGGACGCTGATTCCTTGCTCCGTCCGGCAGGAGATCTCCATCCCGGGAACAAACGCAATGCCGTGTTCCCGGGCAGCCGCAGCGGCAGGCTCCCAGCCATCCGTGGAATCGTGATCGGTCAAAGCCACGGCGTCAAGACCGGCCGAGACGGCAGAGATAATCACCCCGGCCGGTGTCTCGGTTCCGTCGGAAACATTTGAGTGCGCATGCAGGTCTATCCTCACTTTCCCAGCCTATGGGATGCGGGCCCGCTTGGAGTGTTGCGCCGTTGGCCTCCTCAAGGAACTGGTGGGACGATGTAACGGTGAACGATGCCGAAAACACCCAAAACTCTGCCTCCCAGCCACTGCAAGAGCGTGTCAACAACCGCTCCCAGAGGCCCACGTCCGATGCCTTCAAGGCATTCATGGCCAGCAACTGGGCGCCCGCCCCGCAGGTGACCCCTGCACGTGACGCCGTCGCAGACCATGCCGCCCGCCGTCGTCGTACTATTTCCGAACAGTTCAAAGGCGAACGTCTGGTCATCCCCGCCGGTCCGCTGAAGGTCCGTTCCAACGACTGCGACTACCGATTCCGCCCCCACTCCGGTTTCGCCCACCTCACCGGTCTGGGCCTTGACCACGAGCCGGACGCCGTACTGATCCTTGAGCCCGTGGCTGAAGGAAAGGGCGACGACGGCGGTCACCACACCGCCACCCTCTACTTCCGTCCGCTGGCTGGCCGGGACACCGAGCAGTTCTACGCTGACTCGCGCGCCGGCGAGTTCTGGATCGGTGCGCGTCCCACGCTTGCCGAATTCGAAGCCCGCCTCGGCCTCCCCACCGCGCACATCTCCGAACTCGAAATGGCTATCACCAAGAATGTTGGCGCCCCGGAAATCGGAGGCATCTCCATTCGACTGGTCCGCAAGACGGATGAGAACATTGACGCCCTGGTGGACACCGCCCGCTACAACACCGCCAAGGACCCGGAGAACCTCGACCTCGGGGAACTCGACGCCCTGGATGAGAAGCTCAGCGAAGCCCTGTCCGAGCTGCGCCTGATCAAGGACGACTGGGAAATCGAGCAGATGAAGATCGCCGTGAGGGCAACCGTGGAAGGCTTCGCTGACGTGGTCCGGGCCCTCCCACGTGCGCTGACCCACAATCGCGGTGAGCGTGTAGTCGAAGGCGCGTTCTTTGCCCGTGCCCGCGAGGAAGGCAACGAACTCGGATACGACACCATTGCCGCGTCCGGCAACAACGCCACAGTTCTGCACTGGAACCGTAACTCCGGTACCGTCAACGCCGGCGAACTCCTCCTCCTCGATGCCGGTGTGGAAGCAGACTCCCTCTACACGGCCGACATCACGCGCACCCTTCCGGCCACGGGAACCTTCACTGATGTCCAGCGGAAGGTCTATGAGGCAGTACTCGACGCCGCCGATGCCGGTTTCGCTGCCGCGCAACCGGGCGTGAAATTCCGGGACATCCACACCGCAGCAACCACAGTCCTGGCCGAACGCCTGGCCGAATGGGGTTTGCTCCCCGTTTCCGTCGAGGAAGCCATCAGCCCTGAGGGCCAGCAGCACCGCCGTTGGATGCCGCACGGCACCAGCCACCACCTGGGCTTGGACGTCCACGACTGCGCGCAAGCGAAGCGTGAACTCTACCTCGATGGAGTCCTCACCGAAGGCATGATCTTCACGATCGAACCTGGCTTGTACTTCAAGAACGAAGACCTCGCCATCCCCGAGGAGTACCGCGGGATCGGCGTTCGCATCGAAGACGACATCCTCATGACCGCAGACGGCCCCGTCAACCTCAGCGCCGCGTTGCCGCGCAAGGCTGATGACGTCGAGTCCTGGATGGCCGGCATCTACCAGGATGCCCAAGGCTAAGCCCCGGCCGTTGGAGTAACGCCACAAACAAGGGAAGGCCACCGGAGATCCGGTGGCCTTCCCTTGTTGTCCTGTGGAAACTTGTGCTCTGCGGAAGCCTTTACTGCTTAGAGGAATCCTCGGAACTGGACTGCTGCCCGTCTTCCTGCGGCGCGTTCTGAGCGTGATTCTGTTCCGGGGACTGCGCGTCGGACACCCGGACACCGTACTGCGGACGGCCGTCCGGGAGATCGGGGTATCGGACAGCTGCCGGTGCGGGGGCCGGCGCGGGCTGGTTCACCGGGGCAGGGTTCTGGCCCTCCGGAGTGCTTGAGCCATTGGACTCGGGGCCACGCTGGCCATATGGATCGTTCCAGGTGGAAGGCCGCTCGGGGGCCTGGCCAGGCTGCTGGAACGGCGCATTCTGCTGGTTGTAGTTGGGGGCCTGCGGGCTGGCTGCCTGAGACGGGTTCATCGGCAACTGGTGGAGCAGTCGGCGGGCCTCGTGGGCTGCCTCCACGGCGACGATGACATCGTAGTTGGTGGCCACCACCTGGCTGGTCGAGGTGAAGTCGCGCTTTCCACGCTGCGTGGCATAGGTGACGATGCCGAACAGCATGAAGAAAGCCGCACCCATCAGAACTGAGGTGATGATGGAGAACGGTCCCCCGGCCGGAGTGAAGAAGGACAGCATGACGCCGACGAAGAGGCCGAACCACATGCCGCTCAGGGCACCGGACAATGCCACCCTGGGGTAGCTCAAGCGGCCGGTCACCCGCTCCACCATTTTGAGGTCATTGCCCACGATCGACACCAGCTGAACAGGGAACTGCTGGTCTGCCAGATAGTCCACCGCCTTCTGGGCATCCAAATACGAGGTGTACGAGCCTACGGTGTCCCCTTGGGGCACACTGCGGGACTCCTCAACGGCTTTGGGACCACCAAAAATGTTTGACATAGCCCCATTGTGTCCCATGGACATGTGTACCGGCTGGAATTCAGCTAAAAGAGGGCAGACTCGGTAGCCTGTAAATATGAGCACACATCCTTCACGCGTCTTCGTCGCGCGCTTGCTCGGCTTGGACGTCTTCGACCCCCTGGGCGATCGTCTTGGCCGATTGCGCGATGTTGTGGTGCTCTCCCGCGGCACCCGTGGAGCTCCCCATGTAGTGGGCATCGTGGTCGAAGTACCGGGCAAGAAGCGCGTCTTCGTTCCCATGACGCGCATTACCTCCATCGACCAGACGCAAATCATTTGCACCGGGTTGGTGAACCTGCGCCGCTTCGAGCAGCGCGGCGCCGAAACCCTGGTGGTGGCTGAGATGTTCGACCGCCGCGTGACGCTGGCCGATGGCAGTGGAGACGCCACGATCGAGGACATCGCCATGGACCAGCACAGGTCCAAGGATTGGTTCGTCAGCAAGTTGTTCGTCCGCCGTGGCCACTCCTTGTCGCCCTTTGGCAGGCTGCGCCGCAATGAGACCTTGATCATCGATTGGGCCGATGCCCAGACCGGCGCCCACAACGAGCCCCAGGCCGCCACACAGTTCGTTGCCACGCACGAAGACCTGAAGCCTGCCGACTTTGCTGAAGCGCTGCAGGAAATGAGTGACAAACGGCGTTTTGAAGTTGCCAGCGAGCTTCAGGATGAACGCCTCGCCGATGTCCTCCAGGAACTCCCGGAAGATGACCAGGTGGAGATCCTCTCCGCCCTTGACGTGGAACGCGCCGCTGACGTCCTGGAAGAGATGGATCCTGACGACGCCGCCGACCTCTTGGCCGAGCTTCCCTCTGCCCAGGCCGAAGAATTGCTTCAGCTCATGGAACCCCAGGAAGCCGAGGACGTCCGCCGCCTCCTCGAGTACGACGAAGACACCGCCGGTGGCCTCATGACTCCGGTCCCGGTCATTCTGCCGCCGGAAGCCACTGTGGCAGAAGCCCTTGCCCACGTCCGGCGCGAGGAACTCTCGCCAGCGCTGGCGTCATCCATTTTCATCGCCCGTCCACCATTGGAGACCCCCACCGGACGTTTCCTGGGCGTAGTGCATATACAGCAGCTCCTGCGCTTCCCCCCGCCGGAACCGCTCGGCAACCTCGTGGACAAAAACCTTGAGCCGCTCTCGGACCAGGCCCACATCTCCGAAGTAGCCCGGACCTTGGCGACCTACAACCTGAATTCACTTCCAGTCGTGGACGACGACGGCCGCCTCGTAGGGGCGGTGACTGTTGATGACGTGCTGGATCACCTGTTGCCGGATGACTGGCGCGCCCACGAGGACGACGCCCCTATAAGGAAACTTGGAGGCCGCATTGGCTGAGAACAACGCCGCCCGATCCGCCAAGTCAGCAGGACGCTCCAGCAGCAGCCTCGATACGCCCCTGAGCGGGCGCCAACGCATCCTGCCCAAGTTCTCCCCGAACCCGGACGCTTTCGGGAACGCCACCGAAGGCTTCGCCCGGTTCATGGGCACACCCACATTCCTGGTCTACATGACGGTGTTTTGTGTGTTCTGGCTTGCCTGGAACTCGTTCGCTCCCACGGACTGGCAGTTCGACCGCATGGAGTTGGGCTTCACCCTGCTGACGCTGATGTTGTCCCTGCAGGCTTCCTACGCGGCACCTCTCCTACTGCTGGCCCAAAACAGGCAGGACGACCGCGACCGGGTTTCGCTCCAGCAGGACCGTCAGCGTGCCGAACGCAACCTCTCCGACACCGAGTATCTGACCCGGGAATTGGCCTCGCTCCGTATCGCCCTGCGGGAAGTAGCAACCCGTGACTACGTGCGGACCGAACTCCGAAGCCTGCTTGAAGACATCATCGATGCCCAAGAGGAGCTTCGCGAAAACGAAGGCGCCGCTGATGGTACGGAAACACCGGGCGAGAAGGTCAAGGAGAAATTGAAGGAAAAGCGCGACAAATCGCGTGGACCCCGCACCCAGCAGATACCGAAGGTCCGCCAGCCGCGGGCCGCTGGTCCACAACATTCAACGGCCATAACCTCGCCCGAAAACCCCGAAAGCCGAGCCTGACCACATGAGTACCGCATCGGCCGAGGCGCTCCATGCTGCCTTGGCAACCGTCATTGATCCCGAGCTCCGGCGCCCCATTACGGAACTTGGGATGGTGGAATCTGTCTCTGCCGATGATGACGGCGCCGTCCATGTTGCTGTTTTGCTGACCATCGCCGGGTGTCCCCTGCGCGAAACCATTACCAAGGACGCTACCGACGCTCTCGTCCGCGTGGATGGCGTCACCGGCGTGGACGTGGAACTGAAGGTCATGAGTCAAGCCCAGCGCGAGGCCCTCAAGGAACAGCTCCGCGGGCCTGGTGGACAACGCGGCATACCCTTCACCAAACCTGATTCCCTGACCAAGGTGTATGCCGTAGCCAGCGGAAAGGGCGGTGTGGGCAAGTCCTCCGTCACCGTAAATCTGGCCTGCGCTCTGGCGGCCCGGGGCCTCCGAGTGGGGATCGTAGACGCGGACGTGCACGGCTTTTCCGTACCTGCACTGATGGGGATTACCCAAAAGCCCACCCAGGTGGACGACATGATCCTTCCGCCCGTAGCCTACGGCGTGAAGGTCATCTCCATCGGCATGTTCGTGGCCGGCAACCAGCCCGTGGCATGGCGTGGTCCCATGCTCCACAGGGCCCTTGAACAGTTCCTTACCGATGTGTACTTCGGCGATCTCGACGCTCTCTTCCTGGACCTGCCTCCCGGCACCGGGGATATCGCGATCTCCGTGGCACAGCTTCTGCCCAACGCAGAAATTCTGGTGGTCACCACACCGCAGGCAGCAGCGGCGGATGTGGCTGAACGAGCCGGTACCATCGCCACCCAGACAGGTCAGAAGGTTGCCGGCGTCATTGAGAACATGTCCTATTTGGAAATGCCCGACGGCGCGCACATGGAATTGTTCGGAAGTGGCGGGGGTGCCATCCTGGCTGAGCGGTTAACCACTGCCGTGGGCACCGACGTTCCGCTCCTCGGCCAGATTCCGTTGGACATCCGGTTACGGGAGGGCGGCGACGCCGGGAACCCCGTGGTTTTGGCAGCGCCTGAAACGGCTGCGGCGAAGGCGCTGGAGGGTATTGCTGCTTCCTTGGCCACCCGGCCGCGCGGGCTGTCCGGCATGCCCCTGGGAATCCAGCCGCGCTGAACCGGCATTAAAGGGCCTGCCGGCTACTTCAGCTCAGGTTGCTTCGGAATCGAAGGGGGCAGCTTCGCCCTCGGCTAGTCGCTCAATCACCCGCACCGGGGTCTTGGGTTTAGTATCCACTGCTGCGGCAGCAGCAGTGGGGGCTCCGGCACTGACAGGTTTGTCGTCATCAAGAAGAGCATCCTTGATGATGCGCCGGGGATCATACTGACGGGGATCGTATTTCTTCCAGTCGACCTCATCGATGTCGATGCCGACTTCTTCTTTGATCTGCTCGCGGGCGCCGGATGCCATCCGCCGCACTTCCTTGACCAGATTGGCGAGCTTTTGAGTGTATTCGGGCAAACGGCTGGGACCGATGACGAGTACGCCGATAATCAGAAGGAGTATGAACTCCGGGCCGTTGATTCCAAGCACGTTACGAAGATTACCTTGTCTCTGGTGCCGCTCCTAAACCGGCGGGACGGAGTAGGGTCTGGAGGCCGCGCAGCACCCTTTTGTACCATGCCTCACGATCTTCGGGGGCCGGAGTCATGGACATGGACTCCCCCGCGCGGACGATTTCAGGGACAGCATCGTCCGCAGTGTCGGCCGGGAGGTCGGAGGCATAGCTGATGACGGCTGCAGGCATGGTGTAGACAGCCTTCCACGGGGTTCCCTGTGTGACGGAGAGTTGCGCAGAAGTAGATCGCCCGGGTTTGGATTCATTCGCAGGCAAGTGTTCCTCCACGATGGTGGCATAGTGGCCGTTGTTTTCGAGCTTGATCTCTACAGCCGGGTTGCCACTGGGCTTGGTGGCTTGGGCGGATACTACGTGGAAGCCCATTGCTGACAGTTCAGGGCACGCCCAGCCTTCTGCCCGCAGTGACTCCAGCTGCCCGGGGCTCAAACTGATCGTTGTCCCGGCCCGGAACGCAGGTCCCACCATGGCCTCTGCGGGGCTGCCGGTCCAGGCTCCGGCAAGCGCGCCGGCGTCGCTTGTTCCCGCGAGGACTTGTGGCTCCGCATCGCCGGCGATCACGTAGGCAGACACAGCCAAGGCCCCTGCACTGACCGCCAAGGTGCCCATAGCGATGCCCGCGACACGAAGGCCCCGGAACCTACGGTACGGATATTGCAGTGGTGTGTATTGCGGCGTTGAGCCGGACTGCCCCGGCTCGTTGGCCAGGCGTTCTGTGTGCTGAATCAAGCGCGCGGCAAGATCCTGGCTGGCTTCGGGTACGGCCGATCCGCGGAGGCGCTCAAGGTACTGCTGTTCGCGGCGGAGGGCTGTTCGGCATTCAGCGCAGTGCTGCAGGTGTTCCGGACTGCGTGTATGGCGCAGCGCAGCCAAGGTGCGCCGGGACAGGGCTCCCGGGCGAAGGGGACGTCGAGGCATCGACAACCTAAAGAATGCTGGCGATGCGGGGCATCTTCAACCGCGGCTTGCGCGCCTCTGCCGGACGGGGATCGCGGTGGGCAAGTTTCTCGCGGAGCATGGTCCGCCCGCGGTGGATACGGGACCTGACGGTTCCCAGTTTCACGCCAAGCGCTTCGGCGACTTCATCATAGGAAAGACCTTCGAGATCGCACAGCACGACGGCGGCGCGGAAGTCCGGCGGCAGTTCTTCCAACGCCCGCTGGACATCGAGGTCAAGGTTGTTGTGCTCGAAGCTCTGCTCTGGTCCCGGTTCACGGCCTGGCAAGCGGGATTCGGCATCTTCTGCGAGCGCATCGAAGCGGATCCTGCTCCTGCGTCGCGCGCCGTCCAGGAACAGGTTGGTGGTGATGCGGTGCAACCAGCCATCCAAGGTTCCCGGCTTGAAGTTTTCCAGGGAACGGAACACCCTGACGAAAACTTCCTGGGTGAGGTCCTCGGCGTCGAACTTGTTGCCGGTCAGGCGATAGGCGAGGCGATATACCTTGGCGGAGTGGTTTGAAACCACTTCCTCCCAGCTGGGCATAACCCAATCAGTAACGGCCTCAAGGCTTTCCGATGTTTGGACTGGCGCAGCATGCGATGCCGGCATCGTCCACTCCCCTCAAACTGTGGTTCACCGAATGTTCAGTGCCGCCCACCTCATGGATGACCGGAGCATTATCATCCCAAGTTTGTCTGGGAATTTCCTGACTGGCCGGCAATTTCTCCGCACGGCTGAAAACGGTGGTGGACACAGCCCGGGGAGCCCCTCTGCAGCGGGTTTACGAGTGCGGACACAGTAGTCTTGGTACAAACACCCCTACCCGCGGAAAGCGAACCCCTTCATGAGTGCCGACAAGTCAAGCAGCTGGTCCTACGCAGAAGATCTGCCGGCTGAGGATGACGTGTTGTTGCGCGCCCGTGAGCGTTCCTTTGAACTGGGTGTTACGCCCATCAGTCCTGGTGTGGGCGCTGTGCTGACAGTGCTCGCTGCCGCTTCCAAAGCGCAGACAGTAGTGGAAGTGGGCTCCGGCGCGGGAGTGTCCGGGGTTTGCTTGTTGCGTGGACTGAGCCCCCAAGCTGTGCTGACCACCATCGACGTGGACGTCGAACACCTCAAGGCCGCCAGGGAGGCATTCCTGGAGTCCGGCAGCCCGGCCAACCGCACCCGCACCATTTCAGGCCGTGCAGCTGATGTGTTGCCACGCCTGACCGACTCCGCATACGACCTCGTGTTCATCGACGCCGACAAGCCAAACTTCCCCAAGTATGTGGAACAGGCAATCCGCCTCCTCAAATCCGGCGGCACCCTGGTGATCAACGATGCTTTGGACAAGGACCGCGTCGCAAACCCGGCTGCTCGGGAGGCAACTACCGTGGTTTTGCGTCAGATTGTGAAGTCCATCCGCGACGACGAACGGTTGGCGTCGGCAATGCTGCCGACGGGCGATGGACTTCTGGTGGCCGTCAAGCGGTAGGCCACCGTTCGGCAGCAAGAAAACAGCTTAAACAGCAGCAGGGCTCCGGCATGCCGGGCCCTGCTGCTGTAAATCTGTTCAAACGCCTATTCAGTTACGCCTACGAGGCATTCCTTGAGGTTGGCCGCTTCCGCAGCGTTGAGCTCGACAACGAGTCGTCCTCCGCCTTCGAGCGGCACACGCATAATCAAGCTGCGTCCCTCTTTGGTAACTTCCATAGGGCCGTCGCCGGTACGTGGTTTCATAGCCGCCATTAGGAAAATCCCCTCCATTTGTCCCAAGTCACGCCAACCCGGCCGGGCTGGTTCCGCGTCGCAATTGCAGCCGGCGGCACCGCTTGGGAGGCCGCCTTGGCCGGGCACTTTTCGGTGCTTTGTCCTTGCTCTTGCTCCATTATCCCGTAATTACCCGTCCGTAGCGAATCAAACCCGCATTTGTCCGGACTTTGTACATACTCCCCCGGCGCGGCAAACGTCCACGTCAGGGCGGATAGTCCCCGCCGCCGGGAAGCGGAGCCCACGCCCACAGCCACACCACCCAGACGATCTGGAGGAGGAAGAACATCACCACAATGCTCCCCCGGTACGCTTTGGATTTGGAGAGCACCGCCACAGCCAAAGCCAGTGGGAAAAGTGGCAGCAGCATTCTGAAGGTACTGGTCTGGGGATGAAGGAAAACCAGCAGGTAGCCCACGTAGCAAGCGCACCAAAGCCGTAACTCAGTTCCTAATGCCCTGACCGGCTTGGACATCATGACCAGTACAAAAAGTGCTGTGAAAACGAACGGGGCCAGCACACCCAGTACGGGACCAAACAGCATACGGCCCGTATCAAACCACGGCTTGAAAGGCACAAGATCATGCCCCCGCCATGCTGTTTCAGTCCGCGTGTAGGCAGTGATTTCCCCGGTAGTTGCCCAAGCAATGGCAGGCCACGCGAGCGCTCCGATGCCCGCCGCGAGCACCAGTGCCCCCAGCGACAACAAACTACGCACCGACCCTGGCTCATGGTTGTCTGCTGAACTGGCGACCTGCAGTGTGGTGGACGGCCGGAACCGCTGCCACAAGCGCCACAGCAACAACAACCCGACCATGGCTGCGAAGGGGACTCCCGTGGGCCTGGACAGACACATGAGAAGCACCACCGGTATGGCGGACAGATATCGACGCCGGACCACCAGCAACAACGAACCGGACAACAACAAGAGATTCAGTGACTCGGCGTACGGGACCTGGAGGATCGGGGACACAGGAAAAGTAGAGACGAAGACAACGCCCCACAGCGCGGCACGCTTGCCAGCGAACTCGCGAAAGAGCTTGTAGATCACCAAGGCCGCGCCGACGCCTGCCAGAGTCGCAATAGTGGTCAGGGCGGGCAGGGTTCCTATCCCGGTGACTGCAGAGAGTCCCCGGGCCAGGAAGGGGAAGAGCGCATAGAACGCCCAGGCGTTTTGCTGGACGACGCCGTTCGCGTCCACGGGCAGGACCGCTGGGTAGCCCTTCTCGGCGGCGTCCTGATACCAGCGTCCATCCCAGATAGTGATGAAGTTCCAATAATCCGGAGCGGGCGGGAACCAAGGGTTCGTTCCTTGATGAATAGCGGCCGCCATGAAGATACAGGCGCTGACCAGCCGGGCCGTGACAAAGATCAGGCTAACCTGAAGCCACCAAGGCCATCCGGCCATCTTTGCCGCCGCGATGGATAGCCCTCGGGAAAGCCGGTCCGTGGGCCCTTGCTGCCCTTGGACCTTCGTGGCCGGGGTCCGCGAACTCACTGCCGGGTCCGGTCGGTTTCGCCGTCATCAGGGAGAGTCCGAACCAGCGCCCCGAGCCGTTCGATTTCGCGGTCCTTGGCCTGTAACTGGTCCCTCAGCTCGTCCAGCACTTGGTCCACCTGATCCATCCGGTACCCCCGAAGACCCAAGGCAAAGCGCAGTGAATCCACATCGGCGGGCTTGGCGTCCTCGGGCAGCAGGACAGCGGGCAGGTTGGGGACGGGTTGTTCAAGCCCCGATCCGATCGAGCGCCCCTTGACCATTCCTGCACCGAGATACAGCGCCGCACCGACAAGGACTATCGCGAGAAACACCAGGAAAAAGCTCACAGTGTCCATCGTGCCAGAACAGCCGGTTACTCCGGGCGCTGATTTCCGTTGGTGGTAGGTGGAAGGGGTGCACCGTGCAGAACCCGGTGCACGGCGTCGGCGGGGTCATCCACCAGCTGGATCAGGTCAAGGTCCTTCTCCGAAACCATGCCTTCCGCCACCAAGGTCTCCCTGATCCACTCGATCATGGGTCCCCAAAAGCGAACGCCCAGCAGCACAATGGGGAACGAGGTCACCTTGCGGGTTTGGACCAGAACCATGGCCTCGAACAACTCATCCAGAGTGCCGAGTCCCCCGGGCAGCACGACGAAGCCCTGGGCGTACTTGACGAACATGGTTTTGCGGGCGAAGAAGTACCGGAAGTTGATGCCCAGGTCCACCCACTGGTTCAGTCCCTGCTCGAACGGCAGTTCGATGCCCAGGCCCACGGAGACTCCATTGCCTTCCACGGCTCCCTTGTTGGCAGCTTCCATGGATCCGGGACCGCCGCCGGTGATCACGGCAACTCCGGCTTCAGCGAGCTTGCGGCCCACGTCCACGGCCATCTCGTAGTACTCGGTTCCCGGTTTGGTCCGCGCAGAACCGAACACGCTGACCGCAGGCCCCAGATCAGCCAAGGCACCGAAGCCCTCCACGAATTCGCTCTGGATCCTCAGGACACGCCATGGATCGGTGTGGATGAACTGCCCGGCACCGCTGGTGTCCAGCAGATGCTGGTCCGACATTCCCGTGTCCGCTTGTTTGCGTCGGAGCTCGAGGGAGCCCTTGTGCTTGGCGGGGGCGATCTCCGAGGGGAGCGGCACATGGGTGCCCGCGACGCGTCTGTTGGCATCCGGGCGGGGAACGGGGTGCTGGCTGATGCTCATTGCCCAAGGCTAGCGCGGATGGAGGCGTGCTTCGCGGCAGCGACCCGCTTCTTGCATTGCAGTCTGGTATATCGCTGTGGGGCAGGTTTCTGTTCAGTCACGATCTTCAGGAAGTTGCCGTGACCGTGGTCATATTTGCTTCTTTGTTCGCTAGATTCGTCGTATGACTACTCAAGCGTCCGGCGATGCCCTCGTCTCCCTGAACGGCGTCAATAAGCACTACGGTCAATTGCATGTCCTCAAAGACATCAACCTTCAGGTTAAGAAGGGTGAAGTTGTGGTGGTCATTGGACCTTCCGGTTCCGGTAAATCCACTCTCTGCCGTGCGATCAACCGCTTGGAAACCATCGACGACGGCGACATCGCCATTGACGGGAAGAAGCTTCCCGAAGAAGGCAAGGACCTCGCGCACCTGCGTGCCGACGTCGGAATGGTTTTCCAGTCCTTCAACCTGTTCGCCCACAAGACGATTCTTGAGAACGTCACTTTGGGTCCCATCAAGGTCAAGAAGGTGGCCAAGGGCACGGCCGACAAGGAAGCCATGGCGCTCCTTGAACGCGTAGGAGTCGGACACCAGGCCCCCAAGCTTCCCGCCCAGCTCTCCGGCGGCCAGCAGCAGCGTGTGGCAATCGCCCGCGCTCTTGCCATGAAGCCGAAGGTGATGCTGTTCGACGAGCCCACGTCCGCGTTGGACCCCGAGATGATCAACGAAGTGTTGGACGTCATGATCCAGCTGGCCAAGGAAGGCATGACCATGATCGTGGTCACCCACGAGATGGGCTTTGCCCGGAAGGCCGCCGACCGCGTGGTGTTCATGGCCGACGGTCAGATCGTGGAGGACGCAACCCCCGAGGAATTCTTCACCAACCCGAAGAGCACCCGTGCCAAGGACTTCTTGTCCAAGCTCTTGACCCACTAGCTCCTTACTGCCCGCACCCCCGGCCGTAAGGCGGCCACCCAATGAAAGGAACACCATGAAGTCTCTTATTACCCGGAGGAAGTCACTCCTGGTGGCCGCATCGGCTGCGCTGGCTCTCTCACTGAGCGCTTGCGGCGGCGGCAGCAGTACCACCACTCCCCCCGTTGCCTCGGCGAGCTTCGAAGCCGGCACCACCATGGAGAAGCTGAACAAGGCCGGGACCATCAAGATCGGAACCAAGTTCGATCAGCCTCTGTTCGGCCAGAAGGGCCTGGATGGCAAGCCTGTCGGTTTCGACGTTGAAATGGGCAAGGCAATCGCCGCCAAGCTGGGTATCCCCGCTGACAAGATCGAGTGGGTAGAGACCGTCTCCCAGAACCGTGAGTCGTTCATCGAGCAGGGCCGCGTGGATCTTGTGATCGCCACGTACACCATCAACGACGCCCGTAAGGAAAAGGTCGCCTTCGCCGGTCCGTACTACGAAGCCGGCCAAGCTCTGTTGGTGAACAAGGACGACACCTCCATCACCAAGCCTGAAGATGTTGCCGGCAAGAAGGTCTGCTCCGTCACGGGTTCCACCCCGGCCAAGACCATTGCCGAGAAGTACAACGCAGAGGTAGTCCCCGCGGCAACCTACACTGCTTGCCTGGAACCGCTGCGCAACAAGCAGGTCGTCGCTGTCACCACTGACAACGTGATCCTTGCCGGCTACGTGGACAAGGAACCGGATGCCTTCAAGCTCGCCTCGGATGAAACCTTCACCAAGGAGCCTTATGGCATCGGCCTGAAGAAAGATGACACTGTATTCCGCAACTGGATCAACGACCAGCTTGAGGGATTCGCCAAGGACGATACCTACAAGAAGGCTTGGGAAGCCACTGCAGGCAAGGTCATCAAGACCGCCCCTGAACTTCCTACGATCAACCGCTACTAGTCGGGACCCGTCAGCTGCCGCCGCCCCTCCGGGTGGCGGCAGTTGACGAATCCAGGACCCTGTTCCCTGATTAGCTGCAGCCAAAGGAAGCCATGGACGCCGTCATAGCAAGCCTCCCCGAATATTGGGACGGTTTTCTCCGAACCCTTTATCTCTCCGTAATTTCAGGAATCATTGCCCTCATTGTCGGCACACTCCTGGCAGCCATGAGGGTTTCCCCCGTGGCAGCACTTCGCGGTTTCAGCATGTTCTATGTTGAAGTGGCACGTAACACCCCGTTGACCATTATTTTCTTTTTTGCCGCCATTGTTCTGCCCCGGTTGGGCGTCAAGTTTGAACAATTCGAAGTTGCTGCCATCATCGCGTTGAGCAGCTACACGGCCGCCTTCATTGCCGAAGCCGTCCGTTCCGGCGTCAACAGCGTGCCAGTGGGCCAAGCAGAGGCTGCGCGCAGCATCGGCATGACCTTCACCCAGGTTCTGGGCTTCATCGTCCTCCCCCAAGCCGTGCGCACCGTCATACCCCCGTTGATCAACATCCTGATTGCACTGGTCAAGAACTCCTCGGTGGCCGGCGCGTTCTTCGTTCTGGAGCTTTTCGGTTACGGCCGCCAGCTCTCCAACGACTACGGCAACCAGGTCCTCTGGATCCTCCTCGGGGTGGCGTTCTTCTACCTCTTGATCACAGTTCCCTTGGGACTTCTGGCGCACTTTGTTGAACGAAAGGTGGCGATTGCCCGATGACATCGGTCCTTTACGACGTCCCCGGGCCCAAGGCCCGCCTCTATTCGCTCATCGGCTCCGCGGCCGGCGTTCTGATCATTCTTGGCATCCTTGCTATCGCTGTCCTAACGCTGGCACAGCAGGGCATTTTCGACGCCGACCGCTGGGCTATCTTCTACGGCCCCATGGCACCGGATGTATGGAACCTGATCGGCCAAGGCATCCTTTCCACGTTGGCCGCAGCTGCCGTGGCGGCTGTGATCGCGTTCCCCCTGGGGATCGCGCTCTGCCTCTTGCGTATCTCCTTGATTCCTTGGATCCGGATTCCCACCCAGGTGGTGCTTGAGTTCCTCCGCGGCATGCCCGTGGTCCTCATGATGTTGTTCGTCCTCTTGGTTTTCGCCACGGGTCAGTTCCAAGCCGTTGTTGTTGGCTTGGTTCTTTACAACGCCGCCATCTTCGCTGAAATCCTGCGTGCCGGCATCCAGTCCCTCCCCAAGGGGCAACGCGAGGCTGGTTTGGCCATCGGCCTCCGAAGCTTCCAGTCGCGGATGTCCATCGAATTCCCGCAGGCCGTGCGGCGCATGCTTCCGTCCTTGGTTGCGCAGTTGGTGGTTCTGCTCAAGGACACCTCGCTCGGCTACATCGTGGGTTACGAGGAACTGCTGCGAAAGATCCAGATCATGGCCGACTTCCTGGGTCCGGACTTCCTGTTCCCGGCGTTCTTCGTTGGCGCTGCGATCTACATCCTGATCAACCTCACGGTGTCACGGATTGCGATCATGATTGAGCGCCGCGGTTCCAAGAAGGCCGCCGGCGGCATGGCCTCGGCCATCAAGACGGTGGATCTCGAAGTCAACGTACCGGGTACGGACAAGAAGTAATCCTCCACCAAAGATGAAGGTCCGCAGCCACCAAGCTGCGGACCTTCTTCTTTGCTGCGGGGACGCCACGCGAGGGACTACGGCGTCAGCCACGTCCTCAGTGCACGGAGGCACTCACGGACGGCATCGGCGTCCACGTGCTCGTTGTCCTTGTGCGCCAGCAGGGGGTCACCGGGGCCGAAGTTCACCGCCGGGATACCCAGCTCACTGAAGCGCGCGACGTCGGTCCATCCGTATTTGGGCTTGGGCTCGGCACCCACTGCAGCAACGAAAGACGCGGCGGCGGGGTGGTTCAGTCCGGGCCTCGCACCGGCAGCAGCGTCCGTACGGACGACGTCGAATCCTTCCAGCAAGTCCCGGACGTGGGCCTCGGCCTGGTCCGGGGTCTTGTCCGGAGCAAAGCGGTAGTTGATTTCCACCACGCAGCGGTCCGGGATGACGTTGCCTGCCGTTCCACCGTTGATCTTCACGGCGTTGAGGCTCTCGCGGTAATCGAGCCCGTCCACGTTGATGGTCTGCGGCTCATAGGCGGCGAGCCGGGCCAGAACAGGGGCTGCGGCGTGGATCGCGTTCACGCCCATCCACGCCCGCGCAGAGTGGGCTGTTTCGCCGATGGTGGTGGCTTCAAAACGACTGGTTCCGTTGCAACCGCCTTCCACTGTGCCGTGGGTTGGCTCCAGCAGGATCGCGAAGTCGCCCTTCAGCAGGTCACCGTCGTTGCGGACCAGCCTTCCCAGTCCGCTCTTGACCGCTTCCACTTCCTCATGGTCGTAAAACACGAAGGTGACGTCCTTGTCCGGCTGCCGCCCGTCGTCGAACAGTGTTGCCGCGAGTGCAAGCTGCACCGCAACGCCGCCCTTCATGTCCGTTGTCCCACGGCCATACAGCACGCCTTCACCGGGAACGCCGGACTCCCATGTAGCCGGAACGGTACCCAGGGAACCCTGAACGGTGGGCAGTGGCACGGTGTCCAAGTGTCCGGCCAGGATAACGCGCTCGGAGCGGCCAAGTTCGGTCCGGGCAATGATGGCGTCGCCGTCACGGGTCACGGTATATGCAGGGATGGCGCGCAGGGCAGACTCAACGGCGTCGGCGAGCTCGGTCTCATTGCCGGAAACGCTGTTGAAGTCGACGATCGCGGCCGTCAGGAGGGCAACGTCCTGGCGCAGGTCAAGGAGGGCGGGAGCAGGGTTCAAGGTCACCCGTCCAGCCTAATCCCCGGCATCAACCATAAATGCGACTTCTACGGGGTGAGACGCGTTTTAACCGACCTCTGCCTGCTGGATAGACTTGGCCCATGACTGAAACTGCTTCCTCTGCTGTGCCCGCAACCGCGCCCGCCAACCCCCGATCGGCTTATGGCTTCGGCCTCGCCACCATCGCCACCTCGGCTTCCGGAGAAGCAACCGTGCTGGATGTCTGGTACCCCGCACCCGCGCTGGGCGTTGCTGCCGAGTCCTTGCGCGACGTCGAGAACGCCGATCCCGCGCTCACTGCGCTTGCCGAGGAAGGCAAGGACGCCGACCGCGCCACCGAGCAGAAGGTGGTCTTCGCACAGATCGACCTCGACGCAGCCCCGGCAGACACTGCCGACGCGTACCTGCGTTTGCACCTCCTCTCCCACCGCCTGGTCAAGCCGAACAGCATCAACCTGGACGGCGTCTTCGGCAAGCTGCCCAACGTTGTGTGGACGAACTTCGGCCCCGCCGCGGTTGACGGCTTCGAACTCACCCGCGCCCGCCTGCGCAAGCGCGGCAACGTTGTGGTGTACGGCGTGGACAAGTTCCCGCGGATGGTTGACTACGTGGTTCCCACCGGTGTGCGCATTGCCGACGCCGACCGCGTCCGTCTGGGTGCCCACCTCGCCGAAGGCACCACCGTGATGCACGAAGGCTTCGTGAACTTCAACGCAGGAACCCTGGGCACCTCCATGGTGGAAGGCCGAATCTCCGCAGGCGTCGTAGCCGGTGACGGTACGGACGTTGGCGGCGGAGCATCCATCATGGGTACGCTCTCCGGTGGCGGCAAGGAAAAGATCGCCCTGGGCGAGCGCGTCCTGCTCGGTGCCAACTCCGGCGTGGGCATCAGCATTGGCGATGACTCCGTAGTGGAGGCCGGCCTTTACGTCACCGCCGGCACTCGTGTACGGATTCCAGGCCCCAAGGACGAGAACGGCGAGGACACCAGCCAGATCATCAAGGCCGTGGAACTCTCCGGTGTCCCCAACCTCCTCTTCCGCCGCAACTCCACCACCGGCGGCGTGGAAGTCCTTCCGCGCAAGGGCCAGACCGTGGAGCTGAACGAGGCCCTCCACGCCAACTAGCAGGAGATAAACCAATGCGCTGGTTCCGCCGCGCCATCGTTGCGGTACTGGCTTTGGCCCTCGTGGCAGGGGCCATTTACGCGATAGTTGCAGTGCTGCAGCGCTCCGAGACCCTGGTCACGGAGCGCTGCTTCGCCGTCGTCGGCCCCGAAAGCCACGAGCTTGCCACGGATCAGGCCGCCAACGCTTCGCTCATCTCTGCAATCTCCGTTCGGCGAGGGTTGCCACCCCGGGCGGCAACCATCGCTTTGGCCACGGCCATGCAGGAATCCAGGCTGCGGAACATCAACTACGGCGACGACGCCGGCCCCGACTCACGTGGGCTGTTCCAGCAAAGACCCTCACAAGGGTGGGGAACCGAGGAACAGGTCATGAACCCCGTCTACGCAGCGAACGCGTTCTTTGATGGCTTGATCAAGGTCCCCGGCTACGAATCCATGGAAATCACCCAAGCCGCCCAAGCTGTTCAACGTTCCGCCTTCCCCCGCGCTTACGCCCAACACGAAGGCATGGGCAGGGCTTTCGCTTCTGCGCTCACCGGGCACTCCGAGGCAGCGCTGAACTGCGAACTGCGCATGCCCGAAGCGGCAGGTGACCCTGCCGCCGTCGTCGATGAACTCACGACGGCGTTCGGCACCCAGGCGGCCACCGTCCAGGGCCGCTCGGTTCAGTTGGAGATGGGCGGAACACGGGCCTGGGCCGTGGCTCAGTGGGCAGTGGCAAACGCCAAGACATTGTCCATCACGCAGGTGGACGTGGCTGGCCAGACGTGGAACCGGGAGAAGCGCGACGGCTGGCAGCCCTCTGCCGCTCCGGCAGAGACGGTCACCATCACTGTTTCAGCGCCCACCACCTGAGCTTTTTCAGGCCAGCATCTCCACTACAGGCTGGACGTAGCTGCGGAACACATCGGGCTCGGAAAGCAGTTGGTGGCTCATGATCATGGTGCTCGGTTCCAGATACCAGGCACGGGGCTCATTGAGTGGCAGTTCAATGATGGTCAGTTCGAAGTCCCGGGAGCTTCGGCCAACCTCAAGAAGCCTGTCCTCCACCATTTCGCTCAGAACATGCGTCACCCCGTTGGCTTCACGGGCGGCCTCAAGATTGGCATACTCGTCAATCCTGTCCGTGGCCCATCCCAACGCGGAACCAAAATGTGCCTGCAGGACACGTTGGAGTGCCGGTGAGTTGCCAAAAGCCTTGAAGCTGGGCGGGGACAACTCTGGAGCCGGATTGGGGTAAGACTTGACCAAGCTCTCCCACCAAGCCTCCCACTCGGTCTTCAGCGCCGGAACGCCCCCGACGTCAGAGGTGAGGTGCTTGTGGTCTGCGTGTCGGACTTTTGGAGCTGCCTGGGAGAGTATCGGTTTTCCGGCACCATCCAGTCCCGCTACATCGCGCAAGTACAGGGCAATAAGCATTGGCCCGGACGTATCCATGGTGATGCGCCATCCCGGGCCGCCTGACTCGTGCATGCGAATTCCTCCCTTTGGCAGGTCCCCGACATGTTCCAGTCTATTCCCGATGCCTCTGGACAGTAATGGCGGCCGCCGCCTCTTGTCGCGTAAACAGCTTCAGCAGCCTCGCGACCCTCAGGGGCCGGCAGGCGCGGTCCTAAGGGACCGCAGGTGGGCCATGAGGACGTCGCTGCACATCTCCGCGGTCATCCACTCGGGCTGCAGCAGCGCGTGCATGCACAAGCCGTCCATGGTGGCCAGGAGCCTCTCCGCTACAGTCACCAGGGTTTGCTGATCGTCAGCTTCGCCGGGACTCAGAATCATGATGAGGCGACCTACGATGGCGGCCACGGTGCGGTGGCTGCGTTCGGCTTCCGCGGCCAGAACGGGCTTGATCCGGGCAGCATGCCGGAATGCCATCCACACGCAAGCATCCACGGCCAGCTCTTCGTCCAAGGGCAGGAACTGGCCGAGGAGGTTCAACACGGCATTGTGTTGCTCTACGCTTTCCGGCGAGGCGTCCTCGACGGAAGCAAGTGACGCCTCAAGACGCCCTGCAATACGGTCAATCACTGCCCCGAAGGAGAAGACCAGCAGCTCATCACTGCTGGCGAAGTAGTGCCGTACCGAACCAACAGCCAGCCCCGCTTCATCAGCTACTTCCCTCAGGGATGCCCGTTCCAAGCCGTCGCTGGCAATGATCCGGAAGACTGCTTGGACAACTTCATGGCGCCGGGCTTCGGCATCAACAATTTTGGGCACCAGTAGTTTTTAGCACGAACGTGCTTCAACACCGCTCAACACAGAGCGGCGTGGCTCCGATTTCCGATAGCGTAGGGACCATGAAAATTCTTGTCACGGGTGGCACCGGCTACATCGGTTCCCACACCGTTTTGTCCCTTCAGGAAGCAGGTCACGACGTCGTTGTGCTGGACAACCTCGTGAACTCCAGTGAGGAATCACTCCGCCGGGTCTCGGAACTCACCGGTAAGACCGCAGCCTTCCACAAGGTGGACCTGGTGGACGAACCCGCTGTTGAGGCCGTCTTCGACCAGCACCAGATCGATGCCGTAATCCACTTCGCCGGGCTGAAGGCCGTGGGAGAGTCCGTCCAGGAACCCCTCGCCTACTACTACAACAACATCGTGGGCACCCTGAACCTGCTCCGCGCCATGGACAAGCACAACGTGCGCTCCATCGTCTTCAGCTCCTCTGCCACGGTGTACGGCGAGCACAATCCCATCCCCTACATCGAGAAGATGGAAATCGGCGCCAACAACCCGTACGGCCGGACCAAGGAACAGATCGAGGACATCCTCTCTGACCTGGGCAACGCGGACGACCGCTGGCATATCGCACTGCTGCGCTATTTCAACCCCGTGGGCGCACACCCTTCCGGCCGCATCGGCGAGGACCCCCAAGGCATCCCCAACAATCTGGTCCCCTTCATCGCACAGGTAGCCGTGGGACGCCGCGAGAAGCTCATGGTCTTCGGCGGCGACTACGACACTCCTGACGGAACGGCCCAGCGCGACTACATCCATGTGGTGGACCTGGCCGATGGCCACGTAGCAGCCTTGAACTACATCGCTGAGCGCGCCGGCGTTCGACGCTGGAACCTTGGTTCCGGCCGCGGATCCTCCGTCCTGGAGGTCCTGCGGTCCTTCGAAAAGGCCGTGGGCCAGCCCATCCCCTACGAGATCACTGAGCGCCGAGCCGGCGACCTCCCCGCCTTCTGGGCGGATGCTTCCTCAGCCCTTGCTGACCTTGGATGGTCCACCACCAAGACAGTTGACCAGATGTGCGAGGACCACTGGCGCTGGCAGAAGAACAATCCTTACGGCTACAACGCTTCCTAAGGACCAACGACGGCGGCCGCCTACCTCGCGCGAGGTAGGCGGCCGCCGTCGATATTGGCCTGTTACTAGTTGGCCGGGTAGTTGCGCTCCGGCTCCCCGGTGTAGAGCTGCCGCGGACGGCCGATCTTGGTCTGGGGGTCGTTGATCATCTCGCGCCACTGGGCAATCCAGCCCGGGAGACGTCCAATGGCGAAGAGGACGGTGAACATCTTCTCCGGGAATCCCATGGCCTTGTAGATCAGGCCGGTGTAGAAGTCGACGTTCGGGTACAGCTTGCGCTGGATGAAGTAATCGTCAGCCAGGGCCTTCTCTTCGAGGCGCATGGCGATGTCCAGCAGTTCGTCGTTGCCGCCGAGCTTGCCCAGGACTTCGTGTGCCGTTGCCTTGATGATCTTGGCGCGGGGATCGTAGTTCTTGTAGACGCGGTGTCCGAAGCCCATGAGGCGGACTCCGTCTTCCTTGTTCTTGACCTTCTCCATGTAGTCCTCGGGCTTGATGCCGTCGGCCTGGATCTGGCGGAGCATCTTCAGCACGGCCTCGTTGGCGCCACCGTGTGCGGGGCCGAAGAGGGCGTTGATGCCGGCAGACACCGATGCGAAAAGGTTGGCGTTGGAGGAGCCCACAAGACGCACGGTGGAGGTGGAACAGTTCTGCTCGTGGTCGGCGTGCAGGATGAGCAGGAGGTCCAGGGCCTTGACGACTACCGGGTCCATTTCATACTGCTCGGCGGGGAGGCCGAAGCTCAGGCGCAGGAAGTTCTCCACCAGGTTCATGGAGTTATCCGGGTACAGCATCGGCTGGCCGATGGACTTCTTGTGCGCGTAAGCGGCGATAACCGGCAGCTTGGCCATCAGGCGGATGGTGGAAACTTCCACGTGCTCCGCATTGAAGGGATCCAGCGAGTCCTGGTAGAACGTGGACAGTGCTGAAACAGCCGAGGAGAGCACCGGCATGGGGTGGGCGTCACGCGGGAACCCGCCGAAGAAGCCCTTGAGCTCTTCGTGCAGGAGCGTGTGACGGCGGATCTTCTGATCAAACTCTTCCAACTCTGTGGGAGTGGGGAGGTTGCCGTAGATCAGCAGGTAGGACACTTCGAGGAAGCTCGAGTGCTGCGCGAGCTGCTCAATGGGGTAACCGCGGTAGCGCAAAATGCCTGCGTCGCCGTCGATGTACGTGATGGCCGAGGTGGTGGCCGCTGTGTTCATGAAGCCGGGGTCGTAGGCAACGGCGCCCGTCTGCTTCAGCAGCTTGGAAACGTCGTAGCCTTCGTTTCCTTCTACAACCTTGATGCGCGGCAGTTCGAGTTCGCCGCCGGCATGGCGCAGTGTCGCGCTGGTGGTCTCAGTCATGGAGTCCCCTTCATGAGGCCTCAGGGCCTCTATCGAACGCTTGTCCAACCACCTTCTGGTGTCGCCGCCTTCGGCCCTACTGTTGCAGGGCTCCAACGGCCGAAGTGCTTTCTTAGAGAAGGCCACCATTGATAGTCAGTTAAAAAGCTACCGCCAGTAACCCTACGGAACTAATCCGTTCCATCCGGTTACTGGCGGAAATACGCTATTAGTGGTGCAAGTCACAGCATTGTTATGACGCTGTGGCAAGTCGTTCAACAGCGGCATCAATTCGTTCATCGGTGCCGGTGAGGGCTACCCGGACGAATCCGTTACCGGCATCTCCATAGAAAACGCCCGGGCCCACCACGATGCCAAGTTCAGCGAACCGTGCCACCGTGTCCCAGGTGGCTTCTCCGGCCGTGGACCACAGGTACAGTCCGGCCTTGGATTCGTGAATCGTCAGCCCAAACTTCTCCAGCGCCGGCACAATCCTCTCGCGGCGCCGGCGGTACAGGTCTTTCTGGGCCAGGACGTGGCCGGCATCGCCCAAAGCAACGCGCATTGCTTCCTGCACCGGGTAGGGAACGATCATGCCCGCATGTTTGCGGCTGTTGACCAAGTTGGCCATGATCGCGGAATCGCCTGCAACGAACGCAGCTCGGTATCCCGCAAGGTTGGACTGCTTGCTGAGCGAGTAAACGCACAGCAGGCCATCGGTGGAGCCACCGGAAACACGGGGATCCAGGATGCTGGGGACAGCTTTCCCGCCACGCTGCGCATCCCACTCGCCCCAGCCCAGCTCGGCGTAGCACTCGTCCGAGGCCACCACCGCTCCGATCTCACGGGCTTGGCCCACGATCCGCTGAAGCGACTCGACGTCGCGGACGCTGCCGGTGGGATTGCCCGGGGAATTAATCCAGATCAAACGGACCTTCGCGCGGGTGGCTGAATCAAGCTCGTCGAGGTCGTCAGCTGCGATAGCCGTGGCGCCCGCCAGTGAGGCGCCGATGTCGTAGGTGGGGTACGCAACCGTAGGACGCACCACGACGTCGCCTGAGCTCAAACCGAGCAGGAACGGCAACCACGCCACGAGTTCCTTGGAACCCACGGTGGGCATGACATCCTTGGGATCCAGCCCCGGGACGCCTCGGCGGCTGGCAAACCAGTCCACCACGGCCTGCCGCAACGCCTCTATACCGTGAACCGTGGGATAACCGTGGGCATCTGCAGCGTTGGCCAGAGCCTCGCGGATCAACCCGGGGGTGGGGTCCACCGGCGTGCCGATGGACAGGTTCACTGCACCGCCGGGATGCTTGGCGGCCGTGGCAACATACGGCGCCATGGCCTCCCAGGGGTAGTCAGGCAGGTTCAGGCCGAAAGCAGGCGCCGCGGAAATCACAGAAACTACCGCCTAGTGGTCTTGGTTCTGCGGGGGCAGTGCAGCGATGTACGGGTGGTCCTTGCCCGTGTTGCCGATCTTCGCGGCACCACCCGGGGAGCCAAGGTCATCGAAGAACTCCACGTTGGCCTTGTAGTAATCGGCCCACTCTTCCGGGGTGTCATCCTCGTAGTAGATGGCTTCAACCGGGCACACAGGTTCACAGGCACCGCAGTCGACGCATTCATCGGGGTGGATGTAGAGGGAACGCTCACCTTCGTAAATGCAGTCGACAGGGCATTCTTCAATACATGCCTTGTCCTTGACATCTACACACGGCTGCGCGATTACGTACGTCACGTCCCAGACCTCTCCACGGTTTGTCCCGGCGATAGCCGGGGTAATACGGCCGGCATCATGCCGGGCACTGAACTTCCGAGCCTATTATCCAACAGTGCGCCGACGCCAACCTAGCCCGCGTCTTAGTATGAAACGGTGACTCCCCCGAATTTGCCGCCCCAACAATTCCTCCTCGACGCAGAACCAGGTATCCGGGTAGTTGTCCGGTACAGGATCGAGGACGGATTGACGGATGCCTTGGGCTATCTGGTGGGAACCACGCAAGGCTCCTGTACCGTCCGGACCCGCACGTCCGACGTCGAGATTCCGTTGGCAATGGTCATCGCGGCGAAAGAGGTTCCGCCTCCGCCACCGCGGCGGCAGTCCGTTCGCGCCGTGTCCGACTGACGATCAGTCGGCTGATAGCAACGAGCATGATTAACGTCACTCCCCCGATGCCGAAGACCCACACATTGCCCACCGCGTCGCCCGGAATCAACTGCTTGGCGGGACCGGCTGAAGACAGAACGCCGACGACGGCATAAGTCACCACGCCTGCCATCGCCGTCGGCACCACCGAGCGGGACCAGGCAGCGAGCCACAACTGCACGGATGCCAGCAGCAACAAGGCTGCGGCCACGCCCCACGGGAGATCGACGCCGGACCAGACTACCGTCTGGCGGTGCAGGCCTGTTCCAGCCAAGGCAACGAAAAGAGCCGCCAGCACGGCCGTGGCAATTCCACGGACCGAACGGGCAGCTCTTCTCGTCATTCAGCTGTTCCGGGCTGGTTCAGACCAGTACGGGCTAGGACTTGGCGCGGGCGCGGTTGGCCTTGGCGCGCTCGTTGGAGTCCAGGATGAGCTTACGGATACGGATATCCTCAGGCGTCACCTCAACACACTCGTCCTCGCGGGCGAATTCGAGGGACTCTTCGAGAGTGAGATCGCGCGGCGGCGTCAGGTTTTCGAAGGAGTCAGAGGAAGCCGCACGCATGTTGGTGAGCTTCTTTTCCTTGGTGATGTTGACGTCCATGTCGTCCGCGCGGGAGTTCTCGCCCACGATCATGCCTTCGTAAACCTCGGAGGTGGGCTTCACGAAGAAGGAGCCACGTTCCTGCAGGTTGATCATGGCGAACGGTGTAACAACACCGGCGCGGTCGGCGATCATCGAACCGTTGGTGCGGTATTCGATGGGGCCGGCCCACGGCTCGTAGCCTTCGGAGATGGAGGCAGCGATACCAGCACCGCGGGTGTCCGTCAGGAACTTGGTGCGGAAGCCGATCAGGCCACGGGCGGGAACGATGAATTCCATGCGGCACCAGCCGGTGCCGTGGTTGGCCATGTTGGTCATGCGGCCCTTACGGGCAGCCATGAGCTGGGTGACGGAGCCGAGGTACTCTTCCGGTACGTCGATGGTCATGTGTTCCATCGGCTCGTGGATCTTACCGTCGATGGTCTTGGTGACCACCTGCGGCTTGCCCACGGTCAGCTCGAAGCCTTCGCGGCGCATCTGCTCAACCAGGATGGCCAGCGCGAGCTCGCCACGGCCTTGGACTTCCCAAGCGTCGGGACGCTCGGTGGGGAGGACCTTGATGGAGACGTTACCGATCAGTTCCTTGTCCAGGCGATCCTTCACCTGGCGGGCAGTGACCTTGGCACCCTTGACCTTGCCGGCCAGCGGCGAAGTGTTGATACCGATCGTCATGGAGATCGCGGGATCGTCCACGGTGATCAGCGGCAACGGCTGCGGGTTCTCGGCATCGGTAAGGGTTTCACCGATGGTGATCTCCTCGATACCGGCAACAGCAACGATTTCGCCCGGGCCGGCGGACTCGGCCGGGACACGGGTCAGGGCCTTGGTGGCCAGCAATTCGGTGATCTTGACGTTCTTGAGCTCACCGTTTGCACGCGCCCAGGCCACGGTCTGTCCCTTGCGGAGCGTGCCGTTGTAGATACGGAGCAGTGCCAGGCGACCAAGGAACGGCGATGCGTCGAGGTTGGTCACGTGTGCCTGCAGCACGCCGTCCGGGTTGTAGGTGGGAGCCGGGATGTGCTCAATGATGGTCTTGAAGAGGGGCTCGAGGTCCTCGTTCTCCGGTGCGCTGCCATCAGCAGGCTGATCCAGGGACGCACGGCCAACCTTTGCGGCGGCGTAAACAACCGGAACTTCAAGGATCTTGTCCAAATCGAGGTCCGGAACTTCGTCCGCGAGGTCCGAGGCCAGGCCGAGGAGCAGGTCCATGGACTCGTGAACGACCTCCCCGATACGAGCGTCAGGACGGTCCGTCTTGTTCACCAGGAGGATCACGGGAAGGTGAGCTGCAAGTGCCTTACGGAGCACAAAGCGGGTCTGCGGAAGCGGGCCTTCAGAAGCGTCAACCAGCAGAACAACGCCGTCCACCATGGACAGGCCGCGCTCTACCTCGCCACCGAAGTCGGCGTGGCCAGGAGTGTCGATGACGTTGATGGTGATGGTCTCGCCATTGGAGGACGGGCCGTTGTAAGCAACCGTGGTGTTCTTCGCGAGGATGGTGATGCCCTTTTCGCGCTCCAGGTCACCGGAGTCCATGACACGGTCCTCAACCTCACCATGGGAAGCGAAGGAGTTGGTCTGCTTGAGCATGGCGTCGACCAGCGTGGTCTTGCCGTGGTCAACGTGTGCGACGATCGCGACGTTGCGCAGATCGCTCCGCGACGCAGTGTTGGTGATGGTTTCAGACATGCGTTAATGACTCGTTTCAGTGGTGAAGTCAGCTGTTTGTATCCGCGCGCATACCTGATCGACTTGATCGGAACACACAGCGAAAAGACCCCGGGACACAGGGCACCTGCATCCAGTCTAAACGCAGATGCATTTCTGAGCCTAAAAAGCAAGCTATTGAGGGTTGCATTGTGCCCTCGCTCACACCTCTGTGATGTTGCGTAAACGCAAGTCCAGATGCTGGATTTTCCCGGTCACGTGCACCATGATTGGCAACAGAACCAGTGCCACGTGGAGAACAACGATGCGACAAGCTCCGGCCGCGTTCCGCATGCTCGCACCATTGATCGCCGCAGGCGTTCTCCTGGTGGGCTGCGGACCAAGCCCAGCGCCAATAACGGCCCCCCTTGGATCAAACGCGCCCGTGCCCGCGCAGACATCTGCCGCGGATAAGCCTCTAAGGATCGCACCCGCCCCGAGCTCACTCAACCTGCCCGTGGGCTCGCTGTACAAGAACCCTGCGAACAACCGCAGCGAACTGGTCCTTGCAGACGTACGCCACACAGCCGTTCTGATCGGCGACTCCCAGTCAATGCCGAAGGATTCCTGGCCGCAGCAGGGCATCGCGGCCATGGGTTACAAGTTGCACGTAGTGGGCATGGGCGGCACGGGCTATGTAGCAAGCAATGGCAGGACCGGCAACTACATCGATGCGTTGCAACGCGGAGACTGGGTGCTGCCCTTCGGCGATCCCCCGTTGATCGTGATCCAAGGTGGCGGCAATGACGCCACCCAGCGTGCCACCGACGCTCAGATCACCAGCAACGCCGAGCGCCTTCTTGCAGCACTGAAGAAGAGCTACCCGGGAAGCACCCTTGCCATGATTGGAACCCTCGCCAGGGGCGTGAGCAATGGCGGCGGACGCCGTACGGAAATCGACGCACTCCTGGGACGGATCGCTGCCAAGCATGCCATACCGTTCGTCAGCGCGGGAGACTGGCTCACCCGCTACAACGCGATCGGCGATCTCCAGGACGGCGTGCATCTGAAGCCTTCAGGGCACGCAAAGCTAGGCGCTGCCCTGGCTCGCGAATTCACCGCCCTTGGCCTCACGGCACGCCCGGACACCGCCGAGCCTGCAAAGTAGCCCGCGGCGTCGTCGTAAAGTGCGTTGTGAGGCCCGCTCTGCGTGCTTCGTGAGTGCTTTGGCGCGCAGAGCAGGCCCCACAACAAGCGTTTCAACGGCAAGAGCCGGCGGTTCCCTTCCAAAGGGGACCACCGGCTCTGTTGCATCGCGGCGAAGGGAACTTACGACGCCGGTCAGGCTACCTCGGGAGGCAGCAGCAGAGAGCCGCCCGGAATGGCCTCCAGGAGTGCCTGCGTGTACGCCTCGCGCGGGTTGTCGAAGACATCATCTGTGCTGCCCGTCTCCACAAGCTTGCCCTTCTGCATGACGCAGACGTGGTCTGCGATCTGGCGGACCACCGCGAGGTCGTGGGTGATGAACAGGTACGTCAGCCCCAGGTTGTCCTGAAGGTCGGCCAGGAGGTTCAGCACCTGGGCTTGGACGAGCACGTCCAAAGCTGAGACCGCCTCATCGCAAATGATGACTTCCGGGTCCAAGGCCAGGGCTCGGGCAATGGCAATACGCTGCCGCTGACCGCCGCTGAGTTCGTTCGGGTACCGGCGCATGGTGGACTGCGGCAGGGCCACCTGGTCCAAAAGCTCACGGACCTTCTTCTCGCGACTGACCTTGTTGCCGATCTTGTGGGTTCTCAACGGTTCTTCAATTGTGCGGAAGATGCTGTACATGGGATCGAGCGAACCGTAGGGATCCTGGAAGATGGGCTGCACCCGGCGCCGGAACTTGAACAGGTCCTTACTGCTGAGCGTCGAAGTATCCACGCCGTCGAAGATGATCTTCCCGGACGTCGGTTCCAACAGGTTCAGAACCATTTGCGCCACGGTTGACTTACCTGAGCCCGACTCGCCAACAATGGCCGTGGTGGTTCCGCGCTTGACGGCGAACGAGACCGAGTCCACGGCAGTGAAGTCAGTGGTTTTCCCAATGCCACCGCGAAGCTTGAACACCTTTGTCAGGTCTTCAACCCTCAGGACGTCCTCAGGAAGTGCAGTTTCAACGACCACCGGCTCGGTGGGAGCCAGCAGTTCCTCTGATTCGAATCCCTGTTCCTTAGCCACCTGGATACGGCGGGATGCCAGCGACGGTGCCGAAGCAACCAGCCGCTTGGTGTAGGGGTGCCGCGGGTTACGGAGCAGTTCCAGTGAAGGGCCTGATTCCACAACCTGCCCCTTGTACATGACAACCACCTTGTCCGCGCGCTCGGCTGCGAGGCCGAGGTCGTGGGTGATGAGCAGTACAGCCGTTCCCAGTTCGGAGGTCATCTGTTCCAAGTGATCCAGAATCTGGCGCTGGACCGTAACGTCAAGAGCGGAAGTAGGCTCATCGGCAATCAGTAGCCTCGGCTGACAAGACAACCCGATCGCAATCAGTGCACGCTGGCGCATGCCACCGGAGAACTCGTGTGGGTACTGCTTGGCTCTGCGCGAAGCATCGGGCAAGCCTGCCTCGGAGAGCACTTTCGCAACATCTTCGGGCCCGGAAGGGAGCCCATTCGCCTTCAAGGTCTCCTTGACCTGGAAACCGATTTTCCACACGGGATTGAGGTTGGACATGGGGTCCTGGGGAACCATGCCAATGGAATTTCCGCGGAGCTCGATCATGCGCTTCTCACTGGCATGCGCGATGTCTTCGCCGTCAAAAAGAATCTCTCCGCCGGCCACCCGACCATTTCCGGGAAGCAGCCCAATGGCAGCCAGCGCTGAAGTCGATTTTCCTGAACCCGACTCCCCCACAATCGCCACAGTCTCGCCCGGCATGACCGTCAGATGTGCGTTACGCACCGCGTTAACCTCACCGTTACTGGTGGTGAAGTTGATTGCCAGGTTCTTGATCTCCAGCAGCGGACGTACCGAGCCAGCGGTTTCTTCCTTGATGTGAACTGAAGAGTTCATGGCTTCGCCTTTCATCGTTTCCGCGCCTTGGGGTCCAGAGCATCACGCAGGGCATCACCGAGCATGATGAAGCTCAGGACCGTAATCGACAAAGCGATAGCCGGGTAGAGCAGGGGCATCGGGTTTGAACGCAGCGAGGCCTGCGCGGCCTGAATATCGTTGCCCCACGACATGACGCTCGGCGGCAGCCCGATTCCTAGGAAGGAGAGAGTTGATTCGGCAACGATAAAGGTGCCGAGGGAGATGGTGGCCACGACGATGATCGGAGCCAGAGAGTTTGGCAGCACGTGGCGCAGCAGTGAACGGAACCGCGAAACACCTAGGGATCGCGCGGCCACAACGAAGTCGGCATTCCTGACCTCAATCACTGCGCCTCGGGTGATGCGTGCGATTTGTGGCCAACCAAAGACAATCAGAATCAACACCAGGGTCCATACCGTACGGTTCGCGCGGAAAACGGGGAGCTGCATCATCACGATTGCGCCAAGGATCAGCGGCAATGCGAAGAAAATGTCCGTCAGGCGGGCCAGGAGCGCATCTGCCCAACCGCCGTAGTACCCAGCGAGGGCACCAACGATGCCGCCGAAGAGAACGACGCCGATGGTGGTGAACAGGCCAACAGTCACCGACGATCGGGTACCGAAAATGACGCGGGCGTAAACGTCACAGCCCTGCTGCGTGAAGCCAAGGGGGTGGCCCGATGCAGGTCCGCCGTCGGAGTTGGACAGCTGGCAGGCCTCGTTGGAGGGGTCAATCTGTGAGAACAAGCCGGGGAAGAGCGATACCACCACAACGGCCAGGATCATGATGGCCGAGATGATGAACAGTGGCTGCCTGCGCAGGTTCTTCCATGCCTCGCCCCACAGGCTGGAAGGTGCGCTGTCTTCCTTGACCTTGTCCGTGGCCTGGAGCGGCGTTTCGTCAAGATCAGCAACGAAGTGCTCGATGTGTCGCCGGGTGGTGTCCTGCCCGGTCAGGTTACTTTCAGGAGTCATAGCGGATCCTCGGGTCAAGCCAGGCGTAAAGGAGGTCAACGAGCAAGTTGGAGAGGCAGTAAATCAACACCAACACCGTGACAATGGAGACCACCGTGGGTCCCTCACCCGACAAGACGGCACGATAAAGCCTGTTGCCCACGCCGGGAACGTTGAAGATACCTTCTGTGACAATCGCGCCACCCATAAGGGTGCCAAGGTCTGCACCCAGGAACGTCACCACTGGAATTAGGGAGTTTCTCAAGATGTGGACGTTGACAACCCTGAAACGTGACAACCCCTTGGCCGTCGCTGTCCGGACGTAGTCGGCGTTCATGTTCTCGATAACGCTTGTCCGCGTGAGTCGCAAAACGTACGCGAAGGAAGCCAAGCCCAACACAATCGCTGGAAGGATGAGGTCTTGGACTGTAGCGGCCGCACTGACAGTTGGTTTCGCCCACCCCAACTGCACGCCGATGAAGAACTGAAGAATGAAGCCGAGTACGAAGATCGGGATACCAATGACGATCAGCGAGGCGATCAAGACGGTGCCGTCGAAGAACTTGCCCTTGCGGAGACCTGCGATGAGGCCGAAGGCGATGCCGAAGACTGCTTCAAAGATGAGAGCCATCACTGCAAGCCGGGCTGTGACGGGGAAGACCTCGCCTAGGACGGCGGCAATTGGCCGGCCGGAGAAGTCCTGGCCAAGGTCAAAAGTGAAGATGCTCTTCAGGTAGAGCAAATACTGGATGATAAATGGCTGGTCCAGGTTGTACTGAGCCCTAAGTTTCGCAGCAACAGCTTCGTTAACGGGCTTATCGCCGAACAGTGCGGCAATGGGGTCCCCGGGAAGGCTGAAAACCAGGAAGTAGACCAGCAATGTGGCTCCCAGGAAAACTGGGATCAGCTGGAGGAATCGCTTAAGGATGTATGTGGCCATCAGCGCATCACACCCCCATCAGCAGGCACCCTGTCCAGGGGTGCAGCGGAGTTGTTCATCGAAGAACCTTTTCGTCTGATGTGCAAACGTCCCCTGCCAAGGCAAAGTAGGCCTGCACAAGGACGCCCAACCGCAGTTGGGCGTCATTGATTTGCAACGTGATACGGCGGCGGACGCGCTCAGCTGAGCACCTCCGCCGCCGTCTCGCGGTTACTTGCCAGTGATGTTGTAGTACAGCGGAACGCCGTCCCAACCGTAGTCAACATTCGTGACGCCGGTGCTCCAGCCACCCTGTGATACCTGGTACCACAGCGGAATGGCGGGAAGGTCCTGCAGCAGGATTTCCTGGGCCTTGTTCATTGCCTTGTTACCCTCGGCAACGGAAGGTGCGGACAGTCCGTCGGAGATCGCCTTATCGAAGGCCGGGTTCTCGTAGCGGGCATCGTTCGAGCCAGCGCCGGTCTTGTAGATCGGGCCGAGGAAGTTGTACAGCGACGGGTAGTCTGCCTGCCAGCCGGCGCGGATTGCACCGGTCAGCTTTGCGGTCGTGGCAAGATCGCGGGCTTCCTTGAACGTTGCGAACGGAAGGCCCTCTGCCTTGATGCCGAGGTTGTTCTTCAGCTGGTTGGTAAGAGCTTCAACCCAAGCCTTGTGGCCACCCTTGTCAGCGTTGTAAGCAATGGTGAAGGCCGTGTTCGGGTCCCACTTCTGGATGGCGTCTGCTTTGGCCCAAAGGTCCTTGGCCTTGGTGGCGTCAAAGTTCAGGTTGTCCGATCCCGGGATGCTATCGCTGTAGCCGTCCAGGACAGGAGCAGTAAAGTCCTTGGCCGGCTGGCGTCCGCCACTGAAGATCACCTTAGTGATCTCTTCGCGGTTGATGGCCATGGAGATCGCCTGGCGGCGGAGCTTACCGGCTTCACCACTCCATTCCGGAAGGTACTCCGGAATAGCAATGGTCTGGTTGCCAGCGTACGGCTTCTCAATGAAGCGATCGCCCAGATCAGACTTGAAGTTCTTCAGCGCGCTGGTGGGGATGACCTGCAGGATATCCAGGTTGTTGGACAGCAGATCCTGGTAGGCAGCGTCGTCGTTCTGGAAGATCTTGAACGTCACGCCACCGTTCTTGGCCTTGCGGGGGCCGTTGTAATCAGCGTTCGGTACGAGCTGGATCTGCACATTGTGCTGCCAGCCGTTTTCGGCCATCTTGTACGGGCCGTTGCCTACCGGCTTTTCGCCATACGTCTTGGGATCAGCCAGGGCGGCTGAGGGGACCGGCATGAAGGCGGTGTAGCCAAGGCGCAGAGGCCAGTCAGATTCAGGCTGCTTGAGTTCGACCGTGAAGGTGGAGTCGTCCACGACTTTCAGGCCGGACATCGTCTCTACGGTTGAACCCTCAGCGCTGGTCTCGTCATAGCCCTTGATGCTTTCAAAAAAGGTCGCGCTCAAGTTGGCGTTCTTAGCCGCTGCGCCATAGTTCCACGAGTCCACGAACGTCTTGGCCGTGATGGCCTCGCCGTTGGTGAACTTCTGGTCCTTCTTGATCTTGATCGTGAAATTCTGCGCGTCCGGCGCTTCGATTGACTCCGCCAACTCGTTGACGGGCTTACCGGAAGGGTCGTAGCTGACGAGGCCGGAGAAGATCAGCGTGGCGATCTTGCCGCCACCGACCTCGTTGATGTCTGCCGGCATGAGCGGGCGCTGCGGCTCGGAGCCGTCGGCGATGATGACCTTGTTCGGGTCACCGGCGGATGAACCGGAGTCGTTGCTACTGCCGCCACCGCAACCGGTAGCTGCGAGGGCGATGATCGCCGCTACGCCTAGAGCTTTGGAAGTGCGCGAGAAACGCATTCCGCCTCCTATGAGTCGTGGAGTTGAGCAGGGAAAATTCGTGATTTCCCCCAGGCCCAGGCACAGTTTCCTACTGTGACGTTGCCTACATGTGAGTGTAAGCCTACCCACATTGTGTCCAGATGATGGGACATGCTGGCCAAACTGTAACCGTTCCGCAACCTACACATGCCTAAATTGGCGCGGATTTCAAGTCAAACGTTACCCGGTGGTAGCATTCGCTGTCTGACAGCAGGACAGGACGCTTTTGCGGCAAAGAAAAGGACCCCGGTTCTGTTGAACCAGGGTCCTTCGAGATGGCGCGCTCTAGACGTTGAAGCGGAACTCCACCACGTCGCCGTCGGCCATCACGTACTCTTTGCCTTCGATGCGAACCTTGCCGCGGGACTTCGCCTCGGACATGGAACCGGCATCGATGAGGTCGTCGAAGGAGACAACCTCTGCCTTGATGAAGCCGCGCTGGAAGTCGGAGTGGATCACACCGGCGGCCTGCGGTGCGGTGTCGCCCTGGCGAATGGTCCACGCACGGGTTTCCTTGGGACCGGCGGTGAGGTAGGTCTGCAAGCCGAGGGTGTGGAAGCCGACGCGAGCCAACTGGTCCAGGCCGGATTCGCTCTGGCCGTTCATTTCCAGCATTTCGCGGGCCTCTTCCTCGTCCAGTTCAACGAGGTCGGCTTCGAGCTTGGCATCAAGGAACACGGCATCAGCAGGGGCCACCAAGGCACGCAGCTCATCCTGCTTTTCCTGATCACCGAGGATGCCTTCATCGGCGTTGAAGACATAGATGAACGGCTTGGCGGTCAGAAGGCCAAGCTCCTTGAGGTGCTCCATCTCCAGCTTGTCGCTCTTGATCGAGGAGAAGATGGTGTCGCCGCGTTCCAGAACTGCCTGGGCTGCCTTGATGGCGGCCAGTTCGGCTGCGTCACGCTTCTTGATCTTGACTTCTTTTTCGATGCGCGGGATGGCGTTTTCGATGGTCTGAAGGTCTGCCAGGATCAGCTCGGTATTAATGGTCTCCATGTCGGAGCGCGGATCAACCTTGCCGTCAACGTGGATGACGTCGGGATCATCAAAAACGCGGACTACCTGCGCGATGGCTTCTGCTTCGCGGATGTTGGCCAGGAACTTGTTGCCCAGGCCTTCGCCCTCCGAGGCGCCCTTCACGATTCCGGCGATGTCCACGAAAGACACCGGAGCCGGCAGCAACTTCTGCGAACCGAAGATTTCGGCCAGTTTCGCCAGCCGGGGATCCGGGAGGTTGACCACGCCGACGTTGGGTTCAATCGTTGCGAACGGATAGTTCGCAGCGAGCACCTGGTTACGGGTCAGTGCGTTGAAAAGAGTTGATTTGCCGACGTTGGGCAGTCCGACGATGCCAATAGTAAGAGCCACGAGCATTGATTCTACCCGTTGGAACCACGTCCGGGGTTGTCACGGCCCGCAAACGCGGCCCACGCGTACAGCCTCGCTAAAACTGTCGTACCCCTGTGACAGGGTTGCCACATGGATGGATTTGGATTGGTTTTGGCCCTGCTCATGCTGCTGATAGGCGCCGCGGTTGGCCTCGCGGCTGGCTATGTTGTTTTCCGACGCCGGGGCGCGGGCTTGGAAGAAGACTTTGACGCCGTTTCCTCACGGCTTTCGGAAGTGACGGCACAGCTTGCAGCGGCCGACGCCGAACGCCGGCTGTTGTTTTCACAGAACCGCGAGTTGAGCGCAGCCAGGAACGGGGATGGCAGCGTCCTGCGCGCGCTCGCTCCCGTGGCCGAAAAGCTGACAGCCGTTCAGCAGCAGGTTTCCCTCCTGGAACGCGACCGCGTGGAGCAGTACGGACAGCTTGCGCAGCAACTGCAGGACGCCCGCTTGTCGGATGAACAACTCCTGCGTTCTACGCACGCCCTGGCCTCCGCCCTCCGCTCCAACAGCGCCCGCGGCCAGTGGGGGGAAGTTCAGCTCCGCAGAGTGGTGGAGGCCTCGGGAATGCTCCGGCACGTGGATTTCCATGAGCAGGTTCATTCCGGACGTAACGACAACACCCTGCGGCCGGACCTGGTGGTCCAGCTTCCTGGTGGTAAGCAGCTGGTAGTAGATGCCAAGGTGCCTTTGGCCTCCTACCTCGCTGCCCAGGAACAACTCCACGGAGACGGTTCATTCGGCGAATCCGTGGGCCCCGCCGTCAACCATGACTCCAAGACTCTGCTGGCACAGCACTCAAAGGCTCTGAAGGCCCACATCGACGCTCTGGCGGCCAAGAAATACTGGGACATTCCGGGGAACTCCCCCGAACTGGTGATCTGCTTCCTTCCGGCAGAGTCCATCCTGGCATCAGCCCTTGAGGCCGATCCTGCCCTGCTGGAGCACGCGTTGTCCAGGAACGTGGTGCTGGCTTCACCCGGCACCTTGTTGGCGGTCCTGAAGTCTGTGGCGTTCACGTGGCGACAGGATGTCCTTACCGACAGTGCCCACGAACTGTTTGAGCTCGCCAAGCAGCTCTACGAACGCATGGGCACACTCGGTGAGAATGTCAGCAAGCTGGGAAGCTCGTTGAAGACCTCTGTAGATCGCTACAACGCCATGGTGGGCACGCTGGAGGCTCGGGTGCTCCCGACGGCACGAAAGCTCAACACCATGGACGATGCTGGTCTCGCCGCGCCGATGTCCGTTGAGGTGGTCCCCCGTGCCTTGGCCGCACCGGAATTGCTAGCCGTGGACACTCGTGGGCATCAGGATTCAAGTCGCGACCACCAGGATTCAGTACGGGGCCTCGATGACAACGCGGACGACAACGAGGACCGGGAGTCGGCGGCCTAACGGGTAAGCCTCTTAACGGAACTGGCCCGCAGTTGAAGCTTCCCCGGAGGAAGGCAACCGCTGCGGGCCAGTTTTGTCACAACTTTGGGTTAGGACGTCGGGCGGTTTCCACGGCCGCCAAGGGCACGTGTCACATCGCCGGCCTTCTTCAAGGTGGCGCGCAGTTCCTTGGGAAGTGAGAAAAGAAGGTCTTCCTCCGCCGTCACCACTTCCTGCACCTCGCCGTAACCGTAGTCGGCCAGAAGCCGCAGAACATCCTTCACGAGCACTTCAGGAACGGAAGCACCGGACGTCACGCCCACGGTGGCAACGCCCTCAAACCAGGACTCGTCCACTTCATTGGCGAAGTCCACGCGGTACGAGCTCTTGGCACCATATTCCAGTGCTACTTCGACCAATCGCACGGAATTGGACGAGTTGGCCGAACCCACAACGATCACCAGGTCAGCCTGCGGGGCGATCTTCTTGATAGCCACCTGACGGTTGGTGGTGGCATAGCAGATGTCATCACTGGGGGGATCCTGCAGCGTGGGGAACCGGTCCTTGAGCAGACGAACTGTCTCCATGGTTTCGTCCACGCTGAGGGTGGTCTGAGAAAGCCAGATGGTTTTCTCCGGATCACGGACGGTGACTTTGTCTACCTCGTGCGGTCCGTTGATGATCTGGATGTGCTCCGGGGCTTCACCGGCTGTTCCTTCGACTTCCTCATGGCCTTCGTGGCCGATGAGCAGGATGTCGTAGTCTTCCTTGGCAAAGCGAACAGCTTCTTTGTGCACTTTGGTGACCAGAGGGCAGGTTGCGTCGATGGTGCGCAGTCCGCGATCCTCGGCCGATTGGACCACTGCGGGAGAGACACCGTGCGCGGAGAAAATCACCAGCGCCCCCTCGGGGACCTCGTCGGTCTCCTCAACGAAGATGGCTCCTTGTTCCTCAAGGGAGCTGACCACATGCACGTTGTGGACGATCTGCTTGCGCACATAAACGGGAGGCCCGTAGTGCTCCAAGGCCTTCTCCACAGCAATGACAGCCCGGTCCACGCCGGCGCAATAGCCACGAGGAGCCGCCAACAGAACCTTCTTGGGACCCGTGACGGGCACCGCTGCCTGAACCTCTTCCGGAGAGCGGCGTCTGCGGGGCACCGTGGGCATAGGAATGGAAACTGCTGTGCTGGTCATTACTCCATTCTACCGGCCCGGCCTTTAGCTGGGGGCCGAACGTGACCCTGGTCGCCCTGACACGACGGAGCCTATGACGCCTGCCACAAACACTGCACCGGACGCTACCGCTGCGATCAAGATCCATTCCCCGAAGCCCGTTTTGGCCGCCGTGAGGAACTCTTGCTTGAACAGCTCAGCCACACCGTTGGCGCTGGACAGATTGCCAACCACTCCCCCGGCAAGGTCCGCACCTGCTGTCCAGAGTGCAGCAAGCGCCAGGCCGCCAAGTCCAAGGAAGACCAGCACCAGGGATCGCCGGCGCGAGACGACAAGAGCCAGCAGCAGGGATATGACAGCGCCAAGAGCGGCCACCCACCATAGCGGCGCAAAAGTTGCCACCCGCTCCACCAGCTGCCGGTGGGAGGGCTCACCCAGAGAAACGAGGCTTTCCGTTGGAACATCAATGGTGATCCGGGTGGCCGCGGCGAAGTGATCGCGAATGAGCCTGACCAAGGGGCTGATATCAAGGACCAAGGCTGTGGTGCCGGCAGTCTCCTCGCTTTGGTTCACTGCGCCGAAGTTCAGTCTGTGGCTGTTGCGTACTGTCTCCTCCCACGCTTGGGGGTAGTCGCTCCACGATTGCATGCCTGATGCAGCATTGCGGAGCGCATCGGCCGCCAAGGACTGGATGGGTCCTGGGAGTTCCACAGAGGACTCGAAGGTTCCGACGGCGGCGGCGGCCAGGCGGCTTTGGAATTCAGGATCATTGCCTAACCCACCTGCCAAACGGACAAAGCCCTCTTCTTTAACGATGTTCTGATCAACCCACGCGGTTGGAACCGCGACTGCTGTGAGGAGTAAAGCGAGGATCACTCCCAATGCTGAAACAAAAGTACGCAAGGTCATCCTCGGGGCTCGGGGGCTATGCCACCATCCTAGGACTGTCCACATGGCAGAAAAAATGTCGGAGTCCTCGTCCAAGCTATGGATAGAGTTGGAAGGCCGGTTGGCACTCACAGCCGCACCCCTGAGCGAGGACTAAGACAATGCAGGTACAAACACGGCGACTCAACCAGGCTCGGACAACCCATGTCCACTGAAGCAACGCCGGAATCCACGCTGCCTGGAACCGCCGCTGAGACCAGCCCGGATAACCCTTGGCCCCTGCAGCTGCTGTCCCGCAAGCTCAAAGCACACATAGAGCGGGCGCCGGCTGCATGGATTGAGGGTCAGGTCATTGAACTGAACCGCCGGGGTGGCAACGCATTCCTGACACTGCGTGATGTTGATGCTGAAATCTCCCTGCCCGCATCAGTCTGGTCAACGGTGCTTGACCGCCAGAAGATACCCCTGGAACGCGGCTCCCGCGTGGTTGCCTTGGTGAAGGCGGACTTCTGGGTGAAGACCGGACGCCTGAACATGTCCGTGAAGGACATCCGCCCGGTGGGCCTCGGCGATCTGCTGGCGAGGATTGAACGGCTGCGCCAAGCGCTGGCAGCCGAGGGCCTGTTCGCGGACTCCCGGAAACGGAAGCTTCCTCTTCTGCCTCATCGCATCGGCCTCATCACTGGGAGGGATTCCGACGCCAAGAAGGACGTCATGCGCAACGCTGCGTTGCGCTGGCCAGCGGTGGAGTTTGACGTCCGAGAAGTAGCAGTCCAAGGCAACACCGCCGTTTCACAGATCATCGCGGCATTGAAGAAACTGGACGCCGATCCACATGTTGATGTCATTGTCCTCGCCCGTGGCGGCGGTGCCTTGGAAGACCTCCTGCCGTTCAGCAATGAGGACCTCATTCGCGCGGTGTCGGCAGCCACTACGCCGATTGTCAGTGCGATCGGCCATGAAGCCGACCGTCCTATCCTGGACGACGTCGCGGACCTCCGGGCGTCAACGCCCACGGACGCGGCCAAACGCATAGTTCCGGACGTGGCCGAGGAACTGGCCATGGTTCGACAAGCCCGGGACCATCTCCGCCGAAGTATCAGCCGCATGGTGGACCGCGAGACGGACCGACTCCACGCGCTAAGGTCCCGGCCCGTATTGGCTACTCCTGCCTCAATGGTGGATGCCCGCTCCGAAGACATCCACCGCCTCCAGCGAAGGACCCATTCTGCGGTCAGCACAGCGGTTCTCCGGGCTTTGGACCAAGTCCACCACTTGCGTGCGCAGGTCCGCGCCTTGTCACCACAGAAGACGTTGGACCGAGGCTATGCCGTTGTTCAGCTCATGGGTGAGGACCACGCGGGTCACCACGTTGTCAGCAGCCCCGAAGAAGCGCCGGACGGAACATCCCTGAGCATCCGCGTAGCTGAGGGGCGTTTCAGGGCTGTCTCCGCTGGAGCGGGTCAACTTATGTAACGCTGACAACTCTTACAGCCCGCAACCGCTCACTCGAACTTGATTCGCCGGTTACCCGCCACAACCACAAAGGACCATCATGCCCGAAAACAGCCAAGCAGCACCGACGCCTCAAGCCGCACCGACGCCGGAATCCCTCGACGGCTTGAGCTATGAGGAAGCACGCGAACAACTTGTGGCGGTAGTGGGACGCTTGGAGGCAGGAGGAGCCAGCTTGGAAGAATCGCTGGCGCTCTGGGAGCGCGGCGAGGCACTGGCCAAGCGCTGCGAGGACTGGCTTGAAGGCGCCCGTCAGCGCCTGGCAACCGCCCGCGATGCAAACGACGGCGGAGCCTCGGCGAGTAGCAACTAGGGACACACAGCACCCAGGGACGCGCAAGCAATCAACAGCACGCAGCACCCAGGTATGCGCAGCAACCGGCCGTCCGCAGCGAACGGCCGTCCGCAACGACCGGCAGCAACCGGACGGCTAGGACTTCACCACGAGGGCGCGCTCATTCGCAACGTCAAAGTCAGCCTTGGGCCAGTCCAGCTTCAGCCCCCCGAGGGCATCCAACAGTAGTTGCTGGACTGCAATGCGCGCGTACCACTTCTTATTGGCCGGTACCACGTGCCAAGGAGCAGTTTCCGTTGAGGTCTTCTCGAAGGCCACGCTGTAGGCGTCCATGTAGTCATCCCAGTACGCACGTTCCGCGAGGTCGCCGCGGCTGTACTTCCAATGCTTGGCAGGATCATCCAAGCGAGCGATCAGACGCTTTTTCTGTTCGTCCTTGCTGATGTTGAGCATGACTTTGACGATGGTGGTTCCCTGCCCGGACAGACGTGCTTCGAAGTCGTTGATCGCCGCATACCGACGCTCCAGTTCGGCAGCGTCTGCCCAACCATGGACGCGGTGAATCAGGACATCCTCGTACTGTGAACGGTCAAAGACGCCCACCATCCCGACGGCAGGGGCTTGTTTTTCGATCCTCCACAGGAAGTCGTGCGACTTTTCCTCGTCCGTAGGAGCCTTGAAAGCTGTCAAGTGCACGCCTTGCGGGTCCATGGCACCCACAACATGGCTGACAATGCCGCCCTTGCCTGCAGTGTCCATTGCCTGAAGGATCAACAACAGCCGCTTAGGACTGCCGAACTTCCCCTCGGCAAACAGCTTTTCCTGCAGTTCCGCAAGCCGCGCATCCTGTGCTTCCAGCAGTGCCTTGCCGTCGGCTTTCGCCCCCGTATAGCCGGGGGTGGATTCAGGATCCACGCCTGCCAGTGAAAACCCCGACCCCACCGTCAGTACTTCGGCCGGACTCTTGGCGAACTCAACTGCTGCAGCCATTGGCATGCCTTTCTGCCCGGCCGCGCCCCCGTGGCGCGGCCATGGACCTCAGGCTAGTTGCCCGGGTACCTCGACAGGAAGTCCGCCATGCGTCCAATGGCTTCCTCGATGTCTTTAACGTTGGGCAAAGTCACCATCCGGAAGTGGTCCGGGCGAACCCAGTTGAAGGCACGTCCATGGGACACCAGAATCTTCTGTTCCTTCAACAGGTCCAGGACGAACTTCTCATCATCCCGGATATGGAAGACCTCCGGGTCCAACTTCGGGAACAGGTACAGGGCGCCCCTGGCCTGCTGGGTGCTAACCCCGGGGATTGCGTTCAGGAGGTCGTAGGCCTTGTTGCGTTGCTCCAGGAGCCTGCCGCCGGGAAGGATGAGATCGTTAATGCTCTGGTATCCGCCCAGAGCGGTTTGGATGGCATGTTGCGCAGGCACGTTGGCGCACAACCGCATGTTGGCCAGCAAGTTAATGCCCTCGAGGTAATCCGCAGCGTCCTTCTTGGGACCGGAGATGGCCATCCAGCCGGCACGGTAACCGCACACGCGGTAGGCCTTGGACAATCCACTGAACGTCAGGCACAGCACGTCATCTCCGGTGAGGCCGGCAAGGTTCACGTGGACGGCGTCTTCGTACAGAATTTTTTCGTAGATCTCATCAGCGAACAGAACCAGCCCGTGCTTCTCTGCCAACGCCACGATCTTCTTGAGGGTCTCCTCCGGGTAGACGGCGCCGGTGGGGTTGTTGGGGTTGATCACCACAATGCCCTTGGTCCGCGGCGTGATCTTCGATTCCATGTCCTCAAGATCGGGCTGCCATCCGGACTCTTCGTCGCAGAGGTAGTGCACGGGACGGCCTCCGGCTAGAGCTACCGAGGCGGTCCACAGCGGGTAGTCCGGAGTGGGAATCAGCACTTCGTCACCGTCGTCCAGGAGCGCCATGAGGGACATGGTTATGAGCTCACTGACACCGTTGCCGAGGTAGATATCGTCAACGTGGATGTTCTGGATGCCACGTGTTTGGTAGTACTGCGAGACTGCGGTCCGGGCAGAGAAAATGCCGCGGGAATCGCTGTAGCCCTGGGCGTTGGGCAGGTGGCGGATCATGTCCACCAAAATGGCGTCGGGCGCTTCAAAACCGAAAGGTGCCGGGTTTCCGATGTTCAGTTTGAGGATCCGGTGACCCTCCGCTTCCATTTGCTGGGCGGCCTGAAGAATCGGTCCACGGATGTCGTAGAGGACATTATGAAGCTTGGTGGACTGCTTGAAATTCGCCATCCCTCAAATATGCCACACGGGTGATGGAGTTCAGCTGAGACTTGACTCACAGATACGACGACGGCGGTGACGGTCCCGTGCGGGTCCGTCACCGCCGTCGTACGCGGTTTTGTTCAGGAGTTACTTGACGATGCCCTTGTCCTTCAGCCAGGCGGCCGCAGCGTCCTTGGGTGCTTGCTTCTGGTCGCCGCTGACGGCCCGGTTCAGGTTGATGAGATCCTCAGTAGTGAGGATCTTGGATACGTTGTTCAGCGCTTCCTTGGCCTTGTCCGTCATCTTGGCCTCGCTGTACAGGGGCAGGACCTGCTGGGCCTTGAAGTTGTTCTTAGGGTCTTCAAGGACAACGAGGTCGTTGTCTGCGATGGAGGGCGTGGTGGTGTAGATGTCCGCCACCTGGACCTTGTCCTCAAGGAGGGCCTGGAGCGTCAGGTTGCCACCGCCGTCGTTGAATGGCTGCAAGCCCTTAAGCTCGCATCCATAATTGGCCTTGAGTCCGGGGAAACCGTATGCGCGTGTCTCAAACGTTGCCGGTGCAGCCATGGTGAAGTCCTTGCAGACCTTGGCCAGGTCTTCGATGGACTTCAGCTGGTACTTCTCGGCCGTGGCCTTGGTGACCACCATGGCATCCTTGGACTCGGCCTTGGCCGGCTCCAGGACTGCGAGGCCGTCCGGCAGCTTGCCCGGGAGCGCCTTGTAAACGTCTTCGGCGGAGACCTGGGTAGCTTCCGTGTCCACGTAGGAAAGGAGGTTGCCGGAGTAGTCCGGGACGAGGTCAATGGAGCCGTCCTGGACAGCCTTGAAATAGATCTCGCGTGAGCCGATGTTCGGCTTGGACGTTGCTGTCAGACCAGCAGCGTTCAGGGCGCCAACATAGATCTCTGCGATGACCTGGCTCTCCGGGAAGTCGGCCGAGCCAACCACCAATGAGCCCCCACCGGCGGAGCCGCCACCGAGGGAGCCGCCGGGCGCCGAGGTGGAAGGCGTGGCCAGAGGACTGCCGCCGCACGCGCTCAACGCGAGGGCCACACCCACTCCAGCGGCGAGACCGCCGAGACCACGGCGCGTAAGGGTCATGGGGATGGGGTTTTTCATGGTGTACCTCCTTGAACGGCAGCCCCGGCGGGTACCGCGGCTGTGAGATCGTCGGCTGCCTTCTGGCGGCCGCTTGAGTCGAGGGTCAGTCCGGGCGAGATGACAAGTCTTTGCACGCCGGCGAGGACCAGGTCCACGGCGATGGCCAGCCCCGCGATGAGCAGGGAACCACCGAGCATCCTGGGAAAGTCCTGCAGGACAAGGCCGTCGAACAAGTACCTGCCCAGCCCGCCCAACGGAAGGTAGGCAACCACGGAAACTGTGGCGATGACCTGCAGAACCGCCGTGCGGATGCCACCGAACATCACCTGCAACCCGTTGGGTACCTCCACCCGGAACAGGATCTGGAGCTCGGTCATGCCCATGGCCCGGGCTGCATCAACCACAGTGGCATCAACGCTGGAAATGCCGGCATAGGTACCGGCCAGGAGCGGCGGCACAGTGAGGATGACCAACGCCCACACGGGTGGCATCAGGCCACTGCCGGCAAGCAGCGCGAAGAGGACCAGCAACCCGAGCGTGGGAAGGGCTCGCAAAGCGCCTGCCACGGCAACCGCAACCACCCGGCCACGGCCGGTATGCCCGATGTAGAGGCCGATGGGCACTGCGATGGCAGCCGCGATGAGCAGGACCAAGGCGCTGTACTGCAGGTGCTCCAGTAAACGGGTGGGGATTCCGCCGGTCCCGGTCCAGTTCTTGGGGTTGGTCAGCCAGGCAATGGTTTCAGCAAAGATGTTCATGCGGACGCTCCCGGGTCCGGGCGCAGTGCCGCGTGCGGCGCCGCAGTTCCAGTCTTGGGTTCTGTGGCCAGGGCGTTGGCGTCCGGACGCGGCGACTTTCCGCCTGCTGCCCGGGTCCACGGAGTCAGCAGCCGCTCCAAGACCACCAGAACTGCATCCATCAACAGTGCCAGCACCAGGATGGCGATGATGCCCACCACAACCTCAGTAATGAACGTGCGCTGCAGGCCATCAGTGAACAGGACGCCAAGGTTACCCACTCCCAGCAGTGCCGCCACGCTCACCAGGGAGATATTGCTAACCGAAACCACGCGAAGGCCGGCGAACAGCACCGGCAAAGACAACGGAAGGTCCACCTGGAAGAAGCGCGCCAGGGGTTTGAAGCCCATGGCCACCGCAGCGTTCCGGAGGTCGTCGTCCACGGAGTCGAAGGCATCCATCGCAGCACGAACCAGCAGGGCAACCGCGTAAATGGTCAACGCCACCACCACATTCAGCGGATCCAGGATCCGCGTGCCAAGGATGGTGGGAAGAATAATAAACAGGGCCAGTGAGGGAATGGTGTAGAGCAATGACGTGGCGGTGGCCACCACTGACCTCAGCACGCTGTTGCGTCTGGCTAACTGAGCCAAAGGAACCGAAATCAGCAGGCCCAGGATCATGGGGATGATGGCCAGCACCATGTGCTGACCGGCCAACCCCAGAACCATGCCACTGTTGGCAAGGAACCACTCCATCAGGTGGCGTCCTCCCTGTGGTGGCGGACTTCTTCGATCAGTGCCAGGACTTCTGGCGCCTTCAGGACTCCGGCTACCCGGCCGTCGTCGTCCACCGCAACGCCAAGGCCCGACGGCGACGACAACGCCGCATCCAGTGCGCGCCGCAACGTATCTCCCTTGCGGAAGAGCGAACCCCCGGGAATCAAACCGGCACCATCCCGCGGCGAAGACCAACCCAGCGGACGAGAATCGTCATCCACCACCAGGGCCCACTCCCCCGATTGGCGGCCTGCGTGCCGGCCGTCGGAGGGGTTCACCATGGTCACAGGGTGCAAGGTCACAGCATCTGCGGGGTTGAAGGCAAGGTGCCGGAAACCGCGGTCGCGTCCCACGAAGGAGGCCACGAAGTCGTTGGCAGGTGCCCGAAGAATCTCTTCCGGGGCGGAGTACTGCGCAAGCTTTCCTCCGACGGCGAAGACAGCCACTTTGTCACCAAGAACGGTGGCTTCGTCGATGTCGTGCGTAACAAACACGATGGTCTTGGCCAACTCCCGCTGCAGGCGTAGAAGCTCCTGCTGCAGTTCATCACGGACCACGGGATCCACGGCGCTAAAAGGTTCGTCCATCAGCAGCACCGGCGGATCAGCAGCGAGCGCACGGGCAACTCCGACGCGCTGCTGCTGGCCACCTGAGAGTTGGGACGGGTAACGCTTGCCGAGGACGGAAGCCAAGCCGACGACGTCGAGCAGCTCAGCCGCGCGTTTTCGCGCCGCTGCCTTGGGGACTCCGTTAAGCCGCGGAACCGTAGCGATGTTGTCCAGCACGGAACGGTGCGGCAACAGACCCGATGACTGCATGACGTAACCCATGGAGCGCCGTAGCTGAGCCGCGGGAACCTGCGAGACGTCTTCGCCTGCAACAGTAATGGTTCCGCTGGTGGGCTCCACCATCCGGTTGATCATGCGGAGGGAAGTTGTCTTGCCGCAGCCCGAGGGGCCGACGAACACCGTGATGGCACCCTTGTCGATGGACATGGTGAGGGCATCCACCGCCGGTTGCCCGCCTTGGTATTGCTTGGTGACGCTCTTGAACTCAATCATGGCTTCGGCCATACCAGGGCTTACCTATCTGTGGTGGAGAACATCGGTAGAGCCAGACGATCATATGCACTCTTATTACTTGGCTGCAAAGCAATCTTCACCCAGCGTAGCCAGCACCATGGAGGATGTCAGCGCCGCCACGAGTTCTGTAATGAATCGGCAATGTTCAGCGTTTCCGTCGCTTGCCGGCCTTCCCCGCCCGTTCCTCGGCTTGATCGTGCCTGTATCGCTCCGCTGCACGCTGGCCCCGGTCCGCCGACACCACCCTTTGGTGCCATTCGCGCTGATACGCGCGACGGGCGGCCGCATCGTGTTTTCTGGCCAAGGCTGCCAGTTCGCGTTGCAGCTTCAGGTAGCTGGCCCAACGCCGGGGATCAAGGGTTTCTTCTGCGAGCGCCTCCTGAACTGCGCATCCCGGCTCTGCTTGATGCGCACAGTCCGCAAACCGGCACGTGGAGAAAAGTTCCTCCAGATCGCCGAACATTTCCTCCATTCCCTCATCTGCGTCGAAGAGCCCGAAGCCGCGGACTCCCGGCGTGTCCATCAGCACGGCGCCGCCAGTCAAGGGCACCAACTCCCGCGAGGTGGTGGTGTGTTTGCCCTTGCCGTCGCCGGCCCGCACCGCGCCTGTCTGTTGGACTTCCCGCCCTGCGAGGGCATTGATGAGCGTTGATTTCCCGGCACCGGAGGGACCCAGCAACACCAAGGTTGCGCCAACAGGTATGTGCTGCATCAGTTCTTCGAGGCCGTCGCCCTGCTCTGCGGAGGTGGTAACCACGTCCACACCTGCAGCTTGCAGGATGACCTCCCCCACAACGTCGTCCGCGAGGTGGGCGAGGTCGGCTTTTGTAATGACTACAAGCGGCGTGGCACCGGAATCCCACGCGGCCACCAACGTCCGTTCAAGTCGGTTATGGGTCAGCGGACGATCCACGGGGACCACTACCGCAACAATGTCTATGTTGCTGCCCAGGATCTGCTCCTCCGAAGAGGCTTCAAAGGCGCGCTTACGGCTCAGCGCGGAATACCGGGGAAGGACCTCGACGACGGCGGGCTCACCGGCGTTGTTGTGGCCGAGCCATACCCAGTCTCCTGTAGCCGGTACAGGGCCATGCGTTGGATAGGGCAGATGCAGTTGAGCCCCGGCCGAGGCTACGAGAACCCGATTCCGGTCCAGGCGCACTACGCGGGCCGGAATGGCAGTTTCCTGGGCGTCCGGCGCGGTGTGGGCGCGGAAAAGCTCAGCGGTTTTGTCTGTGAAACCGTACTCCACTGGTCCCTGTAAAGGGTCAGTAGGCCACTGGTTAGTGGTCAACTGGTCAGCGGCCGACTGGTCAGCGGGAAGTGGTTTGGCGGTACTGAAAAAAGGGTCGCTTGAAGAAGCGTTAGTTTTCAATGAAATGCCTCTGATGAGGCCCGGCCGCCTAGTTGTGGCAGGCTGATGCCGGGACAGGAATGGTGGGCTGATGACGGCGCGCCGCAACGGAGTGCGGGGCGCGCAAGATCATGGCAATCATCAAATCCACCTCCTCGGCATCCAGGCCGGCTACTGGTGGGCCGGCAACGATGTTCAGCGTAGCCAAGATGAGGTGCTCTTGGCTAGGTCTTTAGCCCAGCTTTCCGTCGGCAGGGCGCTCCCGGTGCAAACGGAGTGCTGTGTCCACCAAGGACACGCGGTTGAGTTTCTCCACGTCCTTCAGAGGGATCCATGCTGCGTGGGTGGTGCTGCCATCCACCTCGTGGGTCAGTTCGCCGCCCACTACAGTGGCCTCGTAGACCAGCCTGAGGGCCTGAAAATCCTTCACCGAACCGTCGGCGCGGATCTCGCCCGGCCAGTGTCCGACGTCGATACCCAGCATTCGTTCAATGCGAGCTTCGTATCCGGTTTCCTCGAAGACCTCACGCCGGCAGCCATCCACCGGATGTTCTGCCAGATCCAAGCCCCCGCCCGGCAGCGTCCAGCCTTCTTTGCCGTCCTGCTTCCAATACGCCATCAAGATCTTCTCCTCTTGGACAATCACGGCGTAGGCGGCTGGGCGGGTATCGAACTGCAGGGTCATGGAGCCAGCATAAATCCTTGTAGTGGACGCTAGGGAAGTTCGGCAGCCTCGATGGGACCTGATTCTTCGGGGCCAAGGTCCGGCGCTTCGCGTAGTTCAACCACGGTACCGGGGCTCCCGAGTTCCAGAACCTTGATGCTGTTGCGGCCGGTCCTAAGCAACGGAGCAGGCGCATAGAGGGTCACCTGCGGGCCTTTCTCCCAATACCTGCCCAGGAGGAATCCGTTGAGCCAAACGAAGCCCTTTTCGGAATCCGGCAGGGCGATGTAGGTATCGGCCGGTTCCCCGACGTCGAACTCAGCGCATGCCAGTCCCTCAAGGTCCTCCTGCGTCCACTCCGCGAGGGCAACAGGGGTCTGCGTCCAGTGGAAGGTGTAGCGCTGGTTGACCAGAACGCCGCCCAGAATTCCCTTGCCGTGACCGGTCAGTGGGCCGTAATTGATGCGGCCGAGGTTTTCCACCAGGATTTCCAGCTTGGCGGCGACGCCGGTGCCGGTCACGGTCAAGCCTTCCGCCCCGGAAACGTCGTCGAGGACCCCGGCAAAGGCGCCGTCAACCCATACATATGCCCGGTCATTCAGGCCCGTGATCTTCAGCCTGCTCTCAGTAGGAGAATCGGCACGGCCTGGCAGGATTGCCTCGGCGGCGTAGAGAACCATGCCGGCGTCGAGTCCCAGCTGTTCGAAACTGAGGGGTTTGACGCTGGTGATCGGTTTTCCGGCGGAGCGCGCCAGCTCCAACAGCTCCGGCCCTGGGGTCAACGGCAGGGACTGCGCCGGAAGTACGGGGGCCTCGGCCAGCAGCTCGATAGGGAGTTCTGGCAGCTTTTCAATGCCCTGTGCCCGGAAGAACTCCTTGCGGACGGCGTGAAACTTGGGCGTCAGGGCACCGTTCTCGGCAATAGGCGCATCGGAGTCGTAGCTGGTGACCGTCGGCTGCAGCATGTTGCCATCGTGATTACTGCCGGAACTGAGGCCAAAGTTGGTCCCGCCGTGGGCCATGTAAATGCAGAGCGAGCCACCGGGATCGAGCATCTTGCGTGCTTCCGCCGCTGCGTCACCGGCATCCCGGCGGTGATGGTGTTCGCCCCAGTGATCGAACCAGCCGCCCCAGAACTCAACGTTGAAGAACGGCTCGCCGGGCCTGCGTCGCTGCCACGTAGCCATTGCTTTATCGCCCCGGCTTCCCAGCGTCGCCGTCGCCCAGGTTCCCTCTATGGAACCGCCGTCGAGGAAGTAGTCCGTGCCGCCGTCGGCTGTGAAAAGGAGCTCAGTAATGCCGTGCTCTTCCATGACGCGGCGGTTCCAGCGGATGTACTCGTGGTCGTCGCCGTAGCTGCCGTATTCGTTCTCAATCTGCACGGCCACCACCGGACCACCCGCGGACGCCTGCCGTGAAGCGACGATCGGGAGGAGGTGATCGAACCATTCCTCGATTGCAGCGGTGAACACCGGGTCCATGCAGCGTAGCCCGATCCCTGGGATGCCGGTCAGCCAGGCAGGGAAGCCGCCGTTATCCCACTCGGCGCAGATGTACGGGCCGGGGCGGACGATGACATCCAGCCCTTCCTGGCCGGCGAGGTCAATGAACCGGCCCACATCCCGCCAGCCGCTGAAGTCCGGCGCCTCATCGCGCTTAGGCTGGTGGAAGTTCCAGGCAACGTAAGTGTCCACAGTGTTGGCGCCCATGGCTTTGAGTCGACGCAACCGGTCCTGCCACAGGGCCGGGTGAACACGGAAGTAGTGGATGGCGCCGGCGAGGATGCGATACGGTTCACCCGAACGGTAAAGGACAGCGTCGTGGTAGCTCAGAAGGGCGTTGTTCACGTGGAACAGATTAGCTCAATTTCCAACATTTATGCACAGGTGATGATCGCATGACCAATCTTGATACTTCCCCCTCACAGGAAGTCTGCCCCGCGGCACCGGAAGGTCAAGGTCCCTGCGTTCAGCTGTGGCCCGAGCGCGAGGTTCCTTTGGGTGGCGTGCGTGCCATGAACGTGATGAGGACACTGCCCCAGCGGGGACTCCCCACCGTGGGCGCGTGGTGTTTCCTGGACAGCTTCGGTCCGGACCGGGTGGCCATGAGCGTACTCCCCCACCCGCACTGCGGGCTCCAAATCGTCACCTGGCCCATGGAAGGCTCCGTCCGGCACCGCGACAGCGTGGGCAGCGATGTTGTAGTCCAGCCGGGCGAGCTGAACATCATGACCGCAGGTCACGGCATATCCCACTCCGAGTTCTCTGTCCTCGCGGCCGGCACCGAAGGCGGGTCTGGTGCCCTGGTGGAAGAAATTCCCATCTCCCGCGGACTCCAGCTGTGGGTGGCACTACCCGATGAGCACCGGCACCGTACGCCGTCCTTTGAGCAGGTGAAGGACCTGCCGGTGGCCGTGGGCAAAGGCTTCAGGGCCACCGTGATGGTGGGAGAATTCGCCGGCCAACGCTCCCCCGCCACCATGTTCAGCCCCATTGTTGGAGCGGACATCACCGGTACAGGATCCTTGGAGCTGCCGTTGCGGCCGGACTTTGAGCATGCCGTGCTGGTCCTTGATGGGCACCTGGTGATCGATGACCAGGAAATCCAGGCCGGTCCGCTGGCCTACCTGGGCGCGGGCAGATCCAGCCTTGCCGTCCAAGCGCAGACGGAAACCCGCTTCATGCTTCTCGGCGGCGAACCATTCGGCGAAGACCTGCTCATGTGGTGGAACTTTGTGGGCAGAACGCATGAGGAAGTGGAAAAGGCACGCGAGGAATGGGAAGCCGAAGGAGTGCTCGACGACGCCGCTGCCGCCACCTCACGCTTCGGCTTCGTTCCCGGCCACGGTCCGGACGCAGGACCGGAAGCCGGCCGCATTCCCGCCCCGCCCCTGCCGGGCGTGAAGCTGCGCCCACGGACCCGCGGCTAAGTTCCCTTAAGGCTCTAGGCCTGCTGCTCAGCAACGAGCCGTGGGACACCGAACACGGGATCCTGCTGAAGAATGCGAACATCACTGATGCCGCTTTCGGCCAGCTTGGCTTTGAACGCTTCCTGAAGCTGCGGGACGTTCATTCCGAGTCCGCTTCCGAGGATCACCGGACCGTCCAGGCCCAGTTGGCGGACGGCCTGTTCGGCAAGGTCAGCGAGGTCGCGACCCGCTTGCTTCACTAATGCCATGCTGGTTTTGTCGCCGGCGTTGGCCGCTTCCACTACCAACCGAGCCTGCTGCGCCCAATAGCGGCGGCCGGTATCCGGCGAATGGAACAGTGCTATGAGCTTGCCGGGTTCTTCCACACCGACGGAGTCCAAGAGTGCACGGCTGAGTTGATCCGGCTCCAGGCCTTGGTTCATCCTGCGCAAGCTGTGGCGGACTGCCTCGCGCCCCAGCCAGTAGCCGCTCCCTTCATCACCCAAGAGGTAGCCCCAGCCACCCGCCCGGGCTTCCTCGCCGGCGTCGTTCTTTCCCCAAGCCGCCGAGCCGGTGCCGGCGATGACCGCGACGCCCGTACTCGCTCCACCGGCTGCCAACAGCAGGCGTGAATCGTGAACCACGGTGATGCGCGCACCCGGCGCATGGGGTGCGATGAGGTCAGCGAGCGCTTGGGCGTCCTCGTCGGTATCGATCCCACCGGCACCGGCGTACACGTGATCGATGTGGCCGCCGCCGATCTTCCCGAACAGCTCGCTAAGGTTCGCTGCGGCCTGCTCTCGGCTGACGTTCTGCACATTGGAGCTGCCTGCGCTTTCGTCACGGACCGTCGATCCGTTGTGGAACCGCACGCCGTGGGTTTTGGTGCCGCCGATGTCGAGCCCTATGACGGTGCCGCTCACGGTCACCGGGTGGGCGTGGGAATGCTGGGCGGAGTCGGGATTGTTCACCGTGAAAGACTAGCTTGGAGCGCGAAGAGGAGAAACTGCACATGCTTGATTCCCTGTTTGGTACACCGTTTATTGCAGCCCCCATGGCGGGGGGAACATCCACGCCGGCGTTGGTGAAGGCAGTTCATGAGGGTGGTGGGCTGGGGTTCATAGCCGCCGGGTACAAAAGCCCCGAAGCCATGACTGCCGAGATCGCTGCCACCCGGCGACTCAACATACCGTTTGGCATGAACGTGTTCGTACCGGACCCGCATCAGCTGCCGCCAAGCCCTGAAGAACGAGCACGCATTGAGGCGTACCGGGCAGCATTGGAACCCGAGGCTGCCCGCTACCGCGTCACGATTCCTCCACTTCGACTCGATGACGACGACGCGTGGCAGGACAAGATCGACGCCCTGCTGGAAGACCCCGTGGAGTTTGTAAGCTTCGCTTTTGGCCTGCCGGGAAAGCCGGTGGTCGATGCCCTGCGCAAGGCCGGCAGCCGGGTCATTTCCAGTGTTACCACTGTGGAAGAAGCCCTTGCCGCTGCAGAGGAAGGTCCTGACGCTATCGCGGTGCAGCACAGTTCCGCGGGCGGCCACACGGCAGCGTTCCTTCCCGCCCAGCGCGGACAAGCAGCCCGTACGACGGCGGAGCTGGTGGCCCAGGTGCGTGCCGCCGTCGGACTTCCGCTCATTGCGGCAGGCGCCATTGCGGACAACACCGTCCTGCGTGAAGTCCTGGCAGCGGGTGCGGTAGCCGCACAGGTGGGTACCGCTTTGGTTCGCACGGAAGAGAGTGGTGCACGGAAGCCTCACAAGGACGCGCTGGGCGATCCGGCATTTTCGGAGACGGCTATGACCCGGGCTTTCACGGGACGATGGGCACGTTCCCTGGTGAACGAGTTCGTCCAGGAGCACCGGGACGCGCCGGGAGGCTATCCGGCAATTCACCATCTCACCAGCCCTATCCGGGCGGCAGCATCTGCAGTTGGAGATCCGCATCGCCTCAACTTATGGGCCGGGACGGGCTGGCAGCGGGCCCGTGAAGGATCAGCGACGGACGTGGTCAGGGAGTTCCTGAACGGGCTCTGACAAGTTCGGCCAGCAATTTCCCGCCCTCACTGGCCACGAGCTCGCGGAAAACCCTGACGGCGTCCGGCTCGAAGCTTCGCTCCCGCCAGGCAATACCGATCTGCCGGAACGCCAGATCCGATTCGATGGCTACTTCCACGAGTCCGAGTTCGGCCTCCGGAAGGAACTGACCTGTCCCTGAACCCGGTCCTGCCGGCGGCAGGATGCTGAACCCCAGCCCGGCGGAGACCAGGCCGCGGGCCGAGGTGGACTCCTGGACTTCAAAGGCAATGCGGGGACGGAATCCGGCTTCCCGCAGCAGCGCCTCCCCCAGCGCCCGCAGCCCTACTCCTTCGGGGAGGGTGATGTAAGGCTCGTGCTTAAGCTCGGAGAGCTTCACACTGGACCGTTCCGCCAAGGGATGCCGGTAGTGCAGCACTGCACGCAGTGGTTCGCGGTAAAGCGGCATGGCGTGAATACCCCGTCCTTCCGGAGCTATGGGTGCTGTCAGGGCGAAATCCATGCCTCCCTTGGCCAGTTGCTTCAGACAATCATCCCGTGGCCCCTGCCAGAGTTCAAAAACAGTGTGGGGGTGGCGGCCCCGGAAGGCGCTGATGAGCAGGGGCAGCGTCGCTTCACCGAAGGTGTGTTGGAAGGAGACCCCGATGCGCCCCCGGACCACGTCCGACTCGAGCCGCACCCTGTCCAACCCTGCTTGAAAATCCTGCAGAGCTGCCTCGATGTAAGGCAGCAGCGTCCTTGCTGCAGGGGTCAGGCGGATCCCACGGCCGTCCCGGATCAGGAGGTCCATTCCCACGATGGCGCTTGCCCTTGCCACAGCCCGGCTCACCGTTGACTGTGGAACGCCGAGGATCTCAGCGGTTTCAGTCATGTGCTCCGTGCGGCCAAGCTCCGCTAGGACGGGCAGCAAAGGGAGAAGCTGAACGAGTTGCTGATGATCCGGTCCCACTGCATTCCTTCGCCCTAATTCATGCATGAATGCATCAATCCTAAATGACCTATGCATTGGAATGAGGAGTTGCTCCGTCCTAATCTGGCTCGGTGAGCAAAGCAACTTCCTTGGCCGGCACCGAATCCTGGGACGGGCACGCCAAAGGGTCCCACGGCTACAGCCGAGTCCTGGCCGCTTTGGCCCTTGCCGGCGTAGCGACTTTCGCCCAGTTGTACTCCACTCAGGCCGTGCTTCCACTCATGGCAGCTGACCTGCAGATCACTGCAGCCGAAGCCGCGTTGAGCATTTCCCTCGCCACTGTTGGCTTGGCTGCCACCGTCCTTCCATGGTCTTTCCTGGCTGACCGGATAGGCCGGGTCCGCGCCATGGCCATTGGCATCGCCGTCGCCACCCTATTGGGATTACTGGTGCCTCTTGCACCCACCGTGCCCGTGTTGTTGGGACTGCGGACCTTGGAAGGCATGGCCTTGGGCGGCATCCCCGCAATCGCCATCGCATATCTCAACGAGGAAGTCACTAAAGTCCACACAGCCCTGGCAGCCGGCACTTACGTTGCCGGAACCACCTTGGGCGGATTGGCCGGACGCTTGGTGGCCGGGCCCGTTGGAGAATTGTGGGGATGGCGTGCCGCAGCCCTGGCGGTGTCCCTGCTGGCCACGGTCTCAGCTGTGTTGTTCCTGGTGCTTGTTCCCAAGCAGCGTCGGTTCAGTCCTGCCCCTGCCATGGGATTTCGCGGAGCCCTACGGACCCTGGGCGGACACTCCAGCAACCCCAAACTGTTGTCGCTGTACCTGCAGGCGTTCCTACTCATGGGTGGCTTCGTTGCCGTCTATAACTACCTCGGTTTCCGTTTGCACGCAGAACCCTTTGGGCTTCCTGCCACCGTTGTCAGCCTCATTTTCCTGGCGTACTTATCCGGAACGGTCAGTTCACGCTGGGCCGCTGGACTGACCACCCGGTTTGGTCGGCGGAACGTCCTGGTGGCAGGCATCACCATCATGTCGGCAGGTTTGGCCATGACACTGGTGGAGAACCTGGCAGCTACCCTGGCCGGGCTGGTGATCTTTACCGGCGGCTTCTTCGCCGCCCATAGCGTCGGTTCAGGGTGGACCGGAGCCATAGCAACAACGGGCCGCGCGCAAGCAGCATCCCTGTACAACCTGTCTTACTACCTGGGTTCCAGCATCATCGGTTGGGCTGGCGGCCTCGCTTTTCAGGCATTTGGCTGGCCGGCTCTGGCGTTGAGCGTGATCGCGCTGTCATGCACGACGGCGGCAGTCACCTTGATAGTTCACCGCTCACCGCGCCACCCCCGCTGATTTCGTCGGGCTGCCCCTACAATCGGAGGCATGACACAGGTCACGAAAAGCCGGGAGCTGTCGTCGCCGGAGCGTTTGCAGGCGTTTACGGATGCCGTGGTGGCGATTGCTTTGACGTTGTTGATCTTGCCGCTCATGGAAAGCGTGGGAGAACTTGCTGACCACGACGGTACTACGGCTGAGTGGTTGGCGGAGGAACAGTACGCCTTGCTCGGCTTTGTCCTCAGCTTCATCCTCATCGCAGTGTTTTGGGTGCACCACCACAAGCTTTTTCGCAGCGTCAAGCAGGTTGACCCGGGGTTGCTGTGGTTGACGGTGGCATGGATGTTCACCATTGTGGTGATGCCCGTGGCCACATCACTCTCCACCCAAATGAAGTCCGACTGGGCCCAGCCCCTCGTCTACATAGGAACCCTGTTCGCCACCAGCCTGATGCTTCTCCTGGCCCGCATCTATCTCCGGTCCCACCCTGACCTCCACGACATGGCTGACGATGACGCCGTTATGGGCATTCGCGCGAGTTGGATCGTTTCCGGGCTCTTCCTGGCAGCCCTCGTTCTGGCCGTGTTCATTCCCGGCGCAGGAAATTGGCCCCTGCTGTTGATGCTCCTGAGTGAACCGCTCCAACGATTGGACCGGCGACGAGGCCGTGGCTCGTCCTCGAGACGATAGTCACCTGAAGAATTGACCGACTAAGATGGATGAAAGGCAATTTCAGGAGGATCCGTGAGCAACCCCACGAAGAATGTTCGGTCAAGCACGGGCAGTGCAGAGCCGTTGGACGCGATCGATGAACGGATTCTCGCAGCGTTGGTGGACGACGCCCGCATATCCAACAAGCAATTGGCTGAACTTGTGGGGATCGCCCCTTCCACGGCCCTCATGCGCACCAGAGCGCTTTCCGAACGCGGAATCATTGAGGGTTTTGAAGCAGTCTTGAGCCTGCCGGCTATCGGCCGCTCTGTTCAGGCCCTCATCGCTGTACGCCTTCGTGCCCATGACCGTGACCAGATTGACCGCTTTACGGCGCGGGTTCCCAAGCTACCGGCGGTCATTTCCACGTTCCACACCACCGGCTCTGTGGACTATCTTCTCCACATTGCCGTCGCCAACACGGACGACCTCCGCAACTGGCTGTTGGACAACCTCGCCACCGACCCCGTCGTCGGTCACACGGAGACCACCATGGTCTTCCAGCACATTCCCGGCAACCGGGGACCGTTGCCCGAATAAACCTCAGGAACCCGGTGCACCTCTAAGCGGATATGGCGCCCCGGAGGGACACTGCGGCAAGCGTCAGGGCCGCTACGCCGCACAAAGCAGTGAAGATCACGACGGCTGTCTGCAGGCCGAGTGCCGTGACGGCCAGTCCCAGCCCGAGCACCGGAACAGCACTGCCCAGGTAGGTGATGACATACACGGTGCTGATCACTTGGGCGTGCCGTGCGGCTTCCACCTTTCCCGCTACCTCGTTGAAGACCTGCCGGAAGGCGATCCCTTGGCCTGCCCCGGCCGTAATGCTGGCAGCCACCAGCAACCATGGGCTGGACCATGCTGCCGCGGCTCCCACCAGAACCACCGAGACGCCCAGCACGCCGAGTGACACAGGTACAACGAAGCGGCCGCGGGCACCCAGCAGTTGGCTCAGGGCTGAGGCGCCCAAAGTGACGCCGGCAAGCAAGCCGATCAGGGGCCTGGAATCGGCGTGGACAACGCTGGCGAAATAGCCCGGTGCCAAGGACAGGCAGAAACCGAATACCGCGAAACTGAGGAACCCGGTGGCGGCAGCCATCCAGAATGCTCCGCGCGCATCACGGGAGATGGACGGTTTCCGCGGGGCGAGGACCTTGAGCGGCTTGGGCCCTGCCGCCGGGGCGATGGCAGGCCTGGCTTTGAGAAGCCACAGTGGAATAAGGGTTGCTATCAACACCGCCGAATGGACGTAGTACGGGGTGCGCGTGGGGTCCGGCAAAAGCGACAAGAGGCCACCGATTGCGGGACCTGCGGCAACACCTCCGGCTGAGGATAGCAGCGTAAAGCGGGAGGCCCAGTCCGGCCGCTGGGGAAGCAGTTCGCGCAGCGCCGCTGAGCTGGCTCCCGTGGCAAGTCCCACAGCTACGCCCTGCAGCGCCCTACCCAGGGACAACGTGACAAGCGAGTCTGCGTTCGCGAAAATTACTCCGCCTATCAAACCGACGAGCACAGCCAGTACCAGTGCTGCCCTCCGCCCAATATGGTCCGACCAATGCCCTGCCACCATGAGAACCGCCACCAAGGCAAGGACGTAGCTGGAGAAGGCAACAGTGACGCCCAGTGAGGACATGCCCAGCCTGGCTTGGAGCAAGGGATACAACGGCGTGGCGAGGTTGGCGCCTACCAGCAGCGTAAAGATCACAACCCCGGCCAGGACCAGCCTGGCAGTGGTGGAGGCATCCCATCCCCAGCGCTCGGCGGTAGCCGGACGCATGCGGAGTTCGCTCAAGACAGTCATTTCATTGCCTTCGGGCTCGGTGGCCGGGCTGCAGGTTTCCTTGTGGGAAGCGCAACCCGCTAACTATTGATGGCAACAGAATGCAATAGTGCTGATCTCAAAGAGCTATGGGGATGTAAGAATTGAGCAAAATACTCAAAGTACTGCGAGCCAAGTGAGTTGGAGTGAGCATTTGAACACCCTTGACCCCATGGACCTGAAGATCCTCTTGGAACTCGTCAAGGATCCCCGGATCCAGATCGCCGAATTGAGCGACGCCCTGGGCATAGCGCGCAACACGGCTCAAAGCAGGGTCAAGCGCCTTCTCCGGTCCGGGGTGCTCCATGCCGCCGGGCGGGAAGTGGACCTCGAAAAGGTGGGATACGACGTCGTCGCCTTCGTCACGATTGAAGTCACCCACCGGGAACTCGACGGCGTTATTGGCGCCTTGCGCCTGATTCCCCAGGTGTTGGAGGTCCACGAAATTTCCGGTCGCGGTGACCTGTGGTGCCGGGTAGTAGCTACGGACACCCACAACCTGCAGTCAGCGTTGCGCTCCGTGCTCCGCACCAAGGGAGTCATCAGGACCGAAACTGTGTTGGCACTGCACACCCATATCCCCTACCGCACTGAGCCGCTCATCGGCAGGATGGCGGCAACTCCAACACGGTCCCGGCAGGAGGGCCGAAGCGCAGGGCCCGAGGCCTGAACGCACTAGGCTTTTAGGCATGGATTGGCTCTCACACATCTCCCAGATCAACTGGCTCGCCGTACTTCTGGCTTTCGTTTCAAGCATGGTGATCGGTTTCGTTTGGTACATGCCTGCCGTTCTTGGCCGCAGGTGGATGCAGGCGATCGGGAAAACCGAAGAAGACCTCAAGAACATCGAAGGCGGAGCAGCAATCTGGGTTCCCATGATGGTGGCTGCGGCCGTGACCAGTATTCTCCTCGCTGTTCTCATCAGCGCCCTGGACCTCAATACCTTTGTTGCCGGTGGATTGTTCGCACTGATCCTTGCCCTGGTATTCCGTGCCGGGGGCCATGTCATCCACAACGGTTTCGCCGGGCGACCATTGACAGTAACCGTCATCGACTCCGGCCACGACCTCCTGGCAATGACCATCGCGGGCGCCATCATCGGAGCCATGCAGTAGCGTTCAATCAGTGACCATCATCGATAACGCCGTATATGTAGACGGCGTCCGCACTGCCACCCCGCATAACCTCGAGCAGACGTTTGAGATGCTCTCCGAACACGGCGGCATGGCTTGGATTGGACTGTATCGTCCTACCAACGACGAGATGGCCGCCGTTGCCCAGGAATTCGGGCTCCACGGTCTTGCCGTGGAGGACGCCGTCTCGGCGCACCAGCGGCCCAAGCTGGAGCGCTACGACCACAACCTGTTCACGGTCCTCCGGCCGGCCCGGTACCTGGACGACACCGAAACAGTGGAGTTCGGCGAGCTCCACGTCTTCACCGGACCGAACTTTGTGGTGACCATCCGGCATGCCGAAACCGGTGGCGTGGCTCGGGTGCGCAAGCGACTCGAGGAACGCCCCGATCTCCTCCGCCATGGTCCGGAGGCAGTGCTCTACGCCCTCCTGGACCAAGTGGTGGACGACTACGCTCCAGTGGTTGCAGGCCTGGAAAACGATATTGACGAGATTGAAGACCAGCTCTTCAGCGGCGACAGCGCAGTATCACGCCGGATCTATGAACTCGCCCGTGAAGTGATCCAGTTTCAAAGGGCCATCCACCCCCTGCCCGAAATGATGGTGCTGCTGGAGAACGGTTTCGAAAAGTACGGCGTGGACATCGAGCTCCAGCGCTCCCTCCGCGACGTCGAGGACCACGTCCAGCGGGTGATCTCACGGGCCAACTCCTTCAGGGACCTCCTCCAGAATGCGCTCACCCTTGATGGCACGCTGACGGCCAACCGCCAAAACGAGGCCAGCGCCGCGCAAAACGAGCAGGTCAAGAAGATCTCGTCCTGGGCTGCCATCCTCTTTGCACCGTCCTTCGTGGCGGGCGTCTACGGGATGAACTTTGACCATATGCCTGAACTGCATTGGGACTTCGGTTATCCCCTTGCGGTGGGACTCATGTTCGGCGCTGCCTTGCTCATGTACGTCATCTTCAAACGCAAAGGCTGGCTGTGACGCCTTCCTTGGGACGTCCCCGAGGACAGCGGGATACCGTGAGGAGCTTGCTTGAGGGCATGACGCACGACGCCGTTCGGTCCGGTTTTGAGCTTGAACCCAGTCAGCGGGAAGCAGCTGAGCGGTTGGCAACCTTTGGCGCCCAGGTAACCGGCCGCCGTCGGGCGCTTCACCGAAAGCCGCCACGAAGCCTCTACCTTCACGGACCTGTAGGCCGCGGAAAAACGTGGCTGATGGACAGTTTCTCCGCAAGGCTTGAGGCACGGAAACGCCGCGTCCACTTCCACGATTTTTTCCGCAGTCTTCATGGCGGCACCCAGGGCTTGGAGTCCGGCAACGGCACGGCCATCCAGCAGTCGGTGGGTGCCTTGCTGGATGGTGTTGACGTGTTGTTCTTTGACGAGTTCCATGTCCACGACATCGGCGATGGCATGTTCATCTCCCGCCTGCTCCGGACCGCAGCGCAACGCCGCGTTTCCTTGGTGGTCACCTCCAATTACGCGCCGGACGACTTACTGCCCAACCCCCTCTGGCATGACCATTTCCTGCCCACCATCGAGGCCATCAAGGACATGATGGATGTGGTGGAGATTTACGGCGCCTCGGATTTTCGTCGCTACCCAGCGGCAGGAACCCACCCTGCCACCGGTACCGTGGCATTCCGATCAGGACGCATCATCTCCCCCGGCACACGCGGACAATTGGGACGTCTGGGCCTCTTCCGACCAACGTCATCCCAAGGCCGTGTTTTGCAGCCGACCACCCAGCCGATCGTGGTCAAGAACTCCGACCCGGACCTTCTGTGGGTGGGTTTTGAGGAACTGTGCGGTGGCTTGACCTCGACGTCGGACTTCCTGGCCTTGGCCGAAACGTTCAGGACGTGGGTCATTGACGACGTCCCTTCCCCAACTGAAGGTGATGCTGCATCCGCGCCGGCCTGGCAGCGGTTCAGCAACGTAGTTGATGTGCTCTACGACCAGGACATCACCTTGTTCCTGATCGGCGCCGGGCCTCTCGACTGGGACGTTGAAGCGAGCGGAAGCGTTCTACCCGTGGATCTGGCACGCATCGCCAGCCGTTTGTCCCTGCTGAGCCGTTCCCATCCGGACGAAACACCGGAACGCGAAGAGACCGCTGGAAGCTAAGCTTCCAGCGGCCTCTTGACCCGGGTGCGCTGAGGCGAGCAGTTAGATGACGCCGCCGGCAGCCGTGGGGGCACTGGCATCGTTTCCGCCGTCGCCTACTGTTTCGCGGGCTACGTAGTTCTCGATGTCGAAGAGGTTCTCGGCACGTTCGGTGATGTTCAGCAGAGTGGTCATGGAGGCAACTTCCTCAACCTGCTCCTTCAGGAACCACAGCATGAACTGCTCACCCAGGGCGTCGCCTTCGGCACGGGCAACGCGGAACATCTCCTCAATGTTGCGGGTGACTTCCTTTTCCTGCTCCAAGGCGAGCGCGATGGGTTCCTTGGCGTTGGTGAAGTTATTGCGAACAGGGGCGATGCCCGGAATCTCCACGTGTACGTTGCGGTCCAGCATGTACTGGACCATCATCATGGCGTGGTTGCGCTCTTCGAGGGACTGGCGATAGAAGTGACGGGCCAGCTGCGGCAAGTCTTCGCCATCAAAGTACACAGCTACAGCGATGTATTGCTGGGAGGCCGCAAATTCATTGGCAACCTGGGCGGACAACAGCTCATTGAAAGTCTTCTTAGCCATGGCTCGATCCTACAGGCGGGCCAGAACACTTTTGTTGGTGAGCCTGGCCACTACTCCGGGAAGCAGCAGGTCAGGGCATCAGCAGGCTGAGCCCCATTCCGGCCGCGGCAGAAAGAACGCTTGCCGCCATGGATCCCAATCCGTTGATGAGCGCCAGCCCCGTCCTGCCACTTTGGACCAGTCGTATGGTCTCCAAGCTCGCCGTACTGAACGTTGTATATCCGCCCAGGAAGCCTGTCCCGAGGACCAGGAAGAGGGATTCGGGCGCATGGCCCCTCATCACCAGTCCGGCAAGGAACCCCAGAGCGAACGAACCCGTGACATTGATGAGGATGGTTCCCCAGGGCAGAGCGGTCTTGAGGCGCTGCCTGATCAAACCGTCCACCATGAACCTGACCGCCGCGCCGACTCCTCCGGCCAGCGCAAGGATAATGACCGTCACGACACAGGCCTTGTACCGCGCCGGTGCTGCCAGGCACCCAACCAGATGCCTGCAATAGTGGCTGCGGCTCCGCCGAACAAGCTCGCAGCAAGGTACCCGGCAGCTCCTGCCGCCGCATCCACCGTGAACAGGTGGACCGCATCCAGAGCCAAAGTGCTGTACGTCGTATAGGCACCCAGGAACCCCGTCCCCAAGGCCAGCCGCAGCACTCGGCGACTACCGACGTCGGGCCCTCTGCGGGAGAGCCCTTCCAGCAAGGCCCCCAATGCCAGTGCGCCTGACAAGTTGATGACCAAGGTAGGTAGCGGCCAGGCATCCGGCGCTGGTATCACCAGTCCAAAGCTGTACCGGGCGAGCGCGCCGAACACGCCCCCGGCCGTCACGATGCCGATGAAACCCCAGTGAAGATGAATTGGCCTTTTTGCCTTAATCGTCGTCATCATCTTCCGGGACCCGGGGGTTCACCGGGACTACGAGGATCGGCAGGTCCTGGCGATGGAAAAGACGCCGGGCCACGGACCCTGCCGTCAGGTCTTTGAGCGCGGCGGTGAGCTTGTGTTCTCGCGTTCCTACCACGATCATGGAGGCGCCGATGCTCCCGGCCTCGCGGGCCAGGGCGTGCGCGGGCTCACCCGCGAGTGGCACGACGGACCATTCAACGTCCATGCCAGCCAGTTGTTCGCCAAGGCTCGTCTTCAGTGCGTCCGGGATTCCTTGGGCACCGTCAACGCCATCCGGGTCGATGGGAGCGGCCGGCCCTCCGGTTGTTCCATCCACGGGATACACCGTGGCATCGGCATATGCGCAAACAAGCGGGAGGCCCGCACGAGCGGCAACCTGCGCTGCCTGCTCCACGACGACGGGCTGCTGCCCGGGCATCACTCCTACCAGGATGGGGCCGGACATCTTGCCGGAGGCCTCGGAATTGGGTGCGGGGGTCTCAGTCACAGCGTAATTCTACGACGACGGAGGTAACTCATTGAGTGCCGCGTCCGGGCAAGAGACCGTAGAGCAGCGGAACCACCGACGCGATCATCACCGCATTGCCGAGCACCAAGTCCTCGGCTCGAATCACAGAACCAGCCACCAGCAGTGCTGCGAAGATCACTGCAGCTACTGCTCGCCGGGCCAAGACGATGAGCCGGGACATTTGCCGTTCCAGACGACGGTTGGACACTTGGAGCGTCCCGTCCTCGAACCGGGTAACCAGCCCGTCCAGCCGTTTGGGCAAGCGCAAGGCGACCGCGGCGGCGTCGAGTGCCTGCCCCGCGACATCAGAGACAAGGTTGCCGCGCTCATCCCGCAGCAGCTGTGCTGCGTACGGTTCCACCGAGTCCCACAGGTTGAACCGCGTATCCAGCGAACTACACACGCCGGATGTCAGTGACATGGCGCGGATGATAAGCAGGAAATTCTCCGGCAACTGGAATGGAAGCGACCTGATGACGTTGCCGAACTCCGCACCGAAATCACGGAACTCCCGTGGGTCCACTTCGCGAAGTTCGGCAAAGCCCATGCCGCCAAAGCGTGCGAAGAGCTGCGTCATGGCCCGCTCCAACTCGGCCGTGTCAGCCGAAGGCATGAGGACGCCGACATCGCTGATAGCGACCACGAGTCCCTTTCCATCCCGCGAGGCGGCCGCGATCAGGAGCTTGCGCAATCCACTTCTGGTCTTCGCCGGAACCTCGCCCATCATGCCGAAATCGATGAACGTGAGCTTCCACGGCCGTTCCGCTGAACTCGAATCGGGTGTGACAAAGATATTGCCCGGGTGCGGATCGGCGTGGAAGAAACCCTTGGTAAACAATTGGTCAAACATTACGGAGGCGAAAACGGGGGCAACCGACGCCGGATCAATCCCGGCCATTCGAAGCGACTCGGCATCCGTGATCTTGATTGCGGTGACATCTTCCAAAGTGAGAACCCGGCGTGTGGTCCGTTCCCAGACCACGCCCGGCACCGTCACCCGGTGGTCGTCCACGAAGTCAGCTGCAAAACGCTCTGAATATGCGGCCTCGTTGAGGTAATCGATCTCCTCAAGACTGGTCTGCGCAAACTCCTTGATCAAGGCGGGTACATCGGCACGGTTTGAGACAATACGGATACGGCTCAGCCAGCCTCCCACGCGTCGCAAAGCGGCCAGATCGACGTCCACGATCGTGTCGATGCCCGGCCTTTGCACTTTGAAAACAACGCTACTGAGGCCCGTGTCCTCGGCATTGCCGGGGAGCAGCTTAGCCCGGTGCGCCTGCCCGAGGGATGCCGCGGCTATGGGCACCTCCTCCATCGAAGCGAACACGGATTCCAAGGGAGCTCCCAACTCCGCCTCGGCGAGAGCCCTGATGGCAGGGAACGGAACCGGCGGTACCTCGTCCTGGAGGCCCTCGAGTTCAGCCGTGATCTCAGGCGGAAGCACGTCAAGCCTGGAGGACATGAACTGGCCCACCTTGATCATCAAGCCGCCAAGCTCCACCGCGAGGCCGTGGAAGCGTCGCGCGAAACGCCGCAACCTTAGGGCGCGGTTGCGTTCGGTCAGTCTTCGCAGACCCACACGAGGCAGGAACAACTCGAACCACCAGGTCACCAGCAAGTGCCACGCCGCAAACCTGAGGATTCGTCGATAGCGGGCACGGGCTTCCCCGGCCATGGGATCCGTCCGGTCGCGTCGAGGCGACGTCACTCCCTTCAGTCCCGGGCGAGGATCGAATACAGCCGGCGACGAGCCTCTTCCAGCACCGTCACAGCCTCCTGAACCTGCTTTGGAGTTCCGGTGCGACCCACTTGGGCCGCGGCCTGGGCAAGCTCCACTCCTGCCTTGGGCAGTGCGGCGAAACCTGATGTCCCCGTGGATTCCCAAGGCGCTGCCGTTTCGGCGCTTGCCACGTCCTCGCGGCCCGCCTCGGTGAGGGAGTAAATTTTGCGGCCATTGGATTCCTCAGTACTGACGAAACCCTCATCTGCCAGCAGTTGAAGAGTTGGGTATACCGAGCCGGCGCTTGGCTTCCAGCTTCCACCGCTTCGCTCTTCGATTTCACGGATGATCTGATAGCCGTGCATGGGGCGCTCGGCCAGGAGAGCCAGAATGGCTGCCCTCAACTCACCCCGGCCCGCTCGGGTGCCGGAGCGCTTCTCAAACCGAGACCGAAACTCCTCCACGGCCTGCCACATGCCGTCCAAGTTGTTTCCCATAAATCCGTTTGCAGGGAATGAATTATGCATCAAGCTCACCTCGGTATGTCGCGAACGATACTGAACGATAGTTAACGATATACATGGTTCGCGCCCGAAACAATGGTCGGTTTGCGCAGGGCCGGACAGCATTTCTGGTGATGCCGTCCGGCCCCTGCCGCGGACCCTGGGGCAGCTCCGGCGAACGAGGGGGGTCATCAGCCGGTGCGTGGATCCGCTGGATCCAGTAATAGACCTACCGACCAGCTCGCGCACGAGTAGTTTGTACCCGACTTTTGTTGCGCCCGCGGCGTGCACTACCTGTCCGATACTTCCGGGCGTGGCTTGTGAACTGCCACTATTAATGTTTCAGTAATACTATGTCCAGAATTCAGGCCCAGCAGGACGCTCAAATGGTTCGTTCTGTCCTGCCTCTACTGACCCTCACCTTGATCGCGGAGGAGGAATCCTACGGGTATCAATTGGTTGAGCGGCTTGCCAAGATGGGGCTGGATGTCACAACCGGACTGGTCTACCCGGTTCTCAGCAGGCTTGAACGAGACGGCTGGGTCAGCACCCGGATGGTTTCATCACCCACCGGACCACCGCGAAAGTATTTCGCCCTGACAGCGGCAGGTGAAACAGCAAAAGAAACCGCCCGGGAGCAGTGGCGGCTCGTAGCCTCTGCCGTCCGGAACGCTACCGAAAGAGACTCCAAGCCATGAACAACGTAGAAGCGGCAGTATCTCCCCGCCGGTCACTCAAGGACCGGTTACAAACCGACATGTACCTCACCCGGCTCGACTGGCGCCTCGAAGCAGTACTTACAGGTAAGGAACGTCGGGCGACGGTCAAGGAATTACGGCAGGCAATAGCCAGTGACCCTCGGGATACAACATCAAGCCTTCGAGACCTCGGGTCGCCCAGGACGCTGGCCCGGCAGTACGGCGTCGACGAGAACCTCCGGCCGCTATGGTCCATGGGCGTCATCACCGCCGGTTTGGCACTGCTCCTGTACTGGGCGCTGTTCCTGGCGTTCAGCTTCGGCATGGTGGCCGCCGTCGATTCGAACGCACCCATGGAGGCCAATGCGACATTCCTGTTCGTCGACGTCACTGCGTTTTCTTCGGCCGACTCCGTCGGGTTGGGATGGACGAGCAGCTGGGCGTGGCTCACAGTCCCTGCCGTCATCGGCATCGTCGCGTTTCTACTGGGTGCTCGAAGCTGGCGGATCATCACGTCCCGATAATCCGGTGAATATTAGGGAGCCTCGTTCAAAAATGATGCTCAGGAAACGCCTCCTTAGTTGATGATTTCTCCGCGTTCGTCCGCGAAGATGGCGGCTAGTCGTGCCCGCCACTCCTGCAGCGCCTCCGGAGTCAGTCGAGTCCAGTCGGTCACTTCACCGATGACTTTGAGCGGGTCGCTGCTGCGAAACGACCGGGTGGGGTTGCCAGGAAATTTCTTGTCCGTCACGTTCGGGTCGTCCTCGAAGTCGCCGGTTGGCTCAACGAGGTAGACGCGCGGTTCGCGATCGCCGGCCGCGAGCTCGGCAGCCAACCCCGCACCGTCCCGAAGAGCTGTGAAGTAGATGTGGTTCATCACCACTTCAGGACGGTAGTTCGACCTGAAGCCTGGGCTCAGGAGATCACCCTCCCGGAGGTTGGCTTTCGTTCCGTGATAGAAGGGACCTTCATCCAGCGCTTTACTCACGGCTACAGACTACTTGCAGGCTCAGGGAACACAGTCGGACCCCGAGCTCTTCTATCAGTTCCCGCAGTCGCTCTAGCCCCCACGCCACATCTCACTGACGGCAAGCGTCACACTCGACCGTGGAGGAGCTTCTCGTAGAACGCAGTGATGAGCGCTGCGAGATCGGCGGGCGCCTTCTGGTTGGCCGTGTGACCCTGCTTCCTGAGGACGACTTTCTCCGCCTGCGGCAAGGCGAGCTGAAGCTCATCGATCCTCTCCCCCAGGTGCTTGGGACTACGCTCTCCGGAAACCAGAAGGACCGGGACGCCGATGGTGCCGTAAGCAGGAAGACGGATGCCGAGGTCGTGGATAGCCTTCGTGTCGAAGATCTGGCCCGGTACCAGCTCCCGGTACTTACGGATGATCCCGACCAGGGCCCCGCCCGCCCAAGCGACCCACGCTGGTGTCCGGACAATGTCACGGGCGAAGATTCTCATTGCTGCGCCCGGTTTCCCTGCGCGGAACGCCGCAGTGGCCTTGGCGAGAGGCCCATCCCACGGCTCGCCGTGCACGGTCACCGGAGGCTCATACAAAACAGCGCCGATGAACGACGCTGGCGACACCACCAACGCCTCAAGTGCCGCGACCCCTCCGGACGAGTGACCCACGACCAGCACAGGCACACCGACGGCCGTCACGAGCGCAACGATGTCCTCTGCTTCCTTGGACATCGGGAAACCGTCGGGGTTGTCCAGATCGAGTCGGTACTGCCGGCGGTGAACTCGCAGGACTCTGAACCGTGAAGCGAGCCGTGAAGAGACCTTTGCCCACGAGGAACCATCGTCGGAGCCAGGACCCACGACCAGGATGACAGGGCCTTGCCCTTCATCATGAGCGATGACGCTTACCCCGTCACCGGACCGTGCTGTGAACATAGCGCCTCCCTAGCCCCGCTAAGGCTAACTTAACGATGCTGGCTCGGATCCGCATGCTCCGATTGGGGGGTCCCGAATCTGGAGAGCGGTCCCTGCCGAAGCACGCCGCCACGCGTCGCCCTGACGGTACCGTCAGCCCAAGACCGTCAGCCCCAGCAACGGAAAGAAGACCCCTCGATTCAGAGACGTACTAGACTCCCGGCCATGCAGATCCAGACCGTGCCCGGCGTCGACGGAGTCCAGCTCATCGCTCAGGTGTGCGGAGGTAACGCCTTGTGCTCATCGCTCAGGTCGGAATAGACCGGGCGCTCCGCTTCCTCCCATGCAGCACAGTTAACCAGTATTCAGCGCCGGGTGCCGAATCGGTCTCTCACCGCCGCAGGCGGCATGGTTCAGCTACGGGTAACCTTCCAAGGTTTGATGTAGACCCACATAGCGCCTGTTCCGGCCGTCACCAAGACAGGAAGCCACAGGAGGAACGCGCCGGCTCCCGTACTGACGCCCACAAACGCGATCCACCAGCAAAGTACCGCGGTGAAGCTCATGAGGATCAGCACGGACTTGCTCTGCGCTCTCAGAGTGGTTCTTCCGTTCAAAGTCGGCGTGCCAAGGTGGCGGGTGTGCGTGCGTCGACGTGCCTTCCCTGCGACCACAACTCCGGTGGCCACTAGCGCTGGGACGGTCAAGAAGATCGCACCAGCTGGGCTGTTCACGATTCCAAGGACCGCGATACACCAGCCAAGCGCAGCCGTGAACACGGCGAGGATCAGCAGGTTTGAGCGCATCGAACTCCGGGCTGATGTCAGTGGTCCACTATGACTGCTCACGGCCGCTCCCAGATGCAAATCCTTGCCTACCGTTGTTCCCATGAGAGCACTTTCCGCAAGCTTTGAGGAGAGCCAAAACCGGGATTTTGCCGGTGCGGGAGTCTTGAGGCTTTCCTGAGCGACTGTTGACTGAACACAGGATTTGTTCTTGATCCGTGCCCGGCACAGTAGTTCTTGTCAGCCAGAGAGGCTGGAAAAATGAACGGCCGGCCGGACCCGCGGTGGCCTCCCGAAAGGACCATACTCAGATGGCCATCAGCCTCAAAACCGCCTCCGGCAAGATCCTCGCTTCCGTCGCACTGGTCGGTACCGCAGCCGCCGTCGCCGGCATGGGCACCTACGGCGCGTTCACTTCCTCCACCTCAGCCTCTCAGGCCGTCACCGCAGGCACCGTCACCATCGCCCTGGGCGCCCCCGGACCGGCCAACACCCTCAACGTCCCGGTAGCTGGCTTGCTGCCCGGCGACAAAGTCGAAAAACTCATCACCCTGGCCAACACCGGCAACTCGGACCTGAACAACGTCACCCTCACCGCCTCCGCCGGCGCCACCGGATCGCTGCTCACCACGGACGTGACGAACGGTCTGCAGCTGACCATCGAGAACTGCTCCGTGGCCTGGACCGGTGCCACCGCACCCTACAGCTGCACCGGCACCAAGACCACGGTCTTGGCCTCCGGCCCCGTGATCGCAGCGAACAAGGCCCTGAGCAACCTGGCCTCCCTCACCTCGGCCAAAACCGACAACCTCAAAATCACCACAGCGTTGCCGGCCGCCGCGAACAATGACTTCCAAGGCGCCACCTCCACCGTAGGGTTCTCCTTCACCGGCACCCAACGCACCGAAACCACCAAGTAAGCACCATCCGAAACCCGTGAGGGGTTCACCGATAGGCCCCGGGGGCCGGCCTGTTTGCCCTTCAGGCCGGTCCTCGGCCATTTCCTGAGCAAGTCTTGAGGCCATCCCACACTCTGCCTTGAGCCGGGCCGGACAGACTGAAGTCACAACGAACACTTGAAAGGAACGCCGGGAATGAGCGCACTGAGCACCATCACCACTCCCGCAGTCCACGGCCGGCGTTCCACCGTAAAATCCGCTCAGGCGACCGAGACCGCCGTCGTGAAGCAGCCCGAAGCGGCCACCGCAACGGCAACCGGCACACAACCGGGCGCCTTCCGCCGGGTTGCCGGCAAAGTGGTCAAGGGCATCGGCGTGGGCATGCTGGTCCTGGCCGCCGTGGTGTTCCTGCTCCTGGCGATCGGTCCCCGCATCCTCGGCTACCAGACCTCCACCATGCTCACCGGATCCATGGCGCCCCTGATCAACCCCGGTGACGTCGTCGTGACCGTCCCCACCCCCATCACCGACGTCAAGGTAGGCGACATCATCACCTACCACATCCCGGTCGAAGACCAGCGGGTGGAAACCCACCGCATCACCGAAATCACCACCACCGCCGACGGCGGCATCGCCGTCCAAACCAAAGGCGACGCCAACAACGGCATCGACCCTTGGATCGCCACCCTCCAAGGCAAAACCGTGGACAAGCAGATCGCCACCATCCCGCACGTGGGCAACGCCATCCGCACCCTCCGCGAACCCATCGTCATGAACACCCTCATGTACGGCGCACCCGCCATCCTGGTCATCGGAATGCTCGCCTCCATCTGGACCAAAAACCCCAACAAGACCACGCCGGAAGACACCGCGGGAGCCGGGGATGAAACCGCCGCGTAACCCCGCCGCAGGCGACTGGGACTTACGCCGAATCCAATCCCTTGCCGACGAGCTCGGGAACCCGAAACCGGCACTGCGGTTCCTCACCAAGTACCTCGCCATGCTCCCTCAAAGGGTGGAACGGATCGTCCACGCCGTAGATGATCATGACGCGGAAGAGACGACCACCGCTGTGCTCAGCCTGAAGATCAGCTCCGCCATGGTGGGCGCCTTGGAAACAGAGCACCAATGCCGGGCTATCGAATCAATGATCCGAGAAGACCACTTCGACGACGCCACCCAAGCACTCCCGGCCCTGCAGCAAACAACGGACCGCTGCGTGGCGTCACGGGCCGAACTCATCAACGCAGCCCACACCAGCCTGACCCGCGGTGACCGGTACTACCGTTCTTGAGCAGTCCTTGAGTGTTCACCGAGGTGATTCCTGAGAACGGTTGGGCAGACTTGGAGAAGAACACCACGCTACGGGAACGGGAACAACGCACATGCAGGGCAAGGGCATCATCTGGCAGGTACCGGCCATCATCCTCGCCGCCGTACTCCTGCTGATGGGTGTCCAGATCTCACCCGCGTACGCCAGGTTCAATGACACCGAGACAGGCGCCATGGCCATCACCGCCGCCCGTATCCCCGCACCAGCAGCCAACACCGTCGCCGTGACGAAGAGCTGTGATTCCTTTCTCTGGTTCGGCCAAGCCAAAATCAGCGTTGGTGCTTTCACTGCTGTCGCCTATGCCAACTACCACGAGCTGAAAATCATCGACCCCGACGGCGTCGTGCAATTCACCGGCGACCTGAGTAAAACCGCGGGAAAGTCCTACAGCTCCGGCGTCCAAAATGTGAGCAACCTGTCCGGCGCCTGGACCTACCAGATCCGCGGCTACTACAAAGTCCCCAACTCCACGAACTCCTGGACCGGGCCACCTCTCACCGGCACCCTGAATTGCCCCTAGCGACAGCGGTGGTTTTGGGCAAAGGGTATAGTCCGTCGCATTGGCCATGGTCCTCGCAGTGGCGTCAGACCTATGGCGATCCCCGAGGCGCAAAGTAAAGGCTCCGCCAAGCCCGCAGGGACTCTGACAACACGCTTGAGCCGGGCACCGCCGGTGGTTTGCATCGCATTGAGGCTCAACCACTATTGGGGGTAGCAATGAATTTAAGTCCAGCCTTCGGAATCATAGGGATCCTATACGCCTTCTTCGTGATCGCCGTGGCCGTCCTGGCTGTGTACGCCTTGGTCTTGTCGATCATCTTCTTGCGGCTGAGGATCGCCGAGTTGAAGAGGGCTGCACAGGCCGGGGACAGCTGACTCCGCGCCTCGAAGCAGCCGGAAGAACTTTCTCCGTATAGGGCGTTTTCAGGCAGCGGCTTCTGGAGCGAATGGCGGCCTGTCCCCCGGGTCAACGCGTCGAGCGCTGCCAACCGATTGTGACGAGGAGCAAACCGCAGGTACTCAGGAGCGCAGGTGGAAAACCGATCGTCCGGCTTGATTAGCTGCAAGTGCTATGCAAGCATCGGCGTGGCTTCGAAGTAGCCTGTTTTCTGTCGAGGCCACGTCCTTTCTCGTTCAAACGATAGGCGACCCATGCTCCAGTTTCCGAGCAAACATCAACCTGGATACCAAGGCTTCTCAATCAAATCCATCTCAGACGAAACCATCGGGGAAGGCGGACAACGCGCCCCCTTCGGCGCCAGCAATGATGACAAGCTGAGGCTGGATCTACTGAAATCCATTCCAACCACCGTGAGAGTTTGAGACTGTGAACATCCTCGTTTATGGCGCCGGAGCCATGGGTTTGTACTTCTCAGCACGCCTGGCACAGGCCGGCCACAGCGTAGTACTGAAAGCCCGGGCATCCACCCAGGACACCAAGCTGCATCTGTTCAAAGCAGGTCGAACGGAAACCATATCCGGGGTAAGCGTCGTTTCTGAGGCAGACCCGCAGGACGTCGACGTTGTACTGATTGCCACAAAAGCCTGGCAGGTCGAGGATGCCCTCCTCGATCTTCAGGGCAAGATCAATAAAGGGACCCCGCTGGTCACACTGCAAAACGGTATAGAGGCCCCCGAGGTCGCCCGCCGCATCTTCCCTGCCTCTCCGGTCATCGCCACAACATGCGTTGTCATAGTCAAGCGCACCGCCCCGCTGACCGTTGAGCTGATCGGTGGTGAAGCCACCCTCAGCGCTGGGCTCGTTGATGAGATTGGTGCAGACACCGGCATCGCGGAGCGGGTGGTGGATGCCATCAACGCAAGCCCCGTGACGGCGACTCTTGCCCTGGATGTGCAGCGCGCGCTCTGGAAGAAGATCGCCCTTATCGCCTCTTACGGCGGCGTAGGTGCCGTCTCAGGTGCCCCCGTCGGGGTGACCCGCGCGCATCCCGAGACTCGCTCGATGGTCCGTGATGGCATCGTTGAGGTCGCATCAGTAGCCCGGGCTTGCGGCGTGACCTTCACTAGCGAAGACGTAGAGGAGGTCTTCTCGGTCTATGCAAACGTCTTCGACCCTTTGACCACGTCATCAATGCAGCGCGACCTGGCTTCAGGTTTGCCGTCAGAGCTGGCAGATCAAAATGGAGCGATTGTTGCCCGGGCTGCACAAGTAGGGGTGGCAACTCCAACCCATTCGTTCATCCTGCGCTCACAGCTGGCTCGGGAGCGGGAAGCAAGGCTTGACTCATGAGTCAGGCTCCCACAGTACGGCGCATGGCTGTCCCGATCCTGATAGGGGTCGGCGTCGGGAATTTCTTGGCTGCCTTTGATGCATGGGCGTCCACGCCGGTGTTCATTGGTATGCGGCTGATGCAAGGGGACTGGCCAGACTCGAGCAGGTCATGAACTAGGCATGAGTGATACCGGGCCTGTCCCCGACTCTCCGCGACGGTCATCCAATTCATGTGCGGCACACACTAAGCCCTACCGTTGTAGGGCTTAGTGTCTATATTTACCTTTGTGGAGCTAAGGAGATTCGAACTCCTGACCTCTTCGATGCGAACGAAGCGCTCTACCAACTGAGCTATAGCCCCTGGACCGAATTTCAACTGCCCGGCCAGTGTCCCTAGGCTACAAACTTTCCCCGCGCTTTTCCAACCAGTACACGAACGTTTCCTTGCCGTACGGCTGCTCCGCAGTCAGGTTGAGTCCAGCGCGAAGAAAGTCACCCATCGGCCCGGGAAAAGGCAGCTGAATGATTTTTCCCCGCGCGCCCGTGGTTGACTTCCAAGACTCCGCCATCTGCCTCATGGTCAGGGCCTGCGGCCCCGATATTGTCAGCATTCGATGTTTGTCTGGCTCCAAGTCATCCAAAGCTGCTTGAAGCAATGCCGCTGCAACGTCCACAGGCGAAATCGACTGAAAGCTGACGCCTCTGAACGTCGGGACCAGCCGCACCTTGGCACCAGCGGCGAAGACCATGGCAACCAAGCCGTGGAACTGCGTCGCCCGGACCACCACTGTCTGCAAAGAAGACTCGGCGTACTTCCGTTCCTTGGCAGCTTTGGAGGCGTAGTACGCCGACGAGCTCAGGTCACAGTTGATGATGGACAGTGCCACGGCTCTGGGAACACCGGCCAGGCGCGCGGCGGTAAGTAGCCTGCCGCCGCCGTCGGCGAACTGCTTTTGGGCTTTACCAAACTGCCCCTCAAGGCAATCAATAACGACGTCGGCGCCCGCCACCGCGGCCGACAAGCCGTCTCCGGTGGTGACGTCGCCCGCAAAGTACGTGGCGCCGTCGTCATGCTTCTTCGAGCCGACGGGCGGTACATGGCGGCTTAGGACCGAAACCTTGTGACCAGATGCCACTGCGAGCCGGACAACTTCACGGCCTACCTGGCCCGTGCCACCGGCAACGCAGATCGTTGTCATAGATTCTTAGGCGCGGCGACGTTGCAGGACATCGTCCAAATTGCTTAGGGCGCTGTGGCCCTTTGCGGCTGCCACTATGGCGGCTGCCGCCTCAACCTGCTCAACGTTTTGTTTCAGCACAGGCTTGCCAACGGGCTTTGGGGCCTCGGGCAAATCCAAGGGCTCAGGAGCTGGACGCGGCGCCTTGGCAGCAGCTACGTAAGTAGGCTTGGGAACCTCCACAGGCTGCCAGCTGGCACCCTTGGAGTCGTTGGCCACCTGAGCGGATTTATCTCCCGCGGCAACAGCAACAGCAAGCGCTGCCTCCCGCAATTCCACGGCAGACAACCGCGCAGCTTCACGGCTAGTGGCTTCAGCGTCGAAAACCGTGGTTTCCTTCGATTCGGCCACCGGCTCCTTGGGCAAATAACGCGCAGGCGTGGGAATGGGAGAGGCCTGAGCCGCACGGCGTTCCCGTCGTTCACGGAGGTCCCGAAGGGCGAGCTTCCGCAAGGTCACGACGGCGAGCACCGCGCCAATAAATGACACCAGCGGCAACCACACTGACCCGATTCCGAGAAATCTTAGAATCCCGGAGACCGCGGCCGTGACCAACAAGGCAAGGCCCGCCAAAGCCAGCGTGAGCCGGGCGTAACGGATAGTGAACGGCGTAGGGGGTGCCTTCCGAAGCAAGGGCTCCGCCGCTGGGGAGTCCTGGGGCGACGCCGGTGCTTTGCTGTGCATGGTCTCCATTGGTTTCTCCTGCTGAGGTGCCAAAGTCAGTACCACCCCTGCCTGCGTTTCGTCTGGTTCGTCATCAAAAGCCTCTGCTGGAACAGCGGCCGTTTGGACTTGTTGACGCCTGTTCCGCAGAACATAGGGCGCCACCCAGACCATCCACAGCGCGACAGTGACCACGAGTATCACTGAGCTGCTGAGAGGGAAGTCCACATTCAAAACCGTAGAAGCAAATTGCCGGGTGCGGCGGCATTGCGGCCGGTGTGTCGTGGGCGAGTCCGCAAATGACTGGAGATATGAGCGAAAAGGCCGATGACCTGCCCGTTTATCCTCTGAGCCACCGGCGCAGGAGTCCCTCCGGCACTTCCTCGGCCGTCAAGGCAAAGGAGCGGTGGTCAGCCCATTCGCCATTGATGTGCAGGTACCGTTCCCGATAACCCTCATCACGGAAGCCAAGCTTCTCCACAACCCTCAAACTCGGAGAGTTCTCCGGACGGATGTTGATTTCCATACGGTGCAAACCCAGCACCCGGAAGCAGTGGTCGGTTGCCATTGCAACCGCCGTTGGAGCAATGCCGCGCCCGGCACGGTCTTTATCAACCCAATAGCCAAGGGTGGCCATCATGGCCGACCCCCACACGATGGACGAGACCGTCAACTGGCCGACGATCTGCGGTTCGCGGAAGCCGGCGGTTCTCTCAACTATGAGAAACGGCAAAGCAGTTGACTGGCGGGCCTGCTCATTTAAGGAGCCCACCATTTGGCGGTAGCTGGGCAGGCGTCCACCCGGAGCCGGGTTGGACGCCTCCCAAGGCGTCAGCCACTCGCTGTTCCGCGAACGGACTTCGGACCATTTCCGCTTGTCACGGTATCGGATGGGCCGAAGCAGCAAGTCTCCGCTTTCCAGCGTTACCGGCCAGATCGCAGAGCCGTGCATCATGAATTTTGTCTATTTGGGAAGCGTGGCTGTGAAGTTGGGCAGCCACTCACGGAGCTCAGGACCGAGGTCTTCGCGTTCGCAAGCAAGCTCGATGCACGCCTTGAGGTAGCTGAGCTTGTCACCGGTGTCGTAACGGCGGCCGCGGAAGACAACGCCGTAGACGCCGTAGCCTTCACCTTCGCCGGCAGCGAGCACCTCAAGGGCGTCCGTCAGCTGGATTTCTCCACCGCGCCCGGGAGCCGTCTTCTCCAGGACGTCGAACACGGCCGGGTGCAGCACGTAACGTCCGATCACGGCGAGGTTTGACGGCGCTTCTTCCGGAGAAGGCTTTTCGACGAGCTGCTTGATGCGCACGTAGCCATCCTCGCCGTTGTCCTCAACATCGGCGCAACCATATGCGCTGATCTTGGACGGCTCTACCTCGATGAGGGCAACAACAGAACCGCCGGTCTTCTGCTGAACGGCAATCATCTCGCTCAGCAGGTCTTCGCGAGCATCGATCAGGTCATCGCCAAGCAGTACGGCGAAGGGCTCGTACCCAACGTGCTGCTTTGCACGAAGGACGGCGTGGCCGAGGCCGTTCGGGTCACCTTGGCGGACGTAGTGAATATCACCGAGGTTAGTGGCGGACTGAATGGCCTCAAGCTTGGCGGTGTCGCCCTTCTCAGCCAAGGTGGCTTCGAGAGCCGGCACGCGGTCAAAATGGTCTTCCAGTGCTCGCTTGCTGCGCCCTGTAATCATCAGGACGTCATGCAGGCCCACCTTGACTGCTTCTTCGACGACATACTGGATGGCAGGCTTGTCCACCACGGGCAGCATTTCCTTCGGCATCGCCTTCGTGGCGGGAAGGAACCGGGTGCCAAGGCCTGCTGCGGGAATGACGGCCTTACGGACAGCGTTGTTTTCTAGAGTCACCGGACTAATGTAACGGACGGAACACATCAACGGCTAAACCCCTCGCCGCGTCGGTAGGACATTTGGTTTTCAGAGTGGATAACACCTGCTGCTCAACCCCGCGCGCGACGACCACACGATCGGACGCAGATGGCATCGAAGGAAGACATTCGCAGCAGTCGACGGCTGCACAGGCGGACCCTCAGTCCGGAACGCCTGGCCCGCGCAGGAGAGTCGCTTGCACAGCACGGCACCGCCTGGGCGGCAAAGGTCTCCCCCGGCCCTTTCGCAACCTTTGCCGTGTACCTGGGCGTGGCTTTCGAGCCGCCCACCATCCCCTTGATCACATCACTGCACGAGGCTGGGCACCGGGTGCTGTTACCCGTCTGTGAGCCGGGCCGGCTCTTGAGCTGGGTGTATTGGAGACCCGAAACGGCCTTTGTCCGGTCCTCCTACGCGCCCATAGACGAGCCGGAGGGTGAACGCATGGAAAGCTCGGTAATAGCCGGTACCGCGGGGATCTTCATGCCCGCGACGGCGGTGGACCGGGATGGCAACCGGATCGGCCAAGGTGGCGGCTATTACGACCGCCTCCTCCAGGGCCTGGACGCTTCCGGCGGTCGGCCGCCCACTATCGCAGTGGTGTTCGACGACGATTTGTTACCTTCGGGCTCCATTCCCGCCGAGGCCTTCGATCGCCCCGTGCGTCAGGTGCTGACACCTTCGGGAGTCGTTCAGCTCCATGACGGTGCCGAGCAGGGCTGACTGTGGCTGGCCGGCCAAGTGAGGTCCGGCACGAACGCTGGTACATCCCGCGGCGACCGATGATAGAATTGGCACTCAGGCCCTGCGACTGCTAAGGCGGAATTTTTCCGCCGTTGCTGCACAGGACCTGAACTTTGTCCTAAAGGAGGAACTCAGTGCCCACATACGCATACGCCTGCAAAGACTGTAACCATGCCTTTGACATCGTCCAGTCATTCTCTGACAGCTCCCTGACGGAGTGCCCCGAATGCAAGGGCGCTCTTCGGAAGAAGTTCAACAGCGTAGGCGTCGTTTTCAAGGGCTCCGGCTTCTACCGGACTGATTCCCGCGATACCAAAGGCAGTGCCGTTTCGGCGGCGCCGGCTGCTTCTTCACCGGCACCTGCAGCAGCACCGGCAACCGCAGCGGCAAGCAGCTAACCGGTTTTCCACATAAGGCAACCGGGCGCTTATTGTGGCCTGGAAAGCTGGCTAACGTGGCGGCATGCCACAAATGTCACGCAGCGCCTTCCTCGAACGCTCTGAACGCTCATCGCGGGCCGCCGGTAATTGGCCACCGCTAAGCCTTACGCCCTCACTCCTACCGCATTCCCGCGCCCGCACCGGTTCTCGGTTCAGCCGCAATCGTCCAGGAGTTCGTTCCAGTCAGCGAGGGCAGCGCCCAGGTTTCGGCTCCTGGATTGCACGCAACCGCCGCTTGGCAGTAGCGCTCCTGTTATGCGTGGCTGCCGGCCTCGCCGTCCAGCATCTCACCCCTGCGTCGGAGCAGCGTGTAAGCATCCTTGTGGCAGCCCGGGACCTCCCAACGGGGACCAGCCTTACTGCAACTGATTTCACAAGTATTGAGGTGCCACCCAACCTCGCCGTCAGCGGAGCTTCGGACAGCGTCGGCGCCCTTGTTGGCCGCCAGCTCGCATCCCCTCTCGGCAGAGGGCAAATACCTTCGGAGTCGAGCCTGCTTGGCCCAGGCCTTCTGACAGGAGCGCCCGTGGGCTCAGCAGCGGTCCCCCTCCGGATGGCCGATCCCTCATCCATCCAACTCCTCTCCCCCGGCCAACTGGTCACAGTAATCCTCACAGCAGCCGGGTCCTACGACGAAGCAAGGCAAAGCCAAATCCTTGCGGGCCCCGTACCCGTCCTCTGGACCTCAGCCCAGGGCGGCAAGCCCGGTGAATGGCTGGGGACAGGCGACACTGACGGCCTGGTGGTGGTAGCTGCCGATCCTCAACAAGCAGAAAAGCTTGCCGGCGCATCAACGCAAGGCAAGCTTTTCTTTGTCTTAGTCAGTCCGTAATGGGCTGCTCAGTGATCCCTGGCCGCTCAGCCCCAGTGTGGGGGCTTCTGTTCCTTCAGCCACTGCTCATGATCGTAATTGGACTCATCGCCCCAGCGCCGGGGATCATCCTCGGCGGCCTTCGTGGGAAGAATCCCGGTGGACCCGGTCTTGGCTGCCGCGGACTTCGGATCCCCAGCCTCCTCCGTAGAACCGGTGCTCTTCTCGCCGGATTCCTCAGTAGCGCTATCCTCGCCTGTTTCCTGATCCATCAGTGGTGCTTCTTTCGGATTCTCTGCCTCATGAACGTCGCGTTGGGGTTCTTCAACCTCAGCATGGTCAACGGAATCTCCGGCCAACAAGGGCTGGTCATTTCCCGAATTCAATTCTTCCGCATGTGCGTGAAGGAAACCACTGTGGGCCGAGGCCGACTGGGCGATGTGATTCTCAAGACCAAGATAAGAGCCAATCCGGTCCGCGCAGGACGAAGGATCAGTGAAGACCTCGATCGTCCAGAGCGACATGTAACGCCAGCCCATGCGCTCCAGCAGTTGCGGCCGCAACCGGCTCCGTTCACGGACGCTCATCCGCCGGTACCGTTCGGTGCCATCGGACTCGATGGCGACTGGGGTGGGGATTTCAGCACCCTCACGGCCGATGGTGTGTACCGGGTCAGCCGCCGCCGCGATATCCAGCACGCCATCGTAAAGATGCCATACCCGGGCTCCACGGGCGCGCAAGCGTTCGCCAAGATCGGCCACCAACGGATCTTCACCCAAAGCCTGCTCACTGGCTACAGCGCGGGAGGCCGGTGTTCCGAGATTACTGTTCCCGGAAAGCTCACGGTCCAGCAGTTCGTAGAAGTCCACTGCACCATGGGCCAGGCGATCAAGGTCAAGATCCTCGGGCCGGAAGCACGTCAGGACGTGCATGGAGCGTCGCGCACGTGTCATTGCCAGGGCGAAACGGTTACGCCCGCCCTCGGTGGACAGCGGACCGAAAGAATGGAGCGCACGGCCATGCGGTGTGCGGCCATACCCCAGCGAGAAGATTACGTGGTCACGCACCAGACCTTGGGCACGCTCAAGGTCAACCACGCGGAAGGATTCAGGGCCTGCTCCAAAGAAAGTCGACAACAGGGGGTGGTTGGGCAACTGGAGCCTGATGGCCTCGCCAATCCTGGCAGCATGGCGCAAGCTTGCGGTAACTACGGCCAAGGATGTACGGGGCCGGAGCCTGGCGTGTTCGAAGACAAGATCCACCACACGGTTGACCTCTGCAGTGACGGACTCGACGCCCTCGTGATCAGCCCCGGGCAACCCGGTGCCATCCGGAATGTACTCCACGTGAATGGAGCGGTCCAAGCCTGTGACCGAGTTACCGTCGGGCAAACGACGTAGGCCACCGTCATAGTAATTCTTGCTCAACTGGAGGATCAGGTCCTCGTCCACCGCACGGTAGACCCAGTTCAGCTGCCAGGTGGGAAGGACCCTGGCCAATGCCTTGAACGCACTGTCCACGTTCTCATGGCTGGCCACTCCGGCAACCGGCGGCTCCACGGCGACGCTAAACGTGCGCGCGTGGGCAATCTTGGCATCACCGAAGGCAACCACCTGGCGCGCTCTCGCGATTGCCGGGAGAACGGCCTGCAGCGACGTGGATTCGGCGTCGATGATCACCACGGCGTCGAATTTCTGCTCTGCAGGGAGAACCCCGGTGAGCAAGTAAGGACTGACGGACCATACCGGCACCAGCAGGGGCACCAGATCCGGGGCCTGAGCGCTCAGGGCGGGCAGTGTCACCCGGCCATCCTTCAACAGGGCACGGAGCAGCTCAGCCTGTCTGGGGTGCTCAAGGAGACCCTGACGCCATTTCTGGGCCAGCTGCCAGCGGAGGCGGGCGGCGCCACTGGCAATGTGTGCTTGGTCGGCAAGGCGGTACTCCGCTTCGAGGCGGCGCAACGAATCACCGTCAGACATGGCGAGGTAATCATCACCGCTGATCATGGCTTCCAAAGCGGACTGCCACCAGGCCAGATCCAGTTCGGCGGCAACAGACGAAGCCGGGACTTCCCGGGCAGCAAGATCCGCCAGCAGCTCACCGAGTCCATGCTCGCGCATTTCCTCAATGAGGAGCGTCCGCTCAGGAAGCGTCTCCAACGTGGCTGTGTCTGCAACAAGCCGCTCCAACCGTTCCATGAGGTGCGGATACGGTGTCCCGTGCAGCGAGCCACCATCAGAGGTGTGCTTGAGCGCATCACCAAGGCGGCGCAGCTCGCCATCGAGTTCCCGGTAGAGTGCACCGAGGTCGGCAAGGCCGGAAGGAACAGCCGGGTGCCGCTGGGTTGTTGCATAGCCTGCCCATAGAGCACGCTGCTCCTGGACCAGCACCAAGGAGCTGTGAAGGTCCGCAATGTGAACGCCCGGCCGCACATATTCCTTAGCCACCCTGCGCAGGCGGGAGCGCTGCATGGAGGGCATCTCAAGATTGCGTTCACGGCGCCAGGCAGAACTGGCAGTGGCTGAGATGAGATCGTGCACCGGCCGGTCAAAGATGTCCGGAGTGAACTTATCCAAGCTCTCACGTACGGCGATCAGCAGTTCCAGCTGGGCGCCCCACTCAGTGAAAGTTTCGCCCAAGCGAATCTCTGCGTGATCGGAAACCTGCTTCATGCGATCCCGCAGGACCGGGAGTTTCTCCTCGGCCAAGCGCGCAAGCTGCTGTGCTTCCTCGGTTTCCTTCCGGGTTACCAGACGGGCACCATACCAAGGGCTGGAGGTGGAGGCCCTGCTGAAACTGCCTAGCTCAGCAGCCCGGCGCAGCCGGCCAGCGAGCTCTTCACGGTCCTTGATGTTGTCCAGAACGCTTCGCTTCAAGCGCACCGTAGTAGACGGTGCCGGGTGTATGGACGTCAATTCAGCAAGTGACTGCATTGCCTGATAGGGCGAGCAACCCCAGCGCTCACGGACGTTATGCAGCGAGGCGACGTGGTCCATCAAGGCATGACGGTGGCCCGTAAGCGTCTGGTGAAGGTTGCCCAGCTGGGGTTCAAGCGCTTTCTCATTGCGCATGATGGCCCTGACCAGCTGGCCCTTGAGTTGCTGAGGCGTGGTTCCGTTGCCAGGCCGGAAGAGCATCGACTCGAGGCCCAGCGATTCAAGGTGGCCGGAAAGTCCTGCAAGGCTGGCTTGCCTGTCTCCCACCACCAGCACGGACTTGCCTTCGCTGACCAATGCACCGATGGCGTTGATGGCGGTTTGCGTCTGGCCGCTACCTGGCGGGGTGCTGACAACAAGTGAGTCCCCGGCTCGAACGGCGTCCACAACATACTGCTGATCCGTATCAGCATCGAGCAAAAGAAGTTCGTCTGCAGGATCCCGAAGGTCCAGGCTGGGGAACCGGCCGGCCTTGATCGGCTCCGGCTCAATGTCTCCGCCGTTGGCGGCAGTGGAGAGGGCCGCAACCGTGGGGTTGTTCATGTTGATCCATGGATCATCAAGGTTGCCCGAGAGGTCAGCCAGCGTAGTGACCAGCAGGTTGAACTCCACCTCGGCACCATGAATCGGCTGAATCAGCGTGGACAAACGGTCCAGGACCGGCTGGGGATCAAGCCGGGCTGTGTTGTAGGCCATGCGCGCCACAGCGTTGACGTCAAAGACGATGCCATGAACTGTCTTCAGATGGCGCACCAATGCCGGGTTCATTCTCGCTTGCTCGGTGAGCTGGAGTTCAAAGTCATCTTCGCCCGGCCGGACCGTCAGGACGATGGACGTGAGCATCACGGGTGCGGAAACACGCTGGGGCTTGCCACCTACGGCAGAGGTCCACACCACGGTACCCGCAGACAAGTACCCGGCCTCTATGCCGCGGTCGTTGCTGAGCTCGAAGATCTTGGACCGGATGTTTCGAGCCGCCCTGGCGGCCACCAAGTACTGTTGACGATCCCTGATGAGCGTGGACAGACGTGTTCGTCGGCCCGCGAGCAACTGCGCCAGTCCTGAAGGGTGGGCGTTGCTGAGATCGATGGCGCCTTCCGGCGTCTTCACGAAGCGCAGCATGGTGTCCGCCCCGGTGACGGGCTTGAGACCAGACAGCCATTTGCGGAGCTCTTCGGAGCCCTCTTCCTGGCCTTGACCTACTGACACGACTTCTGCCTTCTTTTCTGTACTTGCTTTAGACGCCTTGGACCATACCGGCATACTTTCGAGGGTAGCGGGAATCCTCGGACAGCTCGCATCGCAACGCTGTTCCACTGCGAAATTCGCCGTCATTTCACAGCTGTAAGCAAAATGTGGGACAAAGAAGCATCCCAGGTTCAAGCAAAATGGCCGGCCTCCCAGAGGAAGCCGGCCACTCAAAGTGCTATTCCCACTCGATGGTTCCCGGTGGCTTGCTGGTGACGTCCAGCACCACGCGGTTAACTCCATCCACCTCATTGGTGATCCTGTTGGAGATCCGGGCAAGCAGGTCGTACGGCAATCTCGACCAGTCCGCCGTCATGGCGTCTTCCGAAGACACCGGACGCAGCACAATGGGGTGGCCGTAGGTACGGCCGTCACCCTGGACGCCAACGCTGCGCACATCGGCCAGGAGGACTACCGGCATCTGCCAGACGTCGTTGTCCAAGCCTGCGGCCGTGAGCTCCGCACGCGCAATGGCATCAGCCTTGCGCAGCAGATCCAGGCGCTCCTTGGTCACTTCGCCCACGATGCGGATTCCCAAGCCGGGGCCCGGGAAAGGCTGACGGCCGACGATCTCCTGCGGCAGCCCAAGCTGAGCACCGACGGCGCGGACTTCGTCCTTGAACAAGGCCCGCAGCGGCTCGACGAGCTCGAACTGCAGATCCTCAGGAAGCCCGCCCACGTTGTGGTGGCTCTTGATGTTTGCAGCACCTTCGCCGCCGCCTGATTCGACGACGTCCGGGTACAGCGTGCCCTGGACGAGGAACTTGATCTTTTCACCCTCGGCAGCGGCCTGGGCGATGATGGCCCGTTCCGCTTCCTCGAAGGCACGGATGAATTCGCGGCCAATGATCTTGCGCTTCGTCTCAGGATCGCTGACGCCGGCCAATGCGGACTGAAAGCGTTCCTGCTCGTTGGCAACGTACAGGTTGACGCCGGTGGCCGCCACGAAGTCGCGTTCAACCTGTTCGGCTTCGCCTTCACGCAGGAGGCCGTGGTCAACGAATACACACGTGAGCTGGTCACCAACAGCGCGCTGGACCAAAGCCGCAGCTACGGCGGAATCGACGCCACCGGAGAGGCCACAGATGACCTTGGAGTCACCGATCTGTTGGCGGATCCGGTCCACCTGCTCTTCGAGGATGTTGCCCGTGGTCCAGTTGGGGCTCAACCCCGCGCCCTTGAACAGGAAGTTCTCCAGGACGTGCTGTCCAAGTACGGAGTGTTTCACTTCCGGGTGCCACTGCACACCGTAAAGGCGTTTCTCATCGTTGGCGAACGCAGCCACCGGGGCGCCGGCCGTAGTTGCCAGCACCTCGAAGCCCTCGGGGGCCTCGTGAACGGAGTCTCCGTGACTCATCCACGTGTTCTGGGACGACGGGACGCCGTCGAGGATTGAGCGTGCATCACCCACAAGAAGTGCTTCGGTGGCGCCGTACTCCCGCAAGCCGGTCTGGGCCACCTTGCCGCCCAGGGCATTCGCCATGGCCTGGAATCCGTAGCAGATTCCGAAAACGGGAACGCCGGCCTCGAAGAGGTCCGCACCCACGAACGGCGCGCCCTCCGCGTAAACGCTGGAGGGCCCTCCTGAGAGAATGATGGCTGCCGGGTTCTTGGCCAGAAGCTGCTCGGTGGTGAAGGTATGCGGAACAATCTCCGAATACACATTCGCTTCGCGGACGCGGCGGGCAATCAGCTGCGCGTACTGGGCACCGTAGTCAACAACCAGCACCGGCTTCTGGGAAGTTTGGGGTGCGGTGGGAGTAGTCACCAGACAAGACTACTTTGCCGGGCCGCCCCGGTGCACGTTGGAAAAGGCATCCAAGGCCCAAAACAGCCCCGCCGTTAGGGATCTCACACTTGGATGCGGTAGGTCCTAGTAGCGCTTGGACGCCTGCGGATTGGCTGCGAGTTCCGCTTCCACTTGCGCGTGGAATTTCTTCTCCACGATGAAAGACAGCAACGGGATGACGCCACCAAGCGCTAAGAGGACCATTTTGGAGAACGGCCAGCGCATCAGAGACCAGAGGCGGAAGTTCGAAACCAGGTAGACCACGTACATCCAGCCATGCACAATCAGCACCGAGGTGGAGATATTGAAGCCGCCAATGACGCCCTTGGGTTCGGACTCCGCAAAGCCGAAACCAAACGGCTGGCCCGTAACTGCATTCGTACCGCCGGCGAACAGTGAAACGCCGAAACCGTAGCGGGCGATCAGCTCGGCGCACAGCAGAAGAAGCATGGCGCCGGTGAGGTACGCCATGACCTTGTAGAACTTCAACGCCGAACGAATTTGTGCTTCTGTCCCGCCGAAGCGCCGCTTCTTGGGCTTGGGTCCGGACTGTTCGGGCTGGATAGCCGGTTTTGGCTCAATCATTGCTGCACCTTTTGTTCTGGCTCTGGGCTTGTAGGTTCTGTGGTTGCCTCGGGATGGCCGGCGTCGGTGGACTCGTCGTCGTCGAACTCGTCATCCTCGTACTCATCTTCTTCAAGGTCGCGCCGGTAATCGTCCTTCACCAGGCGCCACCAGATGAAGATCGAGAACCCGGCGAAGACAACCCATTCCACTGCGTAGAAGAGGTTCAGCCAGTTGACCTGCTCTGCAGGGGGCTGCGCCGGGATGTTGAGCGCCTGGACGTCGTTCCCGAGGGGAATCGTGACGCCGTCCGAAACTTCGGACGTCGCGGCGATGAAACCCTGGTAACTGGACACTTCCCACTTATTGATGAGTTCTGCGGTCGAAACTGCGGACGCGCGGCTTGGACCGGCGTCGACGTTTGGCACAGGCGCTTCGGAGGGGATGAGACGCCCAGTCACTGTGATGATGCCCGACGGCGGCGGGCCGGCTTGGGCGGCATCAGCCACCCAGCCGCGGGCTACCGGAATCCATGTCTCGGGTGAGGCACCTGCGCCGTTGAGCGTAGGAGCGTCGTTGACGGCAAGGGCAGAGACGATCCAGAAGCCCTTTTGGTTGTTGTAGAGGCGGCCCTCTACGAGGACCTGCTTCTGGGGATCGTAGGTTCCAGTGGCGGAGACCATCTGGTCCGAAACCGAACCGGGAAAGAACTTGCCCGGTTTGAGGACATCCACCAGGGGTTTTACTTCCTCGATGCTGGACGGCGCCGGGGGCTCGTGCTGGGAGGACCGGCTGAGCTGCCATTGGCTGAGCAGCACAAACACCCCGGACAACAGAAGCGCAAAGATCAGTCCTGCGATCCAGCGGGGTTTCAACGCGGTTTTCAACACCCCTTAACCGTACTTCGTCCGGTTGTAGAACAACGAAACGAGATCGGCAACTGCCCTGAACTTGGGTCAGTGGGCCTGCCCCTAGAGTGGGGCAGCAGGGTCCCTACGTGGCGACGAAGTCGACACGAAAGGGCCTGCCCCTAGAGTGGGGCAGCAGGGTCCCTACGTGGCGACGAAGTCGACACGAAAGGGCCTGCCCCTAGAGTGGGGCAGCAGGGTCCCTACGTGGCGACGAAGTCGACACGAAAGGGCCTGCCCCAATCTTTAATGGTCGAAAAACACCAGGCTGGAGTTGATGAGTTCGGAAATGACCTCGGGATCGTGCGCCCTGCGCAGGGATTCCCGGAATGACTCCTTTGAAAGGGATCGGGCCAACGTGGCCAGAACCTCGAGGTGGTCGGAGAAGGAACTGGCGGGCGTGGCGATCAGGAGGATCAGGGTTGCCGGACCATCGGTGGCTCCAAAGTCCAAGGCATGGCCAAATTTCGTCACGCCAACGGCAATGGAGATCCTGTCCACGAATTCGCTGCGGGCATGCGGTAGGCCGATCCCGCCCGGAAGACCGGTGGCAAGCTGGTGTTCCCGTGAATGCACTTGCTCCAGAAAGGCCTCGAGGTTGGAAATCCTGCCTGCTGCGTGGAGCCTGTGAGCCAGTTGTGCTGCGGCATCGATCTTGTCCCGGGCAACAAGTTCAAGGATGACCGTATCCGGGGTTGTCAGTTCTGCGTCGTACCGGTCAAGTGGTTCAGCCAAGTTAGGTTCCCTCCGTGTGGCCTGCCGGCCCCAATTCCTTGAGCTGGTCAGCGAAGAGGAACGATGTCATCCACTCCCATGCGCGCAGCATCGGCCGATTCGTCATCGGGTTGCTGCTGACTAAGCCGTTCAGCTTCCACACGCGCCAGGTAGTGCTTGATTTCGCTTTCGCGCTGAGTCTCGCTCCAGCCAAGGATTTCTCCCATCAGCTTAGCTACAACGGGCGCGGCAGACACACCCCGGTCCCATGCTTCGATGGAGATGCGGGTGCGGCGGGTCAGGACGTCGTCAACGTGACGTGCGCCCTCGTGGGTTGTTGCATAAACAACTTCGGCGGCCAAGTAGTCATCCGCACCGGGAAGAGGCTCCCCCAATTCCGGTCGGGCGGCGATGATCTCCAGGACTTCGGGGGTCATGGAACCGAAACGGTTGAGGAGGTGCTCCACCCGCGCCACATGCACTCCGGCTTGTTCTGCTGACTTGCCACGCCGGTTCCAAGCGGCTTTGAATCCCTCTGCCCCGAGGAGGGGAATGGTTTCAGTGCAGCTGGATGGAACACGTTCGTCCATGGCCCTGGTAGCTTCGTCCACGGCATCTTTGGCCATGACCCGGTAGGTTGTGTACTTTCCCCCGGCTACTACCACCAGTCCGGGTACCGGGTGCGCCACCACATGCTCCCTGGACAGCTTGGCCGTGGAGTCATTGTCCCCGGCCAGCAGCGGGCGGAGGCCTGCGTAAACGCCTTCCACGTCCTCACGGGTCAGCGGACGTTTGAGGACCTTGTTGACATGCTCCAGCACATAATCGATGTCCTTGCTGGAAGCTGCCGGGTGGGCTTTGTCCAGCGTCCAATCGGTATCAGTAGTGCCGATAATCCAGTGCCGACCCCAAGGGATCACAAAGAGCACTGATTTTTCGGTGCGGAGAATCAGCCCGACCGTGGACTGGAACCGGTCCCGCGGCACAACAAGGTGGATTCCTTTGGACGCACGGACTTTGAGCTGGCCCCGGTCCGTCACCATCGCCTGCGTTTCATCGGTCCAGACACCGGTGGCGTTGACCACTTGCTTCGCCCGTACTTCAAAGACGCTGCCGTCCTCTTGGTTCTCCACCTTGGCCCCGACAACGCGTTCCCCTTCGCGGAGGAAGTCCACCACGCGGACGCGATTCGCAGCGTGGGCACCATAGTGCACCGCAGTCCTCACAAGGTTGACCACTAGACGGGCGTCATCCACTTGGGCATCGTAGTAACGGATGGAACCTACGAAGGCATCTTCCTTGAGGCTCGGAGCGGCGCGGAGGGTTCCGCGCCGGAACAGGTGCTTATGCATGGGGACGCCCCGGCTATGGCCGGATGTCAGGCCCAGAGTGTCATAGAGCATGATCCCCGCGCCCACGTATGGTCGCTCCCAGATACGGCGTGTCAGCGGGTAAAGGAATGGGACAGGGCGTACCAGGTGCGGGGCGATCTGCTGGATCAGCAGGCCCCGTTCTTGGAGGGCTTCCTGGACGAGGCCGAAATCGAGCATCTCCAGGTACCGCAGTCCACCGTGGATGAGCTTTGAGGATCGCGACGATGTTCCGGACGACCAGTCCCGGGCCTCCACGATTCCTACGGTGAGGCCACGGGTTACGGCATCCAAAGCTGCCCCGGCACCCACCACGCCGCCTCCGACAATCAGGATGTCGAGCTCTTTGCCCGCCTGCGCGGTACCCTTCAAGACTTCGATTGATGCGGCGCGGGATTCCGGGCTCAGTGCTCCCGGTGAATTCACCTGCGGACCGCCTGCGACATTGCTCATCGGACCCCTCCTCAAACGCAACAGCTTGGTAGTCCCCTACCCTACTTGTTGCTCGCCGCCTTGGGCAGGGCTGCCGAACAGTTGCACCCGGACAGGCGCCTCCGGCCCGGTGCATCCGGTCCGAACACCGACAAAGGGCCCTGGAAGCAAGGCGTGACCTGCTTCCGGGGCCCTCCAGCGGGAGGCCTAGCCGAGATACGGCGAGACGACGACGTCTACCCGTTGGAACTCTTTCAGATCCGAGTAACCGGTGGTCGCCATCGAGCGGCGCAGGGCGCCAATCAGGTTGGAAGTTCCATCGGTATGGTGGCCAGGTCCGAACAGGACCTCCTCGAGCGGGCCGACCGTGCCAACGTTGACGCGGTCACCGCGCGGTGACTCGAGGTGGTGAGCTTCCGGACCCCAGTGCCAGCCACGGCCAGGGGCTTCTTCGGCGCGGGCAAGCGCGCTTCCGAGCATGACGGCATCTGCGCCCATGGCGATGGCCTTGACGATGTCGCCCGAGCTGCCCATGCCGCCGTCGGCAATGACGTGGACGTAACGTCCGCCCGACTCGTCCATGTAGTCGCGGCGGGCGGCAGCGACGTCGGAGATGGCCGAAGCCATAGGCGAATGTATACCCAGCGCACGGCGGGTAGTGCTTGTGGCGCCGCCTCCGAATCCGACCAGGACGCCGGCGGCGCCTGTTCGCATCAAGTGGAGGGCAGGAGTATATCCGGCTGCGCCGCCGACGATGACGGGAACATCGAGTTCGTAGATGAACTGCTTGAGGTTGAGCGGTTCGTGGTTCTTGGAGACATGCTCGGCAGAGACGGTGGTGCCTCGGATAACAAAGATGTCGACGCCGGCGGCCACCACGGTCTTGTAGTGCTCTTGGGTGCGCTGTGGAGTGAGGGAACCGGCTACGGTCACGCCCGCAGCGCGGATCTCGGCCAGGCGGGAACTGATGAGTTCCGGCTGCACGGGAGCCTGGTACAGGTCCTGCATACGCCGCGTAACGGCAGGGCTGCTGGTCTCGTCGGCCAGGGCGGCAATCTCATCAAGAACCTTCTGCGGGTCCTCGTACCGGGTCCACAGTCCTTCAAGATCCAGGACGCCGAGGCCACCCAGACGCCCCAAGGCGATGGCGGACTCCGGTGACATCACCGAGTCCATCGGCGCAGCGATGACAGGCATGTCGAATTTGTAGGCGTCGATCTGCCAGGAGACAGAGACGTCCTTCGGGTCACGCGTCCGCCGGTTCGGAACGATCGCGATGTCATCCAGGGAGTAGGCACGACGCCCACGCTTGCCACGGCCAATCTCAATCTCATAAGTCACGGCTCTTACTTTACTGGACCCCTCCCGGAACCCCGATTCGACGAATAAAGTGTGTCCCCGGCAAAGTAGGCACCCCCGGCGTATGAGGGCATGCTTTTCACATGGGCAGCGGTGCCCATGGCAGAGTCCCGGACGAATCCGATAGCCTTCGGAAACACACAAACCATGCAAGGGGGACCCATGGCGCCTGGATTCTACGGAGCCGACATTGAACAGCTCCGGTCGTTATCCAAACAAATGGGACAGGCCGGCAGCCAGCTCCAGAACCAGGAACTCCACATCAACAGCCTGATCTCCAGCGTTGCGTGGAAAGGAACCGACGGAGAGCGCTTCCGCCGCGAATGGAGCAGCACACTGCGGCCCATGCTGCACAAGACGTCCCGTTCCTTGGATGACGTGTCCAAGACGCTCCGCACCCAAGCTGATGAACAGCACAAGGCCAGCGGCCAAGGCGGCCCGGGCGGACCGAATAATCCACAGGTTCCTGCTGACAATGGAAACCAGGACTCTTCTACTACCGGATTGGAAGGACTCCTCAGCGTCACCGGCAGCACGGAATGGTGGGCCGGAAACGCTCTCGTGACGGCGAACGGCGTAGTCGCGGACTCTCTCCTGGCACAGATGGCCAAAGGCGGGTTGGTCACGGAGCTGACCAAATGGCCCTGGCTCAGTGCCCAATACGGTCAGACCGCCGGCGCCGGGTACGTCAAAGGCACGCAACTACTCAATGGCAGCGCGATGCTTGGCCGACTCTCCGGAGCCCTGGGTCTTGTCACTGGCGGGTTGCAGGTCTATCAGGGCATTCAGACAGGACATCCAGGAGTCGCAGTGGACGGCGGCATCTCCGCTGCCTTGGCCGTGGGTAGCTTTATTCCCGTGATCGGCCCTGCCTGCGCCATCGCCGGAATTGCTTGGGGCGGGCTGGGCCTCCTGGCCACCAATATGGGCTACGACTCCGCTTCTTCCATGGTGGCTGACGGCGCCAAGCATGTGTGGGAAGGCGCCCAGGACGTTGGCGAGGCCGTAGCCGACGGCGCAAAGAAGGTCTGGGGATGGCTCACATGATCGCGCCACTTCCTAGACTGGATACAGAACCGCTGAAGAGAAGGCAGAAATGACCACCCAGAACGAAGAAATCCCGGCGTTGCTCATCACCGAGCATGAGCTCATCGCTCTCATTGCGCTAGCTGGCACCGATGCCGCGCTGAGATGTCAGACCTTGTTCCGCCTCGACCATGCCGCCGGCGCACCGCTGGAACAGGCCGGTGTCTCTACGCTGCTGGAGCGTGGGTTGATGAAGATTGACAACGACTCGCTCCAGCCGGTCGGTCCGGCCGCCACGGTGACGGCTGTCTTGGCGGATGCCACGTCATGGCTGGAAACAGCTCTTGTGACCCCTTCCTCCGAGCATGTCTCCTTTATGTTCGGCGCAGAACAAGGCGCCCTTCTGCTCAACCTGAACAAGTACGGCGTTCACGAACTCCATCCCCTGACCGGCTCCGAAGGCATGATCACCACGGCAGTGCAAATGGCTGATTACTATCTGAACCAGGCGCCGGATGGATTCCCCGCAGCAGCCACTACCCGCCAGCATTTCAATGACGGAACCTCCCGTGCAGTTCACGTCAAGGCGGAGGCCGATGGCTCCCTGTCGATTGCAGCAGGTGAAGGCGAGAACCTGAAGTCGTCTGCCCTGTCCCCTGAGCAATTCAACGCCCGCATCCGCGCAGGGTTGGAGCAGTACCCCGGGTGAGCTACCAGACCGGCCCAACTCCGCTTTCGCACCCTGCCCGCCCCTTGGACTACTGGCTTTCCCCGGAGCTTTCCGCCATCACTCCGGCGAATGCGCGCTCCCGCCTGCGCGAAATCGCCAGCGCGCGCGGCTCCTATATGGGTGCTTGGGCTGCCGGAATCGGGATCGGCGCAGCCCTCATCCTCTTAGGCGCCCTCCTGGCCCTTCGGCTGGGCACCTTCTTGACTGTTCCGTCCCTGAGCCTTCCCGGGGCGGTCATCGCCGGGCTCTGTGGCTTCTTCTACGTACGGGTGCGGGACCGGTTGCCGAAATCAAGCCGGGCGCTCGTCAACCGTGGGCCCGGCAGTTTGCGGGGAGCGCTCTCCTTCATGGGCTTTATCGTGATCGTCTTCATCGGGCTGTTCGCCCTTACGGCTAAACCATCCACCTGGCAGGATCCCGCCCAACTGCTGACGCTGGCCACGGTTCTTGTGTTCATCATCTGCCTTCTGGTGGCCGCGATCATTGTCCCGGCCACCATCTTGGGCCGATCCCGGGAATCACTTCGTCGCAAGGCTGCAGATGATCCTCACTTCCGGGCGCTTCTGGAACAGGACCTCGCCACCTGGCGTGACCCCTATGGCGAGGCCGGATACGGCCCGCTCTAAGCCTCAGGGAATGTTGCGGCTGGTCTCGTCCGCCGAGAGTTGGGATTCGAACATCCGGAAGTACCGTCCCCTCAGGGCCACAAGTTCCTTGTGTGTTCCTTGCTCTGCGATGCGGCCGTCCTCCAGCATGTACACGATGTCCGCCTTCTCGATGGTGGCCAAGCGGTGGCTGATGGCAATGATGGTGCTGCTCCGGTCCGCGAAGAGCCTGGTGAAGATACGATGCTCCGCCAAAGCATCGATGGCAGAAGTGGGCTCGTCCATGACCATGAACGAGGCGTCCCGGTAAAAGTTCCGGGCCATGGCCAGCCTCTGCCATTGGCCGCCTGAGAGCCCGCTTCCCTTGCGTCCCCGGGGGTCCTCCATCCAGTTACTGACGTGGTTCTCCAGTCCGTTGGGCAACTTGTTGATGAACTCCATGGCTTCGGCGTCCGAGGCCGCCCGCCGGATACGGGCATCGTCCTTGGGCTGGTCCACATCTCCCAGGTAGATGTTCTCCGCGGCGGTGGCGAATTCATATTTCAGGAACTCCTGGCTCAGAACTGCCAGGTGCCGGTGCCAGCTGGTCACGTCAATCCCGGCGAGGTCCACACCGTCGAGCAGGACCTGGCCGGAATCGGGGCGGTACAGCCCTGCCAGGATACGGATCAGCGTGGACTTGCCGGCACCGTTCTCCCCCACAATGGCGATGTGCTGACCGGCCTTGATGGTCATGGAAATCCCCCGGATGACCTCGATGTCGGTCCCCGTGTAGCTGAACCGGATGTCCCGCAGCTCCACAGTGGTTGGCGACTTAGGAAGAGGTTTCTCTTTTCCGCTGGGGACGGGAAGGGCCATGAAAAGCTCGTAGTCTTTGAGGTTGGCAAGGTCCTCATCAATGGAACTCAGCGAGGAGACGAGGCTGTTGGCGGTGGAAAGCGCACGGCTCACAATCTGCTGGACGTAGAGGAATTGTCCCACCGGCTGCGCCCTTGCGATGATCTGTCCAACCACCCAGACCAAGGACACAACCTCGGCACCGTATTGGAGGGAATCGGCAACCAACTGCTTGGGGATGTAGCGCTTCTGGAAGTCCAGGCGCCTGCGCTCGTCAGCGTCGCGCAGCCTCGACCTCAGGTCCATGAGGTATCCAACGATCCCGTAAAGCCGCATCTCTGCGATGTGCTGTGGCCGGAGCAGGTTTTGTTCGATCATCCGGCGTTGCCGCCGCGAGTCCACCTGCGTATTCCAGTGCGCGATCTGCTCGCGGGACAGTTTGAACTGCAGGTAGACACTGGGCACGATGGCTACCAGGACAATGACCGCGATCCACCAGCTAACCAGCAACAAAGCACCAATGGCCAGGACCACGGAAACGAACTGCGTGAAGATGGCTGCAATCCGGTCCAGCACGCGGGCGTATGAATCGGAGAACCGTTTGGCGCGGTCGTAAAGATCCACCGTTTCTTTGTCGTCATAGCGCCAGAACTCCAGCGCCAGGAACCGCTGGTACATCATGTCGCCCACGATTGCACCGACTTTGAAGCTCATCAGCTGCTGGATGTACCGGTCAACGCTGTTGAAGGCGCCCCAGAACAATCCCAGCGCCGCGGTGATGATGACGTACAGGATGGCCCGAGGGCCGGCGTCGGGGTCGCCTGCATAACCGGCCGCCAGCGCTGTGGTGGTCAGGGCGGCGAAGTAGGTGGTGACCAGCGGAAGGGTGGCCGAGATGAGCGACCCTGCCACCTTCATGATGACCGCGCCGGGTGAGGCTTTGAAGCTCACCTTGAGGACCTGCCCGACGGCGCGAGCGTACGGCCGCAAGGCCAGCTTGCGGGGCGGCGTCTTGCCCGGTGGGGTTGAATTCAGCCGGACCGACTCCGGGTGCCGCGGTTGCGCGGGCTTTTCTGACATGTGCCCAGCCTATTCTTAGGGACCGACAATTCTGCCGCGTCTTGTTAAACAGATGTTCCCCGTGGAAACTTCCACGAGGAACATCTGTTTACGCAGGTAATGGATCAGCGGGAACCGTAGTTGGGTGCCTCGACCGTCATCTGAATGTCATGCGGGTGGGACTCTTTGAGTCCAGCCGGGGTGATACGGACGAACTTGCCGCGTGCTTTCAGTTCCGGGATGGTGGGGGCGCCTGTGTAGAACATGGTCTGGCGGAGGCCACCAACCAACTGGTAAGCCACCGAAGCCAGCGGGCCCCGGAAAGCAACCCGGCCTTCAATGCCTTCGGGGATGAGCTTGTCATCGCCGGATACGTCAGCCTGGAAATAGCGGTCCTTGGAGTAGGACGTGTTCTTGCCGCGGGACTGCATGGCGCCAAGGGAGCCCATGCCACGGTAGCTCTTGAACTGCTTGCCGTTGACAAAAATGAGCTCGCCCGGGGACTCCTCGCAGCCGGCAAGGAGGGATCCCAGCATCACGGTGTCGGCGCCGGCAACCAGTGCCTTGCCGATGTCGCCCGAGTACTGGAGGCCGCCGTCGGCAATCAGCGGAACGCCGGCAGGGATGGCGGCCTTGGCGGATTCGTAGATGGCGGTAATCTGCGGCACGCCCACACCGGCAACCACGCGGGTGGTGCAGATGGAACCCGGGCCCACGCCCACCTTGATGCCGTCAGCACCGGCGTCGATCAGAGCCTGTGCACCCTCACGCGTGGCAGCCTGGCCCCCGATGATGTCCACGTGCGCAGCTATGGGATCGGACTTCAGGCGGCGAATCATGTCCAGCACACCCTGGGAGTGTCCGTTGGCGGTATCAACAAACAGTGCGTCCACGCCGGCGTCGACGAGCTTCATGGCGCGCTCCCAGCCGTCACCGAAGAAGCCGATTGCGGCACCCACGCGGAGGCGGCCTTCGTCATCCTTGGTGGCCAACGGGTACTGCTCGGCCTTGGTGAAGTCCTTGGTGGTGATGAGACCCATGAGGCGGCCTTGTTCATCAACGAGCGGGAGCTTCTCGATCTTGTTGGTGGCCAGCTTGTGCGAAGCTTCCTCACGGCTGATGCCCACATGACCGGTGATGAGCGGCATCTTGGTCATGGCATCGCTGACACTGCGCAGCGGGAATTCCGATTCCGGAATGAAGCGCGTATCCCGGTTGGTGACAATGCCCAGCAAGCGTCCATCGGTGTCCACCACGGGCAGGCCGGAAACGCGGTAGCGGGAGCAGAGCTCGTCCAATTCCTGCAACGTTGCCTGCGGGCCAATGGTCAACGGATTGGTGATCATGCCCGATTCGCTGCGCTTGACGCGATCAACGTGCTCGGCCTGGTCATCGATGGACAGGTTGCGGTGAACCACGCCCAAACCACCTTGGCGGGCCATGGCGATGGCCATGCGTGACTCGGTAACGGTGTCCATTGCGGCTGAAAGCAAGGGAGTCTGAACGGAAATGCGCTTGGAGATGCGGGACGAGGTGTCTGCGTCGGACGGGATCACGTCAGTGTGGCCGGGGAGCAACAAGACGTCGTCGTAGGTCAGGCCAACAAAGCCAAAGGGATCGTGTTCGGGCTGGGTCATGAGTGTGCGCCTCTTACCTGGGTTCTGGGGGCTTAACTGGTAGGGGTTGCAACTGATGACCAGCCCGTCATTACGGGACTGGCCTGTGCATTAAGGTACCTGTGCAGAAGGTATTGGATAAATACTAGAACCTTCGCGCCGATCGCCATATTCCGCGAGGCCTGAGTGTGAGCAACAGCACTGGGCAACAGCGCCGGCGGCAGGACGCCGTCGTAAGTTCGCCCGGCCGGTAGTCGCGGAACCTAACCGGCGGACCACCCGGTAGCGGCCAGCAGCCGCTCTTCAAACATCGGAATCATAGTCTGCACGTAAGTCTTGGACAGGTGGTTGTCGTCCTTGTAGACATAGACATTTCCCACAACAGCCGGACACGTGCCTTGCTCGCAGATGAAATCGCTCATGTCCATGAGGTAGAGACCATCCACCCTGCCGACGTAATCGTCCAAAGGTGAGGACTCCGCCAACGATTCTTCAAGCGGCACGTTGCAGTCGGGCGAATCCTTACCCTTCTTCTGGACGCACTCAGGCATGTTGAAACTGAAACGCGGGTTGTCCCGGACACCCACCACATCGATTCCAAGGTCCGTGAACGGCTTGATGCCTTCAAGGTACCCGGGCACTTCGGTCTCGAAGGGCGCGTCCACGTGTGTCAGCGACGCCACCGTGAACACGGCGTCGGGCTTGTGCTCCAATACGTAGGCAGAACTTGCCCTGTTGAAGTCGTTGCAGAACTCTTCACGTTCCGGAGATTGGGCGCCGAACCGGCAGCCACCCTTGAGCAGTGTCACCACTTCCCAGCCGTGCTGTTTGGCAATCGGACCGAGTGCAGCCATGTACTGCTGGGAGTGGGAGTCACCCAACACAACAATTCGTTTGGTGACAACCTCCGGTTCTTCATTCTGCAGGCATCCCTCCAGCACCGAGTCGGTAGACACATTGTCCCCTGTACATGCCCCGTCCACGTTTGCCCACTCGTCCTTCATGGCCGCCGGCGCTGGGATGATCAGGGCTTCTTCACTCGGCTGACCGGCGTAGTCAGGCGCCAGCGCTGCCGCGCCGGGCGTCAGTTCGTGTGGCTGATCGGCAATCGCCGCCGCTTCCGCGGTGATGGCGCTTTGCCACGCAGTGACGGGTAACGCCAGCAGCGCACCGCAGGAGACAATCACGACGGCGGCCCGCCAGGACCGCACGTCCGGCCACTTCCAGCTGCGCAGGGGTACTTCCACGAACCTCGTGGTGACGACCGCGAGCAGCAGGGACACCGCCATGATTCCCAAGCCCTCAAGGAGGCTGGGGGCGGTGGTGCCGGAGGCCAGGAGGAAGAACACCAACAAGGGCCAGTGCCACAAATAAAGAGCATATGAGTTGTCGCCCAGCATGACCAGCGGTCGCGAACTCAGGAGACGGTCTGCGCCGAAGCGGCTGCCGCTGTGACCAGCCACGATTACGGCCGCCGCTGCAAGGGTGGGCCAAAGAGCCACAAACCCCGGGAAGGAACGGTCCACCGGGAGGACCAGCCCGCAGGCGAGCATTGCCGTAATACCGGCCCACCCCAGGACAACACTGAGGCGGCGTCCTGGTTTGAGGTACGGAATCGCCAAGGCCAGCAGGGACCCCAGGGCAAACTCCCACAGGCGGGCACGGGTGTCAAAGTAGGCGTAAGCCTGGTTGGCGGCGGTCTGCTCGATGGAGAACACGAGCGATGTCAAAAAGACCGCACCGAAGGCGATGAACAGCAGTTGCCTGTGGCTAAGGGCCTTCCGCTGCGGAAGCAGCCTGGCCAGCAGCGGCTGCAGCAAGGCAACTCCAGCGAAGATCAACGGCCACAGAATAAACACTTGGCCTTGGACTGACAGCGACCAAAAATGCTGGAGGGGGCTGGCGTCCACGTGTTGCTGGGCGTAGTAGTCCACCGCGAAGGCGGCAAGCTGCCAGTTTTGCCGGTACATCAGAGATGCCCAAGCTTCGGTGAGGACATCGGGCCACCGACTCTGCGGGATCAGCGCCCAGGTGCCGGCGAGGATCGCCAGGAGGACAACGACGACGGCGGGCAGCAGACGCTTGAACACATGGAGCCAGTGGCGCAAAAGCCGGAGTGGCGTGCCACTTTCGAGCTTGCGCGTGAAGGACAACGTCAGCAGGAAAGCCGAGATCAGCAGGAAGACGTCCACACCGCCGGAGACCTTGCCGAGCCAGATGTGGTAAGCCGCAACCATCAGCACGGCCAGTGCACGCAGGCCTTGGACTTCGGGGCGGAAACCGGGTTTTGCCCGCGGGGCGGGCTTTTCTGCGGAAGTGGCCAGTACGGCGGTGCGTGTCTCCATCATCGTTGCCACCCTGTCGCGGCAAACCACCTTTCATCCAGCATGCCTGCCATGCTCTTGACGTAGGTTTTGGTCAGGTGGTTGTCATCCAAGTAGACGAACGTGTTCCCGATGATCGGTGGGCAGTAGAGCCCCTGGCACATCAGGTCTGTCATATCCACTAAGGAAAGATCCTCGTACTTACCCGTCACCGCATCAAAGGGGCTGGGTTCAGCCAGGACATCGGCCTTGAGCGGGCGGCAATCCGGGCTGTCCACCCCTTTGGCGAGGGTGCAGTCCGTCAGGCTGTACGTAAACCGGGGGTTGTCCCGCACCGCCACCACGTGGATGCCCAGGCCTGTGACCTCGGGAATGAGGTCCTCAAAACCGTGGGTCAGTCTTTCATCAGGCAAGGAAGAAACAGCCGCCGTTCCCACCATGAAAAGGGCGTCCGGCGCATGTTCGCGGATATGGCTGCGAACTTCACTGTTGAACTTGTTACAGGCCGGCTCGGACTCGGGATCTTCAGTCATAAAGGGGCACGCCCCGTACAGCAAGGAGTAGAGGCGCCAATGGTGTTGCTCCGCCAGTACTTCCATGGCGGCGAGCCACTGCTGGGAATGGGAGTTGCCTACTACAAGCACCGTCTTGGTGGCATCGTCTCCCACGCTGTTCTGCTTGCAGTTGTCTTGCAGCAGCTGCGATTCAGGTTTCGTGTCACCGGAGCATCCGTCGGGAAGATTGGCCCAGTCGCGCCCGATCCTTTCCGCAGTGGGTTGAGTGAGCGCATTCGGCGCCGCTTCATTGACGTAAGTGGGCAGAAGAGCCTTAGCGCCGGGGTTATCGAAGACCATCCGCGCCTCCGCGGCTTGCTGGTCCAGGTCAAAGCGGTACTGGAAAGCCATGAGTGGCGCGGACACCACGGCAAGGCAGGCCACGATCGCGATGACCGAGCGGCGCCGCTTTACCTCGGGCCACTTCCATTCCCGGAACGGCTTCTCCACGAACTTGGTAGTCAGGAAAGCCAGGATGAGCGACAACGCAACGATGGCCGTGCCGGAAAGCCAGCCTGCGTGATCCTTGCCGCTCCAGGCCAAAGCAATCACCAGGATGGGCCAGTGCCAGAGGTAGAGCGCGTAGGAATTGTCACCGAGCCGGACCAAAAATTTGGAACTCAGAATCCGGTCCACGCCGAAACGGCTCCCGGTCTGACCGGCCGCGATCACGGCCACCGCAGCCAGCGTTGGCCACAGAGCGACAAACCCGGGGAACGCCGTCTGTACCTGCAGCAGGATGCCGCACGTGAGCATCGCGGCCACCCCAACCCAGCCCATGACCACACGGACGGGTTTGGAGAAGTTCAGGGCGGGAAGGATCAAGGCCACCAACGTGCCCAGGGCGAACTCCCACAAACGGGCAAAGGTATCGAAGTATGCCACTGCCTGGTTGCTGGCAGTGAAGATGATGGAGTATACGAACGAGACCAGGAAGATGATCGCGAAGATGTACACCAACGTGGCGCGGTATCGGAGGGCAAAACGGCGGCACACCAGCGCCGCAGTGGCAAAGATGATGGGCCACATAATGAATACCTGGCCCTGGATGGACAGCGACCAGAAGTGCTGCACAGGGCTGGCCATGCTGTGGTCTGTGGCGTAATAATCAACCGCCAGATCCTGCAGCAGCCGGTTTTCAAAGTAGAACAGCGAGGCCCAGGTTTGCTGGACAATCTCAAACCAGCGCGTGGCCGGCAGGAAAATAAAGGTTGCTGCGAGCGTTGACACCAGAACCACGACGACGGCGGGCAGCAACCGCCTGAACAAGTGCAGCCAGTGGCGCACGAGGTCCATGGGCCGGCCCTGCTTGTACCGTCCGGTGAACTGGAGGGTCATGAGGAAAGCTGAGATCAGAAGGAAGACATCAACACCTCCGGAGACCCTGCCGATCCAAATGTGGTAGCTCACCACCATGAGGACGGCCAAGGACCGAAGGCCTTGGATTTCGGGGCGGAACTTAGACTTCGTAACGGGTCCGGAAGCCCGCCTACCGTGGTGGGCAGGGGCGGAAATCGTTGGCGTCGTCACGGTAGGCAGTTCCTCAAAGCTGTGGCACAAAGCATCAATATTACGCGTTTTCAGTCGCGCAACCCATATGGAAGAGTGTTCCTGGCCGCCATTCGATGCCCCATCAGCACAGGTCCAGCCATACATTGTGCCACCTAAACCTGTGCGTGACCTGTGCTGATACTCCCTGCGATCGTCAACCTTGATGCTCGGCACAACCTCCAAGACGTGAGCTATTACACGTTGACGAGGCCGCTGGAACGAGGCGCCGTGACCCGCCCTGCGAGGTATCGGGCGTCCCGGCAGACTCCCGGCAGTGTCGCCGAGGCAGCAGCGAACAGGAACTCCTGGCCAATGAAGTACAGGCCCGGGATGCCGTTGGCCACTCCCCTGGTTTGCTTCGGTTCACCGCGGTGATCAAAGGCCGGCAGGTTCACCCACGAGTAATCCTCGTGATATCCGGTGCACCAGATGACATTCGCGGCCTCCACCCGTGTCCCATCTTCCAGGACAGGGAGACCATCCTGAATACCAGCCAGTCTGGGGCTGAGGAGGACACCGGCGGCAGCCAGGTCTTTGGTCTTGGTGCGGATCAGCGGGGCGGCCATGGCCTTGAACTTGGGGGCCGCTTTTCGTCCCATGGGTGTGTTGAGGTTAAGGATGTAGAGACCCAGGAAGCGGACCACCGGCAGGGCGAAACGTGCCGCCGCCCGGCCGTGCCGCATAGGCATCTCGGCGCTGGGTTTGCCCGCAAGGAGTGTAGGACGGAAGCGCGCAACTTCAAGGGCAATCTCCGCTCCGGAATTTCCCAGTCCGACTACCAGCACAGTGCCTTCCTGTAACTGACCGGGGTTCTTGTAATCCTGTGAGTGAAGTTGCAGGATGCCTGGATCCAGTTCTCCCGCGAAGGCCGGCACCTTGGGGATGCGGTGCCCACCGGTGGCAATCACCACATTCTTGCTTCTCCATTCATGGCCTCCAGACCGGATCACAAAAGCCTCACCGTCAGGGCTGATGTCCTCCACGCGTACGCCGGGTATGTAGGGAAGATCAAAGCGGCGCACATAATCTTCCAAGTAGTCAGCCAGTTGATCTTTGGTGGGGAAAGCCAACGGGTCGCCGGGGAAAGGTGCGCCGGGAAGGCCGTCATACTTGGCCGGCGTGAAGAGCCGCAAGGAGTCCCAGCGTTGACGCCAGGCATCCCCTGCCTTTTGATGCTGGTCCAGGATGAGGAAGTTCCTGCCTTGCCTGGCCAACCAGTACCCGAGCGCGAGTCCCGCCTGGCCACCTCCCACAATGACGGTGTCAACCTCTGGATTGTGATTCATGGACATCATCGTCTCCTATCTCGCTAGCTGTGGATCACTGAACTTTGCAGTGATCTGATAGGAGCCACGCTATGAGCCCGGAGCCAGGGGCCGCATCGGTCAATTGAGCCACTCATCCCCAAGGGGCATGGGTATTTCTGCGCACGGGCAGTGGTCTTCAGCGAATCAATCCGTGTTCGAAGGCGTAGCCGGTAGCGGCTGCCCGGGACGGCACGGCGAGCTTGGAGAGGATGTTGCTCACATGCCTGGCCACTGTCTTTTCACTGAGATAAAGCTCCCGGGCGATAGTCCTGTTCGCGTGCCCGCCGGCCACCAGCCGGAGCACTTCCACCTCGCGTGCAGTCAACGGGGAGCTGCCCTTGTTCTTCTCGCCGGTGAGTTCCAGGACTTCGGCCACTGCCGGCGTCGCCCCGAGATCCGAGAACTCTGCTTTGGCAGCTTCGAACTCCATGGCGGCAGAATCGGGATCTCCCAACAAGGCACACGCATGCCCGGCAAGTACCCTGCACCGGGCGGCATGATAGGGAGCTTCGAGGCTGTACCAAATCCTCCACGCCCTTCTCGACTCACGAAGGGCTGCCTGGGGTTGGGCTTCAGCCAACAGCACCTGGGCCTCGGCGTGGGCAGCGAGGGCCAGCTCCAGCGGCCGGCTGCCCTCCTGAAGTGGCTCGGACAGTTCGTCCAGTGCGAGCCTGGCAGCGGCCACGTCTCCAGCGGCAAGTTCAATTTCGACCACGGTGGGCAGTAGACGACGACGGTTGGCTGAGTCGGCGCCTTCCACCGCTCGCCGCAGGGTGGCCTGAGCCTGAGCCGTTTTGCGCTGGGCAAGCTGAAGCAGTGCGATGCCGGGAACAGGTTCGAATCCGGTCCCAGCGGCTGTGGCGTAGGCTTTGGCCGCTTCCTCCAAGAATCCCTGCAGGCGGAGGACTTCGCCCTGCTGATACCAGGATCCGAACGTTGCATCCGGGTCGCCCTTCCTCACCCTGCCTTCGGCGGCCCGTGCCACAGCCAATGCCTCATCCCACGCTCCGTGGAGTATCAGAAGTTCGGCGCGGTAAGCCTGGCATTGTCCGCTGAACATCACCATGTCCGGGCGATCCCCGCACCAGCGTTCCAAGGCTGCAGTCCACTCGTGGGCGCGGCGGACATCGTTGGAAAGACGGCAACTGCCCAGGACTGCGCAGTAAATGATGCCCGCCGGGATAGGAGAGACTTCGCCAGCAGTCACCGAAACCATCACTTCATCCAAAAGCTGCAAACCGTCTTCCACTTGACCAAGGGAAACCCGGGAGGTGCCAATACCAAGGCGGCCCATGGCTTGGAGGTCTTTGTCATGGAACGAGGTGCCCAGCTCCAACGCCTTGGTAAACAGTCCCTGTCCCGCCTCCGGAGCTCCGCTGCGCAGCAATCCCAAGGCAGCCGGGATCAGGAGGTACCCCTCTGCTGCACACGGACCAGGCATCCCCTCCAGCAAGTGCTTGGCGCGGGACAACCACCCGTTGCCACGGGCAGGCTCACCCATGTCCATCAGAAACATGACCAGCCACGCCGCACACCTCGCGGCGCTGTCAGTGTCTCCCATGGTCAGGAACTCATCGTGAGCCCTGGCCAAGTACTCAATGCTTTGGGCATTCAAGCCAAGCAACATCGCCACTGATGCCGCCAACTCAATGTCCTGGGGAGGTAGTCCGCCCTCGGAATCGGCGCGGGTGAGGCATTCGAGCGCATCGTGCCAGCGGCGCTCGTGGAACGCCGAACGCCCCAAGTCCAAGTCTGTGTCCGGAACCGTCATGACTCACCTTGCGACCGGGAACAGACCGGTTGGCGCACCCAAGCCGCCCTAGTAGCGTCAGGTTACCGCCGCAGTCGTACGCTCACAATAGCTGCGTGAAGCGGCCTGTGTAGCTCCTGCAGAAACAACAGAAGCCCCGGTCAAAGTGACCGGGGCTTCTATTGAACAGGCCTTAGTGCTGGTGGCCTGCGTGTGCGTCTTCTTCCTCAGCCGGCTTCTCGGCAACCAAGGTCTCAGTGGTGAGAACCAGGGCAGCGATGGAAGCGGCGTTGCGAAGAGCCGAACGGGTGACCTTGACGGGGTCGATCACGCCAGCGGCGATCAGGTCCTCGTACTCGCCGGACTTGGCGTTGAAACCGTGGTTGGCTTCCAGCTCGGAAACCTTGGCAACAACAACGAAGCCGTCGAAGCCAGCGTTCTGGGCAATCCAGCGCAGCGGCTGGACCAGGGCGCGGCGGACGATGCCCACGGCAGCTGCCGCGTCACCCTCCAGCGCCTTGACGGCTGGGGACTCGTCCAGTGCCTTGAGAGCGTGGATGAGAGCAGAACCGCCACCGGAAACGATGCCTTCTTCGAGGGCTGCACGCGTGGAGGAAACGGCGTCCTCGATGCGGTGCTTCTTTTCCTTCAGCTCAACCTCGGTGGCTGCGCCGACCTTGATCACGCCGATGCCGCCGGCCAGCTTGGCCAGGCGTTCCTGCAGCTTTTCCTTGTCCCAGTCGGAATCCGTGCGGGTGAGCTCAGCGCGCAGCTGTGCAACGCGGTCTGCGACGTCCTCGGCAGTTCCTGCACCGTCAACGATGGTGGTGTTGTCCTTGGTCACCGTGATACGGCGTGCGGTACCAAGTACCTCAAGGCCAACGGTGTCCAGGCTCAGGCCGAGGTCCGGGGATACAACCTGGGCGCCCGTGAGCGTTGCGATGTCCTGGAGCATGGCCTTACGGCGGTCGCCGAAGCCCGGCGCCTTGACGGCAACAACGTTGAGCGTGCCGCGGATGCGGTTGACGATCAGCGTGGACAGGGCTTCGCCTTCAATGTCTTCAGCAATGATGAAGAGCGGCTTGTTCGCCTGCAGTGCCTTCTCCAGCAGCGGCAGGAAGTCCTGCAGCGAGGAGATCTTGCCCTGGTTGATCAGGATGAGGGCATCCTCAAGGACGGCTTCCTGGCGCTCAGCGTCGGTGACGAAGTACGGGGAAAGGTAGCCCTTGTCGAACTGCATGCCCTCGGTGAGGACCAGTTCGGTCTGGGTGGTGGAGGACTCTTCGATGGTGATGACACCATCCTTGCCAACCTTGCCGAACGCCTCGGCCAGCAGTTCGCCAACCTCGTCGCTCTGCGCGGAGATGGCTGCGACGCTGGCAACCTGGGTGCCTTCGACTTCGCGGGCATTCTCCAAGAGGCGGGCTGCGACGGCTTCAACGGAAACCTCGATGCCGCGCTTGATTTCGCCCGGAGCGGCACCAGCAGCAACGTTGCGCAGGCCTTCCTTCACCAGGGCTTGAGCCAGCACGGTAGCCGTGGTGGTGCCGTCGCCTGCGACGTCGTTGGTCTTGGTGGCTACTTCCTTGGCCAGCTGTGCGCCAAGGTTCTCGTAGGGGTCATCAAGCTCAACTTCGCGGGCGATGGTCACGCCGTCGTTGGTGATCGTGGGAGCGCCCCACTTCTTGTCCAGCACGACGTTACGGCCGCGCGGGCCAAGCGTCACCTTGACAGTGTTGGCGAGCTTGTCGATACCGGCCTCAAGAGACCGGCGGGCAGCATCGTTAAAAGCAAGCTGCTTTGCCATGGTTGTGTCCTTTCAAGACAGAAAACCCGCACCGCTGACGGCTGGAATGTGATTCCAACGCGACGGCGGTGCGGGGCTCCGGGAAGTTACTTTACGACGATCGCAAGGACGTCGCGGGCGGACAGAACGAGGTACTCGTTGCCGCCGGTCTTGACTTCGGTTCCACCGTACTTGGAGTAGATGACGACGTCGCCAACAGCTACGTCAACCGGTACGCGGTTTCCGTTGTCATCGAAGCGGCCGGGGCCGATTGCAACAACTTCGCCTTCCTGCGGCTTCTCCTGTGCGGAGTCCGGAATTACCAGGCCGGAAGCCGTGGTCTGCTCTGCTTCGAGCGGGCGAACAACAATACGATCCTCAAGAGGCTTAATCGAGACCGACACTCGGACTCTCCTTTTCATGAGCTGATTCATGGACTAAGAACTAGGGTGCCGGAGCGTACATCCGTCGTCGCGGTGCCGGAAGACGCTTGGCGTGATTAGCACCCTCCGGGGAGAGTGCTAACAAGACTCTATGTAAGCGTTAGCACTCGGTCAAGGTGAGTGCCAGCATTTCGTCATGGGTGAACGTCCCTCAGCTGCCCGTGAGGTCGTCCAGATCGTAGTCTTCGCCGTCGTCATCCTCGTCCAGCGGAGCGTTGCCGCGGTTCAGGTACAGCACTGCAGCGGCGGCAACAGCTACGACGCCAGAGACCACCAGCGTAATGATTCCACCGGTCCGGGCGGCGCTGTAGAGTTCGCGGATGCCCCTCGCTTCATCGGTGGCGTCATTGACACTCTTGCCGGCCACCGAATAGGTAGCGGCATTGAAGGAATCCAACGCGAAGATGATGATCAGCAGGCCGATGCAGACCACAGCGATCACGACCCCCGCTATCAGGGCGGGGCGCGCTATCTTCGTGAGGGTGGAGGGGTGTGGTGATGCGTTGTCTTCCATAAAACAACCCTATCCGGCTGGTTCGGCGGTCACCTTGTCAAGCGCCGCGCCATTAGGCTTGATCCCATGTCTCACGCACCGCAGGAACAGATCGCGCCCTTGCTGACTACAGAAGGATGGGAACTTCTTGCCTCACTGGGACCCTACCGGGAGGCCGACTCGTTCAGCGTTAACGCCGACCTCCGGAAGGCGGGGCACTCCCCTGAACTGGTAGCTGCGGTCCTCACGCAATCCCGGCTGCGGACACGTGCAGAGGCAAAGTTCGGTGAGTTTGCCCGGCAGATGTTGTTCACCCAAGCCGGTTTGGAGCAGGCAACGCGCTTGAACGTCGCCGCCCGCCACGCCGAGCGTTTCGCGAAAGCCGGAATCTCCCACGTTGCAGATCTCGGTTGCGGCCTTGGTGCCGATTCCATGGCCATGGCGTCCATGGAGATTTCGGTGACCGCCGTGGAGATGGATGAAACCACTGCTGCCTGCGCCACCATCAACCTCATGCCTTTTCCGCATGCCACCGTGGTGCACTCTGATGCAACAACCGTGGAGCTGGAGGGGATCGACGGCGTATGGCTGGATCCCGCCCGGCGAACCACGTCCACGTCCGGGACCAAGCGGATTTGGGATCCTGAAGCCTTTTCTCCCCCGTTGTCCTTCGTTGAACGCCTCGCGGCTACCGGCCGCGCCATCGGCGTCAAAATGGGTCCGGGCATTCCCTATGACTCGGTGCCGTCAGGCTGCGAGGCCCAGTGGGTTTCGGTTGGCGGCGATGTTACCGAAGTGACTTTGTGGTTCAACGCAGTGTCCCGCCCGGGCGTGCGTCGCGCCGCCTTGGTGATTGGCGCGCAGGGCGCTGCGGAAATCACCAGCGGTGCGGATTTCGACGGCGGCCCGGTAGCCGCCGTCGGGCCTGTTGAGGGTTTTCTCTACGAACCCGATGGCGCGGTAATCCGCGCAGGGCTGGTAGCCGACGTCGCTGAACGGCTGGATGGCCACCTCGTGGACGAGCACATTGCCTACATCTGTGCTCCTGAACTGCACGACACCCCGTTCGCCCGTGCCTACAAGGTGCTTGAGGTGATGCCCTACAACGTCAAGGCGCTCAAGGCATGGGTGAAGGTAAACGGCATTACGGTGCTCGATATCAAGAAACGCGGCACGGCCGTGACTCCGGAAGAGCTGCGGAAACAACTGCTTCCCGCCAAACCCGCAAAAGGCACGGACGCGAAAACAGCCACCCTGGTCCTCACCAGGATCGGCGAGGAAAGAGTGGCCATAGTCGTGGAGCCTGTTACGGCCTAGCGCATCACAAGCGTTAGCGGCGCGAAAACTCCGAGGCTTCGCGGACCTGCTCAGGGCTCGGGCGCACGCCGGTGTACAGGACAAACTGTTCCTCGGCCTGGATGGCAATGACCTCAGCGCCCGTGATTACCTTCTTGTCCGCCTTCCGGGCAGCGCTGATCAGCGGCGTTTCGGAGGGCAACGCCACGACGTCGAACACTACCTGTGCCGCGGAAATTGTGGCGTCATCGAACGACTGGGCCGCCTCATCCGCACCTGCCATTCCCAGAGGCGTGACATTGATGATGAGGTTCGCGGTGGAACCGTTGACGTCGTTCTGCCATGCGAATCCGTAGAGATCGGCAAGGGCACGGCCGGTGTACTCATTGCGGGCCGCAATGGTCACGGCAGTGAACCCGGCGTCCCGAAGGGCTGCGGCAACAGCTTTGGCCATACCGCCGGCACCACGGAGCAGCACGGTGTGGCTGTTGGGAACCTTGTGGTCCTTCAAGAGCCGGGCAATGGCGATGTAGTCCGTGTTGTAGGCGGTGAGGACGCCGTGGTTGTTCACGATGGTATTCACGGAATCAATGGCTTTTGCTGACGGGTCCATGACGTCAACCAGCGGGATGACGGCTTCCTTGTACGGCATGGACACCGCGGCGCCCCGGATCGGGAGGCCGCGGATGCCCGCCACCGCAAGGGCGATGTCCGCGGGGGCGAATGCCTTATAGACAAAGTTCAGGCCGAGCAGATCGTACAAATAGTTGTGGAACCTGGTCCCGATATTGCTGGGCCGGGCCGCAAGCGAAATGCACAGGGACATGTCTTTGTTCAGGATTGGCATTCCCCCATTAAACAACGCCCTTTCAGCGCTGCCGTCCGTGGACTGCCCCGCGCTTAGCCCTGCCGCGCCTTCATCCGCGGGTTGTTCTTGTTGATGACAAAGGTGCGTCCGCGCCTGCGGACAATCTGGGCGCCGGGGATTTTCTTGAGGGCACGCAGCGAATTCCTGACCTTCATGGTGTTTCTCCTTTTTGTTGGGTGTTTGGGCTGGCTTTTTGTGTCTGGATTAGAGGGCGTCGCTAAGTTCCAGGGGATCGTCCCAGACGCCGAAATCCTGCTTCATCTCGGCTTCCGTCAATTGGCAACCCTCCAGCAGTTCACTGATTTCCTGCGCATCAATATCCTCGGACCGTCCGGTGATGGCCAGTACGGTTCCGCGGTCGCCATGGTTGGGGTGCCAGTCAAGAAGGGAGTCCACGTCCGCACCCGCGTTTCCCGGGCGCGCAAGGCCGGGCACTGATTCCGCGGAGTCGGCCAACCACTTTCCAGTGCTTTCGAGCCACACACGCGGCCCGATTCCCTGGACGGCGATCCTTGTTGTAGGCGCTGATGCGATCCAGAGGCGGCCTCGCATCCAGTGCGTTCCGGCCGACAGGCGGGGAAGTGCATCGCGGAAGCGTCCGGGATGCAACGGACGGCCAGCTTTGTGGAGCACCGTCCGGTAGGAACCGTCCGCTTCGCTAACGGGCACACGCACGACGCCGGGCCGGTTGCGTGCCGCCGCTTCGGCGTCGTCGAAACATCCCGGCCGGTATGTATCAGCCGCGCCAACAACGCCGGCATGGAAAGCCAACTGGCCTAGCAATTCGACACCCAACTGCCACTGTGCGGAGTCTTCGCGGGTTTCACCGGTCAGCACCGCCCCCAGCCCGGGGTGGACCATCACGGTATCCACCTGGCCGAACTCGCCGATCAGAAATTCCCCGCTGGTTCGATCATCAGTGGGCAAGGACGTAAATCCGGATTCGAACAGCGTGTGACGGTCCCACATATGGTCATCCAAGTCCACAGGGTCCAGGGCCAGTACTGCGTTGTCGATCAGCGCAGGGCGGGTCAGACCAAGCCGAAGCTCAGCAACTGCCATTGCTGCGGCAACGCCGGGCGGGAGGCCAAGGACAACGTGGTCGAAGCCGCACGAGGCGAGGCGTTCCGCCGTCGGGACTACATCCAACCTGACCGTGCAGCTTAGGCAGCCATGCTCCAATACCGTGGTTTCACGCTCAAACAGCTGGCCGTCACGATAGACGCGCCGCAACACCAAGGAGCCATCCAGAAGATCGTGAAGGACCACTACGGAGTTGTGGTGGGTTTGACCGAGCCTGGCCGCGGCTGACTCGCGGCATTGGCTGTCCAGGGAACTGAGGACTGTGAGATGCATGCAGCCATACTATTGAGAAACATTCTCATTAGCAAATTAAGGAAGCTCTCCCTTGGAAGGCCACAGCAGCAACCTGCGTTCCGGCTGCATTAGACTTGTTCCGACCGCTGGCGGCCCCACAGCGGGGAACCGTGTCCGGCTGAGACAAGACAATGAGGGGACTACGTGCAGATTGATTTTGCGCCATCCAGGCAATCGACACTGGGTGTGGAATGGGAGTTGGCGCTCGTCAATGCACGCACCGGGGAATTGGTATCAGTGGCTAACGACGTCTTGAAGGGCGTCGCCGCAAACCACCCCGACCTCAACGAGGACGACGAACACCCCCATATCAAGCGCGAGCTGCTCCTCAACACCGTTGAATTGGTTACTGGGATCTGCGAAACAGTCAAGGATGCCAAAGAGGACCTCAGCCGTTCCCTCGCCGCCGTCCGCGAAGTCACCGACCCCATGAGCGTGGAAGTGTTCTGCGCAGGCAGCCACCCGTTCAGCCCTCCCCTGCTCCAGCCCGTCACGGACAAGGAGCGCTACGCCAAGCTGATTGAGCGGACCCAATGGTGGGGACGCCAAATGGTGATCTACGGTGTTCACGTCCATGTGGGCATCGACCGCAGGGACAAGGTCCTCCCCATCCTGGACGGTTTGGTCAATTACTTCCCGCATTTCCAGGCACTGTCCGCCTCCAGCCCCTACTGGGCCGGAGAAGAAACCGGCTATGCCTCCCAGCGTGCGCTCATGTTCCAGCAGCTTCCCACCGCCGGACTGCCCTTCCAGTTCGACAGCTGGGAGGCGTACGAGTCCTACGTCCAGGACATGTTCACCACCGGTGTCATCGACGCCACCTCTGAAATCCGTTGGGACATCCGGCCGGTCTCCAACCTGGGCACCATCGAGATGCGCATCTGCGACGGCCTGGCCACTCTTGAAGAAGTAGGCGCCATTGCCGCGCTCACTCAATGCCTGGTAGACGAGTTCTCTTCCATCCTTGACGCAGGCGGCAGCATCCCCACCATGCCGCCATGGCATGTGCAGGAGAACAAATGGAGAGCCGCACGCTACGGCATGGAAGCCATCATCATTCTTGACGCCGAGGGCAACGAGCAGCTGGTCACGGAACACTTGGCGGAAACCGTCGCGCGGCTGGAACCCGTGGCAGCAAAGCTGGGTTGCTCCGAAGAGCTGGCAGACGTCCTGAAGATCATCGAACGGGGAGCAAGCTACCAGCGCCAGCGCCGCGTCGCCGCAGAACACAACGGTGACCTTCAGGCCGTGGTCATGGACCTCGTCCAACAAATGCGCAAGGGTCCGGACGCCTAGCCCGCGTGGCGTTAGGCGGGCACTGACACCGTAGTAACCGGCATGGAGGAATCCGGCGCGAAGGAGACTCCGCTGGGGCCGATGCCGGCCATGATCAGCTGGGCACCGAGCGCAGCAACCATGGCTCCGTTATCTGTGCAGAGGTCCAGCGGTGGAACGTGCAGCTTGATTCCAGCGGAGGTACAGCGCTGTCCCGTCAGTTCCCGGAGGCGCGAGTTCGCTGCCACACCCCCGCCGAGCAGCACATCGGTGATCCCGTGCTCTTTGCAGGCCAGGACCGCCTTGGAACTAATGACGTCCACCACGGCTTCCTGGAACGCTGCGGCGATGTCCGCCACGGGGACTTCCTCGCCTCGGGTTTCGAACTGCTCAATGCACCGGGCCACGGCAGTTTTCAGGCCGCTAAAGGACCAGTCGTAGCGGTGGGGGCCCTTCTCCTCCGCCGTGCCCATGTATTTAGGCTGGGTGAGTCCACGCGGGAAGCGGATGGATTTGGGGTTGCCTTGGCGTGCCAGTTTGTCGATGGCTGGTCCACCGGGGTAGCCGAGTCCAAGAATGCGGGCCACTTTGTCGTAGGCTTCGCCCGCGGCGTCGTCGATGGTTGAACCCAGGAGCTCCACGTTGTCCGTGATGCTGCGGATGCGCAGGATTTCCGTGTGCCCGCCCGATACCAGCAATGCTCCGAGGTTCTCCGGCAGCCTGCCGGCACCCAAGCCGGCGGCAGCGCCGGCGTCGGAAGCACCGGCGTCGGGCCTTCCGTTCGACGCGGGCTTTCTGTCCAGCAGCCCCACACCAACGTGCGCCACAAGATGATTGATCGCGTACAGTGGCTTGCCCGTGGCCACAGCCAGCGCTTTTGCAGCACAAACACCCACCATGAGGGCTCCTGCCAGGCCGGGGCCGGACGTCACGGCAATGGCATCGATATCCTCCAAGGTGACACCGGCCTCATGCAGCGACTCCTGCAGCGTGGGCACAAAAGCGTCCAGGTGCGCGCGTGATGCGATCTCCGGGATGACGCCGCCAAAGCGAACATGCTCATCCATGGACGAGGACACTGTGTTGGTCAAAAGGGTGGTTCCCCGCACGATCCCCACACCGGTCTCGTCGCAGGAAGACTCGATGCCCAGCACCAGAGGCTGCTTGGACTGTTCCGGATACTGCCCGCTCACGTTGTGGCTCCTTCGTGGGACTGTGGTTTGTTCAGTTCTAGCCGCATGATCAGGGCGTCGGTACCGTCCCGGTAATAGCGGGGACGGACATGGATCTGCTCGAAACCGAACCGCAAGTACAGTTGCTGGGCGCGGGGGTTGTCCGCCCGCACCTCCAGCAGGACGTCGGCCGCACGGCGGCGGCGCGCTTCTTCGATCAACTCGGTCAGGACTGCGGAGCCAATACCTTTACCCTCGAATTCAGGCACGACGGCGATCGTCTGGACGTCCGCGATCGGCTCGATGCACATCAACCCGGCGTAAGCCACAATCTCCCCGGCAACCTCCGCCACCACGTAGCGCCGCGTCTCGGGTTGAGCCAGCTCGTCGAAGAACATCTGCAACGGCCAGGCGTCCATAGGGAACAACCGTCGCTCCAACGTCTCCACTGCCGGGATGTCGGCCTCGGTCATATCGCGCAGTGACACACCGGCGAGTTCCAGCTTGGGTGAGAGTTTCACAGTGTTCTTCCCATCACAGCGCACGCTTTCTCGGCCCGGGCACCTGGGCATCCGATTCGCGCAGATACAACGGCGTGGAATCCAGCAATGCCTGTCCGGCCGTCAGCTTGGCCAAAGCGAACTGGCCCAGCGACGCCGCATCCGGTTGGGTTTGGGCGAAGTCTTCGTCCGCCGTGAGGACATCGGAGTACAAGCCTGCGCCCGCCCCGAAAACCGGCAAGTCCGGGAGCTCGGTGGCGAAACCCACGTGGGGGCCATCCACGAGCTCCGGAAGCTGGCCTTCAGCCAGCGTGTAGCGGGCCCAGTAGACCTCTTTGCGTCGGGCATCCGTGGCCACAAGGAACTCGGGGGTGGCGGCCGTTGACTCCGCCACTTCCAAAGCGATGGCGTCCAAGCTCATCAGTCCGTACAACGGCTTGTTCCAGACGAAAGCGAGGGTGCGGGCGGTCGCAATGCCGGAGCGGAGGCCCGTGAAGGGACCAGGTCCAACACCGGTGACGATCGCATCGATGTCCGCGCCCGTGACGCCGGCACCAGCCAAGAGTTTCTCGATCCCGGGAGCCAGTACTTCGGCGTGGCTGCGGGTGTCCGCCGTGGCGAAAGAGTCCACCACGCTTTCCATGGCATCGTCCGAAATCAGGGCCGCACTGGCAACCGCTGACGTGTCAATGGCCAGGATCAGCATCAATGACCTTCCATGTGAGAAGTAGGTTCGAGGACTTGCGGCGCTTCAACCCAGCGGGGACCGAACCCACGGAAAACGATGGTGCGGGGTTCGTCGTCGTCATCCGTATCGAAATTCAAGAACGCCCCGTCCGTGGTGGGCGCAGCGCTTTCCCCGCCAACAGACCTGTACAGGTCAACCTCAAGACGGCTGTCTGAAAGGTGCTCTACCCGATCCCGGCCCCACTCCACCACGGTGACCGCTGTGTCCATGGTGTTCTCAAGATCGATGTCGTCGATCTCAGCTGCCGAGTCCAGCCGGTAAGCGTCAACATGGACCAGGTCCGGGCCGCCCGGCCTGGGGCCATCCGGGAGATTGGGATGGATCCGAACCAGGACAAACGTTGGCGAGATAATGCCTGCACGGACCCCCAGGCCCTCGCCGAGGCCTTGGGTGAACGTCGTCTTGCCGGCGCCCAGCTCGCCGGTCAAGACCAGGAGATCCCCCGCCTGAAGTACCCCGCCCACAGCTGCTGCGAGCGCGTGCGTCTGCTCCGCCGTCGTGACCGTGAGTGTGCGCTCCCACTGGGCTCCGCTCACCGCGCTGCCGTTTCAGCTGCGTTGGGGGCGTCGGCGTTGGCGGGCATTTCGTTGATATAGCTGCGCGGGACCCGGGGGCTGATGCGCGTCACGATTTCGTAGTTGTTGGTTCCGGCTGCTTTCGCCCAGTCATCGGCGGTGGGGCCGTTGTCAGCACCGTTGCCGAACATGACAGCCTCGGCGCCTTTGAGGACTGCCGCCGCTTCCGGGGAGATCGGCCCCAAGTCAATAACCATCTGGTCCATCGCAATCCGGCCAACTACCGGGTAGGTGATGCCGTCCACCCGCACGGGACCTCCGGTGGCGATCCTTGGGACGCCGTCTGCATAGCCCAGCGGCACCAGGCCCAGCGTGCTTTCTTCGCTGGTCCGGTAATTGAGTCCGTAGGAGACGCCTTGGCCTTCGGGAACCTTCTTGCAGTTGGACAAGAGTGTCCGGACCGTCATTGCCGGATGCAGACCAAGTTCGGCAGAGGTGGCCCCTTCGAAGGGCGAAAGTCCGTAGATGCCGAGACCCACACGCACGAGGTCGAAATGAGAGTCCGGTCGCGACAGGGCTGCCGGCGTGTTGGCTATGTGCCGGACCTCGGTGTCTACGCCCGCGTCCTCGGCCATGGCGATCGCTTCGCGGAACACGGCCAGTTGATCATCCGTTTCGGGACGTTGCGGCTCGTCGGCAACGGCAAGGTGGGAGAAGATACCCACTACCCGCAGGAGGCCTTGGTCCTGATATTCCATGGCTTGGCCCACCAACCGGTCCCAGTCGGCAATGGTGCAACCATTACGGCCCAGACCACTATCCACCTTGAGATGCACACGTGCGGGTCGCTCCTGCTCCCGTGCGGCTGCCACTACCGCCTCCAGCTCCCAGCCGGAGATGCCGACGTCGATGCCGGCGGCGACTGCCGCTTGGAAGTTACTTTCGCGGGTGTGCAGCCAGGCGAGCAGTGGAGCATCGACTCCGGCGGCGCGCAAGGCCAGCGCCTCGGATATGTGGGCGACACCCAGCCAGGCCGCTCCAGCGTCGAGCGCTGCCCGGGCCACCTGCACGGCACCGTGCCCATAAGCGTCAGCCTTCACCACGGCCATGACGGCGGCCGGGGAGGCGATGCCGACGAACTGACGAACGTTGTGCCGCACGGCCTCGAGGTCGATCACTGCGGAGCGTTCCAGCACCGCTGACTTTGCTATGGAGGCCTTGGACCCGATCCCGATATCTGCAGCTGCTTCGTAAGTCACCCTAGAGATTCTAGTGCTGTCAGTGAACTCGGGTTAACTGCCGGGCATTGTCAGGGCTACTGCGCATCGGACAAATGCGCGATGGTGGCCCGGGCTCGTCGTTGCGCTTCGGCCGGAATGTCCTTCACGATCGGTTCCAGGAAAGCGAAGCGCCGCAACCATTGACTGGACTGACGCTCTTTCCGCGCATGGGCCCGTTGCCACCAGTCGGCGATGTCTCCCCACCCCGGTGCAGCCAGTGAGCCTCCGACTTCCTGGACCGCCAGGGAGGCGCAAAGGTTTGCGAACCGGAGCCGGTCCCCCAGCCTCCACCCTGCCAGGCAGCCCACAATGAAGGCCGCCCCGAAACAGTCTCCGGCACCAGTGGGATCGGAGGCTGATACGGGCAGGGACGGAACCCATTCCTCTTCCCCGGTTTCCGAGTCCACGGCCACCGCGCCTTGGGGGCCAAGGGTCACCACGGCCACGGGGACACGGTCAGCCAGCGAATACAACGCCGCCCACGGGTCCGCTTTACCGGTGAAAGCCATTGCTTCGGGAGCATTGGGCAGGAAGGCGTAGAAGTTGGCCAGCTGGTCCAGACGCCGCTCGGACCACGCCCCCGTTGGGTCCCAGCCCACCACGCCAAAAAGTTTGGTGCCCGCATCCTTCGCTGCCAGCATCCACGGTTCGAGTTCTTCACCCAGATCGGCGACGGCGGCGAGCGCCTTGGGTGGTTTCCCGATCAGTTCCGAGGAACTGATCGGAGCGGGGTGGCCGTGGGTGACCATGGACCGGTCCTGGTCTACGCACATGGATACTGTGACGGGTGAGTGCCAGCCGGGGACTCTCTGCGAAAGGGAGAGGTCAACGTGTTCCTGGCTTTCCAGGATCTGCCAGTTGTAGTCGCCGTAGCCGTCGTCCCCGAAAGTCGCCGCGAGGTTGGTTCGCAAGCCGAGCCGTGCGGCAGCAATGGCTTGGTTGGCTACGCCGCCGGGGCAACTGCCCATGCCTTCGCTCCACACCTCCGTACCGGGTTCGGGTGCGTGCGGGAGTCCGGTGAAGATGATGTCCTGGAAAACCGTTCCGGTCAGGAGAAGGTCGCACTGCTGGTCCCCGTCCGACCGCACGGCAGCCAGGGGGTCGAATCGTCGCTGGGGCATAGCGTCCATGCACGGCAGACTACGCTGCACGTACTTGGCTGCATAGTCTTGCGGGGCTGCATAGACTCGGACCATGCGGCTCATGATCGCCGGTGGCGGCGGATTCCGGGTTCCCCTCGTGTACCGGGCCTTGTGCGAGGGCCCTTTCGCAGGTTTGGTCCACGAGCTTGTTCTCTTCGACGTGGATGAATTACGGCTCGCTGCCATTGAGGCGGTGCTCCGCGATATGCCCGCCGACGGTTCCGGCCCCGTCGTCGTGGTTTCCACAGATCTTGGGCAGGCGCTCACCGGAACGGACATGGTGTTCGCGGCGATCAGACCGGGTGGTACTGCGGGGAGGATCTCTGACGAACAGATCCCCTTGAGGTTGGGGTTGCTGGGCCAAGAGACCACCGGCGCCGGCGGCATCTCCTATGCGCTGCGCTCCATCCCCCGGATGCGGGAACTCGCCGAGGCCATGCGGGAGCATTGCCCCGAGGCCTGGCTCATCAACTTCACCAACCCGGCTGGCATGGTTACCGAAGCTCTGGTACCGGTCTTGGGGCGCCGGGTGATGGGCATCTGCGATTCCGCCGGGGGCTTGGTCCAGCGTGCAGCCCGTGCCGCCGGGGCGCCCCTCCAAGAAGGAAGGCTCGACGGCGTGGGCTACTACGGACTGAACCACCTGGGCTGGCTTTATCGCTTGGCCCCTGATGGGCGGGATCTTTTACCGGCTCTCTTGTCCGATCACGGCGCTCTTGAGTCCATGGAGGAAGGCCGCTTGTTCGGGCAACACACCCTGCTTCACCTTGGCTGCCTGCCCAACGAATATCTTTATTACTACTACCAAACCTCGCAGGCCACCGAGGCGATCAGACAGCAACAGCAAACGCGCGGGGCCTCCATCCATGACCAGCAACAGTCGCTCTACCCGTCGCTTCTGCAAGGTTCGCATCCGTACCGCCTGTGGGATGACGCCCGGCGCTCCCGCGAGGAAGGCTACCTGGCAGAGGCCCGGATTCACGGGGAACAGCGGGACGAGTCGGATCTCGCAGGAGGCGGCTATGAACGTGTGGCGCTTTCGGTGATGCGAGCGCTGTCCGGCGGCGGTACCGCCCACTTGATCCTCAACGTGCCGAACTCACCGGTGTCACTTGCCGGGCCCGCTGCCGAGGCCGCGGTGCCCGGGCTGCCTGCGGATGCCGTCGTCGAGGTTCCTTGCGAGGTAACGCCCGACGGCGCGTTGCCGCTCGCGCAGGACCGGCCGGACGGGCAGTTCCTTACTCTGATGCAGCACATCAAGGAGGTGGAGCGGCTGACGATCCGCGCCGTGGTTTCCGGCGAGCGCGAGGCAGCTGTGCAAGCCTTTGCGGCGCATCCCCTGGTGGGTTCACTCCTCTTGGGCCGGCAGCTGCTGGAAGGTTACGAGGTCGCTTTTCCTGAATTAACCCAGCTGTGGGCCTAAAGCTTTCGGTACATCACGTGCAGGCCCACGTAGCCGATTTCCGGATGGTTGAAAGCCTCGGGAACCGTGGCCAGAATCTTGAAACCCATGGACTGCCATAACCACACTGCACGCACGTTGCTCTCCACCACGGCGTTGTACTGCATGGAACGGAACCCTGCGGCCTTCGCTTCGCTCAAGGAGTAGGCGCACAGAGCCCGTGCGATGCCCTGGCCCGAGTTGTTGGCCCCCACCATGTATCCGGCGTTGGCAACATGACTTCCACCACCGGCTTGGTTGGCGTGGAACTCCCCTGTTCCCAGGATCCCGCCCGTGTCACGGGCCACCGCCACGAAGGTCTGACCGGGAGCTTGTTTCATCCACTTGGCCCTGGCTGTGTCTTCGCTGGTGTCCCGGTCCCAGGTGAAGGTCTCGCCCTCGCGGATCACCGGTTGCAGGATCGACCATATTCCGGGCCAGTCCTCAGGTGTTGCTTTACGAATGTCAAAGGAATGTTCTTGGCTCACAGCGGCCACGCTAGCAGCCTTGTCCACATAGCGGAGCTTGCCCGGCTTGGGACTTAACGGCAGGAGTAGTGTTTTCTGCAGGGCAAAGATGATTTTGCTGTGATCGTGAGGAGGACCCGGGTGCCGTTGATCCGTCGTGTGGCATTTCTGTCGCTGCACACCTCCCCCATGGAGCAGCCCGGCGCGGGAGATGCCGGCGGAATGAACGTCTACGTTCGCGCGCTGGCCATGGCACTGGCTGAGTCCGGTGTGGAGGTGGAGATCTTCACGCGATCCACCAAAGCCGGCCAGGCCGCCGTCGAGCATCCCGGGCCGGGCGTCTGCGTGCACAACGTCATGGCTGGACCACGCCGCAAACTGCCCAAGGAAGAATTGCCGGCACTTCTGCACCACATGGTGGAAGAAATCGACAAGATACGGCACCAACAGCTCCACGGCCGCTACGACGCCATCCACTCGCATTACTGGGTTTCCGGCGTGGCCGGGCTCGAGTTGTCAGAACTCTGGGGCGTCCCGCTGATCCACACCATGCACACCATGGCCAAGGTAAAAAACCTTGTCCTGGAGTCCGGTGAACGTCCCGAGCCACGGCGCCGGGAAGACGGCGAACAACGGATTGTGGATGGCGCCTCGAGGCTTGTTGCCAATACTCCTGCCGAGGCGGAGGAACTGGTTTCCCACTACGGGGCGGACCTGGACAGGATCGACGTCGCGCCGCCGGGTGTGGATCTCAAAGTGTTCACGCCGTCATTCCGGCGGAAGTCCCGTACTTTACGGGGTGTCAGGCCGGACAGCTTCCATATTCTCTTTGCCGGCAGGATCCAACGGCTCAAAGGTCCCCAAGTGTTCGTCAAGGCCGCCGGAATTCTCCGCAAACGCAGGCCTGACCTTGATCTGGAAATGACTATTTTGGGATCCCTCAGCGGAGCCAAGGACTTCAACCTCCAGCACTTTATTGAAGACGCCGGACTGGCCGACGTCGTCACTCACCGGCCGCCTGTAGTGGCACTGGAGCTGGCCAGCTGGTTCCGTTCAGCAGACGTAGTGGTGATGCCCTCCTTCAGCGAGTCCTTCGGTTTGGTGGCGTTGGAAGCACAGGCGTGCGGTACACCTGTGGTGGCCACCAACGTTGGTGGTCTCTCACGGGCCATCTCGGACGGGCGAACGGGCATGCTGGTGGACGGACACGACCCCTCCGACTGGGCAGACGCCCTCGAAGATCTCTACGACGACGTCCAAACGCGCGAGGATATGGGCCGGCTCGCTGCCACCCACGCCGAGTCCTTCGGATGGCAACGCACCGCCGCCATCACCTTGGAAAGCTATCGTGAGGCCGTTAGTGGGCTGTTGGTCCCCCGGCGCTGAGTCTTAGCTTGTATTTGCTCAAGGGCTGATAGATTGTGCCGCACAGCCTAAGAACCCCAGCAGCAGCATCCCCGCTGCGGGCAGAGCCAAAGGACAACGATGTCTGAAAACAAGATCATGAGTGATCTTGAAATTGCCCACAACGCCACCATGCTTCCCATTGAAGACATCGCTGGACGTGCGGGCATCAATGTGGATGCCCTGGAACTGTATGGACCGTACAAGGCCAAAATCAATACGGCCAAGCTGGTGCTTCCCCAGGGAAAGGCGCCCGGCAAGGTAGTGCTCGTTTCTGCCATGTCCCCCACTCCGGCCGGCGAAGGCAAGTCAACAACTACTGTGGGGCTCGCGGATTCCTTGGCCCGGGCCGGCCACAAAGTGATGATCGCCCTGCGCGAACCCTCCCTGGGTCCAATCCTTGGCATGAAGGGCGGAGCCACAGGCGGCGGCTACTCCCAGGTGCTACCCATGGACGACATCAACCTGCACTTCACTGGCGACTTCCACGCAATCACTTCGGCAAACAATGCCCTCATGGCCCTGGTGGACAACCACATTTTCCAGGGCAACCAACTCGGCATCGATCCACGCCGCATGACGTTCAAGCGCGTGCTGGACATGAACGACCGCGCACTTCGGGAAGTGATCATCGGACTCGGCGGCCCCATGCAGGGAGTGCCCAGGCAAGACGGCTTCGACATCACCGTGGCTTCCGAAGTCATGGCGGTCTTCTGTCTCGCCTCAGACCTGGACGATCTTAGGGACCGGCTGGGACGCATCACCTTCGGGTACACCTACGACCGCACGCCAGTCACGGTGTCAGACCTCGGGGTGGAGGGCGCGCTCACCATGCTGTTGAAGGACGCCATCAAACCCAACCTCGTGCAAACCATCGCAGGTACCCCAGCCTTGGTCCATGGTGGGCCCTTCGCGAACATTGCCCACGGGTGCAATTCGCTGATCGCCACAGGCACCGCCATGCAGCTGGCAGACGTAGTGGTCACCGAAGCCGGCTTCGGAGCGGACCTTGGTGCCGAGAAGTACATGGACATCAAGGCACGCATCGCCGACGTAGCGCCATCCGCCGTCGTGGTGGTGGCAACAATCCGGGCTCTCAAGATGCAGGGCGGCGTTCCCAAGGAAAAGCTCAGCGAGCCTAACGTCGAGGCCGTGGCTGCCGGCGTCGAGAACCTGAGAAGGCACGTGGGCAACGTGGCGAAGTTCGGTATTTCCCCGGTCGTGTCCATCAACAAATTTGCAACGGACAGTCCTGAGGAACTTCAGTGGCTCCTCGCCTGGTGTGCTGCAGAAGGCGTGCAGGCGGCAGTTGCTGATGTCTGGGGGCGCGGAGGTGGGGGCGACGGCGGTGATGAGCTCGCCGCCAAGGTGGCAGCTGCACTGGATGCACCCGCCGACTTCCACCACCTATACCCGTTGGAACTCAGTGTTGAGGACAAGATCCAGACGATTGTGCAGGAGATTTACGGGGCAGACGGCGTGGAGTTCTCAGTCCCGGCACTCAAGCGACTCGCCGAGATCGAGAAGAACGGCTGGTCAGAGCTTCCTGTCTGCATGGCCAAGACCCAGTACTCCTTCACCGACGATGCTTCCAGGCTTGGTGCGCCCAAGGGATTCCGGGTGCACGTCCGCGAACTGATTCCCAAGACCGGTGCCGGCTTTATTGTCGCGCTGACGGGTGCGGTGATGACCATGCCCGGCCTCCCCAAGGAACCGGCCGCCATGCGCATGGACGTGGACGCTGACGGCAACCCCACCGGCCTCTTCTGATCCCCTCTCACATCCCAAGCCCTTCAACCCGATCCTCTCTCACATCCCAAGCCCTTCCGGCCGATCCTCTCTCACTTTCTTGAGGAAAGGGATAGAGGATCGCGCCCAAACCCGAGGGATCCGATAGAGCGTCGGGTAACGACAAACGCCCCCGTATCGAAATACGAGGGCGTTTGGTGAAACGGGTGTTTAGCGCTCGATGTCGCCGCGGATGAAGGCTTCAACCTTGTCGCGGGCGAGGTCGTCGTTGAACTGCTCCGGCGGCGACTTCATGAAGTAGCTGGAAGCGGAGAGCAGCGGGCCGCCAATTCCGCGGTCCAGGCCGATCTTCGCAGCGCGGATGGCGTCGATGATCACGCCGGCAGAGTTCGGTGAGTCCCACACTTCGAGCTTGTATTCGAGCGACACAGGAGCGTCACCGAAGTTACGGCCTTCGAGGCGGACGAAGGCCCACTTGCGGTCATCGAGCCAGGCGACGTAGTCGGACGGTCCGATGTGGACGTCGTCGGCGTGGAGCTCAGCCTCGACGTTGGACGTGACAGCCTGGGTTTTGGAGATCTTCTTGGATTCAAGGCGGTCGCGCTCAAGCATGTTCTTGAAGTCCATGTTGCCGCCGACGTTCAGCTGGTACGTGCGGTCCAACGTGACACCACGGTCTTCGAACAGCTTGGCCATGACGCGGTGCGTGATGGTGGCACCGATTTGGCTCTTGATGTCATCGCCCACAATCGGGATCCCGGCTTCGGTGAACTTGTCAGCCCACTCCTTGGTACCGGCGATGAAGACGGGCAAGGCGTTGACGAAAGCTACACCGGCGTCTATGGCGCACTGGGCATAGAACTTTGCCGCCTGGTCCGAACCGACGGGCAGGTAGCACACCATGACGTCGGCTTTGGCTTCACGGAGAGCGGCGACGATGTCAACAGCTTCGTCCGGAGCCTCGACGATGGTTTCGCGGTAGTACTTGCCCAGACCGTCAAGGGTGTGGCCGCGCTGGACCGTCACGCCTGTTGCGGGAACGTCGGCGATCTTGATGGTGTTGTTTTCGCTGGCACCGATGGCGTCTGCGAGGTCAAGCCCAACCTTTTTGCTGTCGACGTCGAAGGCGGCAACGAACTGAACGTCGTTGACGTGGTACTGGCCGAACTCGACGTGCATCAGACCCGGGATCGTGGCCTTGGGGTCAGCGTCGCGATAGTACTGAACACCTTGGACCAGCGATGCGGCGCAGTTGCCTACGCCGACAATGGCAACACGAATCGGATGTGAAGACACGGAACTCCTTTTTGAGAAATAACCTCAGGTGCCAGGCGCATCCCTGACAGAGACCAGGGCACGGCTGATTGGCACGGCGCCATTCGGCGCACACTTGCATTGTAACCAACACAGCGGAAGCCGGTTTTGTTCCCTGCCGGCTTCCGCTGTTTGTGTCAGTCCTTCGAGGCTACTTCTGCGCCCACAGATTGATGTCCGACTCCACGGCGAACTCATCAATGGCAGTCAGCTCTTCGGTGGTGAACTTCAGGTTGTTGATGGCGCTGAGAGTGTCTTCAAGCTGGGCCACGCTGGAAGCCCCAACCAGCGCAGAGGTCACAGGCGAGCCCTTGGGCTGATCGCGAAGGATCCAGGCAATGGCCATCTGGGCGAGTGTCTGGCCACGCCCCTCGGCGATGGCGTTCAGCCCCCGCACACGGTCCAGTTTGTCTTCCGTCAGCGCAGACTCGGACAGGAACCGTTCTTTGGCTGCACGGGAGTCGGCCGGCACACCGTTGAGGTAGCGGTTGGTGAGCATGCCCTGCGCCAGTGGCGAGAAGGCGATGGACCCTGCGCCTACCTGGTCCAATGCCTCGTACAGGTTGGGTGAGCCGTTCTCCGTCCACCGGTTCAGCATGGAGTAGCTGGGCTGGTGGATGAGCAGAGGGGTACCGAGTTCCTTCAGGATTCGGGCGGCCTCGAGCGTCTGTTCGGGCGTGTAGGAGGAGATGCCCGCGTAGAGTGCCTTGCCTGACCTTACTGCGTAATCCAACGCGCCCATGGTCTCTTCCAGAGGCGTCTCGGGGTCGGGACGGTGGCTATAGAAGATGTCCACGTAGTCCAGGCCCATACGCTCCAGAGACTGGTCCAAGCTGGAAATCAGGTATTTGCGGGATCCCCACTCGCCGTACGGACCGGGCCACATGTAGTAACCGGCTTTGGTGGAGATGACCAGTTCGTCACGGTATGGCTTGAAGTCGTCCTTCAAGTGACGCCCGAAGTTGGTCTCCGCCGAGCCATCCGGGGGTCCGTAATTGTTGGCGAGGTCGAAGTGGTTGACACCGAGATCGAACGCGCGCCGCAGGATTGCACGCTGTTCATCGAATCGCTTGTCATCGCCGAAGTTGTGCCAGAGGCCCAGCGAGATGGCGGGGAGTTTGAGTCCACTGCGTCCGACGCGGCGGTAGGGCATGGTTTCGTAGCGGTTTTCCGCAGCCGAATAAGTCATACGTACCATCCTGCCACTGCACAAACTGCGGTGACGGCGCCGTCCGCTATGTGGGCGCCGTCACCTCATTTTGTGCGACTTAGCGGACGCGTACGACGGCGGCGCTACCGCCGGGAAGCGTCAGCGTCCCGTCCTCCAGGGCTGCTTCGTCATCGGTAGCCAGCAACACGGAGCCATTCAGGGGCGTGCCAAGTGCTTCGTCCCCGAAGTTGCAGACTACCCGGACGGTGCCGCGGGAAAACTGCAGCCAATGTTCGTCGTCGTCGAACTCAACGGAGGTCCCGCCGAAGCCGCCGTCCACCAACTCCGGAGTGTTACGGCGCAACTGTGCCAAGTCCTTGTACAGCTGCAGCAGGCGTGCGTGCTCCCCCTCAGCGGCTTCGTCCCATTTAAGTTTGGAGCGTTGGAAGGTCTCGGGGTCCTGCGGATCGGGGACAACCGCCGGGTCCCATCCCATACGTTCGAACTCTTTGATACGCCCTTCAGCTGTTGCTTTGCCCAGCTCAGGTTCCGGGTGGGAGGTGAAGAACTGCCACGGCGTGGAGGCAGCAAACTCCTCACCCATGAACAACATGGGCGTGAAGGGTGACGTCATGGTCAGCACTGCGCCGATGGCCAGCTTTCCGTAGGACAACGATGCGGTGAGGCGGTCGCCGGTGGCCCGGTTCCCGATTTGGTCGTGGTTCTGCAGGCAGACAACAAGCGCCGAGGGGTGTGCCAGATCGTGCCGGATGGGCCGCCCGTGGTGCCGCCCCCGGAAGCTGGAGTAGCTGCCATCGTGAAGGAATCCATGTTCCAAGACCTTCGCCAGGACTGCGAGGGAGTCAAAATCCGCGTAGTAGCCGGTGGTCTCCCCGCTGAGGTTGACGTGCACTGCGTGGTGGAAATCGTCGCTCCATTGGCCTTTCAACCCGTAGCCGTTGTCTTGGCGTGGGTAGATGAGCCGCGGGTTGTTCAGATCCGATTCTGCAATCAGCGTCCTGGGTATTCCGGTTGCTGCCTCCACCTCGTCTCCCAGTGCCCCGAATTCCTCGAGGATGTGCACGGCACGCTCATCACGCAAGGCATGCACAGCATCGAGCCGGAGTCCGTCCACGTGGTAATCCCGGAGCCACATCGCTGCATTCTCCAAGATGTAGCGGCGGACATCGTCCGAGCCGGGGCCGTCAAGGTTGACAGAATCACCCCATGTGTTGCCCTCCCCCGATTTCAGGTACGGTCCGAACTGAGGCAGGTAGTTACCGCTCGGTCCGAGGTGGTTATAGACAACGTCCTGGATAACGCCCAAGCCCGCAGCATGAGCCGCATCCACAAAGCGCTGGTAGGCTGCGGGGCCACCATACGGCTCGTGCACGGCATACCAAAGGACGCCATCGTAACCCCAGTTGTGAACACCGTTGAAACCGTTGACCGGGAGTAACTCTATGAAGTCGACTCCGAGGTCCACCAAGTAGTCCAGTTTTCCTGCGGCGGCATCCAGCGTGCCCTCCGGGGTGAAGGTGCCCAGGTGCAGTTCATAGATGACCGAACCCTTGAGGCTCCGCCCCTTCCATTCACTGTCCTTCCACACATGGGCGGACGGATCAAAGGCCGCTGACAGTCCGTGGACTCCGTCGGGCTGCCTCCGCGAGCGCGGATCGGGAAACGGTCCCTCCCCGTCCACGATGTAGCCATACCGTACCCCGTCGCCTTCCTGGGCCACCACGTCAGCCGGCGCCCGCCACCATCCGGCGGCGCCGCCGTCGTGAAGTTGCTCCATGGGGTACTCGTGACCTCCGGCGAGCAACCGGACCGAATCGGCGTTCGGCGCCCAGACGTCGTAAGGATTTTTTCCAGCAGCGTGCTCCAGCATCATGCTCCCTGTACGTGTTTCAAGCGTGCTTTGCAATGACGGTGTTGATGGTGCGATCACCGCAATACGGTGATCGCACCATCCGGAAATCAGTCTGTGGGAACCAACAGGGCCACGGGGTATTGCTTCAGCAGGGTGGCCAGAGGGATGGCACCTGCCCGGTAGGTGGCCCCGGTGAGTTCGTCCCGGCATCCCACAGTCAATTCGATGGCCGTGTCCCGCCAGCCGCCTTCCCTGGCCAGCCGTTTAGGCAGACGGGTGGCAACGGTGAGGGCTCCACGACGTTCGGCTCCTCGGTCGAAGGCCACCACGTGTCCTGCGGCAGCGCCCTGGGCAGCAACCGGAAGGTAACCGGCAAACAGCTCCGGCCTGTCGCGGCGAAGCCTCAATGCACGGGAGACCACCAAAAGTTTGGCGGCTTCATCCGTGAACGCGGGCTTGGCGCCGCGATCCAACTCTTCCAGGGTGGCGATGCGAGCCTTGAAATCCACCGGCCGCCGGTTGTCGGGGTCGGTCAGTGAACCGTCCCTGAATTCCGTCCCTTGGTAGACGTCAGGAACGCCGGGCATGGTTAGTTGAATCAACTTTGCGGACAGCGAGTTGGAGGTTCCATACGGTTCGAGCTCGTTGACGAAGTTGGTCAGGGCGGCTGTTACTTCCGGAACATCAAAAACAGCGTCGACGGCGGCCGCCAGCTGTCGTTCGAACTCCTGATTGGGATCGGTCCAGTTGGTGGAATTGCCGGCTTCCCGGGCCGCTTTCAGGGCATAGGACTGCAACCGTTGGCGATCTGCCGGCCACGCCCCTGCGATGGACTGCCACACCAATACGGAGAGGGGGCCATCCGGGATGGGCGCAAGTTCATGGACGATGCCCAGGAAAAGCTCCCATTCCGGTACTGCCTCGGAGATCACGGAGATCCTTGCCCTTGCATCCTCGCTCCGTTTGGTGTCGTGGGTGCTCAGCGTTGTCATGGACAGCGGTAAAAGCTGCTGCCTCCGGGCCATGCGTTCATGGAAGACATTGCCGGGAATGGAGAATTCCGTAGGATCCGCGCCCACTTCCGTCAGTGACCCCAGACGGGTGTAACGGAAGAACGCGGTGTCCTCCACGCCCTTGGCCATGACCATGCCTGACGTCTGTTGGAAGCGCCGGGCCAAAAGACTGGACTCATCCAGCAAGAGCGGCTGGAGCTGGCTGAGGACAGTTGCCAGGTCAGGGCGCTGCTTGGCGGCGTTCTCCACAGACTCGATCAGCGTTTTCCCGCCATAGGGCAGATACGTCCTGTAGATGGGGAAGCAGCAAATGACTTCCGCCAGGGCATCGGCTACCTTGGCGAACGGCAGCTCCAGCGATTCAGGCACGAGACGGGCCAGCCGTAGGACTTCCGAGCGCAGGATGCCATCGGCGATCCGGCGCTTGGTCGCATGAATCATGGCATGGTAATCCGCCGGAGCGTCTGCATTCCGGAGACGGGCATCCAGGGAGTTCAGGTATTCCTCGGCCGTCGGGTCTACAAAGAGACGGTCGACGTCAGCCAGGGCGTCGTATCCCGTGGTCCCTTCACACTCGAAGGTGTCCGGCAGCTGCTCCCCCGGTTCCAGGATCTTCTCCACCAGAAGGTAAGCGCCTCCGGTCGCTTCGCGCAGCCTTGTGAGGTAGCCCTCGGGATCGGCGAGCCCGTCCGGGTGGTCGATTCTCAGCCCGTCCACCAATCCTTCACGGAACCAGCGGACAATCTCTGCATGGGACTCATCAAAGACCCAAGGAATCTCCACGCGCACGCCGGCCAGGGTGTTCACTGCGAAGAACCGGCGGTAGTTCAGCTCGGCGTCGGCCCGGCGCCAGCCAACCAACTCATAGTGCTGCCGTGAATGGACTTCACGCGCGTTGTCCCCGGAGGTGCAGGTACCCTCGGCCAGTGGAAAACTGTGATCGTAGTACCGCAGTTCGTCGTCCACGATCTTCAGTTCGTCAAGGTCGTCGTCGCTCCCCAGGACAGGAATGCGGATTTTCCCCCCGCCAAAGTCCCAGTCGACGTCGAACGCCTCGGAATACTTTGAACCGCGGCCTTCCTTGAGCAGCTGCCACCACCAGGCGTTCTGCTTCGGCGAAGCAACGCCCATGTGATTAGGCACGATGTCAGCCAGCACGCCCAAACCCTTGTCCTTTGCTGCCTTGGACAGCGCGGCAAGGCCTTCAGGGCCTCCCCGGGAGGGATCAACAGTAGAGGGATCGGTCACGTCATAGCCGTGATCCGAACCCTTTTCGGCGGTCAGGATCGGTGAGACGTACACCCAATCGATTCCCAAGGAACGCAAATATCCGGTGATCTCAGCCGCATCCTGCAACGTGAAGCTCGGACGAATCTGGAGCCGATATGTGGAGACAGGCGTCCTCATGCTTCCGTCTCCTTCGTTTCGCCTTCATCGGTGTTGCCCTCGGACGGAGAACCTTTGTAATCAAAGGGCAACGACGTCACTGCAGGGGCGGTGATGGATGCCGTTTCCGGAGTACTGGTCTGCGTCAACGCGGCCAGGGAAGCAGCCACCGAATGATCGGGTTCAATTTCCGGAGTGCTGTGGGCACGGAGTACCACCAGCGACTTGCCGCCGACCATCAGGATCTGATCGGCTTTGATGACGCCGGCTTCGGCGCCTTCTCCGGCGGTATCGATCATGACATCCCAGGCCGGCGCGTACTCATCGGAAGGAATCCGGAAGCCCACTTCGTCCTGGTCGGCGTTGAAGTACAACAGGAAGTTGACGTCGGTGATGCGCCGTCCCTGCGTATCCCTGCCATGGATGCCATCGCCATTGAGGAACACTCCCACCGAGCGTCCCAGAGCTTCGTGCCAATCGGACGGAGTCATGGTGCTGGCGTCGGCATCCAGCCATACGATGTCCGGGAGTCGCTCGCCTTCACCGCGCAGCACAGGACTGCCATCGAAGAAGCGGCTGCGGCGCAGGCTGGGGTGTTTGGCCCGGAGTGCACTGACCGCTGCTGTGAACTCGATCAGGGGCTGGTCCACGTTGTCCCAGTTGATCCAGGTCAGTTCCGAATCCTGGCAGTATCCGTTGTTGTTGCCGTTCTGCGTCCTGCCGAGTTCGTCACCATGCAGAAGCATGGGAACACCCTGGGACAGGAACAGCGAGGCAATGAAGTTGCGCTGCTGACGCGCCCTCAGGCCAAGGACAGTGGGATCGTCCGTGGGCCCTTCGGCGCCGCAGTTCCAGGAACGGTTGTGGGATTCGCCGTCGTTGTTGTCTTCGCCGTTGGCCTCATTGTGTTTCTCGTTGTAGGACACAAGGTCAGCCAACGTGAAGCCATCGTGCGCGGTGACGAAGTTGATGGACGCCACGGGCCGGCGGCCCGAGTGTTCGTAGAGGTCCGCCGAACCCGTCAACCGGGAAGCGAACTCTCCAAGGGTGGAAGGTTCGCCGCGCCAGAAGTCACGGACAGTATCGCGGTATTGGCCGTTCCACTCCGTCCATTGCGGAGGGAAGTTGCCCACTTGGTATCCGCCGGGCCCAACGTCCCACGGCTCAGCAATGAGCTTCACCTGGGAAACCACGGGGTCCTGCTGGATGAGTTCGAAGAAGGTGGACAGTTTGTCCACGTCATAGAACTCGCGTGCCAGCGTGGAGGCGAGGTCGAACCGGAATCCGTCAACGTGCATCTCGGTCACCCAGTATCGCAGGGAGTCCATAAGCAGTTGGAGGGAGTGCGGGCTGCGGACATTGAGCGAATTGCCCGTGCCGGTGTAGTCCATGTAGTACTTCTGGTCATCTTCCACCAGGCGGTAGTACGCGGAGTTGTCGATGCCCTTGAAGGACAACGTTGGTCCGAGGTGGTTTCCCTCGGCGGTGTGGTTGTACACGACGTCGAGAATTACCTCGATGCCGGCCGTGTGCAGCGCCCGCACCATGGCCTTGAAGTCTTGGACCTGCTGTCCAGTATCACCCTTGGAGCTGTAGCTGTTGTGGGGCGCAAAGAACCCGATGGTGTTATAGCCCCAGTAGTTATTCAGGCCCTTGTCCTGCAGGATGCCGTCGTTGACGAACTGGTGCACCGGCATGAGTTCGATCGCCGTGATGCCCAGCTTCTGCAGGTGGGAAATCACGGCCGGGTGGGCGACGCCGGCATAGGTGCCGCGCTGCTCTTCGGGCACTTCGGGATGCATCTGCGTGAGGCCCTTGACATGTGCCTCGTAGATTACGGACTTGTGGTACGGAATCCGCAGGAGTTTGTCGCCATCCCAGTCAAAGAACGGGTTGATGACCACGCCCAGCATCATGTGCGGTGCAGAGTCCTCGTCATTGCGTGAATCCGGGTCACCCATGTTGTATGAGAACAGGGACGGGTCCCAGTCAATCTGCCGGTGAATTGCCTTGGCGTAAGGATCCAGCAGCAGCTTGTTCGGGTTGAAGCGTTGACCGGCGTCGGGGTCGTAAGGGCCGTGCACCCTGTAGCCGTACTTCTGTCCCGGTTGGACCTGCGGCAGGTAGCAGTGCCATACATAACCATCCACCTCGGTAACGTCTACGCGGACTTCCCCGCCGTCGTCGTCAAAGAGACACAATTCCACTTTTTCGGCCTTCTCGCTAAATAGCGCGAAGTTGGTGCCGGTGCCGTCAAAGGTGGCACCCAGCGGATAAGCCGATCCAGGCCAGACTTCCATGCGTTCTCCTCTTGATGATGCGAACAACTGTTGCAAGCCTACTCAAGCCCCCAGACACCGACAGCAACCTTAGGGTCTTGTTCGGTCGTATTCCGCGTTGAGCGAACCAATGACCCGCGGAACCGCCGTCATGATGGCCGAGGCTGTAATAGGACCTCCGTCGAAATCTGCGGATGCAAGGGCTCCGGCTCGTCCGTGGACGCTTGCCGCAACTGCGGCCAGGGCAGCCCAGCGGTCGGCGGGGTCCAAGCCCAACGCGGCATACGCGCCGTCGTCGTTCCGGATCATTTCCGTGGACTGTGCCAGCAGGGCCCCGAGTACACCGGCCAAGACGTCACCGCTGCCTGCAGTAGCCATCCAAGCGGTGCCTTCGGACTGGCTGAAAACAACGCCCGACGGCGAGGACACCAGTGTGGTGGCACCCTTCAGGAGCACTGTGGCGCCGGTTTGTTCGGCGGCCTGCCGCACATAGTGCAGGGTCCGGGATTCGACGTCGTCGCGGGTTACCTTCACTTCTCCCATCGAGGGAAGCGAGTTCAGCAACGTGGCCAGTTCTCCGGCATGCGGTGTCAGAATCCAATGGGCCGGGCAGCGTTCCGGCAGGAGGCTCAAAGCTCCGGCGTCCACCACCACCGGCAACCCGTCGGCGAGGGCCGAGGTACCGGCGTCCCTTGCCCGTTGCAGCTGATCCTCGCCATCAACCCCGGATCCCAGGAGCCAGGCCTGGACGCGGCCGGGTTCTTCGGTTTCCCACAGGGCTTCGGGAGTTCGGGCCAGCACCAGCTGCGCCGCCTCCTGAGGCCCGACATAGCGCACCATCCCTGCTCCGGCGAGGGCCGCGGCGTGCACGCTCAGAGCAGCGGCTCCGGCAAAGCGTGGCGAGCCCGCTACAACGCCCAAGACGCCCCTCGAATACTTGTGGGCGCGGCGGCCAGGATCGGGCAGCAAAGCCGCAAGGTCCGGGGCCGTGAGCCGGCGAAGCTCAGGGCGGTTGTGTTCCAGTGCATTCTCGATCCCGATGGGCACCAGCTCCACGCGCCCGGCACACCCTTCACCAGGGTCCGCCATCAGCCCGGCCTTGATACCGCCAAAAGTGACGGTGACGTCTGCTTCCAGCACCGGCCAATGCATTTCACCGCTGCTGGTATCCAGTCCACTAGGGAGATCACAGGCCACCACCAGGCGCGGACGCAGCTCCTGGAGCGACGCCACCATTTCGGCAGAGGCGTCCCGCAAACCACCGCGGGCGCCCGTTCCCAACAGCGCGTCAATGATCACGTCATCGCCAGCGCAAAGGACAGCAAGCTCTTCAGCGTTGGCGGCCTCCAACGTCAGAGCACGTCCGCCGGCCATGACAAAGGCAGCCAGCGCCTCCGGGTGCACTTCAGCGGCGGCGAGTACCGCCGTCGTCCGTGTTCCGCGGCGGGCCAGGAAAGCTGCAGCATAAAGGCCGTCGCCGCCGTTGTTGCCCTTTCCCACCAGCACCGTGACGCTCGCACCAGCAAGCTTCCGCCTGTTTTTGACCTCGCGAGCCACCACTTGGGCCAACCCATAGGCCGCCCGTTGCATAAGAACAGCGCCCTCACCGGAGTCCAGGAGCGGCTGTTCCGCATCCCTGATCTGTTGTCCGGTGAAGGCGCTGATCATTGCTTATAGTCCGTTAGCCCTCGGCGAGGACAGTAGCCGTAGCTATGCCGCCGTCGTGGCTCATGGACAAGTGCCAGCGCTTGACGCCCTTGGCCTCGGCCACAGCAAGCACCGTGCCCTTGACCTGGACGGTGGGGCCGTTCTCGTCGAGACCGATCCAGCAGTCCTGCCAGTTCATCCCTGCCGGAGCGCCCAGCACCTTGGCCACAGCTTCCTTGGCCGCGAAACGGGCGGCCAAGGACCGTGTGTTAAGTTCCCGCTCGGCAGGAACAAACAAACGGTCCCGGAGTCCCGGTGTCCGTTCCAACTGCCGACCGAACCGCTCGATGTCTACGACGTCTACGCCAATGCCAACAATCATGGCGTTATTCTACGGTGACGCTCTTGGCGAGGTTACGCGGCTGATCGACGTCGTAACCCTTGGCACCGGCCAGTTCAGCAGCAAAGATCTGCAGTGGAACGGTGGTGAGCAGTGGCATCAGGAGGGTGGGGGTTTCCGGTACGTAGAAGACGTGCTCTGCGTAGTCCTTAACCGATTCGTCGCCCTCTTCAGCGATGACCAGGGTACGGGCACCACGTGCACGGACTTCCTGGATGTTGCTGACCACCTTGGAGTGCAGGGAGTCGCGGCCACGCGGGGACGGCACAACAACGAAGACCGGCTGGCCGTCGTCGATCAGGGCGATCGGACCGTGCTTCAACTCGCCGGCGGCGAATCCTTCAGCGTGGATGTAGGCGATTTCCTTGAGCTTCAGGGCGCCTTCAAGGGCTACCGGGTAGCCAACGTGGCGGCCCAAGAACAGTACGGACTTCTCGTCCTTCATGCTGCGGGCGAGCTCACGCAGGGGTCCTGCGTTGTCCAGGATTTTCTGGATCTTGGCCGGAATCTTGTTCAGGTCCGCGAGGACGTCCTTGATCTGGCCCGAGAAGATGTTGCCCCGCAACTGGGCCAGGTACAGGCCGAGCAGGTAGGCAGCGGTGATCTGCGCCAGGAATGCCTTAGTGGAAGCAACGGCAATTTCCGGGCCTGCGTGCGTGTAGAGCACGGCGTCGGATTCACGCGGGATGGTGGAACCGTTGGTGTTGCAGATGGAGATCGTCTTGGCGCCCTGTTCGCGGGCGTAGCGGACAGCCATCAGCGTGTCCATAGTCTCGCCCGACTGGCTGATGGAAACCACCAGAGTGTTGGAGTCAACAATGGGGTCGCGATAGCGGAACTCGTGTGCCAGCTCTACCTCGGTAGGAATGCGGCACCAGTTCTCAATGGCGTACTTGGCCACCAGGCCGGCGTAGGCTGCGGTACCGCAGGCCAGCACGATGATCTTGTCCACCTGCTTGAGGAGTTCGGGGTCAATGCGAACCTCGTCAAGGGTGAGCTTGCCGTTGAGGTCCGAGCGGCCCAGGAGGGTCTGCGCTACGGCGTCGGGCTGGTCGTGGATTTCTTTCTCCATAAAGGAGCTGAAACCGCCCTTTTCGGCCGAAGCCGGGTCCCAGTCAACGTGGTATTCCTTGCCTTGGGCGGGCGCGCCGAAGAAGTCGGTGATCTCCACGGAGTCCGCGGTGATGGTGACGATCTGGTCCTGTCCCAGTTCCACCGCGCGGCGGGTGTAGTCAATGAAGCCGGAAACATCCGAGCCGAGGAAGTTCTCGCCATCGCCCAGGCCAACTACCAGCGGCGAGTTGCGGCGGGCGGCCACGACGACGTCGGGCTGGTCCGCGTGGACTGCGAGAAGGGTAAAAGCGCCTTCGAGTCGCTGGCAGGCAAGGCGCATTGCCTCCGTGAGGTTGCCGCCGTCGCCGTCGAGCTGGGTGCGGAAGATGTCACCGATGAGGGCAGCCGCAACTTCTGTATCTGTTTCCGACTCGAAGGTGACGCCCTTGCCCAGCAGTTCCTGCTTGAGCTCAGCGAAGTTTTCAATGATGCCATTGTGAATGACGGCCAGCTTGCCGCCGTCGGAGAGGTGCGGGTGCGCGTTACGGTCTGTGGGTCCGCCATGCGTAGCCCAACGGGTATGGCCGATGCCGGTCATGGACTCGGGAACGGGGTTTGATTCCAGTTCTGCGATCAAGTTGCTCAGCTTGCCGGACTTTTTACGGGACGAAATGCTCCCGTCAGCTACTACTGCGACGCCGGCGGAGTCATAGCCGCGGTATTCCAGACGGCGCAGCCCTTCCACCACAACGTCAAGAGCGCTGTACCCAGCTGCCTTGCGAGACGAATTGCCAACATAGCCTACGATTCCACACATGGGTACAAGCCTAACGGCTAGTGCAAACAACTGATGTGGGACATCCCCTCTCCAATGCCTCCCCGGCGGGATCAGGCGCTCACAATTCACCTGCCCGTCGTCGTGCATTTCCTGATCCGTCCCGTGGAGGGCAGAATCATGAGCGTGACTTTGCTACGCACCGAAGCTAATGGCGACGGCGTTTCCCCGTTTGTAGAGCTGGACCGTCAAACGTGGTCCAGGCTTGCAGCGCAGATGGAGCAGCCCCTCAACGAAGAGGACGTCTTCCGTCTCCGCGGTCTCGGCGACCCCTTGGACATGAAGGAAGTCCGGGAGGTTTACCTGCCCCTCTCACGCCTCCTCCACCTGTACGTCGAGGCTTCCCACCAGCTCCACGCAGCCACCACCACGTTCCTTGGCGAACAAACCCAACGCACGCCGTTCGTTATCGGCGTGGCGGGTTCGGTTGCTGTTGGTAAATCAACCATTGCCCGCGTGCTCCGCGAAATGCTCCGGCGGTGGCCCGGAACCCCCAACGTGGAACTCATCACTACGGATGGCTTTCTCTACCCTTTGGCGGAGCTGAAGCGCAGGCACCTGCTGGAGCGAAAGGGTTTCCCGGAGTCCTACGACCGCCGCGGCCTTCTTCGCTTCGTTTCGGAAGTAAAAGGCGGCGCCGAGGAAGTGCGTGCACCTTGGTACTCCCACGTCACCTATGACATCGTGCCGGGCAAGGAAGTTGTGGTGCGGCGTCCTGACGTCCTGATTGTGGAAGGACTCAACGTCCTGGCCCCCGCCCGCCCGCGCATGGACGGCAAACAAGGACTGGCCGTTAGCGACTTCTTCGATTTCTCCATCTACGTGGATGCCAAAACCGCCTACATCGAGGAGTGGTATGTGGACCGCTTCCGGAAGTTGCGAACCACGGCCTTTGCCCAGCCCGAGTCCTACTTCCACCGCTACGCCACACTCTCTGACGACGACGCCGAGTCCACCGCACGGGGCATCTGGAAACGCATCAACGAGCCAAACCTCGAGGAAAATGTGCTGCCTACCCGCGGACGTGCGCAGCTGGTACTCACCAAGGACGCAGACCACTCCATCCGACGCATGCTGCTGAGGAAGGTCTAGCGTGCCCAGTAATCCTCAACCGCTGCCTAGCCGGCGGGTATTCGCGAGCCTGCTGACCGTCGGCATGGGAATGGCAGCCCTCGCAGCCTGCACGCCTGAGAACGCCACACCCTCCCCCATTGCCGCCAACGCCGCCAGCGAGGTCCCGTCGCCTTCGGCATCGCCGTCAGCGCTCAGCACCAGCGCCGCGACCACCGAGCCTGAACCCATTGAACCTGTGGCTAGCGCCCCATCCAGCGACGTACCGTCCGCCACAGCCCCCTCGCATGCCATTGCCCCGCAACACTCCCTGACTGATCCCACGAGTCCTTGGGTTGTGGTCAACAAGCACCGGCCCCTGGCACCCCAGGACTTCGTTCCGGCAGACTTGGTGCAGCCCGGCGTGCGGCTCGCCGTCAGCGGCGAAGCAGCTTTGCTGAACAGCACGACGGCGGCTGCCGCTGAAAAGATGTTCGGGGCCGCGGCCTCGGAGGGCGTCATCATGACGCTGGCTTCCGGTTATCGCTCCTATTCGACCCAAGTGGCAACGTACAACGGATACGTCACCAGCACCGGTCAGGCGGCCGCAGACCGCGCTTCCGCCCGTCCAGGACACTCCGAGCATCAGACAGGCTGGTCCTTCGACATTGGCGACGGTGCGGGCGCCTGCAGCTTCCAACCATGCTTCGCCGAACAACCCGCCGCTGTGTGGGCCAAAGCCAATGCCCACAAGTTCGGGTTCGTGGTGCGCTATCCGTGGATGTTGCACGACACCACCGGGTACTTTTACGAGTCCTGGCACCTGCGCTACATCGGCGTGGAGGCAGCCACGGACATGGCCACACGCGGTATCGCCACCGTGGAGGAGTATTTCGGCCTCGAAGCAGCGCCGGACTACCTTTAGATCCTTAAACACGCAGGCCCCCTCCCCTGCTTCTCTTCAAGCTGGGGAGCGGGCCTACGAAGTGAGCTTTTCCTAGACTGCCATCTCGCTGGGCGCGCCCAAGCGCTCCTTGACCACGGCAGCAAGACCCTTGCAGACCCGCTCGGCCGTTTCCATGTCCGCGGCTTCCACCATGACACGTACCAGCGCCTCGGTGCCCGAGGGGCGGAGCAGCACGCGGCCGGTCTCCCCCAGTTCAAGCTCTGCTGCAGCAACGGCCTCGGCAACGCCCTCATCGGTGGCGGCCCGGGCCTTGTCAACGTCCTTGACGTTGATCATGAGCTGCGGAAGCTTGGTCATGGCACTGGACAGTTCCTTGAGGCTGCGGCCAGTCAGGGCAACCTGCGCTGCAAGCTGCAGCCCGGTCAGGACACCGTCGCCAGTGGTCGCGAAGTCCGAGAAGATCACGTGGCCGGACTGTTCGCCACCAAGGTTGTATCCGCCGTCGCGCATTTCCTCCAGGACATAGCGGTCACCAACACCGGTCTCACGGATGGTGATGCCAGCCTCGCGAAGGGCAATCTTGAGGCCAAGGTTGCTCATGACCGTGGCCACGAGGATGTTGTCCTTGAGCTTTCCGGCTTCTTTGAGAGCGAGCGCCAGGATCGCCATGATCTGGTCGCCGTCCACTTCGTTGCCTTCGTGGTCCACGGCCAGGCAGCGGTCCGCGTCGCCGTCGTGCGCTACGCCAAGGTCCGCGCCGTGCTTGACCACGGCTTCCTTGAGCGGGCCAAGGTGCGTGGAGCCAACGCCCTCGTTGATGTTCAGGCCGTCCGGCTCAGCTCCGATGACCACCACGTCAGCACCGGCGTCCTTGAACACCTGGGGCGAACAACCGCTCGCTGCACCGTGGGCGCAGTCGAGGACAACCTTGAGGCCTTCAAGGCGCTTGGGAAGCGTACCGAGCAGGTGCACGATGTACCTGTCCTCGGCGTCCGAGAACCGCTGGATGCGTCCGACGTCGGCCCCTACCGGGCGCTGGGGCTCCTTACCCAGCTGCGCCTCGATGGCGTCCTCAACGTCGTCCGGCAGCTTCTGGCCGCCGCGGGCGAAGAACTTGATGCCGTTGTCCGGCGCAGGGTTATGGGAGGCCGACAGCATGACTCCGAAGTCGGCGTCGAGATCTGCCACAAGGTAAGCCGCGGCAGGAGTAGGGAGCACACCGGCGTCGTAGACGTCGATACCGGAGCTGGACAGCCCTGCCTCAACTGCAGCGGCAAGGAACTCGCCGCTGGCCCTGGGGTCCCTGGCGACGACGGCGCGCGGCCGCTTGCCATCGGTGGTGCGGTCATGGCCGAGTACCACGGCGGCTGCCTGCGCGAGCTGCATAGCCAGTTCGGCGGTGAGCAATCCGTTCGCGAGACCGCGCACGCCATCTGTTCCAAATAATCTAGACATCGGGTCAAGTTTAGACGACGTCGGGACCCCACTGGTTCAAGTGGCGTCCGCTGGATCATTCGCGGCGCCCTCCTGATTCCCCGTCTGGGCTGTTAAACGACGAAAGCCCGCCCCGCCAAAACGGCGGAACGGGCTTTCGATACCCCTTGTGGGGCGAAGCGGATTAACGCTTGGAGTACTGCTGAGCCTTACGTGCCTTCTTGAGACCAGCCTTCTTGCGCTCGATGACGCGGGCGTCACGGCTCAAGTAACCGGCCTTCTTGAGGGTGGCGCGGTTGTTGTCGATATCGATCTCGTTCAGCGAACGAGCAACACCGAGACGCAGTGCACCGGCCTGGCCGGAGATGCCACCGCCGTGGATACGGGCGATGACGTCGTAGGCGCCTTCAAGATCAAGGATCTTGAAAGGATCGTTGACGTCCTGCTGGTGCAGCTTGTTCGGGAAGTAGTTGTCCAGCGTGCGGCCGTTGATGGTCCACTTGCCGGAGCCCGGCACAACGCGAACGCGTGCAACGGCTTCCTTGCGGCGGCCAACAGCTGCACCGGCAACGGTCAGTGCCGGGCGCTCCTTCTTGGGCGCATCTTCAGCAGATGTGCTTTCAGAGGTGTAGCTGGTGAGGGTTTCCTCAGCCTCGACGGCTTCGGCGGTCAGTTCTTCGTTCTGAGCCACGGTTCTCCTTGTAATGAAAAGTTGGTTGGTGGCCAGGACTACTGGGCGACCTGGGTGATTTCGAAAGTCTTCGGCTGCTGTGCAGCGTGGGGGTGCTCAGCGCCACGGTAGACCTTGAGCTTGCCCAACTGCTGTGCAGCGAGGGAGTTCTTGGGGAGCATGCCCTTGATGGCCTTCTCAACAGCGCGAACCGGGTTGGATTCCAACAGCTCGGCGTAGTTGACGGAGGTCAGGCCGCCCGGGTAACCGGAGTGGCGGTATGCGCGCTTCTGCTCCAGCTTGGCGCCGGTAAGGGCAACCTTCTCAGCGTTGATGATGATGACGAAGTCGCCCATGTCCATGTGGGACGCAAAGGTCGGCTTGTGCTTTCCGCGCAGCAGTGTTGCGGTCTGGCTGGCAAGACGACCAAGGACAACGTCGGTGGCGTCAATGACGTGCCACTGGCGGTTGATATCGCCGGGCTTCGGGGTGTACGTACGCACGGTTTTGCCTCGTTCTTGTTCTGGCGTTCATGTTTTAGGCGGCACGCAATAAGGCGTGTACCTACTATGTATGCGCTACCGGAGCAGAGGTGAGGGCTCTATGTACCAGTTGTCCCATGATCTCGAAATGCCTCAGGAGTTAGCGATCCTGCAACTGGATCCCCCGTAAGGCATGTGTCATCGAGATAGGACACGCACAACGACTCTAAACAATACCCTCATTAGGGCGTCCGGGTCAAAATGAGCTAATCCACCTGGGCGCGCCGCGCCCGCGTCAGCTCTGCCCGCGCAAGCAACTCGCTGTCCGACGGGTACGCGACTTCTTCCAGCACGAGCGGGTGCGGTGCAGCGAGCACAGATTTGGCATCACGCTGACGCTCCAGAAGCCGCGAGTACAGCCAGGCCGGAGTTTCCAAGCCCTCCCCCACGCGGAGTACAGAACCTACCAAGGACCGCACCATGTTGTGGCAGAAAGCGTCAGCCTGAACGGTTGCAACGATCACACCGTCGCTGGCACGGTCAAAGGAGAACTTTTGCAGCTCGCGGATGGTGGTGGCACCCTCACGCGGCTTGCAGTAAGAGCGGAAATCCTGGAGCCCCAAAAGGGACCGCGCACCCTCGTTCATGACGGCAACGTCCAAAGGCGTCTTGTGCCACAACGTGATGCCTCGCAGCACCGGATCCCAACGTTCCGGACCGTCGGCAATCCGGTAACTGTATCTCCGCCACAATGCAGAGAAGCGAGCGTCGAAGCCCTCCGGCGCCAGGCCGGCGTCGTGCACTTCCACAGCTCCGGTTAAGTCGCCGAGGATGCGGCTCAACGCACCGCGGAGACGCCGCAAAAGTGCGACGCCGGGATCGAGTTCGTGCCCACGCGGAAGCGACAGCCACTCAGCTTCGGTCAGGTCCACGTGAACTACCTGGCCGCGGGCGTGGACGCCAGCGTCTGTCCGGCCGGCGACCGTGACGCGAACAGGTCGCTGCAAGAGGAGCGCCAGAGCTTCCTCGAGGGAGCCTTGCACCGTCCGAAGACCAGGTTGAAGAGCCCACCCATTGAAAGGACCGCCATCGTAGGAAAGATCAAGCCGGACACGCAAAAACCCGCCGCCCCCCATAACGGGGGCAGCGGGTTTTCGTTCGTTCATAGACTTAAGTCTACTGCGAAGAATTCAATGAATTACTTCTTGTCCTCGGCGGCCGGAGCCTCTTCGGTCTCAGCAACTTCAGCTTCAGCAGCCTCGGCCTCAGCGGCCGGAGCCTCTTCGGTCTGAGCAGCTTCGGTCTCTACAACCTCTTCCTCAGCAGCCGGAGCCTCGGCAGCCGGAGAAGCCTTGGCAGCGGCAGCGGTTGCTTCAGCAACAACGGCCTGCTTCGGGGAAACCGGCTCAAGAACGAGCTCGATGACAGCCATGGGAGCGTTGTCGCCCTTGCGGTTGCCGATCTTGGTGATGCGGGTGTAGCCACCATCGCGGTTAGCAACGGCGCCGGCGATGTCGGTGAACAGCTCGTGGACAACGCCCTTGTCGCTGATCAGGCCGAGAACGCGGCGGCGGGAAGCGAGGTCGCCACGCTTGGCGAAGGTGACCAGACGCTCTGCGTACGGCTTAAGGCGCTTGGCCTTGGTGACCGTGGTGGTGATGCGCTTGTGCTCAAAGAGAGCAGCTGCCAGGTTCGCGAGCATCAGGCGCTCGTGAGCCGGGCCGCCTCCGAGGCGCGGACCCTTAGTGGGGGTAGGCATAGTTATTTCTCCTGTTATGTAAGCCGGTCAGGTCCATCGCTGGACCCGGCGGCCAAGATCTGCTGTTTAGAGCTCGTCGTCGCTGAACGCGGCGTCGTCCTCTTCGATGGCTGCGGCGCGGGCTGCGAGATCGAAACCGGGAGGGGAGTCCTTGAGGGACAGACCCAGTTCCACGAGCTTTGCCTTGACCTCGTCAATGGACTTCGCACCGAAGTTACGAATGTCCATCAGGTCAGCCTCGGAGCGGGCAACGAGTTCACCCACGGTGTGGATGCCCTCACGCTTGAGGCAGTTGTAGGAACGGACGGTGAGATCCAGATCCTCGATCGGCAGGGCCATGTCCGCTGCCAGGGCAGCGTCCGTCGGCGACGGGCCAATCTCGATACCTTCAGCTGCGGTGTTCAGCTCACGAGCCAGACCGAACAGTTCCACCAAGGTGGTGCCTGCGGAAGCAACAGCATCGCGCGGGGCGATGGCCTGCTTGGTCTCGACGTCGACAATGAGCTTGTCGAAGTCGGTGCGCTGCTCAACACGGGTAGCTTCCACGCGGAAAGTTACCTTCATGACCGGCGAGTAGATCGAGTCAACCGGAATACGGCCGATCTCGGAGTCGCCGGACTTGTTCTGAGCTGCCGAAACGTAGCCACGGCCGCGCTCGATGGTCAGTTCGAGTTCGAACTTGCCCTTCGAGTTCAAAGTGGCAATGTGCAGATCCGGGTTGTGGAATTCGACGCCGGCCGGCGGAGCGATGTCCGCGGCGGTGACGACTCCGGGGCCCTGCTTGCGCAGGTAAGCAACAACCGGCTCATCGTGCTCGGAGGAAACCGAAAGGTTCTTGATGTTCAGGATGATCTCGGTGACATCTTCCTTGACACCCGGAACCGTGGTGAACTCGTGCAGCACGCCATCGATCCGGATGCTGGTTACAGCGGCACCGGGGATGGAGGAGAGCAGGGTACGGCGGAGGGAGTTTCCGAGGGTGTAGCCGAAGCCCGGCTCCAGCGGTTCAATGATGAAACGGGAGCGGTTCTCGGATACAACTTCTTCAGACAGGGTGGGGCGCTGTGCAATGAGCACTTAGGTTTCCTTTCGGCGAGCATCCGCTATATGACGCAACACAGGTGGTGGAAATCGGCTTCGGTTTCCAGCCTGACCAGCCGGGCCATGCTGATGAATGGTCGAAACCATCCATAGCAGGCCCGGCCGGTCAGGCGGGGAAGACCTAATTAGACGCGGCGGCGCTTCGGCGGGCGGCAACCGTTGTGGGCGCTGGGGGTGACGTCCTGGATGGAGCCAACCTCAAGGCCAGCGGCCTGAAGCGAACGGATTGCGGTTTCGCGTCCGGATCCCGGGCCCTTGACGAATACGTCAACCTTGCGCAGACCGTGCTCCTGAGCGCGCTTTGCAGCAGCTTCGGCAGCCATCTGGGCAGCGAACGGGGTGGACTTACGGGAGCCCTTGAAGCCAACCTCACCGGCGGAAGCCCATGAGATTACAGCACCGTTCGGGTCCGTGATGGACACGATGGTGTTGTTAAAGGTGCTCTTGATGTGCGCCTGGCCAAGCGCAATATTCTTCTTATCCTTGCGACGCGGCTTACGAACCGCTCCACGAGTCTTCGGGGGCATTGTTTCTCCTACAGAAAGTTATCGGGGGAAAACCGGATCAATCCCGAGGGATTAACGTCCGGCCTTCTTCTTGCCGGCGACGGTGCGCTTGGGGCCCTTGCGGGTACGAGCGTTGGTCTTCGTACGCTGTCCGCGTACGGGCAGGCCCTTGCGGTGGCGCAGGCCTTCGTAGCTGCCGATCTCTACCTTGCGGCGGATGTCAGCGGCTACCTCGCGGCGAAGGTCACCCTCAACCTTGTAGTTGCCTTCAATGTAGTCACGCAGCTGGACCAGCTCGGCGTCAGTCAGGTCCTTGACGCGAACGTCAGCGCTGATGCCGGTGGCAGCCAGGGTTTCGTGTGCACGGGTCTTGCCCACGCCGTAGATGTAAGTAAGCGCAATTTCCAACCGCTTTTCGCGGGGAATGTCTACGCCAGCGAGACGAGCCATAGTGGCAGTACTCCTTGAATAAACCGGAGGTCGTAGGCAGTACACCCACACGTTCAGTGTGGCCCCAGCCTCCGACCGGGGGTTCGCTGACCAGGCTCTGTAATGCAGTCCTGGCACAGCTTGTGCTGCCTTTATTTACTTGCGTGGGCTAGCAGCCCAGGTTTGTCCTTGCGGACGCAGATTCCCGAAGGGGGAATTAGCCCTGGCGCTGCTTGTGGCGCGGGTTCTCGCAGATCACCATGACCCGGCCGTTACGGCGGATCACTTTGCACTTGTCGCAGATCTGCTTGACGCTCGGCTTGACCTTCATGGCGTTCCTTTGCGTGTTTTGCAGTTGATCTGCTGGAGCGGCTTAGGCACTATTGCCTTGCCGCCCAGCAATTTACTTGTAGCGGTAGACGATACGACCACGTGTGAGGTCGTATGGGCTCAGCTCAACCACTACCCGGTCCTCGGGGAGGATTCGAATGTAGTGCTGTCGCATCTTCCCAGAGATGTGTGCGAGAACGACGTGCTTATTGGTGAGCTCAACACGAAACATCGCATTGGGCAGCGCCTCAGTCACAACGCCCTCGATCTCAATGACCCCGTCCTTCTTGGCCATATCCTCCGCTAACTGTTGTTTGCCACCGTCCTTCAGTTAGGCACCGAAGATCCAGCGGACGTTTTTTTGTTTGCTTGGCCCTCTTGGAACCACGACACTAAAAAGGGCGTGGCTGCACAGACAACCAACAAATAACTCTACGCCAATGAAGCCGGAAAGTTAAATCCGTCTATGGTAGCGCACCTGTCGACAGCCGTCACTCCCCCGCTGGCCGGTAAGCCGGGAAGTCACCTGCCTCCGTCGAGACGCTTTCCGCCGCAAGGACGCCATCCAGAATGGCCAGTCGAACGGCTTCCGCCGCTGTGCTTTGCAGCGTGATCAGCGAGACTTGCCGCGCCTGTTCAGTACTGCGGTCAAGCTCGACAGCGCCAGTGGACAAGGCGAACACGGTGTCACCGTCCACCAAAGTATGGGACGGATCCAACGCCCGCGCCAACCCAGCATGCCCGGCACTGGCAGTCCGCTGACACTCGGCCACATCCAGCACCGCATTCGTCGCAATCACCACAAGCGTCGTATTGAGCCCCTGCGGCGGAACCACCGTTCCCGCAGAAGATTGAGGCCCCGCCCCGCTGAACACCGGTGACCCTAACGCGTTTACCACCGCTATGGCCCCAACGATCACCCCGCCATCAAGAGTGATGGACGACGTACCAATCCCACCCTTGAACTGACCCCGCGCAACAACGGCGCCGGTTCCGGCACCCACATTTCCACGCTCGACGGCGGCATGGTCACCTGAGTTGAAGGCTGCAGCGGCTGCCTGGTAGCCCATGACTGCGTCGGGTCGCGCTTTCACATCGCCGCCCCGACCGAGGTCGAAGATAGCGGCCGCCGGCACGATGGGCACCACCGTCCCCGGAACAGCAAAACCTCTTCCCTCCTCCTCACACCACAACTGCGCTCCGCCAGCCGAGGCCAACCCGAACGCACTGCCCCCGGTAAGAACAACTGCATCAACGATGGACACGAGGGTGGTCGGGTCCAGTGCGTCCGTCTCATGCGTACCAGGACCTCCCCCGCGCACATCCACGGACCCCACTGTCCCCACGGGAGGAAGCACCACGGTCACCCCGGACAACCACCCCTCCCCCACCTTTTGCACATGCCCTACCCGTATGCCGGCAACATCGGTGATCGAATTCATCGCTCCATTCTCCACTGGTGAGCCAAAACGGAAAGCCAGTTGGCTGGGCGGCCCAAGGCATAGCAACAAGTGGGAGCCCGGCCTCAAGTACGAACACCCGAGTAACACCGAGTAAACGGGTTTGGAAGTGTAAGCCAACTATCGATAAGGGGTTCGGTTTTGGCCCAAACATTGGCTTTCGGTGTGGTGAGCTAGGCCTGTCTCCGCCGCCCCGATCCGGGAGCTGGCGCCCCACATTCGCCCGAAACCGTTAGTGACTCATGACTACACGACAGATTCACAGCAGCAGTGCTGCGCCCGCAGACAGGCCGGAGCCCGAGCCTTCGGTTCCCGCCCCGGCTGCCAGGCCCGGTCAGGATAGAAAGCGCTGGTCCGGCCGGAGCCGCCGGGATTTCCTGGTGTTCCTGGCCATGGCTTCGCCGAACTTGGTGTTGATCGGCACGTTCACTTACTGGCCACTGATCAACAACATTTACTACTCGACGTTGGATTGGACCCTCGGCTCGGCTTCAGCCACGGTGGTGGGGTTGCAAAACTACGTCACGTTTTTCGCCGGTGAGGATGCGTCCAAGGTCCTTGGGACCACAGCGATCTTCACGCTGGTGACGGTGGGCGGTTCCATGGTCCTTGGCCTGTTGGTTGCCTTGGCCTTGAATTCGAAGGTTCGCGGCACCACGTTTGCCCGGTCTGCCGTGTTCGCACCGTATGTGCTGTCCGGTGTGGGTGTTGGTTTGGTGTGGCTGTTCATTTTCGATCCCGGCTATGGCGTACTTGCGTGGATCCTGCGTGGCCTTGGCCAACAAAGCCCTCAGTGGATCAACGATCCCGAGCTTTCACTGGTGATGGTGATCACTGTGTACGTCTGGAAGAACCTGGGCTACTGCGCCGTGGTTTACCTGGCCGGCCTGCAGTCATTGCCCCGCGACGTCATGGAAGCCGCGGCGCTGGATGGGGCCAACAATGCGCGCAGGTTCTTCACCATCTCCATGCCACTGCTTTCCCCCACAACGTTCTTCCTGCTGATCACCACCATGCTCAGCTCGTTGCAGGCGTTCGACCTCATCCGCATCATGACTCCCTTGGGCAACGGCACCAGCACCTTGATCTATGAGGCGTACCTGCAGGCGTTCGGCGCGTATAACCGGGCGGGCTACTCTGCGGCGATTTCGGTGATTCTCTTCGCGATTCTGCTGATCGTCACTGTTCTTCAACTGCGGTTCGTAGAGCGAAAGGTCCACTACTCATGAGCGCGCCCTCAACCGCCGTCGTCGTTGATTCACCGCAAGAGGCAGTGCAGGTACCTATGAAGCATGAGCCTCCGCGCCCTTTCTCCAAACCGAATTTCGTCCAGACCATCGCCATGGGCTACGTGCCGCTGATCATCGCCACGCTGGTGGTGTTCCTGCCGCTGCTCTGGATGTTGCTGAGTTCCTTCAAGCAACCCGGCGAGATCGTCACCATGGACCTAAAGATCCTGCCCGAGTCGTTGAACCTGGAAAATTACGCCACAGCGATGACTACGGTTCCGTTCGCACAGTTCTTCGCCAACAGCCTGATCGTCACAACGGTGGGTTCCACCATCAAGGTCATTCTGGCGATCTTGACGGCGTACGCGCTGGTGTTTGTTCGCTTCCCGTGCAAGAACGTGATTTTTGTGCTGATCCTGGTGGCACTCATGGTTCCCGCGCAAGTGTCCATCCTGCCCAATTACATCCTGATCGCCGGTATGGGTGGGAAGAACACCCTGTGGGGCATCATCCTGCCAGGTTTGGGGACGGCGTTTGGCACGTTCCTGCTGCGCCAACACTTCCTGACGTTGCCGGCGTCGATTCTGGAGGCAGCTGAAATCGACGGAGCAGGCCATTGGCGGCGGCTGTGGCAGATCATCGTGCCGGTCTCTGTGCCATCGATCGCCACCGTGGCGCTGGTAACGGTGGTCAGCGAATGGAACGACTACATCTGGCCGCTCATCATCACTGATCGCCCTGAAACCATGACTCTGCCCGTGGGCCTGACCCTGCTGCAAAACTCCGAGGGCAACGGCGCCGGCTGGGGAATCCTCATGGCCGGGGCAGTTTTGGTGATCGTTCCCATCCTGCTGGTGTTCGCAGCGCTCCAGCGCTACATCGTTGCCGGGCTGACCCAAGGCAGCGTCACCGGCTGAATTCTCCAAACGCACCATTCGCATCGAAGAAAGTTATTGAGAGGAAACACCATGCGCACTAACCTTGACCGCCGCCATTTCCTGGGTCTGGCAGGCCTCGGAGCCGGAGCTGCGGCCCTCGCCGCTTGCGGCGGGCCGTCGACGGCGGGCACGGCAGACGCCGTCGACACTGCAACGATCGACTTCAGCGGCGTAAAGCCCGCCAGCTCCATTGATTTCTGGACCAACCACCCGGGCAAATCCCAGGACGTTGAGAAGGCGATCATCGAGAAGTTCCACGCCAAATTCCCTGACATCAAGGTCAACCTGGTGACGGCCGGCGCCAACTATGAAGAGATCGCCCAAAAGTTCCAGACGTCCCAGGCAGCCAAGACTGGCCTGCCCGGGCTGGTGGTCCTCTCGGATGTCTGGTGGTTCCGCTACTACTCGAACGGAAGCATCATTCCCATCGATGGCCTGGTGAAGCAGCTGGACATCAAAATCGATGACTTCCAGAAGTCGCTGGTGGATGACTACAAGTACGAGGACAAGCAGTGGGCTCTCCCCTACGGCCGGTCCACGCCGCTGTTCTACTACAACAAGGACCATTTCAAGGCCGCCGGACTTCCGGACCGTGCACCGGCTACGTGGCAAGAGTTCGCAGAGTGGGCGTCAAAGCTCAAGGCCACCTCCGGTGCGCAGTACGCCTACATCTACCCTGCCCTGGCCGGTTACGCAGGCTGGACTCTGCAGAACAACCTGTGGGGTTGGGGCGGCAGCTGGTCAAGGGATTGGGACATCACCTGCGATTCTCCCCAGTCCGTGGCCGCGCTCCAGTGGGCACAGGATTCCATCTATAAGGACGGTTGGGCCGGCGTCTCTTCCAAGGAGGCAGCAGACGACTTCGCCGCCGGGATCACCTCGTCCACTATCTCCTCCACTGGCTCCTTGCTTGGCGTCCTGAAGGCGGCCAAGTTCAACGTCGGCGTCGGATTCCTGCCCGGCGGCCCTGAGGCGCCCAGCGGCGTCTGCCCCACGGGCGGCGCCGGCCTGGGCATCCCCAGCGGAATCAGCAAGGAAGAACAATTGGCCGCAGCGACGTTCCTCAAATTCATGACCGAGCCGGAGAACACGGCCGCTTTTTCAGCAGCCACCGGCTACATGCCCACCAGGCTCTCGGCTGACATGTCGGCGGTTCTTGCAGCAACACCGCAAATCAAGACGGCCATGGACCAGCTGGCAGCAACCAAGGTCCAGGACAACGCCCGCGTGTTCCTGCCCGGCGCCGATCAGGAAATGGCCAAGTCGGCCGCCAAGATCCTGACGCAACAAGGCGACGTCCAGACAACCATGACCGAGCTGAAGAAAACCCTTGAGGGCATTTACACCAAGGATGTGAAGCCCAAGCTGAAGGCGTAACTGCCACCCTGTTAAAAGAAGAGCTGGGCTACGTCAGTAGCCCAGCTCTTCTTTGCAGGAGTTACGGGATGGGAACGGGCACGACGCCGAGCGGTGCCAACTGCTTGGCCCCTCCGTCCGGGGCGGACAAGACCCAGATGCCTTTGTCATGAACAGCCACGGAATGCTCCCACTGGCAGGAACGCTTACCGTCAGTAGTCACTACGGTCCAGTCGTCGTCGAGGGTTGCGGTCTCAATGTCACCCCGGACCAGCATGGGTTCAATGGCCAGGCACAGGCCGGGGCGGATCTTGGGGCCGCGGTGGCCGGTCCGGTAGTTCAAAACGTCGGGCGCCATGTGCATCTCTGAGCCAATGCCATGCCCCACGTAGTCCTCCAGGATGCCCAACGGCTTTCCCTGGACAGATGACACGTAGTCGTCAATCGCGTTTCCGATGTCTCCCACAAACTTGCCTTTGGCGAGGGCTGCGATGCCGCGCCACATGGCTGCTTCGGTGACGTCGGAGAGACGCTGGTCTTCCGGATCGGCGTTGCCAACAATCACGGTCCTGGCGGAGTCGGAATGCCAGCCGTCAACTATGCAGCCGCCATCAATGGAGATGATGTCGCCGTCGTGGAGGACCTTGCCGCCCGGGATGCCGTGGACCACTTCCTCGTTGACCGAGGTGCAGATCGTGGCCGGGAAGCCGTGGTAACCCAAAAAGTTCGACTTCGCTCCAGCATCATTGAGCACCGCGGCGAAGACGTCGTCCAGGTCCTTGGTAGTGACACCCGGCTTGGCCGCCGCAACGGCAGCGTCGAGTGCACGGCTCAGGACAAGGCCAGCCTGGTGCATGGTGCGCATCTGCTCGTTGGTTTTGTATTCAATGCGGGGCTGACCGAACGCCATGATCTCCTCTGGAAGGTTTGCTGTAGAGGCCAATCGGGCCCCATGCTTCAACCATTTTCCCGTACCGGGGAGCATGGTCGAAATTGAAATTCAGGATGGAAAAGGAAAAGGGTGTGTCCCGCACTCACGGTACGGGACACACCCCTCACTCCAGCGCCGGTAGACCCGGCTATCTGGAGAACTACTAAACGGCCTTGGCTGACTCGATAGCCGTCAACACGCGGTCGGTAACTTCATCGATACCACCGATGCCATCAACCTGCGTGAGAATGCCACGCTCGGCGTACTTGGCCACAACTGCCTCGGTCTGCTCGTGGTAAAGATTCAGGCGGTGCCGGATGACGGTTTCGTTGTCGTCCGAGCGGCCAGTTTCCTTGGCACGGCCGAGAAGACGAGCTACCAGTTCTTCGTCGTCAGCCGTCAGCTGGAGCACGACGTCGAGCTCCTGCTCACCCTCAGCAAGGATCTGGTCCAGGTAGTCAACCTGCGCGGTGGTGCGCGGGTAACCGTCCAGCAGGAAGCCGTTCTCGACGTCGCTCTGGCTCAGGCGATCGCGAACCATGTTGTTCGTGACGCTGTCCGGAACGAAGTCGCCGGCGTCCATGTACTTCTTGGCCTCAAGGCCCAAAGGCGTTTCGCCCTTGACGTTGGCGCGGAAGATGTCGCCGGTGGAGATGGCGACTACGCCGAGGCGTTCGGAAATCCGCTCGGCCTGTGTTCCCTTGCCCGAACCGGGAGGTCCAATGATCAGCATTCTCGTCATCGCAAAAGCCCTTCGTAGTGACGTTGTTGTAGCTGCGCATCAATCTGCTTGACGGTCTCCAGGCCAACACCCACCATGATCAGAATCGACGTGCCACCGAACGGGAAGTTCTGGTTGGCGTTGATCAGGACGAGTGCAACCAAAGGAATCAACGCCACGAAGCCCAGGTAAAGGGCTCCGGGCAAGGTGATCCTGGAAAGCACGTACTGCAGGTAGTCCGCGGTCGGTTTACCCGCCCGGATGCCCGGAATAAACCCGCCGTACTTCTTCATGTTGTCCGACACTTCTTCAGGGTTGAAGGTGATGGCTACGTAGAAGTAGGTGAAGAACACAATCATGGCGAAATACAGTGCCATGTAAATGGGGTGGTCGCCACGGGTGAGGTTGTTGTTGATCCACTCAACCCACGGGGCCATTTGCTCCCCTGGCGCCGGCTGGTTGAACTGCGAAATCAGTCCGGGCAGGTACAGCATGGAGGACGCGAAGATGACGGGCACGACGCCGGCCATGTTCACCTTGATGGGGATGTACGTACTGGTGCCACCCACTGTGCGGCGTCCGATCATACGCTTGGCGTACTGAACCGGAACACGGCGCTGGGACTGCTCCACGAAGACCACCAGGGCCACCGTAAGCAGGCCGACGGCGAGGACAGTGAAGAAAGTGCCCGGACCCTTGGATTCCCAGATGGAGCCCAGCGAGCCGGGGAAGCTTGCAGCGATGGAGGTGAAGATCAGCAGCGACATGCCGTTGCCCACACCCTTTTCGGTGACCAGCTCGCCCATCCACATGATGAGGCCGGTGCCGGCCGTCAGCGTGATGATGATGAGGATGGTGGTAATGATGCTCTCATCAGGAATGATGGGCAGGTTGCAGCCAGGGAGCAACTGGCCGGACCGGGCAAGCGACACCAATGTTGTGGCGTTCAGCAGGCCGAGAGCAATGGTGAGGTACCGGGTGTACTGCGTCAACTTTGACTGACCGGAGGCGCCCTCTTCGTAAAGCTGCTGGAACCGGGGAATGACCACCCGGAGCAGCTGCACGATGATGCTCGCTGTGATGTAGGGCATGATGCCCAGGGCAAACACTGAAACCTGCAGCAACGCGCCGCCGCTGAACAAGTTCACCAGCTGGTAGATGCCTTGCGAGGTGGCATCAGTGTTCAAGCATTGCTGGACATTCTGGTAGTTCACACCAGGCGAGGGGATGAAAGCTCCCAAGCGGAAGATTGTGATGATTCCCAGCGTGAACAACAACTTGCGTCGCAAATCAGGCGTCCGAAACGCCCGGCCGAATGCGCTTAGCAAGCGTCCTCCTGAGTAGAAAGTACAAGGATGTGATCGGGCTCAATGAAACCCAACAACCGAGTCTAACCGCTTGTGACGCCGTCGGAATAATCGAGAGTCAACAATCACGCAAAAAATCCCGGTATACAGGGCCGAAGCCCCGCATACCGGGATCGTTTTACAACGGGCGTTTGCCCCACTGGCTCTTAGAGAGCAGTGGTGCTTCCGCCTGCTGCAGCAATCTTTTCCGAAGCGCTGGAAGAGAATGCGTGGGCGGTGACGTCAACCTTGACGGTGATGTCGCCGGTGCCCAGCACCTTGACGGGCTGGTTCTTGCGAACGGCACCCTTCTCAACCAGGGACTCGACGGTGACAACGCCACCTTCCGGGAACAGCTCGTTGAGCTTCTCCAGGTTGACAACCTGGAACTCAACCCGGAACGGGTTCTTGAAGCCGCGCAGCTTCGGCAGGCGCATGTGCAGCGGCAGCTGGCCGCCGGCAAAGCCAGCCTTTACCTGGTAGCGGGCCTTCGTACCCTTGGTACCACGACCAGCGGTCTTACCCTTGGAGCCTTCACCACGACCAACACGGGTCTTGGCGGTCTTGGCACCCGGGGCGGGGCGCAGGTGGTGGACCTTCAGAGCGTGCTGCTTCTCAGCAGTCTCTTCGGCGGTCTTGTTCTCTGCCATTACTTCGCCTCCTCTACATTCACGAGGTGCGGAACCGTGTTCAGCATGCCAACGGTCACGGCGTCAGCGTTGCGGACAACAGTGTGTCCGATGCGCTTCAGGCCGAGGGACCGAAGGGTAGCCTTCTGGTTCTGCTTGGCGCCAATGACGCCCTTGATCTGGGTGATCTCCAACTTGGCGTCGGAGGGAGTCAGGTTCTTAGCCATGACTAAACACCTGCCTTCTGGTTCTGGAGCGCGCGCACCAGAGCAGCGGGAGCAACCTCGTCCAGCGGCAGGCCACGGCGGGCAGCCACGGAAGCGGGCTCTTCGAGCTGCTTCAGAGCGGCAACAGTCGCGTGAACGATGTTGATCGCGTTTGAGGAACCGAGCGACTTGGAGAGGATGTCATGGATACCCACGCACTCCAGTACCGCGCGGACCGGACCACCGGCGATAACACCGGTACCGGCGGAAGCCGGACGCAGCAGGACTACGCCTGCAGCGGCCTCACCCTGCACGCGGTGCGGGATGGTGCTGCCAACGCGGGGAACGCGGAAGAAGGACTTCTTGGCCTCTTCAACGCCCTTTGCGATAGCCGCGGGAACTTCCTTGGCCTTGCCGTAGCCGACGCCGACCATACCGTTGCCGTCACCGACGACGACGAGAGCGGTGAAGCTGAAGCGACGACCACCCTTGACGACCTTGGCAACGCGGTTGATGGTGACAACGCGCTCTACGAACTGGCTCTTCTCAGCCTCACGACCGCCGTCGCGGCCACCACGGCCGCCACGGTCGCCGCGGCCTTGGCCACGGTCGCCGCGCTCGCCACGACGTCCGCCGCGGCGGTCATCGGTAGCGGGTGCGGTCTCAGTTGCTTCAGCAGCTACAGCTTCAGTCACCTGAACGTCCTTTTCGTTATTTTCAACGGTCACAGTGCCAGCCCACCTTCGCGAGCACCGTCGGCGACGGCGGCGATACGGCCGTGGTACTTGTTACCGCCACGGTCGAAGACAACAGCTTCGACGCCTGCAGCCTTGGCGCGCTCGGCAACGAGCTCGCCAACGCGCTTGGCCTTGGCAGTCTTGTCACCGTCGAATGCACGAAGGTCCGCTTCCAAAGTGGAAGCGAAAGCCACGGTTACACCCTTGCTGTCATCGACAACCTGGACGAACATGTGACGTGCAGAGCGGTTAACAACCATACGAGGACGTACAGCCGTACCTGTGATGCGCTTGCGGATACGAAGCTGGCGACGGCTGCGTGCAGCCGACTTGCTCTTGTTCGTACGCTTCTTGTTAATTGCGATGGCCATGGTTTACTTACCAGCCTTTCCGACCTTGCGGCGGATGACTTCGCCGGCGTAACGGACACCCTTGCCCTTGTAGGGGTCAGGCTTGCGCAGCTTGCGAATGTTGGCAGCAACCTCGCCGACCTGCTGCTTGTTGATACCCGCAACAGAGAGCTTGGTCGGACCCTCTACTACGAAGGTGATGCCTTCGGGTGCAGAGACGTTAACCGGGTGGCTGTAGCCCAGAGCGAACTCCAGGTCAGAACCCTTGGCTTGAACGCGGTAACCAGTACCAACGATTTCAAGCTTCTTCTCGTAGCCCTCGGTAACGCCCTGGATCATGTTGGCGATCAGGGTGCGGGTCAGGCCGTGCAGCGAACGCGAGTTGCGCTCGTCATTCGGGCGGGTGACCGTGAGAGTGTTCTCTTCCTGGGTAACCTCGATCGGGCTGGCCACAGTGTGGCTCAGCTCGCCCTTGGCACCTTTGACGCTGATGACGGAGCCATCGAGCTTGACCTCAACTCCGGCAGGAACGGTGATGGGGAGACGTCCAATACGTGACATTATTCTCTTCCTTTCCCGTTACCAGACGTACGCGAGGACTTCGCCGCCCACGCCCTTCTTGCCGGCCTGCTTGTCAGTCAGGAGGCCGGAAGAGGTGGACAGGATTGCGATACCCAGGCCACCCAGCACGTGCGGCAGGTTGGTGGACTTCGCGTAAACGCGGAGGCCCGGCTTGGAGATGCGGCGGACGCCAGCGATGGAACGCTCGCGGTTCGGACCGAACTTCAGGTCGAGGGTCAGCTTCTTGCCAACCTCGGCGTCTTCTTCCTTCCAGCCGGCAATGTAGCCTTCTGCCTTCAGGATGTCGGCAACGCGTGCCTTCAGTTTGCTGTACGGCATGGACACGGTGTCGTGGTATGCCGAGTTTGCATTGCGCAGACGCGTGAGCATGTCTGCGACAGGATCTGTCATAGTCATTTGGGCTATAGCCCTTCCTCGTACCGGTTTCCGCTGCGCCTGCTCTTATGAGCCTGCGCGGACGGACCTGTCACGTAGTTAGTTTTCGGTCTTGAACGGGAAGCCAAGCGCCTTGAGCAGCGCGCGGCCTTCGTCATCGGTCTTGGCGGTGGTGACGACCGTGATGTCCATACCGCGAACGCGGTCGATGGAATCCTGATCGATTTCGTGGAACATAACCTGCTCGGTCAGACCGAAGGTGTAGTTGCCGTTGCCATCAAACTGCTTGCCGTTGAGGCCGCGGAAGTCGCGGATACGCGGCAGGGCCAGCGAAACCAGACGGTCCACGAATTCCCACATGCGGTCTCCACGCAGAGTTGCGTGTGCACCGATGGGCATGCCTTCGCGCAGCTTGAACTGTGCGATCGACTTGCGGGCCTTGGTTACCTGCGGCTTCTGGCCGGTGATCAGGGTGAGGTCGCGAACAGCGCCGTCGATCAGTTTGGAGTCCTTGGCGGCATCTCCAACACCCATGTTCACTACAACCTTCACCAGGCGGGGAACCTGGTTGACGTTTCCGTAGCTGAATTCGTCCTGCAGGGACTTCTTGATGGTCTCTGCATACTTCGTCTTCAGACGCGGAACGATCTTTACTGGAGTCTCGAGAGTCTCAGTCATTAGATGTCCTTCCCGGTGGCCTTGGACACGCGGATACGGACGGTCTTGGTAGCGCCATCCTTCTCAACGGTGTCGAGACGGAAACCAACACGGGTCGGCTTCTTGGTGGACGGGTCAACCAAAGCAACGTTGGATACGTGAATCGGGGCTTCAACAACCTCGATGCCACCGGTCTTGGTGCCGCGCTGCGACTGACCGACCTTGCTGTGCTTGGTGACGCGGTTGATTCCCTCTACCAGCACGCGGTTGGTGTCGGTGAACACGCGCAGGACCTTGCCCTGCTTGCCGCGGTCGCCGCCACGTTCCTGCTTGGCGCCGGTGATGACCTGAACGAGGTCACCCTTTTTGATTTTCTTAGCCATGGACTAAAGCACCTCCGGGGCCAGCGAAACGATCTTCATGAACTTCTTGTCGCGAAGTTCACGACCAACCGGGCCGAAGATACGGGTACCGCGGGGGTCACCGTCGTTCTTCAGGATCACAGCTGCGTTTTCGTCAAACTTGATGTAGGAACCATCCGCACGGCGGCGTTCCTTCTTGGTACGGACGATGACCGCCTTGACGACGTCGCCCTTCTTTACGTTTCCGCCGGGAATAGCGTCCTTGACGGTAGCGACGATCACGTCGCCAATGCCTGCGTAGCGACGACCAGATCCACCGAGAACGCGAATGGTAAGGATTTCCTTAGCACCCGTGTTGTCGGCGATCTTGAGTCGCGACTCCTGCTGAATCAATTTTTACTCCTTGCGTCGCGCGGGTTCTCAGACCGAAATCATGCATACGGAATGAGCCTTGCGGAACGGTTGATCGGGGTGTCTCTTGACCTGCCTGGATTTTGCCAGTACAGGCCTAAACGCCCGTGCCACAAGCATCAGCTTCCCTTGCAGAAAACTCTGCGCGGGGCAGTATGCAGCGGCACGATTGTTTACGAGGTAGTGGACGACGCACAAGTGGCGCCATACAAACTCAATATCCTAGCACGTTTACAGTCCGAAACCGAAACGGCTGGAGAAGCGGAGAGGCCCGCATTCCCTAGGGAATGCGGGCCTCTCCAGTGAATCACCGCCAGGCATGCCCGGCGTCAGATTTACTTGGCCTTTTCGAGGATCTCCACCAGGCGCCACCGCTTGGTAGCGGAGAGCGGGCGGGTCTCAGAGATGAGAACGAGGTCGCCGATGCCGGCGGTGTTCTCTTCGTCATGAGCCTTGATCTTCGAGGTGCGGCGAATAACCTTGCCGTACAGAGCGTGCTTCACGCGGTCTTCAACCTGAACAACGATGGTCTTTTCCATCTTGTCAGAGACAACGTAGCCGCGACGCGTCTTACGGTAACCGCGCTGTTCAGCGCTGGCTGCTGCTTCCGTCACAGTTTCCTTCTCGCTCACTTGGCATCCTCTCCAGCTTCAACCTCGGCCTTTTCAGCCTTGGTAGCCTTCTTGGACTTCTTTTCTTCCTTGGCTTCCACAACCGGTGCGGCAACCTCGGCACGAATGCCCAGTTCGCGCTCACGGAGAACGGTGTAGATGCGTGCGATGTCCTTCTTTACCGCGCGCAGGCGACCGTGGTTCTCCAGCTGTCCGGTGGCGGACTGGAAACGCAGGTTGAACAGCTCTTCCTTGGACTTGCGGAGTTCTTCAACGAGACGCTCGTTGTCGAAACCGTCCAGCTGTGCGGGTGCGAGATCCTTCGACCCTACTGCCATTTCTATTCACCACCTTCGCGACGCACAATGCGTGCCTTCAACGGGAGCTTGTGGATTGCCAGGCGCAGGGCCTCGCGAGCTACCTCTTCATTGACACCGGAGAGTTCGAAGAGAACCCGGCCCGGCTTGACGTTTGCGACCCACCATTCCGGAGAACCCTTACCGGAACCCATACGGGTTTCAGCAGGCTTCTTCGTCAGCGGACGGTCCGGGTAGATGTTGATCCAGACCTTACCGCCACGCTTGATGTGGCGGGTCATCGCGATACGAGCGGACTCGATCTGACGGTTGGTTACGTATGCCGGGCTCAGAGCCTGGATACCGTATTCACCGAAGCTGACCTTGGTGCCGCCCGTTGCAGCGCCGGAACGACCCGGGTGGTGCTGCTTACGGTGCTTGACTCGACGTGGGATAAGCATTTAAGCCTGTCCTCCTTCTGCTGCCGGAGCAGCAGCTTCAGCGGCCGGTGCTTCAACGGCAGCGGGTGCTGCCTCAGCTGCCGGACGGTCGTTACGACGACGGCGGTCGCCACCCGGGCGGCCCGGACGGTCTCCTGCACGGCCACGGGACGGAGCAGCAGCTGCCTGCTGAGCCAGTTCCTTGGCAGTTACGTCACCCTTGTAGATCCAAACCTTCACACCGATACGGCCGAAGGTGGTCTTGGCTTCGTAGAAGCCGTAGTCGATGTTCGCGCGGAGGGTGTGCAGGGGCACACGGCCTTCGCGGTAGAACTCCGAGCGGGACATTTCTGCGCCACCCAGACGACCCGAGCAAGCAACACGGATACCCTTGGCACCCGCACGCTGTGCGGACTGCATGGCCTTCTTCATCGCACGGCGGAAAGCCACGCGGGAAGTCAGCTGCTCAGCGATGCCCTGGGCAACAAGCTGTGCTTCCATCTCGGGGTTCTTGACCTCGAGGATGTTCAGCTGAACCTGCTTGCCGGTGAGCTTTTCGAGCTCGCCGCGGATGCGGTCTGCTTCAGCGCCACGGCGGCCGATAACGATACCCGGGCGTGCCGTGTGGATATCCACGCGGACACGGTCACGGGTGCGCTCGATCTCGACCTTGGCGATGCCGGCGCGCTCCATGCCGGTGGACATGAGCTGACGGATCTTGATGTCCTCGCGGACGAAATCCTTGTAGCGCTGTCCGGGCTTGGTGCTGTCAGCGAACCAGTGCGAAACGTGGTCGGTGGTGATGCCGAGTCGGAACCCGTGCGGGTTAACTTTCTGTCCCACTTAGCGAGCCTCCTCTTTCTCCGGGGTTGCGACAACCAGCGTGATGTGGCTGGTCCGCTTCCTAATGCGGTAGGCGCGGCCCTGGGCACGCGGCTGGAACCGCTTCATGGTCGGGCCTTCATCAACAAATGCTTCGGTGATGAAGAGGTCGCTGTCGTCGAATGCAACGCCGTCACGGTCCGCGAGGACACGTGCGTTGGCCATTGCCGACTGAAGTACCTTGAATACCGGCTCCGAAGCTGCCTGGGGGGCAAACTTCAGAATTGCCAGAGCCTCATTCGCTTGCTTACCACGAACAAGGTTGACGACGCGCCGGGCCTTCATAGGCGTTACGCGGATGTGACGCGCAATAGCCTTGGCTTCCATTGCTTTCCTTCTCTCGTCTAAGACGTAAGGTCAGGCGCCTAGCGGCGCTTGCCCTTACGGTCGTCCTTAACATGGCCGCGGAATGTCCGCGTGGGAGCGAATTCGCCGAGCTTGTGCCCGACCATCGACTCTGTGACAAACACCGGAATGTGCTTGCGTCCGTCGTGTACGGCGATCGTGTGCCCGAGCATGTCGGGGATGATCATCGAACGGCGGGACCAGGTCTTGATGACGTTCTTGGTGCCCTTATCGTTTTCCCGTGCGACCTTCACAAAGAGGTGCTGGTCAACGAAAGGACCTTTTTTCAGGCTGCGTGGCATGTGTCCAGGCTCCTATCGCTTGTTCTTGCCAGTACGGCGGCGACGAACAATAAGCTTGTCGCTCTCTTTGTTCGGACGGCGGGTACGGCCCTCGGGCTTGCCGTTCGGGTTAACCGGGTGACGTCCACCGGAAGTCTTACCTTCACCACCACCGTGCGGGTGGTCAACCGGGTTCATGGCTACACCACGGACGGTCGGGCGAACGCCCTTCCAGCGCATACGGCCGGCCTTGCCCCAGTTGATGTTCGACTGCTCGGCGTTGCCGACCTCGCCGACGGTTGCGCGGCAGCGCACGTCAACGTTGCGGATTTCGCCGGAGGGCAGACGCAGCTGAGCGAAGCGGCCTTCCTTGGCAACGAGCTGTACCGAAGCACCTGCGGAACGTGCCATCTTGGCGCCGCCACCCGGACGCAGTTCAACTGCGTGGATTACGGTACCAACCGGGATGTTGCGCAGCGGCAGGTTGTTGCCCGGCTTGATGTCAGCGTCAGGACCAGCCTCGACGAAGTCACCCTGGGACAGCTTGTTAGGAGCGATGATGTAACGCTTGGTGCCATCAACGTAGTGCAGGAGTGCGATGCGAGCCGTACGGTTCGGGTCGTACTCGATTTCGGCAACGCGGGCGTTGATGCCGTCCTTGTCGTGACGACGGAAGTCGATCAGACGGTACTGGCGCTTGTGCCCACCACCCTTGTGACGGGTGGTGATCTTACCAGAGTTGTTACGGCCGCCTGTTTTGTGCAGCGGACGCAGCAACGACTTTTCCGGAGTCGATCGCGTGATTTCAGCGAAGTCGGCTACGCTCGAGCCACGACGGCCCGGGGTAGTCGGCTTGTATTTACGGATTCCCATAATTTATTTCCTCGTTAAAGTGGTCTCCGCTACGCGAGCGGACCGCCGAAGATGTCGATTGTGCCTTCTTTGAGGGTGACAATTGCACGCTTGGTGCTCTTGCGCGTTCCCCAGCCGAATTTGGTGCGCTTGCGCTTACCGGCACGGTTGATGGTGTTGATCGAGTCAACCTTGACCGAGAAGATCTTCTCAACGGCCAATTTGATCTCGGTCTTGTTCGAGCGAGGGTCCACCAGGAAGGTGTACTTGCCTTCGTCGATCAGACCGTAGCTCTTTTCCGAAACGACGGGTGCAAGCACGACGTCGCGCGGGTCCTTGATGGTGGTTACGCTCACTTGGAGGCCTCCTCGTTCTTGGCCTTGTCAGCGACGAACGCCTCGAAAGCAGCCTTGGTGAAGACCACGTCGTCGGAGATGAGTACGTCGTAGGTGTTCAACTGGTCTGCGTACAGAACGTGAATACCTTCGAGGTTGCGCACGGAGAGTGCAGCAACATCGTTGGCGCGCTCGATTACGACGAGCAGGTTCTTGCGCTCGGAGACTGCACGCAGCGACGCCAGTGCTTCCTTGGCGGACGGCTTGGTGCCGGCTACCAGTTCAGCGATGACGTGGATGCGGCCGTTACGGGCGCGGTCAGACAGGGCGCCGCGGAGTGCAGCAGCCTTCATCTTCTTGGGGGTGCGCTGGCTGTAGTCACGAGGGGTCGGACCGTGGACAACGCCACCGCCGGTCATGTGAGGAGCACGGATTGAACCCTGACGGGCGCGGCCGGTGCCCTTCTGCTTGAACGGCTTGCGACCTGCACCGGAAACCTCGGCGCGGGTCTTCGTCTTGTGGGTACCCTGGCGTGCAGCAGCGAGCTGTGCGACGACGACCTGGTGCAGCAGCGGCACGTTGGTCTGGACGTCGAAGATCTCTGCGGGCAGGTCTACCTTGACAGTGCTAGTCATTTAACTAGGCTCCCTTCACGGCGGTGCGTACGAGTACGACCTGGCCGCGGGCACCGGGAACGGCACCCTTGATAAGGAGCAGCGACTTCTCAGCGTCAATGGCGTGAACCGTGAGGTTCAGCGTGGTGTGACGCTCGGCGCCCATGCGGCCGGCCATTTTCAGGCCCTTGAAGACGCGGCTCGGGGTGGATGCGCCACCGATGGAGCCAGGCTTACGGTGGTTCTTGTGGGCACCGTGGGAAGCGCCAACGCCGTGGAAGCCGTGACGCTTCATAACACCGGCAAAGCCCTTACCCTTGGAGGTGCCGACGACGTCGATCTTCTGGCCGGCTTCGAAGATCTCAACAGAGAGCTCCTGGCCCAGCTCGTAGGATGCGGCGTCTGCGGTACGCAGTTCGACGACGTGGCGGCGAGGAGTTACGCCGGCCTTTTCAAAGTGACCAGCCAGCGGCTTGGTGACCTTGCGGGGGTCGATCTGGCCGTAGCCGATCTGTACGGCGACGTAGCCATCTACCTCTGCGTTACGCAGCTGGGTGATGACGTTGGAGTCAGCCTGGACAACAGTTACCGGGATGAGCTTGTTGTTCTCGTCCCAGACCTGGGTCATGCCGAGCTTCGTGCCCAGCAGGCCCTTTACGTTACGGGTTGCGGTCATAGTCTCTCAGCACCTCCCTAGAGCTTGATTTCGATGTTCACGTCGGCGGGCAGGTCGAGACGCATAAGCGAGTCAACAGCCTTCGGCGTGGGGTCGATGATGTCGATCAGACGCTTGTGAGTACGCATTTCGAAGTGCTCACGGCTGTCCTTGTACTTGTGAGGAGAGCGAATAACGCAGTAAACGTTCTTCTCCGTCGGCAGGGGCACCGGGCCGACTACCGTTGCGCCTGCGCGCGTGACCGTCTCAACGATCTTCCGCGCTGAAACATCAATGACCTCGTGGTCATATGACTTCAGCCGGATGCGGATTTTTTGTCCCGCCATGTCGCCTGACTCTCTTTCAGCTAGTGCTGCTCTAGTTAGGGCTGCTCTGTTTACTTACCTGTTGATGTGGCCGCCGAAGCGTTTGAGGATCTACCACCACACGCCGCACAAGCTGAATCCGGAAGAATCCGGGTTCCTCACCTTGTCGGCGCACCGACCCCCGCGGTCGGGCGTGTCGCGATTTCCACGCAAACTCGACCGCAATCATGGGGTTCAGGGTTATGTTTGGGCTTCAGCCTGGACCCTGACATCCGGCATTATCCGGATCGGGACACGAAGAAGCGCTTGAACAACTCATCCAGTATGGCGGAAATATGGTGTAAAGGCGAATCGGCCCGTGAGAGCCATTGCCCGGCACTCATCCGGTGAGGATGATGGGGGCATGAACTCCCAGGATTCAGGCTCCGTGGAAGATCTCGCCGCCCGCCTGCACCGGGGGTTCACTTTGGGTGTTGCATCTGCGGCTTTCCAGATTGAGGGTTCGCTGACCGCCGATGGACGGGGGCCCTCTGGCTGGGATGCGTTCTCGGAAAAGCCCGGAGCAATAGTCGACGGCGGCTCCCCCGCCGTGGCGTGCGATCACTACAACCGTTCTGATGAAGACATCGCCCTGATGCAGGAACTTGGCGTCGACTCCTACCGCTTTTCGCTCTCGTGGCCTCGAATCCAACCTGGCGGCAAAGGCGCAGTCAACCAGCGGGGGCTGGATTTCTATGACCGCCTGATAGACAAACTCCTGGCCGCGGGAATCTCCCCCATGGCGACGCTCTACCACTGGGATACCCCGCTGGAATTGGAGCACGCCGGCGGGTGGATGAACCGGGACACTGCCGAGCGCTTCGCTGTCTACTGCGAGGCCGCCGCCGAACGCTTCGGTGATCGCGTTGATCACTGGGTCACCATGAACGAGCCCGTGTCAGTCACTGTGCAGGGGTACTCGTTGGGAGTGCACGCCCCGGGCCGGCAACTGCTGTTCGATTCCCTGCCTGCCGCACATCATCAACTGCTGGGTCACGGAATGGCTGTCCGGGCACTACGGAGCGCCGGCGTTAAAGGGCAGATAGGGGTCTCCAACATGCACTGCCCCGTCGAGTCCGCCAGCAACAGTCTTGGCGACCGGCTGATGACTCAGGCGCTGGACCTGATCCTCAACCGCATCTACGCCGATGCAATACTGCTTGGCCAGTATCCCAAGCCACCCCTGCCCATGAAACCTTGGTTCCGCTCACTGGGTACCGTCCACGATGGCGATCTTGAACTGATCAGCCAACCCCTGGACTTCTACGGACTCAACTACTACTACCCCGTGAAGGTGGCAGCAGGCCCCGGGCCGGCGGAGATACCCACCGGACGGTCACCGGAGATGACCCAGGTTCCCTTCCACTTGGCCGCCTACAAGGAGTATGAGACCACAGGGTTTGGCTGGCCGGTCGCACCGGAATACCTGGCGCTGCTGCTGCGCCAATTGAAGGATCGGTATGGGGAGGCACTTCCGCCCGTCTACATCACCGAAGGCGGCGCCAGCTTCCCCGAGCCAGCGCACGTTGACGGACCCCTTCAGGACACCAACCGCATCACCTATCTGGCTGAACATTTAGGCCATGCACTGACGGCAACCGGGCCTGGAGGCATGGCCGAGGATGTGGATCTTCGCGGATACTACGTCTGGACCTTGCTGGATAATTTCGAGTGGGCAGCCGGTTACTCGCAACGGTTCGGCCTGATCCACGTGGACTTCGAGACCCTGGAACGGACTCCCAAGGAGTCGTTCTACTGGTACCGGTCATTAGTCCGCGCACGCCATTATCATTTGTAGCCCGTATGAGTTAAATTGTGCGGGCTTGGCGTACCGGCCTACTTGCTTTTGTTGGCCCGGCGAATCCGCTTTGCGCGTTCGATCTCGCTCTTGAAGTTCTTTCGCCCCCACAGCACGCCGCCGCCGATAACGGCAATGACTGCCAGGAAAATCAGGAATTCCATGGTGCGCTCCTCTTTTCGTAGACTGCAACATTATCGGATTCCGTCACGGGTCCGCACAGGAGGGACATCGCTCGGATCTCCGCTTTGGCCCGACCCACCGGTATTGCTGGGCGGCTTCCGGTTCAAACGCCATACCGCCAGCACGATCAGCCCCAAGGCAACCAATGCGAGCATGGCGAAGGCGTAGGAGCGCAGCGACCACATGATGCTCAGCGCTACGGCGACGGCACCCCACCACACCAGTACCCGTTCGGCCAGGAGCAGGCCCGCAGCCAGAAGCAGGACATGTGCCACGAGTACGTAGAGCTGCTGCGAAGACGTACCGCTGAAGATGGTCCCCAAGGACATGAGAGACAGCAACCCGGCTGTAATGCAAAGGCGGAGGAGACCTTCCGCACGCTGCCCGTTTGCGTAGCGCAGCCCTGCTATAACGGCCCCGGCCACCACGTACCACTGCGCGGTCCAGAACAAGTCAGGACTGGACCCGTCCACAAACAGCACCGCCCGTTGAAGAGCTGCAACGCAGATAATCCCCGCAAGCTCAGCTGCCAGCCATTTGCCGTTCGGCACCTCAACCACCACCAGCACCCCGGTTGCCACCACCAGGACAAATCCCAGCATGGACGTTTGGTCGCGCCCCAACCCCACGGCAGCAGATGTTGCAACCGCCAAGGCCGCAGCGCCGGCCAGGGAGTTGCGTCGCCAGTCATTGCCCTTAATGGCCTGTCCGCCGAACACTTTCAGGGAATAAAGGAGCACCGCGGTCCCCACTCCACCAATAAGCCAGGCAGCGTAGTCGCTCCAGACACCCGCAGGCAGCCCCTCCATCAGACCGTCGACGGCGGGAACCGCCCCTACCAGCACCGCCGGCGCAGCCACCGCGTAAAGAGCCGGGAGGCGTTCAAAGTGAGAGGCAGCGAACAAGACGCCGGCCAGGACCAGTACCGACAGTCCTGTCAGCGAGTGTGAGATACCCAAGGTCAGAACACCGCCCACCAGCGTGAACGCCATTGCTGAGACGAGCCAGAACCAGCGCTCCGTGCCGCCTGCAACTGAACCCTCGGCCGACTTCTCCGGACGGAACATCGCCCGAGCAGCAACCGTGGCAACTGCCAGGGCGAGCAGGACAACGGGGACTTGAGACCTGTCCAGCAGCGGCTGATACAGCCACGTTGAAGCAGGGAAAACGAGTGCCGGCCCAGCAGCGATGACGCCCACCCCAATCGCCGTAGTGCAGAAGTACTGGGATCCTCGTGCTCCGAGAATGCGCCAGGCGATAGCAGCAGAAGCCGTGACCAGAACCGACTCAAGCATCACCACCCAACGGCCACCGGCGTCGTAATCCCCTGCGAGCAAGTAAGCGAACGGCAGCAGGAGTTGGGCGCCCAAGGTGGCGTGGACTGTTGCCTGTTGGAAGGCGACATCAACTCCCCGCCTGCGCAGGACCAAGGTCAGCACGTGCTGCAACGCGAGCACCATAGCCAGGCTGACGGATATCGCTGACGGTGAGTCCGTCACGTCGGCCACTACCACCGTGATGAAGGCGCCGGTAAGCACCCGGACCGCAAGCAAGTAGCAGCCGCGGACCAATCGGTGGCGAACCACGACCATCATGAAGCCGCTGTAGGCCGCAAAGATGCCGAGCAATATTTCGACGTCCCGGATATTCACCCAGCGAAGTGCCAGGAGGAGGACAAAAGCCGCGGGAGCGAAGATCCAGCCAGCGGCGTGGCGACGCAGAAGGGCGCTGACCAGGACGGCGGCCAAGGCAGTTGTTACCGCTGCAACTCCCGGCTGCCAGCTGTCCCGAACGGTCCCCCCGGACAACGCACCGGTGATAGTAAGGAACGAGCTTGCCACGGCCATGACGGCAACTACAACACCGGCATCGGCTACGGAAGCTCGAGGGTAACGGCGTCGGCTGCCGGCAAGGAGGGGAAGGACCAGCTGGAATGCAGCAGCCATGACCACTACAAATCCTGGGACCGGAACTTCCCCGGCGAAGCGCATACTCCAGCCATCGCGCGTCGCGTCGCCGTAGGCCGACACCGCCAACAGCGTACCGGCCGCCCGCGAAAGCCACCAATAACACTGCCTGTGGAACGACGGGGAAATTCTTAGGGCAGTGCCCACGAAGTACGCGAGCAACGCCAGAAGGACGCCGTTTCCCAGCGCCCAGGACACGAATGCTGCTGCCACACCGCCTGCGACGACAGCAGTTGACGGGGCAATGACTTCGGCCACCGTTGCACGCCAAACGACCCTGGCACCTGACTCCGGATGAGCCGGCTGAAACATCAGGAGGCCTGCGGCCAAACCTGCCAACAACACGACGAGTACTGCTGCGCCAACGACGGGGCGGCCGGCGGCCTCTTCAAATATCGGCAGGACGAGAAGTCCCGCGACTGCGGCGCCGCCGAAGCCCGCCACTGAAGCTTGCGGGGCCACCAGCAGGACTCCCCCACGTGCGAACCCGGCACTCACCAGTTGCTGCGCAGCTGCCGCAGCCACGAACGCAATCAAGGAGTATGAAGTCCTGTCCGGATTTCCTGTCAATACGCCAGCCACCGCCACGGGCACAGCCAGAGTGAGCGCGATCCTGCCCGCAAGAATCAGGAACTGCCGGAAAGCGGTTGGCCTGGACAACGCCAGCAGGAACCAGTAGAGCGCTGCTGCAGCCAGGAGTACCGAGAGAGGCCACGCGCCCAGCAATCCACCGAGCGCACCTCCCACAACCAGCACAGCGGCCGCGGCGAACTCGGTGCCTTGGCCCAGTTTCCAACCGATCACCATGGCCGTCAGCATGGTCACGGCGAGAGGAACATAGTTGGGAGGGTCGAACGGCCTGAACTCGACCACTACCGTGAGGATAGCCGAGGTGATAAGTTGCAGCGCCCAACACGAAACGGCGTCAGCCCACCAGGAGCGAGGCAGCAACTTCCTGCCGCCCAAAGCAACTCCGAGTGCCTGGACTCCAAGGCAAATCACCGCGGCCAGCAACACCGTGCTGACGTTCGCGGTGACATCCCACACCACCCCAAGCAAAGCCAACGTCAGTGCGGCCCTCGCAGCATAGAGGTGCTGCACCCTGTATCGGGCCTGAGGAACGAAGAACATTACGGCGAAGTAGATGCCGCACATCAACATGACCCAGGCGTACTCCCCCTTGGACAAGAGGTGCGGAGTAAAGGTGACAGCAACGGCTACGAGGGGGACCAACGCGGGGTGCAGCACCATCAGAGGACGGACGTAAAGGGGAGGAAGCCACTTAGGACGCAGCAAGGACACAACCGTCAGGAGCACTGCCACCCCGATGAGAGCTGTGAAGTACCAGACCAGTGCGCCGCCAAGAACAGATACGCCGGACCACGCCGTTGAGACGACGAAACTGAGGGAGAGGAAGGCCAGGACTTTGTTGTCCAACCTCACGGCGGTGTAAGCGTAAACGGCTGTACCCAGCAAGGAAGTGACCAGCCAGGCCGCCGGGCCGTTGTGAAGCACAAAGTTGTACATTGCCAACCCGGTGACCGGAACGAGCGCAAGTCCTGTTCCGACGAAGGCAACGGCAGCAGGTCGCAGCCGCGGCACGCGCGAGTGGATGACCATGCCTGAAACGTAGAACAGAGCAGTGATGAACCAGATCCCCACGAACCGGAAGAGGGCCGGAAGGCTCGTGCCCACGAACAGCGCACCGGCAGCAACCAAGAGAAGGCTGGCTACGTAGAGCGTGACGTTGATGTTCTGCTGATCGCGCTTTTCCTTGCGCGCAGCGGCGGCTTCAGGAGTCTCCCGAAATACCGGCGGCTGGGAGATGTGGAATGCAGATTGCTGTTGTGCCACGGGTGACACGGATGGTTGTGCCACAGGTGAGACGGCTCGTTGTGCCACGGGTTCCTGAGGAGCAGTCCAGTGCGGGACTGGCTGTTGCGGCAGGGGCTGCCTGGCGGCCGACGGAGTCGGCGGTGGGCTCACAGTTGCAGAAGTAACCGTCCCTGCCGAAGAGCCGTCCTTGATCTGCCCCTTGGCCTCAGCGTCCCGCCAACCAGCCAGATGGCCTGCGAGAAAGCCCGCTTGGTAGGAAGCGGCTTTGTCCTGCGCCGCAGAAGGAACATGAGCAGTGCCGCGGCGCCCCCTCGCCAACCCGACCGCAAAGCCCACCCCGCCGACGATGACGAGGAGCAGCAGTACGAGAAATGCAGTCATGGTAGCTCCTTGGTTGCGCCGGACGCAGTGCGCGCACAGCCTTTATCCATTCGATAGAGTAACTGTAGCAAAAAGAACCCCACCGCCGTAGCGGTGGGGTTCTTTTTAGCTAACTACCGGCTGGGCCGGAGTGTCACCGATCTACAAGTAGAGACTACTTGATGATGCTGGTAACACGTCCCGAACCAACGGTGCGGCCGCCTTCGCGGATAGCGAAGCCGAGGCCCTCTTCCATAGCGATCGGCTGGATGAGCGCAACGGTCATCTCAGTGTTGTCGCCAGGCATAACCATTTCCGTGCCTTCCGGCAGGGTGATAACGCCGGTTACGTCCGTGGTACGGAAGTAGAACTGCGGGCGGTAGTTGGAGTAGAACGGGTTGTGACGTCCGCCTTCGTCCTTGGAAAGGATGTAGACGTTAGCCTCGAAGTCGGTGTGCGGGGTAATGGAACCCGGCTTGACGACAACCTGGCCACGCTCGACATCGTCGCGCTTCAGACCGCGGAGCAGGAGGCCACAGTTCTCGCCGGCCCATGCTTCGTCGAGCTGCTTGTGGAACATCTCGATACCGGTAACCGTGGTCTTCTGGATCGGGCGGATGCCAACGATCTCAACCTCGGAGTTGATGGCGAGGGTTCCACGCTCGGCGCGGCCCGTAACAACGGTGCCACGACCGGTAATCGTGAAGACGTCTTCGATCGGCATCAGGAACGGCTTGTCGCGGTCACGTACGGGGTCCGGAACGGACTCGTCGACAGCTGCCATCAGGTCCTGGACGGACTTGACCCAAACCGGGTCGCCTTCCAGAGCCTTGAGGCCGGAAACGCGAACAACCGGAGCCTCATCGCCATCGAAGCCCTGCGAGCTCAAGAGCTCACGAACTTCCATTTCGACGAGGTCGAGGAGTTCTTCGTCATCAACCATGTCGGACTTGTTCAGTGCGACCAGCAGGTAGGGAACACCAACCTGGCGGGCGAGCAGAACGTGCTCACGGGTCTGAGCCATCGGACCATCGGTTGCAGCAACCACGAGGATTGCGCCGTCCATCTGGGCAGCACCGGTGATCATGTTCTTGATGTAGTCAGCGTGACCCGGGGCGTCTACGTGTGCGTAGTGGCGCTTCTCGGTCTGGTACTCCACGTGGGAGATGTTGATGGTAATACCGCGTTGGCGCTCTTCCGGAGCAGAGTCAATCGACGCGAAGTCGCGCTGCTCGTTGAGATCCGGGTACTGGTCGTACAGCACCTTGGAAATGGCGGCAGTCAGCGTCGTCTTACCGTGGTCAACGTGACCAATGGTGCCGATGTTGACGTGCGGCTTAGTCCGCTCGAACTTTGCCTTTGCCACAGGTTCCTCCTAGAACGATTTCAAGTGAAGTGCTCCTCGGCCGCGCTTTTCGCGGCAGAAACTTTAGCAAGTCTACTTGGGGGCTTGGTTTTGGTGAAATTGCAGATTCAGGAACCAATGGTAGTTCCTCGAGCCTGTTTGCGCAGGGGCCGGACCGCAGCTCTCGCCGCAGCCCCGCCTCAAGCGCTCAGATGCCTTCCCGATACCGGAATTGCATCCGTTACCGGGAGATTACTCGCCGCGGGTTTTCTGGATGATCTCGTCGGCTACTGCCTTGGGAACCTCCGCGTAGCTGTTGAATGTCATGGAGTACACAGCGCGACCCTGGGTCTTGGACCGGAGGTCACCGATGTAGCCGAACATGCCGGACAGCGGAACGTGTGCACGGATAACCTTCACACCTGCTGCGTCTTCCATGGACTGCATCTGGCCACGACGGGCGTTCAGGTCACCGATAACATCACCCATGTATTCCTCAGGTGTGCGGACCTCAACATCCATCAGCGGTTCAAGCAGAACAGGGTTCGCCTTGCGTGCAGCTTCCTTGAAAGCCATACGCCCGGCGATCTTGAACGCCATTTCCGAGGAGTCAACATCGTGGGACGCGCCATCAATCAGCGTGGCCTTGATGCCGACAACCGGGTAACCGGCCAGGACGCCGTCGTTCAGTGCATCCTGGATACCAGCGTCAACGGACGGGATGTATTCGCGCGGAACACGGCCACCAGTGACCTTGTTCACGAACTCGTACAGCTCGCCGGAAGCGGTGTCCATGGGCTCAATCGCAATCTGGATCTTTGCGAACTGACCCGAACCACCGGTCTGCTTCTTGTGCGTGTAGTCAAGGCGCTCGACGGCGCGCTTGATGGTTTCGCGGTAAGCAACCTGCGGCTTGCCAACGTTTGCCTCGACCTTGAATTCGCGGCGCATGCGGTCCACCAGGATGTCCAGGTGGAGCTCGCCCATGCCGGCGATGATGGTCTGGCCCGTATCTTCGTTGAGGGAGACCTGGAAGGTCGGATCCTCAGCGGAGAGCTTCTGGATGGCCGTGGAGAGCTTCTCTTGGTCACCCTTGGTGTTGGGCTCGATCGCAACAGAGATCACGGGCTCCGGGAAGCTCATGGACTCGAGGACAATCTGGTTGTTGGCATCACACAGGGTGTCACCCGTGGTGGTGTCCTTCAGACCGATGGCTGCGTAGATGTGGCCGGCGGTAGCGCCCTCAACAGGCATTTCCTTGTTGGCGTGCATCTGGAACAGCTTGCCGATGCGTTCCTTCTTGCCCTTGGTGGAGTTGACCACCTGGGCGCCTGCCTCAACGTGACCGGAGTACACGCGGACGAAGGTCAGCTGACCGAAGAACGGGTGCGCAGCAATCTTGAAGGCGAGGGCCGAGAACGGCTCGTCTGCAGACGGCTTGCGGGTAAGTTCCTTCTCTTCGTCGCGGGGATCGTGACCGATCATCGGCGGGACGTCGAGCGGGTTCGGCAGGAAGTCAACAACAGCGTCAAGCATCGGCTGGACACCGCGGTTCTTGAAGGCAGAACCACAGAAGACCGGGTAGAGCTCAGAGTTGATGGTCATCTTGCGGATGCCGGCTTTGATCTCTTCGAGGGTGAGTTCTTCACCTTCGAGGTACTTCTCCATGAGCTCTTCGGAAGCCTCGGCCACAGTCTCAACGAGCTGTGCACGGTACTCTTCGGCCTTGGCCTGGAGGTCCGCCGGGATTTCCTGAACTTCGTAGGAAGCGCCCATGGTGACGTCACCCTTTGCGTCGCCAGGCCAAACCAGGGCGCGCATTTCGAGGAGGTCAACAACACCGATGAAGTCGTTCTCAGCGCCGATGGGCAGCTGCATGACCAACGGCTTGGCACCAAGGCGGGAGATGATGGTGTCTACGGTGAAGTAGAAGTCAGCACCCAGCTTGTCCATTTTGTTGACGAAGCAGATACGCGGAACGTTGTACTTGTCAGCCTGGCGCCAAACGGTCTCGGACTGCGGCTCCACGCCTTCCTTGCCGTCGAACACTGCAACTGCACCGTCGAGGACGCGCAAGGAGCGCTCAACCTCAACCGTGAAGTCAACGTGGCCCGGGGTGTCAATGATGTTGATCTGGTTCTTGTCCCAGAAGCAAGTCACGGCGGCAGACGTGATGGTGATGCCGCGTTCCTTTTCCTGTTCCATCCAGTCAGTCGTCGAAGCGCCGTCGTGCGTCTCGCCGATCTTGTGGTTCACACCCGTGTAGAACAGGATGCGCTCGGTAGTGGTGGTCTTGCCGGCATCGATGTGGGCCATGATGCCGATGTTGCGGACCTTATTAAGGTCGGTAAGCACGTCCTGTGCCACGGGGTCTCCCTTTCGGATGGACTACACGTTCGCCGCCGGCTCAGTGAGCCGGCGGCGTCCGGAAAGTTTTTACCAGCGGTAGTGTGCGAAGGCCTTGTTGGACTCGGCCATCTTGTGGGTGTCTTCGCGACGCTTCACAGCGGCACCAAGACCATTGGAGGCATCCAGGATTTCGTTCTGGAGGCGCTCGGTCATGGTCTTCTCGCGGCGGGCCTTGGAGTAGCCCACGAGCCAACGCAGAGCGAGAGCGGTGGAGCGACCCGGCTTGACCTCAACCGGAACCTGGTAGGTAGCGCCACCAACACGGCGTGAACGCACCTCGAGGGAAGGCTTGACATTGTCCATGGCCTTCTTGAGAGCGGCAACGGGGTCGCCGCCGGACTTGGCACGTGCACCTTCGAGTGCGCCGTAAACGATGCGCTCTGCGGTGGACTTCTTGCCGTCAACAAGAACCTTGTTGATCAGCTGCGTGACCAACGGGGAGCCGTAAACGGGATCGGAAACTAGCGGCCGCTTCGGGGCCGGACCCTTGCGAGGCATATTACTTCTTCTCCATCTTTGCGCCGTAACGGCTGCGAGCCTGCTTGCGGTTCTTGACACCCTGGGTGTCGAGTGCGCCGCGGACGATCTTGTAGCGGACACCCGGAAGGTCCTTAACACGACCACCACGGACGAGCACGATGGAGTGCTCCTGGAGGTTGTGGCCAACACCGGGGATGTAGGCGGTAACTTCTACGCCACCGTTGAGGCGCACACGTGCCACCTTACGGAGAGCCGAGTTCGGCTTCTTGGGGGTGGTGGTGTAAACGCGGGTGCAAACACCGCGGCGCATCGGGCTGCCCTTCAGCGCGGGAGCCTTGGTCTTGGAGACCTTCGGCGTGCGGCCCTTGCGGACCAGCTGGTTAATCGTAGGCACTTTCGTGTTCTCCGTTGTTTGATCTCTGCTCCCACACACAGGCGCCAGCCTGGTAAACGTGGGAACTTTGGCGTTGCTCGTGCAGCCGGCCGAAACTCCGGTAGGCGTGCAAAAGTGCGGCATTCGTTGCGCATGTTGCCCGCAACCCGGAAACAGGCTCCACCCAGCACCATGAGAACAAAACCAAAATGATGCTGCGGCGGCCTTCATCCACTGCCACACAGAACAATTACCAAAAGTCTAGCACGGCTTGATCTAGGGCCTTAATCGGGTGTATGGAGGTCGACGGCGGCAGCCGCCTGCCGCCGTCGACCTCCACTCCCCCTGGTCTCCTCGCAGAACTACGTTAACGGGTCAGGCCCCGCACTCAAGAGTGCGGGGCCTGACCGTCAAAGCGCTAGCTGCCGCTTTTAGCGGAAGTCGTTGCCGAGATCGTAGTCATCCAGCGGGATGGCGTGGAACTCAGGAGCACCGTCGCCGCCCAGGGCATCATAGGAGAAATCGGTGAAAGCGCTGGGGCCTGTGAACAGGCTTGCCTTTGCTTCTTCCGTCGGCTCCACAGTGACCTCTGTGTAGCGGGGCAGACCCGTACCAGCCGGGATGAGCTTACCGATGATGACGTTTTCCTTGAGGCCGAGCAGAGGATCGCTCTTGCCTTCCATGGCCGCCTGCGTCAGGACGCGGGTGGTTTCCTGGAACGAAGCAGCCGACAGCCAGGACTCGGTAGCCAAGGAAGCCTTGGTGATACCCATGAGTTCCGGACGACCCGAGGCCGGGGACTTGCCCTCGGACACGACGCGGCGGTTCTCGTCCTCGAAGCGTGCGCGCTCTGCAAGCTCACCGGGGAGCAGGTCGGAGTCGCCGGATTCGATGACGGTCACGCGGCGCAGCATCTGGCGGACGATAACCTCGACGTGCTTGTCGTGGATGCCAATACCCTGGCTGCGGTAAACGCCCTGAACCTCGTCCACAAGGAACTTCTGTGCGGCACGGGGACCCATGATACGCAGAACCTGCTTCGGGTCCACAGGACCGTTGATCAGCTTCTGGCCGACGCTGACGTGCTCGCCATCCTCGATGAGGAGACGTGAACGGCGCAGCACCGGGTAGGCAATCTCTTCGGAACCATCGTCCGGAGTGATGACCAGGCGCATCTGGCGCTCGGACTCTTCGATGGTGATGCGGCCGGCTGCTTCAGCAATCGGTGCGACACCCTTCGGAGTACGGGCTTCGAAGAGCTCCTGGATACGGGGCAGACCCTGGGTGATGTCGTCGCCACCACCGGCAGAAACAGCACCACCGGTGTGGAACGTACGCATGGTCAGCTGGGTACCGGGCTCACCGATGGACTGTGCGGCAATGATGCCCACGGCCTCGCCGATGTCCACGGTCTTGCCAGTGGCCAGCGAACGGCCGTAGCAGAGTGCACAGGTACCGACCTTGGACTCACAAGTGAGCACGGAGCGGACCTTGACCTCGGTGATGCCTGCAGCCAACAGCTGGTCGATAACGACGTCGCCGCAGTCGGTGCCGCCGGCAGCCAGGACGTTGCCCTGGGCATCGACGACGTCGACAGCCAACGTACGTGCATAGGCGCTGTTCTCGACGTTCTCGTCGAGGACGAGCTCACCGTTGGAATCCGGCACGGCGATCGGGGTGACCAGACCGCGTTCGGTACCACAGTCCTCTTCGCGGACGATGACGTCCTGCGAAACGTCCACCAGACGACGGGTCAGGTAACCCGAGTTGGCGGTACGCAGAGCGGTATCGGCCAGACCCTTACGGGCACCGTGAGTGGCGATGAAGTATTCCAGCACCGACAGGCCCTCGCGGTAGGAGGACTTGATCGGGCGAGGAATAATCTCACCCTTCGGGTTGGCCACAAGACCACGGATACCCGCAATCTGGCGGACCTGCATCCAGTTACCACGTGCACCGGAGGACACCATGCGGTTGATGGTGTTCATGGGTGACAGGCTGTCGCGCATCGCCTGGGCGATTTCGTTGGTTGCCTTGTTCCAGATTTCGATCAGTTCCTGGCGACGCTCGTCGTCGTCGATCAGGCCCTTGTCGTACTGGCCCTGAATCTTGGCAGCCATGTTCTCGTAACCGGCCAGGATGGCAGGCTTGGAAGTAGGCACCTCGATGTCGGAGATGGCAACCGTGACGCCCGAACGGGTGGCCCAGTAGAAGCCTGCGTCCTTCAGGTTGTCCAGCGTTGCCGCGGTAACAACCTTCGGGTAGCGCTCTGCGAGGTCGTTGACGATCCGGGACAGTTCGCCCTTGTCGGCAACAGCCTCAACCCACGGGTAATCCTCGGGCAGCGTCTGGTTGAAGATGACCTGGCCCAGGGAGGTTTCAACGAGAGCCGGCTGACCGGGCTCCCAACCTTCCGGAGCTTCCCATCCTGCGTAAGGCACGAAGTCATCCAGACGGATCTTCACCTGGGAGTTCAGGTGCAAATCACGGGCGTCGTACGCCATGATGGCTTCCGAAACCGAGGAGAAGATGCGGCCTTCGCCGGCGGAGCCGACGCGCTTGGTGGTCAAGTGGTACAGGCCGATGATCATATCCTGCGAAGGAAGGGTCACCGGACGGCCATCGGACGGCTTCAGGATGTTGTTCGAGGACAGCATCAAGATGCGTGCTTCGGCCTGGGCTTCCGGACTCAGCGGCAGGTGGACTGCCATCTGGTCGCCGTCGAAGTCAGCGTTGAAGGCGCCACAAACCAGCGGGTGAAGCTGGATTGCCTTGCCTTCCACAAGCTGTGGTTCGAAGGCCTGGATGCCGAGACGGTGCAGGGTAGGTGCACGGTTGAGCAGCACCGGGTGTTCGGTGATGATCTCTTCCAGCACGTCCCAAACCTGCGGACGGTAACGCTCAACCATGCGCTTTGCCGACTTGATGTTCTGTGCGTGGTTGAGGTCAACCAGGCGCTTCATCACGAACGGCTTGAAGAGCTCCAGTGCCATCTGCTTGGGCAGACCACACTGGTGCAGCTTCAGCTGCGGGCCGACGACGATGACCGAACGGCCTGAGTAGTCAACGCGCTTGCCGAGGAGGTTCTGGCGGAAACGACCCTGCTTGCCCTTGAGCATGTCGCTCAGGGACTTCAGCGGACGGTTGCCCGGACCCGTGACGGGACGGCCACGACGACCGTTGTCGAAGAGGCTGTCAACAGCTTCCTGAAGCATGCGCTTCTCGTTGTTGACGATGATCTCCGGAGCACCAAGGTCAAGCAGGCGCTTGAGTCGGTTGTTACGGTTGATCACACGGCGGTAGAGGTCGTTGAGGTCGGAGGTCGCGAAGCGGCCACCGTCCAGCTGGACCATCGGGCGCAGTTCCGGCGGGATCACCGGAACGGCGTCGAGAACCATGCCAAGCGGGCTGTTGTTGGTGGTCAGGAATGCGTTGACAACCTTCAGGCGCTTCAGGGCACGCGTCTTACGCTGGCCCTTGCCGTTCTGGATGGTGTCGCGCAGTGACTCAGCTTCAGCCTGCATGTCAAAGGTTTCGAGGCGCTTCTTGATTGCCTCGGCACCCATGGAGCCCTCGAAGTACAGTCCGTAGCGGTCGCGGAGTTCGCGGTACAGGCCTTCGTCACCTTCAAGGTCAGCGACCTTGAGGTTCTTGAAGCGGTCCCAAACCTGCTCAAGGCGCTCGATGTCGGCGTCGGCACGCTTGCGGACGTTCGCCATCTGGCGGTCAGCAGAGTCGCGGGCCTTCTTCTTGTCGGCAGCCTTGGCACCTTCGCCTTCAAGACGGGCAAGCTCGTCCTCAAGGTCGCGGGCGATCGTGGCGATGTCGCTGTCGCGGTTGTCCACCATCTGCTTCTTCTCAAGGTCATGCTCAACCTGGAGGTTCGGCAGTTCGGCGTGACGGCTTTCGGTATCAACGCTGGTGATCATGTAGGCAGCGAAGTAGATGACCTTCTCGAGGTCCTTCGGTGCCAGGTCCAGAAGGTAGCCCAAGCGCGAGGGAACGCCCTTGAAGTACCAGATGTGGGTTACAGGCGCGGCCAGCTCAATGTGACCCATGCGCTCACGGCGCACCTTGGCGCGGGTGACTTCAACGCCACAACGCTCGCAAATGATGCCCTTGAAGCGGACGCGCTTGTACTTACCGCAGTAGCATTCCCAGTCGCGGGACGGGCCGAAGATCTTCTCGCAGAAGAGGCCGTCCTTCTCGGGCTTGAGCGTGCGGTAGTTGATGGTTTCCGGCTTCTTGACCTCACCGTAAGACCATCCGCGGATGTCTTCCGCGGTGGCGAGGCCGATCTGCATGAGGCCGAAGGAGGATTCGCTGGACATATGGTCCCTGTTCTCTCTTGTTCTCTAAATTCTGAAGTCTTGGTTACGGGAAGAGGGAGTTGTTCCGACGGACAGCTGGTGAAGCTGTCCGCCGGAACAGCTGCTAGACCTCTTCTACGGAACTGGGCTCTGCACGAGACAGATCGATGCCCAGTTCTTCCGCAGCCGTGAAGACTGCGTCATCAGAGTCACGCATTTCGATCGTGGTTCCATCGGTGGAAAGAACTTCCACGTTCAGGCACAACGACTGCATTTCCTTGATCAAGACCTTGAAGGACTCGGGAACGCCAGGCTCAGGGATGTTCTCGCCCTTGACGATGGCTTCGTAGACCTTCACACGACCATGGATGTCATCCGACTTGATCGTGAGGAGTTCCTGAAGGGTGTAAGCGGCACCGTAAGCTTCGAGCGCCCACACTTCCATTTCACCAAAGCGCTGGCCACCGAACTGAGCCTTACCACCCAGCGGCTGCTGCGTGATCATGGAGTACGGGCCGGTGGAGCGCGCGTGGATCTTGTCGTCCACCAAGTGGTGGAGCTTCAGGATGTACATGTAACCGACGGAGATCGGGTCCGGGAACGGCTCGCCGGAGCGGCCGTCAAACAGACGGGTCTTGCCGGAGGAGTCGATCAGGCGGTCGCCGTCGCGAGTCACGTTGGTGGAGTCAAGCAGGCCCGTGATTTCTTCTTCGCGGGCGCCATCGAACACCGGTGTGGCAACGGTGGTCTGGCCGGTTTCACGGGGCAGGTTGGGGAGGTTCTTGACCCACTCCGGCTCGCCTTCGATCTTCCAACCGGTCTTGGCAACCCAACCGAGGTGGGTTTCCAGAACCTGTCCAACGTTCATTCGACCCGGAACACCAAGCGGGTTCAGGACGATGTCCACCGGGGTACCGTCTGCAAGGAAGGGCATATCCTCGATCGGAAGGATCTTGGAGATAACACCCTTGTTGCCGTGACGGCCGGCGAGCTTGTCGCCGTCGGTGATCTTACGCTTGGCTGCAACGTAGACGCGGACCAGCTGGTTCACGCCCGGGGGCAGTTCGTCGTCGTTGTCGCGGTCGAAGACGCGCACGCCGATGACCGTACCGGACTCGCCGTGGGGCACCTTCAGGGAGGTGTCGCGCACTTCGCGGGACTTCTCACCGAAGATTGCGCGGAGCAGGCGCTCTTCCGGGGTCAGTTCGGTTTCACCCTTAGGGGTGACCTTTCCGACCAGGATGTCGCCGGCTTCAACCTCGGCACCGATGTGGATGATGCCGCGCTCGTCCAGGCCTGCAAGGACTTCCTCGGACACGTTGGGGATATCGCGAGTGATTTCCTCGGCACCAAGCTTGGTGTCGCGGGCATCAATCTCGTGCTCCTCGATGTGGATGGAGGAAAGAACATCCTCAGCAACAATGCGCTGGGACAGGATGATGGCGTCCTCGAAGTTGTGGCCTTCCCATGACATGAATGCCACGAGCAGGTTCTTACCGAGGGCGAGTTCACCCTGGTCCGTTGCCGGACCATCAGCAATGATGCCGCCAACTTCCAGGCGCTGGCCTTCGTTGACCAGGACGCGGTGGTTGTAGCAGTTGCCCTGGTTGGAACGGGCGAACTTGTTGATGCGGTAGTTGGTCTCAGTGCCGTCGTCGTTGATCATGACAACGAGCTCAGCGGAAACCTCGGTGACCACACCTGCCTTCTTCGCGATGACAACGTCACCGGCGTCGACGGCTGCTGCGCGCTCCATGCCGGTGCCCACGAAAGGAGCCTCGGAACGGACCAGCGGCACGGCCTGACGCTGCATGTTGGCACCCATGAGTGCACGGTTGGCATCGTCATGCTCAAGGAACGGGATCAGCGCGGTTGCCACGGACACCATCTGGCGCGGGGAAACGTCCATGAACTGAACGTCTGCAGCGGGAACCAGAACCGGCTCGCCTCCACCACCACGGGCACGGACAAGGACGGTCTCTTCGGAGAACTTCTTGTCAGCGTCCAGAGGAGCGTTGGCCTGTGCGATCAGGACCTCGGCTTCGTCGTCGGCCGTCAGGTACTGGACTTCGTCGGAAACGACGCCCTCGGAAACCAGGCGGTACGGCGTCTCAATGAAGCCGAACGGGTTGATGCGGCCGTAGGATGCCAACGAACCGATCAGACCGATGTTCGGGCCTTCAGGGGTTTCGATGGGGCACATACGTCCGTAGTGGGACGGGTGAACGTCTCGAACTTCCATGCCTGCACGGTCACGGGACAGACCACCCGGGCCAAGTGCCGACAGGCGGCGCTTGTGGGTCAGACCCGAGAGCGGGTTGTTCTGGTCCATGAACTGCGACAGCTGGGACGTTCCGAAGAACTCCTTGATTGCTGCCACGACGGGACGGATGTTGATCAGTGTCTGCGGCGTGATGGCCTCGACATCCTGCGTGGTCATGCGTTCGCGAACGACGCGTTCCATGCGGGAAAGACCGGTGCGGACCTGGTTCTCGATCAGTTCGCCCACGGCGCGGATGCGACGGTTGCCGAAGTGGTCAATGTCATCGACGTCGACGCGAAGCTCGTGGTCTTCGCCGTCGCGCTTGCCCATGAGGGTCTTCTCGCCGGCGTGAAGCGCAACGAGGAACTTGATCATGGCAACGATGTCTTCAACGTGCAGGACCGACGCTTCCTTGTCACCAAGGGAGCGGTCGATGCCGAGCTTGCGGTTGATCTTGTAACGGCCAACCTTGGCAAGATCGTAGCGCTTGGCGTTGAAGTACAGGTTGTCCAGCAGGGACTGGGCAGCCTCAACTGTGGGCGGCTCGCCCGGACGCAGCTTGCGGTAGATGTCCAGAAGCGCATCTTCGCGGGTTTCGGTGGCGTCCTTCTCCAGCGTTGCACGCATGGAGTCGTACTGGCCGAACTCTTCCAGGATCTGGCCTTCGGTCCAGCCGAGGGCCTTCAGGAGAACGGTGACCGACTGCTTGCGCTTACGGTCGAGGCGAACGCCGACCTGGTCGCGCTTGTCGATTTCGAGTTCGAACCATGCACCACGGGACGGGATGATCTTCGCAGTGAAGATGTCCTTGTCACTGGTCTTGTCAGCCGTGCGCTCAAAGTAGGCGCCCGGTGAACGGACCAACTGGGAGACAACGACGCGCTCGGTGCCGTTGACGACGAACGTTCCCTTTTCAGTCATAAGGGGGAAGTCGCCCATGAACACGGTCTGCTGCTTGATTTCGCCCGTGTTGTTGTTCATGAACTCGGCCTTGACATACAGCGGTGCCGAGTAAGTGGCGTCACGGTCTTTACATTCGGCCATGGTGTACTTCGGGTCAGCGAACTCCGGCTCGGAGAAGCTCAGGGACATGGTGCCCTGGAAGTCCTCGATTGGGGAGATCTCTTCGAAGATGTCGGCAAGTCCGGAGGTGGTGGCGACGCTGAGGTCGCCCTCCTCGACAGCCTTCGCTACCCGCGCCTGCCAGCGTTCGTTTCCGACCAGCCAGTCAAAGCTGTCTGTCTGCAGGGCGAGAAGATTCGGAACATCAAGGGGTTCGTGAATCTTTGCGAATGAGAGGCGGCGGGTGGCACCATCGGTGCTTGCCGTGTTAGCGGTTTCGTTATTAGAGGTGCTCGAGGCGACCAAGAGGGATCCTTCCACAGACCTTCAGGCGTTTTCAGATCTCCCCCGTTTGCATTCTGCAGAGTGCTCCGCAGAATGCTTGTTCCGGTTCCGCTATATGACCCGGACCCAGACCGCTTATGACAGTGCACGTTTCGGAACGGCACGTCAAGGACGCAGCTGAGAGATAAAGCCCACCGCTATATGAAGGCTGAAGGTTAACAGGGAAGACGCAAATATCTACAATACGGCAAAGCAGCCTTCCTGTCTACCCCAGATCGTCCGTGATTGCAAGCACGGTTGCCGCAGGCACCAATGCCCGGGAGAATCCCCGGAATCACGGTGGCACCCGCCAAGGAATGGGACGAACGGCACAATTGTTGACGAGGTGGGCCGCCGCCCCCTCCACGGTAGCCTTGCTACACCACTCCCGGATCGGAAGAGAGACCATGACCAACTCCGCTGACGACAATGCCGTTGTCATCCTTGCTGCTTCCCGTACCCCACAGGGTCGGCTCAACGGGCATTTGGCGGGCTTCACCGCCGTCGACCTTGGCGCTCATGCCATCAGCGCCGCTTTGGCGGCCAGCGGGGTCAAAGCCGAACAGGTGGACGCTGTGATCATGGGCCAGGTGCTTCAGGCCGGAGCGGGGCAAAATCCGGCCCGGCAAAGCGCCATCGCCGCCGGTGTTGGCTGGAACATTCCTGCCGTCACCATCAACAAAGTCTGCCTCTCCGGGCTCACCGCAGTCATTGATGCCGCACGCCTGATCCGCAGCGGCGATGCCACAGTAGTTGTTGCCGGCGGCCAGGAATCCATGACCAGGGCCCCCCACCTCCTCCCGGGATCCCGCCAAGGCTGGACGTACGGAGCCATCCAGGCGCTGGACGTTGCCGCTCACGATGGCCTTACCGATGCGTTCGATGGACAGTCCATGGGCTTGTCCACGGAAACGAAGAACGTCACGCTCGGCATCGACCGCAAGGCGCAGGACCAAGTTGCCGCGGCCTCGCATCAACGCGCCGCTGCCGCCATTGCAGACGGAACCTTCGACGTCGAAATCGCTCCGGTAAGCGTCAAGCAGCGCAAGGGCGAACCCCTGCTGCTCACCACGGACGAGGGCGTAAGGCCCAACACCTCGTTGGAAACCTTGGCACCGCTCAAGGCCGCTTTCGCCACCGACGGGACCATCACGGCCGGCAACTCCTCTCCCCTGTCCGACGGCGCCTCCGCGCTGGTTCTCACCAGTCGCCGCTTCGCCACGGACAACGGGCTGGACTACCTTGCGATTGTTGGCAAGCCAGGACAGGTTGCAGGACCTGATAACTCGCTTCATTCGCAGCCGTCCAACGCGATCGCACAGGCCTTGAAACGCGCAGGGTGGACGTCAGAGGACCTGGACTTCATCGAAATCAACGAGGCGTTCGGCTCGGTGGCCGTCCAGTCCCTCAAGGACCTCAGTTACCCCTTGGAACAGTGCAACATCCATGGCGGCGCCATCGCTTTGGGCCACCCCATTGGGGCGTCCGGAGCGAGGCTCGCGCTGCATGCCGCGCACGAACTCAAGCGCAGGGGAACCGGAAAAGCGGCTGTCTCGCTCTGCGGAGGCGGAGGCCAGGGTGAAGCTCTCCTCCTGTACCGCGACTGATGGCTGAGGAATTGGCTGCACCCGGGATGGATGGTGTCGCACGGTTTTTGTCTGACGCTGCCGCGCGCGGACTGGACGTTGACGTTGTCGAGCGTCCGGCTGCGCGCAGCTTGGAAGAGGCCGCCGAAATCCTGGGGATCAGCCCCGCGGACATCGTGAAGTCGTTGGTGGTCAAGCACAAGGACGGCAGCTTCTTGTTCGCACTCATTCCCGGGGACCGGCAGATCTCCTGGCCCAAGCTACGTGCCTTGGTTGGCGTCAACAAGCTCTCGCTACCCCACGCCGACGTTGCCCTGGCCGCCACCGGCTATGAACGCGGCACCATCACTCCGTTGGGCAGCACCATCCCCTGGCCTGTGTATGCCGACGCCACCATCACCGGGCGTCGCATTTCCATGGGAGCCGGGGCACATGGCCGGAGCGCGTTCGTGGACGCGGATGCACTCACGGCAGCCCTGGGCGCGATAGTAGCGGACATCAGCGAACCCAATTGATTGCGCCCTGCTTGGGTGCGTTAAACGCAGGAAGCCCCGCCCGGCGAACCGGACGGGGCTTCCACAAGCAAAAACGAGTTACTTAAGGGTAACCGTTGCGCCAGCTTCTTCGAGCTGAGCCTTAGCCTTCTCGGCAGCTTCCTTGGTGGCGCCTTCGAGAACAGCCTTCGGTGCGCTGTCAACCAGGTCCTTGGCTTCCTTGAGGCCGAGGGAGGTGATGGCGCGAACTTCCTTGATCACTGCGATCTTCTTGTCGCCAGCAGCTTCGAGAACGACGTCGAATTCGGTCTTCTCTTCAGCAGCTTCAGCAGCACCGCCGGCAGCGGGGCCAGCAACTGCAACAGCAGCAGCCGTAACTTCGAAGGTCTCTTCGAAGAGCTTGACGAACTCGGAGAGCTCGATGATGGTCAGTTCCTTGAAAGCTTCAATGAGCTCTTCGTTGCTGAGCTTCGCCATGGTGGCGTCCTTCCATTAGTTGGTGCAGATCCGGGCTAAACCGGTCCATGCACCAGAGTTTGATTGAGGGGAGAACTTAGTTCTCTTCGGTTGCAGCTTCAGCGGCTTCGGCCGGAGCCGCAACCTCTTCAGCAGCAGCCTCTTCAGCGGCCGGGGCTTCTTCAGCGGCCGGTGCAGATGCGCCGCCCTCTTCTTCAAGCTTGAGGCGCAGAGCGTCGATGATGCGTGCAGCAGCGGATGCGGGAGCCTTGAGGACACCAGCAACACGTGCAAGCTGCAGCTCGCGGGACTCGAGGGCTGCCAGTGCGGCAACTCCTGCTGCGTCCAATGCCTTGCCTTCGAAGACGCCGGTCTTGATAACCAGCTGCTTGTTGGCCTTGGCAAAGTCCGTCAGGCTCTTGGCAGCAGCAACAGCGTCACCCTTGATGAAGGCGATTGCAGTAGGGCCGGCGAGCTGATCGTTGAATGCTTCAACTCCAGCTTCCTTGGCTGCAATGGCACTCAGGGTGTTCTTGACGACCGAGAACTTGGTGTCCTGGCCGAGCGCAACACGCAGTTCCTTGAGCTGTGCAACAGTGAGCCCGCGGTATTCGGTCAGGACAGCCGCGTTCGATTCCTTGAAATCGTTGGTGATCTCTGCAACTGCGGAGATCTTGCTAGGCGTTGTCATAACCCTCCTTCCGGGGAATAAAGCCGGTCTTCCGGGTCCCCGCTCACGAGAGCTAAAACTAAAAACGCCCCGCGCAGATGCACGGGGCTTGGCTCAACACAGTTTGATCCGTGGAGACTTGCTTCGTTCACCTGCGCCGGCCGCCCTATGTTCAGGGTCCTTCGTCAAGGAATTCACTTTTACCTCAGGGGCGCAGCTACAGAATTGAGCTGTGCTCGAAAGAGTGGATTCCCATCAACCGACGGTCTTTGGTACTTCAAGGTTACGGGAGAGTGTTCAGCAAACCAAATCGGCCCTGCCTAGTCCGACGACGTTGCTCCCGACAACCTGCCCGGGAGTTCCTTCTGCCACAGTCCCGTGACGCCGGCAGTAGTGAATCCCAGCTGCTTGTTCACGGTCAGGAGGTACCTGTTCTCCGGCGCATTCCAGGTATAGATGACCCGGGCGTCCGGGAATTGCTCACTCAGCCGTTCCATGTTGGCAACCTTAATCAACAAGCCGAGCTTGTTCCCCCGATGCTCCTGCAGGACCAAAGTATCGTCTTGGAAGACCACGTCCTGACGGTGCGCCAGGACGCTGATGGTGGTCAGGCCCACCAATCGTCCGGTCTCTATATGCTCGACGGCGGTCACCACCGTGCGTCGGCCCTGCGCCAATGCGGCGTCCTCGGTTTCGCGCAGGACCGCTGCATCGAACACCATCCCGCTCGCTTCAACTTCAGGCGCGTCTTCGTCCCCCTCGTCACGGACCACCTCGCCGGCTGCGTTCTCCAATTCAGCCACGGCTTCCAGCCAGGGTTCGGGGCAGCGGTCCGTCCAGTGGTGCAAGGTGTACCGGCCGCCGTTGGCTTCCTCGGCCTCAAGCTGCAGATCCCCCACAAGCTTGGAATCCAGAGGCAACACGCAGGAGCTGAACTGTTCTATGTGCTGAAGGGTGTACCCGGCCCGCTTGGCAAAATCCACTTCCCTGCTGCTCACGGGGACAAAACCAGCACCGCTGCCCGGGATCAACTGGTCCTCGGGTATTTCAGTGAGGGACGTGGCCGGATGATTGGTATCCACCAGGGCCATGATGCGCCCCTCAGCCCGGGCGAGCTGCTCCGCGGCTTCCAATAACTGACGTCCGACACCCTGCCCCTGGAACTCGGGAAGGATGTCCAAGGTGAACTCAGCCAGGTCAAGGTTGTCCGCAAGCGGCAAGGCAATATCCACGGTGCCCACAATGACGCCGTCTACTTTCCCCACCAGAATGACTTGGCGCTCATAGGGGTCAGAAAGCTCCAACAGCTTTTCCAAGGGCGTATAAGCGAGGTCGTCACTCCCCCAGGTCTCCATGCGAACCCGGCGTCCTACTTCCACGGCGTCCAGGAAATCAGCGGCGTCGGGGCTGTCAAGGGTGTCAGGAACCCACAGCTGCTCGACTTGAACGGTCTTCGCCTCGTCTACAGTCATTCCAGCCGTTTCTGCCATTCGCCGTCAAAGCCGGAAGGCTTGAACCCCAGGGCGATATTTATGGCCAGCATATGCTGGTTTTCATTGGCGTTCCATGTCATTACCGATGTGGCGGCCGGCCACAGCTCCTGAATGCGGCGGAGATTGGCAATCTTGACCAGCATGCCAAGGCCATGCCCTCGATGCCCTGGAGCCACCAAGGTGTCCTCTTGATAGACCATGCCAGGGGTAGCCTCGCGGTGGGTGAGCGTGGTGTACGCCGCCAACTCCCCCGTGGCATCGTGGCGGGCAACGGCAACGGTGGAAGCGACGCCGCCTGCCAGCCATGTTGATTCCTCGAGACGGACGCGGTTGGCATCCCATTCCTCGCCCTCCCAGCCCAGTCCTGCGATGGGCACCTCGGTGCTCATGAGGCTTTTAAGCTTGGCAAACACGTCTACGAGCTCATCAGGGCAGCGGTCCTGCCACCCGACGAAGCTGTAGTCGGCTGCCCGCTGCGCTGCCTGCGTTTCGAGGTCCTGCAGCAGCGCCGCCCCCACCGGGAGGGCCAGTGTGCTGTTGGTTTCCACCTGCTCCAGAGAATACCCGTGGTGGAGTGCAAACCGCGTGGACGCCGAATCCAGAGGGACGCCGCCCGTGCCGGACTTTGCTTCCAGCAACTCACCGCCCGGGGTCAGGAGCCGGAGAGGCTCCGCGCAAAACGCGTCAAAGGACACGCGGTCCCGATCGCGGGCCTGCTGCTCCAGCATCTCGAGGATCTTCGTCCCAATGCCGCGTCGACGGTAGTCGGCGTCCACCAAGACGTCCACACCCGCCGTCGTCGTGTTTTCGCTCAAGGGCAATGTCAGAGTGCCGCTGCCAACCACGGTTCCCTTGAAGCAAGCCAAAAAGGCATGCCGTTCTTCGTATTCATTGCCCTGCCAGAAGAGGACAGCTTCAGCCAGAGTGGAGCAACGGTCCAGGTTGCCCCAGAGATCCAGGTGGTGGGCAACATCCAGATCATGGAAGGCGCGGAAATCCGGCGCCCCGCTCGCGTCGGGACTTGTGGGGACCGGAATCCGTTCTACGGACAACCCGGCAAGGGCGTGAGAGTTCGACGACGACACGCACCACAGCCTACGGCGCACCACTGACGGTGAACAGGGAACAAGGCAAGAAAAAGGACCGCCCGGCAAAGCCGGACGGTCCTTTTATCAGAGCAAGTGCTCGCGAAGCTTAGGCGTCGACGAGGACCTTGGTGACGTTCGGGTCAACGGTGATGCCCGGACCGAACGTGGTGGCAACGGTGGCCTTCTGGATGTAGCGGCCCTTGGAAGCGGACGGCTTCAGACGAAGCACCTCTTCCAGTGCGGCTGCGTAGTTCTCAGCAAGCTTGTCGATGTCAAAAGACACCTTGCCGATGATGAAGTGCAGGTTGGAGTGCTTGTCGACGCGGAAGTCGATCTTGCCACCCTTGATGTCGTTGACAGCCTTGGTGACATCCGGGGTAACCGTACCGGTCTTCGGGTTCGGCATCAGGTTACGCGGGCCGAGGACCTTACCCAGACGGCCAACCTTGCCCATGAGGTCAGGGGTTGCCACTGCGGCATCGAAGTCGGTCCAGCCGGCTGCGATCTTTTCGATCAGGTCATCGGAACCAACGAAGTCGGCGCCGGCAGCGATTGCTGCTTCAGCTTTGTCGCCGGTTGCGAAAACGAGGACGCGGGCAGTCTTACCGGTGCCGTGAGGCAGGTTGACGGTGCCACGAACCATCTGGTCAGCCTTACGCGGGTCAACGCCCAGGCGGAAAGCGACCTCAACGGTTGCGTCGAACTTGGAAGGATTGGTGTCCTTCGCGAGGGTAATGGCCTCGATCGGGGCGTAGACCTTGTCTGCCTCGATCTTGGCTACGGCTGCCTCATATGCTTTGCTGCGCTTTGCCATGCTGCTATTTCTCCTTGTGCAGTTGTGGTCTGCGGACCGCGCTGGGCCCTGCCACAAGCCGAGGATCCGGCAAGGATCCTGCGACATTTCAATGTTTCAGATGCCGGTTGCCCGGCGGGTGAAGGCCACAGGGCCTTCGAAGGTTACTAGCCTTCTACGGTGATGCCCATGGAACGGGCGGTGCCGGCGATGATCAGGGCAGCTGCCTTGATGTCGTTGGCGTTGAGGTCTTCCATCTTGGTGGAAGCAATTTCCTCAACCTGCGCCTGGGTCAGCTTGGCAACCTTGACGGTGTGCGGGGTAGCCGAACCCTTGGCGACGCCTGCAGCCTTCTTGATGAGCTCTGCAGCCGGCGGGGTCTTGGTGATGAAGGTGAAGGAACGGTCTTCGTAGACCGTGATTTCAACCGGGATAACGTTTCCGCGCTGGGATTCCGTTGCAGCGTTGTACGCCTTGCAGAATTCCATGATGTTGACACCGTGCTGGCCAAGCGCAGGACCGATCGGCGGAGCCGGGTTAGCGGCACCTGCCTGGATCTGCAGCTTGATGAGGCCGGTGACCTTCTTCTTGGGAGCCAATGTAGGGTCCTTCTCTCAATAGCTTCCTGGGACACAGGAGCGCGTCCCAGGTTGGTGGCCGCCATGGCGAGGCGGCCGGCCGCTCCCGAGCTGCTAAGCAGGCAGGACTGGAGCGAAATTTTGGAATCAGCTAGATCTTGGTGACCTGATTGAATGCGAGCGTTACCGGGGTTTCGCGCTCGAAGATCGAGACCAGAACCACCAGGGTCTGGGACTCGGGCTTGATCTCGGAGATCGTAGCCGGGAGGGTCTCGAACGGACCTTCCTTGACGATGACCGACTCGCCGACCTCGAAGTCGACGGCCACAGGAGCCTGGTTCTGCTTGTTGACGGGCTTGCCCTGCTCTGCCTGCTCTTCTTCGAAGACCGGGGCGAGCATGGAGAAGACCTCATCGAGGCGCAGCGGGACGGGGTTGTGTGCGTTACCCACGAATCCGGTGACACCCGGCGTGTGACGCACGGCGCCCCAGGAAGCGTCGGTCAGATCCATACGGACCAGGACGTAGCCGGGAATGCGTACGCGGTTGATGACCTTGCGCTGCGCGTTCTTGATCTCGACGACCTCTTCCATGGGCACCTGGATTTCGAAGATGTAATCTTCCATGTCCAGGGTCTGGATGCGGGTCTCAAGGTTGGCCTTCACGCGGTTCTCGTAACCTGCGTAGGAGTGGATGACGTACCAGTCACCTTCCTGGCGGCGCAGCTTGCCCTTGAATTCTTCGGCCGGGTCGGCCGGCGCTGCAGCAGCAGCGGCTGCCAGGTCGTCGCCGTCGGACTCTTCCGAAGCGTCGGCTTCGTCGGCGTCGGACGCGTCATCAGACTCGGCGTCCACGTCAGCTTCGAAGTCCTCTTCGGAATCGTCGGCGTCGGCAGATTCGGGCGCAGCAGAATCAACCTCGGACTCTTCCACGACAATAGCCGTGGCGTCGGCTGAGTCCTCGGCGGATCCGCCCAGCTCAGTCTCGTTTACCTCGAGCTCCTGCTCAGACACTTGGTCTCCTGCTTCCTCATTGCCTAACATGCCTATTTAAATGGCTCAATTCCGCAAACCCCGCAAAATCCCTGATCCAACAAGGAATTTCACACAGTTTGCGGACAGATCCGCTTATTGGTCCGTAGCCCCTGACCCACCAAAGACCCAACTGACTCCTGTGCCGAAAGCGAGGTCCAGCAGGGTGACGATGAGCATCATGATGGCCACAAACACCAGCACCACAAGCGTGTAATTGATCAGTTCCTTGCGGGTGGGCGCAACAACCTTCTTCAGTTCACCAATGACCTGGCGGACGAAGAGTGCAATACGGGCGAAGAAGCCACGATCGGCTTTCTTGGCGGGACGGCCCTTCGAGCTGCTGGCAGCTGTTTCGGTCACCTGGTCCTCACTCACCTTGCAAAGTTGTTGACCCGACTCTGATCAGAGCCATGGTTGCTGCGCGTGCCCCGGCGTTTCCGCCGGAACAGCTTGCGCAGGGCAGACAGGACTCGAACCTGCAACCTGCGGTTTTGGAGACCGCTGCGCTACCAATTGCGCCACTACCCTATGGATCAAATCCATGTTTCAGGCCGCACTTCAGCCTGTGGTGCTTTTCAACACCGGTGAACCAGTCTACGCAAGAATTTCGCGATAGTCGAACCGGCCCGATTCCGGACCTCCCAGCCCTAAAAGCCTGTGACCAGCATTATCAGTCACAAAGTTCTGCAGGCACCCGGGGGCTCCGCAGAACAGCATAAGGTAGTTTACGTCGAATCCCATCATCCAGCCCCCGAGCTGCCTGCGAAGAACGGTACATAGATGTCTGCCGGAACAACTACCGCCCGCATTTCACAGCGAATCTCCGCCATTGCAGAATCCGCCACCCTTGCCGTTGACGCCAAGGCCAAGGCACTGAAGGCCGCGGGACGTCCCGTGATCGGATTCGGTGCCGGCGAACCCGATTTCCCCACCCCGGACTACATCGTCCAGGCCGCCATTGAGGCAGCGGGTCAACCGAAGTACCACCGCTACTCCCCCGCCGGGGGTCTCCCCGAGCTGAAGAAGGCCATCGCTGAAAAGACCCTGCGGGACTCCGGTTACGAGGTGGACCCGTCCCAGGTCCTGGTGACCAACGGGGGCAAGCAGGCTGTCTACAACACGTTCGCAACCCTGGTGGATCCAGGCGACGAAGTCATCATCCCCACCCCCTTCTGGACTACGTACCCGGAGGCCATCCGCCTTGCCGGCGGCGTGCCCGTCGAGGTCTTCGCCGGCCCTGAACAGGGCTACCTGGTCACCGTCGAGCAGCTTGAGGCCGCTGTGACCGACAGGACCAAGATCCTGCTGTTCGTTTCCCCGTCCAACCCAACCGGCGCCGTTTACAGCCCCGAGCAGGTCGCGGAGATCGGCAAGTGGGCCGCGTCCAAGGGGCTTTGGGTTGTTACCGACGAGATCTACGAGCACCTGACGTACGACGACGTCGAGTTCACCTCCATCGCCACCGCTGCGCCGGAACTGGGCGACAAAGTTGTCATCCTCAACGGCGTTGCCAAGACATACGCCATGACCGGATGGCGGGTGGGCTGGATGATCGGCCCGGCCGACGTCATCAAGGCAGCCACCAACCTGCAGTCGCACGCGACCTCCAACGTCTCGAACATCATGCAGATCGCCGCTGCCGCTGCCGTCACGGGTCCGCTCACCGCCGTCGACGAAATGAAGGTTGCCTTCGACCGCCGCCGCAAGGCGATCGTTGCCGGCCTGAACGCGATCGATGGCGTTGAATGCCCGACGCCGACCGGCGCCTTTTACGTCTACGCGGACGTTCGCGGACTGCTGGGTAAGGAATTCGAGACCTCCAACGGTCCCGTCCGGCCCCGGACTTCGGCTGAACTTGCCACCCTCATCCTCGACGAAGTCGAAGTTGCGGTGGTACCGGGCGAGGCATTCGGCCCTTCCGGATACGTGCGGCTGTCCTACGCACTGGGCGATGACGACCTCGCCGAGGGTGTCCGCCGCATGCAGGAGTTCCTGGGCAAGGCCAAGTAGCAACCAGCCAACGCAAACGCTCTTCCACCGTGACAGGTGGAAGAGCGTTTGCGTTTAAGGCGCGGGAAGTGAGAGAGGGGTCGGGAAATCCCGACGGGAAGTGAGAGAGGGGTCGGGAAATCCCGACGGGAAGTGAGAGAGCGTCAGAGGAGGCGGCGTTCGGCCGCCCACTTGGTGAGTTCGTGGCGGCTGGAAAGCTGGAGCTTCCTCAAGACCGCCGACACATGCGTCTCCACCGTTTTGATGGAGATGAACAGCTCCTTGGCCACCTCCTTGTAGCTGTAACCCCGGGCGATGAGCCGCATGACTTCAAGTTCGCGGGCGGAAAGCTTGTCCAGCTCGTCGTCGGCGATGTCAGCAGGTGCGGTACCGAAAGCGTCCAGCACGAAACCTGCCAAACGGGGAGAGAAGACGGCGTCGCCGTCGGCCACGCGGATGACGGCATCGGAAATCTCCTTGCCGGAAATGGTTTTGGTGACGTACCCGCGAGCACCCGCCCGGATGACCGAAACTACGTCCTCAGCGGCGTCGGACACGCTCAAGGCCAGAAAGCTGGTGGAGGTGAGCAAGGACATGGAACCGGCAATGACTTCACGTCCGCCACCACCCAGACCGCCGGGAAGGTGGACGTCCAAGAGCACCACTTCAGGCCGGGTCTCGGCTATGACGGCGATGGCCTGCTCGACGGTTCCGGCCTCGCCCACCACATCAATGCGTTCGTCGAGGTCCGCCTTCAACCCGGAGCGGAAAATGGTGTGGTCGTCCACTATGACGACGCGCACCCTGCGTCTGGCACCGTTTTCAGGGCTGTTGTTCATTGCTTCGCTTCTCCATTCCGCTGTTCGCCGTTCCGCACGTCGCCGTTCCGCTGCTCGCCGGCGTCTGCATTCAGTGACGGAAGGGCCAAACGGACTTCCGTTCCATCGCTGCTGCTGTTGATGACCGCTGTGCCGCCGTGCCGCTTCATCCGGCCAATGATCGATTCCTTAACGCCCAATCTGTCTTCCGGGACAGCTTCGGGGTCGAAGCCCGGGCCGCGATCCTTGATGAAGATTTCCGTACTCCCGGCGGTGCTTTCCAAGTACACCGATACTGTTCCGCCCCCGTGCCGGGCGGCATTGAGCATGGCCTCCCTGGCTGCCTGGACCATGGCCTCATGCCGATCCGTCATGTCAGTATCTCCGACCGTGACCACCTCCACCGCATGCCCGTGGGAGTCCTCAACCTCGGCCGCGACTGCCTTGATCCGTTCCGCCAGTAGGCCGGACTCCTTGGCAGGATCACTGAACAGCCAGGACCGGAGCTCGCGTTCCTGGGCCCTGGCGAGGCGCACCACATCCTGCTCGGAACCCGCACGCCGTTGAATGAGCGCCAAGGTTTGAAGCACGGAGTCGTGCAAGTGTGCTGCGATCTCCGCGCGCTCAGTTTCGCGGACGCGTCCGGCCCGTTCGGTTTCGAGGTCCTTCCAGAATTTCAGGCCCCACGGCAACAGCACCAGGGCAACGCCGCCGAGGACAGCCACGGATGCCAGCAGCGCCAGCCAGGTCTGCTCCCAGGATCCCGAACCGGACACCATCACCAGGACGCCGGCCACCACCAAGGCCAAACCCGCTGCCAGGCGCGTCCATCCACCTGCTTGGTCGGCCTTTGTTTTGTCCACCAAGCCGGCTCGTCGGGTCTCATCGAGCTGCATCCAAGCGATCGCAGCGCCACCCAGGATGGCGGCGGCCGGAATGAGTGTGCCCAATGGGACGTCAACGCCGAACTGGCGGGCGATCAAGATTGCAGCAACCAGGAGAAGTGCCGCTCCGAGCAGAATTTCTTTGCCGTACTGGATCTTGCGGAACGAGAACCAGGACGCCAAGGTACTTCCGCTGCCCTCGCCTGCGGCGTCCCGGGAACCCGCCCAGTCCCGGTTTCCGGCCCAGTCCCACGCTGATGAGGCGCTGCCGAAGGCAGCAGGTTCGGCGCCTGCAGTGCCCGAAGGAGGCCCGTCGGCTGGCTGACCCACAAGGGAACCGCCGCTGAGTGCCGAATCACCGGCCGGGAAAGGACCGTTGCCGGGCACAAAACCGCTAGCCGGCACAGAACTGCGGGCCGGGACAGAACTGCCGGCCCTGCTGTAACCAGGAACAGGAGAGCCGCCCGGGACGGAGCCGAACACCGGAGGTGCGCCGGCCACCGTCGGCGACGATCCGGCGTCGTACGTGTTTGACGGCGCGGAAGCGCCCGCGGTGGGGACGGACGCAGACGGCAGGCTCACCGCAGGAGCAATGGGCGACGCCGGCCGGCGGGCGTTGCGCTCGGCGTTCTCGTCCGCGGTAGGAACCATGGTCCACAGCCACGCGTAGAAGGCCACACCTGCACCGCCCGCGAAACAGGCCAGGATCATGCCCAGCCGGACGAGCTTGACGGGCCACCCCAGGTGGTCGGCGAGTCCGCTGCAGACGCCCGCGATCATGCGGTCGCTGCTGCGGACCAGCGTGGGGCGTTGTACAGCGGTTGTCATGTACCAATCCAAACACGGATCGCCGGTGCCCCGGACCGGAAACCGGACTTGTTCGGGGGTCCCTCAGGGATCATTCAGGGTATCCCCCAGTAGAGGACAGGGTGGTCCGGACGGCAGGATCGAAGTATGAACGCGAACAGCATGAACCCAGAGGAACCCGGAACGCCAGGCACCGCCGGCGGATCCGGCTCCAGCGCCCATACCGGCGCTTCCACCGGTGCCACTGGCGCCACATCCGGGACACCTTCGGGGACACCCGGAGAGTCCGCGGCTCCTTCGGGAACCGGTCCCGCCAGCGGCAACTACACGCCGACCGGCGCCGCTCCGGCAACCTCCCAGCAGAACTTCTTCGACTGGATCCGCAACCAAGGCATCCGCCGGGGACCAGACCGTTGGATCGGCGGCGTGGCGAGCGGTGTGGCCCACCGGTTCGGCATCGACCCCCTGATTGTGAGGGGCATCTTCATTGTCCTGGCACTCTTTGCAGGCGTAGGTGTACTGCTTTACGGCGTTGCCTGGGCGCTCCTGCCTGAGCCTGACGGCCGGATCCATGTACAGGAAGCCGCCGCGGGCCGGTGGTCAGGGGGCATGACCGGCGCGTTGATCACCACCATCATCGGCCTGCCGAGCCTGGGCCGCGGCTTCTGGGGTTGGGGCTGGGATGGACTGCCGGGCGTGTTCTGGACGCTGTTCTGGATGGGCGGCGTTTTTTACCTCATCTATTTCCTGGTCCAACGGAACAAAGCCCCAAAGGGAACTTCGACTGTGGGCCAGCAAAACTACTCCGCCACGCCGTATTCCGCCGCTCCGGGCGGCACGGGCTACGGCACGCCGAGGTCGTTCGCGTCCACCACAACCACCGGCACCAATACCGGCGTACCCGTGTACGGCGCGGGCCAACCGGGCAGTAAAACCTATGGGCCTCCTTCCGCAGGCGGCGCCCACGGCCCCGCTGGTAGCTACGGCGCAGCCAGTGGCTACGGCGCGGGCGGCCGGTCAGGCTCCACGCCATCCGGCCCGCGTCCCCCTTACGGTCCCACTCCCCCGCACGAATGGCACCCGAAACCCGCCGCTCCAAAGCGTAAGGGTGCGGGAGCTGCAATCGTCTCAGTGTCAGCCGGTGCAGCGCTGCTCGCCGGTGGAACGTTGAAAGCGCTCGACGCCGGCAACGTCATTGAGTTGGGCAACTCGGGTAACGCCGTGGTGTGGGCTACAGGCGCGGCCGTACTTGGCTTGGGCATCCTCATCGCCGGACTTCGCGGGCGGACCTCGGGGTTCCTTGGCTTCCTCGCAGTGGTGGCTCTGATCATCGGTGGAATCTTCAATGTGGTTCCAAGGAACGGAGACCGCTTCACCTTCCATGACGTGAATTGGGCACCTACCAGCCTGGAGCAGGCACGGCTTGGCATCGACGTCACAGGGGCGCAAGGACGGGTGGACTTAAGCGACATCGTCCTGACGCCTCCGCTGATCTCCGAGGTGCTGATTCCGGTTGATGCCACAGCCAGCAACGTCACCGTCATCATTCCCGATGATGTTCCCGTGGAGGTCAGGGCCGATATGACCTTCGGCAACCTCAACGAACGTGGCACAGACCGCGGTGGCCGCCTCCAGGACGAGAGGACGCTCTACAACACTGAAAAGCCGGGGGCCAACCTCGTGGTGGAAATTGACGGCACGTTCAGCAACGTGACCATCCAGGAAGGAAACTGACATGAGCACCAACGAGCCAGGCAAGGCACGCGACGCGCAGCCAACAGAGCCGCTGCCCAGGGAGCAACGTCCTGCTGAAACCCGCCCCACGGAGGCCCTGCCCAGGGAAACCCGCCCCACGGAGGCCCTTCCGAAACCGAGCCTCCGGCAGATCCCGCTCACGCCGCCCTTGGAGCCCAGCTTCGCAGTGGAACACACGGACGACGACGAACCCCGGCAGGCACGCATAGGAACAGTGGTGTGGGGGTTGATTGTGATCGCCCTCGCCGCCCTGATCGTCATCTCCACACTCGGCTGGGTTACGTTGAACGGTACGTATGTGCTGATCGGCTTGATGATCGGTGCGGGCGCGGCACTGGTGGTCGGCGGGCTACTGTCAGCCCGTAAGGGTTCAAGCACACCAAAGAGCCCGGCCAAGTGACCGGACACAGCAACGTGACAAAGCAACCGCAACAGGGAAGGGTGTAGCCATGGACAAGTTCTTCAGCATCGTCAGGGGCTTCGGCCTGAAGCGTGGTCCGCAGCGTTGGATCGGCGGGATCTGCGGAGGAATCGCAGCAAAGCTCCGGGTAGACGTAGCGTACGTTCGGGTGGCTTTCCTGCTTTTCTGCCTGCTGCCCGGTCCCGCATTCGTGGTCTACATCCTGGGCTGGCTGATCCTGCCGGACCAGAACAACAAGATCCCCCTCGAATCCTTCATCACCCAACGCTCTCGGTAGTTGCCGGTTACAGCTAGCTGAATTCAACGAAACGCCCTGCCGGTTGGCGGGGCGTTTCGCTGTTTTCGGGCAGGTTTCCGCTACCGCACCGCCGGGGTCAAAAGTAACCGTTTGTGTCCCACCCCACATGCCCGTCTACAATCATGGGGAGCTCAGCGTGGCGCTCTGCACGTATTCCTCCAAGCCATGAGTGAGCAAACATGAAAATTGGCATTCTTACCAGCGGTGGCGACTGCCCCGGCCTCAATGCAGTGATCCGGGGATCAGTCCTCAAGGGCATTGCCATCCACGGCCAGGAGTTTGTGGGCTTCCGCGACGGCTGGCGCGGCGTTGTCGAAGGCGATGTGATCGACATCCCCCGCACCATGGTCCGCGGTATCGCCAAGCAGGGTGGCACCATTCTGGGTACCTCCCGTACCAACCCGTTCGAGAACGGGGGTGGCCCTGATGTCATCAAGGCGCACATGGAACGCCTTGGCGTTGACGCCATCATCGCAATCGGCGGAGAGGGAACACTGGCAGCTGCAAAGCGCCTCACCGACGCCGGCCTGAAGATCGTCGGCGTCCCCAAAACCGTGGACAACGACCTCGATGCCACTGACTACACCTTCGGTTTCGATACCGCCGTGCAGATTGCCACGGAGGCCATCGACCGTCTCCGCACCACCGGAGAATCCCATCACCGCTGCATGATCGCCGAAGTGATGGGCCGCCACGTGGGCTGGATCGCCTTGCACGCAGGCATGGCAGCCGGCGCCCACGCCATCCTGATCCCGGAGCAGAAGGCAAGCATTGAACAGATCACCGAATGGGTCCAGGAGGCCCACGATCGTGGCCGCGCCCCGCTGGTAGTAGTTGCCGAAGGCTTCGTTCCGGAGCACATGGAGTCCCCGCACTCCGAACGAGGCTTGGATACATTCGGCCGGCCCCGCCTGGGTGGTATCGCTGACCAGTTGGCACCAGAGATCGAGGCCCGCACGGGCATCGAAACCCGGGCGACGATCCTCGGCCACATCCAACGTGGTGGCGTTCCCACCGCCTTTGACCGCGTCCTGGCGACTCGCTTGGGCATGGCCGCAATTGATTCCGTAGTGGAAGGCCGCTGGGGAACCATGGTGGCCCTGAAGGGCACGGACATCTCCCATGTGGGCTTCGAGGAAGCCCTGGGCAAGCTCAAGACCGTGCCGCAACACCGCTACGACGAAGCGTCTGTGCTGTTCGGCTAGTCGGCTAGGCTGAATCCATGACTCTAGAGCCCGCGTCCGCTGCCATTATCCAGCTGGCGTGGGCTCGCCGTTTGGGGCTCGACGACGACGCTTTCGCCACCGCTGCTGCCCGGCTCGCCACGTCAGTGGCTGACCCCGGGGACATCGGCAACCGCATCTCCCGCGTGGACGATTCGGCGCGGACCTTGGTTTTCCTTCGCCTCTTCGGCGTCTCGGCGCTCGTGGGACCGCAGTGGGCACTTGATGCGGCGGCATCCATTCCCGATACCGAGCTCGCCCAACACGTGACGCTGTTGACCATTACGCGATCTCACGGCGGACACGGGCTCGGATCCTCCGCCTTGTTCTTTGCCGACGACCTCCCGCTTCAGCAACCTTCCGAGGAGCTCACGGTTTCCCACGGCAACCCTGAAGCCATCAGCCTGGAAAGCTTGTGCCCTCCGGATGACGTCAATGAGGTGGGCATTCAAGGACTCGAGCATCGCTTTACCATCATGCACCCAGAGGATGATCAGCCCACGCCCGTGGCCTGCGGAGCCTATTCCGAGTGGGAAGGCATTCTGGCCAACATGGGCGTTCTGGTTGCGCCTCCCTGGCGACGGCGAGGTTTGGGCACCCTGGCTGCATCCATCACTGCGCACGAGGCTTTGGCATCGGGCCTGACCCTCCAGTGGAAGGCCGACGTCAGCAATACCGGTGCGCTCGCGATGGCCCGCAGCCTTGGCTTTGCCACGGGCGGGCTCCACGCCAGCGTCATCCTCGGCTGACAAGGTACCGAACCGGCCCGGCTTTGAACCCGTAGAGGACTGGTCCTGCCCTGGAACAAGTAAAGACCGGCCCAAAAGTGGGCTGGTCTTTACCGTTTGCAGCGCTACTGCCTACAGTTTGCGCTACTTGCCGACAGATTCCTGCACGGCCGGTACCCCAGTGGTCTTTCCGGCCCAACCGCTGACGGACTTCGGCTTGCCAAAGAACATTGCCACCACTGCGCCCAAGAGGATCGCGCAGGCGGGCAGCAAGATGGACTGGCTCATTGCCGTCGAGAATCCCGCGTGGAGCGCCTCAGGCAACACTCCATTCATGGAGGCTTCGCCTACGGGTGCGCCCGCTGGAGCTGCAGGCAACTCCGCGGCGAGCCGGGACTGGATGAGGGCAGCGATGGCAGCCGACCCAAGGACAGCACCGATTTGGCGCGTGGTGTTGAAGACACCGGAGCCGGCCCCTGCCTGGCGTGGTTCCAGGTTGCGGGTAGTCGCGTTGGACACCGGCCCCCAGATGAAGGCGTTGGCAACACCCTGCAGCGCACTGGGCAGCAGGAACATCCAGATGGGCGTGTCCGGGCCCAGCAGGGACGCGGTCCAGAACAGTGCTCCGGAGAGGCAGACGAGGCCGAAGGACGCGAACCAGCGCGGGTTGGCACGGTCTATGAGCTTGCCAACGAACGGAGCGAGCGCACCCGAGATTACGGCCATGGGAATCATCAACAATGCAGACTGTGTTGGCGTCAAGCCCCGCACCGTCTGGTAGTAGAAAATGGTGGGCAGCGGGAAGGCCGTCACCGTGAAGCCCACGGCCATAATGGTGGCGTTGCCCAGGGAGAAATTACGTTCTTTGAACAGGCCCAGCGGCAGCAGTGGTTCCCCGCCGCGGCGTTCGAGAAGCCACTGCCAGGCCACAAACAGCACCAGAACCACAAGTCCAGTGATGATCAAACCCCAGACTGAGACAAAGCCGGTAACCGTTCCCCATTTGTACGTTTGGCCTTCCTGAATGCCAAACACCAGCAGGAACATACCGACGGCGGATAGCACCACGCCCACGACGTCGAACGTGTGGGTGTGAGTAGTAAGTTTCGGCACGAAACGCATCACCAGGATGAAGGCCACGATTCCGATCGGAACGTTGACGAAGAAGATCCATTCCCAGCCGAGGCTGTCCACCAGCAGGCCGCCAAGGATCGGACCTACCAGTACCGCCATGCCTGCAGTTGCTCCCCACAACCCCATGGCTGCGCCACGGCGGTCCGGCGGGAAGATACGCGTAATCACGGCCATTGTTTGGGGAGTCATCATGGCGGCGCCCAAGCCTTGCACGGCACGGGCAGCGATCAACATGGTGATGTCGCCGGAAAGCCCACACCACAGGGAGGCGAGCGTAAACACCACCAGGCCGATCAGGTACAGGTTCTTGGGTCCGAAGCGGTCACCCAGCCTGCCCGTAATCAGCAGTGGGACGGCATAGGCCAGCAGGTAGGCGCTGGTGACCCAGATGACGGCGTTGATGTCCGTGTTGAGGCCCTCCATGATCCGCGGGTTCGCGACCGACACGATGGTGGTGTCGATGAGGATCATGAAGAAGCCCACCACGAGTGACCAGAGCGCGGGCCACGGCTTAGCTACGTTTTCCAAGGGATTCCTTTGGCTTGTTTGAAAGTTCGGTTGGAGCTGGTTGGGGTTCATCCCAGGGCAGATGCCCGTTTCCCAACTCCTCAAGGAGGCCGCGGATCCACGCGATCTCCGTTCTGCGCATTGCTTGTTGATACGTGATGTCGATCCAGTACTTACGGTCCAGCCCTTTGGTCGTCACGGTGGCCTCGGCGCGGACGAGGAAGTCGAGATCGGCTTTCAGTGCCACAACCCTCTCCTCCAACAACTCCATCACCACTGCGGCGGGAAGGTGGTGGGCCTCGGCAATTGCGTGGGGAAAGACGGGGTATTCGTTGACGGGCGTGGAGAGCATGGCCTGTAACCGTGCATCCAAGGCAACATGTCCGGCGGAGGTAATCCGGTACGTGGTGCGTTCGGGACGGTTGCCTTCGCGCTCTGTTCCCGTGGCCTCCACAAGCCCGTTTTCCTCGAGCCTGCCCATGGCGTGATAGAGGGTGCCGGGGCGCACTTTGACCAAGCGGTCTTCGTGACGGGCCATCAACAACTGGTACATCTCGTACGGGTGCATGGGCTCCTCCGCGAGAAGGGCCAATGAGGCCACGCCGAGCGGGGTCAGTTCAGCGACTTTGGGCACGATTACCCCCTTCCGGATCAAATAGTCCACAACAACTATTCCACGTGGAGTATCTGGACGCAAGAAAGGCTGGACGCAAGAAAGCCCGGCCGCGAAGCGGCCGGGCTTTCCATACACAAGCTGCGTTAGCCCAGTAGGGCCTGAATTTCTGACCTGGCGAACATCGTGGCGGCATCGCGCGCAGAAGGCGTACCGGCGTCGGGATCCGCCCCGGCATCCAACAAGACCCGGGCAACTCCGGTGTATCCCTTGAAGACCGCTCCGGCGAGTGGGGTCTGCCCGCGGTCGTTGGGGGCATTGACGTCAGCGCCGTGATGGAGGATGAGCTGTACGGCTTCCTCGTGGCCGTGATAGGCCGCAAGCATCAGGAGGGAGTCGCCGGCGGCGTTTGTTAGCGTGGCAGGAGCGCCGGCGTTTAGGTAGCCGCGCAGCAGCTCGGCGTCCCCTTCGCGGGCAGCATCGAACAGGGCATGGGCCAGGGCCAACGTTTCGTCGTCGGGGCCTGTAGCTTGGCTCATCGGTGGGGTCCCTTCAGGAATCCGGTCTGGCGCCCGACAACCTGGCCGGCGTCGGGGGCGACGATCACTTCCTGGGCTGCGATGTAAGGCTCCTCGCCGTCCATCACCGTCAGGGTTTCCTCCGCCGAAATGGACCGCTTAATAACGGCCAAAGCAACAGGGCCCATCTCAAAGTGCTGCGCCACCGATGTCAGAGTACCTACCTTGCGCTCCCCGGCAAATACAACACTGCCAACGGCCGGCAACGTGTGCTGTGAGCCATCAAGCTGCAAGAACACGAGCCGCCGCGGCGGATGGCCGAGGTTGTGGACGCGGGCAATAGTCTCCTGACCCTTGTAGCAGCCCTTGTTCAGGTGCACCGAGGTCCTCAAAAGATCAAGCTCGTGCGGAATAGTCTTCTCATCGGTCTCGGCACCCAAACGGGGCCGCCAGGCAGCAATCCGCAACGCGTCTGCAGCCATGGCACCGGCCAGGGGCAGGCCTTCCACAGCTTGTTCCAGCTCGGCGCGCGGGACAAGGTACTCGAACCAAGGGCGCTCGAGCCCTGGATGTGATTCCTCGGGGACGATGCTGTAGGCATAGCCGCCAGGGCTGACGTGAGGCCAGGGATCCTCCCATACCAAGCCACCGGAAAGCTGTTCCACGGGCTTGGTGGCACCCACCACAGCCCATTGCCCGGAGACGTCCTGGATCTCCACGCGGAGCATGAACTTCATCCTGTTCAGCCACTCGGCCAGCGGACCTGCCTCGGCGGTCTCCACGATCAACCACGTAGTGCCGCCATCGTCAATGACACGGGCATCAAACTCAATCCGGCCCTGAACACTGAGCAGCAGCAGTTCGCTGGCCACCCCGGGCTGGTGGTTGGTGAGTTGCTGGGACGAGAGCGTGTTGAGCCAACTGAGCCGATCCGGGCCTGCCACGGTCACCACGCCTCGATGCGAAAGGTCCACGACGGCGGTACCGGTTGCCAGAGCGCGCTGCTCACGCAACGGCTCGCCATAATGTGCCGCTACGCCGGCGTCGAGGCCGGTATCTTCAACGGCGCCAGGGCGCGACAACAGGGGGCTCTTGTAAGTCATATGTAGTAGAAGTCCTTGCGGCTCAGCGGTATTCCGCGTGTGGCAATTTTCAGTTCAGCGGTATTCCGGGTTTTCGAAATCGAAGCGGGTGCCCGCCTTCCATTCCTCAGGCAGGTTGCCGTAGGCGGGGATTCCCCCGGCATCCCGCAGGAGCTTGGCCATATGGAGCAGGTTCCACGTCATGAAAGTGACGTTCCTGTTAGTAAAATCACTCTCCGGTCCGCCCGATCCTTCATCAAGATAGCTGGGCCCGGGGCCAACCGGGCCAATCCATCCGGCGTCGGCCTGGGGAGGAATGGTGAAGCCAATGTGTTGGAGGCTGTACAGCACGTTCATGGAACAGTGCTTGATGCCGTCCTCGTTGCCGGTGATCAGGCACCCGCCCACTTTGGGGTAGAACGCCCATTGGCCTTTGCTGGTCAACTCGCCCGAGTGGGCGTACAACCGTTCGATGAGCTTTTTGGTTTGTGACGAGTTGTCCCCCAGCCAGATGGGCCCGGCAATCACGACGATGTTGGCGTCGCGAACTTCAGGGTAGATCTCCGGCCACTCATCGGTCTTCCAGCCGTGCTCGCGCATGTCCGGATAGACACCACTGGCAATGTCATGGTCCACCGTCCGGATAAGCCGGGTAGTGACGCCCTGCTTCTCCATGATGTCCCGGCTGATTTTGATCAGGCCATCGGTGTTGCTGAGCTGCGGCGAGGGCTTCAAGGTGCCATTGAAATAGACGGCTTTCAGGCCCCTATAGCCATCCGGTTTGAGGTTATTCACTTTCTGCTCCTTCTGCTGGCTGCTTACTGGAACGTACGGTGAGGCCTCGAGTCAGGAAACCTTGTTGAGGAATGCCGAGGCGTGCGCTTCAAGAGCTTTGCCACTGGCAGCGACGTCCCAGCGCCACAGGAGGTTGCCGTCAACCAAGCCGAAGATCCGCGTCGCCGCCGTGTACTCCTTCGAGTGGCTTCCACGCATCACCATGTCGGTGCTCAGCTGGATCTGGGGTCCCTTGATTTGGCCATAGTAGAGCTCGGTAATTCCGCCAGGATGGGAGATCGACACCGAGATGTCGAAACCGCCCTCCTTGTTGCGACGCTCCTCGACTTCGTCGGCCGTCTTGAGGACGGGGACGATGTCGGCCGGAATAAGGCCGGGGCCGCCGTCGCCCTCTTCAAGCTTCCGTTCCAAAGCCCAGAACCCCGTCTCAACGGTCAAAGGCCGCAACTTTTCGCCGGCGTCATCACTGAGCCAGGTCTCGGCTCTGTACTGCAAGTACGGGAGCCCGTTGTGGGTGAAGGACACGTGCTGGACGAAATGCTCGGAATCCTCGTCTCCGCTGCCGAGCCGGCCGCGGCCTTCCCACTCACCAATGAGCCAGGAAAGGGGGACGAGTTCAGGCGTCAGATCTGTAGGGATCTCAATAGGCACAGCGATTACCTCTGTTGGGCTGCAGGATCAGAAGGGTTACTTCTGGCCCTTGAAAAGACGGTAGACGACAAAACCCGCAAACCAAGCCATGGCGACGCTGGCCAGGCCAAGGAGGACGAGGAAGAAGATTTCAAATGCGAGTACAGACATGATGCAATCCTAACCGTTAGTAGATGAGTAGTTTGTCTATGAAGTAAGCCAAGGCCCCCACAGCCCAAACGGGCGCGACGCCCATTCCTACCGCTGCCGGGATATTGAGTCGCCCGCGCCGGAGGGTGGTCATCCGACGGAAACACACCAGCACAGATCCCACCACCACGCCCACCAACGCTGCGGGAAGCACGGCGATATCCGAGAAGACCAGACCTGCCAGCGGTCCCATGAGTCCGGCCATCACCACGCCGAGGGGAGCCACAATGCGGTCCGGCCAGCGAATGATTCCCACCATCAGCGCCACTGCCGCGCTGAGGCCTGCCACGAGGACCATCTCCCTGACGCCGTTGAACCGCGCACTGGCGATCCACCCCGCGCCCAGGCAATTCAGCAACACACCTGCGGAGCAGCCAAGAGTAGACTCCAGGCGTTGGGCCTGCCCTGTGCCCCGGATCAGCTGGACCACGAACACCGCCATCACGCCCAGGGCCACGAATGCCGGTGTACCGTCCAGGAATCCGGGCGCCGGCATATAGGCGGCAGCCACAGCCGAACCCGCGCCGGAAAGGCCAATAACCGCGGCCAGCGTTTTTTTGGCGGGAACAGCCAGGAAATGCGGCCAGCCGATCCCCACGGCCGCGGACGCCGCGATGCCTGCACCCACCATGGCTTCCCGGGAAACGAAGGTGCTGGCCACGATGGCTGCGAGCGCCACGAGTCCAAATACCCCGATGCTCCAAGACTTCACTGTGTGCCGACCTCAATCCGATGTGCCTTACGACCTCTCGACAATCCTGCCTTAAGCCGGCCCAATATGTCGTAATTCCAGCGCTTGGCTGTCACGAATCCATGTGTCCCAAGGCACTGATGGGTATACTCAGACTTCAACAGCGCAGTGTGTTTGCCGCGATCCCGTTACAACGGGAGAGGCCGGCCATGCGTTGTGACCGACCGGTGAGACTCCGGTTTCGACGCCCGATGATGCGCGTACAGCCCATTGGAGGAACTATGTCGCACATCCTGCTCCTAACGAACAGCACCGGCTCTTCGGTGGACATTTTGCCTGCCTTGGAGTTGCTGAACCACCGCGTGCACATCCTCCCGGCAGAACCCACCGCGCTACTGGAAACCGACCCCACGGACATCGTCTTCCTGGACGCCCGCAAGGATTTGGTGGGCGCCCGCTCGCTCACACAGTTGCTGAAGGCCACCGGCCTTAGCGCGCCGCTCATGCTGATCCTTACCGAAGGCGGCATGGCAGCCGTCTCGTCCGCGTGGGCCGTGGATGACATCGTGTTGGAGTCGGCCGGGCCTGCGGAAGTCGAGGCCCGCATCAGGCTGGCAATGGCGCGTGCCGTGCCCGGCGAAGAGGAAACCCAGACCGAAATCCGGGCCGCCGGCGTCGTGATTGATGAAGCAAGCTACACCGCCCGTGTTAGCGGCCAGCCTCTGAACCTGACGTTCAAGGAGTTCGAGCTCCTGAAGTACCTCGCGCAGCACCCGGGCAGGGTGTTCACCCGCCAGCAGCTACTGACGGAGGTCTGGGGCTACGACTACTACGGAGGCACCCGGACGGTGGATGTCCACATCCGGCGGCTTCGTGCCAAGCTCGGCGTGGATCACGAGAACCTGATCAGCACGGTCCGCAACGTTGGCTACCGGCTTACCCTTGTCCGCCTTACGGACGAAGAGTTGTCCGAAGCCTGATCGGCGCTCGGAGCAAACACGGGATTAGACAAGAAAAAGGCCAGGATCCGCACGGATTCTGGCCTTTTCTCTGTAGTTCTTGGTGGAGGACATACGGGTCGAACGTATCGAGGCCACCCCACTGGTGGATCCCCCCTGCGCTGACTCATGGATGAACCGCAAAGCCGAACGAGATAATGAGACTACCTCCCATTTCCGGGGACTACAAATCACGCGGCTTGCGCCGGACGTATAGCCTTGCATCATGAGTCACGCGCACCCGGAAAACTGGCCCGTACTGATCATCGATGGCGCCTTGGACACCGAACTCCTCAGGGACGTCACGTCCCTTGCCGCTGCCGCCGGGGAGTCCGACGGGAACCCCCCGTTCTCCGAGCAGACGTTGGTCATGCTGCGCGGTGTGGATGCCGGGGACCACTCCGTACTCTCCTTCGTCCTGTACGCCCCTGATGAGGACGCAGATCCGGCCACTGCCGACGACCTGGCGGGCGTCGCCGTCGTCGTCGAAAGTGAAAACGGAAGCGGCGTGCTGGAGTTGGCCGTCCACCCCAGCTACCGCAACCAGGGCGTGGCCGGGAAGCTCTTGAGCGCCCTGCAAGGCAAGCGGGGCCTCAACGGGTTGAGTGCGTGGTCGCATGGCAACCACGAGGCCGCCGCCGAGCTGGCCACGCGCTTCGGTTACGGTCCTGCGCGTGAACTGTGGAAGATGCGGCTGATGTCTTCCACCGCTGAACTACCCGACGCCGGACTTCCGGACGGTGTTTCGCTCCGCGCCTTCGTGCCGGGCCAGGATGAGCAGGCGTGGCTCGCGGCCAACAGGGCCGCGTTTTCCCATCACCCCGAACAAGGTTCCATGACATTGGCGGACCTTGAGGCTCGTAAGGCTGAAGAGTGGTTCGATCCGGAAGGTTTCCTTTTGGCTGTGAATACTGAAGGCGAGCTGTTGGGATTCCACTGGACCAAGGTCCACCCACAGCAAGGTCCGCACCCGGCAATGGGCGAGGTCTACGTGGTGGGTGTGACTCCTGCGGCGCAGGGTTTGGGCCTGGGCAAGGCCCTCACCGTCGCGGGCATCAAACACCTCCAAGGCCTGGGTCTGCATGCCGTGATGCTCTACGTGGACGCCGACAACGAGGCAGCAGTAGCTCTATATCAGAAACTGGGCTTTATCCGCTGGGACACAGATGTGATGTATGGCCTTTTAACCAAAAATTAACCTGACGGGATCACTTGCCGGAAAGCAGGTGACATCTTGGATTCGAGCGTCGGAATTGCTTGTAATGTGGGAGGAAACCCCCGTCCTGAGCTTAGGAGAACCCCATGCAGCCGGACCCCGTCGGCACCGCCGGATCCACCTCGAAGGGCGCAACCCTGCCCCCACGCTTCGGGTCATCGGAAGTGCCGGCCTCGCGAGCCACCCAGGACCGCATCGATATTCCGGAGTTCGCGCCGAGCCTGGAGCCCGAAGGCGACATCTCCCCGGACCGCTTCCTGGACCGCGAGCTCAGCTGGCTGGCATTCAACTCCCGTGTGCTGGAGCTCGCTGAAGATCCTGACCTCTTCCTGCTGGAACGCGTCAGCTTCCTGTCTATCTTCGCCTCCAACCTGGACGAGTTCTTCATGGTGCGCGTGGCCGGCCTCAAGCGCCGTATCGCCACCGGACTCGCCGTCCCCTCCCCTGCGGGACTGAGCCCCATTGAGGTGCTGGAACAGATCAGCGAAGAGGCCCACAAGCTGCAGGAACGCCATGCACGGGTCTTCGCCGAACAGATCCGTCCCGCCCTGGCCTACGAGCACATCCACATCATGCACTGGCATGAACTGGATGAAGATGCCCGGCACCGGATCAGCATCATGTTCCAGGAGAAGGTGTTCCCCATCCTGACGCCGCTGGCTGTGGACCCGGCCCACCCCTTCCCCTACATTTCGGGCCTTTCCCTTAACCTCGCGGTGATTGTGAGCAACCCGATCAGCGACAAGGAACTCTTCGCCCGCGTTAAGGTGCCGGACCAGCTGCCCCGTCTCATTTCCGTGGACGGACCGCGTGCAGGCGCTATCCCGGGCCGGGTGGCGCGGTTCATCGCTTTGGAAGAAGTCATCGCTGTCCACCTGGACAAGCTGTTCCCGGGCATGGAAGTCCTGGAGCACCACACCTTCCGCGTCACCCGTAACGAGGACCTGGAAGTAGAAGAGGACGACGCCGAGAACCTGCTGCAAGCTTTGGAGAAGGAACTCCTGCGCCGGCGCTTCGGCCCGCCGGTGCGGCTTGAAGTCACCACTGACATCAACCCGAACATCAAGGCGCTGCTTATCCGGGAGCTCGGGGTTGAAGAGTCCGAGGTCTACTCCGTACCAGCACCGCTGGATCTCCGTGGACTCTCCGCGATCAGCGCCATAGACCGCGCCGATCTGCACTACCCCAAGCACGTGCCGCACACCTCGCGGTACCTCAACGAGTCCGAAACGTCCAAGGCAGCAAACGTCTTTGCCGCCATGCGGCGCAGGGACATCCTCCTGCACCACCCGTATGACTCGTTCTCCACTTCCGTGCAGGCTTTCCTGGAGCAAGCGGCCGCGGATCCCAAGGTGCAGGCCATCAAGCAGACCCTGTACCGGACATCCGGCGACTCTCCCATCGTTGATGCCTTGATCGACGCCGCGGAAGCAGGCAAGCAGGTCCTGGCCCTCGTGGAGATCAAGGCCCGCTTTGACGAGCAGGCCAACATTTCCTGGGCGCGAAAGCTCGAGCAAGCAGGCGTCCACGTGGTGTATGGCATCGTGGGCCTGAAAACTCACTGCAAGTTGTCCCTGGTGGTTCGACAGGAAGTGGACGGCCTCCGCCGCTACTGCCACATCGGCACCGGCAACTACCACCCACGCACAGCCCGCTACTATGAAGACCTCGGCTTGCTCACTGCCAATGAGCAAGTGGGCGAGGACCTGTCCAAGCTGTTCAACCAGCTCTCCGGCTACGCCCCGAAGTCCACGTTCAAGAGGTTGCTCGTTGCGCCGCGATCGGTGCGGGCCGGCTTGATGGACAGGATTGAAGGCGAAATCCGCAGGGCCCAGGCCGGCGCTCCCGGATTGGTGCAGATCAAGGTCAACTCCATGGTGGACGAAGCCATCATCGACGCCCTCTACCGGGCCTCCCAGGCCGGCGTGAAGGTTGACGTCGTGGTGCGCGGCATCTGCTCCCTGCGCCCGGGCGTCCCGGGACTCAGCGAAAACATCAGGGTCCGTTCGGTCCTGGGCCGATTCCTTGAACACTCACGCGTCTTTGCTTTTGGCAACGGTGGCGAGCCCGTGGTCTACATCGGCTCCGCTGACATGATGCACCGCAATCTGGATCGCCGCGTGGAGGCGCTGGTTCAGCTGGCCAGCAAGGAAGACACGGCAACGGTCATGGATCTGATGCGTCGCTACGTTGACGACGGGACAGCCAGCTGGCACTTGGACAATAGCGGACACTGGACCAGACACCATTTGGACGACGAGGGCAAGCCTTTGCTTGACATGCAGTCCTGGCTCCTGGCCTCCCGCTCACGCCAGCGTGCTGCGGCCCGGCGGTAAGGACACAGTTGAACAGCGATTCCCCCGTGGCGGATCAAACAGACCACCCCGGCGAGCCGGTGGCCGTTGTTGCCGCCGGAGCCATTCCCTGGCGCGTCACCAAGGGTGCCCTAGAGGTTCTCCTGATCCATCGTCCGCGTTATGACGATTGGTCATGGCCCAAGGGCAAGCTCGACGCCGGGGAAACAGTTCCCGAGTGCGCTGCCCGTGAAGTGTGGGAAGAGATAGGCCTGCAAGCCCCGCTGGGCATACCTCTTCCGGCAATTCACTACCACGTCAGTGCCGGCTTGAAGGTAGTCAGGTACTGGGCCGTCAAGGTCAACGGTGCCCAGCTTCGGCCCGATGGCAAGGAAGTGGACAGCGTCATGTGGTGCAGCCCGGAACGGGCGGCCAGCTTCCTGAGCAACCCAACAGATGTGGAGCCGCTGGAGTACCTTCAGAAGGCGCACGTCCGCGGTGAGCTGGATACGTGGCCACTGATATTGATCCGGCACGCCAAAGCGAAGCCACGGTCCTCCTGGACCAAGGCCGAGGGCGACCGTCCTCTGGCCGCCACTGGCCAGAGGCAGGCAGTGGCTGTCCAGCGCCTGTTGGGGGTGTGGAAACCTCAACGTGTTGTCACCAGTCCCTGGGCGCGTTGTGTAGCCACCATCGCCCCCTACGCCAAGGCCAGCGGAGCCAAGGTCAAACTGGTGGAGGCACTCACCGAGCACACCCACCAGCGCTCCCCCAAGAAGACCGCTGCCGCGGTGGAGGCTTTGTTCGACAAGCAATTGCCGATCGCCGTATGCACTCACCGCCCGGCTCTGCCCACGGCCGTGAAGCAGCTGGGCCAACACATGTCGCAGGCACTGCGTGCCCTGCTTCCCTCAACCGACCCTTTCCTTTCTCCCGGCGAAGTGATTGTGTGCCAGGTAGCGCGTGGAACCGAGCGGAAGATTGTGTCCGTTGAGCAGGTCAAGCCGTTCGACGACTGACCCCGCAAGCGGCTTGACCCCTACTTCTTTGTATCAGTAGATTGATACAAAAGATGTGGGGGTCTTGCCGTGGTTGTTCTGCCAACAATGTTTTTCCTGGGACCGGTGGCCGCTGCCATCATCGTGTACCTGTTCCTGAGGATGCAGGTCTGGTCCAAGCCGGATGCCCAATCCGTTGCCTCACATGGACTTTGGGTGGGCATCATTGGCTGGATGGCCAGTTCCCTACAGGGTGCCATGAGCGCCGGGATCATCCGTGCGAATCCCATGGGATCAAGCGCCCCTGCAACTCCGGACCAGATCGCCAACGCACTGGCCTGGCCGATTGTTGCGAGCCTGGGCGTCCATGCGCTGGGTCAACTAAGTTACCCCGCGCCGAAGGCACCAAGCAGGTACGCAGAGCTTAAGATCCGGAGAATCGGGGACTTCCTTCCGCGCAAGCTTGCTTGGACCACAGCAGCCATCTTCGGCTACGCAGCCTTGGCCATTGCCTGGATTGCAACGCTCCCCGGCCATTCATCGGTGCTGCCTACGCCGCCGGGCCAGGCGCCGCCTATGGACAACGGTTACATGGACCAAGGACAGGACGGCCGGATTCAAGGATCGGAACTAGCCCTTTGGCTCGGCGGGGCTTTGATTGTCCTCGCTTTGGGAACGTGGCTGGTGCTCCTCCTGATCGCCCGCCGTCGCCAATTGGAGACGCTCGACGGCGACGACAACCGAACGCTCCGGACGATCGCCACCAACCGGCTGCTTCGGACCGTAGCGACCATCGCTGCCGGGCTGGCCACCATCGCCGGTAACTTCGCATCGCAGCCGGCACCGGGGGCGGCGTGGCAGTCGTCTTGGTTCAACGTGCTGGGACTGATCAACATGGCAGTTCTCGCGGCAATGTGGTGGTGGCGGGTGCCTGAACTTCCCTCGATCCTCAAAGCACCTCAAGCCACGAGCGCAAAAACCCTTCGTTCCGATCCTCTAACCCACGGGGCCGCCCGGCTCAGCATCTCCCTTGGCGCAGTGTTGGGCGTAGTGGGCGGGCTTGCACTTGTGGCGGGCGTTGTGGCGATCCTGGTTGCCTCCCACCCCCTTAACCCGTGGGCTTTTCCCACCGTAACCGCCTTTGCCGCTGCCGCCCTTTTGATAGTCATTGCGGCCGGCGAAATGCTGTTGGCGCGAAATTATGGACTACCCGAAGCCCAAGTCCATTGGCCGCGGCAGCCCGTTTCGCGAGGGCTGCTCTCTTTCGCGATCGGAAGCGCCTTGATCTTTGCCGTCGCCGTGGCTTTCGCCGTGGCCGCGGAAGCGCAGCCATTCGCCCCCAGGACATGGCCGGCTGCCCTTGTGCTCTCCGCGGTAGTTGCCGCCTCAGCTGCGGCTGCCATCATTGCCGTGCGCCGCCGTCGTGGTATCCCGGAAAGTGAGGGCGAGGCCGGCCTGGACGCCGCGTTGAGGGCCATCAGCCTGTACCGAATCGTGAGGACACTGGCTGCTTACTGCTTGGGGCAGGCAGCCGCGCTGCTTCTGATCACCGGCGATGCTTGGTACAGCGTGTTTTCACCAGGCAGCGGCGAATACCCGTTGGCGCCCAGCCCGGCTAACACCGTAGGCATGGTCTTGGCTGCCATCGCCGTGATCGTCGCAGTGATACCGGTCCGCAGCTTGCTTGCCACCATCCCCCGCGCCGAGCCCGCCAACCTTGGGGAACGGGCCCAATGACTGCCGGGATCACCGTGGATCTTGCCGATCCCGTGCCACCCTTCGAACAAATCCGCCGCCAGCTCAGTTCACTGATAGCCGTGGGCGCCCTGGAACCCGGAAGCCGCCTGCCCACAGTGCGCAGCTTGGCCGCGGACCTCGGAATCGCCGCGGGAACAGTGGCACGCGCCTACAAAGAACTCGAGCAGCAGGGATTGATCGAATCACGACGACGGAACGGGACGGTCGTCGTCGGCCCGCCCCGGACGCAGCACGGCACTGTCCGGGCGGACGCTGCGGTGATGGACGCCGTCGACGGTTTGATCCGGACGGCTCGCGACGCGGGCATTCGTGACGACACTCTCATAGATCTGGTTCGAGGCAGGCTGACCAGTAAGCTGGACTCGTGAGCATCCCCACCCCCTATGAAGACCTCCTGCGCGATGTCATGGCCAACGGCACGCACAAATCGGACCGCACCGGAACCGGAACGCGCAGCGTTTTCGGCCGCCAGTTGAGGTTCGATCTTGCCGAGAGCTTCCCGCTGATCACCACCAAGCGGGTCCACTTCAAATCCGTAGCTGTGGAGCTCCTGTGGTTCCTGCGCGGGGACTCGAACGTGAAGTGGATGCAGGACCAAGGCGTCTCCATCTGGGACGAATGGGCGGACGCCGACGGCGAGCTGGGCCCCGTTTATGGCGTGCAGTGGCGGAGTTGGCCAACGCCCGACGGCGGACACATCGACCAGATCTCCGAGCTCATGACCAATCTGGCTGCCAATCCCGACTCCCGGCGCCACATTGTGTCCGCGTGGAACGTTTCCGAGCTCAAGGACATGGCATTGCCCCCGTGCCACGCGTTCTTCCAGTTCTACGTTGCGGATGGCAAACTGTCCTGCCAGCTTTACCAGCGCTCCGCGGACACGTTCCTGGGCGTCCCCTTCAACATTGCCTCCTACGCCCTTCTGACGCGCATGGTGGCGCAGCAGCTTGGACTTGAGCCAGGCGAATTCGTCTGGACCGGCGGAGACGTCCACGTTTATGACAACCACGTTGAGCAGGTTGCCGAGCAGCTCAGCAGGGAGCCTTATGACTACCCGCAGCTGAAGATCCTCCGCACACCGGATTCCATCTTCGACTACACGCTGGATGACTTTGAAGTGGTGGACTACCGCCACCACCCCACCATTAAGGCGCCGATCGCGGTATGAGCACGTCTTCCGAGACTCCTTCGCAGCTTCCCGGCGTCATCTTCACACAGGAGACCGCCGCCGGCATGACGGGCATCGGCATGGTGTGGGCCCAGACCAGGTCCGGCGTGATCGGCAAAGACGGCTCCATGCCGTGGCACCTTCCCGAGGATTTGAAGCATTTCAGCCAGCTCACCACAGGGCACCCCGTCATCATGGGCCGCAAGACCTGGCTGTCCTTCCCCGAAAAGTACCGTCCCCTTCCAGGCCGTACCAACATCGTGGTGACCCGCAACGCCGAGTGGGCTTCCACGCCCGAGGCGGAGGGCGCCGTCGTGGTTTCCTCCCTTGACGCCGCGCTGCTGGAATCGCAGTTCGCACCGGGTGGTCAAAAAGTATGGATCATCGGCGGCGGCGAAATCTTTGAACAATCCATGGGCATCGCCAACCTGGCGGTCGTCACCATCATTGACGCCGAACTGGAGGGTGACACCTACGCACCCGAGCTCAGTGATGATTGGACCTTCGACGCCGTAGCCCCGGCAGAAGGCTGGCTCACCGCCAAAAACGGCACCAACTACCGGTTCACCACGTGGCGCCGGAACGAAAGCTAGGAAAGCCCGCATGCTGAAAAAACCCGAAACCCTGTTCGTGCTGGGCTACATGCTGCTGCCGCTCTTCGCCTTGATCTCCGCCATTGTGGGACTCACCATGATCCTGGGCGGCAACAAAATTGCGGGGATCATTGTGCTGATCGTCGTCACCCAGGTGTTTACCTTCGGCGCGTTCTTTGCCCTGCGCAAGCGCAAAGCTGTGCTTCTGCAGGAACACGACGCCGACAGCCTCTTCTAGAACCGCTGGAGCGGCCGCCGGCTCTTTCCCGGGCACGTCGCGGCGTCGTGCAGTGCGTGCGTGACGTAACCAACAGCGGCAGTTCGCTCCGAAAGTTTAGACTTGGTCAATGACTACAGCAGCTAATCCGTCCGTTGGACTGGTCGGTTGGCGTGGCATGGTCGGCTCCGTCCTGATGCAGCGCATGCAGGACGAGAACGACTTCGCCAACATCAACCCGGTATTTTTCTCCACCTCGAACGCAGGAGGTGCCGCCCCGTCCTTCCTGAGCTCTGCCGCTGGCGATCCCGGCAAGCTCGAGGATGCGTTCGATATTGAGACGCTGGCCAAGCTGCCGATTATTGTCACCGCCCAGGGCGGCGACTACACCAAGCAGGTCCACGGCGAACTCCGCAACCGCGGCTGGGATGGCCTGTGGATCGACGCTGCGTCCACCCTGCGCATGAACGAGGACTCGATCATCGTGTTGGACCCCATCAACCGCGATGTCATCGACGCCGGCCTGTCTGGCGGCGTGAAGGACTTCATCGGCGGCAACTGTACGGTTTCCTGCATGCTGATGGGCCTCGGCGGCCTCTTCAAGAACAACCTGGTGGAATGGGGTACTTCCATGACGTACCAGGCTGCCTCAGGTGGTGGCGCCCGGCACATGCGGGAACTCCTCAACCAGTTCGGCACCCTCAACAACGAGGTCAGCAGCGAACTGGAAGATCCCGCATCGGCCATCCTCGAAATCGACCACAAGGTCCTCGCTGCCCAGCGCACCGGCGTTGACGCCACCCAGTTCGGTGTGCCGCTGGCCGGCTCCCTCATTCCGTGGATCGATGCCGACCTCGGCAACGGCCAGTCCAAGGAAGAATGGAAGGCCGGAGTTGAGACCAACAAGATCCTCGGCACCGGCAACGGCACCGCAGGCAAGGACCACATCGCCATGGACGGCCTTTGCATCCGCATCGGTGCCATGCGTTCACACTCCCAGGCCCTCACGCTCAAGCTGCGCGAAGACCTGTCCGTGACGGAAATCGAGAATCTCCTGGCCAAGGACAACGAGTGGGCCAAGGTTGTCCCCAACACCAAGGAAGCCTCAATGTCGGACCTGACCCCCGTAGCTGCCTCCGGCACACTGGACATCCCCGTGGGCCGTATCCGCAAGCTCGAAATGGGCCCGGAATACATCAGTGCCTTCACCGTGGGAGACCAGCTCCTGTGGGGTGCAGCCGAGCCGCTCCGCCGCATGCTCAACATTGTGACGGGCAAGCTCTAGTCCTGCCCGGCTTAGGACCTCGCTAACCCGCTGTTTCGTCGCCGCCCCGCAACGGAACAGCGGGTTTTCCACTTCTTTGGCGAGCCCGTTCGAGGCTCAGCCGGCTTCGCCGGCTCAGCCTGCTCAGCCTGCCATGAACTTCAGGTAGGCACGGCCTTGGGCTTGGAACGAGCGCTCAGCCGCTGGACCCAGCTCCCCCGCGAACGGCTCAGGCGTGGCGCCTATGGCCTTCCCGCTCACCGTCCTCGCCCACGTTCCCACCACTTCGCCGCCGGACACCATGATCCGTTTGAACACCCCGTTCTTGCCCGGCACCACCAACTCCGCGTACTCAGGAGCCAGCACCAGGCTCCTGTCCTGGTAGCCGAGCAGGAACTCGTCGAACCCCGGAAGTGCCAGCAACGAGCGCGAGCCGGGGACGCCGTCGTCGAGCATTGCTGCTGCCTCCGGTGAAAGCCAATAGCTGCTGCCGCCTAGCTGCAGCTCAACCAAACGGTCCTGCACCTCATTAAGGGCTTTGCGCGCTTCGGTGAGTGGAACTTGGCTCCACCACGCGAAATCCCTGATGGTGGCCGGGCCGTGACTTCGGACATAGCGGAACAGCAGTTCAGCGATCCCCTCTTGGCGGTCCAGCTCCCTCGAGTACGGAATCCACTCGTCGAACGGCACGAACAGTTGTTGTACACCCACTTTGCCGTTTGTCCCCGCCATGGGACCTTGGACCAGCCACGCGCGCTGGCACAGACTCCCCAACAAATGAATGCCCCGCTGGGCTTTGGTGATTTGGCCGGCGTCCTCGAAAGCCTGGAACAGCTGCTCCCGGCTTGCTCCCGGCGCACCCCCTGCTTTGAGGACCTCAGCGGTTTTGTAAGCGATGTCCCGGCAATGGCTGATGTCGTCGGCCGTGATGCCGAGTTCACGGTGGCGACCAGCCAGGGAATTCATCAGCCGGTCACCGGTGATGCCAAGAATCCAGCGGAGATCTTCCGGGGCCAGCACATGCAGGGTGCCGCGCATCGGCCACGAGCGGACCACCGTCCCGGCGTCGAGGGCTGCCCGAACGTCCGACGCAGCCGTGCCGGGTACGCGCTGCCCAACCGCCCACAACGCTGAGCCGAGGTCCTGCGCTTGCATGCAGGTCATCCACCGGACCGCATCCGGAACGGTGGGGAAACCGTCGCCCAACAAGCCTTGGCTGGCAAGCCGCAACCGGCCCATGACGCGCGGAGTGGGATCGGTTCTCTCGGCAGGCATGATTCATCCTAAAAGGACCAGCCGGCACAGGGAACCTTGTCGCGCCTCCCAGCCGTCACCCAGCAGTAGATCCTAGGATGGGTTCATGCTTTTTGGTGATCTTGCTCCGTTCGTGCGGCCGATGAGCCGGTGGTTGGCTACCGCCGGCTGGTTCTGCACGCTCGCCGGGCTTGCCGCCGGGCTGATAGTGGCGGTAGGAACCGGTGTGAGCCTCTCTCCCGCAATGCAGGCAATCCAGACGGTCAGCCTGGTGGCAACTGCAGCTGCCGCGGTTCTCATCGGAACCGCCGCCGCCACGCAGCCTGTAGCCGACCGCGACGACGACGCCCCCGAGCCCTGGTTCTACCCGGCGGCCGCCGCGCAGGTCCGGAGCTTCCTCCTCGGAGCGATCGTCCTGCTCCTGGGCTTGGTCGGCTTCGCTGCTGCCGGACTGTTCATGCCCAGCGGACCGTCACCGCAAAGCATCGCGTTCAGCCAGATCTTCCTGTTGGGGGCCGTCAGCTGCGGGCTTACGTTCCTGCTGCTCAACAAGGTCCTGCCGATCGCGGAGCGGCGCACGCGCTGAGTTTGGCTTCGACAGCTGGCGCCGAGGGGCGGGATCTCAACCGAAAGACCACCTCAAAGCCCCGAGAGCTAACCCCTCATGGGCGGGTAAGCGCCAGCGCTAGAGGCTAACGCCGATCAGCAAGGGTTCCGGGTGCAATTCAATACCAAAACGCTCGACGACGCCGGCACGCACCTCACGCGCGATAGCCACCATGTCCGAGGCCGATGCTGAACCCCTGTTGGTGATAGCGAGAGTGTGCTTGGTGGATAGTGAGGCCCGTCCACCGGAGACACTGGAACCTTCGAGTCCGAAACCCTTGCCGAATCCTGCCTGATCGATCAACCAGGCAGCGGAAAGTTTTACGAGGCCGTCATCCCCTGCGGGATATTTAGGCGCGTTGTCCGGCAGAGCGGAGGCAATATCCGCAGGCACGATCGGGTTGGTGAAAAATGAACCCGTGGAATACGTGTCGCGATCTGTTGCGTCGAGGACCATTCCCTTGGACGCGCGGAGACGGAGGACTTCCCTGCGCACATCGTTGGAGTAAGCACGCTTACCGGCTTCGACACCCAGCACACGAGCTAGTTCCGCGTACCGGATGGGGGCACTCATCCGCCCCAATGGCAGCTGGAACTCTACGGTCAGCACAACATAGCGGGGCGAGCCCTCAACCGTGGTCTGCTTCAGGATGGAGTCGCGGTATCCGAATTTGAGCTCGGAGCTGGTGAACGTTTGCACTGCATTGCGTTCGCGGTCCCAGGTGCGGACAGCAGCAATGGTTTGTGAAACGTCTGCGCCGTAGGCCCCCACGTTTTGCACGGGGGTAGCTCCGGTGGCACCCGGAATTCCGGACAACGCTTCCAAGCCAGACCAAGCATGCAGCACCGAGTGTTCCACCAGTGCGTCCCAGTTGTGTCCTGCTTGCACTACTACCGACACGCCTCCGCAACTGTCTTCGGAGTTCACGGTGAATCCCTCGGAAGCGATCTTCAGGACAGTACCTGCATAGCCGTCGTCGGAGATCAGCAGGTTGGAGCCGCCGCCGATGATCAGGATTTTTTCGCCCGCAACGTCAGCCGACCGGACGGCGTCGATGATCTCTGCCTCGGTACGGGCCTCAACATAGTTGCCCGCGGGGCCACCAACGGCAGCAGTGGTCAGTTCGGAAAGCAGCATTTGGGTCACCAATCAAGCCTAACGGGCTTCGTTAGGCTGGGCGGACTTCGCCGCCTTCTGGCCAGCCAAGGGTGCCAGGAAGAAGCTGACCACCAGTAGTACAAGAGGCGCCAGCAGCGAGTGCAGGATACCGAAATGCTCAGCCAACAATCCCAGGAGCGGAGGGCCGCACAAGAAAGCACCGTAGCCAATGGTGGAAACCACCGACACACGGGCTGCTGCGTGAACCGGGTCATCGGCGGCGGCAGACATTCCCACGGGGAAGCCGAGCGAAGCGCCCAAACCCCACACCGCCAGCGCCACAAAAGCGAGCCACGGAACCGGAGAAAACACGAAGAGCGAAAGACCCACGACGGCGGTGGCCGAGCACCCGCGCATCACCACCACACGCCCAAAACGGTCCAGGATGACCGTTCCTGCGAAGCGGCCAATGGTCATGAACGTGACAAAGAGCCCGTAGCCCACAGCACCTGCGGCATCGGACTGCCCGTAACCGTCAGCCAGCGCCAGAGCCACCCAGTCCCCCGCGGCTCCTTCGGCCAATGCCAGGCCGAGGACCAGGACGCCAATCAGTAGAGTCCGGCGGTCGCGCCAGGCAAGAGCCACCAGCCGCTTGTTGTCCAGCGGAGCAGCAGCTTTCTGGGCGTCCGGCTGCGAGCCCGCCGGGTCGCCGGAGATGATGGGTAGCGGACCCGTGGAGGGATCCTGGAAGGTATCGGTTTCTTCAGGGCGGTATGTCTGCGAGGCTGCAGCGGTCTTTTCTGCACGGAACCAGAAGGTTGCGGTGACCACGGACGACGTTACAACTACGCTGGATATCAGGAAATGCCAAAACACCGGCATGTGGATGGCCGCAGCCCATGCGCCGAAGCCGGCAGCGGCCACAGTTCCGAGGCTGAAGGCACCGTGCAGGTGCGGCATGATGTGCCGCTGCAACTCGCGTTCGAGCGAGGCCCCTTCCACATTGGACGCGGTGTTCCAACTGGCCGTGCCCAAACCCAGAATTACCAAACCTGCTGCCACCACCAGCGGGCTGGCAGCAATGGAGGTGCCAACACCCACCGTGACAAGGCCCGCACCCACCATGCTGCTGCCGATCCTCGTGGTCAGCTTGGGGCCGAGCCGCAGCACAATCAGCCCCGAGGCCGAGATCGAGATGAACGAGGCCACTGTCATGCACATGAGCAAGAGGCCAATGCCACCGGGCGTGAGATTCAGTCCGTCGCGAATGGCGGGCAGGCGGGAAACCCACGTGGCGAAGGCGATGCCACTGGCCGCGTAGGAGGCAAGAACAGCGGCGCGCCACCGTGACATTTCAGTCGATGTGGCGCGCCGTTGCGAGGAGTTCGGTTGGTTCAAGAGACCTTCACAACCGCCTGAGACTTCATGAGGACCTTCTGTCCGCCCGCCACGACAGTGAGGTCGACGCGCGCGGTGCGGGCATCGACGTCGAGCGCTCCCACAACACCTGTGACGTCAATGACAGCGCCGGCCTGATCGGTGCCGGTGGTATCGGCGACGAGGACGGGCTTGGTGAAGCGGGTCTGGTAGTCGACGACGGCGGCGGGGTCGCCGGCCCAGTCGCTCACCAACTGCACTGCGGCGCCCATGGTGAACATGCCGTGGGCGATGACGCCCGGGAGTTCCACGGAGGTAGCGAATGCTTCGTTCCAGTGGATCGGGTTGAAATCGCCCGATGCTCCGGCGTACTTGACCAGGTCCTGGCGGGTGACATCAATGCTGCGGGTGCCGATTTCCTGGCCGACCGTCAGTTCTTCGAATGTGGGGCTCATGGTTACTGTCCCTCTCCGCGGACCAGAATGGACGAGGTTGTGGTGGCGACCTTTTCGCCGGCTTCGGTGGAAATCTCGGAGCGGGTGGTGATCATGGCTCCCCCGCCCATGGCCCGGACGCCGTCAACGTGCAGTTCGGCCACCAGGCGGTCGCCGGCGACGATGGCGCGGTGGTGCGTGAAGCGCTGATCGGCGTGGACCACCCTGGAGAAATCGATGCCCGACTCCGGATCCTGGACCAGCTGCGCATCAGCACGCTGGGCGACGATGATGGCAAACGTTGGCGGGGCAACGAGGTCGCTATGGCCCAAGGCCTTGGCTGCCTCAACATCGAAATGCGCCGGGTTGCTGGCTTTTACAGCCGTGGCGAACTCGCGGATCTTTTCACGGCCGACGTCGTATACCTCTGCGGCAGGGTAGCTTCGGCCCTGCAAGTCCGGATTGATACTCATGCTCCAACCCTATCGGCCCCGGGAGCCCGGGTGCAGCGCGTTGGTCAGGTGAAGACGCTACTTCTTGTAGCTCTTGCGGATCTTCTGGCCCCGAACCACCAGTCCAGTCACGTGAAGCAGCAGGCCCACGCCAATGACGGGCAGCGAAGCAAGAGCCAGGCCCTGGTTCCCGGAGGCGTTCCCCACAATGGACACGACAAGCCCGACGGCGATCAGCCCCATGGCGCTGAAAACCAGCACTTTGTAAGACGTGGAGGCCGTAGCCCAAATTTGTTCCAGCACCGTCCAAGTCTACGGGGTGCGTTGCGGGGCAGGGCGTTGTGGGGCCCGCTTTGCGCCCCCGCACCCAGGAATACCCCGCAGAGCGGTCCCCACAACGGGAAGGGGATCGCCCAGGGGTTAGCTCTCGCGGGAAAGAGGATCCCAAAGGGTCGAGAAGTCGCCCCTCGACGGGCTCATAGGGAGTGGGCTCGCGGGTGGGCGGACCTCGACGGATGGATTAAAAAGGCCGGATGGATTAAAAAAGGGAGTCCTGCAGCGCCGGGATTTCCGTGGTGTGGGGGCCGAACTCGATTTTGCGGCCCTTCAACGCACCCAGGTCTGCCACGAAGCTTCCCTCTACCTCGTTTCCCGTTGCGTCAGGCAGGCCCGCCAGGGCGATTGCCCCGGACAGTGAGTGGATCCGCAAGCCGTGCCCGCCGCCGTCGAACGTTGCAGGATACGGATGGCGACGACTCCCCTGGGCGCCGGCACCACAAAGCCGCTCCGCCAAAGCGGGTCGCTCCCACTCTTCCTCCACAACGGCGTAACCCGTCATCGCCAGGCCACTGAGCAACTCGCGGACCCGGCCGGCATGCTGACGGTTCAACGCCAAAAGCTCGACGCCGGCACGCGGCTCCACGAGGCTGGCGGCCTTGGAAGCGGAACGGACTTGCTGGACGAGACCGAGTTCGCGCGTGACCGTGTCCTCCAGAACACGAACAACGCGGCCATCCTCAGCGTGAGCCACATAGGACGCGTGAACAGCGCCCTGTTCAGCGAGCCGGTTCCATTTTCGCGGTGCGGAGGCAGTCCCCACTTTGGTGGCACCGTTCGCAAAGGTGGCCAGATAAAGCCAGTGGGGCTGCATCAGGTACGCACGGAGGCCAGTGGGAACGGACGTTCCGCGGTGGAAGTCGTGCATGAGCCGGGAGTCGTCGCGCGAAAAGCAGGCTCCGCACTGCTTCCCACGCTCGGCGGGAGAACCGCTGCGGCAGGGAACGTGCGTCCGATCCCCCGGGCCGTGAACTTTGGTGTGGCCAAGGCACCACAGGCCGGGGATAACGCGCAGGCCCAGGGCTGAGCCCTGGGCCAACGCAACATCAGTGAACTCCGATTCCGGCGTGAACAACCGCAGCGAAGGGGACGGAGAATCCCACGCGACTCCGTGGACAAGCATGCTTACAGGGAGGGCTGGACTCCGAAGGCCACTGCGAGCTTCATGATCTTCTCAGCACGGCCCAAACGCGGGAGGTCCGAGCCATCGCGGATGACACGGCCGTTGGCTTCGAAGTCGCTCATGAAGTCCGTGGCCCAGGCAACGTCCGAAGGCGTGGGGCTGATGACCTCGTTGATCACGGTGGTTTGGTCGATGGCCAGGCAGAGCTTGCCGGTCATGCCCATGGTCACGGTGATGCCCGTCTGCTCGCGCAGGATGGGGTGGTTGGTGCCGACGGTGGGGCCGTCGATGGGGCCCGGCAGGTTACCTACCCGGCTGGCGACAACCAGCTTGGCGCGCGGGTAAGCCATGGCCTCCGGGGTGGCCGCCATGCCGGTGTCGCGGCGGAAGTCGCCGGAACCGAAAGCAAGGCGGAAGGCACCCTGCGCACGCGCGATGTGGTTGGCTTCCTCGATGCCCAGGGCGGACTCAACAAGTGCTACAACGGGAGTCTTGCCGTCCATGCGGTGGTAGGACTCGGTCACTTGGTCGGCGGACTCGGTCTTGGCCAGCATGACGCCGAGCAGGCCCGGAGTGCCGCGAAGGCCCGCGAGGTCATCGGCCCAGAACTTGCTGGTGGCGTCATTGATGCGGACCCATGCCTTGCCGCCGGCGGTCAGCCAGTTGACCACGTTCTCGCGGGCAATGTCCTTCTGGGAAGGATCAACGGCGTCTTCGATGTCAAGGATGATGGCGTCTGCCCGTGAACCCGCGGATTCGTCAAAAAGCTCCGTCTTCATGGCATTCACAAGGAGCCATGAACGGGCGATGTCGGCGGGAATATTGCGGGTAGGCCGAACTGATTCGGCGGCGATGCTAGACGTCATGTATCTACCGTATCCGTCCTGCAGCCCGCACAGCGAAGAATTGCACTCCGTTGTGAGGATCAATACGAACTAAACCCCATATGACTGTGTGGTCCGGCAGTATGAACGCTCGACGGCGGTACCCGCCAGTCATATCCGGCCCGCCTGTCGCTGTTGTTCATGGGGCTCAACACTGCGTCTTTGTGTCCCAGCGTTGCCGGGAATGGCCCCGGATTTCCTTCCATTTCGGGCTGTTTCGCAGCGTTGCCGGGCGTTACCGCGGCACTTCCCAGCCAGCGTCGGGATGGGTTTATATCGTTCCCATGCCGTTGCACAGGTTCCCAAGCTCGTGCGTCAGCCGGCCACCCAACAGAGTCCAACCCATCGAAAGTAGCTCCCATGAAACTGCACCTGCCCCTGCTGAGCGTCGCGGCCGCCGTCGTACTAGCGCTGACGGTGTCCGGCTGCGGCGGTGCAGCCGAAGCTGGACAAAACGGTCAAGCTGGCAACGAAGTCAAGGAACTTCGGTATCAAGGCTCCGCCAACAACGTCACCTTCCCTGAACTCGCTGCAGACCTCGGATACCTCGGGGACCTGAAGTTGAACTGGGTTGGAAACACCACAAGCGGCCCCCAGGACATCCAGTCCGCAGCCACCAACCAGACCGACTTCGGTGGCGCGTTCTCCGGCGCGGTGGTCAAACTCATCGAAGCCGGCGCACCGGTCAAGGCTGTCACCAACTACTACGGCTCCGATGAGAAGACCTTCAGCGGCTACTACGTCAAAGCCGAAAGCACCATCAAGGAACCGCGGGATCTGATCGGCAAGAAAATCGCTGTCAACACCCTGGGCGCACACCACGAAGCCGTCATCAACACCTGGCTGACCAAGAACGGACTCAGCCCCGACGAGATCAAGCAGGTCCAGTTGGTCCCGCTGGCACCGAACGATACTGAGGAAGCCATCCGCCGCGGGCAGGTGGACGCCGGAACTCTCGGCAGCGTGCTGCAGGACCGGGCCGTCGAGGCCGGCGGACTGAGGTCGCTGTTCAGCGATGTTGAGCTGTTCGGAACCTTCGCGGGCGGACAGATCGTGCTCCGCAATGACTTCATCGACAAGAACCCGAACACCACCCGCACCTTCACTACGGGCGTTGCCAAAGCCATCAAGTGGGCAGCGGAAACACCCCGTGACGAAGTCATTGCCCGTTTCACCAAAATCATCGATAGCCGCGGACGCAATGAGAGCACCGCCAACTTGAAGTTCTGGAAGAGCCCAGGAGTCCCGGACGCAGGCGTTATCAAGGATGAAGACTTCACCCGCTGGGAGGCCTGGCTCAGTTCAGCCGGCATCGTCAAGGACAAGCTGACGCCTTCCAAGTACTACACGAACGAGTTCAACGAGCTCGCCGCAGCGAAGGGATAGCCATGACAGCGAAAATCAGCCTCCGGAACGTCACCAAAGAGTTCACCGTCCGGGCCACCAAAACAACAAGTGCCACCCGTCTTACCGCTATCGATTCCCTCAGCCTGGACGTCCGCGACGGCGAGTTCCTCACACTGGTGGGGCCCAGCGGTTCGGGCAAGACCACGCTCCTGGACCTGCTCGCCGGCCTCTCCACTCCCACATCCGGTGAAGTGCTGGTGAATGGGAAAGCCGTCACCGGGCCGGGCAAGGACCGCGCCGTGGTGTTCCAGCAGTACGCGTTGTTCCCGTGGCGGACTGCTTCGGCAAATGTCTCGATCGGCCTTGAGGGCGGGGGCCCGGACGGCAAGAAGCTGATCGCCGCGCACGGGCCGCGAAAGCCAGCGAATATCTGGCGCTGGTGGGGCTCGCGGGCTTCGAGGACCGCTACCCACACGAGCTCTCCGGCGGCATGAAGCAGCGAGTGGCGATCGCCCGCAGCCTGGCTTACGAGCCGGATGTGCTGCTGATGGATGAACCGTTTGCTGCCTTGGATGCGCAGACCCGCGAGCAGCTTCAGGATGAGCTCCTCAGAATCTGGAAGGCCACGGGAAAGACCATCGTCTTCATCACCCACGGCATCGATGAGGCCGTGTACCTCGGCGAGCGCGTGGCTGTGCTGAGTGCCAGGCCCGGCCGGCTCAAGGAAATCGTGGACATCAACATCCCGGACCGCGACGGCGACGAGGACATCCGCTCTCACCCTGCGTTCGTTGAACACCGCCACCAGGTGTGGACGCTCCTGCATGACGAAGTCCGCCGGGCCCAGGACGCGGGCCACCGCAAGATCCTGCCTGATGGCAGCGCGCCTGACGAACCGGCAACCACCACCGAAAGGAGTGCCGCCTGATGACCACCACCCTGACGCAAACAGAAGCCGCGCCCAAGGCGGGCAAAGCCGCTGACCCTAGTCCCGCCGTCGAACTTTCCGTTACCCAGGCGGCAACTGAAGAACGCACGACGCCGGCACCCGGCTTGGTGCGACGAGTTACCGGGGCGGTGGGGTCTGGTCTGTGGAAGTCCGCAGCGGTCCTGGCTTTCCTGGCGCTGTGGGAACTTGGACCGACGTATTTAGCGAGCCCCTCCACCCGGGTGTTCCTCCCCCCACTGCACGAAGTGCTGGTGGCCTGGGGCAGGCTTTTTGAAGCCGGCACCATCCAGGGCCACATTGCTGCCAGCCTCACGCGCTCGGTTGCCGGTTTCGGCGCGGCACTGGTGGCAGGTGTTTCCCTGGGCCTGCTGATCGCGTGGTATGGACGCCTGAATTCTGTCCTGAACCCGCTGCTCGAGCTTTTCCGCAACACCGCGGCGTTGGCTCTTCTTCCCGTGTTCACGCTGCTTCTGGGCATCGGCGAGGAATCCAAGATCAGCATTGTTGCTTACGCTGCGTTCTTCCCGGTGCTCCTGAACACCATTGCCGGTGTGAAGACCGTGGATCCGCTCCTGATCAGGGCAGCCCGTTCCCTGGGTCTCAACAGTTTCAGGCTCTTCCAGAAGGTCATCCTGCCCTCCGCCGTTCCCACGATCTTCACAGGTATCCGCATGGCCGGCACCGCATCCATCCTGGTGTTGATCGCCGCTGAAATGGTGGGAGCTAAGGCTGGCCTGGGTTATCTGATCGTGAACGCGCAGAGCAGCTTCCTCATCCCGGATATGTACGCCGGCATCCTCACAGTGTCCTTGCTGGGGCTCGGCGTGAACTTCCTGCTGGTAGCCCTTGAACGGCATTTCTCCCGCTGGCGGACCGCTGTTGGAGCCGCCGCTTCCTGACCCACCCGCGGCACCCGCCGCAACCATCACAACAAGTAAGGAACACGTCATGACCGTCATTACCGAAACCAAACTCGAATTCGCGAAGCTCGGATCCCGCATCGGCGCCGAAATCCGTGGCCTGGACATCAGCGGAGACCTGAGCGAAGAAACTGTGGCCCACATCAGGGCAGCCCTCAATGAGCACAAGGCTTTGGTTTTTCGCGAGGCCAACATCCTCACCGACGAGGCCCAAGTGAAGTTCGCTTCGCATTTTGGGCCGCTGACCAAGGCACACCCCACTGTTGCTTCGGTGGACGGGGAAGAGAATGTCCTTCCCGTGGACAGCGAGAACGGCTCGGCCAACAACTGGCACACGGACGTTACTTTCGTGGTCAACCCGCCGCAGGCCTCTACCCTCCGCAGCATTGACCTCCCGGCATACGGTGGCGAGACCTTGATTGCGTCCTCGGCCGGCGCCTACAAGGACCTCCCGGAGGAGTTGCGCAGCTTTGCCGACAACCTGTGGGCCATCCACACCAACGACTACGACTACTCGGTGCCCAAGAACCTTGAGCACTCCAACGCGGAGGAGCGTCGCAAGGAGTTCACCCGGTTGAAGTTCGAAACCGCCCACCCCGTGGTGCGGGTCCACCCTCTGACCGGCGAGCGCGGATTGTTCATTGGGGGCTTCGCGCAGCGGCTCAGGATCGTGGGTTTGTCCAACACCGAATCCAAGGACATCATCCGTCTGCTGCAGGCGTACGTGACGCGTCCGGAGAACGTTGTCCGGGTGAACTGGGAGCCCAACCAGGTGGTCCTGTTCGACAACCGCATCACGCAGCACTACGCCCCGGACAACTACGACGGCCAGCCGCGCAAGCTCAACCGCGTGACCATTGCCGGGGACATTCCGGTGAGTATCGATGGCAAACCGAGCCAGGCCTTGCAGGGTGACTCCAGCACGTATTCCGTGGTTGCCCCGGTCAGCCAAGGCTCCTAGTCATGTGTGCCTGTTGCCACCAACTGAGTCGCAGTTAAGGACGTCGTGACCTCATAACGTCCCCAACTGCGACTCAGTTGGGTTAAAACCGGTTCAGGGGATGTTGTTTCCCCGTGCCGCCACCCACAGGCCGTACCACTGGGCGCGGGTCATGGTGGCAGCGACGGAAGTGGCATCGGCGCATGCCTTGATGCGCCCGGGGTTGGTGGTCCCAACTACCGGCGAGATCATGGCCGGGTGTTTCATCAGCCAACCCAGCAGCACTGATTCCGGCGTGGTGTTCTTATCCCCTGCCAACTGTTCAAGCATGTCCGCCGTAGCAGATTCGGCCGGCGAAAGCTCCGCAGACGGCGCACCCGTATAACGTCCCTGGGCCAGGGAGCCGTACGCCTGTAGTTCAATCCCCCTGGCACTGCAGTGCTCAAGAGTCCCGTGCGGGAAGCTGTAACCCACGCCCTCTGCATGGTTGACCAGCACAGTGCTCTCCAGCCAGTCCCGGCGCAGCAGGCTCATTTCCAGTTGGTTCGCCACAATCGGCGTCTCCAACTCACCTTGCAGGAAGGCGATCTGCGCACTGGACATGTTGGACACACCCAACTGCCGCACCTTGCCTTCGGCCATCAACTGCCCGACGGCGTCCGTCACCTCGCGCGGGTCCATCAAGGGATCGGGTCGGTGCAGGAGCAGCACGTCCACGTATTCCGTTTGGAGCCGCTTCAGGCTCTGGTTGACCCGTTCAAGAATGGCGTCCCGGCTGAGGTCGTAATGCGTCTCCAACCCACGCTCCCCCAGCCTGATCCCGCATTTGGTCTGAAGTCGGATCTTTTCGCGCAGACCCTGCGAACGGGCGAGGACTTCACCAAAGACGGCCTCGGACTTTCCGCTGCGATAGATATCCGCGTGGTCGAAAAGCTCAATGCCAATTCCGTGCGCGGCTTCGATCACCGCAGCGGCCTGATCGATCTCCGACGCCCCATAGGACGTACCGTCCCAAGGACCGCCGAGTCCCATGCAGCCATAAATGAGGCGTCCCCGCCCGTTCGCTTTCGTCATACTTCAGTATTGTCCGCAGCGCCGCAGTATTGTCCGCAGGCCTTAGGCGTTGCTCACAATCCACGCCGTGGTGTCCGAAGGCAGCTTGCCGTCCTCCAGCGGGCCGCTGGATACCACCACGTTTCCGTCAGGAAGCTCTACAGGCTCGCTGCCGAAGTTGGTCACCGTGTGCCAGCCACCGGGGCGGCTGAAGTGCAGCACATCCTGGTTGCCGGTCTCCACCCACTGAAGTTCCTCGTCGGTATGGAGTTCGCTGCGCAGGCTCAGTGCCTTCCGGTAAAGCTCCAGGGTGGAACCTTCCACGCCCTCTTGCTTGGACACGGCGTAGTCCTTGAACCACTCCGGCTGTGGGAGGTGTGCTTTAGCCGCACCGAAACCGAAGGACGGACCTTCCCCGGTCCACGGCAGCGGCACGCGGCAACCATCCCGGCCAATTTCGACGCCGGGGTTGCGGAAGAAGGACGGGTCCTGGCGTTCGGAATCAGGAATTTCCGCGACTTCACGCAAACCGAGCTCTTCCCCTTGGTAGAGGTAGGCAGATCCGGGGAGCGCCAGCAGCAAGAGCGTTGCGGCGCGTGCACGACGCAAGCCGAGTTCGACGTCGAGCTCCTCAGCCGGGGCACCGGCCAGCAGCCAGCCCTTGCCGTCCTGGCCCTTGGGCTTGCCGCCGGTGATGTCCTGCGCCGCGTTGGTTCCCTGCGCTACGGAACCACCCTTGGGCAGGCCGTAGCGGGTGGCGTGACGGACGACGTCGTGGTTGGAGAAAACCCACGTGGACGATGCTCCGGATTCCTTGGCCGCCACCAGGTTGTCCGTGATGATTTTCCTGAACGAGGAAGCATCGTAGTCAGACTGCAAGAGGTCGAAATTGAAGGCCTGGCCCAGTCCTTCGGGGCTGGCGTAACGGGCGCGGCGGGACTCGTGGACCCAGGCCTCGGCGACGGCGGTGCGCGGCGGGTTGTACTCGTTGAAGAGTTTGCGCCACTCGGCGTAGACCTCGTGCACTTCGTCGCGGTCCCAGAACGGGTGGGAGCCGTCGGTGAAGCCGTCCGTACCGTGGGCCTTGGCTTCGAGGTCTGCTTTCATGGGCAAGGGTTCGGACAGGTCCTTGGCCATGCCGTGGGCTACGTCGATCCTGAAACCGTCCACGCCACGATCCGACCAGAAGCGCAGCGTCTTCAGGAAGTCTTCCCGGATTTCCGGGTTCTCCCAGTTGAAGTCCGGCTGCTCTTTGGCAAAGATGTGCAGGTACCACTGGCCGGGCGTGCCGTCAGGCTCGGTGATCCGCTCCCAGATGGGACCGCCGAAGACGGAGTCCCAGTCCGACGGCGGCAGCTCGCCGTTCTCGCCCCGGCCCTCGCGGAAGATGTAACGGTCGCGTGCCGCGGAACCCTTGGGCGAGGCCAGCGCTTCCTTGAACCATTCGTGGCGGTCCGAGGAATGGTTGGGAACAATGTCCACCACGATCTTGATGCCTGCGGCGTGCAGAGCTGCAGCCATCTCATCGAAGTCCTCAAGGGTTCCCAGCTTCGGGTCAACATTGCGGTAGTCGTCCACATCGTAGCCGCCGTCCGCGAGCGCCGATGGATAAAACGGACTCAGCCAGACGGCGTCGATACCCAGCTCTTTCAGGTACGGGACTTTGGCCGTGATGCCCTTGATGTCTCCGAGACCATCACCATTCGCGTCGTAGAAGCTGCGCGGGTAGATCTGGTAGACAGCCGCTTGGCGCCACCAGTTCGGATCGGACGTGCGGTCTGCGTCGGTTCGGTGTGCCTGAGTGGCGGAAGTGCTCACGAAACTCCTTTGATTTAGTATCTAAATTTATCTTCGGGACCAGTATGAAACGCCGGTCCAGTGAAGGTCAACAATGGTCAGCCCTTTACAGCGCCCTGCGTCACACCGGCCATGACCCACCGCTGGGTGAACAGGTAGGCAACGATCGCCGGCGCCATAGCCATTAAGTAAGACGCGAAGGACACGTGATAGTTGTTGCTGAACTGCGTTTGGAATAGGTTCTGCCGTACGGGAAGCGTCTGCATGGCCGGATCGGAAATAATCAGCGACGGCATCATGAAGTCATTCCATGCGTAGAGGAAAGCGAAGATCCCCACGGTGGCACTCATCGGCGCCAGGAGCGGGAAAATCAGCTTCCAAAAGGTTTGCCACGTAGTTGCGCCGTCGATCCTTGCGCTCTCCTCCAGTTCCATCGGGATGGAGCGGAGAAATGCCGTGAAGAGCAGCACGCTGAAGCTCAACTGGAACATGGTGGCCAACAGAATGACGCCGAAAGGGTTGTCCAGGCCGAGGCGGCCTGTGAGCTGGATCTGCGGCAGCGCAACCACGGGGAACGGAATGAACATAGCCCCCAGCAGGTAGAAGAACGAGTACCTGAACAGCCGCCGTTCCCAATTCCGCACTATCGCATAGGAGGCGAAAGCGGCCAGCACGATCGTGGCAAGAACGGTCCCGGCCGTCACCAGCAAAGACATGGCGGCACCCACCGGAAAGTTCGTCAACGTCCATGCTTGGACGAAGCCGTCAAGACTGAGCGGGGCAGGGAAGGAAAAGGCGTTGCCATCCACAGCCTGTCCTTGGGTCTTGAACGCCATGGAGACCGTGACGTACAAGGGCAGGAGCACTGTCACCGCGCAAAGAACCAGGACGGTGGTTGCCGGCCAGTTCACGCGTTCAACTGTGGAGCCGGATTTTTTGGTCATCACTTTGTTGGTCATGGATTCGTTGGTCATTACAGTGCATTCCGTCCGCGAGTCAGCGAGAGCTGCAGGAGAGAGATCAAGATGGCCACCACGAAGAAGATGGTGGCGTTGGCCATCTGGTAGGCGTAGTCGCCGCCGTTGAAGCCGGAGATGACGGTCATGGCGATGCTCCGGGTAGAGGTTCCCGGGCCTCCGTTGGTCAAACCAACGATGATGTCGTAGGCGTTGAGGAAGCCCTTGAAGCCGAGAATGATGTTGATCACCACGTAACCGGCCACCAGTGGGAGGGTGATCTTCACCAGTTGCTGGAATTTACTTGCGCCGTCAATTTCAGCGGCTTCGTAGACGTCTCCGGGCACCGCCACAAGACCGGCAATGTAGATGAGCAGGGCCCCTGGAACTGCCTGCCAGGCCGTGACCAGCACGATTGCTATCCACGCCAAGTCAGGGTTGGCGAGCAAGCTGCTTTCCAGCCATGGAATACCTGCAGCAGTACCCAGGGAGGGCAGGGAGTTCGAAAACAGGAAGTTGAAGACGTAGGCGATGATGATGCCGGAGACCACCATGGGGATCACGAAAACGGTCCGCAGGGCTGATTTCATCCGGATGCGCGAGGTCAGGCCGACGGCAAGCAGGAAAGCGACAACGTTCACGGCAATCACTGTGACGATGGAGAACCCGAAGGTGAAGAGGTAACTCTGCAGAATGGCCGGGTCGCTGAATATTGCGATGTAGTTGGTCAGGCCGATGAACTCCCAGTCGCCGATGCCAATGGAGTCCGTGAAGCTGAAGAAGATGCCAATGATGCCGGGGATGGTGATGGCCAGGGTGAAAAGGATGAGGCTGGGCACCAGGAAGAGGTAGAAGATGGGCTCAACGCCCCGTTTCCTGCGCTGGTTTTGGGGACTCTGAGTTTGGCGGCTTTGCGGTTGGGAACTCCGGGTTTGGCGGTTCTTCCCGGAGGTGGTGGCTGGGGTGCTGATGCTGGACATGTGTCTGACTCCCTATGGTCTGCACTACTGGCGGAAGGCCAGGCGCGCCCAATCTGCGTCGAGGGTACGGAGGGTGGCTGCAGGGGACGCGCCGAACACGATTGCCTGCGTGTAGTTCATGATGGGGATGGTCCGGGGAACCAGCACCGATGGGCCCTGGTACACCTTGGCCTCGTTGTAGTACTCCACCATTCCTTCAACCCGGGGATCTGGAACGTTGGCCGAATCCTTGGTGGGCGTGAAGCCCAGCTGGGATTTGTTGTAGGCATCAATCACCTCGGGCCGGTACAGGAACTCAAGGAAGTCGCGCGCAGCGTCCTTATGTTTGGAAGCTTCCGGAATCCACGCCGCGAGGTCTACATTGACGCGGACGCGCAAGTCCTCGGGGTCCTCAGTCATCGGCAGCGGGAAGGTTCCGAGCTTCAAGTCCGGGGCGGTCTTGGCGATCTCACTGAACGCCCACGGGCCTTGCAGATACATCGCCGCCTTGCCCTGTGAGAACGCCAGGTTGCCATCGCCATACGCCCGGCTTGCAGCGTCCTTGTTCACGTAGCCCTTTGCCAGCGTCAACATCTTCTGGACGGGCTGATCAAAGTCCTTTTGGAAAGACGCCGAAGACTCCGGGCCGACGTCCACACCTTCAGCGTCCAGCTTCTTGAAGAAGGCAAGGGTGTCCAACTGGCCGCCTACTGAATAGTCGAACCACCCTTGGGCGATGGTCCAGTCATCCTTCCATGTGGCATAAAACGGTGTTACCCCTGCCGCTTTCAGTGCTTCGCACGCTGCGATCAATTCGCTCCAAGTGGTGGGCACCGCAATGTTGTGGGCAGCGAAGATTTCCTTGTTGTAGATCACGGAGGATGCCATGACCGAGTACGGCAGGGCACTGGTCCGCCCCGGATAGGAACCGTACTGATCCATGAGCGGCTTGAGGTCCTCGCGGATGCGGGAGGCCGCTTCAGTTCCTGACAGATCGCTCAACGCTCCGCGTTGGACGAACCGGGACGTTTCCATGTTGTAGTTGGCGAGCGCAATGTCCGGCGGATTGCCGCGAACGAAACTCGCGGACACGACGTCGACGCCGGAAGTGTCGAGGACCACCTCGGTGTCATCCTGGGAAGCGTTGTAGTCGGCAACCAGTTTGGTCATGAAACCAATGGCTTCCCGTTTGCTGAAGGTGAAGCGGATGGTCGCCTTGCGCGTATCTCCCGAGCCCGAATCTCCGGTGCAGCCTGAAAGAAGGCCGGCTACCAGCGCCAAGCCCAACCCCATCGCTGCTAAGTGTTTCCTGCGTGTTATTTTCACCGACGCCGTAGCCCTTTCGTCTTGCGGACCTCAATGGCCGCCTTGCATCGTGCAGTGGAGCGGTGCAGCGCCACCCGAAGTTTAGATAGGCGGTAAATTTATTACCTATCGCTAACCATGGTGAGTGATCTCTGACACAGCGTCAAGCGATCGGGGAAATGCGTCGTCATCTAAATTTATGCACTAAATTTAGAGAGACCGCCCTATCATTCCGCTGGACGGCTGAAGAATGGGAGTCAACGAATGCAGCCCGGGACCGCACCGTCAACGCAACTGGTACGCAGGGTGAACGCCAGCGCAATGCTTAAGGCCATGCGCGGCGCCGGGATCGTTACGGGAACCGAACTCATGGCTGCCACCGGCCTCTCACGTGCCACCGTCATTTCCATCTGCGACGAGCTCGTCCGCCTCGGCTGGCTCCAGGAATTGGAGAACCAGCGAGGAACCGGTGACTACGTCAAGGGCAGGCCGGCGCGGCGCTTCGCTTTCGACGACAGCGCTGCAAGCGTGATCGGGATCGACATAGGCGCCAACAAGATCACGGCGATCGTGGCTGACATGGCCGGAACGGCCCTATCCCAGGTGACGATGCCGTTCCGCGCCTACAACGTCCCGGCCGATGAACGCGCAGACGTATTGGACCGGATCGCGGCCGATGCCTTGGAGAAGGCCGGCGTTTCCGCAGATTCCGTCCTCGCCGTATCTGTTGGCGTGGCCGCCCCGGTCAGCCGTCAGGGCGAGGTCCTCACGGCCCAGGAGTTCTGGAAATCCTTTGATGTGCGCCGGATCGTGTCCGAGCGCCACGGGTGGCAAGTTCTCCTGGAAAACGACGCCAACCTCGCAGCCCTCGCAGAACGCTGGCAGGGCAGCGCGCAGGGCGTAGACAACCTCGTGGTCATGCTCGCCGGCGATCGTCTGGGGTCCGGCATCCTGGAATCAGGCCGTTTGCTCCATGGGCAGGTCGGCGGCTTCGGTGAGCTGGGATACCTGGACAACGTGGACGGGGTGGGTGACACCTACGGAATCGCCCACTATGCCACATTGTGGGGCCGGGAAGTCCTTGACTCGGGCGCGGAAACAACGCTGCGCGCACTATGCGACGGCAATCCCCAATCCCTGACCGCAGAGATGGTCTTCAGGGCAGCAGCGGAAGGCGACCCGGCAGCCTGTGAGGTCCTGGACCGCATGGCGCACCGCATGGCCCGGGTCATCGGCTCCATCAGCACGTTGGTCAATCCGGAGCTTGTGGTCATTGCCGGAGCCGTCGCAGCATCTGCCCATGCCCTGCTCCCGGCCATGGAAAAGCAGGTGCAGGAGTTCACCTTCACTCCCCCGCGCTTGGCAACTTCCGAACTCGGAGACGGCATAGTGTCTCTCGGTGCAATCCGCCATGCCCTGGACTACGTGGAAGAGCATGCGCTGGACCTCTACCCGGCATCATTGCCACAGCCGGTGACAACGGGCTGATCCGGCCTGAATCAGAGTCGGCACTGACCTAGTCCGGCATCGACATCGTCCGCAGGTCCAGTTGGCGGAGTACCCTGTCAGCTACTTCCGGATCGGTGCCTGGCTCGTTACGGGCTGCCACCACTTCCTGACGGGCAGCATCGAGGGCGATGGTCTGTACGGCAATGGACAGTTCCCGCCCACGCTTGCGCTTCTCGGCGGTCGTCTCATTCTGCAAAGTGCCATCCAGAAGCTCCGCGTGCAAACGACGCATCTTCTCCTTGACCAGGGCCACCTTCTCTGCCGGCAATTCCTTCATGAGGTCGTGGTCCTTCAAGGCCGCCACGGCGGCGGATTGGGCACGTCTTGCCAGTACCCGGGCTGCGTCCTGTTGGTGCGAGCTGTCCTCCGTGGCCTTGAGGACCCGCATCAGCCACGGCAGCGTGAGGCCCGGCAGGACCAGGGTGGCCAGGAGGACGGCGCAGGCAATCACCAGGATTTCGTGCCGGGCGGGGAAGTCGCTTCCATCGGGCAAGGTCATCGGCAGGGCCAACGCCAAGGCCAGCGTTGCAAGTCCCCGCATGCCGCACCAGGTCAGGATCAGCACTTCCTTGGGAGACGTTGGAAAGAGATTGCGCCGCCTGCGGGCGGTCAGGGAGAGCAAGCCCAGCCACAGGAAGCGCACCACGAACACCAGGATGCAGACCACAACGGCCATGCCGATCATCCCGAATATGGCACTGCCTTCATCACGGATCACGTGACGGATTTCCAAGCCCACCAGGCCAAAGGCCAACCCGGTTGCCAGCAACTCCACCACATCCCAGAACGCGGTGCGCGTGATGCGTTCAGCAGCGTCCTGCGGCCGCGTATGGCGCTGCAGTTCCAACGCGGTAACGACGACGGCCACCACACCTGAGGCGTGCAGTTCTTCGGCGAGGATGTAGGCGGCAAAAGGAACCACCAAAGTAACGGCGCTGCGGGCCACCATTGAGGTCACCAGTTTGGTGACGAACTTTGTCAACCAGCCCATGGCTATGCCGATCACAACAGCCAGCGCCGCGCCGATGACAAACTGCGGAATAACCTCTGGGCCCACTTCCTTGCCGGAGATCGTTGCCGCCACAGCTGCCTGGAAGATCACGATTGCCGCGGCATCGTTGAAAAGTCCTTCGCTCTGGAGGACCGTAATGAGCCGCCGGGGCATGTGCACGCGGCCCGCCACGGATTCCACCGCAACGGGGTCCGGAGGTGCCACCATGGCACCCAGCGCGATCGCGGCGGGAATGCCAATGCCTGGGATCATGAGCCAGGCAGCGCCGGCCACTACAGCGGTGGACACCACCACCAAGGCCACAGCCATCAGGAGAAGTGTCCGCCAGCGTACGCGGAAAACCGCCCAGGAACTCTTCTGCGCCGTAGCGAACAGCAAAGGCGGAAGGAAAATGGGCAGGATCAGCTCGGGCGAGATCTCAAACTCCGGGAAACCCGGAATGAAGGTGAGTCCAACAGCCAGAAGAAGCATGAGGACCGGGTAGGGAAGCCGAAGCCTGTCCCCCAAGCCCACCGCAACCACCGTCGCAAGCAGCAACCCGACAATGAGCGCCAACTGATCCACTTTCCTGCTTCCCCTGAAGTTGCACGGCACTTCCCCAGGCCCAAGCCGAAAAAGTTCCCTACCAACATATCCCGGTGAGGGGGTATATCAGGCTCTGCAAGCACCTACCACTGCCCGGTTGAACGCCCGCGCACTGGCACGAGCTCCTGAACCGAAGGGTCCGGGTCAGCCTTCCGTGAGGGCGTCCACCACGTCCTTGGTTCCATCTTTGAACGCGATGGTCCGGTGGATGGTGCCCGGCAGCTCCAGCACTGCTGCCGTGACCAAGGCAACATTGGCCCTCGAGGTCTCCGTACCGTTGCCGGGGTTCTCCGGGTCAGTCTGGATCAAGCCCGTGGCAGGCTCGTCGGTCAGGGTTCCCGGGCCCAGGACGGTCCAATCCAGATCGGTAGCGCGAAGGTAGTCATCTGCGGCCGCTTTGGCCTCGGCGTAGGCAAAGAACGGGTTGTCCGCGGGCACTCCGTGGTCCTTCGCGGCGCCAATGTAGGACACCATCACGTACCGCTTGACGCCTGCCTCGGCCGCAGCGTCCATGGAGCGGATGGCAGCGTCACGATCAACGGCATAGGTCCTGGCAGGATTCCCCCCGCCGGCTCCGGCTGACCAGACCACGGCGTCGTGGCCTTGGAAAGCTTTGGCGAGTTCCGTCGTCGTCGAATTTTCCACATCCAGCACCTCAGCAGAGGCGCCGGTGTCCGTGACGTCTGCCACATGATCGGGATTTCGAATGAAAGACGTGACGTCGTGACCTTCGCCACTGAGAATGCGGGACAGATGCAGGGCCACTTTCCCGTGGCCGCCAATGATTGCGATTCGGCTCATGGACCCATTCTGTCCTACCAAACGAAAAAAGACCCCGCAGGCGAAAGCTGCGGGGTCTTGCTCTGTAGCGGTGGGGAGGCTCGATCTCCCGACCTCACGATTATGAGTCGTGCGCTCTAACCAACTGAGCTACACCGCCACGAATGAGAAAAACCTGTGTCAAGCCGGTCAAAAACCGCCTTGACACAGGCCCTCATCCAGAGCCCCCCACCGGAATCGATCCGGTGACCTCGTTCTTACCAAGAACGCGCTCTACCACTGAGCTAGGGGGGCAACGAGTAAATACTCTACCGGACGTTTTCAGAAGCTACAAATCGGCGAAAAAACGCGGAAAAACGGCGCCGACACAATTTGCGAAGACGCATGTTTCCTGATCTATTTTCGCTTCTTTCGGCGGGTGGAATCAGGGAAGCCTGAGCACCTGTCCGGGGTAGATCCGGTCCGGATTGGGCACAGTGTCCGCGTTGGTGGCGATCAGCGGCCCGAGGTCAACGCCGTACTGCGCAGCGATCCCACTCATAGTGTCGCCCTGCTCGACCACAACCTCCGTGACCCTCGGTGCCACTGGTCCTGGCTGCCCCGTCCCTGCAGCAGCCTCAGCGGCGGCTTCCTCCGCTTGCGGGCGGACTTCCGGAGCCTCAGGATCCAAGCCCTCATTCGCGGCCTCCTGCGCTGCTGCAGCGTCCGCAGCCGCCTGCTGCCGGGTGGCCTGAGCGGCTGCAGCTTCCGCCGCGTCCTGATCCGATGCCTTAACCTCGACGGCGGCAGCATCCTCCACTGCCTGATCCTCCGCAGTCCGGCCAACCGGAGCCGCCTCGCGTTTTTCCTCAGCTCCCTTGCCGCCGAAGCCCAGGTTCTTCCTCACGTTGTCCAGCAATCCCATGGAGCACCCTCTTGTGTTCTGCTTGCGTTAAGCCGTGTCTTTAAGCCGTGCCTCGATCGTACGGCGACGTGATGTCCCATGGAACCCGCTCTTGTTCGATCTCCCCGCAGTACAACTGCGCGAACCACGAACAGGCCCGGGAGTGAGGAGTAATGAGTGAGGCGTTAAACACGTCAGGGGGTCGGCTCGAAAGCCGACCCCCTGACGGGAACTACTTAGTGATGCCCACTCAGGAAGTGGTTATCACCAGCGAGTGTTTACCACTTGCGGGTGTTTACCATTTGCCCTTGCGGTTGAAGTCGCGGTTGCTGCCTTCGCCGCCGGTGCGGGGCTTGCGGGCGCCGTCACCGTGACCGCCGAAGCGGGATCCGCTGGCCTGTCCACGGTCGCGGTCGCCGAAGCTGCCTGCGGTGCGCTCTGAACGGTCGCTGTAGGAGCGGCCGCCGCGGTCTGCCGAGGTACGCTCGCCGTCGGACTTGCGGAAGTCCTTCTTGAAGCCACCGGCACCCTTGAAGTTTCCGCCGCCACGGTTTTCGCGGTCGCCATAGCCACCACGTCCACCGCCCTGGTAGCTGCCACGATCGCCACTGGGCTTGCGCCCGTTGTCCAGCTCAAGGTTGATCAGCTCGCCACCGATGCGTGTGCGGGAGAGAGCGCGCAACTGATCCGCGCTCAGGTCTGCGGGGAGCTCCACCAAGGAGTGGTCCGAGCGGATGTCGATTCCACCGATCTGTGCGGAGGAGATGCCACCTTCGTTGGCAATGGCGCCAACGATCGAACCCGGCATGACGCGCTGACGGCGTCCCACGGAGATGCGGTAAGTGGCGTTGCCCTCGGTGAGTGTACGGGTGGGGCCACGGGAGCCGAAGCCGTCCTTGGAACGCTCGCGCTTCTGGTATTCAGGAGCTGCAGGCAGTTCCTTGACCAGCAAGGGCTGTCCACCTTGAGCCATCACGGCCAAGGCTGCAGCGATCTCGGAGGCCGGCACGTTGTGCTCTTCCTCGTAAGAAGAGATGAGGTCACGGAACGCTGCAACATCCTCGGACTCAAGGGTCTCCGTGATGCGCTCGGCGAACTTGCCAAGGCGCAGCGTGTTGACGGTCTCAGCGGTGGGCAGGTGCATCTGCTCCACCGGCTGACGCGTGGCCTTTTCGATGGAACGCAGCAGGTACTTCTCACGCGGCGTCATGAAGAGGATGGCGTCACCGGAACGGCCTGCACGGCCCGTGCGCCCAATGCGGTGCACATAGGACTCGGTGTCGTGGGGGATGTCGTAGTTGATCACGTGGCTGATGCGCTCAACGTCAAGGCCACGGGCCGCGACGTCGGTAGCAACCAGGATGTCGATGCGGCCTTCCTTCAGTGCCTCAACAGTGCGTTCGCGCTGCTGCTGCGGGATGTCGCCGTTGATGGCGGCAGCCTGGAAGCCGCGGGCCTTGAGCTTGTCCGCAAGATCCTCGGTAGCCATCTTGGTGCGAACGAAGGCGATGACGCCGTCGAACTCTTCAACCTCAAGAATGCGGGTGAGGGCATCGAGCTTGTGCGGGCCCATGACCTGAAGGTAGCGCTGCTTGGTGTTGGCGCCTGTGGTGGTCTTGGACTTCACCGAGATCTCGGCCGGGTTGTTCAAGTACTGCTTGGACATGCGGCGGATCTGGCCCGGCATGGTGGCAGAGAACAACGCAACCTGGCGGGTTTCAGGAGTCTGCTGGAAGATCTGCTCCACGTCATCGGCAAAGCCCATGCGCAGCATCTCGTCAGCTTCGTCCAGTACCAGGTACTGGAGCTCGGACAGGTCCAGGGAACCCTTGGCAATGTGGTCGATCACACGGCCGGGGGTGCCCACAACAACCTGTGCACCGCGGCGCAGGCCGGCGAGCTGGGGACCGTAAGCGGAGCCACCATAAACCGGGAGGACGGTGAAGTCATCAATGTGCTTGGCGTAGGAGGTGAAAGCCTCTGCCACCTGAAGGGCAAGTTCACGCGTCGGAGCCAGGACCAGGGCCTGGGTCTTGCGGGACGGGCCGTTGAGGTCGTGGAGTTCAGCCAGGCGGGACAGCGCAGGAACAGCAAAAGCTGCGGTCTTGCCGGTACCGGTCTGGGCGAGGCCAACAACGTCGCGGCCTTCGAGGAGCAGCGGAATGGTGGCCGCCTGAATGGGGGACGGCTTTTCGTAGCCGACATCCTGCAGGGCGGCCAGAACGCGTCCGTCGATGCCAAGATCGACGAAGCGGACGCCTTCTTCTTCCTCTTCTTCTGCCTTCGGGGCAGGAGCTTCGGTGAAGGCGGGGGCTGCAGTCTGAGCTGCAGGAGTCTCGACGGGGGCAGCGGCAGCAGCCGGTGCTTCAGCTTCGGCGGGAACGGAGGTCTCTGCTACAGCAGCGGACTCGGGGGTCGCTGCATCAGCGGACTCGGCGGTCTCTACATCAGCGGCCTGGGCGTCGAAGTTTTCGTTGAGATTTTCGGTCATAGGGGGAAATTCCTCATCCATAGGGCAGTCGGCGCGGCCCGGTTGGGCTTGGCCGCATTACTCGTCGCGAGAAACAGGAAAGGTGCCCTGCTTTCGCAAGAAGTCCGGCGCTATCGCAATCCCATGGCAGGACTTCCCGCTGCATCTCTTGGCTGCTATCCCAGCAGTCTGTACAGCGTTTTCTTTAGCCGGCTCTCCCTATGAAAATGCCCACACACATTTGCGGGCCCCAACACTTACCAGTCCTGCCTCAAGAATTGGGCAGGATAAAGGGATTTCCGGAGTGGGGGATATTTCAAGTGTAGGGCACAAAGGGCCCTCACCGCGACTTGAGGGACGACAAAGGCCGGGTGAGCTTGTTCACACCCGGGTCTCCAGCCGCCACGGCACCGCTTTAGAGCCCGTTTTTGCGCAATATTCTGTCGAAGACGGGGTGGTAGTCCTCCTGCAATCGGATCTCGCCGTCGGCATCGGCATCCAGGAGTATCTGCACTAGTTCCGGGGTGGGTTCGCTGAACCACTGGCCCACAGTAATGCCATGTTTGGGGACGAAGGTGCGGTGGATGTGGTCTCCTGCGGAGATGGTGCCCGTCTTGATCACCCGGAGATAGGTTCCAACCCGGCCGGCCTGCGTGAAGCGTTTCACCCATTGCGGCTCGCCGATCACCCGTTGGAAGGTTGCGCAGGGCACGCGAGGGGACGTGACTTCCAATTCCACATCCAAGCCGATCTTCCAGCGTTCGCCGATGACCGCCCCGGTGGTTTCGATTCCGGTGACGCGCAGGTTCTCGCCGAAAATCCCGGCGGGCATCTCCCGCTGCAGATCACCTGACCAATAGTCCGCATCCTCCTGCGAATACGCGTACAGGGCTTGATCTTCCCCGCCGTGATCCACCCGGTTTGCCTGCACATCCCCGTGAAGCCCAAGCTTATGAACCTTGACCGGCCCCTCCACCGGGCGCTTGTCCAAGCCAGTGACGCCCACACTCCCCGCGGGGTCGGGCAGCAGCTGGTGCACACGACAGACGGCGAGGAGGGATGCGGTGTTCATGGTCACCAGTGTACGGACGTGTGTCGCCAGTATTAAGGATCGAAACGGTAGCCCATGCCCGCTTCCGTGTGCAGGTGGCGGGGTTCGGCAGGATCCCGCTCCAGCTTCCGCCGCAGCTGGGCTATATATACGCGCAAGTACTGCGTTTCCTTCGCGTAGGCCTGCCCCCAAACCTGGGTGAGGATCTGCTGCTGGCTCACCAGCTTTCCCTTGTTCCGGACCAGCAGTTCCAGGATGTTCCATTCCGTGGGTGTCAGCCGCACTTCCTGGCCGTCCTTGACGATCTTCTTGCCCGCAAGGTCCACCATGAAGTCCTTGGTGGCCAGCGTTGGTTCCTCATGTTCGGTAACGACCCGGCGCGAGGCGACCCGAAGCCGCGCAAGCAGCTCATCCAAACCGAAAGGCTTGGTCACGTAGTCGTCCGCACCGGCGTCGAGCGCTTCAACCTTGTCCTCCGAGGCGTGCCGTGCGGACAGCACAATGATGGGCATACTGCTCCACCCACGAATGCGTCGGATGATCTCCACCCCGTCCATGTCCGGCAAGCCGAGGTCCAGCACCACGATCTCCACGGGTTGCTTGGCGGCCGCTTCCAAGGCGTCGGCGCCGTTTCCCACAGTCAGCGCCTGGTAGCCATGCGCTTGAAGTGTCACCTGCATGGCGCGGGCAATACGGGCTTCATCCTCAACGATGAGCACCAACGTCATTGCGCACCCCCGGTCCACAGCGGCAAGATGACCACCATGGTCAAGCCGCCGCCCGGCGTCGGCTCCGCAGCGAGCCTGCCGCCCATGGCCTCGCTGAACCCCTTAGCAACCGCCAGGCCCAATCCGATCCCGCCACCAGCGCTGATTCCACGTCCCGGGGACGGCGACGACGACGGCGAATCACCGAAGCGTTGGAACGGCTGGAAAATATCCACCACTTCCCTGTGCCCTACTCCCCCGCCGTGATCGATGATCCGGAGTTCGCTGGCAGGCCGGTCACCCAAGGTGATCCCCTCCCCCGTTCTGGCAGTCAGGACTACATCAGAGTCCGGCGCATATTTCACGGCGTTCTCCACAATGTTGGCCACCACGCGCTCAAGCATTCCGGCGTCGGCCTGCACCGGAGGAAGGTTGGGCGGCAGTTCATTGCGCAACCGCTCCCGGGGAACGCCCCGCAACGCCTGCGGCAGCACTTCCGCCCACACAATGCCCGACAACAGCGGATTGACCGCGTCCGCCGTAATGCGCGACATATCCAGGAGGTTGTCCACCAAGTGGTCCAAGCGGTCGGCATACTCCTCGATGGTTTCCAGCAGCTCGCGTTCCACGTCCGGCGGGAAGTTCACATCCTCCTGGCGCAGGCTGCTGACGGCGAGCTTGATCCCGGCCAACGGAGTCCGCAGGTCATGCGAGACAGCGCGCAGAATGGAGGTCCGCATCTTGTTGCCCTCTGCCAACCGCAAATTGTCCCGTCGGCTTTGCACCAACTGCTGCCGATCCCGGACGGCCACCACGAAAGCCCCGAACGCGGCCAGCATCCGTTGCTGGTGGGCTGACAATGGACCGCCCCGCAGCAGCAAGGTGTAGTGGGGATCGACGACGGCGGCATGGTCTGCGGCGGCATGGGTCACCGGCGGATTCGGGCCGGCACCCGCCAGGACACGCCACTCTGGCTGCGCACCGGCTGATGCGCCCTGCTGTGATGAACCTGGCTGCAATGAACCCAGCAGTGTCACCGCTTCCATGCCCAGGTTGCTGCGCACCTTCTCAAGGAAGGACTCCAGACTTCCATCAGAACTAAGGATGCGCAGGGCGAGCTCACTCAGTGCCGTGGCCTCGGCCCCGGAACGGGCTGCTTCCTGCGCCCTGCGGCTGGCCAGGCCCACTGCGAGCGCAACGCCGCAGGCAACCGCCAGGAAAACCACCAAGGTGAACAAAGTGGTGGGATCGGCGATGGAGAGGGAACCAACCGGGTCCGCGGAAAAGTAGTTCAGGAGGAAGCTACCCAGCACTGCGGCCACCACGGCCGGCCACAGACCACCGATAGCAGCCACCGCAACAGCTACAGCCAGTTGCAAAAGCATGATGATGGCGAAGTTGCGGAAGCCGAGGACCGTGACCATCAGTTCGATGCCGGGCGGCAACAGAACAGCCAACAACAAGCCCGTGACGACCCGTCCGCCCCCAATGCCACGGACCGGCGGGAGCCGCAGCAGCACGCCGTCGTCGCCGTTGCTGTTTGCTTCAGGTCCCGCCATGGCTACATCCTTGCATGCTTCCAAACATGGGGACTTATCCCCATTTACGGCTGTGAGCCATGCCTGCGCGGCACACAGCGACTAAGCTTGCTCTCAGTATTCTGGTCCGGCGTGGCGCCGGACACTTCAACGGTCTATCCAGGGGGATATACATGGGCCCGAAAGACAGCCCTGATGCAGCCGGCAATAACGGCGGCAGCAGGGACAACAACGAAGACTTCGCGGCGGGCAACAATCCGCCCAAGCCTCCTCCTTGGCAGGTGCCCAAACCCGAGCTCCACCCTGAGCTGTTTACGCCCGTCGAAAAAGAACCTCAGCAAAGCAGCACCGGCAAGCGAAAGAAAATGCCCGCCGCTGCACCCCAAGCTGGGACCGGAGCGCCCAAACCCGGCCAACCTCTCCCCGTGGTTGACCCCTTCGCCAAAGAGCGCGAACGCGGTGAGGCTGAGGCGATCAAGAAGAAGAAGCGCCTGCAGCGCCGCACCGTGGTGGTGGGCTTGGGCGTGACTGCCCTCCTGGCCGGAACCATTACTGCAATCGTGGCAAGCAACGAGCAGGAAGCCGAATACGCACAAGTCTGTTTCAATGAGGAAACCGGCGAGCGCGTTGACGACAACCAGTGTGACAACAGCAGCTCGGCAGGCCGCAGCTCAGGGGTTTACGCGTGGTACTTCTACTCCCGTGGAGCCAGTGTGCCCGCCGTGGGACAGAACCGCAGCTCGTACCCGAGTTACACCAAGAACGTGCCTGCAGGGGCCAAGTCCTCCACTGGTTACAGCACCAAGGGCGGCACGGTCAGCCGCGGCGGCTTCGGCAGCAGCTCCAAAAGCGGCGGAAGCTCGGGGGGCTAGGCGTGCGTCGACTGCCCTCCGCGCCCAGGCCGGACTGGAAGCAAAAGATCGAAGAACAGGGCCTGGTATTTTCCACTACCACCATGCCCGATGGCCGGAAAATCGAATACTGGAACGAGTCGGCCTACTACGAATTCACCGAGGACGAGGTGGAAACCCTCGAGAAGACCGCCGAAGACATGCACATCATGTGCTTGGAAGCCGCGAAGTATTTGGCTACCGGGGCCATGGGCGATATCGGCATCGGGCAGCAGGCTTTGGAACTGGCAGGGGAGTCGCTGTTGGCCGCGGACATGGACATTTACGGCCGCTTCGACTTCATCTATGACGGCAAGGGTGGTCCGGCCAAAATGCTGGAGTACAACGCCGATACCCCTACCGGGTTGATCGAGGCTTCAGTGGCCCAGTGGTTCTGGCTGCAGGACGTCTTCCCGGAAAAGGATCAGTGGAACGGAATCCACGAGGCCCTGATCCGTCAGTGGAAGAAGCTGCAGTTCCGCACCGGCATGAGCACCCTGCACGTTGCCCACTCGGAAGCGGAGGAATCCGGCGAGGACTGGATGACGGCCGCTTACATGCGGGACGTTGCGAGCCAGGGCGGCTGGACCACCATCGGCATCAATATGTCCGATATCGGCTGGGATCCCAACCTGAACCGGTTCGTGGACCTGGACAACTTTATGATCAGCACCATGTTCAAGCTGTACCCGTGGGAACTGATGATGAAGGAACCTTTCGGGCACCGTCTCCTCCAGCGCGCCCACAACCCGCGCTGGGTTGAGCCGGCGTGGAAGATGCTGCTGTCCAACAAAGCCTTGCTGGCTGCGCTGTGGCACCTCTACCCCAACCACGAGAACCTGCTGCCCGCCTACCTCGGAGATCCGGGTCCTCTCAAGGAATGGGTGGCCAAGCCGCTGCACGGACGAGAGGGCGACAACATCCGCATTCATGCCCCGGGCATCGACATCCAGCAGCCCGGTGGTTACGGGCGCGAAGGCTGGTGCTTTCAGCAGTACCACCCCCTCCCCGATTTCGATGGCAACCATCCTGTCCTGGGCCTCTGGGTAGTGGATGGCGAATCCGTGGGCTGTGGAATCCGCGAATCCGACGGACCCATCACGGACTACTTCTGCCGCTTTGTTCCCAACACCATTGACGCCCCGGCGCCCATCGCGCCCCCTGCTACTTCCTACGGAGCTGCACTATGAGCACTGAAACCTCGACGCCGGGTGGCGGCTCAGCGGGCGGCGACCGTACCGCCGTCGTACCTTCCAAAGGCCTCCACGCCGGGATCCTGGACCTCGGCGACTCCGTCATGCTGGGCCTTGCATCTACCGCGCCTGTTTACTCGCTGGCGGCAACGCTGGGGCTCATCGTCGCCGTCAACGGCAACTACACTCCCCTGATCCTGATCCTTGGCTTCATCCCCGTGCTGTTCATTGCCTATGCGTTCCGTGAGCTCAACAGCGCTATGCCGGACTGCGGTACTACGTTCTTCTGGGCCCGCAAGGCCTTTGGTCCGTGGGCTGGTTGGCTGGGCGGCTGGGGAGTGGCCCTGGCGGGTGTGGTGGTGCTGGCCAACCTGGCGCAAATCGCGGGCAAGTATCTGTGGCTGCTGATCGGCGACGGTTCCTTGGCTGATAACACGTGGCTGGTGACTGCAACTGGTGTGCTGTTCATTGTGTTCATGACGTATGTGAATCACCGCGGCATCCGGCTGGGCGAGCATGTCCAGCGCACCCTGACCTACATTCAGTACATTTCCCTGGGCATCTTCGCGGTGGCCATTGTTTTCCGGATCGCCGGTGGAGCGCCTGAAGGGCAGGCCTTCGACTTTGAGTGGTTCAATCCGGCCGGCGCCTTTGCAGATCCCGGCGCCGTGGTTCACGGTGTCCTGCTGGCGCTGTTCATTTACTGGGGCTGGGACACATGCCTGGCACTGAACGAGGAAACGGAAAACCCTGCCAAGACCCCCGGCCGAGGCGCCGTAATCTCGGCCACCGTCCTGCTGGCGATCTACGTCTCCGTGGCCCTCTTGGTGATGATGTACGCCACGATCGGTTCCGACGGCATCGGGCTGGGCAATGAAGCGAACCAGGATGACGTCTTCCTGGCCATGAAGGACGTTGTGTTGGGCCCCTGGGGCTGGCTGATCATTGTGGCCGTGCTTGCGTCCGTCTTGTCCTCCACACAGACCACCATCCTGCCCACCGCCCGCGGAACCCTGTCCATGGGTGTTCACGGTGCGCTGCCTCCCCGCTTCGGCAAGGTCCACGAGCGCTTCATGACTCCGGGCTTCTCAACCCAGGTGATGGGTGCGGCGGCCGTGGTCTACTACGTTGCCATGAGCTTCCTGAGCGAAAACCTGCTCTCGGACTCCATCAGCGCCATCAGCTTGTTCATTGCCTTCTACTACGCGCTGACCGGCTTCTCCTGCGTATGGTTCTTCCGCTCCACGCTCCGGGATTCCGCCAGGAACCTGTGGTTCCGCGGCATCCTGCCGTTCCTCGGTGCACTGTCCCTCACTGCGGCGTTCTTCATCTCCGCAGTCCAGATGTGGGACCCGGCTTATGGAGACACGCAGATCTTCGGCATTGGCGGGGCTTTTGTCAGCGGCGTGCTGTTGCTGACCTTGGGCGTAGTTTTGGCGATCGTTTGCCGCTTCGCGCCCTCCACGCGGGGTTACTTCACGGGTGAGCGGGCCGAGGTTGGAGTGGTACGCGGCGAGTAGGCTGCGCTCCTGACCCTTGGCTTTGCCGCTTAGGATGCTGGAATGAGCGATTCAACGACGAACAACTCCGACGTCCTTGCCCTCGATTCCCTGCTGACGGCGGACGAGCTGGCTCTTCGCGAGCGGGTTCGCGACTTCACCGCGCAACGGATCCGCCCCAACATCGCCCGTTGGTATGAGGACGCTCATTTCCCTCGCGGGATTGCGCCGGAGTTAGGTGAGCTCGGCGTCTTGGGCATGCACTTGGACGGTTACGGCTGCCCCGGACGGACCGCCGTCGAATATGGTCTTGCAGTGATGGAACTGGAGGCCGGCGACTCGGGAATCCGTACGTTCGTCTCGGTTCAGGGCTCCCTTGCCATGACGGCTATCCATAAGTGGGGTTCGGAGGAGCAGAAAGAGCAGTGGCTGCCTCGAATGGCCGCCGGCGAGCTGATCGGTTGCTTTGCGCTGACAGAGCCGACGGCGGGTTCTGATCCATCGTCCATGACCACTTATGCCCGGCAAACGGCCGACGGCTGGGTTCTGGATGGCGCCAAACGTTGGATCGGCCTCGCGTCCATTGCGGACGTCATGGTGGTGTGGGCTAACACGGAGGACGGCATTCGCGGGTTCCTGGTCCCCGCCGGAACATCGGGGGTGACCGCGACGCCTATCGAGCCGAAGCTCTCCATGCGCGCTTCCATTCAATGCGATGTAACGTTCGACGCCGTGAGGCTGGGTCCTGAGGCCATCCTCCCGGGTGCCTCGGGACTCCGTGGACCGTTCTCGTGCCTGAACGAGGCACGCTACGGGATCGTGTGGGGCGCCATGGGAGCTGCCCGGGACTCTTACGAAGCTGCTTTGGAGTACGCCGGCAGCCGGCTCCAGTTCGGCAGGCCCCTGGCCGGCTACCAGCTGACGCAGGAGAAACTGGTGAACATGCTGGTGGAGATCCAGAAGGGCACCATGCTGGCCCTTCACTTGGGCCGGTTGAAGGATGCCGGGCATCTGGAGCCCCAGCAAATTTCCTTGGGCAAGCTAAACAACGTCCGCGAGGCCATCAAGGTCGCCCGCGAGGCCCGCACCATCCTGGGCGGCAACGGCATCACCTTGGATTACTCACCGCTGCGGCACGCCAACAATCTGGAATCCGTGCGGACCTATGAAGGAACGGATGAAGTTCACACCCTGATCCTGGGCCAGCACATCACAGGTATCGGGGCCTTCCGCGGCTAACGTTGTGGTGCCCGCTCTGCGTGCTTTGTTGAGGAAATAGAGCGCAGAGCGGACCCCACAACGTTCACGGAACTAGAGGACAGCACATCGGCTTGAGCGCTCCATGGGACGTTTGCTGATACTCAGCTGGCCGAGGGCTCGGGGAGGACCACCAGGCTGAAGTAGCCACGCAGTCCCTTGACCACGTCCACTTCGTCGGGTGCCAGCAACCATTGCGTTTGCAGCCCGTCCCACAGGGCAACCAGGGACATCGCAGCCAATTCAGGATCAACACCGGGCCGCAGCCTGCCCTCGGCAGCCAGCTCGGCAAAACGCTGCGCGTAACTCTTGCGCAGACGTTCGAAGCGCTCGGTGAAGTACACCCTGCCGGGATGCGAATCCGTGACAGACTCCGCGCACAGAACGATGTACAGCTCAACCACGCCCGGAATATTCTCGTTGAAGAGCGCCGTCCGGAGTACGGAGTCAACCAGGCCCTCTTCCATGTCATCCGGGAAGGCATCACCGGTGATTTCGTCGCGGCGCTCCAGGACTGCCATCAGCAGATCGCGCTTGGACGGGAAGTAGTGCAGCAAACTGGTCTGGCTCAGCCCTACCTTGTCGGCGACTCCCTGCAGTGACCCGCCGCGGTAGCCGTGCGCAGCAAACACCTCGTGGGCAGCATCAAGAATGGTCCGGCGCCGTTCTTCGGATTTCGCGTAGGGGCCCCGCCGCGCTGCGCGGCCCACGTCCTTTGTGGTCATGGCTAGCCAGTGTACATGCGTGTTTCGACTCAAAGATGAAATTCGAGTCACTACTCGAATTTTCTGTTACCGTGGTCACACTTGCCGCGGGGGGCCCTCGAATCCAAGCCCGCGCCATCGTCAACCTGACACGAAGAGGTGAAGGCTCATGACCCGATTCACGCGAAGACAACTCCTGGGCGCAGGCCTGGGAACAGCAGCCATGGGCCTGCTGACCGGGTGCGCTACTCCAGGAATGCAGTCCGTCAACGCTGCACCAACCATCCCCGCCGCCGGCGAACCCGTGCGGCTGAGCTATTGGGCTTGGCTCAAGGATTTCCAGAACGTCGCAGATGTTTGGAATTCAGCCAATCCCAACATCCAGGTGGACGTAGTGTGGATCCCAGGCGGCAACAATGGCGGATACCAGAAGCTTTACTCGGCCCTGGCGGCAGGAGGCGGACCGGACCTGGCCCAGGTGGAGTTCCGGTCCATCCCGGAGTTCATGCTGGTAAATGGCCTGGTTGACCTGAGCCGTTACGGCGCCAACGACCACGCTCACTTGTACGACCCCACCCTGTGGAAGCAAGTCAGCTACACCGGAGGGGTCTACGGCATCCCCCAGGACGCGGGCCCCATGGGCATGTTTTACCAGCCGGCCATCCTGGACAAGGTGGGCGGAGTCGCTCCGAAAACTTGGGACGAGTGGGCTGCGTTGGCCACCGAACTTCGCTCCGTGGACAGCTACCTGGACTGCTTCCCCATCAGTGATGCTTCTCCGTTTGCCTCTTTCGCGGGGCAGGCCGGCGCGCAGTGGCTGCGCCCGGAGGAGGATGGTTGGGTCATCAACATGACCGACGACGCCACACTCAACACCGCGCGTTTCTTCGACAAAGCGATCGACGACGACCTCGTTACTACCGCCTACGGCGCCTTCTCCCCGGGCTGGTTTGCGGCTGCCGGCAAGGGTGGTATTGCCTCGACCATTACAGGCAGCTGGGGTGATGCGTTGGTTCAGGGTGTCAGCGGTTCCGAAGGAAAGTGGCGCGCAGCATCGATGCCCATCTGGGGCGGTACGGGGTTTGGATCCAGCTACTTGGGTGGTTCCACAGCTGCAGTCCTGGCCAACAGCAGACACCCCAAGGAAGCACTGGAGTTCGCCGTGTGGCTGACCACCTCCAAAGAGGGAATTGACGCCCAGATCAAGAACAGCGGCATCGGCTGGTCACCCAACCCCGACTTCATCGGCACGGATCGGCAGCAACCGTCGGCTTTTTTCGGCGGCCAACGCTACAACGAGGAAGTCTTCGTCCCCGCCACCCAACAGCAGAACCCTGACTGGTCCTGGTGGCCGGTAACCCAGCAATCCTTCAACATCCTCAGCGACGGTTTCCGCAAGAAAGCCTTCGGCACCTCCTTGGTGGATTCCATTGCCGCTTCTGAGCAGCAGATCATCACCGTTTTCAAGAACAAGGGCCTCACCATCCGGAAGGAAACGGCATGACCACCACCCGCACCGCACCCACAGTGCAGCGTCCCGCCGCCCCTGCACGCGGAGGCAAGAGGGCCAGCGCTGCCGCACGCGCTCCTTGGCTTCTGCTGGCCCCGTTCCTGGGACTCTTCGTCCTCACTTTCCTGCTGCCCATTGTTGTGGCCATCATGTCCAGTTTCAGCAAGGTGACCCGCAGCGGACTCTTCGGTGAGGCCGGCGTGACCAGTGAGTTCGCCGGTTTCAGTAACTATGCACAGGCCCTGGCCGACGGCAGCTTCGTCGCATCCATCGGTCGGATGCTCCTGTTCGGCGTGGTCCAGGTGCCCGTGATGATCGTCCTGTGCACGGCATTGGCCCTGATGCTCGAATCGGCCTCGGCAAAGTGGCCGGGCTTCTTCCGTGCCGCCTACTTCCTCCCCTACGGCGTCCCCGGCGTCATTGCAACCATCCTGTGGTCCTTCCTTTACGTACCCGGGCTCAGCCCGCTGTTCGATGTCGCCAAGATCGTTGGCCTCACCCCGGACTTCCTCGGCGCCAACAGCGTGCTGTGGTCCATCGCCAACATCGTCACGTGGAGCTACACGGGCTACAACATGCTGATCATCGTGGCGCAGCTCAAAGCCATCCCGGTGGAACTCTACGAGGCCGCCAAGGTGGACGGCGCCTCCACCTGGCGCGTGGCCCGAAGCATCCAGCTCCCCCTGATCCGACCTGCACTCATGCTCACCACGGTGTTCTCCATCATCGGAACACTGCAGCTCTTCGCTGAAGCCCAGGTCCTCAAGACGGTGGCTCCGGCAATCGACAGCCAGTACACGCCGAACCTCAGCGCCTACACAACAGCCTTTGCGTACAACGACTACAACGTCGCTGCAGCCCAGTCGGTCATCATTGCCGTGGCCGCATTTGCCCTCTCCTTCGCCTTCCTCGCACTGACGAACAGGAAGTCCTCATGACCGCCACAGCCACGAAGCCAACCACCACGCCGGTCCGCAGCAAAGCTTCGGCAGGCCCGGACCGTACGGCCGGACGACGGCGGTCGTCCACCGTCATCGTCACCGCACTCTTAGTGGTGGTGGCCCTTTACTTCCTGATTCCCGTGTACTGGGTGTTTGTGGCCTCCACGAAGTCCACGGCCGATCTCTTCTCCACCAACGGTTTCTGGTTCGCTCCCACGTTCTCCTTGTGGGAGAACATCGGCCGCGTGCTCAGCTATGACAACGGCATTTTTGGCCGCTGGTTCCTGAATTCTGCGATCTATGCCGGAGTGGGCTCCCTTATGGCCACATACTTTGCTGCGGCCGGCGGCTATGCCTTGGCGAAGTACGAGTTCCGCGGACGGAACCTGGTGTTCGGCACCATCCTGGGCGGGGTGCTGGTCCCGGGCACGGCTACTGCATTGCCGCTCTTCCTGCTGTTCAGCCAGATGGGCCTGGCCAACACTTACTGGAGTGTCCTGCTGCCATCGCTGGTATCTCCTTTCGGCCTGTTCCTCTGCCGCATCTACGCCCAAGCCACCGTGGATACCTCGCTGATCGAGGCCGCCAGGATCGACGGCGCCGGGGAGCTCCGGATCTTCCACACCATTGGGCTGAAGGTTCTGACGCCGGCCCTGGTCACTGTGTTCCTGTTCCAGCTGGTGGGGATTTGGAACAACTACTTCCTGCCGCTGGTCATGCTGTCCGACTCCGAGCTCTACCCCATCACCCTCGGCCTGAACAACTGGCTGAGCCAGGTTGACCGTTTGCCCGAATTCTATGAACTGACCACGGGCGGGGTGCTGCTTTCCATCATTCCGCTCAGCATCGCCATGGTTGTCCTGCAGCGTTTCTGGCGCGGCGGGCTGACAGAAGGAGCCGTTAAGTAATGACCACGTCATTGGACGCCAGCTACATCACTGAAACCGGTCCGGGCACCGGCAAGAGACTCCCGGCCCGCTCCTGGTTGCACACCGACGCCCCAACCCTGTCCCTGAACGGGCAGTGGCGTTTCCGCCTACTCCCAGGGGCTCCGGGTACGCCCGGTGGAAGGGGCGTTCTTCCCGCGGGTGAGGCAATCGAAGGCGTGGGCGAGGAAACCCTGGATGACTCCAATTGGGAGCAGATCCCGGTACCGGCACACTGGGTTCTGGAGGGCGAGGGCCGCTACGGCAACCCCATTTACACCAACGTCCAGTTCCCCTTCCCTACCGATGCACCCCATGTCCCGGATGAGAACCCCACCGGCGATTACCGCCGACGGTTCGATCTACCTGCGGAGTGGAATGACGCCGAACGCCTCGTCCTGAGGTTCGACGGCGTCGAATCCCGCTACAAGGTATGGCTCAACGGCAACGAAATCGGCGTAGGGACCGGTAGTCGCCTGGCTCAGGAATTCGACGTCACCGAGGCAGTGCGCGTCGGACACAACGTGCTGGCCGTGCGCGTCCATCAATGGTCGGCGTCGAGTTATGTGGAGGACCAGGACCAGTGGTGGATGCCGGGCATCTTCCGCGACGTCACCCTCCAGGCCCGCCCCAAGAAGGGCATCAACGACGTCTGGTTGCGGACGTCATACACTGCCGGCTCAGGCACCATTGATCCCGAAATCACTGCAAACAATGCCGCCTACCCGGTGCGGCTGTCAGTTCCGGAACTGGACGTCGACGTCGTCTGGGACTCCCCTGCCGACGTCGCCCCGGTGGAGATCACCGGCGTCGAACCTTGGTCCGCAGAGGTTCCGCGCCTCTACAACGCAACGGTGGAAAGCGCGGGCGAGACTATTTCTCTGCGCCTGGGCTTCCGTACGGTGGAGATCAAGGGCGATCAGTTCCTGGTGAACGGCAGGCGCGTGGTGTTCCACGGCGTGAACCGTCATGAGACGCATCCTGACCGTGGGCGCGTGTTTGACGAAGACTTTGCCCGCGCCGACCTCGCGTTGATGAAGCAGTTCAACGTCAACGCCATCCGCACCAGCCACTATCCACCGCATCCTCGTTTGCTGGACATCGCCGACGAAATAGGTTTCTGGGTGATCCTTGAGTGCGACCTTGAAACTCACGGCTTTGAACGGCACGGTTGGGTGGGCAACCCCAGCGACGACCCCGCGTGGCGTGAGGCGTATGTGGACCGCATGGAGCGCACCGTGGAGCGGGACAAGAACCACCCCTCAATCGTGATGTGGTCCCTCGGCAACGAGTCCGGAACGGGCGCCAACCTCGCCGCCATGTCCGCGTGGACGCATGCCCGCGACGCCGGCCGCCCCGTCCACTACGAGGGAGATTACACCGGCGCCTACACGGACGTTTACTCGCGCATGTACTCCTCCGTGCCTGAAACTGAGGCGATTGGCCGCGACGATTCCGACTCGCTGCTGCTGGGCTGCTCCGCAGCGGAGTCCGCACGGCAGCGCACCAAACCCTTCATCCTCTGCGAGTATGTCCACGCCATGGGCAATGGCCCCGGCGCCATTGACCAGTACCAGGACCTGGTGGATCTCTACCCGCGGCTCCACGGCGGATTCGTGTGGGAATGGCGGGACCACGGCATCCGCACCACCACCACTGATGGGACTGAGTTCTTCGCCTACGGCGGAGACTTCGGCGAGGTAGTCCACGACGGCAACTTCGTGATGGACGGCATGGTCCTCTCCGACTCCACCCCCAGCCCGGGGCTGTTTGAGTACAAACAGATCGTCGCTCCCCTGCGGTTGGGCTTCTCGTCCGAAGCATCCGACGGCGGCACTCGCCGTTTCGTCTCCGTCGCCAACCTTCGGCACACCGCCGACGCGTCCGACGTCGTACTCCGTTGGCGTACGGAGGTGGACGGCATCTTGGGTTCCTCCGGAGAGCTCGACGTCGTCACCGCGGCAGGTGCCACTCTCGCCGCGGGGGATTCGGCGCTGATCGAATTGCCGGAGATCGGGGTTGTGGATTCCGGCGGTGTGGCATCCGGCGAGCAGTGGCTGACCGTTGAGGCGGCACTACGCAAGGACACCTCGTGGGCGAGGGCAGGCCATGTCCTCTCCGCTGCGCAGCTGGAACTGACCACAACGTTTCCGCGTTCGGCAGCCCCTCGCCCCTTGGCATCCGCCGAACGGGCAGCTTCGCCGGCTTCCGGGACCGCTTCGCTGGGCTCTGCTGTCTTTGAGGACGGCAGGCTCGTCTCACTGGCCGGGCTTCCGGTGTCCGGGCCGCGGCTGGAATTGTGGCGTGCTCCCACTGACAACGACGCCGGGGCAGGCCGGGGCAGCTACGATCTCGCCGATCCTTGGCTCAACAAGGGCGACGGCGTTGCCGCACCTTCAATGGAAAAAGTGTGGCGCGATGCCGGTTTGGACCGACTCACGGCTCGGGTGGAGAAGGTTACTGCCAGCGAGTCCGGCGTTGTGGTCCGGACTCGTTACGCCGCTGCTGACGCCGCGCTTTGGGTCTCTGTGGAGGAGAACTGGCAACTGTCCCACGGCGAACTATGGCTCCGCTTGGACATTGTTCCCAGCTCCGGATGGGACATCATCTGGCCGCGGGTGGGGGTGCGCTTTGACCTGCCCGGATCAGTGGACGGTGCGTCGTGGTTCGGCGCCGGCCCCCGCGAGTCCTACCCGGACAGCATGCACGCGACGCTTGTAGGCCGCTACTCGGCGGGCATCGATGAGCTTTCAGTGAATTACGCCAAACCGCAGGAAACGGGACACCGCAGTGCGGTTCGTACGCTGGACTTGCAGAACACCGGAACGCCTTGGCTGGAGTTCCGCGCCGTCCCCGATTCCCGTGGGCGGCTGCCTGGTTTCACTCTTTCCCGGCACACGGCGCAGGAGATTTCCGCGGCAGCCCACCCGCACGAGCTGCCGGCAAGCAAGGGCAGCTACTTGTACCTCGATGCCGCGCAGCACGGGCTCGGGTCCAGGGCGTGCGGACCGGACGTGTGGCCGGACTACGCGTTGCGCCCGGAGGCACGTACGCTGACGTTCCGGATCACCGAAGCGGGCTAAGCCTCCGTTGAGGGGCCTGCTTTGCGTGCTTTGTTGAGGAAACAGAGCGCAGAGCGAGCCCCGCAACGTTCACGCAACGGCGACAGGTTTCTTCTTCGCTGCGTCTTTGCGGATGGTGGCACTGATGACCGCAGCCACGGTGCACATGGCGGCTGCACCCAGCCAGGCGTAGTTGTAGTGCCCTGTGGCGTCGCGGATGAAACCGGCCAGGAGTGCGGCCACGGCAGCACCCAGCTGGTGGGCTGCGAAGACCCAGCCGAAGACCACGGAACCGTCAGCGCCGAATACCGAGCGGCAGATAGCTGCAGTGGGAGGCACGGTGGCTACCCAGTCGAGCCCGTACACCACCACGAAAATGATCATGCTCGGCTCAACTGACGAGCCCAGCAGCAGCGGCAGCACCAGCAGGCCGATGCCCCTGAATTGGTAGTACACGGCCAGCAGGACCTTAGGGTTGAACCGGTCAGTCAGCCAACCGGACGCTATGGTCCCCACGATGTCGAAGATCCCGACGACGGCCAACAAACCTGCCGCTGTGGTGTCGGGCATGCCGTGATCGTGTGCCGAAGGAATGAAGTGCGTACCGATAAGTCCGTTGGTAGTGGCCCCACAGATAGCGAAACCCGCAGCCAAGGCCCAGAACGTGCGAACTTTGCTCGCGCGCTTGAGGACCTGCAAGGCACGGATCGCGGCGTTGGGGGAATCCCCCGAGCCGGCCGACACAACCACAGCGGCGGGCTTGCCTGGCGTCGTCGCCGTTGTCCCGGCGTCGGCCGCTGTACCGTCAGGTTCCGCGGCGCTGGTCTGCTCGGCATCAACTTTTTCGGCACCGTACGGCAACACCCCGACGTCGGCCGGTGAGTTCCGCAGCCAGCGCAGCACCAGCGGAACCACTGCGAGCGCCCCTGCTGCGATGAGCAAGGACGCACCACGCCAGCCCGGGTTCTGGGCGAGCGCTGCGATGAAGGGCAGGAACACCAACTGGCCGGCTGCACTGCCGGCGGTGAGGATGCCGATCACCAGGCCACGGCTTTTGGCGAACCACGTGTTGGCAATGGTCGCGGCGAAAACAAGGGCCATGGAACCCGTGCCCAGGCCGATCAGCAGCCCCCAGGTGAGCAGAATCTGCCAGGACTGGTTCACGAAGACAGTCAGTGCTGATCCGAGCCCGATGAGGCAGAGAGCCAGCGAGGTGACCTTGCGGACGCCGAAGCGCTCCATCAGGGCCGCCGCGAACGGGGCCGTCAAACCGAACAGGACCAGGTTGATGCTCACGGCCAGGGACAGCACCGTGGTGGACCAGCCGAACTCCTCCTGCAGCGGCACCATGAGTACGCCGGGCGCTGCACGGAATCCTGCGGCTCCAACCAGTGCCAGGAAGGCAACTCCTGCCACGATCCAGGCGGGGTGGAGGCGTCGGTTCTTATTTGCGGACGATTTCCCGGGCGGGGTTTTTCCGGCAGGAGTCCCTGTTTTGCCGGGCGGGGTCCCTGTGACGTCGGGAGCGGTCATGCGGGGATCTCCGTTTCAGAGGGTGCGACGGCGAGCGGCAGCGGGTGCTCGCTGCGCTTGAAGCTGTGCCAGCTGGTGTTGGCAGCGGTCAGCCGGGTGCCGCAGTTGGTGCAAGTGTCCGCCGACATTGTGGCTTGCCCGCAATCAGTGTGGATGACTTTCATGTGGGACACCTCGTTGGGGGCGTCCAGGTGTTTCTCGGCCCAGATGATGATGGCATTGAGGACCGGAAGTGAGTCCTCCCCTTTAGGGGTGAGCACGTATTCCTGCCGTGTGCGGGCGCCGTCCTGGTAGGGGCGCTGGGCGAGCAGTCCGGCGTCGAGGAGCCATCCGAGGCGTTTGCTGAGGACGTTGTCGGCTACTTCGAGGCGTTCCTTGATGGCATCGAACCGGCCGTTGCCGAAGAAAACCTCCCGCAGCACCAGGCTCCCCCAGGGGTCGCCAAGGACATCGAGGCCGCGGGCAAGGCTGCACGTGCGGGCAGACCAGTCAGAACGAAGAGGCATGCGCACAAAGCTAGCTGACTTTTCTAAAGAAAGCTAGGTGCGTAGGACCATCAACAACTCCGGCCCTTGTTCGTCACCCACGCCGTAAAACGGTGAGGAGTGCGAACAAGAGCCGGGTACGTCGGGCCTCGCTTGGAGGGACTAGCTGATCTTGGCGAACGCCTGCTCGAGGTCCGCGATCAGGTCCTCCGCTTCCTCGATGCCGCAGGAAAGACGAAGCAGGTTGACCGGAACAGCCAATTCCGTACCTTTCACCGAGGCGTGCGTCATTTCCGAGGGGTAGTTCATGAGGGACTCGATCCCGCCCAAGGATTCCGCCAGCGTGAACACGGATGTGGATTCGGCAACCGTGCGGGCAGCCGCTTCGCCACCCTTGAACTGAACGGAAACCATGCCACCGAACTTCTTCATCTGCTTGGCAGCCAGACCGTGACCGGGGTGGTCCGGGAGGCCCGGGTAGAGGACGGCTTCCACCTCGGGACGCTGCAGCAACCATTCGGCCACCGCCTGTCCGTTCTCGCTGTGGCGGTCCATGCGAACGCCCAGCGTCTTCAAGCCGCGGGTAGTCAGGAAGGCATCCATCGGACCGGACACTGCACCCACGGCGAATTGGATAAAACCGATCTTCTCGGCAAGCTCGGCATCCTTGACCACAATGGCACCGCCCACCACATCAGAGTGGCCACCGATGTATTTGGTGGTGGAATGAACCACAACATCGGCACCGAAGGAGAGCGGGGTCTGCAAGTAGGGAGACGCGAAGGTGTTGTCCACCACCAGGAGGGCACCGGCGTCGTGCGCCACGGCGGCAAGTGCCTCGATGTCCGTGATTTTCATCATCGGGTTGGACGGCGTCTCCACCCACACCAGCCGCGTCTTGTTGGCGGCAACGGCAGCAGTCACGGCGTCCAGATCGGACATGTCCACCGGTGTGTTGCCGATGCCCCAATCACCCAGCACACGGTTGATCAGGCGGTAGGTGCCGCCGTAGGCGTCGTTGCCCAGCACAATGTGATCTCCGGGCCGAGCAACTGCGCGGATCAGTGAATCCTCAGCTGCCAAGCCTGAGCCGAAGGAGAACGCAGCCGTGCCACCTTCGAGGGCGGCGAGCTGCTCCTGAAGGGCGTCGCGGGTGGGATTGCCGCCCCGGCCGTACTCGTATCCTGAGCGAAGGTTGCCGATGCCGTCTTGGGCATACGTGGTGCTGAAGTGCAGCGGAGGCACCACAGCGCCGGTCACAGGTTCAAAAGCCTGTCCGGCGTGGACAGCGCGCGTGTTGAACCCGGCGTTGTTGGTGGCAGACATGGAAGCTCCTCTAGGTTCGTTCAACGGGTAGGCTCGTTCAGAAATTCTAGTGATTGGATCAGCGCGGGACGCTTAGCTGCTCAGGTAGGCCAGGAGGTCATGGCGAGTCAGGATGCCCACCGGCGCGCCAACAAAGGTCACCATCACGGTATCGACGTCGGATAGCAGCTCGCGCGCGGCGGAAATGGTCTCCAGTGAGCCGATCACGGGCAGTCGGTCCCCCATGTGCTCGGAGATCTTGTCCGTCAGCTTCGCTTCTCCGCGGAAGAGCTTGCTGGTAAGGCTGCGCTCGTCCACGGCACCCATGACCTCACCCATGACCACCGGTGGCTCCTGAGAAAGCACCGGGATGTGGGAGACGCCGAACTCGTTCATGATGTTGATGACATCGCGGACAGTTTCGTTCGGGTGGATGTGGACCAGGTCCGGCATCTCGCCCGTCTTGGATTTGAGCACCTCGCCCACGGACGCTTCTTCGCCCCCGGCAAGGAAGCCGTAGGAGCGCATCCATTGGTCGTTGAAGATCTTGGCAAGGTAGCCACGCCCGGAGTCGGGCAGGATCACCACCACCACAGCGGACTCGTCCAGGTCCCTGGCAGCGTGCAGCGCCGCAACCACGGCCATGCCGGAGGAACCGCCCACCAGGAGACCCTCCTCACGGGCAAGGCGGCGGGTCATGGAGAAGGAGTCGGCGTCAGACACAGCGATCACGTCATCCGGCACGGCGGGATCGTAGTTGCCGGGCCACATGTCCTCGCCCACGCCCTCCACGAAATAGGGCCGGCCGGTTCCGCCTGAGTAGACCGAACCTTCCGGGTCCGCGCCGATGACCTTGACCTGGCCGCCGTCGGACTCCGCGCGGTCCGCCGAGACCTGCTTCAGGTAGCGGCCCGTGCCGGTGATGGTGCCGCCGGTTCCGGCGCCGATAACCACGTGAGTGACCCGGCCGTCAGTGTCCTGCCAGATTTCCGGGCCAGTGGACTCGAAGTGGCTGCCGGGGGCGGCGGGATTGGAGAACTGATCCGGCTTGAAGGCGCCCGGGATCTCCTTGACCAAGCGGTCGGAGACGCCGTAGTAGCTCTGCGGGCTGTCGGGCGCAACGGCGGTGGGCGTCACCACAACTTCGGCGCCATACGCCTGAAGCACCGCGCGCTTGTCCTCGCCCACCTTGTCCGGAACCACAAAGACGCACTTGTAGCCCTTTTGCTGGGCAACAAGCGCCAGTCCCACTCCGGTGTTGCCCGACGTCGGCTCAACGATGGTTCCGCCCGGCTTGAGCCGGCCGTCCTTTTCCGCGTCTTCGATCATCTTCACGGCGATGCGGTCCTTGATGGATCCGCCGGGATTGATGTATTCGAGCTTCACGAGGACGGTGGCTTTGATGCCCTCGGTGACGTGGTTGAGCTTGATGAGCGGCGTGTTGCCGATGAGGTCCAACACGGACTGGGCGTACTTCATAGGTACAAAGTTACCGTCTGGTCGCTTCGGGGTTGACCCGAGGCAGTTCGGACCCACCCGTCGGCAGGCCTCAGGTCAGGTGCCGGCGGAGGTGTCGTTCTGCCACACGCCCAAAACGTTGCCTTCCGTGTCTTTGAAGTAGGCGTACCAACCCATGGTCGGTATGGCATCCTTGGCCTGCACCACTGAGCCGCCAGCAGACTCCACCCGTTCGAGCGCGGTGTCGAGGTTGTCCACGTCGATGGTCAGGATGGGGGTCTTCAGGGCGTCGGTCCGCGGGAAGAGCGCGCCGTTGATGGCTCCCGGCTCGTTGGGGGCACCCGTGTCCTCGTTGGTGGGCGCCGTGATCGCCGCCGTGTATTCCATCCCCTCCATGGGCCTCAGGGTCCAGCCGAAGGCACTCTGATAGAAGGTATTGGCCCGCTCATTGTTGTCCGCGGGGATCTCAAAATGCACCACTCCACCCATAATTCGCGCTCCTTGATTCTGGGATAGGTTTTGCTCGGACATGGCGCGTCACACCCGCGCCACATCAGGGAGTCTAGACCCGGGTGGTTGCCGCCGTAAGGGGTCAGGCTGCAGATTGTCAGTCGGGCGTGGGACCATAAAAACATGACCATAGCAGACGCCCCGCCCGTTGTTGCGGCCGCGGCTGATGCGGCCGTCCGGTGGCATCCGGGTAGTTCATTCCGCCTGGACCAGACCATGTTTCCGCTCATGCGAGGCAACGCTGACCCTTCCTTCGCCGTGCAGTCCAGCGGTTTTTGGATGGCTTTCACAACCCCCTCCGGCCCGGTGTCGCTGCGCCTCTCGGGTGGCGGGCTGGGGGCCGGGTCCTTCGTGGATGCCCAGGCTTGGGGACCGGGGGCAGAGGACGCGGTGGCCGGTGTGCCCAGGATGCTGGGCGCTCACGACGATTGGTCCGGTTTCGACGAACCCGATTTCCACGCCACTCTCCCGCGGCTGGTCACAGAATCACGACGCCGGAACCTGGCTCTCCGGCTGCCTTCCACCGGGCGGATGGTTGACTCCCTGGTGCCCACCATTTTGGAGCAAAAGGTCACCACTTTGGAGGCCAGGCGAGGCTACCGGTACTTGATGTATCGCTATGGAACGCCGGCTCCGGGTAAAGCCCCTGCCGGGCTGTTGGTCCCTCCTACTGCGATTCAGTGGCTGGCCGTCCCCTCATGGGAGTGGCACAAGGCCGGGGTTGGCCCACAGCGTTCGGCCACAGTGATGCGGGCGCTGCAGTCCGCCGTCGCGCTTGAACGTCTGGCGGAGCTGGACTCGGCGGAGGCCGGTGCCAAACTGCAGACCATACCGGGCATCGGCATATGGACTGCTGCAGAAGTAGTCCAACGCACCCACGGGTGTCCGGACTCAATTTCTGTAGGCGACTACCATTTGGCCGCTTATGTGGGGTACGCCCTGACAGGTCAAAAGACCGACGACGCCGGGATGATCGAGCTCCTTGAACCATGGCGCGGACAGAGGCAGCGGTTGGTCCGGATGCTGTACCTCAGTGGCTTCCGTAAGCCCACTTTCGGGCCCCGGATGACGGTCCAGGATCACCGCAGGCACTGACTCTTTAAGCAACGCGGGGTCACTTATGGCCCCCTAGAAGGCGCTGAAAGGGCCACAAGTGACCCCGCGTTTGTTTTATGCGGCGCGCAGTTTCGCTTTCTTGATTCTCCCGATCGCTCCGGCAAATCCATCAGCCAGGTCGTCCGCGTTGAGCTTGAAATAGCTCCAACCGGCGCTGAGAAACGCCTCATCCCGCCGATTGTCGCGCGACTGTTGCTGTCTCGTCAGGTGATGAGCGCCGTCATACTGGATAGCTATGCGGTAGCGCCGATATCCAAGATCCGCTGTCGGAGACCAAGGGTCTTCGGGATTCAATTGCACTTGTAATTCCGGTTCGGGGAGCCCGGCATCGCACATAGCTAACCGCAAGAAGGTTTCAGGGTACGAGTCAGCCCCAACGCGCATCTCATCCAAAGCAAGGCGGGCTTTCTCCACGCCCTGAAGGTTGGGGTGCTGACGGATCAATAGCCTAAGACCGGACGGGTAGGCGTATGGCTCAATACGTAACTCCAAAGCTGGCCTGGGCTTGCGGATCAGTTGGTCTCCCATGGCGATCACGTACGGAAGTGGCAGTGACTTCGCCAAATCCAGCCAGGTGCGTGGACGCACAGAAATCGGGATGCCGTCGAAGTCCATGACTTCCCCTGGAATGACGTGAACCCTGTGCCCCGTGACGCCTGCCCTGCGGACACGCGGCAGATGGTGTGGCTTGCTCAGATGAACAGTTTGCTGGTCCGCCATCCACGGTGGGAGCCCCAACCCCGTCAGGAGAGCGGCCGTTTGGTGTGATACCCAGGCGGAGGGTGTCGCTGCTGCAAGTATTCGTGCCCGTTCACCCAGCTCCAGGTCGCGTGCTCTTGGCACATAGATCAGCCGGCCACCGGTGTCCAGGTCATTAGCCCTCAGACGCTTTCGCGGCACGCCCTCAGCGCGGGATTCGTAGATGGTGAATGGCCTGTTCTCGAGCCCTTCCGGCAACGATGTGTAACGAACCATGCCCTCAAGTCTGCAGGTAAAACGTGTGCTGCATGGAGTTATCCACAGGTCAGCCGGCATCCAGAGCAACGCGGGGTCACTTACGGCCCCCTCAGCCGCGGTTAGGGGGCCATAAGTGACCCCGCGTTGCTTTAGAGGTGCAGGCGGGAGACCGCGTCCCGCCGCATGTCCACTTTCCGTACCTTGCCCGAGACGGTCATGGGGAACGACTCGCGGATGTCGACGTAGCGCGGAATCTTGTAACGGGCCAGCTTCCCGTGGCAGTACTCAGCCAGATCCTCGGCGGTCAGGGACGGAGCGCCCGGCTTGAGGATGATGCACGCCATCAGCTCTTCACCGTACTTCTCGTCAGGCACCCCAATGACCTGCACGTCCTGGACGGAGGGGTGCCGGTAGAGGAATTCCTCGATCTCGCGCGGGTAGATATTCTCGCCTCCCCGGATCACCATGTCCTTGATCCGCCCCTCGATCACCAGGTAGCCGTCCGCATCCATGCGGGCGAGGTCACCGGTGTGCATCCACCCCTCTGCGCCGATTGCCTCCGCAGTCTTATCCGACTGGCCCCAATAGCCCTGCATCACTGAGTAACCCCGCGTGCAGAGCTCGCCGATCACGCCACGCTCCACAACGTCCCCCGAACCCGGGTCAATGATGCGGCTCTCCAGGTGCGGCATGGTCCTGCCCACGGTGCCGGTCCGCTGTTCCAAGGTGTCGCCCGCCCGGGTCATAGTGGACACGGGCGAAGTCTCGGTCATGCCGTAGCAAATGGCAACGTCCACCATGTGCATCTCATCGATCACGCGGCGCATCACTTCGATGGGACATAAGGACCCCGCCATCACTCCTGTCCGCAGCGAGGAAAGATCATAGGAATCGAAGTCCTCCAGCGCGAGCTCTGCGATGAACATGGTGGGGACCCCGTACAGGGACGTCCCGCCGAAGTCCTGCACCGCTTCCAACGCCGCCGAGGCATTGAAGCCGCGGCCAGGAATGATGGTGGCCGCGCCGAAGCTCAGCGCATTCAGATTCCCGATCACCATGCCGAAGCAGTGGTAGAACGGCACGGGAATCACCACCCGATCATGCTCGGTGTAGTTCAGGAGCCGGCCGATCGAATGCCCGTTATTGAGGATGTTGTGGTGCGTCAATGTGGCGCCCTTGGGGAATCCCGTGGTGCCTGAGGTGTACTGCAGGTTGATGGGATCGTGCGGGTCCAGTTCCGCCATGCGGTCCCGTAGCGCTGAAGGCCCGACGCCGTCTGCCCGGGTCAGGAGTTGGCCGTAGGTGAGTTCATGGTTGGCTTCCGGAACGCCCACGGTGAGCCCCAGCTCCGGCGCTCCCGGAAGGAAGACGACTTCCCGGAGATCGGGACAGCTGCGGGCGGCATCCCTGGCCATGCCCACGTAGTCGCTGTTCTTATCCGAGGGCGCTGTCACCAGCGTCCGCATGCCGTTCTGTTTCACCACGAACTCCAGCTCGTGGCTCCGGTAAGCCGGGTTCACGTTCACCAGCACCGCGCCGATCTTGGCGGTGGCGTACTGAAGGATGGTCCACTCGGCGCAGTTGGGACTCCATATGCCGATCCGTTCGCCTTTGGCCACGCCCATGGCGAGCAACGCGCGGGCAAGGTGATCGACGTCGTCGTTCAGCTTTTGGTAGCTCCACCGGCGGGCGTCACCGCCTGGTGAAGCAGCGGCCTCGATCAGCGCATCCCGCAAGGGGAACTGCGCCGCGATGCGCTCAAAATTAGCACCAATGGTCTCTTCGAGCAGCGGGACGTCAGTGTCTCCGGCGGTGTAGGACAACATGACGGAACGCTACCAAGGGACTGCCCGCAACAGAACCGTAACCACCTCCAGCGGTGCCGTGTCCTGCCGGTAGGGTTGGAACCATGAGTGAACCCATCGACCTGCAGGCCACGTTCATCCCCAACGAAGGCGAGTTCTTCCGTGTGAAGCTCGCCTTGGAAATCGCGATCGACGAGGTGGTCAACGAGCCCGGCTGCATCCGTTACGAATTGACCGAAGCCACCGAGGAAAAGCTCGTCCTCACTGAGCGTTGGGAATCCGAGGAGCTTCTGGAGAAGCACTCCAAGGGCATCGCTGTCCAGGACTTGAACGAGTCCCTCAGCGCACTGCTCGCCGAGCCGGCCAAGCTCGAACGGCTCTAGTTACCGTCGTCAGGCGAAATCGCCGCAGGACAGCGAGAACGCCTTAAAAGCTTCGAGGTCGCCGGAATTCTCCGGCGACCTCGAAGCTTTTCCGGCGGTTTCGATTTTTCGAAGCCGCCGGGTGGTCTTAGTTTTCCTGAGCCTCGGCACGTGCCTTGGCAACGTGGGCGTGGACCTCTTCCATGTCCAGGCCCTTCACGGCCTCGATGACCTGCTCCAGCTGCGGGCCATTCAGGGCTCCCGGCTGCGAGAAGACAAGGACCTTTTCGCGGAAGGCCATGAGCGTTGGGATGGACGTAATCCCGGCTTCGGCGGCGAGCTGCTGCTCAGCCTCGGTATCTACCTTCGCGAACACCACGTCAGCGTGCTTCTCTGAAGCGGCCCCATAGGTGGGGGCAAACTGACGGCACGGGGCGCACCAGGCTGCCCAGAAATCCACCAGGACAATGTCATTGTCCTCGATGGTCGATGCGAACTGTTCTCCAGTGATGTCAACTGTAGCCATGCTTCCACGGTACGCGACCCCGCCCGCGAAGTCCCGTGGAGGGGTCCCCTGTTCGCTGTCTGCGTCACCGGGAATAAACGCTCATGAGGTGATTTTCGAGCACCCCTTGTCCCGGATTGAACAAGTGTTTAATGTGTGAAACATGCGTTCAATCGCAGAGGATTTGACCACACGGGCCCGCATTCGCGACGCCGCCATAGGGCTTTTCGGTCGCGATGGATTCGCCCGCGCCACCGTCCGGGCTGTGGCCTCCGCCGCCGGTGTAAGTCCCGGCCTGGTCATCCATCACTTCGGCAGCAAAGCCGGGCTCCGCGATGCTTGCGATCAACATGTCCTCTGGCAAACAGCAACACAGGGCCGGGAAAAGACAGATCCGGGATCTACGCGGCAGCTGATCCAGGACTACTTGAACCACCCGGACCAGTACGCCGACGAAATCACCTACATCCGACGCGCCCTCAGCGATGAGTCCGAGGCGGGCGACGCATTCTTTGACGCCGTCGTGAAGCAAACCCAGGACATCATCCTTGCCGGAATGGAAGCCGGAACCATCCGGAAGTTCGACGACGTCCCGTCCACCGCCGTCGTCATCGCTTCCAACAGCCTGTCGATCCTCATGCTGGGCCGGCACCTCTCACGGACGCTGGGGACTGTGGGCCCGGAGCCCCACGGCATCGGCCCCGAACTCCTCCGGCAACTGACCCTGCCCGCCCTGGAAATCTACACGCACGGCTTCTACACCGACGCGCGGTTCCTGGACGCAGCCAGCGAAGCCATCAACCACAACACCAACTCCGGAAGGGAGCATGCCCCGTGACCCAGGCAATCGTCGTCGAGGGTTTACGAAAGAAGTTCGGGTCCCGGGAAGTCCTGCACGGACTTGATTTCGCGGTGGAACCCGGCAAGGTATTCGGCGTCATCGGGCCGAACGGAGCGGGCAAAACCACTACCATGCGCTGTCTGCTGGATATTATTCGGCCCAGCGCGGGGTCCATCTCCGTCCTGGGACAGGATCCGCGTACGGCCGGCACGAGTCTTCGCCGCAGGATCGGCTACCTTCCCGGGGAGCTGCATTTGGAGAACAGGACAACGGGCCGCCGCATGGTGGAGCACTTCGCGGCGATCAGCGGGCCCGTGCCGCCCAAGCACGTCAACGAACTCGCCGAACGGCTGAACCTCGATCTGGATCGCCAGACCCGGAAACTCTCCAAGGGCAACAAGCAGAAACTGGGGCTGCTGCAGGCCTTCATGCACAAGCCTGAACTCCTGGTGCTGGACGAACCCACCAGCGGCCTGGATCCCTTGGTTCAGCAGGTGTTCCATGCGATGGTTCGCGAAGCCGTAGATGATGGCGCCACCGTGTTCCTCAGTTCGCACGTCCTCAGTGAAGTACAGCAAGCCGCCGATGCCGTAGCCATTCTCCGCGACGGCGAAATCGTCACCGTCTCCACCGTGGAGACGCTCAGGACCGCAGCAGTCCGGCGGCTACGGTTCAACAGCAGCGGGACGGAAGCGCACGACGTCGGCGCGCTGCTGGCCCGGGTGCCCGGGGTCGCCAACGTAGCGGTGCGGGAGCTCAAAGCCGACGGTCACACTGCCGGAACAGTGGAGGCCACAGCGACGCTCTCCGGCCAGGTTCAGCCCTTGGTCCAGGAACTGGCCAGGCTGAACCTGACGGATCTGGTCCTGGAAGAACCCGATCTGGAGGAAGCCGTGCTCACGCTCTACACAGCCCCATCTCCTCGGATTGGCCAGTCTCCGGGGCCCGGCCAACCTGCGGGAAATGGTCCTGAAGTTGGTCAGGCAACTGGCCGGCACGCGGAAGGAGCACACCGTGCCTAAGATCCTCCCCTTGTTCACCAAGGCCCTGACCGACTCGTGGCGTTCTACGCTGGCCTGGGCAGTGGGTTTGTCAGCGGCATGCATGCTGTACCTGCCGCTCTATCCCTCCATTGGAGGCAGCGCTCAGATGCAGGACCTGATCAATGCGCTTCCGCCCGAAATGACCAAAGCCCTGAACTACGACCAAATCGCTTCAGGACCCGGCTATACCCAGGCCACCATGTTCGGGCTGATTGGTTTCCTGCTGATGTCCATGGCGTCGGTCGGCTGGGGTGCCGCAGCCGTGGGTGGGGACGAAGAATCCGGCTTGCTCGAACTCACACTCGCCCATAGCGTCACCCGCGTACAGGTAGTCCTCGAGCGTGCCCTGGCAATCGTGGTTCGTATCGCGCTGCTGTCTCTGCTCGTCTTCCTGTTGGTGCTGGGACTGAACGGGCCCTCCCAGCTAGGCATCGACGTCGGGCATCTCGCGGGAGCGGTGCTGCTGTTTGCCGCCTTGGCGCTGCTCAGCGGGACTGCTGCGCTCTTCGCCGGCGCGCTGAGCGGAAGGAAGGTGTACGGGATCGCTGCGGGCGCCGCAGTGGCTGTCCTGGGGTACGTGTTCAATGCAGTGGGACGGCAAAGTCCCGACGTCGAGTGGTTGCTGAACCTTTCGCCGTACCACTGGGCGTACGGCAATTCTCCGGTAGCCAACGGCGCTGATTGGGGAGCTACGGCGGGTCTCTACGGCATCTCGGCGGTACTTATTGTGCTGGGAGCAGTGGCGCTGCAGCGACGCGATGTGGGCGTTTAGCGCCAAACGTGCGGCGCTGGACGCCGCGCTCCGGGAAGGGCATTGTTTTCGCGCCACTCGTGGATCCACTCGGGGAGCTCGAGGTCAACCGGTGGCGTTCCGAACTCAGCGATGATTTCTTCCTGAGTGACCGGCCTGCCCTTGTTGACCAGGCGGGTGGCGATATGTGCCCGCGCATAAATTTCACCGTCCACCACCATGCGCTGTTCAAAGTAGATGGCCTTGGTGTCCAGCCCGATGATGCGCGTCTCGATGGTGTACCGCTGCCAAAGTTGCAGGGACTTGCGGAAGGCAATGGTTTCACCGGCTGCCACTGGAGTCCAACCCCGCTTGCGCATCCTGGTCCAGATGCCGCTGCGGACCATGAGGTCGAAACGGCCGAGGTCCATCAGCGAGAAATACATGCCGTTATTGACGTGCATCGCGATGTCGATGTCAGTGGGCAGAACCCGCAGGGGCAGCGACGATTCCTCCCAGACACCGAGCGGCGAGCGCTTGGATGACGTGAACAGCAGCATGAGGGTGCGCAGAAGCAGATGCATGGCTCAATGTTACCCGCCAGTAACTACAGGGGGAATATGGGGACCGCATAGTGGACCCGGTTCTTGGGGACGCCGGTTTATGTCCAACGTTTGCACTAACGTTTACCGCCGGTTCATCAAAGACGTGCACAATATCTGAAACTCATATTGATGAAACACACAAGGGGGACCCCTTTGAGCACGCTGCAAACCACCAGGCCACAAGGCGACGTTTGGCCTGAACTATCCCGCCACCAGCACGTGGTCCTCCAGGATGCCCGCGGCAACCGGATCGAGGGAACCATCGACGGCATGACCGACGATCGCAGCACGCTGTGGATCCAGCTCAAGGGTGGCCTGGGGCGCCAGCTGATTCACCACCTGGACGGTTACTGGCTGGAATCGCCGGCCTCCTGAGCGCTTCAGTCTGACAGGGTCCAGGCCTGACCGGTCCCGTCCTTGGACTGTCCGGTCCTGTTCTTGTACTGTCAGGGCTTTCGCTGTGGCTAGTATTCCCGTATGACTCAAGCGCGATACAGGGACCTGGTTGAATGGCCCCTCATGGCCACGGCATTGATATTCCTCACGGCCTACGCGTGGCAGGTCATCGGTCGCGTCAGCGGGGCAGAGGCAATCCCCTTCGAAGTGGTTCTTTGGATCACATGGGGAATCTTTGCGTTGGATTACTTCGTCAATCTCTGGCTTGCCGAGAACCGCATGCGGTGGTTCCTCTGGAATCTTCACGAACTCCTGATCGTGGTGCTCCCGTTCTTCCGGCCACTACGGCTGCTGCGCCTGGTCACGTTGCTCTCCGTCCTGCAGCGGACGGTGGGCGAAACGCTGCGCGGACGCGTGGCCACCTATGTTGCCGGTGCCGCTGCAATGCTGATCCTCATCGGGGCACTGGGCGTGCTGGACGTGGAGCAGAACGCTCCTGACGCCAAAATCCTCACCTTCGGGGACGCTGCCTGGTGGGCCATCACCACCATCACCACCGTGGGGTACGGAGACCTATACCCTGTGACACCCATCGGCAGGATGGTAGCCGCCGCCTTGATGATGAGCGGGATCGCAGTCCTGGGTATTGTCACAGCCTCCATTGCCTCCTGGCTCCTGCAACGCATTGAGGAGAACGCCGAGGGCGTGGCCGCGGCAGCGGAAGTCAAGGCTGCCGCGGCCGAGGAGCCGGTTCGCGCCGAGATGGCTGACCTCGTGACGGAGATCGCGGCCCTGCGGATGGAGATCGCGGAACTCCGGCAAGCCACGGAGCATCAACAAGCCACGGAACTGAGGCAGGGACGCGAGGCGTAGCCCGGCCTCCCGTTCCAGCCCGTACCCTCACCACCCACTTTGAACACTCGGGGGTGATGACACGCCCTGGATTGCGGCGCGCCACTCAGCTCGCTGGTTCAAAGTGGGTGGTAGCCGCACACCTGAGGCCTGGGCCTACCCACTCGCACCAGTACGAAACCCCCGCCGCACAGGGGTGAGCCGGACGAACTACTGCGGGGATCCGTCGGCAGGAAGTTGCCGGGGCAGGAAAGTTTGCCGGGGCACACGAAAAAATCCCCGGAACCAGTGGTTCCGGGGATTTTCCTTGGGTGGCAGATGAGGGATTCGAACCCCCGTAGGCGTTGCCAGCTGATTTACAGTCAGCCCCCTTTGGCCGCTCGGGTAATCTGCCGAACTTCAAAAGAAGATCACTTCCGGAGACCGTTTCTTTTAGATCCGGTAACCGAAGGCAGAGACAACCTTACAGAACTTTCTGCGAAGAATCTAATCGGCGTGGGACGCTTGGGATTGCGCGGGATTTCAGGCTTCGCCGAGGATCCTGCCAGCCAGTTTGGCCTCGAACTTTTCGGCCTGCTCGGCAGTGATCTGGTTTAGCTGCACGGCTCGCAGCAAGTCCGCGTGCACGCCATCCATCCGGGAGGCAGCGTCGGGAACCGGGCTCAGGACGATCGACGCCGCAACAGCCGCGGCAGCTACAGCACTTGCTGCGGCAACTGCAGCCGTACCAATGGAGCCTGCCGCTGCGGAAGCGGATTTGCTGATGGACTGGACGGCCTTGCTGCTCATGCTGATCCTCCGTGGATGCGTTCTTCCAACTGGTACAACTCTCAACCGGCAGCCTCAGTTCCAGCCCTGCATGCGCTGTGAGCGAACTGTGAAAGAACTCCCCGGCCCCAACCCACGCCTTCCGTACTAGGCTGGATGGCAGACCAACCCGCCCTCACAGGGCCCCCAACCTAAGGAGAGTCATGGCAGGCGAATCCACATTCGACGTCGTAAGCAAAGTAGACAAGCAAGAGGTTGCCAACGCGCTCAACCAGTCCCAGAAGGAAATCGCCCAGCGGTACGACTTCAAGGGCGTTGGTGCGGAGATCGACTTCAGCGGCGAAAAGATCCTCATGAAGGCCAACTCCGAGGACCGCGTCCTGGCTGTACTGGATGTCTTCCAGTCCAAGCTCATCAAGCGCGGCATCTCCCTGAAGTCCCTGGACCAGGGCGAACCCTTCCCCTCCGGTAAGGAATTCCGCCTGGAGTGCACCATCAAGGAGGGCATCGCCCAGGACATCGCCAAGAAGATCAACAAGATCATCCGCGATGAAGCTCCCAAGTCGGTCAAGTCCCAGATCCAGGGCGACGAGCTCCGCGTCACCTCCAAGTCCCGTGATGACCTCCAGGAGACCATGAACATCCTGAAGAAGTTCGAAGAGGCCGATCTGCAGTTCGTGAACTTCCGCAGCTAGCACCCTCGCACAAAGCGCCGAGGCGCCAAGAGCTGCAAAGCCGGGACGCACCCCTGAAAGGGGCACCTGCGTCCCGGCTTTTTGCTGTCCTCAACTACATCGATTGTCGTAATGAGCGAGCGCATTAGCGCATGATTAGTTTGCGTAATAGTCAAGTCAAAGTATCCTTTTTCCTTAGGTGAGCCTAAGTACGGTTCCCTTAGCGAAAGAAAACCATGACCGCCAATTACCTGATCGGCCTGCGCGAAGGCCTTGAGGCATCACTGATTGTGGTGCTGCTGATGGCCTATCTCATCAAGACTGGCAGGCGTCACCTGATCCCTCGAGTGTGGATGGGCGTCGGCCTCGCAGTTGCGATATCGCTTGGCTTCGGCGCAGTGCTGACTTTTGGCCCCCGCGGCCTGACGTTCGAGGCCCAGGAAGCGATCGGCGGCAGCTTGTCCATTGTGGCCGTTGCGCTGGTGACCTGGATGGTTTTCTGGATGGCGCGCACCGCCCGCAGCCTCGGCGGCGAACTCCGCTCGCAGGTGGATAAAGCGGCCGACGGGGCCGCTTGGGGCCTTGTGGTGGTGGCGGCACTCGCCGTGGGCCGGGAAGGCCTCGAAACCGCACTGTTTATCTGGGCCGCAGCCCAAGCAACGGGTGAAACCACGCTCCCCCTGCTCGGCGCACTTCTTGGCCTGTTGACGGCAGCCGGTCTGGGATACCTGTTGCACAGGGGTGTCCTCAAAGTGAACCTGGGCCGCTTCTTCACTTGGACCGGAGTAGGACTGATCATCATTGCCGGCGGAGTTCTGGCCTACGGAATCCACGACCTCCAAGAAGCCGGCATCCTGCCGGGCCTGAACAACCTGGCCTTCGACGTCTCCGCCGCCATACCGCCGTCGTCCTGGTACGGCACCTTACTCAAGGGCACCCTGAACCTTTCCCCCGCCACTACCTGGCTCGAGGCCGCCGCGTGGCTGCTTTACGTAGTCCCGGTGCTGTTCCTCTACATCCGGGCCAACCGTTCTGCGCCGCCCAAGGTTTCCAGTACCGCTACAGCCCCGGCCGTCGCAACACAGGCCTAGGCCACCAAAGTCTCGCCGGGTAACTCCGGTCTCGCCACCCCTTCAACATAAGGACCCATCATGCTCGGATCCCCCAAACTTCGCAGGACCCTTGCCGTCATCGGCGCTGCAGCAGCCGTGCCCCTGGTGCTTGCAGGCTGCACTGACAACGCAAAGGCCACGGATGCGGCAGATGGTCCCATCCAGGTCAGCAGCACAGCCAACGAGTGCAAGGTGTCCACGGGCACAGCGCCGAGCGGCAACCTCACCTTCGCTGTGAAGAACGAAGGCACGGAGGTCACCGAGTTCTACCTGCTGGCTGAGGACGGCCTGCGGATCCTGGGCGAAGTGGAGAACATCGGTCCCGGCATCACCCGCAACCTGGTGGTCACCGCTCCGGCCGGCAAGTACAACACCGCCTGCAAGCCGGGTATGCAGGGCGAAGGCATCCGCGCCTCTTTCGAGGTCACCGAATCCGGCAACAAGCCCAGCGTTGACGCTGACTTCCAGAAGCTCCTGGACAACGGATCCCAGCAGTACGCGGCCTACGTGAAAGACCAGACGGAGCAGCTGATCGTGGGCACCAAAGCCTTCGCCGAGGCATTCGCTGCCGGGGACGCCGCCAAGGCCCGTGAGCTCTACGCCTCCACCCGCATGCACTGGGAACGGATCGAACCCGTAGCTGAGTCCTTCGGCGACCTCGACCCCAAGTTGGATGCCCGCGAGGCAGACCTTGAGCCCGGACAGGAATGGACCGGCTGGCACCGCGCCGAGAAGGACCTCTTCCCGCCGGCAGAGTACACAGCCTTGACGCCGGCCGAGCGCACCGCCATCTCCACGCAGCTGGTAGCAGACACCGAAGACCTCGTCACCCGAACCCGCACGGTTGAAATCACCCCGGACAAGCTCGGCAACGGCGCCAAAGAACTCCTGGACGAGGTGGCCACCGGCAAGGTCACCGGAGAAGAGGAAATCTGGTCCCACACGGATCTTTGGGATTTCCAAGCCAACGTGGACGGTGCACGCATCGCCTTCGAGAACCTGAAGCCTGCGCTTGAGCAGAAGGATCCTGAGCTCGCCAAGTCCTTGGATGAGAAGTTCACGGCGCTCCAATCAGAGCTCAAGAAGCACGCCAAGGGCGACGGCTTCGTTTACTATAACGAGCTGAGCCAGGATCAGGTCCAGCAGCTCGCTGCCTTGGTGGATTCGCTGGGTGAGCCCCTCTCCAAGCTCACCGCAGCCGTGGTGCTATGAGCGGCTGCCCCTTCGGGCACACCGGCGATCCCGCTGATCACGACCTTGGCCGGGTGGGCACTGCCGGTGACACTGCCGCCGTCGTGACCTCCCGGGAAGCGGCCGACGGCGGTACAGCAGCTGCCGCCGAAAGCCGCCGCAAAGGCGTCTCCCGCCGTGGCCTGCTCTCGCTCGCGGGAGTAGGCGGCGCGGGCGCGGTGGCTGGCCTGGCTGCCGGATTCCTGGGACATGACGCACTATCCGCTGCTGCTGCTTCCACCACGGACACCAGCGCCGGCGAAGCAGTGGTTCCGTTCTTTGGCGACCACCAGGCCGGTATCACTACCCCGGCCCAGGATCGCCTGCACATGGCCGCTTTTGACGTCACCACCGAGGACCGCAAGGAACTCATCAAGCTCCTCAAGGACTGGACTTCCGCGGCTGAGGCCATGACAACCGGCATCCCGACGGGTAAGACGGGCGCCGTGGACGGTCCGTACGATGCCCCGCCGGAAGACACCGGCGAGGCATTGGATTTGGCTGCCGCAAAGCTGACGCTGACGTTCGGTTTTGGCGCGGGGCTGTTCGAGAAGGATGGGAAAGTCCGCTTTGGTCTGGAGGGGCGCCGCCCGGAAGCCCTGATCGATCTTCCGCATTTCCCTGGAGACGATCTTCAACCGGGCCGCACGGGCGGGGACATTGTTATCCAAGCCTGCGCTGATGACCCCCAAGTAGCAGTGCACGCTATCCGGAACCTGGCAAGGATCGGCTTCGGCAAGGTCCGGGTGCGTTGGTCCCAGCTGGGGTTCGGACGCACGTCGTCCACATCCCGGGCTCAGGTGACTCCACGAAACCTGTTCGGGTTCAAGGACGGCACCAACAACCTCAAGGTCGAAGACACCGCACTGCTTGATGAGCACGTGTGGGTAGGCTCCGGATCTGCGGGCGAACAGTGGATGACCGGCGGCAGCTATCTGGTGGCCCGGAGGATTCAGATGCACATTGAAATCTGGGACCGGACGTCACTGCGTGAACAGGAAGGGCTGATCGGCCGCACCAAAGGAGCCGGCGCTCCGTTGTCCGGCGGGGAGGAGTTCAGCCCGCCCGATTTCGCCATGGCCGGCCGCAACGGCGATCCTCTCATTCCCATGGACTCCCACATGCGCCTTGCCCACCCGGACCAAAACGCCGGGGTGCGGATGCTGCGCCGTGGCTACAACTTCACGGACGGCTCGGACGGGCTGGGACACCTCGACGCCGGGCTGTTCTTCATCGCATTCGTCAAGGATCCCCGGACCCACTACGTACCCATGCAACTGGCGTTGGCCAAGAGTGACACCCTGTCCGTGGAGTACTTGAAGCACACCGGCTCGGGTCTCTTTGCGGTGCCTCCTGGGGTTCAGGCAGGCGGCTTCATTGGCGAGGGATTGTTCGCCTAGCCTGGTTTAGCAATCTAGGAAAGCGGGCGCCCGGCCATCCGTTCCAGTCGGCTGATCCGTTCCTTCATGGGCGGGTGCGTGGAGAACATGCGTCTCATGCCGCCGCCACGGAACGGGTTGGCGATCATCAGGTGCGAGGCATTGACTAGCCGCTGGTCCTGCGGGAGCGGCAACTGGGTAACCCCACCTTCAATCTTGCGCAGGGCTGAGGCGAGCGCCAGTGGATCGCCGGTGAGTTCCGCGCCGTCCTCGTCGGCGTCGAATTCCCGGGTGCGGGAGATGGCCATCTGAATCAGCGACGCCGCGAAGGGCGCCAGCAGTGCCATCGCGATGGTGGCCAACGGGTTGGCGTTGCGCCGGTCCCCGCTGCCGAAAATCAGCAGCATCTGCCCCACGGAGGTGATGACGCCGGCCACGGCCGCGGCCACCGATGAGGTGAGGATGTCCCGGTTGTACACGTGCATCATCTCATGCCCCAGGACGCCCCTGAGTTCTCGGGCATCCAGCAGATGGAGGATGCCCTCGGTGCAGCACACGGCCGCATTCTTGGGATTGCGTCCCGTGGCGAAGGCATTGGGCGTCATGGTGGGTGAAAGGTAGATCCGGGGCATGGGTTTGTTTGCACGCACAGACAGCTCCCGAACAATCTGGTACAGCTGCGGTGCTTGCGCCTCGGTAACGGGGTAGGCGGCCATGGAACGGATGGCAATCTTGTCGCTGTTCCAGTAGCCATACGCAGTGGTCCCGACACCGATCAACGCCATGATCCAGATGGGAGTGGTGCTGCGCGTCCCGGCCGCGATGATGGCGCCCAAACCCAACAACACCGCCCACAGCACACCGAAGAGCGCCGCAGTCTTGAGTCCATTGTTGTGTTTATGCACGGTTGGTCTTGTCGCTTTCCTCGGCTTTTGCAGGGGTTTTACTCAGATTAACGCCGACGCCGCTAGTCATGTTCCTTGTCAGCCTACGTTGGAGGGAGGCCGGCATGGTCCCCGGCAAAGTACCCGGCAAGTCAGGGCACCGGATGCTTTGCGTCGTATGCCACGAATCCGGGCTGCATTCGCGAAGCCACCCATGCAAGGACAATGCAAAGAAGTCCGCCAAGGAGCAAGACCCCGCCTTCACTGAGGAACTGGGTGACACCGCCGGCCAGCATGTCCCCCACCCGGGGCCCTCCGGCCACCAGCACAATGAACACCCCCTGCAGCCGGCCCCGCATGTGGTCCGGAGTGGCTGACTGCAGGATGGTGGTGCGGAAGACCGCGCTGATGGAGTCGGAGATCCCGGCGAGGGCACAGCAGAGGGCAGCCGGGATCAGCCAGGGAGTGACGCCGTCGCGGCCTGAATCCCCGGCCAGCAGCACCACCAGACCGAAGCCGGCAATCGAAGCACCCCAGCCAATCACCGACCACACGACTGCGCTGCCCTGCTTGCGTACCCTCCCCAGGGGCCCGGAAAACAGCCCGGCCAGGAAAGCACCCACGGCCGTGGAGGCGAGCAACACGCCCACTGTGGTTTCGCCTCCGCCGATCATCACGGCCCCTATCGCAGGCATCAAAGCCCGGGGTTGGGCGCAGATCATGGCGATGAGGTCGATGATGAACGTCATGCGGACGTTTGGCCGTGTTCCAAGAAACCGAAAGCCCTCAACCACGGAACGCAGCCCTGGACGCACGGCATCCTTGGACGGCGGCAGGGGCGGGAGTCTGAAGAGCCCCCACAGGGCGAACGTGAAACTGATGACATCAATGGTGTAGGTCCAGCCGAAACCGATGGTGGCCACAAGAACCCCTGCCAGGAGTGGGCCGGCGGTCATGGACAGGCCAAAGGTCAGCATGCTCAAGGCGTTGGCCGCGGGCAGCAGATCCTTACGGACCAAGAGGGGAATGATGGCGCTGCGGGCCGGGCCGTTGATGCCCTGGGCGCCGCTTTGGACGGCCACCAGCGCGTAGAGGAGCCAGATGTTGCCGATTTCCAGCCAGGCCTGCAAGGCCAGCGCGGCAGTGGTAGCCCAAAGAACCAGCGAAGCGATGAGGGCAACTTTGCGGCGATCGTACGCGTCAGAAACGGAACCCCCGTAGAGACCCGCGATGACCAGGGGCACTAGTGCAAAGATGCCGAGGAGGCCCACGTAGAAGCTCTCCTGCGTGAGCCGGTAAACCTCCAGACTGACTGCCACCAGAGTCAGTTGGGTTCCGATTGCGGCCACCGAAGCCCCCAGCCAGAGCCGCCGAAAGGCCGGGCTCTCCTTCAAAGGGGTGATGTCTGCCAGTAGTTTCGCCACCGTCCTACCTTAACGAGCATTGCGGCAACCACTCTCCACTCTCCCTGGCTGCGGGAGGTCCTTGGTAGGCTCACCCCGGGGAAGGAGTTGACATGGGCTTGGAGCGACGTTTGCTGTACCGTTCGGGGTTTTGGGAGATTGCCCGGCCACGCCATCCCCTTACGGCCGGGCACATCCTGATCCGGCTGTCCGATCCCTCCACAGAGTTCGCACAGGCCTCGGCGTCCGATTGGCTCTTCTGCCACAACCTCGTACGCGCCGCCCTCCATGACGTCTTGGGGGCAAACCGCTACGCAGTGATGTTCGCCCACCGCTGGCATCCTCTGGGCTCCGCAATCGGCGAGCCCGTGGCTGAGTCTTCGACACCCACGTTCCATCTGTTCGGCCGCTGGGACGGAGAAACCACGACGCCGGGAGCTCAGCTTTCGCTGCCGGCTCACCGTCGTCCCGGGGAGCCTGATCATGACCTGGAAGCTACCGATGCCGCCGTCCGTGAGGCGCTGCGGCGGAGGCGGCCCGAGGCCGCCGTGAGTTCCGGACCTGTGGCGGGCGGCGCCGTCGAGCCTTCCATTGTCCCTGGCCCGTTGGTGCGGGCGGTGCACGCGGGGCCCCGCCATACGGTGTTCGAACCTGTCCGGGCTGTGGCGTCCGTCCGAGAGATTCTGCCCGCGGAACTGCTGGCCATGGGGGCCACCTTGGCTGAGCTTCCCCTGAACGGCGGCCTGAGCGGATTCAGTTGCCTGGCATTGGATTCGGAGACAGCAGGTACTCCGCTTCGGGTCCATGCGCTGGGCCGATCCGCCGCTGAGGTGGTCAATCCGCTGGAGAATTTGCTCCGTTTACCGGAAGTTAGCCTTGCCTTATTGTGAACTCCTCAAAATAAGTGTTTCAATGAATGCATGACAGATCACACAGCCGAGCAAGCAGAATGGGCAGCCGCCCTGCATGCCCACGGCCGGCGTGTGACCAAACAGCGGTTGGCAGTGCTCGCCGCAGTCCAGCACCATCCGCATTCCCCGGCAGAAGGCATTCTTGCCGCTGCCCGCAAAGAGCTTCCTGAACTGACGGCGCAGTCCGTTTACGTAGTGCTCAGCGACCTCACGGACCTGCAGATGCTGCGCCGCTTTGAGCCTCCGCACTCCCCGGCGCTCTACGAAACCCGGGTGGGTGACAACCACCATCACGCCGTATGCATCAGCTGCGGCAAGGTGGAGGACGTGGATTGCGCCGTGGGCCATGCCCCGTGCCTCACCCCGCATTGGGATGAGAATTCCAAGCCCATGACCATCCAGATCGCAGATGTCCTGTACCAAGGCGTCTGCCAGGACTGCCAGTCCAAACAACAGCTTCCCGTAACTTCCGTAACTCAGAAATAAGAAAAAAGGAGAACAATGACTGCCATTTCAACAACTCAGTCAGGTGCCCCCGTTACCTCCGACGCGCACTCCAAGTCCGTCGGCGCTGACGGTGCCATCATCCTCACGGACCACTACCTGGTGGAAAAGCTTGCGCAGTTCAACCGCGAGCGGGTCCCGGAGCGTGTAGTGCACGCCAAGGGTGGCGGCGCATTCGGTACGTTCAAGACCACCTCGGACGTTTCGGCCTACACCAAGGCCGCGTTCCTGCAGCCGGGCGTCGAGACGGACATGCTGATCCGTTTCTCCTCCGTTGCCGGCGAGAGCGGTTCTCCCGATACCTGGCGCGACCCCCGCGGTTTCGCCGTGAAGTTCTACACCTCTGAGGGCAACTACGACCTCGTTGGCAACAACACCCCCGTCTTCTTCATCCGCGACGGCATCAAGTTCCCGGACTTCATTCACTCCCAGAAGCGCCTCCCGGGCAGCCACCTGCGTGACGCTGACATGCAGTGGGACTTCTGGACCCTCTCCCCCGAGTCCGCCCACCAGGTCACCTGGCTCATGGGCGACCGTGGCCTCCCGGCTTCCTGGCGTGAAATGCAGGGCTACGGCTCGCACACCTACCAGTGGATCAACGCCGCGGGCGAGCGTTTCTGGGTCAAGTACCACTTCAAGTCCAACCAGGGCGTCAAGACCATCACCGGCGACCAGGCAGAGCAGCTTGCCGGCTCGGACGCGGACTTCTACATCCGCGACCTCCAGGAGAACATTGCCGACGGCAACTTCCCCTCCTGGGAACTGCATGTCCAGGTCATGCCTTACGAGGACGCCAAGACGTACCGCTTCAACCCCTTCGACCTCACCAAGGTTTGGCCGCACTCTGACTACCCGCTGATCCACGTGGGCACCATGGAGCTGAACAAGAACCCGGAGAACTACTTCGCGCAGATCGAGCAGGCCACCTTCGCGCCGTCGAACTTCGTACCGGGCATTGCCGCTTCCCCGGACAAGATGCTGCAGGCCCGCATCTTCTCCTACGCTGACGCACACCGTTACCGCGTGGGCACCAACCACGCACAGATCCCGGTGAACCAGCCCAAGAACCAGGTCAACAACTACAGCCAGGATGGCCAGGGGCGTTTCCTGTTCAACTCCCCCTCCACCCCGGTTTACGCACCGAACTCGGTGGGTGGCCCGGCTGCTGTTGAGCCCACGTCGCCTGCCGGTGGCTGGGAGAACGACGGCGAGCTCACCCTCTCCGCCCACACCCTGCACGCTGAGGACGACGACTTCGGCCAGGCCGGTACCCTGTACCGCGAGGTTTACGACGACGCCGCCAAGGCCCGCCTCCTGGACACCATCACCGGTGCTGTTGGCGGCGTGAAGCACGCCGACATCAAGGAACGCGCCATCCAGTACTGGACCAACGTTGACTCCGAGCTTGGTGCCAAGCTCCGCGCCAACCTCGGTGCAGGCCAGACCGAGTCCGACGCCGAAGCAGCCAACAAGCTCTAAGCGTTTTTTGCTCTACTGCTTTCCCAGGAACACCCCGTTGCGGATCTTCTCCGTGGCGGGGTGTTCTTTTTGTTTTCCACATAGCTCGCCCCGGCTATGGCTGGGCCGGTTGTGCCGTCCTTAGGATCCTTCCATGAGCACATTCGAAGGCATCCCTACTGCCGCATTCCGTTTCTACGCCGAGCTTGAAGAGAACAACAACCGCGAGTGGTGGCTGGAGCACAAAACCACGTACGACGCCGAGGTGAAGGAACCGCTGGTTGCCCTCCTCGCCGAGCTGGAGCCTCAGTTCGGACCGGCAAAAATCTTCCGGCCACACAGGGACGTCAGGTTCTCTCAGGACAAGTCGCCGTACAAGACAGCACAAGGTGCTTTCGCTGCCGGCCAGGAAGGTGTGGGCTTCTATCTGCAGATCAGTGCGGACGGCCTGCTGATCGGCGGCGGATACCATTCCCATACCCCCGCCCAACTGGCACGATTCAGGGCTGCCGTGAATGCTCCCGAGAGTGGCTTGGAGCTGCAGAAGATCGTGGAAGGTGTGGCGGCGGCAGGCTTCGCCATCCAGGGCGAGAAACTCAAGACCGTTCCGCGGGGCTTCGACAAAGACCATCCCCGCGGCGAGCTGCTCAAGCATAAGTCCCTCTCCGCAGGCGAGGAGATCGGCCAGCCGGACTGGCTGTCCACTCCTGCAGCCAAGGACCGGATTGCTGCCCGTTGGGAGGTACTAAGGCCGCTGGTGGAGTGGGTCGGGGAGCATGCGGCGCCGTAAATTGTCCAAGTACTGGCGGCACCACGCGAAAGCGCCCGGAAACCGTTGGTTCCCGGGCGCCCGTAACAATAATGAGGCGGCTAATACATCAATATCAGGCAGCTGTCTGACAAGCTGCTCACATTGGTCTACACCTTGGTGAAGGTATCTGCGTCCTCATCACCCTTGGAACGGCCACTTGCGGCGCCGCCGTCAACGGAGGCCCTGGCCGCGGCGAACTTCTCGTTGAGCCGGGAGTGGCGCTGGCCGTAGGCGAAGTAGATGCCCATGCCAATGACCAGCCAGATTGCGAAGAAGATCCAGGTTTCAACGGCAAGGTTGGTCATGAGGTAGAAGCACAGCACCGCGGAGACCCACGGTAAGACCTTGCCGAACGGCACACGGAAGGCGGGCTTCAGGTCCGGGCGCTTCTTCCGCAGCACCAGGATGCCCAGGCTCACCATCACGAACGCAGAGAGCGTTCCGATGTTGATCATTTCCTCAAGCAAGTCCACCTTGGTTACGCCTGCCACCACGGCCACAGCTGCGCCGCAGATGATCTGCAGACGGGCCGGCGTGGAGCGCTTTTCGCTGGTCTTGGACAGTGAGCGTGGCAGGAGTCCGTCGCGGCTCATGGCAAGTACCACGCGGGACAGCCCCATGAGCAGCACCATGATCACGGTGGTCAAGCCCACCAGGGAACCGAACGCGATGATCTTGGCAGCATCCGTATTGCCCACGGCCTCGAAAGCTGTGGTCAGGGTGGGGTTCTTCACCTCGGCCAATTGCGTGTAAGAGACCATGCCCGTTAGTGCAAGGGAGACCAGGATGTAGAGCAGCGTGACCACTGCCAGGCCACCGAAAATACCGCGGGGAAGAGTCTTCTGAGGGTTCTTCACCTCTTCAGCGGACGTTGCCACCACGTCAAAGCCAATGAAGGCGAAGAACACCAGGGCTGCACCGGCGAAGACACCGAGAGTTCCGTATTGCGCCGGAGCGGCGCCGGTGAGGAAGCCGAAGAAGGACTGCTTCATGACGTCCGCGGCACCGGAGTCGGTGGGCTCAGAGGCAGGAATGAACGGGGTGTAGTTGGAGAACTTCACGTAGCTGAAGCCAACAACGATCACGAAGAGCACCACTGCGATCTTGATCAGGGTGAAGACGTTGCCAACGCGAGCGGACAACTTTGTCCCCAGCACCAGCAGGACCGTGAAGATCGCAACAATCAGGAAGGCACCCCAGTAGAGGTCAACGCCGGCCACTTGGAACGACGGTGGCATGTCCACGCCCATCAGCCCGAAGACCGTGCTGAGGTAGATGCCCCAGTACTTGGCGATCACGGCTGCGGCGGTGAAGAGTTCAAGGATGAGGTTCCAGCCGATGATCCATGCCAGGACCTCGCCCATGGTGGCGTACGTAAACACGTAGGCGGAGCCCGCAACGGGAATCGCCGTGGCGAATTCGGCGTAGCACATGATGGCCAAAGCACATGTGACAGCGGCGATGGCAAAGGAGATGGTGACGGCAGGGCCGGCAAAGTTTGCAGCAGCCTTGGCACCGACGGAGAAGATACCGGCGCCGACAGCAACGGCGACGCCCATGATCATCAAGTCCCAGGTACTGAGGCTGCGCTTCAGTTTTCGCCCGGGCTCGTCGGCATCGGCGATCGACTGCTCGATCGACTTGGTCCTGAAAATGTTCATAAAAATGCCACATTCTGGATGGGAGTGGTATAGGACTCATCAAGAATAGTGTCCGGTCAATGGACGGCCATATTTATCCCAGATAGTGAGACGGCCTGTGAGAGGCGAGGCGCGGGTGGGACTGGTGGGACGCGGACGGGTTGGCCCCGTCACACCAGTCATCTGCCCCTAAACGCTTGGCACATCCCAGTCCATGAGAGTGGAGCGGATCAGGAATCGCTTGCCCTCGGGCGCCTCCACAGAGAATCCACTACCGCGCCCAGGGACCACATCAACTGTCAGATGGGTGTGGGACCAATAATTGAATTGCTCCTTGGACATCCAGAACTCCAAGGGCTGCGGCTCACCTCCACCTCCAATATCGAAACGGCCCAGCAGGACATCGGAGTCACCGGTCAGGAACTCCCCCGCCGGGTAGCACATGGGTGCGGAGCCATCGCAGCAACCACCAGACTGATGGAACATGAGCGGACCGTGCTGCTCCCAGAGCTTTCGGAGGAGTTCCACGGACACCGCGGTGAGCGCCACCCGGGAGAAGTTCTCCCCGGACAGCGTCACCGCGGCCTCCAAGCCGATGTTGTTCATCAGAACTTCAGCACCACACGGCCGTCGATCTTGGCGTGCTTCATCTCGTCAAAAACCGCGTTGACTTCGGGGAGTTCGCGGGTAGAAACTGTTGGCTTGATCTTCCCCTGTGCGTAGAACTCCAGTGCTTCTTCAAGGTCCTGGCGCGTGCCCACAATCGAGCCGCGGACCGTAAGTCCCTTAAGGACGATCTCGAAGATTGGCGCAGGGAAGTCTCCCGGAGGCAGTCCATTGAACACGATGGTTCCACCACGGCGCGCCATGCCGATCGCTTGTCCAAAAGCCGAAGGATGCACGGCCGTCACCAAGACGCCGTGGCAACCGCCCGTTTCGCGCTGGATGACCTCCGCCGGATCCTCATGCAGTGCATTGACCGTCAGTTCGGCGCCGTGCTCGCGTGCCAGCGCCAACTTGTCATCGGCAATGTCCACTGCCACAACCCGGAGCCCCATGGCCACTGCGTACTGGACAGCAATGTGCCCCAGTCCGCCGATGCCGGAGATGGTGACCCACTGTCCGGGCCTGGCTTCGGTCATCTTCAGGCCCTTGTAGACCGTGACTCCGGCACACAGCACCGGCGCAACCTCCACAGGGTCCGAGCCTTCAGGGATCCGGGCGGCAAAGCGCGTGTCCACCAGCATGTACTCCCCGAACGAGCCGTCCACGCTGTAGCCGCCGTTCTCCTGGGACTCACACAGGGTTTCCCAGCCGGTCCGGCAGTATTGGCAGTCTCCGCAGGCAGACCACAGCCACGCGTTGCCCACCAACTGGCCAATGGCAACGTCCGTGACGCCTTCGCCCAAGGCCACTACTTCTCCCACACCCTCATGGCCTGGAATGAACGGTGGTGTCGGCTTGACGGGCCAGTCGCCTACGGCGGCGTGGAGGTCGGTATGGCAGACGCCCGAGGCGATGAGGCGGACCAGCGCCTGGCCGGGACCCGGCGTCGGGCGTTCCACCTCCATGATGGTTAGGTCGGTTCCGAATTCCGTAACTACTGCAGCTTGCATGGTGTTAGTCACTGACGATCTCCTTTGATCGGTACGAATGATGGAAGTTTTGTACAGCTAGTGCCCTTAAGACCGCTCCATGGGGGCATCTGCTGTACAAACTCCTAGAAGAAGCCGAGCTTGTTCTCGTTGTAGCTGACCAGGAGGTTCTTGGTCTGCTGGTAGTGGTCCAGCATCATGGCGTGGTTCTCACGGCCAATACCTGAGGACTTGTAGCCACCAAAGGCGGCACCTGCCGGGTAGGCGTGGTAGTTGTTGACCCACACACGGCCGGCCTGGATTTCCCGGCCTGCCCGGTAGGCCACGTTTCCATTGCGCGACCACACGCCGGCACCCAAGCCGTAGAGGGTGTCGTTGGCGATGCCGATTGCGTCGTTGTAGTCGCTGAACTTGGTCACGGACACTACCGGGCCGAAGATCTCCTCCTGGAAGATCCGCATCCGGTTGTGGCCTTCGAAAATGGTGGGCTGAACGTAGTAGCCGCCCGCCAGCTCGCCGGACAACTCTGCCCTGGCACCACCGGTGAGCACCTTGGCGCCCTCCTGCTTTCCGATGTCGATGTAGGACAGAATCTTCTCCAGCTGGTCATTGGACGCCTGGGCTCCAACCTGGGTCTCGGTGTCCAGCGGGTTGCCCTGAATGATGCTGTTGGTACGGGCCACCACATCCGTCATGAAGGAGTCGTAGATGCCTTCCTGAACCAGGGCACGGGACGGGCAGGTGCAGACTTCGCCCTGGTTGAAGGCAAAGAGCGTGAACCCCTCCTGGGCTTTGTCGTAGAAAGCATCGTTCTGGTCGGCGACGTCATCGAAGAAGATGTTGGGGCTCTTGCCGCCAAGTTCCAGGGTGACGGGAATGAGGTTGTTGGACGCGTACTGGCTGATCAGGCGACCAGTGGTTGTTTCGCCTGTGAAGGCGATCTTGCGGATCCGTGAGCTCGAAGCCAGCGGCTTGCCGGCCTCCACGCCGAAGCCGTTGACCACGTTAATCACACCGGCCGGAAGGAGATCGCCAATGAGTTCCATGAGGACCAGGATGGACGTGGGCGTCTGCTCGGCCGGCTTGAGTACTACGGCGTTACCGGCAGCGAGCGCCGGTGCCAGCTTCCAGACGGCCATGAGGATGGGGAAGTTCCACGGGATGATCTGACCAACGACGCCCAGCGGTTCTTTGAAATGGTAGGCGGTGGTGTCCTCGTCCAGTTGGGAGAGGTGGCCTTCCTGCGCGCGGACCGCGGAGGCGAAGTAGCGGAAGTGGTCGGCTGCCAAGGGAATGTCGGCGTTGAGGGTTTCGCGGACGGGTTTGCCGTTGTCCCACGTCTCAGCGACTGCGAGGAGTTCCACGTTCTCATCGATGCGGTCGGCGATCTTGTTCAGGATGGCTGCACGCTCCGTGGCGGAGGTCTTGCCCCAGGAGGGTGCAACCTTGTGGGCGGCGTCCAGCGCCAGCTCGATGTCCTCGGAGGTGCCCCTGGCAACTTCGCAGAAGGCTTTGCCCGTGACGGGAGTGATGTTCTCGAAGTAGGCGCCCTTGACTGGGGCGACCCATTCGCCGCCGATCCAGTTCTCGTAGCGGTCCTTGAAGGTGATCTTCGAGCCCTCGGCACCCGGCTGTGCATAAACGGTCATTGCTAGCTCCTTTGCTGCGAATCACGGTGGCTGTCGCCATTGATCCGAGCCTAGGAGCCGGGAGGTTGCAGCTACGTTGCAACCGTGTGAGTCAGCTCACGTTGTCATGTCCGTTTCGATCCGCTCAAGGTCAGCCACGACGGCCGCCCGCTTGGGTGAGCGCGGCGGCAGCAGCTTCAACACGGCAAGGCGGAGGTCGACGTCGTACTTCGCCTCGGGCAGCTCAGCGTACTTCAGGAGCGAATCAACGCTGCCGTCACTGAGAAGCGCCTCGCGGAGCAGATGCGAGACCCTCTCACGCAACTGCACGACGCCGGGCGCCTCCGAGCGCGGCAACAGCCCACCTTTGTAGATTTCCAAGGCGATGCGGTGGGCGCCGCGCTGGAGGCAACTCAGGACCTGGCCGGAGTCGGGCAATAGCTCAACCGGCAAACGATAAGGACGGGACCCGGGGACAGCGTCCGGACTGAGTTCGTGGATGACTTTTCGGAGCCGCACCATTTCCGCGCGGAGGGTCACGGCAGAACCATCCCCGGGATACAGCTGAGCGCAGAGGTCTTCAGCACTGAGTCCGGCGGGGTGACTGCTGAGGATGGCCAAAATTTCGCTGTGCCGGGCAGACAGGGAAACCGTCCGGCCGTCGATGCTCAGCAGGGCATGGTCACGGCCCAACAACTGCAAACTGTTCCGATACAGGGCATGGCCTGAGGCAGCAGCCGCGCTCCGGCGTCGAGGTTTGTCCTTGACAGCGGCGGCAAGGGTCAGGCGTTCAATGCGCAGCTGAGCCTGAGCTGCAGCAACCGTTGCCTCCACCAAGGAAAGGGTGTGCGCGGCCACGGCAGTTTCCGTGCCCGTGATATCAACAACGCCCAGAACTGCCCCGGAATCGGGATCATGGAAGGGAACAGCCGTGCAACTCCAGGGATGCACCGAGCGCTTGAAATGCTCCGCGCCGGAGATCTGGATGCTACGGTCCAGAGCGAGCGCGGTGCCCGGTGCGCTGGTGCCCACCGAGGCTTCGGACCAGTCAGCGCCCGCCACGAACATCATGCCCTCAGCGCGGCGCTGCATCACCGGATCGCCATCAACCCACAGGAGCCGACCGACGTCGTCACCCACCGCCACCAGCAAGCCGCTGTCATGGCTCGGCTGAACCAGGAGCTTCTTGATGACAGGCATGATGGTGGCCAAGGGATGCTGCCGGCGGTACTCCTCCAACTCATCGCGGTCCATAGCAAGAGGCGCTTCGGCCACATCCGGGTTGGCTTGCAAGCTCGCCGACCGTTGCCACGACTCACGTACCAGGCGGCGCAATCCGACGATGTCCTCAGGTGCCCCACCACGCAGGGAGTCCATGCGTTCGTGGCCAACCAAGGCATGCTTCTGAAGCAGCTCCGCGGCATCGCTGCCTGGAACGGGCGGATGGACTGGATTCCTCATTGAACTCCCTGATTGTCCGCAATGACAGTGCGCTGCACGTGTGGTGGGCGGGACAGTACCGTGAAGTCTAGTTCGGGGAAGGGGGAATGTCAGCCGCGGGAGACCCGGATCATTTCCTCGCGCGGAACAACCTTGATGCGCTCGCGGACCACACCGTTGCCGTTTTCCTCACCGCCGGACCACGCGGTGCCCAGGGCGGCTTCGTGGGCATCGAGCCGGTTCCAGCCCTCCCAGGTGGTGTATTCGATGCCACGTTCCTCAAGGAGCTCGATGATAGCCTGCGGATCCGGGTTTTCCGCCGGAGGAAGATTGAGCCTGTCCTCCAGAAGGAAGCCAATGGTCTCCAGGGCGTCGCCCTTGGTGTGCCCGATCAGCCCTACGGGTCCCCGCTTGATCCAGCCCGTGGCATAGATTCCCGGCACGGGCTCGCCGTCGGCATCCAGGACGCGGCCGCCGTCGTTCGGTATGACGCCGCGGCGGGCATCATACTCCAGCTCCTCCAACGGCGAACCGTGGTAGCCGATGGCCCGGTAGACCGACTGGACCGGGTACTCGATGAACTCTCCCGTGCCTTTGACGTTGCCCGTTCCGTCCAGCTGCATGCGCTCGAACTTGATGCCGGAGACCTTGCCGGGCGTCTCAGGGGAGTCAAGAATCTCCACGGGACTGTGGAGGAAGTGCAAGTGCAGGCGTCGCGAAGAAGGCTGCTCCGATTCTGCGTGCTCCTCCACCAGCCAGTTGGTCATGGTGTTGACCATGGTCTTGATCTGGTTGTTGGCTTTGATCGCTGCATCCGAAGCTTCGTCGAACTCGAAGTCCTCCGGGTACAGGACAATGTCCACGTCCTTGCAGTGGGACAACTCGCGAAGCTCCAACGGCGTGAACTTCACCTGGGCGGGGCCACGACGGCCGAAGACATGGACGTCCGTGACCGGCGACTTCCTGAGCCCCGCGTAGACGTTGTCCGGAATCTCTGTGACCAGGAGTTCCTCGGGGTGCTTGACCAGCATCCGGGCCACGTCCAAGGCCACATTGCCGTTGCCGATCACGGCGATTTCCTTGGCATCGAGCGGCCAGTCGCGGGGGACGTCCGGGTGCCCGTCGTACCAGGACACGAAATCAGCGCCACCAAAGGAGCCCTCCAGCTCGACACCCGGGATGTTCAGGTCGGCGTCCTTGATGGCGCCAGTGGAGAAAATCACGGCGTCGTAGAACGCGCGGAAATCGTGGAGCGTGAGATCCCGGCCGTAGGTCACGTTGCCGAGGAAGCGGATATCGCCGCGGTCCAGAACCTTGTGCAGTGCATTGACGATGCCCTTGATCCGCGGGTGATCCGGGGCCACGCCGTAGCGGATCAGGCCGTACGGAGCCGGATACGCCTCGAAGAGATCGATGCTGACCTCTACGTGCCCGTCCTTGACCTCGTTGGATTTGGTCAGGATGTCCGCGGCATACACACCTGCGGGTCCCGCGCCAACGATCGCAACGCGAAGCGGACGATTGGGGGTTGTTGCGGCTGAGTTGGACACCGTTAGCCCTTCCGAAGCAGTGAGCCACGCCATTGTTGGGGCGCGCAGATTCCAATTCTAGATGTCCACCCAACACCGGACCGCTTATATGGCAGGAGTCACAGAAATTGATAAAGATTGCGGAATATTGCGGGGTCCGGTGGTGTTGGCGACAATGTGTCGACTCCGGATCAGATAGCTGCCAACCCGCCCTCTTCAAACCAGCCCACGACGACGACGGTCGGGGGCGGCGGTACCGGCGGATCCCCTCAACCGGGCGGCAAGCCCGTGAGGAGCGAATCGACGGCGGGAATTCTCTTTGGCATCGGCGCCTACGGCCTGTGGGGTCTGCTCCCGCTGTACTTCTTTATCCTCATGCCCGCCAGTGCTGTTGAGATCGTAGCCAACCGGATCGTCTGGTCCTTGCTCTTCTGCGCATTGCTCATCACCATCACGCGGGCTTGGAGGGTTTTCGGCGCCGCAGTGAAGGACCGTACTGTTTTCGGCCCTCTGGCGCTGGCCGCCGTGCTGATTGCCATCAACTGGCTCACATATACCTTTGGCGTCACCACCGGCCACGCCGTGGAGACATCACTGGGTTACTTCATCAACCCGCTTGTCTCCGTTTTGCTCGGAGTTTTCGTCCTCAAAGAAAAACTACGTCCCCTGCAGTGGGCGGCCGTTGGCATTGGGTTCGTGGCCGTGGGCGTCCTGACGTTCTCCTATGGGCAGCTTCCCTGGATTGCCCTGATCCTGGCCTTTAGCTTCGGGCTCTATGGCTTCGTGAAGAAGCGTGTTGGTCCCAAGGTGGACGCCCTCACAAGCCTCAGCGTGGAGACCGTTGTGTTGGCGCCCTTCGCTGCCATCACCATGGTGGTTCTGGGCGCGACCGGCGTACAAACCCTCACCACTCTGGGTGCGGGCCACTTCTGGCTGCTGGTGGCTTCCGGTGTCATCACTGCCGTGCCTCTGCTGTTCTTCGGCGCCTCAGCCCGCCGCCTTCCCATGACCACCATCGGCTTGCTGCAGTACTTCGCCCCGGTCCTCCAGTTCATTGTGGCGCTGACCGTGTTCAACGAAACCATGACCACTGCCCGCTGGATCGGCTTCTGCGTGGTGTGGTTGGCTCTGGTGTTGCTCACCATCGACATGCTTCGGACCACGCGGAAAAACTCGGTCCTCAAAAAACAGGCCCGGCTGGCCGCTGCCCAGTAATACTGCAACGCGGGGTCACTTATGGCCCCTTTGGAGGGGAATAAGGGGCCATAAGTGACCCCGCGTTGCTTTAGTCCAGCACGTCCGGGTTGGGTTCCTTACGGGACACGGGACCCGCCTTGGCACAGGTTTCCGTCGCGAAAACCAGCGGCCCGGTGCTCAAGGCAGCCCCCAACTCCACCTCGAACAAGGAGTCGGCCAGCCTCTTGTACGGCTGCTCACTGGAGGCGGAGCCCAGCAACCGGAGCTCCACAAGTTCCAGGCCCGCGGGCAGTTGCAACCGGATCCGCCCGGACACCGGCACACGGGTGACTATCGCAAAGACATCGCCGTTGGTAGAGCAGGTGAAGTACCCCCACCCTGGGTGATCCCAACCCTCAGCGAAGCCGCATCCGTAGATCGCGTCGCCGTTGACTGCGAGCCACTCCCCTACGCGGGTGGCGATCTCCACCTCGGCGGGCGCCATTGAACCGTCGCCGCGGGGTCCGAAGTTCAGCAGGAAATTGCCGCCAAGGGACGTGCAGCGGGCGATCATGTCCACCACATCCCAGGGGTGCTTCAGCGTTGACTGCGCCCATGGTCCCTGGTGGTACCCCCAGCTTGCCTGCGGGATGGTCATGCAGGCTTCCCAGTCCCGGGCGGCCACGCTGTGGTCCCACGGCTCGGGCAGCCTGCGTTCGTAGCCACTTTCGTAGTCGCCCATGAGCAGCCCGTTGGAATCGATGTGACGTGCGCCGAGGTCGTCCGCCCGGAGTCGGCTGTTAACCATCACCCCGGGAATGCGTTCCTTCAGCATCCGTTCCACTTCCCAGGTCCACCATCCATTGGCTTTCACGGATTGGTCCCACGTGCCGTCGAACCAGAAGCCTTTGACGGACGGGTACCGCGCAGCGAGTTCCTCCAACTGCTTCATCGCGAAGTCCAGGTAGCGCGCAAAAGCCGTATGGTCGGCGTCGTTCTCCAGCGTGAAGCGCCAGTCCGGGTGCCGCCAGTCGAGCACTGAGTAGTAGAAGTTGACGTCAATCCCCCGGGCCTCATACGCCTCTATGAGCTCCGCCAGGACATCGCGACCCGACGGCGTGTTACCCATGTGGAAGTCCGTGTAGGCGCTGGGCCAGAGGCAGAAGCCATCGTGATGTTTGGTGGTGATGGTCATGTAGCGTGCCCCCAAGGCCACCGCCGTATCCGCCCACTGCCCGGCGTCGAAATCCGCCAGAGTGAAGTCGTTGGCCAGCGCTTCCCATCGCTGCTGCGGAATCTTGGCCACCCGTGGCAGGAACTCGGCCGCGAAGTCCACGTCCTTGCCTTCCCAGCGGCCCGCCGGGAGCGAGTAGAGACCCCAGTGGATGAACTGCCCCACCCGATGCCCGCGGAATCGCTGCATGGCGGCGTCCTGGCGCGGTTCCACCCGGGAAGCCCCGTACTTGAGCTCGATCACTTGCCCACCTGCCCGTCCCACGGTACGAACGTGCGGAGGTCAAAAGCCTGCGAAGCGCCGCTTGCCCACGTGACGGAAACTTCCGTACCGGAAACCACGACGGCGGCCGCTGCCTTGAGCGTCCCAGGCGCCGGAGCCATACCCCGAGTCAGCGCGTGCAAGGCGACGTGGACCGTCATCTCCGCATCGCGCCGCGCAGAGAGGTACGGCACTGCTGAGTACGCGCCCATGGCATTGGCCCCGGCGTAGCGGGTGGTGCCCGGATCCTCCCAACCGTGCAGGGCCGTGACCGCCGCGAATACGTCGCCATTGCTGACCCATGCGGACCCCGCTGTCAGCCCTACGTCCACGGGGCGGGAGCCTGCCACGGCATGTCCACCCTCACGCACGGAATACTCCACCGATCCCCGGACCAAGTGGCAGCGAAGCTCGTGGATCCCGTCCACCACAGAAACGGTAGTGACTGCTGTACCCGGCACGGTCTTCCCATACAACTGCGGAACGTGCACGGATCCGCTGACGAGTCCGTCCGTGCGGGTGGCGCGGAGGGCGCACCGGCGGCTCGCCACGCCGTCGGACCCCAACAGCGCAAGGTGACCGTCCACATTGTCCTCCCACGCAGGTCCCGTACCCGGCGCCGTGTGCGTTGAATACGAGAACTTGGCATAGTGCGGATCGTCAGGGTCCGTACCGCCACCCACGGGCAGACCACAATGGTCGCTGCCGTGGTTGGTCAGACGAACCAAACCTCCGTCAGTGCTAAGAGTCCAGCCGGCATCGGGCAGTGGACGCACCCCAGCCGGACCATCCGTGGGCTGGGCCTCTTCGGCGTCCTGCCAGACCCTGTGCTCGGGTGGTAAGGCCAAGCCAAGGAACCCAATGCCTGCCAGATACGGCGAACCAAAGCCGCTGTACGCCTGGCAGGATCCCAAGTGCTCGTCGTACCAGCCCAGGTTAGGCGGTCCATCAACGCCAACGCCCTTCGCGGTGAAGTTCGCTAGTACCCCCGATGCGAGCCGTCGCGTGGCACCTGGCGTCAGCGGATTCACCCCCGAGATCTCAGCACACCACAGTGCCGCGAGGACAGCAGTGCGGTACGTCAAGGAACGCCCAACATGCAGCACTGCGCCATCGCTGGCGAACATCAGGCTCTGCGTCCCCACGAACTCACGCAAGCGTTCCAGGTGACGGCGGCCTTCAGGGGTGTCCTCCCTGCCTGTCATCTTGTACCAAGCCCACAAATAGGGGTGGATGGCCCACGCGTTGTAGTAATCGATGGCATGCTCCGGCCCGTCCGTGTACCAGCCGTCACCCAGATACCAGGACTCCACCCGGGCCACGTTCCGCGCACCGGTACAGCCCGACACGTCCTCGCCCACCGAACGCAGGAAACCCTCCGCCATTGCGGGGAAGAGCTGCCAGTTGTTGCCCCACACCTCAAGCCGGGCATGGTGCCGAAGCCACGCGGCAACCTGCTTCTTCTCCGTCGCAGCCAACGGCTCCCACAGCCACTCGCGCCCAATGAAAACGGAGAAGGCAATGTTGGCGGCCTCCACAATCGAGTTGGTCACCCCCAACAACGGAGACTTGCAGGTGACCCCCAGCGGCCAACGCTCCGCGCCCTCAGGATCCGTGCCGGCAATCAAGGCCTCCCGGTACCACGCCGCCAACCCCAGCCGATCCCGGCCACGGGCACCGGCGATCCGCGGCGCAGCCATCAACAGGCTCCGGCCAATGGTCTCCATGCCTTCCCTGCGCTCACCGTCCCGGGTTACCGGACCAGGCAGGCGTGGACTGGCTTTGAGGGGGCTGGAATGGGCGCGGATGTGTTCCAGCCAATGGTCGGCAGTGGCTTCCCAGTGGCTGCGCGTCCAACCTGTGAAGGAGGACAGGACGGGATCGGGGGTGGGCAGCCAAGGGAGACCCGGCTGGCTGGTCGCGTTGGGCAGGGACTGAGTCACGGTGTTCGGATCCTTGAAGAGTGGAGGGTGAGCTATTTGGCCAGTGCCGATTCGTATTCGCCGCGGATGGTGTCGCCACCGTTCTTCTTCCAGTCCGCCACGGCACTCTTGAGTGCGTCCATGGTTCCACGGCCGGCGATGACTGCCGTAGCAGCATCGGAGACTGGCTGACCCAGTTTGGCGCCCTTGCTGGCGTTCGTGGGGCTGAAGAGCGTGCCGCATGGATCCTCGACGCCCAAAGGAATGAGCTTGGAATACGCGTTGTGCATGACGTCCACAATGTCCTTGTTACTGGGGTCGTACACCACTTGCTGAGGTGCAGCGAGATACTTCCACGGCACGGCGTTATCCAGCAAGGCCCGCTCGGTAACCACCGGGTTGCCGCTGGAATCCAGGGTGTAGTCGGCTCCCTCGGCGCCGTAGTTGAGCAGCAAGTACTCTTCGCTGCCGAACGGTGCCGCCAGGAAGTTTGCAACCGCCAGGACTTCCTTGAGCTTGGCTTCGTCCGCTTTCTTCAGCATGACGGTGGCGAACGTGATGTTGTCCAGCCACGTCTGTGCCTTCCCGCCGTCGTGGCCCACGGGGATGAAGGGCACGGCCTTGTTGGCCTTGTTAGCAGCGGGGATGCTGCGGCCATAGCCGGTGGGTCCGATGTACGCCGGGAGTCCGTCGTAAATCATGGCTACTTTGCCGGAGATGAAGGAGTTCACCATCTGCGACTTGGTCCAGCCCTCGGAACCCGGCACGTACAGGCCGTCCTTGTAGAGCTTGGCGGCGAATTCGATCGCGGCCATGTATTCGTCCGTCTCGAAGGCCCTGGTGAGTTTGCCGCCGTCGTTCTTCCAGACGTTTGGCGTCCGGAACATGTGGTGCAGCATGGTGAGCCCAAATTTGGTGCTGCCCAACGCCCACTGGTTCTTGGACGGGTTGGTGAGCTCCTTGGCCACCCGGTAGAAATCGTCCTTGTCCTTGATGTCATCCGTGGATTTGATGCCCACGTTCTCCAGCAGGGTTTGGTTCACAAAGCCCGAGCCGCCGGTGAGGTTGCGCGGGATGGGCAACGAGTAGAGCTTGCCGGCCTGGACGGTCTGCTTCCAGAACACCTCCGGGATGGCCGCCAGGTTGGGATAGTCCTTGATCTTGTCCCCGCCCAGCAACGGCGTGAGGTCGGCACACTTGGCTTGGAGGAACTCCACGATGTTGGGCACCGCGGCGCCGTCGTTGAGCATGAGGTCCGGCAGCTCGCCACCGGCAATGATCGTATTGAACTTGGTGGCGTAGTCATCCGAAGAGACCGAGGTGATTTCCACCTGACCGCCCAGTCGTGCCTCGATGGCCTGCCACGCGGGGTTGTCCGCCCGGGCGTTGGGAGCGGTGCCGAACAGGTTGGTGATGGCCGTGACCTTGCCGCCCTTGAGCGGTGCACTCTCCACACTTCGGAACGGCGCAGGGTACTTGTAGAAAGCGGACGGAACGCCCTCGGCCGTGCCGGGGATGTCCGCTGCGGCCGACTTCAGGGGCATGTGGGTTGGCAGCAATGCTTCGCTGGCGTTCGAGGCAACGCTGGTGGTGCGCTGGCCGCAACCGGCCATGGCTCCGCCGCTGAAGAGCGCGAGCGCGCCGATGCCTGCAACTGAGAGGAAGTTCCGGCGGCTGGGGCCGGCAGAGGGTACTGCGTTCATGGGGCTTCCCTTTCAAGAGTGGAGATTTTGACTAGCCTTTGATGGCGCCGGTGAGGACGCCCTTGGTGAAGTACCGCTGGAGGAACGGGAACACGATCACAATGGGGATGAGTGAAATCACGACGACGGCCATCTGGATCGCTTGCGACGGCACCGCGATCTCGGCTACGGCGGAATCGCCCATTGGCTGGCCGAGGAGTACGTACTGACGCAGGATCATGGACAGCGGCCATTTGTCGTCGTTCAGGTAGAGCATGGCGTTGAAGAACGCGTTCCAGTAACCCACCGCGTAGAAGAGCCCGACGACGGCCAGCACACCGCGTGAGAGTGGCAGCACCATCTGGACCAGGATCCGGAAGTCGCCTGCGCCGTCGATCTTTGCGGCCTCGAACAATTCCTGCGGCAGGTTCATGAAGAAGGACCGGACCACCACCAGGTTGAACGCGCTCATCAAGGTGGGCAGGACCAGCGCCGCATAACTGTCCAGTAGTCCGAGCTCCTTGACCATGAGGAAGCTGGGGATGATGCCCGGGCTGAAGAGCATGGTGAACAGCGCGGTCATCAGGAAGAAGCGCCCGCCCACCAGGTCCCTGCGGGTCAGGCCGTACGCCATGGCGACGGTGATTACCAGGGACAGGGCAGTGCCCACGGTGGTGATGACCAAGGACCGGATCAGCGCATCAGTGACTACGCCGCCGGCAAAGATGGTTTGGTAAGCGGCGAACGTTGGTTCTTTAGGGAACAGCACCAGACCGTTGTTGTTGGCGATCACGCTCTGGCTGGAGAGGCTCGTGGCCAGGACAGCCAGCAAGGGGTACAGCGCCAGGAAGCAGATGACCACCAAAGCGATTGCCTTGGAAACCTGCACGGCCGGCTTGGGTTTTTCCATCCAGACGGGCCGGGTGTCCTTGATTCTTGGGCCCATCTTTGGGCGACTCTTCGGGCCGTTCTCTGGACCAGTGTTTGGGCTGCTCTTTGGGTGGCCTGCGGCCACCGGCGTGCTACTTGGATTTGCCATTGGAATAGACACCTTCCTGTCCAAAGAAATGCGCGAGCTTGTTGGCACCCAGTACCAGGAACAGTCCAACGATTCCCTTGACGAGCCCCACGGCGGCTGCCGGACCCCATTGGCCGTCCTGGATGCCGTGGAAGTAGACGTACGTGTCCAGCACTTCGCCTGCACCGGGTCCCACGTTGTCGCGTTGCAGGACGATCTGCTCGAATCCGACGGACAGGATGCTGCCCAGGTTGAGGATGAGGAGCAGGACGATCACCGGCATGATCCCGGGGAGCGTGATGTGCCAAAGCCGATGCCGGGCATTTGCTCCATCCACTGCCGCAGCCTCGTAGAGTTCCTGGTCCACGTTCATGAGGGCCGCCAGGAAGATGATGGTTCCCCAACCGGCGTCCTTCCAGATGGACTGAATGGTGACCAAGAACGGGAAGAACTCCGGAGTTGTCATGGCATCAAAGCGCGGCAGGCCCAGGTTTTCCAGCAGGTGCGGAACCGCTCCTGTGGCACCGAGGACCTCGGAGAATACCGCCACGATGATGACCCACCCGATGAAGTGCGGCAGGTAAACAACGCTCTGCACGAACTTCCGGATCTTGTTGGACACGATGCTGTTGAGCAGCAGGGCCAGGCAGATGGGAACTGGGAAGAAGAGGGCCAGCTGTAGGCCCGTGATCACCAGGGTGTTGCGGAGTGCTTCCCAGAAAGCGCCGTCCTGGAACATGGCAGCGAAGTTGTCCAGGCCCACCCAGACGCTGTCAATGAAGCCCAGGTACGGCTTGTAGTCGAGGAACGCGATGATGTTGCCGGCCAGCGGGACGTAGTGGAACACCACGAAGTACAAGAAGCCGGGGGCGATCAGCAGCAACATCACTTTGTCGCGCCGGATTCTTGCCATGAGGCTCTTCTTGCGGGATTGCCGTGAGGCGGAGGCCGCCGGTGAGCGACGCCGACGGCGACCTTCCGCCACCGTTGCCGGCCCGCCGACGTCGGGCGTCGCCTGCGGCGTGAGTGTATGGCTGTTGCTGCTCATGTATTTCCTCTGTCTGCGCCGCGGGGGGCGGATGTGGAGTGGCCCGGCGCCTGGGAGCGCTCAGTGGCTAGAAATAGTAAGCGTTTACTATGGACAAGAAGCTACCCAGTCGCAAGGTGTGATGTCAATAACATGCTAGAAGCCATATAAATGTTGATTCCGCAGGATTGACAGGATTTCGAATGACCGCCTAGGGTGACTGGAAATAGCAAGCGCTTTCTATAGATTTCTAGTGACGAACCGGACGGACCCGCAGTGACCACCAACCTCCAGCAAGCCGGTACCATCAAGGCTGCGTTCGTGATGGGCCGCAACAACCTGCGCACCCTATTCAGCGGCGAGGACCTCGCGCGTCTCCGCGGAATGGTTACCCTCCTGGACGCAGAGCCGGTTGCTGACTTCTCAGTCCCCGGTTCCTTGGAGAAGCTCGCCGAGGCGCAGCTGCTCATCACGGGGTGGGGCGCACCCATCATCGATGCTTTCGTGTTGGACCGCCTGCCGGAGCTGCGCTGCATCGTCCATGCCGCAGGTACTGTCAAGACCTTCCTGTCCCCCGAGGTCTACGCCCGCGGGATCGAGGTGTCCTCTTCGGCTGCAGCCAACGCCGTGCCGGTAGCCGAGTTCACCTTCGCCGCAATCGTCATGGGCCTTAAACGGGCTCGGCGGTTCAGCGAACAATTGCGCACCACTGGGGCATCCCGCAACGCCTCCGGCTTTCCCAGCATTGGAACCAACGGAGTTACCATCGGGCTTGTGGGCGCGTCACGTGTGGGCCGCCTGGTGGTTGGGCTGCTCAAGAACCTCGATGCCAGGGTGCTGGTCTACGATCCCTACCTCACCGCCGTCGAGGCTTCAGCGCTGGGCGTGGAAACCGTGGGGCTGAACCAGCTGTGTGCATTGTCCGACGTCGTCAGCGTCCACGCCCCAGACATTGCAGAGACAAAGGGCATCATCGGCGCGCAGCAACTTGCCCTGATGAGGGACGGAACCTTGGTCATCAATACAGCCCGCGGCGCTCTCATCGATGCCGCGGCGCTGACCGCGGAACTCGTCTCAGGACGGCTCGACGCGTATCTTGACGTCACTGACCCCGAACCTCTCCCCGCCGGTTCGGTACTGCACACGCTGCCCAATGTTGTACTGACGCCCCACATTGCGGGGGCGATGGGCAACGAAATCCACCGTCTGGGCAGCCACGCTGTGATGGAAGTCCGCCGATTGAGTGAGGGCTTGCCCTTGGCTTATCCGGTATTGGCGGCGGATCTTGCGAGAATCGCTTAGTGACTGAGAAAAGCTCCCGCACAGAACCGATCCATGCCCGCGGCGGCAGTGGTGCCACCATTGCCGACGTCGCGCAGGCGGCAGGCGTGTCAGTGGCCACCGTTTCAAGGGCCCTGAGCGGCAACTACCCGGTGGCCAAAGCCACCCGGGAACGCATCTTCCGGTCCGTGACCGACCTCGGCTATGTGGCCAACGCGCATGCCCGTGCCCTCGCCGGGGCAACAACGCGGACCGTGGGCATCATCATCAACGACGTCGCCGATCCCTTTTTCGCCTACATCGCCCGCGGGGTTGAACGGCAGGCGAGCGCAGAAGGACGAATGTGCCTCATCACCGCCACGCACGGGGACAAGGAACGGGAGCTTGCGCTGGTGGACCTCATGCGCGAGCAACGCACCGATGCCGTGATCCTGGTGGGCGGCGCTTCGGATGACGCCCGGTACAGGAAGCAAATGGCCGACCGCGCACGTGCGCTCGATGCGGCCGGCTCCTCGCTGGTCCTGTGCGGCAGGCCGTCCCTGGGGCCGGGAGTGCCCACCAAGATGGTCACGTACGACAACGAAGGAGGCGCCTTCGCGATCACGGACTACCTCATCTCCCAGGGGCACCGAAGGATCCTTTACGTCGGGGGGCCGCGCGATTTCTCGACGACGGCGTCGCGGCTGGCCGGTTTCTACCGCGCCTTGGATGCGCGCGGAATTGAGCGGGACCCGGCACTGGTCCATGAGGGCGCCTTTGGCCGCGGTTTTGGGTACAGCCGCATGCGGGAACTGTTGGACCAGGACGTGGACTTCACCGCTGTTTTCGGCGCCAACGACCTCGTGGCAGCGGGCATCCTGGAAGCGCTCGAGGAGCGCGGCATCCGCGTTCCACAGGACGTCTCGGTAGTTGGTTACGACGACGTTCCGGTGGCCAGCGAACTGCGCCCCCGCCTCACCACGGTTCGGGTTCCGCTCGAGGAACTGGGGCGGGAGGCCGTGCGTCTGGCACTGTCCCAGTCACCGCACGACGCCGGAGCCTCCTCTGACAACACCCTCACCGTTGGTACGCACATAGTCATCCGGGACTCGGTTTCGCCTCCCAGCAAGCCCTGAGCAGTTTTGTTCATTTCTGTTGAGATGCCCGGGAACCGGACATAAAGTTGCGGAAACTTTCACCGCAATGTCCACCCCATCACGCCTGGAACAGTTTTGAACGGAGCAGCTTTGAACGTCAATGGACCCACAATGAGCCGCAGGACCCTTTTCCACGCAGGAGGTGCGGCAGCCCTCGCCGGGGCCCTGCTCTCCCAAACAGGCCCCGCTTTCACCGCTTCCGAGGCCGGATTACAGGAGCTTATTGATCGACGCCGGCTGGTCCTCACCGGAGGCCGGAGCGCCACAGACATCCCCGAGCTCGCCTCCCAGCTTGAAGGCATGGGCGAGACCACAGGGAAATGGTGGACTTCCTTGGACAAAGCCCCGGCGCGGACTTCGCTGTGGAACGATATCCCTTTGACGGGCATCGGACAGTCCGCTGCTGCTACCGGCAACATGGGGCTGCACTTCAACCGTCTGTACGACATGGCTTTGGGGTACACAGTCCCCGGCAATCCGTACGCTGGAAATCCGGACCTGGCCGCCGACATTGTTGCGGGCCTTCAGCTCCTCAATGACACGGCATACAAACCGTCCATCAAGGCAGCCGGCAACTGGTGGTTCTGGGAGATCGGCGTCCCCCGGAAGACCGTGGACATCCTCACCCTCCTGCATGCTGAAGTTCCCCAAGCCCTGCGGACATCCCTGTTGGCGGCCGTCCGCTGGTTCGCCCCCAATCCGAATTGGCGCGGACGTGCCACATCTCTGGCAGAAACCGGCGCTAACCGCGTGGACAAGTCACTGGCCTGCTGCATGCGGGGCATCCTCGACAACAATCCCAGCGAGATCGCGCTGGGCCGCGATGCCCTGAGCGATACTATCCGCGGTGGTACCAACAGTGTCTTCACCTACGTCACCAGCGGCGACGGCTTCTACGCCGACGGGTCCTATGTGCAGCACTCCTACCTCCCTTACGCAGGAACCTACGGCGTGGTGGCCCTGGCCGGCATCGCCGAGATCATCGCGATGCTGGGTGGAAGCACCTGGGCAGTGAACGACCCCAAGCGTTCTGTCCTCCTCGATGCCGTGGAGGAAACCTATGCGCCGTTCGTCTGGGACGGCGGGATCATGGACACTATCCGGGGACGTGCAGTCTCCCGTCAGCGGGAACCCGACTATGTCAGCGGCTTCGGACTGATTTCAGCTGTCCTGTTACTGGCGCCGGGCTGCGAGGAGCTGTACCGTTCCCGTTTCCTGGCGTTGGCCAAAGGCTGGCTTGAACGCTGCGCCGACCAGAAACTCGTGGGGCATCCAACGCAGAGCCTGGCCAAATCCTTGCTCTCCCTGGGCGTCCTGTCCGATTCCGCCGTCGTTGCTGCACCGGCACCGGTCTACAGCCGCATGTTCGCCGACCAGGACCGGTTGGTTCACCACCGCCCCCAGTGGGGGTGCACGGTCAACCTGTCCTCCAAGAGGATCGGCCGCTACGAGTGGGGCAACAGCGAGAACAACCTCGGCTGGTACCAGGGCGATGGCATGACGTTCCTCTACACCCGTCAGGATCCGTCCCAGTTCAGCGCCGACTTCTGGCCGACCGTTGACCCCTATGCCCTTCCCGGAACCACCGTCAATGACCAAGTTCGGGCGAGCGGCGCTGGCGGGGCAGGCACCGGCATCCCCCGCGGTTTCCAGGCGTTCGCCGGCGGACTCACTGTGGACGGCCGCTGGGGCGTGATCGGCATGGACCACCTCAACCACAACAAATCCCTGTCCGGCCGGAAGTCATGGTTCTTCCTGGACGACGCTGTGGTCTGCCTCGGTGCGGGTATCACCGGCACCGGTGGAGCTGCGGTACAGACCACAATTGAGAACAGGGCGTTTGCTGTGGGCTCAGTGCCTGACCTCAGAACGGATTCCCGGAACCGTACGTTGGCTCCCGGTGACGCTCCTGTGGTCTTGAAGCGTTCCCTGCACGTTGAAGGCCACGGCGGCTACGTGTTCCTTGATGCTCCGGGAGTGTCCGGAACACCCGAAGTCTCCGTTGTCCGCAGGACGGGCAGCTGGTTCGACATCAATTCGGGGGCGGACACCGGTGGCACCACGGATCCCGTTACTCGAGACTATGTCACCATCACCCATCGCCACGGCGCTGACCCGGTAGCCTCAGGCTACGCATACATGGTCCTGCCCGCGGCAGCCCCTTCGGACACGTTCTCCCAGTCCGCCAACCCTGATGTGAAGGTGTTGGCCAACTCCGCGGAGGTGCAGATGGTGGAGGTAGCCAAGGAGAAGCTGGTTCTGGCCAACTTCTTCGCTGCAGGAACTTCCGGCGGATACGCAGCGTCCGGGCCATGCACCGTGGCCGCGCAGCAGACCGGGGACAAGCTCACCCTGTCCGTGGCAGATCCATCACGGACGCAGCCGTCTGTGCGGATCACACTCATTGGCTCTGCTTGGGGCACTTTGGTGAATTCCGACCCCGGGGTGGCCTTGGTCAACGTCAGCCCTCTGGTCATCGAGGTCCAACTCGACGGACACGGCCACCAGAAGAACCTGACGCTGGGCAGCTAGCCGAGGGCCGCCGTCGTACGCTCCGCGCTTCCGCCCCCTCGAGATCGCGGGAACAGTGCGAGAACACCCGATTAGCTCCAGCGAACTCGACGGGTTCCCGCGAACTCGGCGGGGGCCCGTTAAACCCGCTAAACACACAAGGAGGGCCGGGATAATTCCCGGCCCTCCTTGGTGTTTGAAGCGTGGAGACTTACGCGTGAGCCTTGATGGCTGCGGCGAGGACCTCGAGGCCGTCGATCAGCAGTTCGTCGCTGATGACCAGCGGCGGGAGCAGGCGGATCACGTTGCCGTAGGTGCCACAGGTCAGGATGATGACGCCTTCCTTGAGGCAAGCGGCAGCAACGGCCTTGGTGAGCTCAGCGTTCGGCTCCTTGGAACCGGGCTGAACGAGCTCGATAGCCAGCATGGCGCCACGGCCACGGATGTCGCCAACTACGGAAACTTCGTTAGCCAGTTCGCGGAGCTTGCCCAGGGCCAGCTCTTCGATGTGGCGGGCACGGCCGTTGAGGTCGTGCTGCTCCATGGTGTCGATCGCTGCGAGTGCTGCTGCACAAGCAACCGGGTTGCCTCCGTACGTGCCGCCAAGGCCGCCCGGGTGAACGGCGTCGAGAAGGTCGGCGCGGCCGGTGATGGCGGACAGCGGGAGACCGCCGGCGATGCCCTTGGCCATGGTGATGATGTCCGGAACAACACCTTCGTGGTCAACGGCGAACCATTCACCTGTGCGGCAGAAGCCGGACTGGACCTCGTCAGCGATGAAGACGATGCCCTTTTCCTTGGCCCATGCGGACAGTGCCGGCAGGAAGCCTTCGGCCGGGACAATGAAGCCACCCTCACCCTGAATGGGTTCGATGATGATCGCGGCAACCTGGTCGCCACCGATCTGCTTCTCGATCATGGTGATGGCGCGCTTGGCGGCCTCTGCACCGGTGATCTCCGGGTTCTCTTCACGGAACGGGTAGCTCATGGGCATGCGGTAGACCTCGGGCGCGAACGGGCCGAAGTTGGTCTTGTACGGCATGGCCTTGGCGGTCAGTGCCATGGTCAGGTTGGTGCGGCCGTGGTAGGCGTGGTCAAAAGCTACGACGGCGTCGCGGCCCGTTGCCAGGCGTGCAACCTTGACCGCGTTCTCCACAGCTTCTGCGCCGGAGTTGAACAGCACGGTGCGCTTGGCGTGGTCGCCCGGGGTGAGGCGGTTGAGCTGCTCGGCAACTGCAACGTAGCCCTCGTACGGGGTAACCATGAAGCAGGTGTGCGTGAAGTGTGCAGCGGCTTCCTGGACGGCAGCGACGACGGCGGGGTCGGACGCGCCGACGCTGGTCACGGCGATGCCGGAGCCGAGGTCGATGAAAGAGTTGCCGTCGACGTCGCGGACGATGCCGCCGTCGGCGTCTTCAACGTAGACGGGGACGCCCGAGGCGACGCCGGCAGCAACGACGGCGGCGCGGCGCTCGGCCAGTGCCTGCGACTTGGGGCCGGGGAAGGCGCCGTTGATGTTGCGCTTCTGCTCGATGCGGTACGAGAGTTCGTTCGCGGTGGTGGTCATGAGGTGGTTGCCTTTCTGGGAAATACGTACGGGTTACGCGACTGCGCTATGCGTCTGAGTTATGCATCGAGTGCACTCATGACGTGCTTGATGCGCGTGTAGTCCTCGACGCCGTACATGGAGAGGTCCTTGCCGTAGCCGGACTGCTTGAAGCCGCCGTGGGGCATCTCTGCCGTCAGGAGGATGTGGGTGTTGATCCAGACCGCACCGAAGTCAAGGTCGCGGCTCATGCGCATGGCCGTGCCATGGTCGGTGGTCCAGACGCTGGAAGCCAGGGCGTATTCGACGTCGTTGGCGAGTTCGAGCGCTTCTTCTTCAGTGCTGAACTTCTGGACGGTGATAACCGGGCCGAAGGTTTCCTTCTGCACGATGTCATCGGACTGCTTGGCACCGGAGATGATGGTGGGCTCGAAGAAGAAGCCCTTCTCCCCTGCCCGGTGGCCACCGGTTTCGATCTTGCAGTTGGCCGGCAGGTTGTCCACCACGGAGGTCACAGCGTTGAAGTGGTTCACGTTGTTGAGCGGGCCAAAGTAGTTGTCTTCGTCGTTCTGCGAACCGGTGTGCAGGGTCTTGGTGTGCTCCACCATTGCTGCCACAACGTCGTCGTGCACGGAGTCTTCCACCAGCACGCGGGTGATGGCTGTGCAGTCCTGGCCGGCGTTGAAGAAGGCGAACTCTGCGATGGCCGCTGCGCTCTTCTTGATGTCGGCATCCTTGAAGACGATTGCCGGTGCCTTGCCGCCGAGTTCCAGGTGGGCACGCTTGAGGCCCTTGGCTGCGCCGCTTGCCACGGCGATGCCTGCACGGACGGAGCCCGTGATGGACACCAGGCCGGGGACCTTGTGGTCAACCATCATGGCGCCGGTTTCGCCGGTTCCGAGGACAACATTGAGGACGCCGGCCGGGAAGATCTCGCCGGCGAGGCGTGCCAACACCAAGGTGGACTCGGGGGTGGTGTCCGAAGGCTTCAGAACAATGGTGTTGCCTGCGGCCAGGGCGGGCCCGATCTTCCAGATGGCCATGAGGAACGGGTAGTTCCACGGAGCAACCTGGGCTACAACACCGATCGGTTCGCGGCGCACGTAGGAGGTGTGGCCCTCAAAGTATTCGCCTGCGGACTTGCCTTCCATGATGCGTGCTGCACCGGCGAAGAAGCGGAGCTGGTCTGCGCCTGCAGCAACTTCCTCGGAGGCGATCAGGGAACGGACCTGTCCGGTGTTGCGGTGCTGGGCTTCTACGAGTTCGTCGCTGTTGGCCTCGACGGCGTCGGCGAGCTTGAGGAGCATCAGTTGGCGCTGGCCCGGGGTGGCCTTCTTCCAGGACTTGAAGGCCTGGTTGGCCGCGGTCATGGCGGCGTCCACGTCGGCCTGCACCGAAATGGGCGATTTGGCAACGATTTCCCCGGTGGCGGGGTTCACGATGTCCAGAAGACCCGTACCTGCCGGCGTAACGAATTCGCCGTTGATGAAGTTCTGCAAGGTTTGAACCACGGTGTGCAACCCTCTTTCGGAGTCTGGGCATGGGTTTAGCTGATCAGAGCCTATGCCAGGGAGGGTGCCCAAGGAATAGCCAGCTGCACACACAACAACCCCCCGCTTAGTGCGCTTGCCCAGTGCCGGGTTACGCTTTAAAGCATGGCAATGTCCCTCGCTTCGCTCGTCGCTGTCCCCTCCCTGAAACTCCGCCAGGCCGGCCTTGCCGAAACCACCCTGAACCAGGACATCAGCTGGGTTGCCGTGACGGAATTGGAAGATCCCCAGCGCTTCCTCAGCGGCGGGGAATTGGTCCTGACCACCGGTCTCCGCCTCAAGAGCGCCGCGGACCAGCGGCGGTTCGTCCGCCAGGCCCAGCGCGCCGGTGCAGTGGGGATCGGTTTCGGCATCGGCCTCACCCACGAGTCCGTTCCGGATGCACTCATCGCCGAAGCCAACCGTTGGGGTTTGCCACTGGTGGAAGTCCCCTATGAAATCCCGTTCATTGCCATCGGAAAGCTGGTGGCGGAGTCGCATTCAGCAGACCACTATTCCAATTTGGAGCGGCTTCTCGCCGGGCACCAGATCCTGGCGCGCTCGCTCCTCACCGGCGGCGGCCTGAACGAGCTCCTGAAGCAATTGGGCAGCATGCTCCGCACTGACGTAGTGCTCACTCAGTTCAGCGCGCAGCTTTACAACAGCGTGGCGGGGAAACCGGCCCCGACGGCGGATGGCTGGGCTTCGTATCCGATTCCCACCGGCCGCAGGGATGCCTGCACGCTATGGCTGCGGCAGCCCTTTGTTGACTCCGGAATCGTCAGTTACGCCCAAAACCTGATCAGCGTTGAGCTCAACAACATGGTCAAGCAGCGGCAGTCCCAGCGGGCCATGGCCGGACAGGTGCTGGACGACGTCATTCACGGCACACTGGAAACCATTGAGTCCGCGCGTCGTTTGGCCGGCGTTGGCATCAACAGCACCCGGAAGAACGTGGTGCTCGTGGCGGAGTCCGTGGCACACCACAAACAGCTGATCAGCATTTCCCTGCCCCAGGCGTTGGAAGCCGGCGTCAGCGCCGTCGTCGGGAAGGACCTGGTCACCGTCATCAGCGACGACGGCAGCTCGGCCACCGCTTTGGCCAGGAGCCTGAGCGATCACTTGCAGGAAGCCGGCATTCACGCAGTGATAGGCATCGGCGGCGCCTATACGAAACCGAACGGGCTGCGGTGGAGCTACTTTGAAGCGCGCGACGCCGTGGCACACGGCTTGCCGGTCAACGAGCCGGAGCGCCTGAGCCTGACGTCCCTATTGCTGGCCAGCGAGGATGTTCCGTTGGCGGATATGGCTAGCGAATCCCTCACCCCCTTGCGCAAGTTCGACGCAGCTCATGGTGCCGAATTGGTGGCCACTCTGGAAAGCTACCTGAACCACAACGGCTCAGTGGCTGCGGTGGCCGAAGCCCTCACCCTGCACCGCAATACGGTGCGATACCGTCTGGCCCAGATCACCGAGCTAACGGGTTACGACCCCTCCCAGACGCAGGACCGTGTACAACTTTGGCTGGCTTTGGCGGTTCAGCGGCTGGGTTCCCGAAACCCCAGATAGGCAGTCCGCGGAGAGCTTCACCACAAAACCCTAGACATTAGACGTCAAACGTCTAACCTTTAGATATGGCCGCGACGACTCCTCTCACCCCCAGCACTGGAAACATTCCTACTGTGAGCACCGCCCAGACTGCCCCTGCGGTCCGTGCGAACCCTGCGGACCCGGCCAGCTCAGCAGTCCCCAAGACCCGGGTCGTCGCCGTCGTCGGCCTTATTGCCGTGGTCCTCATCGGCCTAAATCTGCGTGCGGGTATCACCAGCGCCGCAGCCCTGTTCCATGACCTTCAGCAGGTGCTGGGTTACGGCGCTCTGGTGGCGTCCATCCTTCCGTCCATTCCGCTGCTGTGCTTTGCCGTTGCAGGCATGGGAACGTCCTGGCTGACCCGCCGCGTCGGCGTGGAGAAGGCGATCGCCATCGCTTTGGCACTGCTGGCCGGCGGCTTGCTGGTGCGGGGCGTTCCTGTGACGGGCGCCCTCCTTGGAGGCACAGTCCTGGCGATGTCCGGCCTGGCCGTGTGCAACGTGGCCATGCCGTCCTTCATCCGTGAGCACTACTCCGAGCGCACTTCCATGATGACCGGCCTCTACACGTTCACCATGTCCGGCGGAGCAACCTTCGCCGCAGTCGTCAGCGTTCCGCTGGCCCAGGAACTTGGTTCGCCGTCCATGGGCCTGGCTGCTTGGGGCCTGTTGGGCGTCGCGGCTCTCCTGGGTTTCCTGCCGGTCGTCCTGCACACGCACCGGAAGGCCACCAAGACCGATCGCCCGCGGGTGTCCATGTGGCCGCTGCTGCGCACCCGTTTGGGCCTTCTGATCACCGCGATCTTCACTTTCCAGGCTTTCCTCGCCTATGCCGTGATGAGCTGGTTCGCCTACATCCTGACGTCGCAAGGTCTCAGTGCCTCCGAAAGCGGCCTCCAATTCGGCGTGATGCAACTGGTTTCCGTCGCGGCCGGCATGATCCTGCTCGCCTTCGGTTCCCGGCCAGGCATGCTGCGCCCCGCATTGTATCTCGCCAGCAGCTCCACGCTGCTCGCCATTGCCGCCATGGTCTGGCTGCCGACGTCGTTGGCGGTTGTTCCCGCAGTGCTGTTCGGCTTCGGTTTGGGCATCTTCCCGCTGGTTCTGGTGATCATCAGCCGCAGCGGACGCTCGACGGCGGAAACCACCGCGCTCTCCACCATCGCCCAATCGCTGGGATACTTGATTGCGGCAATCGGCCCCTTTGGCATGGGCCTGCTCCACAGCGCCACCGGCGGCTGGGTGCTGCCGTTGAGCCTGCTGTCCATCGTGGCGGTGGCGCTCATGGTCACCTGCCACCTGCTCACCAGCAAGCGCACTGCCACCAAGACCGGACCGAGGACAGCATGACCCTGACCCCTTCGCATCGCCCGGCCCTTGCCGAGGAGATCACCGCAAAGCTGCGGGACATGATCAAGTCCGGTGAATGGCCTCTTCAGGAGCGAATTCCTGCCGAACCCGAGCTCATGTCCACCCTTGGTGTTTCGCGCGGAACCCTGCGCGAGGCCATCAAGGCGCTGGCACACTCGGGCATGCTGGAGGTCCGCCGGGGAGACGGCACGTATGTGCGGGCCAACAGTGAAATGTCCGGCGCGGCCCAGCGGATGTACCTGGAGCACACGCAGGAACACATTGTGGAGGTCCGTCTCGGCTTGGACACTCAGGCCGCTCGTCTGGCTACCAAGCACGCCACCACCGAGGATCTGGCTGAAATGCGCCGTCTCCTGGCGCTCCGCCACGATGCCTGGCAGGCCGAGGACTACCCCACGTGGGCCAGCGCCGACTGGGAATTCCACGAACGCGTGGCCCTGGCGTCACGAAACCCCTTGCTGCACCAGCTGTACGTTTCGTTCGGCGGAGTGTTCCACAACGACCTCCTCCGGCAGCAACGCAAGGGCGGCTTCAACGGCATCCCCCGCGAAGGCCATGACGAACTGGTGGACGCTTTGGAAGCCCACGATCCTGATGCCGCCATCCAGAGCGTGTACAGGAATCTGGATTACTGCTCGGATCAGGCGCCGCGGTAGCCCGGCTACTGTTTACGGCGTTGTTTCGACTCCTGCGCCGTCTGCGTCCTTGAATTTGGCGTTGATGAGCACCACGTCCAGTCCGGCCCGGTCCAGCAAACTCGCGGCGACACTTGCCCGGTAGCCCGTGGCGCAGTGCACCCAGATTCTGGCTTCCGGCAGCTCAGTGATTCTGCCGAGGAGCCCGTAAACGGGCAGGTTGAGCGCACCAGCCACGTGCGAGGCTTTGAATTCTTCCGGACGGCGAACATCCAGGACCACGTCCTCCGGCGTCCGCTCCCTGAGCAACAAACTCCAATCCCCGTGCGGGTACGCCGCCACGGGAGTGTCAGGCGCAAGGACACCGATGTCCAGACCCGTCGGGTCAGGCCCGACGGCGGCATCCGGGTTGTCGATGCCGATCCTCACCAGGTCGCGGATCGCCTTCTCAACCTCGCCGCGTGGTCCCAACAACGTGAGCGGCTGGTTCCACGGGATCACCCAGCCAAGGTAGCTGGTGAAATTTTCCCCGCGGCCGTACTCGAAACTCACGCTGCCCTGGAGGTGAGTGTCAGCGAACGCCACCCGTTGCCGCAGGTCTACAACCCACTCCCCTGCACTCAGCCGTCGGCTCAGCTCCGCCGGATCAACCGAGTCCGGAACAGCCAGGCTTGCCTCACCCGGACCCGCGGCATTGAGTGGACTCATGTGGGCGTAGTACGCCGGATAAGCCGTGATGTTTTCCAGCAACTGCGAGACGAAGTGGTCCTCGTGGGGATCCGTCAGCGCGTGATTGGACAGTGCCTGCTCAGCAATAGTGGAGGCGTCCTGGTGACTCGCGGGGCCAATGGAGCAAAACGATCCAAAACCGTGGGTGGGGTACAGCGCAGCGTCAGGCGCCGCCGAGTCAACCAAACGCCGGACTGAGGAGTACTGATCATGGGCCAGCTTGGCGGTGTCATCTGGCGAGACCAGGTCCGTCCGCCCCACCGAACCGTAGAGCAAGCTGCCGCCGGAAAACACGGCCTCAGGGCCGTCGTCGTGCGCGTCATCCCGCACCACATAGGCGAGGTGCGTATGCGTGTGGCCCGGGGTGGCCACCACTGTGACAGCAAGCCCGCCAACCCGAAGAACCTGGCCGTCGGACACGGGGACGCGAGCAAAGGAAACATCGTCCTCGGCGTGCACCCAGTAGTCAGCGCCGTGCTTCACCGCCAGGACCAAACCGCCCGTGACGTAGTCATTGTGCAGGTGCGTTTCGGCCACATGAGTGATCCGGACGCCAGCTTCAATGGCCGCAGCCTCCACGCGGTCGATGTCCCGTTGGGGGTCGATCACCAAGGCCACGGTGCCGTCATGCACCAAGTAACTGCGATCACCCAGCTGCGGAGTTTCAATGACAACGACGTCCATACCCACAGACTAAAACAACGCGGGGTCACTTATGCACCTTCCGGGCGGCCGGAAAGGTGCGTAAGTGACCCCGCGTTGCTGTTAGACCTGTGCGGCTACGCCATCGCGGGAAATGTTGACCATGTCCTCGCGCGGCACCACCTTGATGCGCTCACGCTTGACCTCAACACCGTGGGAGGTGCCGGCCTCGGTGGCTGCTGCGCCGAGCGCGAGCTCGTGGGCGTCAAGGGCCAGCCACCCTTCCCAGCTGGTGAACTTCACACCGCGGGCATCGAGAAGATCTACTACGGCATCAGCTGCGGGAACCTCAGCAACCGGCAGGTTCTCCCGGTCTTCCAGAAGGTAGGTGACGGTTTCGAGGGCGTCGCCCTTGGTGTGGCCGATGAGGCCTACCGGACCGCGCTTGATCCAGCCCGTTGCGTACAGGCCCGGTACGTGCTGGCCGTCAGCGTCCAGGACGCGACCGCCGTCGTTGGTGACGACGCCCTTCTTGTGGTCGAACTCCACGTCCGGCAGGGCCGAACCGAAGTAGCCGATGGAGCGGTACACGGCCTGGACCGGGTAGTCGATGAACTCGCCGGTGCCGCGGGCATTGCCCGTGCCGTCCAGCTCGGTGCGCTCAAACTTGATGCCGGCAACCTTGCCCGGGCTTTCCGGGGAGTCCACGATTTCCACCGGGCTGTGCAGGAAATGCAGGTGCAGGCGGCGGGAAGCGGTGAGCTCGGAAAGGTCCTCCGGCTGCTCGGCGATCCAGTTGGTGAGCGTGCCAACCATGGTCTTGGTCTGGTTGTTCGTCTGGACCTGGCGGTCGGATTCTTCGTCGAATTCGAAATCCTCGGCGTAGAGGATGATGTCTACGTCCTTGGAGTGCGAGAGTTCGCGCAGTTCCAGCGGAGTGAACTTCACCTGTGCGGGGCCACGACGGCCAAAGACGTGGACGTCGGTGACCGGGGAGTTCTTCAGGCCGGCGTAAACGTTGTCCGGGATTTCAGTGACCAGGAGGTCATCGGCGTGCTTGGAGAGGACGCGGGCCACGTCAAGGGCCACGTTGCCGTTGCCGAGGACAGCGATTTCCTTGGCATCCAGCGGCCATTCGCGGGGAACGTCCGGGTGTCCGTCGTACCAGGAGACGAAGTCAGCGCCGCCGAAGGAGCCCTCAAGTTCGATGCCCGGGATGTTCAGATCCGCGTCCTTGATGGCGCCGGTGGCGAAGATGACGGCGTCGTAGTGCTTGCGGAGGTCCTCGATTGAGATGTCCGTGCCGTAGTCCACGTTGCCGAAGAAACGGATGTCACCGCGGTCCAGGACCTTGTGCAGGGCGTTGACGATGCCCTTGATACGGGGGTGGTCCGGCGCCACGCCGTAGCGGATGAGGCCGTACGGTGCCGGGTAGCGGTCGAAGAGGTCGATGCTGACGTTGAGTTCGCCGCTCTTGACGGCCTCGCTCTTGGTCAGGATGTCAGCTGCGTAAACGCCGGCCGGGCCGGAACCGATGACGGCGACGCGAAGCGGACGGTCCGCAGAACCTACGGGGGTGCTAATTGACACGGCTGTGTTCCTTCTTCTTCTCAGTTACTGCGGACGCGGGGACGATTTGGGGTAATAGTGCTGTAGTCAGCGGTCTTGAAGTGCTGCGGTGCAAAGGGGCTGACACGGACAACATCGCCGATCACAATGACCGCCGGGTTGGCCACGCCGACGGCTTCCGCCTGGTCCGCGATGGTTCCCAGAGTGCCGATGGTGACGCGCTGATCCGGCAAATACCCGTTCTCTACGATACCTACTGGTGTGTCCAAAGGCAGACCCGAGCCCGCCAACTCAGCCGCGGAATCGCGCAATTGCGCCACTCCCATGAGCAACACCACAGTGTGATCGGGGCGTGCGGGGACTTCGGACAGTTCTTCGTGGCCGGTCACCACGCTGAAGCCCTTGGCCAGGCCACGGTGTGTCACGGGGATACCGGCGGCAGCCGGAACGGAAATCGCCGACGTCACGCCGGACACCACTTCAACCTCGACGCCGTTCTGCCGGCAGAATTCAGCTTCCTCGCCGCCGCGACCCAGAACGTAGGGGTCGCCGCCTTTGAGCCGGACCACGCGGTTGCCTTTGAGGGCTTCGTCCACGAGGATCCTGTTGATCTCAAGCTGCGGCACGGGGTGGTGGCCGGGCGTCTTGCCGACCTCGATCACACGGACATCCGGGGCGAGTTCCTTCAGCAGCTCGCGCGGGCCAAGACGGTCTGCAACCACGACGTCGGCCTGGCCCAGGAGGCGTCGGCCGCGGACTGTGATGAGTCCCGAATCGCCGGGACCGCCACCCACCAGGGCGACCGAGCCGATGGGCGTCTTGCCATCGGTGTCCGGCTTACGGTGCCGGCGGAGTGGAAGGTCGCCCGTTTCCAACGCAGTGGCCACAGCGTTGCGAAGGGCCATGGCGCGGCGCGGGTCTCCCCCGGCGTTGATGGCGATCTTGACGTCGTCCACTACAGCAACGGCAGGTGTCCAGGCGGCTGATGCTTCGTGGTCCGAGGCGTTGACGCACCAGATGCGCTGCGCTTCGGCGTCGGCCGCTACCTGGGTGTCCACAGCGGCTGTGCCGGTGGCGGTCTGAACGAACCAGACGCCGTCGAGGTCTGAAGTCCGGTACTCGCGCTGTTCCCAGGTGAGGAGGCCGGACGTGGCCTGGCCGCGAAGTATTTCGGTGGCAACGGGTGACACCACGGTGACTTCAGCACCGGCGTCCAGCAGTCCCTTGGCGCGGCGCTGGGCAACGGGGCCGCCGCCAACCACCAGCACCGGGCGGCCGAGCAGCCGCAGCGCGGTGGGGTAAATGTCCTGTATTGCCATGAAAAAACTGTAGGGCGGCTCCGTAACATGCTTCAAAGGCTCGGAAACACCCGGTAACGCTGGGTAATCCAACGTCACATACTTCCGCCCTTAGTTCGGGGAAACACTGTCCCTGAGCCTCAGGTAATAGGCCCGCTGTTCCTTGCCCAGGTGTTCAATCGCGTAACGAAGCGCCGTCCGCGGCATGCTGGCTGCGTGCTCGTCCAGGAACGCCAACAAGCGCTCGCGGCTGCTCCGGCCGGCATCGCGGACCCAGCCACCTACGGCTTTGTGTATGAGGTCTTCCTCGTCATGAAGGAGGATGGCGGCGATCGCGAAGGTGTCATCCAATTGACCTTCACGGATGAATGCCGACGTCGCAACTATGGCTGTCCGCCGCTCCCACATGTTTTCCGAACGGGCCAGGTCATACAGCGGGTCGCGCGGTTTATCCATGAGCCAACCACCCACTACCCGCCCCGCACCCAAGTCCACCAGGTCCCAGTTGTTGATGCGGTCGTGCCTGCGCAGATACAGCTCGTAAAGTTCCCTGCGCCGATCTTCAGTGGTCTTCTTTTTCTGCGTTTGCAGGGCCATGATCTTCACAGCCCCGGCCCGGGCCTCGTGGATATCCTGCTCCAGGAGTTGTTCGATCTGTTCCGGGGGCATGGCCGCGAACTCCTTGCCAAGCGTGAAAACCTCGCCCATGCGTACACCCAGGAAGAAATCCCCCTCGGCATAGTCGCCCTTGCCGGTCTTGAAGTACCGCTGGTACTTGGCCTGCTCCACGTCTGACTGCCTCACCTGGAGCCGCGCGAGGAACTCGACGGCGGTGGGTTGGGTACCCGGGGCCAGCGCGGCTTTGGGTGCCTTGTCCGTTTTAGGCGCCTTGGCGCCCTTGGGTGCCTTGTCCGTTTTAGGCGCCTTCCCGGTCTTGGGGGTCTTTCCGGCCTTGGGGGTCATCCCTCAATAATGCGCCTAAAAGACCGACCAGCCAGTGCGGGTGGTGAATTCGTCCAGCGCGGCCACTCCGGCCACGGAGTTCCCGGACCGTCCCAGGCCAGGACTCCACACGCTGATGGAGCACTTGTTGGGAACCACGGCCACGATCCCTCCGCCCACGCCACTCTTCCCTGGAAGGCCCACGCGGTACGCGAATTCGCCGGCAGCATCGTACGTTCCGCAGGTGAGCATGACGGCGTTGATCCTCTTGGTTTGGGCCGGGGACAACAACAGACTTCCGTCAGCGCCCAAGCCATTGGAGGCGAGAAAGCGGGTTGCGAGCGCCAGGTCTTCGCACGTCATGGCGAGCGCGCATTGCTTTGCGTAGGAATTCAGGACTTCCTCGACCGGGTTTTCCAGATTGCCGCAGCTGGCCAGGAAATGCGCCAACGAGGCATTGCGGTGGCTGTTAGCCAGCTCGGAGCCGGCCACGTGGTGATCGGTGTCGATGCTTGCCTTGGTGGTCTCTTGCCGCATCAGATCCCTGACGGCGTGTGCGGCATTGCCGGTGATGGTGAGGAGCCTGTCCGTAACGACGATTGCCCCTGCGTTGATGAAGGGGTTCCGCGGAATGCCTTCCTCACTCTCCAACTGGACCAGCGAGTTGAACGGGTTGCCGGAGGGTTCCCGGAAAACGCGCTTCCAGATCCCGTCGCCGTCGAACGCCAGTACCAGGGCGAGCGCGAAGACCTTGGAGATGCTTTGTATGGAGAAGTCCACGTGGGCGTCGCCGGCTGAAAAGACCTCTCCGTCCCGGGTTGCAAGGGAGATACCGAATTGGTGGGGATCCACCGCACCGAGCTGGGGGATGTAATCGGCTACTTTTCCTTGGCCGACATGCGGCTGCACGGCTCCGACGATGTCTTCGAGAAGGTTCTGAATGTCCATGGTCCTAGCCCTTGGTCCCTGCGTAGGTCCAGAGCCTGATCTGAAGGTGGGCAAGCAGCCGTTCGTCCGCGGAGTGGAGGTCAAGGCCCGCCACTTCGCAGGCGCGTCGGAGCCTGTAGTGAACTGTGTTGCGGTGGACGGCCAGTTCTTCGGCGCAGCGGTTCACGTCGCCAAAGAACTCCAAGTAGGTCAGGAGTGTCAGTGCGAATTCCGGGTAGCGGGTGCACAACCGCGCGATTCCTTCATGCCGCAGGGTGGTCCGCGATTCCAGCAGCTCCAGCAATTCCTTGGTCAGCACAGTTGTTTCAACATCGCTGTACGAGGCCACGCGTACTGTTGGCGTCGCTTCCATGACTTTGAGGACGCTGCGGACGTGATCAAGAGTGGCATGCAGGGCATCCAGTCGCGGAACGATGGGTCCCACGGCTGCCTGTACTTGAAAGTGAAGGTGGGTGGTGGCGTCACGAACGATCGTGTTGACCAACCGGTTGACGGCGGGGAGGGACTTTAGTGGGTCCAGGTCGGGCAGGATGATGGCCGTTTCCATCCCGAGTGCGCCCACCACTGCGCCTGGCCGGTAGGCGGCAGCGTGGATCGATGCCACCTTGGAAAGCTCGCCCCGGCGGAGTTGGAGACCCGCGGCGCTCTGGCTCAGCCCACCGGCAGAGATCAGGATCAGGGCCGCTGGTTTTGACGGATCAATTCCTGCGGACTGGGCCTGCGAATGCACTTGGGCTGTGCCGCTTAAAAGGCTGGACACACGGTCCTCGCGCATCGACTGAGACTGCTCGTTGCGGTGCCGGACCAACTCGATCGCCGCGTGGCGCGCCGCTCCCACCATGATGCGGTCAGTGTTCGCGGCCAAGGGTTCGGCGCCCTCCTGCAGCCAGATGTACCCCATCACACGGCTGCCGGCATGAATGCCGATTGCCACGCGTTCGCGGAGCCCGGCATCCGGGTTTGCTTCCACGTGGATGGGTGCTTCGGTGGCCTGCAGGTGCTTGTAGACCCCGGATTCTTTCAGGAGTTTTTGGTACTTTTCAGGTCCCCGCCGCGCCAGGATGGACAGTCGTCGGAGCTCGTCAACATCATTGGACGCCGGCGAGTAGGCAAGCACCTTGTTGCCCGGATCTTCAATGACCACGTGGCCGTTGGTCAGGGTTGCGGTGGTTTGGGCGATCGCGAACAGGTCCCGATGCACTGCTGTGGGGCTGTCCCCGGGCACATCGCTGAAACGACCGTCGTTTACCCGGACACGGTTTTCGTGGACACGGTCCAAAGCGATGCCTTCAAATTTGTCCCACCGCAAGCCAGGAGCCACCGCCACCAGTCCGATTCCCGTGGGTTGCAGCAACTCTGCTGCGGCTTCCAACTCCCGTTCGTTGCCCTTGACTGCTATAGCCGCGGGACGGTGGGCAATGATCCGGCGCAGCGCCGGGAGCGCGGCCCGTCCCCGAACTCCGATGAGCATGACCAAAGTCCCGGGTCGGATTGCATCGTCGTCTTCAGCGTCAACAATGACGGTTTCGCGAACGTTTCTGTTGTCCTCTGCCGGGGCCAGCAGCAACCGCGCGTTATCGACGCCAAGGTCTTCAAGGACATCGCTCAATAAGGTGACGACGCCGTCGTCGTCAATTTCCAAAGCTTTCAACGAAGCTATCGCTTCCTCTCCTCATCGGTTCACAGCAGCCGAGCCTCCCTCGCCATTGAGGGGCTCCGCCGGTACATGTACGCAGGCGCGCACAGCGAGAAACATTACCGGGCCTTCAGAACACCAGTGTTGTCCCCACGGCACAAGAGCCGGGCCCTGAATTTGGTTCGCCAGCCAATTTGTTGGATGCGGTGGACACCTAGAGTTGGTGACTGTCCCAAACACCACAAAGACTGCCTGCAGCGCGGCCAATTTCCGGCGCAGCTGCACGGCAGTCAGCCCCACGTTTTGGAGTATTGAGCCACCCTTGGTGGCACCGGAGTCAAAGGAGACCCCCGAAGTGATACCCACCCCTGCGTCCACAAAAACCCTTCCCTCCCCAACAGACCTGGCTGCAGTTCCGCCGTCGAACGCTTTCGCTCAAGAGGAAGCCGGCTACCGGAAGACGCTCAAACCCCGGCAGATCCAGATGATCGCCATTGGCGGTGCAATCGGCACCGGGCTCTTCATGGGCGCCGGAGGTCGACTCAACGGATCCGGCCCTGCTCTGATCCTCGTTTACGCCGTCTGCGGATTCTTTGCCTTTCTGATCCTGCGCGCATTGGGCGAGCTGGTGCTGTGCCGTCCTACGTCGGGCTCGTTTGTTTCCTACGCCAGGGAGTTCTATGGCGAGAAAATGGCCTACACCGCCGGTTGGCTCTATTTTCTGAACTGGGCCATGACCTCCATTGTGGACGTCACCGCGGTTGCCCTGTACGTGAAGTTCTGGGGGCAGTACTGGGGACCCATCAACGACATCCCGCAGTGGTTGATCGCGTTGATCGCTTTGGTAGTGGTGCTCTCCCTGAACCTGGTGTCCGTGAAAATCTTTGGCGAGATGGAGTTCTGGTTCGCCTTGGTCAAGGTGGGCGCACTTGTGGCTTTCCTCGTGGTGGGCATTTGCTTCATAGTCTTTGGCGGCCGCACGGATATCGGCGTTCCGGGTTTCAACGTCATCACAGAGAACGGCGGCATGTTCCCCATGGGCGCCGTGGCACCGCTGCTGGCCGTCAGCGGCGTGGTGTTTGCCTACGCCGCCGTGGAACTGGTGGGTACCGCAGCCGGTGAAACAGCAAACCCGCACAAGGTGATGCCCAAAGCCGTGAATACCGTGGTGATCCGCATTGGAATCTTCTACGTAGGCTCAGTTCTGCTGCTCTCCCTCCTGCTTCCGTTCACGTCTTACAAAGCCGGCGAATCACCCTTTGTCACGTTCTTCTCGCACCTCGGCGACCCGCAGGCCGGCGCCATCTCCGCGTCCGTGATGAACTTCGTGGTCCTCACCGCAGCGCTGTCCAGCCTCAACGCGGGCCTCTACTCCACCGGCCGCATCCTGCGCTCCATGGCAGTGAACGGCTCGGCTCCGCAGTTCACCGGGCGGATCAGTGCGTCCGGTGTGCCCTACGGCGGCATCCTGCTCACGGCCGTCATCACCCTGGTGGGCGTCGGGTTGAACGCCGTCGTCCCATCACAGGTCTTTGAGATCGTGTTGGAAATCTCTGCGGTGGGCATCATCGGCGGCTGGGCCACCATCATGCTCTGCCACATCAAGCTCCAATCGTGGGTCCGCATCGGCAAGGTTGTCCGGCCCGCGTTCCGTCTGTTCGGAGCGCCCTTTACGTCCTACCTCACGCTCGGATTCCTGGCCTTCGTCCTGGTGACCATGGGGTTCTCAGAGACCGGCCGATGGGTGCTGGCCTCGTTGCTGGTACTGGCACCTCTGCTGGTTGCTGGTTGGTACGCGTACCGCGGCCGCATTCGCACAGCCCGGACACATCCCTAGTTTGAAAGTGGAACACATGAACGCCCCTTCCCCGTCCCTCAAAATCGGTACTCCCAGCCGTGCCTGGCGATCCCGTGCCGATGCTTGGGAGTTCCTGGGATACGCCCTCAGGCAGCTTGCCTCCTCCCGGCACCAGGAACCCGGTTTGCTGCCCCAGATCGATCGGACTTTTGCCCTCCTGGAGGCAGTGGAACCGTATTGGGCTGAACCCGGAGTCAGTGCCGTGGCACAGTTGCGCCAGTTAATCGACGACGGCGAACCCCAGGCCGCGTTCCAGCTTCTGGGCGGCTTGGCAAACCTTCCGCTCGCCTCTTCGGGGGAAACGGCCGCCGTGCCGCGCGGAGAGACAGTTGACGATGAGGCCATTGACCAAGCCGAACCAGCCGAGCGTCCTCGCTTTGAGGTCCTGGTGGTGGACACCGTTGAACCGGAAGAGGCCGAAGCGCTAAAGAACACCATGGCCGCCCAACGGCGTCCTTCCGATGCTTTCACCTACACCGTCAACGTGGTTCCCAGCTACGAGGACGCCTTGGTTGCCGTCATGCTGAATCCCGCCATCCAATCCGTGGTCCTTCGCCCGGGCTTCGCCATCAGCAGTTCTCAACTTTTGGGGAGCGACCTCCGGCGTTTCCTGGCCCGGCACACCTCCGCAGAGCTGCACGACTCGCGGCCCATCAAGCGGATTCTTGGCTTGGCCGAGGCTATCTCCGGGTTGCGCCCCGAGCTGGATGTCTATCTGGTGGCAGGGGTCTCCATCGAGTCATTGGCGGGATCGCTCACCAAGAAGTTCCGGCGAATCTTCCGGAGGCAGGATCATTTGGACCTGCACTTATCTCTTCTGTCCGGGGTGTCCGAACGGTACGAAACACCGTTCTTCACGGCGCTGCAGGATTACAGTCGTCGCCCGGCCAGCGTCTTCCATGCCCTGCCAATTTCCAGAGGCGCGTCCGTAGGAAGTTCCTCGTGGATCCGGGACATGGCAGATTTTTACGGGACAAACCTGCTGCTGGCCGAAACCTCAGCCACCTCCGGCGGACTGGACTCTTTGCTCGATCCCCACGGGTCCATCAAGCGGGCTCAGGAGCTCGCAGCCCGGGCCTTCGGGGCGCAACGAACCTACTTTGTCACCAACGGCACGTCCACGGCCAACAAGATTGTGCATCAGTCATTGCTTGCCCCGGGCGATGTTGTCCTGGTTGACCGTAACTGCCACAAGTCGCACCACTACGCGTTTGTGCTCGCAGGTGCCCGCGTTTCATACCTGGACGCTTATCCCCTGGACAAGTACGCCTTTTACGGCGCTGTGCCGCTGACCAGCCTGAAGCGCAGGCTCCTGGAATACCGGCGGGCAGGCAGGCTCCACGAGGTGAAGATGGTGACCCTCACCAACTGCACTTTTGACGGCGTTGTGTACGACGTCGAAAGGGTCATGGAGGAGTGCTTGGCCATCAAACCGGACCTGGTCTTCCTGTGGGATGAGGCATGGTTCGCCTTCGCGCGCTCCCATCCGGTGTACCGCCGTCGAACCGGCATGGCGGCCGCTGCCGCGTTGGAAGCCTCATTCGGCACCCCGGCCTACGCTGCCCGGTACGCGGAGCAGGCAGCGTCCCTGCATGATCCGGTCACCGGTGAACCCGTTGATGACGAAGTTTGGCTCAACACCCGCCTGATTCCGGATCCGGCGAAGGCACGCGTCCGGGTCTACGCCACACAATCGACCCACAAGACCCTCACGTCGCTGCGCCAGGGTTCCATGATCCACGTGTTTGACCAGGACTTCGCCGCTTCCAACCAGGAGTCATTCCGCGAGGCGTACATGACCCACACGTCCACCTCGCCTAACTACCAGATCCTGGCGTCCTTGGACATTGGTAGGCGGCAGGTGGAGTTAGAAGGTTTCGGCCTGGTTCAGAGGCAATCCGACCTCGCCGTGTCCGTGGCTCAGGCCGTTGCCCGGCATCCCCTGCTGAAGAAGTACTTCCGGGTGCTGACCTCACGTGACCTCATCGGCGGGCAGTTCCGCGAAACCGCCTCCAGCATGCCGCTGCGGGACGGGCTGGCTGAGCTGGAGGACGCTTGGCAGCGGGACGAATTCGTCATCGATCCCAGCCGCCTGACGCTGGACATCAGCAAAACTGGGATCGACGGCGACACGTTCCGCCACAGCTATCTCATGGACGATCACGGCATCCAAGTCAACAAAACATCCCGGAACACGGTGCTGTTCATGACCAATATCGGCACCTCCCGCAGCTCCGTGGCGTACCTGATCGAGGTCTTGGTGAAGCTCGCCGAAGGTTTCGAGAACCCGCATCCCACGGCACGGCGCCGGACACTTCCTGCCTCATCCGATGCTCCCCGCCCGACTCCCCCGCTCCCGGACTTCAGCACCTTCGCCGCTCGCTTCCGCGTCGACGACGCCTGCGAGGACGGGGACATACGGGCCGCGTACTTTGAAAGCTACAAGCCCGATTCCACGGTGTACCTATCTGCCGCGGTGGTAGCTGCGGCGGTGGCCGCGGGACAGGAAGTAGTCTCGGCAGGATTTGTCACACCGTATCCACCAGGCTTCCCCATCCTCGTCCCAGGTCAAGTGATCACCCGGCAAACCCTCGAATTCATGGCGGCTTTGGACACCCGGGAAATCCATGGCTTTGATCACGACCGCGGGTATCGGGTATTCGCGGAGACCGTGTCGTTTTCGGCTGCGAGGCTGGTGGCGGTGGCTTCCTAGTGCTTTCGTGAAGACCGGGGGCTTGGTCAGTGCTTGGCGGTCCACCCGAAGGCAGGGGCGATGTACTTCGCCACGTTGCCCAGCAGCTTGGCGTTGTAGTCCACGCCCAGCTGGTTGGGCACGGTGAGCAGGACGGTGTCAGCCGCTTGGACTGCGGCGTCCTTGGCCAGCTCCTCAGCCAGGGCGTCCGGCTCGCCGATGTAGCTCTTCCCGAAACGGGACAACGCGCCGTCCAGAACTCCTACTTGGTCCTGACTGTCCGCTTGGGCGCGGAGGCCGAAGTAGTGGTTGTCGACGTCGTCCACGATGGGGATCACGCTGCGGCTCACGGAAATCCGTGGTTCAAAGTCGTGCCCGGCTGCGGCCCAGGCTTCGCGGAACATCCGGATCTGCTCTGCCTGCAGCTCATCGAAGGGAACACCAGTGTCCTCGGTGAGGAGGGTGGAGCTCATGAGGTTCATGCCTTGCTCCGCAGCCCACACGGCGGTTTTCCGTGTTCCGGCGCCCCACCAGATCCGGTGCGGGAGGCCCGGCGATTGGGGCTGGATGGGCAGCAGGCCTGTGGCTCCGCCGGCGTAATGCGGATCCGCTTCGGCAACCCCGTGCCCGGCGATTGCTTTGCGGAACAGTGCAGTGTGGCGGCGGGCCATGTCGCCGCCGTCTTCGCCGTCTTCGGGGACGTAACCGAACTTTGCGGCGCCGTTCCGTGCAGGTTCGGGTGAACCACGGCTCACGCCGAGCTGCAAACGCCCATCGCTGATGAGGTCCGTGGCCGCTGCTTCCTCGGCCATATAGAGGCTGTTTTCGTATCTCATGTCGATCACGCCGGTGCCCATTTCCATCCGGCTGGTTCTCGCAGCTATGGCAGCGAGCAGCGGGAACGGCGACGCCTGTTGACGGGCGAAATGGTGCACCCGGAAGAACGCTCCGTCGACGCCCAGTTCCTCGGCGGCCACAGCGAGTTCGATTCCCTGATTCAGGGCCTCCCCCGCCGTTGGCACGAGGGAGCCCGGGACACGTGCCCAGTGTCCGAAGGAGAGGAAGCCGATCCGTTTGTTATGCATGTTGAGGACAACTACTTGTGGATGCGGAGAATTCCGGCCGGCCTCAACGGACTGCGCCACATCCCGCCGATCGCACCCGTAACCACTGGTGCGCGCGGCGCAAAAGGGTGCGCGGGGCGCGAGCTCAGTTCTTATCCAGCGCGTCGATAGTGCATGGCCATCGCGCCGTTGCTGAGCGGCTCCGCCAAGATCAGCTCGAGGCGCCGGGTGCCGGGCAGACCGCCCTGGTACAGCGTTGGGCCGTGGCCGGCGATCATGGGGTGGACGAGGAATTTGTACTCGTCGATCAGATCCAGCCGGTCCAGTTCCGTCGCAAGTTTGCCGCTGCCCACCAGCACCCCCTTGGAAGTGCTGTCCTTGAGTTCCTGCACCGCTGTGCGCAGATTTCCAACGAGGTGGTGGCTATTCATCCAAGGGAAGTTACTCCGCGTCGAAGATACGACGTACTTGGGCATTGTTTCCAGTGTCAGCGCCCACTCCCGCAACGCTGGCGGAGCGTCCACCTCACCGCTAGCGACCGAGGGCCAGTAGCTCTCCATCATTTCGTAGGTAGTACGGCCCCAGAGCATTGCCCCGCTCTGCTCCAGAAGGTGGGTGAAGTGGGCATGCGTCTCGTCGTCGGCGATGCCCTCCTGATGGTCGACGCAACCATCAAGCGTGACGTTGATGCTGAACGTTAGAAGGCCCATTGGACGATTCTAGGCTGCGTGAGAAGAAAGGGTTAGAGGGCTGCTGGCGCATCACTTTCCGTCAAATGCACCCGTAACCACTGGGGCGGATAGCGCGAAAGGGTGCGTCATCGACGCCGATCAGGTGCGGATAGCGCGAATGGGTGCGCCGCCACGGCCGCCCGCCACGACTTAGCGGCTGCTGCCCGCCAACAAACCCCGGCGCTGCAGCAGACGCTTCTCGATCGGCCCGAACACCAGGAGCTCGATCAGGATTCCCACGAACAGGATCAGCAGGATCGCGGACATCACGATTGTCATATCGGAGAGCAAACGGCCCTGGTCCAACAGCGAGCCCAAACCGAAGCCGATGGTACCGCCCACTGCGATGATTTCCGCGGCCATGAGGGAGCGCCAGGAGAAAGCCCAGCCCTGCTTCAAGCCGCCGATGTAGCCGGGAAGTGCGGCGGGCAGGACGATCTGCAGTGCCATCTGGAGCCGGTTGGCGCCAAGGACTGTGCCCACGCTGCGGTACTGCGGCGGGATCTGGTCCACACCGGAGATGAGTCCGTTGATGATGGACGGGATGGCGCCCATGAACACCACGAAGTAGACGGTGGCGTCGGTCAGGCCGAACCAGATGATCGCGGCGGGAACCCATGCCACGGAAGGGAGCACCTGCAACCCCGAAATGAGCGGCCCGAACGCACGGCGCAAGGGAGCTACCTGCGCCAGGATCAACCCCACGGGCGTAGCGATGACCACGGAGATGAGGAAGCCGATCACGCCACGTTGCAGCGATGTCCACACTGCTTCCTGGACTTTGCCTTCTCCCCACATCGTCACGAACTGGGTGAGGACGTCCAACGGCCCGGGAACGAGGTCACGGCGCTTGAACTCGAGGGAAACGTAGAACTGCCACGCGAGAATCAGGACCACGAGCGCCGCAACGGGCAGCAGTACCCGCTTCCACTCGATGCCGGCTTTGCGCCCGCTGTCGGACTGGAGGTTGTCCAGCCCCGCTTCAAGGTCCCGGAGTTCCGAGGCGTTGCCCTTCAGCGACGGCGAAGTGATGTGCTCTTTGGAATCTGTCACGGGAAGGGTCCGCTCTTCGGTGGTGATGGGGTTACTTGGCATGGCGGCGGATCTCCTCGCGAAGACGGCGGGTAATGACTCCGGTCAGCTCCCCAGCGCGGCCAGCGTCGGTTCGGTGTTCTTCGGTAACATCCCATTCGGCCACCACACGGCCGGGGCGCGAGGACAGCAGCAGTACGCGCTGACCCAGGCGAACGGCCTCGCGCACGTTGTGGGTAACGAACACAATGGTCCGGCCGGTTTCCTTCCAGATCCGCTCGAGCTCGTCATGCAGAAGGTCACGGGTGATCGCATCGAGGGCGGCAAACGGCTCATCCATCAGCAGCAACTGCCGGTCCTGAGCCAAGGAGCGAGCCAAAGCGACGCGCTGCCTCATACCGCCGGACAGTTCGTGGGGACGCTTATCCCCCGCACCGCCCAAGTGCACCAGTTCCAACAATTCGGTGGCACGGGCGCGCCGGCTCACCTTGGTGCTGGATTTGTCCGCGAGCTGCAATGCCAGCTCGATATTGCCACGCGCCGTCAGCCACGGGAACAGGGACGCGTCCTGAAACATGAAGGCGGCACCGTCGCTGGGTACTTCAAGAGCGCCCGACGTCGGCCGTTCCAGTCCCGCCATGATGTTCAGCAGGGTGGACTTGCCGCAGCCGGACGCACCGAGGAGGGCGACGAACTCGCCTTGCGCGATGGTGGCATTGACGTCGTCCAGCACCGGGGCGCCGCCGCCGAAGCGCTTGCCCAGGTTCTCGAGTACGACTGGCATGGTCCCGTCCTTCGTGTTGATTGGTAGAGCTGATACGGCCAAAGGCCGGCCCGCTCCCCGACCGGTATAGGGGGAAGCGGACCAGCCTGTTACTGCTTAGTCCTGGCCAAGTCCTGCAGCCGAGGTTTTCTTGCCTTCAACCTCGTTCAAGGTGCGGAGGTCGAAGATGCCGTTGATGACGGCCTGCTTGGTGGTGCCTGCCTTCACCCCGTCATCGAGGAGCTTGTTGTACGTCCCGGCCAGCGGGTCGGTGGTGAACTTGATGTTTTGCAGCGCCCGTTCGATCACGTTGGCCGGCAGCGGCTTGCCCGCAGTGTCCTTGAGGACCGCATTGATGGTGGTCGCCTTCTCCTCAGCAGAGGCCGAGTTGAGCCAGTTCACGGATTCCACGTGGCCCTTCAGGAGTGCCTTCACGGTTTCCGGGTGTTCGGCGGCGAACTTCTTGTTGACGATCAGGATGGTGGTGGTGAAGTCACCGTTTTCCCACAGGTCCTTTTCATCTACCAGGACCTTCGCTCCGGCTTCAAGCACCAAGCGGGAGGCCCAAGGCTCAGGCAACCACGCGCCGTCGAGCTTTCCGTCTTGGAAGAGCTTCAGTGACTGGGCGTTCTCGGTGGGGTTGATGTTGACGTCGCCGCTGCCATCGGTGTTGGTCTTGAAACCTTGGTCACCGAGCCATGCGCGGAGTGCGACGTCCTGGGTTCCGCCGAGCTGTGGCGAGCTGAGGATTTTGCCCCTGAGGTCGGCAGCGGAGTTGATCTCCGGCTTGACCACCAGCTGAGCGCCGCCGGAAGCTGCACCGGCGATGATGCTGATGGACTCGCCGTTGCTCTTGACGTAGGAGTTGATGGCCGGGTTCGGGCCGATGTACGTGGCGTCGATGGCGCCGGCGTTCAGGGCTTCAATCGCGGCGGGACCGGCGTTGAAGACCTGGGTGCTGAGCTTGGTATCGCCGAGTTCCTTGGCGATCAGGCCCTTGCTGGTGCCTACCAGCGCCGGGCCGTGGGTCACGTTGCTGAAGTAGCCGAGCTTGAGCTCAGCTGCAGGCGTCGTGGTGGGAGCCGGCGCAGCTTGGTTGTTCTGCGAAACTGCGGAAGCAACGGCAGCGCCTGCGCCGATCAGAAGCACGAGGCCGACAGCGAGGCCGATCTCTACTGTGCGGCGGCGCTTGGGCTTGGGTGCGGATTCACCCGCGACGATGCGGGTGGTGCCCGTGTTGGGCGACTCGGGTGTGTTAGCCATTGGGGTGGGTCCTTATGAATGTGGGATGCGAAGTGGGGGCGAAGATCAGGCCCCGTGACATCGCCCGTCGAGGGCAAGCAAGGACCATTCCGGAGAGGTCATGCCTTCACAGTAGGGACTGTCATATTTCCGCTTCAATCCCGCAGAAACCAAGGTTCACGAAGGTTCACGTGGCGTCATATTCGCCGCCAGGCCTTCAATGTCGCGCGGAGTTGTGCGGCAGCATCCACCTATGAGATGGGCGCCCCGGTCCTGCCAAACAGCGGCGTTGCCGGCCAAGGTTCCGCTGCCCTGAACACCCGTCGAAGGACTCCACGTCTTGGTTACCGCGTCATAGGTCTCGCCTGAATTCGGGTACGCCACCAGCGGCTTGTTTGAGGCTTGCTGCAGGGTGCCGAGCGCTTCGGTCACCAGGTCCAGCGGCACACAATTAACCCCGACGGCGGCTACCCGCGGTTCGGCGCTAAGCAGCGCAGCCACCTGCCCCAGCGGCGTCCCGTCACTGATGCGGCCGCTGTCCCGGAGCGTGAACGTGAACCAGGATTCGACGTCGAACTCCGCCACGAGCGCCAACAGCGCCTTCGCCTCGGCGTAGGACGGCAGCGTCTCGCACGCCAGGAAATCCGCGCCGGCCTCTACGAGCGCGGCAATGCGAGGCCGGTGAAAGTCCCGGAATTCTGCGGCAGAAAGCGTGTAGTCCCCGCGGTATTCAGAGCCATCGGCGAGGTATGCGCCGTACGGCCCCACGGATCCGGCCACCAGCAGAGGGCCACTCGCAGAACCCTCAGCCAAGGCTTCTTGACGGGCTTCGTCGGCCAGCCGGACACTCAACGCCACCAACTCCAACGACTCTTCAACGGACAACCCTCGCCGGGCGAAACCCTGCGGCGTCGCCTGGTAACTGGCCGTAATGGCCACGGAAGCACCGGCATCGAAATAATCCCGGTGAACCTGCTTGATCAGGTGCGGCTGCTCCAGCAGGACCTTGGCGGACCACAACGCGTCTTCCAGGTCGCAGCCGTGTGCCTCCAGTTCCGTGGCCAACGCGCCGTCCAGGACCAGGTCCATACCGGCGTCGAGGAGAGTGCTGAGCGAGGTGTTCTGTGGCATGGGTCCTTCCCCAAAAAGAAAACCGCAGCTTGTTCGAAAATCCCGCCGTACAACGTGAGGAGTCGCGAACAAGCTGCGGTTTTGTGACTACGTGTGACCCTAGATGACGTAACGTTCGTCTTCGTGATCGCCCGGGTGGTCCTTCACCAAACCGGCGGCAAGGGTGTTGCCGTCGATAGGATCGATCACCAGGAAAGCGCCAGTGCGGCGGTGGTGCAGGTAATTCTCAAGCGGCAACGGCGCGGACAGGCGCAGCTGTGCGTGTCCGATGTCGTTGAGCTCCAGATTGGACGCCGGCTCAACGTTGAACGTGGCCAGGTCCAGCTTGCCGGTGACGTTGCGGACCAAGGCCTGGACCGTGCGAGTACCGTGCTTCACCAGGACCTTCTGGCCTTCGCGGAGCGGCTTCGGCGAGAGCCAAGCCAGCGACGCATACAGGTCAGCCGTGCTTTCGCGGACCGTTCCCGCAGCAGCAATGGTGTCGCCGCGGGCGATGTCGATCTCGTCGGCCAAACGGATAGCCACCGACTGCGGAGCAGCTGCCTCCTCCAACGACTGGCCGGCGAAGTCGATGCCGACCACCGTGGTGGTGCGCGGCTCGTGGCCCGGGCTGATGACAGAAACTTCGTCGCCAACCTTCACCGAGCCCTCGGTGATCTGGCCCGCGTAGGCACGGTAATCGCGGTACGCCTCCACATCGAGCCCGGCAGCGACGGCATCAGGAGCCAAGGCACCCTGCGGACGGATCACCAGCTGGACCGGGAAGCGGAAGCTCTCCAGTTCAGCCTCAAGCTCGTCAGCAGCGGGGAGGGTTTCGAGGACCTCCAACAGCGCAGGACCGGTGTACCAAGGAGTGCGCTCAGATCGGTCCACCACGTTGTCGCCATCAAGGGCGGACACAGGAACCACCAGCAAATCCGCAACACCATCGGAACCCAAGCCAAGCTCGCGGGCAACTTTCTGCACATCGGCCTCGATGTCGCGGAACACCTGCTCACTGAAGTCCACCAGGTCGATCTTGTTCACAGCCACAATCACGTGGGCAACGCGCAGCAACTGCAACACCGACAAGTGCCGGCGGGTCTGCTCCAACACACCCTTACGGGCGTCAATCAGTACGACGACGGCATCCGCAGTGGACGCGCCGGTCACCGTGTTCTTGGTGTACTGAACGTGGCCGGGGCAGTCCGCCAGGATGAAGCTGCGGCGATCCGTAGCAAAGTAGCGGTACGCGACGTCGATGGTGATGCCCTGCTCGCGCTCGGCACGCAGGCCGTCGGTCAGGAGGGCGAGGTCGATCCCGCCCTTCTCGCCACCGAAGCCCCGGTCCGCGGAGGTGCGGGCAACGGCGTCGAGCGTGTCAGCAAGAATGGCCTTGGAATCGTGAAGGAGGCGGCCCACCAAAGTGGATTTGCCGTCGTCCACCGAACCGGCAGTCGCGAAACGGAAGAGGGTTGTGGGCAGGGCTGTTTCCAGCCCGGCAGCCAGTGTTTCGGTGCTCATTTAGAAGTAGCCGTCCTTCTTGCGGTCTTCCATGGCTGCCTCGGAGATGCGGTCATCTGCTCGGGTGGCGCCACGTTCGGTCAGGGTGGAGGCAGCGACTTCAACAACGACGTCGGCCACGGTGCGGGCGTCGGACTCGACGGCACCTGTGCAGGACATGTCGCCCACCGTGCGGTACCGGACCAGCTTGGTGATGACATCCTCGTTGGGCAGCGGCTGGGAAACTTCGCCCACAGCGCGCCACATGCCGTCGCGCGCGAAAACTTCGCGCTCGTGGGCGTAGTAGAGGCCCGGGAGCTCGATGTTCTCGCGTTCGATGTAGCGCCAGATGTCCAGTTCGGTCCAGTTGCTGATGGGGAACGCGCGGACGTGCTGGCCCACGGTGTGGCGGCCGTTGTACAGGTTCCACAGCTCGGGGCGCTGGTTGCGCGGATCCCACTGGCCGAACTCATCACGGAGGCTCAGGATGCGCTCCTTGGCGCGGGCCTTGTCCTCGTCACGGCGCCCGCCGCCGAATACGGCGTCGAACTTGTTGCGCTGGATAGCGTCCAACAGCGGAACGGTCTGCAGCGGGTTGCGGGTGCCATCGGCGCGCTCTGCCAGTTCGCCGCGGTCAATGAATTCCTGGACGGAGCCGACAACCAGCTTCAGGCCCAGGCGCTCAACAGTGCGGTCGCGGAAGTCGATAACCTCAGGGAAGTTGTGGCCCGTGTCCACGTGCAGGACGGGGAAAGGAACCTTGCCCGGCCAAAACGCCTTGGTGGCCAGGTGCAGCATGACCACGGAGTCCTTGCCGCCGGAGAACAGCAGCGCAGGCTTCTCGAACTCGGCAACAACCTCGCGGATAATGTGAATGGCTTCGGACTCAAGGGTGTCCAGGCTGGAGAGACGCTCCGCTGAAGGGGCGTCGACTGCCGCTGCAACTTCCACCGTGGACTCCTCTGTTGTGTAAGTGCTCATGTGTGTAGTCCGCATTCTGTCTTGTCGGATCCTGCCCAGCGGCCGGCACGGGGGTCTTCACCCGGGGCTACCTTGCGGGTGCAGGGCTGGCAGCCGATGGACGGGTAGCCCTGGCTCAGGAGGGGGTTGACGGGAAGGATGTTGTCCTCGGAATACTCGATCAGCTGATCGAAGGTCCAGTCCACCATCGGGTTCACCTTGACCAGGCCGAAGCCCTCATCCCAGGTGACCACGGGCGTATTGGTGCGGGTGGGGCCCTCATCGCGTCGGACTCCGGTGAACCACACCTCGTAGCCGGCCAGCGAGCGGCGCAGCGGCTGCACCTTTCGCAGCGCGCAGCACTGTGCGGGGTCGCGGGCGAACAGGTCCTTGCCCAGGAGACGGTCCTGCTGCTCCACGGTGTTTTCCGGAAGGACGTCCACCACGTTGACGCGGAGATTCGCTGCGACTTCGTCGCGGGTCTCGTACGTTTCCTTGAAGTGGTAGCCAGTTTCCAGGAACAAGACGTCAACGCCGGGAAGCTGGTCCGCCACCAAAGCCGGAAGGACGGCGTCGGCCATGGAGCAGGCTACTGTCACCGTGGGCAGCTCGAAGTTGCGGGCTACCCAGGCGATGATGTCCCGGGCGGGGGCGTTCCAGCCGAGCTCAGCGGCGCCTTGTTCAGCCAGTGCCTTGAGCTCATCGTGGGAACGCAGCACGGGTCGGGCTGCTGCGCTGGCGAGGTTGGTAATGGTGACGGGATCTGTCATTGGAGATCTCCTTCATCTGCCGAGTGTGCCCACTCTGCGAAGGTCTGGCCCTCGGCGCCTACGGCGACGAACTTACGGACCACGCGCTCCACGTAATCGGGCAGGTCTTCCACCGTGACCTTGAGGCCGCGGACGGTTCGTCCCAAACCGGCTTCCTCGCGCTCGTTGTTAGCCAGCCCGCCACCGAGGTGGACCTGGAAACCCGGGGTGGGGTCGCCGTCGGGCGTTGGCAACATCATGCCCTTCAGGCCGATATCGGCCGTCTGGATACGTGCGCAGGAGTTCGGGCAGCCGTTGATGTGGAGGGACAGTGCCGACGGCAGCTGCTTGGTTTCCACGAGATCCACCAAGCGGCGCTCCAGCTCAGCGATTGCCGTAGCTGCCGTGACCTTGGTTTCAACGATGGCCAGCTTGCAGAATTCGATGCCCGTGCAAGCGATGGTGCCGCGGCGGAAAACGGACGGACGAGCCGAGAGGCCCAACGTGTCCAGTTCGGCGATGAGCGGTTCAACCTGTTCCTTGGTCACGTCCAGGATGACCAGCTTCTGGTGAGGAGTAGTGCGCAGGCGGTAGCTGCCGTGCTTCTCCAAAGTGTCCGCCAACGTGACAAGCGCCTCGCCGGACGTGCGGCCCACGGTGGGGGTCACGCCGATGAAGAACTTGCCGTCCTTCTGCTCGTGAACGCCGATGTGGTCGCCGGGAGCCGTGGGCTTGGGAGCGGCAGGACCGTCGGGAAGCTTGAAGCCGAGGTACTCGTCCTCCAGGATCTGGCGGAACTTGGCCGGGCCCCAGTCGTTCATGAGGAACTTCAGGCGGGCCTTGGTGCGCATGCGGCGGTAGCCGTAGTCGCGGAAGATGCTGGTGACGCCGAGCCATACCTCAGCGGCGACGTCAGCGGAGACGAACACGCCAAGGCGTTCAGCGAGGCGCGGGTTGGTGGACAATCCGCCGCCAACCCAGAGGTCGTAGCCGGCACCGAACTCAGGGTGGATTACGCCAACCAGTGCGAAGTCGTTGATCTCGTGCACCACGTCCTGGGACGGGTGGCCCGTGATGGCGGTCTTGTATTTGCGCGGCAGGTTGGCCAGCTCGGGGTCGCCGATGAAACGCTCGGCGAGCTCGTGGATGAGTGGCGTGGGATCGATGATCTCGTCCTTGGCGATGCCCGCAACCGGGGAGCCGAGGATGACACGGGGAACGTCGCCGCAAGCCTCGGTGGTGGACAGTCCGATGCCTTCAAGGCGACGCCAGATCTCCGGGACGTCTTCTACGCGGATCCAGTGCAGCTGGATGTTCTGGCGGTCCGTGAGGTCGGCCGATCCACGGGCGAAGTCCACGGAAATCTGGCCGATAACGCGAAGCTGCTCGGTGGTCAGCGCGCCGCCGTCGATGCGAACGCGCAGCATGAAGTACTTGTCTTCGAGCTCGTGGGGTTCAAGCGTTGCGGTCTTGCCGCCATCGATCCCGGGTTTGCGCTGGGTGTAGAGGCCCCACCAACGGAAGCGGCCATGAAGGTCCGTGCCGTCAATCGAATCAAAACCTTCTTTGGAGTAGACAGACTCAATCCGCTCACGGACGTTCAGCCCGTTGTCTTCCTGCTTCCAGGTTTCGTTGGCGTTCAGTGGAGCGGTGCCGTCAACCTTCCACTGGCCGTGGGGCTTGGCGGCAGGGCGGGTGCGCGCCGGACGCGAGGGGACTGCGGTGTCCGCGGACGCACCGGCTACAGCTGTATCTGTCATACATCGACTGTAGGTCTGGCCAGTTTTCGCCAGCAAAGGTCCGGAAACGCGAAGTCACCTAGGGAAACATTTCGTCACGAACACGCCAACGGCCTTGTTTCAACGGACACCTTTATGCTGTCGCGGAACTGCGTTTTTGCGCGTGAATAAAGGTTAGGAGGGCCTTTCCACCACTGCGTCGTACCGTTCCAGCGCGATCTCCGCCAACACAGGAGACGGCAGCAACGGCGCCGCCACAACGTCCGCGCCGGCCTTCGCCAGCTGGTCGTGGAAATAGCCCGTAGCCAGCAGGTAGGAGGCGATGAAGACCCGGCCTGTCCCACCGTCGGCGGCGAGTTCTTCACGCAAGGAGGCGACGCCGTCGGGCACTGTTGGCTGGGCACTGGCGCCATAGGCGACCCGCACTTTGTTCGGCAGCAGCTCACCGAGGAGTCGTGCCTGCTCTTCTGAATCAACCGAGCCGTCCGGAAGGGACGATCCCGCGGCAGCCAGCAGCACGCCGTCGTTCTCCTGCAACCCAGCCGCACGCAGGTGGCTGGCTAACAGCTCAGCCAGCCGCGGGTCCGGACCCAACGGACTGGCGGCCACTACCTCAGGCCGGCACTTGATGGCTTTGGGCACGTCCACTTTGATGTGGAAGCCAGTTGAGAGCAAAAGCGGTACGACGACGGCGGGAGTCCCCTCAGGCAGGCCCTCCACCACGCCACCCAACTCGGGTTCTTGTACGTCAACGTACGCCTCAACAACGCGCAAACCGGGGCGGAGAGCTTCGATTTCTGCCATCACGCGGCGGATGGCAGCTTGGCCTTCAACGTTGCGGGTTCCGTGGGCACAAGCGATCAAAACGGGGCTGTTCATGGGAGCTAGCGTAACGTTGAGCCAGCACCTGTTGTTGAGCGCGTTAAGAAAGAACCGTCCACTTGATTTCCTTTGACATTGTTCTTCTTTGGCTTGACCTCATCGGCGTGTTCTTTTTTGCTGTGTCAGGCTCGTTGTTGGCAGCCCGGAAGCAGTTCGACTTTGTGGGCTCCATACTTCTCGCGTCCATCGCGGCCCTGGGCGGTGGCGTGATCCGTGACATCGTGATCAATGCCGGTCCCCCTATCGCTTTCACCAACCCCGCGTACCTGGCCCCGCCATTGCTGGCCGCGCTGCTGGTTTACTACTTGTTCTCCTCAGTGCAGCGCTTCACTTCTCTGCTGACTCTGTTCGACGCCGGCGGGCTGGCCTTGTTCTGCATCACTGGCACGCTGAAGGCAATCGGCGCGGGCATGAATCCGGTAGCCGCGATCCTGCTGGGGGTCACCACAGCCGTGGGCGGAGGCCTGCTCCGTGACATCACCGCCAACGAAATCCCTACCTTGTTCAACAACCGCGACATCTACGCGCTGCCAGCCTTCGCGGGCGCCGGCTTGACCACGTTGTTGTGGAACCTTGGCCTGTTCAATGGGGTTACTGCTTGTGTCATTGCGGGTGTTGTTTTCGCTTTCCGGGTGACCGCGTGGCGGCGCAGTTGGTATGTGCCGTTGGCTGTGCGCGGATGGCATCGCGCAGCCACCGGTGGGGGCGCAATTTCCGGTGCCCGGGATTAGCTAGGATAAGAGCATGACTGACATGTTCCTCGAGAAGTTCCGCGCGCTGGTCCCAAAGTATCTCGAGGATGAATGGCAGGAAGAAGACGGCCTCACGCCGGACGAACTGGACGACGCCCTCTCCGATCACTCCTTCACCATCCCCCTGGTTCTGCGCGAGTTTTACCTCGCAATCGGCGGCTGCGAGGACCTCATGGAGGCCTACCACTACTTCTGGGACCCAGAGGAACTGGAGGTGGACGACGAAGGCTTCCTCATGTTCCTTGAGGACGAGGACGAACAATTCACTTGGGGCTTCCGCACCGCCGATCTCAGCATCCCGGACCCCATCGTTTGGCGCCGCAACAATGCCCGCGGCCAGTGGAAGAGCGAAGAAGGCACGTTCTCCGAGTTCGTGTTCGACATGTTCGAGTGGGCGTTCAACGACGACGAAGACTAACTTCCAAGGTTTCAAGCAGCCCCCTTCCTGACCTTTGGCCAGGGCGGGGGCTGTTTTTTGTGAGACGGCGTGCGGCCACCACCCACATTGATTGCGGAGCAGCCCTGACACGCCGCTCGCGGGGGCGTGTCGCCGGAAGTCTGCGGCCAAAGTTGGTGATGGCGGTACAGCGGCAGACGGAAGGTCACGACGGCGGAACCCACCAAGGCGCGTACCTCGCCGGCGCAAAGCGGCCGACTTCCCTGTTGCGCAGGACTGTCAGGACTTCACCCACCATGCGTTCCGGCTGGTGAACGACGTCGTCGTAGTAGTAGTGGAGAGTCAACAGGCCTCCGCGCATGCCTGCGTTGTTCCTGTATTGGTCCTTCTTGACCTGTTTCGGCTCCAGGTGAGTGCCGCCGTCGAGTTCTACAATCAGGCATTCATTGACCAGACAGTCCACCTCTCCCACACCGGGTACATCCACGTGCATACGTACCCGGAGACCTGCTCGTGTGAAATGTGCATGAGCCAACACTTCCAAAAGGGAGTCCGCCCGAGGTAGAACCAGATCCAGGGTTTCGCGAACCTTGCCGTTCCGGTTGCCCGGCAGCTTTGACCTCAGGAAGTCCGTAACCAGGAGTGCTTGACTAACCGCGCTCTGCACCATGACGAGTGCTTCAAGTTCCGGCAGGCATCTGAGGGCGTGGATCAGGACATCGGCCACTCCCGCCACAGGAAGATACGGGTGAGCCGGGTGTAGGCAGGCTCCGTGATGGACTACACCCCGTCTCGCTTGGCCCGTACTGCAGCTCAAATGGAGAGGGCCGGAGTCCCTAAGGCTCCACAGACGATAGAAGCGCGCTGCCGAGATGCAGGTCAGTAGTCCATCGGCTCGAAAGGCGGCCACGACGTCGGGATCTGGTTCCTTGGACGTGTAAACGCCACGATGAAGGCGGTTCACTCGGCCGTCCATTACCGCATTTGCGACCATGCGGCGAGTAAAGCCGGCATTAAGCAGGGTCCGAGTGGTGGCTGCTCCGAGCCGGCTCCGGAGGAAATTCTCGATGTTCATACAGCCATGCTGTGTTCCTCAGGGGCCCAGCCGTTGTTGAGAAGTTCCCTATGTGGACAACTGCGCGAACCTCCACCACCGGCTTTGCTGGCCCGGAACGTTGCGACACACCGTGCGTCCGGCGAGTCCATCATTTTCCAGATTCAAAGTCAGTGGCAGAGGATCAGCGCTCGGCTGTAAATCGTGCTGCAGCTTAGAGAAATCCCTTGACCCACAGAGTTGCATATGTGACACGGTTGTCATAAACTTTTCACGGATCCACTAAATGCCTCCGGTGGGTCTGATGCGAACGGAGATTGTGGTCCCGGTTCGGTGCAGCGTATGACTCGTAACGTTGCAGCGAGCCGGGGCCATTCCGTTTTTCCCGGAGGTTGCATCTTGGGCGCGTGCGGCCACCACCCACTTTGATTCCCCATACCGCCCAACACGCCGCAATCACCGGCGCGTCATCTCGCTCAGGCCCTCAAAGTGGGTGGTCTAGGTGCAGGCCCAAGACCGCCAGGGGCCAAGACGCCGCACAAAAAAGCAGGCGCCCGGACTATGAAAGCCCGGACGCCTGCGGAAACAGGGAAACCTAGCTGCTGCGGTCCACCACAGCATGGGCGAAGTTGGTCAGCGAAGCCTTCACAACGCCCTCGGGCAGCGGATCCAGAGCCGCAACGGCCTCGGCTGACCACTGGCGGGCGATCTTCCAGGACTCATTGGTGACAGGGTGCTCGCGCAGCCCGGCCACGGCCTCAGCCAGAGCCGAGTCGGAGGACAGGTCGCCGTCGATCAATTCCAGCAGTGCAGCAGCGGAGTCATCCCCCGCAGCAGCATCCCGTCGAAGCAACAGGACGGGCAGGGTGGGAACGCCTTCGCGGAGGTCGGTGCCCGGTGACTTCCCGGACTTAACCTTCACACCGGTGACATCAATGACGTCGTCGGCAAGCTGGAAGGCCACGCCAACCTTCTCGCCGTATTCCACCAGCAGGTCCTCATAAGACTCGTCGGCACCGGCGAAGATCGCGCCCAGCTGGCCGGAAGCTGCCACCAGGGAGCCGGTCTTGTCAGCGATGACGGAAAGGTAGTGCTCCACGGGATCTTCGTCTTCGCGCGGGCCCACGGTTTCGTGGAGCTGGCCGAGGCACAAACGCTCGAAGGTCCGCGCCTGGATGCCCAGCGCACGGGAACCGAGCTCGGACACCAGGATGGAGGCGCGGGCAAAGATGAGGTCGCCGGTGAGGATGGCCACCGAGTTGCCCCATACTTCGTGGGCGGTGGGAGCACCGCGGCGGAAGGGCGCGGAGTCCATCACGTCGTCGTGGTACAGCGTGGCAAGGTGCGTCAGTTCCACAACAACAGCGGCTTGGACAACCTCGGGACGTGAAGCATCACCAAGGTGGGCACACAGCAGGGTCAGTAGCGGACGAATGCGCTTGCCGCCGGCTTCCACCAGGTGACGGGACGTCGCGTCCACCAACGGATCGGAGTTGGAGATGGCTTCGCGGAGCTTCTTCTCAACCCGGGCAAGGTTGGTGGTGATGGCCGGACCGAGCTCGGCATCGCCGGCAATCGCGGCGAATCCGGCGGGCAGTTGGAGTCCCGTTGCGATCGCAGTGGTGTTGGGAGCAGGCTCAACAGTCTGCGGCAAGCCGTGCCCGGCATGCGTCCAGCTGTGTTCGGCAGAGTTCGTCACGGGTTAACCCTAACTAGTTGTTGCGGAAACCGCGGTGTTGGAGCCTGCCGGCGTAAGGGCGCGGGCAGCGGAAGTGTTGGAGGTGGCCGGAACCAGCATCTCGAGGACGCGGATAACACGATCTTCGAAGCCCTTCGCGGAAGGATCCGTGAGGTTCGCGAGCATTCGAACCACAAAGCGCATGAGCACAGGAATGGGCATCCCCGTGCGCAGTGCCAGCTTCATCACGGCAGGCTTCCCAATGAGAGAGGCAAACATGCGGCCCAGTGTGAAGTGTGAACCCCACTGCTCCCGCACATAGTCCGCGTACCGAGAAAGGTGGGCATCGGCGTCGTGCGTGGACCAACCGGCGGAAGTCGAGCGCGACGAAGCGTCAATCAAGAACTCAGCCGCGAACCGGGCAGATTCCATCGCGTAGGAAATGCCCTCGCCGTTGAACGGGGACACCATGCCACCGGCGTCGCCCAACAGGAGAAGCCCGGGTGAGTAGTGCGGCGTGCGGTTGAAGCCCATGGGCAGCGCTGCGCCGCGGATCTCCCCCACTTGGTTTTCCGGCGTAAAGCCCCATTCGGAGGGCATCCCGGCGGTCCATTCGCGGAGTACCTGCTTGTAGTCGAGCTTGCCGAATTCCTTGGAAGAATTCAGGATTCCCAGACCCACGTTGGACGTTCCGTCGCCAACCCCGAACACCCAACCGTATCCGGGCAGCGGCTTTCCGGACTTGCCGGGGAGTTCCAGCCAGCCTTCCATCCAGTCGTCCTCGTGCCTGGGCGAAGTGAAGTACGTGCGCACCGCGACGCCGAGGGGCCGGTCATCACGCTTGTGCATACCCAGCGACACGGCGGTTCGTGTCGAGTTTCCGTCAGCGGCGAGTACGACGTCGGCGTGGAAGTCGCGCGTTTCGCCCGTCTTGCGTCCGGACTCGTCCAGGATGGAAGCCCGGGCACCGATCACGCGGCCGTCTTCTGCAGTCAACGCGGAGGTGACGCTGTGGCGTTCAAGTACGACGGCGCCCGCGGACTGGGCGTGACGGGCCAGGTCCTCGTCGAAACCGAGTCGGATCCGGATCAGGCCGTAGGTGGGAAAGTCTGCGACCTCGGGCCATGGCAGTTCGATGGTGCGGCCACCGGCAATGAGGCGAAGACCCTTGTTGCGCCTCCAGCCCTCCGAGACAGCGTGAGGCAGCCCGAGCTTCTGAATTTCGCGGACGGCCCGGGGAGTCAGGCCATCGCCGCAAACTTTTTCACGAGGGAAGGAAGTCTTTTCCAGCACCGTGACATCGATGCCCTGCTGGGCGAGGTAATACGCAGCGGTGGACCCTGCCGGGCCCGCGCCAACAATCAGTACTTTCACGACGTCCTAATCAACAGGCTGTGCTGGTTAGCCGGCTTGGTGGTGCGGCTTGATCTGGCGGCGGAGCTTGGCCACGGGAACACTTTCGCGGTGTTCGGCGGGCTTCTGCGCACGGTGCACGGCAACAATTCCGCCGCTGAGGTTGCGGTAGGTGACATCCGTCCAGCCGGCATCCTGGAGCCACTGGGCCAGGTGGTCCTGGTCCGGCCAGGCGCGGATGGACTCGGCGAGGTACACATAGGCGTCCGGGTTGGAGGAGACCTTGGTGGCGATGGCCGGGAGCGCGCGCATCAGGTACTCGGTGTAGAGGTTGCGCCACAGCGGAACTACTGGGTGCGAGAACTCGGCAATGACCAGGCGGCCGCCGGGCTTGGTGACGCGCAGCATTTCCTCGAGGGCCTTGCGGGGTTCAACCACGTTGCGGAGGCCAAAGGAGATGGTGGAAGCATCGAAGCTGTTGTCAGCGAACGGCAGGTTGGTGGCGTCACCGGCAATGAAGTCGATGTCCGGGCGGCGGCGCTTACCTACCTTGAGCATGCCCAGGGAGAAGTCGCAGGCCACTACGTCTACGCCTGCATCGGCGTAGGGTTCGCTGGATGTTCCCGTTCCGGCGGCGAGGTCAAGGACCTTCTGACCCACCTTGACGTCCATGGCATCAACTACGATCCGGCGCCAACGCCGTGTCTGCCCCATGGACAGGACATCATTGACGACGTCGTATTTTGGGGCGACATCATCAAACATCGTCGCAACTTCGTCCGGACGCTTTTCCAAGGATGCTCGGTTCACCTTGTAATTGTCTCAGACATTCAACCGACTTTGCTGCGCTGTAGAAGTCGGCTCAAATTCTGGCTGAGCACGGGAGTACTGTTGTTCCATCATGACGAGCACGCTCCGCACCTTGACAGTCCCCCTCGATGTTGAATCATCCTCAGGGGGGCTGCCGTCGTTTCTGGTGCGGGACGACGTCCTCTGCTGGTCCCGCCGCGAGGCCGGCCTGGTTGGCTACGGCGAGCTGACCCGCTTCAACGCCACCGGCCCCGAGCGATTCCTAGAGGCCGACATCTGGTGGCGGCACCTCATTATTGAGGCGGAAATCACGGATCTGGTGGAGGTTCCGGGCACTGGCCCGGTGGCTTTCGGCTCCTTTGCCTTCTCCAAAACCTCCCCTCACGTTTCCCGCTTGATTCTCCCCGAGCTGGTGATTGGCATCCGCGATGGCCGCGCCTGGGCCACCCAATTAACGTTCGACGACGGCCCCCTCACCGAGGCCGGCGTCCTCGCCGCCGTGGACCACTGGCTTACTGAGCCGGAGCCCAACGGCGAGGGTCCAGCCGCCGGAGGGCCCGACGTCGGACTCTCACCTGACGCTATTGCTGCGAACGGCTCGGCTGGTCACCTGAGCCGCGGATCCCTGAGCGAGGCCGCTTGGATGGAGGCCGTTTCCAACGGCGTGGAGGAAATCCGCGCCGGAAAGTTGGAGAAGCTCGTGTTGGCGCGCGACGTCGTCGCTAACCTTCCAGAGGGCGTCAACGCTGCCGAGGTTCTTCGCCAGCTTGCCGCGAGGTACCGCGAATGCTGGACGTACGGTGTAGACGGGTTGGTAGGTGCTACGCCGGAGATGCTGATTCAGGTGGAGGGGCGCACTGCGCAGGCGCGCGTGCTGGCCGGGACGTTGGATCGCCGCGATGCAGACGGCATGGACGGATCCCCCATGGAATATGCGGAACGGGTCCTGGCCGGTTCGGAAAAACAACGCCATGAGCACGAGATCGCCATTGATTCACTGACCCGGCAGCTGGCTCCCTTCTCGGAAGCCATGAATTCCCATAGCGAGCCCTTCATTCTGGAACTGCCCAATGTGTGGCACCTGGCCTCGGATGTGAAGGCGGAGCTGGCGGACATCGAGGGACATGTCCCCACCTGCCTGGCCCTGATCAACGCGCTGCACCCAACTGCGGCAGTCTGCGGAACGCCCACGTTGGTAGCCGGTGCCCTTATCCGAAAACTCGAGCATTTGGACCGCGGCCCCTACGCCGGGCCAGTCGGTTGGCTGGACGCCGCCGGCAACGGTGAATGGGGCATCGCACTCCGCGGGGCTGTCATCGAGGACGCCAATACGGTGCGCTTGTATGCCGGCTGCGGGATCGTGGAAGGCTCCGTACCGGAAGCCGAATTGGCCGAAACGTGGGCTAAATTCCGGCCTATGCTGGAAGCCCTGGGCATCAAGCGCTGATTCTGGGATTCCAGACAGGACCCCTCTTGGCGGGCTTGATAAGTGAGTAAACTTGTTATCCAATAGTGAAACTTAGTTTCCTGTGATGCACATCTCACGTTCGGCGCTACACTAAAACCGACTCAGTTCAGCATCCACCGCAACAAAAGGTAAACAACATGCAGATCTCCCGTTCGGTTCTGTCCGGCACCAAGATTGCCGCCGTGCTCGCAGCAGGCGCCTTGGCCCTGACCGCCTGTGGTGGTTCCTCCACTCCGGCCGCGTCCTCGGACTCGGGCCTCAAGCTCATCAACGCCGGCAAGTTCACGGTGTGCTCGGACGTTCCCTACGAGCCTTTCGAATTCCAGAAGGACGGCAAGATCGTAGGCTTCGATATGGACATCGCCGCCGAGATCGCCAAGGACGTCAAGGCAGAACTCAACGTGGTGGACAGCTCCTTCGAAGCAATCGAGACCGGCACGGCACTGACCGGCTGCGATGTCTCGATCTCCTCGATCTCCATCACGGATGTCCGCAAGAGCGTCATGGACTTCTCCACCCCGTACTTGGACGACGACCTGACCCTCGTAGCTACCTCGTCCTCCGGCATCAGCAACATTGACGGCGCCAAGGGCAAGAAGGTGGGCGTCCAGCAGGCTACCACCGGTGCACAGTACGCCAAGGACAAGGGAATCGACGCCCAGCAGTTCGAGGACTCCGGCCTCCTGGTCCAGGCCCTCAAGGCCGGCACGATCGATGCCGCAGTGGGTAACCAGTCCGTGCTGGGCTACGCCATCAAGGACGATTCCAACCTCAAGCGCGTTGAAGACTACGCAACGGGCGAGAAGCTGGGCATCTCCATCAAGAAGGGCAACACCGCCATGGCGGATGCCGTGAACGCCACGCTCAAGCGCATCACCGATGACGGCTCCCTGAAGAAGTTCGAGACCACCTGGTTCGGCGAAGCCACCAAGTAGTCCGAGCTCCGGCTCCCAAGATCACGTAGGCGGGCCCCGAAACGATCTGTTCAGGTCCTTTCGGGGCCCCACCTGCGCAACATGAATGTGAGAACCCCATGGCAATGACTGCACGTCAACGAGCCAAAGTCAGTTTGTACGTCCAGGCCGGAATCTTCGTAGTGGCTGTGGTCGCAGTGATCCTTGCTGTGGACTGGAAGACCATTGGTACCAGCGTCTTCAACTTCTCCAAGATCGGGCCGATGTTTCCGGACATCTTCCTGGTGGGCCTCAAGAACACGCTCATCTACACGGCGCTGGCTTTCGTGGTGGGTTTGTCAGGCGGCCTTCTGCTTGCCCTGATGAAGCTCTCCTCCTTCCCGTTGTACCGCTGGCTCGCCACCGGATACATCGAGTTCTTCCGTGGAGTTCCCGCGCTGCTGGTCTTCATCGCTTTCGGCTACGGTGTTCCCCTGGCGTTCGGTGTCCAGTGGGACGTCAACATCGTGGTCATGGTTTCGCTGGGCATGGTGGCTTCGGCCTACATCGCCGAAACGTTGCGCGCCGGCCTGCAAGCTGTGCCCAAGGGCCAGATGGAAGCAGCCCGTTCCCTAGGCATGCCGCAGTGGCGGGCCATGATCTCAATCGTCATCCCGCAGGCATTCAAGATCGTCCTGCCGCCGCTGACCAACGAGATCATCCTGCTCACCAAAGACTCCTCGCTGATCTACGTCCTGGGCCTCACCGCCTCCCAGTACGAGCTCACCAAGTTTGGCCGCGACGGCATCTCCAGCCTTGGTGCAGGCCTCACGCCACTGCTCGTGGCTGGTGCCTTCTACCTGGTCATCACCATCCCGTTGAGCCTCCTGGCACGGAAGTTCGAAAGCCGCTCCGCGCGGACTAAGCGATAGGCAGGACAGTCATGAATAACTCCACTGGGAGCACGTCCACCGTTCAAGCCGCCGGCGTAAACATCAAGGATCTCCGGAAGTCCTACGGCAGCAACGAGGTCCTCAAAGGCATCTCGCTGACCGTAGAACCGGGCCAGGTTGTTTGCTTGATCGGGCCTTCGGGCTCGGGTAAATCCACTCTCCTCCGCTGCGTCAATCTGCTCGAGCAGCCCAACGGGGGAACCATCAACGTGGGCGAGTTCGAGGCAACAGACCCGGACGTGGACCTCAACCGCATGCGCCGGAACGTCGGAATGGTGTTCCAGCACTTCAACCTGTTCCCGCACCTGAGCGTCTTGGACAACTGCACCATCTCCCAGATGAAGGTGCTCAAACGGTCCAAGTCGGAGGCCGCTGGGGTGGCGCGCCACAACCTGGAACGCGTTGGCTTGGGACACCTTGCGGACCGTTTCCCGGACCAGCTCTCCGGTGGCCAGCAGCAGCGCGTCGCCATTGCCCGCGCACTGTCCATGGACCCGCAGCTCATGCTTTTCGATGAGCCCACGTCCGCACTCGACCCCGAAACCGTGGGCGATGTTCTGGCCGTCATGCGCAAGCTGGCCCAGGAAGGCATGACCATGTTGGTGGTCACCCACGAGATGGGCTTCGCCCGCGAAGTTGCCGACCGCGTGGTGTTCATGGACGCCGGTGTTGTGGTGGAAGAAGGGCCGGCGGAGAACGTCATCAGCGCCCCCACCCAGCCGCGTACCAAGGAATTCCTGCGCCGCGTCCTCGACCCCACGCACATCGACGTGGTGGAGGACTGACCCTCTAGTTCGTTCTAACGGGCGGGCGGTACCCCTCTCTGGGGTGCTGCCCGTTCTTTTTGCGTTGGGCACGCCCGTGGGTGCGGGAGCGCCCCTGTTTCCGCCCGGCGCACCCCTCGGTCGCCGGCAGCGCACCCTTACGCGTCATTCGCACCAACGGTTACGGGTGCGATCGGCGGCAACGGTAGCGATGCCCCACTCCTCCGCCGCCAACCCACGAAGTCGCGCACGTGCACACCCGCCGGGCGCACCCGTTTCCGCACGGAGCACCCCTCATTCGCCCGCAGCGCACCCTTACGCGCCATTCGCACCAACGGTTACGGGTGCGATCCGCGGCAACTGTAGCGAAGCCCCACTCCGCCGCCAACCCACGAATTCACCGCACGTGCACACCCAGCCGGGCGCACCCGTTTCCGCCCGGCGCACCCCTCGTTTGCCCGCAGCGCACCCTTACGCGCCATTCACACCAACGGTTACCGGTGCGATCCGCGGTAACGGTAGCGCCCAACCCACAAACCACCCGAGGCCGGGGTCTAGCCCGCCGTCAGGACCTGGCCTACTGCGGCCGAGATGGCTTCCTTGATCCGTGCATGGAGCTCGCGTAAATCTGCCCGGTCCACGCGCACTTCAACAATGGTGCGCCCCTTCAGCGGTGACTTGAGGGCCGCGGTGAGTTCCGCCGTCGTGGTTACCGCTTGGTGTCCGACGCCGTAAGCCGCCGCGAGTGCCGAAATGTCCACTGTGTGCGGGGTAGCAAAGAGGCGCTCGACGGCGGTGCCGTAGGCTCCTGAGTCCTCGACGGCCCCGTGTTCGAGGAGGCTGAAAATGGCACCGCCGGAGTCGTTGAGCACCACGATCCGGAGGTCGGGCACGGGTTCTCCGTGGCCGAGGAGCAGTCCACCGGCGTCGTGAAGGAACGTGACGTCACCCAGAAGAACCGTGGTCTCGCGGCCGCTGCCCAAGGCGATGCCGGTGGCCGTGGCGATGGTTCCGTCGATGCCAGCGAGACCGCGGTTGGCGTAAACCGTGGCGATGGGCTCGGGGTGGGGTTGGCCGGCGAGGTCGACGTCGCGGATGCCGTTGGAGGAACCGAGCACCAATTGTCCGCGGGAATGCTCCCAGACTGTGGCCCCGACCGATGGGCCCTTTGCGTGGATCTCCCCCGCGAGCACGCCGTCGAGGCCGTGCTGAGCTGCAGCGCCTGCGAGGAGCCACGAATCGAGCCAATCGGCAGAGCCGCGGCCTGCGAATTCGGCGAGTTCCGGCAAGGTTTCGATAGGGGTTTCGCGGCGTCGGCCAGCCTCGTACCAGGCAACAGGGACGGGCTGGTAGATCGCAGATTCAACAGACTCACGGGCCAACAGGGCAGCCACCGGACGCGAGAGAGTTGCCCTTCCGAACAGAACGACGCGTTCAATTGGCGTGGGCGAGTCAGGACCGAAGTGTGCCAGCAAGACGCGGTATGGCCCTACGACGTTCGGCCCGAAACGTGCGTTGGATGAAGGTTCAGCAAGCAGGGGCAGGCCGTGAGCGCGGGCAAAAGCTTCGGCTACGGGCCCGGCGTCGTGGCCTGCGAGGACTACGGTGCGTCGCTCGGCGAGTTCGCTTGATGCTGCAGGAAGGTCCAGCGCCTGCGGACCGGCGACGTAATGGAACACGCCGCGACCCGCCGCTTCCGGAAGGGCGTCGCCGCCAGCGGGAACCAAGGGATCCCGGAAGGCGAGGTTCACTTGGACGGGCCCCGGAGGGGTATCTTCGAGGGCGCCCGTGGCTGCGTAAAGCGCAGTGGCAACAGCCTTTTGTGGATGGTCACCGGCCGGGACGGCGACGGCGAATCTTACGTGTTCGCCGAAAAGGTCCAATTGGATGGTGGTTTGGTTCGCCCCGGTTCCGTGAAGTTCCTCGGGACGGTCAGCCGAGATCACCACCACGGGAACGGCGGAATGATTGGCTTCCATCACCGCGGGCAGGAGGTTGCCCACCGCCGTACCGGACGTTGTCACTACTGCCACGGGAGCCTGGGTGGAAAGTGCGAGTCCCAGCGCGGTGAAGCCAGCGTCACGTTCATCGATGCGGACGTGGATCCGAACGCGACCGGCGGCTTCAGCTTCCGCGAGCGCGTAGGCCATAGGCGCTGACCGCGAACCTGGTGCTACCACCACGTGCCGCACACCGCCGTCGAGCAGTGCGGTAACGGCGATCCGTGCGGCGCCAATGGATGTCAGAGAGTCCTGGGAAGTCACCGTCCCAGTCTATTGGCGCTCCCGGACCCGAACGCTCGCTCACATCCCTAGCCCTTCGGGCCAACCGTCTTTCACATCCCTAGCCCTTCCGGCCAACCGTCTATCACCCGGGTGCCGTTTGGGTTCCTTGACGCCCAGAACTACCTCGTTATGGCGGAGGAACCAAGGCTTGAAGGGAGGGTCGAAGCGCGCGAACCTGGGCGAACCGAGCGGTGTCAGATCAGCCAGCTGAAGGGCCTCTGTCTGCGCAACAGTGGCCCCAAGCACGCGGGATGTGAGAGAACGATGGCCCCAAGCACGCGGAATGTGAGAGAGGGACCGGCCCAAGTACGCGGGATGTGAGAGAACGACGGGAGACGAAATGCTCCCCCACCCGTGACCACGGGCGAGGGAGCATTCGTCAGTATCGAATGAAAGCAGGCGCTACTTGCGGAAGACCTGCACTACTGAGGGCCGAGGTGCCCGCACAGCACCGGCGGCCGGCGTGGCTCCGGCCGGGACGTAGTCAGGGAAGAAGGAGTTCTGGGCTGCGAACGATCCGTCCTCACCGGGGTGCTGAACGGCGACGAAAACGGTGCGTTCTTCGTCGTGGATGATGGGACCACAGGTCTCGGCGTCGCGGGGAACTGCGAGGAACTGCTCCACCTTGCCGCGCTCAGGTCCTTCGAGGGTGACCTTGAACAGGCCGTCCGCGTAGCCGATGGTGCCGGGGGCGCCGTCGGTGGAGATCCAGAGGTTGCCCACGGAGTCGAAGGCCACGTTGTCCGGGCAGGAAATGGGCGAGACCTTGTTGGCCGGGAATCCGGAGAAGTAGGTGGAGGTGTTCTTGGCGGGATCGCCTGCAACCAACAGGAGGTTCCAGTTGAACTTGGTGCCTGTCTGCTCGCGCCCTTCGGTAATTTCCACGACGTGGCCGTCACGGTTCAGGTTGCGCGGGTTCACCTCGGTGGCGCTTTCCTTGCCCGGCTTGCCGCGGTCCGTGTTGTTGGTGCAGGCCACGTAAACCTTGCCCGTCCGCGGGTTCGGTTCAACGTCCTCGCAACGGTCCATCTTGGTGGGGCCAACCTTGTCAGCTGCGAGGCGGGTGTAGACCAGAACTTCGGGCACGGTCATGCCCGGCACGGCTGAGGTTCCGTTGACCACCAGGGGAAGCCATTCACCGGTTCCATCAAAGGCGCGGTCGGCGGGGAGCTTGCCGGTACCGTCGATGTCCGCGGGAGAGTCACCCGTGAAGCGGGCCACGTAGAGGTCGCCCTCGGAGAGCAGGTTCATATTGTTCTTGCGGGCTTCCTTGGAGTCGCCAGCCTGGTACTTGCCCTTTGAGACGAACTTGTAGAGGTAGTCAAAGCGCTCGTCGTCGCCCATGTAAGCCACTACGCGCCCGGAAGGAGCGACGATGACGTTGGCGCCCTCGTGTTTGAAGCGGCCCATGGCGGAGTGCTTCCTGGGGGTGGAGGTGGGATCGAACGGGTCTACTTCCACGATCCAGCCAAAGCGGTTGGTCTCGTTGGAGTAGCCGGAGTTGCGGGTATCGAAACGCGGCTCGTCGAGTTCCCACTGGCGCGTGGTTGCCTTCGCGGAAATTCCGTAGCGCTTGTCGCTGTCGCTTGTGCCCGGGGCCGCGAAGTAGCCGTTGAAATTCTCTTCGCCGGAGAGGATGGTTCCCCAAGGTGTGGTTCCACCAGCGCAGTTACCTAGTGTGCCCTTGATCCAGCGACCGGCGGGGTCGTCAATGGTCTTGACCAGGTTGGTGCCGGCGGCGGGTCCGGTCAGCTCGTAAACAGTGTCCGTGAGGAAGCGTCGGTTCAAGGGGGCGCCCTGGACGTAGCTCCACGGCTTGTTCTTGTTCTTGCGCTCGAGTTCCACCACGGCCAATCCGTGCCCTGCGCGCCCGATTGCCCGCGCTTCGGCGGGGTCGAAGCCTTCCGGGAGCATGATGTTCTCATTGGTGTACTCATGGTTGCTGAACAGCACGGCACGGCGATCCTTGGAACCGGGAATCGGCAAGATGTCCGTGTAGTCGTTGTTGTAGCCAAATTGGCGGGCCTGCGCTGCAGCGGTCTGAGCGTTGAGGTCAAAGGCCGGCGAGTCGGCGAAGAGGGGGTCGCCCCAGCGGATGATCGGCTTCCAGTCGAACCCCTCGGGCACGGTGAAGGCATCCACCGCTGCGTCTACGGGCTTGATGGCGGTGAACTTGAGCTTGGACTTCTCGAAGCCCTTCTTCGCGGCATCGGAGAGCCCGTTGCCCGGGTCAGCCACGGCGGTGTCGCCACCAGTAACAGCGCCACCGAGGACGATCGCCAGCGCGCCTGCGGCACCGAGCCCCAAGGCCGCGCGGCGGGACATAGCGGTTGAGGCGATGTCGCGGAAGTATCCGTTGGCGCTGGTGTTGCAGACATCGCCCGAGCAGGCGTTGTCGCACTTCAAAGCACACGTGACGGCACTGCGCTTGCCTTTTGTGTGGCCAAGCATGGGGAGCAGCGGAAACGTGCGTCCGGTGGTTTCAGACATGGGGGTAGACCTTCCAGAGGATGTACGAGGTTCCCGCTGAGCCTTTCAGCGGAATCCAAAGCTGAGAGGTCTCCCTGGTTAAGACCCGGTGAACAAACCGTGCTGGTTTCGCGCCAACACTGCGTGGACGCGACGTAGCCGTTCCATCCACCAGTCCCGGCGCTCCCCCGCTGCCGCATACTGCTCAAGCAGTCCGGGATCGGGGACGGCCTCGCGTAACTGGATGGCGCCGTCGTCGGCTACCAGCGGATCCAGCGTGATGTCCGAAGCGAACAGCGAAACGGTGCCAAGGCCGCAGGCATAGGGAAGGGACGGCAGCGCTGCTGCGAGAGCCAGCCCGGCACGGATTCCCACCGAGGTGTCCAAGGCAGAACTTACGACGGCGGGCAGCCCGGCCCGCTCCACAATGTCCAGGGCGCGTGCGACTCCTCCGAGTGGCGCGACCTTGACCACGATGAGGTCAGCCGCGCCGGCCCGGGCAACGCGAAGGGGGTCCTCCTCCTTACGGACGCTCTCGTCCGCAGCGATGAGGACTGGTGTGCCTGCTGCGCTTAGCCGACGGCGGACCTCGGCCAGGCCCTCGATGGTGGGAACGGGCTGTTCGGCGTACTCGAGGCCAACTGCGGAAAGCTTGCCCAAGGCTTCAACGGCTTGGTCTATGTCCCATCCCCCGTTGGCATCCACCCGGATGGCAGCATCAGGAAGGGCCTCGCGTACTGCATTTACCCGGGTGACATCGTCGGCTAGTTCCTGGCCCCGCTCTGCGACTTTGATCTTGACGGCATCAACCCGCCCAAAGCGAGCCAGCACGTCAGGCACCCGGTCTGCTGCGACGGCAGGAACCGTGGCGTTGACCGGAATAATGTCCCGCAATGGCGTGGGGGACCCCAGCCAGCCCGCTTCCAAGGCTGAGGCCAGCCAGCGGGAGGATTCGTCGTCGTCGTACTCGGGGAAGGGACAGAACTCGCCCCAGCCCAGCGGTCCCCGTAAGAGGAGAGTCTCGCGCTCCATGATGCCGCGGAATTTCACGCGCATTGGCAGCGAGACTACGTGGGCGGAATCGAGGAGTTCTTCGAGGGAGGGAAGTGCAGGCATATTGCCACTGTACCGGCGGCCTCCCATCCGGAATGCAGGCCAATTCGGCTATGTGGAAAAGCTACTCGTCCCAGTACTTCCGCACACCCTCCAACGCTTCAGTCAACTGCTCGCGGGACAGGACGAGCGAGCTTTCCGGTATTCCCAATGCTTGCCATCGCACCACCAGGGTGGTGTCTTCCATCGGCAACGGCCACAACCAGTACCTGCCGGTGAACTGGACAAACTCGGAGTTGTTGCTGCCGCCACCGCCTCCCAAGGTTGTCAGCACAGGGCCGATGACGTCAGCGTCGTCGAAGGCCGACGACCCGTGGATGGCCGCCACAGCCTTGCGTCCGTCCGCAAAACTGATACCCACTTCCAGTCCCGTCCGGGTGTCCAGGCTTGACCGCGGATGGTTGTAGCTCTCCTCCACCACCTCTCGCCATTCCTGGTCCGATTCGCTGCCCCGCTGCGCTGTCCACACCAGATCGAACAGGCAACCCGTGGAGTACACCTCCCCAAGTTTCAGCACCACCACTATCTGCTGGCTCTTGTACACAAACCCGCCAACGCGTGCAATGCCGGGCAGCTCGTCCGACGGCGGGCCGAACCATCCGGGCTGGGCAGGCTGCGGTTCGCGCGGCCGCGCGGGCTGCTCGGGGAGGTCATCGAAGAAGCTCATGCTCCATCCTTACACCGGCACAACAGGACCGGGAGGGGCTCAAGGCAAGCAAGAGGCCGCAATCACGATATTCTCAGAACCACGACTCAATGCGGGGGAATAATGACTCAATCAATGCCCGGTTCCACAACGCCTCCCGGCTGGTACCCGGACCCTTCGGACCCGCGTTTCGTCCGGTGGTGGGACGGACGCGCGTGGACAGCGCAACAAGCGCCGGCTCAGTTTCAGGCTCAGGGCCAATTCCAGGCGCCCGTTCAGCAGCCACGTCGCGAGCTCAGCCCGGAGACGCCGGTGTACAACCCGTTCATCTGGGCAATCACCTTGTTGCCGCTGCTCTCCGTCCTATTCCTGCTGACCTGGCAGCCGGAGTTCCGAATGATCACCACCCGGCAGGGCGTTACCACCATGGACCCCTTCTCCATGTACACCCCCGGCTATTTCTTGCTGATGGGCTCAAGTTTTCTGTCCTACGGCCTCTCGGTGCTGTTCGCGTTCCTTGACCGTCAACGCCTTCTCAAGTCCGGCGTCGTCCGTCCTTTCCACTGGGCTTGGGCATTCCTTAGCGCGCTTGTGTACGTGATCGGCCGCTCTGTGATCGTCAACAAAGTGGCGCCCAAGCGTGGGCTGTGGCCTGTGTGGGCCACCATCGCCGTGTTTGTGATCAGCATGGTGATCACCGGCATCTGGATGTCCAACTTCATGCAGTCCATGTACTCGCAGTTGGCGTACGCCGTGGCGACATAGCACCGGAGCCAAAGCGTCGAGGCGCAGCCTCACACGCGTTAGGTAGACTGCTGACAATAAGGACGGAAGGACTTCCCATGAACCGCAAGGCCACCGCACTGGACGTCGCCAAGAGGGCGGGCGTGTCCAGGAGCGCGGTCTCGCTGGTTCTGAACGGGCGCGGCGACGGGAACGTGGCCAAGGAAAGCCAGGACCGGATCCGGCAGGCTGCGGTGGAGTTGAACTACTCCCCCAATGCCATAGCCCTGAGCTTGCGCAACCAGCGGTCGCGGGTAATCGGGATCCTGTCTGACGAAGTAGTGGTCAGCCCCTTTGACGGCAACATCATCGGCGGCGCCGACGACGTTGCCCGCGCCCGCGGCTTCGTCACAGTGGTGATGGACACCGAACGCGATACCGCCAGGGATGCGAGCGCCATTGAAACCCTCCTGGATCGGCAGGTTGATGGGCTCATGTATGTGACTGTCGGTCTGAAACCCATCGAGATTCCGCACGGCATGCTCCGCGTCCCTTCGGTCCTTGCCAACTGCTACGACGACCACCCCCAACCACAACTGCATCACGTCATTCCGGACGAGGTCACTGGCGGCAGGGTGGCCACGGAGCACTTGTTGGAGCTTGGCCACCGGGACATCGCGCTGCTTGCGGGCTTGGAGGATTCGCCCGCGGCCCCGCTGCGTGTTCAGGGCTACCGGGACGCTCACGCCGCGGCTGATATCCCGGTCCAGGAGGACCGGATCTTTATGGCCGGTTGGGATATCGACGCCGGCTTCCGCGGCGCTATGAAACTGCTCGACGGCGTGTCCCCTGCCGATCGGCCCACGGCCATCATGTGCGCGAACGATCGCTTGGCCGTTGGTGTAACCCTCGCCGCGGCGCGCCTGGGACTTAGTGTTCCCGAGGACCTGTCCATCATGGGCTATGACGACGAAACCCGGATCGCCGACACCATGGTTCCCTCCCTCACCACCATGGCGTTGCCCCTACGCGAAATCGGGCGCGCCGCCATGACAACGCTGCTGGACGCGATCGAGGGCACGAACGAAATCGAAGGTGCGGCCAAAGCAGGAAAGGGAACCACCGTAGAAACGATGGTCCCTTGCCGGTTGGTGGTGCGTGAGTCCACCGGTCCCGCGCCCACGCGCTGACACAGCTCGTTGTGAGGCCCACTCTGCGCCCCAACCCACACGCCAAGCACACACAACAGGCCCCACAGCAAGCGCACGACGCCGGCCTACCGCCTACGCCGGGAGCGTCAACTCCCACACGTCGGCAGTCGCGCCGGCGGGCAAGGCGAGCTGCCATTCCTCCCCCGGAGCCGGGTAGGCCCGGAGGGTCGTGGCGACGGAGCCCGAACGGTATACCTCTACAAGGGATGCATCGATGAAGATCCGCAGTTCCTCGCCCGGAGCCAGGGAGCCGGAGTAAACCGGCTGAGCGTCGGCTCCTGAGCCAAGCACCAACTCCACGGAACCGGAACCAGGGCCAGTGCCGCCACCGTCACCAGCAACAGAAGCACCCCTCACCAATACCTCAGCGAATCCCGGAACCACCACCGAACCGACAGCACCCGTAGCCACAGCAGCACCCCGGTACGCATCAACTTCAGGCACGGGAGAAACGGCGAGCGCCCCGTCAACCACAGACACAACGCGGGGATGCGTCAACACACCCGACCATCCGGCGTCGTCGATTTCTTCTTGCGTACGGCCCCGGCGACCGTCGCGCCCGGGCCCTTCGTTGGCCCAACCCCACAGCAGCGCCGCAGGAGAAGAACCAGCCGAACTGTAAGCGAGCTGCATCATCTGCGGGGCATAGAAGTCGCGGCCAAGATCGGACTTCCCACCGGAGGAAGGCGCAAACACCGGCAACCCGGACACAGGGTCTGCGGACAGGGATCCAATGAGGTGCCCTACGCCGTTGACGTGCTCGTGGTCGTCGCCGGAGAGCCACAGGGAGAACATCATGACCCAGGCGGAACCACCCGAAGCTACAGGCACCTCCACCAGCTGCGGGCATTCCCAGATCTCGGCCGGCGTATGAGCCGCAGCCACGGGATCGGCAGTGGTCAGCCAAATCCCCTGGTACTTCCAGTCGTCAAGGGACTCCACTGTGTACAAGAGCAACGCCGCGCGCCCGTCGGAGAGGCCTGCTCCTTGCATGGCGTATCGGGCGCCGTTGAAGCGGAAGATGAAGGGGTCCCGCACTGCGGTTACCAGCGGATCCGCGGGCATCGAGGCGGCAACGTGCCCGTCCTGCTTCCACGAAACCAGATCGGCCGATCCACGGGCAATCACCACCTGCGAGTGACCGCCGTGGTCCTTAATGCCGGAGTAAGCCGCGGTGGGCACGCCGTCGTCGGAGGTCACCACGCCAGTCCAGCATCCGGCGGAGTCGGGGCCGCCTGTTTGAGGCGAAAGTGCCACTGGGTGCTCTTCCCAACGCACCAAATCGGGAGAGCTTATATGGCCCCAGTTGATCTGCGAGTGCCGCGCGGACGAAGGGTTGTACTGGAAGAACACATGGTAGCGGCCGTTGATGTAGCTGATGCCGTTGGGGTCGTTGATCCAGCCTTGTGCCGGCCGCGAGTGGAAGCGCGGGAATGCGGGATCCGGGTGCGTCGCCGCCATGGCCAGAGAGGAAGAGAGTGCAAGGTCCGTCATTGGAACCCCTTTCAAAAGAGTTACTTGCCCGTGCCTGCGGTGAGCCCGTCCTGCAGCGCACGCTGGCCGAACATGAACACCACCAGCGCGGGAATCATGGAGAGGACAACGCCGGCCAGGACCACCGAGATGCTTCCGGTGCCGAGGTTGCCTTGGAGCGAGACCAAGCCCAGCGGCAGGGTGAAGTTCTGCTCGGAAATGGTCATGATCAGTGGCCTGAAGAACTCGTTCCAGTGGAAGTTGAACGCCAGGATGCCCACGATCGCCAGGCCCGGCATGGCCAGCGGTGCGTACACGGAACGGAACGTCCGCCACGGCGAGGCGCCGTCAATCGCGGCCGCTTCAGCGAGCTCACCCGGCAACCCCATGAAGTACTGGCGCATCAGGAAGGTGCCGAACGCCGTCGGGATGGCCGGAATGATCAGCGCCAGCAGCGTGTCTGAGAGCCCTACGCCGCGGATCAGCATGAACACGGGAACGATCGTGACCTGTGCGGGCACCATCATGGTGGCCAGCACTATGGAGAACAGAGCGCCACGCCCCCGGAACTTAAGGTGCGCGAAGGCGTAGCCGGCCAGCGCGGCGGTGATCATCTGCCCCACCGCGATCAAGCCGGTCACCAACGCACTGTTCACCACCAGGGCCACGATGTTGAGCTGCTTGAACACTTGCTCGTAGGAGGTGAGGTCCGGGTTCAGCGGCAGGAAGGCGGGCGGCAGCTGGAACGATTCCGACGGCGGTCGCAGCGAGGTGGACAACGTCCACAACACAGGGCCGAGAACAAAGACGGACGCGATCAGCAAGACAACGACGCGGACGGCCACCGACCAGTCGCGCTTCTTCCGCTTCACTACAGGCGCCGTGGTGGTGACACGTTCTTGAATGGTAGTCATGGCGGGCCTTACTGGTAGAAGACGAATCGTTTGCTGAGCCGGAATTGTGCGGCGGTGATGGCCATGATGATCAGGGTCAGGATCACGCCGATTGCCGAGGCCTCGCCGAACTCAAGCCGTTGGAACGCGGATTCGAAGATCACCATCACGGCTGTTCGCGTTGAGTCTCCGGGTCCACCTCGGGTGAGCACGTAGGGCTGGTCGAACACTTGCAGCGCGTTGATGATCGCCATGACCGAGGCCACCAGGGTGGTGGGGCTCAGCAGGGGCAGCGTGACGAACCAGTGCTTTCGCCAACCCGTCGCGCCGTCAATCGACGCGGCCTCGTAGGTCTCCACCGGAATGGAGGCGAGGCCGCCGATGAACAGCAGGAACGAGAACCCGAAGTTCTGCCACACATACACAAGAATCACGACGGCGGCAGACCCGGTGGGCGTCGTCAGCCACGGGACCGCTGGGATGCCAACGATGGAAAGCAACCAGTTCACCACGCCGAATTGTTCGTTGAAGAGGTACCGCATGAAGATCGATACCGATGCTGCGGACAGGATCAGCGGGAAGAAGAAGGCCGAGCGGAAGAACACCCTGAGCCAGGCCGGGAGTTTCTCCTGCACCATGATCGCCAGGCCGAGTGCCAGTCCGAGTTGGAGGGCTACAGCCACCACCACGAACACAATGGTGTTCAGGAATGACACCCGGACGGTGGGATCCTGGACTACCTCGGCGAAGTTGTCGAAGCCCACAAACGTTGGTGCGGAGATGATGTCCCAGCGGAAGAATGCCAGTGCGATCGAAGCGACGATCGGCAGCAGCGTGAAGATGCCCATGCCCGCGATGGTGGGTGCCAGGAAGGCCCAGGGAAGCCAGCGTTGCTGCACGCGGCCGCGCTTGGAGACTTGCCCGTTCTTGTGGGCGGTTTGGCGACGGCCCGGCTCGCTCCCCGTCCCCGTTGGCGTACTGGTTGCGGTGCTCATGGCTGCCTCCTCAGGGCCAGTTCAAGATCGCGCTGCATGGAACTGAGGGCGTCTTTGAGCTGACGCTCGTCTCCGCTGACAGCCAGACTTACGTTTTTCATGAGGGCGGTTTCGACGGCGGCCTGCTGGGGCGGTGCTGGAATGGGACCTGTGGTGGGGAACCTGTCCAGGGTGTCGTAGAAGACCTTCCAGTTGCGTGGACCCGTTCCCGCATAAAGCTGTTTGTTGACCATGGATCGACGAGCGGGCGTGGTGTTCGGTGTGGGGAACACGATCTGCATGGCTTCACGGCTGGAGCTGAACTTCACCCATTCCCAGGCGGCGTCCTTATCCTTGGCGGTCTTCATGATCGCGTAGCCTGCCGTGCCGAACTGGTGGCGCTGGCCCCGCCACTTCGGGAAGAACTGGACGTCGAAGTCGTTCTCCGTCATACCCGCCTCGTGGAGGCCTTGGACCCAATAGCCGCCCGCCGGCGTCGTACCTATCCTGTTGGAGGCGAAGAGGCCGATCAGTGCGCTGCCGCCGCCTTCCTCGGGCCGGACACCCAGCCCGTCCTTCACGAGTCCGCGGAGGTAGTCGAAGGATTCGAAGACCCTGGGATCATCAGCGTTGGGTTCAAGCCACTGGTAGCCACCGGAGCGAAGGCTGCGCGAGGAGTCGTTGGCATAGAAGCCGTCCCACAGCCATTCGCCACCCGGGGACTTGGTTTCCTTGAGGAAGCTGGTGTCATTGGCGTAGAGCCACGGCACCACTCCACCGAAGAGGCGGTTGGTCCAGTAGTACGGGGTGAAGTCCTTGGGATTGGCCTTCTTCATGGCCGCGAGGGTGCTGCGGAAGTCCGTGTGCGTCCAGTTGTCGGAGGGCCGGTCCAGTCCCGCTTTACTGAGCGCGGTGGTGTTGTAGTACATGTTGGCGGCGTTCCAGTCGATGGGCAGCTGGAACAGGCTGCCCTTGTACATAAACGCTTCCACCAGGCTGGGGTGGACGTCTTCGAAGTACTCCCGCATGTGGTCGGCATCGCGGCGCAGGTACTCATCCAAAGGGTGCGCCAATTTCTCGGCAAAGAGTTGGGCGCCTTCCGTTGCTACGTACACGACGTCCGGCGGCGTGCCTGCTGCAACCATGGTGAGGATCTTGGTGAAGAAGTCCTTCCAGTCAACAGCCTGGATGGCCTGGACCTTGACCTTGATTTCGGGGTGGACCTTGGCGAAAGCGTCGATGACCTTCTGGCGGGCTGCGGCGTCTGCGGCGGTGCCCATGATGGCGATGCTGAGGCTGTTGTCTCCGCGACCTGGAATGTCGGCCCCGGTCAGGCGCGGCCACGACGCCGCGGTGACTCCAACAATTCCTGCGCCGAGGGCTGTGAGGGCACTCCTACGTGTGAATTCACGCAAAGCTCCGTTGGTTCCCGACATGTAGATTTCCTTCCCTAACACGTGTTAGGAAGCCTATTCTCATCACCTAACACGTGTCAAGCGTCACAGGAATGTTGCCGAGGTCTAACCGCCCCCGTCAGGCATGAGGGAGACTCACACGAGCCGTCCAGAGAACTGTGGCAGTCTAGTCAGAATGAGTTCCCAGCAATTCCGCACCAGCGGGAGGTCGAGCAAACGGCCGCTTCAAGGACGCGACGCAGGTACAGGCACAGGATTCCTGTTCTGCCTCGCCACTATTGCCAGCGCCATTGGCCTGGCTGCGACGTACTACTTCTTTGTGCGCACCACTGCAGGCCAGTTCATCGACGAGTCCGCACTGGTTGAAGCTACCGTGCTGGCCGGAGCAGCCGGCAGGGCCTCCACAGAATTCCTGGACATGCTCCCCATGCTCTCGCTGGCCATCGCCGCCGTCATGGTGCTCTTCGTGACAGTCGCCCGCAAACGCTGGACCGCCGCCGGAATCGCAGTGGCAGCGTGCATCGCCGCCAATGCGGCCACGCAAATTCTCAAGCTCCTCATCCCGGACCGGCCCGACCGCGGCGTCCAAACCCTGGAACTGAACTCACTACCCTCCGGACACACCACGCTGGCAGCATCCGCAGCAGCAGCAGTGTTCCTTATGGTTTCGCCCCGCTGGCGCCCCTTGGCAGGCTTCCTCGGCAGCACCTTCGCCGTAGCAACAGGCGTCTCCACGCTCATCAACCAGTGGCACCGCCCGGCCGACGTCGTGGCCGCATTCCTGGTGGTGGCCGGCGTGATGCTACCGGCAGGATGGCTCATCCTGCGCACCGGCAACAGCTGGAACGTATGGAAGGGGTACGGCGAACACTGGGCCGCCTCGCGCTTATGGGTTTGGCTCACGGTTGCGGCGCTGGTGATCGCTGCTTTTGTTGCGGCCTACTCGCTGCTCCAAGTCATGCCGGGCCTCAGCACTGACAGCACCATCGACTATTTCTGGGCCGGCACCGCCTTCATTGTGATCGTCGGGTACCTGTCAGCACTCGGCGGCACGTGGCTGTTCGGTCTGGCGGCACGCAAGGGCTGAAGCGCTCGGTGGGGCGACCGCTGCGACCGTGACGGCGCACCCGCTCGCGCCCACGCACCACTTACACGACGACGGCGCACCCGCTCGCGCCCACGCACCACGTACACGACGACGGCGCACCCGTTCCCGCCCCACGCACCAGAGGTTACGGGGGCGATCGGCGCTTAAGGGAGCGCCACCCCGGGAGCCTAGTCCTCCGGGCCAACCGAGTCGAAGAACTTGGGCTCTTCCGCGGATGCCGCCCCGCTCCCGTGCGCCTGCTCCTGGATGAAGTGACGATCCTCGTCAGTAAGCGCCGTACCGCCATGAACGTCCGCGGTGTCGCTCTCCCCTGTTTGGCCATTGATAATCGCGGTGACGGTCCGCGGCACAATCATGGTTCCCGGGTTTTCGATGAGCCATTGCTGCGTGTCCGGAGAGAGTTGGTCCCAGAATTCTTTGATGTGCACAACGATCAGCACTGCCCTTCATTGGTGGGGGGTGGATTCGCAAAACTGCGCCATGTGCGCCGGGGAGGCACTCGGTTGATCGTGGACGGGGGTCCTCTCCTAGGCTACGCCCGGCGACGCCGATCCCACCCCGTAAGCAACAGGGTTTCTGAGGATTACGTGACTGCCCGCTTTTCATGCGTTACTGTTAGTCCAATCGATGGATAAACAGCGGCTAAACCCAGGAGCTTCCATGTCATCTACCTTCAGATCCACCTCGCGCCGGAGCAACGCCCCGTTGGTCGCTGCGCCCGTCTCCCGCGATCTTGTGGTCGACTTCATCCGCGTAGCCTGCATGTTTGCCGTGGTTGCCGTTCACTTGCTCATGATGGGCATCAGCGTTGGTGAATCCGGTATCGGAGTGGGCAATCCCCTGACATCCCTGAGCTGGTTCGCGCAAGGTACATGGTTTGGCCAAGTCATGCCGTTGTTCTTCATCGTGGGCGGTTTTGCTTCGCTCACGTCATGGCGCAGCCTGAAACGCAAGGGCGGCGATGGCGGTGACTTCCTCAGGAGCCGGGTGCTGCGACTGGTCCGGCCTACAGTCGCCCTGTACATCTTCCTCGCCATTGCCTTGTGGACTGCGACGGCGGCTGGTGTCCCCGCGGACTTGCTTGCCGTTGTCGCTGCGGGCGCCGGAGTGCAGCTGTGGTTCCTCGCCGCGTACCTGATCTGCCAGGCAATGGTCCCCACCATGGCCAGGTTCCATGAGGCAGCGCCGTACCGGACCATTGCAGCGCTGGCCGCGGGCGCCGTCGTCGTCGATGTTCTTCGTCTGGGCTTGGAGCGCAACCCGTGGGGCTTCGATTCGAACCCGATCGGCCTGCTGAACATGGTGTTCGTGTGGGGCCTTCTGCAACAGCTGGGGTTCTTCTACGCCGACGGGTTCTTTGATCGTTTCGCCAAGTGGAAGCTCGTTCTTGCCGCTGCCGGCTGCTACGCCCTGATGGTTCCGCTCACGCACGCCGGGCCGTATCCGGTGGACATGCTGACCAGCCAGAACCCGCCCATGTTCCCGCTGATCCTGGTAGGGCTGGCGCACATCCTGTTGGTGAAAGCCGCGTATCCGGCGCTGCAGCGATGCGTCCACGTTGGCTGGGTGCAGAAGGTGATGTTCGTGGTGGGGAGCCGGGCAATGACCATCTATCTATGGCACCTGCCATTGATCATCGCCATGTTTGGCATTGCCCTGGTCCTTCGCCTGCCGTTCCCGGAACCCGCCGGCACCGAGTGGTGGCTCAGCCGTCCGCTGTTCTACGTGGCTGCTTGGGCGCTGGTGCTGCTGGTTTCCACCCCGCTGGCCCGGCTGGAACTAGCCAGCACTGCACTGGCACCGGGTGCGGTCCGACCCGCCATGTGGCGAATTGCCCTCGGGACCGTGCTGGCCATCGTCCCGCCGTTCGTCGTGATGAGGTCGGCGCTGGACGTTGCGAACGCGACCTGGGGGCTGGTGCTCTTGGTGATCGCCGTCGAGCTGGTGTCCGGCAGGCTTCCGGACCGGGCCTGGAAGACTCCTCGGGTTGTTTCATCGGGGTCGGCGGCTTCCTGAGCCTCACTGAAAACCGAACGGCCGCAGAACAACCTGATGGGGGATGTTCTGCGGCCGTTCTCTTGTTCAAACAAAGCTACCGCTGGAAAGAAGCTAGTAGTTTCGCCGGTGCTTCAGCCGCGGAATTGCGACGGCGAACACCGCAGCCGCTGCGAAGCCCAGTACGCCAGTGGCCCAGACGCCGGCCGACAACGAGAATGCAGCCGTTAACCCGGAGAGCAGCACAGGTCCTCCAGTGCCACCCGAGTCGGCCATGAATCGCCAAATTCCCAGGAAGTGACTCCGCCCGTTGTCCGGCGAGAAGTCAGCGCCGAGCGTCATGATGAGCCCTGAACTGATGCCGTTACCGAACCCGATGAGCAAGGCAACCAAGAGGAGCGGGACGAACCCGGCAGTGAACGGAACCAGAAGCAGCGCGGTTCCCATGATCAGCGTTGACGGGATGGCAACCCATTGACGCCCCTTCCTGTCCATGAGTTTCCCGGCAGGGTAGAACACCAGCATGTCGATCGCTCCCGACAAGCCGAAGATCAACGAAGCGTGTGTGGCGTCGAGTCCCACATGGTCCGCCCACAGCGGGATGACTACCTGTCGCGATGCACGCAATGCACTCAGCAGAAGGATGCCGAAGCCAACCGTCAGGAACACCCGGGCATGCGAAACCGCGACGCTCCGCAAGCTGGACGCGGGAGGCCGGGGGCCGCCGTCGGACGTCCCGGGGGCAACCAGATCCGGGATGGTGAGTGACAAAACGGCAGCGGCCAGCATGCCACCAAAGCCCACCCAATACGCACCGCTGATACCGGCAAACTGCATCACGCCAGCACCCACAAACGGCCCGATGAAAAGCCCGATCCTGGTGACACCGCCCAGGGTTGAGAGGGCACGCGCGCGGAACATCACAGGCACAGCCTCGGTGAGGAACTTTTGCCGCGCGAGGTTGAAGACGCTGGCCGACATACCCACCAGGGTCATGGAAGCGGCCAGCAGCCACAGTCCATGCTCCATTTGAGGGGCAAACGCCGCCGCGCCGAGGGCAATCGCACCCACAGCACCTGCTCCTACGATCGACCACCGCTCACCGAACTTCTCGGTGATGATCGACGCCGGGATGTTGAATAACCACGAGCCCAAGCCGATGAGCGTGACGATCAATGCCGATACCGCCACGGATGCGCCGAGCTCGCGCGCTGAGAGGGCAATGACCGGTAGGACAGCTCCCTCGCCGACACAGAAGAGTACAGCTGGCCCGAATGCCGGTAGCGCTACGCTGCGGAGGCTGAAGTTTTTGTCTGCTTGGGTGGTGGTCATCCCTTTCATCCTATGACCGCCGTCGCCGGGTGGAGGGCCGCACGACGTTAGGTGCTCGCGCTAAGGGTCGGGCTCGCACCTGTTGCCGCCTGGCGCACCCTTTCGTAGTCGGGATCGCACCTCTTTGCGCCATTCGCACCAGAGGTTACGGGAGCGATCGGCGCGTACGGTAGCGACGGAGTGTGGTGAGTGGTTGAGGTTGCTCGGTGGGACGGAGTGGTACCGATTCCTGCGGCGCACCCGTTGCCGCCTGGCGCACCCTTTCGTGGTCGGGATCGCACCCCTTCGCGCCATTCGCTACAGAGGTTACGGGAGCGATGGGCGCGTACGGTAGCGACGGAGTGTGGCGAGTGGTTGAGGCTGCTCGGTGGGACGGAGTGGTACCGATTCCTGCGGCGCACCCGTTGCCGCCGGGCGCACCCTTTCGTGGTCGGCGTCGCACCCTTTCGCGCCATTCGCACCAGAGGTTACGGGGGCGATCGGCGCATACGGTAGCGACGGAGTGTGGTTAGTGGTTGAGGCTCATTGTGGGACGGGTGGCGCCCACCGATTCCTGCGGCGCACCCTTTCGGCCTGGCGCTCCCGTTAGTGGTCGGGATCGCACCACTTCGCGCCAAGCGCACCAGAGGTTACGGGAGCGATCGGCGCGTACGGTAGCGACGGAGTGTGGTGAGTGGTTGAGGCTCATTGTGGGACGGGTGGCGCCCACCGATTCCCGCGGCGCACCCGTTGCAGCCTGGCGCACCCTTTCGTGGTCGGGATCGCACCACTTCGCGCCATTCGCTCCAGAGGTTACGGGAGCGATCGGCGCGTACGGTAGCGACGGAGTGTGGTGAGTGGTTGAGGCTCATTGTGGGACGGGTGGCGCGTACCGATTCCCGCGGCGCAACCGTTGCCGCCTGGCGCACCCTTTCGTGGTCGGGATCGCACCACTTCGCGCCAGTCGCACCAGAGGTTACGGGGGCGATCGGCGCGTACGGTAGCGACGGAGTGCGGGAGTGCGGGAGTGCGGACGGATGCTCGCAGTTGTTGCGGCTCCGGGAAGCCGGAACCGCAACAACTACATGCGAAGCGAGATTACTTCCTTGGCTTAGCGGCGGTTGGCTGCTGCCTTGCGGCGCCCGAGTGCTGCAAGCACCAGGCCCATCAGGAGCAGGGCTCCTGAAACGAGAACCAACTGATCGTTCAGGCCCGTCTTAGCCAGGGTGTTGGCACTACCGACGGCGGTGGAGACCGACGCGGTCCATGCACCTTGGGTGGCACCTTGGGTCACTACGGTACCGGCTTGGGTGGCAACACCGGTGTTGGTGGTGCTCGCAATGGGTTGGGTGGCGGCAGGCGGGTTAACCACAGGAGGGTTCACGACCGGAGGGTTCACGACCGGAGGGTTTACAACCGGAGGGTTCACAACCGGAGGATTGACCACCGGAGGATTCACGACAGGCGGGTTCACCACCGGAGGATTCACGACAGGCGGGTTCACCACCGGAGGATTCACGACCGGAGGGTTCACAACCGGAGGATTCACGACAGGCGGGTTCACAACTGGAGGGTTAACCGTGGCTGTCGACCCTCCACCAATTCCCACCGAGGTGGCGCCAAGGCTGACGGGAGCCGTGATCGGGATGATCAGCTGAGTGCCGGAAAGAATTCCGTCGCTGCCGGAAGTGGTGCTGCCGGACGTTGTGCCAGCCGGGGCAGATCGCCGGTGGTGCCCGTGTTAGTTGCGGACGAGTCACCCAGCAGACCAGCCGAAGTAGCACCCAAGCTGATCGGCACAGCCACAGGAGCAACAACCTGCGTGCCCGAACCAATGCCATCCGAACCGGAAGTGGTGCTGCCGGACGTTGTGCCCGAAGGGGCAGTTCCGCCGTTGGTGCCGGTCGTGCCCCCGGTGCCCGTGTTCGTGGCCGAGGAGTCACCCAGCAAACCAGCGGAAGTCGCACCCAGGTTAATCGGCACAGCCACAGGAGCAACAACCTGAGTGCCCGATCCAACGCCATCCGAACCGGAAGTGGTGCTGCCGGACGTTGTGCCAGCCGGGGCAGATCCGCCGGTGGTGCCCGTGGTGCCCGTGTAAGTTGCGGACGAGTCGCCGCCAACACCCACGGCAGTGGCTCCGACGTTAACAGGGACCGAAATCGGAGCCACTACCTGAGCGCCGGACGCGATACCCTCTCCCCGCGACGTCGTTGCCTGCGCCGGAGCCGGCGCCGAAGCGGGAGCCTGGGCCGAAGCGGGAGCCTGGGCCGGAGCAGGAGCTGAAGATGTAGCAACCGAGTCGCCAAGTACACCGGCGGACGTCGCTCCCAGCGTGACAGGAATCGTTACGGGCGCAACAACTTGGGTTCCCGAGGCGATACCGTCGGAGCCGCTGGTGCTGGCTGCCGGCGTCGAACTTGTTGCCGCGGCAGGAGCGGCAGGTGTGGCTGAGCTCGCCGCAGTGGAGCCCCCCAGCAGACCCACTGATGACGAGCCCAGGTTTATGGGCACCGTTACCGGAGCGACTATCTGCGTTCCGGAGCCGATGCTGTTGGAACCGTTGGTGCTGGCAGTCGGTGCTGCAACGGACCCTGAACCTGCAGCAGGTGCCGGCGCGGACGCCGTAGCTGCTGAATCCCCCAACAGTCCAAGTGATGTTGCCCCGACGCTGATCGGCGCTGTTACCGGCGCCACCACTTGCGTGCCGGAAAGGAGTCCGTCCTTGCCGCTGGTGGCGTCCGCGGCGTTTGCCGCAGTGGCGCTGAGGACGATCATGCCCCCGGCAAAGCATGTGCCGATGAGGCACTTGCGTATGGTCGTGTTCATTGTGATTCTCTCCTGAAGGCGTTGTTCCCATGGGCGTCCGAGGTGACGGATCGCCTGATTGACCGTCTGCCGCGAAGAGCTGCGCGGCTGGGTGGGGAACTAGTCAGGAGAGGAGCCGGGGTCTGAGCAGACCGGCTTTGGATGTTGTTCATTGTCGGCCATTGCAAGGCCGGGAAGAGCGTCGACGGGCATGATCAGGGCGCGCTGCAGGAATGCTGCTGCGGGGCTGGGCGGACCGTTTTGGGAGTTTCCGGAGCCGGCTCCCGTGAGGCTGCCGGGCACCGCTGCGGGGCCGGAAGGCAGGTCTGCAGGTGACGCGGGATCGGCGGCTGAGGAGGCGCCGCCGAGCACCGCGGTGATCCCCGTGGGACCGAAGTTCCGAGCAGGATTCTGCAGCGCTGACGTGCCGGCGTTCACCCCTGGCGGAGTGACACGGGAGTGAAGCTCAGGAACGGTTGGGTCGGTGGAATGTACGACGCCGGTAGTCACCGAAGTGCCAGGCTCCGCCGTCGCAGGGTCAACAGCCAAGTCAGTTCCCGGCACGCCGGGAGCCGCGGGTGCTGCGACGGGTGACTCAACCACCGGCAGAACCGCTACCGGCGCTGGCGGGACCGCTACCGGCGGAGATACTACTGGCGGAACCACGACTTCGACGGGCGCCAGCACGGTGTCCACCACGCCGACAATCGGATCAACAATCGGGGTGACCACGTCCGTGACAGACTCCAGCCGAACGGGTTCCAGAGCCTGGTTCACCGGCGGAACAACTACGTTGACGGTGTGATCCACCGTGTCAGTGACAGGAGCCACCACCGTGTTCACCACAGTTCCGGCAGTGTCCGGTGAAACCACGTGGTTGACCACCGGCACCGCTGAAACCACCCGATCAACCGTGCCTCTGATGTGTTCCACAAGGGGTGTCACAGCAGGCACGTGGACGTTGATCTGGTTGTTGGGTACTAGTCCTTTGACCACATTGGGCAGGGGCACGTACGGCACCGGAACACGGACCGATGTTGAGGACGTGACACTGCCCGAAAGGTTGTTGCCGGGGGTTCCGGTATCTGCACTCGCGGCTGTAGCGGAGAGTGCCATCCAGATTGCGGTTCCAGCGCCAGCGACCATGACAGAGCGGAGAATGCTGGTAGCACGCGGAAACACGCGTGAACCCTTCATCTCGACACCCCCAGGTAGTCGCGAACCAATGATCGCCTTCATCCTAGGACGGCGTCACGCGGTTAGTCCATGGGTGGGAGTAAACAATGACAAATTTGTAAGGAACCTTGTTTTACGCGGGATAAAAGCCTGTCTTTTCCGGCCCGAAGTCCGGAGTGGCCAAAGAAGAACGTCCTTGGGCGTTGGTTTCCTGAAGCCTCTTAATGAACCAGCGTGATTGTTCGGGGCCATAAGGCAGCACGGGAATGGCCTTTGTGGCGTCGGATGGCATATCGCGAATCGACTGCGTTGCCTGCCTGACGGCGGTACCCATGGTGTCAGCCATGGTCTTGACGAACTCGTCGCTGGCAGGTTCGCCGTGCCCCGGAACCAGGAATTCGTAGCGGTGGCGCAGAGCCGAGATGTGCCGCAGGGCATCCGCCCATTCCTCCGGATACGAGTCCTCGAACGACGGATGCGCGCCCTGCTCCACCAGGTCACCCACGAACAGGGTGGAGCTGGTGCCAACCAGGAGGTCACCGTCCGTGTGGGCCCGGCCCAGGTAGAAGAGCGTGGCGGTGATACCGCCGAGGTCAACGAGGACAGGCTGGTCGTGGACCAAGGCGTTGGGGACAACGATGTCGACGGCGTCGCCCTCCCCCGCTGCCATCTCGGGTTCGTTGGTGGCTACGAAGCGTCGCTGGTTATCGGCGTCGCGTTCGATAGTGGCCGCACAGTTGGCGTGCGCCCAAAACTCCGTGACGCCGTCGTCGGCAAATACTGCGTTGCCGAAGAAGTGGTCGTAGTGGGCGTGAGTGTTCACCACTACCAGCGGAAGTTGGGTCTTTTCGCGAACTGCAGCCAGGATCTCCCGGCCTTGGCGCGGGCCGCAGCCGGTGTCGATGACCATGGCGAGCTTTGAGCCCACCACGAGCCCGGTGTTGAGTAACGATCCCTCGGTTTCCAAGACGTAGTTGTCCGGTCCGAGTTCTAGCCAAGCTGACAATTCGTGCTCCGTATCCACTGCAATCCGGCGATGTTCAGGCCTCTACTCTACCCACGGAACCCGTGCGGATGCTGGAAGGAAACGGAAACGGCCCGGAAGCAATCAATGCTTCCGGGCCGTCGCATCCGGTATTACAGGAACGCGTTCATGGTGTTCCAGCCGACGCCAACCTGCCCGGAGTACAACCACCAGCTGTAGCCGTTGCCGGCGTACAGGACCAGTTCTCCGCTGCTGGTGCGTCCAAGAACGTCCACCTTTCCGTCGCCGTCGAAGTCGCCCGGGGCTTCAATGGCGTTGAAGATGTTCCAACCGACGCCCACCTGGCTCGCTGCAAGCCATCCACCGGCTCCGTTGCCCGGGTAGAGCAGCAAGGCGCCTGATCCGTTGCGGGCAATGACGTCAGCTTTGCCGTCGCCATTGAAGTCCCCTACGCCGTCGATGGCTGTCATGACGTTCCAGCCTGCACCGATCTGGCGGGGCTGGAGCCAACCACCGGTGCCATTGCCCGGATAAAGCCACAGAACGCCATTCCCATTGCGGGCAATGACATCCGCCGTCGCGTCCCCGTTGAAGTCACCCGTTGACTTGATGGATGTCATCACGTTCCAGCCGGCACCGATCTGGGTGCGGCCGAGCAAGCCACCCCATCCATTGCCTGGGTACAGCCACAGAACGCCGTTGCCATCGCGGGCAATGACGTCCGCATAACCGTCTCCGTTGAAGTCGCCGGGCGCTTCGACGGCGGTCATGGCGTTCCAGCCGGCGCCGATCTGGGTGCGGCCACCCCGCCAGTTGCCGTAGCCTGTGCCTTTGTAGAGCCACAAAGCGCCGTTGGAATCACGAGCGATCACGTCACTGGTGCCATCACCATTGAAATCGGTGAGCTTTTGGTGGGGCGCTTGAAGAGGAGCGGCACCACCGAACTTTTTCAGCGCCGCGGTGGCGTCTACCAAGCCCGCACCGCAGCCAGCGGAGCATCCGGCAGGAAGCGGCCGGGCTGATTCCATGAGTTGCTGTTCCAGCAACTGGGGCGTGAGGGTGTTACCTTCAGCCGCGAAGAGGAGAGCCGCGATGCCTGCCACGTGGGGAGAAGCCATGGAGGTGCCCTGCATGAACGCAAAAGCGGGCTCATCCGGCGTGGTGGTTCCGTAGTTCAACGTGGACAAGATGCCGCGGGTGACATCTGTTGTCATGTCGCCGCCGGGCGCCGTTACGTCAATGGCGCTTCCGTAGTTGGAGTATTCTGCCCGCGCGCCGGACTTGGTACTTGCCGCCACGGTGATGACGTTCTCGCAGTTGCCGGGGCTGATGTCCGACGCAGGGCGATTGGAATTTCCTGCAGAGACCACTACCGCCGCACCTGCGTTGTACGCAAAGTTGATGGCGTTCTGATAGGTGGCGGAGCACGTTGCGACGCCGCCGAGGCTGATGTTGATCACCTTTGCCGGGTTGGGGTTGACGGGAAGGTCAGTCACCACGCCGCCCGCGGCCCAGACGATTGAGTCAGCAATGTCGGAGCTGTAACCTCCGCAGACTCCCAGCGCCCGCACCGGAAGAATTTTTGACTTCGGCGCGACGCCACTGATCCCTATGCTGTTGTTTCCAACTGCGGCCACGATTCCTGCCACGTGGGTACCGTGCCAGGAAGAACTTTCAGCGGGGCTCCCCGCCTCACATTCTTCCGCCGGGACCCAGTCACCCTGGTCAGTGGGGTCCGGATCCCTGCCGTTTCCGTCCCGCGCGTCAGCTGCACTGGAGATCATGTCGTAGCCGGGCAGCACATTCCCGTTGAGCTCGGGGTGGTTGGTGATGCCGGTGTCAACGATCGCCACCACAACACCTTCGCCCTGGTTATAGTTCCAGGCTGCGGGGGTACGGACGCCGGAGAAGTTGTCCCACAGGTTCCACTGCTCCGTGTAGCCGTAGTCTTTCGAATGGGCTGTGGGATGCATGATGGCGTCCGGCTCTGCGTAAGCGACAGCCGGATCAGCGCGGAGCGTCTCCACGAAAAGCTTGGCTTCGGACGTCGTGAGGGCCTCGTCGAGCTTGATGACGTGGCCGCCCGTGGCGTTTTGGCGAGAGCTTTCCGCAGAGACACCGAGCTTGGTTGCTGCCTGGTCCGCCGCGTTTTCGGCCTTCACCGCAGCTGCTTGGGCGGCGTTGTCCCGCATGCCAACAATGAATTGGTCCGTAGCCGTTTCGGGCGTTGGCTGAAGCACCTGCGGGGTGCTTGGGACGATGTCGTTAAGATCTGCGGCGGCCGCCGGCTGAACAGCCAGTCCCCCGCTGATAAGAAGTGTGGTTACCGCTATGCCGATGGAACTCAGCGAGCGCAGCCGGGAATTATTCACCATGTTCGGGCTTTCTAGGGAAAGCGCGAGCAACCTTAGAACGGCTGATCGCGCGCAACTGGAGACCACCAGCTGACCCCCAGGAAATTGTAATCTGACTCTCGGCTGCAACGCGTACGAGACGCGTTTATGACAGCCTCAGCGAACCTTCGGCACCGCGAACTTAGCCGACCCGCTCAAACACCATGGTGGCCTGAATGCGGTCACCGCCGCCGATCACTCCCTTACTCCCGCTGCTGGCAGTGGTGATGGTGTGGAGCCGGTAGCCCTTTGCGGCTTGATCGTTGATGGCCTTTTCCAGGGAGGGAAGGTTGCCCGAACCGGCGCCCCACATTTTCTCTTTCAGGATCACTTGGAGAACAACGTATTGCTGCATTGCACCACTTCCTTCTGTTGTTGGCCGGCCTCGAGTTGCTGGACGCCCGCGTTGTTGGCCGATTGCGTGCAAGGCTACTCGACGCCGGTGGGGAACCTTTGGGTTTTAGCCCAGTTGGCGCAGTCCGACGTTTTCAAGCGTGCATTCTTGCGCCTTTGACGATCCGGTCAACCACGTTTTTAGGACCGCGGAGGGCGATTCCCACCAGGTCAAGGTCGTGGGCAGCAACTGCCGCTACTGCTGCACGGTTCGCTTCGTCGTGGCCGGTGGAGAAAAGGTCCCGTGTGTATAAGGCAAGGCGGATCTCGCGAGCAAGCGCCCGCTCCCGTGCTGCTGCCAAAAGTTCTTGCCCCGCCGTGAGAACCAGAACTGGCTGGCGAAGCATGGGAAGGTAGTCATTCCCATCCCGATCCTGGTAGGGCTCTCCCGTCAGACCCGGGGCACTGGTGGCGATGGCGCTCATGAGGAATGCTGTCACGTTCAGCTCTTGCCACGGCAGAAGGTTGTCGCTAAGGACCACCACCACTTTTGTGTCGAAGCGAACGGTCGCGGAGGAAGGGGCATCAATGGTTGCCGTGGAGTTTTCTTGCATGAACCCCAGCATGGCTGCAGGCAGGAACAGCGGTCTTGTACATTTCTTGCATGGGTAACTCAGTGAGGGCGTGGCATCCGGCCGTGCCTTATGTGCGCGAGGTACTGCATGCAACGTTCGAGGATCACAGCTACCCGTCCCATACCCATGAGGATTGGACTGTCCTTCTGATCGACAAAGGTGCCGTGACTTACGATCTTGGCCGCACCGAGCATCAGGCAGTTCCTGCCTCAATCACCCTGCTACCCCCGCATGTCCCGCACGACGGTAGATCCGCCGTCGGGGGTGAATCATTCCGTAAGCGAGTCCTGTACCTGAGTGAAGCCTGGCTGCCCGCCAAAGCAACGGACGCAGCGATAGCGCAGCCGCTGCTTTTGGATCCGCAGACGGTGGCAACCGTGGAGGGCATCCATACGGCACTGTCCATGCCGGCTGATGCGATGGAGGCCGAATGCGGCGTTCTGGCTCTCCGGGAATCCGTGCGATCGCATCTGGGAACGCCGTTGTCGCCAGCGCGGGACGCTCCCCCGGCCCGCCAGCTGCGCGAGATGCTGGATGACCGACTCTTTGAGTCTTTACCATCGCCGAAGCGGCTCAATTACTGGGTGCGCATCCGAGCCATTTGGTGCGCGCATTTTCCAAGGCTTACGGCATCGCCCCCTACCGCTATGTCACGGGGCGCCGCGTGGACCGCGCCCGACGCCTGCTGCTGGACGGTCGCCCGGCTTCTGTTGCAGCGGTAGAGGCGGGCTTCCATGATCAGTCGCACCTCACCAGGCATTTCCGGCGCGTCCTCGGAACAACTCCGGGGACGTTCACCGCTTGACCGCTCACGCTGGCAAGCGACTAGGCGCGGTCGTGAAGCGTCACGTGGTAGCCGTCGGGGTCGGCGAAGGTGAAGGTGAGGCCGAATGGACCGTCGATGGGGGCTGTGACAATGGTGTGGCCGTCGCCAACCAGAGCGTCATGGATGTCTTGGACATCGGTGGCGTGAAGCCAGATCGCGGCGCCGATTCCTGGCTGATTAATGGACGACAGGTCCGCCCCGGGGGCAATGGTGCGGAGCGCGAAAGCGATCGGCGTCGTGTCGAACACGACGGCGTGGGGCGGCCCTGCTGGCGAGCGGACAAGGCCGAGGTACTGCTCGTAGAACGCTTGAGAGGCGTCGAGATTGCGTGCTTGGAGTGAGATGAAGTCGGGGCCGGTGACGGGCATGTGATGCTCCTTCGGTTTCTTTGTCAGTTATCTGACATGAACAACTTATGTCAGAATACTGACATGAGTCAACGCGGAATCGACCTCACCACGTCACTGGGGTATCTGCTGAAAGAAGCATCGAGCGCCCTGCGTGCTTCCATGGAAGCAGCGCTGCGGCCACTCGGAATGACCATCACCCACTACTCCTGCCTGGAACTCCTGGCGCAGCGCCCCGGTCTGTCCAATTCCGAGCTGGCCCGCGGAGCGTTCGTCACCCGGCAGTCCATGAACGTGCTGCTCCAAGCCTTGGAACGCGACGGCTACGTGACCCGCCCGGAGGAGGCTCGCGTAGGGAAAGTCCTTCCCGCGCAGCTCACGCCGCTGGGTCGAAGCAGCCTTGAGAAGGCGAGCGCTGCGGTCCGCGCCGTTGAGAACAAGATGCTCGGCGGCATGACGCAGGACGAACAAACCACCGCGTTCAAGGCGCTGCAAAGCATGATCCACTCGTTGCGCGACGACACACAGGATGGCACCCATGAGAATCAGTAGAACCACCGGGTTCGGCGTCGCCGCTATGGCAGTAGTGGCACTGCTGAGTGGCTGCACCATTGAGAATCAAGCCACTCCCCCGGCGACCTCCGCAAACGCCGTTGCATCGCGGTCCACGTCGGCCGCGGAGGCAGCAGTAGCCCAGATCCCGGGAGCAGATCTTGAGGCGGCCCGCGCGTGGGACGGCACCACCGCATACGTCATCGCGACCCTCTCCGTGACGGACGCCTTCACCGGTGACCCAGCAGCTCTCATTGACTACTCGTTGGCGCAGCTCGCTTCCCAGGATGAGGTGGATCGCGGACGTTTTGTGCGCTTCAGCTTCAAAGGGCCCGGGCAGCCATTAGAGACAAGCAAGGCGTTGTTGGCATCGTTGGGCATCGAGTCGGCACAGTACGCGGGCGGGTCCTCGCTGGAACTTGCCAATCAGGATCTGGATGACCTGTACGGCACGTGGCCCGCAGCGGTTCCCGACGTCCCGGCGTCGCTCATTACTAAAGACTGAATCCCGGATGGATTGCTGTGCCCATCGCAGCCTCCCGTCTTCACGCCTAGGGTTGAAGGGGCCCGGGAAAAGCTCGGGCTACTTGGGGGATTTGATGCGCAGCACAGCTTTACGACGTCGGCACCACCGATTGCTTTCAGCTACCACGGTGGTGGTTCTCGCCGCAGTTGCGGCCGGCGGGCTTGCGGGGTGCCGGGTTGTAAAGCGGCCAGCGCCGCCCTACCCGGCAGTGGAGTGGCAGGGTGCCGCTCCCAGCGGAGCGCTTGAGGCCGACCCTTGGGTACAGCCACGAGGAAGTTTCTTGAGGCAGAGCCGTGGCACGGAACATCAACGATTTCTCGATACCTGAGTTGGTGAAAACGGCCAGTAGGGACGTGCGGAGCCGTGCTGCCAGGCCGGCATTCGATGACGTGAAACAGAAACGGCGCCCGGACATTCTCCCCGGCCCAACACCGTTCTTGCCGCTCTCCGTGACGCCCAATTTTCGGGGCAATCCAGAACGGGCAGCCGTGCGGGGCTGCAAAGCAACGGAATGGTCCTCGGAGGAGGGGGAAGTCCCCGCCGAGTTGAAGGGCCACGGCGTGGAGTATCGGATGGAGCGTCTGCCTGACGGAACCATGCGGGTTGAGTCCACCGCCGGGATCTCTGGTTTGGAATGTTCGGACGTCACCCTTCCCCTGGCCTTGTTTGAGCCAGCGCCGGAACCGTCGGACGTTACGGACGTTGTCATTGCTGAGCGTACCGACATCGCCAAAACCCCCGGCGTCACGGCGCGTATAGGCAGGGCATACGACGGCCCAACCCCGTACTTATCCGTGAATGTGGAGCTCTCCGAGGCCTTCACTGGTGATGAGGCCGCACTTCTGGACTCCGTCTTGGCGCAGGTGTGGTCCCAGGACGAGTATGCGCCGGAGAAAGGTGCGCGTTCGACCATCCTCCACCGGACATCAAGGGTGTGTCCCCCCGAACCACCGTCTCACGGGCGCTGACAGAGGCTTTACCCTCACGTAACGTGAGGCTCTACGGTCCTTTGGAGTGGTCCACCTTTCCATGACTATTTCGATTTTGGACACGAAGGATGGGATGGAAGCCGTGCTGGAGGCTCCTGAAGTCGCCCGCCCTAAAGCTCTCCGTAGGGTGTTGGCTCCTGTTCCACGGCATCAGCCAGCAGGGGAAACGCTCTGGGCCAAGGCCCCTGGCGGGCCCTGGTACACCTCTAGGATGCTTTTCAGTCCGTCAAAGGTTCAGAGGATGCGCCGGGCTGGGTGGCGTCCCGCGGGCTGAACGCGGTTCGAAGGATCGCGCAGGGTGAATTTATGATTTTGGGATGGTAACTCTCAGCCAAGCCACTGCAACGGCCCTTGCGTGTGTAGTGCTCATCGCCATCCCCGGGCCGAGCGTGCTCTTCGTGATCGGTCGGGCCCTGAGCCATGGCCGTGCGAATGCCCTGGCCAGCGTGATGGGCAACGCCATCGGCTGCTACACGGTTGGCGCCGCGATTGCCTTTGGCCTTGGTCCTTTGCTGGAGCGCTCGGAACTGCTCTTCCAGAGCATCAAATGGGTGGGAATTCTTTACCTGTTCTGGCTGGGGTTCCAGGCAATCCGGCACGCGGGCCCGGTCGCGGACGGTCCCGAGGCCAGTGTTCGGATTGAAACTCCTTTCGCAGCGGTGCGCGCAGGCACGATCGTGGGCCTGACCAATCCCAAGAGTTTCGTGCTCTTCACCGCGATCGTCCCGCAGTTCATTACCCCTTCGGCGGGCAACACCAGCGCGCAGATCCTCATCTTGGGAATCGTCCCGCTGCTTATCGGCCTGATCACCGACACCGCCTGGGCCTTGGCGGCCGGCCGCGCCCGCAGCTGGCTCGCGAAGTCACCGCGCCGAATGACGACCGTTGGCCGGGTTGGCGGGCTGTCGATTATCGGCGTCGGCATCTCCGCGGCAGCGACCGGCAACCGGCACTAACAACCTCCGCAGCACCTGCTAGCCATGGACAAACGCCATGAAGCTGCAGCCGCTACCCCGTGCAGCGGCTGCGTGAGGACTGCGCAGCAAAAAGCTAAATTCACCTCCTGGAGGTCGTTGGTCCCAACCGCAGAGGGTTGCTCTGACCTGCAGCAGCGCCCGGTGAAGGAATCCTTTACCGGGCAGCCTTGACGCGAAATGAGACGCGCACCGGTACAGCGCCTTCGGGTCTCAATGGGTAGTGGGCCTTGGGCTCAACCAAGAAAATGGACCCTTGTACCAGGCAGATCTTAAACGGTTTGGGGCGGGCAAGGAGTGCATAAGAATGCTCTCAACTTGCCCGCCCCGCGTTACAGATACTGCACTGGTCGTCTCAAGCTGTCCGACGATCAGGTACTGCTGGTGTTGCGCTGGCCGTCTCAAGCTGTCGACGACCAGGTACTGCTGGTGCTGCTGTGTCCGTCTCCTACTGCTCGACGGCCCGGTACTACTGATACTGCGCTGGCCGTCTCAAGCTG
>NZ_JAGGPR010000005.1:0-245508 GCF_018613695.1 Arthrobacter sp. ISL-95 | reverse complement strand
GCTGTTTCCGTCTCCTACTGCTTGACGGCCCGGTACTGCTGGTGTTGCACTGGCCGTCTCAAGCTGTCGACGACCAGGTATTACTGCAACGGTACTTCCCCCCAAAACAGCTAACTACACCACTTCAGTCGGGGGAACTTCCGTTCACTTTTCTTACGAGAAAAGAATATAGCCACACTCTGAAGTCTCGTCAAATCACCTGTGGGCTCTCTCAGTTGGGTCGCCTTTGGGGCTCTGCCCTGGACTGACCTGACCTGACCTTGCAAGGCCCTAAAACGGCCGGCGGCAGTGGGCACAGCTGAAAGCATATGACCGTCCGGAAAGTGGCCCCGGTCTGGGCTGTGCCGGCAGATTGCAGGCCCCGGTGTCGGTGACAGCACCGGACCCGGAGAGGTAAGTTCGGGCACCTGCTCAGTGCGGGACTCATGCGTCAGCTGGGTCTACATTCGCACCGCGCTCCCGGCTGCAGGGAGGCTGCCGTGCCTGTTCGGTTCGCCGCGTAAAGGGTCCCGAAAAACACTTTTCGCTAAAATCGGACCATGACGACGATCGACCAATCCCAACGGGTTGCAGCGCTTTCCATGCCTGGCATGAGTCACCAAGCTGTACCCCGGACCACGGGTTCCACCTTGTATTCCGAAATCCTGGACAAGATCAAACATGAAGGTTTGCTGGCAAAGAATCCAGCTTTCTACATCAAACGTTTCGTCATCATCTCGCTGGCGGCGGCAGTCCTGTGGGCACTGGTCGTAACGATTGCTGCGACGGGAACCTCATGGGCAATCGCGCTCCCGCCAGTGGTCCTCCTCGGAATCGCGGCAGCCCAGTACGGATTCATCGCACACGAAACGTCCCACCGGCAGGTGTTCCTCTCCAACAAACGCAACGACTTCTACGGGAAGATCGCGGCTAACCTGTTCGCTGGTCTCTCGTATGGATTTTGGACGAGGAAGCACAACCAGCATCACCGTGCGCCTAACCAAATCCACAAGGACCCGGACATTCACATTCGAGTTCTTGCGTTTAGAACCGAAGACATGGAAGCAAAGCCGGTCCCGGAAAGATTCATCACCAAGAACCAGGGCTGGCTCTTCCCGATCCTCCTCACTCTCACCGGGTTCGACCTTCTCCTTGACTCATTCGCTGCCATCTTCAGCAAAGGAAAGAACGGGAAACCTCTGAAGGGACGGTTCGGGGAGTTCGCCATGATGGTGGTCCGGCAGGGAGTTCCGATTGCACTGCTAATGGTTTTGTTCGGACCAATCTTCGGTGGGATCCTCTGGCTTGCCTTCATGCTGAGCTTCGGACTTTTCATGGGCGGCGCTTTTGCTCCCAACCACAAAGGGATGCCTCTTATCCCTGAAGACGCCAAAATCAGCTTCTTTGAACGACAGGTACTGACCTCACGAAACGTCCGTCCCTCATGGTTGAAAGACAACCTTCTGGGAGGACTGAACTATCAGATCGAGCATCACCTCTTCCCCTCAATGCCTCGACCTTCCCTTGCCCGTGCACGGGAGATTGTCATGGAGTTCTGCAAAGAGAAGAACATCCCCTACACCGAGAAGGGGTTGTTCGAGTCGTACGCTCTGGTGATCAACTATTTGAACAAGGTTGGTCTGTCTTCAAACACGGACCCGTTTGTCTGTCCCATGGTCGCGCAGCTCAGACCCCGCAACTAGCAGCATCCTCGCCACCGGAGGGAACTCTAGACCTGATGACCGGCAACCTCACGCACCAGATTGAGCACCACCTTCCCGGACCTGCCCTCCCACCGGTACGTAGCACCCAAAGTCCAGGAAATCTGCCAGAAGTACGAGCTGAAGTACACCACCGGGCCGCTCCTGAAGCAGGTCGGATCGGCATGGGCCAAAGTCTTCAAATCCGCACTACCGGCAACGTACTAAACCACCAAGGCTTCCATCGATCACGCAAGTCCTACCAACGAAAAAGCTACCCGTAGCTGGAGGACCAGAGAAACCCACGGTAAAGGATCCCTCACCGTGCACTCGCTAGACCGCAATTTTGCCGGGATTTTAGCGCTGGACGTGCACACAGAAACGAGCTAAAACGGCTTCCGTCGAGTCCGAGACCGTAAAGGTGGGATCACGCATGGCGGTCCGAAAGTCGGGGCTATGCCAGACTTCCTCGTGCCCTGCGCGCCAGTCGGAGACTGCCTGGCAGCCCTCGCCTTCGTCGATCGCATGTGCTGCATCAACGGCGCCTACGGGCACTACGCGAGCCTCGGTGACTTTTGTGATGCAGACGGGCAGCCCGGACGAATCAACGACCACACCGCGTTGACCGACAACCGGCAAAGGCTCGTCCTCGAGCTCGTATTGGACGACCAGAGAGGTCGTGCACGTCTTCCGTCCATCAAGGATCGCGCCAACGAGTGCATCTCGCAGGGGTCCCGGAAACCCATACTCTTCGACCGGCAGACCAGCAACTTCGTTTGCAGGTAGCATCTTGAAATCCTAGATTGCTCCTCTGCGCCGCAATCCGGGAGAGCACCGTCCGCTGAAGGATCGGCTTGCGGGCGCTGGCGCGAAAGGCAGGGGTCGCGAACGCTACCCGTAGCCGTCAAATTCACTATGCCGGGTACAGGTCAACAGTCGTTGTGGACCCTTGGTTGGCGAGCGGGATAACGGTGTCACTAGTCCGGGCTTTAGGAAAGGTGGGCGAGGATCGCTTCGCGCTGCCGGATTAGAGTCTCGGCCTGAGTGCCAAGTTCTGCCGCTCGGCCGCTTAGGTGTGTACGTAGTTCTGCACACATTTCGAGGTCGGGTGTGCGTCCACGGGCGCAAGGAAGGTACTGGCGGATGGCGTCGGAGTCGAGGCCCGCGGCATACAGGCCCTGAATCTGAGCCACGATGAGTGGAGCATCACCGGAGTACACACGGTATCCATTGCACGCCCGTTCGGGAACGAGAAGGCCCTGCTCTTCGTAGTAGCGAAGCGCCCGCCGGCTCACACCCGTTCGCTCAGAGAGCTCCCCGATCAGCATCGAAATCCTTCCTAAGCCAATTGACCCTCACGCTAACGTGACCCTCTAGGGTCGTTGCTTATGAACATAGCAACCTCCGCCCGCCCGACTCATTCCATCCAACGCGTCGCCATCGTCCACGGGTACGCCGCAGCACCGGACGCACACTGGTTCCCCTGGCTCAAAAGCGAACTCCAAGCTGAAGGCATCGCCGCAACAGTGGTCCTTCTTCCTGCCCCCGACGCTCCTGACGCAGCAGCCTGGGAGAGCGCTGTCAGTGCTGAACTTGGAGTGCTCGATGCGAGAACGGTAGTAGTGGCGCATTCCCTCGGAGCCATCACGGCACTCCGCGTGCTCGAGGCGCTTCCGGAGCCATGGGAACTAGGCGCTCTTGTGTTGGTAGCCGGTTTCACTGGGCCACTGGAATCATTGCCCGTACTCGATGGATACCTCGCAACCAACGTTGACGTTGAACGCATAGCAAGGAATATCCACGAGCGGGCAGTCATCCGCTCTGATGCGGACCCTTTCGTGCCGACGGCATCATCTGACAACCTCGCTAAGCGCCTCGACGCGCAGCTGTATGTTCAACAGGGAGCCGGGCACTTCTTGGCAGAAGATGGCGTGACAAGCCTCCCAGCTGTGCTCAACCTCGCACGCATCGATGCAGACGACCGGTAAAGGATCGGTCACCGAACAGCGCTCCACCGGCGCCGCTCTTCGATTCGTGGAAGCCGCGGGAGCGAACATCGAGGCCGTCCCGGTGAACGGGGATATGGGGCAGCGGCCTGGGGCGGCCCCTAGAATCGGATTCATGGAGTGGGCATTTCTTTCGGCCGAAGAGCTGATGACCGCATTGCGGACCGGCGAGGTGACCTCGGTTGAGCTGACCGACGAGGCGATCTTCCGTATCGAGCGGGACGACAAGGCGATCAATTCGATCTGTGTGACGGACTTCGATCGTGCACGGGCCGCCGCGCGTCGGGCTGACGAGGCGCGCGCCCGCGGCGAGGACCGGCCGCTGCTCGGTATTCCTGTGACGGTCAAAGAGTCCTACAACGTTGCCGGGTTGCCCACGACCTGGGGTATGCCGCAGTATGCGAACTATGCGCCCGATGAGGACGCGGTGATGGTGTCGCGGTTGAAGGCCGCGGGAGCGGTGATTCTCGGCAAAACCAATGTGCCGTTCATGCTGCAAGATTGGCAGAGCTTCAACGAGATCTACGGCACCACCAATAACCCTTGGGACCACGGTCGCACGCCAGGCGGGTCCTCCGGCGGATCAGCGGCGGCGCTGGCATCGGGACTCGGCGCGCTGTCTATCGGCTCCGACCTCGCAGGTTCACTGCGCAACCCGGCGCATTTCTGCGGTATTTACGCACACAAGCCTACGTTCGGGCTGGTGGCGACCCGCGGGATGGTGCCGCCGCACGCACCGGCGTTGCCGATCGAGGGCGACCTCGGCGTCTGCGGTCCAATGGCGCGCACCGCCCGCGACCTCACATTGTTGCTCGATGTGATGGCGGGACCGGACCCGTTAACGCGCGGCGTCGCCTACGATCTGACTCTGCCGCCCGCCCGCCACCAGAGGCTCTCCGACTTCCGCGTCCTGGTACTCGACGAGCATCCGCTCATTGTGACCGGGTCCGCGGTGCGGGCCGGGCTGAACCGGGTCGCCGCCGCGCTCGTGGACGGCGGGGCCCGCGTCGAGCGGCACAGTCCGGTCATGCCCGACCTGGCCGAAAACGCGACGCTCTACGCGAAGTTGATGCTTTCGAGCAGCGGCGCCCGACTTCCCGCGCCGGCCTACGAAAACCTGCAGAAACAGGCCGCCACCCTGAACCCGGATGACCAGAGCATGGACGCGACACGGCTGCGCGGTCTGGTCCTGAGCCACCGCGATTGGATCGACGCCGACATCCGCCGTGAAGTTCACCGTCACGCGTGGCGGCAATTCTTCGCCGAATTCGATGCCGTGGTGTGTCCGATCATGTCGATTCCCGCGTTCCCGCACGACCACAACCCGGACCGCGGGGAACAGAGGATCGACATCGACGGCGTCGCGTACCCGTCCGTTGATCAATCGATCTGGGCCGGTCTGGCCACCTTGCCCGGACTACCTGCCACCGCCATACCCGCCGGCCGGTCCCCGGAGGGGCTGCCTGTAGGCGTACAACTCATCGGTCCGATGTACGAGGACCGCACCCCGCTGCGCCTGGCTGAACTGCTCGAGCAGACGCTCGGCGGCTTCGAGCCACCGAAATAAGGCCTACAGCCGTCCGATAGCCGATTCTCAAACGGTCTCTTCGTCCACGTGAGACGCAGCCCGGGCTTACGGGCTGTACTCAGCGGCCTGCAGCGAACCGTGATGAGTTGACCGGGACATGGGTCGGCTCGGCCGACGAAAGCACAGTTGGCAACGATGTCCCGGCTGCGACCATGGAGCTGCATGCCGACAACTCACTTGCCGTCAAGGATTTTCCCCTTGGACAGCCGTTCCGTGGAAAGGCTGAAAAGCTCGGGTACCTCATCCTCCTGGACGTGGGAGTCCTTATCTCGGCTGGATAAACCAGAGGCGAGATACGAGAATCAATCCGGCGTGATAGGGCCAGTCGCCGACCCAGGGAAAACCGATCCCACGAAGGTACGACGGGGTCTATTGGTAGAGAAAGACAACGATGGAACCGTTCGGGTCACCATCTATCCCGGAGACATCGACAACCTCACCCAGAATTACGTCCTCTCCAAGCAGCCCTGATCCTCGCTTGACCGGGCCCGCCCACCGCAGATTTTCTTCGTCAGGCCAGTGGCGGATTGTGAGCGTCCGGTAAAGGATCGATGTTTACGTGCAGGGGTCATACCGGCAAAACGCAAGGGTCGTGTGCAAAACATGCAGCTCACAACTCCGTTCAAGGGCGTCGGGTTGAAGCGTGCATCGTGCGTGTTAGCCGGGCCGTTCAGTTGAAGGTGAAGAGGGTCCGTTCCTGCAGGTCGATCATGGCGGTCCGGAGCTCCGGATTGTCCTGCCAGGATGGCAGAGCGGCGGTGATGCTGGAGCTGATGAAGTCCATCATCTCGTTGATCGTGAATAGTCCCACGCCTTGGGGAGACCACCGGACCACGGGCGTGATCGGCGGGTTGCGGCTGGAGTCCACGCCTGACATCGGAGTGACATTCATGCCCAGCAGTGGGATCACTTGCTGAATCCCGGGGAGGGTCGTGAAGCGGCGGGCCCCGTCGGCGAGGCCTTCATGGTTGTAGCTGAAGTGCGCCTTCGGGCCGATGCCGTACCGCCCGTTCTGCTTCTGCGTCCATCCCAGGGACAGCTTGGACCAATAGGAGCCGTTGGGGTCAATCAGGAAGACGGTGGAGCCATGTAGGACGGCGTGCTCAATGGGGAACTTCGTGTTCAGCGGTTTACGTGGTGTGCCCGGAGCCCTGAGGCGGTGGAAGACCGTGACGCCAGGAATGACTGTGAGCATATTGATAAGTGCCGCGCTGAGCCAAATGTGGCTGACACTGCTGTCACCACTGCCTCTGCCCCACGGGGACGTGACTTGGCGGTCGCCGTAGACGCGCTGCCCTATCGCCGCATTTCTGGACTGATATTGGCTGTAGTCGGCGTTCCTCCATGCCCAGGTTTCGGGGTAGATACCGTGCTTGTATAGCTGCGTTTCGAGACGGTAGGGGTCGGCGGCGCCGTGCTTGGCCATGGCGGTCCTCTCGTGAATGGGCGTGCAGAAGGGCGACTTGGACTGGTTCTTAAAGGCGTTAAGTGTCCAGGGCGCTCCTGGGCCACTCCGCGCCACCCCAGCGTTCCAGCGCGACAATCGCCTCGCGCAAGGCGAGCCCTCTCTCGGTCAGCGCGTAGGCACGGGTGTTGTGCCGGAGGGGCAGACGGGACAGTACCCCGGCGGCCTCGAGCTCGCGCAAGCGGGTGGCGAGCATGTTGGTCGGCACTCCGAGGTCGCGCTGCAGATCGCCGTAGCGCTGTGGCCCGTCGAGCAGCCGCTCCACGATAAGCAGGGCCCACCGTGGCCCGACGACGTCGAGGGCCGCAGCGAGATTGCTCACGCGGTCGGATCGGCGTCCGGTTTCATCCAAAACGGCGAGTAGTGGTAGCCATCGGGGTCGTCGAACTGGCGCTGGTACATGAAGGGGTAGTCGTCGGTGTCACCGATCCGCCCGCCGGCGGCACCCGCGCGTTCGATAAGTTCGTCCACCGCCTCGCGGCTGCCGAGGTCGAAGGAGACCGTAACCTTCGAGGGGGTGTCGGGTCCGCCGACCAGCTCCTCGGAGGCGCCGATGCTCGCGTACATCTCGCGGCTGCCGAGCATGACGTACTGCTCGGGCGCGATGGCGAAGCATGACACGTTGTGATCGGACATTTTGGTGTTGAGGGTCCAGCCGAGGGCGGTATAGAAGGTGGTAGCGCGCTCGACGCTCTCAACCGGGCATGTGATGAAGAGGCTCATGCGGCCCATACTTGCAAAATGCAAGTGTGACGTCAAGGCCTGGGCGTGCTTTTCGACTTTGGGGCGCGTAGGAGCCTACTTAGCGGTATGGCCGAGTAAATAGTGACCAGACCAGGCGTTTTGCGTAGGTGCCGGCAGGGACCAGTAATCGAGACCGATCTCCCCACGCGGGCTATGTGCCCAAGACCTTCCCGGTGGAATGCTGTGTTGATGGATATCCAAGTGTGGTGGCCTTTGCTCGATGCAGAAACCCGCGACTGGCTCATTGAACACAACGGCGAGCCGCTGCCGCCGGAAGTAGTCACCCGCATCATGGCGGCTACGGGCGGCACCAGCGATTCGAGGTGGTGGGCAAGCGGATCAGCAGACGGCCCCCAGCTTTCGGACGAAGCTGTGGACTGGATCGAGGGTGTCGCGAACGACGAGGGTCCAACTGGCAGCTGAAGTAGTTTCGAAGCGTCCCGCAAAAGGATCGTCTACGGCGTCGGGCGCGTCCAAACGTCTCACACCCGCCCACCCGGCGGGCACCCCGTAATGGGAAGCCCGCCTGCGGGCAGATACCGAGGAACTACTCAGGAGGTGATAGAGCGACCCGCCCAAACCCGAGGGATCTGATAGACCGTCCGGATCAAACCCGAGGGACGTGAGAGAGGGACCGCGATTAAGGGATGGGATGTGAGAGAGGGTGCGGGACGGGGCTAGATGTCCGCGAGCGCTCCACCCGGGTTTTCGATTGCGTCGGCCACGTACCGGAGGAAGCCGGCCGCGGTTTCGCCGTCGCACACGCGGTGGTCGAAGGCGAGGGTCAATTCGGTGACCTTGCGGACTGCCAGCTCACCGTTGACCACCCAGGGCTTGTCGATGATGCGGCCCACGCCCAGCATCGCTACCTCGGGGTAGTTGATGATCGCGGCCGAGCCGTCCACACCGAACACGCCGTAGTTGTTCAGGGTGAAGGTGCCGGAGCCCAGTTCGGTGGGCGTCGCCTTTCCGTCGCGCGCGACGGCGGTGAGTCGGCGGATCTCTGCGTCCAGTTCGCGGGCGCTCAGCTCATGGGCGTTCCGTACGGACGGGACCACGAGTCCGCGGTCGGTCTGTGCGGCGAAGCCGAGGTTGATGCCGTCGAAACCGACAATCTCCTGCGAGCCATCCGAGGCAGTTTCAAAGCGCGTGTTCAGGGCCGGGTACTTTTTTAACCCAGCCGTGACAAAACGAGCGATGAAGGCCAGCAGACCAGGGGTATCGTGCGGTGCGCGTTTCTTGAGCTCGGCCCGCATTTCCAGCAGCGCGGTAGCGTCCACGTCCACCCAAACCGTGGCTTCGGGGATCTCCGAGCGGCTGCGGGTCATGTTCGCGGCCACAGCCTTGCGGACCCCGCGAACGGGCGTCCGCGCAGAGACGGACAAACCAGTCCGGCTGTCAACGGCACCCGCATCAGCGGAAGCAGCAACGGGAGCGGCAGCCGTGGCGGGAGCCGTAGCCGGAGCCGCCGCGGGAGCAGAAACACGAGAAGAAGCAGCAACAGAAGGCTCACTAATCGCCGCCTCCACGTCCCGGCGCATGATCAGCCCGCTGGAACCCGAACCCTCAATCGCTTCGAGGGAAACACCATGGTCGCGCGCCATCTTCCGTACCAGCGGCGAGATGACAGCACTGAGCTTGCCGGGGATGCGCGTCCCGGCCACAGCCGGCTCCATCACCGGCTCAGCAACAGGAGCCGCAACAGAAACAGCAGAATCAACAACTGAAACGCTCGCCTTCCGCGGACGCGTCCGGCCACCGGTCACTCCCCCAGGCGTACCGTACCCAATCAGCACGTTGCCGGAGCCTGCCTTCTCCTCGGTCCGGTACGTCTCGGCAGCAGCTTCCACGTCGGACGAAACGTCAAGCCCCGAGGACACGGGCGAAGGATCAACAGAACCAGCAGGAGCCGTAACAGGAGCGGCAGCGGGCGAACCCGTGGAAGAACCTGCGCGAGCGATCGAGATCAGCGGCTTGCCGACGTCGAGCGTTTGACCGGCCTCACCGTGCAGCTCGGCAACGGTGCCGGCGTAAGGCGAGGGCACCTCAACCATGGACTTGGCGGTTTCGACCTCGGCGATGGGCTGGTCAACCACAATCTCGTCACCCACGGCAACGAGCCAGTTCACCAGTTCGGCCTCGGTGAGGCCCTCGCCAAGGTCGGGCAGTTTGAAGACCTGCATATCTGAACTCATAATTAGTCCTCCCACTGGAGATCGTCGACGGCGTCGAGAATACGGTCGACGCTCGGCAGGTAGTAGTGCTCCAGCTTGGGAGACGGGAACGGGACGTCGAAGCCGGTTACGCGGAGGATCGGTGCGGCGAGGTAGTGGAACGCGCGTTCCTGGACGCGGGCCACGATCTCGGAGGACACGGAGGCGAATCCGTGGGCTTCGGCGATCACGACGGCGCGTCCCGTCTTGCGTACGGACGCACAGACGGTTTCGTCGTCGAAGGGGACGAGGGTGCGGACGTCGATGACTTCGAGCGAACGGCCTTCCTCGGCAGCCGCCGCAGCCGCGGCGAGAGCGGTGGGGACGGACGGGCCGTAGGCGATGAGCGTCGCGTCTGTGCCGGGACGGGCAACAGCTGCGCGGCCCTCGGTGGAGGTGCCGGCGTCGTGCTCTGCTCGCAGGGCACCCAAGTCAACCTGGTCCTTGGACCAGTAGAGCTTCTTGGGTTCCATGAACATGACGGGGTCGTCGGAGTCGATTGCCTCGCGCAGCATGCGGTAGCCGTCGGCCACGGTGGCCGGGGTGTAGACCTTCAGGCCGGCGGTGTGGGCGTAGTAGGACTCGGAGGAGTCGCAGTGGTGCTCCACTCCCCCGATTCCGCCGGCGTAGGGAACACGGATGACCATGGGCATTTTGAGTTTGCCCTTGGTGCGGTTGTGCATTTTGGCTACGTGGCTGACGATCTGTTCGAAGGCCGGGTAAGCGAAGGCGTCGAACTGCATTTCGATCGCGGGGCGCATGCCGTTGATGGCCATACCCACAGCCATGCCCACGATTCCGGATTCGGCCAGAGGGGTGTCGAAGCAGCGTTGTTCGCCGAATTCGGCCATGAGGCCGTCGGTGATGCGGAAAACGCCGCCCAGCATTCCCACGTCCTCGCCGAAGACCAGGACGGAGGGATCATTGCGCATGGCGTCGGCCATGGCAGTGTTCAGTGCCTTGGCCATGGTGAGGCTCTGCGGGCCGGTGGCTTCGGCAGTGGCCGCGGCGGAAGCGGCGGCGCTGGCGGTGGCTGCGCTGACGTTGGCTGTGGTGGTGCCGTTGGCACTGGTGGTGACGGTCATTTTGCGCTCTCCGTTCCGGAGTTGTCGGTGCCATTAGCGCTTTCAGCGCGGGCGAGTTCGCTGGCCAGCAGCTCGGATTGTTCTTTCAGCTGCGGCGTTTGCTTGGCGAAGACGTACTTGAAGAGGTCCAGCGGCTGGACGGGGACGTCCTCCCCCAGGCCTTCGCGGAGCTGCGTAGCAACGGCCTCGGCATGCGAAGTAATGCGCTCCGAAGCGGCGGCGTCCAGCAGGCCCTTGTCCGTGAGATAGGACTTCATGCGTGCCAGCGGATCCTTGGCCTGCCATTCGGCGACTTCGCTGTCCGGGCGGTAGCGGGTGGCGTCGTCGGCGTTGGTGTGTGCCTGCATGCGGTAGGTGTGGGCCTCGATCAGCAGCGGACCCGAGCCGTCACGGGCGAGCTTCACGGCCCGGTCCATCACGGCGAGCAGCGCGACGAGGTCGTTGCCGTCAACGCGTTCACCGGCCATGCCGTAGCCAACAGCCTTGTGAGCCAGCGATGGCGCCACGGACTGGTGGCTGAGCGGTACCGAGATGGCGTACTTGTTGTTCTGCACGAAGAAGATGACGGGCAGGTGGAAGACGGCGGCGAAGTTCAGGGCTTCGTGGAAGTCGCCTTCGCTGGTGGCGCCGTCGCCACACATGGCCATCACCACGGTGTTTTCACCGCGCAGCTTGGCCGCATGGGCAACGCCCACGGCGTGCAGCAGCTGGGTGGTCAGCGGGGTGCACTGGATGCCCACTTTGTGCTCTGTGGGGTCGTATCCGCCGTGCCAGTCGCCGCGGAAGATGGTCATCACCTCAACGGGGTCCACCCCGCGGGTCATGACGGCGACGGCGTCACGGTAGGTAGGGAACAGCCAGTCACCTTCGCTGAGGCACATGGCAGCTGCAACCTGGCAGGCTTCCTGGCCGTGGCTCGAGGGGTAGACGGCCATGCGGCCCTGCCGGACCAGCGCGGAGTTCTGATCGTTGACGCGGCGTCCGACGACGAGTTGCTCGTACGCGGCCATCAGTTCAGCGTCGCCGGGCGTGGGGTATTCGTGGCCGGGTTCGGTGCCTTGCTCGTCTTGGGAGCGAAGGGTGCCGTCAGGGTTCACCATTTGGATCTGGTGCCGGGCGGGGAGCATGTAGTCCTCAACGCTGATGCCGAATTTTGTCCGAACGTCAGCGGCGGAGTCGTCTACAGCCGTTTCCGGCGCAGAGTGATCTGCGTGGATCGTCATTGGTCCGTCCTTCTCTAGCCACTATGTGCTTCCAGTATGTTCCCCGGGTCAGTTTCGTATCCAGCTTTCTGCTAAATCATGGAAGCCCTTGCCCAAAGTGGGTACTCTGAAAGACGAATTGTAATTGTGAGCTGGGTAACGTGCCCGTGCTGTAGACGAATTGGAGAGCCAGTGAGCGAGGCCGAGGCGGAGCAGACCGCCGTACCGCTGGACAGTGTTGACAGGGACATCATCCGCGAGCTGACCACCGATGGGCGCATGTCCATTACGCAGGTGGCGGAGAACGTCCACATCAGCCGCGCCCACGCCTACTCTCGGATCGCCCGGCTCACGGGTGAGGGCGTGCTGACCAAGTTCACGGCACTGGTGGATCCCATCAAGGCGGGCCTGCGGTCCTCGGCGTACGTGACGTTGAAGGTACAGCAGCACTCGTGGCGCGAACTGAAGGAACAGTTGCGGGCTATCCCGGAGATCCACCACATTGCCTTGGTGGGCGGCGACTTCGATGTCATCCTCCTTGTCCGCGCCACAGACAACATCCACCTCCGCCGTGTGATCTTCGATCAACTGCAATCCATGGACGGCATCCTGGATACCCAAACTTTCCTGGTGTTCGAGGACGTAGATACCCGGTGACGTTCCAACGAAAGTTCGCCTGGACCCTGGCGGCCAGCGTTTTGGCGGGTGTGTTGTGGCTGATTGCTGCCTTCCAGCTCTTTCACAATCCGGCTCACGCCACTCCCCAGCGGACCGACGCCATTGTGGTCCTGGGAGGCATGAGCAGTGAACGCCTCCCGGTGGGCCTTGCCTTGCGGGATCAGTTGGGCATCCAGGACTTGGTGGTTGTCACCACGGGCCTGCCAGCCAACGCCGGTTCGGATGAGTTTTGTGAAGCGCACGACGGCGACACTCACCTTGACTGCTTCCGCCCGGACCCGCTGAACACCAGGGGCGAGGCGTTGCGCCTGCGGGACCTTGCGGCGGAACGAGGATGGCGGTCGGTGACAGTGGTGACGTCCGATTATCACGTTCAGCGGACCGGAACCCTGATGAATCATTGCATTGAAGCGGAGGTGCACATGGTGGGCACCGAGCCGGAGCTCTCCCCCGCCGGTTGGGTGTGGCGCTTCGTGGTGGAAACCGGTGGCCTGTTTGATGTGTGGGTGCGGCCTGAATGCTAAGTGTTCTGCGGACTTCTTGTGTGTTCTGAACGGATAGGATTGCACTAGTTTCGAGTGCCTTCTTGGGCCGGTCATTTGGGGGAAAACGTGCACACCATCATGCCTATCTTTGGGACTCGACCGGAAGCCATCAAAATGGCCCCTATTGTGCGGGCATTGATGGAGTCGGACCTCTTTGAGTGCGTTGTCACCGTCACCGGGCAGCACCGCGAAATGCTGGACCAGGTCAACGAACTGTTCGGCATCACGCCGGACCACGACCTCAACATTCTCCAGCCCGGACAGTCCCTCACGGACATCATGACCCGCACCATGAGCGGTCTCGACAAGTTGTTCGCTGTCTCCAAGCCGGACGCTGTGATCGTCCAGGGTGACACCACCACGTCAACTGCCGGTGCTATCACCGCTTTCTATCACGGCATTCCCGTGATCCACGTTGAAGCCGGCCTCCGCAGCGGCAACCTGCTTTCGCCGTTCCCGGAAGAGGCGAACCGTAAGATCACCAGCCAGATTGCTTCCCTGCACTTGGCACCGACCAGCACCAGCCGAGCAAACCTGCTGGCTGAGGGTGTTGCTGCCAAGGACATCGTGGTGACGGGCAACTCTGTGATTGATGCGTTGCTTACTACCGTGGACAAGCAGGTTCCGTTCTCCGACCCTCAGCTGGAATCCCTCGCTGCCAGTGGTCGGCGCGTTCTTCTGGTGACGACGCACCGCCGTGAGAACCAGGGCGACGCCATGCGCGGAGTCGGACGGGCTCTCGCCCGCATCGCCGACGCCGAGCCGGACCTGGTGATTGTCCTTCCCGCGCACAAGAACCCCGTGGTCCGCGAAGCTGTGCTCCCCTCTTTGGAGGGCAAGGCGAACGTCCTGGTGAGCGAGCCGCTGGCCTACGGCGAATTCACCCGCATGCTCTCCCTGGCCCACATCGTCCTGACCGACTCGGGTGGAGTTCAGGAAGAGGCGCCGAGCCTGGGCAAACCCGTGCTGGTGATGCGGGACAACACCGAACGCCCCGAAGCGGTGGAAGCCGGCACTGTTGCGCTCATCGGCACGGACGAGGAGCGGATTGTGGCTGAGGTGAGCCGGCTACTTCACGATGCTTCCCATTTTGAGGCCATGGCCAATGCTGTGAACCCCTACGGCGACGGGCTCGCGTCGGAGCGGACGATCGCGGCCATTGCCGAGCTGCTGGGTGTGGGGCGCCGGGTGGAGGAGTTCGGGGTGGAACGGGTGGTTTAGACGCAATGCAAGCGAAGCGTGCCTTCCTATCCGCCGAAGTTTATCCGCGCCGCAGGCAATCGTGCCCCCACGCCATGCATCTCAGCTCAAACTGACGCGCGGATCAGTAGACGTGGCGGCTGCGCTTTCCTGACGGCATAAGTGCGCGTAGGGCTTCGTCAATGGCGATCACGGGGAGTAGTAACAACGCCGTAGTGATTGACAGCGTTGTCCACCCGGCGTCCCGGAGTCCCTCACCAGCCCTGCGACCTGCTTGCTCCGGAGGCTCACCGCCGGTATCTAATAGGGTGATCATCCCTTGAGACTAGAGAGGTTCAGGCACCAAGCACACGAGTAGTTAGTACTTGTGTTTTTTGGACCCACTACTTGGTCTCAGCTTCGAAGTACTCGGCAATCTAAACTAGAACGGCCCTGCCCACGCACCGACTTCGCCTCAGCTATGCGCAGCCACATGTATCTTTTCCGATCTTGGAAGCAGGCTTCGGCGAAGGCGCCACCTAGTGAACGGGAACCGCCCTGGACTCGGACTGGTTCGTTTCGAGAAGTCCCAAGAGGTACGAGCCGTAGCCGCTCTTTACCAACGGCTCGGCCCGCTCGCGCAGTTCATCATCTGTGAGGAAACCCGAACGCCAAGCAATTTCTTCAGGAGCACCAACCTTCAAACCCTGCCGGTTCTCAACAGTCCGAATGAAGTTGGACGCATCACTGAGGTCCTCGAACGTCCCAGTGTCCAGCCATGCGGTCCCCCTACGCAATACTTCGACATGGAGTTTGCCGCGCTCCAGGTAAGTTTTGTTGACGTCAGTGATCTCAAGCTCACCACGATCTGATGGCTTTAGGTTCCTGGCAATCTCAACGACGTCGTTGTCGTAGAAGTAGAGACCGGGGACGGCGTAGTTGCTACGAGGGTTCTCGGGCTTTTCCTGCAGCGAGATCGCACGGCCGTCCTGATCGAACTCGACCACACCATACGCTTTGGGGTCTTTTACCCAGTAACCGAAGACCGCACCGCCGTCCACATCTGCGTATCGGCGCAGTTGCGTGCCCATACCCTGTCCGTAGAAGATGTTGTCGCCGAGTACCAGGGCAACGGTATCGCTACCGATGTGGTCTGCTCCCAACGTGAAGGCCTGCGCCAAGCCATCAGGCGAAGGCTGCTGGACGTAACTTAAATTCACACCAAACCGGGAGCCATCTCCCAAGAGACGTTGGAATTGCTCCGCATCGTGAGGAGTCGTGATTATAAGGATGTCGCGAATGCCAGCCAGAATCAGCGTTGACAATGGGTAATAGATCATCGGTTTGTCGTAGACAGGGACAAGTTGTTTGCTAATGCCGAGGGTGATCGGGTGCAGACGCGATCCAGTTCCCCCAGCCAAGATGATTCCTCGCATGATCAGATCATTCCGTGTTCGTATGGGCATCCGCAAACCCGTAAGGTTATGCGTCATGGGGCAGATACTCGTAACCGGCGGCGCCGGCTTCATTGGTTCAAACTTTGTTCACTTTATTGTTGAAAACACGGATCACAGCGTCACCGTGCTTGACAAGCTAACCTACGCCGGAAATATAGAGTCCCTCGCTGGGCTGCCCACCAACCGGGTCAATCTAGTTCGAGGTGACATCGCGGATCCAGCCGTTGTCGACGGTCTCGTCAAAACGCATGACGTTGTAGTCCACTACGCCGCTGAATCGCACAACGATAACTCGTTGCATGATCCGCGGCCCTTTCTGGACACCAACATCATCGGCACCTACACGCTGATCGAAGCTGCACGCAAGCACGACAGGCGCTTCCACCACATATCGACTGACGAGGTGTATGGAGATCTGGAACTCGACGACCCGGAGCGCTTCACGGAGAACACTGCGTACAATCCCTCCAGTCCATACTCGTCTACTAAAGCGGGCTCAGACCTTTTGGTTCGGGCGTGGGTGCGTTCCTTCGGCCTGCAGGCGACAATCAGTAACTGCTCCAACAACTATGGCCCTTACCAGCATGTCGAGAAGTTCATACCCCGCCAGATCACGAACGTCATTGACGGTGTCCGTCCCAAGCTCTACGGCAAGGGTGAAAACGTCCGGGACTGGATTCACGCCAATGACCACTCTTCGGCCGTGCTCGCGATCATCGAAAAAGGCCGTATCGGCGAGACTTACCTCATCGGGGCCGACGGTGAAAAGAACAATAAAGACGTAGTGGAACTGATCCTTGAGCACATGGGTCAAAGCCGCGACGCTTATGACCATGTCGTCGATCGCCCGGGCCATGACCTTCGATACGCAATCGACTCCTCAAAGCTGCGCGCGGAGTTGGGCTGGAGCCCTGAGTACTCCAACTTTGACGCCGGCATCAAAAACACCATTGAGTGGTACCGCGAAAACGAGCAATGGTGGCGCCCGCAGAAAGCCCAAACTGAGGCCAAGTACACGAAGCAGGGTCAATAAGATGTCGATCGAGTTCTCCAAGCAGTTGACCGCAAGAGAAACGTCTATCCCCGGCGTGGTGCTTTTTGACCTGCCCGTTCACGGTGACAACCGCGGGTGGTTCAAAGAGAACTGGCAGCGCGAGAAGATGCTGGCGCTTGCCCTCCCCGACTTCAAGCCCGTCCAAAACAACGTTTCCTTCAACGAAAAAGCGGGAACAACCCGCGGCATCCACGCGGAGCCATGGGACAAATTCATCTCCGTTGCCAACGGCAAGATCTTCGGCGCTTGGGTTGATCTCAGGCATGGGCCCACTTTCGGGAACGTATTCACTGCAACTCTGGATGCCAGCCAGGCGATCTTCATCCCCCGCGGTGTCGGCAACGCTTTTCAGACTCTCGAAGACAACACTGCCTACACGTACCTGGTAAATGATCACTGGAGCGCTGATGCCCAGGGGCAATACACATTCCTTAACCTGGCGGACGAGACCGCAGCCATTCCGTGGCCCATCCCACTGGCCAACGCCGAACTCTCCGACAAGGACAAAGTTCACCCGCGTCTCTCACAAGTAGTTCCGATGCCGCCGCGAATGACCCTTGTCCTAGGGGCGAACGGACAACTTGGGAAGGCACTCCGCGAAGCGTACAAAGATGACCTTTCCGTAGAGTTTGCTGGCAGGGCCGAATTCGACCTCGACTCGAGAGAAGCCTTCGCTTCTCGCAATTGGAAGAACTACGACACCGTCATCAACGCGGCTGCGTACACGGCAGTCGATGCTGCAGAATCTGCTGACGGCCGCAGAGCCGCCTGGCAGACCAATGTCGCCGGCGTGGCACGGCTGGCTCGGCTTGCCGTCGAACACGACTTAACGCTGGTGCACGTCTCGTCAGACTATGTGTTCGACGGGACAAGAGACGTGCATTTTGAGGATGAAGAGTTTTCCCCTCTTGGCGTTTATGGGCAGACGAAGGCTGCGGGCGACGCGGTTGTAAGCGTGGTTCCCAAGCACTACATCGTCCGCGCGAGCTGGGTTATTGGTGACGGTAACAACTTTGTCCGTACCATGGCCAAACTTGCAGCCGCAGGAGTTAAACCTGCCGTAGTAGATGACCAAACCGGGCGGCTCACCTTTGCAGTGGACATAGCCGAGTCCATTCGGCATCTGCTTGACTCAAGAGCGGAATACGGGACGTATAACCTGAGCAGCGATGGGGCTACCCAGTCGTGGGCAGACATCGCCGCCGACGTCTTTGAGCTTGCTGGAGCGTCTCGAAACGACGTGAGCAGCGTAAGCACAGCAGATTATTTCCACGGCAGAGAAGCTGCCCCCCGACCTCTCAAAAGCACGCTGGATCTCAACAAGATCACCACCGCCGGCTTCATTCCACCACAGGCCCAACAGCGTCTCACAGCAGCTCTCACCACCTCCCCATGACTAGCGACGGCAGAGTTTGTGACGACTTTTACCAGATCTTAACTTTCCCGTAACACGGCTTGGCGGCTGAGTCGCTGGAGTCGTAAGGGGAGCCAGGGATTTGGGGACTTTGTCCCCAAATCCCTGGCTTCCTTTAGCTCTTGTACCTCATTCTTGAATAACGAAATGCGTCATCACCTCAAGTGATGACCCAATGCATGTGACGGGTACAATTGCCCTGAGGCGCCGTCCCACTGACTCATGCGGACGTTGCTCGCGCGCCTTCAGCTTAATAACACAGGGGGATTCCGGTTTGGACCTACGCGATTACCTGCGCATTCTGCGCCGTAACTGGATACTGATCACAGCGATCACAGTTGGCGGTGTCCTTGCGGGAGGTCTCACCTCCGTCCTCGTGAAGCAGAGCTACACGGCTGAGACGCAATTGTTTGTAGCTATCCAAAGTTCCGGTTCTGTCCAAGAACTACAGCAAGGCAATACATTCACCCAGGCAAGGGTGCAATCGTATGTGAAGACCGTTGACACGCCTGTAGTGCTCCAGCCTGTAATCGACAGCCTGGGTCTACCAATCGCAGCTGAGGACTTGGCCCCCAAGGTTACGGCAAGCACAGATGCCAACACCGTGCTCATCAACATCGCTGTGACCGATGATTCACCTGCTCAATCTGCAGCCATTGCGCAAGCTGTTGCTGACAGCCTGATCAAGGCGGTCGATTCGCTGGAAAAGCCCAAGACCGGCGGCTCATCTCCCGTGAGCCTCTCGGTCATCAAACCGGCAAAGGCGCCCTCTAGTCCCTCAGCACCGAACACAAAGCTCAATCTGCTGCTGGGCCTGATCGTAGGGCTCGCTGTGGGCGTATCCGCAGCTGTCCTGCGCACCACGCTGGACAGCCGCATTCGCGGCGAAGAAGACCTCCGGCGTGTCACGGACGCCCCCCTGTTGGGTGCCATCACCTTTGACCCTGAGGCGAGCGACAGGCCGCTACTGACCCAGACTCCAGCACAAAGCCCGAGGGCGGAATCGTTCAGGCAGCTTCGTACTAATCTTCAGTTTGCAAATGTCTCGGGCCAAGCCCGGACGGTACTCATGACGTCCTCGCTACCTGGCGAGGGTAAGAGCACAACGGCAACAAACCTGGCATTGGCGTTGGCGCAAGCCGGCCAAACGGTGTGTCTTATCGACGCCGACCTACGACGGCCTATGGTGAACGAGTACCTCGGACTGGATCGAGGAGCGGGGCTCACGACGGCGCTGGTTGGTCTTGCAGATGTTGATGACCTGTTGCAACCCTGGGGCGAGGACAATCTCTACGTCCTGACCTCGGGTCAAATTCCGCCAAATCCCAGTGAGCTATTGGCTTCCAGTGAAATGAAGCACCTTATTACAAGGCTGGAAAAGGTCTTCGACTCAGTAATTATTGATGCCCCTCCTCTGCTGCCGGTGACGGATGCCGCCGTCCTTTCACAGCACGTCGGCGGTGTGGTGGTGGTCGTTGGATCACAGAAACTCCGACACCACGACCTGGAAAAGTCGATGTCTTCACTGAAGTTAGTGGGAGCCTCCGTTCTTGGAATTGTCCTGAATCGGTTGCCATCCAAGGGACCAGACGCCTACGCATACAGTTACTACAGCCACGACGAGAAAGCCCAGCTTATGGACGCTGAAGTGCGATCGCGTGCTGGCTCCCGTGCAAAAATTCGGCCGACTGCTGTTGCTCCTTCTTCGACCGCCAGTGAGCTTCTTGATTCCGACAGCACTCGCCCCGCCAGTGTTTTCCCTTTGAAGCGCTAACCGACGTTACTTAGCATCAACCCGATTCTGCTTCCTGGTCTCATCTCAACTTGATCTGGAACTAGGACCAGGGGTGCCGTACATGCCGATTGCAGAAGTTGTCACGACGAGTGTCGACTCCCATGATCCCTTTGGAGACGCAAATGCTAGCCGACGAAAAGGCACACGATCACGCCTTCGACTTCGTGGTCATTGGCCATGCAATTGACTCGAACGCCCTCGGCAGGGCCATTTCCATGGCGATGGTGGCCGAGGCGATCGGACCCACCCGCCTCTTGGCCTTCGGTGATGGCCCGATTTGGAAGGGCGCTAGCCAATTTCAGATTGATACGGAAGGGCTGACCAAAAAATGGAAAAAAGAACTGGCCGCGCTCCCCAAGCGGTCCAGTAGTCGTACGGTCTTTTGGTTAGCCAAAGGTATCTCGCCTGTTGATCGGTTGGCCACCTACATTAGTCGAGCTGTACCTGATGCGCTCATCATCTTGGATCTCGATGATGATGATGCCGGATTGGCAGAGGCTTTCACGCGACAGAGCCTTATCAACAAACTGAAGTTGAATCCCGTTCGTCGCGGCAGTGCTCGAAGGATACGCCAAGCCCAGGCCCGTATTGCCCGTGTAGCCCACGGTTTTACGTTCTCGAGTAATTCGCTGGCGACTGTCTACCCAAAATCCTTCCAGCCCTCGGCACGGATTCCCCATGTTCGCGAGGATATCGGAGACCATTCCAAGGAACTTGGGTCGACGCCTAGAGTGACGTTCGGTTCATTGGGAACGCTACGTCCCCACAAGGGCAGTGGACTGCTCCTGGAGTTGATGAGGCAAAACAAAGATCTGACTCTCGTGACTTTCGCCAATTGTGGTCTCGGAAAGCCGGAGAGCACAGACGAAAACTGGATCGAACTTCCACCAAATATGCCTTTGCATGAGGCCTATTCGCAGGTCGACGTTTCCTTAATACCGATAACCGACGATGGTCCAGGAGCTCAGTTCCAGCTCCCCGCAAAGCTGGTTGACTCAATGAGGTCGAGCGTTCCGGTGCTGGCGTCACCGACGCCCGCCATCGATGAGATTGCTTCGGAAGCCTACACGCCCCTCCAGACGTCACTCAGCCCTTCAGCTGTAGCTGAACAAATCAGAACCCTGGCGAACGGGCACTCCGGTCGGTTGGCGAGGCAGCGCTTCGAAGCGTTACTTACGCCGGTAGCAGCCGCGGGGCAGCTGTCGTCTCTTCTGTCAGTGATCGATTCGAGACAATGACAACATCATGAAGCGGTTAAAGCGCGCCGTACGGGCTCTCTTCCATCAATCCTTGTTGGCACAAGGATTGACCGCCGTAACCGCCCTTGTGACAGTCTCCCTACTGGCACGAGGCATGCCAACGGCCGATTACGCTCACTACGCCGTTGTCACTGCTCTTTGGGCAATAGGAAACGCTGTTGTCGGAACTGGGACTGGGACACGAATCGCCAAGATGTCCGCCGACGGACATAGGAGAATCCGATTCCAGCAGTCCGAACTGTGGGTGGCCGTTGCTGCTGCTGCCGGAGTAGGGCTCTACGTAGGGGCGGTTCGGGAATATAATTTCGACGCCCTGGTTGCCGGTTTGTGCATGCTTAGTTTCGTGTTCGCTGAATCGAGTACATCCTTTGAACTCGGCGCTGGACGGTTTAATCGCTACCTCATCATCCTTGCCACGAGAGCACTAGCCCCTCTCCTTTTCCTTGGTACGCTTTTTGTTCTTGATGCCGTTACTTTCACAACTGCGATATGTAGTACGTTCGCGGCGAATCTCGTCTCTCTATCACTGTGGCCACGTCGCTGGAGTGCGGCCCTAGAACGGGCCAAAGGCATATCAAGTCACGCTGTGGGAGCCATGAACATGGCTTTGTGGATTATCGCCAGCGCTGACCGCCTGATCTTGGAAGGGATCGTCCAGCCATTGGAGCTTGCTACGTACGCGATGGCTTACGGTCTTGTGGACCGCGTCTTCCGATCTCTATCCAATGCTTACATCGCAAGAAATCTCCGTCGGTCCTTTCAAGGGACCTCATCAAAGTCAGGTGTTCTCTACTTAGGCGGGATGGCACTGATCGCTGTCCTGTTGGTTCCAGGAGTCCACTGGGGAACCAATATCCTTTCGGGTGGCCGATACGTGGCGGACTTTGACGTTGCTCTAGGCGTTGTCGCCGCAGGACTCTTCATGGTCTGGAGTGCACCACGGTATGTGGCACTGATGGCATCAGGATCATATCGTTCAAGCATAGGAATACTGGGACTCCTGGCCGCCTTGAACATCGGCGGCAACTTCATTTTCGCTCCCTCTTTTGGGATAGTCGGCGCCGCATTTGTGTCTGCGGCCACTTACTTGTTTTGGCTCATTTGGCTCGTCGGCCGTTCGATACACCAAAAGAGCACTGTTCTCATGATCGGACGGCATGTTCGAGTCGCAGCGTAAACCCATCACAGCCCAACCAGAGGATGTCATCCTTGCAGAACTCAACCCCTTCAGTCCTGGCCTTTCCTATGCACGGTCAACAGAAACTGTTAAGTGAAGGTTATCGAACACGCGATGGCCACATGATCGAATGGCTTGGAAAGCTCAATTCATCAACTGGCCCTGTTGCCGTACTCTCACGACCGGAACCGCAGCTACTCCGACCCCTCACTCGCAAAATTCTCCAAATGCCAGCCGCGGCCAATACTGTGGCTTTTGATTCGTATTCTTGGGCTATTCCCAAGTTCAAGGACCGACGCGCTTGGTGGTTGCAGTCGAAGAACGACTACACGCTGCCAAACGCTGGTGACAAGACCCCTGCTGTAATTTGGAACCCGCTAGTAGCCCTCTCAAACATATGGAATGACCTGGAAAGCGGGAAGCGAAAGATCTCCGTCGACCTCTTGGATGACTGGTCGATTCACTATGCCTTCGAATCCATTTGGCCAGAGCTCGAAATAGCGTATCGGCGTATTTTTGATCGAGCTGACTCCGTTACGGCGAACGCTGAGGGCACACTCGCACTAGCTCATCGATTCGGTCGACACGATGCGACTCTGCTGACAAACGGTTGCGATCCAGAACGCTTCGATCCGGCGTCCACCGCTTCGGGACCAGTCACCGTCGGCTATGTCGGAAAAATCGGCAAAAGAGTTAACCTCGAACTCGTCAGCGAGGCAGCGGAAAAACTGCCCGCGATAAAGTTCGTGTTTGCTGGGCCAATTCTGGACAGTGAATATAGGCCAGTGATGGAGACCCTTCCGAACCTCGAGCTACTGGGAGACGTACATTACAAGGACGTACCTGCGCTTCTCCAGTCCTTCGATATTGGGTGGGTCCCACACAACGTGGGCGAGTTCGAGGTAGGCGGAGACGTTCTTAAAACTTACGAATACAGGGCCGCCGGCCTACCTGTCCTATCGACTCCCGTGGCGGGCGCCGGACAACGAGACCTGGGGTCCGTTTACGTTCGCCCTGCCGAAGATCACGTTGCCTGGATTGAGACGAAAGTCGGATCCCAAAGGAGGATTCCCCGCGAACCGGGGAACATCCCGGAGGTCCACACCTGGCGGCACAAGACAGAGTTCGTCCTCAGTGAGCTCACCCGTTGACGCATCAGCAAGGTCAGCCGGAACTGAACATCATCCAAGAACGGAATCATCCATGAAACGATCTGTAGCCATCATTGGAACAAGGGGCTATCCCAGCTACTACGGCGGATTTGAGACCGCTGTCCGCCGGCTCGCGCCCTATCTCGCCGAGAGGGGTTGGGACGTAACTGTCTATGGCCGGAAGAATGCGACCAAGGTCAACGACAGCACGATGGATCCTCGCGTCAAGTCAGTCGTTATGCCGGGCGTCGAATCGAAGTCGTTGAGTACTCTCTCGTACGGACTGACATCTTCATTACATGCTCTTGTCAAAAAACCTGATGTGGCATTAGTGATGAATACTGCCAATGGTTACTTCCTACCAATGCTTAAGTTGAGACGCATTCCGACTCTGGTAAATGTTGATGGCATTGAGTGGGAGCGTGCCAAGTGGGGACGACTCGCAAAAAAGGCGTTCCATTTGGGGGCCGTCATGACAGCCAGGTTTGGCACCCGAATGGTCTATGACGCAGAGGCTATCGGTGACTACTGGCGTGCAGAATTCAAGGTTGACGGAGACTTTATCCCCTATGGGGGCGACGTGTCAGAGGAATTGGCAGTAGAAGAACCTTTTACCCACCGAGGATACATTCTAGCCGTTGCCAGATTCGTACCCGAGAACACGATTCCAGAATTCATGGATGCAGCCGAGACACTCGCGGAATCTTGGCCAGTAGTACTCGTTGGCTCCTCAGGTTACGGCGGTGAACTCGATGAGCGGGCCGCCGACCTCAGGGCCAAGTCGGCAAACTTTTACTGGCTGGGCCATGTCAGTGACGATCGGAAACTCCACTCACTATGGCAGCATGCTGGAGCTTACTTCCACGGGCACAGCGTTGGGGGCACTAACCCCGCGCTAGTACAAGCAATGGCATGCGGCTCACCAGTTGTAGCCCGGGACACTGTTTACAACAGGGAAGTTTTGGGCAGCGGGGCAGAATTCGTCGAGGCGACTCCCGCATCAATCGTGGCCGGGCTTTCGGCAGTCATGAACGATTCCGAGAAGCAGCAGGAACTCTCGGAATCAGCCCAGAAGCGAGCTATCTCCGACTACTCGTGGGAGGGGGTTTGTGCGGCCTACGAGGAGGCTCTCACTCGACTTGTGAGGCGCGCCGATAGCCCAGCGAAGTTCAGCGTCCGGCGTTTCCAACGTGCAAAGTGATTTCACAGAGCAACACGGATACGGCGCAGATAGTCACATTGCCAAATCAGTCGAGGCCAGCTTGCCCGCCCCCCGCGAACATTCGCGATCGGGTATCGAAATATTACGGCACCGAGAACAGCGCCTGTATCCTAACAACGGGGGGTTTCCCCGACCAGGATTATCTATGTCATGGGGTTCATAATTGGACACGGATTCTGATTGGCGGCAGCGCACTTCCCGCATCCTTCGTGTTGTTGACGGATTTGTCATTATCTGGGCTGTAGCCGGTGCATATGTCATAAGATTCGGGCTCGAACCAGACTTTGTGGTATCGGGTCAGGAGCTGAACTATGCCTGGCTGTCGGCAGTCTTGGCTGCCGCTTGGTGGTGCATGCTTGGCGCGTGGAGCAGTCGTCAAAGCCGCATCTTGGGTGCAGGCCCTGATGAGTACAAGCGCGTGGCGGCCGCTTCGCTGTGGCTCTTTGGTCTTATAGCTATCTTCTCCTACGTGTTTCGAATTGAGACAGCCAGAGGCTACGTCGGAATCGCGCTGCCTGTCGGTCTTGCAGGACTCCTGCTGGCCCGCTGGCTTCTCCGGCAGCATCTGAGCGTTGCTCGACAAAAGGGACGCAGTATGTCGCGCCTCCTTTTGTTGGGCGGCCCGAGCGCAGTGGCGCATTTGGCTTCATCCCTCCATAGCGCCAAGCACGCTGGGTACCTTCCAATAGCTGCCTATACTCCGGGGGCGCTATACGGAGAGTCGACAGATCAAGGGCCAGCGCTTCCCATATTGGGCAATGGCATCGACACGGCTTCAGTCTTGGCTGCCATCGATGAGTGCCGAGCTGATGCTGTGGCGGTTTCTGCTGGCGTCCAACTTAATCCCCAAACGATCCGCCAACTTGGCTGGGAACTCGCCTCACGTAACGTCGGCTTGATCATGGCACCGGCTCTCACCGACATAGCTGGTCCGAGAATTCATACGCAGCAGGTGGCAGGGCTGCCCCTAATCCACGTGACAACTCCCACGTTGGAAGGCGGGCAGCGAGTTGCGAAGCGCCTATTCGACATCCTCGTCTCAGGCATCTTAATTCTCGTCTTGTCTCCGCTCATGGCGGTGGTTGCTCTTCTGGTACGGATGGACAGCAAAGGCCCGATTTTGTTCAGCCAATCTCGCGTGGGTATAGAGGGACGCCCATTCCAGATGCTCAAGTTCCGGTCCATGGTGGTAGATGCGGAAGCTCGCCTCGCCGAACTGGAACATCGCAACGAGGGCAAAGGTCTTCTCTTTAAGTTGAAGGATGATCCCCGTATCACCAGAGTGGGTGGTTTCCTTCGTAAGTACAGTCTTGACGAGCTTCCACAACTTTTTAACATCTTGGGAGGCTCAATGAGCCTCGTGGGCCCGCGGCCACCACTGCCGCGGGAAGTTGAAGCTTACGAACAGGATGTTCGGCGCCGCTTGCTTGTCAAACCAGGACTAACCGGACTCTGGCAAGTAAGCGGCCGTTCCAACCTTTCCTGGCAGGACTCAGTTCGTCTCGACCTTTACTACGTTGAAAACTGGTCTCTGGCCGGGGACCTTGTCATCATCCTTCGAACAGCTCGCGCCGTGTTCCACAGCACCGGCGCATATTAGGCCCAACCTCCCACGCAGATTGCTGCGAAAGGAATCGACTCACAATGCGTATATCAGTAATTGGCTGCGGCTACCTTGGTGCAGTTCATGCCGCGTGCATGGCAAAATTGGGCCACCACGTCGTTGGCATCGATGTGGATGAGCGCAAGATCGCCGAACTCTCCGCGGCAACTGCCCCTTTCTATGAGCCGGGACTTGAGGACCTTCTTAAGGAGGTCCAAGATACAGGCCGTCTCTCTTTCACATCAGACATGGCATCCGCCGCTGGGAGCGACGTTCATTTCATTTGTGTCGGTACGCCTCAGAAGAAGGGGGAAAACGCCGCGGACATGAGCTATGTGGATGCCGCCCTTCGCGCTCTCCTGCCGCACCTTTCTGCAGGCGAGGTCGTCGTAGGAAAGTCAACAGTCCCAGTTGGCACAGCATCTCGCCTCGCTGAAGTGATCGCTGAAGTTCAACCGGATGTGCACCTCGTATGGAATCCCGAGTTCCTGCGTGAAGGCCACGCGGTATCCGACACTCTCAATCCAGATCGATTTGTTTATGGTGTCGCCGATGGTTCCGAGGATCACCCGGCCGTCGCCATCCTGGATGAGGTCTACGATGCGCCTCTGTCTGCAGGGACTCCCCGACTGGTTTCTGACCTAGCGACTGCAGAGCTCGTAAAAACAGCCGCCAATTCATTCCTTGCAACAAAAATCTCGTTCATCAACGCCATGGCGGAGCTTTGCGAAGCAGCAGGAGCAGATGTCACGCAGTTGGCCGACGCGATCGGAATGGACGATCGCATTGGACGGAAGTTCCTCCACGCCGGAATTGGATTCGGAGGAGGTTGTCTGCCCAAAGATATCCGTGCGTTCATGGCTCGCGCGGGAGAACTCGGCGCTGACCAAGCACTAACGTTCCTCCGCGAGGTTGATGCCATCAACATGCGCCGACGAACCCGGGTCGTCGAGCTGACCCGGGAGTTGTGTGGCGGCAGCCTGCTCGGAAAGAGAATTACCGTTTTGGGCGCCGCGTTCAAACCGGAAAGTGACGATGTCCGTGACTCACCGGCGCTAAGCATCGCAGCTCAGCTTCAGTTGCAAGGGGCAGTGGTGACTGTCAGCGACCCTAAGGCTCTAGCTAACGCGGCCCGTCGATTCCCGGAACTACAGTACGTGGAAGACACAGAGACCGCAGTCATGCATGCCGATGCTCTCCTTCTGCTCACAGAGTGGCAGCAGTATCGCGAAATGGATCCGCATACGGTCAAGCAATATGTGACGGAGCCTCGGATCCTCGACGGGAGAAATGTTCTTGACCCCGCGAAGTGGCGAGCTGCGGGATGGCACTACCGTGGCCTGGGCCGACCATAGACGATGAGTACCAAGAGAAAACAAGAACAGGTTGGTAGGGACGCCGCCCAAACGGACATTCGTCGTCAGGGAAGATTGAAGGCACAGCGTCGACGCCGTGTCCTAATTGCCGGCGTGGTGTCATCAACCGTAGTCGTATTGCTCCTTGGTGCAGCAGCCTGGTTGGGCTCTAAAGCACTATCGGTTAAGAGCGAACTGCAGGCAGCCACCGAAATCGTCCCTAGGCTCAAGGTCGCGCTTGCTTCAAATGACGCAGCAGGAGCCGAGGCGGCGGTTCAGTCAATGGTCAAGCACACTGAATCCGCCAGAACCGCAGCATCAGACCCTGTCTGGAGATTTGCAGCCGTTCTCCCATTCTTGGGACCAAATTTCGAAGCAGTCAGCGAGGTGGCCACGACCGCGGATGACGTGGCCCAGTTGGGCGCGGTTCCACTGGTCACGGCTTTTCAATCCTTGGACTGGAAGGCTTTAACGCCAACTTCCACAGGTATGGATCTGGGACCACTCAAAGCCGCCGCGCCTAAAGTTCAGGCCGCTGCCCACACAATTCGCGAATCTGCAGAGCGACTCAACAATATTGACACCAGCTCCTTACTACCCCAGGTATCCGAACCCCTGGTGGACGCCCGCGACCAGCTAGCGTCGCTTCAAGGCGACCTGAATTCTGCATCGGACGTGGCCGCACTAGCTCCTGACATGCTCGGAGCCGATAGTCCACGCAAATATCTGCTGTTGATGCAAAATAATGCAGAATCCCGTGCAACCGGAGGAATTCCTGGCGCGCTAGCGGTTCTGAAGGTCGACAAGGGCAAGCTGGAACTGGAGTCGCAAACGAGTGCTACGGCTTTGGGCTCGTTTGTCCCGCCTGTAGCCGTCGAGGATGAACAACGGGCAATATACACCGCCAGGCTGGGCAAGTTCATGCAGGACGTTAACCTGACTCCGGATTTCGCAACATCCGCCAGCACTGCTCGTGCGATGTGGGAAAAGAGCACGGGAGAACAGCTCGACGGAGTCTTGTCACTTGACCCTGTTGCGCTCAGCTTTATTCTCGAGGCCACGGGCCCGGTCGAGGTCAAAGATCCGATTGTTCGACAAATTGGCCGCGACTTGCCACAAGAACTGACCGGGAAGAACGTTGTTCAGACATTGTTGTCGGATGCGTACGCCAAGATCGAAGAACCAAAGGATCAGGATGTGTACTTTGCAGGGGCGGCCAATGAAGTCTTCTCGGCCCTCTCCGCTGGAAAAACGGATGCCAAGAAACTCCTTGAGGCCCTTTCGAGGGGTGTCGGGGAACGAAGGATACTTCTGTGGTCCAACTCTGGGGACGAACAGGCCACTATTGGCCGTTACACCCTCAGTGGGTCGATCGCAGGCATCTCGATTTCACCAGCCCAGTTTGGCATCTATTTCAACGACGGCACTGGGGCAAAAATGGACTACTGGATGAAGAGAACCGTGCAAGTGGTGAAGGACTGTACACGCGACGGCTACAGAGAAGTTACGGTGAGGGTTACGAGTACTAATACGGCTCCTGCCGACGCTGCAACTTCCCTGCCGGAATATGTGACGGGTGACGGGGCGTTTGGCGTACCTGCAGGCACAGTTCAAACCAACGTCGTAGCGTACGGGCCGGTGCTTTCGAATATTGACACCGTTGTCAAGGATGGCAAACAAATACCCTTCGCTGCGCAACGTCACAGCCAGCGGGCGGTCGGTACATCTACCGTCAGACTGGCTCCAGGTGAAAGTACCGCACTGGATTTCAATTTCGGCCATATCGTTCAGCACACGGAACCGAATTTGGTTGTCACACCCACAACGCAGCTTTCTACCGATGTGATCCACGCCGCAGACACGGCCCGTTGTGAATAGGGAAAGACGCGCACGTTAATCCTTTGTAACGGGTATCAATTTTCTTTGCCGCCAGCAAGCATAGAATGGTAAGTTCTACGTGGGCAGCACAATGAGATTTCACTTACGCTCGTAGGGTCTCGGAAATCTCCAACACCACGTCGCACCACCAAAGGTCTCAGGGGGGACACATATGAGGAAATCTCTTGCAGCGCTTACGCTCGCAGGCTCCATCGCACTTCTCGGCGCAGTTCCGGCCGTAGCAAACAACGCCAACTACCCGGCGCCGAACACCAGCGTGGCCGTTTCCGATGCTTCCGTAGCACCGGGAGAAGCATTTGTCTTCAGCGGCACAGGATTCACCCCGGGTGAGGGCATCACCATCACCGTAACGCCGATTGGTACGCCTGCGGCCAGTGGCAGCAGCGTTTCCGCTGGAAGTCTGTCCGTCTCTGCCAGGATCCCTCTGGCACCGTCCACCCTGTCGGCTACTGCCGATGGAAACGGCGCATTCTCGGCTCCCATCGCCATCAACGAACCCGGCGCATACGCAGTCACCGCTACCGGTAACTCGTCCGGTGTCACCGTCGGCCCCGTAACGGTAGTCGTCGGCGGCGCAGCACTCTCCAACACTGGCGGCAACGCCGGCACTGGCGCGGGAACTGGCCTGGCGAACACCGGCGGAGTCCCGCTGGCCAACACCGGCGCAGATTCAAGCCTCATCCTGTGGTCCCTCGTGGGCGCAGGCGCCTTGGCAGCTGGAACGGCATCCGTCGTGGTAGCTCGCCGCCGCGCAAAGGGCACTGAGGTTTCTGCCTAGTTCGGGAACAACCACTAGAGGGTGGGTTTGTTGGCCAAGCTTTTGGCCAGCAAACCCACCCTCTAGTGGTTTTGTGCTCTTCCCGATCCAAACTCACTGTGGTAATCGTATGAACCATGGGGCGACAATGGAAAAGACGCAGATGGGATAGATTCCTGCATCTCCGCACGTTCCGTCTACCGAGAGTGCGGCAAGGATTTCCACAGTACGTGTCGATGGGAGTGCTAGTCGTAGCCGCCGCGGGCGTTACTGCCTGGGCCCTAATCCGAACTTCTTAAGGTAACGCTTGAAAACCCACTCCTTTGGAGAATTGCCTTGGCAGGATACTTGGGTTGTCTGGCGGCGATGGGATTCTGGCCAGCACCGGTAGACAAGCCAATACAAGGCACGCTTGCAGAAGTGTTGAGTTATTTGCACAGCCATGGGGCGCCAGCGTAGTTAGGGTACAACTTTGTGGAAGCCTGCGCCAACCTGCTCATGTTCATTCCGCTAGGCTTATTTGTTGCTATCGCTTTGCCCCAAAAGACCTGGTGGCAGTTGGCTGCCGTCGGTGCACTGACCTCAGTCGCCATGGAGCTTGGTCAGCTACTCTTCATTCCAGCGCGTTTTTCCAGCTTGTCGGATGTAGTCACAAATACCGTGGGTGCTGTCATTGGGATCGCATCGGCATCCCTATTAACTCGGAGCATAGCGGCTGCACCTGCGAATGCTTAGGTCTCATAACAGACGAAACCAGGTCCCTGAATCTACGCCTTCAGCAGCAGCAAGCGTCCGCAACGCCTCAGTCAGCCGGATTTCCCCTCCACGTCCTAGCCCAGTGTTTTCAAGTACCTCGAAGACCGCCGGGGGAAGGACGTAACAACCAGACCGCTAAATTTGACGGGGCATCCTCGACGCTAAGTTTTTCAACCAGACTGCCGACGCCCTTAAAGTCATGGCCAGAGATTGCCTAAATGTCCCCGCACCCATGGGCGCTCATCTGGGAGGGTTCCACCTCAATGAGATCAACCACCAGCGAACTGCCGGTTTCAGTCTGAACCACCATCATCGTGGTTAGGAGCTCCTCACGACCGTCGATAAGGTCATCCCCCAAGAGAACCGCGAAGGCCTCATTCCCGACATGCTGGCAACCGCAAAGCGGCAGACAGGAAGCGTGTTCTCAATCCCGCAGCTGGAATGACAGCTTCTCGCACGATGCTCCCCGGCAGGGAAAAGATCTGACGCTAGTCAGGTTTGGGGAGCCTGGCAAGAAACGATTCAACGTCCTCGGCCACACGCTCCGGCCATTCCCACAGCACCAGATGACCGGTATCCTCGTAGACCTTGAACCGTGAGCCTGAGATGCGCTCAGCGAGAGTCTCTTGATGCAGCCGGGGTACCAAATGGTCATGGGCACCCCAAAGGATAAGCGTGGGAACCGAAATGCTGCCTGATTCCGTGGGCGGAACGGCCTCGTAGAAGCCTCTCAGGGCAGCTTTCCAGATGGCCGCCGGCATAGCGAGGCCGTCCTGCACACGGTCTTCGATGTAGGAGGCTGGGACAGAGTGCAGCAACCTGTACCAAGATAAGGACTCGCGGACCCAATCCTCTGAAACGGGGTCCCTAAGCAAATCCACCTCTTCCGCGAACGGTGGTTTTCCATTCAGACTCAGCGGTGCGCCCACGAGGATCAGCGATACCACTTGTTGCGGGTAGTCGACCGCCAGTTGCTGCGCCACATATCCCCCACTAGACGACCCAAGGACATGCGCACTTTCAACACCAAGCGCATCCAACAAGGCGGCCACATCCTTAGCCATATCTTTAAGTGAGTAGCCAGATGCCGGCTTGTCTGCCAGACCATGGCCACGAAAGTCGGGGGCGAGGATATTGAATGTTGGCAGTGACGGGATCAAGCGCTCGAAACTCCGCCAAGACTCGCCCCATGCATGCAACAGGAGCAAAGGGATCGATCCACCAGTGCCTTGCATGAAACAGGTCAACCTGATTCCAGTGCGCAAAGGGACAGTCCAGACATCGGACTTCATTCCTCTAGCGTACGCTTCTAGGCTCTTGGCTTGAGGTTGAAGGCCTTTCCGCTGGAAATGAAACAGGGCATGACAATTCACAATGAAACATTCAGGAATGTTGGAAAGTAGCCTTATGATGATGCGGGTGGCACGCCCCACGCCACTGTTGCCCAAAACAGGGGCGTGCCACTACCCCGGCCACGGTGCACGGATCGATCACTTTTACGTCCCCAGAACGTGCCGTTCACTGAAAGGACCGCGCTTGCCTTACGTCGACATCAACCCCCACAAGACGAAGTTAAAGTGGCTGGCCTACACCGGGCTGGCAGTGTTGCTTATCGTTACAATCGCGACCGTCGCTCTTGTTCTGACCAATCACTAGCTTCCAGAAGTCACTGAGCCACCTGCTGTAGCCATCCGCCCCGCAAGGGCTGGCACTCGTGCTGGACGGCTACCCGAGGGCCGGTTCGCTCGGGTAGCCGTCCAGCACCGAAACCTCGCAGGAGTTTCTATACGTCGCCAAAAACTAAGGGTCGTTTATGAAGGTACTCATAACCGGTCCTATGTTGCTCTTCTTGGGGCACCGTACAATTGCGGCATGGGGACAACTCTCAAAAAAATAGACGGTAACAGCGCTGCCTGGGTTCTCGGTGGGCTTGCCGCAACAGGATTGGTGACCGTTGCTGCCGTTGTCCTCAACAATGAGTCTCTGGTGGCGGGCGTGGGTGTTGTCGCTTTCGCTGGTGTCTGCACTTGGTTGCTGCTACCACAGAGGAAGAATCAAACGCCGAAGCTTTTGATGCTCCTGATCGTGGCATTCATGTTCTCAAGCCTCCTGCCATCTACAGTGAGTCTTGCTGTGCAGGGCGTTGCTGTGGCGGCATCCATAATTGCGTGGCTCAAGGTGCCAGCTGCCGAGAGGCGAGGAAAGTTCGTTGTTGGCGCGGCGTTCGCCATCTTGGTCCTATGGGCCGCACTGATGTTCCATCCGAATGTCCCAGACGTGGCGACAGGGCTCCTTGGCTTCCGGAAGACTGCGTTCTGCGTTGCTGGTGTCATCGCCGGTTGCGCCATCCCGAAGAACCTCATCGGTTCTTTCGAACTCGTGGTAGTCCGTGTGCTGATCTTGGCGCTCGGGGTGTCCATTATCGCGTTCCTATTTATCCCAGCCCTTGAGGCCTTGGTGAACCGCAGCGCAGATGAGTACACATCCCTCATCGGTGGAAAGAAGCGCCTTCAAGGCGTGTTCGCTGGACCGTTCCACGTTGCTCTAGCCGGGATGCTGCTCATGGGGTGGGGGCTCGTCAAGATAAAAGTGCACCGATTCACAGCGCTTATCGCCTTGGTCGTGGGTACCCTCGCCCTGTACTTGACGCTGGTCCGCTCTGCCTACATCGGTGTCGCTCTCATGCTGGTAGCGCTCGTGCTTGTTTCGCCCAGTATCGGCAAGTTCTTAGGCCGACTTATCGCAGGGGCAGTTCTGGCTATAGCTGTCGGCTTCGTTGTCTTCACGCAAGCGCCCACCCTTGCCGACACGGCGCTGTCCATCTTTGACTTCGATTCAGACAACCGATTCCTCAACAGGCTTCCTCAGTACGCAAAGGGGATAGCCATGTTCCAAGAGTTTCCACTGATCGGCATGGGCGCCGGGTCCGCTGGTGATACTCTCGGCCCGGCGTTCGCGATGGGCTTCCACGTAACCCCGCACAACATGTTCCTCAAAATCCTTGTGGAAGGGGGCCTGATCGGGGCAGCAACGTGGCTAGCTCTCGGTGTTGGGCTCATCCGCACCACCAACTGGCACTCCGCTGGCGGTCGCCTCACCCTCGTGTCCTTCGCAGCACTGATTGGGCTTGGCCTCACCGGATCTGCAATTGACACCTTGCCCGTATCTTTCCTGGTCTTCTTCTTCGCCGGGCTGGCTGTCAATCAAACGCCAAAGGTCGAACAACCGCCCGCCACTCCCGTGTTGAGCGACGCCTACCGACACATGGTAAAAGAGACGGTCTAAACGGGGAACTATAAGAGCTGCGCAACTGAGGTTGCGCCTGTTCTACCTCTCCTACCCTCGCCGAATCCGGCGTTGTTTGTCGAAGAGTATTTATTGCCATGTAGCAGCGGCACTTCTGACTTCCTCCGGCGGCATCGGGGTAGCTTCGGTGTTTGTAGCGACGGTGCGCCTCCGAGTTGTTGAACTCCGAGGCGCACCCTCACCTACGCCGTAACGAGGTGGCTCCATGCGTATTTTCCAACGACCTGTTTTGCAGCAGATTGTTCCGGCGTCAGGTTCTTTGTCGGATCCGGAAGAAGTACTGTCACGCTCATCGCCGACGTTACCTCAAGGAACGCTTTGACGCCCATTCAGTCCTATCAGCGGGCCTTAGACCCGCACACCAGCTTCACGCGAAGGCCTAGAAGGACAGTCCAGAAAGCGTCCAACACCAGATCAAATACGGGCAGGAAGGGCTAGCTGCCATATACTCCCTGCCTGAAGCTCAGCGGTAACGACAAAAGCCTCCGGTCTCCAGTGTGGGGGGGCGGCTGCGGCGGCGATAGCCTGATGGGGCGACGCGAGTATTACGTAACCGGCATATTCTGCCCGATGAGCTAGGACGAGGTGCGCGCTTCCAGCTGGGAGGCCATTACCCCTAGAACCTCGCTGACTTTTCGCATTCCTAAAGGATTTGTTGGGTGTTCGATGTGAAACCGATCGCCGTTCTCGATGGGCTCGGCACCATGCGCCACAAGGCGGTCATAACTGACCAGGGCTCGGACCGCGAAGAGCTGGCTCCACGAAGCTTTCATTTTGCTACTGTGGTGATCCCGGTTTTCAGTCTCCGCTACCCACATCTCGTGCCTCACTGCTTCATCCCGCACATCAGGACGACGAAATACCGATGGTTCCGAAAATTCCCAGCTCTTCATCCACGATGCTATATCAGCGCTCAACGCCTTGGCTTCGTCTATGACTGCCGCCAAGGTCGACTTCCTTCCGGGGAACCACCAGCCGGTGAAAAGACCAATCAGCGCATATAGCCCTATTAGGGTCGCTGCGCCGATGAGGAGACCTGGGACCAGGTTCCATCCGGCGAAGGCGGTTGGAATTCCGGAGGCGAGCGTCCCGCCGCACCAGCCAGACACTGCACCGCCTATGCCGGCGTAGAGATTACCCGCTTTGTCTCTCGTGGTTCCCCATCTGTTCGGTCTTGGCCGTCCAGAAGACTGTAGCCCGTACACTGGGCTCATGACTTCTGGGGGATTAGCAAGCAACGTGTTCTTACGTGGGATGCTATCGGCTTTTCTTTTTTGGCTATTCTTTGCGCCATCGAATCCAGGAACACACCACGGAACCAGTGCTGATGATGGTTCTGGCCGCGCTCGGTTTGGTCATGGCTGTTATTAGTGTTGCTGGGGTCTGGGCGGCCGGCCTCCGAAAGTCCGAAGACCCCAGCAATTACTAAAGCGTCAGTAAGGACGCGTTGGATTGATGTCATGATGAAGAGCGCCAGGGGCAGACTGATCGCTGGCGTCGCCGTCCTTGCCCTTGTCGTTGGCGCCATCGGTATCCGACAGTGGCAGGTCGCCTCCTCCAACGAGCGTAACTGCGCTGCCGTGTCTGGATGGCTGGAGACCAGAGGGGATTTCGCGGTGGCAGGCGTCGGCGGTAAGCGTGTCGCCGTTTTGGGGGACTCTTACACTGCGGGCGAAAAGCTTCAAGACCGATCAGCCGGGTGGGTCTTCGATCTTGCTCACGACCAAGGCTGGACTCTCTACGCCGATGGAATAGGTAATACCGGCTTCACCGGTGAGGGGTTCTGCGGCGGCCAAGCTTTTTCCTCGCGCACTGGGCCGATCCTTGATCTCGCACCGGAGCTGGCCATCGTGCAAGGCGGATTGAACGACACTGCTGCCAACTCGGCAGACGTTGAGGCCGCGGCTAGTGCATTGCTGGAGGACCTGAAGTCAGTGCATGACGTCGTGTTGGTAGGGCCCGTTAGGGCACCGGCGCGGCAAGGCATTGAAACGGTCGATTCGGCACTGGCGACCGCCGCAGGGCACCACGGACGCCGCTACGTTTCGGCTCTCGACTGGGACCTTCCGTTCCTTCCGGACAACCTTCACCTGACCGAGGATGGCCACGCCCGGTACGCTAAGCTGCTTGCTGCCCGACTTACCTCCGAGCAAGTGTCGCAGTGAGCTCCGGCTCTGCTTTCTTTGAGAATGCCTTACCAACACGTTGCGCGAGACGATGACTTGGACGTTCCACGGCGAGAAAGAACAACCAGCCGACTGCTAGCGATGTGGGTATAGCCGTTAAGGCCACAAGCCAGGACCCGCCCGGCCCGAAGAAGAACGCAAGCGCAATGACGATAGGTTCGTGGGTAAGGTACAGGCTGAATGATACGAGCCCTAGCCACTGTGCCAAGCGGGTGTTCAGAATGTTCTTCGCTGCTGGGCAGTAGGCTGCCGTTACGACGATGCCGACACACCCGACCAGGGCGGGAACGGTGGCTAGGCTGGAGGCCCTCTCGTCGGCTGTGATGGCCGGCAGCGTCCACCGCGTTGAAGCAAGAATGGTGGAGGTGGCAAACAGTGCACCCCATTCAATCCCGCCTAGCTGTCGCGCCCAGTTTCCCAGGGAGCTCATGTGCTCGGCCATGAGTGAACCTATCGCGAACATCGGCATATAGATAAGGGCTTGTTGGCCCGTGATACATCCAGCTGCTACCACCAATAAGATGACGGTCAGCTTGATTGGAAGCATCCGTCGCTGGCGGACAGCGAACAGAATGTAAGCAGGCAGCAAGAGGGAGAAGAGGATTTCCCACTGAAGCGACCAGAGTGGGCTGATGAGTCGTGATGGTCCGGCTACAAGTGTCATGTCCTTGAGCGTTCCCCATAGCGTTGGATCTACGGGTCGGTCTCGCAGCCAAGGCCCGAGCCCTGCGGAGTCGTCCCGGGGCGCTAGGAATACGAAACCAATACCGAGGACCACGGCGCCTATCACAGGTGCGTAGAGCCGGACGAGACGCTTGGGGTAATACTGCCGCCACGAGTAAGATTCCCTGGCTATGACCGGCAACGTCAGGACAAAGCCACTGAGGACGAAGAAGACGTAGACGGCTTCATGTCCGGCCCAAACCATGTGCAACGGGGTATATGTGATCCACCAGTCCCACGTTCCCGGCGTGAGCGTGGTGCCGGTCTCATAGACGGCAATGGCGAAAGCCGGGAACGTGAGCATGATGTGACTAATCAGAACAACAAACGCTGCGACGCCTCGAAGGCCGTCAAGCGATGGTATCCGCGCTGATGCGGTGCGAGTTTTCCCCATGAGGGCTGAGTCTAGTGGATCAGACTTGCCTATCGGCTACCGGTCCCCTACAAGTCTTAGTAACTACGAAAGCGTCAGCAGGGACGTGTTAACGGCAGTTTCCATCAGGTCTGCGCTGGGTTGAACGGGTGCACGCCGTCATTGGTCATCAGGTCGAACACTGTTCCGCTTACGCCGCTGACAGTGGTGCCGAGCGCTGGGCTCAGAGTTACAGATGTTCCTGACGTGTAGGCCGCGATTTGCCCCAGGTACAGAACGCTCGCAGCGGCGGCGCCCGGGATGATGATTCGCTTGTAGCGGTCGCACATGTCAACGGCCGGTGCCGAGGCAAGGTTGCCAACCACCAGCGACCTGTCAGTGATAGCACCCGACAGCCCAATCTCCGCGCCGTCGCCCATTGTTCCCACGAAGGAACCCTTGTGGCCACGAGGGAACTTCCCTGACATCGTGACGTAGGTGCGGGACCGGATGGCCGTCCCATTGGGCAGGTCCAGCGTCACCGGTCAGACACGGCGAAGGCTCCAGACTCGATCACGACGGCGCGGACACCACGGAACATCACCGGCAGGAACGTGCCGTCAGCAAGCTCAATCGAGGACGTGACCGTGATCTGGTTACCTGGCCCGCTTCCGCTCCTGCCGGGGTGTTGGCGTTTACGTAGACCACGTGCACTTCGGTTGTGTCGCTGGTGAGTATGTGGCGGCAGTGAGCGTTCATCGCCTCGTCCGTGCCGTTGGAAAGAGTGTGCGGCCATATGCCCCGGGTTGGCTACGGGGAAGTGCTCAGCAGAGCGCCAAGACGGCGGGTGACATTGGCCTGCTTCGCCTGAGTGGCGTAAGTCGAGGGGTAGCATCGACTACATCCTTAGGGGCGTAAGTGGCATTACGTGCCGTGGCGTGAAGCTAGACAAATTGTCAGCTCCGGACAATTAGGCACCTTTCTTCGTCAACCCGAACGGCCCGCCCACCGCATAAGCCAGCGGTAGCACCGCCGTCGTCCGTCTTGCCCCCTCCGCGACCGCTTCCGGCCTACCCTCGCCCTGCCTCCCACTCCCTAACCCCATCAGCGATCTCCCCCGAGTGGGTGTGGTGGAGGTAATGCTCTCCGGGGAGGGGAACCACGGTGCCGTTGTTGACGCTCGCGGCCTGGCTGTGGTGCAGCTCGAGCCACTCCGGGGTCTTCTTGTTCTCCGCGACCACGAACAGCAGCAGCGGCAACTCCTTCGGGAAGCCCGTGCCAAGCGCACGCTCGAAGTTGGTCTTGATGTGGCCCATCTCGTTGAGGTACGTGGGTGAGAGGGCGTTCCGGTTGGTGAGCATCTGCATCTGCTCACGGGCGTGGTCGGTGTAGTTCTCGGAGGTGTCGTTGGCGTAGGCCACAGCGGTCATAATGCGCAGCAGGCCAAGGTTCTTCGCAGCGGACATCAGGCCCGTGGGGAACTGGGTGTCCATGCCCGGCTGTCCGGGGACGGACGTATCGATGCCCACGAACGCCGTCACTTCGTCCGGGTAGCGGGTGGCGTATTCGATCCCGTAGATACCGGCGATGGAGTGACCCATCAGCGTGTAGCGGTCAAGGTCCAGCGCCTCAAGTGCACCGTGAACTTCTTGCACGATGTTCTCGGTGGTCCGTTCCCTATCCGTGCCATCGCTGAGGCCGTAGCCGAAGGGCTCCACCACAATCACTCGATGGTCGGTGGCGAGGTCCTTGACCAGCGGCCCGAAATCCAGGACGGGCGACGACGTTCCAAACCCCGGCAGAAGCACCACATTCTCCGGCCCTGCCCCAGTGATCAGGACGTTCATCTCCCGACCGTCCACCGCAACCCTCTGACCGTAAGACTCGATCCGGTGGCTCTCCCCCTCGCTCGCCACCACATTCACCACAGTGGTGGTGGCCAAGCCGACCGCCAGCACGGCACCTACCGCGGTGACGGCCACGAGCAACTTCCTAACAGACCTCTTCAATCGTGCCTCTCCCAGGGCACACCGTGTGCCCCTAGGATCCAGCCTCGCTTGCCGCGGCGCCTTGCGCGTCACCCCCAGGTGTTCACTTAAGTACTACTTTCGCGGTACACGCCAATCATCCGCCGGGGCGACGGCAGCGATACTGTCCTTCCGCCGTCGCCCCTAATCTTTCCTTTGGTAACCTCCAAAAGTTCCGTTTACAGGGTTGCCATAGTCTCGTGCGTTGAGGTCTGGCGGTGCCAGTCCAGTATTTGCCCGCCTGTCATGAAGACTGATCGTTCATCGGCGCGGATGTGTGTGAGAGCCTGGTCCAAGTACTTCAGCCGATGAGGTGCCGCCATGATGTACGGGTGCACCACCAGGGCCATAACCCTCGCGGAGTCTTCGGCGTCCTCGGCCAGTTGGTCGAATTGATCCTTTGCTCGTTGGAGGTACTCTCGGGCGGGATGGTGTTGGATGAGCATCATTGCCACGTCGTTGCATTCCTGCGTGTAGGGGATGCTCGTGATGGGCGTGGTTCTTGTCCGGAGTTCCACCGGCTGATCGTCAAGGACCCAATCGCAGACGTACTCGTACCCTTCTTCGACGAGGATGTCAGGGGTCTCCCAGGTCTCAGTCAGTCCGGGACCGAGCCAGCCACGCGGTGCATGGCCTGTTGCTTTGCGTATGGCTTCAGTGGTGAGACGAATGTCCTCCCGCTCATCGGGCACTTTCTGCATGTTCTTTTGCCCAAAACCGTGTCCAATGAACTCCCAGTTCCGCTCGATGGCGGCGTCCGAGATAGCGGAGTAGGTCGCTACCGCTTTGCCATTGATGGCAAGCGCTACAGGGATGCCGTGTTTGTCCAGTGTTTTCAGGAGACGCCAGAATCCGGTCCTGTTTCCGTATTCGTGCCAGCACCAGTTGGGGACGTCGGGCGTGGGGATCCCGCCCGCAGGGGGTGTGAGCACCGTGCGGGGCATGGCTTCGTCGTCATTCCACTCTTCGATGTTGACGATGACCCAAACAGCTACTTTCTTTCCGTCCGGGAGTAGGCGTCGTGGGCGGTCAACGATAGCGCTGTAGTCAATGCGTTCACTCGGTTTCATGATTCCTCCTGGTCGGTGATGGTGATGCTGAGGGTCGGAAGTCCCGTGACTTCCACGCTGATGCGATCGCCGGGGCCCACGGCCGAGACACCTGCGGGTGTGCCCGTGAAGATCAGGTCTCCAGGTTCGAGCGTGTAGAGCTCGCTGAGTCGGGCAAGTATTTCGGGAACCGACCAGATCATCAGTTGGAGACTTGTACGTTGCCGCTCTTCGCCGTTGACGTGAAGTACCAGGGTTCCGTCTTCGAGATTCTGGATGGAGTCCTTGGGAAGAATAGGGCCGCACGGCGCGGATCTGTCGAATGATTTACCGGGTTCCCAAGGGCGGGACTGAGAAACGGAGGCTTTCTGCAGATCACGGCGGGTCAGGTCAATTCCTGCAGCATAGCCATAGATGGCTTCCATCGACCCCGCAGCATCGCCGTTCCGCATCCGCTTCCCGACAGCAATGACGAGTTCACCTTCAAACTGGAAATCTTCTGTTGCCCGTGGATAGGGAATCGTTGATCCGTCCACCTCGATCGCGTCCGTTGGCTTCTGAAAGAAGAAGGGGTCGTCGCGTTCGTCGCCTTCTCGCATTTCGCGGATGTGATCGACGTAGTTCCTTCCGACGCAGTAGATCCGGCGCACAGGGAAGCCGGAGTCCGTGCCTACGACCTGGACCAATACCGGGGCTTCTGTCCAAAGTGCCTGCATGTCTCTTACTCCTGAATGTTGGGTTGTGGGGTGCTTATTCGATCGACGGGGGCAAGTTTGCTGAACTCCTGGTTGCGCAAGGCAAGAGCAAGAACCGCAGAGGCGATGGATAGGCCGCTAATTTGGATCAAACCGGCTGTGCTCCATCCGAATTCCCCTACGAAGAGGCTGAACACGAGGCCGGCGAAGCCAGCCGCAGTGTAAATGCAGGTTGTAAAGAGGCCGGATGCCCGTGAAGAGTGCGTCTCGTTCATGCTCTTGACGAGGGAAGCGACCAGGCCGACGTACAGTCCTGAACTGGCAACCAGACCGAAAAGGAAAGACCATGTGGCCTGCCACGCGAGCGTTGCAGGACCCGCGAACAAGGCAATGCCGCACACAGCTTGGGCAATGCTCAGTGCCGTTATGGCAATCTTCGGGGTCAGCCGGTCGACCAACCAACCGCCCAGAGGCGAGGCAAATGCAGCGAGCCCTGACAGGCCCATCGCGAAACCGGCGTCGGCTTGGCTGAGTCCGAGGTGTTCGATCATGAAGCTGGCGTACATACCTATGTAGCCGAAGTCGATGAGCCCAAACATCACCGTGATGACTGCGAGGATGAGCGGGTTTCGACTCAGGAAGCTTGTTGCACCGCCAACGTAGTGGACAACCTCGTGAGCTGTTTTTTGCTCTGTAAAGGAAGAACGCACGAACACGATGACGAGGACTGCCGCTACAACACCAATGACTCCGAATGCGATCATCGGGGCGCGCCAGGAATCATAGGCTTGGTGGAGCGCTACTCCGAGATTGGGCCCAATCAGGGCGCCGGTGGCGAAAGCGACATTGACTGAACCGATGGCAATGCCTCGGTGGCGTGGAAAAGCATGAGTGGCCACTGTAAGGATCGCGACGAGTTGCAGGGCTTCTCCAACCCCGCTGAGGACTCGCCATGCCAGCATGTCCCAGAAACCGAAACTTACGACGGTGAGAATGGTCGCCACCGAAAAGAGAACAGTCCCTGCCACGAGGACGTATTTGCGGTTCACCCTTCTAAGAGCGATACCGGCCGGGATGCCCGTGAGTCCCATGCCCAGGGCGAAGAGGGTTGATTGCAGTCCCGCTTCCGGGAGCCCGAAATTGTACTCGGATCTGACTTCGCTCAAGAGGACAGGAAAGACCATTCGGTCCATTGCATTGACCGAATACGCGAGCAAAATGAGGACGAACATGAGCAGAGCAGCTTTGGAGCTCGGGGCTCCCTTGGCTGGCTGACCTGTGTCGGGTGGCCGTTGTGTAGGTAGTGGTTGCGAGTGATTCTGGCTGATCATCGTTGATTGCCTTCCTATGTGAGTGCGGTTTCGTCTTCCCAAGTTCCTGCGTCGCGAGCCCGCCGGACTAGATCGTCGCGTCGCTGGCCTGCGCTCTGAATTGCCTGCCGGGCAGATGGTTGCACGAGCTTGCCATCACTGAGCAGGATTCGACCATCGCCAATGACCATCTGGATCGCATTGGACGTGCCGTGGTAAATCAGGCTTTCCACCGGGTCACCGCTCGGGAGCATTGACGTATGGGACATTTCCATGAGGACAAGGTCGGCTCGCTTCCCGGGGCGTAGGGATCCGGTGACGTTCTCGATTCCGAGGTCGCGCGCTGCACGTACGGTGGCCATCTCGAGGGCGATCCGTGGAGTCAAGGTTGCACGTCCGGTGCGAGCGTGTTCCACGGACACCAGGGCGCGAAGGGTTGCAAGGATGTCCGCGTTTGCCGGCATCGCCAGCGTGTCGATCGAAAGAGACGTCAGCGCGCCGGACTCCAGGAACTCGGTTACCAGCGGGAAACCCATGGTCCGCATTTCAGACAAAGGACTGACCGAAATGCTTGTACCTGTTCGTGCAACGGCCGCGATATCGTCCGATGAAGCGTGAATAGCATGCACGATCTGCACATCCGGCCCGAGCAAGCCCTCGCGGTCAAGCCTGGTCAGACCGCACGACTTACACCCGGGTTCCCGCATGCACCGGTCGCAGTGCATGGTGATGGGCACGTCGCGTTCCCGAGCCGAGCGCCATTCAAAGTGGGACAGTTCAGTAGAGGTACGGTACGGGCCGCGCAACGCGACGCCGAAGTGGATTCGATCATCCAGCCGCTCCGCCGTCCACCGGGCCCTCGCCGCGTCCAACCCGGCGAAATCCATGGGCTCGTCAGCGGCGGAAGAATCCCGGGGTCCGTAGGAAAACCGTCCACGTACTCCCGAGTCGAGTTGGGCCTGGATGTTGGCGTCCACGTCCTCGGCACCGCGGACGTTGTGGTCCCAGTTGTGCACGGTGGTAATGCCGTTCTGGACAGCCTCGGCGAGGGCAAACCGTGCCGACCAGTAGAAATCGTCCGTACGTAGGTGCGGGGCCAGTCCCCGTTTGACCGAGAAGTAATCACGGCCCGGAGAGTCGCCAACAGTGCCACGCAGCAAGGAATTCCACAGGTGCCAATGCGTATCAACGAACCCGGGCAACGCGAGGTTACCGGACGCATCAATGACCTTCACAAAGTCCGGGAGCGGCAGGTGCGGTCCTATCGCTTCGATGGAACCATCGCGAATCAGGACGTCCGCCACACCCTCAGGGACATATGGATCGAGGGACAGAACGTAAGCATTCTGCAGGAGCAAATTAGAGCGTTGAGGAAGCATGATCCACCCAAAGGACGACGAATATGACAAGGCCAAAAATGACAACACACCGGCGCAGGAGTTCTGACGGAAGCCGGCGACCAAGCACGGCACCTACCCATCCACCGAACAAACCCGCTACGGCAAGCACGAGCGCCGCAGGCCAAGCGACGGTCGCGAAGATAGTGAAAAACACCAGCGATACTCCGCTTGCAACAGCCGACAGCACGCTCTTGAGCGCATTGAGCCTTGCGAGCCGATCATCAAGTGCTACTCCGAGAACTCCGAGCATCATGATTCCGAGACCCGCGTTGAAATAGCCCCCATAGGCCGCTACTCCCAACTGACCAAGTCCCGGCCAACGAAGGCGTTCCTGATGTGGAACATCTGGCGCCCCACCAGGCGACCTTCCATTGCCGGCAGAGGAAATCTTGGCTATCCACGGTTGGGCAGCCAATAACAGCGTGGATCCGAGCACCAGCCAAGGAACCACGGCCACGAAGGTGGATTCCGGACCGAGCAGTAGAAGCGCAGATCCCAGAATCGCTCCAGCGACAGTAACCGCCCCCAACACCAGGACACGGCGTAACTGTCCGGATAGCTCCCGGCGGTATCCCCACGCACCGCCCACATAACCGGGAAGTGCCGCGACCGTGTTGATGACGTTTGCCGAGACCGGCGGATAGCCGAGTGCAAGCAGGGCCGGGAAAGTGACCAGGGAGCCACCGCCGGCAACTGCATTGATCGCTCCGGCGGTGGCTCCAGCCAGCGCCAAAAGTAATACCGATGTAGCTTCCATTCCTTTCACCTCCACATTCAATGTACGCAGTGTATGCAATGAATGCAATAGTGAACTTGCATGCGCAGTATGCTGATCTCATGACCGGAGATAACGGAACTACAGGATCAACCCGTTCGGCCTACGACGTCATCTGGTCCCGATTTCTTGATGGCACTTACACCGCGGGAAACCGGCTGCCGGAAGCTGCGCTGGCGGAGGAACTGGGAATCAGCCGGACTCCCGTTCGCGAAGCACTCAGCCGCATGCTGGCCGAAGGCCTGGTCACACCGGCAGCCCGCGGCGTCGTGGTTTCAGGACTGGATCACGAGGCCATGCGTCGGTTGTTTGACTTGCGGCGGAACCTCGAAGGATTCGCCGCCGAACTTACTGCCGCACGAGCTAGAGACGGCCTGATCGCCCCCGTCTGGTTCACCAGCCTCAAGGACGCGGCCCGTGAGTTTGCGGAGGCGGTGGAGAGCGGAGACGCCCGCGCCTCCAGCAGGCTCAACATGCGGTTCCACGATCTGATTGTGGATGCCAGTGGCAATGAATTTCTGGCTGAGGCGCACCGAAGGGCCATAGCACGGCTTGCGGTATCAACAGCCATGAATCTGGAGCACGTTGAGTGGGCCAAGGAAGCCGCCAGGCAGCATGAGGACATTGCGAGCGCGATCGCAGCCGGAGACGTCACGGCTGCACGGAGCCTCTCCGAGGCCCACATACGGGACGCGCAACGCGTCTTCGATGAACCTGGATAATCCCGCGACCTAATGGCTAGAGGGTAACGACTAGGGGTGCCGGCAAGTAGCACAGCGGATTTTCAGGCGGCGTCAGACTCGGGCTCTTGGTCGAGTTTGGCCAACAGCGCTGCCAGCACCTGACGCTCGGTGACATCCAAGTTCTGTAGCAGAGCATGCTCCGTCTGAAGGTGGGTGGACAGGGCGTCGTCGATGATTTCCTTACCCCGATCGGTGAGCTGTACGTGTTTCATCCGGCCGTCAACCACACTCGGCGCCCGGCTCACCAGGCCCTCACTTTCGAGCTTGTTGAGTCGCTGCGCTGTGGCGCTCGTGGTCACCATCGAGCCTCCTGATAAGTCCTTGGGACTCAGAACAAACGGAGCACCCGATCGGCGCAACGCAGCTAGGACGTCGAAGCTGGCCGAATCCAAACCGTGCTCTCCAAAAGAGCGTGACAGCCGCTCATCGAACCGCTTAACAACGCGCGCAAGCCTGCCGATCACGGCCATCGGGGACGCATCGAGGTCCGGACGCTCCCGGCCCCACTGCTTGAGGATGACTTCCACTGGATCGTTCATAAAGCCAGACTAGCCATTAGCTAAGTACTTAGCTATGTTTGCTAAGTCCTTAGCTATGTTTGCTAAGTACTTAGCAAATTACTACTAGTACCGCTCGCGATGGCTAAGCCCTCGTAGTTTCCACCACAGCGGAACCAGCGCTCCGTCAATCTGAAATGAGCCCATGCGAAAGTTACGACGAGTCATGCTCATCACGCTTGCCATTATTGTGGCGATTCCCCTGCTCTTCTTGGCGACAACAGCCACCGTCAACGCTGTTGCAACGAACGCGGAAGCGGCGGAGATCACCTCCTATGGGCAATTGGTTCCAGTCGATGGCAAGCACATGAACGTAGTGGTCAGCGGCCAAGGCAGCGAAACGATTGTCCTGATGCCCGGCCTCGGCACCGCCGCACCGGGACTGGATTTTCAGCCGCTAATCCAAGAGCTTGCAGCCCAATATCGTGTCATTGCTGTGGAACCCTTTGGCACGGGTCTAAGTGACCAGACCGGGACCGCGCGCACTGGCTCGAACATTGCCCGCGAGGTTCACGAGGCACTCCAGTACCTGGAGATTGATCGCTATGTACTCATGGGTCATTCAATGGCCGGTATCTATGCCCTCACCTACAGCGCCACCTACCCCGATGAGGTAAGGGCCTTCGTCGGCATCGACACCAGCGTTCCCAAGCAGCCAGGCTGGAACGAACGGGTCCCCACCGATGCCATAGCGGTTCTGAAGGACCTCGGGATCACCCGCGTGCTCACGTCGATCACCGGAGACCCGTACGCGGGAGGTCCCTATGACGAGAAAACCAGAAGGCAGCTGAATCTGCTGACCACCAAGAATGCAGCCGCGCCGACGCTGCTCAACGAGGTAGACAACGCGCCCACTAACTTCGAAGCAGTCAGCGGGATGACCTTCCCGAAAGATCTCCCCGTGCTGCTCTTTGTCCGGACCAAGAACATCGATGTGGAGGGTTGGGTTGATCTACACCAGCGGCAGGCCGCAAGCGTGGACAAGAGCCGCATGATCACAATCGACGGCGAACATTACCTCCACCGCACACATTCGCCACTGATTACCCAAGCTACGTCGTCGTTCCTCAACACCTTGTCATCACGCTGATCCGGACCACCGCGCATGCGCTCCACAGGTGTGAGCGAGTGTGCACGTGAACCGGATCATGACCAAAGTGGACGTCCGCGACCGAGCGCATTTGGTGATTCTGGCGTACGACTCGGGGCTGGTTTCCGCGGAGTGGCCAAAACGACGTACGGTAGGTTCACAGCCGGACGGCCCCACATGTGACGCCCAGTGGGATACTCGATCCGCATAAGATCGGGAACACGTCCCGCTCATTGATCTCTACCGTTGCTCGTGGTGGGCAGTCCTTCTGGCTCTTGGCTACGAAGAGTGGGTGCAGGGTAGTTCCTGATGACGTGCGCCGTCCGGCGACGTAAAGGACATCCCTGGATGAAGGGGTATGTCATGAGAAGCACCCATCGGATCCTAATCTTTGCCACGGCTGCCGGAATGGCCATGATGACCGGTTGCACTCCACCCAACGGGCCGTCGTCTGCTGCATCCCCCTCCGCTTCGGCGGCGTGGGAGGCAAGCATTGCCATCAAGAACTTCGGGTTTGAGGTTCCAGCTTCGGTGCGGCCGGGGGCGATGATCGCCGTGACCAACACCGACAGCGCCCCGCACACTGTCACCGCGAAAGGCAAAGGCGGTTTCGACGTTGACGTGCCCGCCGGTGCCACAGTGATCTTCAAGGCCCCGGACGAACCCGGCGAGTACGCGATCACCTGCACGTTCCATCCGCAAATGGCCGGAACGCTGGCAGTGAAATGAGAAAGCGGCGGTCACTCACCCTTGATTCCGGGCGGTTTCTTGCATTGCGGATTGTCATCGCCGCTGCCCTGGGCGTCAGCGCTGTCATCCACATTCAGCTTGCGCCCACCTATCAGCAGGCCGCACCGGGCGGCATCGGCCAAGGGACCCTGTTCCTGGTCCAGGCCGGAGCGGCGATCCTGACGGCGGTAGTTGTGCTGCTGAGAGGATCACGGGCGTCCTTTGCGGCCGCGGCGATTGTGGGTCTGTCCTCTCTGGCCGCAGTGATCGTGTACCGGTACATCCAAGTCCCTGCGATCGGTCCGCTGCCGTCAATGTATGAACCGGTCTGGTACACGGCCAAGGTCATTACCGCGGTGGCCGAAGCTGCGGCGGGTGGATTAGCGATCCTCGAATACGCCTTGGTTCGCAAGACTCGCCAGAAGCCACGACGTCGCCGCATGCCAGCGTCCACTCCGACGCCCGCTGAGTGAGCCCCCGAGAAAACTGTGCTCAGCGTCACTTTAGGACCCATCCGTTACGTGATCGGTGCCGAATACCCGGTGACCCCTATCCTTGGGGCGCCAACATCACACCGCGCGTGTATGAGGAGATTTTTCCAATGAACAAGACACTCCGCTATATGGCAGTACCAACCCTTGCAGTGGGCGCACTGGCCCTTTTCGGTTCCCCGGCGATGGCCGCGGACAACTCCTACCAGGCAACACTTGGCCAGCTCAACGGCAGCGCCGGTTCCGGAAGCATCTCCGTTGATGTCACCGGCAACCAGGCCCATGTTGTCCTGAACGTTTCAGGCATGCCGGCGACCTTCATGGACGCCCCGTACCCGCACGTTCAGCACATCCACGGCGGAGCTCAAGGCACTTGCCCGGACCCGTCAGCTGATAAAGACGGCGATCAGGTCATCTCCACCACCGAGGGCGCACCGTTCTACGGTGGCATTGTCACCACGCTTTCCACCAGTGGTGACACCAGCCCGGCAGCAGGTTTGGATTTGAAGGTGGGCGGGCAGGGAGCTGCCTACACGGTTGACCGCACGTTCGAGTTGAACGCTGAAACGAAGGCAGCGTTGGAAGCCGGTACTGCTGTTGTGGTGGTGCATGGTCTTGACCCCGCGACTCTCAGCGCAGCTGGCCAGGCTGCAAAGTCCGATCTTGCTCCCACCCTTCCGCTGGCAGCAACATCACCGGCCCTGTGTGGAACGTTGAAGGCAGGCCAGATGAAAATGCCCGCAGGTGGCGCTGCCACCGGCATTACCCAGGAAACAGGCAACGACGCAGGAGCCATCGCACTGGGCGGCGGCCTGGCATTGGTAGCACTTGCCGGCGGCGCCTATGTGGTCCGGCGGCAGCGCAACGCCAAGTCAGCAGCCTAAGCACAAGCTGACCGGATCATCACTGTGACAACCATGAAATCCACCTACCGCGGACGTCTCCTTGCGTCCGCGGTAGGTGGGCTTCTTCTCCTGACCAGCTGCGCCCCAGCAAACACCGACACGCCGGCCGCTCCCGCAATGAGCGCCCCGCCGACTTCTACTGCAGCACCTAGCCCCTCAACAGCGCCGCCTCCCCCACCGGTGATGCCGGCTGCGCCTTCGCCCGCAGCCACGCCAGCGGAGCAGCTACCAGCCGTGCTTCCCGGTTCGGCACCGGTCACCTTGGCAATCCCCTCGATCAGGGTCACATCGCAGTTGTTGCACCTGGGCTTGGAAGAGAACGGATCCTTGCAGGTTCCACAGGACACCGGAAACGGGGCACCCGCGAGCTGGTACAACGGTTCTCCCACACCAGGAGAACGTGGACCTTCCGTGATGCTCGGCCATGTCAACGCCCTCGGCGGGCACACAGGTGTCTTCGCGGACCTACAGAAACTGCAGAACGGTGATCAGATTAGCGTTACACGCGCCGATGGCGCCACTGCCGTGTTCGCCGTGTACCGCGGAGCCAAGTACAGCAAGAACAGCTTCCCCACCCTCGAGGTCTACGGCAACACCTCCGGCTCCGAACTGCGCCTGATCACCTGCGACGGTTACAACCCCGCCACTGGAGAGTTCGATGACAACTACGTCATCTACGCCAAACTCATCGCCTGACCATACTGCCTCTCCCCCGGGGCGGCTGAAGGACGGACACGACATGAACAACCGACACCATCGGCTGGCAGCGCTGGCCCTGGCATCCCTGCTGCTCCCCGGCTGTGCCGCAAATGCCGCTACCGCGCCCGATACTGGTGCTGAGGCTGGTACATCGCCGTCCTCCACCGGAACAGGGCACGCCAACGGACACCACGGCCAAAGCACGCCACAGCAGGAGACACCGTCAGCCGAGGGTCCAAGCGAGGCATCGTTGATGGTCTGCGGAGACCAGCCAATGGAGCGGCTAACCTCAATCCTGAAACTGGACACCAAACCCCACACCATCAACGACTGGGCCGACAGCACTTTCACCTGCACCTACCACCTGGATCAAGGCGCCCTGAAAATCTCCGTCAAAGAAGCTAAAGACAAGGCAGCCGCGCTGACGCACTTCAACGTCGAAAAGGCCCTGGCCAAAGACGCCAAGCCCATCGAGGGCCTGGCAAATCTCGGCTTCCCCGCCTACGAAACCGCAGCCGGGTCAGCCGTCTTCCAAAAAGACAGTTTCGTCCTGCACGTAGACGCCTCAGGACTGCCCGCCACCGTCGGGCCGGAGAACATCACCCGCAACGCCCTGGCCTACCAACTTTCCACCACCATCCTGGCCTGCTGGATCGAACACCCCTGACCCTGGACGACCTCCCCCGGCAGTTTCATGAAAGGTTCACCCATGAAAAAGACCACCAAAACGGTGAGCACACTCGCACTCACTGCAGCAGCAGCAGTCACGCTGATCCTCTCCGGCTGCGGTAATAACGGCATGTCAGGCTCCGACGCGACAGCGGCTCCCACACTGACTAAAGAATTCCCGTCAGCTCCTGCCGCCACACTCGAAGCAACCCCCTCGCCATCCAGTGAGGACCCCTCGACGGCAGCCGCCGCTGAGATCCTGATCAAAGGCTTCAAGTACCAGGACACCCAACTTATTAATCCCGGAACGACCATCACAGTCACCAACGAAGACATCGAAGCCCACAGCCTCACCGCCGACACTCCCGGCGCGTTTGATCTCACCATCAAGCCCGGCACCGCCACCTTCACCGCCCCCACCACACCCGGGACCTACCCTTACCACTGCATCTTCCACGCCAACATGAAAGGCACGCTCACCGTGAAGTAGCGACAAAGGATATAGGGGTGAAACTGACCCTGACCGTTCTCGTCGTCGACGATCAACCGCTTATCCGTCACCGGGCACATTCGGTGATTCTGGCGTACGAGTCGGGGCTGGTTTCCGCGGGCCGTTAGGGTGCCTCAGCGCGACAATTAGTTACGGCGAGGGGCCGGACAACTGTATTTGGGTACCGTGTCCGGCCCCGGCCCGCGGTTCGTACAACCGCCAACTATTGGGGGTTTATTGGAGGTCGTTCCTGAGCCGCTGAGTTCAGTAAAGCCCCTTGGGTGCATTCCGAGCACGAGTAGTGAGTACTCGTCTTTCGGCCTTATCCGAGCGCCGGCTACTTGCTTCGGGGTGCGACAAGTCAGCCGATGATGGGCCGCTCTTCGGGCAGCTGGAACAGCCTTGGCCGGGATGCCAAGGCGATGGCTGAGGCAACGGTGACGGTCCCAATACGGCCAGCGAACATCAAGGCCATCAGTACCCATTCGGCGGTGGGAGGCAAGTTGTAGGTAATTCCCGTGCTCAGGCCTACGGTTCCGAACGCGGAGATGGTTTCGAAAAGCACTTTTTCCAGGCTGTAGTCGGTGGACATGAGGAGCAACAGCGTCCCAAGGATGACTACTCCTACACCCAGCAGTGCGACGGTGAGAGCTTGGCGTTGGGTGGAGGAACTGATGGAGCGGTGAGCGATGGTGACTTGCTCGCGGCCTCGGATTTCGTTCCAAATCGCAAAACCCAAAACCAGGAAAGTGGTGATTTTGATACCGCCGGCTGTTCCTGCACTGCCTCCGCCAATGAACATCAAAATGTTGGTGATCATCAGGGTTTCGGGTGTGGCTGCCCCGTAGTCAATGCTGTTGAATCCAGCCGTCCTGGGGAACACTCCACCACCCAGTGAGCCCAGGATCTTTCCGCCAGGACTTAGCGGCCCCAGCGTCTCTGGGCGGTTCCACTCAAAGGCAGCGAAAAGGGCAATGCCCACCGCCAGCAACAGCAGGGAACCGAAGATGGTCAAGCGGAGGTGAATGGTCCAGTTCTTGAACCCGAGAGGGTTCCTTATCAGTTGGATAATCACCGGGAAACCGAGTCCTCCGGCAATGATGGCGGCGCAGATGGGCACGATGATCCACGGGTCTTCCGCGAAACCGATGAGGTTATCGCTGTACAGTGCGAACCCTGCATTGTTAAAGGCGGAGACGGCGTGGAACATCCCGTGCCACAGGGCCGTGCCGAGGTTGGGGTCATAGGCGATCCAGAAACGTGCCGTCAGGATGAGCGCTGTGATGGCCTCAAAGACGGCCATGATCTTTACAACCCGGAACAGCACGGACTTAACGTCTCCGAAGTTCAGGGTGTGGGTTTCAGACTGCGCCACAAGCTGGCCGCGCAGGCCGATGGTCTTGCGCACGAACAAGGCGAGCAGGCTTGCCAGGGACATGATCCCGAAACCACCTACCTGGATGAGCGCCAGGATTACCCCGTGCCCGAACGGGGTCCAGAAAGTGGCAGTGTCCACGGTGATCAGGCCAGTGACGCAGACAGACGAGACGGCGGTAAAGAAAGCCGTGGTGACGATGTCATCCGTGTCGCCTGTCCGGGCGATGGGCAGCATCAGTATGCAGGCGCCGAGGATAATGACGGCCAAGAACGCCAGAGGCACCGAACGGACCGGATGCAGCAAGGACACCTTCAGGCGCTCGCCCTCGCGGAATAGAGCCTGCAGCACCGGATTGCGGCTCATTTTGGAGCGTTCAACCGCGGGCAGTCTTTCCGGGGCGCGCGTCATCAGGCACTCCCGCAAGGATGTTTAAACACTGGATCCCTTTCCGGGCAGATCTTCAGCATCACAACCCGTGCCGAAAATAGCACCGATGAGGAACCAACCGGACCGAAAAGCGGATTTCTTGACGAATCCTTAACGCCTACCCGTTAAGAGCGCATCAAGATTTGCGGCGTCCGCATTAAGGAACCGTAAGGAACGCCTTTTCGCCACTTTTGCAGGAGTTGACTGACATCAGCCCCGCGAAAGGGGCTCTGATGAAAGGACGTTCCAGTGGCCGACGGCTCGCTGGCGCGGCAAAGGAAGATCCCGGCCTCATCCGGAACGGTTCCAACCCATGGTGCGGGAGTGGAGCTCCCTACCCCTTCTGGTCTTGTCAGCCAGACATGGATCCAGCGACAAAGTGGAGGCCCTGGCGCTGGAGCTGACGACTACATCACCAAACCCTTGCGCAGCTCAGGCGCAAGCTCGAGACAGAGCCGGGCAACCCCCGGCATCTGATCACCGAGCCGGGCATGGGCTACAGGTTTGTTCCGTAGGAGGCCTTCTTCGGCATTATTCTGCGGCCTTTTCGGCCGCCGTTTTCAGGTCTGCCGCGAATTGGGTGAAGCTGGCGTCGAAGGACGGGATCTTTGAGGCAAAGAGCGGAAAGACCGGGCCGCCGATTTTCTCGTTCATTTCAACCCGGGACCGGCCATCATTGGTATCCGTGATGGTGTAAGTCCTGGTCCCAAGGGCGTCACCCCACGCAAGCTTGGTGGGTGCCTGAAACTCTTTGACCTTAAGTTTGAAAGTACGGCTCGGATCCAGTGTGGAGACCAGCTTGATCTTCGACCCCGGAGCGATCTCACCATCCACCGAAACAACGGTGGAGTTCCATGCGGGATAGCCTTTGGCGTCAGTGAGGAGGCGCCAGATAGTGGACGGGGGCGCGTCGATGGTGGTGGAGACCCGGGTTTCACGGCTGAATGTCTTACTAGTTGTGGTAGCTGTACCTTCAGGTGTTTCAGACATTTCCGTCTCGTAACGCGCGAAATGCGGTGTGCTTTCGATGCTACAGCGGCGCTGTGATCACTACCGGCACGTTGTTGTGTGGCCGGTTGCGCCGGCCCACAGCCGGGCACGTCAACTACTCCGCTCCCGGTGTGTGAGCCCACGCCTCCGTTGGTGCCGAAGGACGGAATCCCTGCCGGCGTGAACCTGGACTGGGAGCACGAAACTCTGGAGCAATATGCGGCCAACCTGGGTCACCGCCCGGCAGTCACGGTCACCTTCACCGACTTTCCCATGTCAGATAACTATAGAGGGAACGTCGACGCCACCTTCGAGCAAATCCGCGGCAATGGCGGAACGATGCTCCTCACCCTGGAGCCCAAACAAGGGCCGGCTTCAGCGACCACGGAGGTAGCTAACGAACTTTCATCCACGCTGGCCCGTTTCAACAGCGCAGGCGTCCCTGTGATCGTGAGGTTCGCCCACGAGATGAACGGCTCTTGGTACGCCTGGGGGCAGCAACCGGCAGCGTACGTGGCTGCTTATCAACGCGTGGCTGATGCGGTCCACTCCAAGGCAGCTGGCAGCGCGATGATGTGGGCACCGAACTACGGGGGTGGGTATCCGTTCAGTGGAGGCCAAAACGAAGCCGCAGCCGGTTCCCCTGATTTCGCGACCCTGGACACCGACAAAGACGGAACAATCACGGGTGCTGATGATCCATACGCGCCCTACTACCCCGGAGATGAATCAGTGGACTGGGTCGGCATGTCCCTTTATCACTGGGGCAACACCTACCCGCCACCGTGGACTGGACAGCGACCAAGGACCCGCAGGTTCGTGAGGCCTACACCGCAGCGCTCCCCGACTGGTTTATGTTCGCCGAGGCACCGGCGGCGTGCTCACCTGCCCCCGAGCCCTCCTAGACCCAGCCAGCCCATACTGAGTACAGCCTGGAATGAATACACGCACGGATGTACTATCGATTCCATGGAAGCCCTTACTCATGCTCCCGTGCTGGCCCGGTTCGGTTACGCGATCTCAGATCCAACGCGCGCTCAGGTTCTGTTGGCGCTCGCGGAGTCGCCGTCATATCCATCCGACCTGGCAGACGCTCTTGGGGTGTCCCGGCAGAGCATGTCCAATCACCTAACCTGTTTGCGCGGGTGCGGCCTGGTAGTTGCTGTCCCTGATGGCCGACGGACGCGCTACGAGCTCGCCGATGCAAGGCTGGGCCACGCGATCAAAGACCTGGTGGGCGTGGTACTCGCCGTCGACCCGGCTTGCTGCGCACCGGACGGGACCTGCCTGACGTGAGCACCGCGTTGAAGATCACTGCCCCGGAGCGTCGGCTGATATTGACGCGTCGTATCCGCCTGTTCGCAGCTGCAACCATCACCTACAACGTCCTTGAGGCTGTTGTCGCTTTATGGGCTGGCGGCGTGGCCGACTCCTCGGCACTCATAGGCTTTGGGCTGGATTCGATTATCGAGGTAACTTCCGCACTGGCGTTGTCCTGGCAGTTCTCCAGCAAGGATCCAGAAGGACGCGAGCACCTCACTCTTCGGATCATTGCCGTTTCCTTCTTCGCTCTAGCAGCCTTCGTAACCTTCGACGCCGTCCGCTCGCTCACAGGAGCCGGGGAAGCACAGCACTCCACCCCCGGCATTATCATTGCCGCCCTGAGCCTAACGATCATGCCTGTTCTCTCATGGGCCCAGCGCCGCGCCGGACGCGAACTTGGCTCCAGGACCGCGGTGGCCGACTCCAAGCAAACACTGCTCTGCACATACCTCTCAGCCGTGCTGCTGATTGGCTTGATTCTGAACAGCACCCTGGGTTGGTGGTGGGCCGACGCCGGAGCGGCGCTGGTTATCGCCGGCATCGCCGTTCGCGAAGGCCTCAACGCTTGGCGCGGCGACACCTGCTGTGCGCCCATCGCAAAGCCGACGCCGTCCCCAGCCATCGCCCTAACTCTGACCGCCAAGGGCGCAGGAACAACGGCACAGGACGCCTGCTGCACAGGCTGCCGGCAAGACCCCTCGAGCGTAGTTCTTGGAAAGCCCGACGGCGGTTGAGGTAGTCGCGTTCGACGGCGGCAGCAGCGCCGTCGTACGCTCTCTTCCAGGGTGTGCGCTAGGGCCAGAAGTTCTGTGCGCCGGCTGCGGCAGTGCTGAAGTTACTACCTTCAATCGCGATGGAGCACTCCTCAATGCCGAGCCCCTTCCACTGCGCCAGCAACCGCAGTTCACCGTCATCCGGCAATGGCCACAGCCATAAGTTGCCTGAGGCCGAGACTTCGTCGTCGTTGCCGCTGCCTCCGCCACCGCGGAACGCCAGTGCCGGCGCTTCGGGCTGATTCTCGTGATTCATGGGTCTACCCCATCCAAAAATGCCTGTCCTTGCACTGGTTCCATTCGGTAGCTGGACGCCGAACAGCAACTGCAAATCTGCGCTGGTGGGCCCCATACCAGGACCGTGCTGGAAAACCGACGCGTGAAGAGTGGTCCACTCCTCGTCGCTCTCCTCACCCCGACGAATGACCCACGCCAATTGGAACGAACAACCCGTGGTGTAAATATCCGCGCTCTTGACCGTCAGAACGCGTGTGGGACTGCGATATAAGAACTGCCCTATGTGCAACACCGCAGGCAGCTCGTCCTGCGGCGGCCCAATCCATGGCGGGGGTACGAATTTCGCATTTTTGGCGCGTTCCACAGGTTCGGGCTTGGGGAAGTCATTGAAGAAGTTCATACAGTGCCCTCAGTTCGCTGGTGCGACCGACCAGCGGAACGGCGACAACAACTCGCACGGGATCCCCCAATCCGTCCTGACCCGCACAGTCTAGCCCCGTCTACTCATGGAGCGTTCCTGAGTGATTCGCACCAACCACCAAGGCCTAAGCAATCAAGCTTCGGTCTGGTTCGGGTGTCTCGTGTGAACCTGCTCTAGAAAGACCGGTTAGGACTTATCGCGGCGAGGGACCGGCTGGGGCGGGACGGCAGGGTCTGATACCGGTAGGCAGAACCTCAATGAATCGCCCCACGTTCCGTTAACGATGCAGTACAAGGCCACCTCTTCGCCGCCAACGTGGAGAACGACGTCGTCGATGCCGTATTTGGAGTCATTGAAAGTCAGCCCCACTGTGCCATCCGGCGAGGTGCAGCTGTAGGCGACATTCCATGGACTCAGGTCTTCGCACCGGTCGAGTTCCCTCGATACGCCTTCCCGGTCCACATACTCCCAGGTTCTGTCCGTCTTCTCGCCAACCTGAATGGCTGAGTTTGGAACGGACCGGGCATAGTCACGGGCAAATGGCCGCTCGTCGCAGCTTGCGGCTGTAAGCGTAAGTAACGCAAGCAGGGCAAGGCCTACTTTTGTTCCACGACGCATTCCGGTGTCCCCCAAAGCAGGCTTGAATTAGAGATCTGCGGGTATGTCTACCCGGCCGGTCGAACTCGGTTTCGGTGAACCCCGCCGCTTGCGGAGCTGCGTCGCCTGATATTCCTGACGGGACAGCGTGATCGCATAGAACGTGAAGCCACCGGCCAGAGCAGTCAGAAACAGCGCACCCCACATAGGACCCTGCCCCTGTCCCAGCGGAGCCAGCAGCAGCACCACCGAAAAGACAGTAAGTATTGCCGCAACAACCGCGAGAATACCCATACCCCACCACGTGCTGACCTGAGCCTGACCGCGGCCGGGTGTAAAGCCGATTTCGTCTGCCGGGTAGCTGTGAAGTTCGCCGTTGCCGGTATTGAGGAGTACGCGCTTTTCCCCGGCAGCCACTGCCGCCTTGTGCTCGGCATACACGGCATCGTTTCGCCGCTCGCGGTCCGAATACATGGTCACCCCGTTTCCTTCCTGGTTCCTATCAGGGTGTCACAACGAGATTGGGTTCGCCGCGATCAGCCCTATCAGGGATAACAGAATTAGCCCAGCAAGAATCGGGCCGACAATCAGGATCCAGCTGGTGCCCGGGTACCTGCGGTAGCCGTTGCCGCGCAGCTTGCTGGCCCACAAAACGGCATAGAGGATGCTGGCAGGCACGTACGGGATTGCTAGCCAGAATAATCCGAAGCCCAACCAGAATATGACCTGCAGGATGCCGAGCCCACCCGCGCTGGATCCGGACGTGGCAGCCCAAAAAAGAAGCATCAAAAGAAGAACCAGAAGACCCGCAAGGATCAGCAGAATTGACCGAAACGTCCTTGCCCATGCAGGCAACAGCGGAACCAGGACCTGTCCGGGTTGAGGCGGAACATAGTTAGCAGGGTACGGGTTCCGAGGTTCCACGGTGCTCTCTTCTTGGCGAGTTTGTTGGGCGACTGGCGGGCGAACGACTAGACGGGATGAACGTGCACAATAATCACTTGCACGTCCTTTGCGCCGTCATACCGGATGTCGTACTGGACCTGGAGGCCCGTTGCGGTACCCGGAGCCAAGGAAAAGTCGCCTTCGTCCTCCGGCCGGCCGGACATGGATTCGATCCAGCCCTCTGCTGACTCGCCGGGAATTCCGTATCGGTCCACGCCATCACGGATCAGGGCCGTGAAGTCCTCGAACGATTCAGCCGTGAGGAAGAACGTGACCTCCCGGAAGTCCGGCCCCTTGTTCATGCCGTTAAGCCGGAGACGGTCTGTCTTGGCGCTGATCAGCCCAGTCGGGGCCTCAATGGTCAGTTCCATCAAGCCCTCTTTTATGAGGACATCCGGGGCTTGGCTGGTTCCATCTCCAAGGCCGACGCTCTCTTTGGTCAGCTTTCCTGACGTCATGTCGAAGCGTGCCATCTTTGACTTCTTGATCTGTTCAATCCCCGCCGGATCCAGACGTGAGTGCTGCTCTGCAGACGACGAGGGCGCTGTTGACTCTGTTGGCGTAGTGGCCGGGGAAGCCGCAGCGCAGCCAGTCACCATCAGCGATACGAGCAAGAAAGTGGCAGCCAAGGCCCTCATTCAGATCCCCCAAGGAGTATGTGCGGTCAGGTGAGTCAATCACTGGAATACGGATGACACGGTGCTGGAGTCAGCCAGAGTTAGTAGCCGCCACCAGTACCGTCGCTAGGGGACGCATTCCGGTACGTCCCGCCCTTCCTATAGACCCTGCCGCGCTGAGACTGGAATGTCCCCCTGTGTGCGGCGCGTCTGGCTTTTGCTGAGGGGCGGAAAATCCGCCAAACGACGAGAATGACAAATGCCAACGGCGCCGCCAAGACGGTAGCCAAGACAATGAGGGTCTCCATCGAAAGTCCGTCCCCTCCTCGCCTGACGCCACAAGACTGCCCGCTAAAGGCGCTTCAATATACCGCGTGTATCGGCGTTCTACGTCCTCGACAACCGGGCACTTCCGCCATTTACCCTGTCGTAAAGATAGTCATCCAGTGACTTCAGGTTGTCTTTCTATCGGAGGCTACCTACCTCTCCCCCTTGGGAGCACTCTTTTTAGAACGATCCTGCCGCGAGTGTAATCAATGGTCCCTTGCCGGAAACAACATGTATGAGCACAAGAATTGCTCGAACACTCCGTGGGGGAAGGAACTCAAAATGAAGTACCGCCGATCCGGACATGCCAAGTACGCCACTATTGCAACGCTGACCCTGGCACTCACTCTCGCCGCCTGCGCACCATCCACCCCGGTCGCCAGGAGCCAATTCACCACTGCAGCAGAAGAAACCAGCAGCTTGGTCGAGCTCCCTGCAGTGCCACTGGAAGAAGCCCTCGCTGCCCCCGCTTCCGAAGGCAGCGCTCCAGTACAAGTCAGCCCGCCGGAGGTCGGTGTTCCAGTACCCGCGGCTCCCGCTGCGGTCATTCCCGTGCGGCAAGTAGATGTTTTGGCTCCGGAAGCACCGACTACTCCCGCCGCGGTGGCGGAACCTGTTGTTCCGGCACCGCCTGTCGTTCCCGCGCCGCCGGTTGCTCCGGCACCGCAGGCAACCATTCCGCCGTCGACCGTTCCGCCCGCAGTACCCGAGAAAACACCGGCGGTACCCCCAACGCCCCACGTCTCGCCCAGCTACCCGCAGACCGGCTTGTTCACGTTCCCTGACGGGCACATCTCCTTCCTGCTGCCGGCGGGCTGGACCGTGCAAACCGAGGAAGTACCGATCTACGGCGAGGACTACTACGCAGATGACGACCACTCAGTCGTAGCCAAGATCTACGACGAAACGGGCAACAACGTGGCGCGGATTGCCAGCGGTGTTTCCGGCGGCGTCGTGGCCGGGCCTGTGAATCGCACCATCCTTGACTCCCAGCAGCTAACCGATTTCGAGAGCCGGGACGGAGCCTCCCACTTCGCGTTCTTCAGGGACGAATACCCCTTCGACATCGCAATCACCCGGTACTTCATGGGTGTGGTGACGAATGACTTCATGACAGAAGGCCCGGACAGCGTTTCGGCCCACAGCTTCATGATCATGGACAACGGTGCGGCCCAAGCGACTGCCAACATCGAGGTGTCGATGTCCCCGGAAAGCGCAGCGGCCTGGATGGAAACCGAGCAGTACAGCAAGCTCAAGGCCCTCCTGACGAGCATCCAGTACGCGGAGTAGTTGATCAGCTATGGAACTTTTCGATGCACATACCCTAGTATTTTCCGCCGTCCTGCTGGTTCACGTCCTGGGTGTGGTGATCCTTGCCGTTTCAGCAGTTGTACTGGTGATGTCATCGTTCGCAGTGGTTCTGGCCGTGCGCGGAATCAGAACCTCTTGGGCACTGGCTCGCAACACGGGTAGCTGAGACGAAGCCAATGCCGGGCGTTTCAGTCCCCGACCAATTGCAGCTGCCCCAGCCGCCAGTCGATGAACGTCAGCAGCCGTTGCCGAACGCCGCCGTCAAAGCCGCCAATGGCAGGGCAAGGCGCTAAAGTAACTTCTGATCCTGCCCTAGCGCCACCGACACCGGCAATGGCGCGTGTCGTTTCCGGAGAGGGAGGCAGCCCGTTCGAGCCGGGCCAGGACCCGCCAAGGGCCAGCGCAGTCTTAGAGAAAGATGCACTTTTGAAAAAGCCGATGTTTGTGGTCCTGGTTGCGATCGCCGCAACTCTCATTGTGGTGCCAGTGGTGTGGATGACGCTCCTCATCATGCAGGGAGAATCGCCGAACCCGCTGGTAGTAGCAGCACTCTCCCTGTTGGGGCCGTTGGGAGGCGTCTTTGCGGGCTCTACTTTTGGGACACTCGGGAGACGCTGCGTCAGCGTATTGCTAAAGAGGACCAACTGCTCGGATAGGCTCGAAGTCGGCCTCCTTGAGTCACTTAGTAAGGCTGCTTAGTTTCCTGTATCATCTGTTCCCATGAACAGCCCGGCAAAGCCCCAGTCGTCAAAACTCAAGCAGTCCATTACCGGCCCTCTTCTTTTCCTCTTTATCCTCGGCGATGTGTTGGGCGCGGGCATCTACGCGTTGGTGGGGAAGGTTGCAGGCGAGGTGGGAGGCGCTGTCTGGATTCCGCTGGCGCTGGCACTGTTCCTGGCCATGCTCACCGCCGCCTCCTACGCAGAGCTGGTGACAAAATACCCGAAGGCCGGCGGAGCTGCCGTCTTTGCTGAACGGGCTTTCAAAGTCCCCTTGGTTTCGTTCCTGGTGGGTTTCTCCATGTTGGCAGCCGGGGTGACCAGCGCTGCTGGTTTGAGCCTCGCCTTCGCCGGGGACTACCTCAAACCTTTCCTGGATGTGCCTGCTACTCCCACCGCTCTTGTCTTCCTTCTGCTGATCGCGCTCCTGAACGCACGCGGCGTCAAGGAATCCGTCAGGGCCAACGTGGTCATGACAGTCGTCGAGGTGTCTGGCCTGGTGCTGGTAATCGTCCTGGTAGGCCTGATGTTCGGCCGGGGAGACGGCGATGCTTCCCGCGTTCTTGAATTCAACCCTGCGGTCTCCCCTGGAGCAGGGATCCTGGCGGCTTCCTTGCTGGCGTACTACTCGTTCGTGGGCTTTGAGACCTCCGCCAACGTTGCCGAAGAGGTCCGGGACGTCCACCGCGTCTACCCCAAGGCACTGTTCGGGGCGTTGTTGACCGCCGGAGCCATCTACATTCTCATCGGTTTGGCTTCATCCATAGCCCTGTCGCCAAATGACTTGAGCAGCTCCTCGGGCCCCTTGCTGCAAGTGGTCCAGGCCACTGGTTTTGGAGTTCCGGACTGGCTCTTCGGCCTGGTCGCCCTCATCGCCGTTGCCAACGGCGCCCTGCTGACGATGATCATGGCCAGTCGTCTGGCCTTTGGAATGGCAGAACAATCATTGCTTCCCACCGGGTTGGGGAAGGTCCTCCCCCAACGGCGCACCCCGTGGGTAGCCATTCTGGTGACCACGTTGGCCGCAATGGCACTGACCGCCACCGGCGACCTTGGCTCCCTCGCCGAAACGGTGGTCCTGCTTCTGCTGTTCGTCTTCATCAGCACCAACGTGGCCGTTCTGGTGCTGCGTAAAGACAAGGTGGAACACAAGCACTTCCGCGTACCGGCGGTCATTCCCTGCCTGGCACTGGCTTCCTGTGTCCTCCTGCTGTTCCAGCAAGGCCCGGAAATCTGGCTGCGTGCAGGCATCCTCTTGGGAATCGGGCTCGTCCTCTTTTTCGTTACACGCTGGTTTCAGGGGCGTAAGCGGACCGGCCTGCCCGCGGCCAAACAACGTCCCGAGGCGCAGAAGGAACCACTGGATTCTTAGAGCTGACCGTCACGGAGAGGCCGACGCCTGGCATCCAGCGGAAGTTCCTACCCTGGGATGAGCATGCCCGGTCCCAAGGGTTGATGTGGTCCTGTTCGGGCCGACCATAGGCTGAAGGCATCAACGGCTCAGTTTAGGGAGTCCACCGGTGCCGTGGCTTGATATCGCCGCAGCAGCCTTGTTGCTGCTCACCCTCCTCATGGGAGTCGTGACTCGCCGAGGTAAAGCCTTGATGGTCATTGTCCCCGGCATTGCAGCTGGCGCGGCTCTTGTTGCCGCTCTCACCTTCGAAGGTGCACGCCCACAAGTGGTCGGACTGGTTGTACTCGCTGCACCGACCGCCGCCGTCGTCATTTGGCTCCGGTCAGCCCGCGGTCCCCGACTCTCAATGGCGGCCAGTGTCCTCCTTACACTGAGCCTCGTTGGGATGGCCGGGGCCTCCTGGATATTGCCGCCCATCTCCGTTCCAGCGGGAGGTGGTCCGTACACCGTAGGAATAGACACGAAGGTATGGACCGACGACAAGCGTGACGAGGGAGGCGATGATGTGCCGGGCAAGCGACGCTCATTGCCAGCAACTATCTGGTACCCCGCCGAGGGAAGCGGCGAACGTGCAGCATACCTGCCTGGCCATGAGCGAGCCGCAAAACTGTCCAACGCCCTAGCCAGCCTTTATGGCGTTCCAACTTTGACCCTGGACGGGCTTTCCCGTGCCCAAAGCAACGCCATATGGCAAGGTAAATCTGCTAACGGTTCTTTTCCGGTGGTGATAGCTTCACCAGGACTCAACAGCTCTCGATGGTTCTTCACTGCGTGGGCCGAGGAACTGGCCAGCAACGGCGTTATAGTCATCGCCCTTGATCATCCCTACGACTCACCTGTCACCGAGCTTGCCGATGGCACGTGGGCCTCCAGCAGACTGGAAACCACAGGAGATGATTCGCGTGACCAAGATCTGGCAGACCACTGGGCGGGCATTCGCGCCGCCGACATGAGCGCAGTGATTGATCGACTTTATTCAGACGCATGGGCAGTGCCCGCTTTGCGATCTGCAGACCTAGGCCACATCATCACGGCAGGCCACTCCCTAGGAGGTGCGGCTGCGCTGGAAGCTGCACGCCTTGATGACCGCATCGAGGGAGCCGTCAATATGGACGGGATGCCCAGAACCCCGACGGCCACGGCCCCGCTTACCAAACCAGTCCTCGCCATTGTGGCCGGCGACGCCGACCAACTCCCCCAATACGACGCCGCACTGGACGAGCTGCTTGCCAACGGCAACGGCACCCGCGTCACACTGGAAGGCGTGACACATTTTGGCATGATCGACCTAGGTCTCATGATCGGTCCCGTTCCCGGGATCACCGGCGCCCGAGGCTCCGCCGGACCAACCTCAGCAGCAAAAGCGACCCTAGGACTTATCGAGGCAGCGACCACCGGCAAAGCCCTTAATACCAGTGAGTTCGAGCAGCTCGGCAAAGTCTCCCCGCCCGCCAGCTAAATACAGAACGTGATGTCTGTCTACCTTGGCGTAGGTTATGTCTGTGACCACGAACCCGGCTTTCGGCCAGTACCTTCAAGCGCGTCGTGGACTTGTTCGGCCTGAAGATGCCGGCCTGGCCGACTTTGGACGTCGCCGTGTTCCCGGTCTCCGGCGAGAAGAAGTCGCAGGTTTGGCCGGCATCAGCGTCGACTACTACGTTCGTCTGGAACAAGGCAAGGACCACCACCCGTCGCCGCAGATACTTGATTCATTAGCGCGCGCCCTGCGTCTGGATCCTCCCTCCACTCTCCATCTACATAGGCTCGCGCAGGGTTCATCGCAGCCTCTTTCAAATGGTGCCGATATGGCTGGTGTCGGGGTCGGTATGTCATATCTCCTGGAAACCTTGACCCAAGTACCAGCATTCGTCCAGGACCGGTACATGAACGTCCTCGCTGCAACCCCACTGGCAATCGCACTTTCGCCGCGGAACAAACCCGGGACAAATGTCCTCCGGGAAGCATTTCTGGACCCGGCTGAACAGCAGCTATACGAGGACTGGGAACAGGTCATGGAGGAGGCCACGGCTGGTTTGCGGGCAGCCGTGGGAGAACGAGTCAACGACCCGCAGTTGGAAAAACTGGTGGAGGAACTATCGCACCGTAGCGCCTACTTCCTCCAACTCTGGGGCAGGCACGATGTCCGTCCCAAGGTGGCGGGGAAGCGCATACTTCACCACCCAGTCGTGGGGGACTTGGAACTCTTTCATGAGAAGTTGTCCGTTGCGGGAACCGATGGCCATCTTCTGGTGATTCATCATGCAGAACCTGGAAGCTCGTCCGAGGCCTCGCTTCAGAAACTGTCGGAGACTCTCGCCGATCCGAAGTGAATCTCCGATACTCCCCCGAATGCTTGAGGGTAGCCCTGGCATTCATATGAAACCCAGAGTTCTGGCTACCTCTTCTCCACAAAAGCACACTGGTTTATGGGCCGCCGCTGAGACGGCCTATCACCGTGGCCCCCGGTTCGTCCCGCAGGCACAGACCACAAACCAACCAGTGCGAAAGAAGCCGCTTAATCATGACAAGCATCGCCACCAGTTTCGGGTTCAGTTCCACCACCTCAGATGTCACGGAGGGCATCGATTTCACCGGGAAGCGCGTCGTCATTACTGGAGGAGCGTCCGGTATCGGCATAGAAACAGCGAGGGCCTTTGCCGACATCGGAGCCCACGTAACACTCGCCGTACGCAACCTCGCGACAGCAGAACCGGTTGCAGTTGAGCTCCGGGAATCGACGGGCAATGAGAACATCTCCCTGGGAAGGGTTGACTTGGCCGATCTGGCGTCGATCGCTGAGTTTGCCGAACAGTGGCGGGGTCCGCTGCACGTCCTGGTCAACAATGCCGGAATCATGGCACTTCCGGAATTGCAACGCACCCCGGAGGGCTGGGAGATGCAGTTCGCTACCAACTACCTTGGACATTTCGCCCTCGCAACGGCACTGCATGGCGCCCTGGCCGAAGCCGGCAACGCCCGCATCGTGTCCGTCAGCTCAAGCGGCCACCTGTTTTCCCCAGTCCTTTTCGATGACCCTCACTTCAATTTCATCCCCTATGACGCCCTCATTGCGTATGGCCAGTCCAAAACGGCGTCCGTGCTCTTTGCTGTCGCTGCCACCGAGCGTTGGGCCAAAGACGGCATTACCTCCAATGCCGTCATGCCCGGAGCCATCGCCACCAACCTCCAACGGCATACAGGCGGCCTAAGAACTCCCATCGAGCGCCAGAAGACACCCCAGCAGGGGGCTGCCACAACCCTGTATGTTGCTACCGCCCCGGGGCTCGAAGGAATCGGCGGACGCTACTTCGAGGACGTCAATGAGGCCCGCATTGTGGGTAGCCGCGGACCGGACTACACCGGAGTCGCCTCCTATGCGCTGGATTCCACCAACGCAGCTCGCCTCTGGGAGCTCTCAGCGGCACTCTTGGAAAAGCGGGCAGCATGAACATCAGGGTTGGCTGGGTAGGCCTTGGAGATCAAGGCGCCCCGATGGCCAGGGCCATAGCTGAGGCCGGCTTCGAATTGAACGTCTGGGTTCGTCGAGAGTCATCTCTGACCGCCCTTGACGGACTCCCTTATGTCCGTCACAAGACACTTGCTGCGCTTGGCGCTGCCAGCAACATTGTTGGCCTCTGTCTGCGGGAAGACTCCGATATTGAAGAAATCCTCACCTCAGGGGGTCTGCTCAAAAGTCTTGCCCGGGGCACGGTTCTCATCAACCATGGGACCGGGCTGCCGGACTACGCCCAGAGCATAACACTTCGCGCCGCCTCCGCTGGCGTACTTGTGTTGGACGCCCCGGTCAGCGGCGGCCGACCAGGTGCAGAAGCACGTCGGCTGACTACTATCGTCGGCGGACCAAGGGAAGCATTGGAAACGGCACGTCCTGTTCTGGAGACGTTCTCACAAAAGATCGCGTACATGGGCCCGGCGGGATGCGGACAGAACGGAAAGCTCATTAATAATGCCCTGTTGATGATGAACCAGAAAAATGTTCAGGACATTCTCGCGCTGGGAAGGAACTTGAGCCTTGACTTGGGCGCACTCAGTGAGCTGCTCCTCTCAGGAACCGGCCGAAGCTTCGCACTCGAAGCACTGTCCGGCGCTGTCACTGTGAACAACGCTGAACACCTCAAAGTCCTGCAAATCATTGATATGGAAATCTTCGCCGATGCCATGAAGGGCCTTGGCCAGGACGTCACTACTATCGACGACTACGCACGGGCAGGGGCCGACGGCCTGCCTTATGCCGCCCAGTTGATGGCAGTGTCAACGAAGCAGTCATAAGCACCGCGAGGATGGTGGCACGCAACGGTTCCACCATCCTTGTAGGCACCTTCAAGCAGGCCCTAGTCGATGACCAGCAGGTCACCAACCTCGCATTCAAGTACCCGGCAGATGGCTGCCAGGGTGGAGAACCGTATAGCCCTTGCCCTGTCATTCTTCAGGACGGAGAGGTTCGCGAGAGTAACCCCTACCTCCCGGCTCAATTCTGTCAACGTCATACCCCGCTGCTCCAGAAGCTCATCGAGCCGGCAGTGAATCATGTCCTCCTCGGATTGTTTGGCCGGAGCCATCCCTACACCAGCCCCTCGGTGTCGCGCTGCAGTTGAGCACCCTTCGCGAATACAGCGGCCAGAAGCAGAAGGGCGACGCCCAATACCACTGGCAGGAGGTCGACGCTGAAGACAATGTAGTATTCAAGATTGCCCTTGCCAATGGGACTCTCGACGGTGAGCACGTTGTCCAAGCTATTTACGATCACGAGTTTGCTGAAACCCTGAAGAATCGGGACAACCACCCCGATGAGGACAAGCACGCCACCCATGATGGAGATAAAACGGGTTAGTGTCGATGCGAACGGCACCCCCCGCAGCAAACGCCAGCACAGCATGATCACGGCCGCACACACCAGCAGAGTGGTCAGCTGCCCGAGTACCGAGGCTGCCGTGTTCAGGACGAGCGCTTCTCCAGGAATGCCCTGGAGAACGAGGTCGATATTGCCGCCATGAAGAACCTGTTGAACCTTGGGGCCTAGGACGCTGGGGCCGGACGGATATGTCCTGCTGTAGCCCAAGCCGGGCAACGCCACAGTCGTCACCCCGGTAAACGCATAACCAAGGGTGGAGACGAGCCTGAGGATCGCCGCCACAGCCACTCCGCAGGCGGTCACCAGTAGTAGCCACAGCCCCACCTTTGCCGCGACTTTAGCCGATGGTTTGGTCGAGAATGCAGTTTTCACGCGCCCACTCCTTATCGTTTATCAACATATTGATAAACGATAACACAATCAGCTTGCCGCATGTCCTTGGAATCGAAAAGCCCGCATCGAATACGCTATTCCAGAGGCTGGAAGCCCTGAAGCAGTGGGACTGCAATAGCCAACGACATCGAGGAGCGCCGTGCCGACTCACATCCCTTGGAACCGCGGCGAGTGGACCAACCAGCCAGCCGCCGTCGTCGAGCAGGAAGGTGACCTCCTGGTCACCGCGGCCGAAAGCAGCGACGCTTGGCGCGTCACGTCCTACGGTTTCATCCACGACTCCGAGCACGCGCTGCTTGCCCCCTTCCCGCAGGACAGCGCCATGGAGGTTGAGTTCACGGCCGCGTGCTCCCAACAGTTCGACCAGGCGGGCATCTTCGTCCGCATCAGCGCCGAGCATTGGATCAAGGCGGGCGTGGAATTCGCCGACGGCGCCGCTCAGCTGGGCGCGGTGGTTACGGACCGCTTCTCCGACTGGTCCTTGGCGCCTGTTCCGGAATGGAACGGCGGCCGGGTCCGCATACGGGTCAGCCGCTCCGGCGACGCCCTCACTATCCGGGCTGCGTCGGGCGGCAACGAACTCCAACTCGTGCGGGTGGTGCCGCTAGCCCCTGATGCTGTGGCCACAGCCGGGCCTTTCACCTGCGCACCAACACGCTCCGGGCTGACGGTCCCCTTTCACTCCTGGCGCGCTACGCTCCCGGACAGCCAACTTCACTGAGGCCGCCTGGCCCGGTGAGCTTGCGGGCCTCACCGTTCATGAGATTATGGAGATTCCGGCAGCCTGACATTGACAGTGCTGCGACTCAGTTGGCTCCGTAACAAGCCTATGGGGGGCACATCACGGTGGAAGATACTGCAAGTCTTTGGCGCACTGACCCTACGACGTTCCGCGACGTGGTGATCAACCGCCAAGCCTTGGAAGCTGCATTGGACGGCGATTGTCCACCCGTGGAACGGGTCAGGTACTTGGCATTACTCGGCCGGGACGCTGAAGCTCTGGACGAAGGCTTCAAGCTGCTGCCGGACTCGCCTGACCGCCGTGAGCTGTTGTTGGTCCTTGCCCAGATCCATCAACGTCAGTACCGCTGGCACGAAGCTGCCGTGCTCCACGAAAAAGCCTTGCGAACAGTCCGATCACCTGAAGAGGAAGCCTACGTTCGTCACCACATTGGCCGTCGCCTGTTCGATGAGGCCCGTTTCCGCGCTGCCGCCGATGAGTTCCAATGGGCAGCGGACCTCTACCGCGTGGCCGACCAGCCGGAACTTGCCGAAGAAAACCGCCAGGCCATGCGCCACGCCCTGCACGTTCACAGTGCCGATCAAGGTGCTGGACGTCCCGCATACGAGCTCTCTTAGACGGCGGGAATACGCAGCAAAGGTCCGGGGTTGCAGAGTGCGCAAATAGCAACACACCGCACTTTCACAAGGGGTTTCACCACCATGGCCACCGACTACGACACACCCCGGACCCTGCCTGAGGAAGAACAGGCCCTGCCTCTAGCGGAGCTGGCACCGGCCAAAAGCGCTGCACGTACGGACACGATCGACCTGGACGAAGGGGACCTCGCGGATGCCTTCGAACTTCCCGGTGCTGATCTGTCCGGGGAAGAACTCCAAGTTGAGGTCGTGCCCATTCAGAACGACGAGTTCACCTGTATGTCCTGCTTCCTGGTCCACCACCGCAGCCAACTCGCACGCGAAACCAACGCGCAGAAGTACTGCACCGAATGCGAAGGCTCGGAAGCACAACACGCCGGAGCACTCAAGGCGAGTTCCGCCGTCGTGCCCTTACCGTGAGCCCGGTCCGCCGGCCCATAGTCCCGTTGGCCCCCCAGGCCTGATGTAACCTAGTAAGCAAGCTGACTACTTGTGAAAGCCTGGGGGTGCCTGAATGCCTGATATGGACCGATGGCCAACAAGCCGGCTGCTGTCCACGGCGGCGCGGCTTGTGGAACTGGCATGGAATGACAGATTGCGCCCTCTGGGGTTGACGTATCCAGCGGTGCTCACCCTTGACGCCGTTGCAACGGCAGGGCCTATCACGCCCGGGGACCTTGCCCGGAGCGTCCGCGTGCAAGCCCAGACCATGGGCCCGCTCCTGACCAGACTGGAATCGCGTGGATACATCCTCCGTCAACCCAATCGGTTCGACCGCCGCAGCCAACTGATTTCCATCACCGAGTTGGGCCAGACACTGCTGGAACAATCGCACCGCCAAGAGACCAACGTGCTCTCGGTGATCAACCTTGACTCCGAGGGACTCCGCGAAGAACTGCTGGCAATCGTGCGCCACGCGAACTTTAACTGAGCGTTAGGTTACCCCGCGTAGACGAAAGCTCGTCCATCTAGCAGTATGGAGTTATCCGCTGATGAAGTCCGGCGTTCTAAGGGGGAGACTCCCTCCCCCACCAACACCTGGGCTGCAGAGATTCATGGCGAAGCCCGGACAAGCAAAAGGGCATCATGAGTGATCTTCAAATAGGCGACAGCCTGCCAGTGGACCTTCTAAGTTTCAGGGCAGCAGAATGCCTCGTTTCAACTAGTGCGTCCGGCACAGAAGACGTGTGCGTTCTGGATGCAGGACACACAGGTAATCACTTGGCTGCAGGTGCAGACATGGTGGTTCGGGCGGTGTGGAGCTAGACCAGTCAGCTGGAGGCTAGCGACCCGGCCTGGCTGGGTCGCTAGCCTGTCAGCACCTTGCCGTGCAACAGTAGCTTTAGGTGCCGCAGAAAGTCCGGTACGGGCCGAAGCTCTCCGGCGCGGGTTCAGCGTACTTTTCCACACCGGGTCGTTCGCTGAAGGGGTCGGAGATGGCCACCAGCAGCTGTTCCGTTGGGCCTGTGTCCCCCTCAGTTGCAGCAGCAAGGGCTTCCTCCACCAAGTGGTTACGCGGAATGTACATCGGGTTGACGCGGTCCATGGCGTCCGCGTCCGGACCGACTTCCCGCCACCGTTCCAACCATGAATCGAAAGCGGCCAAATCCAGTATCTGGCGCCGTGCCGGTTCAACCTCCCCGCGGGCCGCTTTGCTGAGGCTGCGGAAGAACGAAGTGTAGTCCGCGCGCGTCTCCTGCACCAGCTGAAGGAGCTCATCCACCAAAGGTGAGGCAACGGCGTCAATTTCCTCAAGCAACCCAAGCTTGGCCTTCATGCCGTTGAACCAGGTGGCGCTATATTCCTTGCGGAATCCATTGAGCGCCGCAACAGCAAGGGCTACCGCCTGCTCCTCATCCTCATGGATCAAAACCGCGATTGATTCAGCGAAACGGGCCAGATTCCACTCCGCGATCACCGGCTGGTTACGGTAGGCGTAGCGTCCCATTTCATCAATGGAGCTGTACACCGCGACGGGATCAAAGCCCTCCATGAAGGCGCACGGACCATAGTCGATGGTTTCGCCGGACACTGTCATGTTGTCCGTGTTCATCACACCATGAACGAATCCAACCAGCATCCACTGCGCCAGAAGTTTCGCCTGGACTGAGATGACCCCCTTCAGCAGCGCCAGGTAAGGGTTGCTTTCACCGGCCGACGACGGGTGGTGGCGTTCGATCGCATGATCAGCCAGGCGCCGCAGCAGGTCCATGTCATTGCTGGCCCTGGCATATTGGAAACTACCCACCCGCAGGTGACTGCTGGCCACCCGGGTCAGGACGGCGCCCGGCAGAAGAGTCTCCCGCTGAACCTGGCGCCCCGTTGCCACGACCGCAAGGGACCTGGTGGTGGGAATGTTCAGGGCATGCATCGACTCGCTCACGATGTACTCCCGCAGCATCGGACCTACCGCGGCCAAGCCATCCCCGTTCCGGGCAAAAGGCGTCCGCCCCGAACCCTTGAGGTGGACATCGCGGAGCGTTCCGTCAGCACCGACAACCTCACCCAGCAGGAGGGCACGCCCGTCCCCCAAACGCGGAGAATAGAAACCGAACTGATGACCCGAATACCCCTGGGCCACAGGAGTCGCTTCCTCCGGCACGGCATTACCGATCAGCAGCCGTACGCCCTCCGGGCTGCGGAGAAAGTCAGGATCAAAACCAAGCTCGACGGCGAGTGGCTGGTTGAGCACCAGCAGCTGCGGATCCGGAGCTTCCTCCGCGCGCCAAGGAATGGCCAACTCCGGGAGCTCCCGGGCGAAACGGCCCTCAAATGCGACAGTGGAATGCGCGACTTCACTCATCTCTCAAGGATATAGATGGTATTCCCGGCGAGAAAAGAGGTACCGGCCCCCGCTAGCATATGAACCACTGCCGTTTGGCGGCAGTAGCTGCGGTGCCGGCCTGGGCGCTGACTGTGACCGCCGCAGCGAGTTGGTCTGTCCGCTTTGACGAATCGGATATGAATCAGGGCTTCAGCTGGTTCGGGTCCTCCACGCTGCTGTTCACGATTCCGGGCTGGATCGCCGGGACTGCCTGTCTGGCTGTTCCCCTCTACTCCTTGCGGGAAAGCCGGCGTTCGCTTCCCATCCGGGTCCTACAAGCCGTTCTCCTGGCCCGCACCGATGGCCCTCATTTTGGGGGCACTCGCGGTGATGCCGCCAATGGTGGGAACGCTGGGTGCTGCGGTGCTGCTCATCGCGGCCTTACGCCAGGGACGGCCGGTTGCCTCGCCGGCCAAGCCCCCACAACCGATTCCCCGTCGAATGATTGCACCGAACCGCCGGGCAGTGGGCGGAGCGGCGCTGGCGCTGCTCATAGTCGGGTTGGCGGGTGCCGTCTTTGCCGTCACGGGAAGTGCTTGGGCACCCATTGCCGCCAATTCCACCCACGCTATGAACCTCGGCTTGGCCTACGGGGCGTTCGCCAGCATTCCGTTGCTGGTTCTTGCCGGGCGGGTGCTTGCCCCTCACCTCGGACCCACCACACCGCGGGCTGTCCTTCTTGGATGTGCAGCCATGGCTGCTCAAGGGTCCGCGCAACTCCTTGGGGCTGGGCACGCCTTGCAATGGAATGGCCTCCTGATTGCAGCAACCCTCATGGGTTTCGCCACTGCACTGCCGTTGGGCCGGTGGGTAACTGGCGGCCGTTTCACGTGCATCGCTGTGGTGGCGTTGATGGGGCTTGCGGCTTCCGTGGTGGGGCTCCCCTTGGTAATGATGTCCGCTTTCCTTGCCCCGGTTGGGTCTGCCGTCCTGCTCGTGTTGTCTTGGAGGTCAAGCAATTCGCGGCAGCCGCGGCTCAGCTCCTGAGCGAATGTGGAACTATCAATCCATGCCCGAAACATTGGATCTGCCCGTCGCCGTTCGTGCGACCGCCTACACAGGGTCTTCCAAATGGCTTCGCCGACCCTCGCGGTTTGTTCGCTACGACGCCTGCTGGGCAGACGGTCGCGTGGAGTTCGGTGTCAGCCTCACTCAAGCCATGTATCGGGGCCATCCGGCCGACTTTGCCGCTATCGACGAGAGCGTGCACTCGCATTGTCCCGAAGTAGGAACCGGCCTATGGGTGGACGACTCCGGTCAAGTCGCTGAGGGTCCTGACCAGCCAGGTCCATCAGGATCCGGCGGGCGGCCACGAAAGTATGGATTCTCCAGATCCGAATCCTCTGCCAAGTGGAGTTACGGATTCCAACTCGGTGGCGGGGTGCTCGGCGTGGGCCTTGGCGCCCTTCTCATCATGGGTCCCCTGAACGTGTGGTGGGCCGGCCCGCTTGGGGTGGTGTGCTTCTTGAGCGGTCTGGCAGCCCTCACCGGCCTGGTCATGCGCAAGAACTGACGGTGGCGAGTCGCGCCTACTCCGCGGCAAAGTCTGGATGTGGCCGATCCTGAAAGTAGTAGGGGGCGGCCTTGCCGTCGCGTTCCAGGTCGTAGTGCCTAACTGCAAGCTTCGCTTGATACACCGAGATCGCCCGCGGGAATCCAGTTCCGTGGTCTGTTCACGAAGCCGCTCCAAAGCCCCGACGCGTTCTCCTGTCTTCTTGTCCGTTCGCACGCCAATATCGGCGGTAAGAATACGGACACCTTCAGGGTCGCGGGCGATGAAACACTCAAAGCCGCTGACGGTTCTCCAGGTATGGCGAAGTCAAAGACCACTCGGCCATGAGGTCGATGGCGATGGTAAAGGCATCCAAGTGTGGTCGGTTCAGGAACGCATGTCGGCTCCCGGGCAGAGTGTGCTTCTCGACGTCGACTCCCGCGCTCACGAGTTCGGTCGCGAATTGGTCACCAGATGCCCGCATAGCGTCGTGGTCTGCATTAATCATCAGGGTTGGAGGGAACCCGTCGAGCTCGTGGCCTCCCGGGAAAGCGAAGCGATGGCTGAGCGCAGCCCTCGAGCCCGCATAATTGCGGTTCATGGCGTCTAGGAGCCACTTCGAGTGTGTCAGCCGACGGTGACCGCGCACCCCTAGTTGGATCTCGCGCGACCGAGGGTGCGAGGAGTGAAAAAAGCCGTAGGCAAGGATGATTCCTCTGGGCGCTGCATCCATCTCGAGGGCCTTTAGTGCTGTTGCAGACGCAAGACATGCCCCGGCGCTTGCACCACCCAGAATCACTCCTCCTGCAGCCTGACTATTGACACTTCGAAAGACTGCCAAAAGGTCTTCCATCGGGCGTGGAAACCTCCCCCGGGCCCTCACCCCTCTTCGTCCGACCCATGGCAGCCCTGGAATTGGGGCAAGGCTGTACTCGACCGTGACGACATGCAGTCCTCGCTGAGCAAGCGCCGATGCGACATCGTGCGCTTCAGGCTGATCAAGACCACCCGAAAAGAAACCTCCGCCATGCGTCCAGACGATTGTCGGGACTCGCGTCGCCGCCGGACCATCCACCGCCGGGCGGTACCAGCGGATCGGGACTTGACCGTGTTGCCTGGTCTCCGAATGGCGAACCGTAGGTTCATTGACATCTCTGGAAGACACAGTCATGTATTCGACCATAGCGTCGACGGCTAGGCGTTCCCGCTCTCTCGTGGGCAATCCGCCCTCGTGTGGGCACGAGGGCTACTGTTTCCGCCTTCGCCCAGTGGAAGCCGCCCCCTCAGTCACACTGTTCGTTGTAAGGTGCCCGGGGAGGGGCAGGCAATTCGTCAATAAGCTCATTTGCCGCGTGCGCCAGTAGATCCCTCTGTAGTGCAGGCAGGGAGTGGGATGACTCAAGGTAGGCATCCACTTCGTATTCGCCCACCATTCCACCGATGGAAAAGTAGCGCAGCCACAAATCCTCATCAGGAATCCCGGCGCTTTTCAGGGCTTTGCGCAGACCCTTGAGCTGAAGTTGTTCTTGAAGAGTTAGCCCCTCGCAACTTTCCTGCTCAGGTTCCGTCATGGGCTTTCACCTTTCTGTCACCGCCAAGGATCTCAACACTCACGGACGCAAGCGACTTTTTTGATTCCTGGGACAGATCCAGAAGCTTGCTGACCGCTTCCTCCTCTGTCATTCCGAGTTGCCCCATGAGATATCCCTGGGCGCGGCTAATAGCGTCGCGACTGGTCAATGCCTCAACAAGCCCTTCGCTGAAGCGCTTTGGCGTCTCCGTGCTTTGAATATTGTCCAAAAGGATGGCTGCCGAGGCAGCAAGCTTCTCCAGGGAACCCGCCGTCGATTGGTCGTAGGCATCAGTGGCAGCGGCGTAAAGCTTCATGGCACCAAAACATCTGGGTCCACGGATCAGAGGGGCACTGATGACGGAGGCGATTTTCAGTTCCCGCGCGGATTCGGCCCACGCGGGCCATCGGTCATCAACCCCGGCATTGCTGACGATGACGGTCTGCTCGGTTGCCCAGGCGCTCAAGCACGGGCCCTCGCCCAAGCGGTACTGGGACTGATCGCCCTGGATCACCAAGGGATCCGTTGCCCCGGCGCTGGTTCTGTTGCCCTGCTCATCAATGAGGGACACTCCAGCACCTGCGCTGCCGGGAAAGGCATCGCGGATCCCTTCCGCAAGCAGCTGGACGGCCCGGTCAACTTTTTCCTCTGTCAGGAGCAAGCCCCTGATCCGGGCCAAAGTAAGGGTGAGTTCGTCGAGGGGAAGTTGCTGGGACATGACGACAATGACCTTCCGCGGGATGGCACCCGCCCATGACTCCAGGCCGCTTTCTGAACCTGATCCATTCTCAGGATAGGCATATCCTGATTCGCTTCGTCAACAAACGTGCCACGAATGAGCATCCAGAGGCAGCCCCCCACACACAAAGAAGACAATAAAATTGGACCTAGAGGGTACGCGATGTCTCTGGCCTTGATTATTGCCCTACTCCTCATGGGCATGGTTTGCTTGGCAGCTGCGATCGGCGGGGTGGTCTTGGTGATCCGTGACGGCCGCGGCGAGATTCCGCTGGAACAGTCCGTCCGTCCGTGGGTTGCAGGGAACCTTGCCAGCCGCCCTTACTCCACGCTCCCCCGTATTTAACGTAGGCTCGGCAGCAGTCACGCTGTTGGGTCACGGTCTTGGGGGGAACATGGGAAACTTTCGGTCTTTTGCGTTGAAGTCTGCGGCACTTGGTGCCTTGTTGGTGGGCTCGACGGCAGTGGGGGTGGCTCCCGCTGCAGCGGACGCCCAAGACTGGGTTCCTCCAATGCTCGGCATGCCTCATGTGGGCTCGGAACTGACCATAGGCAAGGCCGACTACGGCGTGCAGGACTGCCAACCGACGGCGGAGGCCCCGCATGGCTTCGTCATGGAATGGTTGAGCAACGGCGACCCCTTGCCGGCAGAGCGTCAGGGCGAATTCCTGAAGCTCCTTCCCGAGGACCAAGGCAACCGCATATCTTTCAACGTTCACGGGGTGTGCTCTGAATCAGAAGTGTTCCACAGCGCCGAGACCGCGCCCATCGCAGCGTCCAACCGCTCCATGGGGTGGACCGGCCGAGGTAACTTCGAACTGTTGGGCCGCACCGATGACGGTAACTTGGTCCTCTACCCGCACGTCTACACTCCCGAGTACTCCATCTGCCCGTCCGGTGCCGGATGTGTGAATTACAGCCACACCTCGGAAGCACCACGGGTGGTAGGCCGGGGCTTCAACATCTTCGACGCCGTCTTCTCCACGGGCGATTTCGATGGCGACGGCAACAACGATCTCCTGGGCCGCGATAGTGCCGGTACGCTGCACATCTACCCCGGAGATGGCAGCGGCGGGTGGCTTCCGCCGTCGCAAATTGGCTGGGGCTGGAACATCTTTGACACAGTGGTGGGGCCCGGAGACTTTGACGGGGACGGCAACAACGACGTCCTCGCCCGGGACACCGCAGGAGACCTGTACCTCTATCCGGGTGACGGCGACGGCGGGTGGATGGAGCCTTCACGTGTAGGCACAGGGTGGAGTGTCATGAACAAGCTGGTCACCCCTGGTGACACTGACGGCGATGGCGCCGTGGACATCTATGCCCGGGACCAGTCCGGCATCCTGCACCAGTATCCGGCGGACGGTAACGGCGGGTGGAAGGCACCATCCATCGCGGGCCATGGTTGGGAACTTATGACTGAAATCAGCGGCGCCGGTGTCTACGAACGGATCTTCGCGTTCCGCTACTCCGCCCTTAAACCCCTCAACGACATCGTGGGCATCGACGAAACGGGCGACCTCCGACTCTTCAACAACTCGGAGTACGGAGCCGGCCTCTTCGGCAATACCCACATTGGGACGGGCTGGCAAATCTTCAACACCCTGATCTAGCCATCGGTCAACGCAGTGAAATTCGACGACGGCGGTCCGTGCCGCCGCCGACGTCTGAGCAACGAGGAACTGACCAAAACGCTTGCCGGGCAAGCGGCAAAGTAGGAGTAACACAGCATGCGGAAGTACGTGACAGCGGTGGCATCGCTTGCAGCGGCCACGCTGATTCTGAGCGGATGCGCCGAAGGGCACGATGACGCCAAAGCAAGTGACCTCGGAATCACTTTCGCCTACTCATTGGCAGGCCACAACGGCAAATTTTGCGACAGCCTGGACAGTTCCAGTGAACAAGGCGTGGATGAGTGCAAGAAAAGCGAAGCGGAAATGGCCGCCAAGCAGGAAGCGGACCCGCAGCCAATAATGTGGGTTCCCAAGATCTACCAGCTGATCCCCGGGAAAGAAGAAGTGCTCGGAATAGTGGTGGAGTTTAACCGGGCAGGAAACCAGGAGTTTGTTGTCATTGAAGCGATATGGCGCGGAGACGAGTACAAGATCCTTAGGTGGGCCTATCCGGATGAGGCCGACTACAAGACCGACCGCGCCATAACAAACACCTTCGGTTGGTGAATCCACACCTGCTTAGTGCATGAAGCCGCTGCCGTCCCAGTCCCGATCGTATTTGCCGCAGCGTGTGCAGCGCCTGTACCGGCCACTGCCATCCTCTGCTGATTCCACGTGCCAGTGGTGGTGGAGGTTCAGTTTGCACATGATCACCTGGAGCATGGCGCTCTCCGTTCAAAGCACGCTGACCCGCGAGGCGCGTGCCATTACGTGTGGCTAAGTTTAGGTCGTGCCATGACGGGACGGTAGCTGGTGCTGAACATCGTCAGTTGGTTGCTCTTGTTGGCCCCGCTCCCAGTACTACGGCGAGTGAAACGAACAAAAGCGGGTTCGGTGGGGCCGAGCTGCGTTCTCTATCTGAGCCACGTGTTGATAGCCTTTCTGGTTTGGAACTACGCCCTGCAGGTGCCGAACCATTGACGTTCCTGGGGGAACCATGATTAAGTCCCGGTCCTCGCGGGTCCTTGCCCCCATCAAGTCAGTGGGATCCAGAGTCGCCGCCGTGGGCGCCGCGATGGTGTTTTGTCCGCGTGCACCATGATTCCCCCGGTACAAGCTCCTCAGGGACTTCGTCTAGGTCAGCGCCTCACGATTCCCGCCCTTGTCCGCTCCACTCAACGCACTGCTGCAGGTGGGGCGAACAAGGGCGGGATTCGGCGCGAAAGTGCGGGTTATCCCTTGAAAACGGGCGCCCGCTTCTCCTGGAAGGCACGGAAACCCTCGGCATAGTCGTCGGTTTTGCACAGCCGCGCTTGTTCCGAGTTTTCCTCCGCCATGGATGCCCACAGGCCCAGGCGCTGATCGCGGATGTGGGCCACGAGGTCCTTCGAAGCGTTGAAAGCACTGGTTGCGCCGGTGGCAACCCGCCCCACGATCTCCCGGGTCACCGGCAGCAGGGAATCCGCCGGCATCGCCCTGCTGAACATCCCTTGCTCCACAGCTTCCGCCCCGGAAATGAGGTCAGCGGTGTAGATCAGGTCCAAGGTGCGGTGCATGCCCAGACGTTCCGTGAAGTACCAGTGCCCGCCGGAGTCCAGCGTGGCCCCAAGCTTGGCGAAGGGTGAACCGAACTTGGCGTTGTCCGCCACGTACACAACATCCGTGGCCAGCAGCAATCCGAGCCCGACCCCCAGGCAAGCACCGTGAGCGGCGGCGAACGTGGGCGCCGGGAATGCAGCCATCTTCCTCAGCAGTGGCTCCACGAGTCCGCCGAGGTAGGCCTGGGCATCATCAGTTTCCGGTGTCACCCCTGAAATGTCGCGGCCGGCACAGAAGGCGCGGCCTTCTCCGCGAAGCAGCAGCGCCCGTACCTCACCGCGGGAGGCGGCGGCAGCAGCGTCGTCGTACGCTTTGTCCAGTTGGGCAAGCGCGTCCTCGTTGAGCGAGTTCAGCTTGTCCGGGTAGTTGAGGACGATTTCGGCAATGCCGTTGGCAATGGAGAGCTCGATCATGGGGGCTCCTTTAGACGTCGAAGTCGACGGTAACTTCTTCGCTGGTGGGGTGGGACTGGCAGGTGAGAACATAGCCCTTATCCAGCTCGTCCTGCTCAAGGGCGTAGTTCTCATCCATGGTCACCGTACCGGTGATCAGCTTGGCGCGGCAGGTGCCGCAGACGCCGCCGGCGCATGCGAACGGCACGTCCGGGCGGACGCGCAGGGCAGCGTTGAGGATGGACTCGCGGGCGTGGGTGGGGCTGGCAACATCGCCGGTCAACCCGTCCAGGGTGAAGGTGATTTTGTACGTATCCTGCGACTCGTCCTCCACAACCGGACGTCCGGCGTTGCCTTCGGGACGGTCCGGACGGCCAGTGGTGAACAACTCGAAGCGCACGTGCTCGGGCTCCACGCCGCGGGCAGCGAGCGTGTCGCGGCACAACTGCACCAACTCGAACGGCCCGCACAGGAACCACTCGTCCACATCCTCGGCACGGATGGCACTGCTGAGCAGCGCCTGCAGCTTCTCGGAATCAATACGTCCGGTCATCAGCGGCGCAATTCGCTGCTCCCGCGACAGGACGTGGTGCAACGCCAAGCGCGACGGGTATTTGTCCTTCAGATCCGCCAGCTCTTCAAGGAACATGACGTCCATGGCAGCTTTGTTGGCATATACGAGGTCGAACGTGGTCTCCGGATTGGCCGCCAGCAGCGTGCGCGCGATCGCGATCACCGGGGTGATGCCCGAGCCTGCTGCGATGGCAACAAAACTGCCGGGCTCCCCTGCCAGCTCTTCCGGGTGATTCATGGAGTTCATGACGTTGTGCTGGACCGAGGCGCCGTCCTTGCCGTGCCGGGAGATGAACGCACCCTGCGGGCTCATGACGTCCAAGACGTCACCGGCTTTGAGTTCGGCGTTTGCCCACGTGGAGAAGAGGCCTCCGAGGTCCTTTTTGATGGCCACGCGGATCTCGCTGCTGCCGTCCTCGAAGCTGCGCGGCTCTGCGCAAATGGAGTAACTGCGGCGGACCTCGTGCGGCTCACCCTGCTCATCCGGCAACGTGGTGCGAAGAGCCACGTACTGGCCGGGCAGGTAGTCGTACTGCCCGGCAAGCTCGGCCGGAACACCAAACGTGACCTCAATGGCGTCGTCCGTCAGGCGCCGGACTTCCGAGACGGTCAGGTTGTGGAAAGACGCACGACGGCGGCTGGCCGTCTGGGTTTCGGTGGTCATGGAATTCCTTAGAGGACTTTGAAGTAGTCGAACGGTTCCTTGCAGTCCTGGCAGACGAACAACGCCTTGCAGGATGTGGAACCAAAGCGGGTGAGTTCCTTGGTGTTCAACGAGTTGCACTGGGGACACTTGACGGCGAGGCTGAGGCGCACAGGACCCGAATGGCCACCTGCGGCAGCCATGCCACTGGGCGGAGCGATCCCGTATTCCTCCAACTTGGCCTTGCCGGACGCGGTCATCCAGTCAGTGGTCCATGCCGGGGACAGCACCAGGTTGATGTACACGCTCGCGTAGCCCTCCTTCTCGAAGGCCTTCCGCAGATCGTCACCAATGGCATCCATCGCCGGGCAGCCCGAGTACGTGGGCGTGATGGTGACCTCGACGTCGGTACTTGAGGCGCCGCCGTCGTGCCGGCCTGTTGCCGGGGTTAAGGCTGGTGATTCGGCAGAGGTGACGCGTACGCCGCGGAGGATGCCCAGGTCCTCAATGCTGAGGACGGGGATCTCCGGATCGCAGACCGTGGCCGCGATGTCCCAGGCCCGCTGCTCAGCGGTACGTTCCTGCGTCCGTGACTGCGTCGACATGCTGATCACCAGCTCGCGCCGGGGTGCTCGCGGGCCAAGACCTGCATTTCAGCAAGGATGTACCCCAGGAACTCAGAATGCTTGCCACGCCGGCCGCCGCCCAGTGCCTGCGGGACACCGGGAATTTCCAGCTCGGCCTCGGCCATGATGTTGCCGGTGAGGCGGTCAAATTCCGCGCGGAGGCTCGAAGGCTGAACAGTAACTCCAGCCTCGGCCAAGCGGGTGGTGAGGTCATCGTCCTCGAAAAGTTCGTCCACATACGGCCACACGAGCTTGAAGCCCTGGATGATGCGTGCCCGGGACTCGTCAGTGCCCCCGGCAAGTCGAAGCACCCACTGCGCACTGTGGTCGCGGTGGTAATCCACTTCTTTCACGGCCTTCGCGGAGATGGCTGCGATGGTGGCATCCGTGGACTCCATGAGCTTGGTGTAGAGCTCGTACTGGTAGAAGCTCACAATGAACTGCCGGGCGATGGTTACCGCGAAATCGCCGTTGGGCTGCTCAAACAAATGCGCCGAGCGGAACTCGTGCTCCCGGCGGAAGTACGCGAGGTCATCCTCGGACTTGCCCCAAGCTGCACCGGCGTAGGTCAGAAAGGAACGCGCGTGGCCCAACTGGTCCAGGGCGATATTGCCCAAGGCGATGTCTTCCTCGAGCTCAGGAGCACGGGAAATCCAGTGGCCCAGGCGCTGGGCGAGAATCAGTCCGTCATCGCCGACGCGCAGGGCGAACTCTGCAACATCCTCGGTGGGCTTGACCTGCCCGCGGCTGATTTCCAGGGCGATGTCCTCCGGACGCAGCGCATTGCCCGGGGTGATGCGGGTGGCGCTGGCGGAGCCGTCGCCGGACGCGCCGGCGCCGTGGACGCCCACCGAAATGTCGCCGTGGCCTTCGATGACGAAGTCAGTATCTTGTGTGCTCACATCATTGGTACTCACAGGTGCTTCACGCCTTCGCTCTTGGTGTAGTACGTTGCGTGGCGGTAATCCTTGCCCTGCGGGGACTCGAAAAAGGAACCCTTGGAGTCCGGATCGCTGGAAGAAATCGCCTCGGCCGGGACAACCCAGATGGAAACGCCTTCGTTGCGGCGCGTGTACAGATCGCGGGCGTTCCGGAGGGCCATGGCCGCATCCGGAGCGTGCAAGGAACCCGCGTGCACGTGGGACAGGCCGCGGCTGGAGCGCACGAAGACCTCCCAGAGCGACCACGGGGACTCTTCCTTGGCGCCGCCCGAGGTGACGTCGGGGGCTGAGACGCTTCCCGCCGTCGTGCTGTCAACGTTGGTGGTGGCCGCGACCTTGGGAGCCTCGCGGTTGATTTCGCTGGCGGCGCTGGCCGGTGCTTCCGGGTTACCGTGAGGAGCCATTATGCTGCGTTCTCTTTCTGTGCTTGCTTGCGGGCGTAAGCCACAGCGGCTTCGCGAACCCAGGCACCGTTTTCGTGTGCCTCACGGCGGCGCTCAACGCGCTGCGAGTTGCAGGGACCGCGGCCTGCCAGGACTTCCTTGAACTCGTTCCAGTCCAGGGGTCCGTGCTCCCACTTTTTGGTTTCTTCGTTGAAACGGATGTCCTTATCAGGCAGGGTCAGGCCGAGGACCCGGACCTGCTCCACCATCATGCCCACGAACCGGCTGCGCAGCTCGTCGTTGCTGAAGCGCTTGATGTTCCAGGCCATGGACTGCTTGGAGTTGGGTGAATCGTCATCCGGCGGGCCGAACATCATCAGCGACGGCGCGTACCAGCGGTTCACTGCGTCCTGGGCCATCTGCTTCTGCGCAGGCGTTCCGTTGGAGAGTTCAAGCAGGATCTCAAAACCCTGGCGCTGGTGGAACGACTCTTCCTTGCAGATGCGCACCATTGCGCGACCGTAAGGACCATACGAGGCACGGCACAGGGGCACCTGGTTGCAGATGGCGGCGCCATCCACCAGCCAACCGATGGCTCCCATGTCAGCCCAGGAGATGGTGGGGTAGTTGAAAATGGACGAGTACCTGGCCTTGCCGGCGATCAGGTCTTCCATCATCTGGTCCCGGGACTGGCCCAGGGTCTCAGCGGCCGAGTAAAGGTAAAGGCCGTGACCGGCCTCGTCCTGGACCTTGGCCATGAGGATTGACTTGCGCTTCAAGCTCGGGGCCCTGGTGATCCAGTTGGCTTCGGGCTGCATACCGATGATTTCCGAGTGTGCGTGCTGCGAGATCTGGCGCAGCAAAGTCTTGCGGTAAGCCGCCGGCATCCAGTCGCGCGGTTCAATTCGCGAGTCCTCCGAAATGATGCGATCAAAATACGCCTCTCCGGCTGCCTCCCGCTCCTGCTCTTCCGGGGACAGCTCAGCGGGCACTGACTGCAGATTCTGCGATGCCATGGTTGCTCCTAATAAATTACCGACCGTTCGTTCAGAATATGCGGAGCGGGCGATTTCAGTCAAGCGTTCCTTCCCTGGCGACACCAGATGCTTAGCCCTGTTTGCGTGGTTCTGCGTTGTTGACAGGGTCCTCACTTCCGGCCGTGTTAACTTGGGGTGGGACCTCGGTTGTCCCCCTTCGCCGCTAGAAAAGAGCCTTACGTGGAATCGCCCCAGCCCTTCAGGATTCTCACCGTCTGCACAGGGAACATCTGCCGCTCCCCTGTGGCCGAAAGGTTGCTCCAGGCCGGGTTGAACCAGGTAAGCCCCGGCTCCTTCGAGGTTCGCAGCGCAGGGACGCGGGCCATGGTGGGTGACCCCATCCAGCCGCTCTCGGCACAAATCATCAGCACGTTCCGCGGCAGCCCGGACCACTTCGCAGCCAGGCAGCTGACCCCAAGGATCCTCAAGGAGACGGACCTGGTGTTGGCCATGACGTCCAAGCACCGCGGCGAGGTCCTCCAACTGGACGCATCCCTACTGAAGCGCACCTTCACCGTCCGGGAATTCGCCCGGATGCTGTCCGTATTGGAGAACCGTGGGGATGCCGCCCCGGCCGGTGACATCACCGAATTTTGGCGCGCACTTCCCACGCGCGCGGCCTCCGTCCGCCACCTCGCGTTGCCGCCCGACCCTGCAGACAACGACGTGGTAGACCCCTACCGACGAGCGGAAGAGGTCTACCACCAGATGGAGGATGAGCTGGCCCCGGCCATCCTAGGCATCCTCCGTTTCGCGCGCCTGACGGCGCCGGCCTAGGTCCGTAATACTTAGTTGAGGGCAATCACCAGCATCTGGCTGGTGCCGGGGATGCACGTCTGCAAGACCACTGCTGGGAACCCGCCGAAGACTGCCGCCACATCATTGGTGCTCCCTGGGTTGGGTACCTGGCCCCTGCCCGTGGCAGTGAAGGTTCCGTAGCCGGGAATGGAGACGGTCTCACCCACGCTGATTCCGGAGAACCGTCCCCAACCTCCGCAGAAATCATGCTCTGTGATGAACGTGGCGTAAGCGTTGGTTGGCGTGTAGTGAATAGGCCCGATGCAGGCGTCCACCAGTGATTGCCCACCGGCTCCTGCCACGTAGATGGTCCTCACGGCTGGCGCAGGAGCGGGAGCGGGTGCGGGTGCCGGTGCGGGTGCCGGAGCCACAACTGCGGGAGCGGCCGCCGCCTGCGCTTGCGCAACCGGTGCAGCTGGTGCAGCTGGAGCTGCCGGAGCCGGCGCGGGAGCTGGAGCGGCCACCGCGATGGGCGGTCCGGTGAGCTTCACAACCTGTCCCGGCACGATCACCGAGTAAGCGCTGAGGCCATTGGCAGCCAACATGGCCGTGACATCCACGCCGTAGCGCGAAGCAATCGAACCAACAGTGTCCCCGGACGCCACGGTGTAGAGATTGGGATCCCCGGCAGGCGCAGCAGGGGCAGCCTCCACAGCTGCCGGAGCTGGCACTGCAGCCTCAGGAGATGGTGCAACAGGTGCTGGATCCGGCGCGGGCACGTCAGCTGCCGGTACTTCAGCCGGGGGCGCGGCTACTGCTTCCGCATCCTGGACTGGCAAAGCTGCTGGCGCTTCAGCGCTGTCGCCCTTCGCAAAGGGTGCTTGCTCCTGGGCAACATTTTGGTCAACATCACCGGCAGGTTGGGTGGCCCAATTCACCACCCCAAAAAACAAGGGGATCAACGCAAGTATCGCGATCACTGCGCCGGCAATCAACAGCTTGGCCTTAGTGGACTGCGACTGCCAAGCATTGCCACTGCTCTTGGTTGATAGGGAAGTTTGAAGATCTACGTCGTTCATATTCATGGGAAACCCCGGACTCCATGGCTCTGGACCGCGCACCACAGGCCTTTATTGGCCGAATGAGAAAAGCGCAGCTACGTATTGGGAGAAGCACCACCCACAAGTGGCGGGGGTGCAGTCCACCGCTGAGCCGGAGGAACGGAAGTGCAAATAACCTTACGAATTTCAATAGTAGGAAGGGGCCCTTCCCGCCGCACGAGTAGGAACTACTCGACTTTCCTACCGAGGACCTGAACGGTTACTTGGGCATTACGCAGTTTCCGGGAAATGGACTACTTGCTCCATCCGTCCGGACCGCCGTCCTGAAGTTAGAAATCGCCTCTCCCGAAGCATGGATCAAACGGATCAGCGATCGGATGACCCATGCTCGGCCACAGTACGTTTGGGCCTAGCCCCCAAGTCCTCGTGGCTGCTGCCAACACCAAGGAACACATGACCCTCCCCACCCATGCCCAAAACCCCTCCGCGGAATCGAGCTCACGCCGTCGAAAGAACGGCAAGAAGACCGCCCGGAATGTGCTTCTGGGTTTCGCGGCTGCGGTACTTGTGGTTGGCCTCATTGCCGGGGCTTATGTCTTTAGCCTGGTACAGACCTTCAACTCCGGCTCTACCAAAATCGAGAACGCTTTTCCGGAAGAATCCACCCGGCCGCAGAAAGCCGACGGCAATACGGCAATGAACATTCTTGTGATGGGCAGCGATAGCCGAGGTGCCGGCATTGAAGTGGAAACCAATGCCTCGAGTGACCAGCGTGCGGACACCCTGATGTTGGTGCACATTCCCGCCGATAGGAAAAAGGTTTACGCCATATCCTTGATGCGGGATTTATGGATAGATATCCCCGGAAAGGGAGAATCAAAGATCAACGCCGCCCTAGGCTATGGCGGCGTTCCGTTGATGGTCCAGACGGTCGAGTCGCTCTTTGACCAGCGCATCGACCATGTGGCCATGATCGATTTTGAAGGCTTCAAGGACCTCACCGACGCTCTTGGCGGCGTGGACGTTGACGTCAGGATTCCGTTCGCGCCAAGCTCAGGGCCCAAGGCCGGACAGGTCTACAAGGTCGGCAAGCAGACATTTGATGGCGATGAAGCCCTCGCCTTTGTCCGCGAGCGCTGGGCCTTCAGCGACGGCGACTACCAGCGCGTTCGAAATCAGCAGGCGTACCTCAAATCCATGGTGGGCAAGATCATCGCCCGTGAGACCCTGACGAATCCGGTGACCATCAGCAACATGGTCTCGGCGGTGTCCCCGTTTGTGAGCGTGGACAAGGACTTTGATGCTGCAGCCATAGGCAATTTGTCCCTGTCCATGAAGGATGTCAGGGCACAGGACACCGTCATGTTTACCCTCCCCACCCTCGGCACGGGCACCTCAGCGGATGGGCAGTCGATCGTCCTGGCGGACACCACGGCGATCACTGACATGGCGGCCGCGCTCTCCAAGGATCAGTTAGGCACGTACGTCACGGCGCACGCCCTCGACAAAGGACAGTGAGCGTCAGCCGCTGGTGAGGCTGTGGGCACTTCCCCATTTGTTGAACGGGAAGAGGAATCCGTCAACACGGCCAATGATGTCTGCCCGGCCGGCCGTCTTGACGCAGCTGGCTGCCGATCCCACGCTCCGGCATGCAGTGACGGAATCCTCGGAGTTGGAGCGGTGATCACCCAGGAGCAGGTACTGATCCTCGCCCAGAAGGATGGGTCCGAAGCAACGCGGCGACCGCGCCGTCGTCGAACAATCCGTTGTGCCGTTGTTGAACGCGAGGTCTTGGAAAACGTACGGTTCCGCAACGGCGGCACCGTTGACTGTCATCTGCCCGCTGACGTCGCAGCATTCCACAGTGTCCCCGGGCAATCCCACCACTCGCTTCACCAGGTATTCGGTGTTGGCGGGACCAATTCCGGTCAGCTCACCAAACCAACCGATGCCTGTGCGCAGGGCCCCTCGTTCGGGCGGGGGCCCCAATCCGCCGGTTTCCCGAAGACAACAACGTCGCCGCGTTGTGGCACAGAACCCGTGTAGGCGGTGCGGTTCACCAGCACCCGGTCACCAACGTTGAGTGTCTGCTCCATGGACCCCGAAGGCACCGAATAGACCTTCACAAGGAAACCTTGAACCAGGGACACCGTCATCAATGCGAGAAGGACGTGAATCCACGGTGAGCGGAGCAACTGACGGAGTGTGCCGGCTTTCGCCGTCTCGGAACTCACGATTGCGGGAAAGGTCTGCGAAGAACGTCTAGACGATGCCCGCACCGATCGGAACGGAGATGTTGCTGTTTGCGATCATTGTGCGGCCGCCAATGACTACGGTGACGGTCACGGGGAAAGAGGCCAACAAGCTGACGGACACGCCAGTGCTGGTGCCGGCAAATCCAAAAACAATAGGGAGATTCAGTGTGCCGTTGCTCGCTACGGTGACGGGGACGCTGTTGCTCCACGTTGTGGACGGGAAGCCGTATTGTCCGATGAACGGCGCGGACTGATACGCAATAGTGCGCTGGGCGGCGGTGGTAGCTGTCCCGTTGAAGGAGTAGACACCAAAACCTCGGGCCCTGCCAACAGGGATGTTGATACCGGTAGGACGGGAAATCGAGACCGTGACAAGAGCGTTCTCCGTGACTGCACCTGGACCGTTGGTGAACGTGAGGATGGTGGGAACAGTGACCAGCGACTGGGCCGTGAGAGCACTCGTGCCGTCCAGTACCCGGAGGCTGAGCAGCGAAGTGGAGGAAGCTGTGAAAGCAAGGCCCAGGGTATCCACCGAAGCTACCGCCGCAGGGGCCGCCACTGCGGCGGCAATCACGGGCACGGACCATGCGGCGCCTTTAACCACAGCGGCCGGGAGTGCGGCTTGAAAACGGGAACTTCGTTGCTCATGGCTCTTCCTTCACTCATTTTGAGCCGACGTTACGATACTCGGGACGCAGGACATCAACGGTGTAGTCGGAAGGGCTAAGCTGCGGACGCGAGCCTCTTGGCGACCATCAGGCCCGCCAAGGCTCCCAAGGTGTTGGCGACGACGTCTGACAGAGCGGTCACCCGGCCAGGTACCAGCAGTTGAACAACTTCAATGGTCCCTGAGGATGCAGCAGCGAGAAGGGTCATCGGCCACCAATTCCACAGTGTTGGATTCAGCAGACGCACGAACACCCCAAAAGGGACAAACATGACGATGTTCGCAATGAACTCCACTGCAATGCCGGCCGCGTCCTGTGGAATGCCCGCAACCGAAAGCCAGCCGGCAATGACCCCTACAAAGCCCGTCACCGTGCTGGCTTCCCGTGCGGGCAGGAAGACGACAAAAGCGAGCGCCACCAAGTACGCGGCGAACAACGCCCTAAGCCACCTCGTGGCGTACTGCCGAGCAAACACCTCTGACCTTTCATGACGCCCCCGGCGCCGTGCAATGAACTTCACCAACTATAAGAGCTAACCGGCTGCCGCCGCGGCGGACCAACATGCATGGGCTATGGCTGATGAGTGCCCAGCGGCCACGCCTTTCAAAAGTATGTGATGTACCCCCCAGGCGGACTTTTCGGCGTATGCTCTCCTCAACGCAGCCTGGACGCGTTGTTCGCTTTTGGTGGGGCCACTTTTGAAGGCGGGGGTTCAGTGGCAGGAGTGAAGTACGGGGTTCTTCCTGTGCGCTCGTCGTTGCGGCAAGTTATGCCGTTCTTTGCTGTACCTGTTGTGGCCTGTTTGGTTTTGCTGGCTTTCGGCCTGGCAACCGGGGCAGGAACCGCGACGGCGCAACTCGCCGGCGACCTGGCAATCCTTCTCGCTGCGCTCACCGCGCTGACCACCCACACCCGTGCTGCCTGGAATCGCCGTGACAACAACCCCGGCCGCTGGTTCATCGTGGCAGGCCTGGCCACCTGGAGCGCCGGGCAAACTGTGTGGACCATCAACGGCATCACCCTGGACCACCAGTACCCGTTCCCGTCCTTCGCCGACGTCGGCTTTGTTTGGTACGCGCTGCCCACTTCCATTGGCTTGGTGCTGCTATTGAAAGGCCAGGGACGGCGCATTCCATTGCTCCGCACCGTCCTGGACGCAGGAGTAGTGGCAAGCTCCACCTTTTTTATTGCGTGGAGTTCGGTGCTTGGCCCACTGGCCGAGGCCACGGACCAGGATGCCTTTGCCCACGCAACGCAGATGGCCTACCCCATCGCAGACGTCTTCATGGTCTCCGTGGTGATCGTCCTGACCATGCGCGCAGCCCGTGGCCGCCGCCTTCCCTGGCTAAGCCTGGGAATCGGCTTCTGGATCCTCGCCATAACGGACCTTGCGTACATGAGCCTCACACTCCAGGGCATCACGGGCGTCACAGGGTCCCCGTTGGCTCTGGGATGGGTACTGGCCTTCCTGTTGGTGGGTCTGAGCCCCTTGCTTCCGGAAGCGGGCACCACGCAAAAGGACGGACGGGCTTACGCCGCGGCCCTTGAGCTTCTCCCCTACCTGCCCGTGTTCAGTGCCGTGTTCTTCTCGCGCACCCGTCCCATCGGGGAGGACCGCGTCCTGCTGGTCACCGGGCTTGTGGTAATTGTCTTTGTGATCGTGCGGCAGGTGCTGATCGTCGTCGAAAATGTGACGCTGACCCGCGACCTCGAAACGAAAGTAGCTGAACGCACCGCCGAGCTTGAGGGTCTGGGGGCAATCGTGAATTCCTCGGGTGACGCCATCATCGGCGAGACCCCCGATGGCGTGATCACCAGTTGGAACCCCGGCGCTGAGCGCATCTTCGGCTACCCTGCTGCTGAAGCCATCGGCCGAAAGGGCGATTTCTTCGTTCCGCAGGACCTGCTGGCGGGCGAACGCCTCGCGTTGGAAAGCACTGCACAAAGCGGCGAGGTGCAGAACTACGAAAGCCAGCGGTGTCGCGACGACGGCGAGGTTATTCCTGTGTCAGTCACGTTGTCTCCGGTGCGAGGCGAATCCGGCATCCGCGGCGTCGCCACCATCTCCCGGGACATCACCGAACGCAAGCCGCCGAGCAGGAACTCCTCACGGCCCGCGAAGCAGCATTGGAGGCCAGCCGCCTCAAGTCAGAGTTCCTCGCCACCATGAGCCACGAGATCCGGACGCCCCTCAATGCCGTGATCGGCCTGACCTCGCTCATGATGGACACGCGCCTCAGCGAAGGGCAAAGGCAGTACGCCCAAGGAGTCAAGGGCGCCGGCGAAGTTCTACTGACCCTGATCAACGACATCCTTGACTTCTCCAAACTGGAAGCCGGGAAAGTGGACCTGGACATCAACGTCTTCGACCCCCGGGCGATGGTGGAAGAAGTAGCGGGACTGGTGGTGGAAGCCGCGCAGGGAAAGAATCTGGAGCTGATCTCCTACTGCCACCCGGACGTTCCGGTCCGTCTGATGGGTGATGCCGGCCGCATCCGGCAGATTCTGCTGAACCTGTCATCCAATGCCGTCAAGTTCACTCCCTCCGGCGAAGTGGAAGTCCAGGTCTCCGTCCTTGCCCAGGACCAGAACAACGCTTCTCTTCGCTTCGAGGTCAGAGACACCGGCATTGGCATCACCGCCGAGAACCATCAGCGGCTCTTCGAATCCTTCGCCCAAGCAGACGCCTCCACCACCCGCCGCTACGGAGGAACCGGACTTGGCCTCGCTATCTCCCGGCGCCTCACGGAAGTAATGGGTGGCAAGATCGGCCTGGACAGTGAGCCGGGGGTAGGCAGCCGGTTCTGGTTTGACCTTGAACTGCCGCTTGGCCCGGCCGCCTCTGACACGGAACACTTGCCGACCACGCTGGCCGGACGCCGGGTGTTGGTGGTGGACGACAACGCCACCAACCGTCTGGTGTTGGAAACGCAATTGGCCAGTTGGGGCATGCTCCCCGTCTCGGTTGCCGACGCCGCCTCCGCCTTGGACGAATACCGTGCTGCGGCCCTATCCAGCCACCCGTACGACATCGCTGTGGTGGACATGTGCATGCCTGATACCGACGGGCTCCAACTTGCCCGCAACATCAAGAACGACGCCCGCGGCGCGGGTGGCCCGGGGATCATCCTGTTGACCTCCACCATGCAGGTGGAAAGGAGCGATCTCACCTCTGCCGGAATCCGCGAATACCTCACCAAACCCGTCCGCAGCTCCGAGCTGTACAACCGGCTCTTGCGGGTGCTGGCCACCAAGAACGCCGGCGCACCTTCCCCGCCGGTGCTTGCCGTTGTTGAGTCTTTGGATCCTGTGCCGCGGCTCGGGAAGCTGCTGGTGGCCGAAGACAACGAAGTGAACCAGTTGGTGGCGCGCGGAATGGCCAACCGCCTCGGCTACGAAGTGCACATTGTGGACGACGGGGAACAAGCTGTGTCCGCTGCCATGTCCGGCGCGTACGCAGCGGTGCTCATGGACTGCCACATGCCCGTCATGGACGGCTTCGACGCAACCCGGGCCATCCGTGCCCGCAACGGCCATGCCGCTCGAATCCCCATCATTGCCATGACGGCCGGGGCCCTGGACGAGGACCGCGAGCGCTGCTTCGCCGCCGGAATGGATGACTACATCAGCAAGCCCGTGGATCTGGCCAAACTCGCTGAAGTCCTCGCGCGCTGGGTACCGCAACAAGAGGAAGAGTCGACGGCGGACGGCGGGGTGGACGCTGTTGCCTCGCCGGACGGCGGGGTGGACGCCGTTGCCTCGCCGGACGCCGCGGCTGCGGTGGAGGCGTCCCAACAGCAGGCGGAAGCACCGGCGTCGAACTCTGTTGTCCTTGACCCGACACGACTAGAGATCCTGCGCGAACTCGGCCCCGCCGACGGTTTGGGTCTGCTGCCTGAAGCAGTAAAAGTCTTCCGGCAGGATTCCCAGGGAGCCTCGGAAACGTTGGGCAAGGCGCTGGAAACGGGCCAAGCGGCAATCGTCGAAGCCGCAGCGCACAAGCTCGCCGGCGCGGCCGCCAATATAGGAGCCGTGGGAGCTGCCGGCCTGTGCAAGGAACTGGAACGGCTGGGACGCGATGCGGGAGCGGACTTTGAAGACGAAGGATCGATGTTACTGGACCAATTGCGCGCCGAACTCACGCGCGTGGACGAAGCACTTGAACACACACTAACGGGGGCACACGTGCGGGAAGCACCACTACGGGGAACACCGTTGCGGGGAACATCATGAAGATCCTCATCGCCGACGACGACCAGATTTCCCGGATGATCACCAAAGCTGCCGTGGAGCAGTCCGGTCACGAGTGCATCGTTGCCGTGGATGGCGACTCGGCTTGGCAGCTCTATAAGGAACACAGCCCCGAAGCGGTGGTGACGGACCTGATGATGCCCGGCCTGAACGGGCTGGATCTTTGCCGCGCCATCCGGGCCGCGGAGGAAGACAGCTATACCTACGTGATCCTGGTGACCTCCCACGGTTCGCGCAAGGATGTTCTGGCTGGAATGGAGGCCGGAGCTGATGACTACGTCACCAAACCCCTGGATCCCTTCAGCCTGCACATCCGCCTTCTGGCCGCCCACCGCATTACTACCTTGCACGCGGATCTTGCCCGGTACCGTTCCGCGCTGACTGAGCAGGCGCGGACGGACCCCCTCACCAAACTGCACAACCGACTGAAGCTGGCCGAGGACCTGGGCACGCTGCACAGCGGGGGCACTGTGGACCCCGACTACTGCCTGGCCATGGTGGATGTGGACAACTTCAAAAGCTACAACGACATCTACGGCCATCAGGCAGGCGACGCCGCGCTGATTTCCATTGCATCAACGCTGGCCGGCGAGGTCCGGAAGTTCGATGGCGTCTACAGATTTGGGGGCGAGGAATTTCTCCTGGTCCTGCGCGATCAGCAGGCGGACGGTGCGCGGTTGGTGATGGAACGTGTTAGGTCTGCGGTGCAGGATTTGAGGATTGAACATTCCGGCGATCCCGATGGCGTCCTGACCATCAGCGCGGGCATCTCCGCCTTCACCGATAGCCACCGCGCCGGAACCGAGCAACTACTGCGTGAAGCTGATCTGGCCCTCTACGCGGCAAAGGCCTCCGGCCGGAACCGCGTGTCCTTGGCCAGTGCTCAACGCTCGGAATGACGTGGCCACGAGCAGTCATCCACGCTGCCGGGCGTGGTGTCGAAGTCATGGACTCTCCCCCAGCTTGCATGCGGTCCGGGCGGCTCTGAGCGAAATTGCTGGTTCTGTGTCAGAGCCCGTCTATAGAGTGGCCACATGAGCCACACTTCTTCCGCGCCTGCCGCTGCCAAGGAACCAACTCTCCAGCCTCCTGTCGCCAAGCAGATCCCTAGCCGCCGCGAACATCACGGCGATGTGTTCGTGGACAACTATGAGTGGCTCAGGGACAAGGAATCCTCCGAGGTTGTGAATCACCTCAAGGCGGAGAACGCCTACCAAGAGGCGGTCACGGCACACCAGGAACCGCTCCGTGAAGCCATGTTCCAGGAGATCAAGGGCCGCACCCAGGAGACGGATCTGTCAGTGCCCAGCCGCAAGGACGGCTGGTGGTATTACAGCCGCTCCGTGGAGGGCAAGGAGTACAGCATCCAGTGCCGTGTCCTGGCCAACAACACCGGCCATCCCGTGGCGGACTGGACTCCCCCGGCCGTGGAAGCGGGCGTCGAGCTTCCCGGCGAGCAGGTGCTCCTGGACGGCAATGTTGAAGCAGAGGGCCAGCCATTCTTCAGCGTGGGCGGCGCAGCCGTGACCGTTGACGGCAACCTTTACGCCTATGCAGTGGACAACTCCGGAGACGAGCGCTTCACTCTGCGGATCAAGGACCTGCGCACCGGTGAGCTCCTCCCGGATGTCATTGAGGACATCTTCTACGGGGTGGCTTTCTCCCCGGACGGCACCAGGCTTTTCTACACCGTGGTGGACGATTCGTGGCGGCCCTACCTGGTCAAGGCCCACCTTCTGGGCACTCCTGTGGCTGAGGACGAAGTCATCTACCAGGAGGACGACGTCGCCATGTGGCTCGGCTTCGACCTTTCCTCGGACCGTCGCCACCTGGTGCTCAGCATCGGCTGTTCCGAGTTCAGCGAAACGCGGCTGCTCCGCTTTGGCGACTACGACGCCGGCCTCAGCACCGTCATTTCCCGCGATCACCACGTGCTCTACGAGGCCGAGCCCTTCCTGCTTGATGGCAAGGAAACGCTGCTCCTCACCCACAACAAGGACGCCATCAACTCGATGGTGAGCCTGGTGGACCCGGCCCAACTCACCAAGCCGCTGGCCGAGCAGGACTGGCGTACCGTCGTCGAGCATTCCGAGGATGTTCGCGTCAACGGCGCGGGCGTCACGTCCACGCACTTGGTGTTGTCCGTTCGCAAGGACACCATTGAACGCGTGCAGGTGCTCCCGCTGAACGGTTTGGGCACAGCGGCTCAAGGGGCGCCAGTGGAACCTGCCTTTGATGAGGAGCTCTACACTGCAGGCGTTTCAGGCTCTGACTACGAAGCCCCGGTAATCCGCATGGGGTACACCTCGTACTTCACGCCGTCGCGCGTCTACGACTTCGTCCTGCCTACTGCAGAACAGCCCCGTGGCGAGTTGTTGCTCCGCAAGGAGAGCCCGGTGCTGGGCGGCTACACGGCAGCCGATTACGTGGCCACCCGCGAATGGGCAACGGCCGACGACGGCACACGGGTCCCGCTGTCAGTGCTGCGCCACGCGTCGGTAGGGCAGGACGCCACAGCCGCCGGGCTGGTTTACGGCTACGGCTCCTACGAAATGAGCATGGATCCGGGCTTTGGCGTGGCCCGTTTGTCCCTCCTGGACCGCGGAATCGTGATGGTCATTGCCCACATCCGGGGCGGAGGTGAACTGGGACGCACCTGGTACGAGGACGGCAAGAAGTTCACCAAGAAGAACACCTTCACGGACTTCATTGCAGCAACGGACTGGCTTGCAGGTTCCGGCTGGGTTGATCCTTCGCGCATTGCTGCCATGGGCGGATCCGCCGGCGGCCTGCTCATGGGCGCAGTGGCCAACATGGCCCCGGAAAAGTATGCTGCCGTGGTGGCGCAGGTGCCGTTCGTGGATGCTCTGACCACCATCCTGGATCCCGAGCTTCCGCTCTCCGCCCTGGAATGGGAGGAATGGGGCAACCCCATCACGGACCCGGAGGCCTACGCATACATGAAGTCCTACACTCCGTACGAGAATGTGAAGGCTGCGGCGTACCCCAAGATCGCGGCCGTGACGTCGTTCAATGACACCAGGGTGCTGTACGTTGAGCCGGCCAAGTGGGTCCAGGCGCTGCGCTCCGCGTCCACAGGTTCCGAGCCGATCGTTATGAAGATCGAAATGGACGGTGGCCACGGCGGTGCATCCGGCCGGTACGTGCAGTGGCGCGAGCGGGCATGGGACTACGCGTTCATCGCCGATTCCCTCGGAGCCAAGGAACTGCTGCCAGGCGCCGGACTGAAGTAGGAATTTTTGTACAGCTGATGCCCTCATGGAGCCCGGTGAAGGGCATCAGCTGAACAAAATTCTCAGTGTTGGCGGCGGGCCCGGAGCAGAGCGTAGTAGCCCGGAATGAGATCCGGAGACGTCGGATTGCTCAACGGGCGCGTCTCGATGCTCGCTGAGCCTTCCTCCACAAGGTTCCAATCCGCCGTCGGGAAGGTCTTGGCCCGTTGCGCGGCACCGAAACGGCCAGGCATCGGCAGTCCCCGAATGGCACCCTCAAGCGGCGTGGGAATTGACTTTCGTGTGGCACCGAGGTGGCTGACGTAGTCCACAGGGGTGCCCGGGAAGTTGGTCTCGGCCAGGAAAACGCCACCGCGGGTCCCGACGACGGGAAGGAGGTTTGCGGCCAAAGCGAACCGGCCGCTGCGGTCCAATACGTGCAGAACCCCACGTATGAAGACGTTTGCGTTGCCGGTCCAGCCCGCAGCTTCGAGCGCCGTTTCCACAGTCCGCACGGCGTCAGGTGCCGTCATGTCGCACACGGCGAACGACGCCGTCGTGATTCCCAATGCCTCCCGCCGGGCGCGGTCCACTGCGTTGGCGGAGTAATCCAGACCCAGCGCGTGAGGAAAATGTTGAGCCAAAAGCCGGGTAAAACTGCCGTTGCCGCACCCGACATCCACTATGGGGATAGTGGGATCCAACTGCTTCAAGAGGGGAAGGTAGCCGGTCAGTTCATGGGCGCTTCCCGAATCCCACAAAACATCGCCGGTAGCACCGGTTGAACGGACATTGCCCCAGTACCTGTCCCAAGCCGTGAGCGGGTCCTTGGGGGCTGCCGAGGATAGCCTGATGAGCCGGGGGATCAGCAGGTACTTTTTGAGCGCGGAGAACATCCTCCAAATATATGGGGGGTTAGCCCTCCACCAGCCACTCCAGTGCTTCTGTTTCGGAGGTGAAGAACTTGGTAGGGCACGGCGGCTTCATAATGCCCAGGAAGAAGTTGGCAATGACCCTGTCCACCGGGGACGAGCCCCAGAGGGCGATCCGGGAAGCCTGGCAAGGTTTAGCAAAGACTGATCTGGCGCCCCTGGTGACGTCATCCGTAGTTGCCATGTCAACAATCATGGGGTGCCGGTCCGTTCCGCACAGTTCATTGACCTTGTCCATGGCCCGCTGAGCGTCCGGTTCCTTGATCCTGGCGCCACGCGGCCACGTCAAGCGCAGGATTCCGGGCTCTTCGAGTTTCAACTCGAACGTCACCTCTTGGTGGTCTTGCGGTGTAACTGGGTGATCCACAATTCTCCTCGCACATTCAGGACAGCTGCAAGGAAAACCGGAATGGGTCCCCCACAGCCACTCCCCCAAGGCTGTCTAATCCCGGAGCCAAAGTAAAGATGTGTCCCACGACTCAAAAAGCCCATTTCCACTCGGGCGGCCACTGGCCCCGATGCCGCTGATAGTGTGTTGCCAAATCCTGAATTATCGCGGACGAATGGTGGATCGGAAGGGGCTCAGTGGGCGAGACCGTTGCCGGGGAACAGCATGCCTCGCGTTCAGCTGTCGTGGCGGACTCAAATCATGACCGCTTGGCGGCCACTACATCCGCGCTTGAAGCTGTGGGCTTCCGGGTTTTTCCTGCCACGGACACTGCCTCCATGGCCCTGCATCTTCAGCAGCACCGCCCCACAGCGGTGGTGGCAGAGAACTCCCTCGCCCACGGACTAGGCAGCCACGGCGTCCCGGTGCTGCTGCTTCTGGATGAGCAGGAATCCGTGGACCTGGAAGAAGTGGAGTCCTGGCATGTAGCGGACTACGTCATCAGCCCGGTGCGTCCCGGGGAACTTGTCCACCGGGTTGAAACCCTGATTGGACGTGCACGCGAACGTGCGCGCTCCCGTGCAGAAATCGAAGCACTGCGGGAAAGCCTCCGCAACGTCTCGTCGGCAATCCGGCAGACCAACGAGCCCCAGCTGATCGCAGAGCACGTGGTTCGAGGATTTGGCCGGGCATTGGGCGTGGACCACGTGTGGTTTGCCACCTTCCGCGATGAACGGGTCCCCAGTATCCGCGCGCAATGGAACCGTCCGGGCCTTCCGCTGCTGCCTGCCCGCTTGGGCGAAAGCGAGAACGTCATCGCCGAGACCGCCAACAGGTTGTGGGCCGACGCCGACGTCCTCGCCGTGGCGGACCACCGGGAAGACCCCGGTTCAAAGATCGCCAAGGCTCTGATGGAATGGTCCGGCGAACTGAAGCCTGTATCCACTGTGCTGATCCCCGTTGGTGAAGGCGCTTCCGCCATGGGAATCATCCTCTTGTCCACCGTGCAGGAACCTCACCATTGGACCCGCCCGGAGATAGCCTTGATGCAGCACGTTGCCGGGAACGTAGCCCACGGCCTCATCCAAGGCCACCTCATCAGCGCCCAACAGCGGGTCCTGCATCAGTTGAGGCAACTGGACAAGGCGAAAACGGATTTCCTGGCCACCGTGAACCATGAGCTGCGGACCCCTCTGACCTCCATCACCGCGTACCTGGATATGATCCAGGACGGTTCCGGCGGTCCGGTTCCGGACGGCATCAGAAAAATGTTGGAAGTCATTGCCCGGAACTCGGACCGCCTGCGCAGGCTCATCGAGGACATGCTCACAGTCTCTATGCAGGACGGCAGCAACCTTGACCTCAAGCCGGTTGACATAGACAAACTCCTCCAAGTGGTGGTGGCAACGCTCCGGCCACTGGCAGAATCGCGCCACGTCTCCGTATCCTTCACGGAGGCCACCGAGGACATTGAGGTCACGGCAGATGAGGCCAAGCTGGAACAGGTGTTCACCAACATCGTGGCCAACGCCATCAAGTTCACTCCGGAGGGCGGCCGCGTTGGCATCACCAGCGCCATGTCAGCGTCCGAGGATGGTGGTCCCGCAGCCCTCGTCCGGATTGCCGACAACGGCCTGGGCATCCCGGAGCACGATCTCCCCCACATCCTGACCCGGTTCTACCGCGCCTCCAATGCCACCTCAGCGGCAGTGCCCGGCAGCGGACTGGGGCTGGCAATAGCCAACGACATCATCAGCCGCCACATGGGACGCATGATCTTCGACTCCACCCTGGGATCCGGAACCACGGTGTCGGTGGAACTGCCGGTGGGCGGCCCGTAGATTCTTTGGCAGTGGCGGCAGGCGGCACCCCGACGGCCGAGCGGCCACGCGCTGCGGCTGTGACATCCGTGTCAATGCCGGGCCCTAGAAAGGCGGCAGTCACTAATGCTCGACATCCGGCGAAACAAAAATGATGCCCCGGGCAGCAGCCCGGGGCATCAATTCAGCTCAAGAGGCCTTGAGAGGCGCTCCCCCAATGTTTAGTTCGGCCACCAACCGATGCTGGTGGTGTTCGTCTTACCTGTGGTGGTGCTGTTCGGCCACCAGCCGATTGCCGTGCTGTCCTGCGTAGGCTCGGCATTGGCCGGGGCAGCAAATCCGGTTACTGCCAGAACCGCCGCCATGAGCAGGGTTGCCGCAAATTTTTTCATCCGCTATGCCCTTTCGTACTGATGCGAATTTGTTGACTGTGACTTGAATAAAGTCACGGGGCAAACTATACGAGCTTTTCTTCCGCGTTGACATGGATAATGGGCACATGCAGAGTCCCCACCTGGCCCCCCACCTTGTTGCCGGACTCAACGCACGCGCTAAATGGAAGGCGCGGGATTTTGACGAAGCTTTCAGGCTGGCTGCAGAGGCTGCCGGGCTAGCCCGCGACGCCGGCGACGACGCCGCCTGGTGGAACATGCGTTACTTGCAGGCGGAGTGCCTCCGCGATCAAGGAAACATCGAAGAATACCTGGCACTGGCCTCCGCCCTGAATGATCACAGTCTTACCGTTTCCTCCCCGGAGCTCGGTGCCAAAGCAGGAACCATGGTGGCCATTGGGCTGCAAGGCCTCGGCCGGTTGGCCGAAGCAGCAACCATGGCAGCCGACGCGGCAAAACTCGCCGCCACGGACCCTGATCTCCTCTACGTTCACGTCCTGGCCCAGCGCGCCTTGATCGCCGCCCTGGCTGAGAGCCGGCTGCTGGATGATGCATGGCGGGAATGTCTTGTTTTGGAAACTTTGATTACCGATGACGTTGATGAAGACACCGCGGGCAAGGGTTACTGGGTGATCGGCAACGTAGCGTTCCTGGCAGACCGGGTAACGGATGGGGGCCGGTATCACGATCTTGCTGCGGAAAGGCTTTCACCGTCAAAGGACGTTGATTTATGGGCACGCTTCAACCGCGCCTCCGCCGAAATGCGACTGCAGGCAAAAGTCGCTGATGCGGCCACCCTTCGCTGCATTGAGAGGGCAGAGCTCGCCACGGACATTGTGGGCGGATCCGAGCGGGATCATCTGGAAATGTCCTTGGTCCGCGCCCATTGGAATTATCTCGCCGGGGATATGCAGGAAGCCTTGGCGATCCTTGAACCGCTTTGCACCCGCTCATCCATTCTGGCCACTCAAACGTCCGCCGAAACTCATTTCCTTTTCGGCCGGACTTTGCTGGCATCCCAACGAATTGATGAAAGCGTTGTCGCTTTCGAAAAAGCAGCAAAACTCTTCGAACAAGCGGCCTTACCTGAGCGCAGTGCGGCCGTCCGCGAGCATCTTCGGCAGAGCGTCGGGCGCCGGAGCGGGCCACACGGGGAGTGAACATGCCTGACGCAGAATCGTATTCCGCGAACGACCCCCGTCTGGGGCTGCTCCTTGAGGGCATCGTCAGGTTAGCCGCGGGTGACCTGAACACCAGAATCCCTGTCTCGGATGCTCGCGATGAGATTGACGCCGTGATCATGGGCACCAACCTCTTGGCCGAAGATCTCCAGATCGTCTACGAAGAACTGGAAGAGAGAGTACAGGCCAGGACCCGACAGCTCAACGAGGCTCACCTGGCCATGCGGCACATGGCTATGACTGATCCCCTGACAGGCCTGAGCAACCGCTCCGCGTTCGCCACCGCCCTGAGCGAAGCCCAAGCGACCGGGGAGCAAGGCAACAAACGGCCGGCGATCCTCCTGCTGGATATGGACGGATTCAAAGCCATCAACGATTCCCTGGGGCACACCATCGGTGACAAAGTCCTGGAAACAGTGGCCACCCGCATCAGCGGGGCGGTGAGGGAACAGGACATGGTGGCCCGCATGGGCGGCGACGAGTTCGCCGTTCTTCTTCCGGGTGTGACACCCGCGGAGGCCAGTGCCATCGGCAGCCGGATCCTCGCCGCCGTGGTGGGTGTGATGGAGATTGAGGGCCAGCATCTCCGCTGCGGGGCCAGCATGGGCCTCCGCATGGCCGAGCCTGGCCAACGGGCCGAAGAGCTCATGATAGAAGCGGACATCGCCATGTACGAGTCGAAGGCGGACGGGCGCGGCAAGCTCAAGGTGTTCGAACCGGACATGCTGCTGGCCCGGCAAATGCGGAACCAGATGGTGGGTGAACTCAAAGAGGCGATCACCGGTTCCCAGTTGGTGCTCTACTACCAGCCCATCATCAGGCTGGACACCCGCGAGATTGAAGGCGTGGAAGCCCTGGTCCGGTGGAACCACCCCACCCGTGGGATCATCATGCCGGACGAGTTCATTCCCATCGCCGAGGAAACGGGCATGATTTCCGATCTGGGCGGGTGGGTGCTCCGCACCGCCGTCGAGCAGTTGAAGCAATGGCGAAGCGATCCGCTGACGTCGGGCCACAACTTCAGCATGCGCATCAATGTTTCCGCGGCGGACCTGCAAAGGTTGGAGTTCATTGAGGACGTACGCGAGGCCTTGGCTTCAGCCGATCTGGATCCGTCGCTCCTGGTCTTAGAGCTGACCGAAAGCGCCGTCATCCAAGGCAACGACCTTGACCGTTACACCCTTAACAGCCTGCGGCGCCTGGGAGTGGGCTTGGAAATTGACGACTTCGGCACGGGCTACTCCTCCATCAGTTACCTGCGCCAACTGCCCGTGGACACGGTCAAGGTGGACCGGACGCTGCTTTCAGCTTTGGGCAGCGACCCCGCCCAGCCGGCACTTCTGGTTGCTGTCCTGCAACTGATCCGTGCTTGTGGATTGGCCGCCGTGTGGGAGGGAATCGAAAGCGCGGAGCAAGCCGATTACCTGCTGAGCATTGGTTGCACCAGCGGCCAGGGGTACTACTTCAGCCGGCCACTACCCGAAGCGCAGCTGACCGAGCAACTGAAGCACCACAAAACCTGGCCCGTCAGTTGATGGTCCGCGTCCACGGGTGGTGTCTTGTGCGCCACTCCGAGTCCAACATCGCGTAAATGTTCTCGGTAGCCCACTGGCCTTTGTAGTGCCAGTTGTCCACCAGGGTTGCCTCAAGCCTCATGCCCAAGCGCTTGCAAATGCCTGCAGAACCGGCGTTGAGTGCATCCAGCTTGGCGTCAATCCTGTGGAAGGCCAGTTTCTCAAAGGCAAGCTTCATCACAGCCTCCGCGGCTTCGGTGGCAATGCCGTGGCCGCGCGCCTCGGGGTGAAGGATCCAGCCCAGCTCACCCTGCCCGGTCCCCTCCAACCACTTCAGCACTACCTCGCCCATCAGACCCGGGTGATCCTTGCGCTCGATCGCCAGGCAGATCCAGTCGCCCTCCTGGTTGAACTCGAAGTTGGCGTAACGGCCCAGTACTTCCATGGACTTGGTCTTGGTCAGCTCGTTGCGCAGAAGGAAACGGGCAGTTTCGGGAAGGGACTGGTATCCATGGAAACGCTCGAGGTCCTCGGCCTCGAAGCGCCGCAGGATGAGTCGATCGGTGATGATGGGAAGCTCAATTTCGGGCATGTCTCCGAGGCTACTAGGTGCGGGCGAATCATGGCCCAGTCTTGACACGTGGCGCGATCTGGGATTACCTAATGAACATTCGGTAAATAAAGCTGGAGGCAATGACGCATGGTTGAAACAACCCTCTCCGGTGCTTCGCACCACATCCTGACGAACGACTACGCGTCCGAATGGATGGGCATCGAGGTCCTCAAGCTCGACGACGGCCACGCCACCATCCGCATGCACCTCCGCCAGGAAATGCTCAACGGATTCGGTATGGCCCACGGCGGAATGATCTTCGCCTTCGGTGACACAGCCTTCGCGCTGGCCTGCAACCCCGCCAACCCCACGCCCAAGCAAGCCGCCAACATTACGGTGGCGTCCGGCGTCGACATCAACTTCATCAAGCCCGCGTTCCAAGGCCAGGTGATTACCGCCGTCGCAAACCGCCGTGCGAGCACCGGCCGAAGCGGCCTCTACGACATCCAGATCTACGCGGCCTCGCCCGACGCCAGCGATCCGACCTCCTCCGATCCGACCAGCGGAGAACTCATCGCCGAGTTCCGTGGCCGCAGCCGCACCATCTCCAAGAAGTAGGAACCCCATGACTCAGAACACCGTGGCCGCACCCACAGCTATCTCATCCAAGGCAACCGACGCCGTGCTGGACCGTGAAGAGACCATCTCCCGCGACGAATTGGAGGCCCTGCAGCTCACGCGCCTCCAACACACCGTGGCCTACGCCTACGATCGCGTGCCGCTGTACAAACGGAAGTTCGATGAAGCCGGCGTGCACCCCACAGACCTCCGCGAGTTGAGCGACCTCGGCAAATTCCCGTACACCACCAAGGAAGACCTCCGCCTGGAGTACCCGTTCGGCATGTTCGCCGTCCCGCAGGACCAGGTGGCGCGTATCCACGCGAGCTCCGGCACCACCGGCCGCCCCACCGTGGTGGGGTACACCAAGAACGACCTCGCCAACTGGGCAACCCTGGTGGCGCGGTCCTTCCGCGCCGCCGGCGTCCGCCCCGGCATGAAGGTCCACAACGCCTACGGCTACGGCCTGTTCACCGGCGGGCTGGGCGCGCACGCCGGCGCCGAAGCACTCGGCTGCACCGTCATTCCCATCTCCGGCGGCCAGACCGAACGTCAGATCCAGCTCATCCAGGACTTCAAGCCGGACGCCATCCTGGCCACGCCCACCTACCTGCTCACCATCGCCGACGCCATGCAGCACCAAGGCATCGACCCCCGGTCCACGTCGCTCAAATACGCTGTCCTGGGCGCCGAGCCGTGGACCGAAGAAATGCGCCACGAGCTCGAGACCACCATGAACATCAAGGCCTCGGACATCTACGGACTCTCCGAAGTCATGGGCCCCGGCGTGGCCGGCGAAGCTGTTGAAACGCAGGACGGCTGCCACATCTGGGAGGATCATTTCCGCCCCGAAATTATCGATCCGTTCGATCACTCCACCGTCCTGGCCGACGGCGAACCCGGCGAACTCGTTTTCACGTCCCTGACGAAGGAGGCGCTGCCGATCATCCGCTACCGCACCAAGGACCTCACCCGCCTGCTCCCAGGCACGGCACGCCCCGCCCACCGCCGCATGGGCCGCATCACCGGCCGGAGCGACGACATGATCATCCTCCGCGGCGTGAACCTGTTCCCGTCACAGATCGAGGAAATCGCCCTCCGCATCCCCGAACTCAGCCCGCACTTCCAGCTCGAAATCACCCGCCCCGAGGGCAAACGCATGGATTCGCTGACCGTCAAGATCGAGCGCCGCGAGAACGTCCCCACCGAGGCAGGCACGACGGCGGCACACACCCTGCGGGAGCAGATCAAGATTCACGTCGGGTCATCTTGCGTAGTAGACGTGGTTGAGCCCGGTTCCCTCGAGCGGTCCAACGGCAAACTTCGCCGGATCTACGACATGCGGCCCAAGGGCTGAGCGCCTTCCACCGTTGAGATCGTGAGAAAATGCCAGCATGCCTACTGAGACCACCACCAAGCGCGGACGGCCCGGTTATGACCAGCAGTCGGTGCTCCGCATCGCCGTCGACGTCTTCAACCGCCACGGGTACGACGCAACGTCCATGGGCATCCTGGCCGAGAATCTCGGGATCTCGAAGTCAGCTATTTATCACCACGTGCCGTCCAAGGGCGATCTTCTGAAGCTCGCCCTGGACCATGCGTTGGGTGGCCTTGAAGCCATTCTGGAAGAACCCGCCGCCACGTCCGGGCCTGCCGACGCGCGGCTGGAGTTCGTGCTGCGCCAGACCATCGCCGTACTGGTGGACCGGCTGCCCTTTGTGACCCTACTCCTGCGATTGCGTGGCAACACGGAGATCGAGCGCGACGCCCTGGAACGTCGTCGAGCCTTCGACCACAAGGTGGCCGAGCTGATTGCCGCTGCCCGGGAAGACGGGTCGCTGCGCCAGGACATCGATCCCCGGACCGTCACGCGCCTCCTGTTCGGCACCATCAACTCAATCGTGGAATGGTACAAGCCCGGCGGCTCGCTGTCCCCGGAGAAGCTCGCCGACGACGTCATCACCATGGCCTTCGACGGCCTCCACACGGCCGCCTGACGCTCTCTCACATCCCAAGCCCTTCCGGGCAACCATCTCTCACATCCCTAAAGGTGGCGTGCCCGGCCAACGTGAGGTGCCGCCGTCGTGCAGGCCCTCCAGGAAGCGTCCGATCAACGGTTGCGGGGGTTCGCCCGATTGCTGTCGGCGCAAATGGACGCATGCCAAACACCACCTAACGCAACCGGCGACACCAACCGCTTCACGGTCCAGGTATGTATGAGAAAAGCGCGAAACGCCTTCCCACATACTGTGAAAAAGCGTTTCGTCGTTGTGTGGAGGGACCCGCTCAAGCCCGAGGGACGTGAGAGAGGGACCCGCCCAAACCCGAGGGACGTGAGAGAGGGACCCGCCCAAACCCGAGGGACGTGAGAGAGGGCTACTTTTCCACGAGGGTGAGGACGTCGTATGTGGCCACGATTTCGTCGTTCTGGTTGGTCAGGACGGCATCCCAAGCTACCTCGCCGTACTCGTCAGTCTCACGAGGCGTGATTTTCTTGGCTGTCAGCGTTACCCGAATGGAATCGCCCGCTGCAACAGGGGTGATGAAGCGCAGGTTCTCCAAGCCATAGTTGGCCAGCACGGGGCCCGGCGCGGGCTCCACAAAGAGTCCGGCAGCCCAGCTCAGGAGCAAGTACCCGTGGGCCACAATGCCGGGGAAGAACGGGTTGGCTTCAGCGGCTTCCTGGTTGGTGTGCGCGTAGAACGTGTCGCCCGTGGAGTTGGCGAAGGAGGTGATGTCCTCAAGCTTGACCTCACGGAGATCCGAACGCACGGCGTCGCCGATTCGTAGCGTGGACAGGTGCTTCCGGAAGGGGTGCTCCCCCTCGGTCTCCACAGTGAAGTTCCTGTCCGCGCCGGCGTGCCAAAGACCTGTTACGGCAGTGAGCATGTTGGGCGAACCCTGGATGGCTGTGCGCTGCATGTGGTGCATGACCGAGCGGATGCCGCCCAGTTCCTCGCCCCCGCCGGCGCGGCCGGGACCGCCGTGAACCAAGTGCGGGACCGGGGATCCGTGGCCGGTGGATGAGCGGGCGTCTTCACGGTTGAGCATGTGAACACGTCCGTGGTGGGCAGCGATGCCGAGCACAAGCTCCTGAGCAACAGCGGGATCGTTGGTGCAGACCGATGCCACCAACGATCCGGAGCCGCGGGCCGCCAAGCGGATGGCGTCGGAAAGGTCCGAGTACCCGATCACCGAGGAAACCGGCCCGAATGCCTCCAACGAGTGCACTTCTTCGGCCTCGGCGTCAGCCCAGCTCAGGAGTACCGGGGACATGAACGCTCCGTCTTCCACCATGCCGACAGTGCCACCGACTGAGGTGACCGACGGCGAATCGAGAGATCCGTACGCAAGCTCACCACCGGCGTCGAGCATTGATTGAACTGCAGCGCGGACGTCCGCGAGCTGTTCCAGCGACGCCAACGCGCCCATGGTGACGCCTTCGGCCCGGGGATCTCCAACCACCACTCGCTCGTTGATGCGCGCACCCACCGCCGCAGCGACCTTGGAGGTCAGCGCCTGCGGAACGATGACGCGGCGGATGGCGGTGCATTTCTGGCCGGCTTTGACGGTCATCTCGGTGACTACGGCCCTGACGAAGGCGTCGAACTCTGGGGTGCCGGGGACGGCATCGGGTCCGAGAATCGCGGCGTTGAGGGAGTCTGTTTCGGACGTGAAACGGACGCCACCCTGGACCACGTTCTTGTGGCCCTTCAACGAATTGGCAGTGGATGCCGAGCCTGTGAAGGACACGAGGTCGCGGTAGTCGAGCTCATCCAGGATGGTGCGTGCGGAACCGGAAATCAGCTGAAGCGAGCCCGCGGGAAGGATGCCGGACTCAACCATTGCCTTGACGGCTGCGGCGGCAACATAACCCGTGGGCGTTGCCGGCTTAACGATGGTGGGGACACCGGCGAGGAATGCAGGAGCGAACTTCTCCAGCATGCCCCAGACCGGGAAGTTGAACGCGTTGATCTGGACGGCGACGCCGGGAATGCGGGTGTAAATGTGCTCGGCCACGAACGATCCGTCTTTGGACAGCGTCTCCATGGGACCGTCCACCACAACCTGCGAGTTGGGCAGTTCGCGGCGGCCCTTGGAGCCGAACGTGAAGAGCACGCCGATGCCGCCGTCGATGTCGATCATGTTGTCGATCTTGGTGGCACCGCTCTGCGACGAGGATTCGTACAGCTCTTCGCGGCGCCCGTTGAGGTACATGGCCAGCTCTTTGAGCTTGAGCGCGCGCTGGTGGAACGTCAGCTTCCCCAGTTCCGTTTGGCCGGTGGTGCGGCCGTAATTTACGACGGCGGCAAGGTCCAGTCCGTCGGTGCTGACGTTGGCCAGAACTTCGCCAGTGCTTGCGTCACGGACCGGGACTGTCCTGGCGTCGGGTGCCGGCGTCCACCAGGCATCCTGGACGTAGCTGGGTACGGTTGCAACGGCTGTGGTTTCCGGGGCGACTGCGGTAGTGGTCATCGTCGACGGGTCCTTCCAAGGCACGTGAAATCGGCACGGTCCCTGCTGACTGAAGCCAACATTACTGACCGGCCGTTCGGTAATATATACAGGTTACATGAATGCCCCGTGGAGTACAGCAGGAATTTCCTGGCTTAGTCTGCGCTGACCGCTCCAATCTTGGCCCGGACGGCGGCCAGCTCCGGATCCGAGACGCCGTTGGCGGTCAGAAACCCGATGACGTCCAACGACGCAAGGAAGGCTCGCAGACTGTCCCGCCGCTCGGTCAGCATCGCCTCCAGATCGTCGGCGGACAGGTAAGGATCGTGGGCGTGCGGCGCCCCATGCGTACGATGCCGCTCATTGATCCCCCGCGCTGCAAGTTCGTATCCGTGCACGATCTCCCCATCACCGGCGCCGGCCAATCGTTGCAGCATCACCGCGATCACCCCGCTGCGGTCCCTGCCCGCGGAGCAATGAACCACCACCTTGCCGGGCGAGGCCGCAATGGCCTTGAAGACCGCCGCGATCCTGTCCGCGAACAGTTCGAGGTAATCCCCATACTGGGCGGGATCCTTGAGGTACGGGCCGAAAAGTTCGCTGAAATCCTGATGGTCAGGATCTTCCGTAGGGCAATGCACGACGTCGATACGCGCCTTCGCCTCGTCCGGCACCTGAGGGTCGGTGTCGCGTTGCCGCCGCTCGCGCGAGGCGCGGAGATCGATCACGGTGCGGACGCCGTCGTCGTACATCTGCTGCCAGCCGGACTCGGTAACCCATTCGTGGCGACCCATACGGTAAACGTCCCCGGCGATTCGCCAAGCGTTGACGGCACCGTCCCACTGGACGCCTTGGTGAGCTGAATTGGTCCCGTCCATAGGAGCCAGCTAAGCACATTGGCGCCATAGGGCGGGAGGTGGAAGAGCGTCCCGGGCAAACACGAGGGAAGTGAGAGAGGGTGGCGCGAAAGCACGAGGGATGTGAGAGAGGGTGGGAGGTGGGTCTTGCGGAGGTTGAGTGACCCATGTCATACTCATACTCGATGCGCATCGACGATACGCATCGACAAGTCGCAGGAACTGTTCAGCAGAGAGCACAAGGAGGTCAGGGCATGCCCACCAGCAAAGACGTCGCCCAGGCCGCGGGAGTAGCTCAAAGCACAGTTTCCTACGTCTTGAGTGGCAAGCGGCCCATCTCCGAGAAGACGCGGAAAAAGGTGGAAGCCGCAATTGAGGAACTGACCTACCAGCCCAATGCCGGCGCCCGCGCCTTGGCCGGGCGCAGAACGCGCGTGATCGGGTTGGTCATTCCGTTCATCCCGGAACTGGAAATGGCCTCCCTCATGGAGTTCGTCTCGGTGATCGCATCGACCGCCAGACAATTCGATCACGACATCCTGCTGGTCACCGAAGACGAAGGGGCCGCCGGGCTTCGTCGTGTTGTGGGTCAGCAGATCTGCGACGGATTGATCCTCATGCAGGTGGAAGATGAAGATGAACGGCTCCCTGTCGCCCGGACGCTGAACGTACCGGTACTCCTGATCGGTATCCCCCGGGATCCGTCCGGCTTGGTCTGCATTGACGCCGACTTCGAAATGGCAGGGGACCAGTGCATCCGCGACTTGGCCTCAGCCGGCCACAGCGTGGTTTCGATTATTGAATGGCAACCGGCCGTGGTGAATCGGCACGTCAATTACGTGGACCGATTTATGCGTGGAGCGGACACGGCTGCCGAATCACTGGGAGTGGCAGTACATCACTTCCCGGGAGGTGCAGATGTTGCCATCATCTCGGAGTCCGTGGACAAAGCACTGGCCGCAACAGAAGGCGTACCGGCCTTCATTGCACCTGACCGCACCATCCAGGACATTCTCCGCCGAGCTCTAACAGCGCGAGGCCTGACTCCGGGCGTGGACGTCTCCGTTATTGGCAGCGCCTCTCCCACTCTGGCCGAACTACAGCCCGTCCCGCTCTCCACCATCGATCTGCGCCCGAAAGAAGTTTCCCGCCGCGCGGTGAAGATCATCTGCGACCTCCTCGAAACCGAGAACCAGGGACCACACGAATCCCTGGAACTGGTACCCACGGTCATTACGCACCGCGCTAGCACGCTCCGCCCACCCCACGGCAGCTAAGGCCCTTCTGTAATCTCCTGCTCTACCTCCAATTCCGAACTCATCGATACGCATCGTCGATACGCATCGATAAATCGACTCCCAGAAAAAAGGAACAGACAATGAAGTCAGCACAGAGGACATCCCGTCCGCTCGCATTGGCCGTCGCCGCCCTGGTCGGCTTGCCCTTAGCCCTCTCCGGCTGCGGTTCCTCCACGGCCGCGTCATCCTCCGAGGCTGTCACCGAAATCTCCGTGATGGACTACTACAACAACGAGCCGGACAAGTCCTTCATCGGCGATGCCCTGACCAAGTGCGGCACCCAGCTGGGCGTGACCGTCAAGCGTGAGACCGTTCCTGGAAAGTCGCTCATTTCCAAGGTTCTCCAGCAGTCCTCCTCCAAGACACTCCCGGACGTCCTCATGCTGGACAACCCGGACCTCCAGCAGATCGCAGCCACGGGTGCCCTGGCTCCCCTGGCCGATTTCAAAGTCAGCACGGAGAACTTCGCCGAAGGCGTGCTGAGTGCCGGCACCTACAAGGACAAGGTCTACGGGTTGGCACCCACAGTGAACACCATCGCCCTGTTCTACAACAAGGACATCCTGGCCGCTGCCGGCGTCACTCCCCCTACAACATGGGATGAACTCAAGGCGGCCTCGGCGAAACTCACTGCCGGAGACCAGTACGGACTCGCCTTCAACGCCAACCCCACCTACGAGGGCACGTGGCAGTTCCTTCCCGTCATGTGGTCCAACGGCGGCGATGAGAAGAAGATCGACACCAAAGAGACCGAGCAGGCGCTGCAGCTCTGGACGGATCTGGTGAAGAGCGGTTCGGTCTCGTCATCCGCCCTCAACTGGACGCAGGCTGATGTCAAAGACCAGTTCCTTGCCGGCAAGGCAGCCATGATGGTCAATGGGCCCTGGCAGATCCCGGCCCTGGACAAGCAGCCCACGCTTCAGTACGGCGTAGTGAAGATCCCTGTACGTGAAGCCGGGCAGACATCCGTTGCACCGCTCGGCGGCGAAGTTTGGACTGTCCCGCAGACAGGCAACAAGACACGTCAAGCGAAGGCGGCGGAGATGGTTGCCTGTCTGAACAGCGACGAAAACCAACTGGCCATGGCCACGGCCCGCAACACCATCCCCTCCAAGACCACGCTCTCGGACAAGTTCGCCAGTGACAACCCCAAGCTCGCCACGTTCACGGAGCTGATCAAGACTGCACGCGCACGCACCGGCCAGCTTGGAGAAGAATGGCCGGCCCAGGCCACCAAGATCTACACAGCCATCCAGACGTCGCTGACGGGCAACGCCTCACCGGCTGATGCCCTCAAGCAAGCCCAGGGACAGTAGGCAGCACTGCCATGTCATTAGCAACGGACTTACCTCACTCAGAGGGGCGAGCTACCAGCGAGGCCTCGAAGACTCACGGTACCGGCACCGAAAAGCCGGCACCCCGGCGTCGTTCCCGTCAACGCCGCGAGCGCCTCTTCCAATGGCTCTTCCTGGTTCCCGCAGTGGTTTACATGACGCTGTTCTTCGGCTATCCGGTAGTCAAGAACGTGGTGATGAGCTTCCAGGAATACACCACCTCCACGTTTTTCACCGGAGAAGCCCCTTGGGTAGGGTTCACCAACTACGTCACAGTGTTGTCGTCGTCGTTGTTCTCAACGTCCCTGATCAACACTGCCCTGTTCACCCTTGGCTCCATCATTGGCCAGTTCGTGATCGGGCTTGCGCTGGCCATCTTCTTCCAGCGCAAGTTCCCGCTCAACGGCATCCTGCGGTCGCTCCTCCTGCTTCCTTGGCTCCTTCCGTTGATTGTTTCCAGTGCCGTGTGGCGCTGGATCCTGGATAAGGACAGCGGCGCGCTGAACCGTTTCCTGGGAGACCTCGGCATCATCGATACCGGCATTCCATGGCTCACCAGCACCTCACTGGCGCTCATTGCCGTTGTGGGCGTGAACATCTGGATCGGCATCCCGTTCAACCTGACCATCCTTTACGGCGGCCTGCAGGAAATCCCGGACGAACTGTATGAGGCCGGATCCCTGGACGGTGCCACCGGTTGGAAGGCCTTCCGACACATCACCTGGCCCATGCTGCGGCCAGTGGTGAGCGTGGTGCTGGTGCTCGGCGTCGTGTACACGCTCAAGGTGCTGGACATCATCCTGGGCCTCACCAACGGCGGGCCCGCAAACTCCACCCAGACCATTGCCACGCAGTCTTACAACCTGTCCTTCCACGAATTCAAGTTCGGCGAAGGTGCAGCCCTGGGCAACGTGCTGGTGATCATCTCCCTGGTCTTCGCAGTCCTGTACCTGAGGGCCAGCCGACGCGCAGTGGACGAGTGAGGAAACCATGACAACCGCACTGAAAGCACCCCCGCTCCGGGCCATCGCTTCAAAAGCAACCGGACGCAAGAACTGGGGCTACACGGCACTGGCGATCTTCTTCCTGGCCATCATGCTGTTCCCGGTCTACTGGATGGTCAACGCCTCTCTACAACCCAACGGCACCACCCTGGAAACCTCGTGGTTCCCGGTGAAACCCGACTTCACCGGATATGCCACGGCCATCAACGAGCAAGCAGGAAACCTCGGAACCAGCCTCATCATTTCGCTGGGCAGCGTGGCGTTGAGCCTGGCCATTGCAGCCCCGGCCGCCTACGCGTTGGCGTACTTCAAGGTCCGCGGCGCCGGCGTGGTCCTGTTCGCGATCCTCATCAGCCAAATGATCCCCGGAATCGTGGTGGCCAACGCCCTGTACACCGCCTACAACGATCTCGGCCTGCTCAACTCCATCCCCGGCCTGATCCTGGCAGACTCGGCTCACGGCATCCCGTTCGCAATCCTCATCATCCGGGCCTTCATGAACGGTATGCCGGCCTCAGTGATTGAGGCAGCACGGGTGGACGGCGCCGGACACCTCCGGGCGTTCTGGTCGATCGTGCTTCCACTCAGCCGGAACTCCCTGATCACCGCGGGGCTCTTCACCTTCCTGTTCGCCTGGAGTGACTTCCTTTTCGCACTGACCCTCACCACCACCGAAGCCGTACGACCCGTCACCTTGGGCATCTTCCAGTACATCGGCGCCTACGTAAACGACTGGAGTTCGGTTATGGCGACGGCGGTACTCGCCTCCATCCCGGCAATCGTCCTGCTGGTAGCGGCCCAAAAATACATCGCCGCCGGCACCACCGGCGGTGCGGTCAAGTAGACCGCGTTCCCAAACCTTCGAAGGAGAAATCATGACTGAGAGCAATCCCATCCACGTCACCGTGTGGTCCGAAAACCGTCACGAGAAGCGCGACGAACTGGTGGCCCGCCTCTACCCGGACGGCATGCACGGCGCAATCAAGGCGGGCATCGACGAGAACCTGGGTGCCGCCGTCGAGGTCCGGACCGCAACCCTGGACGAACCTGAGCACGGCCTCAGCGAAGAAGTCCTCGCCGACACCGACGTCCTCACTTGGTGGGGCCACATGTCCCATGCAGATGTTGATGACGAGATCGTGGAGCGCGTCCACCGTCACGTCCTGGCCGGAATGGGCCTGATTGTGCTGCATTCGGGGCACTGGTCCAAAATTTTCACTAAGCTCATGGGCACCTCCTGCACGTTGCGTTGGCGCTCCGAGCAGGACCGCGAACTCGTGTGGACCGTGGATCCCACCCACCCCATCGCCAAGGGCATCCCGCACCCCATTGAGATTCCGCAGCAGGAAATGTACGGCGAATTCTTTGACATCCCCACGCCCGAGGAACTGGTGTTTATCAGCTCGTTCAGCGGCGGCGAAGTCTTCCGATCCGGCTGCACCTTCCGCCGGGGCCACGGCAAAATCTTCTTCTTCAGCCCCGGTGACCAGGACTACCCCGTCTACCACCACAAGGACGTCCGGCGCGTGATCGCCAACGCCGTGGAATGGGCCGTCACCGACCGCGCCGAACGCGCCGTACCCGAGCTGCTGCGCTACGAGACCGGCGACTTTTTCAACGGCAAGAGCTACCAGGGGGCCAACGCGTGAGCACGCCTTTCGCTACCATTCCCGACGACGGCACTCCCCTTCGCGTCGTTGTTGTAGGTGCCGGGGGCATGGGCCGCGCGTGGCTTCGAACGGTGGAGGAATCGCCGTCGGTTGAGCTCGTGGGCATCGTTGACCTGGACCTCACGGCAGCCGCTGAAGCGGCGGCATCCTTGGATCGACCCGACCTCCCGGTCGGTGCCGGTACCGCTCAGTTGGCGTCCGACGTCGGAGCCCAGGCAGTCATCAACGTCACCGTACCTGCCGCGCATCATCCGGTCACCACCGAAGCCTTGGCCGCTGGCTTGCCGGTCCTCGGTGAGAAGCCGGTGGCATCGACTGTGGCACAGGGCCTTTCCCTGGCGGCCGCGGCGGAGCTTCACGGTCAGCTGTTCATGGTCAGCCAGTCCCGGCGATACAACCGGCACCTGTTCTCGGCCAAACGCATGTCTTCGTGCCTGGGCTCCGTCGGCACCGTCTCTGCCGAATTTTTCAAGGCCCCGCACTTCGGCGGATTCCGTGACGCCATGGATCACCCGCTCCTGCTGGACATGGCCATCCACCAGTTCGACATGGCCCGCTTCCTGCTCGACGCCGACCCCGTGTCCGTATTCTGCGAAGAGTACAACCCCTCCTGGAGTTGGTACCGCGGAGATGCGGGATCCACCGCCATTTTCGAGATGACAGGCGGCGAGCGCTTCGTGTTCACGGGTAGTTGGTGCAGCCCCGGCCAGGAAACTTCGTGGAATGCGTCGTGGCGGATCAGCGGTGAGCACGGAACTGTTTTGTGGGACGGCGACAACGAGCCCGTCTCTTCTGTTCCTGCTACCAGCGATGCCGTGGGTTCTGAGGACCGGGGCCAGGAAATTGCCGGATCCTTGCGGGACTTCGTGTCCGCTGTGCGTACGGGAAGCACGCCCATGGGACGGGTTCACCGGAACATCATGAGCCTGGCCATGGTGGAGGCCGCCATTCTCAGTGCCTCCACAGGCGCCCGGGTTTCCGTGGATTCGCTGCTGGAGGACTCGTACCAACAAGCCATCCTGGCTGAGCGCGACCCCGCGGTGTTGGAGGTCCTGAAGTCGTGGACCTCGGTTCGGAGTGCATTGGCCGGCGAAAGCGTGGCGTTGTGACGTTCACGCGCTCTTAGCCTGCGCCGAGGGGTTAGATCTCGGGGGTATAGCCTGCGCTTTCAGCCGAGAGCTCACCCCTCGGCACGCGCACAAGGACTACGCGCCGTATTTGGCCAGACGGAACTCCAAACCGTTGCGCACAGCCGGCCATTCATGTTCAAGGATGGAGAACACCACGGTGTCGCGGAGGGCGCCGTCCTTGCTGCGGGAGTGACTTCGAAGCACTCCGTCCTGTTTGGCGCCGAGCCTGGCAATGGCCTCACGGGACTGCTGGTTCATCCAATGCGTGCGGAATTCCACGGCGGGGCAGCCCAGTGATTCAAAGGCATGCCGCAGGAGCAGCAGCTTGGAGTCCGGGTTGGTTCCTGTGCCGTGCGCCGACGCAGCGTTCCACGTGGATCCAATCTCCAAGCGAGGCGTTTGGGCGTCAATATTCATGTAAGTGGTCATGCCGATGAGCTTGCCGGTGACGTTGGAGCGCGTCGCAAAAGGCAGCATGGATCCTTCTGCCTGCCGGCCCAGGCGGCGATCGATTTCAGCTGCCATGCCCTCCGGGGTGGGCACGGACGTGTACCAAAGCTTCCAGAGATCGCCGTCGCGGCTTGCGTCAACCAGGCCGTCATGGTGCTTGTGGCTCAACGGTTCCAGCGTCACGAATTTTCCGGTCAGGGTGATGGGTTCAATAGAAGTCACCCGGTTAGCCTAACCGGCCCCGGGCTCTAGTCGTTCCAGTCGAAGAAGCCCTTGCCCGTCTTCCGCCCAAGCTCTCCGCGTACCACTTTGTCCCGCAGGATCTGCGGCGGAGCGAAACGGTCGCCCAGCGTGGAGTGCAAGTATTCGGCGATGCCCAGCCGAACGTCCAAGCCAACTATGTCCGTGGTCTTCAGCGGACCGGTGGGATGCCTATAGCCCAGGACCATGGCGGCATCGATGTCTTCTGCGGACGCCACACCTTCCTCCACCATGCGCATCGCCTCAAGCGCGATTGCAACGCCGAGCCTTGAAGAGGCAAAGCCGGGAGCGTCATTGACGACGACGGCGGTCTTGCCGAGTGCCTCAGTCCAGTTTTTCGCCGCTTCAGCGAGTTCGGGAGACGTTTCCTTGGCCAGCACCACCTCAATGAGGGTGGAGGCGGGCACCGGGTTAAAGAAATGCAAGCCCACGAAGTTGGCCGGACGACGGAGTTCGTTGGCCAGGCCGGTCACGGACAACGAGGACGTGTTGGAGGCAAGGAAAGCATCCGCGGAGAGGTGTTCCTCAACAGCTTTCAGCGCTTTGACCTTGAGGTCGTAGTCCTCAGGCACTGCCTCTACCACGAGGCCGCAATGAATGAACGACTCGTAGTCCGTGGAGGTGCTGAAGCGGGACATCGCTTTTTCATGAGATTCGTTCAGGGTGCCGCGGGCGGCGGACTTGGTGACGGCATCAGCAACGCGGTCTTGCGCTCCGGCGGCTGCCTCGTGATCGCGTTCCACAACGATCACATTGGCACCTTTGGTGAGGAAGGCGTGCGCGATTCCAGCACCCATCCGGCCGCCACCAAGGACTCCGACGACGTGCGGGATGGCGGGAGCTTCGGTCATTTTTGGGTCCTGTCTTGTGAGTCTGCGGTGGTTGATGCGGGTGCGGCGCTGTCTTGCGAAGCTTTGGCCGATTTCTTATCCAGGAACGCCTGCATACGGTCAAACTTGGCCTGCGACTCGAAAAGAATCCCTTGGGCGAGCGTGTCAATCAGCGGGTGCGCTTCAGCCGGGGCGTGGAACACCGACTTGGTGATCCGCACGGCCAGAGGGTCCTGGCGTGCAATCCGGTCCGCCAATTTGTGTGCTGCATCCATCAGTTCGGGGGCCTCGTGGATTTCAGTGATGAGGCTGATGCGCAGGGCTTCCTCGGCACGGAGCACGGCACCGGCCAGAAGGATCTCCTTGGCCTTCGGCTCCCCGACAAGTTCCTTCAGCCGCCAAGTCGCCCCGGCGGCGGCAAGGATTCCCAGTCCGGTCTCCGGGTTGCCGATGCGGACGCTCGGAGTACCAATGCGGAAGTCGGCAGCGTAAGCGAGCTCTGCTCCTCCGCCCAGGCAATACCCATCCAAAGCTGCAATTACGGGCATGGGCAACTTGGCGATGCGCACAAAGATCGTGGAGTTGATCCCCTGCAAGGCATCATCCCGGCGGCGTTCACGTAACTGTCCAATGTCTGCACCGGAAGCGAACACGCCTTCCGTGCCTGCAAGGATCAGCACTTTCGGGTTCCGCTCAAGCTCAGCGCAGACCATGTGAAGCTCGTCCACCATGGTCTGGTCGATCGCATTACGGACCTCGGGACGGTTCAGCAGAACCGTGAGACGGTCCTCGCGTTCCTCGAGCAGGAGGGTGGTGAAGACTTGAGGATCCAGTGTCATTTACACGCCCTCCAGCAGCATCGCGGTGCCCTGTCCCACGCCGATGCACATGGTCGCCAATCCGAGTTTTGGCCCGGAAGTGGAGGCGAGTTCCCGTTCCATGCGGCCCAGCAGCGTGATGGCAATGCGGGAGCCGCTGGAACCGAGCGGGTGCCCCAAACTGATGGCACCGCCGTCGTTGTTGACGATGTCCGGGTTCAGCCCGAGCCGCCGCATGGTGGCAAGTGACTGCGTGGCGAACGCTTCGTTGAGTTCAACGGCGCCCAGCTGATCCACTGTGAGGCCGGCCCGTGCCAGGACTTTTTGGGTGGCGGGGACGGGACCGATGCCCATGATTTCGGGTTCGCATCCTGCCGAGGCACCGTCGACGATGCGGGCACGGGGCGTCAGGCCGAACTTCGTGATGGCGGCTTCGGAGGCGACGATGATGGCCGAGGCGCCGTCGTTGAGCGAGGAAGAGTTGCCGGCGGTGACCACGGATCCGCCCGGAACCACCGGCCGCAGCCCGGCCAGGACGTCCATGGTGGTGCCTTCGCGGGGACCTTCATCCGTGTCCACCACGGTCTCTGACTTCCGGGTCTTCACCGTGACGGGAACAATTTCATCCTTGAAGCGACCGCCTGCAATGGCGGCCAGTGCGAGCTCGTGAGAGCGGACCGCGAAGGCGTCAGCGTCCTCGCGGGAGATGTTGTCCACACGGCCCACTTCCTCCGCCGTTTCGGGCATGGAGTAGGTCATTTTGCCGTCGCGGGAGAGCTCACCCTTACTGAAGAGCGGATTGGTGAAGCGCCAGCCGATGGAGGTATCGAAGATCTGGCCGGGCTTGGCAAACGCCGTGGTGGGCTTTTCCTGCACCCACGGGGCACGGCTCATGGACTCAACACCACCGGCCACCACGATGTCCGCAGCTCCGGACTTGATCATGTGGCTGGCCATGATGATCGCGCTGAGGCCCGATGCGCAAAGGCGGTTCACCGTGATGCCGGGGATGTGAAGGGGAAGTCCAGCCAGGAGGGTAGCCATTCGGGCCACGTTCCGGTTTTCTTCGCCCGCACCGTTTGCATTGCCGAGGATCACCTCATCAATGGAGTCAGGATCGATGCCGGCGCGCGCCACTGCTTCCCGGACCACCAACGCTGCGAGATCGTCCGGGCGGACGGAGGACAGTGCCCCACCGTAGCGACCTACAGGCGTACGTGCGCCGCCAACAAGAAAAGCCTCGACCATGAGAACATCCTTCGCGAAGTGAAAGGGGCCGGCCCGGAATAATATACCGACCGTTCGTTCTATAAAGAACACGGCCCGGCGGACCGGTCAACAGCTGAAGCCTCAGTTACGGATCAGCAGAGACCGGCCCCAGCCCTGGATCAGATCACTCGGATCCCTAAATGTCCGGCCAACAGCGGTGCCATGAGGCTCAACTGATAGTCATCGATCACCACTCCTGCGAGCCCCGCCAATCCGTTGATTCCCCTGAACTCCGAGGTCCTTAGATCTACGTCCTTCAGCTTGGCGCCCGTGACATCCAGCGTGCCGATAGTGCAGTTCTTCAAGGCCAACCGTGTTCCCGTGCAGCCGCCGAAGTCCAGTTCATTGATGATGCAGTCGGAGATCTGAATATCCATGAGTTTGGAGCCACGCAGGTTCACATAGTCAAGCTTGCCGCCATCGATGCGGACAGAGCGCCAGTTCCCCTCATAGAGTTCCGCCGAGCCCCAGCGGGGATTGGTGATCTCCACGTCCTGCCAGGAAGTCCGCGCAGCCATGAAGACCGGCGCATACGGCTCGGAGAAGATGCACTCACGGAACGTTGCGCCCCGCAGCTGAGCTTCGTTGAAGGAGACACCGTTCAGCTCGCACTCAATGAAATCGGCGCCGCTCAGTTCCTCTCCATCGGCAGAAACCCGGGTGAGCCTGACGCCGTCGTACCTTTCACCACGCTGGAAGTCCGGGGCGTCATCGTCACGCAGTTCGTCCAACCGCACCGGCGAAATCTTGGGCGCTGCAACCTTTGCCGCCGCCATCAGAGGGCTTCCGCCTTGGAAGGGATGTCGTGGCTGGTGCTGCGCCGGGGTTCCGTCTCATCCCGAGTGACGGCCCAATCCTTCTCCGGGCGTGCACTGACGTGTTTCGTCAAGGTGGTGGTGTATTCCATACGTCGAGCCTAGACCCGACCACTGACACGCCCAACTGACTCTCATTTGAGGTTGGCCACAACTGTTGGAAGCGCAATCAGCAGGGTGACAAGAGCCCCAAGAACGACCGCGGTGGTGATGTAGACGGTATACACGATTCGTTTGCCTCGTTCTCCTGACGCTTTAATGTCCCGGGATGCCGCCAAGGCAGTTACGAGGCCGAATGGGGCCGGTGCGAACGAAGTCAGACTTAGTAGCGCAAGCTCGTTGACCTTCGGCTTAGGTGATGCACTTTCCTTCTCAAGGCGCCTAAGCCGGCGTTCTTCCGTCCGGGCTACCGAGTGCAGCACAAGCCCACGAGCGCATGTTCTCGGCAGGGGGACACAGAATATTACGAGAATCCAGAACGGAACCAGGACTACCGCCAGGCCGACAATGACAAAATACGCCCAAACGTCCACGTCCGTTGGAGCGACTGTAATGGCCGACAATGCCAGGCTAATCAACATGAGAGTCTTAAACGCGGAGAACATTCCGATATCCGCACTCACGGATCGGTACACGGAGTGTAAGTGGTGTTGGAGGCTGAGGAAGGCAACGACCGTCATAAAAAGGGCCGAAATGAGCGTAAGCGTCGCCAACTTCGGTTTTCCCGTGGAGAGCCACACCACTGCCGATATGACGGATGGAAATGCCAGGGTAGCCACAAAGGCTTGGCCGATGGTGTTACCCAGCGTAGGTCGGTGACCTGGAAGACGCCGTAGGACGGCCCGCGTCTTTTGGATGTCGACCTCCCTGCGGGCCTCCTTACGGTGGGCGTTGGACAACTGGTCTGTAAGTATTTGGGCCTCGGCTGAAGGATACGCCAGCAGGAAAGCAAAGAACGCGGAGCCTGCGAGCCTGAGAACGTCCACGCGATGGCTTATGTAGAACATGTCCACCGCAGTCAAGATAAAGAGCCCCGTAGAGGCATGCAGGCAAAGCGCAGCGAGCCTGCTCAGAAGGAAAGTCGAGTCAGGTCTTGCTTCTTTCTCTGTTTTGGGCAGGGAGCGAGCCGCAATATATACGGCGAAAACAAGAGCACCCAGCACGCCGAATGCGGTGAGTAGCGATGCTCCGGGAAGCGACCCTATTGAAAGCTGGGGCATGGGCTGTGTCTTGGGCTGTGTTAACGGAAGCAGCCAGACGACAAAATAGAGAAGGGCCACAGAGCAAGAAACGATCAGGACTGATCTCAGGCATCGGACGCCGATCTGGTCCATGTAGCTATCTATATCAACAGTGGGCTCCAGAACGCGCCGTTGCTCGCGTGGGTAAGTTCGGGTGCGAAGTGAGACGCCACGACGGGCTCTGGACATCTTTCGGTTAGTTCTCATAGGACTCCCTTGATCACGGGCTGTGCCGTATCAACCGACGCAGCTCTCGAATGGTCACCGTTCGTTTGATCCTGTCCCGCCACGAGTTGAAGCTCGCCGGTGGACGTTTCATATCCCGATGTGCTGGTTGGGTAGCTCCACGCCGGCGCGAACGCTGCACCTTCAGTGCAGCGAAGCAGATGCCGAGGATGATGACCGAAAACAGGGTGTTGGACAGCCAGCTTCCTGTGATGCCCAGCATTGGGAGAAACGCGTCCTGAGAAATGACCATTCCGACGCACGCAATTACGGTGAGCACCGATACTCCTTTGGAGAGAAGACAGACGCGTTGACCTGCGACATCGATCAGGTCGGAGATATGGGTCCTGGAGATAAGATTGACTGTCTCCCTGAGTGAAGCGACCTCCTCGCGGGCAGATTTGAGCTGGGCAGTTGTCGCATTGGAGACGACAGGCGCGGACCGCACCAATGCGGGCGCCTGCTCTTGCTGCCTGTTCTTAGTTTGCGCCCCGTTTGCCTTCGTGCTGCTCCAGATTGCGGCGTTGAGGGCTTTCCCGGCGGCTGTCGGTGTTGTGAACGAAAAGACGGCAGCCCTGTCCACCATTGATGTGTTGGACTTGTGCCCGATGGCAGTAGCAACAGGGACGCTGCTGCGGGCAACGGCCAGGGCCATCGCGGGATGGTCGTATGCGCGGAGCGAAGCCCAATCACCCCCGCCGCGAATGATAAGGATCAGGTCGTACTTGGCCTCGTTGGCTTCCATGATCATGACTTCCAGAAGCTCGGGAGCGGCCTCGCTTGAACCCCTAAAATTCTTACGGGTTACGGTCAGGAATCGTTCTGACTTGGCAATCTCCCCGGAAAAATCAGCCAGACCTTCGCTGTCTTCCGGTGACTCTGGAGCCTGGTACGCCAGCTGTCAGCAGAATCTCCCTTGTTTGCTTGTCTTGGGCATACATGGGGCCCGAGCGGCTGAAATTCTCCGCGATTTTTTGCACTCGCAATACAAGCTGACCAGTGTCGTCAATGGCCATGCGCCCCTGAACTGTGAGTACATTCCCTATCGTTAGGGCTCCAGAGAGCGAGCGTTGATGTTTGAACAGCCAGGTTTGGACGGCCTTTGATGACTCTTTGGACAAGCTGCATCGCACCACACCCAGAGAACGTCCATTCAATGTTGCCAGGTCGAAAATCCACCCCTCGCCGAGCTGCCGCCTGTGCCTGCACTCACCTTGAACGACAAGCATTCCAGAACCGTCAAATTGACGTCTTGCCCTCGAAATTACTGTTCCAACATCTTCTGCTGCACCGCGAAACCGATGGGTTCCCGCATGCTCGAAATCTACCAATATGTCCCCAACCCGATCAGGTTCCCTTTCAAAGAGTGCGTTGAGAGGGGTTCTGCGTGAACCAGAAGACTTGCAGGGCTCGATTTAGAGTGCAAGTCAAGCTTTTGGGCGTAGAAATATTCCGCACAAACGTCACGAAAGGATCGAGAAGCCCACTTAAGTCCGTTCCGTTGGGCCCGTAACGCAAAACGGCGCGTGCCCCCCGCAAGGAAGCACGCGCCGTCGAGCGTTTGAAGCGTTTTGAATGCTTGAGGAGCAGGTCTAGCTGAACAGCTCGCTCTTGGGCTCGTTGTTCTTGACCTTCTGCCATCCGAGCCACAGCACCAGTGCGAAGAACGGGATGGTGGCAAGGGTCCACAGACCCAGCAGGAAGACCTCGCCGGTTTCCTTGTCCGTCATGGAATCGAATCCGATCAGGACGGTAATGGCCAGCAGGGCGATGAGGCCAACCCAGCTGGTCCACGGCGAACCGGGCATCGGCAGGGAGGAGACGTTGCCGCGCTTTTTGCGGAGGGCAATCTGGCTGGCGAAGATTGAACCCCAGGTGAAGATCACGCCGATGGACGCGGTGTTCAGTGCGAGGTCGAACGCGTGCGAGCCACCCAGCCAGATGTTGAGCAGGATGCCTACAAGGTAGACGCCGCCGATCGCCAGGATGGCCGCATACGGCACGTGGCGCGTGGACATCTTGGTGAGCCACTGCGGGGCATGGCCGTTGTTGGCCATGGTGCGGAAGATACGGCCGATCGAGTACAGGCCGGAGTTACAGGAGGACAACGCGGCGGTGATGACGATCATGTTCATGACGTCGCCCATCCAGCCGAGGCCCATCTGACCGAACACAGTCACGAAGGGTGAGGTGCCGGCCACGTACTGGTCGGACGGCAGCAGCATCGCGAGCAGCGTCACCGATCCGACGTAGAACACCACAATACGGATGACGACGGCGCGGATCGCCTTGGGAACTTCGCGTTCCGGGTTTTCCATCTCACCAGCGGTGATACCTACCAACTCGATGGCGTTGTAGGCGAAGATCACGGCGTTGAGGACCAGGATCATCACCAGGCCGCCCTTGGGGAACATGCCGCCGTCTTCGTGGAAGAGGTTGGCCACGGAGGCGTTGCCATCGCCCACCTTGGCGTTGGTGACAACCATGAAGGTACCAACAGCCAGGAAGATCAGGATTGCCGCGACCTTGAGGCAGGAGGCCCAGAATTCGAACTCACCGAACGCCTTGACGCTGAACAGGTTCACGGCCACCAGCAGCACCAGCGCTGCGATGGCGGACAGTTCAATGGGCACGTTGGGGAAGAAGAACTGGAAGTACAGGCCGATCGCGATCAGCTCAGCAATGCCCGTCATGGCCCAGTTGATGAAGTACATCCAACCGGAGAGGAAGGCGCCCTTCTTGCCGAACATCTCGCCGGCGTAGCTCACGAACGAGCCGGAGGTTTGGCGGTACATGATGAGTTCGCCGAGGGCGCGCATCAGCAGGTAAGCGATGACGCCGGCAATGGCGTAGGAGAAGATCAGGGCCGGGCCGGTGGAGGCCAGACGGCCACCGGCGCCCATGAAGAGGCCGACGCCGATAGCGCCACCCATGGCGATCATGGTGACGTGACGGCGGCTCAGGGTCTTCTGATATCCCTCGGCGCTGAGGTTGGAGTCCGAGGCTGCAGATGAGGCCTTGGAGCTCTGGAGATCTGTGGGAGTACTTTGCGGCACAGCTGTTCCTTGTGGGTTGGGGTGTTGCTGTAGGTGTTACGCCAGTGCCGGAACACGGGCGGCTTTGGCACACATAATTCGTGCTTTTCCTCTTTGGAGGGCCCGAAGTGTGACAAAGAACGCAGAACGCCGAAGCTTCGCGCAACCCGTCCATCTTACGGGATTAACCCGAATGCCCGTGACGCAGGCAACAAGGGGCTGTGGATAGGGCCGCTTCCGGCTACGAGGCAGTTCTGGTTCCCAGATACATGGAACTACGATCCGAGCCCGTGATGTGGTCAGCCAGCACGGCTGCCTGCTCCCACAACGGCGCCACCATCCCGTACACCTCGCCGCGGTGCTGGGCGCACTCGCCCACGCCGTAAACGTCGTCCTCGTCCATCACCTTCAGGTGGTCGTCCACCACGATTCCGCGCTCCACTGCCAAACCACTGACGACGGCGAGGTCAACGTTCGGTCTGCTACCTGCGGAAACCACCACCATGTGGCAGTCGATGTCCGGTTGGTTGCGTACGCTCACTCCGGTGATGTGGTGGTCCCCCAGGATCGCAATGGCTCGGCTGCCGGAAAGAACCTCGACATGCAGACCATGTGCTCGTAGGCCGTGGGCTGCGTCCGGGCCAAACGAGCCGCCGCCGATCACTGCTGCGCGATGGTGCCGCTTCTGCTGGGAGAACTGCATCATCCTGCGGACATCGTCCAAGGTTCGGAAGGTGAAGACTCCTTGCCGGAGGGTTCCGCTGGGCGTGTAGAGCCCGTCCATGGCCGGCAGGTACGAGTGGCTGCCCGTGGCGATGATCAGGTGGTCGTACTGGATCACGCGGCCGTCGGAGGCGAACACGTGGCGGCTGAACTTGTCCACGCGTTCCACCCGGACCCCTGCATGAAGCGCGATGTCGTTCTCCCGGTACCAGTGCAGGGAGTTGAGGAATATGTCATCCTCGCTGTCCGCCCCGGACAGGACGCGGCCGAGCCTGGTTCGGTTGTAGCTGCCGCAAGGCTCGTCGCCGAACATGGTGATGTCGAAAAGGTCCGCACCACCTCTGCCAAGGATCTCTTCCACGGTCCGGGCACCTGCCATTCCATTGCCAATCACCACCAGCCGATTCTTCACCAGCGCGACCTGTTCATCAGCACATTCATCAGTGCTCCACCATCCCCAGATCCACCACCACGTATCCCCTGATTCCGATCGGCGCGACGATGAAAAGCTCGATCACCGATCCGCCTTCGGTGTCCTCCACTACCCTGAGCGGGATGTGCACATCATTCTTGGCGCCAATGGGGAAATAACGTATGGGAGTGCGGTCCCGCATCAGCACCACCGTGATGAGTTCCGGGCTCGAATTGCCTCCGCGGAAGTAGAGGGTTTGATTAATCACGCCGTCGGGCACGAAGTGGGCGAGCTCGGCATGGAGGGGAACCGGCTTGTCCAGCCCTGCTCCCTCAAAGTGGTAGATGCCCTGCAGGAAGAGGTTCTGAATGATCATGGGAAAGTCCTTTCGGCAGGCTCCCTTCCCATGGTGCGCTGCCGTTGTTTCAGGACGCTCGATGCCTTGTTTCCGCTTGCCCGCCAAAGGGTAACGATCACTTTGCTAACAGCTCACCGGCGTTAGGCCACAGCAAGCACTAGAGCAATTCGCCGCCCTGCATCCCGTAGCGCACCCACGCACCCGAGGCGGTGTGCGCTTGGTCGGAAGCACTGTGATCGAACCATTCCCCCAGCGCACGGTCGTGGCTCACGATCACCACCGTCCCCTCAAAGGAGGCAAGCGCCGCCTCCAACTGCTCCACCAGCACCGGTGCCAGATGGTTGGTGGGTTCGTCCACGATCATGGTGTCGTAGCCACCCAGGAGGAGCCGGGCGAGGGCCAGCCTACGCTGTTGGCCCGCGGACAAGCCACCCACGGGAACGTGGAACTCGGCCGGGCGGAACAGGCCCAACCGCAGTAGCCCCTCCGCGTGTGCATCGATGTTGCCGCCCAGTCCGACGGCAAACGCGGGGAGCAGGCGCAGCCCTGGCCGGGCGGGTGCCTCAAGTTCCTGCTGCAGATATCCCACTTTGCCGTTGACGGTCACCGTCCCGGTGGCTGGCTCCAGCGTCCCGGCAAGGACGGACAGCAGCGTGGATTTGCCGGCGCCGTTGGGTCCGGTGATGAGCACCTTTTGTCCGGTTTCCACCCTAAGATCGGTGGGCTGGAGCCGCCCGGGGATGCTCACACCAGAGGCTTCCAGGGCGGGAACCGACGCAACCTCCGCCACAGCCGCCGCCCGGGACGGTGCTGCCAGCTTCAGCGGCACGGGCGGCCGATCCACCGGGTTGTCCTCCAGCCTCCGCAGCCGCTCCTGGGCGTTGCGGACTTTGCTTGCAGCCGCGCGCTGCCACGTTCCAGTCTTGAAGTCGAAACCCATTTTGTCGTTGTCGCGTTTGCGGCCATAGCCCATGCCATCCGCCACCGTGGCAGCTTGGAGACGTTCGGCAGCCATGGCGTCGAGCCATTGATCGTATTCCTGGATCCAGCGGGCACGCTCGGCGGCTTTCTCGCGGAGGTAGCCCTCGTAGCCATTCCCATACCGATTCACGGACCGCCGGTCAGCATCCACTTCAATGATGGTGGTGGCCACCTTCCGCAGCAGCACACGGTCGTGGGAAACCACCACAACAGTCCCGCGATGCGCCGCCAACCTCGACTCAAGCCATGCCGTGCCGTTGGCATCCAGATGGTTGGTTGGCTCGTCCAGCAGCAAGGCCTCGGCCGGGTCCGCCAGCAGGCAGGCCAGCGCTACCCGCTCCTGCTCGCCGCCGGACAAAGATCCGAGCGTTCGACGCCGGTCCAAGCCTCCCAGCCCCAGCTTGTCCAGCGCTGATTCCACCCGGGATTCGGCAGCGTAGCCTTCACGGAGTTGATACTCCGTTTGCAGGCTTCCGTAGAGCTCCAAATCCTCTGATTCGGCGTCAGCCAAGCCGGACTCAAGCTCCGCGATGCGTGCCTCCAGGGAACGCAGCGAAGCCAAGGAAGTATCAATGGCGTCTCCTACGGTCAATGACTCGGAGAACCCGTGGGTTTGCGCGAGGTAACCCACGCGGTATCCGGGATTACCGGACAAACCCGCCGTGCCGTCGTCGGGCGTCTCCACACCGGCCAGCAGGCGCAGCATGGTGGATTTGCCGGCGCCGTTTTCGCCGACGATAGCCACATGCTCGCCATGGTGGATGGCGAGGTCAACAGCGTTCAGGAGTTCGCGGTCCCCGTAGCCATGGGAAACGCCGGAAAGGTGCAGGTGGTCAGTCAAGAGGAATCCTAACAAGTCCGCAGTGGGTGGCAGAAAGCCATATGGGTACTGGGGATGCAGCCGCAGAAAGGGCCGCGCTCAAGACTTCATTGCTCCAGCCTGACGGCGAAAAGCGGATGGGTCAAGTTCCAGGCCGGGATAGCAAGACGTCACACAACAACTGGACTCCCTAAATAAAACTTTTCGGCATGCCTAAATTTCGGTATCCTCATACCAAGTACCCCCAACGACGAGGAACCCTGATGGCTACACCCACCCTGGAAACACGTACCGGAACCGGCAGAGTATGGTCACGGCTGCTGCTGCTGGGGCCGGCCTTCGTTGCCGCGATCGCCTACGTGGACCCGGGAAATGTGGCCGCGAACCTCACTGCAGGGGCTAACTACGGCTACTTGCTGGTCTGGGTGCTGGTAGTGGCAAACGCCATGGCAGTCCTGGTGCAGTACCAATCGGCCAAACTCGGCCTCGCCACCGGAATGAGCCTCCCGGAGATTCTTGGCAAGCGGCTGGGTACAAAGCGGCGGCGGCTGTACTGGGTGCAAGCCGAAGTTGTTGCCGGCGCTACGGATATGGCAGAGGTCATTGGTGGAGCCGTCGCCCTGAATCTGCTGTTCGGGCTTCCGCTGTTGGCCGGCGGCGTCATAGTTGGCATCGCGTCCATGATGCTGCTGACGCTTCAATCCCGGCGCGGACAGAGATCGTTCGAATACGCCATCCTGGTATTGCTCGGGGTGATCGCGGTGGGCTTTGTCTCCGGTTTGTTCGTCAATCCACCGGATGCCGCCAGCGCCCTCGGAGGGTTGGTTCCGCGCTTTGAAGGTACTGACACCGTCTTGTTGGCAGCCAGCATGCTCGGAGCCACAGTGATGCCCCATGCCATCTATTTGCACTCCGCCCTGGCCCGCGACAGACACGGCTTCTCCCCCGACCCCATGGTTCGGTCCCGGTTGATACGGGCCACACGAGTGGACGTTGCGGGTGCCCTCCTGTTGGCCGGGGTGGTCAACATATCCATGCTCCTTCTTGCAGCGTCAAGCCTCCGTGGCATTGAAGGCACTGACACGATCGCCGGCGCACACGCAGCGGTGACGTCCGCCCTTGGCCCTGCCATCGGAGTGATTTTTGCCATCGGACTGCTGGCCTCCGGACTGGCATCCACGTCCGTGGGTTGCTACGCCGGCGCCACCATCATGGGTGGCCTGCTCAAAGTCCGGATTCCCCTGCTTACACGCCGAGTCATCACCTTGATCCCCGCCCTGATAGTCCTGGGTGCAGGCATCGAGCCAACGCTGGCCCTGGTACTCAGCCAGGTCCTGCTCAGCTTCGGCATCCCGTTCGCCTTGATTCCGTTGATCCGCTTGACCGGGAAAAAGGATGTGATGGGCATTCACACGGACTCCATGCCGCTGCGCATCGCTGGCTGGACCAGTGCTGTGCTGATCGTGGGTCTGAACTGCGTCCTTATCACTTTGACCCTGACCGGCCAGTCCTGACGGCGGCCTGCTCCTGACAGACCGTTGCTGACAGACCGTTCCTGATCCTGGGGCTCCTGATCCCGATGCCGACAAAGCTAGGCTGGTCACATGGGCACTCTTTCCACCAAGGCACCTCTGTACAGATTCACTGCCGTGGACGGCATTGCCATTGCCGTATATGTGGGTTTCACCGCCTACTTCCTGCTGGCCGGCGAGACGCTGAACCAACTGATGCTGCAGCTCTTCGCCAACCCAGCCACAGCGTCCTACGCCGTTAATGCGATCTTCTATGCCGGCATAGGAATATTTGCCATAGCGTCTACCTGGCGTGTGGCCGGCCGCGACCTCAAAATCCTTGGGACCAGGCCGTGGTTCACGCTGGGCATGGTTCCACTTGCCATTGTGGTGATGCTGATTCTTACGGCCCTGCTGGTGGCAGCTTTCGGTAGCGCCCAAAGCTCTGAGAACCAGCTGGGCATCCAGGGCATGCTGCAACAGGTTCCGGCGTGGTTGATGGTGCCGCTGCTGGTGATCCTTGGTCCGTTCGTGGAGGAGTACCTCTTCCGGCATCTCTTGATCGGCAAGTTGTCGCGGCACCTGAACATCTGGATGTGCTGCGTGATCTCCGTGGTGGTGTTCGCATCAATCCATGTGGTGGGCCGCGAGGGACTCGCCTTACCTGCGCTGGCTCCGTACCTGGGAATGGCCATGGTGCTGGTGGCGGTATACGTGTGGACTGGCAAGAACCTGATGTTCTCCTACTTCGTGCACGCCGCCAAGAACCTCATGGCCGTCGTCCTCATCTACGCCGTTCCGCCCGAACTTCTACCCAGCTAGATCATCCGGACGGAAGCTGACCGCAATCCCCTACCCAGCCGTTCGCCGTCGGGAATAGTTTGAGGGCATGACGCTGAACATACAGGTAGTAGTGGATTGCAGTAAGCCGCACGAACTCGCCGATTGGTGGGCAGAAACCCTCGAATGGACGGTAGAGCCCCAGGACGAAGCGTTCATCCGGTCCATGATCGAGCAGGGTTATGCCACCGAGGACCAGACCATCACCCACAACGGCAAGCTCGTATGGGCAGAGGGCTGCGCTATTGTTCCCGCCGAGGACAAAGACCCCAAGACCGGCCGGCGGATCCTGTTCCAAACCGATCCCAACGAAAAGTCCGTCAAGAACCGGGTGCACTGGGACGTCCGGCTGAACGGCCGGGATAAGGATGACGTGCGGAAACAGCTGGAAGCACGAGGCGCCAAGCACCTGTGGACCGCCAATCAGGGACCCCACGAATGGCACACCATGGCCGACCCCGAGGGCAACGAGTTCTGCATCAGCTAAGGCCATTACTAGACTCAGGGTGTGAACAACCAACTCCCTGCCAAGGTTTCCGACGTCTTTGACCCCTCACGCTGGCGCACAGTTTCCGGCTTCGACGACTTCAAGGACATGACCTACCACCGGCAGGTTGAGCGTTCAACGGACGGCTCAATCAAGGACCTCCCCACGGTCCGCATCGCCTTCAACCGCCCCGAGGTGCGTAACGCGTTCCGCCCGGGCACCGTGGACGAGCTCTACCGCGCCATGGACCACGCACGCATGACACCCGATGTGGCCACCGTCCTGCTCACGGGTAACGGGCCTTCGGAAAAAGACGGCGGACACTCGTTCTGCTCGGGCGGAGACCAGCGGATCCGCGGGCGTGACGGCTACCGCTACCAGGTGGAAGGTGCTGCGGGTGATTCCGCTGAATTTATCGACCCCGCCCGCGCCGGCCGGCTCCACATCCTGGAAGTCCAGCGGCTCATGCGGACCATGCCCAAGGTGGTCATCGCCGTCGTCAACGGTTGGGCGGCCGGCGGCGGCCACTCGCTGCACGTAGTCAGCGACCTCACCATCGCCTCCCGCGAGCACGGCAAGTTCAAGCAGACGGACGCAACGGTAGGAAGTTTCGACGCCGGGTATGGCTCTGCGCTGTTGGCCCGCCAAATCGGTCAGAAAGCCGCGCGGGAAATCTTCTTCCTGGCGCGCGAATATTCCGCCGAGGACATGGTCCGTTTGGGTGCGGTGAACGAAGCCGTTGACCACGCCCGGCTGGAAGAAGTTGCCCTGGAGTACGCCGCGGACATCGCGCGCCAGTCACCGCAGGCCATCCGGATGCTCAAGTTCGCTTTCAACCTGGCCGACGACGGCCTCGCCGGGCAGCAAGTCTTCGCAGGCGAAGCAACCCGCCTCGCGTACATGACGGACGAGGCCGTGGAGGGCAAAGAAGCGTTCCTCCAGAAACGCGACCCCGACTGGTCCAACTTCCCGTACTACTTCTAGGACCACTGTGAACATTGATCCCGTATTGAAAGCCCTGATGGCTGCCCTCCATGGCGAGGGCCCCGCCGTCGAAATCGTCCTCGATGACGACGGCGAGCCGCAGGCGGTTCCGGTGGAGACCGGCGTGGAAGAGGCAGCCGTGGTGGTGCGCACCTCCGGTTCCACGGGCACCCCCAAGGCAACCATCCTCACCGTTGACGCTCTCGCAGCCTCCTCGGTGTCCACAGCCATGGCCTTGCGTGGTGAAGGCCAGTGGCTGCTGGCACTCCCGCTGCAGTTTGTGGCCGGCGTGCAGGTGCTGGTCCGCTCGCTCTATGCGGGCACGCGTCCTTGGGCGATGGACCAGTCGAACGGCTTCACTCCCGAGGCCTTCACCGCTGCCGCCGAGGAACTGACGGACAAGATCCGGTTCACCTCCTTGGTGCCCACGCAGCTCCAGCGGCTGTTGGACTCCCCCGCTCCGGAAACCCTCGCCGTGCTGCGACGCTTCGACGCGATCCTGCTGGGCGGCGCGCCCGCTTCCACTGAGCTCCTTGCCACCGCCCACGCCGAAGGACTCAAGGTTGTGACCACCTACGGCTCAGCCGAGACCTGCGGCGGGTGCGTTTACGACGGCGAGCCGTTGGACGGCGTCGAGGTCCGGATTGGTGAGGGCGAGCTTGAAGGCCGCATCCTTCTGGGCGGCGACACGGTCGCGGCGGGTTATTTGGACGCTGCCCGGGCTTCAAAGGCAGCGTTCTTCGAAGAAGACGGGGTCCGCTGGTACGTCACGGGAGATCTTGGGGAATTGTCCGACGACGGCAAACTCACCGTTCTGGGCCGCGCGGACGACGTAATCATCACCGGTGGAGTCAAGGCCTCCGCCGCGTACATCCAAGGCAAGCTGGAAGAGCTCGACGGCGTCACCGCGGCTTTCGTAACAGGCGTCCCGTCGCGCGAATGGGGCCAGGCCGTGGCGGCATATGTTGCCGTGACTGATCCTTCGCCGGAGGGTGTCAAGGGTTTCACCGCCCGCCGCGAGGAAGCACTGGGTGTCCTGGCGCCCAAGACAGTGCTGGCTGACAAGGAATTGCCGATGCTCCCGAACGGAAAACCTGACCGCATGGCAATGATTGACCTTCTTTCCAATCTGCATCAGGGACAATAGACAAGTTCTCCTCCCGAGCCTGACTAAAGATCAACCGCGAAATACACGAGGTACTGCACGTGGCGACAGCTGCACAATGGATTCAAGGAGCCCGGCTCCGCACACTGCCCGCGGCAATCGCGCCGGTCCTCATCGGTTCGGCAGCGGCCTACGAGCTCCACGCTTTCCGTCTGCCGAACGCGATCCTGGCAGCACTTGTGGCGCTCCTGCTTCAAGTCGGCGTGAACTACGCCAACGACTACTCCGACGGCATCCGCGGCACGGACGAGGACCGCGTAGGCCCCCTTCGCTTGGTTGGTTCCGGCGCCGCGAAACCCGAGCAAGTGAAATGGGCGGCGTTTGCGCTGTTCGGGGCGGCGATGATTTGCGGCCTGATCCTGGTGATCATTACCCAGACGTGGTGGCTGATCCTGGTGGGCATCGGCTGCGTCCTGGCGGCTTGGGGATACACCGGCGGCAAGAACCCCTACGGGTACCTGGGCTTGGGCGACGTCTTTGTCTTCGTGTTTTTCGGGCTCGTGGCGACGCTCGGAACCACCTACACCCAGGCCGGGCAGGTCAGCCTCGCCGCGGTGATCGGTGCAATCGGAACCGGGCTCATCGCCTGCGCATTGCTGATGGCCAACAACGTCCGGGATATCCCCACGGATACGGCCGCCGGGAAACGGACCCTTGCAGTGCGGCTTGGTGACCGTCATGCACGCGAAAGCTACGTGCTGATGCTGGCCGTTGCCATACTGCTGGTGATCGTCCTGGCACCCACCAAGCCGTGGATGCTGATTGTCCTGCTCCTGATTCCGGCCTGCCTCATGCCTGCCTGGCTCATGGTGAATGGCAAGAAGCGCAAGAGCCTCATCCCGGTACTCAAGCAGACCGGCCTGATCAACCTCGGCTACAGCCTGCTGTTCTCGCTGGGACTGATCCTGAGCCGGGGCTTCTGAGCTTTTCATACGAGTTTTTGTACAGCTAACGCCCCCAAGAAGCTCTCTTGGGGGCGTTAGCTGTATAAGGACTTAGACAGTGCCCGGCCGTTTGTCGTTGTTCACGGCGATGTCCGGGTTTTTCTCTACCAAGCCGTCTTCAGCCTCGGCGTCTTCAACCTCGCCTGCGGTGCGGATCGGCTTGGCCCGCCCGGAGAAACGTTCACGCATGGCCGCAGTGGCGGCGTCGCGCTGTTTCTGGAAGAAGAGGTAGCTGATGGCGAAGGAGATCAGCCCGGCGAAGACCACGGCCAACACCCATCCAACCCCCAGATAGGCGAAAAGCACGAACAACGGCACGAACAGAACCAGACGGATGAGGGAATACTTCAGGAAAGCCACCATCCAAGTTTAGCCGCCCTGATGGTTGCACTCTGATCACAGCCGAAAGAGGGCGCCCAGTGATTGGCTTCCGGCGACTAGACTTGGTGCATGCTCCGGGTTGTAGGCGTCGTTATTGTTCTAGTCATCTTCGTCTATGCCCTGGTGGACGTCATACGGACGGACCGCCACCAAACGCGCGGCATTTCAAAGACCGCATGGATCATTGTGATGATCGTCCTGCCGCTGCTGGGTGCCGTCCTCTGGTTCATCTTCGGCCGGCCTTACAACAAACCCACGGCCAAACCCGTCCGCCACCAGCCCACGGCCCCCGACGACGACCCCGAATTCCTCCGCAATCTGGAAACCCGCCGCCGTGATCAGGCTGAAGACGAGCGCCTGAAGAAGCTCAAGGCGGACCTGGAAGCCAAGGAACGCGGTCTTAACGAAAAGCCCGCCGACAGCAGCGGCGACGCCAAAAGCAACGGATTCAAACCCGGCGATGCCAAGCGCACCGAGCCGGATCCCCATGACACGGACGAGTTGAAGTAGGGAAACATGGCCCAGCAAGCTGATGGTTCACGGCAGACACCTTCCTCCTCGCCATCAGTCAGCGGGCCCGCGTCACCCCCCGCACCACCACCACGCCCCGGAGTCTCCCTCTCCACGCCGCCGCCCATCGCAGCGGTAGTCAAGCCTCCGGCACCCGCGCGAGTCTCCCGTTCCCTGTGGGTGGCCAGCTTCGTCGCCGGGATCGCCGTTGTGGCAACAGGCTTTCTGGGCCGCGACTCACACTTCGAACGCCTGAAGGGCGTCATTGGAGGCATGGTTCCCGACGGCGACGCCAACGCAGTGGAGGGGGCCACCGCCGTCGTGTTCCTGGGAAGCCTCACCATGCTTGCCCTGGTGGTGGCCATGGAAGCGATCCTGCTGGCCGTCTTGTTCAAACGCCGCGTCTGGGCTCGCTGGGCGCTTGCCCCTCTGGTCATCCTGCACGCGGTGGTCACCGTTATCACCGCCGACTTCGTGGTGGCGCCCGGAGCCGACGGCACCCTGACAACGGCGCTGTTGGCGGCCCAATTCATCCTTGCCGCGGCGGCCCTGATCCTGCTGTTCCTCCCAACCACCACCAATTGGTTGCTCAGCGAACGGGCAGCTAGCGGACGGCGGGAATAGCCGCCAGCATCCCTTCGCAACTGCGGAGGACTATGCGGCATGCGTCCAGTGCAGCCGGCTCAGTGAGCGGGTTCTCCGCGATCACACGCCAACGATTCAGGTGGCTCCGTGCCGTTTCACTGATCTGTTCCAGGGTTGCCGCCGGATCCAAGCCCAGCCGCAGTGGAGGGGTACTCCCTCGGCCGCCTACCAAACGCTCTGCCTCAGCAGACAGCTCCGGGGTCAGGCCCAGGCCTTCCGTCCGAAGCGTCGCGAGGAGTTTCAACTCCCGGAACTCGTGCGCACCGGCCTTAAGCCGTTCCAGATTCGCTTCGAGCAGCAGCGCTACGTCCCTCGGCGAACCGCGCAGCAAGGCTTCCAAGCCCACGACGGCGGCACGAGCCTTGAGTGCGTCCGCTCGCGTTTGGAACAAAGAGGCGATGTTGTCGAGCAACTGGCCAAGGCCGCTACGCCGTGCCAACTCATGGGCCAGTTCCGTGGGGTTGCTGATGCCACCCCGGATCAGGGCAACACCAAGGCGGATGCCAAACAGGCCGAACTTTTGCACCAGGGACGCTTTGGCGTCCTGTCCAAGCCCTGCGGGCCCGGTGGCGCGTACGAAGAGGTCCGCTGACAGCATCAGTCTCTCCCGCTGATTCCTGTCCATCCGGGCCAGCACTTTCATGGCTTCGAAGTCTGTTTGGCGCATGGTCCGCGAGCTTTGCGCCAGCAGGCCGGCCACGGGGACAACTCCCAGGGCAAGTGGCCTGAGGTTCTGGTCCCTGCTGTACCTGTCGGCGATCACGGCTGCGGAAATGAGGGAATCGATTCTTCCTGCACCGATCTCGTCGGCACGGGACAAGACCGCCAAGGCGTTCACGGTCCCGGATTGGCCCGCGGCAGTGTCTTTGAAGGATTCGAGGAACCTGACATCGGAGGCGTGGAGATGCCGCATGAGATAGATGACGGCATCGGCCGCCATGGGGGCGTCTTCGGGGAGGAGGAACTCCGTGGACCGTTCTGATACGTCCTGGGACAACGAGGCAATCCCCGGGGTGTCGATCAGGGTCAAATCCCGCAGGCTCGCAGCCGGCCAATCCACAACGAGGCGTTCCACGTCCTCTGCCCGGACATCGCCCAGGTTGAAGACCAGACGGCCATCCTTACGGGTAACCGGTAACGCTTGCGGCTCACCCAGGATGGGATGGAGCGTGATCCTGGGGGTGTGACCGTAGCGGTACCAGGTGACGATCCGAGTGCATTCCCCGGCGTCGGTGGGTGCTATCTCTTCCCCGATGATTGCGTTGAGAAGAGTGGATTTGCCGGCCTTGACCATACCGGCCACTGCTATCCGAAGAGGCCCCTCCAGCCTGCCCTCGAGCTCATTTACCACCTCGAGCGCCGCTGCGTCGTGCTGGAAGATCTCCTTCGCTTGCCGGAGCAGATCCGAGGCTCCCGCGATGCCCGGGTCCATCATCCTGCCGGGACCGCCGACGTTTCTGTTGTGGCCTGAGGGGCGGGGGTGGCCTGAGGGGTGGCTTGGGGCGCGGTGCTGGCCCGTGCGCCCGCGGGCGGATCCTGAGGCAGCTGCTGCGCGGCCTTGGCCAGGGCATCCACTGCCTTGAGCTGGTTCCGTATCTCTTTGATTCTCATGTCCCGTTCCACGGCGTACGTGGCTGCCGCTTTCTGGGCGGCCGCCACGGATTCCGTCAAGGAACGGTGGTGTTCCTCGGCGATCTCCGTGAAGTGATCCCGTGTGGCGCGCTGGACCAGGCGCAGCCTGTCCTTGAGCTGCTTGCCCACTTGGAACACAACATCGTCCACGTGCTTCCGGACCAGGATCTTGGCTTCTGATTGCCGTTGCTTGAGCCGCGCCTCTTTGTCTTCCCTATAGGCTTTCCGGCCCAGCATCAGGCCGGCCCCCACTGATAGCGGGTTAATGAGGGCCATCCCAAAGAGGCCTGTCAGGAGGCCGAACATCAGCACACCCCCGTAGGAGCCGCGCATCCCGATCAGCATCTTCTGTAGCGGTCCAAGCCTGCCGTCCTTCATTTCCTGAATGTCGGCTACGGGGTCCAGTACGCCGCCGGTGTTTGCCACTTTCAAGGCGGGAAGGGCCACCTCATCTTCTGAGAAGTGCTCCGCCACCTGGGTGGCCAACCATTGAGCACGTTCGCTGGTCCACACAAAGGTATCCGAAACCGCAGCTGCCGTGCTCTGTTCCAGCCACTGCGTGAACTGTTCCCACGCGGGTCCCGGATCACCTTGGTCGATGGCTGTTTCAGCCTCACGTTGGATTCTGCGCAGCCGGTCCCTCAGGTCATACTCCATGTCGGCGATCAGGTCCCCGATGCCGTCATTAAGGGTTATCTGCCACCGTGCGGAGCGTTTGCGCAGCGAGTCTGCGTCCTCCTTCGCCGCATTCAGGCCGGCGATCATCTGCGGGGTTCCTGCAGGATTCTCCAGGGCTTCAAGTTCCGACTGCAGGGCGAGCCTAAGGTTTTCGGTGACGGACAAAAGGTCATTGCTGACGGATCTGCGTTGCATTCTGGCTGCCCCGCCCACAATGTTGTTCCGCAGATGGCCGATAAGCGCTGGAAACCCTGATTCGGTATTCAGCTCGGGGTCCTGCAGCCGGGCCGCATGGAGCCGCAATTCCGAGGACACCGGAAACAGTGGGATATCAGGGCCGACGCCAGCCAAGTGCCTCTGATCCAGCTCTGCGATCTGGTGCCAACTGGGATAAAGGTCAGTTTTGGACAGCACGCACATGACGTTCGGACTGATACGCATCGCCTGACGCAGGAACCGCATCTCCGGCTCGGTGTACTCCTGGGAAGCGTCGGAGACGAACACCATGGCGTGCGCCGATGGCAGGGCAGTCAGCGTAGTCAGCGTGTGTGTTGAGCCCAGGCCACCAACGCCAGGGGAATCCACGATCGTCAGTCCCCCTGCCAGCAGTTTCCGGGGCAGTGAAACTTCGGCCGCCACGATGTTCTTTGTGTTGCCAGGATTGCCTTTTTCGGAGACGTACTCTGCGAGTTGATCCAGTTGCACCGGTTGCCGTTCCAACCCGCTTTCGCCTCCGCCGGTCTCCCCTTCGAGCGCCGGCGCGCTGCTGTGCTGGCCGGGAACCAGGACAACGGCCGACGCCGGATCCCCCTGCCGTACAACCGTAGGGACCGAGGTGGCGATGTCGTCATCCACCGGGCAGACAGGTGCGTTCACCAAGGCGTTGATGAGCTGGCTCTTCCCCTGTTTGAATTCACCCACAACTATCACGCGAACACTTGGATCACCCAAGCGGTTGAGGGTGTTTTCCAGTCGGCGCCGGAGGTCGTTCCGGTCCCCCACAAGCGCCATGCCCTGCTCCACCAATGTGCTCATGTGTCCTGTTTCCGCCACCGTCTGTCCTTTGCTCTAATTGCCTCAGCCGACTGATCCCGTGAGGCCACGAAGTGCCCGACAGACGTTGTGGCGTCTGCCGGGCACTGCTGGGGGTGTTCGTCAACGTCGTGTCTTTGATCGTTACGACGTTCGGATCTCTTTGGTGTTAGTCGATTTCCACATCGTTCTTGGCAACCACGATCGAGTCGTCGATGTCGTTGTATTCCACATCCACGTCGAGCTCGTTGTCGGCGATGACAGTGTTGTCCTCCACGTTGGTGTACTCGAGGTCCAACTCGTTGTCCTGGATGACCGTCGAATCGTAGTTGACCTGCACGTCCTCCACATCGAGGTTGGTGGAGTTGTCTACCTCCAGCTCGTTGTCCTGGACCACGATGGAATCGTTGATGAGCTGAACGTCTTCGACATCCACATCCGTGGAGTTGTCATTGAAGGAGTCGGCGACGTTGACGGAGTTATCCGAATTGTCCGAGTTGTCGTTGAACGAATCCCTGAACTCAGCATCGACGTCAACATCAACATCCGTGGAGTTGTCCTGGGAACTGTCGTTGAACGAATCGCTGATGCTGGTGTTGTTGGTGGTGGTGTGCGTCGAGCTGTCCTCATTGAAGGAGTCCTCGATGTCCACATCAACGTCCACATCCGTGTTGTAGGAATCCTTGGTCACGGAGTGATCGTCGTTGAAGGAATCCTTGACCTCGATGTCCGTGTTGCCAATTTCAATGTCGCCGTCGCCGGATTCGGTGATGTTCACCGAGTGGTTTTGGTTGTTGTTGGTGGTTGTAGTCGTGGTCGTATTGCCCACATTGCTGACATCGTCGCCCGCAGCAACCGCGCCGTCACCGGAGGCAACTACAGCATCTTGGTTGAAGAGTTGCGTGACATCGCCGTCCGCCCAGATGTTCTGGTTGACCGACTGATCGGTGATCGTATCGCGGTCGTCGATGTTGGTGGTGTACGAGTAGTTGTTCACCACGTGGACAAGCTGCTGAACGGCGTGTGCATGGTCGTCCCAATCGCCGCCATCGTGGCCGCCGCCGCCGCCGCCGTTGCCGCCGCCATCGTGATCATCATCGTGACCGCCCCAACCGCCGCCGCCGCCGTTGCCGCCACCGTCGTGATCATCATCGTGACCTCCCCAACCGCCGCCGCCGGCACCGCCCTGGCCACCGCCGTCGTGATCATCATCGTGACCGCCCCAACCGCCACCGCCGGCACCGCCCTGGCCACCGCCGTCGTGATCATTGTCGTCATCATCGTGGTTCGGCCGTCCGCCATCGCCATGGGGGCGGCCGCCGCCTTGGCCGCCACCGTCCCAGCCACCGGTGGATGCGTGGTTGCCGCCGGTGTTGTATTCGCGATCGAACGACGAACGGGCGTTGATGGGTGCATAGTCGAGGACTACGGGGCGAACGGCGTCGACGTCGGCCGAGGAGACGTCGCGGAGACCCGCCGCGGCGAGCGCTGCTTCGGGATCCCGTACGAACTCTTCAGCGGCATCGGGATCGTTGAACAGGCTCATCAGGAACTGCACGAGCTGTTGTGCGAGTGTAGGCATTGGAGTGCTCCCTCAAATTCTGTGATGGATTTTAGTTCGCCCGGCGCCTTTGCCGGGCTTGCATTCAACGTATTGCCGGCGGTGGTGACCGGGCATCGGGGGTGGTCCCCCTACCGCTTCATTCACCGTTAGGGGATGGTGGGGTTGCGGGTTAGGGGGTGGAGGGGGTGGCCACTTACGGAGGCGGGTACCCCTCCCCTAACGCGAGCCGCAGGCGGACCAGAAGTTCTGAGCGGTTTTCCGCCCCAAGGCGTCGTCGCATGCGTGCCACGTGGTGCTCCGCTGTGCGGGGTGAGATGTAGATGGCCTCACCGATTTCCCGGTAGGTTTTGCCCTCCAGGATGAGCCGGCCCACTTCGCGTTCCCGGGCACTGAGCCCTGAGGAGTCAGGGGCGCCTAGTCCAACGCCGTCGTCCATGACGGGTTGAGCGGTAATTCGGGCATCCTCCTGCCGCTGCGACGCACCAGTAGAAGGCGCCGCGCCTTGGGGGTGAATATCCCTGGCACACGCCAGCAGTTTCACCATGTCGCGTCGCTCATCCGCGTGCGCTGCGGCATGGCCCGCCAAGCGGGCGCCTTCCCAAGGCATCCCGACGGCGGCCAACCCGCGGGCCGCTGTTTCGACGTCGAACGCTTCAAAACGGCCTGCCAGAACCGAGACCCAAGCCCTACCTCCGGTGGCGAGCACAGATGCCAGATGGCTGTTTTCAGAAGCGCGCACTAAGGCAGCGGCGTGCGGTGCAAGCCCGGCAGGGTCTTCGCTCAGCAAGGCCGCCTGCACGGCAGCCCAATGCAATGGCACCGACCACAAGGGCGGGTTGCCCAGCCTCCCCAGCAAATCCCAGGCGTTTTCCAGATAATGGCTAACCCTCCTTGATTCCCGCAGACGGGCAGCGGTGATCATGAGTTCGCCCCATGGCAGAAGGCTGTAAAGATCCACGGACACGTGCATCATCGCTTCGCGGGCCCTTTCCCAAGCCAGCACGAGCTCGTGTACGTCACTGCCTCGCCGGGCAAGGCCCACTTCCAATGCGGCCAGCACGAACTCGTCCCGGGGTGCCAAGGACCAGTGGTTGGCTTTGACGGCCTCGTTGATGGCCAGGCGGGCGTCGTCGGCGTTGTCCTGCTGCATGGAGGACCAGGCCCGCAACAGGAACAGCCGCGGCCGGGCTGCGTCGCCTCCTTGGCCGGCTGCCAGCGCTGCTTTGAGTACAGTGTCCGATACCTCCGGCTCCCCGCTGTGGAGGGCGCATAAGGCAGCCAGGGCGCCGGGTGTTTCCGGTAGGGGGATGGATGTGCCTGCAGCGTTCATCATGTCCGAGGCCCTGATGAGTTCAGGCAGCGCCAGTTCCGGCGCGGGTCCCAAGGTTCGGTGGAGCCCTTCCTGGGTTAGTGACAAAGCCACCGCCAGGAGGGTCGGCGAACGGACAGGCGCAGCAACTGCCAGAAGCTCCTCGGCGGCCGCTGAGTTTCCCGTACCGATCATGGCTACTGCAGCAAGAGGGGCTGAACTGCCGATCCTGTCCGGGCCGAGCCAGCTGTAAGTATCGGCGCTCCTGGACAGCATTCCACGCTGCGCCCAGACGGCCGCGGCTACGTCCGCTCCCAAGCGAAGGTCCGGCGCCTCGGGATCGGCGAGGAGTCGATCCGCTGTTCTTCCTGCGGCGTCCAAGTCACCGGTTGCTGCTGAAGCCTGGGCGCGTCTCGCGGCCTTGGAAGCCTCGTCTCCCCCGGCCAAAAGTGCTTCGGCATACAGCTCTGCGGCCAACTGTGGGTCAGCGTCCAAGGCACTATCTGCGGAACGTTCCAGCTCAGACACAACTCGGTGATCCTTGAACCCGGTCCGCGCGAGGTCACGGGCTAGTTCCCCTAACGGCTGGCCGCCCTGGATGGTCTTGTCCACCAGTTCCCTTTGCAGGGAACGAATTCGGGCAGTGGGGGTTTCCTTCAGCAGGGCGTACCGCGCAGTCCCCACCACGGTCCCGTCATCAGACAGCAGCCCGGCATCCTTGGCCTCGGCAACGAGTGAGTCCAGCCCTTGGTGGTTGCGGCGGCCTGCGTAGTCCACCAAGTCGTCCGGTAAGGGCGATGGGATGGAGAACCCTACTGACAAGGCCAGAAGCAGCTCACGAACGGCCGCAGGTCCGCCGGACAGCCTATGCCCGTTGGGCAGCATAGTCCCATCGGACAGCGCAGTTCCGTATGTCGGCTCGGGTGCCAAATCTGCATCCAAGGTATCGGTTGTTTCATTGAGGGGGTGATCGTCTGCCGCGGGCCCATGGTGTCCGGGCTTATGGTGCCCGGGCTTATGGTCGTGTCCCGTCATTGGTTAAACCGCCGAGAGCAGCGCTGGATCCAAAGCAGGGCTGGTTTCCGTTGGTATTGGCGCTGGTTCAGGGGCGGCCGGTGGCGTGGTGTCCTGCGGCAGTGTTGGTTCCGGCGACGGCGGTGTGTCTTGGACGACCGTCGGCTCGGGCTCCGGCGATGGCGGCGGGGTGACCGGGTCCGCTGGCGGGGTGACCGGGTCCGCTGGCGGGGTGACCGGATCGGCAGGCGGGGTGACCGGGTCCGCGGGCGGGGTGACCGGGTCCGCGGGTGTAGTTGCCGGAGGAGTCGAGGGCGTGGTGGTTGGCGGAGGAGTCGTCGGTCCGCTCGCGGCACCTCCAGTCGGCTCAGGTTCAGGGGTTGTTGGCGGAGGAGTAGCTGGAGGCGTCGTCTGGGTGCCCGGAGCGGCAGGAGTTCCCGTTCCGGGCGTAGATGGTGTGGTGGTGCCGCCTGTTCCGCCGGCAGCCGTACCTGAGGTGGGGCCTCCGGCCGCGCCGGCGCCTGTACCCGCAGTGGTCCCCGAGCCGGTGCCCGCGCTCCCTGTCCCCGCGTTCGTTGTACCCTGTTTGGTCGGCGCCCGTCCGTTGGACCCAGCCCTGGCGGCTTTAGCGCTCGCCTCTAGCCCCGCCGCCGGTCCACCAACCACCGGAACGGCACCGGCGGCGCCGCCAGCAGCGCCACCACCCTGTGCCCCGGAGGCTTGCGCACCGCCGTCGCGCATGACGTCCGCTGCCTGGTTGCCGAAGATGGTGGACAGCAGTCCGGTGCCTTCGGGGCTCTGAGCCGCTGTGGCGGTCGCGATGGTCAGCACGGTTGCTGCTGCCGCGGCCGCTGTTGCCATCCGGACGCGGGGCCGTTGTGCATGCTTACCTGGCTTGGCGGAGACGCCTTTGGGGTGGACAAAAGCAGGAGCCCGGCTCGGGACGTGTGGCCGCCCCAGGGCAGCGGCAGCGGCTGATTCCACAGATCCGGAAGCTGCGGCTGCCGCGGCATCCACTGCGTCCGCCCCCTGAGAGCGCAGCCCAGCTACAGCGGCACCAAGGCAGATGGAGGACTTGGGATCGGCGTCGACGGCGATCGGACGGTCCAGTTCCACGGAAATCAGCTCTGCCACAAGAGGAATGCGCGATGATCCGCCAATCAGCAGCACTGCGCTGAGGTCCCGGGCTTCGAGGTTGACGCTTCGCAGGCTGCGTTCGAGGGCGTCCACGGTGTCCCTGACAGGGGCCTCGATCATCGCCTCGAATTCGGATCGGACCAACCGAACCGACAGCTGGGTGCCGGGCAGGGACACAGCCACGCTGGCTTCGCTGTCCAGGGACAGGGCCTCCTTGGCTTCCCGGCATTCACGCCTCAACCGGGACAGCGCTGCCAGGGTTTCGGGAGAGCTCGGGTCCATGGGCGGGACGTCACCAAGGTGTCCCATCACGTGGCGCAGGACGGCGGCGTCGAAATCGGCGCCGCCAAGGGTTTCAATGCCGTCGGGACGGCCTAGTAGCTCAAAGTTGCCGGCGCCCGCTTTGCGGAGGACAGCGGTGTCGAAAGTACCACCGCCGAGGTCATACACCGCTATGATGCTGCCATCCTCCACGCGCGTTTGGGAGGCATAATGCAGGGCTGCCGCTTCCGGCTCACTGATCAGGGTAATGTCCTGCAGGCCCTCCATGTTGAGCGCTGCGAGGACCAGCGAGGTGCGGTGCTGACCCCAGGCCGCGGGGTGCGTCATGATGATCGACGACGGCGAGCTGCCCTCACGCTCTTCGGCCTTGTCCACCACCCACCGGGCCATGGTGGCATACACATCCTCGGGTGCCAGCCAACTCGCACCCACAGAGAGGGGAACGGAGTCACCTATCCGACGTTTGAATTCCCGCACCATGCGCTGGGGATCGTCCAGCCCGCGACGTTCGGCCGCTTCACCTACCAAAACCCGGCTGTCATCGGCATAAAACAACACGGAGGGCACAGCGCTGCCATGCAATCCCAGCGAAAGAATCTCAGGGGCCGGGGCAGGGCCTTGGTGGGCTTTGACAAGGGCTGCGGCGGTAAAACTTGTTCCGACGTCAATGGCGAGAACATAGCTCATGGATACCTCAAAAGGTCACGGCGCGTCGCTAGCGGGCTGCATCACAAGCGGGTTCTGAACAAGTTAGCACCTGCCCCGGACGGGCAACAGGCTTAGTCGCAACACCAACTTGTCATAATTGCTACACCGATTTGTCATTTCCCAAGACCACCCTCCGCATGAGGAGTAAAGCCCCTGCTCAGGGGGTCAAGACGGCGGTGCCGCGGCTTAGAGCCCCGAGTAAGAATGCAGACCGTTGAAAACCGTATTGACGAGTGTGAAGTTGATAATGACGCAGGCATAGCCAACGATCGACAACCATGCTGCACGCGTTCCGGTCCAACCACGTGTGGCACGAGCGTGCAGGTAGCCCGCGTAGACCACCCAGATAACGAAGGTCCAGACTTCCTTGGGGTCCCAGCCCCAAAAGCGACCCCAAGCCTTTTCTGCCCAGATCGCCCCGAACATGAGGGTGAACGTCCAGCCAATGAAGGCGATCGCGTTGATCCGGTATGAGAGATTCTCAAGGCTCAGCGCGTTCGGAACCAGGCGCATGAAGCCCAGGTTGTCCTTGCGCCCGGCAGCAAGGTTCTTCTGGCGGTAGGACTGCAACAGCTGCAGCACGGACATGGCAAACGTCAGCGTAAACAGTGCAGAGGAGAGCACTGCGATGGAGACGTGAATAATCAGCCAGTAGCTCTGCAGCGCCGGAACCAAGTGGCCCACCGGAGTCCAGAAAGCAGCAGAAGCGGCCACGAGCATGATGATAGCCAGCCCGATCACGAACGTGCCAAGGAAGCGCAGGTCGCGGCGGATGAGGACCACCAGGAAGACAGCAACGGCTACGAAGGCACCAGTGGTGAGGAACTCGTACATGTTGCCCCACGGAACGCGGCCTGCACCGAACGCGCGGGTGACAACGCCCGCCGCATGATTGAGGACACCCAGAACCGTCAGCGCCACGGCCACACGGGCAGGGGCACGGCGTTCGCCCCCGTACTTCATGTCGCCGGCGGCGGTCCCGCCCTCAACGGTGAGGCCCGACGTCGGACGCTCTGCGCGGCCGGCCGGCCCACCGGCGTCGGCGCCTCCCAAACCAGCCGCGACGCGGCCTGCAGCAACCGTCACCTTGTGGTCGGCGGTGCTGGCCGCGGCCTTCTGGTCCACGGCGCGAAGCACTTTGCTGCTCTTGGCCAGATCCCAGGCAAAGGCGATGAACGCCACGGTGTACGTGCCGGCGGCCAACAGCATGAACAGCTCGCTGTACTGGCCCAGGGTTTCGTTGATGACGGGCATTACTGGTCCTTCGAGGTTGAGGAAGATCCTGCTGTTGTTGTAGCGGTGTCCGGCGTCTCCGGGATGTTCCATTCCCGGGCAAAGATTTCGCGGAGGGCTGCTGCTTCGCCGGCGAGGCGGTGGTCTTCACCGCGAGCCAGCAGGCCGTACTCCACCATGGTGCGGCCGTCGGAGTGGGTTCCGGTGCGGATCCAAACGCGGCGGCGGTTGATGTACAGCGACATGACCAGACCGGCGACTGCGAGGAATCCGAAGATCAGCGCGTACAGCTGGCCGGGGTTGTGGTGGATGTCCACGCCTATGTACTTCTTGACGCCGTCGAACGTGATGCTGCCCTTACCGTCGGGCAGATCCACGGTGGCCCCGGGTGTTAAGGTGATGCCGCCTGCCGCGAGGTCGCGGGCGTTGAGCGGCTTCAGGTCCTTGACGTCCAGTTCGAACACGTTCTGGGGCACGCCCTTGTCCAAGCCGAGGTCTCCGTAGAAGGAATTCAGGCTCAGCTGAGGGTTGAAGAGTTCCGGGGAAGCGCTGAAGGAAGTGCCGTTCTCGGAAGCGAACGCTGTGGGCAGGAAGAAGCCAACAAAGCCGAGCTGTTCCGGCTTGGCGTCCGGGACCTTGATGACCACGGAGGAGTAATAGTTGTCGCCCTGGACCTTGGCCGTAACGGGTCCTTGGAAGGAAACGTTGCCTTCGCCATCCTTGACGGTGACCATGGGCGCGTAGCCGTTTCCGGTGAGGTAAAGGCTGGTTCCGCCGAGGGAAACGGGGTCGTTGACCTTCAAGGTTTCCTTCTTGCCAGGAGCATCCGGGGATTCCTTGGTGGTCACCTCAGCGGTGTAATCGATGGGCTGTCCGGCCTTGCCTGGAGACTCCCCGCGATCGAACGTGGCCTGGAACTTATCCAACTGCATGGAGTAAGGCTGGAGCGAACTGCTCTGGAAGTTGGTGCCCGGCGTGAACTGGTCATAGCCCACCAGGGTGTTGACGAACGTGTCACCCTCCACCAGGATCCGCTGACCGCTGTACCCGTACAAGCCACCAATGGCCACGGACACCAGAACCCCAATCAGGGAGGTGTGGAACACCAGGTTGCCCACTTCTTTCAGGAAGCCGCGCTCGGCACCCAAGGACGGCAGGGCGCCGTCGACGTCCCTGACCTCCACGCGGTAGCCGCGTTTCTTGAGCAGCCCGGCGGCATCGTTGATGGCCTTCGACGCCGGGATCCCGGCGTCGGCGGGCAGTGCCATGGTTCCGTACTCCGGCAGGCGCGAAAGGCGCTTGGGGGTGCGCGGCGGCTGTGACTTCATGGCCTTGTAGTGGGCGATGGCGCGCGGAGTGACACAGCCGATCAAGGAGATGAAGAGCAGGATATAGATGGCCGAGAACCAGGCCGACGAGTAAACGTCAAACATCTGGAGGGCATCCAGGAATGGGCCGGTTGTGGGGTTGTTCTTGATCCAGTCGGTAACCGTGACCGGGTTGGCCGGCCGCTGCGGGAACAGGGAACCGGGCACCGCGCCAACGGCAAGCAGGAGCAACAGGAACAGAGCCGTGCGCATGCTGGTCAGCTGGGTCCAGGACCACCGGAGCATGCCCTTGAAACCAAGCGCGGGCAGGGCTGCCTCGGACTTGGCCTGCTGGAGTTTTCCTTCCGCTGTGTCAGTGCTTTCAGCGGCTGGTGACTTCTTCTTGGCTTTCACGGACTCGCTCATCAAATTGGCAACTTCACATCGTTTTGGAACCAGTACTGCAACTCGGTAACCCAGGTTCCCCACACGCCGGTGGCCATCAGGATGCCGAGCAAAATCAGGATGCCCCCGCCGATCCGCTGGATGGCCAGCCGATGCTTGCGGAAGAAGGACATGACTCCCATGCCCCGGCGCACAGCCAGCGCAATCAGGAGAAACGGAATGCCAAGGCCAAGGCTGTAAACGAACGCCAGGAGAGCTCCCTTGGCCGCCGACGAACCGCCGGACAAGCTCAGCAACTGTACCGCGGAGTACGTCGGACCAATACAGGGCGCCCAACCCAATCCGAACGTCAGTCCCAGGAGCGGCGCGCCCCACAAGCCTGCCGGCGGTTTGGCGTGGATCTTCGCGTCACGCTGCAGCCAGCCAAAACCGCCCATGAACACCACTCCCATGATGATCACCAGGACGCCCAGAAGTTGTGTGATCCAAGCGTTTTGTGGACCCGTCAGCAGCGTTCCAAGCTGCCCGAAGGCACCGCCAAGGAGAACAAAAATCACCGAGAAACCCAGGACAAACAGCCCTATTCCGGCCAGCATGCGGCCACGCCGCTGCTTTTGGAGGTCGACGCCGGTCAGTCCCGTGACGTAACCGAGGTAACCAGGGACCAGCGGCAGCACGCACGGTGAAAGGAATGAGACCAGCCCGGCCAGCAATGCCACCGGCACAGCCAGCAGCAGTGATCCGTTGAGGATCGTCTCGGCGAAAGGACTGTTCATGGGTGCTACTCGGCCACTGCGGAGGTGATGAGGGCCTTCAGGGTGCTCTTCTCGATCTCGCCAAGCACGCGGGAGGCAACCTTGCCTTCCTTGTCCAGGACCAAGGTGGTGGGAACTGCACCCGGAGGGACAATGCCGGACACGGACAGCAGCACTGCGCCGTCCTTGTCATCGAAGCTCGGGTAGGTGATGTTGAAGGTCTTGTCAAAGGCCTCAGCGGTGGCTTTTTCGTCGCGCAGGTTGACGCCGAAGAACTGGACTCCCTGGTCCTTGAAGTCCTGGTGCAGGGCTTCAAGCTGGGGCGCTTCGATGCGGCACGGAGCGCAGGCGGCAAACCAGAAGTTGAGCACCGTGACCTTGCCCTGCAGGTCCTCCGGCTTGACTGTACCGCCGTTGAACAGAGTGCCCTTGAGCGCCACGGGAGCGGCACGGTCTGCCTTGGCGAACTCCGTCACCGATCCGTCACCGGCCACGTAGTTCTTGTTATCGCCCGCCTTGGCTTGCTTGGCGAGGGAGTCTTCCTGGGCGCACGCGGACAGGCCCATGGTCAGTCCTGCCAAGAGGATTCCACCGGCGGTCAGTACGCCGCGACGTGAAACATTGTTGTCCATGCTTCTATGCCCCCGGGGTGCTCGCCGCGCCGGGGAGCAGCACGGCAGCAGGCTCGGTGTATTCGACGCGTACGATCTTGCCGTCGTCGTCGAGGGTAAGGGATGTCAGGGAGGTGAGGGTGCACTCGCGCTTGCGGGGATCGTGCGCCAGTCGGCGGCCCTCGGCGGTCAACCGCGTTGACCAGATGGGGAGCTGGTGGCTGACCAGGATGGCCTCGGCACCGTCGCCACCGAGTTCGATTGCTTTCACGCGCGCATCCTCCACCGCCGCCAGCACACGGGCAGCCTGCTCCGCGTAAGGCTCGCCCCAGGAAGGCCGCAGAGGATTGCGGAAGTAGATCCAGTGTTTGGGCTTCAGGAACTCGCTCTTAATGGGGTGAAGTCCCTCAAAGTGGTTCTCGGCCTCGATGATGCGTGGCTCTGTAGTGATCTCCAGATTCAGCGCCTCGGACGTGGGCATGGCCGTCTCCTGGGCGCGGGTCAGCGGCGAGGCTACCAAATGCACGATTTTGGCACCTTGGCTGACGCGGGCCGTGAAGTGGTCCGCCAGCATCCGGGCCATCTCCCGGCCCCGTTCGGAGAGGTGGAATTCCGGCAGCCGGCCATAGAGGACAGCGTCGGGATTATGGACCTCGCCATGGCGAAGCAGGTGGACAGTTGCTTGGGGCATGTTTACCAGTTTCTCAAAGAAGCGGGGCGATCCGAAATCTTCTACCGCTAGTAGAACTCAAAGTTTTCCTGAAATGTTCCGTGGAGTTGGAATAAAAGATGCATATGCATGTTTATACTGGGTACGAAGCTCGGTTGACGCTTCAAGCAATGAACTCGACCAGGCAAGCAAGCAGTACCCACCACTCGATATAGGAGCAACACCATGATGACTCTCCCCGCTTCCGTCACCACCGGCACCTGGACCCTCGACGCTTCGCACAGCGAAATCGGCTTCACCGTCCGCCACGCAGGCATCAGCAAGGTCCGCGGCCAGTTCAAGGACGCCTCGGCCACTTTGGAAGTTGGCGAAACCCTGACCGATTCCAAGGTCACCGCCACCATCCAGACCGCCAGCTTTGACTCCGGCGACGTCAACCGCGATGGCCACGTCAAAGGCGAAGACTTCTTCGACGTAGAGAAGTTCCCCGAAATCACCTTCGTGTCCCGTCACGTCAAGGCCAACGGAAACAGCTTCGACCTCGTGGGCGATCTCACAATCAAGGGCGTGACCAAGGAAGTTTCCATCGAGACCGAGTTCAATGGCGTGGCCGTGGATCCCTTCGGCAACACCCGCGCCGGCGTTTCCGGTGAAACCACCATCAGCCGCAAGGACTTCGGCCTCACCTGGAACGCCGTCCTCGAAGCCGGTGGCGTCCTGGTCAGCGACAAGGTAGTCATCAACCTCGAGCTCGCGTTCATCGCACCGGCCGCTGCGTAGTCCTTCTAACTACCGGCCCGGGTCCGCCGGTCCCGCCCTTGTTCTCCATCCCCACCGCACAACGCGAAGGGTGACGAACAAGAGGCTGTTCCGGGGCCAAGCACGCCAAACGGCGCCCTGCACAGTTCACGCTGTGGGGGCGCCGTTTCGCATATGGAGAAGTCACCCCGCAATTGTTCGGTGAAAAGCCTGTATTTAGCTGCGCGTTAGCTCCGAATTTCCTATGCATCCTTCAACCTGCGGTCTAAAGTGATGCCATGAGTACCCCAGACGAAACACCACAGCCACAGCAGCCCGGCGCCCAGCCTCCGCAGCCCGGCAATGTTCCTCCTGCGGGTCCCCAAGCTCCGCAGCCCGGCAACGTTCCTCCCTCGGGCTACCAACCGCCCCAGGGTTACCAGCCTCCGCAGGGCTACCAGCCGCCGTCGCAACCGGGCCAATACTCACAGCCCGGACCCTCCCAGCCAACACCCGGCCAGCCTGGATTCCACTTCGAAATGCCCACCGACGGCCCACGAAGTTTTAACGACGTCATGCCCCAAGGCGGATTCTCGGGAATGTTCAAAACCCAAGGCCTGCCCACTGAATTGAAGGTCTCCTACTTCATCTGGGTGATCTCCGGACTCCTCGGGTTGCTGTTTGGGCTCATCGCCTTCTTCGCCGTGATCGCCGCTTTCGCGTTCGCACCAGGATTCGCTGCCATCGCACTGATCCTCCTCCTGCTCACCCTGGCCGTCGCCGCCGCGCAAGTGGTCCTGGCCATGAAGATGAAGGAAGGCAAAGAGTGGGCTCGCCTCGCCCTGACCATCCTTGCCGGCATTTCCCTCCTGCTGGCCATCTTCGGAGCAGCGAGTGGTGGCGGCTCCGGAATGGGCTTGGGTGGCAACTGGTTCGGCTTCCTGGTCAGCGCTGTAGCCGTGGTGATGATGTGGCTGCCTAATTCGCAGCTCTGGTTCAAGGCAGTCAAGGGTCACGCCTGACACCTAGCCGACTACCGTCGTCGTGCATTACCGGCGAAAAATGCGTGCTGAAGGCCGCGGTTGAAACCTCCGGGTTCCCGCGGCCTTCATCATGAAGGCGTAAGCCCACATGATGATTTTTCCTGCCAGTGTGAAATACCTGCGTGTGATCGTCTTCAGCGTCGGACCCGGGAGGTACGGTGGAAGCAGAACCACGCTGGGGGCAGGGTCGATTTGCTGATCCCGGCGGCCGCACCAGCAGTCGAACAAGCAAAGGAATGCCATGAGCAACCCTCCGTACCCGCCGTCAAACCCGGGCGATACCAACCAGCCCGAGACCAACGGCTCCCAGCCTTCTGCACCGCAACCCCCGGCACCCCAGTATGGTCAGCCCGCCGCGCCGCAGTACGGTCAGCAGTCCCCCGCCGCACCGCAGTACGGCCAGCAGTCACCTGCAGGACAGCCCGCTGCGCCGCAGTACGGCCAGCAGTCCCCCGCCGCACCGCAGTACGGCCAGCAGTCTTCCCCGTACGGCCAGCCCCCCACAGCTCCGCAATACGGCCAGGACACCAGCTGGCCGGGCCAGCAGCCCGGACCCACCACCATCCCGCAGATGGTCAATATTGGTTTCTGGCTGATTGTTGGTGCCGCGGCTGTCTGGCTCATCTCCATCATCATTTCCATCGCAGCCATCGGCGATCCCGCAACGCGGGCTATGTTTGAGGACCAGATGGCAGCCGGCGGTGCAGGTGATGTGAGGTTCGAGGACGTTCAGGGCGTCTTTGTAGGCATCATGGTGGCCGTCGGAATCATCGGGGCCGGGCTCTATGCCTTAGTTGCCCTCAATGTCCGCAAGGGCCGCAACTGGGCACGAATCCTTGGAACAGTACTGGCCGCAATCTCCATCTTCATGCTGGTGCCGTTGAGTCTCGCGACGCTTGCCGCCCTGCTGGGAATTGCCGGTATAGTCCTGCTGTACCTGCCGGCGTCGGCACCGTATTTCCGTAAGGCGCAGCCGTTCGGCAACTCTTACCAGAACCCCTACGGCCGCTAAACAGGCTTACACACAACGCGGGCGCGGACCCGGCGAAGGCTAAACAGCCTGGCCCGGTGTCTGCGCCCGTTGTGCGTGGTAGGCAAGAATCTGGAGCTCGGTTGCCATGTCCACCTTGCGAAGGTTGACGTGCGGTGGGACCTGCAGCAGTACAGGGGCGAAGCTGAGGATGCTTCGGATTCCGGCGGCAATGACGCGGTCGCACACAGCCTGGGCCACCGTGGCGGGCAGCGCCAGCACCACCATGTTGGTGTGGGTTCGTTCCAGGACCCGTTCAAGTTCGGCGGAGTCGCTGACCCGCAACCAGCCCACCTCGTTGCCAATCACCATGGGGTCGGCGTCGAAAATGGCTACTACGTCGAAGCCCCGTGACTCGAAGCCGCCGTACCGGGCAAGGGCTTTGCCGAGGTTACCGGCACCCACAATTGCGACCTTCCAGTCGTGGGTCAGACCGAGGGCCGCCGCGATGTGCCGGCTCAGGTACTGGACTTCATAGCCGACGCCGCGGGTTCCGTAAGAGCCGACGTAAGAGACGTCTTTGCGGAGCGTGGATGAGCTGACGCCCGAGGCTTCCGCCAAGGCTTCAGAGGAAACCCGTTCAACGCCTTCGGCCAGCAGGGAGTTGAGCGCGCGCAAATAGAGAGTCATCCGGGCCACAGCCGCGGGCGGGATCTGCTTGGCGGCAGGCTCGTTGTCTCCGGTTGTTGCTTCCGGGGACGGTTCCAGCGCAGTCACGGTATTCTCCATTGCGTCGCTTTGTTGTTCCACTCTATGACCCCCGGCCGGACTCAACAAAAGCCGTTACTTGCGGGTAATTCCACCCCTTAGCCCTCCAGGACTTTCTTCAAGGTCCGGGCAAGCCGCTCCTCGTCGATCTTCCAAAAATCGCGCTGGACACCGTCCACCAGCACCACTGGAATCTCCTCAGCGAAGCGCTCCTGCAGTTGGGGGTCGCCGTCAATCCTCTGCTCGGTCCATTGCACGCCGAGACTTTTTGTGACGCGCTCGACGGCGGCGCGCGCCTCCGTGCAGAGGTGGCAGTCAGCTTTAGTGAGGAGAACGACGTCGGGAATTGCCATGTCTCAAAGGTACCGGCCCCACGCTCTCTCACGTCCCACCCCCTTCCCACCATCGCGCTCTCACATCCCACCCCCTTCGGTGGCTCCCCCGTGCGTCCTCAACGCTGGCCGCGGCGATTGACTAGACTCAAGGCATGCCCGAGGAGAAGAACGCCGCCGTGGTCGCAGATGCCTTGGTGCAGCAGGACACCGTACAAAGGGACGCGGCCAATGCGGACATCGCCCGGAAGTACGCTGGCGAGGCCGCCTTCTTCGACGTCGACAACACGTTGATGAAGGGTGCAAGCCTCTTCCATGTGGCCCGCAAAATGTATGAGCGCAAGGCGTTCACTCTTTCCCAGGCCGCCGGATTCGCTTGGAAGCAGTTCAAGTTCGTCATGCGTGGCGAGAACATGGATGATGTCCATTCGGTGCGCGACTCCGCGCTGACACTCGCTGCGGGCATCACCGTGGACGACATCAAGGCCTTGGGGGAAGAGGTCTATGACGAAATGATCGAGTCACGGATCTGGCCGGGAACCAAGGCGCTAGCAGAACAACACCTCCGGGTTGGCCGGAAGGTGTGGCTCGTGACGGCCACGCCCATCGAGGTAGCCACAGTCATTTCCACCCGGCTCGGCCTTACGGGCGCTTTGGGCACCGTGGGCGAGGTGGAGGAAGGCATGTACACGGGAAAGCTTGTTGGCGACATCCTGCACGGACCCGCCAAGGCAATCGCGGTCCAACTCGTGGCGGATCGAGAAGGGCTGGATTTGGACCATTGCTGGGCCTATAGCGACTCCGCCAACGACATCCCCTTGCTCACCATGGTGGGGCACCCTGTGGTCATCAACCCGGATGGAAAGCTCCGGCGGCATGCCCGTGAGAACAACTGGCCCGTTTACGACTTCCGTTCCGGACGCCGCGCGGCAACACTTGGCCTGAAAGCTGCGACCGTCGGCGGAGCCGTCTACGGCCTTTGGCGCGGATTCTCAAAGTTCCGCGGCCCTCGCGTCTAAACCCAGCGCTTTCTCACATCCCTCGCGTCTAAACCCAGCGCTCTCTCACATCCCTCGGGGCGATCACCCAGCCTGTGGATAACTTCTGATGCCGCGAACGTTTCTGGGCAAGAATGCCGGTATGCAGAATTCCGCCCCACTTCCGCCCCGACTGACGACTGCACCCTTCACCCTCGACGAAGCCGAGGCTGCAGGCCTAAAGCAGTCGCACCTTTGGAATCGCGTCAAGATCGACGGAGTTAGCCGAGGCGTCTACCGACCTTCCGACTGGGATTTCGAGCTGTCGGCGGCCGCAAAATCGCTCTCAGCTGTAACTCCGGGTGCCTGGATCTCGCACGTAACGGCCGCGAGGCTCCATGGCCTATGCCTTCCACCCTGGTTGTCAGATTCGAACGAATTGCACCTCAGCAAGCCCAGGCATCTCCCGTCTGTTCGGCGCAAAGGAGTGATCGGACACACGGTAATAGCCTCCGATGACGACATTGAACACGTCCAAGGCATGAGGATGAGCACTCGATCGCGGACCTGGTTGGATCTCGCACGACGCCTGCCGGTCCCCGACCTCGTTTGCATGGGTGACGAACTCATTCGAATTCCCCGGCCGGAGTTTGAAGAACGCGAGACACCCTTCTCTACTCTCGAGGCTCTTCGCAAGCTGGTAAATAGACACAAGAATTTTCAGGGCGTTGTTCGGGCACGAGAAGCACTGGATCTCATGCGACTGGGCGCCGATTCGGCGCCTGAGACCCTGCTCCGCTTGGCTATGCTGGACGCCGGCATCCCCGAACCCGAACTACAGGTTAAACTCCGGCAGAACGACCCGTTCTCCCCGTCCGCGGACCTGGGCTTCCGTGACCGGCGAGTAGCGATTCAGTACGACGGCGGTCATCACCTCGAGCAGGATCAAATATTTAGCGATCGGCGTCGCGACAAAGCATTTGAAGCAGCAGGTTGGACGGTTCTCACATTCGGAAAGGACGACTTAGCGGACAAATTCTCGTCAGCCACGCAGAAGATTAAGAGCGCCCTGCGATCAGCATGGCGGGATCCCTCCGTCAGCTCGGGCTTTTCACGAGGGATGTGAGAGAGGAACGGGTCCAAACCCGAGGGATGTGAGAGAGGATCGGATTCCAACCCGAGGGATGTGAGAGAGGAACGCGTTCAAACCCGAGGGATGTGAGAGAGGAACGGGTCCAACCCGAGGGATGTGAGAGAGCGTGGGGATGCAAAAATGCCCGCCACCTCGAGAGGCAACGGGCATTCACGCTTGATAAAGTATCTCTACTTCTTATTGCGGCGCTGGTGGCGAGTCTTGCGAAGCAGCTTGCGGTGCTTCTTCTTGGCCATACGCTTGCGGCGCTTCTTAATAACTGAACCCACGAAAGTTCCTTACAAACTAGAAGTTCCTGTCTGTTGGAACCGATCCGCGGAAGCAGACAGTACAACTGACAGATTCTTACATTGACGTAAAACGTTCCTTAACAGAGTACCGCTTCAAAGGGGCACCCCATGACCATGGTCCGGAGGACGGACCATGGCAGGTCTCAGGCGGTCTCGGATTGTCCGTCAACCACAGCACCTTTGAGGTACTGGGCAACAGCCTCTTCAGGGACCCGGAAGGAACGGCCGAACCTCACGGCGGGCATTTCCCCTGAGTGGACCAGGCGATACACGGTCATTTTGGAAACACGCATGACGTCGGCCACTTCGGCCACCGTCATGAAACGCGCATTCGAGAAGTTAGTCTCCGCAGACATTTCCCATATTCCTTTGCTCTCAGACAGTAGGACACCCCAGTGGAACGGTGTGCCGATGCTGAGCCATCAAACAACCATGTGCTAGATACTCTAGAGGCTGATGGGGCCAATGTGAAAGGGCCTGCTACGCGCCCTCGCCCGCGCTACCCGCCCTCGCCCGCGCTATCCGCCCTAGCCCGCCACCACGGCCCGACGCTTCCGCGCCGACGCCGCGAGCTGTTCCAACACCGAGGCCGTGACGTCCCACTCCATGCAGGCGTCAGTGACGCTCTGGCCGTAGACGAGCTCCTGCTCCCCGGAAAGCTGCTTGGTTACATCCAGGTTCTGCGCGCCTCCCACGAGGAAGCTCTCCAGCATGACACCGGCAATAGGCGAGGTCTCCCCCGCTTCGAGCTGCGCGCCGATTTCCAAGGCAACCTCAGCCTGCCGGTGGTGGCTTTTGCCGCTGTTGGCGTGGCTGGCGTCCACGATCAAACGCGGGTTCAGCCCCTTGGAGGCTAGCTTGGCGGAAGCAGCTGCAACGTCATCGGCAGAGTAGTTGGGTCCCTTGCGTCCGCCGCGCAGGATCACGTGGGTATCCGGGTTGCCTGAGGTGGCCACGAGTGCCGCGCGGCCGTCGTCGTCGATTCCCAGGAAGGCTTGCTCCGCGGCGGAGGCGCCGCAAGCGTCGATGGCCACCTGGAGATCGCCGTCGGTGCCGTTCTTGAAGCCGATGGGCATGGACAGCCCGGACGCGAGCTGGCGGTGGATCTGGCTTTCCGTGGTGCGGGCGCCAATGGCACCCCAGGAAACGAGGTCGGCCATGTACTGCGGGCTGATGGGCTCCAGGAATTCGGTGGCAGTGGGCAGACCCAAGGCGGTGACCTGCTTCAGGAAGCCACGGGCGGCACGGAGGCCGGCGGCGATGTCGTGGCTGCCGTCCAGGTGGGGATCGTTGATGAGGCCCTTCCAGCCAACGGTGGTGCGGGGCTTCTCGAAGTAGGTCCGCATGACGATCAGCAGGTCTTCCTTGTGCTTCGCGGCCTGGCTGACCAACCGGCGCGCGTATTCAAGACCGGCTTTGGGATCGTGGATGGAGCACGGCCCAACGATCACCAGGAGGCGGTCATCCACGCCGTCCATGATGGCGCGGACCTGGTCACGGCCACGGTCGACGACGGCGGCTGAGCGGCCGTCCAGCGGCAACTCCGCGATGAGGTCCTGCGGAGCCGGAAGTGGCTCGAAGCGGGCCACCCGCAGGTTGGAGGTGGCGGGTCGAGTCGCGTCAGAAGGAGAGTCGAGCGATTCGGTGGGTTCTGCGGCGATGCTGGTCATTTCTGGGTCCTGTTCCGGGATGCGGAGCGGGCCCCTTTTCAGAACCCGCCGGATATGGCGAAGGGCAGAGAATAATCTCTGCCCTGTTGGCTCTGAAGGAAAGTTGGATGCGTGTCAGTTAGACGCGGGCCCCTCCAGAGCCAACGAAAAATACGCATACCAACGCTTAGTCATAGCCACACCATAACCAGGGTTCTTCACCGCGGGCAAATCTCGTCTATCAACATGACAGTAGTTTGCGCAGGAACTGCAACTGCTTGATCCAGTGGTGTTCCTGCCCGCCTTCGTGGTTGTTGAAGCGGTAGACCTCAATGTCCTTCTCAGGCGCCCCAGTTTGGGCGCGGGAGCCGGTGCCGTAATTGTTGAACCCCGCGAACACTGTTGAGGGAGGGCAGATATCGTCCATTTGCGCTGCGGAGAACAGTGCAGGAACGGTGGCGGCACGGCCCAAGTGGACGCCGTCAAAGTAGTTCAGGACTGCCAGCATGGGCTCATATTTCTCGCGGTGCCGGCCCAGGAATCCGGCGATCTCCGGGTACGGACCACGCGGGGTGATGTCGATCGCGCGGGGAAAGTCCTGCAGGAAGGGGACATCGGGCAGCGCGGCAATAACGCCGTCGAGCCTTCCAGCGGTCAGCCCGGCAGCAGCAACAGTGATGCCGCCGCCCTGGCTGACGCCTGTCAGCACCACTTGTGAGGGGTCGACGGCGGGATGGCTCTGTGCCGCTTCCACCGCACGGAAGGCGTCCACGTAGACCCGGCGGAAGTAGTAGTTGTCCTGGTGATCGGCGCCCCGGGTCATGAGGCCCGCATAGTTGATGCCACCGGCCGACGGGTGCGGATCCGGAGTGTCTCCGGAGACCCCGCCGTAGCCTTGCCCGCGCGTATCCATGATGAAGTGCGCGTAACCGGCTTGAGCCCAACGGGTGTTCTGGTTGACCAGGCCACGCCCGCCGGAGTATCCGATGTACTCCACCACCACGGGAAGCTGCTCCCCCGGGTGGAGCTGGGCGGGTAGATGCAGCCAGCCCTTGATACGGTCTCCCCCGAAGCCGGAGAACGTGACATCGAAGGTGTTGATCACGCTGAGGTAGTTGTCCACGGGTTCAAACACGGCATTGAGTGGGAGCCCGCGGGCCTCTGCAATGGTGCGATCCCAGAACTCTTCAAAGTCTGCTGGTGCTACGGCTGTGGAGGAGTAGTTGCGGAGTTGGTCAAGGGGAAGGTCAAAGAGGGGCATGGTCCATTCCGGTTCAGGTGGGTCTGAGTGGCTGGTTCGGGTGAGCCGCTAATACCAGGGTCAACCAGAGGACATCCTATGTCATAGGAAACCTGAAGCGGGCTCATCTTGAATCGTTACATTTCGGCTAGGGTCAGGCTAAACTAAACACAGTCGATCGCGGGAAAGCGCTTGCTGAGGTGTAGCCTAAACCCGCTCGAACACTTTTGTGAATACCTGGACGACGGCGTCATGCGCCATCGTTGCCGCGCCAGCTTTAGGAGAGCCATGGACACCGCTTCCACCGAGTCCGCCAGCAGTCCAACACGCCTCGCGGCTGCGGGCGAACTCAGCACCGGGCCCGCCAGGATCGCCCTGGTGGGGGTTCACGGCTTCGGCACGCATCACCTCCGCAACCTCGAACGGCTCATGGACAAAGGCCTTGTTGACCTTGTAGCAGTGGCTGACCCGAATCCGCCGGCCCTCGGAGCCCTGCCGGAAAGCACAGCCGTCCACGCAAACCTTGACGAGCTTCTGGCCGGCGACCACAAACCGGACGTCATCATCGTGGCAACTCCCATTCAGACACATGCCCCCTTGGCCTTGGCCGTGCTGGCTTCCGAGGCGGACCTCTACCTGGAGAAGCCTCCCGTAGCCTCGATGAGCGACTTCCTTCTCCTCCAGGAAGCGGCGGCGGAGGCCGGCCGGAGTGTCCAGATCGGGTTCCAGAGTCTCGGTTCCCATGCCCTGGCAGCGCTGGAAAGGCTGGCCGCCGGGGAGCCTTCCGAGGACTTGCCTGGCATCGGCACTTTGAAGGGGATCTCCGCCACGGGCCGCTGGGTCCGGGACCGCGCCTATTACAAGCGGTCGCGCTGGGCAGGTAAACGCAGCCTCGATGGCGCGGATGTGGTGGATGGCGTGGCCACCAACCCGCTGGCCCACGCGATCGCCACGGCACTCCGCATCGCGGGAGCACGGACAGCAGGGGATCTGGCCTCGGTAGAAACCGACCTCTACCGCGCCAACGACATCGAAGCGGACGACACCTCCGTGATCCGCCTGCGCACCACGAACGGCCTGCCCATCACGTGCGCCCTCACGCTCTGCGCCACCGAATCCGTGGAACCCTACGTCATGCTGCACGGCACTGAAGGCACGGCAGTTTTCCACTACACGGAGGATCGCGTGACGGTTCGCACCGAGGCCGGCGAAACCACCCACTCCTTCGGGCGCGAAGACCTTACCGAGAACCTCCTCCAGCACCTGTCCGAAGGCACTTCACTGCTCAGCCCGCTCGATCACAGCGGCGCATTCATGCGTGTTCTGGAAGCCATCCGAACAGCAGAGGCACCTGCCCTGATTCCCACGGAATGCGTGAATTGGGTGGGTACGGGCGATCAAGCACATGCAGTGATCCCCAACATCGAGGACATCCTGGAACGCGCCACCCGCGCCCACGCCACCTTCTCCGAGCTGGGGCTTCCCTGGGCACGGCCCATCACCGCTGGCGCCGAGGCGCTCTTCTCCCCCGAAGCCGCTGCCCTCAACGCCGGCAACGCCGAGCCCGGCAAGGCCGAGCCCGGCAAGGCCACCGCGGTCCTCCGCTCCGGAAGCAACCTCGAGCCGGACCTCTCCCCGCGCCCCTACCTGCACCCGGTGACCACAGCAGCCGGAATAGTGGTCACGGACCATCTGCCCTCGGACCATGTGTGGCACTTGGGAGCAGGATTCGAACTGCAGGACGTCAACGGAAGCAATTTCTGGGGCGGCCGCAGCTACCGCAAATCAGCGGGCAAGTACGTGGATTTGAAGGATCACGGGAGGATCCAGACCACAGATGCCTCCCGCGAAGGAGATCTCACCACGCTCCAACTTGATTGGCTCGGGGCCGACGGCGGCCTCCTCCTCAAAGAGCAACGCACCCTGGCCCGCACTGTCTTGGATGAGCGCACCTGGCGACTCGTCATCCAAACCCGGCTCACCGCCGTCGTGGATGTTTCCTTGGGTAGCCCTGGTTCACATGGTGCCGCGGGCAGCGGCTATGGCGGCTTCTTTTGGCGCCTGCCTGTCAATGCTTCCCCGCGCGTCTTCTCCTCCACAGCCGAGGGCGAGCCTTCCGTGCACGGCTCGGTGACGCCGTGGCTCGCTTGGACGGGAGAGTTCGACGGCGGCCCTGCCACTCTGGTGTTCGGCGCACCTTTGGAGTCGGCGGACCCCTGGTTCGTGCGGTGCAGCGACTACCCCGCAGTGGCTTCTGCACTGGCCTGGAATACAGCAGTTGAGCTGGCAGCAGGCGAATCCCTTACCCGGACCAATACGGTGTGGATCAGCGACGGAACCCTGGATGCAGCGGAGATCCAGGCTCTGGTGGGCAGCGTCGGGACGTAGTTTCCCGCGCTTGTTCGTCCTCCTCACCCTTCAACGGTGAGGAGGACGAACAAGGGCCGGATCTGTGGGAAGGCGGCTAGGCGCGAGCGGAGCGGCGGGCCGAGTAGCGCCAGAGCAGGAAACCAATCACGGCCGCCGAGACCATGCCCAACGCTCCCGTGACCACCAGTCCGGTGCGGACCCCAAAGTCTTCCGTAAGCCACCCGGCCAGCAAGCCGCCCAAAGCGTGGCCGCCCAGCAGCAGCGGGAAATACAGTGCGAGGACCCTGCCACGCACACTGGCGCCGGCCTCCAGCTGCACCGCGGTTGCTGCGCTGGTGAGGAACACCAGGGTCATGAAGCCCACCACAATGAGCATCACCACGAACCATTCCTGCGTGGGCATCAAGGCAGCGAGAGCCTGCGTCAGGCCGAACAGACCAGCACTGGCCACGATCCCCTTCCGCCCAAATCGCTTGATCCGGGTGGCCACCAGCGCACCTGCCAGTGCCCCCAATGCACTGACAGTATTGAAGAGCCCAAAGCCTGCGGGACCGCTGTGCCACACTCCGTCCGCGAACGCCGCAAGGACTACTGGTCCGTTCATGCCAAAGGCTCCCAGCAAGCCCGCAAGCAGCATGGTCAGCAGCAGGGGCGGACGAGCGATGACGAACCGGAAGCCGGCGAGTACCTGGCCTTTCCGGGCGGTGGGATCGTGCGCTGCGGGAGAATGATGCAGTTCACCCGGCCTGATGGAGGCAATCATCACCAGGACTGCTACGCCAATCAGCGCGTTGGCAGCGAAGGCAGCTGCCGGACCTGAATGGGCGATGACCACGCCTGCCAGCGCCGGGCCGGCCATGGCTCCCAACTGCCCTATGGCACTGTTGAGACCGATTGCGGCGGGCAGTCCGGCATCGCCCACTACCTCGTTGACGAACACCTGCCGAGCCGGTCCATCGATCGCGCTGGTGATTCCCAGGGCAATGCAGGAGGCATAAACCACCCAGACGTCCGTGCCGCCCATCGCGTTCCAAACGGCCAGAGCCGCGGCCAGCAACGCGGCGACGGACTGGCAGACCAGGAGAATGCGGCGTTTGGGGAACAGGTCCACCAGCACTCCGCTGAGGGGACCCACCACCAGCATGGGGAGGAATTGAAGGGCAACGGCGACGCCAACTGCGGCCGGGCTGCCCGTGAGCTGCAGCACCAGCCAGTCTTGGGCGAGCCGCTGCATCCACACCCCGCCACTTCCTACGAGGGAGAGGGTGACGAAGATCCGGTAGTTGTGGTGCCTTAGGGGGTAATGCCAGCTTTCCGCAGCGCGGGCACGCGGGGTGGTGGATTTGGGGCGCAGTGGGAACGGGCGCGGAGACACGGAGTGTTCTGCTCGATTCAGCGGGTTGGGTCAGATTTCAACGATTGGACCGGATTTTGATGGCGGCGGCGGCCAGGACCAAGGTTCCGGGAACGATCACGAACAAGGCCTGCAGCATCCAAACGAAGACGACGGCCATGAAGACCGCGGCGAGCAAGAGAAGCGTACCGGTCCAGTCGCGCAGGGCGTCGGCCTTGGCCTGCGAGTAGGCTTGCGCCCACCGCTGCGGGCCGGGAACGTCGGCGGGTTCCTGACCGGCCTCACCGCTCCAGTTCACTCCGCCGCTCCAGTTGGCGGCGATCCGCAGGAACAGCACGGCCCCCGCTGCGGCCAGGATCAACGTGGCGGGCAGGATCATCGCCCGGCCGGGCAGTTGCCCCACCAGTGCGAGCAACAGGTTCAGGACAATCACGACGGCGGCTACCGCCGTCGTGATTCCCAGCTTCCAACTGCCGGGAAGGGCGCGTCGGAAATTAGCCCACAGGCTGCGGAGGGAATCATCCCTGCCGCTGAGGTGCCTTTCCAGGTGGGCGACGCCGGCCGCATAGGCAGCCGGCGCCGTCATCAAAGGGATGGAAAGGAGGAGCACGATGACTCCCGCCAGGATGGTCTCGGCGAAGAGGGCAAAGCGGTTGACCGGAATCCCGGGGGTCGGCGACGACTTGCCTGTGGCGTTCATGGTGCTCATTTTCTTTGTCCTTAGCCCTTGAGGCCCTGGGTTGAAACGCCTTCGACGATGTAACGCTGGAAGACCAGGAAGAAGACCAGCACGGGAAGGAGCGCCAGGACGGACATGGCGATCATTGCACCGTAGTCCGAGCTCTGGGTCTGGTCTACGAAGAGCCGCAACGCCAACGGGAGCGGATATTTCTCCGGGGTGTTGAGGTAGAGCAACGGGCCCAGAAAATCGTTCCAACTCCAGATGAAGGAGAAAATGGAGGTGGAGATCAGGGCCGGCTTCATCAGCGGAAGCATGATGGACCCGAAGATCCTCACGTGCCCTGCGCCGTCGATCCGGGCCGCTTCGTCAAGTTCAGCCGGAAGGCCTCGCATGAACTGGACCATCAGGAACACGAAGAACGCGTCCGCGGCGAGGAACTTGCCGATCAGCAGCGGCACGTAGGTGTCCACCAAGCCAAGCTGCTGGAACACGATGTACTGCGGGATGATCACCACGTGGAAAGGCAGGAGCAGGGTGGCGATCATCATGCCGAAGAACAGTCCGCGGCCAGGGAAGTTGATCCGGGCGAAGGCGTAAGCGGAGATGGATGCCGAGAGAACGGTTCCCACCACCGCGCCGACGGCCAGGATCAGCGAGTTGGTAAAGAACGTCAGCGTGGAGACGCCACCGATTCCATCCATCGCCGTGACGAAGTTGTCGAAGCTGAAGTTGTTCGACCACAACGCGTTGTTGGCGCCGCCGATCTCGGAGTTCGGCTTGAAGGATGCCGAAATCATCCAGATGGCCGGGTAGAGGACCATAGCCACCAGCGCCAGGGCAACAACGTGGAAGATGGTGCTCTTGATGCGCTTGACTGCGGTGGACTCGGACTTCGGGTTGTACACCGGTGCCGGCGCATTGGGCTTTGTAGGTTGAGGCTGCGTGGGTGTTGCCATGGTTGTCATTTCGAATCACCGCTGTAGTGGACCCAGGACTTGGAGGTCTTGAAGAAGATCAGCGTGATGATGCCGACCACGACTACCAGGAGCCAGGCCATTGCCGAGGCGTAGCCCATGCGGAAGTCGCTGAAACCGCGCAAGTACAGGTAGAGGGTGTAGAAGAGGGTGGATCCGGCAGGGCCGCCTTCACCGTTGGAGATGATGTAGGCCGAAGCGAAGATCTGGAATGCGTGGATGGTTTCCATCAGCAGGTTGAAGAAGATCACCGGCGAAAGCATGGGCCAGGTGATGTTCAGGAACTTGCGGACCGGGCCGGCACCGTCCATCGACGCCGCTTCGTAGAGGTCCGCTGGGATCTGCTTGAGCCCGGCCAGGAAGATCACCATGGGGGCGCCGAACTGCCAGACGGTCAACAGGATCATCATGGGCATGGTCATGGACGGGTTGCCCACCCAGCCGCCAAGGTTGATCCCGAAGAAGGACAGGCCCTGGTCCACCGGGCCGGAGTCACCGAACATCGCCTTCCAGACGATGGCGATGGACACGGACGCACCGATCAGGGACGGTGCGTAGAAGGCCGAGCGGTAGAAACCCTGGCCCTTGCGTTTGCTGTTGAGCAACATGGCAATGGCCAAAGCGGCGGCAAGTTTCAGTGGAGTACCGAAAATGACGTAGTTCAGGGTCACTCCCACCGACTGCAGGAACCGTTCGTCCTGCAAGAGGGTGGTGTAGTTGTCCAAGCCGATCCATTTGGGAGCTTCGAACAGGTTGTAGTTGGTGAAGGAAAGGTACAGCGAGGAAATCATCGGGCCCACGGTGAGGGCGATGAATCCCAGCAGCCAGGGCAACAGGAACGTGTAGCCGGCGCGGGCATCCGCACCCCGCCGCCGCGACTTACGCGGCTGGGGGGAAGCGGACGACGACGAGCGCCTGCTCAAGGTTGGGCTTTGTGTCACGAGATCAGTCCGTCAGTAGGGAAAGCCGGAATCAGGCGCATCCTGATCAGGCGTTCTGCTTGATGAGGTCTTCGGCTTCCTTGAACCATGCATCTGCTGCGCCGTCCAGGGTCAACTTGCCGTAGTTAAGTTCGGAACTAACCCGCTTGAACGAGGCTTCAAGCGTGCCGAAACCGACGATGGGCGGCTCGGGGGCGTCCTTGAGGTACTTCTCGATTGACTTCTCGTAATCCACCACGAGCTTGTCAGTACCTTCGAAGGTGGTGCCGTCGCGCTGGGTCTTCGACGCCGGGACACCGCGGGAGGTCTTGAAGATCTGGCCCACCTCGGGATCGTTGACCATGAAGTCGATGAAGCGGGCAGCGGCGTCCTTGTACTTGGTCTTGGCGCTGGCAACCATGAGCATGGAGGGCTTGAGGAAGAGGCCCAGGTTGTCCGGATCGTCAGAGGGAACCGGCACCAACTTGAGTTCCTTGGCTCCGCTGTCGCCCAGGTAACCAGCCATGAAGTTGTCCCAGGTGACTTCGCTGGCAGTGACGTTGGATCCCATGGCGGACTTGGGGGCGAGCTGGGTGACCCGCTCTTCGGGAACGAGCGCGGGGGTGCCGCGAAGCTCGGCGGTGGTGTTCCACCACTTCTTGAGGTCGTCCTTGGTGAAGCCAAGCTTGCCGTCATCGGTGAAGGCCTGGATGTTGTTCTGGCGCAGCCAGATGTTGTACATCCACCACACACCGGTGTAGTCGGTGCCGCCGTACAACGCGCCGTTACCCTTCTGTCCTACCTCCAACATGAAGGCGTTGAACTCCTTGTAGGTCCACTGTCCATCAGGCTCGGCAACACCCATGCTCTGAAGTTTGGCGGGATCGTAGTACACCGCGAAGGCATTGGTGCTGGTGGGGATGCCATAGGTCTTGCCGCGAATCTGCCCCGAGGGAAGAAGGGACTTGTCGAAGGCGTCCGTGTTGATTTTCACGGTGCTCAGGTCAAGGAGCTGGTTCCGCTGGCCGTAGTCGCGCAGGTAGGAGAGGTCCCATTGCATAACGTCCGGCAAGCCGCCGCCCGCAGCTTCGGTGGCGCGCTTCTGCCAGTATCCGGCGAAGTCGGTGAAGTTGCCGTTGACCTTGACGTCCGGGTTCTTGGACTCGAACAGGGCAATCGCCTTGCGGGTACGTTCTGCCCGGTCATCGTTGCCCCACCAGGTGTAGTTGATGGTGACGGGGTTCTCCGCAGAGCCCGTCTGTCCTGCAGATGAGGATTGGCCACAAGCGGACAGGAACGCGGCAGATGCGGTGCCGAGAGCCACCGTGGTGAGGAATTTCCTTCTATCGAACATAAGAGCCTCCTTGCTCAGTTGGTGCAAGCTTCCGAGTTCTCTACAACGTGGCAGTGACCTCGCTTACACTCCTTCTGAATCGATACAATATCCCTAATGAAGGATCTGGGCAAGCGTTTTCCAAAGATGTTGTTTTCACCGATACGCTGCACCTATACCCTCAGTACCAGCACGGCCAACCTGACGAAGGAGTCCTCTTGACCTCCCCCGAAATCCCAAACCGACCATCCGTCTGGAACAAAATCGACGGTCTCGCCTACGGCGGCGACTACAACCCGGAGCAGTGGCCGGAAGAGATCCGGCATGAGGACATCGAGCTCATGAAGGAAGCCGGGGTCAACTTTCTGAGCGTGGGCATCTTCTCGTGGGGACTCCTGGAACCCACCGAGGGTAACTACGATTTCGGCTGGCTGGACGATGTCATGGACAACCTCCACGGAGCCGGCATCAAGGTGGCTCTGGCAACAGCGACTGCTTCTCCTCCGGCCTGGCTGGCCCGCAAATACCCCGAGATACTACCCGTCACCGCGGAAGGAGTCAGGCTGGAGCGGGGCTCGCGACGCCACTACACGCCGTCGTCATCTGCCTACCGCAGGTACGCCACCGCCATGACGCGCGTGATCGCCGAACGCTACAAAAACCACCCGGGCTTGGCGCTGTGGCACGTGGACAATGAACTCGGCTGCCACGTTGGTGAGTTCCACGGCGAGGAAGACGCCGCCGCTTTCCGGGCATGGCTGGAACGACGATACGGTTCCATCGAGTCCCTCAACGCGGCGTGGGGAACGGCGTTTTGGTCCCAGCACTACGCTTCCTTCGAGGAAGTCATTCCGCCAGGCGCTGCACCCACCACACTCAACCCCGGGCAGCAGCTGGACTTCGCGCGCTTCAATTCCTGGGCGTTCATTGACTACTACCGCGAACTGCTGGCCGTGATCCGGGAAGTCACCCCGGACGTCCCGGCAACCACCAACTTCATGGTTTCCAGCGCTACCAAGGCCTTGGATTACTTCGACTGGTCCAAGGACATGGACGTGATCGCCAACGATCACTACCTCGTGGCCGCTGACCCGGAGCGGGAAATCGAACTCGCGTTCAGCGCGGACCTGACCCGCGGCGTTGCGGGCGGCGAGCCCTGGATCCTCATGGAACACTCGACGTCGGCGGTCAACTGGCAGCCGCACAACCAGCCCAAGATGCCCGGCGAAATGCTCCGAAATTCACTGACGCACGTGGCCCGCGGTGCTGACGCCGTCATGTTCTTCCAGTGGCGGCAAAGCAAGGCCGGCTCGGAAAAGTTCCACTCGGCCATGGTTCCCCACGGCGGCCGCGACACGCAGGTGTGGCGGAACGTTGTGGACCTCGGCGACGCGTTGTCCAAACTGGAACCCGTCAAGGGTTCGCGCGTCGAATCGCGCGTTGCGATCGTTTTCGATTACGAAGCCTGGTGGGCTTCTGAACTGGACTCGCACCCGAACAATTCGCTGAAATACCTGGACACCATGCGGGCGTTCCACCGCTCGTTGTACCTGCGGGGCATCACCGCGGACTTCGTCCACCCGTCCGCAGACTTGTCCGGATATGACCTCATCCTGGTGTGCACTTTGTACGCCGTCACCGACGCAGCGGCCGCCTCCATTGCTGCCGCAGCGGAGGCCGGCGCCACGGTGCTCATCAGCTACTTCAGTGGCATCGTTGACGAACAGGATCACGTCCGGCTGGGCGGCTACCCGGGCGCTTTCCGCGAACTGTTGGGGGTCCGGAGCGAGGAATTTCACCCGCTCTTCCCAGGCACCTCGGTCACGTTGAGCAACGGAACAGTCGGATCTGTATGGAGCGAACACGTGCGCGCTGCCGGGGAGACGGAAGTACTGGCAACCTTCACCGATTACCCGCTCGGCGATGTCCCGGCCCTGACGCGGCGCGGCGTGGGCGCCGGTACAGCCTGGTACCTCGCAACTCTTCCCGACGCCGAGGGCATCGACGCACTCACCGTCCGGCTGCTGGCCGAAGCAGGGGTGACGTCCGTGACCGAAGTGACTTCCGGCGTCGAACTCGTCCGGCGTCGCCGCGCCGACGGCAGCAGCTTCCTGTTCGCCATCAACCACAGCCGGGAAGACGTCACGGTGAAGGCCGACGGCGCCGAACTGCTCAGCGGCGAACGTTTCACCGGGGTTGTACCCGCCGGAGCCGTGGCCGTCATCGCGGAAGACTTCGGATAGGGCACGCACAAAACCGCGCCCCGGGCGGATCACGAATGATTCGCCCGGGGCGCGGTTCCTTATTGGAAAAAGCTAGCTGATCGCGGACTTCATTTCGTCCACGGCCTTCTTTCCGGCTTCCTCTGTTGAGAGCCTGTCGAACAGGACTTCGGAGGTGTAGCGCTTCACAATTTCCTGGATAGCACCGGCACCCTTAGGCGGTGCGGCCGGTGCGTCGCCAAGCTCTTCCTTGATGCCGGCGATGAAGTCCACCACCTTCACATCCGCCTTCGCGAGCTTGGGAGCGATAGCGTCGCGAACTTCGGAGTTGGGGTAAACGCCGCGGTCTGCCAGAAGTGCTTCGCCGGCCTTGACGTTGTTGGTCAGGAAGTCGATGAACTTGGCCGTCTCTTCAGGGTGCTTGGTGCGCGAAGACGCGGACCAGAACTGGGAGGCCTTGTACCAAAGCTCCGCGTCATCGGCCTTGCCCGTCTTGGACGGGAAGCGCAGGATCTGCAGTTCGCCGCCGGCAGCCTTTTCAAGGGCCGGAAGCTGGTTGGACCACCAGAAGGCCAAACCATTCTTGCCGGTTGCCAGGCCACTCTGGTCAAGTGGAGCTGCCTCAGCCTCAACAACCTCTGATGCGGACGGGACTGCCTTCTTTTCGCTGAGTTGCTTCAGGAAAGCCCACCATTCGGCGATGTCCGAGGGCTCGAAGCCAAGCTTGCCGTCAGAGGTATAGAGGGACTTGCCGTTCTGGCGCAACCACACACCCAGCGAGGCCTCGTCAGTGCCGTAGGCAGCCGCACCGTAGGTTCCCTTGGGCGACTTGGCGGTGACCTCGGCGGAGACGCGCTCGAAGTCTTCCCACGTCCAGGTCTTGTCGTCGGGGATGGCGACGCCGGCGGCCTGGAAGACCGCGGGGTTGGCCAGAATGGTAGCTGCGTTAATACCTGCAGCGATGCCGGTCAGGCCCTTCTCGCCCTTGCCCGCATCCAAGGCAGCGGCATCCAGCTTGGAGGTGTCAATGTCGTACTTGGAGAGATCAAGCAGCGCGCCGCGGGTGGAGTACTCGGTAATGTACTTCTCGTCCATCTGGATGATGTCCGGAGCATCATTGGCGGCAACCTGGGTGGCCAGCTTGTCCCAGTAGCCGCTCCAGTCGCCGTACTCGGGCTTGATCTTGATGTTGGGGTTCTCGGCTTCGAAGGCCGCAATAGCCTCTTGCGTTACCTGGGCGCGCTTGTCGCCGCCCCACCATGCGAAGCGAAGCTCCACTTTTCCATCGGCACTCTTCGTTTCGGACCCTCCGCCACCACCGCAGGCAGTGAGGGCGAGGACTGCGGCAGCTGTGGCCGCTACGAGGGCGGAGGCGCGAAGCTTGCGCTTGGCCTTCGGCGCTGAGGTGCGGGTCTGTGAGGCAGCTGCGGAGGCGGCTGCTTCACCCTTTGAATTTACCGGCACTGATGTCTCCGATCTTCTTTGATCCTGATGCAAACTGAGAAAGCGTTTTCCCGCTGCGATTATGATACAAGTCACAATCTTGTATTACAAGACACCGACTTGTTCTAGTTGTTTTATTTGATGCCCGTGGTGGCGATGCCCTTGATGAGGAACCGCTGGCCGAAGAGGAAGACCAGGAACACCGGCAGCAGGGAAACGATGGACATCGCAAAGAGCGATCCCCAGCTGGTTGCCGACTGTGAGTCAACAAAGGCGCGAAGGGCTACCGGAACAGTGAACATATCCGGGTCCGTGAGGTAGATGAGGGCGCCGAAGAAGTCGTTCCAGGTCCAGATGAACGTGAAGATGGTGGTGGTGGCCAAGGCCGGGACCATCAGGGGCAGGATCACGCGGAGGAAGATCCTGGGGTGACCGGCGCCGTCAATGCGTGCAGCCTCGTCGAGATCCTTGGGAATCCCGCGGATGAACTGGACCATGAGGAACACAAAGAACGCGTCCGTTGCCAAGAGTTTGGGCACGATCAGCGGCCAGAACGTGTTCACCCAGCCGATCTGCGAGAACAGGATGTACTGCGGCACAATCACCACGTGGAACGGCAGCATGATGGTCAGCAGCATGATTCCAAAGAAGATCTTCTTGCCACTGAACTGCAGCCGTGCGAAAGCGTAGGCGGCCATGGAGCAGGAGATCAGGTTTCCCAGAATCGAGCCAAGAACCACAATGGCCGAGTTGATCATGTAGTGCCCGAACGGGTGCGTCAGGGCGGACCAGCCATCGGTGTAGTTGCTCATCTCCAGGGACTCCAGCCACAGGCCGGGTTCGCGGAAGATGAGGTCGTTGGGGCGCAGGGACGAGACCACCATCCACAGCAGCGGATAGATCATCACCGCGCCCACAATGATCAGGATGGCATGCTTCACCAGGCCCTTGATGCGGGCGCTGCGGCTGAAGGCCAGGCTACCTGGGGATTCGCGGCGTCGCGGGCTCTTTCCGTCCTTGCGTGGGGAAGAACCGGACGCGGCGGGGAGGGTCTGGAGTTTAGTCATCGTAGAACACCCAATACTTTGAAGCGATGAAGTTGATGGCGGTGAAGACACCGATGATGACCAGCAGGAACCAGGCCATCGCTGAGGCGTAGCCCATATCAAACTGGCCGAAGCCTTTTTGGTAGAGGTACAGGGTGAAGAACATGGTGGAGTCGGACGGGCCGCCGTTGCCGCCGGAGACGATGAACGCCTGCGTGAACGACTGGAAGGATCCGATGATCTGAAGCACCAGGTTGAAGAAGATGATGGGGCTCAACATCGGCAGGGTGATCCGCCAAAACTGCTGCAACGTGGTTGCGCCATCTACCTTGGCTGCCTCGTAGTACATCACCGGGATTTGGCGAAGGCCGGCCAGGAAGATGATCATGGGGCTGCCGAAGGTCCAGACGTGCAGCAGGATGATGGAGCCAAGAGCTGTGTTGGGATCGGAGATCCAACCGGGTCCCTCGATGCCGACCATCGCCAAGACCTGGTTCACCAAGCCGGTGGTGCCGAAGATCTGCTTCCACAGGATGGCAACTGCCACCGATCCGCCCAGCAGGGACGGCAAGTAGAAGATGGAGCGGTAGAACGGAAGGCCGCGCAGGCCCTTGTCCAGGACCAAGGCGATCAGCAGGGCCACACCCAACTGGAGCGGCACACCCACCAGCACGTACGTGAACGTGACGCGAAGGGAATTGTGGAGGCGGGCATCGCCGAACATCCGGATGAAGTTATCCAGCCCCACCCATTCCGGCGGCTGCAGGAGGTTGTAGTCCGTGAAGGACAGGTACAAGGACATCAGCATGGGTCCCACAGTGATGGCTACCAAGCCGATCAGCCACGGGAGGAGGAAGATGTAGGCCGCTTTGTTGTCGCGGCCGTTCGCCTTCTTCTCCTCTTTGGTCATGGGACCCTTGCGCCGGGTCATCGTGGAGAGTTCGCCTATAGCGCTCATTGCCTCCCCCTCGCCGGAGCGCGAACGCCTTGCGGCGTCCCCGTGCGTAGTACAGCGGCCATGTGGTCTCCTTTGGTCATCGTGGCCATCCACGGAGTTCGAGTCTGGTTGGTGCTTGCCGTCCGGACGCCGCCGATCTACTGGCGCTACCCGTGAATTGCCAGGATTGGGGTCCGGACGTTCAGCGGCTCCGTATCAAAGTAAACGTTTTCTTGACCCTTGTACAGCCTTTTGCTAATTTTTGAGAAAGCGTTTTCTTGCAAAGCTGCCTGAACTCGTTTTCCACGCTGACGAAGCCCGGCGTGCACTGCAGCACACCTTCCGCATTCGATAAGGCAGGACACTATTGTTCCCCACCGACTCCGCCTGCCATGACCACCGCTGACATGGCTGCATCCCCCACCCGACCCAGCGCGCTGGCTAATTATGAGGATTGGCCGGCCTACGTTGCCCGGCACCGGCTCACCGCTGACCCCACCGTTGACTCAGTGGAAGCCAGGCAACTCGCCGACACACTTGGCGTGCCCGCCGTAACACCGGACCTTCAGTACTCTGTACTGGCCGAAACGGAGCACGACGGCGTTATCACCTCGCGCTTGGAGTGGAAGTTGGGTTTCGGCCCGGCTACGTCCGCCTGGTTCGTGCGACCGGCCGGTGCCTCCGGTCCGCTTCCCGGGCTGCTCGCCCTCCACTGCCATGGCGGGATCAAGGCCTACGGTGCTGAGCGGCTTGTACGGTTCGCTCACGAAACGGACCATCACGACGGAGGCGCCCCCCTTGGCGGCAGGCCCGGCGGTCTGGGGCCCAGCGATCCAGAGCCTGGCGGTGTAGGGCCCGGCGGAGTGGAACCCGGCAATGCCGCAGATTCTCCTGCAAGGAGCTTGCCGCCCTTGGATGTCAGGGCAAAGCTCTACGGCGGCCGGGCACTCGCCACGTGGTTGGCTCAGCAGGGCTTCGCCGTCCTCGCTCACGACACCTTCATGTGGGGCAGCCGCCGCTTCGGACTCGATCCCCTTCCTTGGCGGACTGCCAACGCCGTCAACGGCCAGCAGGCACAGCGGCGGGAGGCCGGCGTCGAACTTTCCGCGGCGGAACGTTACGACGCTGCGGCGGCCGCCCATGAGGAAACCGTGGCGAAAGCGGCAACGCTCATGGGCACTACCGTTGCCGGGACCGTTGCGCATGACGACCTCGCGGCCTTGGGCGTCCTCGCGTCGCTGCCTGGCGTGGACGTGGATCGGCTCGGTTGTCTGGGCTTCTCCGGCGGCGGCGGACGGGCAATGGTGCTTGGAGCCTTGAGCCCGTTGATCCGCAGCTACGTGGTCGCGTGCATGATGACCACGTTCGAGTCACTCCTGCCCGCGTACCTGGACGCACACTCCTGGTTGCTGCACTCCCCCGGCCTGGCGAGGTTGGGCGACTGGCCGGACCTCGCCGTCCGTTCCACAGCCGAAAGAATGCTGTTCCAGTACGCCCTGGAAGACCCCCTTTTCCCGGAACAGGGAATGCGCGATGCCCACCAGCATCTGCAAAGGGACCTCCGGGCCCGCTACACGGGCAGCTTTTGGCAGGAACCCCACGTCTTCACCCGGGCCATGCAGGACGAAGCCGCCGCGTTCCTCACCTCGGCGTTACACCCCCGCAAACCCGCCAGTACCCACGCACCTGATCCCGCTAGGACAGCCTCATGACACAACCCTTGACCGCCACCACAACGGAGGGCATCGCCCGGCTCCCCCGCATCGCACTGGTGGGCGTGCACGGCTTCGGCGAACGACACCTGGACAACCTTGGCCGGCTCAGTGCCAACGGTGCGCTGAAGCTGGTGGCCGTCGCCGATCCACTACCCCCGGCAGACGGAACGCTTGGCCCGGACGTGAACGTCTTCTCTTCCCTTGACGAGCTCCTGGCTGCAGGAACCACCCCGGACGTAGTCATCGTCTCCACACCCATCCAAACCCACGCTCCGCTTGCTCTCGCTGCCCTCAATGCAGGTGCCCACGTGTACCTGGAAAAACCACCGGTGGCCTCCATGGCGCAGTTTGAGGACGTCATGGCAGCGGCCGCGAGCGCCGGCCGTCTGGTGCAGGTGGGTTTCCAGAGCCTGGGTTCAGCGGCCCTGCCCGCGATCGAAGCCATGGTGGCTTCCGGCGAGATCGGCGACGTCCGCGGCATTAGCGCCACGGGGATGTGGCTGCGGTGCAAGGCGTATTTCCAGCGGTCACGGTGGGCCGGCAAGCGAAGCCTCAACGGGACGGACGTAGTGGACGGAGTGGCCACCAACGCCTTGGCTCACGCTGTGGCTACCGGTCTGCGGCTGGCCGGGGCGCGGACCGTGGCCGACGTTGAATCCGTGGACGCGGACCTTTACCGTGCCAACAACACCGAGAGCGACGACACCTCCGTGGTGCGGGTCCGCACGACGGAAGGTACCGTACTGACGTGCGCCCTGACGCTGTGCGCACCCGTGCAGTCCGCGCCATCGGTCACCATTTACGGGACCCTCGGGCAACTCACACTCTTCTACACGGAGGACCGCTTGGAGATCACCTCTCCTCAGGGCACTCGGACGGAGACGTTCGGGCGGACCGACCTGTTGGAGAACCTGCTGGCTGCCCGCACGGAGGAGGATCTCCTTAGCCCACTGTCCGGGTCGGGTGCCTACGTTTCTGTCCTGGAGGCTATCCGTACGGCAGACTCACCCCGACAGATCCACCCGGACTCCGTCACCTGGGAGGGCGAAGGCGATGCCGCCCACCCCGTGGTCCATGGCATCGAATCGCTGATCCGGCGGGCAGCCTTGGGGCAGGCCACGTTCGCTGAGCTGGGAGCGCCCTGGACTGTATCCGGCGAGACCGCCCCGGATACTAACGGCACTCTGGATATTGACGGAAGTCTGCACATTAACGGAACACCGGTCGCTACGCTGCAGGACGGTTCCCGGATCCGGCCTACGTCGTCGCCGCGGCCTTACCTGCACCCCGTGCGAACCCTTGCGGGAACAGTAGTCACCGACCACATCCCGGAGGACCACGTGTGGCATTTGGGAGCGGGCGTCGCCCTCCAGGATGTTGACGGCGTCAACTTCTGGGGCGGCCGGACCTACACCCGGGACGCCGGGGCATACGTGTGGCGCAAGGATCATGGTCGGATCGTCACGGAGTCCGCAGAGCATAGTGAGGGACACCGGCGCGAACAGCTGAGCTGGCTCGGGCCGGACGGCGCACCGGTACTCCGCGAACAGCGCGAGTGGCGCTGGTCCGCCGTCGGGACTTCAGCGTGGAAGCTGACGCTGGACTTCACGTTGGAATCAGCCACAGGACGCCCGGTACTGCTGGGCAGCCCCGGCTCCAATGGGCGGCCGCAGGGCGGTTATGGCGGCTTCTTCTGGCGGCTCCCGAAGGTTGGCGACGCTACTATTTGGACGCCGGACGCGCGGGGCGAGGACGCCGTGCACGGCACCACGGCGCCATGGCTGGCGTGGTCCGGAACGTTCGACGCCGGAACAGCCAACCCTGCCCATGTCACCGGCGACCCCGGGCTGGGGCACCCGGCAACTCTGGTATTCCTGGCCTCACCGCAGGCACCTGACCCGTGGTTCGTAAGGCACTCGGGATACCCCGGCGTCGGGCTGTCCTTGGCCTGGGACGCCCCGGTGACCACCGAACCGGGTCACCCTGTCCACAGGACCGTGACGGTCGTCGTCACGGACGGCTTTCTGGCCACACAAGACATTGAACAACTCATCACAACTTTGGGGGAACCGGCATGACCACACCTACTCAATTCACGCCAGCTCCGGCCACAGTCACTGCGCCCGGCAACGTCGCCGACCGCGCAGTGAAGCGCCAGCGGGTCCTGGACATCATGGACGCTGCCGGTCGCGACTCGCTCTTGCTGACATCCAACACGGCCCTCACCTGGTACTTGGACGGCAGCCGGGTGCACATCAGCCTGGCCGGCGACCCCATCGCGGCCCTCTTGGTGGACCGCTCCGGCGACCACCTGGTGACGTTCAACAACGAGGCCGAACGGATCGCAGCTGAGGAGCTCCCGCACGGTGTCAGCCTGGACACGGTTCCATGGAATGGCCAGTTGCATGCCTTCACGGCCGGGCTGGCCCTCGACGGCAACCCGGTGGTGGAGGCGGCTGTCACCGCGGAACTGCGTGCGGCCCGCCAGCAACTCCTGCCAGGCGAGAAGGCCCGCTACGCCCAACTTTCCGCCGACGCAGCCGCCGCCATGACCGACGTGCTCACTGCCGCGACGCCGGAGACCACGGAATTCCAGATCGTCTCGAAACTCGCCGCACGGATTGTTTCGGTAGGCGCCGAGCCACTCGTCCTGCTCTGCAACGGAACCTCCCGCAGCGACTTCCGCCATCCCCTCGCCACACACACCCCTATCGGACGCCGCGCCATGGCTGTGGTCTGTGCTCGGCGGAACGGCTTGGTTGCCAACGTCACCCGTTGGGTAGCGTTCGACGCCGGCACTCCCCAGGAGCTCGACGCCGAGGCCCGCATCGCCGCAGTTGAGGCCGACATCTTCCGGGCCACGATTCCCGGAGCGAAGCTCAACGAGGTCTTCGCCGAAATCAAGCGGGCCTACGCCCGGCACGGCTTCGGCGAGGACCAGTGGACGCTTCACCACCAAGGCGGGCCAGCCGGTTACGCAGGCCGCGATCCCCGGGTCACCGCAGAGGTCACGGATACGGTGGTGCTCAACCAGCCCTTCACGTGGAACCCGTCCGGCCCCGGCGTGAAGATCGAGGACACTGTGCTGCTGACGGATTCCGGCCTGCGGGTCCTCACCACTGACGACCGTTGGCCGACCACCCAGGTGGACGGCCGCCGTCGTCCGCTGACCCTGCGTCCGTAGCGCCCACACCGAATCCAAACCACGCGAAAGGGGCGGGGCCACCGTGATGGTGACCCCGCCCCCTTTCGTGCGCGGCTACCCAACGCGCGGGTGGCTTAGCCCAGTGTCAGGACGCCGTCCACGCGCCGGGGGATGCCCAGCGGGTTGGCGTCATGCAGCGCCGGGTGCAGCACAGTCTCCGGGGCGTCCTGGTAAGCCACCGGGCGCTGGAATCGGCGTACCGCGGTGGCACCCACGGAGGTGAACAGGGACGTCGTGGCCGGGTACGGGCCACCGTGCTGCTGGGCCCAGTTCACGGCAACTCCTGTGGGCCAGCCGTCGAAGAGCACCCTGCCTGCAAGGCCGCTGAGCTGCTCCACGAGCTCGGAAACGTCCTCACCCGGCTGTGCGTGCACCGTGCCCGTCAGGCTGCCCGGAACCTTCGCCAGGGCCGCGGAGAGTTCGTTCTGGTTAGCGTATTCGATGAGCAAGGTGGTGGGGCCGAAGCACTCCTCCAACAATTCCTCGGGGCGTTCCAGCACGTTGGCAGCACTGGTGGAGAAGACCACGGGCGCGGCGCCATCAGCCAAGCTGTCCTGCTGCACCGTGCCACTGACGACGGCGACGCCCGGCTGGTCTGCCACGTTCCGGAGCCCGTCCGGGTAGGCCGCGGCGATGCGTTCGGTGAGCATGGCAGCGGTGGGCTTGTCCTTGCTGGCCTCAGCCAGGTGTGATGCGAAGTCCGTGCCAGCCGGGATGAACACGAGACCTGGCTTGGTGCAGAACTGGCCGGCACCCATAGTGAAGGAGCCTGCCAGTCCCGCGGCGAGCTGCTGGCCACGCTCGGCCAAGGCATCCGCCGTGATGACCACGGGGTTCAGGCTGCCGAGCTCTCCGTAGAACGGGATGGGTTCGGGGCGGGAGGCCGCGAGATCGAACAAAGCGCGTCCGCCCGGAATGGAGCCGGTGAAGCCGACGGCCTTGATGGCAGGATTCTGAACCAGTGCGGTACCGGCCTCACGCCCGCTGACCAAGGCGAAGATCCCTTCCGGGGCTCCGGCTTTGGCCAGCGCTTCGGTGACGATCTCGGCGGTGCGCTCAGAGAGCCGGATATGTCCCGAGTGAGCTTTGACTACTACCGGGCAACCCACCGCCAACGCGGACGCGGTATCGCCACCGGCTACGGAGAAAGCGAATGGGAAGTTCGACGCCGAGAACACCGCTACCGGGCCAATAGGACGCAGGATGCGGCGCAGGTCGGGCTTGGGCGGGGTGGTCGTCGGGTCAGCGTGGTCAATGACGGCCTCCAGGTACGAGCCCTCGGTGATCACGTTGGCGAAAAGCCGCAGCTGGCCACTGGTCCGTGCCACCTCACCCGTGAGCCGGACAGTGCCCAGGCTCGTCTCGGAATCGGCGATCGCCACCAGTTCAGTGACGTTGGCGTCCAAGGCATCGGCGACGGCGTTCAGCCAGGCCGCGCGCTCGGCGTCAGACGCTACTGAGGTCGCCTTGGCTGCTTCCGTGGCTGCTGCGGTGATGGCTGTCAGGTCAAGAGTTGCTGTACTCAATGCGGTTTCCTTTACTCTCGGGAACGGCGCTTTCAGGGGCGGCGCCCTCAGATGCGGTCCGGGTGGGCAGTTGTGCCGGATTTCCGCTGAATTCGAAGCCCAGACCCGGGCGGTCTGTGCTGCTCAGCCGGCTTCTGCCAGTACTGATGCTGATCTTCACCGGGGAGGGTCCGGCCAGGATGCCTAGTTGCTCGAAGGAAGCATCTTCCACGTCCTCCACGCTCACGGCCTCGGCAAGGGTGAGAGCCAGCTGCCCGGAGAGTTCAGGGAGGAGGTGCGGTGCCACCCTGATGCTGTTGGCGCGGGCCAACTCCACGATCCTGCGGAACGGGGTAATGCCACCCACACGGACAATGTTGGGCTGGATGATGTCCACGGCTTCGGCTTCGATGAAGTCGCGGAACCGGTAGATGGTGTGGACGTTCTCCCCAAGGGCGATGGGCACAGGCGAGTGCTTGCGTAGGCGCCGGTAGGCCCGGAGGTCATCGGCGCGGAGGGGTTCTTCCAACCATTCCAGTCCGTACTCCCCCAAAACATCAAGGGCACGGAAGGTATGGGCGAGGTCCCAGCGCTGGTTGGCGTCAATCATGAGCAAGCGATCAGGGCCAATGACTTGCCGGACAGCGGCAACGCGTTCGGCATCTTCCCGGAGCTCCGGTTTGCCCACCTTGATCTTCACGGCATTATGCCCGGCCGCAACCCACCGCCGGGCCTGCTCCACGAGCTGATCCAGGCTGTAATGCAGGTTTACGCCGGAACCATAGACCTCCACGGACTCGTGGCGCTGGCCAAGAAGTCCTGTGACGGACGTGCCCGCCTGCCTCGCCTTCAGGTCCCACAGGGCCAGGTCCACCCCCGCCATGGCAATGGTGGTGAGGCCTCCCCCGCCAGCCTCGTGCAGCCGCTTCCAGAGCTGATCCCACACGATGTCCGGATTGGCTTCCAAACCCAGGATGAACGGCGCGATGTCATGCTCCAGGAGAGCCTTCACTGCTTGGGGACCAATGGTGGGTGTCCACGAGAAACCGTGGCCCGTGCCGCCGTCGTCGGTGGTTAGTTCGGTGACAATGACGTGGTTCTCTGGCGCCTCAGCACCCCAGCTGCGCAGCAGCGGCACCGTGATCAGCCGGGTGGTGAGGCCCGTAATGCGGGCCGGCATCAGCTTCCGGCCAACTCGTGGCCCTTGGCCAGGATGGACTTGAGCTCCAGCAGTTGTTCCTCGGACGGGTCCACCAGGGGCGGACGAACCGGGCCAACGGGCAAGCCAGCGAGGCGCAGCCCGGCCTTGATGAGGGAGACACCGAAGCCCGGCGTCTGGTCGCGGAGCCGGACCAGCGGAGCGTAGAACCCTTCAAGCAGGGCGTGACGGCGCTGTTCATCACCTGAGACGTACGCGTCGTAGTACGCCTTGGCGATCTCCGGGGCCATGGCGAACGCAGCAGAGGAATACAGGGGAATGCCGAGCCCACGGTACGCGCCCTGGGTCAGTTCGGCCGTCAGCAGGCCATTGAAGAGCGCGAAGTCGGTGCGACCGCTGGCGTTGATCGCGGAGACGATCTCCTGGGCCAGACCGACGTCGCCGATTCCGTCCTTGAAGCCAACAACCTTCGGGTTTGCGGTGAGGCGGGTAATCGCCTCGGCGGTGAACTTTGCGGTGCCGCGGTGATACACGATGACCGGCAGGCTGCTCGCGGCGGCAATTGCCTCGACGTAAGCCACCACACCGTCGGTGGGACCGGTCACCAGATACGGCGGGAGCACCAGAAGGGCATCCGCGCCGGCTTCCTCAGCCGCCTTCGCCGCCGCGATCGCATGGCCCAAAGGTCCGCCGGCACCGGAGACCACAGGCACGGCTCCCGCAACAGCCTCGACGGCGGCAGTCACCACGGTTCGGACCTCATCCAGTGAGAGCGCATGGAATTCGCCGGTGCCGCATGCGGGGAACACACCGCCCGGGCCGAACGGAAGCCGGGAAGTGATGTGCTCCTTCAGCAACGTCACATCTACGGTGCCGTCTTCGGCGAAGGGGGTGACGGGGAAAAACAGTACGCCGTCGAAGTTCATGGTGTCTCCTTGGTTGCTCCCGCCGGGACCAGGCCGACGTGGATCTCTTCATTGAGTGCTGCTTGTTCGCTTGATGCTGTGTCTTCGCCCTCGAATGGCGGCGTAAGTTCAGTGCGCCAGGTGCGCTTCGGCTCCCAGCCGAGGAGCTCACAGGCCTTGTCGATGGAAAATGCCGGGCTGGTGCCGGTGAGGTGTTTGGTGAGGGGTGCGCTGGCGGGCAGGAACCGCGGGAACAGTTCAGCCAGCGGTGCAGTAGCCAAAGCATCCTTCGCGCCGACGAAGAACACCTCGCCGTTGGGGATGGAATCCATCTTCTCCAGCAACACATCCAGGAAGTCAGCAACATCCCGCGCGTCCACGTAGTTGAACAGAGCGGGCGCGGAGAGAGCCGGATCCTGCAGCCGCTCACGGACCGTATGCCCCTGCTGCGTCAGCGCACCTTCCCACTCCTCCGGGGAGATCACGTAGCACGGACGGAACGCCGCGTACCGGACTTTGGTGCCCTGCGCGGAAGCGAACATCTGCACGGTCTGCTCTGCAATCAGCTTGGACAACGCGTACGCGTTCCACGGCTTGGGCGGCGTCTGCTCGTCCAGAGGGAACGACGGCGGCAGCCACCCGGCCGGTGAGCCATAGCCCAGGGCGGTGGGGCTGGACGCCGTCACGATCTTCGGAACACCGGCGTCGGTGGCCGCGCTGACCACCGCATAGGCGAGCCGGGTGTTCGTGCTGAAAATGACATCCTCGGGTGCGCTGAAAGGTACGGCAATAGCAGCGAGGTGGATGACGGCGTCGGGCGCTGTTTCCCGGATGAGCCGCTCCGCTTCCCGCGGCGCCAGAAGATCAGCGGTGTGCTGCTCCGCCCCCGCCGGCAGCTGTTCCGCCGGAATGGCATCACGGTCAACAGAGATCACTTTGTGCCCCCCCTCGGCGAGGCCGGCCACTACGCTGCGGCCGAGCCGACCGGTACCGCCGGTGACAAAAATCCTGCTCATGGTCTTTTCCTTGCTCGGGTAGTGGGACGGTCACGCCTGGCCGCGGCTGAGATCGACGCCGAGGCCAAGCTCACTGATGCGGACGGGAAGATCGGTATCCAAGGACTTGTTTCCCGCGATGCCCACCGAGACCGAACGAAGGCCGTCGATATAGCCGGACGGACGGCCCAGCGGATCAACACCCGGGCCGTTGAAAAGGTCCGAAAGGAGCAGGTTGTCGCCGCCGCCATGGCCGCCTTCACCGTTGACGATCGGAACTTCGTAGGCGGCTTCCCAGTGGCGCTGAACCACCAGGCGCTCGCCGTTGCGGCGTACGGCGTCCTCTTCCTCGATGGGAGTAGCGCTCGGGTCCACCACGGTCTTCTTATCGGTGCTTGTTTCGACGGCGGCACGTTCCACTACTTCAAGCTCGGCCCGGCCCTCGGTGCCGTTGACGGTGACGCGGTAGCCTTCCCACGGGCTGTGGGCGTTCAGGGAGTAGCTCAGGGTGGAGCCGCCCTGGTAGTCCACTACAAGCGCGAGGTTGTCTTCAATGGTGATGCCCTCGGTGAAGACGTCCTGGTCCCGGATGTAGCCATCGAACTTCTCGTTATCCAAGTACAGAGCCTTCAGGCGCTCGTCCTCGCGCATGTCCAGACGGAACGGATCGTGCTCAAGGCCGTCCACGGTGCCGCGTTCCGGACGGGCTCCCAGGCCTCGCTCGGCAGCGTTCTTGTCGCCATAGAAGCGCAATCCACCGGACGCGAAAACACGCTCCGGGACATCGTTGATCCACCAGTTGACGAGGTCGAAGTGGTGGGAAGCCTTGTGGATGAGCAGGCCACCGGAGTTCTTCTTTTCACGGTGCCAACGGCGGAAGTAGTCAGCGCCGTGCACAGTATCCAGTACCCAGCTGAAGTCCACTGACGTTACCTTGCCGATCACGCCGTTCTGGATGATTTCCTTGAGCGCAGTGTTACGCGGCGAGTAGCGGTAGTTGAACGTCACCACCACATTTTTGCCGGTCTTCGCCACGGCTTCGGTGATGCGGCGGCAGCCCTCCACATCAATGGTCAGTGGCTTTTCAACCACGACGTCGGCACCCGCCTCCAGCGCTTCAACGATGTAGTCCGCGTGGGTGTAGTCGGGCGTCGTGACGATGAGGCGCTCGATACCGTTGGACTGGATGAAGCCGGCCAGCTCGCCAGGTGCGAAAGAAGCCACCGGCCCTGTTCCGCCGAGTTCCTTGATCAGGTCCTGGTAGAAGTCCACACGGCCCTGATTGACGTCGGAGAGCGCAATGAGTTCAGCAACGTCCGCGTGCTGCCCGTAAATGGCCCGGATGTACATTTCCGAGCGGCCACCGGTTCCGATCAGTGCTATACGGGTCCGCTGGGGGTCTTGGGGCTGGATGGTCGTTTCGGCAGATTCGGTCTGGGTCTCGGCTGAGTCGACGTTGACCATGGGGGATGCCCCTTTCAGAAAGGCAGGAGTGAACCGCTTGACGGCCCGGCTTCGTATGGGAAGAATTATGAGAAAGCGTTTTCTCAGAGCGTTATAAGCTTTGTATCAAGACTCTGGTGGTCACGTCAACCACTGCTCCAACGACGGAGCATGCGGGAGGCGAGCAATGGGAAGGGGCCACATGGCACGCAGGAACACCAACAGGCGCGTTGGCATTGCCGATGTCGCAGAGAAGGCGGGCGTCTCGCACGCCACCGTGTCACGCGTCATGAACGGCAATGCCGCTGTGGACCCCGGCATTGCGGCACGGGTTCGAGCCGCCGCTGTCGAGTTGAAGTACCAGCCCAATCCGGTGGGGCGCAGCCTCGCACTCGGCAAGACAGACACCATCGGGATCGTGGTTCCGGACCTCGCCAACCCCACCTTCCAGGCCATCCTCCGCGGACTCAGCATCGCTGCGGCCCAGGACGGGTACCGCGTCCTCATCGCTGATTCCTCGGAAGTTACCAGCGAGGAAGCCATCCTCGCGGGGGAGGCCAGGCGGCGCTGCGATGGTGTGGTGCTCTGCGCTCCCCGCATGAGCGACGCCGAGTTGGAAGAGCTAGCCCCCACCCTGCACCCGCTGGTGCTGATCAACCGCACCACCGTTGCCACCAACACTCCGAGCCTGAGCGTGGACTACGGACAGGGCATCCAGGAACTGGCACAGCACCTGGTGACACTGGGTCACCGCCGCCTGGTGTTCCTCTCCGGCCCCGAGCACAGTGCGTCCAACCGCCAGCGACTGGTGGGGCTGGACCAATTCCGCAAGGAACACCCGGAAATCGAGCTGCAGATGCTCCACGGGGGCTCCAACTTCGACTCCGGCCACGAATCCACCGAGGCCATCATTTCCAGTGGTGCCACCGGAATTTTGGCCTTCAACGACCTCGTGGCCATGGGGCTGCTCAGCGGACTGCACGAGCGTGGCATCCGCGTCCCGGAGGATATCTCCGTGACCGGCTTTGACGACATCCCGTTCGCCAAATACACCACTCCCCCGTTGACCACGGCAGCGGTGCCCATCAACGAGCTTGGAAGCCTGGCCTGGCGGAGGATGCGGGAGCAGATTCAGCAAGCTGGCGAAGCCGCCACCCAAGCGCAGGACGAATTCTCACCCAGGGTTGAGATCCGCAAGAGCACCGCGGCACCTGCCCTTACGCCCGCCTAGGCGCAACGCGGGGTCACTTATGGCCCCTTCAGAGGGTTTTAGGGGGCCATAAGTGACCCCGCGTTGCTTTAGTTTGGCGAGTGATCCGAGCCCACTCCGGCCTCTTTGTAGAAGCCCTGAATGTGCGCGGCAACAAGCTCAGCTGCCTTGCCGCCGTCGTTATTATTCACAGCGGTGAGAATGGCACGATGTTCAGCGCGAAGCCTGGCACAGGTTGTATCCCAGTCGGGGAGATTTCCCGTGAGCTCACCCGCATAGTTCTCGATCGCGCCCCGGAGCGATGCCATCATGGCACTCACCACCGAGTTCCCCGCCGCCTGGGCCAAGGCCACATGAAAACGGGCGTCGAGGGCCAGGAAGGTGTCGATGTCCGGCGCTGCATCCATCTGATCCAGCAGCTCCGCGGCTTCCTCCAACGCCGGGACGCCAACATGAGCGCGTTCGGCAGCCCAGGATTCCAGCAGCACGCGGGTCTCAACGATGTCCGCCACGGGCAGATGGCGCGTAGCCACGTGCAAACGAAGGGTGGAACCAAGGGCAGAGCCGGGTTCGGCGATCACCACTGTGCCGGCGTCCTTCCCCGAGCCCACCCCGGCTCGGACCACCCCCATGGCCTCGAGGATCCTGACAGCCTCCCGCACGGAGGTTCGGGAAACCTTCAGCTGCTCGGCCATGGCACGCTCCCCCGGTAGCCGGCCGCCCAAGGCGAGGTCTCCGTCGGACAACTGCTTCTCGATCCATTGCAGGACCAACTCGTGGGTGCGCATAACGGAATACTAGTTGATGTGGTCCAACCACATGGATTACAGTGTGGTTAGACCACAGTGGCAGGACCACAGAATTCAAGGGAGAACCGCATGACCGACACCCTCGATCCCAAGATCACCGCCGAGCCCGCCAATGCCGGCAGCGATCAGAACGTATCCCGCCCGCAGCAGCCGACGCCCGCCGTCGTGCTTCCGCCGGCACTGAAGCGCCGCGTTCCCAAGGTTTCGGACCTGGCCCCGCTCATGCAGTTCAAAAAGCCGGAATTCAGCAAAACTGCACGACTCAAGCGCGCCAGCACCATCTGGGAACTGCGGGACATGGCCAAGCGCCGCACCCCGCAGGCACCCTTCGACTACACGGACGGCGCTGCCGAAGAGGAGATCACGCTGCGCCGCGCGCGCCAGGCGTTCCAGGACATCGAGTTCCGCCCGGGCATCCTGCGCGACGTCTCCGCGATCGATCTCCGCACGGACATTCTGGGCAAGGAATCACGCCTCCCGTTCGGTATTGCACCCACGGGTTTCACACGCATGATGCAGTCCGAGGGCGAATACGCCGGTTCGCAGGCCGCTGAAGCCGCAGGCATTCCCTACACCCTCTCCACCATGGGCACTGCGTCGATCGAAGACGTGGCCACCGCCGCTCCGAACGGCCGCAACTGGTTCCAGCTGTACCTCTGGACGGACCGCGCCCGCTCCCTCGAACTGATCGAACGGGCCGCCAAGGCCGGCAACGACACCCTGATGGTCACCGTGGACACGGCAGTAGCCGGCGCCCGCCTCCGGGATGTCCGTAACGGCATGACCATCCCGCCGGCACTGACCATCAAGACCGTCCTGGACGCCTCATACCGTCCGGCCTGGTGGTTCAACTTCCTCACCCACGAGCCCCTGACGTTCGCCTCACTCTCGCGCTACACCGGTACCGTGGCAGATCTCATCAACTCAATGTTCGACCCCACCCTGACCTACGAGGACCTGGACTGGCTCCGCGAAACCTGGAAGGGCAAGCTGGTGGTCAAGGGCATCCAGACCGTGGAAGACGCCCGCAAGGTAGTGGACCACGGCGCCGATGGCATCATCCTGTCCAACCACGGCGGCCGCCAGCTGGACCGCGCACCCATCCCGTTCCACCTGCTGCCCGAGGTCACCTCGGCCTTGCAGGCGGACAACAGCAAGGCAGCGGTCATGCTGGACACGGGCATCATGAGCGGCGCGGACATCGTGGCCGCACTTGCCTTGGGCGCAGACTTCGCTCTGATCGGCCGCGCCTACCTCTACGGCCTCATGGCCGGTGGGCGCGAAGGCGTGGACCGCACCATCCAGATCCTGGAGAAAGACATGACCCGTACCATGGCACTGCTGGGCGTCAGCAAGGTGGCGGATCTGAACCCGGACCACGTGCGGCTGCTCCAGCGCTGACCCATGTAAGTAGCAGATCAAGCCGTTCCGGACGCTCAAACGGCTTGATCTGCGACGTAGTTGGGTGAGGAGGGGCTAGATCAGGCCCTGCGCCAGCATGGCGTCGGCAACCTTGACGAAACCACCAATGTTGGCACCCACCACGTAGTTTCCGGGCGCACCGTATTCGTCGGCAGTTTCGGCGCAGCGGTCATGAATGCCCACCATGATCTCCGTGAGGCGCTGCTCCGTGTGCTCGAAGGACCACGAGTCTCGGCTGGCGTTCTGCTGCATTTCCAGCGCAGAGGTAGCAACACCACCGGCGTTGGCTGCCTTGCCCGGCCCAAAGAGGATCCCTGCCTCCTGGAAGACCGAAACAGCTGAGCGGGTGGAAGGCATATTGGCACCCTCAGCGACCGCGATCAGGCCGTTGCTGACCAATTTGGCCGCAGCATCGCCGTCGAGCTCGTTCTGCGTGGCGCAAGGCAGGGCCACCGTGCCGTTGACGTCCCACACCGAACCGCCGGAAACATGGCTGGCTCCCGGCCGGCGCGCGGCGTACTCAGTGAGACGCCCGCGCTCCACTTCCTTGATCTGGCTCAGAAGGGCGACGTCGATCCCGGCCTCGTCCACAATGTAACCGGCAGAGTCCGAGCAAGCCACAACATTGGCCCCGAGGGCCTGGGCTTTGGCGATCGCATGGATAGCCACGTTGCCCGAGCCTGAGACCACAACGCGCTGCCCGTCGAAGGACTGTCCACGGGTCTTGAGCATTTCCTGGGCGAAGATCACCGTGCCGTAACCGGTGGCCTCGGGACGAACCAGTGAACCGCCCCACGAGATGCCCTTGCCCGTAAGGACTCCGGATTCATAGCGGTTGGTGATGCGCTTGTACTGGCCAAAGAGATAGCCGATCTCGCGGCCGCCCACTCCAATATCGCCGGCAGGGACATCGGTGTACTCGCCGATGTGGCGGTACAACTCGGTCATGAAGGACTGGCAGAAGCGCATGATTTCAGCATTGGAACGCCCGCGGGGATCGAAGTCCGAGCCGCCCTTGCCGCCACCAATGGGCATGCCGGTGAGCGCGTTCTTGAAGATCTGCTCGAAGCCGAGGAACTTCACGATTCCCAGATACACCGAGGGGTGGAAGCGGAGCCCGCCCTTGTACGGGCCAAGGGCGGAGTTGAACTCCACCCGGAAGCCGCGGTTTACGTGGACGCGGCCGGCGTCATCGGTCCAAGGTACGCGGAAGATGATCTGGCGCTCGGGTTCGCACAGGCGTTCGAGGACTGCGCCTTCGAGGAATTCAGGATGACGATCGTGTACAGGGCCGAGGCTTTCGAAGACCTCGGTAACGGCTTGGTGGAATTCCTTCTCCCCCGGGTTCCGCGCCAACACAGTGTCGCGGACAGCTTCGAGCCTTGAATCCATGCGTCTTCCTATCCTCAGTGCGCCGGCCAGCGGCGAGACGATCAGTCCCGCTCATGGTTGCACCGAGGGATATGGGATCTCCATCCAGGGCCAATGTGACCCGCCACGCGGAGTTAACACAACTGTAGAAAATCGTTGAAAACTCAAGGAAACCAGCGATTAACAAAAACTCACAATGTGATAAGGATCACGTTAAGTTGGGTTCAACTATCGCTTACGGCCGAACTTGGGGAGGTTGGGCAGGTTGGGGAGATTCGCCAGAAGATCAGCGGCCTTAGTGGCAGCACGGCCAACCGTGCGGCCGATCTGCTGGGGCACAGTATCGTCCGAGGAGGGATCCAAGGAGACCGGGGTTCCGCTCGCGTGGACCTTCACAGCCTGGCCTACGGCGTCCGCACGAGTGGCCGGGACCTCCGGAACGGGAGCAGCGGCGACGGCGGGCTCAGCGGCAGGTGCCTCTGCGGCGGGTACTGCTTTGCCGGGTACAGCATCGGCGGGTACTGCACCGGCGGCTGGTACTTCGGAAGGTGCGACGACGGCGGGCGCCGGGGTGCCGACGTCGAACGTTTCCAGCCAGCTGGCTACGCCGGCCAGTGGCTTGGCATTCAGGGCATAGAAGCGCTTCTGTCCCTGAGCGCGCATGCTGACGAGATCCGCCTCACGGAGCACCTTCAAGTGCTTGGAGATAGTGGGCTGGCTCGCAGCCAGTTCTTCCACCAATTCGCCTACAGCTTTATCCCCAGAGCGGAGGGAGACCAGGATGTCGCGCCTGGTTGCCTCAGCTATGACGGCAAATACGTCGTCAGTCACCATGCCTCCCACCCTAGCGACATATACGCCAATTGGCATCCCTGTTTCGTGGCGCTACTGACACACCAGGCCCATCAGCTGACGCCTAGCCGAATCACGGAACGGTCAGTCGAACCAAGGAACGCTCAGTCGAACCAAGGATCCAGGCCGTAGAGGGGGAAGATCTCTTTGCGCGTGGCAATGACGGTCCGGTCAACCTCGTCCGCGGGATCGTAACCCACCTCCCAGGAGCGCCACCAGACGTCCACGTCATCGCCCATCGACTCCGGTGCCCCCACTCCGTACGTTTCCCTCACATACGTCCGCCACGCTTCCGGCACCGGGGTGCGCAGCGGCACCGGGCGCTGGGTCACCATCCCGATCAGATGGCTCCAGGCCCTGGGAACAACACCGGTGACGTCATAGCCGCCCCCGCCGGTAGCGATCCAACGGTTGTCGCAGTAGCGGGCGGCAAGGCCGGCGACGGCGGAGGCCGCCTCACGCTGCCCGTCAACGCTGAGGTTCAGGTGCGTCAGGGGGTCGTCACGGTGGGAGTCGCACCCGTGTTGACTAACAATTACTTCTGGTTGGAACGCCCCAACAAGCTGAGGCACCACCGCATGGAAAGCCCGCAACCAGGCCGCATCCCCCGTGTACGCAGGGAGCGCGACGTTGACCGCAGTTCCAAGGGAATTCGGGCCGCCGGTTTCATTGGCAAAGCCGGTCCCGGGAAAAAGGGTGAGGCCCGATTCGTGCAGGCTGATGGTCATGACACGGGGGTCGTTCCAGAAAATGCTCTGCGTACCGTCGCCGTGGTGCGCGTCGACGTCGATGCTCACCACCCGTTGCACGCCGCCGTCGAGCAGACGCTGGATGGCCAGGGCGACGTCGTTGTAAACACAAAAGCCGCTGGCCCGCTCGCGCGCGGCGTGATGCATTCCGCCGCTGAAGTTCACAGCTCGGACGGCCTGACCGCTCAGGATGGTCTCAGCCGCCACCAGCGAACCGCCGGCCAGGCGGGCACTTGCCTCGTGCATGCCGGCGAACGCGGGATCGTCCTCGGTTCCCAGGCCGCGGTCCTCCTCCGGAGCCGAGGGGTCAGCACTGACCCGGCGCACGGCCTCCACATATTCGCGGCTATGCACGGAAAAAAGTTCGACGTCGGTGGCTACCGTGGGTGCCTGGACGGCAACATGGTTGTGGTTGAAGAGGCCCAGGGATTCGGCCAGCCGCGCTGTCAGCTCAAGCCGCTGCGGCGCCATGGGATGACCCGGACCAAAGTTGTAAGCAGTCATGGCTGGATCCCACACCACCGTCGTTGGCAGTGCGGACCGCGTAATGCTGGAAGCTGTTGTTCCAAGCCGTGAGTTCATCCAGAACAGGCTACCTGAGCCCCGAGTACCCTTCCGCCCGGTTACGCCGCGGGAATAGTGGTTTACTACTCAGGAAAGCTTGTTCAACCGAGGAAGAGCGCCATGTCTCAAAGCCAGTCGCGGTCCACGAGCCCGACCAACTGGCAACCCAACCAGCAGGAGCGGGAAGGTCTCTGGATCTTCACGCGCGTGCGCGACTTCGTCGACAACATTGCCAACACATCACCGGCGCGTTTGGCGTTGACCGTTTTTGCCGTGGTGATCCTGGTTTTCACCGGGTTGCTGTCCTTGCCCGCCGCTTCCACGGCAGGCACGGTGACTCCCTTGTATCAGGCGATGTTCACGGCAGTCTCCGCCGTCTGCGTCACTGGACTGACAGTGGTTTCAACCGCCACGCACTGGACCTTCTTCGGCCAGCTGGTCATCTTGGTAGGCATCTTCGTTGGTGGCCTCGGCACGCTGACCTTGGCCTCCCTGCTGGCCCTCATGGTCAGCAAACGGCTGGGTGTGCGCGGCAAACTCATCGCCCAGGAAGCCATGAACAACGCCGGCAGGCTTGGCGAGGTAGGTACCCTGCTCCGGATCGTCATCGTGACCTCGGTGGTGATCGAGGCCGCCCTGGCCGTAGTGCTGATTCCCCGCTTCATGGTGCTGGGCGAGAGCTTCTGGCAATCCGTGTGGCACGGCGTCTTTTATTCGATTTCCGCGTTCAACAACGCTGGATTCACGCCGCATTCGGATGGCATCGTCCCGTACGAGACCGATCTCTGGATCCTCATTCCGCTCATGTTGGGCGTCTTCCTCGGCAGCCTGGGCTTCCCCGTGGTGATGGTGCTGCAGCAAAACGGGCTCAACTGGAAAAAGTGGAACCTCCACACCAAGCTCACCATCCAGGTCTCCTTCATCCTGCTCGCGGCAGGCACGGTCCTGTGGGCGTTGATGGAGTGGGACAACGTGCGGACCATCGCCCACATGGACATGGGCGATAAAGTTATCCATTCCTTGTTCGCCTCCGTCATGACCCGTTCCGGCGGCTTTAACCTGGTGGATCAAAACCACATGGAATCCACCACCATGCTCCTCACCGATGCCCTCATGTTTGCCGGTGGCGGCTCCGCGTCCACGGCCGGCGGCATCAAAGTAACAACCATCGCGGTCATGTTCCTGGCCATCATGGCCGAAGCACGCGGCGACGCCGACGTGAAGGTCTACGGACGCACCATTCCCCAAGGCACCATGCGCGTGGCCATCTCCGTGATCGTGGCCGGAGCCACCTTGGTGTCAGTGGCGGCATTCCTGCTGCTCTCCATCAGCGGCGCCTCACTGGACCGGGTGCTCTTCGAATCGATTTCCGCCTTCGCCACCGTGGGACTGAGCACCAACCTCAGTGCCGAGCTGCCGCCGTCGGGCGTTTATGTCCTGACCGCGCTGATGTTCGCCGGCCGCGTGGGCACCGTAACCCTGGCGGCCGGGTTGGCACTGCGCCAACGCAGCCAGCTTTACCACTACCCGGAAGAGAGGCCAATCATTGGCTAGTAGCACAGGGGCAGCAAACCGCCCCGCCCACAACTCACCAGTGCTGGTCATTGGCCTCGGCCGGTTCGGATCCGCCACCGCTGAGCAACTGGTCAAGCAGGGCCGTGAAGTCCTGGCCATTGAGCGCGACCGCACCCTCGTCCAGAAATGGGCGCCTGTGCTCACGCATGTGGTGGAAGCCGATGCCACCAATATTGATGCGCTGCGCCAGCTAGGTGCCCAGGAATTCAGCTCAGCGGTGGTGGGTGTTGGTACGTCCATTGAATCCTCGGTACTCATCACCGTGAACCTGGTGGACCTGGGTATCCAACACCTCTGGGTCAAGGCCATCACGCCCTCGCACGGCAAGATCCTCACCCGGATCGGCGCCAACCACGTGATCTACCCGGAAGCCGACGCCGGTGTCCGCGCAGCCCACCTGGTGTCCGGGCGAATGCTGGACTTCATCGAGTTTGACGACGACTACGCGATCGTCAAGATGTACCCGCCCAAGGAAACGGTGGGCTTCACCTTGGAGGAATCGAAGGTCCGCTCAAAGTATGGCGTGACAATCGTAGGTGTGAAGACCCCGGGCGAGGACTTCACCTACGCCAGGCCGGAAACCAAAGTGTCCGGCCACGACATGTTGATCGTGTCCGGACACGTGGACTTGTTGGAGCGCTTCGCGGCTCGGCCGTAGCTCCGGTCAGCCGAGCTGTTTGGTGATTTCTGCCGCACGGGCTGCTGCCGCGCGCGCGCCGTCCGCAATGATCTTGGGGATGCCGCCGTCGTCGAAGGCCATGATGGCCCGCTCGGTGGTGCCGTTGGGGCTGGTGACGGCAATGCGCAGGGCGGAGGGGTCCGCACCCGGTTCGGCCAGCATGAAACCGGCGCCCGCAACAGTTTCACGGGCAAGCATCACGGACAGCTCCTGGTCCAGGCCAAGCTCGACGCCGGCCGCAGCCATGGCCTCGGCCAGGTAGAACGCGTAGGCCGGGCCGGAACCGCTGATAGCGGAGAGCGCATCAACCTGGTCTTCAGGAATCTCCACCACAGTGCCGGCTCCGGCCAATGCTTTCTTGGCCTTTTCGAGCTGTTCAGGCGTGCAATGGGTACCCGGGGAGACTGAGATGACGCCGCGGCCCAGCCGTGCAGGTGTGTTGGGCATGGTGCGGATCACCGGCTGCCCGTCCGGCAGCGCCGCTTCGAGCTGGGCGATAGAGACTGCCGCCGCGACGCTGACAACAATAGTGTCCTTCGCCAGTGCGGGGCTGATCTCCCGGGCCAGGTCCAGAATGCCTACCGGCTTGACGCCCAGGATGACCATGCTGGAGCCCTTTGTGGCCAACTTGTTGTTGTCCGGCTCTTCCTCGCCTGCAATGGCCATGACTCCATGGCGCTGGGCCAATTCATCAGCCCGTTCTGCACGGCGGACGGTAGCGACGATGTCCGAAGGGTTCGTCCCGGCGGCAACAAGGCCTCCCAAGATTGCCTCGTTCATGGACCCACAGCCAAGGAATGCGATTCGGTTGCTCATGGCTCCATCATTGCAGTTGGCCGTGGACGGGTCTAACGGATTCCGGATTCACAGCTTGCTCCCAAGGTTAATGCAGGCAGCACTCATTCTTGGTCCGTAACTTAGTAGTTACCTCATTGAGGGTGCGAGTGATGAAGGCGGGCATGGGGATGTCCGCCAGCAGCACCGGTGGCCGGGCGGGTTTTCCCCATTTCCCGATTCGGCCGCCGGTGCTTTCGCTTTTAAACGCGGCGTACCGCCCTGGTCCCGCGCTTGTTGGCCCAGCCCACCTTTGTAGGGCGGGCCGAACGAACAAGCGCAGGACTTTCGAGGTTGGAAGTTAGGTGGTTCTCTACGCTGGCTAGTTGTCCACAGAGCGCAGCGACGGGACGCTGAGGTGCTGCCGGGCAAAACGCAGGGTTTCAGCCAGCATCTCCTCCCGCTCCCCCGCAACTTTGGCCTTGCGGGTTGAAATCTCGGCCACTACTACGCCGTCAAAACCGGTGGCGGCCAAGTGCTGCAGGGCATCGGCACACTGTTGGGTTCCGGTGCCCGGCACCAGGTGCTCGTCCTTGCCCGAACCCGAACCATCGGTGAGGTGAACATGCCGGAGTTTGCTCCCGAGCGCTTTGATGGCTTCCAGACTGTTGGCCCCGGCCGTGGCGGCGTGCGAGAAGTCCCAGGTGACGTCGTCGTAATCCTGGCCCAACGGGTCCCAGTGCGGCAGGTAGGCCACTGCCTCACGCCCACGGACCCGCCACGGGTACATGTTCTCCACGGCGATCCGCACCCGATACCTCGCGGCGATCTCCCGGACGCCTTCTACGAAATTCTCGGCGTAGTTGGACTGCCAGCGGAATGGCGGGTGAACCACCACCGTGTCACATCCGACATCCGCGGCCATTTGGCAGGACTTCTCGATCTTGTTCCACGCGGTTCCCCACACCTGCTGGGTCAACAGCAAGGTGGGCGCGTGGATGGAGACGATCTCCTGGTGGTACCTGTGGCTCAGCTGGATCAGGGCATCGGGGTTCTGGCTCACCGCGTTGTTGGTGACCATCACCTCAACGCCCTCGTAACCCAGGTCCTGCGCCACAGCGAAAGCGTCATGGACGCTCAGGGGGTATACGGACGCGCTGGACAGCGCCACGGGAATTTGGCGGTCATTCACTTCAGGTTCGACGTCGTTGCTCATCTCAGGAGGCCATCCCGCCTGCCACAGGGGCCGGGATGGGTGAAGGGGACGGTGTGTTTACAGGGACCGGGAATTCTTTGAACCCCGGGTGGGGTTCATGATCTTTCTCAGGAGCCTTGGCGGCTGCCTTTGCTGCCTTTTTCTTGGACTTGTCCTTCTTGCGCTTCCCCACGTGCGGCGCCGGGTCCAGGGCTTCCTCAAAGACCAATTGGTCCAGGCGGCGCAGGATCAGGCCCTCGCGGAGGGCCCAGGGACAAATCTCCATCTTGGGGAACTCGAAGAGTTCAAGCGCGGCTTCAGCAACCAGGACACCTGCCAGCAATTGGCGGGCCCGGGCATCGGAAACACCGGGAAGATACAGCCGGTCTTCCACGGTCATGGCCGAAATACGCTGTGCCCACAGCCCAAGGTCTGCTGCGTGGAGCTCGCGCTTCACGTACGGTCCTGCACCGCTGGGGGCTGCACCGGCGATGCGCGCCAAGGAGCGGAACGTCTTGGACGTGCCGGCCACCAGATTAGCCCGGCCCAGATCGTGGAAGTCCCGGACCACCGGCTTCAGCGTGGACCGGATGTACCGGCGCAGTTCCTTTACGCTCTTGGCGCTGGGCGGATCGTCGTGGAGCCAATCCCGCGTCAACCGGCTGGCACCCAAGGGAACTGACGTGGCGTACTCAGGAAGTTCATCCGTTCCGTACGCCATTTCAAACGAGCCGCCCCCGATGTCCAGGTCAAGAATGGGGCCTGCGCCCCATCCGTACCAACGGCGTACGGCAAAGAACGTCATGGAGGCTTCTTCGCTGCCCGTAAGTTCCTGGAGCGTCACCGTGGTTTCGTGCTTAACCCGGGCCAGAACCTCCGGGCCGTTGGTTGCTTCACGAATGGCCGAGGTACAGAACGCCAGGAGGTCTTCGGCCTTGTGGCTGGCTGCGAACTCCCAGGCTTCCAGCACGAACTCGATCAGCTCGTGCTGGCCGGCGTCGTTGACGTTGCCGTCGCCGTCAAGGTACTGCACCAGCGATAGCGGGCGCTTGTGGGAAGCAAAAGCTACCGGACGCGCGCCAGGATGAGCGTCCACCAGTAGCAGGTGGACGGTGTTGGACCCGATGTCGAGAACGCCAAGACGCATTCTGCCATTATTCACCGATTCGAAGCCTGCGAAGCAACCTGGCCGCGACGTTTCGCTGACGGATTGGTTGCCGACAGCTTGGGCGGGCCCTATTCGGCGGGCTCCCCGGCTTCGTCGGCGCGCTTGAAGTCGCGACGAATGTTCGCAATGCCCTCGGGGTCGATTTCGAAGCCAAATTCGCTTCCGGGGTTGATGACCATGCCCAGCTCATCACCGATGTTGCCGAGGATCGCGGACCCCATGGTGCCCAGAACGTGCGGGGCTGCTTCGAGGAAGCGCTCATCGACGCGGCTCGGGTGGCTGAAGACGGCAAGAACGGGCTGGCCGTCGGCATTGGAGAGCACCAACGGCTCTACTGAGGAGTCGGGACCATCCACGGCTTCCGAGCTGACAAGGTAGACCTCGTTGTTCAGGAAAGCGAGGATAACGTCCACCGGGTTCGCGTCCGGCTGTTCGGCCGAGGCGAGCTTGGCCTCGAGGTCGTTCAAGGGTTCGTTGTCCGGTGAAACCGTCTGTTCAGTCATGGTTCTACTCGACCACGATGCCGGCCAGGACGCAATTCGCAAGTGCTGCCCCGGCCGTCATCCTGGCTATTTTTTGGCTGTTGCCCTCTTGGCCGGTGCCTTGCGGGTAGTGGTCCGCTTGACCGGCCCCTTGGCACGCTTTTCTGCCAAAAGCTCGACGGCCTGTTCCCGGGTCAGCTCCTCAAGTGACGTTGAGCGCGGGACGGTGATGTTGGTGACGCCATCGGTGATGTATGGGCCGAAGCGGCCTTCCTTCACCACAATGTTCTTCTCAGACACGGGGTCCGGACCGAACTCAGCCAGCGGCGGCACGGAGGCGCGGGCGCCCCGCTGCTTGGGCTGCGAGTAGATCTCCAAAGCCTGCTCCAGGGTGATCGTGAAGATTTCCTCTTCCGAACCGATGGAGCGGGAGTCCGTGCCCTTCTTCAGGTACGGACCGAATCGGCCGTTCTGCACCGTGATGGGGTTGCCGTCCGCGTCTTCTCCGAGGACCCGGGGCAGGCTCATGAGCGCAAGTGCTTCATCCAAGGTGACCGTATCCACGGTCATGGACTTGAACAGTGAACCGGTACGCGGCTTGGCCTTCACCGGCTTCTTGGGAGGCTTGGGCTTGCCGTTCTTGTAATACTCCACCGGTTGATTGGCCAGTTGTTCCTCAGTCATCTCAGGGATGATCTCAGTGACGTAGGCGCCGTAGCGGCCATTCTTGGCAACAATGGTGTGGCCGGTGTGCGGGTCGGTTCCCAGAACCCGTTCCTCGGGGGCTGCGGTCTCCATGAGCTCTTTGGCTTTGTCGGCCGTGAGTTCGTCCGGAGCGAGTTCCTCGGGGACGTTGGCACGCGCGGACTCAACTACTTCGCCGGTCTTCGCGTCAAGAGTGGGTATGGAGCTTTCCAAGTACGGGCCGAATTTGCCCACACGCAGCGTGATGCCCTCCGCGATGGGGACGGAATTGATCTCGCGCGCATCGATTTCGCCAAGGTTGTTGACGATACTCAGGAGGCCGGGGTCTGCGTCTTCACCGTAGTAGAAGTGCTTGAGCCAGGCAGCGCCCACGGCTTGGCCGTTGGCGATCTTATCCAAGTCGCCTTCCATGTCTGCCGTGAACTCGTAGTCCACGTAATCCGTGAAGTGCTGTTCCAGCAGGCGGATCACGGAGAACGCAATCCAGCTGGGAACCAAAGCGGAGCCCTGCTTACGGACGTAGCCACGGTCTTGGATGGTGGAAATCGTGGACGCGTAGGTGGACGGGCGGCCGATGCCACGCTTTTCCAACTCAGCAGTCAGCGAAGCTTCCGTGTAGCGCGGAGGCGGCGACGTTTCGTGGCCGACAGCCACGATGTCCGAAGCCGTGAGGGAATCATCCTTGGCAACGTTCGGCAGGCGACGGGCTTCGTCGGATTCGTCGTCGCCACGGCTCTCGTCCTTGCCTTCTTCATAGGCCGCAAGGAAGCCCGGGAAGGTGATGACCGTACCGGAAGCCGAGAATTCGGCGTCGCGTCCGTCAGCTGCCACTGCGCCGAGGCGGATCGTGGCGGTAGAACCCTTGGCATCAGCCATCTGGGATGCCACGGTGCGCTTCCAGATGAGCTCATACAGGCGGAACTCGTCACCGCTCAGCTGCTTGGCAACCTGCGCCGGTGTGCGGAAGGAGTCACCCGCGGGACGGATGGCCTCGTGAGCTTCCTGGGCGTTGGCAGCCTTGTTGGCGTAAACGCGGGGGCTCTGGGGAACGTACTCGGGACCATACAGCTCAGAAGCCTGACGGCGGGCTGCAGTGAGTGCCTCATCGCTCAAGGCAGATGAGTCCGTACGCATATAGGTGATGTAGCCGTTTTCATACAGGCGCTGGGCAACCTGCATGGTGCTCTTGGATGAGAAGCGGAGCTTACGGCCGGCTTCCTGCTGGAGCGTGGATGTGGTGAACGGCGCGGCAGGGCGGCGGGTGTAGGGCTTGGTATCTACGGAGCGGACGCGGAAATCAGCGTTCTCCAGGCCGGCAGCCAAGGACGTGGCAAGTTCCTCGTTGAGGTGCACCACGTTGGAGGAGGTCAGCTGCCCGTTGTCATTGAAGTCCCGGCCGCTGGCTACCTTGGAGCCGTCTACGGCGGCAAGCTTTGCTTTGAACGAACCCGAGTCCGAACCGAATTGGCCCGTGAGGTCCCAGTACGACGCTGCCCGGAAGGCCATGCGCTCGCGTTCGCGGTCCACCACCATGCGCGTCACCACGGACTGCACACGGCCGGCCGACAACCCGCGGGCCACCTTGCGCCACAGCACCGGGGAGATCTCGTACCCGTAAAGGCGGTCAAGAATACGACGAGTCTCCTGGGCGTCCACCAAAGCCGTGTCCACGTCCCGGAGGTTGTCCATGGCGCGGTGGATGGCTTCCTTGGTGATTTCACCGAAGGTCATGCGGTAGACCGGAACCTTGGGTTTCAGGACCTCCAGGAGGTGCCACGCGATGGCTTCGCCCTCGCGGTCCCCATCGGTTGCGAGGTAGAGCGCGTCAGCGTCTTTCAGCTGGGCCTTGAGCTCGGCGACCTTTTTCTTCTTGTCCGGGGAAACAACGTAGTACGGCTTGAAGTCGTTTTCGACGTCAACTGCGAACTTGCCCAGCGAGGTCTTCTTCAGTTCGGCAGGGAGGTCCGACGGCTGCGGGAGATCCCGAATGTGGCCGATGGAAGCCTCGACGATGAAGCCCTCGCCAAGATACTTGGCGATGGTCTTGCTCTTGGCGGGAGACTCCACGATCACGAGTTTCTTGCCGGTTTTTGCCTTGCTGGGCACGGTGCTCCTACAGAAAAAATGTGTAATTGGGCTGGTGCCCATATTGGCCTAGTTCACCATAGTTTGCAGAATCCTGCGTTTTGGTTCGGAAACCAGGACGGACATTCGACGGTCCGGCGGGGCTGTTACTGACCGGGTGCTACGCGGTCGTCCGGGATCATTGACCACAAGGTTGCCACACGTTCGGCACCTTCGGGAATCCGGGTGGGATCCTCAAGTTCGTACTCCCGCAGAACCGCGCGGATTCTGTCCAGAAGTTCCCTGCGCTGCGGGTTGGTCAAGTACAACAAGTTGCTGGACAGGACAACCGCTGCCGGTTCTTCACCGGTTTCCCCGCGCTGCCGGCGTTCCCCGCGGGCCTTGGCGAACGCAGAAGCCCTGCGTCGGAAGGCATCAAGCTCAAGGTCCACCACTGCTATCTCCGGACTGGCGACGCTGCCACCGGAGATGGTGAAGTCTGTTCCAGCTGCCTTCCAGCGGCGTTCCCTGGCATCTCCTGCATTTTCCGCAGGGGCCACGATCCCCCACTTCTGAAGGGCCCGGAGGTGGTAGCTCATTGCACTGGGCGTCAGGCCTGTCCTGGCAGCGAGTTCGGTGGCTGTGTGGCTGACCTGTGTGGCGTAGAGCTCAGAGATGACCTCAAGCCGGGCTGCGTGCGCCAATGCACGGATGGCCTTGGGGTCGGTGATCTCAACCGTCTTCTCGGTACGTTTCCGCCGAGGAACGTCTCCAGACGCTTGGGATGTTTCGTTGTTCACAGTCACTTCATCAGTGTAGTCAGGGTCATTTCCCGGAGCTCCGGCGGTTGATGAGCGCGCCGCATCCGGGATCACGCGCTGACCTGCGCCGGGTCCGGAAGAAGGAAACCGTCCAGCAGCAGGTTGGTGACGTCGCGGAAGAGTCCTTCGCGGAACGCCTCTTCATCGAAGTCCTCACCCCCGCCCAGGAGTGATACCAGGGCCGAGGCGATCTGCCGGACCGACAATTGGCCATCGCAGGCCGAGACGAAACCTGCGAGTTCAGTGCTGAGCAGATTCGTCCGGCGAAGACCCGCCCCTTGCCTCAGGAGGATGACTCCCGGATGAGCAGCTCCTGGACGCTGGTGCCTTTCCTCCGTGACGTCCTCGGCAACTACCAAGTGCGCCATCTCAACCGAATGAGCCGCCACCCAATCCGCTCGCTGTATAGCAGCACCCACATGCGGTCCGATGGGTTGTTCGATCGGGTAAGTAATTTCCTCGAAGCGGTTGATGACCACCCCGAGCGGTTGCTCCGGACGGCGCAGCCAGATCATGCCGAAGCCAATACCTTCCACGTTCCTGGAAGCGAAATCATCCAAATAGGCTGCGTATGCCTCCTGATATTGCCCGTCCTCGCGGTTCTGCGAAGCGTCCTGAAGCCAGGTCTCCGCGTACTGCTCAGGGCCAACCTGCTCCCGCTGTATGAACCAGATGTCCAAGCCTGATTCCTTGAGCCAGGCCTGGGGCCTGTCCTTCCAGTCCGAGCCAGAGGTTACCTCCCAGTTGCCCAGCATTTGCGCCGTGCCGCCGGGCTCCAGGACCTCCGCGAGGGACTGTACGAGGGAAGCCACGATCTCGTCCCCGGGAAGCCCCCCGTCACGGTAGGTGAACTGGTCCGACGACAATTCGCCGCCCGTTCTCGGAGTGATGACGAAAGGCGGGTTTGATACCACCAGGCCGAACTGCTCTCCTGCTACGGGTTCCAGGAGCGACCCAAGCCGCAAGCTCACCCGCTCCTCCAGGTTTTTGGGGTCCAGCTCCAGTTCCGCAGCGTTCAACAGAAGGTTAAAGCGGGTGAAGGCGAGCGCCCTCTCCGAGATGTCCGTGGCCGTCACGTGCTCGCAGTGATGGAGCAAGTGGAACGTTTGGATACCGCAACCAGTGCCTACATCCAGCGCTCGCTTGCTGTGCTTCCTGAACGTAGTTTGGACCAACGTCGTGGAGGCCTGCCCGATTCCCAGGACGTGGTCATGCCTCAACACTCCCGGCTGCTGGTGGGCTGCGAGGTCGCTGGCAACCCAGAGTTCCGCGCCGCCACTGCCGTCCGTGTTGGCGTCCCAGCCATAGGGGCGAAGGTCAACCTTGGCCTTGACCATGCCGGAATCGACGTTGACCAGCCCCAACTCCGCGAGCCCTTCCGAACGGATACCGGGGAATGCGGAATCGATCTCCGCCACGGACTGTGGGACGGCGAGCAGCCAAAGGCGAACAACCGCCGCCAAAGACCGCTGCGCATGGTCCTCGGAGTTCATGAGTCGCTCACTGGCCAGGAGTGCGGGAATGAGTTGGTCCCTGCCAAGTGCCTCCGAAGCGGGTGCGCCCAAAAGTTCAGCTACGCCGTCCACCGTGTAGGAGAGAGCACGAAGATCTGCGGCGAGCGCCAAAAGCAGTTCGGGAAGGTCACTGCGGGGAGCATCGTCAGTGTTGCCGGAAGTAAAGGAGGAAGCTGTGTCAGTCACCTTGCAAGTGTAGGGGCGGCGCGCAGTGCCTTGGATGCTGAACCTGCCCCATGTGGACAAACACCGGCGCGGGAACCCGGTAGCGTTGGATGCATGCTCAACTTCTCCTCCACAGGGCGCCGCGCGGGCCTTGTTGCCATCACCGCTGCAGCCCTGCTTGGAGTTTGCGGCTGCCAGGCGCCAGCCAACATCGAGAATGCCGACGTTCCTGCCTGGAAGGAAAAGATCCTCCCCTCGGCGAGCGGCGTGGTGTTGGAGGATTCCGGAAAAATCCTCAACAGGGACCCGTTGGTCAAGGACGCCCCCAACGTTCCGGCCGGAAGCTACACGCTCACCATGGCTTGCGATGGTGGCGGCAAAGCCTATTTTGCGGTTTCATCAGGCGGCAACAAGATCGCGGACGCGGCCGCAGCGTGCAATGGCAGCCTTGACGTGGTGAAGATCAAAGTGCCCGGTACCGGTGCTTTCAGCATCGCCACGAGCAGCGTCGATGCTCCCCTGATCTTCGCTTACCACGTGGTCCCGGCAACCGCCTAGGCCCGAGCCCATACCCACACGTAGCAGGCCTTTGGGCAGCGGCTTTACGGGCGTAAAGTCAGTCCATGGGCAGCAAGGCAGCTCGCTCGGTGATGCCGCGACGGCCGGCGAGGGCCGCCGTCGTGATTCTCATTGCACTAAGCGGCAGCCTGACGGCATGCGAATATACCTATGACGAGGACGGAAGGCCGGAGGCCAACCCCACTTCCACTGCCGGCAATGTAGTTCTTCCACCCGATCCGGCGCTGGAGGAAACACTCACCGGGGAGGCGGTCGAAGAGTGGGCCAAACTGGCATTGCCCGAGTCCCAGGGGCAGTCTTTCTACTCAAGCAACGGCTACCTCAACGCCGGCGAGTCGAAGTCTGAGCAGACAGTGCAGTTGCCGGGCGGGACGTATGCGGTGACGCTGGCCTGCCGCGGCACCCGACGGGTGACGTTCAGCGTCGCGTTGGGCGGGGCCAAGCTCGTGGACCTTACCTTAGGGTGCGCCAATGCGCGCGTGAGCGTGGTCCAGTTGGAAAAGGACGCCATGCTGTCCATCACAGTGGGGTCCAGATCGGATGCCAACTTCGCGTACCGGGTGAGTAGGCTCTGACCCGGCTGTCAGGCGGCTTCGCAGCCTCCGGGGCAGCGGAGCGTTTCAGGACTGGAGGCACAGTCCCCGCAGTACAGGGTCAAAGTACGGCAGCTGAGGTTTGAGCAGTTCTCGAACTTGTTGGTGGGTGCAGCGCAGCGGACGCATTCACCGATGGTTTTGGCTTCCTCGCTGAATTCGACGTGCATGCGCTTGTCGAAGACGTACAGCGAGCCTTCCCACAGGCCTTTATCCTTGAACGTCTCGCCATAGCGGACGATCCCGCCATCGAGCTGATAGACCTCTTTGAAGCCCCTGTTGACCATCAGGCTGGACAACACTTCGCAGCGGATTCCCCCGGTGCAGTACGTGACGACGGGCTTGTCCTTGAGGTCGTCGTACTTGCCGGAATCGAGTTCTTTAATGAAGTCGTGGGTGGTGTCCACGTCCGGGACGATTGCGTCCTTGAACTTACCGATTTGGGCTTCGAACGCGTTGCGGCCATCGAAGAACACCACGTCCTCGCCGCTGGTCTTTTTGGCATCCACCAGTGCATGAAGTTCCTCGGGTTGGAGGTGTTTTCCGCCGCCGACTACGCCGTTCGCATCGACTTTCAGCTCACCGGGCGCTCCGAAGGAGACAATCTCATCGCGGACCTTGACGCTGAGGCGCGGGAAATCTGCGGCGCTTCCCTCCGACCATTTGAAGTCGATGTCGTGAAAGCCCTTATATTCGCGAGTGGTCTTCACGTACTGCTTCATGTTGTTCAGCTCGCCCCCCACCGTGGCGTTGATGCCGTCCTTTGATATGAGGATCCTGCCGGTGAGGCCCAGCTTTTCGCACAGGGCGCGCTGCCACAGACGCACGGCGTCGGGGTCGGCGATCGGGGTAAAGCCATAGAAGAGCACAATTCGGTTCAAAGCCACTATTAAAGGGTACTTGGTGCAGTAAAATCCTTGCGTTCGGGCAGCTTTGTTTGCGGGACTGCCGGCGGGAAGTCACAATTCCATAAGCAACCATCGCCGGGCTGACGTGGCTCTGTTGCTTCATGATGGGCTGGCATACTCTCTCTACATGAGTCCAGACGCCTTGGTTGAAGACATTGCGCACCTCTTGGAAGTCTGGGTGGCCGGTTGGTCCGGCTGCCGCGGCTATGAATTACGCCAAGAGGGACGCTTCCCTGCCGCACTTCGCGCCGACAAAACCGGTGACTGGGAGTATTTCGCCCACGATCCGTCAGATGATGAGTTCGCCGCCTTGGCCGATAAGACGGCAGAGGCCCCCACACGGATCCTGACGGTCCTCACCAACGATGTCCAGAGGTACAAGTACCTCGCTGAACAGCGCGGGCTGACCGTGACCTCCGCATCCCAGACCATGATGATTGTGGACATGGAAACCCAGGATGCAGAGGATCCGTGGCTCCCGGACGACGATTTGGAGCTTGCTACCTCCGAATCCAACGGCGTCCATTATGCGGTTGTCCACTCCGGTGAGCAGGTGGCCGCGAGTGGCCGCGTGTACGTGGTCAACGGCACAGCCATCTTCGACAAGATCGTCACCGAACCTGATTTTCAACGCCGCGGCCTGGGCAGCTTCATCATGAAGGCGCTGGCAGCCCAAGCCTTCGCGCACGATGTGGAGAACGGCCTGCTCCTGGCATCGCTGGACGGCCAAAAGCTTTACTCCCACCTGGGATGGGATGTTGTGTGCCACGTCCTTCTGATGTCCGGCGGGACCGAAGGTTCGGACCTGTCAGGAGCATAGAAACTCCCGTTTAACAGCAATACTCGACGGCGGCGCCTCCGGGTGCCGCCGTCGGTGTGCCGGCACAGTGACAGAATGATTCGGTGGCTGCACCGAACTCATTGATCTCCCTGCTGGGCCGGACACCGGACCCTGAGCAGCTGCGCCATGTCCACACCATCCCCGCCCGGAAAGCAGTCAACGAGCCCTGGCCGGGCTGGGTCCACCCGGATGTTGTGGCAGCCTACGGTACTTTGGGCATCCACGAACCGTACCGGCATCAGATCCAGGCGGCAGACCTTGCACATTCCGGACAGCATGTTGTCATCGCCACGGGAACGGCCTCTGGAAAGTCGCTCGCCTACCAGTTGCCCGCATTGGATGCGATACACCGTTCCGAGCTGCGGGTCCTGTCAGATCCCGGCAAGATCCACGATGATGGCGCTGTCACGCTGTACTTGTCCCCCACCAAGGCCCTGGCGGCCGACCAGCTCGCAGCGATCCGCTCGCTGAAACTGCCCACGGTCCGGGCAGAAACCTATGACGGCGACACTGATGTCTCGTCCCGGCGCTGGATCCGCGACCACGCCAATTTCATCCTGGCCAACCCGGACATGCTGCACTTCGGTATCCTTCCCAACCACACGTGGTGGGCCCGGTTCTTCCGGCGGCTGCGCTACGTCATTGTGGACGAGGCACACAGTTACCGTGGTGTGTTCGGCTCGCACGTGGCCAATCTGATGCGGCGCCTCCGCCGAATCTGCGCGTACTACGGCGCTGGAACCTCCTTCCCCGAACCGGTGTTCATTGCCGCTTCCGCCACAGCCTCGGACCCCGGGGTTTCCTTTGGGCGGCTCATCGGTGCTCCCGTCCGGGAAGTTTCCGAAGACTGCTCGCCGCACGGTTCCACCACGGTGGCTTTCTGGGAACCCGCACTCACTGACGTCAAAGGTGAGAACGGTGCCAAGCAGCGGCGAACGGCCGTAGCTGAGACTGCGGATATCCTTGCGAACCTCGTATCTTCGCGCGTCAGGACCATCGCGTTCATCAAGTCGCGGCGCGGTGCCGAGTCCATTGCGTCCATCACCAAGAGACTGTTGGATGAGGTGGATCCCAGTCTTCCCGGGCGCGTGGCTGCGTACCGTTCCGGGTATCTGCCCGAGGAGCGGCGGGCCCTGGAACAGGCGTTGAGATCCGGCCAGCTGCTGGGGGTCTCCAGCACATCCGCCCTGGAACTAGGCATCGATATCTCGGGTCTTGATGCCGTGCTCGTAGCAGGATGGCCTGGCACCAGGGCCTCCCTCTTTCAGCAGATCGGCCGCGCAGGACGGGCAGGACAGGACGCCATTGCTGCCTTCGTGGCAAGCGACGATCCCCTGGACACGTACCTGGTGAACCACCCGGAAGCGATCTTTGACGTTTCCGTGGAAGCAACCGTCTTCGATCCCGGCAACCCGTATGTCCTTGGCCCACACCTGTGCGCGGCGGCAGCCGAGTTGCCGATCGGTCCGGCGGAGCTCGATCTCTTCGGCCCCACCGCCGAAGGGCTCCTGGACCGTTTGGTCATCCAGGGATACTTGCGTAAGCGTCCCGCGGGATGGTTCTGGACGCACCCGGAGAGCGCTGCCGGCATGGTGAACCTCCGGGCCGACGGAGGTGGGCCCGTGAGCATCGTGGACGCCGAAACAGGCTCGCTCCTGGGGACCATGGATTCGCCACAAACGCACTATCAAGCCCACACGGGTGCAATCTATGTTCACCAAGGTGAGAGCTACCTGGTGGAGGACCTCAACGAAACCGATCACTGCGTCATGGTGCGCCGGGTCAACCCGGACTTTTACACCACGGCCAGGGATGTAACCCAGATCGAAGTCCTTGAGACTTCGCGCTCGGTCCAGTGGGGTGACATCACCGTGCACTTTGGCGACGTCAAAGTAACTACCCAAGTGGTCTCCTTCCAACGCAAGGCCTTGATTTCCAACGAGATCCTCGGTGAAGAACCCCTGGATTTGGGAGCCAGGGACCTCTTTACCAAGGCCGTCTGGTTCGTGGTGGACAACCGCTCGCTGCACGGAGCCGGACTGGTGGAAGCGGAGTTCCCCGGGGCCCTGCACGCGGCTGAACATGCTGCGATCGGGCTCCTCCCTTTGGTGGCTTCCAGTGACCGCTGGGATATTGGTGGCGTCTCCACCGCCCTGCATGCCGACACCGGAGTGCCAACGATCTTCGTTTACGACGGCCACCCCGGTGGCGCGGGGTTTGCTGAACGGGGCTTTGAGAAGGCCAAGATTTGGCTGACGGCCACCCGGGAAGCCATTAAGGCCTGTGAGTGTGACGCCGGCTGCCCGTCCTGTGTTCAGTCCCCTAAATGCGGCAACAAGAACAACCCGTTGGACAAGGCAGCCGCCATCACCCTCCTGGGCGTCTTGTTGAAGGACGCCAGCTAACGCGAGTCCACGCAACAGCCCCGCTCGCCGGTAAGTGCGGCTTGGCCTTGCTAGGGAGGAGGTCCGGCCCTTGCACGCCCAGCGGCGACGCCCCACTGGAACGGATGGGCCAGCTCCGTGCCGACCTCCACAACGTCCCCGCCGGCAACAGTGCAGAACGTGATCTTTGCGTTGTGTTTGCTGGCCACGTCAGCCGCCACTGCACAAGGCTCCCCGGACGTGAGCCCTCGGGCAGCATCTGCGGCGGCGAGCGCTGCAAGATCAGCCGCAGACGCAGCCCGGGATGCCGTCACTCCGGCCTGCGCCAGTAATAGCAGTCCCAGCAGCAGCGCCATGACCACCCCACCCAAGGCCAGGCCGAGAACGGTTCCAGCGCCGCGTTCATGCTGCGTGTCTGGCGAAGGCGTCTTCACGGGGTGCCTGCTTCTGCCCGTGCTGTTGCCGAGGCCTTCAGCGTCCAGGGGATAAGCGGGCCCAGAGCCCCGCCTACTGGCGAGGAAGCAGTCACCGTGACCCACTCACCGTCGTCGATCATTGACGATGCGACGCCCTCTCCGGCAAGTCGCTTGACGATCCCATCCACGGAGCCGGAGGTCTCACCCCGCGCAGAGGCGCGCGCTCCTGCCCTCGCCGCCTCCTCCAGCCGAAGTTGGGTAATACCCGCGGCGCCGCCTGCCAGCAGGAATGCCAGGAGCAACACGACGGCCGGCATTGCGACGGCGAACTCCGCCGTGACGGCGCCGCCTTCCTTTGCGTTCCTGGACGCTCTCCCGCGGGCAGGCAGCAGACCGGTCATGGCAGGGACAACGCCGTACGGATCAGGTTAAGCAGGAAGCCTCGGACCTCTTCGCTCCGAAGAATGACTACAAGCAGCCCCGCGAGACCCACTGCAGCAAGCGTGGCTATGGCGTACTCGGCGGTGGCCATGCCCACTTCCGAGCCCATCAGCTTTGTCCGTGTGTATGCCCTTGTCCAGAAGCCATCGTCCTCAAGTGGCCCGTCATCGGACTCCGGAAGTTCCTCAAAGTCGAGTCCTAACTGCAAGAGTTCGTCTTCGAGTTCGAATCGCTCAAATTCGTTATGTTCGAGTTCGTACTCCGAGAGTTCGTCATGTTGGGTTGTCACTGGTTCCGTGGAGGGAGCCTCAGGGACTTCAACGGGATCCGGCCGGTCCCTGGGCATATCACTCAGAAGGCCAGGAAGCGTAGTGGACAGTGTTTTCACGGTAGGTTTCCTTTCAAGAAGCGCCGGCTCTGTGCCGGCAGAACCGACTCTTCCGTGGTCCGGAGAAGCCCGAAAGTAGGCGATCTCCGCAAGTGGATAACCCGTCCGGTCCGGCTGGGTGTGGAGGAAAGGTTGTGGCTCCGAGGGCCTTCTCCACGTTCAACCTGAAGGGAGCATGGCGATCAGGACCGGGACAATGCCAAGGCAGATAAAGGCAGGCAGGGAGCAGAGACCCAGAGGAACTACAAGCTTCACGCCCAAGGCAGCTGCCCGCTTCTCCGCGGCCCGGAACTGCTCTCGCCGTTCCCTCGCCGCCTGTGCATAGAGGATGGAAGCAGACGGCGCACCGGTCAGGGCAGCGAAAGCCAACGCATCCTTGAGGCGCACTACTTCAGGGGCGTGCTTGGTAGGCGTCCGCCAGGCAGTCTCCCAGTCGGCACCGATGGCCAGCGCGGCAACAACGGGCCGGAGGGAACGCCTGATGGGAGGCGAGGCACACTGTCCGATGAGTTCCAGTGCCCGCCCGATTCCGGCTCCGGCATCAAGCATCGAAGCCACCAACTCCAGCATCATGGCCGTATCGCGAAGCCCGTCTGATCCCGTGTCAGCGTGGGTTGATGCCGAAGACTCCTTCGCTGCTTCGATTTCCCTTCCCCGCGGAAGCAACTGTGTCCTCATGCGTGTGGGTGCCGCGAAGCTCAGGAATGAGGCCAGCGCAATGACCGCGATCATCGCCAAAACCGGGGCGTCATACATCATTAGCTCCCCGTAGCAGACGTCACCAGTCGGGAGGACCAGACACGGCCAGCTGCCGTGAGGAGGAGTCCAACCGCGAACGTGGCGACACCCAGGAAGTTGTTCAACAAGATCCCCAACGGGTCAACACCCAACGCCATTCCCAGCCCAAGCCCGAACACCGGCAGCCACGACAACAGCCGAACAGTAGCTTTTGGCCCTGCGAGCGCCGTTTGACGGGCTGCCTCGGAGTCTTCTTCTGCCTCCAATTGGGCCGCAAAGCGGGTGAGGAGATCAGCCAGCGGACAGCCACTGGTCTCCGCGATGTCCAGGCAGGCTGCCAGTTCCATCCATACGCGGCGCTCTGAACTTCCGCGGCGCGGATACGCCTTTGCGGCAGTACTTCGGATGGCTTCGGCTGCGGAGTTTCCCACTGTGGAAGCTGCCCGGGCTGCTGCGAGAACTTGCAGCGCCTCGTTGGACAGCACAGAGATCCCCTTTTCTGTTGCAGAACCCGTGCCACCGTCCTCGATGTGCCGTGAACCGTGAACAATCCATAGCTCCTCCCACAGCCGGAAGGCTCCTCGTCCGCCGCGTAAGAGGGCTGCGAGCTGTTGCACCAACACCCCCAGCGACAACGGCTCGGGACGCTTCCGCCGCCCTGGACGTACGAGCCGCGTTCTTGGACGTGCATTGGAGTGCCGGGTCCGGCCCGCCGGTTCCCCCAGCCTCCTCCGGAGACGCCGGATACCAGCCCGATGGCTCCTGACTTGCAGCCAAACCGCGAGCGCCGTAACGAGGACGAGGGCGCCGATCATGGGCTGTCACCAAGACGATGCGTCCCCAAGGGACGTGACCCCGCTGACCTCGGGTTGGTCGTCATTCGGGCCCTGCGTCGTGGCAGATCGGCTCGTCGTGGCAGAACTTCTTGTTGTGGCGGGTCTTCTCGTCGTGGCAGATCGGTTTCTTGTGCCGGCAAACCGTCCACCTCCGAGGGAGCCAGCAAGAGCCGGGCGGCGAGTTCAAGCCACGCCGGCCCGGGTGTCATTCCTGCGGGGTTCCAGCTGAGGGCCGGCACCACTTTTTGCCCCTCCCCGGTATCTGTCACTACCCCGATGGACGCCACCTTCCGTCCGGACGGTGTTCGGTCCACGTGGATCACCACGTCAAGGGCGCTGGAGACCTGCAACCTCACGGCTTCGGCGCTCAACCCCGCCAAGGCACCGAGTGCCACCAAGCGAGCTGGCACGGCCTCGGCAGTGTTGGCGTGAATGGTGCCACCGCCGCCGGTATGGCCGGTATTGAGTGCGGTCAGCAATTCGCGGACCTCGGCCCCACGGCATTCTCCTACGATCAATCTGTCCGGACGCATGCGCAGTGCTTGGCGAACCAGTTCACCGAGATCCAGTGCCCCTCCGCCCTCAAGGTTTCCGTGGCGCGATTCCAACGTGACAACATGCGGGTGGACGGGGTTGAGCTCTGCGGCGTCCTCTATCAGGACCAAACGCTCCGCCGGATGACTCAACCCGAGCATGGTGGAGAGCAGGGTTGTCTTGCCTGAGCCTGTGGCACCGCTGATGAGGAAACTCAATTTGCGCGCCATGACGGCCCGGAGAACCGACTCGACGTGCTCAGAAAACATGCCGCGTTCCCTGAGCTCGGCGAGGGTAAATACTTCATCCCTGCGGATGCGAATGGACAGCAGGGTCCCCACCGTTGATATCGGTGCCAGGACTGCGTGCACCCGATACCCGCCTTTGAGCCGGACGTCCACGCAAGGGGAGCCATCGTCCAATCGCCTTCCCCCGGCTGAAACCAAGCGTGTGGCCAGCGATTTGATCTGTTGCTCGGTGTCGAAGATGACAGGTGAACGTTCCAGGCCGTTTCCGCGGTCCAACCAGACGGAATCGGGGCCGTTGACGAAGATGTCCGTGACGGCAGGATCCTGCGCGAGTGGCTGGAGAGGCCCTAATCCGTTGAGTTCCGCGTTGATGGATTCAGCCGCCTCCAATGCTCCGGCTGTTCCCAGTAATCTGCCGCTTGCCTGGACTGCTGCCGCGACAGTGGAGGGTGTTACGGGGCCGCTCCCTGCGAGCACTGATTCCCGCACCGTTTCAAGAAGAACCGAGTCCAGCCTGCGGCCCTCCCGGCGGCGGTTTCCCTCGGGAAAGAGGCTCACTGGATGGCGCCGTTCAGTTCCAACACGGAGCCGGCGAAGCGGCTGACTGGTTTCCGGCGTCCGAGTTCCAGCAATCGCCCCAGCTCAGTGCCGGGAGCAACACCACGGATCTCCGGCACGACACCCAGCAACGGCAATCCCAGGGACTCGGCAATCAGTGGAGCATCCACGGACGTGGTGCTGCTTCCGCGGACCAGCAAGCCGGCATCGATGGGTGGAAGTTCATTGAGGACGCGAGCAGCGGCCACTGCAGATTTGAGGTGGGCCCTGGTCAACACCATGATCCTGTCGCAATCCCACGCCAGCGTGCCCAGGCCCTCCCCGCTACGTCCGATGTCCACAAGGATGAGTTCGAAGCTCCGGCGTGCGGCATCAACAACAGCAGCCACGGCTCCCGCTGCCGGGACATCGACCGGTTCCCGGGTCCCGGGCCAGGACAGATAGGCGAAGCCTCCTGCAACAGGCAGTGAATCCCGGAATTGCGAAGGATCAATACTGCCCCGGGTTCCGGTGAAGTCCGGCCATCGGAGGCCGGGAATTTCGTCAGCCGTCACTGCCAGTTCAAGGCCACCACCCCAGCGGTCACCATCAATAAGCACGGTGCCGATGCCATGCCCGGCCGCAGCTTGGGCAAGCCAGATGGCAGTGGTGGTGGCTCCCGCCCCACCACTGCCACCGATGATTCCCATGACCGTGCCCCCAGGGTCCGGGGAGCCGGCCATGCTCAGGTGTTCAGCAAGCCAAGCGGCGGCCTCGGGAAGGACGGCGACCCGCTCGGCTCCGAGCGAGGCGGCTAACCGCCACAACTCGTCACCTTCAGAGGCTTTGCCGAGCAACACAGTGGGAGCCCTTCGTCTGGGCGGTAACTCGCGGATATCGCTGCCTACCAACACGACGTCGGCGTTGTCCCAGCCGTGGACGGCTTCCATCACATCCACGGCCATTCTGAGACTGCCCCCTGCGGCAGCGACTATCCGTTTGGCCTCTTCCTGAAGGTAGGGGTCTCCTGAAACGAGCAGGATCCCGACGGCTTCCCGCGGCACCCAGGATCCGTCCGCGTCCCCTTGCATTGTTTGCTTGCTGGCTTGCCCGTAACTGTCAGTGGTCTGTTGGGGGTGCCCCGGTTGCCTGTGCCGATGATCTCGCTTGCTCATGGCGTCCACACTGGTTGAATCGGCGGATCAACATAAGGTTCGAACGCCCGTATGTGCACAACATGGCGTAGCCGGAGCTGTGGAGGAACAGTCGCTCCCAACAACGCACACATCAGCACCAAGCACACCCCCGCACAAGGCAGAATGGACACCATGTATTTGCTGCTCGCCGCCCACCAGGAAGGCGCAGCCATACAAAGGATCTCCCCTACCGGTAAGGCGACTGCTGACATGCGCGTCGTCACCCGCGGTGAGTTGCCCGGCGTCGTGCGTGAACTGGAAGCTCAGCGGCCCCGCTGGGTGTGGCATCGCGCCCAGGACTGGTATCCAGAGCTGCTGGCCCATGGCATAGAGCTGGAGCGTTGCCACGATCTCGCGCTCTGCGGAGCCATTCTGGCCCACTCGGAATTCACGGCCCACACGGACTATGCCAGGCATGCGGTAAAGCTCACGCAGGACGACGACTCAACACCACCGCGCGCCCTTCAGCCTCCACCACCAGCCGCAGATCAAGGTGCGCTCTTCGAGGATCTGTCCCCCACCAGCCCTAAGGCCGGGCTGGCTGAACTCAAAGAGGAGTTCGCGGCGCAGCAGCACGCGATCTCGCAGGTCCCCGAGGAGCACCAGCAGAAACAGCGCCTCCAACTGCTGCTCGCCGCTGAATCGGCTTGCGCGATCATCGCGGTAGAGATGCAACATTCCGGCGTCCCTTGGCGCGAAGAACTGCATCAGCAGATCCTTGCCGATGTTTTGGGTCCCCGGCCGCCGTTGGGGCACCGACCCCCGGCTCTGGAGGCTCTTTGCGCCGAGCTCAGAAGTATTCTCAACTCCCCCAACCTTAATCCGGACTCACCCCAGGACCTGATGCGCGCCCTGCACCGGAACGGGATCGAAGTAAAAAGCACCCGCCAGTGGGAGCTTCAGGAGTCCAAGCATCCAGCCATCCAGCCCCTCCTCGCCTACAAGAAGCTCTCCCGGCTTCACACCGCCAACGGCTGGTCGTGGCTGGACGCGTGGGTGCGTGACGGGCGCTTCCATCCTGAGTATGTAGTGGGTGGAGTCGTGTCAGGTCGTTGGGCTTCACGCGGTGGCGGCGCGCTCCAGATCCCGCGCAATATCCGGGCAGCGGTCCATGCGGATCCGGGTTACAAGCTCATCGTCGCCGACGCCTCACAACTGGAGCCGCGCGTCCTCGTGGCGCTGGCCCAGGACACCAAAATGGCGGAGGCAGCGCGGGACAAGGACCTCTACGCAGGCATCGCAGCCCAAGGCTTTGGGGGCGATCGGGCCAAGGCGAAGATTGCGCTGCTGGGAGCCATTTACGGCGCCACCACGGGCGAGTCCGGCAGGCTCATGCCGCAGCTGACGCGTACCTATCCACGCGCCGTCGGCTTCGTGGAGCAAGCAGCGCGTGAAGGCGAGGCAGGCCGAACCGTCACCACGCGGCTGGGCAGGAGCAGCCCGCCACCGTCGGCCGGCTGGCTGCGGAGTCAGCAATCCACCACTGCCGAGGAACAGCGGCGCGCCGACAATCTGGCCCGATCCCGGGGCCGGTTCACCCGCAACTTCGTGGTGCAAGGCTCGGCTGCTGAGTGGGCGGCCTGCTGGTTGGCGGAATTACGACGTCGGCTGCGGACCTTACGTGCCGAGGGCTCACCCAGCGGGGAACTGGTTTTCTTCCTCCACGATGAAGTAATGATTCATGCTCCAGAGAATGCCGTGGACGCTTGTATCCGCGCCATCGAAGACGCAGCAGCGTCGGCGAAGGAACTCATGTTCGGGCGGATCCCTGTGGAATTTCCAGTGAGCCTGGCAGTGGTCGATTCGTATGACACGGCAAAGTAGCGGACCCTAGCCGGAAGCCGGGGCACTATCCAGTCATATCTCGCCATATGAGCCGGGATGACCCATCAGTGACCGGTACTGCCAAGTAACTTTAGTTCTTCCTTGGTTCTGGATAGTTTTCACTATGTGGATAGTTTTACTGTTCAGAGCAGGATCAGACAGCATCACAAGGGGGAAGCATTCGATGGCTGGCAGGTTTGAAATTCTTAAGGACAACGCCGACGGTTACAGGTTCCGCCTCACTGCGGCCGACGGAACCGTGGTGGCTGAGTCACCCACGTTCAAGCACCTCGAGGGCGTCGTGGCGGGCATCAACGCCGTACGGGAAAACGCCGCAACCGGTCTGATCGTGGACCGGTCAACCACGGCCCGCAAGGCTGCCTAAACAAGCTGCCTAAAGGTCGATTTCCCGCAGCTTTTCCTTGTCCCAGGGAACGGTCCAGCCGAGTTCATCGAAGAGACCGCTGAGGACCATCCCCGTGAAGCCCCACACCAGCACGCCATTTACGGTGAAGCCCGGGCTGGTGTACGTGCGGCCGAACCGCGAGATAGTGGCAGTGACCCGGTTGACCGGGTCCAGAAGGTCGCGTACGGGCACCCTGAAGACCTGCGCTGACTCGGCATAGTCCACCACCCGAACAGGCGACGGTGCATCCCACCACGCCAGCACCGGTGTCACCCTGAAGTTGCTCCGGATGAGTCCAAGTTCCGGGATGACTCCGAGAACCCGGACACCGCTAGCGTCCAAGCCGGTTTCTTCCACAGCTTCGCGGAGCGCCGCGCCGATCACGGATTCATCCTCCGGGTCCACGCTGCCACCCGGGAATGCCACCTGGCCCGGATGGTCATCGAGGGTGTGTGCACGTTCCAGCAAAAGGACGTCAAGATCGGCCGGCGCGATAGGCCGACCCGACTCGGCAGGGACGTTGTCCAGCACACCAAAGAGCATCAGGACTGCCGCGGCCCGGTTAGTTTCGGGGGTGACGGGAAGCTTCTCCCAGAGGGCCGAGTGCTGTTGCTGGCCGTCTTCGAAGCGGGCGACCAGCGCTGACAGTTCCTCAAGCGCGGTCACCCGGGCCTCCTTTGCGATTCCATGCGTATTTCCGCTGCCCTGTGCGTCTCGGCCAGGAGTTTTTCCAGCAAAGCTTCGTTGCCCGGCGCGAGTTCATACTTCAGCAGCTTGGCGGCCTTGACGGGATCCGTTTCGCCCTCGCCGTAGCTCGGGCAGAGGCTCGCTACCGGACAAGCACCGCAGGCCGGCTTCCTGGAATGACAGACCCTGCGTCCGTGGAACACCACTCGATGCGAGAGCATGGTCCAGTCCCGCGGTTCAAACAATTCTGCGACGTCGAACTCGATCTTCACAGGATCATCCGAGGCCGTCCATCCAAAGCGGCGGGCCAGCCTGCCGAAGTGAGTGTCCACCGTGATTCCGGGCACCCCGAAGGCATTACCCAAAACGACGTTCGCGGTTTTCCGCCCGACGCCCGGGAGCGTCACCAGATCTTCCAGATGTCCCGGGACCACGCCGTCGTACTCGTCCACCAGCCGCGTGCTAAGCGCCAAAACGTTCCGCGCTTTGGCCCGGAAAAAGCCCGTGGGCTGAAGTATTGTCTCCAGCTCAACGGGATCGGCCTCAGCCATGGCGCGGGCATCCGGGTAGCGGGCAAACAGGATCTTGGTGACCTGGTTGACCAGCACATCAGTGGTTTGGGCCGAGAGGACCGTGGCCACCACCAGCTCAAACGGGTTCTTGAAATCCAACTCCGCATGCGCGTAGGGATACTTCTCCGCAAGAACCCTGTTGATCTTGCGTGCCCGGCGTTTGAGCGCGAGCAGCGAACCAGCTTCAGCGATGGCCACGGTATCCCTGCTTAGCCGCGTTCGATGTTGCTGAGCTCCCGGAGAACCCCAACCTTGCCGTCGGTGTCCTGGACCAGGAACTCATGGCCTCGGTCCTCCAGCGCCAGAACCCATCCACCGGGCTCGATGGTGAAGGCCGGGGTGCCCGTATGTTCGTCGTACGCGGTCCGCGGCTGGCCGACGGCGAACCAGAAAGCCTCATACTGAGGCGAATCGGATTCTTCGGGACGGCTGGCCGGGTCCACGGTAGCGCCAATCGAGTCGCTTACCCTGCGAGTGTCACCGGAGACGATGGGCGTGGCCATGGTGGCAGCCCACGGCTGTTGGGCCGCTGGTTGGGACGCCTGCTGAGCGGCGTGCTCGGTTGTAGCAGGCTGAGCCGCCTGCTGCGTGGTGGAGGGCTCGGCGGGTGCGCCTGCGGCCGAACCCTGCGCATCCTTAGGGCCCGATGCTCCAGCAGGCTCTGCCTTCTCAGGCGATGACGTAACGGGAGAAGCGCCGGCTCCGGACGGCGTAGGCGCATCCGCTGAGCCGAACGTTGCAGCCCCGGCGGGTTCAGCGACGGCGCGGCCGCCAGTTACGGGGCCAGTAGCAGCAGTTCCACCGGTCGCGGGTCCACTACTTGCGTGGCCGCTACCATCCCCGGGTTTGGCGTCAGCTGTATGCACGACGGCGGAGGCTTCGGTTGCCGGCGAAGGCGTGGTTCCGTAGCTGGCCGGCGGAGCGAAGGGGCTGGCGCCCGCGGCGGCACCAGCAACGCCCGCACCTGCGATACCAGTGGAAGCTGCTGCAGCCGCTGTACCGGGAACATGCGAAGCCGGAATGTGCGAAGCGGGAGCCTGGTAGCCGGGCGCCGATCCTTGGAGCCCGGGGGTTGATCCCCGGTATCCGGAGGTCGGCCCGGTGGCTTCGGAAGGCTTCGGCGTCTTGGGGGCCTTCGGCGCTTTGGGAGCAGCCGGCTTGCGGCTGGGCACAGCTGCCTCGCGGGCAACAACGTGTGCCGGCGTTTCAGCGCGGCCCTTGAAATCGGCGGAAAGCCACGGAAGATGCGGGGCCAGGACCGTCGCGGCCAACAGGCCTACAGAACCAACCAGACCCAGCAGTACGCCGCCGTTGAACGAGTTGGCAAGAGTTAGGAAGAACAGGGGGAGCGCAAACGAGGCAACCACGGACGCGAACTGGTCAACGGACAGCGAGCCGACGCGGACGATTGTTCCCGGCTGCAACCTGCGGGCTACGAAGAGAGCAACCACAACCAGCGGAAGGATGATGCCCAGCAGCAGGAAGAACAAGTTACCCAGGTTCCAGAGGTTATAGCGCTCCCCGAACATGGGCAGCAGCGAAGCGACGAACATCAAGAGCGTGGAGCCGAAGACAGTTAGGTCCCGGATGGTGAAGGGCCCGGCAACGGCGTCATACTTGCCAGCGTTATTCTGAGCTGCGTCGTTCTTAACTGCAGAGTCCTTCTTGAGAGGAGCTCCGGACGTACCCGTCGCAGGGTTCCCGGCAGCGTTGCCACCTGCGGCGGTGGCCGTTCCAGCCGCGGTGTCCGGTCCGATCGGGTGTGAGTCGTGCGGGCCTGGGCTCAGCTGGTTCATCTATTTCTCCTTCGTACGGCGGCGCCTTGGACAGTCCGGCCCGGCGACCTCCGCGGGGATTCCGCGCAGAACCGGACACGCCAGAAGTGCGTCCCAAGACTTCTTCAGCCTATGCCACCCCCCTGACAGGGTTCTAGCTGAAAACGGCCATACAGCTTCGCCCACAGCAAACTCCAAGGTTCCTTACAGAATGCGGCCTGCAATTGCTGCGCCAGCAGCGGAACCCCACGTCCGCCGTCGTGCGTCATGTAAACGGTTCCCCACGGCCAAAGCCGCCATTCGTCGCTAAATCCGCGCCGCTCACGGCCGCGTTTGTGACCACGCACACGTAGCACCTCGCTAAGCGATAGTGTTGATGGCGGACAGCACTCTGCGAACCCTTGAGGGACGCGCTCGACGCCGACGACGGCCCGGGCGGGGATCTCACGTCAGGGTCCGCGCAGCAAAGATCGATGAATGATGAGGTTCACCATGTCCCAGGACACCACCGGATCCACGACTACCGCTGCAGCGTCAACTGCTCAGAACGGTCCCGCCGCACACGTCGAGGCGCTTGAAAACCTCCTCCATGAGAACCGTAAGTTCGCGCCCTCGGCAGAGTTCGCCGCGAACGCCGTGACCAGCGCGGATGCCTATAAAGAGGCTGAGGCGGATCGTCCCGCGTTTTGGGCCAAGCAGGCCCGCGAGCTGTTGACGTGGGACAAGGACTTCACCGAGGCCTTGGACTGGTCCAACCCGCCGTTCGCCAAGTGGTTCGTCGGCGGTGAAGTCAACGCCGCGTTCAACGCGTTGGACCGCCACGTAGAAAACGGCCTGGGCGACCGCGTTGCCATCTATTTCGAAGGCGAACCGGGAGACACCCGCACCTACACGTATGCGGAGCTGACCGAAGAGGTGAAGAAGGCCGCCAACGCCTTCGAGTCCCTCGGAGTTGCCAAGGGTGACCGAGTGGCCGTGTACCTGCCCATGATTCCCGAAGCCGTGATCACGCTGCTTGCCTGCGCCCGGATCGGCGCCGTGCACTCAGTGGTCTTCGGCGGGTTCTCCGCTGATGCACTGCGTTCCCGGATCGAGGATGCCGAAGCCAAGTTGGTGGTCACCGCCGACGGCACCTACCGTCGAGGCAAGCCCAGCGCCCTCAAGCCGGCAGTGGACGAAGCCTTGTCCAAAGAGGGGCATACCGTTCAGAACGTTGTGGTGGTCAAGCGCAATGGCGAGGACGTCAACTGGGTGGAGGGCCGCGACCTTTGGTGGTCCGACACCGTCGATGAAGCCTCAACCGAGCACACCGCCGTCGGGCATGACTCCGAACACCCGCTGTTCATCCTCTACACCTCAGGCACCACCGGCAAGCCCAAGGGCATCCTGCACACCACCGGCGGCTACCTCACCCAGGGCGCGTACACGCACAAGGCCGTGTTCGACCTCCACCCGGAAACGGACGTGTACTGGTGCACCGCCGACGTCGGATGGGTCACCGGCCACTCCTACGTCACCTATGCTCCGCTCATCAACGGCGCCACCCAGGTCATGTATGAAGGCACCCCGGACTCCCCGCACCAGGGCCGCTGGTGGGAAATCGTGGAGAAGTACAAGGTCTCCATCCTGTACACCGCCCCCACTGCCATCCGGACGTTCATGAAGTGGGGCCGGGACATCCCGGACAAGTACGATCTCTCCTCCATCCGCGTCCTGGGCTCGGTGGGCGAATCCATCAACCCGGAAGCCTGGATGTGGTACCGCGACGTCATCGGCGCCAACGCGGGAAAGAATGGCGAGAAGAAGGAACACCCGGCACCGATCGTGGACACCTGGTGGCAGACCGAAACCGGTGCACAGATGATCGCCCCGTTGCCGGGCGTGACCGCCACCAAGCCAGGCTCGGCACAGGTTCCGCTCCCCGGCATCGCCGTGGACGTCGTGGACGAAGCCGGCCAGTCCGTGGCCAACGGCGAAGGCGGTTACCTGGTGGTCCGCGAACCGTGGCCCTCCATGTTGCGCGGTATCTGGGGCGATCCGGAGCGGTTCAAGGACACCTACTGGTCGCGCTTCGAGGCCATGTACTTCGCCGGCGACGGCGCCAAGAAGGACGAAGACGGCGACGTCTGGCTCCTGGGCCGCGTGGACGACGTCATGAACGTTTCCGGCCACCGCCTCTCCACCACGGAAATTGAATCCGCCCTCGTCAGCCACCCGTCCGTCGCTGAAGCGGCCGTGGTTGGTGCCGCAGACGACACCACCGGACAGTCCGTGGTCGCGTTCGTTATCCTCCGCGGTGACGCCGTGAACAAGGGCGACGAAACCGTACTGGAACTGCGGAACCACGTGGGCAAGGAAATCGGTCCGATCGCCAAGCCCAAGCAGCTGCTGATCGTTCCGGAACTGCCCAAGACACGCTCGGGCAAGATCGTGCGCCGCCTCCTCAAGGACATCGCAGAAGGCCGCGACACCGGCGACGCCACCACACTGGCTGACCCCGGCATCATGCAACAGATCGCGGACTCCCTCCGTAAGTAAATACTTCACGACGGCGCCGCTCACCTCCCGAGGCGAGCGGCGCCGTCGTGCGTTAGGAGCTGTGCGTTAAGCACTTGCGTGACGCAGCGGTGCCGCCGCCGCGCTTGGCCTGCCGTGCTTGGCCTGCCGTGCTGCCGGTGCCCTGCGCCCTAGACTGGAGCCAGACTCAGCCCCATGTTTGACGAGGTTCCCAGAAAGGCCCTGATGCTTCAGGCAGCACGCCACTCCGCCATCATCGACGCCGTCCAGCGCGAACGCGTGGTGCGGGTCTCGGACCTCGCTCAACTGCTGGGGGTCTCCCCCATGACCGTTCGCCGCGACATCGAAGCGCTCGAGGAAGCCGGCCGTGTTGAGCGCATTCACGGCGGTGCCAAACTTCCCGGCGATGCAAGCACCCACGAGCCCGGCTTCGAACTCAAATCCACGCAACTGCCCGCGGAGAAGCACGCCATCGCTGTGGAAGCCGCAGCCTTGGTCCAGGAAGGCATGGCCATTGGCCTCGGCGCCGGCACCACCACCTGGGCTTTGGCCAAGGAACTCGTCAACGGGCCACGCATCACCGTGGTCACCAACTCGGTACGGATCGCAGATCTCTTCCACCACGGCTCCTCCTCCGGACCAGCACGGTTCGGGTCCACGGTGATCCTGATCGGCGGTGAGCGGACACCGTCGGACGCTTTGGTGGGCCCCATAGCTACGTCCTCGCTGAAGCAACTCCACTTGGACGTCCTGTTCCTGGGGGTCCATGGCATGGATGCCCACGCCGGGTTCACCACCCCCAACCTGCTGGAAGCCGAAACCAACCGCGCTTTCATGACGTCCGCCCGGAGCACAGTGATCCTGGCCGATCACAGCAAGTGGGGCGTGGTGGGCATCGCCTCGATCGCCCGGCTGGAGGAAGCTGACGAGCTCATCACGGACTCGCTTCTTGGTGAGGACGCCCGGCGCGTGCTGGCCGAGAACGTGGCCAAGCTGCGGATTGCCGAAGCCTGACCCAAGTAAGTCGCAGTTGAGCGCGTGTTGAGGGTTCTAAACGCGCTGTGCTGCTACTTAGTTGGGTCTCATACCCCGGGTGGAGTCCGGCCCGCAGAGTTCAGCCGCGGGACTGATGCCGCGGCAGGGGACGTTTGGGGATGCTGGATATATGAACGCCATCCTCCACGCCCAGCAGCTCACCAAGCACTACCCCGGCAGCATCGCCTTGGACCATGTCGACTTCACAGCGAATGCCGGCCAGTCCATTGCGATCATCGGCCCATCAGGCTCCGGTAAGACCACCCTTTTGCACTGCCTCGCCGGAATTTTGAGGCCCGACGCCGGTGCCATCACCTTGAACACTCCGTCTTCGCCTTTGCGGCTGGACACCTTGGGAGATGCTGCATTGTCCCGGTTGCGGCGCGAGGAGTTCGGTTTTGTCTTCCAGCAGGGCATGTTGCTTCCAGAGCTCACTGCCTTGGAAAACGTGGCGCTGGCCCTCATGCTAAATGGCACGGACCGCACCATTTCAGAGAACAGGGCCGCCGAATGGTTGGCGGCCTTAGGTTTGGCAGGAATGGAACAACGCCGCTTGGGCGAACTCTCGGGCGGACAGGTGCAGCGCGTTGCCATTGCCCGCGCCCAGGTTACCGGCGCCCGGGTGGTGTTCGCCGACGAGCCCACCGGAGCCTTGGATTCGGCCACCTCCAACGAAGTCCTGGACGTACTACTCCACTCAGTGGCCGCGAACGGGCGGACGCTTCTGGTGGTCACTCACGATCCCAACGTCGCTGCCCGCTGCGAACGCGTTGTGGAGTTGCGCGATGGCCGGATCGTGGCAGACACCGGAAACTCCATGTCGGCTTCCAACCTTCCAGCGCAAGCCGGCCAGGCACCGTCCAGCCAGGCAGCCCCGGGCACGCAGGCAGCTTCCAACTTCAAGGGTGCCTACAATGTCTAGCCTCTCCATGGCCCTGCGCCTCACACCGTATCTGGCCCGAAGCAACGGGAGCAGCTTCCGGGAAGCCGGTCTTCGCGACGCCGGGCTCCCCATCCTCGCCTTCGGGACGGTCACGGCCCTGCTGCTCACCGTTGCCGGTGGTTCACAGGTTTTCTGGTCCTGGTCCGACGACATCGCTGGCACCTACCAGGCCTTGGCCGTGGTCGCCATGGTGCTGCTGATCATCCCTTTGTTGACGCTCGGCGCCTCGGCCGCCCGACTCGCCGCCCGCCGTCGTGATGACCGTTTGGCTTCCTTGCGGTTGCTGGGCGCCAACAGCGCCACGGTGGTCTGGATGACCGTCATAGAGTCAACCGTCCTCGCGGCCGTGGGAGCAGTGGCCGGCGCGGGGCTCTACGCCTGCGTGGCGCCGTTCCTGGGGTTGATCCAGTTCCGGGGACAAGCAATTGGAAGCCATGCGTGGCTGTCGGTGCCTTCCATTCTCGGCTGTGTCCTGGCCGTCTGTGTCCTTGCCGCAGCCAGTGCCGCGCTGGGGCTTCGGAAAGTTGTGGTGACGCCGCTGGGCGTCCGGACCCGGCAAACGGCCGACGGCGCGCACTGGGTTCGCGGACTCGTCGCAGCTGTGGTGGTGGTTGTTGGAGTGGTGGCGATGGGGATGCTCAGCAGCTTCGGCGCGTTCATTGTGATCATCGCGGTGATGGGCGGTTGCTTCGGGCTTGCACTGCTGGCGTTGAACCTCATGGGACCGTGGATCCTGCGGCTGCGGGCGTCCTCGCAACTCAAGCACGCCAAGAAGCCTGAGCAACTGCTGGCCGCGCGGACCGTGCTGGAGAGCCCCAAAGAATCGTGGCGGCAAGTTGGGGGCGTCGCGATGACCAGTTTTGTTGGGGTGTTCGTGGGTGTCGGCATGGCGGTGGCCGACACCATGGGCACCAGCGGCGATGCCGAAGCTACGCTGCTGGTCAGGGACATCAACACCGGGGTGATGATCACTCTGCTGGGCTCGTTCCTCATGGTTGCCTGTTCCGCAGGCGTGAACCAGGCTGCTGCCGTGCTGGACAGGGCTTCCACCCTGGTGGCACTGGACCGCGTAGGAATGCCGCAAAAACTCATGGTGGCAGCGAGGGTCAAAGCCGTGATGTCGCCCCTGTTCCTGGTGGCGGGCATTTCAGCTGCCGCGGCTGCCGCCTTGGTCCTGCCGCTCACGGGTGCCGTGCTGCTAACCCAGCCCGTGGTGTTCCTGACCATCGGCGGGGTGTTCGCCGCTGGCTTCCTGCTGGTCCGGCTGGCTGTTGCCGCGGGAACGGCGCAGATCAGCCAGGTGCTGGCCCGCCCCGAGCGCTACGCGAACATGGATTCGTAACCTGCCAGTCGCCCCGTCTGAATCCGACGCCCACTCACATCCCTCGGGCTTCCGGCCGTCCCTCTCTCACATCCCTCGGGCTTCCGGCCGTCCCTCTCTCACATCCCTCGGGCTTCCGGCCGTCCCTCTCTCACATCCCTCGGGCTTCAATGAAAGAAGCCGCCCCGGCGAACACCGGGGCGGCTTTTTCGAAGCTGTTTAGCGTGAGCGCTGGCGAAGGCGCTGCATGTCCAGAATCACCACGGCGCGGGCTTCCAGGCGGAGCCATCCACGCTGGACGAACTCGGCCAGTGCCTTGTTGACGGTCTCGCGGGAAGCGCCCACCAGCTGGGCCAGTTCTTCCTGCGTGAGCTCGTGGGCTACCAGGACGCCGTCGGTGGCGGGGCGGCCGAAGCGGTCAGCGAGATCCAGGAGGGCCTTGGCTACACGGCCAGGGACGTCGGAGAAGACGAGGTCGGAGAGGGAGTCGTTGGTCCGGCGAAGACGGCGGGCCAGAGCCTGCAGCAGCTGCGCGGAAACCTCAGGACGCGTGCGGAGCAGGGCGTTGAGGCTCTCGTTCTTGAGGCCGGCCAGACGGGTTTCCGAAACGGCGGTGGCCGTGGCGGTACGCGGGCTGGGGTCAAACAACGCCATTTCGCCGAAGAGCTCACCCGGGCCGAGGATGGCCAGAAGCGACTCGCGGCCGTCGGGGGACGTGCGGCCAAGCTTTACCTTGCCGGAAACGATGAAGTAGAGCTGGTCACCCTGGTCGCCTTCGCGGAACACCGAAGCCCCGCGTGAAAGGTCCACCTCGGTGAGTTCGTCCGTCAGCAAGCGGAATGCGTCGTCGTCAAGGGTGGCGAAGAGGGGTGCGCGGCGCAATACCTCGATGTCCATGAAATCTCCTGAATATAAGTTTCGGTCGTGGCGCTCAGGCCATTGTTTCAGAATTTTTAAGCTTCTGTGACGTACTTGGCACGTGAAACGCTGAAATGGCGCGGTTTTCGGGGCATCCTGCCCACTCTGAAGCCTTTCACAGCGGTATTAACGGCTCCTTTCCGTGACCGGACTAACGGTTTGCTGTCAGGGTGGACATCTAGAATTGGCGCTACCCGGCTATGAGGAGCATTGGTGTTTGGCTTGACGATATTGGATTTGGCATTGATTTTGATGCTCCTGTCCTACCTGATCTATGGCCTCCGCAATGGCTTCATGGTCACACTTGGTGGAATCGCGGGATTCATCGTCGGCGCCATTGCGGCGTTCATGGCAGTCCCGCTCGTCAGCGGCTGGGTGACCGACAGCGGTTGGAGGCTCACCGCCACGGTGGGTGCCGCCGTCGTTCTTATCGCCTTGGGGCACGGCCTTGGAACCATGATCGGGCGAAAAGTCCGCCACGCTGTGCGAATCAAGCCGTTGCACGCCGTGGATCGTTTGATCGGCGGCGTGGTGAGCGTGGTGGTGGCGGCGCTGGTGATGTCCATGCTGGCGTTCAGCATCAGTTCCCTGGGCGTGCCGTTCGTGTCTCAGCAGCTCGCGGAGTCGCGCGTCATTCGCTACATCGACAACCTGACTCCCACGCCCGTCAAGAGCACCATGGCCCAGCTGCGGTCCACGGTGATCGGCGACGGCATCCCCAAACTCATTGAGGGCATCGGACCAGTCACACCGGTGCCTGTTCCCAACGAGTCAACCGACACTCCTGCCCTGAATCAGGCCGCCGAGTCCGTCCTAAAGATCGCCGGCACCGCGTTCGAATGCGGGCAGAACCAAACCGGCTCAGGATTTGTTGTCTCGCCCGGGCGCGTCGTCACCAATGCGCACGTTGTGGCAGGCGTGTCGCAACCGGTGGTGGAAGTTCCCGACGGCGGCGCGTTGCCGGGTCGGGTGGTCTACTTCGACTCCCAGCGGGACATCGCCGTCCTAGCCGTGGATGGGCTGCAGTCCAGTCCGCTTCCCCTCAGCGCCGACCTTCCGGCCGGTAGCCCGGCCGCGTTCGCCGGGTACCCGCACGGCGGTCCGTTCCAGTCCAAGCCAGCCTCTGTTCAAGGTATTTCGACCATTCTGGTTCCGGATATTTACGGCAACAATCCTTCGCCAGAGCAGGTCTACAGGCTGGCGGGCGATGTCCAGCCGGGCAACTCCGGGGGCCCGTTGCTGACCATGCAGGGACAGGTGGCCGGGCTGATCTTTGCCAAAACCACGACTGATGCTGCCCTGGGCTTCGCCCTCACCATGGAGGACCTGGAACCGGTGGCTGCGCAGGCTCCCGGCCTCAGCAGCCCCGTTTCGGCCGGTCAGTGCACCCGTAAGTAAGGCGTCTTCCGCATCGTGGGTGTTTTCCGGCGCCCCCTGCTCACGGAGCGAGCACAATTCCCGCACGCTCAGACACCGCTATAGATTGGGAGCCATGACTGAAGCCACTTCCGCCACCGAAACCGGCCGCGGCACCATCCTTGTGATCAACGGCCCCAACCTGAACCTTTTGGGCACCCGCGAACCTGAGAAGTACGGCACGTCCACCCTGGCTGATGTGGAGCAGCTGGCCATGAGCGCAGCGGTCGCCCACGGTTTCACCGTTGACTGCGTTCAGTCCAACCATGAGGGCGACCTCCTGGATGCCATCCACGCAGCACGAGGCACCGCCGTCGGAATTGTGATCAACGCCGGCGCTTATACGCATACGTCCGTGGCACTTCGTGACGCCCTGGCGGCTGTGCAGCTGCCCGCCGTCGAGGTTCACATCACCAACGTGCACCAGCGGGAAGAGTTCCGCCACCACTCATACCTGTCGGGCGTGTGCAACGCGATCATCGTGGGCGCGGGTGTGCTCGGATACAAACTGGCCATCGATTACTTGGCGGACTCGGTCTGACGTTTCCACGGGTGAGCGAGCGTCCGGCTCAAACCCGAGGGATGTGAGAGAGGGACCGGACCTAGCGTTCGCGCTGGGGCTCTCCGGCTACGGTACGGGCGGCTTCGACCTCGAGCATGAGGATTCCGCCCTCGTCCACCAGTTTCGCTTGGTACACGTGAGCTTTGCGCTTGTAGCTCAGGTACGCGATGCAGCCGTTGGCGTTGGCCATCTTTTCGAGCATGATTTCCGAGCCCGGCACCAGGAGCTGGCCGAGCTTGAGGCCCACGGTGTTTTCCTGGCCCACTTCGTCACCGAGTGCTGGGGTGTCCCGCATGGTGATGGCTTGGGCGGCACACACCCAGCGGCCCCACACACCCTTGCTGCCCAGGATGCTGGGCTGCTGGTTCACAGGGACGGTGGCTGCGAAGTACCGCGTGTTGAAACGCGCATGGGCAAAGTCCGGGCTGAGCCAGTTCACCAAGGGTTTCAGGAGGTCCGTGCGGAGGGACAGTCCGCGCTTGGAAAGCATCTCCGTGAAGGACTTCTCCTGGGCGGCCACGGCTTCGCGGGCGCGCATCCAGTCAATGGTGGAGTTCGATTCAACGGTGGAGGAAGGGTCGGGGCCTGCGAGCAGGACTCCCGTTTCTTCGAAGAGTTCACGGATGGCGCCCACCACGTGACGGCGGGCGAGCCCGACGTCGTCCGTTCCCATTTGCTCAGCCCAATGCTGAGGTGAGGGGCCCAACCAACCTACGGGGTCGTCGTCGGACGGGTCCAGAGATCCGCCCGGGAACGCGACGACGCCCAACGGCGAGGAACCTGGCCTGTATCCAAGCCAGGTTTCCAAGCCGGTGGGCGAATCGCGCAACAACACAACGGAGGAAGCGTAGCGGGCGGCCCTGGGGGTCCGTTCGCCAAGCTCAAGCCAGTTTCGTGCTGCCCCTTCGAGTTCCGGGGGCAGTACAAACAGACGGCGGGCAAGCTGCGGCAATTGGGTGAACCGGTTCCTTAGCTGAATTCAGCGATGAGCTCGACTTCAACGGGAGAGTCGAGCGGCAGGACAGAAACGCCGACAGCGGAGCGTGCGTGCTTGCCGGCGTCGCCGAAGACCTGTCCGAGAAGCTCCGATGCACCGTTGATCACGCCGGGCTGGCCGGTGAAGGTGGACTCGGAGGATACGAAGCCCACCACCTTGACGATGCGGGTAACGCGGTCAAGATCGCCGATAACGCTCTTGACCGCAGCGAGGGCGTTGATGGCACAGATGGCTGCGTAGCGCTTGGCGTCTTCCGGACCAACGGTGGGTTCGTCGGACGCGCCCAACTCGCCGAGGGAGACCTTGCCCGTAGCTTCGAGTTTGCCGTTAATAAACGGCAGCTGTCCGGAGGTGTAGACATAGTTGCCAGAGACGATGGCAGGTACGTAATCAGCCACCGGCGCGGCCACCTCCGGGAGGGTCAATCCGAGCTCTGCCAAACGCTGCTCAACAGCAGACGCGGGGGCTCCGGATTCCGCGGCAGACGTGGTTTCTGCGGGGGTTGTCATGATTACTGCTTCTCCCTCTTCAGGTATGCAACAAGGCCTTTGCCATCGGGTCCACCGACGACCTGGACGAGCTCCCAGCCGTCCTCGCCCCACTGGTCCAGGATCTGCTTCGTAGCGTGGATAATGAGCGGAATCGTGGCGTACTCCCATTTGGTCATGACAGAAAGCCTAGCCCTTGCCGGTAAAGTGGAAAACATGGTGACTCGCAAGAACCCACTATTCGACACTGCCACCACCCTCGGAAAGATTCTAGGCTTCCTTGGTGTGAGCACGATTTGTGGCGTCCTCGTGGCGGGCCTTTTGGTCCCCGCAGCCGCCGTTTCGGGCAGTGCCGCAAGTGGTTCAATTCAATTCTTTGACACTCTGCCGGCAGAACTTCAGGTGGATCCGCCCAGCCAGAACACCACCATCCTGGCGAAGGACGGTACGCCGATCGCCTCGATCTACGCGGAGAACCGGACCAAGGTTCCGCTGGATCAAATGAGCCCGTTCATCAAGGACGCTGTCATCGCTATCGAGGACAGCCGTTTTTATGAGCACGGCGGCATTGACACCACCGGCATCATGCGAGCACTGGTGAGCACCGCCCGCGGCAACAAACAGGGTGCGTCCACCATCACGCAGCAGTACGTGAACAACGTCATCAACGAATCCCTCGTCGCAGCTGACAGGGAAGAAGACGTCAAGCTCAACGGTGGCGGCAAGGGAGTTGGCGACAAGCTCCGGGAAATGAAACTTGCGATCGCCCTGGAGAAGAAGTTCTCCAAGGAGCAGATCCTTGAGGGCTACCTCAACATCGTCTTCTTCAACCGCGACGCCTACGGCATTGAGGCCGCTTCGAAGTTCTTCTTCAGCACCTCTGCCAAGAACCTGACTCTTCCGCAGGCTGCCCTCCTGGCAGGCTTGGTGAACAGCCCGTCGGCCTTCGATCCGATTGCGAACCCGGACAACGCGAAAGTGCGCCGCGACCTGGTGCTCGCCGCCATGGTCAACCAGGGCAAGATCACCCAGGCCCAATACGACGAAGCTGTTGCCACCCCGGTCACCACGCAGGTCACTCCGGCGCGCCAGGGTTGCGCTTACGCCACCATGGCCCCGTATTTCTGTGACTACGTGCTCCACCTGCTCTTCAATGATCCTGCCTACGGCGATACCCAGGAAGAGCGCATCAAGCGGGTCCAGCGCGGCGGCCTCACCATCCAGACCACGCTCGATCCGACGGCCCAGAACGTCGCGCAGCAGCAGGTGGACGCTACGGCAGGTGCCAACCCGGACAAATGGGGCGCCTCGATCGTCTCCGTGCAGCCGGGCACCGGCCAGATTGTGAGCATGGCCCAGAACACGGTCTGGCTGCCTCAAGAAGGCAAGTTCGATCAGACGCAGAACTTCAATGTGGACGTCCTCGATTCTGAAGGAAACGACCTCAACGGCATCGGTGGATTCCAGCCTGGCTCTACGATGAAGCCCTTCACGTTCGCCCAGTGGCTGAACGAGGGTAAGTCGATGAACCAAAACGTCAACGCGGCCGTTCGCAGATACCCACAGAATTTCCCCTGGAGAAACACCTGTCCCACGCCGACAAATGGTTGGTATGACGCGAGCAATGGGACCATCGACCTTCAAAACTCCGATGAGGGTTACTACCGGAACATGACGGTGCTCTACGGCCTCAAGAACTCGATCAACACCGCCACTTTCGCTTCTGCCGCACAGGTGGATCTCTGCGGAATTCAGGGAATAGTAGATGCCACAGGCATCCACGGTGGTCTCCCCGCCCGGGATGACACCGGCAAGATCACCGACCCGAATCCCAAAGTGCCCATGACAACTTTGGCCAATCTGATTGGGTCCACGCAGACGGCCCCGCTGACCATGGCAGCCTCGTTTGCAACATTCGCGGCTGATGGCAAGTACTGCGAGCCCATTGCCATCACATCGGTGAAAGACCAGTCCGGTGCCCAGCTTCCGGCTCAGTCCTCCAGCTGTAAAGATGCGGTGAAACCTGAAGTGGCCCGCGGCGTTGCTTACGCCATGGGGAAGGTGCTCGACGAAGGTTCGGGTTCCTTGATCCGCCCGGCTCTGAATTCAAAGAATTTCCCGGTGGCTGCCAAGACCGGTACTAACGACTCCAACGGCTCCACCTGGGTTGTCGGTTACACCTCCGGTTTGGCAACGGCCTCCTGGTTCGGCGATCCCTTGGCTGATCAGTCGCGCTATGGACGCAACCTGACAGTGAATGGCAAGTTCTACCCGAGCATTGATGGTTACATGATCGCCGGCCCTCAGTTCACCAACTACATGCTGGCGGTGGCACCTGCGTACGGTACGAATCCGTTCCAGCAGCCGCCGTCGAACCTGCTCGGTACAGCTCCGGCCCCGCAGCGAAACAACACTCCGTCGAACACGCCGTCCACTGCGCCCAACCCGGCACCTTCCTCAGGGAACGGTAACAACGGCAACGGCAATAAGAACTGATCATGTCCTTTAGCGATTCATTGGCAAACCGCGTCCGCACTGTCGGGCGCGGTTTCGCCGTCACTGCTACAGTCGGCGCAGCAGCGGGGGCAGCAGCCGCCACTTACGGTTGGTGGGAGAAGGACCAGTTCGAGGTCCGTCACGAGACCCTGCCCATTCTTCCGGAGGGCTTCAAGCCGCTCCGTGTCCTGCACCTGAGCGACATCCACTTCGTCCCCGGCCAGGAGAAGAAGACCCAGTGGCTGCAGTCGCTAGCGGATCTGAAGCCTGATCTCGTGGTCAACACGGGTGACAACCTCAGCCACGCGAAGGCCATCGATCCCCTGATCCAGGCCCTGCGCCCCCTGCTGGAGTTTCCGGGCGTTTTCGTTCCGGGTTCCAACGACTACTATGCCCCGCGGATCAAGAATCCGGCAGGCTACTTCCGCGGTCCTTCCCGGATGCGGACCGATCCCACCGCCTTGGACTGGCCCAAGCTCCGCTCGGCGTTCGGCATGGGTGGCTGGATCGACCTCACCAACCGAGCCCAGTCAGTGGTACTGAACGGGCTGCGGTTCGACTTTTCGGGAGTTGATGATCCGCACCTCGGCCGCGAACGTTATGCCGGCTGGCCCCGCGGAACAGTCAACCAGGACGCCCGCCCCCACTTGAAGGTGGCCGTCATCCACGCACCGTACCAGCGCGTGCTGGACCACTTCACTGAGGCCGGAGCGGATCTGATCCTTGCCGGTCACACCCACGGTGGCCAAATCTGTATCCCCGGCTACGGTGCGCTGGTCGCCAACTGCGACCTTCCCAATTGGCGTGCCAAGGGCCTTCACGATTGGGAAAGTGATAGCTTCACGACGCCGGTGAACGTCTCCGGCGGCATCGGCACCTCGCGCTTCGCCCCGGTCCGCATAGCCTGCCGCCCGGAAGCAGTGCTGCTGACGCTCACGCCTCGCAGCTAGAGTCCGAGCGATTATTACGATCCTCAATAACTGGGTCAAACATTTCACCTACGTTGCGTTGTTCTGTGAAACGAATCACGCCATGACATAGGGTAGTTGCTACGGGAAACTACCTCCGCACCATCTGAAGATCCAGCTGTTGAGAAGCGGGCATGTCCAAGCAAACGTCATTCTTCACCTCCGTCGGCCGCCTGTACCCTCACGTGCGGCCCATCCTCCCCCGACTATTCATGGGCCTCATCTGCGCCCTATTGGCCAGCATTGTTGCACTGACCATCCCGCAAGTGTTGCGGGTCCTGGTCAACAACTCGCTGCAGCCTGGCGGTTCCACGGACGCCGTCTGGATTGCCGCCGTCGTAATTCTTGCTTTGGGTATTGCTGAAGCCGGGCTGGTGGCCCTGCGCCGGCAGTTCGTCATCAACCCCGCCACCACGGTGGAGACCCGGATGCGCGTGACTCTGTACGGCCACTTGCAGCAGCTCACCGTTGCGTTCCACGACCGCTGGGGTTCGGGCCAGTTGCTCTCGCGCGCCATGACGGACTTGAGTTTCCTGCGCCGCTGGATGGCCTTCGGCGCGATCATGTTGGTGGTCACCACGCTGACGGTGATCATCGGCGTGGGCGTGATGTTCTCCATGAGCTGGCAGCTGGCGCTGATCTTCCTGGCAGCGGCCGTGCCGATCATGATCAACTCTTTCCGCTTCCGCCGCCGCTTCAGCTTGGTCACCCGTCTCAGCCAGGACCAAGCCGGCGACCTCGCCACCACCGTGGAGGAATCCGTCCACGGCATCCGCGTGCTGAAGGCTTTCGGCCGGAGCCGCGAAGCGCTGGAAAACTTCAACGGCCAGGCGGAAGAACTGCGCCAAACCGAGATCGCCAAGGCCAAGCAGCAGGCCGGGTTCACACTGGTGGTGACGTTGCTGCCGGAACTGGCGCTGGGCTTCGGGCTGGTGGTGGGCATCATGCTCGCCGCGAGTGGGGAACTCAGCATCGGCGCTCTGGTGGCGTTCTTCGCAACAGCTGCCGTGGTGGCCACGCCCGTGGAATTCTCCGGCATGCTTCTGGCCATGGCACTGACCGCCAAGACCGCCCTGGACCGTCACTTTGAGGTGATGGACACGGAAAACACCATCACCTCGCCGGACCAGGCCGCAGTTCCGGAACGCGTGAAGGGTGCCTTGCGCTTTGAGCACGCAGGTTTCGGGTTCGACGACGGCGGCACCCTCCTGCACGACGTCACCCTGGATATCCACCCCGGCGAGACCATGGCCCTGGTGGGCATCACGGGTAGCGGCAAGAGCGCCCTGCTCCAGCTGGTCCCCCGCCTCTACGATGTCACCGAGGGCGCCGTGACGATCGACGGTGTGGATGTCCGTGACTACGAAATCGACGAACTCCGCAAGATCGTCGCCGTAGCATTCGAGGACACCACGCTGTTCTCCAGTTCGGTCCGGGACAACGTCCTCCTAGGCGCTCCGAATCCCAGCGATGCTGCCCTGGACGAGGCGTTGGACGTGGCTCAGGCACAGTTCGCGTACTCGTTGCCGGACGGCGTGGACACCCTGATCGGCGAGGAAGGTTTGAGCCTGTCCGGCGGCCAGCGGCAACGCATTGCGTTGGCCCGCGCCATCGCCGCCAAGCCGAGAGTTCTGGTCCTGGACGATCCCCTATCTGCCCTGGACGTAAATACCGAGGAACGCGTGGAGGCCCGTTTGCGTGAGGTCCTGCGCGAAACCACCACTCTGATCGTCGCGCACCGCCCCTCCACCGTGGCCTTGGCGGACCGCGTGGCATTGCTCGAAAACGGAACCATCACCGCCGTCGGGACCCATACGGAACTGTTGGCCGAGAACGATCATTACCGCTACGTCATCGCCAGTCTGGACGCCGGTCCCAAGGACCTGGATACCGAACTTGACGAACTCGAAGAAGCAGAGGAGGCCCGCCGGTGAGTGCCGCAACGTTTGGAACCGCCAACGAGGACAACACTCTCCTCAGCAAAGCAGACAGCAAAGCCGTACGACGCCGGTCGCTCACCTTGCTTGCCTCACTCATCCGCCCTGTGCGCTTGCGTTTCTGGCTGACGATCGCAATGGTGGTGGTTTCGCAGCTCACCCGGGTTGCCGGGCCTGCCCTGATTGCTTTCGGAATCGACAATGCCCTTCCTGCGTTGCAGGCTGGCGACAATGGACCCTTGGTGCTGGCTGGTGCTCTGTACTTGGCGGCTGCGATCGCCACGGCCGGAATGACCGCCCTGTACGTGACCTCCACTGCCCGGCTCAGCCAGGCCATGCTGCTGGATCTGCGCCTGCGGGTCTTCCGGCATACCCAGCGGTTGAGCCTGGAATTCCACGAGAAGTACACCTCCGGCCGCATCATTGCCCGGCAGACCTCGGACCTGGAAGCGCTGCGCGAATTGTTGGATTCGGGCGTAAGCTCCTTGGCGTCCGGCATGCTGTTCATGGTGTTCACCGCTTTCACGATCTTTGCGCTGGACTGGCGCAGCGGTTTGATTGTCCTGGCGGCCGGTGTGCCCATGTTCTTCCTTGCCCGCTGGTACCAAAAGCATTCACAGATCGCCTTCCGTGAGTCGCGTGTGGTCTCTGCCCGGCTGATCGTCCACTTCGTGGAGACCATGACGGGTATCCGTGCGGTGAAGGCGTTCCGCAAAGAGCGCGAGAACGCTTCCCGGTACGGTGAGTTGGCCGAGGACTACCGCAAGAACACTGTCCGCTCCATCAACCTGAACGGCATTTTCCAGCCCGGCTTGGTGCTGATCGGCAATGTCTGCGTGGCCGTGGTCCTGCTGTTTGGCGGCTTCCGGGTGCTAAGTGGAGACCTTGCCGTTGGCGTGCTGCTGGCACTCATCTTGTCCACGAAGCGCTTCTTCCAGCCGGTGGACCAGATGGCAATGTTCTACAACTCGTTCCAGAGTGCACAGGCTGCGCTGGAAAAGGTGTCCGGACTTCTTGAGGAAATACCTACCGTCCGTCCACCGAAGAACCCCGTGGCGTTGAAGAGCTCACGCGGCGAAATCGACTTCAAGGGCGTGGAGTTCGGTTACAGCGACGGCAAGGTGGTTGTTCCGACGCTTGATCTGCACATTCCGGCTGGTCAAACCGTTGCCTTGGTGGGTCAAACGGGTGCCGGCAAGTCGACGTTGGCCAAGCTCGTGGCCCGCTTCTACGATGTCACGTCGGGGGCCATCACCTTGGACGGCATCGATCTAAGGGACCTCTCCACCACGGACCTCCGCCGCGCCGTGGTGATGGTGACGCAGGAGGCTTTCCTCTTCAGCGGCTCCGTGGCGGACAACATCGCTCTCGGTCGTCCCGAGGCTTCGCGGTCCGAAATCGAGGCCGCTGCTACAGCTGTGGGGGCCCACGAGTTCATCATGAGCCTCCCCGAGGGATACGACACGGACGTCAACAAGCGGGGTGGCCGGGTGTCTTCCGGTCAACGCCAGCTCATCGGCTTCGCCCGCGCTTTCCTGGCCGCACCGGCCGTGCTGATACTGGACGAGGCAACGTCCTCCTTGGACATCCCTTCTGAGCGGATGGTCCAGCAGGGATTGTCCAGCCTATTGGAGGAAGTGGCTGGTGGCAGGGGAGCCCGCACGGCCATCATCATCGCCCACCGACTCTCAACAGTGGAGACAGCTGACAGGGTTCTTGTGGTCCACGACGGACGTATTGTGGAGGACGGGACCCCCGCTGAACTGATCACGGGCGGTGGACGGTTTGCCCAACTGCACGGGGCTTGGCGGGACTCGTTGGTGTAGCTTTCGCGGCGTGGCGGCTGTGAGTAGCGACACCGGCTCCTCGATTTCGCATCACGGGACGTTTCGGCTATTCTTGAACAGTTGCTTTCGCAGCGGATCGGGATGTAGCGCAGCTTGGTAGCGCGCTTCGTTCGGGACGAAGAGGTCGCAGGTTCAAATCCTGTCATCCCGACCAAACACGAAAATGGCGTCGAGAAATCGGCGCCATTTTTGCTTTAAGTTGGCCAACGCACCCGGACTTATCCACATGTACCATCGTGCCGGTTGGCCTACCTGCCGCGCGTCACTATGCTTTCAGTGGCCTACCAGGGCAGGACATAAAAAACCCCGGAGCATCGCTCGTCACGCTCCGGGGTTTCTTTTACTACAATTGTTTTACATAGGATCAGGCCAGTTGCCGATCGACATCGTGCTGACTGTCGTTTCGGACGTGTCCTTCTTGGGCGTCGTGGTTGTGGACCGCATAGGATCCGGCCAGTTACCAATGGCGCTTACTGTGCTGGAATCTGCTGCGGGAGCAGCAGAGACTACACCGGGAGCCGCAACCGCGAGCGTCAGTGCGCCCGCCACGGCCACTGAAGCAATGATTTTCTTGAACATGATGTTGTACCCCAATGCGAGTCGGATTCGTTACGGAAATTGCACGGTCCCTGTTGACATACATTGTAAAATGTTTTCCACAGAGACTGTCAAGGTTTTGGTCAAAAGACACCTGTAGGAGGGACCCGTGGGAAACGGATTCGGCGAGAAGCTACGTGCCGAACGGCTCGAACGTGGGTTAACCCAGGCAGAGCTCGGCAAAAACCTGTATTCACCGAGCTATATTTCGTTGCTCGAGACAGGTCGCCGCGAGCCCACCGCCGAAGTCATCGAGGAGCTCGCCCGCCGGCTTGAGCTGGCGCCCAAAGCACTTGAAGCGTGGAGCCAACCCGTTTCCGTAAGCGACGCCGAGTACGTCCTCGCCGGCCTCTACGCCCGGCAGGCCTGGGATCTCCGCGACTACCAACTCGCCGCCAGCCACGCAGCAACCGCAGCGCAGATTGCCCTTGAGGCCAAGAACAACAGCGCCTGGTGGAACATGACGTACATGCAGGCCGAGTGCGTGATGAAGCAAGGCCAGTTGAAGGAATGCCAGCAAATTGTTGAACACCTCCTGGAACACCCCATGGCCACGGAATCGGCCGGTCTTGGAGTGCGCGCATGGCAGATGCTTGCCGCGGTGTGTCACGGACAAGGTCAGCTGGCCACCGCCGTCGAGCATGCCAAACAAGCCGTCAAACTCAGCGAGCAGCTGCCCAAGGGATCCACACTCATTATCGGTGCGCACCGCGCGCTAATCGGCGCTCTTGCCGAGAGCGGCAAGCTGGACGAGGCCTGGGAGTACTGCCTGGCGATGATCGAGCACATGGACGAGCACTCCATGTCGCAACTGGCCGGCGAAGTGGCTTGGGTTGTTGGCAACGTTGCCTTCATGCGCCACGACTACGTTGAGGGTATCAAGCACCACGAACGTGCAGCCAAGCTCCTCTCCCCCGCCAACGACATTGAACTGTGGGCCCGATTCAACAAAGCGTCCGCAGCGGTTCGACTGTCCTCTGGGATCGTTGAACCGGAGACGTTGTCTGCCATTGAACGTGCCGAACTCGCGCTGTCCATAGTGGGCGGCAACAAGACGGACCAGTTGGAGGTCGCATTCATCCGCGCCCGCTGGCTGTACCTGACAGGGGATATCCCTGCAGCCGTGGAGAAGCTCCGCGAAATTTACGCAGACCGCAAGGTGCTGGCCCGGCACACCGCCGGGGAAGTCTCGCTGTTGCTGGGGAAGTCCTTGAAAGCAGCAGGGGAAGCCGCTGAGGCTCTCCAGTTCCTGGAAGAGGCACAGCACGACTTCAGTGCGGCAGGAGCCTCGGACCGGGTGCAACAGGCCATGGACGCAGTGCTGGAGATCCGCCTGGCCGAGCGCCGTGCCGCGAAGGAACACTCGCAAGCCTGACTTAACCCAAGTAAGTCCCAGTTAAGCGCGTTTTGAGCGGTCAAAACGCGCTTAACTGCGACTCAGTTGGGTGCTTTAGGCGAAGGTGCGGCCCGTGAGCTTCTCGTAGGCCTCCACGTAGCGGGCGCGGGTGCGCTCCACAACCTCGGCAGGCAATGCCGGCGGCGGAGTGTCGGAGGACTTGTCCCAGCCGGACTCGGCGGAGGTCAGCCAGTCGCGGACGTACTGCTTGTCATACGAAGGCTGCGACTGACCCGGCGCGTACGTGGACGCATCCCAGAACCGTGAAGAGTCCGGGGTGAGTACTTCGTCGCCCAAGGTGATGATGCCAGTGGCTGCGTCGATGCCGAACTCCACCTTGGTGTCAGCCAGGATGATGCCGCGTTCGCGGGCGATCTCCTCGGCACGCGTGTAGATCTTCAGCGTGAGTTCACTGAGGCGGGCAGCGATGTCGTCGCCTACCATGGCCACGACGTCGTCGTAAGTGATGTTGACGTCGTGCTCGCCCACTTCGGCCTTGGCAGAGGGCGTGAAGAGTGCTTTCTCCAAGCGTGAACCATCGACCAAACCCTCCGGCAGTGGAATGTCGCACACCGTGCGGGATTCCTTGTACTCAGCCAAGCCGGAGCCGGTGAGGTAGCCGCGCGCGATGCATTCCACAGGGAACATGTCCAGCTTCTTGCAGATCATGGCCCGGCCCTCAACGGCGGCAGGAACGCCACCCTCAACCGTGGAGGCCAGCACGTGGTGCTCAACGTCCAACTGATCGAACCACCACAGGCTCAGCTGCGTCAGGACGCGGCCTTTGTCCGGTATTTCGCTGCTCAGCACGTGATCGTAGGCGCTGATGCGGTCGCTGGCGACAACCAGCACGCAGTCCTGGCCGATCTTTTCCGTGATTGCTTCGTCGGTCGGGACGTACAGGTCGCGGACCTTGCCGGAGTAGACGTGCGTCCAGCCCGGGAGTTCCAGTGTTTCGGTTTCGAAGCCGCCGGTGGGGATGCCTTCAGTCATGTTCAGGCCTGCACTTTCGGGATGGTTCCGGTGGCCGTGTACGGCACGCGGATTTCGCCTCGGGCGGCTTTGCCACCGATGTCCGTACGGAACTGTGAGCCTTCAAGCTGAACCAGCTCAACGCCGTCGTACGCTTTTTCGCGCGCCTCCACAAGATCGGAACCGAGCGCCACCACCGCGAGGACGCGTCCACCGGCGGAAACCACCTTGCCTTCGTCGTCCAACTTGGTGCCGGCGTGAACCACATGGACGCCGTCCAGCTCGTCAACCTTCTTCAGGCCGCGAATGCGATCGCCCGTGCGGGGCGCGTCCGGGTAGTTCTCGGCAGCAACGACGACGGCGACTGCCGTGTCCTTGGACCAGCGCAGCTCTTCTGCGGTGTCCAGTTCGCCCTTGGCAGCTGCCAGCAGCAGCGCGCCGAGCGGGGTCTTGAGGCGGGCGAGGACGGCCTGCGTCTCGGGATCGCCGAAGCGGACGTTGAACTCGATGACGCGTGTGCCACGGGATGTCAGGGCGAGGCCGCAGTACAGCACGCCAACAAAGGGAGTGCCGCGGCGGGCCATCTCGTCCACGGTGGGTTGGGCCACGCGGTCGATGACTTCCTGGACGAGGCCCTCGGGAGCCCATTCGAGCGGGGTGTACGCACCCATGCCGCCGGTGTTGGGGCCTTCATCGTTGTCGAAGATGCGCTTGAAGTCCTGCGCCGGGGACAACGGAACGGTTGTACGGCCGTCACAAAGGACGAAGAGGGAAACCTCGGGGCCGTCAAGGAATTCCTCGATCACCACGGTCCCACCGGCGTCGAAGCACGCCTGTGCGTGTGCCAAAGCCTCCGCGCGGTCTCTGGTGACCACGACACCCTTGCCTGCGGCCAGGCCATCGTCCTTGACAACGTGCGGTGCGCCGAAGGTGTCCAGGGCGTCAGCAGCTTCCTCGGCGTTGGTGGCAACGCGGGCCATGGCCGTGGGAACGTTCGCTTCGGCCATGATCTGCTTGGCAAACGCCTTGGAAGCCTCCAGTTGGGCGGCTTCCTTACTGGGGCCGAATACCGGAATGCCTGCTTCGCGGACGGCGTCGGACACACCGGCAGCCAAGGGCGCCTCGGGTCCTACAACAACCAAGTCCACGCCCAACTTGGTGGCGAGGGCGGACACGGCTTCCGGATTGTTCCCGTCAATCGCGTGGGTGGGAACGAGTTTGCTGATGCCGGCGTTGCCTGGGGCCGCGTGGACCTCGGAAACGTTGGGATCTTCAAGCAGAGAGCGGACAATGGCGTGTTCGCGGCCGCCTGGGCCAATGACGAGTACCTTCACAGTCCTCAAGGGTACTTTGTGAAGGGCGAGCCGCCTAAGCTGTGTCATTCACCGGACCCCACGTGCACGGGATCACGCGCGGGCGCGCGTATGACCGGGGAACCACCTTGCCGCGCCCCTAGACTTGCTTCATGCCCATAAGTTCGCATGAAACGTTCAACGTTGAGTCTGCGGTGGAACTGGCAGTGATCGAACGAAGTGGCTTTATTGAGTCCCGGCACATCGGCGCGGCCGTGGTTCTTTCCGGTGACGGCTCGGTGGTCACCCGTCTCGGTGACATCGACGCTCCCATCATGGCCCGCTCCACCCTTAAACCCTTCCAAGCCCTGGCTTCCATGCAATCCGGCGTTCCCCTCCGCGGCGCACAAGTTGCTGTGGCCTGCGGCAGCCACACGGGGTCCTTGGACCACATGGACATTGTTGAGGGAATGCTCAAGGCAGCGGGCGTGAAGGAAGATAACCTTCAGTGCCCCACCGCCTGGCCCCAGGACGAGACGGCCCGAAACTGGCTTGTCCGTTCGGAGCGCGGCCAATCCAGGCTCGCTTTCAACTGCTCCGGCAAGCACGCTGCATTCCTGTGGGCGTGTACCGAAAACGGCTGGGACTTGCGCAGCTATCTTGAGCCCAATCACCCACTCCAACAGCGTGTTCGCTTGGTGATCGAGGAATACAGCGGCGAAACGATCTCCCACTTGGGCATAGACGGCTGCGGCGCACCTGTTGCCGCCATTTCGCTGACCGGCCTCGCCCGGGCCTACTCCCGCTTGGCCAAGTCCCCGGGTGATAAATCGTCCAACGCGCGCGCCGCCACCATTGCCACATCCATGTTGGACTACCCTTGGGCCGTCCAGGGTAAGGGCGAGTCCAACACAATCGTCATGGAAGAACTGGACGTCCTGGCCAAAATCGGGGCTGAGGGCGTCTTGGTCCTGGCGACCCCCACCGGCGCCACTGTTGCCGTGAAGATGCTGGACGGGAACCTCCGGGCCACCTCTCTGGTGGGACTGACTCTTCTGGCTGTGAGCGGGGCCGTGGACATCCCGGCAGTTTCCAACGTTCTTGAGCGAGTAGTTGAGCCCGTACTCGGCGGCGGCCACGAGGTCGGCAAGATCCGGCTTGGCCACGCCGTCTCCGCCCTGCTGGACTAGTAATTCTTGGCTGGACTAGTACTTCTGAGGAGAAAAACCCATGGCCGTCGCACGACGCCGCGTCAACATTGAGGAAGGCCGCGCCGCGCTGGCAGCCTGGCAGGCCGCCGTCGAGCCTTCCAGTGGCAACGGCGGTGAGCCGGGCAGCAATGCCGGGACCCCGCCGTCGCGCGCCTTGATTGCGACGGCGGTGCGCTACTCCCTGGAGGAAGTCACCGCCCGCGCACCCGGCAACTCCGTGGAAGTCCGGGTGCCGCCGTTCGGCGTGACGCAGTGTGTTGAGGGGCCCCGCCACACGCGCGGTACTCCCCCGAATGTGATCGAGTGCGACGCCGCCACCTGGCTGTCCTTGGTGACTGGCAGGATTTCCTGGGGAGAGGCAGTGTCGAACCACCAGCTGACGGCGTCCGGCTTGCGTGCGGACCTCGCCGAGCTGCTTCCGCTCTGAGGAGTTGTTGTACAGCTAATGCCCCTAAGACGGCGTCTTAAGGGCATCAGCTATACAAAAACTATTGTGCTAGTCCGGGCAAATCGGCGTGGTCGGTTTGCCGGGCTTGCTCATCTCAAACTGCGGGATGGCGTCAGCAGTAGGGCCTCCGCGGAACTTTGGCGAGGGCTCCTGGCCACCACTGATGCGTTCCAATTCCTGCTGTGCGTAGACGTCTTCCTTGCCGAGCATGATGGCGGTGTCCTCGTTGGTGATCTCACCGTTGAAGGCGCGGACCATGACGCTGCGGTCGAACTGCCCTTCCCACTTGGCCACCACAAACGTGGCCACGCAGTTGCCGAGCAGGTTCACTACGACGCGCATGGAGTCCATGAGGCGGTCGGCTCCGAGGAGGAGGGCGACGCCGGCAACCGGGAAGATGCCGAGGGCGGCAGCGGTAGCGGAGAGTGCAAGGAAGGACGAACCCGGGACTCCGGCCATGCCCTTGGAGGTCAGGAGCAGAACACCCAGGGCTGCCAGCTGCTGGCCAAGGTCAAGGTTGTGGCCGAACGCCTGGGCCAGGAACAACAGCGAAATGGAGAGGTAGATCGCGGCGCCGTCCAAGTTGAAGGAGTAACCGGTGGGAACCACCAGACCTGTGGTTGCACGGGAGCAACCGGCGTTGGTCAACTTGGTCATGATGCGCGGCATCACAGCTTCTGTGGACGCGGTGCCCAGCGCCAAGAGGAATTCCTCGCGGGTGTACTTGAGGAACTGCCACAGCGGTACGCGGGCGAAGCCCCAGGCCACCAGGAACAGCAGACCGATGAAGATGATGGCGGCACCGTAGCACGACGCTATGAGAAGCGCGTAAGTGCCGAGCGTACCCACACCATACTGACCGATGATGAAGGCCATGGCACCGAACGCACCGATGGGAGCCACTTTCATGATCCAGGACATGATCTTGAAGATCAGCTCCAGGACGGTTTCCATGAGGCTGATCACCGGAAGGCAACGCTCGCGGCCAATGACCACAATTGCTGCGCCGAAGAAGACTGAGAAGAACAGCACCTGAAGCAGACTGTTGTTGGCAAAAGCACCGATCACGCTGACGGGAATGACGTCAAGGATGAACGCTGCGGCATCCTTGGGGACGGCGTGGCCGGTCTTGGCATCGAGTGCGTCCTGGGAAAGCGTAGCGGGGTCGATATTAAGGCCAGCACCAGGCTGAACGATATTTCCGACGATGAGCCCGAAGACGAGGGCGAAAAGAGTGGCGCCGGTGAAGTACAGGAGCGCTTTGACCCCGACCCTTCCGACCGCCTTGACGTCGCCCACTGCCGAGATGCCCGTGACGATCACGAGGAAAATCAGCGGAGCGATGATCATCTTGATGAGTTGAATGAATCCATCGCCCAGTGGCCGGAGTGCGGACCCAATGGTCGGCCAAAAATGACCGATGAGTACACCTGCGACGACGGCGATCAGGATTTGAAAAAAGAGCGACTTGTACAGCCGCTTTTTCTTCTGCGGGGCCGAACTCGCCTTCAGCGCCGCGGAGTCTGGGATCTTCATTGATCTGAACCAATCAGTTGGGAACAGCCCCACATTTTGTGGGGGTTTTTCAAATGTAAGCCTGGTCACACCATTCCGCAAGGGGAAATTCGATTTCCATATTGTGGAAGTCATATCTGGTTTTTACGGTGGGTGCCCGTGTTCCACCACCTTCTTTGGCACAGAAAAGCCCGCGACACACCCTCTTACAGGCGTGTCACGGGCAATGAGAAATCAAAGTGGGTGGTGGCGGTACGCGCCCACACCTCGGGGGCCTTCGTTGGGCTAACCGCGGCCCACGAACGGCATGCCGGCAGCCGTCACCACCAAGGATCCAACGCTGGCCGACGCCGGCATGTTGGCCATCATCAGCACAGCACGGGCAGCGTCGTCCACAGGGAACATGGGCTCCACCTTGCGACTCCCGTCCGCCTGCAGCGCACCGGACCCCACGCCGATGGTGTCCATGATTTCGGTGCGGGTATTGCCGATGTCGATTTGCCCGCAGGTGATACCAAATTCACGGCCGTCGAGCTCGATGCTCTTGGTCAGGCCCGTCATCGCGTGCTTGGTCACCGTATATGCCACAGATCTGGGCCTGGGCGAGTGCGCCGAAATGGAGCCGTTGTTGATGATGCGGCCACCTCGAGGCTCTTGGGCTTTCATTGCCCGCACAGCCTCGGCTGCACACAGCATGGAACCGGTGACGTTCACGCGAAGTGTAGCTTCCCACTCATCCACGCTGATCTCGCCCACGTCGCCGGCCGGACCGAAGATGCCGGCATTGTTGAACAGCACATCAACCCGACCCCAGCGTTGGCGAACCTCCGCGAAAAGGCGCGCGACGTCGTCGGGCGCTGTCACGTCGCACGGAACCCCCAGCGCGTCCGGGTGATCGCCCGCAGTTTCCAACAGTTGCGCCTCACGTCGGCCGGCCAAGGCAACGCGGTAACCCTCGGCAAGCATGAGCTTGGCGACGGCCCGCCCAATACCCGAACCGGCCCCGGTCACGACGGCGACCCTGGGGTTTGTGGGCGGGCTGGAGTCAGTCATGTGGTTGCCTTTCGGGGAAGTGCTCGTGACAGAGTCAGCTTGCGGCTTCGGCTGGCTGGGCTGCTGCTTGCGCTGAGGTTATCGGCCAGCCTATTACGGTCTTCGGACGCGGCGTGGCATACGTCCTGACTTTGGACGTGGTCAGGCCGAGGCGCACCAGGGATTCGGCAATGGTCACCGCCGCGGCCACTCCGTCCACTACAGGGACACCCGTGCGCTGGCGGATCTGCTCGTCCAATTCGGCCATGCCGCCGCAGCCCAGGACAATAACCTCCGCCTTGTCATCGCGGACCGCTTGTTCCGCCTGGCTCACGATTGCTTCAACGGCTCGCTCTGGATATTCCTCGAGTTCCAGCACAGCCATACCGCTGGCCCTGACGGAGGCACACCGTGCATCCAAGCCAGCGAGCTTGAGGCGGTCCTCGATGAGTGGAACCGCGCGGTCCAACGTGGTGACCACTGAATACTTGTGGCCCAGGAACATCGCGGTGCTGGCTGCCGCCTCGGTGATATCCACCACCGGGACGTCCAGGAGTTCCTGCAGGCCTTCGCGGCCGTGCTCCCCATAGCCCGCCTGGATGACGGCGTCGAACGGTTCGGGATAGTTCACCACGGCGTCCATGACAGCAATTGCAGCGAGGTAGCTTTCGAAGTTTCCTTCGCACGAGTCGGCTCCGAAGCGCGGAGTAATGCCGATGATTTCGGTGCCGGGGGCAGCCACCGCGCGGGCCTGGGCCGCGATGGAATCCGTCATGGACTGGGTGGTGTTCACGTTTGCGACAAGGATGCGCACGGGTTTCCTCTCAACGGCAACGCCCGTCCTCTGCCGAGTGGCCGGGATCCCGTTGCTGGAATCCGGGAGGACGGGCGACGCCTTGATGTTTCGGTAAATCAGTGGGTGCTGGCGACGGCGATCGGCTCGCCGGAAACGTCCTCGTGGAGCTGCTTCTTGTCAGCCACCGCGAAGAACGTGAGCGCAGCAACGCCGGCTCCGATAAACCAAGCGAACGGTGCTGCCGCCGCCAAGGCTGGAATGAACGCGATGGCGATCGCGATCGCTGCCGCGGGGACCATTGCGATGATGGCCTTTGGGTTTACGCCCCGCTTGTAGAAGTAGGCGCCCTTGGGGTCCTCAGTGTAAAGCTCGGGGACGCTGACCTTGCCGCGGCGGACCAGCCAGTAATCGGCCATGATGACGCCGAACAACGGTCCAAGCAACGCACCGAGTCCACCCAGGAAGTACACAATGACGATCGGGTTGTTGTAGAGGTTCCACGGCAGGATCACCAAGCCAATGGTGCCGCTGACCCAGGCTGCTTTGCGGAAGTTCAGGTGCCGCGGGAAAAGGTTGGTCAGGGCGTAGACCGGAGCGACGAAGTTGGCCATCAGATTCACGGCCACTGTCAGGATCAGCAGGGCGAGGCATGCCAGGACCAATAGCAGGGTGTTCGGGATGCTTTCCACGATGTCCGAGGGGCTCTCAATAACCGTGCCGTTGATCTTGTACTGTCCGCCAGCCATGACCACGACGATGGCGCCAAAGACGAGCATGTTGATGGGGATGCCCCAGAAGTTGCCCTTGACGATCGACTTCTTGGATGTGGATGACCGCGTGAAGTCGCAAAAGTTCAGCACGAAGGTTCCGTAGATGGACACCCACAGTGCTCCACCGGCGAAGATGGTGAGCCACATTTCCCCACCCTCAAGGCCCTTGATGCCGGACCACTGGATGGCGCCGCCGGCCTCGATGAACACCCACACAGCAATCGCGGCCATGGTCACAAGGATGACCGGGCCTGCGAAAGCCTCGTACTTACGGATCATTTCCATACCGAAGCTGACGATCACCAGCTGCACGATCCAGAGCGCCACGAAGGAGAACCAACCCAAGGTTGAAAGGCCAAGGATGGAGTTGCTGTCCAGGTCCTTCAGACCGGGAGCCATGGCTACCAGCATGACGCGGAGGACCACCGAGGCCAGATAGGTCTGGATGCCGAACCAAGCCACGGCAACGGCGCCGCGAACCAGGCTGGCGATCTGCGCTCCCCTGATACCGAAGCTGATGCGGCTCATGACAGGGAAGGGGACGCCGGTTTTTTCGCCCATGAACCCGGAGAAGTTCAGCAGTCCGAAGAGGAGGATGGCACCGATTCCCAGCGCCACCAGGATCTGCCAGCCGCCCAAACCAAGGGAGAACAGTCCGATGGCGAAGGCGTAGTTACCCAGGCTGTGGACGTCGTTGGCCCAGAGGGTAAAGATGCTGTAGCTGGTCCACTTGCGGCCCTTGGCCTTGGTGGGTGCGAGGTCGATGTTGTAAAGACTGGGGCTGATGGTATGGCCTGATGCTTCGGAAGCAATAGCGCAAAGGTCCGTGTTGCCCACGGACGGGTGGTTGGGGCCACCTGCTGGTGTGTCTCCCGGGGTACCAGTGACGCCGACTGATGAAGTCGTCTGCATCGTGGATCTCCACTTCGTACTGATTCCACATTGCGGAATCTAGTTATTGAATAGTGAAAGCACTCTATGACTCAGGTCACGTAACGTCAAGGATTCCTTGTGTATGCAGGGTCACATTCGGTTGCTTGGGCAAAGCTTTCCCAGTTGACTGTTTTGGTTACGCAATCCGTGTTGACGATGCCCACCAGCAGACGTAATCTCGAACTGCAGAATTTTATTCTCACAATACGAAATTCCTTGAGCGCCCCCACAGAGCAAGCGCCCAGACATTCAATGAAGAGAGGTTGGACGTGGCTGCAGGAG
>NZ_JAGGPR010000004.1 GCF_018613695.1 Arthrobacter sp. ISL-95 | reverse complement strand
GCGGGAACGCCCTCTTGCGGCAGCGACTCGGAGGTCAGTCGGTACTCAGATACTGTGTCGTTTTCTGACAACTCGTACATAGCAATGTCTTTGAGTGGCAACGCGTTCGCTAAGTCGTCGTCGTTTGTCATCATTCCCCAGTGGTCGAGATCCACCAGTTCGAGCTCGGTTGCAGCTACCTGCGTATGGGTCATGGTGAAACACCCTTTCTTCTTCTCAAGGTGATCGAGATCCTGTCTCGAGGTCGCGTGAATGCTGCGCCGTCATGGTGGGCGTCGAGTTCAATACTTGAGGGCTGGCGTCCAGCCATGACAGGCACGGAGAAACCAGCACCAAGAAACCCTGGCGACGGCAGCTGCGGTCCTCCGTAGGATCGGCTTACGCGCAACGCCGCCTTCGTTTGTGTAGGTACCCCCAGGTGGTCTCCTTAGGTAGTAAGTATTGGACGGCCGTAAGTTGTGTGGCTCATGGCCAGGTGTCAGAAGGACTTCGGCTCTACCCTCCACGACGCCAAACCCGCATCTTCAATTCAGCAGCGTGCATTGATCTTGCCCTAAGAGAAACGCCTCGGATAGTGGTGGTTTAACCAATTGGCGAGCAAAGACTTGGTCTTGTTTCAGTGTCCCTGCCCACCCCTTGGATGTAGTCCGGATCACTAGGAGCGGATAGCCGCATGAGTTGACTTTCTCCCAAGTGCAACGCTTCGGATAGTGGTGCTATAGCCAATCGAACCAGGAGGAGTTGGGGGTATTCCAGCGACTCGGTCGGAGCGACGACAAAGCCTCCCCAACCGGCAGAACCGACAACGGGGCCGGGGTATTCGTGATTGGGAAGACGCCAAAGGCCTGACGGCTCGTTGGTAAAACAACTAGTGACGAGCGGATGACCAAGCAGCGAACATCGTAGTCAGACCATCGGCGTGTGATGCACGTCCCAACAACTGAGCAAGCCTTTGTGACTTTCGCCATGCGCGCCTAAGGAGCAGCCGCTTATGTCGGACCGCGCTGAAGGCGCGGCCCTGTCTCGGGGAAGACTATTACTTCTAGGAAGGTACTGATCGAATATGGACCTAATGAGTTCAGTGGATACTAAAGCGCCGCCACAGAGCCAGCCTCACCTCAAGGGCAACATGGGGTTCCTCTCGCTGTTCTTCAGCGTGGTGGCGTACAACGCCCCTCTGGTGGTCGTCGTCGGGGCCATCCCCATCATGGTGAGTAGCGGGGCAGGCCTGGGAACGCCAGTATCGTTCATCATTGCAGGGGCCATCTTGGGCGCCTTCGCCGTCGGCTTCACGCGAATGTCCAAAATCATGCCGAAGCCCGGTGGCTTCTACTCGATGATCACCGCCGGACTCGGGCGGGAAATAGGCCTTGGCTCAGGACTGGTTGCACTTCTGGGTTACTTCTGCGCCTATGCCGGAAGCGTCGTGTTCGGGGGTGTCGTCATGGGCGAGTTGGTACATGGCACGCTCAACGGGCCCAACCTCCCTTGGTACGTCTGGGCAAGCATCTTCTGGGCTGCCAGCTCAATCCTCGGCTATTTCAAGGTCGAACTGTCAGCAAAGGTGCTGACTATCTTCCTGCTCCTTGAGGTCGTCATCGTGGTCGCTTACGACGCCCTTGTTTTCGTCAATGGGGGAGCCGGCCATGAGGGCATCTCCGTTGCACCGCTGAGCCCGATGCACTGGTTCGATGGGTCCTTCCCTCTGGGTTTGCTCTTCGCTCTCGGGATGTTTGCAGGCTTCGAGGTGACCGTCCTGTTCCGTGAGGAGGTCCGGGATCCCAGCCGAACGATTCCCCGCGTCACCTATGCCGTCATCGCCTTGGGGACTGTCGTCTACGGCCTTTCCGCACTGTTGTTCCTCAACTCGATCGGTCTCGATAAGGTCGTTGAAGCCGCCACCGAGGACCCAACCGGTTCAATGACGCACAGCCTCCAGGCTTTCGGCGGGAAAGTCCTCGCGGACGCCGCGACCGTCCTCGTCAATACGAGTACCTTTGCCGTGATCCTCGCAGCGCATAATATTTCGGCCAGATATTCCTTTAATTTGAGTGCCGACGGAATCCTTCCGCGGAAATTGAGCATGGTGCACCCCCGCCACGGCTCTCCGCACGTCTCGTCCATGGCCATTAGCGGTGCAGGCCTGGTTGTAAGCCTCATGGTGGTCTTCACGGGAATCGGGGCCATTGACTTCTATACGGCTCTGCTCGGCATTACCAGTTTCGTGATCCTCGGCGTGATCTTCGTGACAGGAGTCGCAGTTCCGGTCTACCTGCGTCGCCATGGCCAGCAGCATTCTGTGTGGAGCAGGGTCGTCTTACCGGCCGTATCGCTCATCGGTCTGGGAGCCGGACTGATCCTCGCGGGGATCAATTTCCCCCTCCTGGTGGGCGGCTCCTTCGTCTTGGCAACCATTCTGATGGCGCTGATCGTCGGCCTGTTCGTGCTCGGCATCGCTCTCGCGGTGGTTTACCGGCGGACCAAGCCGGCCACCTATGCCCACATTGGTCGGCAGTAAAGTCCGGCAACAGCTAGGCAGTAGGACGCCGGAAGGTCCGAAGCCGACGGTCTGGAACCTGTAAGCGAGGGGTGCGACATGACTGCTCTATGGGCCGGACCAGAAGGACTGGAACTCGCGACCCCGCCGTCAAATGGCAGGCCAAGCCGCGCTGGTCAACCACTTCTCAGTAGGTTGACCAGCGCGCTAGTAGCCCCTGCTCCACATGGTTTCGAACAGCTATCCCTTGCCAAGCTGTTGGATTTGCGGTTCGGAGGTCAAGAAGTGCTTGACTTTGGTGTTGTGGGTGATGGAGAACGACTCATGCAGTGGGCTCTTTAAAGACCGCGCAAGGATGATATCGCACGGCTGCAACCTGACGTGTTTCTGGGCGCTGCCGGACGTCAGATTGGGTGCCGTTGACCCTGGCTGAGGCCGTGGGGCACGGTGAATCTCAACGGTGCATGATTTGTGAGTTGCAGAATTGTGTTCCACGGCGATCCATAAAGAACTGATGATAGTGTCGGCCTCTTGGACAAGCGTCACATGGTCCCCGCTGAATACCGGTGCCGCCCAGGCTGCGAAAGATGGCGGGGCTGTACCGCAGGCACCAAAATGTTTCAGGCACACCTATAGAGTGGTAAACCGGTATGTTTTGCTCAGAGCGCGGCGTTGTTTAGGGCGTGGGGTGGACGCAGGAGTCCTCGTGTGAGGGCCTCTGCGGGGTCGCTTCCTAACTGAATTACCTTGTTGTTGTCGTCTACATGGACGACCCGAGGCTTGAAGGCTTCGGCTTCTTCTGTAGTCATGTCAGCGTAGGTGATCAGGATAACGATGTCGTTTTCCTGCACCAGGTGGGCTGCCGGGCCATTGATGCCTATCACACCGGAGCCGCGTTCTCCGGCGATTGTATAGGTCTCCAGACGGGCACCGTTTGTAACGTCGACTATGGCGACCAACTCTCCCGGAAGAATATCGGCCGCGTTCAAGAGGTCTAAGTCGACAGTAATTGAACCGACGTAGTGCAAGTCGGCATGAGTAACCGTGGCCCGATGAATTTTAGACTTGAACATTGTCCGTTTCATTTGAAGCTCCATTTATAGCAATTTGTAACCGTTCGATCGGCTTTCCCCGATCCGACCAAAGGCTACTCGGTTTGGATTTGCCTCGGCAGTCATGGTGCCGGCCTTTTTAAGCCCACTTTGGCCGGAGATGCGTGAAGATATCTTGATTCGATGAGGCGACCTGCGGTGAGGTGTCACATACGTTGCGAATATTTGATGATCCCAGTGATCATCCGACGCCTCACCGCAGGAACTTAGGCTGCAAGTATGCAGTTACACGGATCGCTGGTCTACGCCGTTGTATTCGCTCAAGGGGCGGATGAGGGAGTTGGAGGCCACCTGTTCCATGATGTGCGCGGTCCAGCCGGTGATGCGGCTGGCGACGAACAAAGGGGTGAAGGTCTGGGTGTCGAAGCCCATGAGGTGGTACGTGGGTCCGGCGGGGTAGTCGAGGTTGGGCTTGATGGCCTTTGCCTCGTCCATGGCCTGTTCGAGTCCGTTGTAGAGGCCCAGGAGCTCCGGACGTCCGTAGTGGGCGATCATCTTGTCCAGCGCGGCCTTCATGGTGGGCACCCGGGAATCGCCGTGCTTGTACACACGGTGTCCGAAGCCCATGACCTTTTTCTTCTGGGCCAGGGCGTCTTCCATCCAGCCTCGGGCCCGGGTGGCGGCTTCCTCCAGTGATTCTTCGCTGCGGATGCCGATCTCATCAAAGGTGTGCATCACGGCCTCGTTGGCTCCGCCGTGCAGTGGACCCTTCAAGGCGCCAATAGCGCCCGTTACGGCCGAATGGAGGTCCGAGAGGGTGGAGGTGATGACGCGTGCAGTGAAGGTGGAGGCGTTGAAGGAATGTTCCGCGTAGAGAATCATGGAGACGTTGAACGCCTCTACTACTTCATCCACGGGGTCTTCGCCGAAGGTCATCCACAGGAAGTTGGCTGAGTAGTCCAGATCCTCCCGCGGCTCGATCACGGACTGGCCACGCCGGCGGCGCTGGTCATACGCCACCACGGCGGGCATGGCTGCCCACAGATCGATTGCCTTCTTCATATTGGCCTCTGGAGATGAATCCTCAGCCAGCTCGTGCCGTGCACCGAGGACTGACGTTGCCGTGCGGCACACATCCATCGGATGGGCAGTGGTGGGCAGGGCATCGATGATCAGTCTGAGAGCCGGATCGAGTGCTCGGCCTGCTCGCTCCACTGCGACGAGTCCGGCTAACTGCTCCGTGGAGGGTAGTTCCCCGTTCCACAGCAGGTAGGCAACTTCTTCGAAGCTGCACTTGGCGGCCAGTTCCTGGACGGGATAGCCGCGGTACAGCAGGGAGTTGGTGTCCGGGTTGACCTTTGAGACGGCGGTGTAATCCACCACGACGCCGGCAAGGCCCTTTTTGATTTCTGTATCAGCCATGCTGAACTCCTTCGTTGCAGTTCTCGTTTAGTGGACGTCAGGAATCTGGAAATTGAAGATGCCGGTATCGAATCGGTTATAGGCCTCGTAATCGACGAGTTCGTAGAGACGCGCACGCGTGAGCATGTTTTCGACGTGCGCTTCCTGGGTCCCCGCAGCCTTGATCGATTCCAGCGTACGCTCTGCAGCGCCCATGGCAATGCGGAGTAGGGTGACGGGGTAGATGACCATGTTCACGCCCACGCTTTGGAGTTGTGCAACGGTGAAGAGCTCGCTTTTGCCGAACTCTGTCATGTTGGCCAGGATGGGCACGTCCACGGCGTCGCGGATGGCTTGGAACTCGGCCAGGTCGCGCATGGCTTCGGGGAAGATCGCGTCTGCCCCGGCGTCCACCAGGGCTTTGGCACGGTTTTGTGCAGCCTCCAAGCCGTCTACTGCGCGGATGTCGGTGCGGGCCATGATGAGGAAGTTTGGGTCCCTGCGGGCGTCGGCAGCAGCACGAATGCGTTTGGTGGCCGTATCCAGGTCCACGACGTTCTTGCCGTCCAGGTGTCCGCAGCGTTTGGGGTTGAACTGGTCCTCGATGTGAAGCCCGGCCAGGCCCGCGTTTTCGAGTTCCTGCACGGTGCGGGCCACGTTCATGGGTTCCCCGAAGCCGGTGTCCGCGTCCACCAGCGAGGGAAGGTCCGTCATCCGGGCGATCTGACCGGCCCGGGTTGCTACTTCGGTGAGGGTGGTCAGGCCGATGTCGGGCAGGCCGAGGTCGTTGGCCAGGACAGCGCCGGAGATGTAGACACCGGCGAAGCCTTTCTCCTCGATCAGCCGTGCGGAGAGCGGGTTGAACGCGCCCGGGAACTGCTGCACGGTCCCGGAGTCCAGCAACTCCCTCAGGCGCAGCCGCTTCTGTTCGGGCGTGACTTTGGAGTACAGCATTTAGAACAGTCCCTTCGGAGCGGCCGCGAGGTCGATCACGCCGGGGGCTGCGGTGATGTTGAGCTGGTCCAGTTCGCCTGCGCCGAGTTCGGTGACGCGTTCGACGGCGGCGAGGAACCTTTCGATCTCGGCCTCCTCCACGAGTCCTGCGGCAAGTGTGCGGAACTTGTTGATGTATTGCTCGCGGGCGAAGGGCCGGGCCCCGAGCGGGTGGGCGTCCGCCACTGCGATCTCATCGGTGATCACTGTGCCGTCGGTGAGGGTAATGACAACAGTGCCGCCGAAGGCTTTCTCGGCGATGTCCAGGGAGTGGTAGCGGCGGGTCCACTCGGGGTCTTCGACTGTGGTGACTTTGTGCCAGAGTTCCACGGTGTCCGGGCGCGTGGCGCGCTCCGGGGCGTAGGAGTCCACGTGGTGCCAGGCGCCGTCCTGCAGCGCGACGGTGAAGATGTACGGGATGGAGTGGTCCAGGGTTTCGCGGGACGCGGTGGGGGAGTACTTCTGGGGGTCGTTGGCTCCGGAGCCAATCACGTAGTGCGTGTGGTGGCTGGTTTTGATCAGCACGGAGGCCACGTTGGCGGGGTGGGTGGTTTCGGGGTGCTCGCGGTTCAGTTTCCGGGCGAGGTCGATCCACGCCTGGGCCTGGTACTCGGCGGAGTGCTCCTTGGTGTACGTGTCCAGGATGGCGCGCTTGGCCTCACCGGGCAGGGGCAGCGGAACCTCGTAGGAGGCGTCCGGGCCGTCCAGCATCCAGGCGATAACACCATCTTCCCCTTCGTAGATCGGCACCGGAGAAGTCTGCCCGCGCATGGAACGGTCCACGGCTTCAACGGCCATCTTGCCCGCGAAGGCCGGGGCGTGGGCCTTCCACGTGGAGATTTCACCCTTGCGGGACTGCCGGGTGGCGGTGGTGGTGTGCAGGGCCTGGCCCACGGACTGGAAGATCGTCTCAACATCCAGACCCAGCAGGGTACCAATGCCTGCCGCGGCGGAGGGGCCGAGGTGGGCAACATGGTCGATCTTGTGCTTGTGGAGGCAGATGGCCTTGACGAGGTTCACCTGGATCTCATACCCGGTGGCGATGGCCCGGACCAGATCCTCGCCATTGGAACCCACGTGCTGGGCCACCGCCAGGATTGGCGGGATGTTGTCGCCGGGGTGGGAGTAATCGGCGGCCAGGAATGTGTCGTGGTAGTCCAGCTCCCGGACGGCCACACCGTTGGCCCAGGCAGCCCACTCGGGTGAGACCTGCTGCTCGATGCCGAACACGTGGGCGCCCTTGCCGTTCGCGGAAGGCCCATGCGTCAACGCCTGTGCACGGGCTGCCACGATCGGGGCCCGGTTCAACGAGGCAATGGCCACCGAGGCGTTATCGATGATCCGGTTGATCACCATGTCAGTGACCTCAGGAGTGACCTCCACGGGGTCGGCAGCGACCACGGCGATTTTGTGGGCCAGCTGCTCTTCACGGGGCAGGTTCTCTTCGCTTTTGTAGACGCGGACGTGGTGGTTCTTGACCATGGTGCTCCTTTTTACTGAGGGGTTCTTTAGCGGGCCTGGTGGGCGGCTTTGACGTGGGTGAGGCTTCGGTGCAGGTGAACGATGGTGGCTGCCTCGGCCAAGCGGGGATTTCCGCCGGCAATGGCTTCGGCAATGGCCGCATGTTCGGCGGCGGCGGCGTGGAGCCGGGCCGCGTCGTCGGCTGCGAGGCGGCGGATTCGGACCAAGTGGACCCGGATGCTTCGCATGGCGGTGGCCAGGTAGGAGTTTGAGATAGCGGCGTCTATGGCCTCGTCCAGCTGTCCCACTAAGTCGTAATACTTGTGGCGTCCGGGGTCCTCTTCGCTGAGCAATTCGGGGGCCCGTAACAGCTGCGAGTGAAGTTCAGAGAAAACGGCAGGCTCACCCCGCTGGGCTGCGAGGGCCGCAGCCCTGACCTCAAGCGTCTCGCGCAATTCGAACAGTTCGTCGATGCTCTCCAGCGAGACGTCGGTGACGACGACGCCGCGACCACCCGCCGCCGTCGTCAATCCTTCTGCGGTGAGCCGGCCCAGCGCCTCCCGGACCGGGGTGCGGGATACACCCAATCGTTCGGACTGCTCCACTTCCGCAAGGACTGCGCCCGGGCGAAGACGCCATTCAATGATGTCTTCACGGAGGGACGAATAAGCCCGATCACTGGCGCGCATAGCTCGAGTGTATACATAGTGATGATTTGCGTGCAATAACGCCCGATAAAAGGACTCGCTTGTATACATTTGGCGCAGAGGGGCCTAGGGTTTGCGTGAGGCCTGTGCCCAATCGGGCTGCATGTCCACGATGTACCAACCGTCATCCGGTGACCGTCCAGTCAGGTTCCGTCAACATGGAGTCGCCCAACCTACCGTAGGAGAATTAGATGGGACCAACTAACAGTTCAGGGTCGGACGTTTCAGCTGACTCCAGCGCTCCTTACGGTAACGGTCCGAGGAGTGCGGTGAACTCGGAAGCAGCTCAAAACCCTGCCAAGGTGCGCATTCATCACTTACAGCAGGCAAAGTTCGATGGTAAGAAATTTGCAATGCTAACCGCATACGAGCAATACGCGGCAGAAATTTTTGATGCCGCCGGCATCGAGGTGCTTCTCGTTGGCGATTCGGCATCCAACAATGTTCTCGGCAACGAAACCAGCATTCCTGTCACCGTGGACGAACTACTGCCGTTGTGCCGTGCAGTTGCCCGATCGACAAAGCGCGCCTTGGTCGTGGCGGACCTACCATTCGGCAGTTACCAAGTTTCTGCGGAGCAGGCCGTATCAACAGGCGTCAGGTTTCTCAAGGAAGGCCTGGCCCACGCCGTAAAGATCGAGGGCGGCAGCTACTATGCGCCCACCGTGCGCGCCATGGTTCAGGCCGGAATCCCGGTGATGGCCCATATTGGTTTCACTCCGCAGAGCGAGCATGCGTTGGGGGGATATCGCATCCAAGGCCGGGGCGACGATGCGCAGCGGGTGATCGACGATGCAGTCGCTCTTGCTGACGCTGGTGCATTCTGCGTACTGATGGAAATGGTTCCTGCGGAGACAGCAGCCGCCGTGGATGCGGCAGTCCGTGTTCCAACCGTTGGCATCGGCGCTGGCAAAGAAACCACGGGACAGGTGCTCGTGTGGCAGGACATGGCGGGCCTGCGCGGCGGACGAATGGCGAAGTTTGTCAGGCAGTACGCAGACCTTCGCCGCACGCTTTCGGACGCCGCTACCGCTTACGGCAACGACGTCCGATCTGGACGGTTTCCAGGTCCGGAGCACTCTTTCTGATCCGGGTACGGCGCGCGACAGTTCGCAGACGTTTCTTGGCAAACACGGCGTAAAGCTGCCGTGTTTAGCGGGACAGCTGAGGGCACTGACGTTCTAAGCCCTAGCCGCAAATCATTGTGAAAATACTGAAGGTTCTGCGAAATTTCGGTTGATTATCTAAATGCGTCGAAAGCCCTGTATGCCCACACTGAAGACAGCGGATCGCAACACTAGTTGAGATGAGGGCGAGGACGATGAAGCGCAGAGGGACACCGTACAACTGCCCCCGCTCCGGGCCGCTCACGGTGGAAAGGGCTAGATCGACCTATGTTTTGACCCTGTCCGTAGAGACTTGCGCCGTCGCACCTGTGGATAGATGGAGTGATGGGACGATTTGGCCAGATTGCGCTGATCCGACGGATCGGACCAGCGCTCCGGCGTCCGAGGGAAAGTACTTTTAGGGGTACCTGGTCCTGTTGTGGCAGCGTCCGCTGCCTCGGCCACTGCCGCATATGAATGCGGATGCTCAATCAAACCGGTCGTCATTCCAAAACGATGGAGCGGGCGTTGCTTTGGGCAAGACACGCGGTCGCCGTTGAATCCGCCGATACGGGAGGTCGCTCATCATGAACCAAGGCTTCAGGCCAAGCCAGCAGGTCCATCTCAGGACCGATATGGCTGAAAGAGCCTCAATCCCTGAAAGAGTGCTGAATCCATTTGAGTCCATTCTCATAGAGTCAGGGGAGCGCGCAGCCACTGTGGACGCCGTTGCGAGGTTCGCAGGCGTTTCGAAGGGCGGGCTACTTCACTACTTCCCAAACAGGGAAGCATTGGTTTCGGCACAGCTCGGAAGGTTTGATGAGTTGGTATCGGAGGATTTCGACGCCATGAGAGCAGCGCCCGACGGGCCGGTCGCATACTTTCTCCAGACATCTTTCTGGAGCAACTCGCCGCTGGATAGAGCATTTGTGGCCGTGAATCGGCTTTCGCAGGTGGCGCGGAGCGAGATCCAGGGAAGGCTGATGTACGTCCACGAGCAGTGGCTGGAGATTCTTGCAGCGGAAGTCGGCCCGGAGCTGGCTTTGGCCATCCGCTATATAGGGGACGGCTTGTTCTTCAACGCAGTGTTTCACCAGGGTGAAGAAGCCAGCCAGAGCTACCGGGAAGCTGAGGCTGCCGCCCTGCTGCATACCATGCGCAAGATCCGGAGCCCTTGAACTCCGGATCCACGACGGAATTGCCCAGATTCTGTTGGGGGAGACCGAGGCCCCTCCCTAACCGCTAAAGCCTGACCATAGGAAGGATGCGGCACTCTTACTACGGTTAGGCAACGCCCAATCGCTCCCGAGTGCGCGCGTCTACTTCCGCTGCCTTTTCAGTGCACGTCCCAGCCGTGCTGCCGCTTCCTCAAGTTTCGCGGATGGAACGTCACCGTAGGCCAGGCGTAGGTGTCGCTCAGCGTCGGTCCCCGGTCCTGAAGGGAAGAACGAACCTCGCTGGTATTCCACACCCTCGGCGCTGGCATCGGTCGCGAGCTGGTCTGGGTCCACTGAGGAGTCTGACAGTTTGGGCCAGAGGAAGAGCCCGCCGTCGGGAAGGACGGTCTCGAAAGCGCCTGGCGCCTCGCGATGAAGAGCATTGACAAGTGTTTCCGCCCGGTCCTTGTACAGCGCACGGGCGCGGTTCAGTGTCGCGTCAAAGATCCCGGGATCGGACGTTACCAGTTCTCCGACGATCGCCTGGACCAGCGTGGAGCTGTGCGAGTCCTGCCTGCTCCGCAGGGCGACGAGATCACGGGAGAGCCGCTCGGGTGCCACGGTCCAGCCCAGACGCAGCCCCGGCCCTAGGGTCTTGGTGAACGTGTTGATGTGGAGGACGTGGTCAGAGGTATTGAATTCCTCTACGCTCTCCTCCTCGCCGGAAAAACGGAGTTCGCGGTACGGGTTGTCGGCCAGGATCACGAAACCGTAGTGCTCCGCCAGCCGGACCAGCTCCTGGCGTGCCTGTCCGGGAAGCGTGCCTTGGGAAGGATTGTGGAAGTCCGGCACCGTGTAGAGCGCGGAGGGACGGGCACCAGCGCGCAACTGGTCCGAGAGGTGATCGACGTCGAGACCCTGCGGTCCCACGAAGATCGGCAGGGTCCGCGCATCGGACAACTGAAGCCCCCGCAGGAACAGCGGGAAGATCGGGTTGTCCACCGCCACCAGGTCCCCGCGTTCCACTACGGATTGGATGGCCAGGGAGAGTCCGTGGAAGCCGCCGTTGGTGATAAGGATCCGGTCCACTTGTACGCCTTCTCGTTCGGCGATCCATTCACGTAGTGGGGAGATACCTTCCGTTCGCGAGTATTGGAGTGCAGGGACGCCGGGCTTCGCCAACAGTCGGGAGGTAGCGGCGGCCAGCGCCTCTGTGGGGAGCACGCTGGGATCAGGGATGCCGCCCAGGAGTTCGATCGCGTCTGCTCTGCGGTCCCGCAGCGTCTGGTCACCGAATCCCTTCGGTGCGGTGAAGGCCTCGATCAGTGCGGGGCGCCGGGCGGTAGTCAGGGTCTGGGTGGTCATGCTGTGGATTTCGCTAGTAGTTTGTCTTCCGTGGCAATCCGGTCAAGTGCCGCTGCGGGAGTGGCTAGAGGTATCGAGTCAAGGAGTGCACGGGTATAGGGGTGTTGCGGTCGCGAGAAGATGTCTTCCACCGCTCCGTCTTCCACCACCTGCCCCTTCCGCAGGACAGAAACGGTGTCAGCCACCTGCCTCACCAGCGCCAGATCGTGCGAGACGAACAGATACGTCAGGCCCAGTTCGCGTTGGAGTTTGGACAGCAGCTCCAGGATCCCAGCCTGCACACTCACGTCCAGCGCGGATGTCGGCTCATCCAGAACTACGACGTCGGGCCTCACCACCAGCGCCCGAGCGATCGCAACCCGCTGGCGCTGGCCACCGGACAGGTGCGCAGGTCGCCTGGAGGCCACATCGGAAGGTAAACCCACAGCCTCCAGCGCCTCGCGAACGCGCTGGGCACGCTCGGGCTTGGTCCCCACACCGAACTGGTCCAACGGTTCGCGAATGATTCTGCTGACCCGCCAGGTCGGGTCCAGCGACGTGAAAGGGTTTTGGTACACGAGCTGAAGGTGCCTGCGGATGTCGCGCACTTCGGCACGGGACCTGCCCGACGTCGATTGGCCGGCTACCGCGATCTGCCCACCGTCGGGCTGTTCAAGGCCAAGCAGCAACCGCACGGCAGTGGTCTTGCCGGAACCGGACTCGCCAACGAGGGCGTGCGTCCGTCCGCGTTCCACGGAGAAGGACACGCCGTCGCAGGCAAGGACGTCCTTCCCGCCGGCCGAGAAGCGCTTGGTCACCTCTCGAACATCAATCTGGAGGCCCGCTGATGGTGAGGAAACATCCCCGGTGCGGGAGTCGCCGTCGTGCACTGGGTCCACTGGCCGAAAGGCAGTGCGCTGGTCCCGGTACCTGTCCGGATGAAGAGCAGGCACGTCCGCCTGGAGGCTGCGGGCGTAATCCGTTCGCGGTACGGCGAAGACGTCCCGGGATGGGCCGCTTTCCTGCACTGTGCCGTCCTTCAGCACCACCAGCTGATCGGCGCGTTCGGCCGCGATGGCGAGGTCGTGCGTGATCAGCAGCAGGCTGATGTCCAAGTCCCGGCGGAGCTCGGTGAGCATGTCCAGGATCAGTTTTTGCACTGTGACGTCCAAGGCGGAGGTGGGTTCGTCGGCCACGATCAGCGATGGCCGGGGGAGTACGGTGAGCGCGATCAGCACGCGTTGGAGCATGCCGCCGGAGAGCTGGTGGGGGTAGGAGTCGTACACCCGCACGGGATCGGGCAGTCCCACTTGCTCCAGCACGTCCAGGATCCTGCCACGGCGAACGGACGGATCGGTTTCGCCGAGCAGCGCCGCGGCTTCCTGTGCCTGGGCGCCGATGGTCCGGACCGGGTTGAGCGCAGACGCCGGATCCTGTGGGATAAACCCGAGTTCCCGGCCTCGGAGGGAACGGAACTGCTTTTCGGGCAGGGCCAGAATATCGCGACCGTTCAATGCCACCCGGCCCGCCGCCGTCGCTTCGCCGTGGGGAAGCAACCGCAGGACGGCTTTGGCGATGGTCGACTTGCCAGAACCGGATTCGCCGATCAGCGCCAGGCTCTCGCCTTTGGCCACCGAAAACGAGACGTCATGGACGACGGCGGTGGGACCGTAGGCGATCGACAAGCTTTCCACTGTTAATAGGTCAGCTGACACGTCGGTGTCCTTTCGAATTTTCACTTGGCGTTTCGCAGCCAGCGGCTGATGCGGTTCACGGACAGGACGGTGGCCACGATGACCAAAGCGGGTGCGTACACGAGCCATGGCGCCGTGACGTACGTTTTGCCCGAGGCGACCAGGAGTCCCCAGTCCGAGGCAGGGGGTGGATCGCCGTAGCCGAGGAAGGCCAGGGAGGCGATGATCAGGATGGACGTGCCGAACTGCAGCACCGCCAGGACCAGCACTGACCGGTAGGCGTTGGGGAGGACATGTCCCAGCAGTGCGTGCAGACGGTTTCCGCCCTCGAGGTAGGACGCTTCAACGAAGGTGGCACTGTGGACCCGCATCACTTCTGCCCGCATCAGCCTGGCAAAGACGGCGACGGCGGACACTCCGGTGGCGATGGCCGCGTTGATGGTCTGGAAACCCAGCGAGCTGACGATGACCACGGCTAGGAGGAAGCCGGGAATGGCCAGCAGGACGTCAACGAAACGGCCCAGGACAGCATCCACCCAGCCGCCACGGAACCCACTGGCGAGGCCAATGATGCTGCCGATCACGAGCCCGATGAGCACAGCCACCAGGGCACTTGTCACCGACGACGCGGTTCCGTAAACCACCCGGGCGTACTGGTCGCGGCCAAGGTAGTCAGTTCCGAACCAGTGGGCGGCGCTTGGTGCCGCCAACTTGCTTGCGGTATCGCCTGTGACGGGGCTGAGGGAGGTGAAGAGGCCCGGGATCAGTGACCACAGGATGACCACGAGGATCACTGCGAAGGACAGGAGGACGGTTGCCGGCGGCAGGCCGGCGGTGAGTTTCCTAGGTGCCGATCCGACGTCGCGAAGCTGCGTGTTGCTGAGGATGGCAGTCACACCTTCTCCTTGAGTTTGCTCTCCCGGAGTTTGACGCGTGGATCCAGTAGGGGCGAGGCAAGATCAGCCACCAGGTTCACGGCAACAAAGATCACGGCTGACAGGGAAACGATTGCTTGAAGGACTGGCTGGTCCTCACCGGTTACTGCCTTTTGGACCACGGTGCCGATCCCGTCCCGGCCGAAGATGGTCTCAGTAATCACCGAACCGCCCAGCAGTTCTCCCACGATGAGCGCCACCATGGCCACCGACGGCAGGGCCGAAGGCTTCACCAGGTGCTTGGCGAACAGCCTTGCCTCAGTCAACCCGCGTGAGCGCGCAACCACCGCATACTCCTGCCGGGATTCATGGTCCAGGCTGGCGATCAGGACTTCGGCCAGGGGCGCTGAGACCGGGATGGCCAGGGTGATCGCCGCGAACAACGTGGCCACCGGACTGTTCGGATCGGTGGTGGTAAACGAGTGCAGCCGGAAGGCGAAGAACTCGATCAGAACCAGGCCGATCACGAAGTTGGGCACCGACAAGAAGAACGACGGTATGGACCGGACGATTGCAGCCCACTTGCCGGGCAGATACTGCGCGCCGTAGGCAATAGCCACGGCCAAAATGATGGCGATCAACAGGGCAGTTGTTGCCAGCGTCAGCGTTGAAGGCAGGGCGTCACCCACCAGTTGGGACACCGGGAGGTTGGACTGCAGCGAGAATCCCAGCTCTCCCGTTAGGAAGCGCCCCAAGGACAGCAGTAGTTGGACGACCACCGGCTGGTCCAGGCCGTAGAAGGCAACAATCCGTTGGATCTCTTCCTCGCTCAGTCCGTGCTGCGGGTCCCTGAGCGTATTGGTGATGGCATCGCCCGGGAGGACGCTGATGATCAGGAACGTGAACACATACGCGAGAAGCACGACGACGATCGCCTGGCCTGCGCGCGTCAAAGCAAAGCGCCGGTAGTCTCCTGTCACTGCGAAATCCAGGCGGTGTAGAAGTTCGCGTACGCCAGCCCGTTGTACTGGACGTCCTTGATCTTGGGGCTGATGAGGTACAGGCGCTGGACCAGCTGGTTGAGAGGGATGAAGTAGCCCTGCTCAAGGACGTATTGCTGCAGCTCGTCCGCAACTCTTTCGCGGGAGGCACGGTCCGAAGCCGTGGCGATCGCGGTGGAAAGGTCGTTCAGCTTCTGGTCGCTGGTTCCGAGACCGAACCAGTCCTCACCCTTATTCTGGCTGGTCAGGACTCCGGCGACCGTTCCGACGTCGACGAAGCTGCGCGAGGTTTGGAACAGCGGCGGCTTGCTGGCCTGCACGGCCGCGTAGCCGGCGACGTGCACCACCTTGAGGTTGACCTTAATACCCACCTTTTTGAGCTGCTGCGCGATGAGCTCATCCTCGGCCTTGGTGGACGGCACGTACGGGTTGGGCGTCAGGGTGAACTCGAGAGTCTTGCCGTCCTTGGAACGGTAACCATCCGAGCCGGATGCCCAGCCGGCTTCGTCGAGGACCTTGTTGGCCTTATCAGCGTCGAACTTGAAGGATTCGCTGAACTCGCCGGCCTCCGGCACGTTGCCCTGGATGAACGTTGTAGCGGCATTCCAATCACTGGTGTAGACGGTCTTGAGGATCTCTTCGCGGTCAATACCGTGCTGGATGGCCTTGCGGACGGCGGGGTCGTTGGTGGGGAAGGCCTGGGTGTTGACCTGGAAACCGTCGACGAAGCCCAGGTAGCGCGGCGTGCCCACTGTGAAGCCTTGCGCCTTGAGTGACTCGATTTCCTGCGGCTCCACGTTGAAGGCAACGTCAGCCTGACCGGAAACTACCGTCGATGTCCGGACCGAGGTGTCCTTGATGACTTTGTACGTGATGGTGTCCAGGCGTGCCGGACCGGTGTGTCCGAGCGCTGCCGGGCCCCAGTTGTAGTCCTTGCGTTTTTCCAGAACGTAGCTGTCGCCCTGCTTCCAGGACTTGACCACGAACGGGCCGCTGCCGATTTCCTGGCTGAGGTCCGCCTGCGCCTCGACAGGGAGTGCGAGCGTCTTTGGTGAGAGCAGGATGCAGCCGTGATACCCCAGTGTGGCGATGAAGCCGAGTGCGGGGGAGGAGAACGAAACCTTGACTGTGGCTGGGTCAGTGGCTTCGGCAGAGACGAAGTTGGTGGACGGGAACAGGCCCACCTTGCTGACGCCGCGGGTGGAATCGCCCTTCGCCCAAGCGGTGAGGTTGGCGACGACGGCTGCTGCGTCCAGCGGCGTGCCGTCGGAGAACGTCACGCCCTGCTTCAGGTGGATGGTGAAGTCCTTGGCGCCGTTGAGTTCTTCCCAGCTTTCGGCAACCCAAGGGCTGAGCTCGCCCTTTTCATTGACGTACACCAGCTTGTCCGTGATCTGGCCCCACAGGTTGCCCTCGTAGCTGGAAATGGACGTCTTACTGGAAACCCAACCGGTGTCATAACCCTGGATGAGGAAGGTGACATTGCCGCCATCCACGGGTGTGGTGGAACCGGCACCTGTGCTGGCGGTTGTACCGCCGCAGGCCGTGACGAGAGCAGAGGTGGACAGCGCGCCGAGGCCGGCGAGGAAGGCCCGTCTGCGGAACCCGGGGGTGTTGAAGGTATTCATGGGGATGCTCCTGATGCGTAATGGGATTGTGTTGGGGTAGTGCTGCGGGCAGGGCGGCTAGATGGCTTTGCCGGGATTGAGAAGTTGCTGGGGGTCGATGGCAGCCTTGATGGCGTGCTGCACCTCTCGGCTACGCTCTGAAAGTTCCAAGGCTGCCCATTCGCGCTTGATGGTTCCCACGCCGTGTTCTCCCGTGACCGTCCCGCCAAGGGAAAGCGCAACCTTCACGAGTTCAGTGGCAGCGTCCAGGAGGGAGGCTGGCGGGTTCGCGCCGTCGTCGGGCGTTTTGTCTTTGGTGATCAACGGATGCAGGTTACCGTCGCCGGCGTGCGATACCGCCGAGATGGAGACACCGAAGCGGGCTTCCAAGGCAGGGAAGGCCGCGTACACCTGGGGCAGTTGGGACTTGGGCACTGCGATGTCCTCGCCTATGTACCACTTGTCCTGCGGGAGGCCGCGGCCGCTGCGGCGCAGTTCCCAGAGCCGCACGCCGTCGTCGTCGGACTCCACCGTGACACGGCCGCCGGCAGCGGTGAGTGCTGTGGCGAGGTCGGCGGCCTGGTCGCCGATGCCATAGCCGTCGATTTCGATGAGGATCAACGCGGCGCCCCGTTCCCGCAACGCGGTTCCGGAGTGAGCGTCGATGTTGGCCAGGCTGGGGGTGTCGAAGAATTCGATGGCGGCCGGGCGTACCGGTGAGAGCGTGATGGCTGCGAGACCCTCGGCGCCCTCTGACGTGCTGTTGAAGAACGCGCTGACCGTTTTGCGGGCGATCGGGATAGGACGCAACCGGACCGTCGCTTTTGTGACGATGCCGAGAATTCCCTCGGAGCCGACGAACAACGAGGTCAGATCCAGTCCGGTAACGCCTTTGATGGAGCGGTGGCCAACTGTGATGAGGCTGCCGTCGGGCAGGACGACGTCGAGCGACAGGACCGATTCGCGCGTCACCCCATATTTGGCGCATCTCAGCCCGCCTGCGTTGGTGGCGATATTGCCGCCGATGGAGGAAATGTCGAAACTTGCTGGATCCGGGGCATAAAAAAGTCCGAATGGTTTCAGGTGCTTATTCAGATCTGCATTGATAACGCCGGGTTCTACCACCGCCACTTCGTCCAACGCGGAAACCTCGATGATGCGGGTGAGTTTCTCGGTGGAAATAACAACCTGGTCTGCGTGGGCGGTGGCACCGCCCGACAGGCCGGTCCCAGCCCCGCGCGGCACCACGGTCACGCCCAGTTCGGCGGCCAGTTTTACCGCTGCCTGAACCTCAGCCGCCGTCGCGGGAAGCACGACGGCGGGTCCCGGCTTTCCGCTGGCGGCTGCGGCTTTAGCGGTGGCTGCGTCGTGGCTGTAGCGGGTGGTCCCGGTGCCGGGCTCGCGGATCTCGATGCCTTTCGCACGTCGGGTGAGCTCGCGAATGTAGCCCTGGATGCGGGGGTGTTCGTGGATTGCGGTGTCTTCATGGGTGAGTTGCTGGGCTGTCATGCGGGCGTCTCTCTGTCCGGGTGCATGACAAGGCATTCCTGCGCGAAGCACCCAAAAGCTTTTGATGGATATCCCGGTCACAATTAACTGGGTCCTCAAAAGCTAACGGGAATCGGAATTTACGTGCGAATTTCTTGAAACTTCGATCAATACTTCTCAACCGGGGGTAGTAAATCTGACTATTAAGTAAAAGTAAGCAATTCTGCGACACCATTCTTTTCTCACGGTTCTGCCTCGCCTGCCAGTGCGACGAAGATGACGATTGTGGTCTCTTTGTTGCGCTCAGGCGTCGTCCCGAGAAGCCCAATGTCGCCGCATTACCGCTGGAGAGGTATCTCTTTGTTACGGGGGGGGTGACCTCCGTAATCTCGAGCATGCATCGGCTCTGAAGAAGAGCAAACCCTGCATTCCGCCTCCGATCGGGGCCTGGAGATTTTGCAGGGCCCGTCCATTTGTAAGGAATGACTGCGGTACAGGAGGGAGTGCGGTCAAGCCTCTCCGTGCCGTTGTCATTGGAAGGGGAGGGAGAAGTCTGCCTGAACCTGTACTCCACCAGGCCCCATGGTTTAACCGAGATGGATGTCGACTCGGGCCAGGCCTACTCCACTCGCGCGTCCAAGTCGGTCCGCGTGGGGAAGCGCCTTAACCAGTTGGCTGAGACGGAAAAGAACCTCCTGGCCACCCTGGAAACCCGGGCCACCATTGATCTGGCCGCCGGAGCCATCATGGCCCAAAATCGTTGCAGCCAGGAAGCGGCGATGAAGATCATGCAGGTCCTCTTGGACAAGTAGAGCGGGGATTGATGCGGCTCTCCACCCGGCCCCTCGAGGTTAGCAACAGAGAATCTCGGCGCTGCACCCCTTTCGGGCCCTAACACTAGGATGAATCGTCGTTCTGCCCTCGCGGGCGCGGCTGAGGCGGGTGAAACCGGTAGCTATGGTTATGCGTAAGGTTCACGGCCCTGGCCAGGCCGCTGGCCACCATGAGCTCGATCTTCTGGTTGCTACTGCTGGAGGCTTGGCCGAGCATGTCGAACGCGGCATCAGCGATGGAGCGGTCTTGGGCCAAGATGACACCAAACGGGGTGTCGATGATCGCACGGCCGGCCGTTGCGTTTTGAGGTCCTTGCTGCTGGAAGCCGGCCTATCTGACCAAACCCGTCCGACCGGCCCAGCTCCGGACCCTTATCCGGGAACTTTGCCCGCGCCTGGGTTTACTTGCACCCCTTGTGGGTGTGGAACTGCGGATGGCTCCTCCGGAGGAGCCATCGGCCAGATGGGAACGGAGATTCGACCGCTCGGCGGTGATCCGCTCCTCCTGCCTAAAGCTTCTTCAGTAAGCCTTTATCCATATCTTGTTTGTGGATTCGTGCCCGCCCCCGATCGTAGGTGTCCCAGGTCGAAGGAAGCGGACACCCCTAATAGCCATTAGCGAGGAAAACTTAGCAGGAAGGAACGCTCTTGAAGCATTACGAACCCTGCCTGCAGTAGTCCGACAATTCTTACGATGCGCACACATGTTGTGTTTTCAATCACGCCGGGAGCCGTGGACGAAGTCGCGGTTTGATACTTCGGGCGGGCCAAGTCAGGTTCAAAATGTCTACTACCGTCGAGTGGACGGTTCGGTTTCGACATCGACATCGGTGATTCGGTCCGGAACGCTCTTTAGGTGATTACACGGTGGCGACCTGCCAGAAATCCCACGAACATCAATGCCGCAAACACCGAGATCAGCAGAATAAGTGCAGGAGTCCATGAGCCAGTAGCGTCGTGTAGAGCTCCCACGGCTACCGGACCGATGGCGGCAAGAAGGTAGCCGATGCACTGGGCCATACCGGACAAGGAGGCCGCCTGGGTGTGATTGTGGGCCCGTAGGCCGAGGAAGGACAACGAAAGTACAATGGTGGCACCGCCAGCGATACCGGCGACGGTGGCCCATATTCCACCTAGCTGGGGTAGCGCCAGCAGGCCCAGGCTTGCTATGACGAAGACGGATGCCGCACCCACGGCCAGTATGCGTTGGTCCCGCAGACGAGGGATCAGGGCTGAGCACAGCAGGCTTCCGGCGATGCCGGCCGCGTTTAGGAAAAGCTGGTGCATGCCGGCAGTAGCAGCTGAAGTTCCAGCTGAGGCCTCGATGGATGGAAGCCAGGTGATGAACACGAAGAATCCGAAAGATTGCAGCCCCATGAAGGCGGTGACCTGCCACCCTAGAGCGGACGACCAAGGGGACCGCTGGCCCGTTGCAGGTTGTGGGTCCGTTTCATCGATGCGGCTATCGCCTTGGGGATCGACAGAGCGCCGGCGGAATTGGGGGGCAAGAACACCGATTGCAATCAACGCCAGTACTGCCCAGATTCCTAGCGGCAGTCGCCACCCAGCGGCGGTGAGTGAGGACAGGTAGATGGCGATGCCCGCTGCCGCTGCTGCGAATACGGACTGCACCGCGGAATACGCGCCGGTGATCTGTCCTATATGCCGCGGAAAATCCCTCTTTACCAGTGCAGGCAGTGCTACGTTGAGCGTTGCGATGGAGATGCCGATAAGTGCTGTTCCGCTCCAAAGCAATCCCAGACCTGGGAGGGAGCGCAGTACAAGCCCACATGCAAGAATTGCCAATCCCACACCAAGAGTACGCTCCAACCCGAGACGGCGGGTCAGCCGGGGAATTGAGGCCGAAACCGCGGCAAAGGCGAGCAGCGGCAGGCTGACCAGTCCGGACGCAAGGGCACTTGTTAGGCCGTAATCGTTGCGAATCTGATCAAGGACGGGGCCGATTGTTGTGATTCCAGCCCTAAGATTGCTGGCGACCAGCAACAGTCCGATCACTACGAGGGCCGGGCGCATCATTGTCTTGTCCGGCAAACTCACCATTGTCTTGTTCGACAGAGTCATCGTTCTTCCTGAAGTCGGTTTGTAGAGAGTGGCGGCTGCACGGTTGTGTGGGCGAGCCGGACCAGCTGATCCGCCATGTCGGCAGCAAGATCGGCGTCGTGCCTCTCAATGGCGTCGACGAGTTTGTGATGTAGTTCGTCCAGCTCTCGGAGTGCCTCGCTGCGAAGAGTTATGACGTCGGCGTCTAGCGAGTGCCACTGAACCAGAGCTTCCTCATTTCCGCCGGTACCCTGGCTCAGCTCAGCCAATAGTGCGTTTCCGGATGCTTGAAGCAAGGCTCGGTGAAATTTCAGGTCTGCAGCCACATATTGTGATGCGTCGCAAGCCTCAGTTCGGGCGTCCAGTGCGTCGCGAAGCTTGGAACGATCTGCATCCGTCGCGCGGACCGCCGCCAGTCGAGCTGCCTCTCGCTCAAGCAGCGCTCGAACCTCAGCCACATCAACCGCGCGGTTCTGTGCCACGCGCCGAGACAGAGCGGGTACGAGGTCGCTGGTTGCCACGACGACGGTACCGTATCCGGCCCCCGCGCGGAGCATGCCGGCGTGGACGAGAGATCGAGTGGCCTCTCGGACAGTGTTACGGCTTACGCCGAGATCTCGTGAAAGTTCCGTCTCGGTCGGAATGAGGTCACCCACTTTGAAGTCGCCGGCGGCAATTTGCCGGCGGAGCTCCTCTGCCGCTTGTTCGGCAAGGGTGATTTTCGCAGGGAGACGCGTCATATCGCCAACACTACTAAAGAGCCAAATGTAGGACAAATGACGCTTGCTGTTCTGTTGAGGCCGCGGTGATGTTCCCAAACCAGAAGAAAAAGCACGAGTCCGGGGGCGCCCCTTCGTGTACTCAAGAGTGCGGTGGTCTGCCTCAGGGACATTCCGACGCAGCGTAGCGATTTGGCTGCCCTCTATCCCGGGCGAGGGAAAGGGGCCAGACGGGGAAGACGCGACGCATATCTCGGGGTCCCGGAAATTCTCGAAGACTGTTGAAGGGAAGTCGTTGACCTTTTGCTCTGGTATAGCCGTATACCACCCGGATCAAGGAGCATGTTGCCAAAACCGTATTGCACCCCAGTGCTTGCAGTCCCGCACTGGGGCTCCCGCCGCCTAGGGTGTCTCGTCCGCGGGACGCCAGAAGATAGCCATGCCATTGAATGCAGGGAAGACGTGACCTTCCGAGAAGGACCGAACCACTTGCGGTTCTCCTTCTGGACTCCAAAGTCCCGTGGCAGGACAGTGGGAGCCGGTTGCTCCTGCGAGAGCAGCGCGCTCCCAAGGCAGTGCAGTGATGTGCTTCATCTTTGAACCCCATCTTGTGTGCTGGTCGACAAGCATATGAGGAAAGCGTACAAACCGCTTGACGCCTGCTCTATGGACACAAGCACAGAATTGCTGTGAGGACTAGTGCGCTCTCACAGTATGGTTGGACCTGAGATGACTTTCAAGGTTCCCGCGTTTGCTTTACGTCTGGGGTCGTGAAAAAGATGCCGGACCACTCCTAAGTCTCATTCTGTTGGAGCCGATGCTTCTTCTTCGCGTGGAAGCCGCTCTCACTGCTGCGTTCGAAAGACTGCCGCTAGCGAAGAAGGGTCCTGCCCTCCTGGTCCGTCCGTACTACGCGGAGTTTCGGCGTCCCAGCGTGCCTCAATTGGCCTGCCACCTCACGGCAGTGCAGTCTCAGCCGCGGCATAACCTTCTGGACCCGGACTCTCGCGCAAGCCCGCGTCAGTTATCGGCAACAAATGGGCGAGCGAAACAACTTGGTTTGGTGCAGGCGCACGTTTCCGGGTCCGGCTAGTAGTCACCGGTAACCGTGCGGTATAGCTGGGTTGACTTCTGGGAGATCGTTCCTGTGCTCCTTGGAAGGTCTGGTGTGGCCCCCCTAATCGTTTACTCAGGGGAGCTGGAGCCTGGTGTTCCCTGGAAGCAGCAGGGACGGGCTTATTCGGTAATGCATGTATACAGCCGCGGACATTCACCTGATGGACAAGCCCTCCGCTGAGCTGCATGCCCGACACGCGATCAGCTTAGGGAAGAGCTCTTATGGAACTGGAATGCCATTGGGAAGACCTCGCTTTCGTCACTCACGGCATCCTTAAGACCATCTACTTGAACCAGGGCTTGTCAATCCTTGTTGCCCACCGGGGAGCGCATGCTGGCTATAGCTTGCTGCGGGTTCTTCTCCTTTACGGTCTGGAGGGACGGTTCCGGACACGGCAGGCTGTGTAGTGGCGGGCAAGTCAATGCCGTGCTGTCGGTGCTCGAGAAGTTCGGCGGCGGCTGCTACCACTCCGGGGTCTGCGCGTCCCGATTTACACTTCTCATTTCGCCTCTGGGAACGCTTACTGTGCGAGGTGGCCCGCGACTTGGAAATCCGTCACGATCACCAACCGTCGCGACGCAGGAAGCTCGCAACTATGCACTAAGACCTTGACAGTACTCAAATGCCACAGGCATCTCACTCGTTACGGAGTAACGTCTCTTCCCTTGAGGACGTTGCGGGGTCCGGGACTGATGACAAGTCGACTGTGGTTGATGCCTCTCTGCTTAGACGTGCAGTCACGGGGTCCATCGTTGGAACGATCATGGAGTGGTACGACGTCGGCGTGTTCGGATATCTGATTGTTACCGTGGGGCCGGTATTCCTGCCGGAGTCGGATCGAAACGTTCGAACCCTTTTTAGTGAGACCGCGCCCAAGCCCAAGCGCCGCCGCACCCTCGAGATCGGAGTGGCTGCAGGCTTGGTCCTCTTGTTTGGTGCAGATGCCGCCGTGGCTTCTGTTGTTTCGCAGAACGAGCAGGCTGCCCAGACGCCCCGGCACCGACCACGACCCCTGCGGCCGAGCACTGAATGCCGCCACCTACATTGGCACCAACCCGGCCATCAAGTCTCTCGTCAAGATCAACGGCGAATCCATCAGCATCATCGCCGGTGCAGCCTCGGGCGGAGCCCAATTGGTGGTCAAACCAGGATCAACTCGGCGGGCGACCTCGAAGGCAAAGTGCTGAGCACACCCAACTGTGCGGGACCCAGGACGATGCTCTCGGCGCCTGGTCGAGCGATCAGGGCTTCAAAGCCGCCGTTGATGGCGGCGGCGACGTCAACATCAACCCGACCGAAAACGCGCAGTCCCTGAACTATTCCAGGACGGAAAGCTCGACGGCGCGTGGTTGCCTGAGCCGTGGCCTCCAGACGGCTTCGCCACAGTCCTCGTCGGGTACGCCGATGACTGCGACCTAAGCGACGCCGGGAATTTTCTGGATCTCGGCCTCGACTTCAGAGCAGTGGACGTTGTACCCGCCGGTGATGATCATGTCGGCATTGCGGTCCTTGATGTACGGGTAGCCGCACTGCTCCCACTGACCGATGTCACGCGTGTGGTTCCAGTCGTCCACCTTAATGTCGGCAGTGGCCTCCGGTTTTCAGGGACTCGTTCGGGTTTACGACCTCGCCAAAGCCGAACGCGATAAAGTCCTTGCCCGGTTTGATGCAGGCCATTCGTGGCGTCCTGATCCTGCCAGGTATTCGAAAGCGCTCCATGTTTTCGAGACCAACCGGCAGCCGTTTCGGTGTCGGGCAGCGAATGACGGCCGACGTTTCTGTCCTGCTCGAAATACGGCTGGGCCGTCACAGGACAGGCACGCCAATTCCTGCCGGGCCACGTTCCGTTTGTCTGGTAGGAGTCCGGCAAATTCTTTGGCGGTCCATTCCGTGCCGTCCAGAACACTCTTTGCCATATTCAAGGTAACCTCCTCGTGAATTGATGTCTGGGAATGAGGATCTGGTTTACCGTCTGTGCGCCTTGGCCGTCCGAATCTGTATAGCCTACAAATCCACCAGTGCCCGCGCGGCCCGGGACGTGATGCACCTAAGAGACCAAGAACGATACACCTGGGGCTACGGAACGGGTGTTACGATTTTGAGCTGGGCCGACCAGGAATATGGCTGAGAATAGACTTAGTGAAGCCGCCATCGACACAGATGTCCTGCCCGGTGACGTAGCCCGCCAAGGGGCTTACGAGGAATTCGATAACGTTGGCAATGTCCGTGGGCTCTCCGATTCTTGCCAACGGGATGATGTTCTCCCTAGCCTTTTTGATTTGGGGGTCGGCGTACATTTTTTCGGTCATCGGCGTGTGGGTCATTCCCGGGGAGACTACGTTGACGCGAATTCCTTCTGGTGCCCATTCCAAGGCGAGCGTTTGGGCCAGCATCGTCAGCGCAGCTTTGCTGGGGCTGTAAGCACCTGATCCTGCGTGTGGTACCTGACCGGATTGGGAAGAAGTGAAGCAGGCGGAGCCGCGGCTCTGCCTTAAATGGGGGTAGCTTGCTTTGGCCAGGAGCCACGGGCCGCGAAGGTTGACGGAGAACATCTCGTCCCAGTCTTCAAGTGACACGTCACAGATGGCGCCAGGGTTTGCAATTCCAGCGTTAGCTACCAGTGCGTCCAGCCCGCCAAACTCGGATACCGCGGCTTCTACCAATTTGCCTGGCACCTCCGGGTCACCAAGGTTGCCAGTTAGCGCGATGGCGGTGCCGCCCATTGACTGTATTGAATGAACGACTTGCTGCTGGTTACCGTTTGATTCATGTCCCGCGACTGCGATCATCGGGTGCACGCCACGAGCCAGAGCCGCCTCTGCGATTCTCAAGCACGTCGCTGCTCCTATGCCGCTACTTCCGCCAGTAACTAAGGCTTTCATGGCCCATACTCCTTTATTATTAGTTCACATGCGAGAAAATGCTGATGAAAAAATCCATAAGCTTCAGGATCTACCAGGTTCATTGGCTCTGATAATCGATTCGCAGTGTGAAGTATTTACATTAGTTTTCTTTAGGTCTACGGCTACCGGGCCGTGATCCCAGACTTCGGGCTAGTTTCCCAGTTCCCAGCCATGGTTTTCAAGGTCCTGCATTGCCTTATTGAATTCTTGGACCGGGTCCTCTTCGCGAATGATTTCAAGAACGACGTTGCTGACTCCGCATGTTTGCCTAACGGCATCGCCTAGTCCCGTCCAGTCGATCACTCCGGTGCCTATTGGATCGTGGCCCCAGGTTTCCGTACCTGTATCGGAAATATGCACCAGGCCAATTGATTCATGGTGGGATAGCAGGCTTTCTACAGGATCTTCTCCTATGTAGGCGGCGTTGGCGACGTCGTAGACGATTTTGACTGAATCATCGTTGATAGTGCTTACGACGCCGGCCAGGTCCTGGATAGTGGGGGTGAAGCAGTAGGGGGTGTTTTCGAAAAGCAGTCGTGTGCCGGCCTGTTTGGCCAGTGGAATCAGATTCTCCAAGCTTTCGTGCATCCAGCCGTGGACCATGTCGAGTGATGGTGAGATCATCGGGCGTCGTGTGCCGGGGGAGATCACAACATCGGTAACATCCCATGCTGCAGCCAAGTCGATTACTGACTTGATGTGCTCGATGCTTTTGCGACGCATGTTAGCGCCAGGGCTGGCCAGGTTGATGTCGTACCCGCCGGCATTGAGTGACCTGATTTTGGCGCCGTATTCAGTGAGTCTCGTATGTGTTGCCACGCGCTCGGTGCTGGAGATTTCATCAGGCCAGCAGTGAGGAGAGCTTACCGGAACTTCAAAAGTTTTATATCCATGATCGACCAGTTCGGCTATTGCATCAATTGCTGTGGAAGACCACAGATAGGAAAATGTATTAATGATCATGTGATTCACGTGAAAAAATCCTCTCTATTCCGCGCCTATGGAGAAATTGTTTTTCGTTCATAACGCAATGAATTTAATGTGTGCAGGGATCGCACCCCGGCGAGCGGGGCGGCTAACCAGAACCTGGGAAGAGATTCCCCTTGTGGCCTGATCGAGCCGCCACGACCTTCCTGAGGGAGCATGGGCGCCTACTAGGAGCGATTGGCTTCGTAGGTGCCCATCGAAGAGCTCGAGACCAAGTGTTCGCCTTCGAGTACTTCAGGGTCAGCAAGTGCCACGGTGTCGCGGTTACCTCGGGCTCCGGTCTCCGGGAGCGTGAAGTAGACGATGAGGCTGAGGGCGACAATAGCGATCATGTACACCGCGACAAGCATCGGCTGCCCGGCGGCGACAAATGCAGCGGCGATCAGGGGCGCGGTGCCACCGAAGACGGCAATAACGATCTGGTGTGCGAAACCGATACCCGATACCCGGACGGATGCCGGGAACAGTTCTGCCTGGATGGTTGGATAGACCGACTGCCAGATACCGAGGACCACCCATCCGGACGCCGACACAAGAACGTAAACACCGAAGCCGGGCTGGTTCAGCAGGAGGAGCATGGGGTAGAAGAGCACGATCATGCCGATGGCCCCGATGATTGGGAAGATCTTCCGACGGCCGAGTCGATCAGAGAGCGCGCCGCAGACCGGCACGATGATAACGAGCAAGACTAGCCCGATAACGCTCCCGGCAAGGGTGGAGGCCAGGTCCCGGCCCGTGGTCAGCTTGGCGTAGGTGGGAAGGAACGTGGCCCAGGTGTAGTAGGCCACAGCCGGGGCAGAAAGCGCTGCGGCCTGCAGCAGCGCTTTCGGGTGCTCGCGAAGCAGGTCCATCAGGCGGGCCGCGCCGGACTTTTGATCGACGAGGGCGCCTGCCTCAAACTCAGGGGTTTCTTCAGAGCGGGCACGCAAGACGAGGCCGACGATGCCGAGGATGCCGCCAATAACGAACGGGATACGCCAGCCCCAGGCGGCGAGGTCCGCCGGAGAAAAGGATGATGTCACCAATGCCGCAGCGCCGGTCGCGGCCAAGGTTGCGAAGCCGCTCGCCATGTTGGTGAACGAGCCGAACAGGCCCCTCCGGTTGGCGGGGGCGTGTTCAACCATGAAGGCGATGGCGCTTTGCCCCTCGCTACCGGCCGAAATGCCCTGGATGATGCGTGCAATCAGGAAGAGTACGGGCGCTGCATAGCCGATGGTCGCAAATGACGGCGTGAGGCCGATGATGAGCGAGCCGAGCGCCATCCCGGCGATGGACAGCGTCAGGATCAGCCTGCGGCCGAAACGGTCGGCCAGTGGCGAGATGATTATTCCGCTGAGTGGGCGGACAACAAACCCGATGGCGTAGGTGAGCAGTGCTGCGACAAGGGAGGCGAATGCGGAATCGCTGGGAAATATCTGTGACGAGAACACCGCCGCGAGCAGGCCGTAAATGTACCAGTCGTACCACTCAACGAAATGGCCGATCGTTCCCGCCACCAGATTGAGGGTGCGTCGGGGTGTCTTTGCCGCTTCGGGAAGCTCCGAAGCGCCGGGACTAACTACGGCTTCTTTTGAGGTCTTCATTGAACTCTCCATATTTTCACGTTTGTTGCGGAGGGGGTATGGGTATGCCCGGGCATCTCGGGGCCTGGCCCCCTTGCTGAACTGCCCGATAACTTAGTCGACTGCCAGGGCCTACAGCCGGATCAACGTCTAGGCGCTGTCCGACTGGAAGTGGAGACGAAGCGTTCCAGACTCGTCAGATTTACTGAATGAGATCGGTTGCTGAGATCGGTTGCAGGCAACAATACGGATGAGATGTGATGCTTGTCAACGTCTTATCTGAATGTGCCTTGTTCGTGCCGATATGGCAGGACGCCACGTCGGTTCAATCGACCGAGAGGGGCGCCTCGTTGTCGAATTCCTGGAAATCCACTCCGGACCAAGCGCACTCCAGGCGGCCGTACACCGACCAGTAATCATCCCAGTGGGTAAGTTTCCACTGGTCGCGCTCAAGGCCGCGGCGGGTGAGCCGCGAACGCAGGACGTCTTGCGGCACGCGGATCCGTATCACTGTGATTGCGGGGGAGGGCCATTGGAAGTCTTTAGCAGCACGCGTAATGTAGTCCGGGTCGTTGAAATAGGCCCCAAAGGGTGCGTCAAGGACCACTGATCGGCCGAGACGCAGGTTTATTCCCGCCACGTCCATCAGGGTCTCGTACTCGAGGGGCAGCAGATTGGCGCGATAGTAGTCGTTGGACTCGCGGTCGCTGGGATCATGCCCGGTGGCAGTCAGCGCGAATTCGACGAAACGGCCACTGACCCGGTCCTTGTCCAGGTACGCGGCATCGTGCTGTTGTGCTGTTCGTTGGGCAACGGTTGTTTTCCCTGAGCCTGCCGGTCCAATAACAATGAAGACGTGGGGCGACATTACTTGCGGGCCTCGGCTACCGCTGCGAGGAAAGCCCGGGCTGCTTCGGTAACGCGGGTAAAGTCGCCGTCCGGTTGCCATGCTTTGGTTACGTAGCTGCCCACGCCGACCCCTGCTACGCCAGCGGCGAACCATTCGCCGACGTTTTCGAGGGTTACTCCACCTGCCGGCATGATCGGCAGATGCGCCAGCGGAGCCAGCACGGATTTAGCGTAGGCGACTCCTCCGGCCTCGGTCGGGAAGAGCTTGAGTATGTCGGCGCCGGCCTCCGCGGACTCGACGAGTTCGGTCGGTGTAAAGGCTCCGCTGATGGTTGCTATCTGGTAACGGTTCGCCGTACGGATCATCGCGGGGTTCAGCTGAGGACTGACAAGGAACTGAGCGCCGGCCCGGATGCATTCGTACGCTGAGTGCTCGTCCAACACTGTTCCAGCGCCGATAGCCACGCCGGAGGACCCGTGTTTAGCGGCGAGCCGACGGATCACGTCTACGGCGCCTGGAATTGAAAGAGTGATCTCGAGCGCCCGGAACCCTCCTTCGATGGCGGCTTCGGCAACGCGCTCTGCAAGTTCGGCGTTCTCCAGCCGCACGATGAGGACGGCACCTGACTCGTCGATGGTTTGCAGGGTGCGAAGTTTCTTATACATGCTGGCCTCTCTTCGGCCGGGCATCTCCAACTTTTGAGTCGCCCGGCACTGGGTGGTGTTTTGATGTCGTTGACAAACTCTCCCACCATCCATAGTGTTATTGCAACCGATCTCAGCAACCGATCTCATACAAGGGGGTATTGCGGTTGACTCACGTACGCACAATCATTCTGGGTGCTTCCCATTGGCATGTTCCGCTCTGCGCGGAGGCCATTGGCGAAGAGCACGAGGTGATCGGAGTCGGCGACGACGACGTATCGCGGGTGCAGGTAAAGGAGCTGGCCGAAGGCTGGGGGGCCCCGGTTGAAGCCGACTGGCGCAAGCTGGTAGATCTCCCCGACGTCGGGCTTGCCTATGTATTTGGTCCCCATGACGGAATGGCCGAGAAGTGTTTCGCCCTGATCGAGCGCGGTATCCCGTTCGTCGTCGAAAAGCCGTTAGGAACCTCCCTCGGCGAGCTATCTGCCGTGCGTCAGGCCGCGGAGGCGGCAGGCGTTCCTGCAACTGTGCCCCTGGTCCAGCGGGGCGGGCCCACAGAAAAATGGCTTGCCAAGGCGGGGCGTGCCACGTACCAGCGAGCCTCCTTCATTGCTGGCCCTCCGGCCCGGTATCTCGCCAACGCCAATCCTTGGATGCTGGACCCGGTCAAGGCTGGTGGGGGTTGTTTGGCCAACCTGGCTCCACATTTTGTCGATCTATTCCTCCGGGGCAGCGATGAGTCAGCCGCACATGTGGACTCCAGGCTCTCGTCGGTTCTTCACAACCAGGCTGTCGAGGATCATGCGAGCCTCATCATCACAACGCCGGAGGGACGCGAAGCCATTGTGGAGGTTGGGTACGCTTTCCCGGGTTCGCCGCTTAAGCGCTACTGCAGCTTTACCTCGGCCGGTGAGGCAGGATTCGCCACTGTTGATTCGGATGGCACAGCTACTTTCACGGCACTGGACGGCACCACGGAGGTGGACAAGATCAATGTGGATAGTGACCCGCTTTACGATCCGTTTGTGCGGAGTGTTGCCCGGACGCTGGAAGATGGATTCCGGGGCCTGACTTCTCTGGCCCAGCTCGAAAACGTTATGCGCCCCATTTGGCAGGCCTATGACGACCAGCACGGAGGAAGAAAACATGCCTGACTTGAGTATCGACGTCGTTGCCAAAGCTGCCGGTGTCCATCGGTCAACTGTCTCCCGGGCGTTCTCACGCCCCGAGGCGGTGAAGAGTGAAACACGCGAGCATATCCTCCGGGTCGCCGAGGGGCTCGGCTACACGATGAGTCCACTCGCGCAGGCGCTTCGGCGCAAGACAAGCACCTTTATCCCGCTGATCGTCCCTGACATCACGAACCCTTTCTTCGCGGAACTTGCCAAGGCGATGACACAGGCAGCTGACGATCGCGGCTACCAGCTGCTCCTCTGCGTCACCAACGGGGACCCGGCCAAGACCGACGGGTACTTCACTGCGATGCAGGCGATGTACGCGCCCTTCGGGATTGTGGCACCCTCAACGAAGGTAGATAGCGAGGCTATGAAGCGCTTCGCTTTCGGCCACAAGGTTGTGGTGATCGACAGAGTGGAAGGTGATGCCTCTGTTCCCACCGTCACCGTCGACAGCCGCCAGGGAATCACGATCGCACTGGACCACCTGCGCGGCCTTGGGCATACCTCGATCGGTTATGTATCCGGCATCGCCGGGACGCACACCGCCCAGGACCGGATGGACGCCTATCTTCAACTGACGGCCCTAAGTGGTGGCACGCCGATTGTGCTGGACAGCGGTTCAGATCTTGATGCGGGCACGCGCGGCGCCGAGCATTTTCTGCAGATGGATAATCCGCCAACGGCAATTATTGCAGCCAACGACATGGTGGCCTTTGCCGTGATTTCGGCGCTCGGCCAACGTGGCGTGCGCGTACCCGAGGATGTGTCGGTCATCGGGTTCGATGGTCTCGCTCTCGGCGCCCGGTTCAACCCTCCTCTAACCACGGTTCGCCAGCCGATCGCCGACATGGGAGATATTGCCATCGAACTGGCCGAGAAACAGAACATTGACGGCTCCGTGGACCATATCGTCCTCGAACCTCAGCTTCTGGTCCGCGGCTCCACTTCCGGACCGCGCAAATGAGCGGGGGACAGAAGCCGACGCTCCGACGCCTGCCAGGGCTCCAGCACACAGACCACGTCGGCCTGACCGTGCCAAACCTTGAGGACGGCATCCGGTTCTTCGTCGAAGTCCTCGGAGCTGAAGAGCTCTACCGCTCCGAACGCGGACCCGACGAAGAATTCATGCCGACAAATTTCGAAGTCCCGTCAGATGCGAAGCTCACGCTCGCCATGCTGCGCCTGCCCCCGAACCTCAACATCGAGCTTTTCGAGTGGAGCAGCGCTGAGCGGCGCGATACGCCGCCAAGGCACTGCGACGCCGGCGGCCACCACCTGTGCTTCGTCGTCGACGACGTCGACGAAGCCATCGCCGTGCTGCAAGCAACACCCGGGGTACGCGTGCTCGGTGAGCGCAAGGAAGTCGCCGGCGACAGCCCCCGCGTAGCAGGCAACCGCTGGACCTACTTCATTACCCCCTGGGGATTGCTGATGGAAATCGTGGATCGATCACGCGTCGCAGCCCCGCCCCGGCTGGTCGGTCCCGCGGACTGGACAGCAACTCCACCCACTCCAGAAAGGACATAAACCATGCGGCTAGCCGGTCACACACTAGGCACCCCGGACCACACGGTTCCCCAAGCAATTGATCTCTTCCGAGCCGCAGGTCTCGATGCCGCCGAAGTCATCTACCAAAATGACTACAAATCCGGATTGCCCCTAGGTGACCGTCGTGCCGCGATGGAGGCACTGAAAGCGGCAGAAAACGCAGGGCTCCCTATCGTAGGTCTGACGCCTTACACCACCGCCATCAACTCCCTGGACGAGGCGGAATGGCGCGCAGCAGTCGATGAATTCCGTGGAGCCATAGATACCGCACACTTGCTCGGCGCTGATCGGGTCCGTGTCTACGCCGGCTCCTGGCACCCGGGGGATACCGACCACGCGGCGCGATGGGGACAACTGCGTAGGGCGCTGGAGGCTCTTGCGCCCGAAGCAGCTCAGGCCGGCGTTCGCCTGTGCGTGGAGAACCACTTCGGCACTATGACTCAGACGGCAGCGGACACCGCTTCCTTGGTCCGGGAAATTGCCCATCCGGCCATTCGCGTGCTCTATGACCAAGCGAATCTGACCTTCACGCACGACGAAAACTACGAGGAAGCCTTCGCTGTTCAAGGCGACCTGATCGGTCACGTCCACGTGAAAGACCTCATCTTCACTGACCCCACCGCGGCCTTCCGCGCGTCGGAAACTGCCCGTGTCAACGCCTCGGAACGGGCAGTCCGTTCGCGAGTCGTCGGAAGCGGCGTTGTTCCGTGGTCCCCAATCCTCGCTTCGTTGCTACGGCACGGTTACGACGACGTACTGAGCATTGAGCTTGAATACCGTTGGCACCCGCAAGATCTCCCCGTGCCGGAGGACGGATTCCGGGAATCCGCCTCTGTCCTGCGCTCGATGCTCACTGATCTCGCTGAAGTAAGGAAAGCCTAATGAACACCAACCGCCTCCGCGTCGGAGTTGTCGGCGCCGGCAACATCGCCACGATTGCCCAACTGCCCACCCTCGTACAGCGGGACGACGTCGAGTTGGCTGCCCTGGTTTCCCGACGCGAAGATCCAAGCGGCCTGGTCCGGCGCTGGGGCTTCAATGCAGCCTACAAGACGGTGGAGGAGATGCTGGCCTCGCAGGAACTGGATGCAGTCTTCGTGCTGACCCCACGTTCCGAGCACGCCCACGCCGTCGAGCTCTGCCTTAAACGCGACGTGGACGTGTTCTGCGAGAAACCGCTCGCCCCGGCGACCAAGGAAGCGGAACGTCTGGCAGAGCTCGCCGACGAGCGGGGACGGATTCTGATGGTTGACTTCAACCGGCGCTATGCGCCCGTCTACACGGCTGGCCGGGAAGCCTTTGGGGACAAAGGGGCTACATTCTGCGTCGCCCAGAAGAACCGCCCAGGATCCGAATACCGTGCAACGTTCGAGAACGCCATTCATATGGTCGATCTCCTGCGCTGGTACTGCGGGGGCGAACCCGAACATGTAGCAGCTCACGCCGCGGGTGAAGATCCCTGGGAAGAAGACGGACTTGCAGCGACCATCCGCTTCAGCACCGGGAACACCGGCGTCCTCATGGCGGCCCGCACAGCAGGGGCATGGAACGAGAAACTGGACGCCTACGGCGACGGGAAGACCGTCGAAGTCAGGGCCCCCGAAACAGTTTCCACCACCATCGACGGCGTGACGACATCGCGGGAACTGAGCGCCGAAGCCTACGGCTGGGCTACTGCGACAGACACCCTCGGATTCTCGGCTGCCGTTCACCACTTCCTTGACCGGGTTGCTGACAGGGCACAGCCGCTTACCTCGGGCCGCGAAGCTGTTCACACCCAGCGCCTTCTGGACCAGATCCTCGCCGCGGCCGGTCTGCCCACCGAGGAGCAAACCGGGCGCGAATGGGCTAGCCACGCAGTCAACGCAAGCTGAACCGTCCGAGTTTGCCCAAGTTGCACAGGTGTCTGAAGCGGGGTCTTAGGAACTGGTGACCTGAGCCAGCCTGTCGGATATAGGGAGGTGCCAGCATGGCTCTACGTCGCCTGCCTAAGCGTGAACTACGAGTCAACGGAGCCGGGAGAAGGCCGTTGCGCGGGCGTCTCACGGCGCTTGCAGGCATCCTGCTGGTTGCCTTCAGCGCGAGAGAAGCGGTCTCGGCAGTGTCCCCGCTCCTTGGCCAGATAAGCACGGACCTTCCCTTCGACGCGGTGACCACAGGGATTCTTGGGATGCTGCCGACTTCCAGCTTCGCAGCAATGGGTTTCTTTGCGCTGCCGCTTCTGCGGCGTATCCAGCTGGAACACCTGTTACTGGTTGCGGTCCTGCTGACAACGTTTGGTCAGGTCGGCCGCGCAATGGGATGGAACGTGCTGGCATTCCTGGTGTTCACCTGCATCGCCATGCTCGGGATTGGCTTGGCCAATGTCGTGGCTCCGCCCCTGTTGATAGAGTACTTTCCCGACAAAATTGGGATTCTCGCAGTGCTCCATGTCACTCTCTTGGGTGTCAGCACGGCCGTGGCCGCCCAATTTGCCATACCTTTGGCAACTCTTTATGGCTGGCGGTTTTCCACAGGTATTTGGGCTGTCCTCAGTGCGCTTGCTGCGGTCCCTTGGCTGATTCTTCTTGCAGCCAAACGGAACGTGACCCGCCCCCGGGCCTCACCAGCCAACGATAGGCCTACGCCCCCTGCGAACCCGGTCCAACCTTGGAGATCAGCAATCGGCTGGGGCGCTGCGCTGATCTTTGCTGGTTGCTCCAGCAACACCTTCGCGGCGCTCACGTGGCTTCCCGCGGTTCTCATTGACAGAGGGATGGGACAGGAAGCTGCTGGATCCATGCTGGCGCTCTATTCAATCCTCGCCTTACCGGTCGCACTAATGGTGCCCCTCGCCGTCATGAAAATGCCCCGCCCACTACCTCTGGCAATCCTCTTTGTCGTTGCCTTCGCTGTCGGTTACGGAGGCATCATCTTCGCTCCACCAGCCTCGGCGTGGGTTTGGGTCGTCATGGCCGGGCTGGGCCAAGGCGCGTATTCCTTTGCCTTCACCATGATAAATAAGAGAACACGAACGCAATCCGGCTCAGGAAGTTTATCGGCGTTCGCCCAAGGAACCGGCTACGCACTGGCGAGCGTAGGCCCATTCTTTTTCGCACTCCTGCACCGTCCAGGGGACGGCTGGCTTCCCTCGTTCGGCATGCTCGGTGCTTGGCTCCTAGTGCTTGTAGCAGGGGCCATTATGGTCAACAAGCCACGCATGCTTGAGGATCATTGGCGGTTCCAACGCCCGTTTCCAAGACAAACGTAAGGTCCCTGAGACCCCGTTCTTAAGACACCAAGATATGCCGATGGTTCATCAAACCGATCCCATTGGCTTCTTGAAACGAACTCAAAGGAGAGATTACATGAGTAACGCTTCCGCCGGCATGGTCTTCGCGGGGCCTGTCTCATGATGACGGCGGAACAGGCCCCGCGCGTGGCGGTGGTGGGAGCGGCCGGCTGGGCCGGATCCAGGCATGCACGGGCATTCGCTCAGGCGGGCGCCAATGTCATCCATCTCGTGGAGAAGGACGAGCGGGCGTTCGCCCTGGCCCAGGAGCTTGGTGCGCATTTGCTGCCCAGCACCCATGAGCTCCCTTCTGATCAGCTGGACTTGGTCGTCATTGCCTTACCCACCACACTGCAACCGGCCATCTGTGCAGACCTGCTTAACAGGGGATTCCGGGTGCTGACGGAAAAGCCGGTGGCGGCGGATGCGGAAGGTGCTGCCATTATTGGCGCCGCTTCGGGAGTGAACGAACGGCTCATGGTGGGGTACACACTCCACCAGCATCCGATTGCTCCACTCGTCTCCCAATGGGTCCGAGACAACGAAGTGATCGCCGTTAGCGTTCGATCGGTTGCCCATAAGCAGAACGTCGATTCGTGGCGTGCTGATCCGAAAGAGGGTGGCGTTGCAGTCGTCAACGGAATTCACGCCATTGAACTGGTTTCTTCGTGGTTCGACGGTGACCCGAAAGTCTTGACCGCCAAAGCCAGCAGCAGCCTGTACGGATCTCCGGTATCGGAACACGTGCTTTCAACGCTCGAATTCCCGTCCGGAGTCGTCTTCACCTTGCAGAGCTACTGGTCCCCTTGGCAGGAGCCCCAAGGCCTCAACCAGGGCGACTGGAGCCTCACCATCGATGTTCTCACCACCGCCGGGCGGTTGTTGTGGTCCAACGATTCTCTCCGCGTGTGGGAGCGTGGTGGCGGCCAGCATGAGAAGACTTTCGACCCCTCCGATCTCTTCCTCCGCCAGGCAGAAGCCGCGCTGAGGTTCTGCGTGGGTGAAACGCCTGCCGTTACATTCTCCCAAGCGCTCCGTGCCACGGAAATCGCCGATGCAGTCCGGCGAGGGGCAGCCGCATCGGCGCCGAGGAGAGGATAGCCCATTAGCAGCATCAGAGCGGAACGAAGGACGACCGGACCAACCGTGCAATATCGAGTAAGGAAATGAACATGAAGCAAGCACCTCACTTTCCGACCACAGAAGCACGGCAGTCGAGCCGCGCCCAGAGCGGAGGGAACCCATGAGCCTCAAAGACCAGGTGGTTCTGGTAACCGGGTCCAGCGGAGGAATCGGCGACGCTGCTGTCAGCGCACTCACAGCCGCTGGAGCCATGGTCATCGGCGCTGACCGTGCCCCCAAAGAGGATCAGTCCCTGGAGGCGTTTTACCCCTTGGACATCACCGCGCAAGAACAATGCGCTGCGGTCATACAGGACATCCAGGCCAAGTACGGCCGCGTAGATGTCCTCGTTCACGCGGCCGGAGTGCTCGGCCCCACCCCGGATATAATGGACACAACCACTGAAGAGTTCGACTCCATCCTGAGAATCAATACGACAGCGACTTTCACGATGGTCCGCGAGACGGCGAAGTCCATGCTCGAGACAGGCACAGCCGGCGCGATCGTGGTCCTGTCTTCCGTTGCGGCCAAAGAAGCACGCCTCAACTACCTGCCCTATAACGCGAGCAAGCTCGCGGTCCTCCACATCATGTGGTCCTTTGCGGAATTGCTCGGACCCGACGGCATCTCCGTGAACGCGATCGCACCAGGACCGGTGAACACACCCATGTGGGCGCAATTTGCCCGAGACTCCGGCCCGGACGCGGCCGCCAACCGCGCGAAGCGCGCAGCGCAAGTGCCGATGCGTCGCTTCGCCGAGCCCGATGAAGTTGCCCGCGCCATCCTGTTCCTCTCCGATCCCGACAACCGCTACATCACGGGAGTCTCTCTCGACGTGGCGGGCGGAGCACATTTGGGAATAGGAACCTGAAGCACACCCGACAGGGGCTTCTTCTCATTGACCGCCTGTGCCGCCGAGCCATCACCTCACTCAAACCAACACCAACGCTTCAATGCTGTTCCCATCATCCTGAAGGCAATTCAGCAATCAGAGACAAGTCCCTCATCTGCCAAGGAGACAAACATAATGCGACATCATCACACGGCCCTGCACGTAACGGATATGGAGCGCAGCGAGCGTTTCTACGTGGATGGCCTCGGACTAACACGTGTGGATGCGTGGACGTCGGGACCATACATCGGAGAACTCTACGGCCGTCCCGACGTTAAGGTCAGAGCCATGCTTCTCGCTACCAGCGACGGATCCTTTCGGCTGGAACTCGCCCATGCCGAGCCGCTACTGCCGGCCGTCAATCCTTCAGAGGCGCAGCCGGGCACGGCTCACCTGGCCTTTACAGATATTGACGTGCGACAGGTATACGCCAAGATGACAGCGCTTGGTTACAGCGCGGTATCAGAACCTATTGCCCCGACCTCAGGCCCCATTGCAGGCGGGTGGTTGGTTTACCTCCTTGATCCAGACGGAAATCGTGTAGAGCTGATTCAGTCGCCCGACTGGCGTCCAAGCCAGGCCTCGTAAGTCACTGGTTAGGAATTATGCACTCAGAGTAGATGAAGCAACATGTTTGACTCGGCGCCAGCCTGTGGTGCCTGGTTCCTCGTGTGGTTTCGCACCCGCCAATTCAACCGTCAAGCAAAGGGAAGAGACACCCCTCCGTTTCCGCACCAGCCATCATCAACAACAACAAAGCAGGCCCCGTGAGCCGTTGGAAACGGTCACGGGGCCTGCCTACTGTATGGCCGAACGGTGCGGCTTAACGGTTGCCTGAGCTACCCCTTGACTCCGCCGGACGTCATGCCGGCAACAAACCAGCGCTGGAACGCCAGGAAGATTGAGAGAACGGGGATGAAAGCAACGACGATGAATGCGGCGAAGAGTCCCCAGAAGCTACCGAACCCGGTGGTTATGTATCGCACAATGCCGTTCTGAACGGTCTTCATGTCCTCTGTGGTGGCGAGGACGGTACCGACCAGGAAGTCGTTCCAGACGAAGACGAAGATGAAGATGGCCACGGCAGCGATACCAGGCCGGATGAGCGGAAGGATGATGCGCCATAAGATCTGCAGTCGCGAGCAGCCATCGATTGCGGCCGCTTCCTCGATTTCGACGGGTATGTTCTCGATGAAATTGCGTAGAAACAGGATGGTTTGTCCACAAATGATGGCCGTGTAGACGATGATCATCATCGGATAAGTGTTGATCAATGCGGTCTTGACGAACATGGAGTACAGCGCGATAAAGACCACGATCGCCGGGACCATGGACAGGACCAGGATACCTGTCATCAGAGTTTCCATGCGACGGCTCCGGTGCCTCGTGGCCACGTACGCTGCGGGGATGCAAATGACCAGAGCAAGCACGATGGAGCCGCCAGCGTAGATGAGCGAGTTCGCGAAGAAGCGGATGTTGGTCGAGGTCAACAGGCCGACAAAGCCCTCGGAAGAGATCGGGTCCGGTATCCACCGCGGCGGGAACTCGAGGGTGTCCTGGGCGGTTTTCAGCGATGTGGACACGATCCATGCAACAGGCGGAAGTACCACCGCGGCGGACAGGATGACGAAAGCCCAGGCCGGAACCCCTCGGATGAAGGCGCCGAGGCGGCGCTGGCGGCTCGAGGTTGTGGTGCTCACAGGCTTTCCTTCCGTCGGAAGCGAATGGCGACGAGTGTCAGGACGATGTTGACGGCAAAAAGCAGGAGAGCCGTTGCTGAGGCTCCAGAGAGATCGAACTTGTCGAACATCTGGTTGTATACCCGCATGGACAGCGTCTCCGTGGAACCGATCGGGCCTCCTCTTGTGGTGACAAGAATGATCGTGACCATCTGTACATAGAGCATGAGAAGAACGACCACGACGGAGACGATGGTGTTGCGTAGATAAGGGAGCGTGATGTTCACAAACCCGTGCCAAGCTCCGCCGCCGTCCACCTTCAGGCTTTCACGGAGTTCCTCCGGAATCGTTTGTAGGGCACCCAGAAAGAGGAGCATGGCTTGCGGGTAGGACCACCAGGCGGTCATCAGGGTCACTGCAACCAGGGCGCTGGTCGGTGATGAGAAAACATCGGTGGGACCGAACCCAAGGGATTTAGTGATGGCAGAAGCCGGACCATAGTTGGGGTTGAGGAACCACAGCCAGATTGTTCCTGCAGTGGCCTGCGACATCAGCCAGGGCAGCAGGAAGAGGCTCCGGACGGAGCGCTTGAAGCGATGGAGGTTGTTTAGCACGATCGCGGACAGAAGCCCTGCCGGCAAAGCGATGACCAAGGCACCGAGGGAGAACACCAAGGTTGTCCCGATGCGACTGGGGAGGTCGGAGTCCGAGAAGAGCCGGACAAAGGAATTAAGACCCGAGAATTTTCCGATCTGGTAATAAGTGGTCTCGTGGAGAGCTGTCCATGCTGTGTAGATGAGCGGCCCCACGAAGACAAAGAGGAACACAGCGGTGACAGGGACGACGTAGAGCCATACCATTCGATCCCTACGCGCCCGGCGAACGGTTTGGGTGCCTAAGGGGGAAGCAACGGGACGGCGTGAGATGCGGGGCGAGCTTTTTGTTGACATTATCTGTCCCTTCCGAGGGGAGCCTGATGTCTCAGGCTCCCCGGATATCGGGCGGCTATTTCTTGTTGGCCGCATCCTGCGCGGAATGGATAAAGTCGCTGCCCGACGAACCGTTAAGGGTCAGTTTCTGCCCGGCTTGGGAAAGACCAGTGGCAAGCGCGGTCCATGTATTGGCATAAGTGCGTGGTTCACTGTTGCTCTTGACGTAGGCGGAGATGTCATTGACGGTCTTTGCCTCAGGCGAGGAGAAGAACGGTTGCTGGTAGGTGGCGGCACGCGTGGGTACCTCACCACCCGTCGCCATGAGAGCACCGGCTTCCGGACCGGTCATGTACTCGATGAACTTCCAAGCGGCCTCCGTGTGTTTGCTGCCATTGCCTATGCCCAAGGTCCACCCGATGGTGGTGCCCGTGGTGTCTCCGGTGCTGGCTTTCGGCAAGGCTGTCCACTTGAGGTCCGGGTTTTGCGAGGCAAACGAAACTACCCGTTCCGTGCCCATAACTGCCATGGCCACCGTACCGCTTGCCATCCCGTCAGCCACGGTGCCGTACGTATCCGAAACGACATTGCTTCCCAAGGCCTTTGCATCCCTGAGCTTGGCCAGGAAGTTACCAAACTCCTCGCCCTTGGATGTAGCGAAATCTGCTTGCCCGTCTTTGTTCCACATTTCTTGATCGACCTGGGACATGAAGCAGTTAAAGAAGGTGCTGATAATCGCTGAGTTGTCGGTGTCCGAGAAGCCGGTTCCAAAGCCGGTGAAACCGGCCGCGGCAGCCTTTCGAGCAACGTCGACGACCTGATCGTAAGTGGTGGGAATGGTCGCACCGATCTGGGAAAGGATCTTCTGGTTGTAGTAAAGGGCGCAGGTCCGGTATTCATAGGGCACGGCGACCTGCTTGCCGTCCGGGCCGGCAAGAGTGTCGGTTGGCCGCAGCCAGTCAGTGACCTTGGAGGCCGCGTCAGGCAGCGGGGAGTAAACGCCGGCAGATGCCATCTGAGGAACGATTGGGGTGTACATCTTGAAAACGTCTGGAGCCTGACCAGCTGCCGCTGCTTGCGGCAGTCTGTTCAACATATCGCCCAGTGAAACAACAGAGAGGTTAATCTTGATGTCCGGGTTCGCCGCTTCGAAGTTGGCAATGTTTTCCTTTAAGGCTTTGGAGCGCGGATTAGCTTGGCTGGGGTCGAGGAAATCCCAGTAGCTGAGCGTCACGGGCCCTTGCGGTTCCGAAGGTGAGGGGGAGCAGCCGCTAAGGGTAAGGCCGGCTACAACGGCTGTGACGAGCGCCAAGCCCCATCGCTTGTTGATCATGAATTTCTCCTGTGGACTGGGTTGCTGATGCGAAAGCATGCCGTGCTCAAACGATGCCGACTGACTAGGGGCGGCCGACGGTCGGGCAGGAGATGGTAAATCATCGAGTCTCTCCTTTGAGATCGGTTGCATTGACGAAATTAGCAGTGAGATCGGTTGCTGAGATCGGTTGCAATAAATCTAGGGCCGTAAGGAGGCTCTGTCAAGGAAACCTTTGATATGGATTGTGACCACTCATTTTTTCGGTTAAACACCCGGTCCACTACCCGCGTGTCGCGGTGCAGCCGCTGAGCGTTTCGAATGCGTCGCGACATTTGTGAGTTGGGATTTCCAGAGTCCATAGGCAGCACTCTGATGCCGTGATCGCAGATGTCACGGGCTGCGGAGTGTTGTTTCCATAGGGTGAACTCGTCGAACCAGGTGCGAACTCGACGTTGCGGAGCGGCTGAAGTGAAACGTCGGGCTTCTGGCGTTCCTTCTCCTACAAACTGCCTTTTGGGTCCAAACTTGGCTGAACCCCAAATACGGCGGAAAGCGTTGGGTCGGATAACGAACCACTCGTCCAGCGGCGTCATGGACTCGAACGCCGATGAGCGATATTTGTAAATCTGGCTCTGGAACGCCACGGAGTCATGGCGAAGCGGTAGCCGGGGTCGGTTTCGAGGGCGAGTTCGAGGTATTGGTGTGCTTTGGATCCGGGCGGAATGGATCACCGCGTCCTCATCGCCGAGGTACGTACCCTCAAGGTTCCTCAAGAACCTCTCGATCCGGCGGTAGCAGACATCAATGGTGCGCCAGTCGCCGTCGAACACCTTGTCTCCAAGATGCTCTGCATGGGGCGGGGTCCCGGCACTCAGCCCAATCTGGCATGGGATCGAAGTGGCACACCCTGCGGCGAGTTGCAGGGCTGATGTTTAGGACTCGAGCGCCCCAAAGGTGGTGCTGAGGATCTCCTGGAGGCCCTGCATCTCGTCGGTCTCGGCCCAGGTTGCCAGGGCAACATCGAAGGCGCAGAGACTGGCCTGGACGATGACCTTCGCTCGGATGAGAGCGTGGTCACCGTTGAGCCTGTGAGCGACAACGGGGGTCAGGAGCTCGGCCCACTGCAGGTGCTTCTCGAAGTTGCGCGCACGGAGTGAGGGTGTGCTGGAAAGCAGCCGGATCGCGATCTTGTCACGATCGGTCTGCGCGCGGGTGCCGAGCATCGTGGAGTACGCGGCATGCAGCGACTTGATAGCGCGCTCGTCAGTCGTGCGCGCCGCGAACGCTTCAGCCACGCGCTCCCCGTAATCGGTGAGGGTACCAACAACCATGTCCTCTTTCGCCGGGAAGTACCGGTGCACACTCCTCGTGGACACACCCGCCGCGGCCGCGACCTGCTCGACGGTAACCCCCTCAAAACCACGCTCCGCGAAAAGGTCGATTGCCACATCGGAAAGTCGTTGCCTGACCACGTCGCGAGTAACGGCGCGGAGTCCTCCGCGTGGGGCATCTTGTTGGCTCATACGAACATCCTACATCTGACATGCGTGTCAGATTCTGACATATATGGCATGATATGACTTATCTACTTGGCGAAAGGGATTCACATGAAGAGACGCACGCTCGGCCAGCAAGGACTGGCCACCTCTGCCATTGGCTAAGGCTCGATGGATACTGCCCTCGGGAACGGCGCGGATTACGACACCGCATCGATTTCGGCGATACGCCGCGCTCACGAAGCTGGCGTCACGCATTTCGATACCGCCGAGCTCTACGGTTGGGGCAAGGGTGAGCGGGTGCTCGGCCAGGCCCTCGCCCCGATCCGTGACGAGGTGACGATCGCGACTAAATTCGGCTTCACGCCGGCGTTCACCCCGAACTCGCGCCTGGACCACGTGCGGGACGTTGTGGACAATAGCCTCGGACGCCTCGGCGTCGATACCATCGACGTGCTCTACCAGCACATCCACGACCCGGCAGTTCCCATCGAGGACGTTGTGGGGCTGATGGCGCAGTTCGTGGACGCCGGGAAGGTCAAGTACTTGGGCCTGTCCAACACCAGCGCCGAGAACATCCGGAAGGCCCACGCCGTCCATCCGATCAGCGTCGTGCAAACCTCTTACTCGATCTTCGACCGACAGTCCGAGGCGCTGTTCGAAGTGCTTGAGGAGCTCGGGATCGGCCTGATCGCCTACCGCCCCCTGGCCAGAGGGTTTCTCACCGGCGCCGTAAAGCCCCTCGAGGGATACCCGGCCGGTGACTTCCGCCGCAACAACCCCTGGTGGGCGCCTGGCAACTTCGAAGCGAATCTCGCGATCGCCGACGAGCTGCAGGTTCTCGCGGACGAGCGGGGAGTGACCTTGTCGCAGCTGTCTCTCGCTTGGTTGCTCACCCTTAAGCCCTACATTGTCCCCATCCCCGGCTCACGGAACCCCGAGCGCGTGACCGAAAACTCGGTTGCCTCCGAGCTCATCCTGACACCGGACGACCTCGCGCAGATCGAGCGGATCGCACCCCATGGAGCCCATGTCTAAACCTGAACCTCATGGGTCACGACAGCAGAACCCGGCGCCACAAACACCCCGCGTAGCACCGGCTTTTCCAACACTCTCCACTATCCGCCGAAACCAACTACCAGGGAATAATCTGTCAGGATCTGACGTTTCAGACCTAGACTGCCAATACGGCGCCCCCAGCGATGTGGTCGCGCTATGCATCACTACGAGAAGAAAGACACACCATGAAGACACGCACACTCGGCCAGCAAGGCCTCACGACCTCCGCGCTCGGCTACGGCTCGATGGGAATCTCCTCGTTCTACGGACCTGGCGAGGAGCACGAGGGCATCGCGGCGATCCAGAAAGCGTACGAGCTCGGCGTCACGTTCTTCGACACTGCCGAGATGTATGGCTGGGGTGAGAACGAGAAGATCGTCGGCCGTGCCGTCAAGAGCTTCCGCGACGACGTGGTCATCGCGACCAAGTTCGGCTTCACACCCGAATTTGGTCTCGACAGCCGCCCCGAGCATCTCCGCGAAGTCGTCGAGAACAGCCTCCGCTACCTCGGCATGGATCACATCGACGTCCTCTACCAGCACCGCCCCGACCCCAACGTCCCCATCGAGGAGGTCGCCGGTGCCGTGAAGGAGTTCATCGACGCCGGCAAGGTTAAGTACTTCGGCCTGAGCGAAGCCGGCCCCGACACGATGCGCCGCGCCCACGCGGTGCAGCCGGTCTCGGTCCTGCAGACCGAGTACTCCCTCTTCGATCGCGAAGTCGAGGTCCTGTTCCCGGTCCTTGACGAGCTCGGTATCGGCTTCGTGCCATACTCCCCCTTAGGACGCGGTTTCCTCACCGGCACCGCGAAACCGGGAGCCGAGTACGACCAGAGCGATATGCGCCATAGTGCAGCCCGTTGGCAGCCCGGCAACTTCGAGAAGAACCTCGACGCCACCCGCCAGCTGAGCGAACTGGCCGCCTCCAAGGGCGCGACAGTTGCGCAGCTGGCACTTGCCTGGCTGCTTGCGCAGGGCGAGCACATCGTCCCGATCCCCGGCACCCGCAGCGCCACTCGCGTCCAGGAGAACGTCGGCGCCGCAGACCTCACCCTCACTCCGGCAGATCTCAACCGCGTGAAGGAGATCCTCCCCAGCGGTGGCTTCGGCTCCCGATTCCCCGCCGGCATGAGCGCCGAATGGCAGTAACCCGCTTGACGACGCCCAAAAACCACAGGCGCGCTCCATCACAGCAAATGCTCAGGCGACGATAACTTCGCCGACATCAACAAACACCGACAAAGGAGTGCCACCATGAACATCCGCATCACCCTCCCCAACGGCGAAGCGACGGGCGAGATCATCGACTCACCCGCTGGCCGCGAACTCCTCAGCGCGCTCCCACTCACGCTCACTCTGGGAGACCTCTTCGAGCGCGAGAAGATGGGCCCCTTGCCCGTGGCCCTCGCGAACGTCACCGACCCCATCGGGGCGTACACCGTCGGCCAGATCGCCTACTGGGCCCCGAGCCAGGACATCGTCTTCTTCTACGCCGACACCGGGGATCTCTCAATCCCGGAGCCGGGCATCGTTCACCTGGGCACCATCACCACAGGCCTGGACCTGATCGCCGCTGGCGGTGATCCCTTCACCATGACCATCGAGAAAGCCTGACCAGAACCTGCTCCTGGACGAAAAGCGACCCCGTACCCCTCCCGCCATTTGATGGAAGAGCACGGGATCGGTGTTCATCTACTCGAGTGACGGCGAGAACGACGACATTCTTCCCAGGTCGCCCTTCACCCTCGAAGACGCAAGCGTCCCGCGTCCGAGAAACCCATGCACACCAGAACGAAGAGCAGGAATACGAGGGTCAGTTGTGAGGTGGAGGGGGCGCCGAAGAGCCTGAACCCGAGCCGTTCGATTTTCCCTTGTTTTGCCTATGCCTGCAGCTTCATCTGGCAGAGCATGATGGTGGCCTATCCGCCGATGATGCCCAGAGCCGAGATCTCCAGCACGGTTTTGAAGCCTGGGACGGGAATGCTGCGCCCAACCCGACGCTGAGAAGCGTAATGATATCGGTAAGGAGGAACCCGCCGTAGGGGACACCGTTGCTGCTCATCTTTCCCGTAAATCCGGGAGCGGAGCCGTTGACAGAGGCCCGCGAAATGGCCCGAACCCGCGGTGAGTACCACTCGAAGACGACCTGCACCGGGATATCGGTGAACACTCGTTCGCATAGGGCTCCGGTTTGGGGTGTCGTCCACGCTGACAATCTTTCGCCGCGTCTTCTTACGTTGATCTGCGGGTCGCCTAGTAGTGTTTCGTCGCGCCGACTGCCTCTTCCCTTTCTACGGCGGGCACAACTTCACCGTCGATGCGGCGGTTGAGATGCCAGGGGTTGGTGTCACGGAGGGGTTGAGGGAGGAGTTCCTGGGGCAGGTCTTGGTAGGCGACGGGGCGGAGGAACCGGTTGATGGCGAGGGTTCCCACGGAGGTGGTGCGGGTATCGGACGTGGCGGGGAAGGGACCGCCGTGGACCATCGCGTGGCCTACTTCGACGCCGGTGGGCCAGCCGTTCACAATGATGCGGCCCACCTTCTGTTCAAGGACGGGCAGGAGGCGTGCCGCCGTCGGATAGTCCTCTTCGGTCAGCTGCAGCGAGGCGGTGAGCTGGCCTTCAATCCGGGCGGCGGCCTGGAGCAGGTCATCGATGCTGTTGTAGCGGATTACGAGTGAGGCGGCGCCGAAGATTTCCTTGTGCAGGACGTGGTTGCTGGCGAACTGGTCCACGCCGGTGCCGAAGATGGCGGGTGCCGGGGCGTTCTTGGTGTTGCCGGGTGTGCCTTGGCCGATCAGTTCGACGCCGGCGGCGGAGCTGAGGTTTGCGGTTCCGGTGTTCCAAGAGTTGGAGATCCCTTCGGTCAGCATGGTTTGCCCCGCGCACGCGGAAACGGCGCGGCCGACGGCGGCGGCGAGTTTGTCTCCGGCCTCGCCTGCGGGGGCGAAGAGCAGACCGGGGGAGGTGCAGAGCTGCCCGGAGCTGTCGGTGACGGACGCGACGTATCGCCGGGCGAGGGCGTCGATGTCTTCAGCGGATCCCTCGAGGGTGCCTTGGAAGACGAAGACGGGGTTAAGGGAGGACATTTCGGCGTAGACCGGGATGGGTTCGGGGCGTGCAGCCGCTGTCTTCATCAGGGCGATGCCGGCCGATTGGGAGCCGGTGAAGCCGACGGCCTTGATGGCGGGGTCGGCCGCGAGGGCCTGGCCGATGCTGGCGCCGGGACCGTAGATCAGGGAGAACACGCCCGGGTGCAGCCCTGCGTCCCTGACGGCTTTAGTGACCGCATGGCCTACGAGTTCACTGGTGCCGGGATGGGCGTTGTGGGCTTTGAAGACCACAGGGCAGCCGGCGGCGAGTGCGGAGGCTGTATCACCGCCTGCGGTGGAGAACGCGAGCGGAAAGTTGCTGGCACCGAACACGGCCACGGGACCCAGAGGGATCTGGCGCTGACGGATGTCGACGCGGGGCAGCGGGGCTCGGTCTGGGAGGGCGGGGTCGATGCGCACGCCGCGGAAGTCGCCTTGCCGGACCAGACCGGCGAAGAGTCGGAGCTGCCCGGTGGTGCGGGTCCGCTCGCCCTGCAGGCGGGCCGCCGGGAGCCCGGTTTCCTGGCAGGCGCGGGTGATGAGTTCGTCACCGATGGCCTCGATATTGTCCGCGATAGCTTCGAGGAAGGACGCGTGGGCCTCCGGGACCAGGCTGCTGAAGGACGGGAAGGCCTCCTTCGCAGCGGCCGTGGCGGTCTTCAGCTGGTCTTCCGTGAGCAGCATGTATGCCGGTTCCAGCGGCTCGTTCGTGGCGGGATTGAGACCGTTTGTGGTCTTGCCGGCACCCGCAACGGGCTGTCCGGCGATAAGTGAATGTCCTGTAAGGGTCACGGTGGTTCCTCGGAGGTTGGTGGCGGCCAGGGGGAGGTGCCGGGTAAACGGCAGCGGCGGTTGCCGCTGCCGTTTACCCCTTGACTGCTCCGGCGCTCAGTCCCTGGACCAGGAATTTCTGGACGTAGGCGAAGAGGAGCACTACGGGGATGATGGCGATGACGCCGCCTGCGGCAAGGGCTCCGAAGTCGGCGCCGAATTCGCCCAAAAGGTAGCTGAGGCCGACGGGGACGGTGAATTGGTCTTGGCTGCTGATGAACATGATCGCGAAGAGGAAGTTGTTCCAGGCGCTGATGAAGGCGAAGGAACCAACAGCAACGATTCCGGGTTTCAGGAGGGGCAAGACGACCAGCCGGAAGGCCTGGATGCGGGTGCAGCCGTCTACCCAGGCAGCTTCTTCCAGTTCCACGGGGACGTTCCTAATGAATCCTGACATCAGGATCAGGGACAGTGGAAGGTGGAAGACGGTGTCCGAGATGATGAGGCTCCAGAGGCTGTTGGTGAGCCCGACCCCGTTGAAGATCTCGAAGAGTGGGATGAGCATCATCGCCCCCGGTACGAACTGGGTGCAGAGCATGGCTACCAGGAAGAATGTTTTGCCGCGGAACTTGAATCGGGCAAGCGCGTAGCCGCCTAGGAGGGCGACGACGGTGGAGGTCAGCAGGCTCATGACGGCAACGAAGAGGCTGTTCTTGAAGTAGATCCCGAACCCGGACCCGTTCCATACCGTCTCGAAGTGTTCGAACGTGATTGGCCACGGGACCAGGGACGTTGATCCTGTAGGCCGGAATGCGAAAAGCAGCATCCAATAGAACGGTACGAGCGTGAAGATGAGGAACAACGCCAGCGGCACGTAGGTCAGGATCCGGTCGATGCGCCGGGCGCGCTTCTTCAGGGGGCTCAGTGGCCGGTAGGCGCCGTGGTCACCCGCCTGGAGGCGGGGCGGTGCAGTTTGGGGAAGCAAGGAGGTCATTTGTCATCCTCTTTGGACTTGGTAATACGCAGATAGACCAGCGAAAAGAAGGTCAGGATCAGGAAGGCCACCACCGTGAGTGCAGAACCGTAGCCGAAGTCGCGGTCATGGATAGCCGTCTGCGCGACATAGAGGGGCAGAGTTGTGGTAGCTCCTGCGGGGCCACCACCAGTCAGCGTATACAGCAGGTCAACGTTGTTGAACTCCCACACAGCCCGAAGTAAACCTGCGACGACCACTGCCTGCCGGATATGGGGCCAGGTGATGGAGAGAAATTTCCTCCAGGTGCCTGCCCCGTCGACTTCAGCCGATTCGTAGAGTTCCAAGGACACGGATTGGAGGTCGGCCAGAATCAGAATGGCGAAGAAGGGGATCCCTTTCCACATTTCGGCGAGCACGACAGCCCAAAACGTTGTCCCGCTGCCTGAGAGGAGGGAGACGCCGTATTCCCCGATTCCGATGTCTGCGAGGTAGCGGCCGACCCCGGTGGAGGGGTTGTAGATCAGTATCCAGATGGTGGTGGTGAGGATGCCGGAAACAGCCCAGGGTGAGAAGACCAATGAACGTGCAATGGCTCGTCCTACGAAGGTCTTGTTGATAAGGAGCGCCAACGCCAGACCAAAAATGAACTGTAGTCCGACCTCTACCGCCACCCACTGGAGGGTGAAGATCAGGCTTCGCCAGAAGAGGGGATCTTGGCTCAAGGCCACGAAGTTGTCCATACCAGCGAAGCCGTCGTTCCACGGCTGGGTGACGTTCGAGTTCTGGAGGCTGTAATAGAAGACGCTGCCGACCGGGTACACGAGGAACACCAGTGTCAAGATCGCTGCTGGGCCGATCAGGAAGTAGGGGTAGAAGCGTCGCAGCCGAGCGTTCGCTTTTGGTCGGGTCAGACGTCCAGGCCGGTTGGGGGTTATGACAGTCATGGCGTCACTTCTTCATGTACTTCTGTTGGGCCTTCGTCAGCTTCATGGCCGATTGGGTTAGGAAGTCCTTGACTGAGAGCTGCCCCTGAAGCACGCGCTGCCATTCAGGAAGCATCTCCGTGGTGGTGATCGAGTTGAACTCCGGCAGGTAGAAGGGCTGTTCAAGGACAACGGCGTCTTTATTTTCGACGGCCTTAATGGACGTCTGCATCGCGGGGTTGTCGGTTACCCATGCTTCCTTGGCGACTTCGAGGTTTCCGGGGAGGTATCCGGATTTCTGGGCCCAGAAGCTGTTGCCTTCAGTGCTCATGGTGTACTCGAGGAATTTCCAGGCGGCTTCCTTGTGTTTGCTGGCCTCGAACATCGCGAATCCTGTGGTCATCCGTCCCGTCAGGACGGACTTGCCGGACTTGGAAGGGAAGGGCGCAACAGCTGCGACTTTGTCCGCTCCCAGGGCTGTGACGTGGGTGGGGTAGGAGCCGATGCTGTGGCTGAGCATGGCAGCTCCGCCGGCACCGAATTGGGCGACCATCGTTTTGAAGTCAGCGGTCAGGTCACTCTCAGCGGTGTCCTTGCCGTACAGGTCAACGTAGTCCTGCGCAGCGGCGATGACTGCGGGATCGTCAAGGGTGGAGGTTCCGTCTTCCCGGAAGAATTTGTCGACACCCGCTTGCGGATAGACCATCTCTACGAACTGGGAGAAGAAGCCGTTGCCGCCGCGCAAGGTGTAGCCGAATTTGCCGGCGGACTTGTCGGTCATTTTGTCCGCTGCGCCATAGAAGTCGTCCCAGGAGGTGGGGGCGGACAATCCGGCGTTCTTGTAGAAGTCTGAGCGGTAGTAGATGACGTCCGCCAAGCTCGTGGCCGGGGTCAGGTACAGCTTTCCGTCTGGCGCTGCAGCTTTGGAGGACTGCGTCATTGCCGGGGAGATCTTGTCGTTCCATCCGCCACTTTGGAACTTCTCGTCCAGCGGTGCCAGTGCCTTCTGTGCCACCAGCGCAGAGATGTCGGATGCCTTAGGGGTAATGATGTCCGGTGTCGCCTTCGTGGCGATGGCGGTGCTGATCTTCTGCATGTAGGAGTCCGTCGGCAGGCCAAGGTAATTGACCTTGATGGACGGATTCTTCTCCTCGAACATGCTGATCAGTTTTTTGAGGTTTTCGGTGCGCTCGGGGCGGGTATCGGTATCCCAAAGTTCGAGCGTGACAGGACCACTGTCCTCTGCCGACTTCTCCGCGCCGCTGCCGGAACCGCAAGCCGTCAGTCCCAGTACGCCCGCGAGCAGGAATGCCACTGCCAGGGCAGGCCCAGAGCTACGGGTCTTGGCGAGCGATGGCCCCTTGTTCTTACGCATCATTGCGTTCCTCTCGATGGAATGTTGTCGAAGAGCAGGCCTCAATGTGCCGCTACTCATACATCGTATACTACATACGATCTTCCTGATATGATTATTTTGTCGAAAGGAATTTATTGTGAGTATGGAAGTCGTTTCTGGCGCTCTATTGCCGGCATCGTCGCGGACGCACCTCGTTGTGGAGGCACTCCGGCGCTCGATCCTGACCGGTGAGCTACCCGCTGGGCAGGCTCTGGTTGAGACTGAGCTGGCGCGCCGGTTTGGAATATCGAAGACGCCGGTCAGGGAGGCCTTGAAAACGTTGGCTGGCGCCGGTCTGGTGACGATGAGCGAATATAAGGGCGCTACTGTCCGTGTAGTCGATGAGGAGATGGCCAGGAGCGTCTTCGACGTTCGTTCCCTTTTGGAGCCCGTCGCTGTTGCACGAACGGTCGGGAGGGGTTTCGACGTGGACCGGGCACAGGCGGCGCTTGACCGTGCGGCCGGAGCAGCAGACGAAGCTGAGCGAAGCCTGGCCAACAGGGATTTCCATCAACTTCTCTACTCCAACTGCGGCAATACTGTTCTGACTCAGATGCTCGATGGGCTCCGGGAACAGACGGCCCTCATTTCGGCGAACGCCTGGATTAAGCAGCACTCCTGGGAGGAAGAGGCAGCCGAGCACGCGGAAATCCTCGCAGCGGCACGGAGCGGAGACGGCGGTGTGGCCGCCGAACTCGTCCTCAACCACATCAACAGCTTCGCCGCCCGCGCTGTCGCACAGATTACCAAGGGGCGATCATGACTTTCACCAAACTCCGGACAGCACTGGCCGACGTCATTGCCATCCCTGTGACGCCTTACAAGGATGGGGCCCTGGACATCTCAACGTTCAAGATGCTCCTGCGTCGGCTGATCGACAGCGGTGTCACGACCATCACCCCGAACGGGAATACAAGTGAGTTCTACGCTCTGACAACGGCGGAACGCCATGCCCTTATTCAGGCGTCGGCCGACGCGACGGGTGATGACGCTTTCCTGCTCCTGGGCATCGGGCATGACATTCAGACAGCCACGACAGACGCACGGCTCGGCAGGGGGATGGGCATCCCGATGGCCATGATCCACCAGCCCACGCACCCACACATCTCCACTGCAGGCTGGGTTGAATACCATGCCCAGATTGCCTCAGCTGTCCCCGATATGGGCTTCGTCCTCTATATACGCAATGAGTGGGTGACTGCGTCCATGCTGGTGGAGTTGTCCGATCGATGCCCGAACATCATCGGGATCAAATACGCAGTACCGGACCCTACGCAGTTCGCAAGAATTCGGGATCTTGCAGGCGCTAACCGTTTCGTCTGGGTTGCCGGCTTGGCTGAACCCTATGCTCTGTCCTACGCCGCACACGGGGCGGCAGGATTCACCTCGGGACTCGTCAATGTAAACCCGGAGCTGTCACTTGCCCTTCGTGACGCCCTGCGCGATGGGGACTATGCATTAGCTGGTTCGTTGCTGGCCAGGATATCCAGATTTGAGGAACTGCGGGCCGAGCACCGGTCCGCCAACAATGTCAGCGTGGTCAAGGAAGCCCTCGCGCAGCTGGGTCTGTGTGACCGGTCCATCCGGCCACCGAGCCGCGAAGTGAACGATTCCGAAAGAAACGAAATCGCCGGCATCCTCGCCGACTGGGCCACCACGCACAACCTCCTCCCCGCACAGCGTCGTCCCTCGGAAACGGCAGTGGTCGCATGAAAATCACCGGCTTCAAGACCTTCATGCAGCGGGTCGGAAACCGCCCACGACTGCTCCTGCGGATAGACACCGATGAAGGGATTTCCGGATGGGGCGAGGCGTACAACCACGGCCCCGACTGGGCCTTGGTGCCGGTCCTGGACTACCTATTTGAGCAGGTCAAGGGCGATGATCCCCGGCGCGTGGAGTACGTGACACAAAAACTCATCCGCAAAGCCCGGTTCCCACAAGGAGCCATCGGCCTGGCCGCAATCTCCGCCGTGGACCATGCCCTGTGGGACATCGCGGCGAAAGCCCTCGGCGTTCCGGTCTACGCCCTGCTCGGCGGATCAGTGCGTGACCGCATCTCCGTCTACGCCGGCGTCTACTCAGCCCCCGAACCCGCCCACTGCCGGGACATCACACAAGAACTCAACGAACAATACGGCTTTACAGCTTTCAAACTGAGCCCCTTCCGCGGAGACCTGCACGGCCGACGCTGGGGGCTGATAGTTAGGGAAACGGCTGACTACTTCGCCGGTGTAAGGGAAGCCTGCTCCGAAGCATGGGATTTCGCCTTTGATGCCCACGCCAAGATTTTCGAGCCTTACCAGGCAATCCAACTCGGCAATGCCCTCGCGCCATACCAACCTCTCTTCTTCGAAGAGCCCATTCGGCCCGAATACTTCCCCGCGTGGCACAGGCTCCGCGCCGAACTTCAGATCCCCCTCGCCACGGGCGAGAGCCTCTACTCAGCAAACGAGTTCCTGAGCCTGCTCACGGGCGCGGGAGCGGACATCATTCAGCCGGACATCTGCGTTGTCGGTGGAATATCGCAGATGCGGAGAATCGCCACTATCGCCGAAGCGCACTTCACCACCGTGGCACCCCACAACCCCATGGGCCCGCTCGCAGTCGCCCACAACCTCCACTTCGCCGCAGCCTGTAGCAACTTCTCCATCCTGGAATACAAACTCGAAGAAACCACCTGGTGCCCAGATCCCTACCTCCCAGTTGACGGGCACCTCGAACTGCGCCCTGACCGTCCCGGCTGGGGAATCGAAATCGATGAAGCTGCACTGGGCACTGATGACTATGTCCATTGGGAGCGGCAGCTTCCAGTCCGGCCCGATGGATCCTTGGCCTATTGCTAGGAGGACCATCGCGGGAGTGAAGATTTCCAGGCCTGCGGCGGATCTGGGCTCTGCCCCGGGGGAGGAGAAACGGATGCCGAGCCCCGGTATTGGCAAGGCGGATGGGCCGCTGTCAGCGGGGCTCCGGCTCTCCCTGCCAGGATCCCGGGACACAACGTGCGGGAATGCGGCCGGTGCGGTTCGACGGGCACCGACCAAGGGCCATAACGCTAAATCAGCTCGGGTCCTGCATTTTCAAGATCAGGGAGTGTTGCGGAGAGGTTCTGTATTGAGTACGGACCTTTCCGCACAGGCTGTGCAGTTCTTGATGGGCTGTCCCCATCTACTGGCGACGTATTCCAACACGATCCCGGATGGGGCAGCCTGCCGGGAGGGCATTGCCGGAGCTCGCCCTCGCTGACCCCGACCATCCTGACCACGCTGGCTGCATGGTGTGGCCGAAGTTCGTCAAGCTACTCAGTTATGCGGAGATCGCCACAGAAAACGCCCTCCTGACACCATTTGTTCGCATCCGGGAACAACCTACCCGTCAGCGGGCTAACCAACCTCCCTGGGCAGTACAACTAGGCGCCGTTATCGCCACCACACCCCGAAAGATGGCCACCCCCGCGTCGTCGTGACAGGACATTCGATGGGAACCGGTTCACATCCTAACGCGCCGTTCAACACCCGGACCTGAATCCAACGTTCTGCTCATCGGCCTTTCGTAGACCCAACATTTCTACCGATTTCACCGTTCCTGCTCGTAAAGCATAGGGTCGTGTCCCGCGACCGGCAGCCCCTGGCTTGACGAAAGACCAAATGGCGGAGATGGAAATACTCTAGTGACGAAAGCCACAATTCGGAATTGGTACAGGCGCGTGGCCTAACGCTTCTAGGTTAGCGTCTCTCCATACGGGGCTTATTTCGCTCATATCGAGTGCTGAGGCAGATTCACTGCGTCAGCAGTCGGACTTGTCGCCGATCGGGAAGCAGGTTGCTTGTCTCAGTCATCTCATGAATACGACCTGGTTCTCGCGTTCACGACCCTGATTTTGACGAACCGCTTGCAGCCTCGTGACGAGACTTGATCACGCTGGACACCGGCCGCGAAGAAACCTTGAATGTCCGCGATCTGGCCGACAGCGTTCGGTCACCCTTCCGTCAGTCTGACTTGACGGCACCACAGGGTGCGTGAGAGATCTAGAGGGATGGAGTGAAGAGTGCCCAATAAAACGTTGTTTGAGGTTCCACATAGGAATCGATATTTCGAGGACTATACCGTCGGGACGGCATACGAATTCGGCGTGGAAGAAGTTACTGAACAGGAAATCATCTCCTTCGCTGAACGTTACGACCCGCAGTTCATCCACGTCGATCCAGTTGCTGCCGCTAACGGACCATTTGGCGGTCTTATCGCGTCAGGATGGTTGACTGCGGGATTGACCATGCGACTATTCATCGGAAACTTCTACAATGAGCGCGCCGGTCTGGGAGGCGCGGGCATCGAGGAATTAAGGTTCCTTGAACCGGTGCGGCCGGGGGATATGTTGAGTCTGCGCTGCACGGTTCAGTCGAAGAGGGTATCGCGCAGCAAGCCTGATCGGGGGGTTCTCACATTTTTCTTGGAAACGCTGCGGCAGGACATGACCGTGGTCGCCACCATGACGACGACATCGATCATGCTGTTGCGGGGGTCTGGTCCTTGCTGACCCCGCCAATTCATCGGCGTCCAATACGTCATCCACGTCGATGGCGGTCGGATCGCCAACTAACACTTCAACCTCCCGTCGGCCCGTGATCAAACACCTTTGGGTTGACCGAAGTTGCATCCTTCTGAGTGAGTCCTTAGCGCCACTTCCGGTGGCAGACCGGTGGGAGAAGTACACCACTGAGTTCGGGTCTCTTTACGAGCGGACCGTTCGGACTGGTAATGGAGCCAGTTCATGGCGTCCCTGACTCGCGGCGCAATGAAAGTGCGGAAATGACTGACACGACGAAGTTGGCGCTCCTGGCCCCGTTCGCGTATGAGAAAGGCGAGGAGCTTCCGCCCATGGAATGGCGGCGCCTTGAGGAAGGACGCCTTGTTCTGGTCCAGCTGGATAATGGGCCAATACTGGCCGGAGAAGTCGATGAAGCAACCGACGATGCCACGGTCTTCTGGGTATGGCTGGAACGGGGCTTGGGCAGGCTAGCGGTTTTCGATGATGACAACATCAGTGTCTGGTTGCCTAAGGGCTATCAACTGAGAACGTAAGGGGTGAGGCGATGGTGCGCATCAACGTCGACGAAATCCCGCAGCCGCACAGCCTCGCCCAATGCGGCTGGAAAGCCGTCACATCAACTCATACGAGAGAAGGAATAAGCATGCAGAAACTCGCACACAGGCTCGAGCGCCTGGGCACTGAAAGGGCTTTCAGCGTCGCGCAGGCCGCTGCCGCTTGGAAGGCCAAGGGGAACCTGGTGTACCCGTTCCACTTGGGTGACATCAATATCCCGACCGCCTCGAACATCGTGGAGGCGATGAACCGGGCGATCGCCGACGGGTACACCGGCTACTGCCCTGGCCCCGGAATTCCGCAGCTCCGTGAAGCCCTGGCGGACGATATCGGTTCGCGACGCGGCATCAGTTTTTCCCCGGAGAACGTGGTGGTGATGACCGGCGGCAAGCCCGTGATCACCAAGTTCCTGCAGGCCGTGATGAACCCCGGCCAGGAGGTGCTCTACCCCACCCCCGGCTTCCCGATCTATGAATCGCAGATCGAATACCTCAGCGGAACCGCCCTGCCGTACGGCTATGTGCCCACGAGCACGGGCTTTGCGATCGACCTCGAGCAGATCCGCTCCTCGATCACCCCGAACACGGTCGCCATCATCTACAACGATCTGCAGAACCCCATCTCTGCCGAGTCAACGGCCGCTGAGCGCGAGGCCATCGCACAGCTCGCGATCGAACACGACCTGTGGGTGCTCTCCGACGAGGCCTACTTTGAGACCCGCTATGAGGGCGTTTCAAGCTCCATCACATCGATTCCCGGCATGGCTGAGCGTACGGTCATCCTCTACACGTTCAGCAAGAAGTTCGCCATGACCGGCTCACGCCTCGGCTGCGCCGTCGTCCCGCGTGAGATAGCCCAAGTGCTCAGCACCCTCAATACGAACGACGAGTCGTGCACCACCCACTATGTGCAGTGGGCCGGCATCGAAGCGCTCCGTGGCCCCCAGGATTCTGTGCAACAGATGCTCACCACTTTGCAGACGCGCCGCGACGCGGCGTGTGAACTCGTGAACGCCATCCCCGGAATGAGTGTGGCCGTACCGCAGTCGACGTTCTATCTGTTCCCCGACGTCACCGAGGCAATGCAGCGCAGAGGCTATACGGCTGTAGGCGACTTCGCCTCCGACGCCCTCTATAAGACCGGCATGTCCTTCTGCACCCGTGAGCACTTCGGCCGCCGCCTCCCCGGCGAGGAACGGCAGTATATCCGGCTCGCCTACTCAGGCATCGAAGTACCCGACATCCAAGAAGGCCTCGAACGCCTGCGCGAATGGATCGAGACAGCATGAGCCCGGTAGTCGTTACGGGTAACGTGCCCCAGAAGCCAGCCCCGTTGCCGCATTCGTCCATTGGCGGCGGCGTTTGGCTGTCTCAAGGAACCCGCGCCGGACATGGAGGGATCGCGGAGGTCAGCGCCGATACCGTGGTCCTGACGGGCACGCGTCGGCGGGCGTTGGACTCCACGGTCCTGGATGACCCAGTCGCGAGGCAGGACACACTCACAACTTAACTGCCGCGTTCCGCCGTTCCGCCGTTTCGGTCCCGGTGAGCAGGACCTTCGCTCCACCCGGGCGAACGGGTATGACTACATCCGCACCGGGCAAACCCGACATCGCCTGGATGGCCGGGGGCCATAGGGGGGCCGATCTCCGACTTCTCGCAACTGCTTCCACTCGGCACACTTGAACGCCGATAACCGACGTTCCGTAAAACTGTTGCTGCCCGTGATCTACCCCTAGATTCGCGGGCGGAATGGCTGAACACCAGGCCTGGCGCATGCGTTTCAGGGTCACAGAATATCCGGGTTGTTCCGGTAGGCGGTGTTTTTGTTGGTGTTCCAGCCTGCGATGATGCCGGCGCCGAGCATGTGGTCCGTGAGCCTGGCGAAGCGGTAGCCGGGGTCGGTTTCGAGGGCGAGTTGGAGGTATTGGTGTGCTTTGGATCCTCTGCCTTCCCACCAGTTGATGTAGCCGATGGTGGTGAGGATGGGTGCTGCGTGCTCCGGGCCGGTGAGGGTGTAGGCGTGCGTGAGGAGTTGTTTGGCCCATTCGATGCGTGACCAGTTCGGAGCCTGAGTGGTTTGGGCGAAGAGGATGTGGTCGTGTGGTTCGTCGATGTCGGGGATATCAGCCATGAGCCGATCGCGGATGTGCGGGAACTGGTAGTACGCGATGAGCTTCAGGACGTCCTGGTCGGTTGGGTAGTTCTTGGTGTTCAGCATGCTTATCCAGAGTCGGTGCGCGTCCTTGAGGGCTGCGGCAGGGGGTGCGCTGAGGACGGCTTGCATGTGGCGTTCGACGGCGGTCGCGTGCTCTGCCTTGTCAGTTGCCGCCGGCAGGGAAACTTGGTTCGAAGGTTCGATGGTGCTACCGCGGTAGATGAATTCAGCGTTAATTTGGGAGTATTCGGTGCTGCTGATGGGTACGGCGATGTCCGGCCCGGGTGGGGTGTCGTACGGGGAGTAGGTGCTATCCGTGACGTAGATGCCGTCCCGAATGGTGACGCCTTCTTGAGCGAGGACTCCGGTGAGGGCTGCGATGGTGGCCCGGTGCGGCCTTGCCTCGCCTGGCTCTGGAGTCTCGGTGGAGTAGAGGGCAAAGACGATTCCGGTGGCTCGTTCGTCCGAGGTGAGGTAGGCGGCGACAGTTTGGGCGAAGCGGACGGCGTAGCCTCGTTGTTTGGGTAGGTCGATGCGGAGGGTGGCGCCGACTTTGTCTTTGTTGAGGGTGATGCAGACGAGGCTTTCCTGTGGCCAGAACCCGAGGGTGTGGCCGATGAAGCTGAGTAGATCGGCGGGGTCCTTAATAGTCAACGCGCTCATTGTCCTGTCTCCTCTTGCTTTGTCTGTTGTCTCACGTGATTCGGAATGGTGGCTCCTCGAATCCGACGATCGTGGTGCCAGCTGTGGGCCCTGGACAGCGTGGGGTTATCCAGAAAGCTGAGCGGCGGATTCGCATCTGGTATTTCATGGGGATCGATGGTTGCCGCAACATGTTCGTGAAGGGTCGAAGCTTCAAGGCACGGCGAAAGCTCCAGGCGACGGACAGTGGTCCGGCGGTGATGGGTGGCCAAGTGCGAACGGGCCTCCGATGCAAAGTCGGCAACCGAGGGGTCCGAGTCTCGTGGATCCCGTTATTTAGGGATCTTCAGGAAGAAGTGCTGGTCGAAGACGCGACATATGCGCCGTTATCGGCAAGCTGGCTGGTCAGGCTGAGGTTAGGCTCCGACGAATGCGCACGAAAGCCCGGTAGCCGAATCAATACACGAGGTGCGCTGTGTCTTCTATTCGGGTGAGGCGTTCGGATGCGTGACGGAATGACTCGAAACATTGCTTGTCAGGGAGTTGCGGGGCTCAGCACGGGACTCTTGCTTACGACTGTTATTGATTTGGCTCCGCGGGTCAGGGCCACGTACAACTCTTGAGCCGTGTACTGGTCGGCATCAAGCAGAATCGCGTGGTCGTACTCGAGTCCCTTCACCAAAAGCGGCCGCGACAGTACGCGTCGGGCTGGGCGTCGGCCACGAGCTCTCACGCCGTTGCGGACTTGGGTGAGCGCCTGGGAGGTGGTCAGGGTAGCGTCCAATCCGGCAAACTTAAGGGCATTAGTAGCCTCCGTCCAAGCTTCACGGCAGTAGACGTTGATATCCGGAAGAGCTAATACTGCGTCCAAGGCTGCAAGGACGGAAGTTGGTGATGGCTGGGCGAGCATTTGGTTGATGGCGGAGTAGGCGACCTGCCGCTCTGCCGTTCGTGTGAGGATGGACTTGCCCGCGGCCAGCTGGCGCCTCTTGGAGGTATCCAGATGTGCCGCCACTCCAGTCGCGCAGCTTACTGCGAACTCGATTGCACCGGCGGCTATCTCCTGCGCGCTACCGTTGTCGATCAAGTGGCAGAACTTCTCGGTCACCTGTGAGTCAAGGGCCTCCATGACGGAATACGATCCGTTCAGTAGCAAAGCGGGCCGAATGATGTCGTGGCGGAAGCGGCCCAGGGCGACGGTGGTGCCAGCCTGCGGAGACCGGAAGCAGGCCCTGGCTTGTTCCTTTGTCTTGAATCGTTGATCGCTTGGCATCTCTAGCCACTTGACCGGTGAACCACTTAGGTTGATCGCGTTGCCTCGGGAAAGTGGGTCCCGGATTGAAAGGAGCCAGTGTCCAAGTTCTGGATTATGAGCGTGCCACCGCCAAGGATAGGCCTCAAGTTTTACCTCGGGAAAATGGTTAAGTACATCTCTATGCCATTTGACGGGTTGCTGACCCCCGAAGTTGAAAAGCCCTTGCAGTGGGTCCCCCAACACCAGCGTTGGTAAAGTGGCCGAGATCGCGACGACCAGATGGTGTTGGTCGATAAGGCAGTCCTGATACTCGTCGACGACTATGACGTCATAGCTCACTCTCAGCATGCGTTGGACCGGTTCGCTGGAGACCGCCCGCGCGGCTGCCCTATGATACTCCTGGGACAGAGCCCAGTCCGGGTCCGCTGCCACGGCTAGCCCTGCCAGCATTGGATAATGCTGGATGAGATCGAAGGACCATGCGTCAATCGTGCGGACGCTGACTTGCCCTTTGGGAACAGAGAACTTGGCCATCCGCCGCCGGAGCGCATCGACGCCGGCGTGGGTATGCGTCAGAACCAGAACGTGACCTCCGCCAGCTGCAACCGCGGACACAACTGCGGCGACGAGCTCGGTTTTTCCCGCGCCGGCCGGCAGGGTTATGGAACCCGGCAGGGCCCCGAGAATTCGGTCTGCGGAGGTGCTAAGCGGGTGCCCGTCAGTCATTTAGGGTGTCGCCGTAGACGAAGCGCGATACTCGCTCAAGGGTTGTACCGAGAGTTTTTGCCTTGATGCTTTCCCAGTGCGTGATCAGGATCGCTGCCAGCGCCTCTCCGCCATCAACGGTCTTGAACCAGGAGCTTTTCCCTTTCGCCGCGAGCCCGACTGCGTTGCGGACTTCATCAGGTGTTTTTCCGCACGCTTCGGTCCACAAATCAGGATCGATGCCTTCCAGCTTGTTCACGGAGAGTTTTGCGGCGACGGCCGAGCGTACCGCCTCCTCGCTCATGTGCGTCGCGGCTTGCGCCACCAGCTCGCGCAATCCGTCCGCATCGAGACCATATGCCAGCTCGTCTTCAAGTGCTCTGCCTTCTTGCCACCGGGCGAAACAGACTCCGGATGCCTCGGCGGTCGCAACATTGGGTTCCGCCTGGGGGTCGTCGCCGTCCATGAGAACCATGGAGGGGTATCCCAGGGACTTGAACAGGTGCGCCCGGTCTGGAGCGCTGGTGCCTCCTTTGCCATCCACGACGGCCACGCCCAGAGACACGCTGCTTGCTTGTCCTTGGTTAAGGCGAGCGGCGTCCCATGCTCTGAACAGCCCTCGAAGCAGGCCAACCTCAGTGGCCCCCTCGCCGACAACGATTTTGCGGGCGAGTAAAGCCGATGGTGCCGAACGAAAAACTCCTTGGGCGTTCTCCAATTTGAACGGAACTGGTAGGACCGTCGTTATGCCTTCAACGGATCGAACGACAGCGAGGTCTTTGACGCCGAGGCTCTCAACGGCCATCGGCGAGTGGGTTGTGATAATGACTTGGACCGATGTGGCCTCGGCCTTCAGCCGGAGCGTGTTGAGCAAGTGCGAGAGTCGGTGGGGCTCAAGTCCATGCTCCACCTCATCAATGGCAATGATAGATCCGCCAATTGCTGCGGCCGATTGTATGCCGAAGCTTGTCAATCGCCTCGTGCCCAGCCCAAATTGTGTCAAGGGGATCTGTCCGTCGTGAAGCATCAAAGCATGGGTCGAGGACGCTGAGCTGGGCTCCAGTCCAGGCTGGAGTTTAGTAAAGGGTGCGCTTCCTACCTCCCGAGCGTTAGTCTGAGCCAGCGAGGCAGCCACGGTGAGGGCTTCCGGTTGTGCGTCGAATACGGCATCACGTGCCTGCCGGTGTGCATCTAGGATCACGGCAGCGCCCTGGCGCTGCTCAGTCAGTCCGCTGAGCGCGGAAGTGCGCGTCCACCGCAGATGGTTGTCCGCCTGGTCATCGATGCGAAAGAATCCCAACCGTTGACGTTGGTTGCCACTTATAGTTCGCGTCTCCTCCACGCCTGGACGTATAACCTCCCAGACCGGCTCAAGATCTTTTTCAACGGTCAATCGGACTACGAGACAAGGATCCGTTCCGGCTACCGGATCATGGAGCAGGCTGCCGTCCGGACAAATACCTGACTGATCCTTGCCAAACTGATTTTCTTGGATGAGAGAGTCTGGCAGGGCGGTGATTACGGCAGTGATAAGGATCGGTTCGTCGGTGTTCCCGCCGAAAAAGTCGGCATCAGTGAAGCGGAGTGTGTATGTCGGTGAGAGAACGGCCCCGAGCGCGTCAATAAGCGTCGTTTTCGTTGAATCACCGGGACCAACCAACGCAACAAGATCCGCAGAGGTGTGCCAATCACATTCGCGGATCCCTCTAAAATTCCTGATACTCAGACTGCGCATTTTCACATATAGATTCTCGGTGATGGCACGCGCGTCGAGGGTATGCCGCGCCGCATTACTGTTGGAGAGAAATGCCTGGTCCGGGAGTAAGCCTGGAAACGTTTAGACAACCAGTGCCAACCGCACCCAACCAGATTCAGGGCCCTACGTCCTATGACTAGCGTTTTTGGATCTGTTCGGGCAGGAACAGGGGCTTGATATTTTGTTGTCGGCGGAAACGGGTAGGCTCCGGGGCATGACAGCATTAATCACCGTAGGTGGATGGACTCCTCTACCCGGCGCGCTTCCAGCGGATGTACAGCCGGACACGATCTACGTCCTTCCGACGCGAAAACCAGTGGACAAGGAAGACGAGCAGGACGCTCCGCGCTATACGGAAATCGTGCGGTATCTGCCTAAGGAGGCACGCGCTGCTGGCCTCCCGGTGGAATTCGCAACCCCCACGGGTACACGGAAGTACCTACACGAGTTCAGCATCGACCCGGAAATGTGGGCACTTGGCCTCGCGGTCCTGACAATTACCAGTGACTGGCTAGTGTTCGCAGTCGAACAGTTCATCAGTACCCGAGCAAAAGCCCAGGGCTGGACTCAACAAGAGGCACGCGAGTTACCTCTCAAGGTCTCTATCTCCGAGACCAGCACATCACGGAACATCCAAGTGGAGGGCAGCGGTGCCGACGTCCTCGAAGCTCTAAGACGCTTTGGGCAGCCGTCCCTGGACAAAGGAGAGGACCTTTAGAGTGGCCGGGAATAAAGGGCGAAGCTTCAAAGCACTAGTAATGCAGTGGGGGACGGTCCCACCATCGGGGGGACCACTCCGCGAGAAGTATCTCTACCAAAAAGGTACAGAGTCCCTCCGGATTGCCAACGCGTCATACGCGGCAGCTCTGGCGGCCCTCGGTGAAGGCATTGTGGAGATGCCTGAGCTTCGCCTGCCTCTAGTGTCGGATGACGACTTTCTTCGTCGAGAAGTGCAGCGCACGAAACGGGCCGAGTGGTCAGCCTTTCGCGCCACACTTGACCGGGAGACGCTTGATGTTGTCGCGCCCAATATCCGGCGGTCTGAATCTGCAGCCGTAGCCGCACTTAACTACCTCGAGGATCATGAGCTTGCGGAGGTGGCCCATATGGCTATCCATCGGGTGGCATTCATGAGACGTGGCTTGTTCGGCTGTCCTATAGTCTTGCGCGATGACGACGAGTTTTGGACGGATTGTTCTGTCGACATTTCACACTTGCGAGCAGGGATGTCCGCGGGTCTTACCGGCGACTTCGAATGCTCTATTTGTGCGCAGATGGTCGAAGACTGTGACCACACCGTAGGTGAGGTGTACGACAAGGTTGTTTCGCGGGACGATGACGGGAAGTGCTCCGTTTGCGAGTCGTTTGATTGCGAGCACCGTGTCGGAAAGGCTTACCCGAGTGTCGCAAACGCAATTGCCCGCAACATGATTTTGGAGGAGGGTTCCATTGTCGCCCGCCCCCGATATCCGCTGGCGAGGATGATAGAGAAATCGATCGATTTAGGATCATTGGGCGATGACCCACGAATCCGCACCGCGGCCCGGAACGCTTCATTGAACTGTGACGGATGCCTTGGTCCTTGCTCAGGTTTCAACGACATGTTGACTTGGAATGATCGACGAAAAACCGCAAGGAAGACCAGCGAAGACGATTACGATATCGACATGGTAGTGACGCGGTCGGATTTATATGCTGGTGGTTGATCGGCATTCCCACTGACACCGGAGGGTAGTTTTTTCACTCATAGCCTTGGAAGGTGGATGTGACATGCGAGTCAGGTTGCCGCCGTCGCACATACAAAGGGGCAGATGGGAGCCCAAGCTACCAGCGTGCTCTTCGAAAGGTGCAGCTGTGTCGTATTTCGTATCGCTGGCAGCCAAGTATGAGAATAGCGACTGGACGGCAGACGGAACCCGACCACAGGTCCACGAGATAAGACCATGAGGGCGGATGCCATGGGGTCGGCGTAAGGCGAACAACACAGTCTCATGATCAGTGTTCGGCATCGCCGCAAGCTTTATCATGGGCCTTATGCTTGGATTCCATGTAGTCGATGCCCGTGACAACGCGCTAATGCACTGGATCTTTTTCAAAGTCGCAAAGTCGGACCCGCGCCTCTTCCAACAGTCCATGCAGGCAGAAGCGAAACTAATCCGTGAGCTTCTTAGTTCACGTGGCATTCGCTATGAGGACTTAAAGTCGTCCCTAGTGCCCACTGATGACGGTATCCAGGCCGTCTTCCTTTATGACTGGTGGGGCGATGAATCATGGAACTATGCAGTCGCCTTCGCCAATAAATACTTGCCTGTGCTTCGAAAGAACTTGCGAACGAGTATGCTTCATGGCGATCTGCATGACATGCGAGGTACTATGCCCGTTGAGGCACTTGAAGCTGCCCTTGTCAGTCACCGCCCACGAACAATCAATTGGCAAACCCAATATGCGGTTTACTTCAACAATCTCAAGAAGAGTGACGTTGCCAGCCTTCACGAGGAACTCTCGCATGAGCCGCGATACGTGGGCTACATCGACGTCACCTTTGCAGGGGCAGTCCGCAACTTTCTCGCGCACACACTTGCCTCACAGTGGGTCATATGCGGGTCAAAGATCATCCTTAGCCATGGTGCCGATGACCCGTTCGTTGGCCAAGACGACCCAGTAGGATTCGCTCTGCCTAAGTATGGATACGAAGTGGTGAGTCTTATGGACTCCTACTTCACTGGTTTCTTTTCATACAAGATTGAGGCGACAAGTGCGCCGCAGGCTGGTGACGACCGCATCCTGAATCTTGCCGCAGTCACCGGTGAACTTATCGACCTCCGGGCCTCTCAAGTTTTCGTTCACCCCGACAAGCTAGACAAGTATCTACTTCGGGAAGAAAACAAACTTCGACTGATGACAAGCATTGGTTTGCGAGATGTAACTCCGAACGAACTCGCCTCTCTTGTGAAAAATAGGTTATTGCAGAGTTACATCTATGACCTCCGATTTGCGGTCGATGGGACGCCGCTCTTTGCTGTAACGGCCGAGTTTGAAAAGCCTACCGGCGGATTGACGCGCCGCCTGCTTGCCCTTAAATACGACCGTGCAACTCAATTAGTTAGTCTGGTGACGATGTACTAGAGAGCGGCCGCGAACACCTGCAGCGCGCCGATGACTGCTTTCATAGCGTTTGGGTGACGGGCGTAATTGCGTAAGGGCCGTATCTGGCCCTGCGACAATTGTTGCGTGCATTGCCGGAGAGAGGCTATCGCCTCGAGGGATATCGTCGTTAGGGTCGAGCCGGTGGAGCCGGTGACGTCAATTCTCCCGGGAACAACCTCGCGAGATCAATATCGAGTACCAGCGCAAAAGGGCGTCCCGTGCGGCTACGTCGACACCGGAGCCGTGAGATTTCCGGCCCCGCCGGGCCCAGTGCAGGAGCTGCGATGAGCTCTATAGTTGACCCCATGAGCGAACTCAGGGGACATCTCTTACAGGTGCAGGACATAATTGCCCGCACGCGGAACTTCCAAGTCGACGAAGCCTCGGACCCGAAAGAGTTCTCCAAGACGATAGTCGAAGACGTTGGTGCGCTTGCCGAGGCTGTGAGTGAGCTCATCAAGCGATCTGAGGTCTGAGCGACGGCATGCCTCCCGCACGGCAGCTATCTGGGGCGTCCATCCAAGTCTCGGATCTGAACCGACCACCCGCCTCCGTAGTTGATCGTCGAAATGAGCCTTCTGCTTGCATGGCGACAGGACCGATGGACGAGCTCACGTAGGTTTGCACGTCCATGCACAAAAAGCAGCGCTTGCTGCCGGCTTCTGGACGAGGCCATGGCCGCCTTATAGACGCAAAGAAGTGTGAACAATGTCCACACTTTCCACCTCGGACTGCCTCGGAAAGCCGCCGGATTGGCCCGGATTCCGCATGTTTCCGCCACTTCCCAGTGTTTCCTAGGCTCGGAATCCCGTTCGAGTCCCACCTCGGGCACGGCATACCCCCTCGTCAGAGGGGGTTTTTGCTTTAACGTGTGTACAACTTAGGTGGTCAGGTCCCTCTGACACTGGCCGCGGGGTGTGCCTGGCGCTGCGGGTCGCCTGTTTGGTTGTGGGGGGAGCGGGTTCAGGGTCGTGGCTGGCGGGCCCTTCGCTTGGTGTGAGCTGGGGTTATATATTCCTCTCTTGGTTCGTCCGGTAGGTTGTGGTTGGCCTACACCTCTTCATGGGTAGGGGGACCGAGCGCGACATGACTTTGGGATGCTTCGTCAAAATTCTTGGTTTTAACTCGCGGTTGACGTCGTGAAGCCTGCATTGCCGATGCTTTGTCCGGCCAACGGGGGTGTGGACAGTGTCCACACTTAAGTCTTCTTTATTGCGACTGATTGCAGCCATGTGCTCTTCCCCACTTGGGCCTATATCTACTCATGCATGTGAGTGCCTATAGCGACATGACGCCGATCAGGACGCGCTCTACATATGTAGGGTCATTCCGAGGTGGGGTTCAGTGGCGGTCGGCTGAGTGCTTTCAAGTTGGTCTTGGCCGTGTCCTCGACGCGCACCTTGAAATCAATCGGAGGCGGGCCCGACACAGATGACCGCTCCCCAGCGGAGGCTGTGGAACATTGCAGCTCACGCGATCGTCGGCTGAGCACGGCTAAGCGGACGGGTCTGCCGATAAGGGCCCTTCCGTAAAGCTGCTCCGTGGGCTTTGGCTACCTTTATGGTTCGGTCGGTGGTGAGGCCCGTCTAACGAGGTGCTCCATGGCGGTCTGCCATCCGAGGATTTCCCGTGGTCGCTTGTTGAGTTCGGTGGCGATAACACTGAGGTGTTCGCGCTATGAACGCCGAGGTCTGTTCCTTTAGGAAAGTACTGGCGGAGCATGCCATTGGTGTTCTCGTTTGATCCGCCTTGCCACGGGCTTGCGGGGTCCCAGAGTACACGAAGGTCCCACGCGTGACTTCGTGGTACACCAGCCCTGCATTCTCAAGCACGTTGAGGGCGCGCCGCGCTCTCATGCGGCCAATGCCGAATTCCAGGCAAAGACCACGTTCCGGCGGCAGCGGGGACTGAGGCATGAGATCACCGGAATGGATGTAGATTCGCCGACACCCAAGACCGCCCGGCTTCGGTGTTGAGTCCGGTCTTAACCAGTCCAAAGGGCCGCTTTGGATGCGTCGGATCAGACCGGGACCTGACCGAAGAACAGCGCTTTTGACAACAAGCGTTCGGCGCCAGGCCACCGGGACACATGTCGGGGAAGCTGTTATCGATTCCCCGATCGTCCGCGCTCCGTGGTGCGGGATAGCCGGTGGGATGTACCCCATCAATGCCAGCGGCGACTCCCCAGGACCGTCACAGCGGCGGTGATGGCGATGCCGAGGCCGATCGGGACGCTGAGATGGATCCGGAGCAGGAGTACTCCGATGGCGGCCCCGGCGAACATAGCGAGGACAGCGCCCAGCCGTCGGTTGAGTAACCGGGGCCGTTGCTTGCCCACAAGCGACTCCCCGGCGAGGGAAGTCATGGTGGATGTAATGACCACTGTGGTCATGTCTCGTACGCCCAAATGCCGCGCAATCAGGGCCTGGGAGCCCATGTGCATGGCGATAACGGCGGCAACAATGACACCAATGGACTGCCGGCCGACGTCTCCCACGATGAGAGAGATGGCGGCGGTTCCCGTCAACGCGATACAACCCGCTGTGAGAAGGAGCGTGACCCTGCGGTTCCAGCCTTTCGGGCTTGATTGGAGCGTATATCCGGCAACCGCCGCGCCGAGGAGAAAGGCGCCCAGTGCTACCAGTGGGCCCAAAGTTGGCAGGTTCGCCGCCCCGGCCAACGCCATCGCAAGAATCACCACGTTGCCGGTCATGTTTCCGGTGAAGATGTGATCAAGTCCAAGGTAGCCGACCGCGTCAACCACACCTGTAACGAGCGTGAGGGCCATCATGAGCATCAGTCGGAACTTTTCCGGAGACGACGCATTTTCTTGCGGGTTAGGGGCGGTTTTGGTACCTGAGCTGGCTACGGCTGATGTCATGGTTTAGGGATCCTTCATCGTGAGAGGTGGTCTTTGTGACCACCCCTCGGACATGCTTGTTGGTGGTTTTAGATGCACTGGCTGGCAACTACGACGATGCCGTCGTTCCGGGGATCTGCGCTGGCGGCTAGGGCGCCCATCGTAGCGTCGCCGTGCAAGCATGGAATGACCGACAAGGTCGTCCCGGCCCTTGCCGTTCAGGATGGTGACGTTGTCTCGCCCAACTGGACAAGGGGGTCATCGTCAATCAGCCCTCGGCAAGGATGTGGTCGTTGGCCGTCTGTGCGTCCATGCCGCCAACCACGAAGCGCGGACGGCGGGAGTTATGCTTGCGCCGTCGTGAGCCGTTCGGCTTCCTGCCTCGCATTGTTGGCACGGCGCTCAGCCTTCAAGCTTGGAATGCTCGCCCACACGGTGCCATGAACGGTTGTGGTAGACCAGAGCGTCGCCGGCTTCTCCCGTTTGGATGTCACGCATCACGCGCGATTCCAGGGCGTGAACGGCGATGATTGTGGAGGTCCCTACCTCCATGCGGTTGATGATGGCGCAGCGCACCCAGGCGCGGACATCGTCATACACCGCTTCGCCGGTTGCAAGGGCCGACCAGCGGTGCGTCTGGTCAAAGCGGTCGGCGCCGGGGGTCGCTCCAAACTTCGCCAAGTCGACGTCGTGCGCGTCCAGCAGGTGCACGACGACGGTTTCGGCGCGCGAAAGCACTTCGGACGCAGAGGACAGTGCCGAGACCGAGAAAATCAGCAGCGGAGGTTCCGCACTCACTGACACGACCGACGATACCGTCAGTGCCACCGGTCCTTCGCCGGCATCCGCCGTGATGACGGCGACACCTCCCGGGTGGCCACGGAACAGTGCTTTGAATTCGTCGGCCGAGAGGGAGGACGGGAAGCTTTGCTTCGGAGCCTCGAGCCAAGTGTCTGGGGGGTAGGCGTGAAACATCGTTATGGCACCCTGGGGGCGGAGCGGGCGAGTTCCTCGCGAATGATGTTCGTCCCTGCGCTGAGAGCACTCAGCTTGGCCAGTGCGACGTCCCGGGGGAACGGTGCCATGCCGCAGTTGGAGCTCGGGATGAGCTTGTCCGCATCGACGAACTGCAGGGCCTTGCGGAGGGTGTCGGCGACGTCCTCCGGGGTCTCGATGGTCTCGCTTGCGACGTCGATTGCCCCGAGCATGACTTTCTTGCCGCGGAGGAGCTCGATGAGGTCCATGGGCACGTGGGAGTTCTGGGATTCCAGCGAGATGATGTCGATGCTGGAGCTCTGAAGCAGCGGGAACGTTTCCTCGTACTGCCGCCACTGTGAGCCGAGCGTCGCCTTCCAGTCAGTATTCGCCTTGATCCCGTAGCCGTAGCAGATATGCACGGCAGTCTCCGCACGCAGCCCCTCGGCCGCTCTCTCAAGCGCAGCCACGCCCCAGTCCTTGACCTCATCGAGGAAGACATTGAACGCGGGCTCGTCGAACTGGATGATGTCCACGCCGGCCGCCTCCAGTTCTTTCGCCTCCTGGTTCAGGATCGTGGCGAATTCCCAGGCCAGCTTCTCGCGGCTCTTGTAGTGGTCGTCGTAGAGTGTGTCCACCATGGTCATGGGACCGGGAAGAGTCCATTTGATCGGCCGGTCGGTGGTGGCGCGGAGGAACTTTGCGTCATCGACGAATACCGGCCGCTCGCGGCGCACCGCTCCGACGACGGTCGGCACGCTCGCGTCGTAGCGATCGCGGATGCGCACGGTCTTGCGCTGTTCAAAGTCGACCCCGCTGAGATGCTCGATGAAGGTGGTGACGAAGTGCTGGCGGGTTTGCTCGCCGTCGCTGACGATGTCGATGCCGCGTCGGCTCTGCTCGTGGATGGCGATGCGCAACGCATCCTGCTTGCCCTCGAGCAGCGCATCTCCCTCCAGTTTCCACGGGGACCACAGAGTCTCCGGCTGTGCGAGCCACGATGGTTTGGGCAGGCTTCCGACGACGGTGGTGGGCAAAAGTGTGTTCATGATTGACGATTCTCCGTGGGTCAGTTGACGAGAGCGGGGTGTTTGGCGGTCCACTGGTCCAATAGATCCTTGTGGGGCGTGATGAATTGTTCCTGCGTGTACTTCGCCTGAGTGATCGCGAGCTGACTGCGCTCGACGCGGTCGTAAGCGATCTGGGTCCGCGAGTAATCCTGCTCTCCCAGGCTCGGTTGGTAGACGACGGCGGCGGCTGAGTTCGCGTTGTAGACCTCCGGGCGGTAGATCTTCTGGAACGTCTCCATGGTGCTGATCGTGCCGATGAGTTGCAGGTTGGAGTAGTCGTTGAGCAGGTCGCCGCGGAAATAGAAGGCCAGTGGCGCAACGCTGCCGCGTGGCATGAAGTAGCGAACCTGCAGTCCCATCTTTGCGAAGTAGGCGTCCGTCAGTGAGAACTCGTCCTGCTGGTACTCGACGCCCAGGACGGGGTGATGGTTTTCCGTTCGGCGGTACGTCTTGCTCGTGGAGACGCTGATGCACACCACTGGTGGCTGCGGGAAGCGTTCCTGGCATGCCGGGGAATCGAGGAATTGCTGGAACAGTTTGCCGTGAAGATCGCCGAAGTCCTCGGGAACCGTGGGCTTGCCTGACGCCGCTGCCGCCGCTGGCAGTACGACGCTGAAGTCGAAGTCACGGACGTAGGAGGAGAAGTTGTTCCCCACGATCCCTTGGTGGCGGACCCCGTTCAATTGGTCGACGATCTGGATGTCAAGAACCTCGAACAGGGGGAACTTCTGATCGGTGCCTTCTGCAGTGAACTCTATCTGCACGGAAACGATCTCAAGCTCGAGCGTGTAACGGTCCCGGTCCGGGTTGTCCCAGCTTGCGAGATCGTTGAAGCGGCGCCGAATCATGGTCAAGGCGTTGCGGAGGTTCTCCTGGCGGTGCTCGCCCCGTGCCAGGTTGGCGAAATTCGTGGTGATCCGCGAGCCTTCCGACGGGGAGTAGTCCTCGTCGAAGGGGGTCGTGGTGATGCTGAAGGTGAAGTCGTCTGCCATGTGCTGCCATTCCGTTGATGGGCCGGAGACGGCCTTTCCGAAGGGGATGTATCCATGGTGCAGCCTTGGGAGGGGTATCAGGTAACTAGTGGTTGCTATGCACTGATATAGAATTTTCCTATGGCCCAGTTTTCGAGCGGATTGACCCTGCAACAGCTCCGCTACTTCATAGAAGTTGCAGCGGAGGGGTCGATCTCCGCCGCTGCCGATCTTCTCTACGTAGCGCAGCCGACAATGTCCGCATCGATGAAGGACCTTGAGGCCCGGGTTGGCCGTGCGCTCCTGGTTCGCTCCGCCCGCGGGGCTACCCTCACCGCCGACGGGGTAGAGTTCCTCGGCTACGCGAGGCAGGTCGTGGAGCAGTTTGCTCTCCTCGAGCAGCGCTACCTTGGCAGGCCACCGCGGCGACGTCTGCTCGGGGTGTCAACGCAGCACTACTCGTTCGCGGTGGACGCCTTCGTCCGGATGGTCAAGGCCACTGATGTGGCCGAATACGAGTTCTCACTGCGTGAGTCCCGCACCTGGGACATCATTGAGGATGTCCGGACGCTCCGCAGCGAGATAGGCATCCTCTACCGGAACAATTTCAACCGGAAGGTCATCGACAAGCTGCTCCGGGAATCCGGGCTCGCGTTCACTCCGCTTTTCCTCGCCGATCCTCACATTTTCATTTCACGGAACAACCCGCTCGCCTCAAAAGAGCGTGCGTCCCTCGACGATCTCGCCGGGATGCCGCGGCTGACCTTCGATCAAGGTGCGAACAACTCCTTCTACTTCGCCGAGGAGATTCTCTCCACCATGTCCAGTAAGCAGGAGATCCGGGTCTCTGACCGTGCCACGATCTTCAACCTCATGATCGGGCTCCACGGCTACACCATCTCGACGGGCATCATCAGCGGCCAGCTCGATCCGGAGATCGTCGCCATCCCGCTCGACGTTGACGAACGCATAGAGATCGGCTGGATCGGCCACGCCGCGATCCCGCTCACCGACCAAGCGCAGCACTACCTCAGGGAATTGCGGGCCGTCGTCGCCGAGTTCGGCGTAGCGCTACTCGACTGACTGCAGTTGAGCGGGCGGGTCTTTACCCCTTCAGTGATTGGACGTAGTTGTTGCAGCCGAGCGGGTTGCAGGTGCCGGATATGCCCGCCGTCGTCGTTAGCATGGCCCGGGCGGACGCCGGCGAGGAAACCGGCCTGTTCCAGGTGGTGACGATCCAGCCAAGGGACATCACGTCGGGCCTGTAAGGCCGCGGTGCCGTCCTGGCCAAGATGCAGATCCCCAAGGTCGGGCCGTCCATCAGGGCTCTTCTGCCCATTCAACTCGCAGGCGGAGGATCGCTGACCTAAGACGTCTGGTCCGCAGCGTGCATTCTCTATCTACTGGGAATCTGAGAATGCGGATCAGCGCTAGACCGGTTACTTGGCTAACTCCATTGAGCAGTGGGGCATTTGGGGCAGCCCTCTGGAACTCCAAGTCAAAGATACCGGGCAGACACCGTACTGTGTGATCAGCCCGGATCCGGTGCTGACCGCGGTCCTGGGCAAGGAGTGGCCACACGACAATCTCAATGGGTCCCGGGAATTCGTCCTGCAGGGTAGCCGTATAAGCAATAACAAGATGTGGACAATGTCCACACTTTCCACCCCGGACTGCCTCGTACAGCCGCCGAATTGCCCCGGATTCCGCATGTTTCCGCCACTTCCCAGTGTTTGCAAGCCCCGGAATGCCGTTCGAGTCCCACCTCAGGCACGGCATACCCCCTCGTCAGAGGGGGTTTTTGCCTTAACGTGTTGACAATTGTTGACACGAGTCTCTGATGTGTGGTGCCGGCTTGTGCCTAGCCGCAGGCCTGTTCAGTTGTGGGGAAGCGGGTTCAAGGTCTTGGCTGTTGGGCCCACCGCTGGCTCTGTTCTGGGGCTATGGGTTCCTTTCTTGGTTCGTCGGGCAGGTTGTGGTTGGCCTACACCCCTTCATGGATAGGGGTGCTGAAGACGACATGACTTTCGAGATCCTTCGTGAATGATCCTGGTTTTGGCTCGTTGCTGGAGTTAAGAGGCTTGACTCAGGAGAGCTTTGTCAGGTCAAAGGGGGTGTGTACATTGTCCACACCTAAATCTTCTTTACTGTGATTGTTGGCAGTCATTGGCTTCTCCCTTCCTCGGCCTACACCTACTCATCATTCAAGTGGCGCGAGCGACATGACGCACATTCGCAGGCGCAGTATCTGCGGGGCCATCGCGACGTAAGTGTTCAGCCGCCACGGTCGACCGGGTGCTCTGGGGAGGTCTCTTCGGTGTCGTCGACGCACAACTACGACCAAATGGGGGAGTGCCCGGCACGGATTGCGGTCCCTTCCAAGGTCGCCGAGCATTTGGAGTTCACACGCTTGTCGGGGCGTGCACATCGAAGCCGACAAAGCTGCCGACAAGTGCCCTTCCGTCAGGCTTGGGGGAGTACCTCGCGAATTCCTTAGGTGCGTCGGATCAGGCGAGAGAACCAGGATTGCCGACCTGACGGTAGATGCAACGACATGCTTCACCCGGCAGAGGGTCCTTATGCCCACCCGACGACGAGGCGCGCAGCGTCCTGTGGGACGGTAGGATCGATCCCTGTGATTTCCGCGAAACGACGTAGGCGGTTTGTCAACGTATTCCGATGACAAAAAAGCTCTGCTGCCGAGTCTCCGGCACTGCCTGTACGGAGGTAGCTGCGGACTGATTCTTCCAACCGGTTACGTTCCGTTCTGGTGCAGCTTGAAAGGGCTGCTGTGACGTCTGTCAGTACGGGGTGCCCTGCCAGAATTAGGCTCCGGTTGGCAAGTCTGGCCCAGCCGCGCTTCCAGGTCATTGCCCCGTGCTCACCGCTTCTGAACACCCGAGCGAGATCGCGGGCGATGTTTGCTGCTTGACGAAGACCCCGGAGGCCCGCATCAGCATCGGTAAGTCCGACTCTGATGGTGAGCAAATTGCGTCGGAACAGATCGCGCTTGGGATCTGTCCCTTCGAGTTGCGTGGTGAACGCAATGAGTGCGTCGCCGCGGTGATGGGAGAACACGTTTCTGCCTGCGCGTTCGGCTTCGGCGATAAAGACCCTCAGGGCTGGCATCTCATCGGGCTCGGCGCTTACCACTATCAGGGGGCCGGTAGGGGCAATTTCAAGCTCACCTGCGATGGTGCGCAGCTGTTCGTCCGTCAGTTCGCGTGTCTGGAAGAGTTCCGCCAACAGGCCCTGTCGTACGGAAAATGCTTCGTCCTGCATACGCTCCCGTTCTGCGATGAATGCCCGCTGAGTCTGGCCCGCGTATTCGTCGACGGTGTCGAGCACAATCCAGGTGTGGCGAACCACCAGCGTTGCATCCTCCGGTGTTGCAACCCTGGTAAGGGCCTCCCAAAGGACGTTGTAATCAAGGCGGATAGCTGACATCAATGAGGTGATGGGGATCCCTGCGCGGGCGCGGGATACGCCGACTTCAGCGGCTACAGCGACTGCCTCATGGAGCCCACCTTCACGTAGGCCGGTAACCATGGCTTCGAAGGCCAGGCGCCCCGTCCGCCGTATCTCGGAAAGGGGGATGGGGGCAGGGTTGTAACCGGGGATCGCGGTAATTCGAGAAAGAAACGCCTCGGTGAGCTCCTCAATGTCGAGCTGGTCCAGCAGCTCCTGCCAGCGCATGGAATCGTGGGGCTCCGGACCGCCGCTAAGCCGGGGTTGGTTCATGTCCATGCTTTCCACAATATGTGCATATGCACTTTTTTTACCAAGAAAATCGAGGTGAATGCTGTGCGAAAATGGCTGTAACTCCTGAGAACCTCATTGAACAAGATGTTTGCGGAAGATTCACGTAAACGTAAACCGGATCACGCATCTACGGAGATGACAATGAGTGAGACACTACAGGCGGCGAATTTTGAGCAACATGCCGTCAAAGAGCTGAGTAGGAAAGACGCGAACAAGGTCGCGTTGGGCGCATTGATCGGCTCCGCACTTGAGTACTACGACTTTTTCCTTTTCAGTGCCGCAGCGGCACTGGTGTTCAACGTTCAGTACTTCACAAGCGGCAACCCGACCGCGGCGGCTTTGGCCTCGTTCGCCACCTTTGGTGTTGGCGTTGCTGCCAGACCCCTCGGCGGAATCATCTTCGGTAGCATGGGCGACCGGATCGGGCGCCGCAAGACCCTGATGATCACGATCATTGGCATTGGCATGATTACTGGTCTTATCGGGGTGCTGCCGACTTATGCCGCAATCGGTATTGCCGCCCCAATTCTGCTCGTGTTGTTGCGGGTAGTACAGGGCCTCTTCGTCGGTGGAGAATGGTCAGGGGCCCTGACCTTGGTGGTGGAAAACTCCCCGTTGCACCTTCGCGCCCGGTACGCCGTGATTCCACTGATTGGTTCCCCCATCGGGACGATACTCTCTTCCGGAGGGTTCTTCCTGGTCACGATCCTCTTCACCAAAGAAAACTTTGACGCGTGGGGCTGGCGTATCCCGTTCCTCATTTCCCTGCCCCTGCTGCTCATTGCCATTTACATCCGCAGCAAGCTCGAAGAGTCGCCAGTGTTCCGCCAAATCGAAGAAGCCGGCGAAATTGAGCAGACCCCTGTCCGCACCACCTTTAAGCATTCTTGGCGACAGCTCTTGATCGGTATGGCTTCCTGCCTACTCGGCATGGGCGGCTTCTATCTGGTCACCACGTTCTGCGTCTGGTACGGAGTCAACGTCCTCAAGTACCCGTCAACCCTGATGTTGCTTGGCACTATTGCTGCCGCAGTAGTAGAGATCTTTGTCATTGTCTGGAGCGGACGCCTCGGCGCTAAATATGGCTCAAGCCGGGTCATACTGTGGGGCGGTATTGCCTCCGCAGTGGTAGCCGTTCCTGCGTTCCTGCTGCTCACCTCAGGTAATCCTGTTCTTGTCGTCATCGCCATGGTCCTTGCAGTGTCGACTCTCTCCTTCCCCTACGCCGGCACCGGCGCGGTTTTGACGGGCCTGTTTGAAGCCAAGACCCGCTTTACGGGTGTGGCTGTTGCAAACAACACTTCAGCGATGGTGGCGGGCTTTGTCCCCTTGGTTGTCACGGGTGTAGTTGCAGCCGCCGGGAATCACTGGTGGCCCGCCGCCGTGATGCTTGTACTCATCTCGATCATTACCGCTTCGGCTGGTGCGATCGCACCCCGTTTCAGCGTGAATCTGCCCGGCTTCAAGCACTAACAAGAACGGCCTGGGCAGTCGCCTCGATTGCCACCTCAGACCGGGCCCGGTCGTCCCGCAGGAACCCACTTGGCTAGCTGCCGATAGGGCCGCCCAATGCTGACAAGTCAGCCGGCACTCGTCTAAAGAACGGTCACTCTCATCACAGTAAAGATGTGATTGGTCCCCAGAAAGGAACTTCACCATGAAGCTCGACCTTCTTGTCCGGGCGAACGAGATTCTCACCATGGACCCCGACCGGCCCATTGCGACGGCTGTCGGAGTCATCGGCGAACGTATCGTGGGCTTTGATGACGAAATCGCAAGCATGGAGGCGGAGCGCAGCCTTGACTTCGGTGATGCGTGCATTACCCCGGGCCTTATCGATGCCCACTGCCACACAACGTGGTGGGGTCTGGGCCTCGATTCGGTGGATTTAAGCGGGTGCAGGGGACTCGAGGACGTTTATGTCAAGATCGAGGCCGAAGTACAGCGCCTGTCCGGCGATGACGAAGCCTGGGTGCACGGTACCGGATTCAACCAAGCCCACCATGGGGGGCGCTTCCCGGACATCGGGCGTATTGATGACATAACTGGTAATCGCCCGCTGTACCTTCGGCACGCTTCCGGACATTCATCAATCACTAACAGCGCCACGCTGGATCTGATCGGGGCTTTACATCCCACCTTCCAGGACCCGGCAGGAGGAATCGTGGTGCGGGACCCCGAAGGAAAACCTACCGGTGTCATGGAAGAAGCTGCACAGGGATTGGTGCAGGCACTGCTACTGCCATACTCAACCGAAAGAATCGTCCGGGCATTGGACTCTGCGACAGAGCGGTACGCGGCGCAAGGGATAACCAGCTTCACCGAAGCCGGCATCGGCGGCGGGTGGATCGGCCACAGCCCTGTCGAGGTTGCTGCGTACCAGACCGCCGCCGAAACCGGTCATCTTCATGCCCGCGCCCAGCTGATGCCCGCCATGGACGCGCTGCAACCCATAACGGGGCATCCTGCCGATTTCCACCATCAAGGAGTAGGTCTTGGACTGGGCTTGGGACTTCGTTACGGCTTCGGAGACGATTACGTGCGGTTCGGACACGTCAAAGTCTTCCTGGACGGCTCCCTCCTGGGAGCAACCGCTGCAGTAACCGAATCCTTCTGCGGACACGATCACAAGACCGGCTACCTTTTGGACGAACCAGGCACCTACCGGGAGCGCGCCTTGAGTGCCTACCGTGCCGGGTGGCCCCTGGCGCTGCACGCCATTGGCGATGTAGCCATCGACCTGGCGATGGACCTCATCGAGGAGGCGCAGGACAGTTACGGTCGCGGCGAAGCACCCTGCCGCATCGAGCATTTCGGCATGGCCCGGCCGGACCAAGTCGTTCGCGCCGGTGTCCTCGGCATCGCAGTGGCCCCCCAAGCAGGATTCATTGGTCCCTTAGGCGATCAGATTGTGACTCTGGTTGGGCCCGACCGAGAATCCTGGCTGTACAGGGGCCGGTCCGTTATCGACGCGGGAGCCCTTCTCGCAGGGTCTTCCGACCTGCCGGTAGCAGATAACAACCTTCGCAGGGGCATGCAATCAGCCGTTGACCGGCGAACGAACAAAGGCCTGCCTTTCGCCGCAGGGGAGGCCATCACACCTGAGGAAGCACTTAGAACGCACACAGAGTGGGGTGCCCGCGCCACCGGTCAATTCCGGGACAAGGGCACACTGGAACGCGGCAAACTCGCCGATTTCACGGTGTTTTCTGAATCGCCACTGACGGCCCGCAACATCGCCGAGATCGACGTCGTGGCCACGATTCTTGGCGGCCGGCTGAGCTATGACGCCCGGAAAGCACTTAAGAGTCCGACACCTCAATTGCAGCTCCATTCGGTCACCAACTGACGACCGGATATCCCAACCCAAACGCACACAACAAGGAGGATCTAACGGTGCACGAAGTAAAAAGTTCAACACGTTCGCTATCGGATGCAGACCCAGCCGACGAACCGGCAACAACGATCGCATTGGATCTCGCCCTCGCGCGCGACGGACAGGCAAGCTTTGACCGGCTGATCAGCGAACTGGACCCCGAGGACCTTCAGGGCGAATCGCTCCTGCCCGGATGGACCCGGGCGCACGTCATCGCGCACATCGCCTACAACGCCCGAGCACTTGCCCGGTTGGTCCAGTGGGCGCAGACAGGGATCGAGAATTCGATGTACGAATCGCCTGAGTCACGGGCGGATGAGATCGACCTCGGGTCGACACTCTCCCACACGAGTCTGACCCGGCTCTCATCGCAGGAGGCCGCACAGCTCGAAGAAGCCTGGACGAATCTTCCCGACGATCGCTGGACTCACAAGGTAAAGAACGCACAGGGGCGCATGATTCCCATTTCCGAGACTATTTGGATGCGGGCCCGCGAACTATGGTTGCATGCCATTGACCTCAACAACGGGGCAACCGTCCAGGACATTCCCCAGCCAACCGCAGCCCGCATCCTGCAGGATGTGTTGACTACTTGGGAGGGCCGGGACGGCCATTACGTGCGCGCTGTCCCAACAGACGCCCACACGGACTTTCAGCCTGGCGGTGAAGGACAAACCGTACCGGCAGGCGGCGAAATTCTGTCAATCTCCGGCACACTTACAAACCTCCTGGCCTGGGCCACCGGACGTGGTCACGATGGCGTCGTGGTGATCAATGCGGATGGACGTGAGATCGGCCCCGCGCCGGCGGCGCACCGCTGGATCTAATCGCCGCTGCCGAAGAAGCCCAACCAAGGCGATCTCCGACCAAGAACACCGCACGTGCGGGTATTCGGTGCTCATTGGCTGAAGCATCTGCCTCGTCCTCCCGGAAATTCCGCAGATGCCCCACGCACTGGTCACCAGAAAAATCTCCTCAACAACTCTTGAAAGAAGAGGTCAACCGTGTCAGCTCCACCAATAACTGGCGGCCCCACTCTCCCCCAGGCGCGGAAGCTCGTGAGCACAATCCCCGGGCCGAAATCGCAGGAACTGCTGGCACGCAAGGACGCGGCCGTCGCAACAGGTACCGGCGGAGTGCTCCCAATTTCAGTAGTAGCCGCCGGAGGCGGGGTGCTGATCGACGCCGATGGCAACTCCCTTATTGACCTCGGTTCCGGCATCGCCGTCACCGGCGTCGGTAATTCAGCCCCCGCTGTGGTGCAGGCGGTGCGGCAGCAGGTTGAGCAGTTCACACACAGCTGTTTCACCATCGCCCCCTATGAGGGCTACGTCAAAGTTGCCGAGAAGCTCAACGCCATCACCCCTGGTGAGCACGAAAAACGCTCGGCCCTCTTCAGCACCGGTGCTGAAGCTCTGGAGAATGCGGTCAAGATCGCTCGCCACTACACCGGCAGGCAGGCCGTGGTTGTCTTTGACCACGCGTTTCATGGGCGAACCAACCTCACTATGGGAATGACCGCAAAGAACATGCCCTATAAGAACGGGTTTGGCCCTTTCGCCCCCGAGATCTACCGGGTCCCCGCTTCCTATAGTTACCGAGACGGACTCACAGGCCCTGAGGCAGCTGCACGATCGATACTTCAAATCGAGAAGCAGATCGGTGCCGAAAATGTCGCTGCCGTCATCATCGAACCCATTCAGGGTGAAGGCGGCTTCATCGCCCCTGCCAACGGTTTTCTACCGGCGCTACAGGAATGGACATCCCAGAACGGGGTGATTTTCATACTGGACGAGGTGCAGACCGGCTTTGCCCGTACTGGTGACATGTTCGCTGCCAACCATGAGGGTATAGTTCCGGACCTGATGACGTTCGGCAAGGGACTGGCCGGTGGGCTTCCTCTTTCGGCAGTTACTGGCCGTAAGGACATCATGAACTCCGCTGTGGGGGGAGGACTCGGGGGTACCTATGCAGGCAACCCCATCGCCTGTGCTGCCGCTCTGGCAACTATTGAAATTTATGAGAAGGAAAACCTGACGGAACGTGCACGGGCAATCGGTGCCATCATCACCGATTTCTTCGCCGGTCTAGCGGCGGAGGATGACCGTGTCGGCGATATCCGCGGCCGCGGTGCCATGATCGGCATCGAGTTCGTTGAAACGGGCAGCCTGAGACCGGCTGCTGCGCTGACTTCTGCGATCGCGAGGAAGGCAGGCCAGGACGGCGTGCTGGTACTTACATGCGGCACGTATGGCAATGTGCTCCGGTTCCTGCCGCCGTTGTCCATATCAGATGACTTGTTGCGCGAGGGCCTTCAGGTCGTGGCGGACGCTTTCAAAGCAAATGCCTAAACCACAGCAACCCAACTACACGTATTTAGAAGGACAGCGATGACTTTAAAACCCCACGAGCAAGAACTGATCAACCAGGTGCAAACCGGTCTCGGCATCGGAGGGGCGTGGCAGCCCTCTTCGGCCGGTGCGACATTCGACGTGCAAGACCCGGCAACCGGGGAAGTCATCAAAACGATCGCCGATGCGACCGTCGACGATGCCCTTAGGGCGCTCGAAGCTGCCGTGACGGCGCAGGAGGTGTGGGCTGAGACCTCTACGCGCGGACGCTCAAACATCCTGCGCCGAGCTTTCGAACTTCTCATGGATCGCCACGAGGACTTTGCACTGCTCATTAGCATCGAAATGGGCAAGCCGATCTCCGAGGCCCGCGCCGAAGTGACCTATGGAGGCGAGTTCCTGCGCTGGTTCTCGGAGGAGGCTGTACGTGTCCGCGGCGACTATCGTCCTACTCCTGAGGGTGCTGGCAACATTGTCGTATCGCACCTTCCGGTCGGGCCCACCTATTTCATCACGCCGTGGAATTTCCCCTTGGCTATGGCAACCCGCAAGATAGCCCCAGCCTTGGCGGCCGGCTGCACGGTTGTCATCAAACCCGCCGAACTGACTCCGCTGACGACCATCTTCTTGGTACAACTGCTTGAAGAAGCGGGCCTGCCAGCAGGAGTTGTAAATGTGGTTCCTACCACCTCGCCGGCCGAGCAGTCCAGCGCGCTCTTAAAGGACTCCCGCCTCAAAAAGCTCAGCTTCACCGGTTCGACCCCTGTCGGTGTAAAGCTCCTTGAAGCCGCAGCCCAGAATGTCCTGCGAACTTCTATGGAGTTGGGGGGTAACGCCCCGTTCATCGTCTTCGAGGATGCAGATTTGGATCGAGCCGTGGAGGGTGTCCTGCTGGCGAAGTTCCGTAATATCGGCCAGGCATGCACTGCGGCGAACCGCATCATTGTCCATGAATCAATCGCAGATGCTTTTGCTCAACGCGTGAGCGACCGGGTGGCCCAAATGAAGATCGGCAGGGGAGCTGAGGAAAGTACTGACATCGGCGCTTTGGTCGACGGACGTGCGGTCGCAAAGGCTGAGCGCCTGGTGGCTGACGCCGTAGCGACCGGCGCAACGGTTCTCACTGGAGGTAAGTCCATTGAAGGTCCTGGCAGCTACTTCGAGCCAACAGTTCTGGATCGGCTCAGTCCCAACTCGGCTCTGATGTCCGAAGAGATCTTTGGACCGGTCCTTGGCATCATCCGATTCTCCAATGAGGAGGAAGCAGTCAAAATCGCCAATGACACAGACTATGGGCTGGTCAGCTATGTGTTCACGGAGAACGTTCACTGCGGCCAGCGCATGATTGAAAAGCTCCAGACGGGAATGATGGGCTTGAACACCGGTCTCATCTCCAACGCCGCAGCACCCTTTGGCGGTATTAAGCAGTCCGGTATCGGCCGGGAAGGCGGTTTTGAGGGCATCAGCGAGTTCCTCTCAACCAAATACACCCTTATTCCCCGCTGATGGATGTCCCTGAACCGATCTCTCGGGGCTCGTCTATGGCCACTGAAACTGACTGAAAGCGAGGGCCTTCACGTTCCGGGCTGGAACATGAAGGTCCTCGCCTTTTCTCCCACCGTGCATGCCAAACGGTCTGCGCAGGAGCAGGATCACGATTGGACTTGCCTGGCGGTGCATCCGTCCGGCAAGTAGAGAATGCGAAGGTGATGCGATGATCCAATGGACGGATGAGAATGGGCCTGTTGGAGGCTCGTTCTGAAGTTCTCGTTAGCGCAATAGCGCACTAACTGGAATGTTGGTATTCGTTGTGCTTCAAGACTGCTTGCGTAAGGTGCTCAGCCAGAAGGCCGGGTGCTTCGCTGTGGGCCAGGTGACCCTGATTTGCCAGGCGAACGACCTCGGCTTGGGGGAGGGCTTGAGAGAAGGCGGTGAAAGCGACACCGTATGGCGGCTTCTCCTCGTTGCGTTCGCCAAGCATCAGGGTGACTGGAGCCGTGATTTCGCTGTATCGGGAAAGCGCTGCAACATGGTCATTTATAGCAGTCAGCTCATCAGCCAAGGGGTGAACAAGAAGACGGAGGACAGGCCAAATAGGGTCCGCGCGCAGCGCTGCCATATATTCGGCGGAGTAACCCGCCATGACCCGCTTGACCACCTCGACGGCGCTGTCCAAGTCGCCCCTCCCGAGAGCAAGACGTAGGGGTTCAAGGGCGTTCGATCCGAACGGGCTGGAGACGGGCTCATACGCGATAACAGAGCGCAGGTTGCGTCGCTCTGTCGCCGTTTCCAAAGCAATCAGTCCGCCATAGCTCCAGCCGAACAGGTGGATGTCCTCCTCGAGGGTGTCGAGGATGTGGTGCAAATCGTCAATTTCAGTCCGGACCGAGTAGCCACGACCTGTCGGGCCGCTGGGCAGCCGCCCGCGGCGGTTAATGACCATTATCGGGTTATTCAAGTTCAATGCATTGGCGACTGGGCGCCAGGTATACGCATCGGACATCACGCCTGGAACTATCACGACGGGCGATCCGCTGCCTTCTCGTAGCTCGGCAGTCAGAGTCGTCCCGTCACGGTTGAAGCTAAGGGTCCGCATCAATTTCCTTTCGTCGGGTGCTGGGTCTCTTCAATTTGCGCAGCCACCCTCAAAAGTTGGGATTCGGCTCCGGGGGGACCTACCAGCTGTAGTCCAATCGGCAGCCCCTCGGTCGTGCCCGCTGGAATGGAGATGGCCGGGAGTCCTAAAACGCTCCATGGGCTTGTAAGGGAGAGAAGAGCCTTCCGGGTCTCGACGCTGCTTCCGTTTATGATTTCCGTACGGCTGCTCAGCTTGGGAGGGGCCAGGGGTATCGTCGGAAGCGCCAGAAGCCCGTACCTTCTCAGTAGAGGCTGGATACTTTGGCGGGCGCTGTGCCTAAGCTTTATCGCTTTAACGTACTCCCACCCAAGAATCTCTCCTCCGGAACGGAGCCTGGCGAGGACTTCGGGATCGTAAAGTTCGGGCGCACCGGACATGAGCTCTGTGTGCTGAGCGTATGCCTCGCTGCCTTGAATGATCCTATATGTTTCCCTCAGATCACCAGCCTCCAGAACTTCGGCTTCACCTGTCAGGAAATCATCGATCATGTCGCGGACAGTGGAAGTGACCGAGGGTTGCGTGGGATATATCGAATTCGATTTGATCCATCCGATACCAGGGGGGAGAGCTACAGTCTGGGTGCCCCTCAACGCGGTCCACAGCAGGAGACAGTCGGCCGCGGTGCGGGCCAGCAAGCCTATGGTGTCCAGAGTTGGTGACAAAGGCACCATCCCGCCGGTGGGCAAAGCTCCATGGGTGGGTTTGAGCCCTACAACGCCACAGCAAGCCGCTGGAATACGAGCGGATCCGCCGGTGTCAGTACCAAGCGCCAATGGGATGATGCCAGCGGCAACCGCGGCAGCGGACCCACTGCTCGAACCACCAGCCATATGGTCGGTATCGTGTGGGTTGCGCGTAGGACCGGTGGCAGAGCGATCTCCGGTAGGCCCGTTCGCAAATTCGTGGGTCGTGGTCTTCCCGATAATGATTGCACCTGCCTGGACGAGCCGTTCAACGCATTCGGCGTTCTCACGAGCAAGGTGGTCTTTTCGGTGGCGTGAACCTGCAGTTGTGGGCATTCCTCGTACATCGATGACGTCCTTAACGGCAACAGGAATGCCGTGTAGCGGCCCCCGATCAATTCCGGAGGCCAGCTCAGTGCGAGCCCTCGCCGCCGCCGCATAGGCGCCGTTCTCATCGAACGAGACGAACGCGTTGATTGAAGGCTGCCACCGGTGGGCCTCCTGCAATGCAATGTTTACAAGGTCCGCTGGCGTGATAAGCCCACTCCGCATCATGGCGGCGAGCTCGGAAACACCAACGCTGGAGAAAAACCCCGCTCCAGAAGGTTTCTTCAGTTGTGCTTCGGGCGATCGCATACGTCCCTCTTCGCAGTTGATGGTGGTCAACTGCATGTAACCATACCCAAACGTTTGGGACAATCGTTTGGTAAGATTTGTACTCAAACCTTAGAGGGAGTTTCAACGATGCCAGGTAGATATAAAAGCAGCTCGGTCACGCTGAAAACGATTGCGCAGGCGGCGGGACTCGACGTCTCGACAGTGTCGAGGGTTCTCAGCGGAACTCCTGATGAGGTTTCGCGTGCGGCATCACCGGCTACGGCAGCAGCAGTGCGTGATTGGGCTCAACGGCTCGGTTATCACCCCAACCCACACGCAAAGAGCCTGAGAACGGCACGAAGCAATCTGATTGGAGTGCTGGTTCCCCGCTTGTCTGACATGGTGCTCGCCACTATCTACGAGGGGGTGGAGGACGCGGGTGCCCGCAATGGACTGGCCACGTTTGTAATGAACACTTATGACCGCCCCGCCGAACAGCGCGCCAGGATTGATTTGGCTTTGTCCCGTCACGTCGATGGCCTCATACTCGGCGACGCGCACCGGGACGCAGTTGTGCTGGATGAAGTGGCGGCGCGCGGGGTGCCTTTCGTTCTCGTGAGCCGGTACGCGTCCAAGTATCCATCCGTGACATGTGATGACTATCTGGGAGGCAGCCTTGTTGCCGAGCACTTTCTGGACCTTGGGCACGTGAAGGTCGGCGTAGTCGCTGGCGAGTCTTTCGCCAGTACAGGCGTGGACCGGAGCAGTGGCTTTGTCGATACGTACCGGAAAGCGGGTATTGAAGTGTTAACAGTGAATTCCGCCTTCGATGCGAGAGGCGGCCATGAGGCAGCGGAATACCTCATCAAACAAGCCCCTAATTTGACGGCCATTTTTGCTGTCAATGACTTTGCCGCTATCGGTGTTCTGGGCGCAGTGCGCGATGCGGGACTGCGTCCCGGCAGGGACATCGCCGTTGCGGGCTACAACGACACTCAGCTCGCAGCCGAGTTGCCGTTGCCCTTGACCAGCGTGCGCTCACCACTGCATACGATGGGTACCCGGGCGCTGGAGTTGCTCGTGTCAGTTCTTCGTGGACAGAATCCGTCTTCTGAGCGCTTGGCTCCGGAGTTGGTCATCCGGGAATCAACACTTCTTCATGTCAGGAATAGCTAAATGCGCGCCTATCCCACATTAGAAGCTCCTATGGCAGCAACGCCGGTCGTCCTAGAGCGCGCAGAGCAAGTTACCAAGCTCCTTCGCGACTTGGTGAGGTGCGAAGCTGTCTTGCTGTCGGCGTCGAATCCTTCCGGAGAACGACCCCAGCACCAGCAACTGGCCTCGGACGGCTATTCGGAGGACGCGGTGTCACAACTGCTTGAGAACTTCATCCCGGAAACCAAGAATCCAGGATTCGGAGTCGTGCGAAACCGAGTCCGTCAGGCTCTTCGATGGGCAGACCTCGATCGTGACTGGGACGTCCACTTTGCATTCACATCCCTGGCCGAAGATTATCTTCGACCGGCAGGCTTTAACGAAGGCATATCTGCGAGCCTTTGGTTGCCCGGAGGGCACCACGTGGGAGCCATCCATATGAACTGGGGGACGGCGCGGTCTGCTACAGAAGAAACCAAGAGAATCGTCGAACAGTTCCTTCCGGTGCTTGCCTCCGCCTGTGACCCATCGCAACCGCACCGGGTCTTGGCCGAAGAATTGCATGGCGACGCAAACGTAGCGGTGATGGCTGCAGGTCTTGACCAAGCCATTGCTGGCCGTGAAGTAGGCATGACCCTGCGATCGGACGGACCCTTGTGGCCACTACTTCTGCCGCTCGCCCCCCGCGGAGACAGCAGCTACATCTGGATTGGAGACCAGGGGATTTACCACAGAATCAGCATCACACGATGTATACAGAACGCTGCCCTTGTGGCGGAACGAGAAGTGCTACCGCCCTATGGGCTAACTCCCAGAGAGCTTCAGATCGTCACGCTTCTTGCTGATGGGATCAGCAACCCTGAGATAGCCGATCACCTGGTAGTTAGCCGGCGAACGGTCTCAACTCACGTCGAACACATCCTTGCAAAGCTTGGGGTCTCATCCCGTGCTGAAGCGGCCGCTCTTGTTAGCCGCGAGGGTCTGCGACTCATTCAAGCAGCCCCCAGGCGTTTGCCCGTCACGTAACAGAGAGCTTAGCCAAGGACGGTGGCTCCTCCTCAGGAGGAAAAGATACGTCAAGTGACCGATATCACTTAGGATGAGGCTTCCTTAGGCTGGGATTTGTCAACGATGACACCCCCAAACATAGTCCTAAGTGAGGCATCATGGAACGCGCAGAGATTCATCGGCGGTCCCGTATTAATCTTCTTTTCGGCCCGCTGTTCACCCTGATTTTCGTGCTGGCCTTGGCGCCACCGCTGTACATTGCACTTTCTGAAGAACACGCGTTGGTTGCCGGTGTCCCCGGCTCCATCTGGTATCTCCTCTTAATTTCAGCCGCACCCATCTTGGTGGCTTACGGCCTGTGGCGCTTTGAGGGACGACGGGGGGAGTTGGACTGATGCTTATCACTTTCGGAGTCCTCGCCGCGTTCTTTATGCTTATCGTCCTCGTGCTCCATAAGACCAAACATGGCCGCAGCGTCTCAAGCTTCAGCAGCTACGCGGTGGGCGAAAGATCGTTCTCTAGCTGGTTCGTGTCAATGGCTTACACCAATTCGTGGTGGCCCGGCTCCACGTTCACGGCAGTCTTCGGCTTTGCCGTCATCAGTGGTGTCATTGGACTCTATTTCCTTGTCTACTCCACCTTGGGCGTTCTCGCCATGTACTTCATAGCTCGACCAGTGTGGAAATGGGGCAAACAGTTCGACCTGCGCACCCAGTCAGACCTGCTGTCGCTGCGCTATAACAGCCCTGGCCTGAAACTGCTTAGCAGCGCTATCAGCGTTGTGGCGTTACTTCCCTGGCTCATCCTCGGACTCATTGCCATGGGTGCGGTCATCCAATGGGCTTCTTTGGGAAACCTCTCCTTCGAGGTCTCGATTCTGATCGGTATCGCAGTGCTCGTGGTTCGCCAGTTCTGGACTGTGCAAATGGGCATGCGTGGACTGATCGTCACCGATATGGTTCAGGGGATTGTGGCATACATCGGTTCTGCCGTTTTGTGCTTGGGACTGCTGATCTTTTACTTCGGCGGCTTCTCGAATCTTGAACAGCTCACCACCGCGCAACTAAGCCTCCCAGGCTATGGTTCAGAAAGCGGCGAATGGTTCTATTTCGGAATTGTCGCTTCCGGGATCATCGGCAGCTTGTGCTGGCCCATGATTTTCACACGGATTTATACAGCCGGGAGTGTGCGGGAAGTCAAGAAGGGCTCCCTCCAAGCCATGGTGATCGGATTTGTTTTCTTTGTATTGCTTATGGCTGTCGCACTTTGCGCCGCGCCCATGTCTCTTGCGTCGGCGGATCCGTTGTCGGCATTCTTCGCTCTCACGCAAGACGCTGGTGGAACCTGGCTCCTTGCCTTTGCGTTGCTCATCGTTTTTGCGGCCAGCATGGGATTTGTTGACGGGGTCACACAGTCTCTTGGGACGCAGGTTGCCAACGACATAGTCGGCGTGATTCGGCCTCTGAGCGATAAGCAGGAACTGTATCTGGCCAAAGGATCCATGGCTGGCGCCGCCATCATTGCAGCAGTCATCGCAAATCAAATTTACGGGTGGTCAAACCTGGCCGGAGTGGCCCAGCTTGCCTACCAGGCGATCATCCAGCTGGCCGTCCCGATCTTCGGTGGACTGATCTGGCGCCGAGGCAACAAGGATGGGGCAATTGCTGGGCTTCTTATCGGCACAGTGATAGCCCTGGTGCTGACCATTCCGTACATGGACACGGGCGGCGCAGTTCCATGGCTCGGTGGGTTTGGAGCCGGCTTGGTCGGGTTGATCGTCAATCTGATTGTCTACATCTTGGTCAGTTTCATCCGTAGAAGTAGCGACGCCGAGCTGGCCAGAGTAGACGGCCTCTTTCGTGCCGCCCGAGTCCGTACCGAAATGCTGGAGGACGCTTCTGTGTCGACGGATGCGAAATCAGTACCCAGCCAAGAACCAGCATGACCTCCCGTGTAAGGCTCGAGGAACTGCCTCTGGCCAACGGGTCTGACAATAGGAAAGAAAGTAATAAGCACATGAGCAAGATCGAACAGACCGTACGCATCCCGCACCTTGGCGGTTCAGTGGTTGGATACACGCTGAGCGGTCAATACAACCCGGATCTCCCCACATTGGTGCTGATCAATTCCTACACCACATCGGCTGAACTCTATAGGCCCCAGTTCGCCAACACCGCCCTGACATCGGCCGTAAACCTTCTGGCACTTGAACCGTACGGTCACGGCCGTACAAGAGCGTCGTACCAGCATTTCACGTACTGGGACAGCGCCGTCGCCAACTTGCAGGCCCTTGCCGCGTTGGGTATTAACAAGGCTTTTGTTTTGGGTACATCACAGGGTGGGTGGATAGCCGCCCGCATGGCGTTGATAGCGCCGGAAGTGGTCCGAGGAATCATACCGTTGGGCTCGTCCATGGATTCAGAGACCCTGCGAAGCCGGCAGCTTGGATGCTGGGATGCCCCAGAATTCTGCACGCCCTTCATCGAGGCCTTCGCAGACCCGGTACCGGACGAATGGGTGGTACCGGAGCAGTTTGTCGACGACACCTTTGACGCGGCCCTGGGCGGACTCTCACCTGACCAACGCGAATTCTGGCTAGCTACCTACCGTACCAACTACTCCGGAGACGGCGGTCGCCGACGGCTGTTGCTCAGCACCATTAACCTCAGGGACCGCGACGGGCTTCATGGACGACTGCGCGACATTAATTCACCCGTGCTGTGGTTGCACGGCTCAGAGGACAAGGTCTATTCCGTGGCCAACGCAGAAAAAGAAATACTCATGTTCACTGGTGCGCCGGAGGTCCGGCTGGAGGTCATCGAAGGCGGTCATCACTTCCTGAGTGCTTCAAAGCCCGCAGAGGTTGACTCGGCAGTTCTTGAGTTCATCAAAAGCTGGTCCTAAACACATCAGTGGGCCAGGTCGTGGGGCCTGCCCACTGATGTAATTTGCTCGAGAGATGGCCGTCAGGCAGCTTCAATCCTGACTGATCAGTACGAACCGACAGTCAGACGAGCCAGCGGCCGCGACGGAAATCGGATCGAAGTTCATGGAAACCAACATTAAATTCCCGGATGTGCACTCAACGGGGGACTACCACGTTTGCAAATTGGGCTATGACGATTGGGTGCATCTCGACGAGGGGGACAGGGTGCTCGTCCAGGTCCCTGGGTCTCCGCTCCAAAACGCCACCGTCGACGATATAGGTGATGATGCCTCCTATTTCTGGTTATGGATCGACGGGTACGGCCGCAAGATGACCTTTGATGGCGACAGCTCAACGATTTTCAAGTTGACTGAAGCGCCCCGGTAAACCGGCGGCGCGGTTTGGGCTGCCTAATGGCTGGACTACCTACGAATGGCGCTATAGCCAGCAGGGATGTCCAGGTCGCGAGCGTCGGTCATCATTCCGCCCTAGTGTGCGCCACCGGCACCCCCGCTGAGGTCGCAGCGATCAACGGAAGCGACACCGATCACAGCCGGGGCTGAGTCGTCATGTGCTCAGCTCGCAGATAAACAAGAATCTCTTCAGCAATAGGTGCTGCAGTCCCGAGAACCGAAGGAGCTAGTGATGACTGAGATCCAGGAAACCCCGGGCACGCCCACAATGCAGGAACTACTACGTGATTCGCCGAAGAATTGGGGGAAGTGGGGACCCTACGATGAAGTCGGCTCATTGAATTACCTTACTGTCGAAGAAGCGCGGCGCGGTGCGGCGGAAATCCGCTCCGGGAAGAGCTTTACTCTGGCCATTCCGATTGGCAATCCAGGAGGTGACCCTATCTGGCCGGGCCGAAAGACCGCGGTACGGACTAATGTCATGGATCGGGGCAATTTTCTCTGTGGGACAGGCCCCAGCTTCAATGGCGACCTTGAGTATGCCGATGATGTGATCACCATGTATCTTCAGGGAACCAGTCAGTACGACGCGTTGGGGCATATGTGGTACGGCGAAAAAATTTACAATGGGTATGCCGCAGAGACAACAATCGGGAGCCTGAAGAAGGCCAGCATTTTCCCGATTGCAGAACGCGGAATCGTGGGAAGGGGCATCCTCGTCGACATGGCACGCTTTCGGGGCAAACCGGCTTTGGAAAGAGGCGAAACCTTCTCTTACGAGGACCTGATGGCTGCTGCATCAGCGCAGGGTGTCACCATCCAGAAACGCGACATACTACTTATTCGCACAGGCTGGATCGGCTCCTATTACAAAACAGAGGAAACGGAGTTCTACCGTGACTTCTTAGAACCTGGGCTGACCTACTCCCCGCAGCTAGTGGAGTGGTTCCGAGATATGGAAATACCCAACCTAGTCACTGATACCATCGGCAACGAGGTCACCCGCGACCCGGTCAGCGGAGTTGACCTTCCGCTGCACAATGCGCTCATGCGTAACCTCGGCATCGCATTTTCGGAAATCATCGCCTTGGATAAACTTGCCGACGATTGCTCCTCTGACGGGCAATGGACTTTCCTCTACACCGCCGCTCCTATGAAGATTGTGGGCGGTTCGGGTGCGCCGGTCAACCCGGTCGTTATTAAGTAGCCCGTCTACCCGCGTTGTGGCCGCGCTCGAATGGGCGGCCCCGGCGCAGAGCCAGAAGACTGAGTCTTCGTGACCCGCTAGCGCCGAAAATGGACGTTCTGTCGTCGGGATGGCCGGAACGGCTTGGTCATGTTCTTGGGTGCTTTCTCGGCCATTTACTTGATGAAGGAGGTGCTCCCACTGCGTCGAGTTATTCATCGTTCTGGCCGGTAGACTGCGGTCAGGTTTTGGGTTGTTCTAGCGGCCCGCGGGAGTCATGCCTAGGAGGTCGGTGGCTCAGCCTGACGGATGCTTCACGCGGACTTAGCGGTGCCATCATCCAGCAGGCAATCTGCAGTGGCGGCAGCGCCGATTGCCCGGCGCAGGCCGTGAGCGCGCAGGGAGAAGACAAGTCCCCGTTTTTCGGTGTTCGATCAAGCAAAAAGAAGGTGTGGACAACGTCCACACCTTTCGCCCCGGGCTGGCCCGCACAGCCGCCGGACTGCCCCGGATTCTGCATGTTTCCGCCGCTTCCCAGTGTTTTCAAGGCTTGGAATCCCGTTCGAGTCCAACCTCGGGCACAGCATACCCCCTCATTAGAGGGGGTTTTTGCTTCAACGTGTGTACATTCTGCTTGGCCAGGTCCCTCTGGCACTAGTCGCGAGGTGTGCCTGGCGCCGCGAGTCGCCTGTTTGGTTGTGGGGAGCGGGTTCAGGGTCGTGGCTGGCCGGCCCACCGCTGGCTCTGTACTGGGGCTAGGGGGGCCCTTCTTGGTTCGTCCGGTAGGACGTTGTTGTCCTACACCCCTTCATGGGTAGAGGCACTGAGCGCAAAGTGACTTTTAGATCCTGCGTCTAAGTTCTTGGTTTTGGGCTCGTTGCCAGAGTTGCGAGGCCTGACTGGGGAGAGTTTGTCAGGCCAAAGGGGTGTGGACATTGTCCACACTTGAATCCTCTTTATTGAGCCTGATCGCAACCATTGGCCTGCGCCTCCTTCGCCCAACACCTATTCATCGCCTGCGAGTTGCCCTAGCGCCATGATGCCGACTAGGTCGCACCCCATCTCGTGGGGCACTCCGCCATGGGAGTTCAGTGGCTGCGGCTGACCGAGTCGAGCTGGTCATGTCCGTGTAGTCGGCGCGGCGTCACGAAGGAATAGTGGATCCTTTGACGGGAGCCGGGGGCTGGGACTAGTTGACGATTCAGGCTCGCGGAATTCCGGCATGTCGTGTGTCCCAGCAATGTGTCTCACTCAGCTATTCTCAACATCATTCGTATTTGTCCTTTAACAAGACGGAGAAGTGATGGCACGCCTTGGATACGCCCGGGTCAGCCTGACGGACCAAAAAACCGATTTACAGATCCGAGAACTGGAAGCAGCCGGGTGCGAGCGAATCTACAAAGACCAAGGGATCAGCGGGACGCGGGTAAGCCGTCCGGAGCTGGATCGGATGCTGGACCGTCTCGGCCCAGGGGATGAAGTCGTCGTTTGGAAGTTGGATCGGTTGGGACGAAACACTCGCCACTTGCTCGAGCTCTTGGATGACTTCAAATCCCAAGGCATCAAGTTTCGTTCCCTTCGGGATGGAATTGCCACGGATCCGGCCAGTGAAGTCGGGGGAGCGATGGCCCAAGCAATGGTGACCATCATTTCCGCGTTCGCCCAGCTCGAAAGGGATCAGCTCTCCGAACGCACCAAGGCGGGCATGGCCATCGCAGCTGCCAGCGGGCGCAAGGCAGGGCGGCGGGAGGTTACCACTGAACACGAGAAGGTAAAGCGTGCGCACGAGCTGAAGGCCCGAGGACTCAAGCCAGCCGACATAGGAAAGATAATCGGGGCAAGCCGGGCGACGGTTTACCGCTACTTGTCGATGGAGCCTTGAAGTCAGCGACTGCCATCACCGGCCAGGGACGTCCATGTTTCCCGGGATGCCACGGAACGGCCGGTGGGGGAGAGCCCATTCTAAGGAAAGGGGGCGACCCCTTCCCGTTTCGTAGTTGGCCTTTGTCTATGTGTGAGGCTCAGGGGCTGTTCGTGGGCTGCATTTACACCTCTTGGCGTGATGGTGGTTGTCTAAGGGGATGGGATTGTTCAGTTGGAAGAAGACAAAGAGCAACGTTGAGGAATTCGACCAACCGATGCTCTCGGAGTTGAACGGCGAGCATCGCGAATTCATTGCAGGTTGTCTTGGGCTCGCGGACGGTGCTGGGGTGGATCTGGAAGATCCGGGGAGCGTGGCGGAGTTCTATGATCTTTTGTTGGGCGCATGGCAGTCCAGCCCTGACGGGACCACAGATCCCGAGCCGTATATCAACGCGGCGGGTGTCGCTTTTGGGGAACACTTAGTGAGAACAACGCCGCTTCGTTGGGTGGTTGCGGAGGATTCAACGGGGCGGGAGCTGGCAGTTCATTCGGAGAGAACGAACTTCTTTGTTTACCCATTGGATGCTGTTCAGAAGCGGTGGGTGAGAGGTGAGGGCGGCGAATTCATCACGACTCTCGCCGGTCAGGTAGTTAGCCACTTCAAGATCTACTAGGTGTTGCCTTCGAGGAGTCCAAGGCCACTCTGCGGGTAGAGGCTGCTGCTCGGCGCTGAAGATGGCAGATTGTTTCAGGACCGGTTCAGCTGCTCTCTAAGCCCACATGAAGTGATTACAGCCCAATAACCGATGGTGCCAGCACAGGAGGAACGTCGCTGTGAGTGTGCCCTAATTGTTCCGGTGATAACTTGACTAAACGCGTCCCATAGTCGGCCGCAACAAGCGGATTCTCCGTACGTTCCTTCCCGAGGTTCTGTGTAGGCTTGATGCTTTGGCAGCACCCCGGTGGTGACGGTCAGGTGGGCTCTCTGTGAAAGGAACCAACAATTTGACTACTTCCGATGATGTGCAGGAGATCCTTGCTGGTCTAGGCTTCCCCTCGGCGCTACCTGCAGTGACCCCTTCAGGGGCGCAGGCTCTCATCTGGGGGCCAGAATTGACTAGCGCCCAGTTGTGGCAGGTCCAAGCAGAGCTGACTGGGAAACTACGGGGCTGGCACGTTTTTTCCTATGGTGTGGAACCGTCGGATCCCGAGGAGCTTGCCGAGGCGTGGGATGAGCAAGGTCCTGAGTCCGAAGACCTCCCGCCCCTTTTTGACGCTGAGGCCGAGAAGCAGGCACTGCACGAATTCACGGTCGACGCGGACGCTGGCGAGGGTCTTCAAAGTGCATCCCAGTCAGTGCTGCTGCCAGCGGACGCGCCGGTGATCAGCACTGGTGTGGGTAATCTGGTTGCTGTCGAAGTCGGGAGCCCCGGCGACGTTGTTCACGCCGTCGAATGGGAGGGAGCGGATAACCTGGGTACGCGCACGGAACTTGCAGTGCTCCTGCGCCGGTGGAACCGGATTGCAGGTGCTGTGCCGTTGTACCTCTCGGATACGGATAACGCCACCATGGTCCTGGCCGTCCCGGATCTGCCCCGCATCGAAGACGAGCTGGAACAGGCCTGCGATGAAGTCACTATAGTCACTACCGGTCCGAACAGCAGCCCTATCGTGGAACTGTGGTGGGACTAACCCATCGCGTATCTTGGCCCGCGGTCGGTTTCTTACACCGGCGGACGGCCCAGACCCAGCTGCAAGGTGACGAGCCTAAGCCTAGGACCCGTTCGCGGATCCGGCGGACTGGAGATTAGTCATCAGCTGGTCCAGGGAACGTCCCTGTTCTCCCTGCCTGCGCGGGCTTCTGCCAGGGTGAGCTTGGGGACTTCAAAGTTCACGTGGGTTTCGACTAAAATCCCGTGGCCTTGGGGTGCGTAGAAGGACTCCTCAAACGGTGCGAGGCCCAGTTCTCGGGAGTAATCGACGAGCATTTCGTGAGTGAACCGGTCTGTTTTACGGGGCGCGTCGTAGGTGGCTGCGTGCTCGAAATCAAATGGGTCGCCAACGGCTTGAAACTTCCATTTGTCATAGTTGACCAGGCTAACGGAGCGAAAGACGTCTCCCGGCCCGGCAACACGAAACTTCCTGTTGCCGTACCGTCCCCGGTGCTGTGTGTAGCTTTTTTTGTCCAGGGTGTGCGGAACTTCTGTGATCACTACCGTGCTGATGTTGTGCTTTTTGGCGTACTGACCGGACAGCGCGGAGGTGAGGTTCTGGCCTTGGGCTGAATTATCGAACACAGCTGTCCATTCTGGATTCGCTGTCCCCATGAACAGTGCACGGTGTCCGTAGCCAAGGGGCAGCAGTGATGTCAGGAGTTCCTCAAAGGATCCTGTCGGCCGGGTCATGGTCACGGATGTCCTGACCTCTGAAGGTTGGGTCTCTTCCCGCTCCTGCGATATCTGCGCGGAGTCCTCCAATGGTGCTTTGATGAAGGAGATGGTGCTCGTTACAGGCGCCCAAGTATTCCTGAGGAGCAAGTCTTCGGCCAACATGTCACCTTCAGTTACACGAACCGGCATGGCGGGCGTCCTCACTTCCGGATGGATTGTCATAAGCGACTATTCAGTAGTATTTACCGGTCAGAATACGAGGAACAGCCGGAGGACGTCCGCCAGGAACGGGGTCATTGAGCTTTGCTTTGAATCAAGAGAAACCGTTTGGGCTTCGAGCCGTGCTAATCTTTGCCCTCTTAATGCGTCGTCCGCTTCGGTCGGGGAACACTTCTATCCTCGTTGCCCGCTCGGGCCTCAGCGAGAGTACGCTCGACTACGGGATAACTGACTATGGATTCGACAAGGATTCCCAGTCCATTCGGAACGTAGAAGTCGGCATTAAACGGTTCAATTCCCAGGTGGTGGCAGTAGTCCAGCAACATCTCGTGAGTGAACCGTTCTGTCTTTCGGGACTTTCTGTAAGCCTCTGTGTTCTCGAAGTCGAACGGCTCGCTTCCGGTGGTATAAAAGACCCATTTGTCCTCATTTACCAGACGGACACTTCGGACGAATCCGCCTGGTCCCCTCACCGTGAAGGACCGGACACCGTATCGGCCTCTGTGCTGCTCATAGTTCTTCTTGTCCAGTGTGTGGGGAATCTCAGTCACTATTACGGATCTGATCTTTTGTCTTTGCCCATACTGAACCTCCAGTACGGAGTTCAGGTCCGATCCGCCGACGGAGTTAGATACAACCCCAGTCCAATCTTTGTTCGAAGTCTCCAAGAATAGCTTTCGCGTTCCATCACCGAGTGGAAGCAACGTTTCAAGCAGTTCGTGGAGACCGCCATGATGGTGCGTCTTTTTCACGTCTAGGTTTCGCTCCAAGACCGGGGATTTCTCCCACTCCTTCCATATGTCAGAGGCTACTTCCAAGGGGGCATTGATGAACGATAGTGTGTTCGTGACAGGGGCCCACGCGTTCCCCAGCAGCAGCTGGGATGCAAGCTGATCTCCCGTGTTCGTACGTGGTGTCACGACCAGTCCTTACTTCCTATTGAACAGCTCAGAATCATTGCCACCACTTAACCATTGGCTCCCCCACAGTCAAAATGCGTAGCTCTGTGGCTCCAAGGGATGGGTCATTGGCCAGTATCCGCAGGAAGTGGTCCATCCCACGATCAGTTGCATCGCTGAGGTCGTTAAGTGGCTTGTCCAACTCCACCACGTGATGCTTCCCGCCCAGATCGAACTGAAGATCTGGCCGGTTATTCCCCACCACATTTTGTGATAGATAGTCAACCTGCTTCTGGTTGATCCGAATGTTCTCAGCCCCGAGCAGCTTGAGTCGCTGCATTTCATTGTGCAGCCAGTCTGCTTGGTCGGGGTCCTTTCCAATTTTAGGCTGCTTGCTAACTTCCTTATCCAGATAGTCGTTTCCGTTGGCTGGGCGTGGCGAATAATGTTTCTCTGCGTAAATATCAGAAAGCATCCTATGGGCCCCAGGGTTGGCGGTAATAACGGGCCGGAGTTCTGCTTGCTTGGCTGCTTGGGTTTTTGCGGGGTCCTTGATGATGTCAAGGGCTGCTTGGCGAACGTTCGAGCAGGGCTTTGTGGCACTGACCCTTTGGGCTGCGAGGACTGTTCCACCAGACGTTCTTGAGCCGAAGGTCGCGTTTCGTATCTGGGGGCCGTCTTGGCTCTTCCCCAAGCTGGAGAGAGCCGCTCCCGGAACGGGGCACGAAGGTGCCCTTCCGGCAAACTTGTCGACAATCTTGAGGAATCCTTCTCGTTTGCCGAAGAACTCAAAGGCTTTGGGAAGGAGCTTACCTATGAGGCCAAGTACTTCGGCTGCTTTGAAGATTTTGCCGATGGGCAGGAATCCGACGAGGGCCATGCCGCAGGCCATGAAGTCGCCCTTGGTGATGCAGTCCATAATGTCGTTGATGCCAAAGAACTCCAGCAGCAGACCGCCGCCTTCCTTGATGAGGAAGTCTGTTAGGTCGCCGTTCTTGAGGAATTCTTTTGCTTCGCGAAGTTGGTCCGCTTCCCCTTCTGAGAGGGCCGCCGCGTGGGAGGCTGAGTCCATTTCCCCTGAGTCTGCTTGCGCAGCCCGCAGCTTCGCGTCCTCCGTCTCTTGACGTTGCTTTTCGGCGGCAATTCCTAGTGCTTCAGTGGCGGCGGCTGCTGCTTCATTGGCCGATTGTCCCGCGATCGCGGCTGAGTTGGCTGCCTCGGTCGCTGCTGAGGTTGCTGCCTGGGCTGCGCGGTTGGCTTGCTGTGCGGAGTTTATGGCCTGGGTAGCGCTGGCGTTGGCTGCCCTGGCGTCGTTGGTGGCTTGGGCCGCGGCCTCGTGTGCACGGTCAGCGGACTGGATGGCGCTGTCCGCGGAGACGCCGGCTTGCCTTGCCCAATCAACCGCCGTAGTTGCAGCTGCGGCGGCTTGTACTCGATACCGGTCGGCTTCCTGAGCTTGTTTTTGCGCCTCGATGGCGAAACCCTGAGCCGCTTGCGCGGCTTTCTCGGCTGTGAAGGCGTCAGCACGGGCGTTTTTCGCGTCCCGACTAATGATTTCGACCATGGCGTTCATGGCCTTGTCGTGTGCGGCTGCTTCCAGGTCCCTGCGCAGGGCATCGAACTGGCCCACTGCAAGGAACTGGCGAACCATTTCACGCGAACCTCCGAGAACAACCGAAGCCGCTGCTTCGAGTTCACCATTAGGCACCGCGGTACTGAGGATTCTGTAGACTTCCTGGCGTTCGTCACTGAATAGTGCCGCGTCGTAACCTTCAGCGAGGAAGTTTCCCACAGCCTCTCCTGAATCAGGAGTTTCAAGTGCTTTCTGGGCTGCTGCTGTCACTTTTGTGCCGGCGGTGGCGAGGATCTTGTAGACCTTTTGGCGGTTGCTTTCGAATTCCAGGGAGTGGCGGCCTGTGGTGACGAAAGCAGAGATGGCATCGGGACCGGTTTCGATCGCCGTTTCAGCGGCTTCCCGAACCTCTGGCGAGCCTGCTTCGGTGTAGTGGTGGGTTTCGTCCCACTGGTCTTGGTCTACTGCAACCGACCAACTACGCCTAATAAATTCGAGTAGGTTCTCGTCTTTACCGCTGGAAAGCGCTGCCTGGGCAGCGGCTTTCACCCATGGGGTGCCGATCTGGGCGAGACCGACGGTTGCACGGCGAACCTCGGGCATCAGAGCGGATCGATCCGCGCCGGGTGCGTTTAGTTTGGCAAGGATTTGGTCTGTCTCGGCTGCCGCGGCTTTGGCCTGAGTCTTGCTAGTCAGCTTGGCTTGTTCACGCACGCCCTCCATCTCTGCCGATGAGGCTGCTCGCTGACTGTTGTAGTCCTTTTCGACGGCGAGACGCTGTTTGTTCGCTTCTGTTGCAATATTCCTGACCAGGAGAGCATCGGAGAGTGCCTTCTCCGCCGCCGTCGCAGCAGACCGAGCGGCTTGGGCTGCCGTTGCTGCTTTGGTGGCTGCTTGAGTGGCAGTGAGTGCGTGTTGAGCTGCCTCTTCGGCGGCAACCGCTGCTGCGGTTGCGTAACGGACGGCGTCGCCGGCTGCTTTGGCGGCCTTGTCCGCTTCTTCCACAGCTTGCTTAGCAAGGAGGGAGACGCGGTCGGCTGCTGCTTGGGATCTGGCTGCGGCGTCGTCAGCACGTTTGGCGGCGGCCTGGGCAGCGGCTGCTTCGGCGCCTGAACCGCCTGCCGCCTGGCTCGCGTCCCTTGCCCATTGGGCGGCCAGAGCTGCGTTTGACCCGGCACTGGCCGCAGCAGTCATGGCTGCGGCGGATTGAGCGACGGATTCCTTGGCGGCAATTGCTGCTTCTTCGGCTCGTTTCGCGTCAGCTGCCGCGTCGCGTGCCCTTACGGCCGCGTCCCGGGCAGCACCCGCGGCGTTCTTGTCGGCGAAAGCAGCGGCTGCAGCGCTTTGTGCGTTTGTGGCTGCCTGATTTGCGCGGGCCGTCGCGGCAGCTGCGTTGGAAGCAGCGTTTGCGGCAGCAAGCATCGCTTCATGGGCAGCCTGCGCGGCGTTGATGGCTATATCAGCTGCCATCGCTGCCTGATCAGCCAAGGATGCGGCCTTAAGAGCCGCGGTTTTGGCTATCTCAACGGAGGTCCCGGCTTGCTGAGCGGCAAGGCGCGCACGATCGGTTGCCGCCTTGGCTGACGCCAGCGCTTGCTCAGCCTGGGTTTTGGCTTCTAAAGCGAGGTCCTTCTGGGCGCTGGCATAATTGCTGGCGGACCGTGCCTGATCGCTGAGTTGACTCAGGGTCGCGGATTCACCGTCCCTGGCGGCCGCAACGTACTGACCGTATCGAAGGAACTTTTCAACTACTTCGTTGGAGTCTGTCCTAAGCGCAGCTTGTGCAGCTGCTTGCACGGCGGGGGAGCCGGTGGCGAGCAGTTTGTAGGCAGCCATGCGGTTGTCCACGAAGACTGCAGCTTTATGACCTTTGTAGAGGAAGTCCTGTACTGCTGATGCGTCAGGACTCTCGAGGGCAAGCTGTGCCCTCTTTTTCACTTCAGGGGTCCCTGTTTCCAAGAGGTTGTACGCCTTTTGGCGGTCATCGCTAAACCAGGCATCCTTCCAACCTGTGCCGATGAAGTTCTCCAGCGCCGTCAGGGTGTTCGCTTCCAGCGCCTCGTGGGCCTTTGCCCGAACCTTGGGTCCGCCGACCAGAGTCAGCTTCAGGACCATGAGTTCGTAGTCCACGGCCAAAGACTGGTTTTGACCCTGATCAATGAACGCTTGGACGCTGGCAGGGCCACCAAGCAACGCTGTCCGTGCGGCTTCCCTGGTGGTTTCACCGGCGGTGTTCCACAAACGCACAACACCTGCTGCGTCGGTGGCGCGCTCGACCGCCACGGGTGTGGGGGCTGCCTCAACGGCTACGGCGGATTCGGTTGTACTGAAGGTCAGGAGACCAACGGTGAGCGCAGCGCACAGCGTCATTGCAGTCAGCAGCATGGCAAAGGACCGACGCGTGACGCGTCGAAGACACTTGATCAAAGGATCCCCCAAATCGGTGCTTGGGCACGGGGTCGACCGTGCTGGTGCACGAGGGATTTGCCGACGAAGTTCCAAGGAGAAAAAAAGAAAACGTTCAGGTTATTTGTACACCACTTTGATATAGTTCCCGCTTTTGTTTATTCTCATGATGCGCAGGCGAGATGCACGCTGAGGGAAATCAGCGGGTACGACGCACCGTGTCACTACTCCGCGAACCAGCCGTAGCAAGGCTCTGACCAGCGCCATCCGGCTCGCAGCATCACCTAGGGGAATACCTTGAAAAGACGACAGTCAGTTGTCCTTGCCTGCGCTTTGGCAGGCACTCTGGGGCTAAGCGGCGCGATTGCGCTGCCGGTCCTGGCGGAAACACCGGCCCCCGGTACGGAACCGAAGTTTGGGGTAGAGGACTACAACCACCCCGAAGCTGCCCGGCTGGAGGCTGAACGAGGTTTAAAACTCAAAAACGGTGACGGCAACATTGTCTACGTCGAATGCCCCATCGACAGCCAAAAAGACCTGATCCGCATCGAGTCGCACCTGACTTATGGAGGCGACCTTGGAGAGGAACGCAACGGCTGGATCTGCTTCAAGTCCGCGGCTGGCCCCGGCTGGCTCAGCGTGGAAATACCAGGATCCTTTGGCATCAAGGCGGGGGACCAGAGCACATATGTCAAGGCTGTGCAGAACACCACCACCACCGAGGTGACGCTCGCTCCGGAAACCAACAGGGCCATCTCCGCAGCCAACGAGCATTGGACGACGGTGGAAATCCGCACCTTCTAGAGCCAACTCCGCCTCACCTGCATCCACCAAGGACATACACATGAAAAAGACAACAACCGCTGCGCTGATAGCGGTGACAGCCCTGGCCGTGGGCGGCCTAATCCAGGGCCCTGCCCACGCAGTCAGCGGCACTCCTGTTCCGGACGGGGAGAAGAAGTACCTCGTCAAAGTCGACACCGGTACCTTCACCTGCACCGGCAGCCTCGTTGACCCCTACTGGGTTGCAACATCGGCCAGTTGCCTGGCCTCCGACCCGGCACAGTTCGCCGCCGTCAAGAGCGGTGTCCCCGTACTGCCCAAGAAGATCAAGGTTCTCACCGGAACCGACGCGCCGAACCGCAAAAACCACGGCATCGGTGTTGTCCACGTCGAAACGCCCACCGATCTGGCCGGCGGCCGGGACGTCGCCATGCTCAGGCTCGCCCGGCCCGTCACCAACGCCGCAACGTTGAGGATCGCTACTACCGAGCCCGTGCTGGACGAGGTTTTGAGCTTCGCTGGCCATGGCCGGGACGCTGTCGATTGGGTCCCTCTTAAGCCCTCCTCCGCCACGTTCAGCGTTGCAGCTGTGACAGGCTCCTCCATGGATGTAGTACCACCCACGGATGCCACCGGATTGTGCGCAGGGGACAGCGGCGCTCCCGGCGTCCGCGAAACGGCCACCGGTCCGGAACTTGTCGCCATCAACTCCCGAAGCTGGGAGAACGGCTGCATTTTGGTGAAGAGCCCCAACGGCCTCGGTGCCAAGGCCAGTCGAGTCGACGACGCCAGCACCTGGATGAACAACCTCATCACCTTCAACGTCGCCAACGGGTCAACCGCGCAGATCCGGGCAACCGGCAAGAACGGCAACTGCCTTTCGGTAGCCACAGACAAAACGCAGACCGCGAAGTGTTCGACGCTGGCCACCGACGCACGCAAATGGCAGTTCACCGCCGTGAGCGGCGCCGTTGACACGTTCACCATCACGAACGTCGCCACATCAAAATGCCTCGCCGGCACCTCGGACCCCGCCACAACTACCCAGATGCCGGTCGTCACGTGTGACCCGGCCGCCGCGCTGACGCACTGGACCCTCGAACGCCAACTGGACGGCACCACTGCGTTGAAGAACGTCAGCAACGGCCGGTACGCCCAGTTCGAGGCATCCGCCGACACGAAGAACACCAAGCAAGGCGTTGCTCTCAGCGAAAACCTCAAATGGGTCATGGGCTCCGGGGACTACTTTGACCTGAGCGCCTCCGATGTTGTTGCAGTCAGCCCTGATGGCGTCGCCTACAACCTGTACCAGTACGAAGCAACCGGCGTGCCCGGCCTGCTCAACGGAACCCAAATGGGAACCGGCTGGAAAGACCTGAGCGCCGGATTCGTCACCGACTGGAACGGCGACGGATTCCAGGACCTCCTGGTCCAGTGGAGCGACGGCAAGCTGCGCCTCTACGCAGGCACCACCCAGCCCTTCGGCGGATACACCGTTATCGGGCAGGGCTGGCAAGGCTTCAAAATCAGCGTCGGAAAATGGAAAGAAGCAGACCGGTTCCCCTCCATCGTCGCTACCGATTCAGCGGGCATCATGCGCCACTACACCAACCCTGTAGGCCTCGCCATCGGCGGATCCACACAGATCGGCGGCGGCTGGGCAGGCCTCGAATTCGTCCAAATGGATTTCGATAAGGACCTCAAAACCGACATCGTCGCGAAGAACGCAGGCGGTGAGCTGAAGCTCTACCGCGGCAATGGCACCGGTGGCTTCCTCTCCGGAACGGCCACCACCGTGGGTATCGGCTGGGACGTCATCACGGCGATATCGCCGACATCCGGTTTCAATGGCGAGGGCACCCGAGGCATGCTCGCCCGTACAACAACCGGGGATCTTCGCTACTACCAGATCCTGGATGACTCAAGCTGGAAGGCTCCCGTCACCGTCGGTTGGGGATGGGGCCCGTTGACCATCTTCCGCTCCACCATGCCATAACATCCCGAGTCAATGATGGGTGGCCTTGCAGATCCATGCTCTGCAAGGCCACCCAACAGTACTTAAAGGACAAGCCTGTTCAGCCAACCGCCGCTGTACCGTTCCATACAACAAGGTTTGGGGGACGTGAACCGCTGTGCAGCCGGACGATCGCCAGGGGCCGTTCCTGTCATACCTGACATGTAGCATCCGTTGCCGTCTGCACCGCTCAGAATGCAGCCAATAGGAAAATGGGGAAAACAAACTTCATGAGAAGAAGATTCAGGGCTCTTGCAGCCATCGCCGCGGCATTGACCGGTATAGCCGCACTCGGCGCAGCACCGGCGCAGGCGGAGACGCCGAACAACTACCCGATCAGCGGATTCTTCATCTACGCGTCCAAGACGCACCAAACCAACATCGACAAGCTTGAGGCGATGAAGGCTGTTGGCGGTGACACTGTCATCACGTTCGGCAGCATCCTCAAGCCCGCGACGCTGAACGCGTCGAATCAGCTGCTGGAAACCGATGGCACCGTTGACCCCGGGCGTAGCCGATGAGCATGCTCCGGACTGTAGCGTACAAGGCACCTTCACCGGGCAATAATTCGGGCAGGGTATACGGGAATCCGGCAATGGCGGAAACACACGGATATGGAGAAGACCGAAGGGCAGCCTCGGGGCGGCCGGTGGACGACCGGCTTGCGGGCGGGCCGACATGAATAACCTGGCCATGAAAGCCCTGAAACTTGGGGCTCTCCCGAGACCCGAACTATTGCTTTACCCGCCACACACGCGTCGCGCCTCTAGAATCGTGATTCCAGCCGTTCCGCCGTAGTCTTTGCGTTCTTTACTATCTGAAGGAACTCGTCTCGGGAAAGGTACGGTTCGCCAGGACGCCGGATGACGCGCCCTAGGTAAGGGTCCCGCTGTTCCAGTTTTTTGTTCCCGAGTCTTTGCGTTGTGTAGCCAGCTTGACGTTCAGCTCTTTCCCGCTTGGCCACGCTACCGATGAGAACGATTAGCGGAAGCAACGTTAGCCCGATTGCAACCATCAGAGATGTCGTAAACCACGACTGCGGTACACCTGACACGCTGCAGACAAACGTTATTGCGAGCACGACCAACCCTGCCGTTGTGCATCGATATCGCCACAATAGAAGCTCATAGGCCGTCACGCCAGACAGGAGCTGACGCTCTGGAAAATCGCTTACCAAGTTAGTGCTCCGTATCCATTCCCGAAGACGCTGCTGAGCGCCGCAGTGGTCATGGGCCCTGGGCGGTCACCGAAACTTGCCCAAGTCACAATTACTGCAATTACGATAATCACCAGCACTAGAACAGCGATAAGAGTTCCGGGAGGCTTCATACAAGCAGACTAACCGGCGTCGGACCCTATCGGGCGTGGGCAGAATGTGGCAGCGCCCGATGGAGGATCCGCTTACGAACACACAACCGCAGTGCAGACGACTTCTGACATACGGTGGCCCATGGAGGTCAACAATTATGTATGAATCAGTCGGAGCCTATCTGCTCTCCCGTTGGGGTGACCCCGCAGGGCGAATCAAGTTCGAGGTCGCAGGACTTTCCATCCAGGTGTGGAAATGGGATGCGGAGGACACAGGAGAAGGAGTCGACGTTTACGTGACCATAGGTGCCGCCAGCGGTGCCCCGGCCAACGGCCCGGCCGCAGCAGATCATCGTGCGGAGTTCCTGTTGGGTCTGCGGCCGGGGCAAGACGCAGTGGCCAGTCCCTTCGCAGCTTTAGGGCTTTACGGGCGGCGGAGCGGTGTCATAGTGGGGGACGGACATACCGTTCCATCGGACGGTCCGCTCTGGCCTGGAACAGAAATGATGGCGTTCTTGATCCGTGAACAGGAAGCGATAATTCCGACTGTCCAACTATCGGATGGGTCGCACGTCCACTTTCTCCAAGCTCTTCCGTTGCACGAATCCGAACTGCTGTACAAGCGTCGACACGGGATGGATGCACTGATGGCCCACTGGGAAAAACGACTCGTGCCTTTCTGGGACTCTGAGCGTGGGCCTGACGCTCCGATGTTCTAACGCCTGCGTTGTCAATTTACTGTGCCCGCGTTATGCCCTGGACTTAGCACTGTCCTCGACGAGTTTGGAGTGCGATATTGAAAAACGTGGAGCTTCTAGCAGCTGCTGAAGCAATATCACGTACGGAAGGCATTGATGAATGGCATGGGCTGATGAAGCTGCTGCTTCAGCATCTGTCGGCTCTCCCCATTCCGCAGGAGATCCAATCCTCTCTGCGGACCGCTGAGGCATATTGGAACTGCGACGGCACCGTCAGCGCTGAGGATTTAGAGTCGGCTAAGGTCGAAACTTGGCACTACTTACACTCGTTCCCCAGAGGCACTGATCTGGAAAGCCGGGAAGGGAGAACTGCCCGTGCTCTGCTTTGCGTCCTCGAACCGGAGGGCGACATCGAGGTGCGGTCAATGACGGCAGACTGGTTTGCCGCCATGATTTGGAACGAGTCCTGAGCTCGGACGGCGTCCGGTAAGGGATCCCCTTGCGGGCTGCACCAAGCGCCAAATAGCGCAGTGAAAAAGCCGCCAATTATCGCCGAAAGTCACAGGCAGGTCAGAAATGGTCGTTTTTGACTGTCCCGGCGGTTCCGTACGGTGCTTGACCAGAAGGTGGACAGGCAGCAGAGCGCTTTGGACGCCTCAGCTAGAGGCTGCCGCCGGTACCGTCACTAGGCGCCGCGTTGTGGCTGTTTCCGCCCTTCCGGTAAACCCTGCCACGCTGAGACTGGAACGTTCCCCGGTGAGCCGGGGGCTGTTCTCTGGCTATTGGACGAAAAATTCTCCAGACAATGCGAACGGCAATAGCTAGCGGTACGCCCAGGACCACGACTGCGGCTATAAAAATCTCCAAGTGCACCAATCCCCCTTATCGGAGTGATACTAACCGCCACTGCAGCGATATTCGCAAACGTCGTAAGGGACTGCCCCCGATTCTGTTGACTCCTTCGCTAAGCCGCGCGTTGACCGAATTGTCCGGTGAGGGACCGGCTTACGGGCGTTGTCCTAGGGGACCCACGGCTTGTTCGCTTCGGCTTCGGTTTTCTTCAGGATCTCGGCGAAATATTGGCGGTCGAGGTAGTCTGCGCCGGCTAGTCGGATGATGCGACCCATGTAAGGATCGCGCTGCATCAACTTCCTGTTGCCAAGGCGAACGGTCGTGTAGCCAGCCTTTTTCTCGGCACTTTCCCTAGCACTCGACCAGTGGATTAGAACGATTAGAAAAAGTGCTGAAGCGAGTAGTTGACCTAGGACCAGATTAGTAAAAAACGACTGAGGGACCCCGGAGTTGTTCAAAAAGAGACATAGCAATCCATCTGCGGCAATAAATCCCGTTACACGATAGCGCCACCGGGTAACTTCAAAAGCAGTTCTACCAGCGATCAAACCACTACGGGATCCCGTATTTACCAAGTCGCAGCTCCATATCAAATGATCCGAAGTACCCAATGCTTCCACCTAGTCAGTCCCCAACTCTCATCGTGTCACGGCCGTAGGAAGTCTTGGGCGATATCAGAGGACCGGTGAGGGATCGTCTTACGGGCTGGCAGCGCCCTTTCGGATGCACCGTAATGGTTGGATGCTCCTATGCTTGTCGAGCAAAAATCCTTGGGGCGCCTGGGCCTTCATTCATGTGACAAGACCCACCGAGAGCAGTGCGGTAGCGTCGTTGGCACGGAAGACGCGACTGGGGAAACAGATGACGAAGCTCAAACTCACGGCAACGATTGCATTGCTGACAGTTCCGCTACTGCTCGGAGGCTGCGCCAGCAATGGGTACGGCATAGCTGCGCTGAAAGCCCCTGCAGGACCGAAAGATGTAGCCCCTGATGGGGTGAACCTTCCATTTCTCGAACAGGTTGATGCAACTACTCTCCGTTTCCTGGTCGAAGATGACGGTCGTCAGTACTTTGCAGCGCAAAGTACTGACGGCGCCCAGGCCTGTCTGGCGGTATTCCATGTGGATCAGCACATTACCGATTACGCGGGATGCGCAGTTGCGGCCGGCAGTTCCAGCAATAAGATCGTGACCGTGAGCGGGACAGATAGACGACCCGTAGCCCTGGTGCGCGACAACGCCGACACCGCCCAGTTGGAGTCTGAAGGCTTGAGACGCATTCATCAGAACGTGTACGTCGGCGAGTAGCCGACGAGTCCAACTGACTAAAACGGCGGTAACACATGAGGTATGGATGCCGAGTGTGCCGCATCTTCGCTCTCTCACCCTAAAGTCCGGCAAATCTGATTGGTGGTGCATGGGCCATGACGCCAACTAGGCATGGGGACGTCCGGTAAGGGATCCTCAACCGTACGCTTGTCACGAGATCTGCCATGGTTCCGGCGTTTGCCATCGAGCGAAGAACTTGTCGATCTCGTCAGGAGATGATTTATCGACGGACAACCATTCTGCAGCTGCCTTGCGTCCGATCTCCTCGCAGGCTTCCTCCGACCCCGGACCGGCTGGACTGTCGTATAGGTCGCTGATTTCCATCCAGAGGGAATACGCGCCACCATCGTGGGAGGACCCTAGGAGCTCGCGAATGAACTGCTCGGCCTCCTCCATGACCAGGTCGTAGATTTGCTCACGTTTGGCCTCTAGTACCTTGTTTGCGACGTCGGTCATTGCTTGTAAAAAGCGAGACTCACGGATGGCATCTTCCATGTAAGTTCCTATCATTTGGTGGACCCATGACACCGATTTGCACAGCGTCCGGTGGAGGATCCTATGAGAAAAAGTCAGGCTAAGTCCTCAAAGCTCTCCTCGCCTGGGCGCCAGACCATCCACGCTTGATCGGAGAATCCCATGAGGTGAGCTATCTCGACGTAGACATCTTCCCTCGCCGGATGTATCACTATCGTTCCAGTATCAAGCTCGACGCGTATGCCACTACCTGTGGCTTCGCTTGTCGAGATCACTGTGCCGGGGGTCAAGCGACGTAGTGCATCCGCGTAGCCGAGGTCTTGCTCGTGCCACGAACGGCCAGCTGCCTGGACGATAGGCCATACGTAGCAGTTAAGGATGACGGGACCGCCGCCAGACGTGCCGTCGAATCGCAACTGCACGTAGTCGTTCAGAACAAACTCGACCGAATACATCCGGTCGCACACCAGCCGCGAAAGTAATTCGTTGGGCACATACGGTGCTCTCGCCATGTTGGCACCTCTTCATTTCAACTATGGCGCCAGCATAAAGGCAGTCTTAGTCAATGCCGTGATTGGCGCGTGGTTGCGGCCGTAAACAGAGACCGTCCACCGGTCTCTGTGAACCCCGAGTATGGATCCTCTAGCGGATTTACTCCCGGCGGTGGGCCAACAGCAGCGATAAACTAACGGACCGAGGTTCTGTCGGGAAAGGGAAGACGTGGGTATGCCGGAGCAGGTGAAAATCGAACTCGACGAGGATCAAGCACTGGTGTTGTTCGATTGGCTATGTCATTTGAACGACGGTAAGGCCCCTGTGGTTACTCATCAGGCCGAGCAACGGGTCCTTTGGGACATTCAATCTGACCTTGAGTCAGTTCTTGTCGCGCCCTTCGAAGCAAATTACACCGAGCTGCTCGCGCAAGCGCGGAACCGCGTTGCAGATGCCGGCCAATAGTCCACTTAGTTCTTCGAACTGGGACGTCCGGTGAAGGATCCCTGAGCGTGCGTCAACACATAGAGCCGCTCAAGATAGTCCTCCGTCCGCATTATGCGTTGAATTTGATGGGCACTTCGTTGGCATCCTGGAACGTTATGTACTTTCTGGGACCTACCAGCCGTTCTCGGCCTGCAGTCCATTTTGCGCGGCTCTAGCGAGTTGCCGGGGGCTGAAGGGGGAGGGGGATGTCGGATCTGACTAGGCCTGTGTGACTTGCAAACATCGGGAGCTTCTGTGAGGCTGACCTCGTCGTGGGGGCGACGTGATCCCCACGGGCATTCCAATCCTTTGGGGGAACTTTGAATACTCGTATGGTCAGTCTTGCCGCGAGCAGCCTATTGCTGCTCGCAGCAACGTTCATCAGCCCGGCAAGTCCGGCTACTGCCATGACAGAGAATCCGACACCACCGGGCGTTTCAGCCCCAGATGAGAAGCAATTGATCGGCGCCCAGGAGCCGTTCTTGATGAAAGCACCAACTGCCGCATGTCTCCCGCCATCTGAAGGCGAAAGCGCTGTCTGTATCACCCCGACGAAGAACCCGCCCACGCACCTAAAGAAGAATCCCCAGGTACCGACACTTATGACGGTCCAGCCGGTCCCTGAATGGTGTCGGCAAGCGGGCGTGATGGCCCCGAACCAGTACATGGCCAGCAGATTCGAAGCGTGCGGGAACTGGGAATACACCCTTCGAGTCACGCAGACCCAAAACGGCGTCACCACCGTAACGGGAGTTATGGAATTCACGGTGACCGGATTTCACTACGGCAGCCAGAACCTGCCCACGGTTGCTCATCAGGTCACAATCATTCCCAGCAGCATGACCGGTACCGCAGTCGGAACGACCGCTGTAGGGACGGCATCCTGTTCGACTAACTGCACGAATGGCACGACGAGCTTCGGGACTCAAGTCTTGCAGACGGGGCAGGCAGCCTCAGGAGAATTTTTCTACAACACCACTGCCACGGCGGCGGGAAGTGTGGGAGCCACAGGCAGTACGTGGAACCTGACCTTGAAGGCTCCCACTTCCTCAGCGGCCAGTACGTTGACATCAGTTTCTGCCGCAGTGCGCTGTGACACGGCGGTACCTGGAATCTCCAGCACAGGCTGCGTCGTTCCTGGCATCACGCCGTACATCAACTACGACGGCGCAACGTGGGGCGGATTTGGTGCCCACGTCAAAGCGGCCCAGCTCTCGGGACTCCCGGGCGCTCTCGGCGGGCTTCCCCTGCACCGACTGACCGACACCGCCCTCAGGGATGCAAACCGTGCCAAAGCGTGCCCGACAAGCCTTCCCCGGCCGGCAGGGTACTCATGCGATGAGTACCCGTTTGCTTCCACGATCGAGGGAGCCTACACCGGTGGAGGAACGGCCAGAACCCTGCCCTGGTGCCAAGTAGCTTTGCAGGGAACACCGTCTACCGGGCCCACCGGCTACTCTGTCTGCATGATAGATGCGAACACCAACTCTGCTGCAGGAAGTGTGCTGAATAGCGCGCTCTTCGTTCCCAAGCGTGTCATCAACGGAGACGCTTTCAACGTGCACATCTCATAAGGCTTCGATGATCATCTCAGGCGTTTACGCTCCACGCGCAGCCGAACAGGCAGTGGAACTCGTGGTGGAACCCGTCCCGGCCGCGGACCCGGTGGTGGCGTTACAGGCCAGTAGGGCCGGGGGGACTCAGCAACCGTTCCGGACCACGTTGTTCCACACCGGTATCAGCTCTGGGCCGATCAGCATGACCGTGAATGTCCTGGACGCCCCTCCTGAACCTGCTTTGGAAGAGTGGGAAGATGTTCATGAAGTCTCAGCCTCTCTTCCCGCAGGGCGAGCAGCGGCTGGTGGCCCAATGGAGGAATTGACTGCTTTGGGAGCAATCGAAGACGACGAATCCGGAGATTACAGAATCCGGGTGTCAGCTGCGGGTCGCGATAGGGCTCCTGACCTTGTCACTGCGACTGTTGTGGAGCATTACCTAGTCCAGCTTTGGCCAGAGTCGGTTTCGCCCCCTCGGGTTCTATCCGCAGTCTCGGAGCAGGGCAAGTATTGGGCTGCCAGATTAGCCTGAGTCTCGACTGGTTGAGAGTCTGTGCTTTCCAGCCTAACGAGGCGCGATCTTTGCCGTTCACTCGGTATCGGCATTTTGTATCTGTGGCTCCCACTGGGGAATCACTGCCGAAACCAGCGTAATACAGCCGTACGTGAGACGCCCGTGGGATACGGGCTAAAACCGTATCCCACGGGTTTCTGTGACCCGATTGGGTTGGCGCAACGCGGAGAAAGTTAGCCGACATACCAACACTGACTTTCAGAAAAATTTGCACTAGGCGACGTGTTCGTATGGGGATCCATTAACGGGCAGTCTGGATCGAGGTCAGCACGGAGTGTCTAGACTCTAGCTGACCGTTACCTGAGGACCGCCAGCCACCCAGAGAAGGAGCACAGTGTCTGCTGCCGATAAGTGGAAAAAGGTCCGAACTACGACCACATACAAGGGTTTCGTGACGATCGACCGTGTTACCTACGAAGAGCCAAATGGAACCGTGACGGACTGGGACGTGATTGCCGGCCGTGATTCTGCAGCAACCCTCGCGTTCACACCTTCAGCAAGTCATGTCGTCCTTTTCGAACAGTTCCGCGTTGGACCCGAGAAGGCACTACTCGAACTCCCCGGAGGATACCTCAATAGCAACGAGCAGCCCGTCGATGCCGCTCTTCGAGAGCTACGAGAAGAAACCGGCTATCACTCAGAATCAGCCTTCTACGCCGGCACAGAGTGGTGGGCTGCGAACTCGTCGAGACGTAAACACCTTGTCATCGTGGCCAACGCATCAGAAGAATTTGAAGCCACCTGGGATGAATTTGAATCAGGCTATGTGCGCCTTCTGCCCGTTTCAGAACTAATGGATTTTCTTGTCAGCGGAGAACTTACCGACGCTGGACTTGCCTGCCGCGGCATGGCAGCCCTCGCGCGCAGCAATCCCGACAACCAAGTTCTCGCAGATCTCCGTGACCACGTCCGCAAACTTCTAGTCGCCCCGTAGCACCTGCGGTAGCAGTGCTTTTGCGTGTCGCGGCTCGACCGAATCACCGCCCGCGGAGTCCCCGGTAAGGGATCCTCAACCGAACATTGCGTCATGACCGCTCATCCTCGGCTGGCGTGAAGTGTTCAAAGTGGGGATACGGACAGCGCTATGCTCATGGCCGTGAGACCCACGCCCATGAGCATCTACATGAATCCCATGCCCTTTATCGTGGGTACGTCGGCGAACGTAAAGCCTTCTGGCCTGATACCGTGGCTCTCTTTATAGATCTTCGACCATGTGCTGGCGGTTCCATTGAGGTCCCGGAAGACGTGGAGCCCAAAGAGGAAAACGAAGACGCCAGACACACTCATGCCGAGGGCAAACCAGTTCACCCGGGTTATCACCAGGAGAAGGAAAGTTCCCAGGAAAAAACCGATGAAGCACCTCTGGAAGGTCCTGGCTGGTTGAGGCAGCTCGGTGAATAGCCGTTTGATCGCCCGGATAGTCTTGATGATCTACCTTTCTCGGTTTGGTGGCTCTGTCGGATCTTGACTAGCTCTGAGAATTCGATTCGCGCGCCGGCAGCCCGACTCTATCTTGAGACGTTATGGCCTCGCGTCCCGACTGACCGCATCCCCAGGTGACTCAAGTGGTTCAGGACGGAATCTCCGGACCGTTGGCCGCCCTCTGCTACGGCCTGGTGAACTTTGGAAATGGCTCAATTCGCCAGTCCTGAGGCCTGAAGCGGTCGGGTAAAGTTCCCCACATCGGGATAGGGCGTTCGCAAAAACTTGCGCGGATGAGAAGGAATGAAATGACAAAGCGGTACAGGCCTCCTGGCAGAGGTGGCGGCAGTATGTTCGTGCTCTATCTTCTGCCCCCATTTGCGATTGCATTTTTTATTATGTGGAGTCTGGAAAACGTGTTCCATCTGTACTAGGGAATGATGTGAGGACCGTGATTTGTGACCCGGTGTCAGAGTCAAGTATCGCCCAAACTGCTGCGACCCGGCCGTTTTCAAAGAGTCCGTAAGCCGGTCCTCCACCGGACGCAGAAACGCCCGATGAGGCACCGGTTTACGGGCCTAGAGTGCCGAGCCAGACCCGCGTGCAGTGGAAAGTGGCTCGTCAGCAGCGTTCCTCCGTTAGTTCTAGGAAAATATGTGGGAGTAGGAGTAGTTCACGTAGATCTTAAGTCCCCCGACGTTACTAGAGACCCCGGTGCAGGTCTTTCGCAAAGTCCACAAATTCATGGGCTCGCACCGTTCTTTTGTCAGCCCCATCTCTTCTGCCAGGGCCGGCGGTGTGTGAGGGGGCCTGATGTCTACAGACATTATTCGCGAACAGCCTCCCGATCCGCACTCCGTGGAGATCTCTCCCGCTTCGCTGGGCAAAGGGATAGCCCGGAAAGCCGAGTCGGAAGGAACCGCACTTTCATCTATCGCGGTCCAGGCAATGGAACCGATCCACGCGATCAAGATGATCCCAAGAGTGAGAACCCCAAAACAACCTACACGCTGACGAGGCATCGGAAACGTCCTATCTGTAAGTGTGATCGCGGCGTTCCCTCAGACCGCCTGCGCAGTGTCTTGACAATGCTCACGGTCAGCAAGACAAACCCCAGGAGCAGTAGACCGACCTCAGTCCAAGAAACAAAGACGGGTCTAAGACGTTCGAATCACAGGTCCCCAAGTCAAAAATCTCAGCCTACACGCCGGACAGTACCCAACCATTTCAGGAACCAGCAAGTGTCCGCTAAGGGATCGCTTTACGTGTGCTCTGCTTTGCACCCAGCGCTACAGTTGACCGGACCGCGCGGTTCATCGGACATGGCAGGTGGGGAGGTCGACGTTGGGAAAGTACTTTGAGCATGAAGTTCTTAGGGGCTTCTACCTGGAAGACAGCTGGATATTGGACATCAATGCAAGCCGAGGGCAGCTTGTCATCACCGCGGAGTTCGTACTGACCGAGGAACACCCCTCTTATGCCCCGGCACGCCCCGGAGAGCAATACGGCTACCGCAAGGGGGTGCTGGTGTTCGATGGTGTAACGGATTTGACCTGGACGGGTCAGCTCAGCTGCCGGCCTTCGCGTGACCCTGGCGGCTCAGTTGACTACGGCAATATCGACTCACTCATCATCGAGGGAGACCACTACACCGTTGAAGGCGACGTCGGCAAAATCGACCTCCACGCTGCATCCATCCGCGTGGCACTGATCTCGGACGGCACGATCCTCACTTCGCACGGCGCCGCTGCTGACCTCTAGCACGCGTCCGGTGAAGGATCCCTTACCGGACACCAAGAACAGTCTTCCGGTCAGTGCTGCATGACGGCTTCGTCGGTCGACCCTTTGGGCTTAGTTGGCCTGCTCGGTCCGCAGTTGCTTCAAGGCCTTTGTCATGTCACGTCGCTCAAGGGACGTGCCTGAGCGACGTCCGCGCTCTAGCGCGGGGATAATTTCTGTACGGTTGGTTCGGGCCAACATACGGGCGGAGTACGCCAACTCCTTGGAATCTGTCGTGGTCAGCGCACGGCCTACGAGTCCGTCCAGTACGTCGCTGTGCCGTTGCTGGAACTGAACAAATTCGAGTTCATGCAGGGCTTTCTCAAGCTCCTCTATGGCAAAGACGGTGTTGTCGGGATTCATCAATGACCTGCGTATTGCCGGGATGGCCTCGACCCATGCTTTCTTGACGACGATGGGTGCCGCGTATCCAGATAAGTTCGTCGAGGACAACGACCTCAGAAGGATCTCTGAGGGAGCATCTGGGATTGGAGTGAAGTTCGAAGACTTATCTTCTAGCGTGCGAGTCGTTCGCAATGCTCTGGAGCTTGCGATGGAACCCGAGCTGTGGACTGTTGATCTACGTAACGGCTCGCAAATCACGGTCCTCACACACGGTTATAGCGTCGAGGGAAATGAAGTTGTCTTCTCCTTGCTATTCAAAGGAGAACCACATTTCGAACTAGATACACTTCGGATCCCCTTAGCCCTTATGCCCGAGGACTACTCGTGAAGCATAAAATGCAGGGACCGAGATACAGGCAAGCGGCCGTGGACTCCCTAAGCCGGCCGGGAGGTTAGTGTGGGGAAGCTGAATTACGGGCCTGGAGTTCTTTTTGCCGTCCCCCTGAACGGTGGTGGCTACGGTCTTGGTTTAATAGCGCGAGCCAACCCGCAAGGAGTCTTGTTTGGATATTTCTTCGGCCCAATAAGGACGCAGCCACCTGAAGTCAGCCAGGTGGAGCAACTGAGCGGACAGGATGCAGTCCTCGTTGGCCGTTTTGGCGACCTGCATTTGAAGCAAGGCAAGTGGCCGATCATTGGACCAATACCAGACTGGAGCCAAGAACTGTGGCCCATGCCGGAGTTCGTTCGTACTGAGCCCATTATGGGTCGCTCGTTTCGGCTTCGCTACGATGATGCCGACCCGAATCTTCTGCTGGAGGAAGTCCAAGTTCCCCCTACAGAAATAGTAGGGGGCATACCCGACAGGCTCATGGGCGCTGGCTCTGTCGAAAACAAGCTCACCAAGCTCCTGGGCGAGTAAGAACCAGCCACCTCTTTTATCCTCGAACGGCACGATCCTCACTTCACACCGCGCCGCTGCCGACCTCTGGGACGCGTCCGGTGAAGGATGCTCTACCGGGCATCTTCGGGGTATTTGTGGCGTCGGACGGCTCTGAGGGAGCGCCAGCCTTCCTGCCGTAGCATTCTGATCGTCATAAAAATGACAAAGGCGTGTATGAAGGCCCAAGCAAACTTGGATGAGTCGTCAAAAAACAGCATCAACATCACAACGGACGCTGCAGAGCAGAAAATCCCTGCGATCAGTGGGGACGGGATCATGGTTTTCAAAGAAAGTAGATTCCAGATTCCCACAAAGAGGCTGGCGAGGGACACCACGGCGAAGTCCACGATCACAGCAACGACTGGGGCAAGCCAACCAGCCGGTACGGGTGTGCCAGCAGCCTGATAATCCAGAAATTGCCCATTCACCGCTACCGTGTTCATGATCGTAATCCAGGCAACGGCCGATCCCGACATGAGGTAAAAAAATCCTAGACAATAGCGCCTGAACCTTGTCGCACCGTCAGGGACATAGGCGGCCGTCCCATCAGCTGGCAATGTCTGAGTGTCGTCTTGCACCGTTGAATCGGAATGACCGGTCTGTGACTGCTGCTCTTTGCCCATTGTGGCGTGCCCTCTCGCATGTGGCGGGCACCCCCGCGTTGCCATCAGGAAGTCTACCCGCCGGCCACAAAGCTCCCGCGCCTCACGTTCCGCTTCATGGTTCTGACGTTCAGAAGCTCAGCAAACGACGTCCGTTAAAGGATCGGCTTGCGGGGCACCAGGTGCTGCGTCTCGGAGTACGGTCGGTAGATGCGAACAGAACTCATTGATCCGCGGGATCAGACCACGCAGGTCGATGATCCGACCTACAGGGTGTACTTCTGGGCTGACGATGGCGGAGCAAAAGAAGAGTGGGAGCTTTCAGGAGCAGACCTTCACGAGGTACTCAAATGGATACCCACCCAAGCCAAAGGCCGATCGTACAGCCTCTGGGCAACTACGCGATCCCCGGGCGACGTTTGTCTTATCCGCCTGCAAGGTATCGATCTGGACGCGGACGCCGGATCTTGGCCTTCCTGGGCTCAACAAACCTACGGTTAGCGCACGCTGATCCATCCCCATCCGGGCGTGCAGACAATGGACACCGCTGCCAACTGGCGGCAGAGCGTTCACTTGGTTGTTAGATTGAGTCCGTGAAACTTAAGGACAGCAATGAACCCGTCTTCAATCAACTGCTGTCGTTGATTCAAGAGCACGGGCGGTACGTCATGTCGGCGCCGGTGATGAGGCTGCCTTTTCCTACACCGTTGGCCTAACAGCACTTGGGCATCCAGAGATTGTCATGGAGGGCCTGCCGTTCGAGGTGGCTCAAGCCTTCCTGAACCTCATGGGTGAAGACGTAAAAGCAGGTAAACGCTTCGCCCCGGGAAGTATCACCACCGACCTCACCGAACCTCCAGCTCCCATCGCTTTCATCTCGGTGGAAAACATCGCAGGGCTGACAGCGGTGGCAGAAGTGTACGGCGAAGTAAAGGCCTTACAAGCAATTTGGAGTGACTCCACCGGACGATTGCCCTGGGAGCCGTCGTACCGCAACCCAGCGGATGCGCAACCTCTCTTGGGTCCGGTACCCGACTTCAAGTAAAATTTCTAGGTTCTCCCTTGATCGCGACACTGCCCGGTAAAGGATCCTCTATCGCACTACGGGGTTGGGACGTTCAGGACGTACTTTCGGCTCAAGCATCCGTCTCACCAAGTAATCAGGACCCAGTCGCCGGGAAGGCCTCCACGTCTTAGGACTGCAAGCGCACTGGCACAGGCTTCTTGCACATCCGACCCCGTATACGACCACCACGGTACCTCGATAACGCCGTCGGCTTGGTAGTCCCTAATATCCAGACCAAGAATCAATCGGCCTGACCTGGCTAGTGCTTCGATCACAGCCGAGGCCTGGAATGCCGGCCAACTAACTTCGCCGTTTGGGTCGCATCGTGCTCCGCGTTGAAGATCCCAGGCAAGGAACGAAAGGTCAGTAGCCGTCATAGCTGGATCATACGGTTCCTTGCACGGTTTAAGTTTCCTTCTGTCCGTGAGCCGATGGGATGTGATGAACGAGTATGAGCAAGCGAGATTCGCGGCACCTCATGCTCAAGCTAATTACAGAACATCCGCATCTCCGACCCAGCTATGAGGAGCATCTGGCGGACAACGACGGGGAGCTTCTGCCGCACTTGCTGATGGCCGATATTTGCCGGTGGGTACTCGCGGAGCAGGACTCTAACCCGCTTCGGGTTCTGCAACTTTTGTCGTGGCTGGAGGTTCACTTCGCGGGCGTCGGAGATGCAATGGACGACGTTGATAACGTCATCGCGGTCTCGTTCATCGAACACCTCCCCTTGCCGTCGGAGCCAGGAGCTGGCGTTGTTCTTCTCCTTGGACCAAAGATGAAAGCGGAGTACGAACAGATTGTCTCGTAGCCACGGTAAACGATCGGCTAACGGACGCCGGTTCTAGGAGTTGGCGAGCGGCGTAAGTGCAGAGCCGATGGCGGACTCGACTGCGTCGCGGCGCGCGTCGGTTGAATGAGCGAGAAGAGACTGGATTGCTTGGATGAGCGCCACAAGCCTAGGCGTTCGGACCGTGGACAGGCGTGTCATCGAAGTGGCGAGCGATTCCGTGACGAGGACGTCAACTTGGTCTCCGTAGGAGCCGGCGTGCGACGCGTCGCGGGCTATGTTGCTCCCTCCGATGGAGATGTCACCCAGGAGCGCCAGCAGCGGTACGCGGATCCCGTCTGGAACATTGCCGGCCGCAACGGCAGCAATAAAGGGCACCGCATGGGCCGTTGCTTCATATACCGTGCCCTGATGGCAGATGTTCGAATAGAGCCCGTCACCGATTGCGAAGAAAGGGTCATCTCGGAGCGCAGCTAATGATCCCGCCACGTCGCCTGCGATGCCGAGTGATACGTTGGCGGCAGCCAGGGGGACGACGCCTTTTCCGTAGGCGTGTTCCAGTCGGTTCCAGTCGACCTGGTTGAGTTCGTCCAAGGCATCGAGGCCCGTCCCGTTCGGTTGATACGGAGTATCCATACAGTGAGAGTAACCAGTGACCGCTCAAGGATCCTCTAAAGGGCCTGAAAGATCGTCACCCTGACGGCACTTGGTTCCGTTCGCTCGCAATGAGGACAGCGACAACCTAGCTTGCTGGGACCTGGAGACTGGGGTGGTGGCCAGTGCACGACTTCGCCAGCCCGGGATGGGGCTCCCAAAAGGGAGAGCCTTTCCCAATTTTGCGGCGTGGCTCCATTCGGCAACCGGCGAAATGCTGGAATTCCAATGAAGAACGGGTTCTCTGTTGTAGTAGTCTTCCCAGAATCCGGGGACGAGTCCCAGCTCAACGAATGACCTCACCATCTGCCACGACGAAAGCGAGACTTTGTGGGCCTCTTCAAAAAGAAACCCTCCCGGCAAGAAGTGGCCGATGAGGATCTGACCTTCTTCACAGTCTCTGAAGCTCAAGAGTTTCGGACGATGGCGCGCGAAGTCTTCGCCGAGCTGGGTTACGAGGTGCAGATTCACTCGGACCACGCCACTGATGCTGCTGGACGCGGCTATGGATTCTGGAATGTTGCCGCGTCGTGTCACAACGGACCGGAGTCTCAGTGGCGCGACATCATCCGCCTACATCTTCAGCGGGTTTTGGCGAGCTTCGAGGCGGCGGACCCTTTTGACGAGTTCACACCGGATGAGGTGTCCCGCCGGACGTATGCGCGTCTTTATGACGAAGCAAGCATTCCAAACCTCGACCACTATCCTCACAGCCAGTTCGCTCCAGGTGTTGTCGAAATGCTGGCACTCGACCTTCCGGATACAGTGGCTGTATTCAATCGGGATCATGCGACCACGTTCGGCGGCTGGGAGACCCTCCGCGCACAGGGCATTGCGAACCTTCGTGCCCTCAACGACGAGCAGATCCATACTGTTCCAACGCAGGGTGACGGCTCGTTCACAGCGTTGCTAGGCGATTCCGTGTACACGGCGGGGAAGGCCATTCTGCTGCCCGGGCTTGCTGCCGAACTCACGGGACAATACCCAAGCAAGGACCTTGGTTGGCTGATGAGCGTTCCAAACCGCCATCAGCTGGTGTGGCACTTCATCGAAGGCGAAAGCGTAATTGCAGCGCTCGATGGCATGGTCCGGTTTACGGCCTTGGGATACGGCGATGCCCCTGGTCCGGTGAGTCCTCATGTCTATTGGTGGAACGGGACAGGCTACGAGCAATTGACACAGCTCGCTGAGGACGGCAACCTATCCATCCACGTCAGCCCTGAATTCCAGGCCGTCATCGAAGCGGCGATGTCCGCAACGGATAGCCCCTGAATTCAGTACAAGTGCTCCATCAAGATGCCCGGTAAGGGATCCCCTTACGGGCTCCCGCGCGGCATCGAACGGTAGCAGAGAAGCCTTGGCTGACAATCAAATGCGCGATGGAGGAGTGTGCCTGTCAATGAGGTCCCACTTCCAAGGATGTGGGACAGCCAGACCTCCAACGTGCAGCACGCTAGGCTGAGCCGGTGTCCTACGATTTCTTTGTTTACGGTTCAGAAGCGCTCAGTCAGGAAGACCTCGCAACCCGCATCAACAACATTCGCGGGCTGAGCTTCGACCCTGCTGAAAGCGGGCCCTCCGATGCACAAGCTTGGGGCTTTCTGGTCCATCGTGGCACTCAACGAAATTACAGCTTCACTGTCGAGGGTCCTTATCCTGACAGCGGGGACGACATTGACGAACGCCAAGCAAGCGTTGTCATCCCCGGCATCAAGTACCGGTACGACATCAGCGTCGAGGGCGGCGGTCCTGCAACGGAAATCCCCCATGCTTGGGCTTTCGCGAAGAAACTGGCCAGGGCTGTCAGCGGGGTCGCCATAGATGCACAGACCGACGGGACGTGGCCGGAGCCAAAGACGCCCCCGCTCACGGCTTACGAGGAGTACTACAAACATCTGTCCCCCGGGGAGTTCATCAAATCTGTCACCGCGCAGTGGTACTTCATTCAGGATGAGGACCCAGTCATGCTGGGACAGAAGTACCTTGATGTGTGTAGGGAGCACCTTCCCCAGGCCCTGCCCGGGAATTACCAACGGAGCCTGGGGCGCAGGCCCTTGGAGCGCCCGGACGACGACGCCTCATTTCTGGAGGCGCTGCAGTCCAATAAGATGCCATGGCTGCGGGCTACTGGCTCGGCCTTTGTACAGAACCTCGGATTCTCAAAGCTGGTCGATGACGTGGATTCGGCACCGATGAACGTCGGAGCCATCTCTCTGAGTCTGTCATCCTATGGAAGTGAGGATGCAGGCACAGTGTCCAGGCTGAGACCGTTCTTCCTGGCACTTGCAGAACGCTTAGGGGCCTTCTTTGCAAGCGCCGAAATCACGCGAAGCCACGTGACGACCGAAAAGGTAAAGCAGACGGAGGAGGCTTCGAACCAATGGACTCAAGGCATGTGGCGTGGCCTTCCTGCGCACCCCGTCTGGTGGAGCCATTTCGGTCCGCTCTACTCGGGACTCGTCAGGCCTCACCTGACGGGCAACGTCGAGGAGGCGCACGGGGCGCTGTTTCACAGCTACGGAGATAAACCCCTCAACCGCGATGAAATCATGGCCTTACTCCCAGAGCCGACCTCCAGTTGGTTGCCCGAAGACCTTACCGCGCCCTATGACTTCTGCCTTCCCCAGCAGCCGGTAGCTGCCACCCTACCGTCGCCACTGAGGGCGCCATGAGTAGGCCCAACTGCCATGCAGACACAGGCCGCACCGGTCCAGCAAACTAGACCGTCGAGGCAACTTAGACGCGCGGCGTACGGTGGGGAATCCATTAACGGGCAGCCTGGATCGAGGTCAGCACGGAGTGTCTAGACTCTAGCTGACCTGAGGACCACCAGCCACCCAGAGAAGGAGCACAGTGTCTGCTGCCGATAAGTGGAAAAAGGTCCGAACGACGACCACATACAAGGGTTTCGTGACGATCGACCGTGTTACCTACGAAGAGCCAAATGGAACCGTGACGGACTGGGACGTGATTGCCGGCCGTGATTCTGCAGCAACCCTCGCGTTCACACCTTCAGCAAGTCATGTCGTCCTTTTCGAACAGTTCCGCGTTGGACCCGAGAAGGCACTACTCGAACTCCCCGGAGGATACCTCAATAGCAACGAGCAGCCCGTCGATGCCGCTCTTCGAGAGCTACGAGAAGAAACCGGCTATCACTCAGAATCAGCCTTCTACGCCGGCTCAGAGTGGTGGGCTGCGAACTCGTCGAGACGTAAACACCTTGTCATCGTGGCCAACGCATCAGAAGAATTTGAAGCCACCTGGGATGAATTTGAATCAGGCTATGTGCGCCTTCTGCCTGTTTCAGAACTAATGGATTTTCTTGTCAGCGGAGAACTTACCGACGCTGGACTTGCCTGCCGCGGCATGGCAGCCCTCGCGCGAAGCAATCCCGACAACCAAGTTCTCGCAGATCTCCGTGACCACGTCCGCAAACTTCTAGTCGCCCCGTAGCACCTGCGGTAGCAGTGCTTTTGCGTGTCGCGGCTCGACCGAATCACCGCCCGCGGAGTCCCCGGTAAGGGATCCCTCACCGGACGCTGAGAGGTCTTCGCTCTTGGCGTAGCTGGGTGAGGCCCAGAATCGTCAGGGCTGCTGTGCCCAGCAGAACAAGAATTAGTAGCCCCAGCAAGGGAAGCTCATGGATGGCGAGCTGGGGGATTCGACGCGAGGGCACTGCCAGCACACCCACAAAGGCGCCGATCAGACCGAAGTAGCTACCGGTCATGAAGCTTCGGTGGGCGCGGATGTTCCCTTTTCGGACAGTCCATAGTCCTGCCGTCAGCGTGCAAAACGTCAGAACTGAGAGTGCATGGAGCCAGTTGAACCCGCCATCTATGGTTCGGATTCCGAAAGAGGTCAGCACCACGATGTACATGGAAGCAACCCAGATTCGGCCTACAACCTTATGAAGGCTGCCGCCTTTGGTCCGCCGCAAAAGGTTAACGGCTCCGAAGATGAGTGCATAGCTGGCGGCTATTGCGTGCACAGAGATCAGGACGGTCCAAGAGGAAGGCATACACCGGAGCGTAGCGGACCCAGGGATTCCCCGGCCGCTTCTTTACGGCCAGTGCCGTTGCTGCGGAATTTCGGGGCAGGCCCACTAACAGCGGGTCCATGCGTCCGTTGGAGGATCGGCTTACGGGCATGCCGGAATAATGAGTTCCGGGTTTCCAATATCAGTTTCTATCTAGTTATTAGTGTGTGGTCGTTGCACGTGTCAGAAGGTGAAGGGCTCGGCGAAGCAGTCGACAGTGCGGGCACGTCGACGGCTGACTGAGAGTATGCGGAAGGGGCCGGAGTAGGCGCTTCACAAGCTGGTTCACCTGGTTGCGCGCAAGCAGGAATAGATAGTGTTCCGACACAGAGAATTAGAGCGCCTAGAACGAGACGGCCCCGGTTAGTCATTGTTCCCCCAACGATTAGGGGAAACCTAGCAGGGAACGGTGGCATCGGCAACCAATAGAACCTGAAGGAAACAGCGTCCCACTTCCAAGGAAGTGGGACGGGACGTTGCCAGTGCTTGGGCAGTTGGCGGGACGTTTGGTCGGGGTGAGGATGAGGGCGCAGTACGGTTGGAGGATGGTTGATGTTGCGGGGAGTCGCTGGGTTATCACAGGTGCTGCTGGGACGATCGGATCCGCTCTGCGGGCGGCGCTGGTCGAGTTGCAGGTTGAGTTGGTGTCCACTGATGTTCGTCCGGTAGTGCCGATTGGTCCGAGTGATGTCGTGGTGACGGCGGACCTCACCGACCTGGGCTCTTTGGTGGAGCT
>NZ_JAGGPR010000003.1:272371-684451 GCF_018613695.1 Arthrobacter sp. ISL-95 | reverse complement strand
AACAGAGTTACGGCGGTCATAGCGTGGGGGAAACGCCCGGTCCCATTCCGAACCCGGAAGCTAAGACCCACAGCGCCGATGGTACTGCACCCGGGAGGGTGTGGGAGAGTAGGACACCGCCGGACACAAATTCAGGAGAGCCCCGACCACCAGGTCGGGGCTCCCCGCATTTAACAACCAAAAAGCGTCGGACACCTCCGGAACAAAGCCGGCCGCCTCTGGAACAAAGTCGCCCGCCCCGGGACCAGGCTTGCCCCGAGTAAGCGGGAACAAGCCCGGCCCTTTAAGTAGGCCAGGACGACGACTTCACGGCCATGAGCTAAGGCGTGGGGCTGCCACCGTTGACGTTGAGGGTTTCGCCGACCACGTAGCTGGACTCAGGTGATGCAAGGAACACATACGCCGGAGCCAGTTCTGCGGGCTGGCCAGCGCGACCCAGGGGAGTTGATTGGCCGAACTCCGGCAGTTCTTCCTTCGGCTGTCCGCTGCTGACCTGCAGGGGTGTCCAGATAGGGCCAGGCGCCACGGCGTTTACCCGGATGCCCTTGGGCGCGAGCTGCTGGGCGAGTCCCTTGGTGAAGTTGTTGATGCTCGCCTTGGTAGTGGCGTAGTCCACCAGTGTTGGCGACGGGTTGTAGGCCTGGATGGATGTGGTGTTGATAATGGTTGACCCGGCAGGAAGGTGGGGTAGGGCTGCCTTTGTCAGCCAGAACATGGCGTACACGTTGGTTTTCTGCGTGTGGTCGAACTGTTCGTCGGTGATCTCGGTCAGGTCTTTCTGAGCCACCTGCTTGCCGGCGTTGTTGACCAGGATGTCCACTCCACCGAGGACGGCAACGGCGGTATCCACCACTTCCTGGCACATGGCAGAGTCTTTGAGGTCTCCGGGTACTTTTACGGCCTTGCGGCCTGCGGCCTCGATGATGCCGGCAATTCGTGCTCCGTCTTCTTCCTCTTCGGGCAGGTACGAAAGAACGACGTCTGCCCCTTCCCGGGCAAAGGCGATGGCCGTGGCGGCACCGATTCCTGAGTCCGCGCCAGTGACGATCGCCTTGCGGCCCTCCAGTCGTCCCGTCCCACGGTAGCTCTCTTCACCCAGGTCCGCCTTGGGTGTCAGCTTGGCATCGAGGCCGGGTTCGGGCTGGTGTTGTTTGGGCGGTGCGATTTGTTCATAGGCCGTGACAGGGTTTCGGAATGTGTACTGATCAGTCATGTTGGTCCTCCTGTTGCCGAGGTCTGGAACACGTAAAGCTGCCGGAAACTAAACCGGTCAGCACCCCTCAAAAGATAAGGGGGCTTACGAATGACAGCCTAGAGGCGGGAGGAGCGATCTGCCAAGCCAGGGTCTGTGGACGCAGATATGCTGCCGGCGGTCCTAGCCCGAGAAGAACTCTGACAATTCCGCGATCAGTTTGTCCGGGGCCTTGTTGGGTCCGTCATGGCCGAACCCGGGAAGGATGGTGTAACTGGAGCCGGACAGGATGTCGTGGATCTGACCGCACGCAACCCCAAAGTGTGCCGGGCTCTTTTCTCCCACCACAATCAGGGTCTCCAAGGGCAGCTCAAGGAACGGCTCGGGAGGCATGTCCGCGGCGATGACGGCCTTGATTTCGCGGACGCCGCAGGTCATCAGCTCGCGCATCTGCTTGCCCAAGGGTGTTCCGGCGGCAAGCTTGTTCGCCAAGGTCAACATGGACAATGGCATACGGGCGAAGGCTCCGCCGGTCTCAACGCCCTTGATGAGGATGGCGAGTGCGCGATCATAGTCGCCGGCCGCCGTCGCGCGCTCATAATCTGGCGTCCAGTCGGCTTTGACGCTGTGGTTGACTGAAACGGCGGGATCATACACAGCCAGGCGCTCCACGGGCAGCGTCCGAGCCGCGTGCAGCGCAACGGCACCGCCGAAGCTGTGCCCGAACACGTCGGTGCTGGACGTGTGCTTCATGACATCATCGAGGTCCCGAATATCCGCTTCAAGCGTGTAATCCTCCGACTGCGGGGATGAGTCACCGCGCCCACGCCGGTTGAACGTGTGGACGGGACGGCCGAGGGCTTCGCTGAGTTTCTGCGCGAAGCGCGTGTAGTCAGTGGCCGTCACCATGGAGGCAGGAACGACGACGACACCGGAGCCTGCCGCTGCCAGCTCGCCGCCGGTGGTGAGGACTTCGAGGTGTCCGCCGTCGTGGGTCATGATGATGTCGCGCGTCATGACTCGAGCCTAACCGAGCGACCTGACTGCAGGCAGCATGCCGGCCCTTATGTGGACAACCTCTCAGCCTTTGAAGTAGTCCGAGATGTCGGAAACCAGTTCATTGACCGCGGCCGGAACAGAGCCGTGGAAGCCTTTAGGCGAGACTTCCAAGGTGCTGCCCGGAACGGCCCTGTTGAGCCGCGCTGCGGTGACTTTATAGAACTGAGGGCTCTTCTTACCCACCATGAAGTGGGTGCTTGGAGGCAATACTGAGAAGTCCTTCGGGGTATCGGCGGCATCGAAAGCTGCTTTGAGTTCGCCCACACCTGAGGGCATGAGCTCACGGAAAAGCTTGTTGATTTTGGTCCCCGAGACCACGGCCATCAGTCCGGCCAACACCGGCTCCGGGACCCGGGCCAAGGCAGTTCCGGGCTCCATGCCGCGTTTCATCCGGGCCAGTGCCCGCCCAACATCGCCCTGATTGACGGACTCCGCGAATCCGTCCAGCCAGGCGGTATCCATGCTGCCGTCAATGTTCACCGCGGCGTCGTAAACGGCGAGTTTGTCCGGTTGGTGGGGCGTGCCTGCGAAGGCCTGGGCCGCGTTCAGGGCGACGGCACCGCCCAGGCTGTGGCCCATGATGTTGCGGGCGCCCGTGGCGTCCATGATGATGCGGACATCGGCGATCTCCGTGGCCATGGAGTAGTTGTGGGGTTGCTCCGTTGACTTGCCCCGGCCGCGACGGTCGTACACATCCACGGCCCAGCCTTCACCTAGTCCCTTGGACAGGGCTATGGAGAAAGGGCGGTAGATCAGTGCGGTCAGGAATGCGCCGCCAATGAGCACCACGCGGCGTTCCCCGGGCGCGTCTTCCGTGCCGTAGCTGTACAAGGCGAGGTTGCCGCCGTCGTGCGTTCTGATGTCCCGTTCCTTCACCGGAACATCCTAGGGGGCACTGACGCTTTCTTCCTCCACGGGATTCCCCGACAGGAACCGGGCGATGCGCGAAGCGAGCCGTTTCCCGGGCCGGAGCGGACCCTCATGGAACTGAAGCGGCACCACCGCGAAGGTGATCGCCGGCACGGCCCCGGCCAGAATCCGTCCGGTCTCTGCGAAGTAGGACGGACTCCAGCCACCGCTGAGCATGAGCGTGGGGGTGGAGAGCCTCATGAAGTCGTGAAGGTGCGCGTCGGCGTCCAGCACCGCACGCATTTCCGTGACGGCCGTGGGTAGCAAGGAGCGCATCTCCAAACCCAGCCGGGTCCGGGCTGAGAGGACACTGAGAGCCCGGAGCGCACCCATGGGAAGATAGGAAATCGGCCCCGCCGTCCCCAACCCCTGCACCAGATGGGCCCAGGCATGATCCAGCTGGCCTGAGCTGACGGCTTCCTCAAGCTCGGGCCGCCACCGGCTGCTGAGGTTGCCGGAGAGGGACACCGCGGCGTCGTAGGTGACCAGCTTGTTGATCCGGGCTTGGCGGGCGGCTTGAAGTGCCACGAATCCGCCGTAGCTGTGCGCCACCACGTCCGTTGAGCGGCTCTGTTCCATGACCGTTCGAAGGTCCGCGATCTCGGTGTCCACGGAGTAGTCCGGTGGCTGGGGTGCGGAATGGCCCCGTCCGCGCCGGTTGTAACTGTGCACGGGTCGCCCCAGCATGACGCTCAGCGTCCGCGCGAACGGCCAGTACAGGGAGTCGGTTACCAAGGTGCCATGAACAAGCACGACGCCGGCTGGTTCAGCGGGTGCCTTCGAACCCGGAATTGAGGCACCTACTGAACGAGCCGGCCGGAAAGTGTGCACCTCAAGCTGCCCGCCGCCGTCGTTCGTTTCAACCGTCCACGTCTCCACAGCCCGAGTCTATGCGTTTCCCCGATCTTGGCGCCCGGAAGTAAAGGTCCGTAATCACCGGTAAACTTAAGGACTGTGACTTCCGCAAACACCCCCGCCCAGAACACCTCCGCAGAGCCCATCGATGCCAGCGAGCAAATGCGCATCCGTATGGAGAAGCGCGCCAAGCTGATGGAGCGCGGCACCGAGGCCTATCCGGTGGGTGTTGAACGGACCCATTCCCTGAGCGAAATCCGCGAGAAATACGCACATCTTGAAGCCGACGAAACCACCGGCGAGATGGTGGGCGTCACCGGCCGCGTAGTGTTCGTCCGCAACACCGGCAAGCTGTGCTTCGCAACCCTCCAGGAGGGCGGCGTTGACGGCATGGGTGTGCGCCTGCAGGCGATGCTGAGCCTTGCCAACGTTGGTGAGGAAGCACTTGCCGACTGGAAGGCCCTTGTTGACCTTGGCGACCACGTCTTTATCAAGGGCGAGGTCATCTCATCCCGTCGCGGCGAACTGTCTGTCATGGCCGACTCCTGGTCCATGGCATCCAAGGCACTGCGCCCGCTGCCGGTCCTGCACGCAGAACTGAATGAAGAAACCCGTGTTCGGCAGCGTTATGTGGATCTCATGGTCCGCGACGAAGCCCGCGAAATGGTTTACAAGCGTGCCGCCATCACCCGTTCAGTCCGTGACACCCTTGACCGCCACGGCTACGTGGAGGTGGAGACTCCGATCCTGCAGCTGGTCCACGGCGGCGCTACTGCCCGTCCGTTCGAGACGCACATGAACGCGTTCGATCAGAAGATGACCCTCCGCATCGCCACTGAGCTCTTCCTCAAGCGCGCCGTTGTTGGCGGCATTGACCGCGTGTATGACATGGGCCGGGTCTTCCGTAACGAAGGCGTGGACTCCACGCACAGCCCCGAATTCACCACCCTCGAATGCTACGAAGCGTGGGCGGACCAGTTCGTCATGGCCGAGCGCATGAAGGAAATCATCCTGAATGTGGCCGACGTCGTAGGTACACGCACCATCCAGACGGACGCGGGTGAAATTAACCTCGACGGCGAATGGGCTTGGATTTCGGTGTACCCGGGTATTTCCGAAGCAGTGGGAATTGAAATTACTCCGGACACCACCGTGGATGAGTTGCTGGCAATTGCTGCCAAGCACGAGGTCAAGGTGGACCCCAAGTGGGACGCCGAGAAGATCGTGGTGGAACTGTTCGGCGAGATCGTGGAACCCACATTGCTGAACCCCACGTTTGTGTACGACTACCCGCCCTCCGCCCAGCCCCTGGCGCGCCCGCACCGCGAAGACGGCCGGCTCATCGAGGCTTGGGACCTGATTATTGGCGGCATGGAGCGCGGTACGGCGTTCTCTGAGCTCATTGACCCCGTGATCCAGCGTGAACGCCTCACAGAGCAATCCCGCCGCTCCGCTGCGGGCGACGAGGAAGCCATGCAGTTGGATGAGGACTTCCTCCGGGCCCTTGAATACGGTGCACCGCCCATGGGTGGCATCGGGCTGGGTATTGACCGTCTGGTGATGCTGTTCACCGGTGCCGGTATCCGCGAAACCATCCTTTTCCCATTGCTGAAGCCTGAAGGTCACTGATTATGGAGTACATCGCAGTCCTGGCGCCATCCATTGTGGTGGGATTGATCTTCTGGTTTGCCATGAAGTCGATCTTCAATGCGGACAAATCGGAACGGCAGGCCGAAGCCAAGGCGCAGGCTGAAGCGAATTTGAAAAATTCAGGACCTGCGTCCGAAGGTCCGGCAGCTAAATAGCTTCAATTGGGTTCAGCTAACTGAAGAGAATCCAATTACACTTTGACGTGCATGCTTGCCGTGAACGATAATCATCAAAGGAATCCGGGGAATTTCTGATTATCCAACCCTCCGAATGAGAGGCACCTCATGGCACAGAAAGTAAAAATCATCCTCGTCGATGACCTGGATGAAGGAGCCGCGGACGAAACTGTCCGTTTTGGCCTCGATGGCGTGAGCTACGAGATGGACCTGTCCACTGCCAACGCAGCCTCGCTGCGCAACGCATTGGAGCCCTATGTCGCAAAGGCAAGGAAGACTTCTTCCGGCCGGGCAACCCGGGGCCGTGCTACAGCCGCACGTAACCAAGATTCCGCGCAAATCCGCCAGTGGGCCCGTGACAACGGTTACACGGTCAACAGCCGCGGACGTATTCAGGCTGAAATTCAGGAAGCGTACCAAAAGGCCAATTCCTGATTCACCGCTTCAATGCCCCGGCAGTCACTGCCGGGGCATTGGCGTTTAAGCCCGAAGTTTCTAAGCGGCAGTCCCAAGGCTTGGAATATCCTGTGAATCCGCCGGGGTCTTCAAGCTTCGAATGCCGGCACTAAAGGCTTCCAACAAAGCCGCGCACGGGACTTGGGGAAGAACCCGGGGCCGGCCGCCGCTGCACCATGTCAGGCAGGGCGGCAGGATCCCACCGCGGGCTGGCAGAGGTCAAGGGCTGGAGTCGGTTTTATTCCGCAATCACGTCATGTTTCCCCTGTGGCGAACACGCCCCAAAAGTGCTTCCCGGACACGTAGCATCAAAGTACGTCGTAGCTAGGAGTGTGGCGAAATGTTTGAGAGATTTACGGACCGTGCCCGTCGCGTGGTCGTCCTTGCCCAAGAAGAGGCACGGATGCTCAACCACAATTACATCGGTACCGAGCACATCCTCTTGGGTCTGATCCACGAGGGTGAAGGCGTTGCTGCCAAGGCGCTCGAGTCCCTGAGCATTTCGCTCGATGGCGTTCGTGAGCAGGTGCAGGAGATCATCGGTCAGGGCCAGCAAGCCCCGTCCGGCCACATCCCCTTCACCCCGCGCGCCAAGAAGGTGCTTGAGCTTTCCCTCCGCGAAGCACTGCAGCTCGGCCACAATTACATCGGTACTGAGCACATCCTGCTCGGCCTCATTCGCGAAGGCGAAGGCGTGGCCGCGCAGGTGCTGGTGAAGCTTGGGGCAGACCTGAACAGGGTCCGCCAGCAGGTTATTCAGTTGCTCTCCGGCTACCAGGGCAAGGAGACCGCAGGCAGCGGCTCCGGTCAGGGACAGCCGGAAGGTACTCCTGCCGGTTCGGTCGTGCTCGACCAGTTCGGACGCAACCTGACCCAGGCTGCCCGCGAGAACAAGCTCGATCCCGTGATCGGCCGCGAGCAGGAGATGGAACGCGTCATGCAGGTCCTCTCCCGCCGTACCAAGAACAACCCGGTCCTGATCGGTGAGCCCGGCGTCGGTAAGACTGCCGTCGTCGAAGGCCTCGCCCAGGCGATCGTCCGCGGTGATGTCCCGGAGACCATCAAGGACAAGCAGCTGTACACGCTTGACCTCGGTTCCCTGGTTGCCGGTTCCCGCTACCGCGGTGACTTCGAAGAGCGCCTGAAGAAGGTCCTCAAGGAAATCCGCACCCGCGGCGACATCATCCTCTTCATTGACGAGATCCACACCCTCGTTGGTGCAGGTGCTGCTGAAGGTGCCATTGATGCTGCGTCCATCCTGAAGCCGATGCTGGCCCGCGGTGAGCTCCAGACCATTGGTGCCACCACGCTGGATGAGTACCGCAAGCACATTGAGAAGGACGCCGCGCTTGAGCGTCGCTTCCAGCCGATCCAGGTCAAGGAACCCTCCGTCGCTCACGCGATCGAGATTCTCAAGGGCCTGCGTGACCGTTACGAGGCACACCACCGCGTGACGATTACCGACGGCGCCCTCGCCTCCGCTGCGCAACTGGCCGAACGCTACATCTCGGACCGCTTCCTGCCGGACAAGGCGATCGACCTCATCGATGAGGCCGGCGCACGCCTGCGCATCCGTCGCATGACCGCTCCGCCGGAGCTCAAGGCCATGGACGAGCGCATCGCGGACGTGAAGATGGAGAAGGAATCCGCGATCGACGCCCAGGACTTTGAGGGTGCTGCGTCGCTGCGCGACAAGGAGCAGAAGCTCATTGCCGAACGCGCAGAGAAGGAACGCACCTGGAAGTCCGGCGGCATGGACGACATCTCCGAGGTTGACGAGGACCTGATTGCTGAAGTTCTTGCGAACTCCACAGGCATCCCGGTCTTCAAGCTCACCGAGGAAGAGTCCTCACGTCTACTCAAGATGGAAGACGAACTGCACAAGCGCGTCGTCGGCCAAAATGAGGCCATCAAGGCCCTGTCCCAGGCCATCCGCCGCACCCGTGCAGGCCTGAAGGACCCCAAGCGTCCGGGTGGCTCGTTCATCTTCGCCGGCCCCACCGGCGTCGGCAAGACCGAGCTCGCCAAGGCACTTGCCGAGTTCCTGTTCGGTGAAGAGGATGCCCTCATCACCCTGGACATGTCCGAGTACTCCGAGAAGCACACGGTTTCGCGTCTCTTCGGTGCACCTCCGGGCTACGTTGGCTACGAAGAAGGCGGCCAGCTGACCGAGAAGGTCCGCCGGCGTCCGTTCTCCGTGGTCCTGTTCGACGAAGTGGAAAAGGCCCACGCGGACCTCTTCAACTCGCTGCTGCAGATCCTGGAAGACGGTCGACTGACCGACTCCCAGGGCCGAGTGGTGGACTTCAAGAACACCGTGATCATCATGACCACCAACCTTGGTACCCGCGATATCTCCAAGAGCGTGGCCACGGGCTTCCAGTCCGGCACGGACACCCAGACCGGCTACAACCGGATGCGGGCACGGGTTACCGAAGAGCTCAAGCAGCACTTCCGTCCCGAGTTCCTCAACCGTGTTGACGACGTCGTGGTGTTCCCGCAGCTGACGCAGGACGAGATCATCGAGATCGTGGACCTGTTCGTCAACCGCTTGGAGCGTCGCCTCAAGGACAAGGACATGGGCATCGAGCTCACCCCTGCTGCCAAGGTCCTCCTGGCCACACGTGGTTACGATCCCGCAATGGGTGCCCGGCCGCTTCGCCGCACCATCCAGCGCGAGATCGAGGACCAGCTGTCCGAGAAGATCCTGTTCGGTGAAATCCACGCCGGCGACATCGTTGTGGTGGACGTTGACGGCGAAGGTGACGACGCCAAGTTCACGTTCGCAGGTAACGCTAAGCCGCGTATCCCGGAGATCGCTCCCACCGCGTAAGCGCAATAGCACTTAGCCCCGCCCGCTCCATAAAGGAGCGGGCGGGGCTTTTGCGTTGGAACAGGGCGTGAGGGGTCAGCTGAGCTGAATCGGAATGCCTGCGCCCGTCAGGTAATTCGTGATGGCACTGGTGAATTGTTCGTCCGCGTCGCCTGTAGCAGAGTGTCCTGCCATTGCTGCGGCCAGATGTGGATATTCTCCGGCCTGGAGGGCGTCAATGATGTACTGGCCGCGGTTTGCCGAGGCGTTTTCATCCGGACCCGATGAAGTCAAGGAAGCCAGTTCGTTCTGCACGAATGCCGACGTTATGGCCGACATCATGGCCACGATCTGGAGTTTTGCCGGCCCTGAAAGGTCCACCGGTGCCAAGGCGGCTAAAGCGGCGTCCAGGAAGCGCAAGGAGTTGGGGCCCATGGACGGGCGGGTCAGCAGCAGCGGTGCCAGCCAGGGGTGGCGGTGCATGATGTCGCGTCCCTGATGGGCAAGGTCCAGAAGTCGCCCCCGCGGATGTTCTCCGTCTGCCTCAAGTTGGTACTCTCCGGCGACTGCATCCATCATCAGTTCAACCAGTTCATCGTGTGATTTCACGTACCGGTAGAGGGAGGCGGCGCCTGCACCGATGCTGGCTGCAACCCGCCGTATGGAGACCGCTGCCAAGCCTTCCTGATCGGCAATCCGGAGTGCCGCCGTCGCAATTCCGTTCCGGGAGTGTTCCGGTTTGGGGCCGACGGGCGAGCGTTCAGGGCGCCGCCAGACGTCCGTGGGATCGTGGGCTGGCAATCCGGCACCGCCTTTCATTGGGTTGAGGTGGTTTGTTCTTGTTCCCATTTCACTCTATTCTTGATTGCGAACGGTGATCGCAATTCGAAGAAAGCGGGACGGCATGCGGGTACTTATGGTGACTCCAGGCACGCGGGGCGATGTTGCGCCCATGGCCGGGCTCGGGAGCCGGCTGCAGGGCCTGGGGTTTGAGGTTGCCATCGCGGCCAACCCTGCCTACGCGCCCCTGGTTGTTGAGTCAGGTTGCGAGTTCAGGCCGCTGCCGGGGGATCTGGAGGGGCTGATCAGGCAGCCGGCCCCCGGCACCAAGGCATCATCTTCGGGCATGCTCACCTTCTGGCGAAAACTCACTGAATACATGGACGACGCCGCCACCGGAACCCTGGCTGCGGCTGAGGCCGGCGCCGACGTGATCTTGGCTAATTCGGTGGCACCCTATGCGTACGATATTGCAGAAGCCATGGGCATTCCGGCTATCGGCGCACATCTGCAGCCCACGGAGCCGAGCGCAGCATATCCGCCGGTCATCATGAATTCGGCCCGAAGCCTTGGCGCGTGGGGAAACAGAATTATTGGTGAGCGCGCAGCTGCGGGTCCGGCTCCCCATGACGCCCCCAGTGCACGCCTTCGCAAGGAGCTGGGACTGGGCAAGCAGAGCCGCGCGGCCGGTGAGCGCCGTCGTCGTAAAGCGCGCGCCACTATTCTTCACGGCATTAGTCCTTCAGTCCTGCCAAGGCCCGCGGATTGGCACGCGGGCCTGGTGATGGCTGGATACTGGTGGCCGGCGATGGAGGCAGGCTGGCAGCCTCCGGCGGATCTGGTGGCTTTCCTTGCCGACGGCCCACCGCCCGTTTTTGTTGGTTTTGGAAGCAGCGCCCACATCGATCCTGCCTTCATCCTCGAGGCCACCCGACGTGCCGGAGTGCGGGCTGTAGTGCAAGGGGTAGAAGGAGTGCAGGGGGCCGAGGGTGTGCTGGGTGACGACGCGATTGGCGTCGGGAGCGTTCCCCATGAGTGGTTGTTCCCGCAGATGGCGGCCGTGGTTCATCATGCCGGAGCGGGAACCACCGCGGCCGGCTTCCGCGCGGGGGTGCCGGCCCTAGGCGTCCCGGTTTACACGGACCAGCCGCTCTGGGCGTCCCGGATCGCGGCCCTCGGGGCGGGTCCCCAGCCGATTCCCCATAAGAAGCTGACTCCGGGGCGCCTCGGTGACGCGATCATGGAAACTGTCAGCACGGCGTCGTACACGCAACGGGCCGCGGCGGTGGGGGCCGCCATCGCCGGGGAGGACGGAACGGTGCCCGTGGTGGAGGCCCTGCGGAATCTCCCATCCAAGTAGCCGTAGAGCGTGTTGAGAGCACTCATGACGCGCTGTGCTGCGACTCAGCGGGGTGAATATGTGAAAGTACTGTTTCACTGTGAGTGAACCACTCTGTGATCGGCGGCACATTACGTGTTGAATCGGACCATGGACTCTGCTGACACGCACGCACGGGGCGAGCAGCCCGAAACTGCCTTTCACCACATTGACCACTACCTCGCCATCCCTCGGGTTGGTGGCCTCACCCTCAGCCCCGATGGCAAGCGCCTGGTCACCACCGTTACAACGCTGAACGGCAAAGGAACCGAATTCGCCACCGCGCTCTGGGAGCTGGACCCCAGTGGCCGGAACCACGCCCGCCGCATCACCCGCAGCTCAAAAGGCGAAGCCGGTGCCGTTTTCGCTGCCAACGGTGACCTGTACTTCACCTCGGCTCGCCCTGATCCGGACAGCCCTGACGCGGACCCCGTGAACGCGCTATGGCTGCTGCCCGCTGACGGTGGGGAGGCTCGCGTGGTGCTCTCACGTTCGGGCGGCATCGGTTCTGTCATGGCTGCCAAGGGCGCCGATGCCACGTTCGTCAACGCCGAGGTCCTGGCCGGATCAGCGGACGAGGAGAGCGACGAAGAACGGCGCAAAGCCCGCAAGGACAACAAGGTCTCGGCCATCCTGCACAGCGGCTACCCGGTCCGCTACTGGGATGCCGACCTCGGCCCGGCCGAGCCCCGGATCTTCGCAGTGGAACAGGGCGAAGAAGATGCCCCTGGCAAGCCGTCTACCGTGGACTCGTCAGCGCCGCTCCGACTCCGGAACCTGACACCCGGCGTCGGAGGTTCGCTGCGTGAAGCCAAGACAGTGGTGAGCCCGGACGGCAAGACCATCTTCACCAGCATGACCAAGGCGCTCGCGAAGGCTGACAGCCGTGAGGTGCTCGCCGCCGTCGACGTCGCCACCGGGGCGGTCGAGGTGCTGCTTGACCACCAGGGCATGAGCTACTTCCCCGGCCCGGTGAGCCCCGACAACAGATGGTTGGTAGTGCAGAGCGAGAGCGATACGACGCCCACGCAGGCACCCCAGGTGAAGCTTCACCTGCTGAACGTCGCCGGCGGTGAGACCACAGACCTGGAGCCACTCGCGCATCAATGGGACCGTTGGGCCAACCCCGTCGCCTGGCTCCCGGACGGCAGCGCGGTGCTTGTCACAGCGGACGACGACGGCGCGTCGCCGGTTTTCCGGATCAACGTCACTGACGGTTCGGTCACGCGGGTGACGGAGGACGCCGCCGCCTATTCCGACGTCGTGGTTTCTCCTGACGGAGCCATTGCGTATGCGCTCCGGAGCTCGTACGAGTTCCCCGCCGAGGCCGTCCGGATTGATCTCTCCACCGCTGAGGTCCTCCGGTTGCAGGCGCCGGCGGAGCGGCCTGTCTTCAAGGGCAGGTTGGAACGCTTGGAGACTACTGCCGAAGATGGCTCCCGTGTTCCTGCGTACCTCGCGCTCCCCGAGGAAGCGTCCACGGACAAACCCGTACCCCTCCTGCTGTGGATCCATGGCGGGCCTCTGGGCTCATGGAACGCCTGGACATGGCGCTGGAACCCGTGGTTGCTTGTGGCCAAGGGGTACGCCGTCCTCCTGCCCGACCCCGCGCTCTCCACCGGCTACGGCCAGGAGTTCATCCAGCGCGGTTGGGGCGAATGGGGAAAGAAGCCGTTCACCGACCTCCTGGCCATCACCGACGCCGTAGTTGCGCGGCCGGACATTGACGAATCGCGCACTGCTGCCATGGGTGGGTCCTTCGGAGGCTACATGGCCAACTGGGTTGCCGGGCAAACCGACCGATTCAAAGCGATCGTCACCCACGCAAGCCTGTGGGCACTGGACCAATTCGGCCCCACCACCGACGCAGCCCAGTACTGGCTCAAGGAAATGACCGTGGAAATGGCGATGGAGAACTCGCCGCACCTCAACGTGGGCAACATTAAGACTCCCATGCTGGTCATCCACGGCGACAAGGACTACCGCGTTCCCATCGGAGAAGGCCTTCGCCTCTGGTACGAGCTCCTGTCCTCATCCCAACTGCCGGCTGACGAGAACGGCCAAAGCCCGCACCGCTTCCTGTACTTCCCTGACGAAAACCACTGGGTCCTCCAGCCACAGCATGCGAAGGTCTGGTACGGGGTGGTTGAGCACTTCCTGGCCAAGCAGGTTCTGGGCGAGGACGTTGCTTTGCCTGAGGAGCTGGGGGTCTAGTACGCCGAGCGCGGCGGGACGCGCTCTCGCTGGGCGGGCGTCATGAGCGGCCCGGCACCTGTTTGCCTCGTTAGGATGGGGGAGTGAATCCGACCTTCAGCCTTCGTCCTGCCCGCACCAGCGATGTGGCGGCTATCAAGAGGCTTGTGGCGCCCTTGGCCGAGGAGCGGATTCTCATGGCCAAGGAGACCGTGGCGTATTACGAGAGCCTCCAGGAATTTCGGATCGCCGAGTCTGACGATGGCGAAGTCATTGGTTGCGGGGCCCTGCACGTGATGTGGGAAGACCTGGCCGAAATCCGCACGCTCGCCGCCGCTGACTCCTGGCGTGGCCGGGGCGTGGGGCACGTCCTCGTGGAGAACCTGCTGGAGGAAGCCCGGGCACTTGGCGTGAGCCGCGTGTTCTGCCTGACTTTTGAGGTGGACTTCTTCAAGCGCCACGGATTTGAAGTCATGGCGGACCAGTCGGTGGTGGACCCCCAGGTGTATTCCGAGCTGCTGCGCTCGCATGACGAAGGTGTGGCAGAGTTCCTTGACCTCGCCCGCGTGAAGCCCAACACCTTGGGCAACACCCGCATGATCAAGCAACTCTAGCGCCCTCACGCGGGCTCTCACAAAGACTCCTCACCTTGACCGCGCCACTGCATCGGCGCGCAACTCAACCCTGCCCGATAATGAGTGATTTATTATCTCTTCACCTATATCCACTTGATGGATAAACTGATTGAGGCTTGCTGGGGAAGCTTCCACCACATCGGCCAATTGAGAGAAGATCATGCAGTCCCACGCGTCCTTTTCAGATGTTTCAGAACTCCAACTCAGCGTGCACGGTCCCGTGTTCACGCCTGCCGATCCGGGCTTTGCTCCCGAAGTAGCGGCCTTCAACCTCTCCACACACCACCAGCCTGACCTTGCCTTTGGCGCCCTCGACGCAGAGGACGTTTCCGCGGCTGTTCGCTGGGCGGCTGAGCGCGGTATGCCCGTCTCCGTCCAGTCCACCGGCCACGGTGCCACCAATGCCATTGAAGGTGGCCTCCTCATCAGCACCCGCCGGATGCTGGAATTGAGCATCGATCCCCTCGAGAAGACGGCCCGCGTGGGTGCGGGCGTTCGTTGGAAGGCCGTGGTGGAACTCGCCGCGACCTTCGGCCTGATGGGACTCTGCGGTTCCACTAGCGACGTCGGGGTGGTGGGCTACACCCTGGGCGGCGGCCTGCCCATCCTGGGCCGCAAGTACGGTTTCGCCTCAGACCACGTTATTGCCTTTGAACTCGTCACCGCCGACGGCACACGGCGTCGGGTGACCAAGGAAGAGAATCCGGAGCTGTTCTACCTCCTCCGTGGCGGCAAGGGAAACCTGGGCATCGTCACGGCAATTGAATTCCACCTCTTCCCGGCAGCTGACCTCTACGCCGGTGGACTGTACTTCGACGGCGAGCACGCGGCCACGGTTCTTCAGCAGTTCAGCGACTGGGTAACGTCGCTTCCGCAGGAGGCTTCGGCGTCGCTGGCTTTCCTGCGGTTGCCGGACATGGACATCATTCCCGAACCCTTGCGCGGCAAGTTCGTAGTCCATCTGCGCTACGCCTATCAGGGGGATGCGATGGTGGCCTCGCAACTGCTGGAACCGATGCGTCAGAGTGCGCCTTTCATGATGGACGGAACCGGCCCCCTGGACGTCACGCAGTTCGACATGATCCATCAGGACCCGGACCAGCCTGTGCCCGTGCGAGAGCGCGGCTTCCTGCTGGACCGCCTGGACGGAGCAGCCCGGGACGCCATCCTGCGTCACTTCGGCCCTGACGTGGAAAGTCCTGTGTTGATGGCTGAACTGAGGCTGCTCGGCGGCGCTTTGGCCAAGAGCGCCGATGGCGACGACACCGTAGGCGCCCGCGATGCCGCTTTCAGCTTCTTCATGGCCGGTATGGCGGTCCCGCCGCTGGCGGAGCTGCTGCCGGTAGTGTTCGATGCCGTTCGTGAGGACCTGCGCGACGCCTCCAACGGCGGAACTTTCGTGAACCTGCATGGCCACTTCGTTGACGCTGAGGACCGGGAGCGGGCCTGGGGTCCGACAGTCCGGGAACGGCTCAGGAAGGCGAAAGCAGAGTTCGATCCAAAGAACATGTTCAGCTTCGGGCACGTTGTGGGGCTTCCGGTCATTGATCAGACCGTGCTGCTGGAGGACGTTGTCACGGCCGGTGGCGACGCCGTCCTGAACAGCTGAAGGGGATGCGGACAATGGACCACAGGGTCACGTTCCCCGATTTCTCCGCTTTCCAGATTGATATTGCCCACGGATCATGGCCGCACGAAGCCCATTGGCAGGACGCGGGCCACTCGAACCCTGATCTGTACTCGGCCTTCTGGCCTGAGTACCAAGCCAGGAATGAACCCGAGGCGGTGACAAGCCAAGCCGCCGAGGATTAGCGGAGGCGAAGAGCAGCATCAGCAAAAAGGAACAGCATCACCGGGAAGGGGCAGTCATTGGGGCTGTCCCTTTCTGTATCTGAATCCAGGAGCTGCCAATGCCATTTATGCACACCACTGCCATAAGGCCTACCGTGGCCACAGTCGCCGGTAGTAGGGTCAGAGCACCAGCCACAGCATGCCCAGGAGCATCACATGAAAAAGCTCATCAATGATCCACGCGCAGTAGTGGACGAGTCCGTTGAAGGTTTCGGCATGGCCCATGCCGATATTGTGGACGTCCATCCCGAGCCCAAATACGTCGTCCGGAAAGGTGCCCCGGTAGCGGGCAAAGTAGCCCTGGTTTCCGGTGGCGGCAGCGGTCACGAGCCCTTGCACGCGGGCTTCGTGGGCCTTGGCATGTTGGACGCTGCGGTCCCCGGCGCAGTTTTCACCTCGCCCACACCGGACCAAATCATCCCGGCGACTGTCGCCGTGGACTCAGGCGCCGGCGTCGTCCATATTGTGAAGAACTACACGGGCGATGTCCTGAACTTCGAGACCGCCGCCGAGATGGCGCAGGCTGAAGGCGTGCGCGTGCGTACGGTGCTGGTCAACGACGACGTCGCGGTGGAAGACTCGCTGTACACGGCCGGCAGGCGCGGGGTTGGTGGAACGGTCCTTGTGGAAAAAATCGCTGGTGCGTCCGCCCAGCGCGGCGACGACCTTGACGCGGTTACCGCCATCGCCGAGCGTGTAGTGGCCAATGTGCGGACCATGGGTGTTGCCCTGTCCGGCTGCACGGTTCCGCATGCCGGCAAGCCAAGCTTTGAACTCGAGGAGAATGAGATCGAGATCGGCATTGGCATTCACGGCGAACCTGGCCGGCACAAGATTGCGATGGAAAGCGCCGATGCCATCACGGACCGCCTCCTGGAGCCCGTGCTGGAGGATCTGGCCCTTGCCTCGGGCGAGAAAGTGCTGCTGTTCGTCAACGGCATGGGCGGCACGCCGCAAAGCGAGCTGTACATCGTGTACCGACGTGCAGCCCAAGTATTGGCCGAACGCGGCGCCACCGTGGAGCGCTCGCTGGTGGGAAACTACGTAACGTCCCTGGAGATGCAAGGCTGCTCAGTGTCCGTGCTGCGCCTCGATGACGAGCTGACAAGGCTCTGGGACGCACCCGTCCACACCGCAGCCCTGCGGTGGGGAGCCTGAGTATGGGCTTGGACGTTAAGTGGGCGCTGGACTGGTTGAAACTCTCCGCCAAAGCCATGGAGGAACACCGGGTGGAGCTCATCGAGCTGGACCGGGCGATCGGCGACTCTGATCACGGCGAGAACATGGACCGCGGTTTTCAGGCCGTGGTGCAGAAACTCGACGAAACCCCACCGGAGACTCCCGGGGCGGCGTTGAAAGCTGCCGCGATGGCACTCATGTCCAAGGTGGGCGGTGCTGCCGGTCCGCTGTACGGCACGGCGTATCTGCGGGCAGCAACCTCGCTGGGAGACACAAACGATATTGAAGCGGAGGCGCTTGCCGCGGCCCTCGCGGCCGCCCGTGATGGTGTGGTGGCCCGGGGCAAAGCCGAACTCGGTGATAAGACCATGATCGACGCGTGGACCCCTGCGGTGAAAGCTGCCGAAAAGGCCGCCGCAGGTGGTGCCGATTCTTTGGCGGTCCTGGAAGCGGCCGCCGAAGCTGCCGAAAAAGGAGCCATGGCTACGGACCCGTTGGTGGCCCGCAAGGGCCGGGCAAGCTACCTCGGGGAGCGCAGTGCAGGTCATCGTGACCCAGGCGCTGCATCAACCGCGCTGCTCCTTCGCGCGGCCGCTGAAGCTGCCGCCGGTTCCACCGGAGACACGGGAGCCGACGCCGTATGACTGTGGGGATTGTGGTGGTGTCGCACAGCAGCAAGATCGCTGATGGCGCGGTGGAACTCGCCGCCCAGATGGCGCCCGACGTCGAACTCGTCGCCGCCGGGGGAACTGACGACGAACGAATCGGAACCAGCCTCGAGAAGGTACTGGCCGCCGTCGAGCAGTCCTTGGTTGATTCCGGGGGCGACGGTGTGGTGGTGCTGACCGATCTGGGTTCGGCCGTGATGACGGCCGAGTCGGCGGTGGAATTCGCCAGCGATCCTGACGCCGTTCTCTTGGCCGATGCGCCATTGGTTGAGGGGCTGGTGGCTGCGGCCGTGGCCGCCCAGAGTGGCGCCGGCGTCGAGGATGTTCGCAAAGCAGCGGAAGCTGTGGCCTTCGGCAACGTGCCCGCAGGTGTGGGAGGTCCGGAGATCCCTGACAACAAAGGTGAACCGGACGCAAGCGGCGACTTTGAACTCATCAATCCGTTGGGAATGCATGCCCGACCCGCCGCGAAAATAGCCGGGGGCCTGTCCGGGCTGGAGGCGGAGGTGACGGTCAACGGCGTCGACGGCATGTCCATCATGGCGCTCATGGCGCTGGCCGCCGGTAAGGGTTCAACCCTGCGTGTTGAAGCAAGCGGCAAGGACGCATTGAAAGCTGTGGAGTACGTGGGCAGGCTTGTGGAGGAAGGGTTCGGAGAGCTCTAGTTCGAAGACAATTTCCTCTCAAATATTGCTAAGTACCCTGATTAGTGATGTTGTAGAGGTACAGGTTCACTACAAGGAAGAGGTACGAAACATGGGTGCTGACGACAAGATGGAGAACGCTGGCGAGAAGCTGGGCGGCAAGGCTAAGGAAGCTGCCGGCAAGCTGACGGACGATAAGGGAATGGAAGCCGAAGGCAAGGGCGACCAGACGAAAGCCGACCTCAAGGGTGCCGGCGAAAAGCTGAAGGACGCCTTCAAGAAGGACTAAGAATCCAGGCAGGGCCGCTGCAATTGCAGCGGCCCTGCCTTGTCTTTGAGGCGATTGTTGTGTGAGGCGCCGCTGGCGGCGCGCTATTTGATGGAGGATCTTCGTGAACATACTGGTGAAACTTTTCGGCCTGGCGGTCAGCCTCGGAGCTGGTGCGCTCGCAAACAAGACGCTGGAAGGCCTCTGGCAGAAGAAGACCGGTAAGCCTGCGCCCAAGGACGGAACCGACCTCAACGACTCACTGCCCGGCGTGCTGGTCTTCGCGGTTGTGTCCGCAGGCGTCGGCGCCATAGTTCACGTCCTTACCCAGCGGGGCACCAAGAGCGCCCTGTCCCGTATGAAGAAAACTGCAGACGAGGTTTAACAAATGGCTATAGCTAAATTCCCGAGTGTAGTGATCGATTGCCCTGACGCCGGTGCATTGGCCGCCTTCTACGGTGAGCTCTTCGGCTGGGAAATCGAGGACAAAGGTGACTGGTTCGATATCCGTCCCGCCGACGGCAGCAACTGCATCTCCTTCCAGCAAGTGGAGGTGTACCAAGAGCCCAAATGGCCAGGCCAGACCATCCCTCAGCAAATGCACCTGGACATGGTGGTGGAGGACTTGGACAAGGGTGAGGAAGTTGCACTTTCCCTTGGCGCAACCAAAGCTGACCACCAGCCAGGCGACACGTTCAGGGTGTTCCTTGACCCGGCCGGGCACCCCTTCTGCCTCTGCCTCAGCTAAGGCCTAACCGGGGCTAGCCCGCCGGCCTAGCCGAGCCGGGCCTAGCCCTGCTGGGCGGCCCATTCTTCAACGCGGCGGTTGCTCTCTTCTTCTGAGAGGTCCTCCACTCGCGTCATGATGGACCAGCGGACACCGAACGGATCACGAATGCTCGCGTAGCGGTCACCCGAGACGAACGTGGACAGCGGCTCGCGGATGGTGGCTCCGGCTTTCTCCGCCTTCTTGACCAGCCCGTCCGCATCCTTGCAGTACAGGCCGAGGGAGTAGCAATCGTCCTCGCCACTGGGCGACGGAACCAGGTGGTATTCCGGGTTGGGCTCGCCAAGCTGCAGATGGCCGTTACCGAAGTCGAGTTCGGCGTGGACCACAACCCCTCCCATCTCGGTCTCGCCCACAACCCGGGCGCCGAAAACATCGCGATAGAACGCGATGGCTTCCTTGGCGTTGGGTACTGAGAGGAACGGCGTGAGGCTTGTCAGGCCGTTCGGGATGCCATGGGTGGTGTGTTTGCCGTTGGCTGCTGTGGTGGACTCTGTGCTTGTAGTATCTGTCATGGTTACGACGCTACGTGCACATTGCCCCGCAGCGCTTGGAGATTTGCGACAGCTTTGATCCTCCAAAGGAAAGGGCCCCAGTGGATGGTTCGTTCAAGGGCATCCTGTATCCGACGCGGCTGCCCACCTTCCACCGATTTCCCGCCCCGACTTCGGTCGCGCACCTGGTTCAGTGGTTTTGGATTCCGGAGTGGAACATCGAACCCGGCCGGTCATCAAGGCAACACGTGATCGCCTACCCGGCGTCCAACCTTGTGGTGCAGGGCGATGTGGTGGAGTTCTCCGGGCCAACAACCCGCGCCGCTTACCGGGACCTGACGGGCCAGGGCTGGGCTGTGGGCGCACTACTCCGCCCCGCCGCAGTGCCATTATTCACCGACAATCCGGGCGCTCTACGCGATCAGGAAGTGGTGCTGCAGTTGGCGGAGCTTCAGCGTGCCGTCGCGGCAGCCATGACGGCGGCTTCAGATGACAACACGCACGACGACGGTGCTCGCCGCGAGCGGGGCGTGGATGCGTTCGTTGCGTGGCTCGTTTCCCTGGAAGGCGTTGCTACCGAGGAAGCCTTGCTGGCGAATCGCATGATGGATGTAGTCCTTTCCGAGCCCGACGTGCTCTTGATTGAGGACGTGGCATCCCGTCTTGCCGTGTCACCGAGGACCCTGCAAAGGATCGCCAATAGGTACGTCGGGTTGAGTCCTTCCGCCCTCATCCGGCGTCGGAGGTTGCAGGATGCCGCCGAGCGTGCCCGGTCCGATTCAACAGCGGACCTTGCTGCGATCGCCGTCGAACTTGGCTATTCAGATCATGCGCACCTGACGAATGACTTCCGGAGGTACCTCGGCTTCACGCCGAGTTCGTACCGTCGATCGGTTGATGAAAACCAGGACTAGCCTTCGCCGGAGCCGGGTTCGCTCAGTTTGCGGTTGAATTCGGCTCCCGCCGCGTCCGGCACAATATTGCTGCCCAAGCCCATGGCGCGGGATTTGAGTGAGCCGCCCAGCACGTTGCCGTCACCGTCCATGAGGGCCTTGAATCCCTGTTTGGCAACCAATGCCGGATCGTCTTTCTCGTCTGCGCCCACCTTGGTGTCCAGAAGATCGGCCCGTTCGAAGAAGTCCGTGTCCGTGGGTCCTGGCAGGAGGGTTGTGATAGTTACCCCGGTGTCCTTCAGCTCGTTACGCAGAGCCTGCCCGAAGGACTGCACGAAGGCCTTGGTCGCGCCGTAGATGGCTTGAAAGGGTGCCGGGGCCCGGGCGATGACTGAGGACGTGAACAGGATTCTGCCCTTGTTGCGTTGAACCATGTCTGAAGCGACCCACTTGGCGATGACCACTGTAGAGGTGACGTTCAGGTCGATGGTTTTGAGTTCCTCTTCAAGGTCAGTCTCCACAAACGGTCCGCCTACTCCGATGCCCGCGTTGATGGCGGCTGCTTCCAAGGGCCGGCCCAGCGAAGCCACTGCAGTGTGCAAACGACTCATGCCTTGCCTGTCCGTGAGGTCGATCTGCTCTGCGTAGACTTCTCCGCCGAGGCCTTTGAGTTCATCTGCGGCGGTATGGATTTTTTGGTTCTCCGCGACGATCACGGTGTCGTATCCGTTGCTGAGGAATTGCCTCGCCAGCTCGAATCCAATTCCGCTTGAAGCGCCGGTGACCAGAGCCAGCGGCCGATCAGTTGTGGTCATGGTGGGTACCTTTCGGATCTCAGTGACAGGCAGGTTACTTATTATTATCCGACGTGGCACTACCTTCAGTGAAGTAACCGCACTGCCATTGCTGGGTCCGGACGGCCTGGCGGTTGGCCACCTGCGACCATGGCGGATACACCCGGAAGCCGCGCTTACCACCGGCGCCGTTCACGGACACGATCCCGTGCCTGACCAGCGCGGATTTCGGGAAGGCGAAGCGCCCTGCCTTGGTGCCTTCCCGGACTGTTATCACCAGCAGATCGGCGCCGTCTTCTGCCGGGAAGGGCTCAGTGGACCCGTCCTGAGCGCGCCGCCAGACGGCAACGAACAAGCCCACCTTCGTTGGGGTGAGCTTTCCCACCCGAAACCGGATCCGTTCCTGCCCGAGGGTGGCGACGGCGGCGCCGTACTCATGGTTGTCGGCCTCGGGCACCGGTACTGAAGGGGATAGGGAGGACTGGCTCAGGGTCAGCAGTGCCTCGGCTACATCGGGATGGACATCGTGGTCAGGCACGCTTTCATCCTACGGCGCAGCTCAGCCCCCGGCCCCGCCGCAAAACCTACCGCTGCTGCAAACCCCCGCCGTCCAGCACCAACCCGGCAGAAACCACCCGGCCACACTGTTCGCCGTAGGGATACTCGCCTGTGGGTGTGAAGGTCAGTGTGCGCACAGGCAGTGCGATACCAGCCGGGGACACGCCACTAACGATCGCCTCAAGGGGACTTTCGCTGAGTGCCGGAAGTTCAAGGAAACCTTGGAGGGTCCCGTCCGGCGACGAGGTGGCTGAGCATACGCCGTCCGGTGTGCACCCTTGGTCCACGGCTGTGGCCCCGGGGTTCAGCGTCAGTTCCTTCCCAGTGCAGAGGCTATCCTGGCATGCCTTCAACCGAAGCGAAGCAACGTCCGGGGCATAATCGGCAGCCACGGTCAGGGAAACGCCTGCCACGTGTCCGATCGCCGGGCAACCCACTGGTTCGGCGAGGCAGCCAGGGAGAAGCGCTGCGGTCCCTGCAAGGGTTAAGGCCAACCCGATTCTGCCCATGCTTCAGAGTAGAAGCGGGCGCCGCCGGTGTCTCCGGTGTGTGCAAAAGAGGCAGCCGCATCGTTACTGCTTGCCTGGTCCCGTTGCCGAACCGACACCGCACCTGAGGTGAGCTACGCCGGAAGCCGCAATCCGCCGTCGTGCATTTCAGCCAGGCCGTCCATCAAGAGACCCTCCAGGGCCCTCTCGAGTTGTTCGGGCGCCGAGTTCAGCCGGTGCAGAGCGGCGAGCGGGATTCCGACGCCGGACGGTGCGAACCCGAGATCCGCCGGCGCTTGCTCGAACATCTCGCGGGGGACCGGCGTGGCAGCTTCGCGGAGGACGGCCATCACGGCGCCGCGCACCTGGCGGTCCGTGCCGTGCCAGGACTGCCCCTTGGGGGTGTACGACGGCGGCGGCTCACCGGCCGCGAGCCAAGCGCAACTGGAGCGCACAGGGCAGTCAGCGCACTTGGGGCTGCGGGCGGTGCACACCATGGCGCCGAGTTCCATGACGGACGCATTCCAGCGAACGGACAGTTCTTGGGCCTCGGGCAGGAGAGCGTCGGCCAGTCGCATTTCCGCGGCGGTCAAGGCAGGAGCCGGCAGCGCGCTGCCGGAGATGAGCCGCGCGTGGACGCGCCGGATGTTGGTGTCCACCACGGTTTCGCGGCGGCCGAAAGCGAAAGCTGCGACGGCGGCCGCTGTGTAGTTGCCGACGCCCGGCAATCCCAACAGCTCAACATAAGTGTTAGGAACGTTGCCGCCGTGCTGCTCACGGATTGCGACGGCGGCCGCGTGGAGCCGCAGAGCCCGGCGCGGGTAGCCGAGGCGGCCCCAATGGCGGACGGCTGCGCCCGACGGCTCGTCGGCGAGGTGAGCGGGTGTGGGCCAGCGTTCCATCCAGTCGAGCCACACCGGGAGCACCCGGACAACGGGTGTTTGCTGAAGCATCACTTCGCTGACCAGAATGCCCCACGGGCTGCAATCGGGCGCGCGCCACGGAAGGTCGCGGGCAGTCTCGGCGAACCACTGATCGAGGGCTTGGTGGAGGCCTGCCAACCGGCCTGAATCGGGAAGTGTCATGCTGCCATCCACTGTAGTGGAATCCGGACGTGGCCTGACGAAATGGATCGTTGTTTAGCGTGCTGCGGAGCCGGGAGGGGCCCTGACCTGTCATCAGAATGCCCCGGGTTCCTTCGGCGGACAGTGACGCGCAGCGTGAACCTATTGGGCCACAAGGTTGTCGGCGGCGGTGTCCATGTGTTCCAGGATGGTCTTGCGCACCACAGCTGCGTCGCCGGTTTCGATGGCCGCAATAATGTCGCGGTGGCGGTCCACGCTCATGTTTTTGACGCCTTTTTCCAGTCCGGCGAACATGATGGACATCCGGATGGACCCTTCAAGTGAAGTCCAGGAATGAAGCAGGGTCTCGTTGCCGGTGAGCAGGCATAGTGCGCGGTGGAATTCCATGTCGGCTTCGACCCGCTCCGCTAGAGGCGCGTCCTGCGCTGCTTCCATGTCCTCAAGCTTCCGGTGCAAGGCGGCGATGACCTGTGCCCTGTCCGGGAGTTCGCACAGAGTGCGCGCAGCCAAGGACTCAAGGGCGGCCCGGACGGCGAAGATATCCCGGATTTCCTTTTCATCCAGGTGCCGGACGGAAAGCCGGCCGCGTGGCCCTGCGGACAGCAGACCTTCCTGGGCGAGCTGTCGCAACGCTTCGCGAAGGGTGCCGCGGCTGATTTGAAGCATGTCGGACAGCTCGGTTTCCACCAAGTGCCGGCCTGGTGCCAGTTCCCCGCTGGTGATGGCGGTCCTCAGAGCGGAGAGTGCCTGCTCGCGCAGGCTTTGCTTCTCCAGTCCCAGCAGTGGTGCTGTCACTCCGGCCATGGCTTCAATCCTCAGTGTTGTAAGTCGACTGTTTACAGTCGTAGTTTCGATAGTACGGCAGAAAGCACGGCACCAGGCCGGGACCAGTGCCGTGCTTCCTCCATTTGCCTGTACCTCTAGCCGAGTTCGGCGAGTACCTTGGCCACGATGCGGTCCACAGCCAGGCCGTAGCGGTCGTGGAGCGTTGGCAATGCCCCGGCGTCGAGGAACTGGTCCGGCAGGGCCACAGGGACAACGCGCTTGCCAACCCCGGCACTGACGACGGCGGAGGCAACCGTTTCGAACAGGCCGCCAACCACGGAGTGGTTTTCCAGGGTGACGGCGAGCCGGTCGGTGTTGATCTCAGCGAGGACGGTTTCGGCGTCGAAGGGCTTGATGGTGGGCGTGTGAACGACGGCGACATCCACGCGGTGTGCCGCCAGCGCCTTGGCTGCCTGGAGGGCGCGCATGGTCATCAGGCCCGAAGAGATGAACACGACGTCGTTGCCGCCGCGCAGCACTTTGGCTTTGCCGAGTTCGAAAGCGTAGTCGTACTCGTCCAGGACGGTGGGAACGTTGCCGCGCAGCAGGCGCAGGTAGGTGGGACCCTCCGAGGCTGCGAGCTGGGGAACGGCTTGTTCAATGTCGATGGAGTCGCAGGGGTCCACGATGGTCAGGTTGGGCATTCCGCGGAAAATCGCCATGTCCTCGGTGGCTTGGTGGCTGGGCCCGTACCCGGTTGTCAGGCCCGGGAGGCCGCCCACGATGTTCACATTCAAGTTGGGCTCAGCCGCGTCCAGGCAGAGGAAATCGTAGGCCCGGCGGGCGGCGAACACTGAATAGGTGGACGCGAACGGCACCAGCCCCGTTTCAGCCAGCCCGGCAGCGGCGCCGAAGAGCAACTGCTCGGCCATGCCCATCTGGAAGAACCTCTCCGGGAAGGCCTTGGCGAAGATGTGCATATCCGTGTACTTGCCCAAGTCGGCTGTCAGGCCCACGATTTTGTGGTTCTCCTGCGCGGCCTTGACCAGGGCGTGGCCAAATGGCGCGGAGCTGGTTTTCTGCCCGGGATCGGCAAAAGAGGCGATCATGGCCGAAGTCTTCAGCTTGGGCTTGGCCGCCGTTGTGGTGTCGGGAGCCTCCGTGGTGGTGGTTGTGTCGCTCATCGGGCAGTCTTTCCTTCGTATCCGGCGGTGAGCTGCTCTCGGCAGGTCTGCCATTCGTGTTCTTCGATGCGCATGAAGTGCGCCTTTTCGCGGTTCTCCAGCAGCGGGACGCCGCGGCCCACCTTGGTGTCACACAGGATTATTGAGGGGCGTCCGACTGCGGCGGCCTGGGCGGCTGCGTTGTCGAATGCCGCAAGCAGAGCGCCGACGTCGTTCCCGTCCACGCGCTGGGTGTACCAGCCGAATGATTTCCACTTCTCCGTGACCGGCTCGGTGCGGAGCACGGTGTCGGTTTTGCCGTCCGCCTGCAGGGCGTTGATGTCCACCATTGCGGTAAGGTTCCCCAGCTGGTGATGGTGGGCCCCCATGGCGGCTTCCCAGGTGGAACCTTCGTCAAGCTCTCCGTCGGAGAGGAAGTTGAACACCCGGGCGCTTGAGCCCTGGTAGCGCAGGCCCAGGGCCATGCCGACGGCGATGGTCAGGCCATGCCCCAGCGAACCGCCGGAGATCTCCATGCCGGGCGTGTAGGTGGACATCCCGGACATCGGTAGCCGGGAATCATCGGAGCCGTAGGTCTGGAGCTCCTCGACGGGGACGATTCCGGCCCCGGCCAGGGCCGCGTAGTGGCCGATTGCGTAGTGGCCGGTGGAGAGCAGGAACCGATCGCGCAATTCCCAGTGCGGATCTTCCGCCTTGAAACGCAGTTGGTCACCGTAGACGGTGGCGAGCATGTCGGCTGCGCCCAGGGCCTGTCCTACGTAGCCCTGGCCCTGGACCTCGCCCATATTCAGGGCGTGATGGCGGATCCGATAGGCGGCCGCGGACACCCACTGAAGTCGTTCGGTTGGTGTCTCACCGGCGTTGGCGGGGGCCTGTTCCGTGGTGTCTGTCTCTGTTTTTTGGCTGAGAACCATGATTCTCCCTTTCGGAGGTGGTGGCGGTGCCGCATGGCGGGCAGCGAGGCCCGGGTAGGTGAGCGGCGGCGCGTTAGGCGTCTATGCGTGCGGGCGTGCTTTTGGTGATCTCGTCGGCCAGTTGCCGCTCCCGCTGGCCCCATGTTTCCCGGGTGGCCACCGCAGCCCAGAGACCGATCAGGGCGTAGGCGCCGAAGAGGAGGGCGGGGCCCATCCAGCCGAAGCTGACGAACAGCAAGGTGGTGATGAACGGGGTGAAACCGGAGACCATGGCTGAGATCTGGTAGGCCAGGCTGGCGCCGGACGCGCGGGTCTTTGCCTGGAAGAGCTCAGGGAACCAAGCGCCCTGGGCGCCGGCGAGCGAATTCTGGCAGACCGCGTAGGAGATCACGATGGTGATGTTGATGGCGATGAAAAGGCCGGTGTTGACCAGAAGGAACATCGGAATCGCGAACAGGGCGGCAAAGGCCGTGGACCAAATGTACAAGGGCCGGCGGCCGATGCGGTCCGTCAGCGCTGCCCAGGCCTGGGTGGCAAAGATGCCGATGCCCGAGGCAATGCAGAGGGCCACCAGGGTCTGGGTCTTGTCCGCCAGTTGCTCCGTGTGAAGGTAGGAAATCATGTAGGTGATGGACACGGCATAACCGGCAGTTTCGGCGATGCGGAGGCCGATGCCCTTAACTATGTTGCGCCAGTCGGTCTTGATGACCTCGACGATGGGGGACTTCACGATGTCGCCGCTGTCCTTGACCTCGTCAAAGACAGGTGACTCGGGAACCTTGGAGCGGATGATCAGGCCCACTGCCACCAGTACGATGCTGGCCAGGAAGGGGATGCGCCAGGCCAGTTCGCCACCCAGGTTTACGCTGACCAGGAACACCAGGTTGGCCAGCAGCAGTCCCACGGGGAATCCGGCCTGGACAATGCCTGTGTACTTGCCCTTCGATTTCCACGGCGCGTGCTCGTAACTCATCAGGATCGCGCCGCCCCATTCGGCGCCGAAGGCCAGGCCCTGCACGATGCGGACAAACACCAGCAGCGCCGGAGCCAACAGCCCGACTGCGGCGTAAGTGGGGAGCAGGCCGATGGCGAACGTTGCCAGGCCCATCAGGATCAGGGAGGACACAAGGACGGGCTTGCGCCCTACCTTGTCACCAAGGTGGCCGCCGATGATGCCGCCCAGCGGCCGGGCGGCAAAGCCGACGCCCAGGGTGGCGAAGGAAGCGAGGGTACCCGTCACGGGATCGGTTCCCGGGAAGAAAGCAGTTCCGAAGTACAGGGCAGCGGCGGTGCCGAAACCGATGAAGTCATACGTCTCGATGACTGCACCCACACCGGAGCCAATCGCAACCCGCCGGGCGTCCTTAGTGCCATGCACATGGCCGCGCATTTTCAGAGCTTCATTGCTCATGGAATTTTGTCCCTTTCGATGAGCGACGAAGCAAGAGCTCCAGCGCTGTCGACTGTTAACACAACTGACACGACTATAGTGACGTAGCTCATGATCCAATGTCAACAGTCAATGTTGAGGGTTGACTGTTGACACTGAATCCTTCTACAGTGACTCTCATCACCACTGAGGTTCAGGGGATCGATGCCGATACTTACCTCGTGCCGGCCGCCGGCTCCGCACCACAGCAGCAACATCTATCTATGTTTCCGAGGAGCATCATGAGCAACACCATTCAGCGCACCGCAGTCCTGACCGGGGCAACGTCGGACCGAGGTATCGGCATCACGACCGCCCGCCGCTACGCCCGCCAAGGCTGGGCGGTGGTCATCCTGGACCTCGACGCCGAAAAGTCCGCCAAAGTCGCCGCGGAAATCGGAAGCGAGTTCAGCGTTCCCGCCTTCGGCCACGAAATCGACGTTGCAAACGAAGCGTCCGTGACCACAGCGCAGGCCGCCGTTTCCGCGGAAGTATCCGCAGGCAACCTCCCGCCGGTGGGTGCTCTGGCCAACATCGCCGGAATCACTTCTCCGCTCCCGTTCCTTGAGACCACCCTGGAGCTGTGGCACAAGGTCATGGATGTGAACGCCACCGGCACCTACCTGGTCACCAAGGCATTCCTACCGGACATGATCGAGAACGGCTGGGGCCGGATCGTGAACATGTCCTCCGTTTCCGCACAGCGCGGCGGCGGCGTGTTTGGCAAGGTCCCTTACTCCGCAGCGAAGGCTGCCATCCTCGGCTTTACCAAGGCACTTGCCCGGGAGATCGGCGAGACCGGCGTGACCGTCAACGCCATCACCCCCGGCGCCGTGGACACCAACATCCGTGTTGGCAGCACCGAAGAGCAGGAAGCCGCCATCAACGCCGGCATCCCCTTGGGCCGAAACGCCACCACCGAAGAAGTGGCCGCCGTCATCACCTTCCTGTCGTCCGAGGACTCCGCCTACCTCACCGGCACCACCATCGACATCAACGGTGGAAGCCACCTCCACTAGCCCCCGTGTGTCCGGACGGGCATGGCACTTCTACTTGAGCGTGGTCTCACTCGATATGTAGAACCCATGGCCGACGTCACACAGGCCGGGATTGGGCCCCTGCGGCGTGGAGGTTAGGTGCCCATGCGGCTGCGCGCCTAGCCTAGAACCATGGCCAACAAGGGTAAGCAGGATTCGACCGCGCGCACATCAGCGCCGGCGAAGGGTGCTGCCCCGAGCAAAAAGCGACGGCCGAGCCCTGCCGTGTACCGCCGTCGTCGGCAGGTGGTTTTTGGTGCCCTGCTGTTGGTCATCGCACTGGCGATCGGCGGTGTGGTGGCCCTCACCGGGGCATTGGCCGGAAGCCCGGAGCCTCAGGCCGTCAGCACGCCCGGGGCTTCATCGGCGCCGTCGCAGGGGAGTGCGCCCAGCGGGACAGCCGAGGCATCGCCGTCGGCCTCGCCTACACCCGTGTGCGACTTCAACCTGATGACCGTAGCCGCCAAGACCGATAAGCCCGCCTACGGTCCGGAGGAAAAGCCGCTCCTGACCATGACCATCACCAATGGCGGCACAGCCCCCTGTGAGGTCAACGTGGGCACCTCCCAAATGGAGTACCTGCTGATGAGCGGCTCGGACCGCATCTTCTCCTCAAAGGACTGCCAGACAGGCGGCGAGGATCTCATCAAGACCATCCAGCCCGGCAAGAGCGAGACCGCAAACTTTCCGTGGCAGCGCAACCGGACGCTGGAAGGCTGTGCGAGCATCGCCGCCATGCCAGGCGCGGGTGGGGCCTACTACACGTTCGAAGCGCGCCTCGGGAACAAGGCGAGCCCCAAGGTTGCCTTCCAGCTGAACTAGTTTCGTCTGATTTAGAGCCCGACGACGGTGGTCGGCTTTAGAGGAAACGGTCCAGCAGGCTTGCCTCGGCCATGCGGCTCAAGCCTTCGCGGACTGTGCGGGCTCGCTGATCGCCGATCCCGTCCACGGTCATGAGGTCATCAATAGTGGCAGCCATGAGGTTCTGAAGCCCACCGAAGTAGTCCACCAAGCGGTCGGCCACTGCCTTGGGAACGGACTTGAGGCCGGAAAGCAGGCGATATCCGCGCGGCTGCACCACAGCGTCCAGCTGCTCCACCCCGCCGGCGAAGCCGATGATGTGGGCGATACGGCTGAGGTCAATCAGTTCCGTGGGGCCCAGGTTGAGGAGTGCTTGGACGGCTTCCTCGATTTCCTCGGGCGTCGCGTCCGGATCGGAGTAGTCGCGGATGATGACATCGCTGCCCGGTCCGCGACCCATGGTGAGTTCCTCCACCTGGAGTGAGAGCAGGCGGCCGTCTTCACCGAGTTCCAGCACATACTGGGCGATCTCCTCGGAAATGCGGCGAACCATTTCCTGGCGCTGCAGGGTCACGGCAACATCCCTGACCGTCACCAGAGCCTCGATCTCAAGGGCGGAAAGGGAACTGGTGACCTGGTCCAGTCTGGCGCTGTACCGTTCCAAAGTTGCCAAGGCCTGGTTGGCGCGGGCCAGAACCTTCTCGGAGCCCTCCAGGACGTGGCGCAAGCCGTTCACATAAAGCGCGATGATCTGCATGGACTGGCTGACGGAAATAACCGGGACGCCTGTCTGGATAGCCACGCGCTCTGCGGTGCGGTGCCTCGTGCCTGATTCCTGGGTCTCAATGCTTGAATCGGGCACAAGCTGGACGGCAGCACGCACGATGTTGCTGGCATCCTTGTCACAGATGATGGCGCCGTCCATCTTGGCCAGTTCACGGAGACGCGTTGGCGAGAAGTCGATACCGATGTCGAACCCACCGGAACAGATGGAGTCGATGGTGCGGTCGTACCCCAGCACAATCAAGGCACCGGTGCGGCCACGGAGAATGCGTTCCAGGCCGTCACGCAAAGGAGTTCCGGGTGCGACTCTGGCAAGGGTCGCCTTGAGCGACTCTTCCGGGCTCCGGGCCATAGGGTTTCCCTTCGAAGGTGCAAGCCATGGCTCACAGACAAGCTGAATCCGGCGTCAGTGCGCACTACGGAAAATGCCCACATGACGACAAGCACAATGATAGGGCTTCCGGACACCGTTAACCGCACCAGCAAGCCCCAAAGTGGGTCATTTCGTTATGTTCGGTGCTGCCTTGAAGGTGCATTTCCCGGCGTGGCCCACAAGTGCACTTTGCGGAAGCATGTCAGCTAACGCGGGGGATATGGCCAGTTGCTGTAGTTAATTCACCCGCGCCAGGGAGGCGTCAAGGACAAGTGCCTAGTAATCCACCTGCCGCTTCAACTTGTTCCCCAGCCAAAGCATGGCCAGGCTCACCAGCAGGAAGCCCACGGAAATGGCCACGGCAAACACCACCACACCGCCCCAGCCACCTGCCCGGGCGGGGTCAATGAACCAGTACGGGTACCAGTTGACGAATGCACCCCGGATGAGGCTGTAGACCAGGTAGCCAACGGGGTAGAGCAACCAATACCAAATGTGCTTGGAACGCAGGGCGGCCCTGGGCGGTTGGAACAGCCAGTCAGCCACCATCGCCACGGGGATCAAGTAGTGAACCACAAAGTTGACCCACGGGAGCAGCGAACCAAGGTCCTCGCCGGCCAGCAGCGCGCCAAACACCAGCCCCACCACGGCCATGGCAATGGTGGCAGTGCCTCGAGTGACGTCATCGATCTCGCTGGGACGCTTCCGGATCAGCACCCTGTAGCCGCTGATAAGAAGCACCAACGCGGCGAAGATATTGGACAGGTTGGTGAAGTAGCTAAAGAAGTTCCACAGGTCATAGCCCAGGCCCAGATGAACTGTCAGCTGCGTTCCCACCGCCACCAAGGTCAAGAGGCCAAAGAAAAAGCGTCCCCCGATAAGCACATTCCGTTTGGTCATGGGCCAATCTTGCCCAACCTGCACCTGAGCAGGCCTTCGACACCCCGTAAGGGTTAAGTGATCAGCAGTTCCAGTGCCTCTGCCAGGTGGCCTACTTCGCGGACCGAGAAGCCGTCCGGGATGACGCCCGCGCCTGCCGGACTTGCCGGAACAATGGCGTGCGTGAAGCCGAGACGGTGGGCTTCCTGGATGCGCTGGTTGATCCCCGGGACCGGACGTACTTCGCCAGCCAGGCCCACCTCGCCGAACGCGATGAGCCGTTGGGGGAGTGCCTTCCGGGACTTCGCCGACGCTACGGCCAGCGCCACTGCCAGGTCCGTGGCCGGTTCCGTCAGCTTCACGCCGCCCACGGTTGCCACGTAGGAGTCGTCCTTGTGAAGCATGCAGCCGGCACGCTGCTGCAGCACTGCCAGCAGCATGGCAACCCTCGAGCTTTCCAACCCGCTGGTGGCACGGCGGGGCTGGGAATTAGCGCTCTCAGCGAGAAGGGACTGAACCTCGGCCAGCAGCGGCCTGCGACCCTCCATGGTCACCGTGATGCAGGTGCCCGAAACAGGCTCACGGGTCCGTGAAACGAACAACCCGCTAGGATCAGCCAACCCCTCGATGCCGGTCTCATTGAGGTCAAAGCACCCGACGTCGTCCGTGGCACCATAGCGGTTTTTCACAGCCCTTAGCAGGCGCAGACGGGAGTGGCGCTCGCCTTCGAACTGGCACACAACATCCACCAGGTGTTCCAGCAGGCGAGGCCCTGCGATGGTGCCTTCCTTGGTCACGTGGCCCACCAGCAGCGTGGTCATGTTGCGCCGCTTGGCCGCAGAGATGATGGAGGCGGCAACCTCACGCACTTGGGACACCCCGCCGGCACTGCCTTCGACGTCGGCACTGCTCAGGGTCTGCACGGAGTCCACAATCAGCAGTTTGGGCTCAAGCTTCTCCACTTGGCCCAGGGCCTGCCCCAAGTCGGTTTCGGCGGACAGATAAAGAGTATGGGCGACGGCGTCGATTCGCTCGGCGCGCAGCTTCACCTGTGCCGCAGACTCCTCGCCTGTGATGTACAGGACGTCCTGCCCGGTGCGCGCGAACTTCGCGGCAACATCCAACAGGAGCGTGGACTTCCCGACGCCGGGTTCCCCAGCCAGCAGGATGACGGCACCTGGGACGAGACCTCCTCCGAGGACGCGGTCGAGTTCGTCCACGCCAGTGGGCAGGAATGCCGCCGTGGTCCCATCCACCTCAGCGATACGGCGGGCCGGCTCCAAAACGGTTGCCGCCGCCGCCGTCGTACGCGCTACCGTGGCGCCATACTCCTCAACGGTTCCCCACGCCTGGCATTCACCGCACCGGCCCACCCACTTGATGGCGGTCCAGCCGCATTCGGCACACTTGTAGGCGGGTGTTTTGGATGCGCGGGACGTCTTGGAAGCCATGGGTTCAAGCGTAGTGGCGGGGACCGACAGTATTAGCCGCTACAGCGCCGGGAGCACCGCGCGGGCCTCCTCCGGTTCCATTCCGCTCGCTTCCAGCAGGTCCACCATGAGCGGCCGGAACAGCATGACCACGGTTTCGCCCTCGAGCCGTTGCACGTCCAGCATCTTGGGGTGCAGGCGCGCAGCGATGTCGGAAAGTTCGTTACGGGCACGCCGCAAGTGAACCCGTCGAGTTCCTTCGCTCTGCTCGGACAATCCAATGGTCATCTCGTCGATTGCATCGGCGGTTTCCTGCAGGACTTCGGAGATGCTGTCGATCGCTTCGTCGGACAACGCAGCATGGTTGATCGCGCTGGTGAGCCGCCGCGCAAACACCCGGCTGTTACGGAGCGCAAGATCGATGTATTCCAGCGAATGCTCCAAGCCGGCGAGCTCGTCCCGATGCCTGCGATGTGCCGGCGCCAGGGTGGCAACTTCACCGGAAGCCCGCAAAGTCTGCCGCATCCGATCCACCAAAGGCTGGCAATTGCGGCCACGGATCAGAGCGTGCCAAGCCGTGGTGGAGTCGCTGTCAATCATGGCTTTGGCGCACTCACGCAGCACTTCCGCGAGCTCATGAAGGATCTTCTGCACATCCTTCCGCGGTTCACGCCGCGGATCCTTCGGCACCAAAATGGTCACCAGCAGTGCGAACACACCACCAACCACGGCATCAAGGCTGCGTGTGAACGGCCCGCCGGCCGGAGCCGGAAGCAGCACCACCAGCAACGACTGCAACCCCAGTTGAGTGGTGAAGATCGTGCCGCTGTCCAGGAACCTGGCCAGCAGGATGGAGAAAAGAAGCACGACGGCGGCCTGCCAAATTCCCGCCCCCAGCCAATGGAGCAGCAGGTCACCAACAACGATTCCCAAGGTGCAGCCAAGTCCCACCTCTATAACGCGACGCAGGCGCGGATCACGGGAGAAGCCCAGGGCAATCAAGGACGAAGTAGCCGCGAACAGCGGCCCCTGATGGCCCAGCACATATTCAGCGAACGCGTAGGCACCCACGGCGCACACGGTCATCTGAATAGCCGGGGTCAACGAATTCCGGCTGCGGACCAGGCCCGTCCGGACTCTGGCGCGCAGGAACCTCTTGCTTGCAGAAAATCCCTTTACGGCAGCCATGCCTTCCAGTCTATTTGCCCAACACCTCCCAACTACCTCAAGCCAGCTACCCCTCAAGGTGGCACGCGCCACATAACCCAATGGTCCGCCGTCGTTCATCTTCCGTTCACCTTGCACCGCAGATCCCGTTACCTGCACTCCTTACCTTCAGTAAAGGAACAAATTGGTCCACAGCTCGCGCACGCCGAAATCTCCGTTCGGCCCGCATCGAAGAATCCCTGGAAGGGGCACATCCAAGTGAAGGCAACTCACTTCGGCCGCAACGCGGCAATCGCGGTCATCGCAGCCGGCGCTCTCGCGCTCACTGCTTGCGGTTCAGACAACGCAACGGGCACCACTGGCGGCACCCAGTCGGCAGCCTCCGGCCCCAAGGTCACCGGTACGCTGACCGGAATCGGCGCCTCTTCTACCGGCGCAGCCATGGACGCCTGGAAGGCCGGCTTCTCCGCTGCGAACTCCGGCGCAACCGTCCAGTACTCCCCGGACGGTTCCGGCGCAGGCCGCAAGGCCATCATCGACGGCTCGGCACAGTTCGCCGGCTCCGACGCCTACCTGAAGGACGAAGAGCTCGAGAGCTCCAAGGCCAAGTGCGGCCCCGACGGCGCCATCAACATCCCGGTGTACATCTCCCCGATCGCAGTAGCCTTCAACGTTCCCGGCGTCACCGACCTGAAGCTCGACGCCGTGACCGTCGCCAAGATCTTCCGCGGTGAAATCGCCAACTGGAACGATCCCGCAATCGCCGCCCTCAACGAAGGCGTCACCCTCCCGGACCTCAAGGTCACCCCGGTGAACCGCTCCGACGACTCCGGCACCACCACCAACTTCACCGACTACCTCGCAGCTGCTGCACCCGAGGTGTGGACGGACAAGTCTGCCGGCATCTGGCCCGCAACCCTGGCCGGCGAGAACGCCAAGGGCACCTCCGGTGTGGTCAAGACCGTCACCGACACCCCCGGCGCCGTGACCTACGCTGATGACTCCGCCGTTTCCGGCAAGCTGGGCACCGCCTCCATCAAGGTGGGCGACGAGTTCGTCAAGATCTCCGCAGAAGCCGCAGCCAAGGCCGTTGAAGCCGGCAAGCCCGTTGACGGACGCGCCGCCAACGATGTAGCCATCAAGCTGGACCGCAAGACCACCGCATCGGGCGCCTACCCCGTAGTCCTCGTCTCGTACCACGTTGTCTGCACCACCTACGAGACCAAGGAAGTTGCTGACCTGGTCAAGGGCTTCGAAACCTACGTCGTTTCCGACGATGGGCAGAAGACCGCAGCCGACGCCGCGAAGTCCGCACCGCTCTCCAAGACGCTGCAGGACAAGGCCAAGGCCGCTATAGAAACCATCAAGGCCAAGGCCTAAGGTTTCCTGAACCCGGCTGAACACTGAAGTTCCCTGTCCCGCGCCCGGTGGCCACAGTGCCGCTGGAGCGGGGCAGGGAACTTAGCCATGTAAGACCAGTTCACTCCAGACTGAAGGATCGTGAAGTGACCACCAACTCCCTGACCACCTCTCAAGGCGCAGGACGCGCCGGGGACAAGGTTTTCTCCGGGGCCGCCATGGCCGCAGGGTGCCTGATTCTCGCAGTCCTCTTCGGAGTCGCGCTGTTCCTTGTGGTGCAGGCGATCCCTGCACTCACCGCCCCGGCTGAGGACATCCAGGGCGGCAACGGCTTCTTCGCCTACATCGCTCCCATCGTGGTGGGCACCCTGATTGCCGCCGTGATCGCCCTCGTCATCGCCACCCCCGTGGCAATCGGCGTTGCACTGTTCATCTCGCACTACGCTCCCCGCCGCCTCGCTGCCGGCCTGGGTTATGTGGTGGACCTTCTCGCAGCCATCCCCTCCGTTGTTTACGGCGCCTGGGGTGCGGCTTTCCTGGCCAAGGAAATCTCGCCTGCCTACGACTGGCTGGCCACCTACCTCGGCTGGATCCCCATCTTCGAAGGACCGGCATCCGCCACCGGCAAGACCATCCTGACCGCCGGCATCGTCCTGTCCGTCATGGTCCTGCCCATCATTACCTCCCTGTCCCGCGAAATCTTCCTGCAGACCCCCAAGCTGCACGAGGAAGCAGCGCTCGCACTCGGAGCCACCCGCTGGGAAATGATCAAAATGGCCGTGCTGCCCTTCGGCCGCCCGGGCATTATCAGTGCCATCATGCTGGGCCTCGGCCGGGCACTCGGCGAGACCATGGCCGTTGCTCTGGTCCTCTCCTCCGGCATTCTCACTGCGAGCCTCATCCAGTCCGGCAACCAGACGATCGCGGCGGAAATTGCCTTGAACTTCCCCGAAGCCAGCGGTATTAAGGTCAACACGTTGATCGCCGCCGGCCTGGTGTTGTTCGTCATCACTTTGGGCGTGAACATGATCGCCCGCTGGATCATCACCCGGCACAAAGAATTCTCGGGAGCCAACTAAATGTCCGCCACAGTAGTCCGCAAGCGCTCAGCGCTCACCAAGGGCCAGCTGCCCAAGTTCGCGCCCTACATTGTCCTGGCCATCGCGCTCATTGTAGGCGCGGCCATCATGGCGCTCATCGGCTTCAACGCCTTCGGGTGGGGCATCGTGTTCGCCGTCCTGTTTGCTGTGGGCCTGGTGTCCTGGAGTGCGGCTGTTGAAGGCTCGCGGAGGGCCAAGGACAAGCTCGCCACATGCTTGGTGGTGGGCTCGTTCCTGATTGCACTCCTACCCCTGATCTCCGTGATCTTCACGGTGCTGGTCAACGGCATCCCCGGTCTCATCACTCCCGGCTTCCTGGGCACCTCCATGAACGGCGTCACCGGCGCGTTCGACAACAAGGCAGTGGAGGAAGGCGCTCCGGTCCTCGGCGGCATCTACCACGCACTGCTGGGCACCATTCAGATCACGCTCCTCGCCACGGTCATCTCCGTACCCGTTGGCCTCCTCACCTCCATCTACCTGGTGGAATACGGCAACGACCGCCCGCTGGCCCGCGCCATCACGTTCTTTGTGGATGTCATGACCGGCATCCCGTCGATCGTGGCCGGCCTCTTCGCGGCAGCGTTCTTCTTCGCCATTGTGGGCCCCGGCACCAAGACCGGTGCGGTAGCCGCCGTCGCGCTTTCAGTCCTGATGATCCCTGTTGTTGTTCGCTCCAGCGAGGAAATGCTCAAGATCGTCCCCAACGAGCTCCGCGAGGCCTCTTACGCGCTGGGCGTCCGTAAATGGCGCACCATCACCAAGGTGGTTATTCCGACGGCGATCTCCGGCATCGCGTCCGGCGTCACCTTGGCGATCGCCCGGGTCATCGGCGAAACCGCGCCGATCCTGGTGACCGCAGGCTTCGCCACCACCATCAACAACAACGTTTTCGGCGGCTGGATGGCCTCGCTGCCCACGTTCATTTATACGCAGATCCTCAACCCCACCTCGCCGTCCAATCCTGAACCTTCGGATCAGCGTGCATGGGGCGCGGCGCTGGTGCTGATCATCCTGGTGATGCTCCTGAACCTTGGAGCCCGCCTCATAGCCCGGCTGTTCGCACCCAAAACGGGACGCTAGCCGGGCCGGCCGCCGGTTAATTGCGGCGACACCTTCAAACTTCCACACCCCAAGGAACAAAGGAACACCATGTCCAAGCGCATCGACGTCAAAGACCTGAATGTCTACTACGGCAACTTCCTGGCCGTCGAGGACGTCAACATCAACATCCAGGCCAAGTCCGTCACGGCCTTCATCGGCCCGTCCGGCTGCGGCAAGTCCACCTTCCTGCGCACACTGAACAGGATGCACGAGGTCCTTCCCGGCGCCCGCGTTGAAGGCGAGGTCCTCCTGGACGGCGACAACTTGTACGGCCCCGGCGTGGACCCCGTAACCGTCCGCACCCAGGTGGGCATGGTCTTCCAGCGGCCCAACCCGTTCCCCACCATGTCCATCCGCGACAACGTGCTGGCCGGCGTGAAGCTGAACAACAAGAAGATCTCCAAGGGCGCAGCCGATGCTCTTGTGGAGAAATCCCTGGTGGGCGCAAACCTCTGGAACGAGGTCAAGGACCGCCTGGACAAGCCCGGCTCCGGCCTTTCCGGTGGCCAGCAGCAACGCCTCTGCATCGCCCGCGCCATCGCCGTGGAGCCCCAGGTGATCCTCATGGACGAGCCTTGCTCCGCCCTGGACCCCATCTCCACGCTGGCCGTTGAGGACCTCATCAACGAGCTCAAGGACCAGTACACCGTGGTGATCGTGACCCACAACATGCAGCAGGCCGCGCGTGTGTCCGACAAGACCGCGTTCTTCAACATCGCCGGCACCGGCAAGCCCGGCAAGCTGATTGAGTTCGCCGACACCACCAGCATCTTCAACAACCCCGGCCAGAAGGCAACGGAAGACTACGTCTCCGGCCGCTTCGGATAAGGGTTCTGCAGGTTCCGGCTTCTAGGGGGAGTCGGCACAGAACGACGGCGGCCGTCGCCTTGGGGGTACGGCCGCCGTCGTTTTTTCATACTTGGGTCTACAAATCCGCGAGCGGCGAGAACGCCAGCTCCAGAACGAACGCCACCGCGGCCGTGATCAGCGGAGTGGCCACCCAGAACAACAGAATTCTCCGGACCAGGCGCCTGTTAACAGTGTGGAACCGCTGGTTCACGCCCGCACCCAGCACCGACGCTGTCAGCGTATGGGTGGTTGAGAGCGGCAGGTGAAAACCGATTGCGCCGATGAACAACATCACGGACGTCAAGGTTTGCGCCACGAAACCGCGCAGCGGATCCACCCGAATGAGTTTGTAACCAAGGGTGTGGGAGATCCGCCAGCCGCCGAACATGGTGCCGGCAGTGAGCATGATGGCAGTGAGCAGCAGGATCCAGAGCGGCACGTCGCTGCCGCCGGATAACCCGGCAGCAACCATGGCCAACACCATCACGGCGGCAGTGCGCTGACCATCCTGGAGCCCGTGACCGAACGCCACCGCGGCAGCGGAGACGGCCTGTGCCCGGCGGAACCGGCGGTTCACCACATTGGGTTGCGAGTATCGCGCTGCCCACGTCACCGGCCACACCAGCAGGTACGCAGCCACTAACGCGATCACGGGGGACAGCACCAACGGCAGTGCCACCTGGGTGAGCAAGACGTTGTCTATGCCGTCCACTGCATTTCCGCCCACAAGGACGCTCGCGGTGCCGGCCCCGATCAGGCCGCCAACCAGCGAGTTTGTGGAGGACAAGGGGATGCCGCGCCACCACGCGTAGATGCCCCACAGGATGGCTGCGGTGAGCGCGGAGGCCAGCATGGTGAGGCCGCCGGTCCCGCTGGGCAGGGTGATCCAGGACTGCGTGAAGGCGAGGATGAAGGTGCCACTGAGCATGGCACCGACAAAGTTGAAGACGGCCGCGAGCAGCACTGCAATGGACGGCGTGAGGGCGCGGGTCCGCGTTGAGAGTGCGACGGCGTTGGAGACATCGCGGAAACCGTTGAGGAACGCGAACCCGGAGGCCAAAGCAACTACGAGGACCAGGAAGGCGATGGTCACGTCATGATTCCTTGACGATGATGCTGCCTACCTGGGTGGCGACCTTCCGCATGTCCTTGGTAACTTCAACCAGCTGGTTGGCGATGTCCCGGTGCCTTGCGTACTGCGTGGACTTCATGTCCTTGAGCATCTCGGCAACCCAAATCCGGTGTGAGCGTTCTGCACGCTTGGCCAGCCGAAGGATTTCGATCCAGTAGTCCTCGAGCTCGTCCAGGTCCTCGAGCTTCCGCATCGCGTCCACGGTGAGCTCGGCCTGCCTGCTGATGATCTCCAACTGGTCTGCAGCGCGTTTGGGGAGGCGATCCAGTTTGTAGAGCGCCACGAGGTCTCCGGCGGCGTCGAGCTTCTCCATGGCCTCATTAAGGTGGCGGGAAAGCGTGTACATGTCCTCGCGGGGGAGCGGGTTCACAAAGCTGGTCCGCATATGCGTCAGCAGCGCGAAATGCAGGTCCAAGGATTTGGATTCGTGCTCGTGCAGCTCTTCAGCGAGGCGCTGGTGTTCACTGGCCGGAGCTCCGAGTATCTCGGAGAGCGTTCCAGTCGCGGCTACAATGACGCCGGCCATCTGCGCGAGCAGCACGAGCCCGGCAGGTTCCTGGGGAAAAAGGCGCAGCTTCATTTCGCTTCCGGGCCGGGGACGGATGGGCACGGGCAGTTTGACTTGACGCAGCCCGTTTCGGTCCCAACTTTACCGGTCCAGTGGTGGCGGTCGCGAAGCCCGGGAGTGTGGCGGGCACTTCTCCCCATCGCTGCGCCTCAGCAACCGTGCGACACTGTAGAAGCACCGAATAAATCCACTCAATGGGGGAACCATGCGACTCAACCATGTCATGAAAATTTCCGGCATCGCCGCTGCCGGCCTGCTGGCCCTAACCGCCTGTGGCGGAGCAACGGCGGGCCCGACGCCGGGTGGTTCCGAGCCGTCGTCGTCCTCCTCGGCGTCAGCGCCCGCTTCACCGTCAGCCTCGGCGTCCGCCTTGGCCACCACCTCGTCAGAGGGCGCCGGCACTTCGTCCGGCTCGTACAAGGCCGCTGCCTGGGCTCTGCCGATCTCCGAGGCCGGGGACAAGCTGGGCACCATCATGGGCGACAGCTTCAGCGTGGACATCTACCAAGTGGCAACCGATGTTGCGTCCAAGGACAGCATGTTCGTGGACAAGGAGACCAAGGAAAACCTGCTCAAGAAGGGTGACCCCGTGGTGTACCTGAACTACGTGGTCACCAACACCTCATCAGCCGAGATCCCCCTGAGCCACTCGCTGATCACTCCCAACGCAAAGTACCCGGACTGGAAGTACCTCGGCGGGATGCCGTCGGACTCCAGCAGCGACGGCTACAAGAAGCACGGCCTTTCCAGCTCAGGCGTCAAGCTGAAGGAGAAGGACCCGTTCGTGCTGAAGCCCGGTGAGTCCTTCAACATCGCGGAGAACTTCGCCTACACCGCCGGGAAGGAAACCGAAATCAAGGTGACCATGACGCCTCAGGGTGCCAACGGCGACCTCGATCACGACAAGAAGGAAACAGCTGACACCACGGTCACATTGAAGTAGTGGTGAGCGTGTTTGCCCGGGTCCGCTTCAGTGCGGGCCCGGGCAAACTGCGTTTGGGCATAAAAATGGTGCCGAACCGGATACGCCTCTCGGCGGTAGGCCGCTCGAAGCGGCTATATGTTGAAGCCCGGGGGTTTCGCGGTTCGACACCAGTTTTAGTTTTCACCGTCAGGCGGGCTAAGTCAACATTGACAGGCCGGACCCGACGTGGGTACGTTTCGCCCTTTTGCCCGCTAGTCGAGCTCTCCCAGGCGCCACGCGTTGGCTGCGTGCTCAAGGTCTTCCGCGGTCTTAACCAGCTGGTGCGAATTGCGCGTGAGCTTGCTGGCATGGCCTTCATTGCTGTGCTCTGCGCCGTCCGCAAGGGTCACCTGGCCGAGCGCCACCACGCGGCAGAAAGCGGCGGAACGTTCCAGCGCGACGTCGAACTCGCCGTCGAAAGCGCCGGACAAGATGGCATCAGCCATGGTCTTCATTTCGTCGGCTCCCGGCGGCTCAGCTGCACCTGCCACCACATTGGAAACCTGCGCGGTATCGCGACCGGCCCTGAAGTAGACGGAGATCCGTTCGGGATTCTGGATGGTGGCGGCGCGGAGTGCGTAGAGCCTCCAGAGGGCGCCGGGCAGGGAACGTGCAGGACTTTCTGCCCACATCTCCGCGATGGCTTCGAGGCCCTGTTCATCAGCCAGCTTCACCAGGCGGCTGGTGACCGTGGGGTCATCGCTGTCGCGGCCGCGTCTTACCAGCGCCTGGGCCGCGAGGTGGGCTGCCTCCGAGACCCGCGCGGGGTCGGCGCCACCTGCGAACGGTTCGAAATCGATGGGCGCGAAGGGCTTGGGCTTGTGGTGCCTGTTTGCTCCGCCGTACGCACGTGATCCTGGCTGTTCGCTCATGAGTTCACCGTACTCCTGTGCTCTGGTGGGGTCGAGTAACGGTTGCCCGGGCTGGTGGCGTTGTTGGGGGCGTACGGCCACCACCCACTTTGCCGCCGCACTCGCCGCGACACGCCGCTGCCGGCCGCGCGTCGCCGTCGAACTTTCTTCCAAAGAAGGTGACGACGGCGCACGTCACCTTGAGTTCTACAGTGGCCTTGACCTTGGGGTACAGTATTCATGGCTGTTTCAACAGCTGGAGGGGCCTTTAGCTCAGTTGGTAGAGCATCGGACTTTTAATCCGTGGGTCGTGGGTTCGATCCCCACAGGGCCCACCCTCCAAGACAGGCCGGAGACATTGCGTCTCCGGCCTGTTTTTTTGTTCCTGCGCGCTTGGATCCCGGGCATATCCGCGTCCCCCGCCGCACTACGTTGAGGGCAAGGAACAAGGGCGGGTATGAGCGTCAGAGTTGCGCCCGGCGGGCAACGATTGCTGCGTGAGGGCGGGCTCCGGGGTCGACCCGAGCGTACGTGCCTACCACCGTGAAGCCTGCCTTCAGAAGCCGGGCCGACATTTCCTCCACAGGCCAGAAGTAGGCGGGAGTCACTGCGTGGGGGAAAGCTTCCAGGATGGGACCTTCGAAGAAACCGAGCAGGAGCCCGCCGCCGGGTGGGAGGCACCGCGCAAACTCGCCCAAAACCCGGCTGATCCCAGCCGGGGGAGTATGAATCAGTGAGTACCAGGCGAGGATCCCCGCCAGGGATTGATCCGGCGTAGGCAACCGTCCAAGCGATCCGACGGCGAAGTCAATGTCCGGGTAGTTCTGCCTTGCCGTTTCAATGAACTCCGGCACCAGATCCACGCCTTGGACGTCCACCCCGGCGGAGCACAGGAACTCAGTCCACTGCCCGGGTCCGCAGCCGGCGTCGATGACTTTCCCTGACAGCCCCTGGGCCCATGACAGAACGAGCCGCTGGTCGGCGGGGTGGGTGCTGCTGATGGTCCCGAAGAGCGCGGTGTATTCCTCGGCACGTGCAGAGTAGGCCGCTCTCACAACTCCCAATGACATGGGACTCAGCCTACGTGGCGCCGAAACTTGCACTCGTTCGAATCTCCCGCCGCACAACGGCGTGGCCAGCGAACACGTGCGGGACTTGCCGGCTACCGCAAGAAATCTCTTGACTCACACCCCTCAGCGCCGTCAGCATGGTTTCTATAACGTTGTAGAAACCCGCAAAAGCCAAGCAAACCAGAAAAGGACCCACCCCTTGGGAAACCCAGAGAACCGCACTGCCAAAATCACCGTTGACCCCGCATTTGTGATCGGCCCTGTCCGGAGGAAGACCTTCGGCGCGTTCGTTGAGCACTTGGGCCGGTGTGTGTACACGGGCATCTTCGAGCCTGAGCACCCCAAAGCCGATGAGGACGGATTCCGCACCGACGTCCTGGAACTCACCAAGGAATTGGGCGTCTCCACGGTCCGGTATCCGGGCGGCAACTTCGTTTCGGGCTACCGCTGGGAAGACGGAGTCGGGCCAAAGGAAGGCCGCCCCACCCGCCTCGACCTCGCATGGCACTCCAGCGATCCCAACCTGGTGGGTGTGGACGAGTTCGCCAAATGGTCGGAGAAAGCCGGTGTTGAACCAATGATGGCCGTGAATCTGGGCACCAGGGGCACGCAGGAAGCTCTGGATCTGCTGGAGTACTCCAACATCAAGGGTGGAACGGCTCTGTCCGAACAGCGCAAGGCGAATGGCGCCGTCAAGCCTCATAACATCAAGATGTGGTGCCTCGGGAACGAGATGGACGGCTTCTGGCAGATCGGCCACAAGAAGGCCGACGAGTACGCGCGGGTCGCTGCCGAAACCGCGCGGGCAATGCGCATGGTCAATCCGGACCTGGAACTGGTGGCTTGTGGAAGTTCCGGACCTACCATGCCCACGTTCGGCGAATGGGAGCGCGTGGTCCTCAACGAGACGTACGAGCTGGTGGATCTGATTTCTGCGCACCAGTACTTTGAGGACTTCGGGGACTTGCAGGAGCACCTGTCCGCGGGGCACCGCATGGAAGCGTTCATCAAGGACCTGGTGTCACACATCGATCACGTGAAGTCAGCCAATAAGTCCGAAAAACAGGTCAATATCTCGTTCGACGAGTGGAACGTGTGGCACATGTCCCGCGACGAATCCAAGGCACCAACCGGCGACGATTGGCCCGTGGCCCCCGTGCTGCTTGAGGACCGCTACACGGTTGCGGACGCCGTGGTGGTGGGCGATCTCCTCATCACGCTGCTGCGGAACACGGACCGCGTCCACTCCGCGAGCCTCGCGCAGCTGGTCAACGTCATTGCGCCGATCATGACGGAACCGGGCGGCCGGGCTTGGAAGCAGACTACTTTCCACCCCTTCGCGCTCACCTCACAGCACGCCTCAGGCACCGTGCTGAATCTCGCCGTCGAGTCCCCGCTGCTGGAGACCAAGACGACGTCGGGCTTCACCTCGCTCTCAACGGTGGCAACGTTCGACGCCGAAGCAAACCAGGCCGTGGTCTTTGCCGTGAACCGCTCGGCGACGGACGCGCTGACGCTGGATGCCGCCGTCGGAAGCCTCAACGCAAGCAAAGTCATTGAAGCTGTTACCTACACGAACAAAGACCCGTACTGGCAGGCAACGGCTGACGATTCGACGTCGGTCCTGCCGTCCGAAAATGTCAGCGTGAAGCTCGACGGCGGCCGCCTCACCGCCGAACTTCCGGCCGTGAGCTGGAGCATGATCCGCCTGGAACTGAACTCCTAGGCGATCGCCTGTGAGCCGTCAGTGAAGAGCGGATACGCTGAGATTGGTGTGACCGTTGCTGTCCGGGTGGGCTCCGGTGCCTGCGTTGCGGGTGCCGGAGCCGGCTCGTCGCTGGTAACGATTTCCATGGAGTCCATGTCCAGTAGACGTCGGCTGCCGGTTTCGTCCTGAAGCCAGAAGAGGTCTGTCCCCGCCACTGTTTTGACTACGGTGCCCCGGTGGTAGAGGCGGCCGTTGTGCCATGCCTCGATGGACTCGCCTGGCTTCAGTGCGTGTGGCTCTTCCTGGCTGCCCGGCAGAGTGCCGAACGCCTGCGCCAAGCTGGCCTGGGTCTTCAGCGCCTGGAAAAGATCCCTGTTAGCAATGCTCATTTCTGCTCCCCTCCGCTGGATGCGTCATCCATGAGACCCAGCTTTCCGCATGTATGTTGCGGGCGCGTTGCAGGAAAATGAGCGGTGTGTGTCGGGCGCGAAAGAAGCTAAAAAGTCATTCCTCGAAGTTCGCTGAGATCCTTTGGTCCCCCGCCACTTTCGCAATTATGCCCGCCGCCACGGTCCTGAGCTTGATGTTCCGGTGGCTCGATGCCCTGGCGAGGATTTGGAAGGCCTCGTCACGGCAGCACCTGTTCTGAGCCATGATGATACCGACGGCGGTATCGATCGTCGCGCGGGACTCCAACGCTGCCGTGAGATTATCCCGGGTGTCCCGCAGTTGCGCCATCTTCACGGCGAGGTGAAGCGCCTTGGCTCCCGTGGCTGTAAGCCGCTTCGCTGCCATGATGTCGTCTTGCGAGAAGCCGTGCGGGCGCGTGGAGTAGAGGTTCACCACGGCCTCAGCGGTGCTGTTCAGTTCCATTGGGAGGGCCAAAATTGAGCCGACATTGGTTGCAGCGGCGGCTTTCATGTACTCCGGCCAGCGTTGTTCCGTCTGAACGTCAGGCACGTGGGAGATGCTTCGGGTCCGGAGGGTCGCGAGGCACGGTCCATCGCCGAAACTGTTCTGAATTCCGTCGAGCCTCCGGGCGAGGGTATCGCTTTCCGCCACGGCCACCGGTTTCTTCTGCCGGATGACCGTCACGCCGCACGCGATGGTATTTCCGGTCTTGGTCAGCTTGGTTGCGGTCATGCAAGCGAAGTCTTCAAGAAACGCGCGAATATCCGCGTTGTCCACCAAAAGATCCTGAAGTCGCAGCAGGAAGTCTGTCAGGTCCACTTCGGATTGTTCTGGAGCTGTCGGAGCTTGGTTGTGCTGGGCCATGCGGCCTCAATTCCAGCAATGCCGGAGTCCACGCATCTCCGGCTGGGCGGCAGTGCGCTCGTATTCGCGCAAAACCCGAATGTCAACCCCGGTCCCGTCAGCACCCGAAATCTCCTACGTCTGACACTACCCCGTTGCCAATCAACAAGACAGGGCCAGCCGCCAGACGTGATGGAATGTGGACAACACAGTCCAGTTTCCAAACGCGGGGCCTTTGGCGATCACGATGTACCCAGCACCCTCATGGGCGTCACAGTCCTCGGATACGACCATCAGCTGGTGGAAATCGAGGCTGTCGCCGCCGTGATGGACCCTGCCTAAGCCGGCACATCTGCAACGATGTATACCGAGCCGAAGTGAACCAAAAGAAGGAGCCGCCGCATGGGGGTCACCATGAACGATGTCGCACGCGCCGCGGGAGTGTCCTTGAAGACGGTCTCCAACGTCATCAACGATTACGAGTTCATCCGGCCGGCCACCAAGCAGCGCGTCCTTGACGCGATCAGTGAGCTCGGCTACGAAACCAACCTGACGGCCCGCAGCCTCCGGTCCGGGAAGACCAGCATGCTCGGGTTGGTCCTGGCGGATCTCTCCATCCCGTACTACGCCGAGTTGGCCTCGGACATTATGAAGGCCGCATGGGCTCGCGGTTACCGTGTTTTGGTGGAACAGTCCGGCAACGAGGCAGAGCATGAAAAAGCTGCGCTCCAGGGCCAGTTCCGGAGCCTGACCGACGGTCTCCTCTTCATCCCGCTGGCACTGGACGCCGAACAGATCATCACTGCTGCCGGCAAGAAACCGCTGGTCCTCTTGGGGGAATTCGTGCAGGACCCCCGCCTGGACATGGTCCTGATCCAAAACCAGGAGGCTGCCGCGGCCGTTACCGCTCACCTGCTGGCCGGTGGCCGCCGTCGTATAGCCGTTTTGGGCGCGCACGACGGCGACGAAGCCGGCAGCAACGGCCTCCGTCTCCGCGGATACCGGGCTGCGCTCGCTGCCGCTGGTGTGGAGCATGACCCGGAGCTGGTGGTCCCGTGCGGCTGGAGGCGCGACGGCGGTGCTGACGCCACCGCGAGGTTGCTGGACAGCGGCGTGGAATTCGACGCTGTTTTTGGGCTCAACGATGCCCTGGCGTTGGGGGCGCTGCACGAGCTCCTGCTCCGCGGCCGGAAGGTGCCGGAAGAGATAGCGGTGGCTGGGTTCGATGACCTTGACGAGTCGCGGTTCGCGTCGCCGTCGTTGACTACCGTGGCGCCCGGGCGGGCGGAAATTGCGGAGCGTGCTGTCGAACTCCTGATCGAGAGGATTGAAAGCAAAGATGCCGTGCATTCGGTCCAGCAACCCAAGGCGGCGTTCGCAATGAAAGTCCGGCAGTCAGCTCCGTAGGGCGTCAGTGCCCCGGCCGATAGGATTTGAGGAATGAACGTGATCCCATCTGCAGTTATCACACCTGCCGTCATGATCGACGTCGATGTCCTGGACCGGAACGTCGGACGGATGGCGGCGAGCATGCGCGGGCGTGGGCTGGGGCTCCGTCCGCACGTGAAGACGCACAAGACGCTGGAAATTGCCCGCAAGCAACTCGCCGCGGGAGCCGTTGGCATCACTGTGGCTACGATCGGCGAGGCCGAGGTTTTCGCGGCGGACGGCGTGAGGGACATCTTCATCGCCTACCCGCTCTGGGTTGAAGCGCCGCACGCGGAACGGCTTCGCGCCTTGGCAGCACAGTGTCGCCTTGCCGTCGGTGTGGATTCGGTGGAAAGTGCGACGGCGATGGGCGGCCAACTCGGCGCGGATGCCGGAAGCGTTGAGGTACTGATTGAAGTGGACAGCGGCCATCACCGCAGCGGCGTTCTCCCGGACGAGGTGGTGAAGGTTGCGCGAGCTGCCGCCTCTGCCGGGTTGACGGTGGCGGGAGTCTTTACGTTCCCGGGGCACAGCTACAGGCCCGGAATGCCCACTGGAGCAGCGAGCAACGAGAACGAGGCACTGGGACTGGCCGCGACAGCGCTGACCGAGGCGGGTTTTGACGTGAAGACCATCAGCGGGGGATCAACGCCCACGGCCCTGCTCTCCGGTAAGTCTTTGGCAACCGAACTGCGCCCCGGCGTATACGTGTTCGGTGATGCCCAGCAACTGGAACTCGAGCGGTGCACGTGGGATGACATCGCGCTGACGGTCGCGGCCACCGTGGTCAGCAGGCACGAATCCCGCGGCGGGAACGTGCGCCGGGTTGTGGTGGACGCCGGCAGCAAGATCCTGGGCAGCGACCGCCCGGACTGGGCCACCGGATACGGACGGCTTCCTGAGTACCCCGAAGCCAAGGTGACTGCGCTGTCCGAGCACCACGCCACTGTTGTGTGGCCGGAATCCTCGGAACTGCCGCCCTTGGGTACGCGGCTCCGAGTCATCCCCAACCATGTATGCCTGACGATGAACCTGGTGGATGAGGTCACCGTTGTTCGTGCCGGGAAAGTGGTGGAGCAGTGGACCGTTGCGGCCCGGGGCCGGAACAACTAGCCAGCGGGATGAAACTGGAGAAAGCAATGCCAGCGGCTATGGCGAACGCAGCCGCCGGACTTGTAGCCCCCAAGAGAACACCCATGAGCAGTGATCCGGTGGCTTGTCCAAGGGCCAGGGTGATGAAAAGGGCGGCGGTACCGGCTGCGGCATGTTCGGGGAGCACGGAAATGACCCAGGCGATGAGGATACCGCTGAAGGCAACGTAGCTGGCACCGAACAGGGCGCCGCCGGCATAGACGGCAACAAGGCTGGAAGGCCATAGCCCTACAAGCAGCGTGGAAAGCCCCATGAGTGCTGCGGTGGTAGTCCCGCTGGTCCGCAACCCGAGCCTCGTGACCAAGTCGCCCGAGAATGCTCCTGCTATCCCGGCCGAACCAAGGCAGACCCAGAAAATGGTCGCTTCGGCATCGCTAATCCGGCCTTCGGCGGTGACGATCGATTTACTGAAGGTCCACACCGCTGCGCTGGCCACGCCGGCGAGCAGGGCAGCGGCAGCAGCCCAACGCAGCGGCAACAGGTTACTCAAACGAAATGTGCCTGGCTCTATTGAGGCCGACTCTGGTTGGCTTCGTTTGCTTTTGCCGAGTACCGCAATGGTTGCCGCCGCGTTGAGGCCAGCAATAATCCACCATGCGACGCGCCACTGGTCGGCGAGGACCAGCGCTAGGGGGCCGGCACATATAACCCCAAACCCGGTCCCTGAGTTAACTACTGCCTGCGCCCGAGACTCGGCTGCAGGGTCTAGATTCCGTTGGATCAAGGCGACCAAACCGGGCGAAGCAAATCCCGCGCCTGCACCTGCGACAAGAATGCATACGGCAAGAACCAGTGCGGAACCCGATAAGGCCACGCCGATACTACCGAGAGTTGCCAGCACTCCGGCGAGCAGGACGGTTACGCGTGGCGCCCTGGCCAAACGGTACGCACATGCCGCGGCGATGCAGTATGAGAAGAAGCTTGCGCTGGAGATGGCACCAGTCATTGCGGGACCCAGACTGATTGAACGCTCTATCGCGGGCACGAATAGACCAAAACCAAAACGGCTGAGGCCATAGGTGGCTGCAATAAGAGCTGTGGCTGCCACAACGAATCCAACGTGAGGGCGCATCTCTCCTCCAATGTAGAACGACTGTTATAGTAGAACAGACGTTATAGTTGTGGCTATGGAAACGCAATCCGGAAAACGATCGGCAAGGGATCGGCTCCTGGACGCAGCGGACGAGCTTTTCTCCCTGAACGGCATTACTCATACCGGGGTTGATGACGTCCTGGTCCGAGCCGAAGTCTCCGTTGCTACCCTCTACGCCAAGTTTGGAAGCAAGGATGGGCTGCTTCGGGCAAGTCTTGAACGACGTCTGGAGACATGGCAGGTGTATTGGGATGCGGCGATTGCCGCCGCGGAATCGGATGAGGACCGGTTGTTGGCGCTTTTTGACGCGCTGACGCTCTACCGCGACAATCAGCACAGTGCCCGTTGGTGTGCTTTCCTGTCCGCCGCCGTCGAAATCAACAGTCCAAGTCACTCCGCGGCCGACCTCATCAAGGCAGACACTGCCCTGCTCAACGATCGGCTCCTGCACCTCTCCGGTCAGATAGTCGGCGCGGGAGCGGGCAAACTGGCTGCTGCGATTTTGCTCATCTACAACGGAACCCTTGCCAGCCTGTTACGTGGCAGCCCCGTGGATCCCATACCCCTCGGCCGGGAAGTGGCCCGATCGACAGTCCGGGCCCAAACGAGCTAGTACAGGCGCGGGACGTCTGCACACAGGCCCGCGGTCATGCAGCGGCAGTCTTCTACCGGCCGCTCAGCGCCGGCACGCCTTCAAGCAGCGTGTGGAACTCCCGATCGTGGTAGACCAGCGGAGCCGAACCGGCCGGATTAGACCTGACCTCCAGAACCCTTGCTGCCAGCAACACAGAGCCGCCCAGCGGTGCCCGGTGGACGACTTCGCACCGCAACGCCCAGACGGCATCCCTGAGCAGGGGCTCTCCCGTGGGCAGTACCTCCCACTCCATGGAGTCCGTGAAGCGCGGGGCTGATGGGTCCGCGAAGGTCCGCGCAAGATCCAGCTGGTCAGCGCCGACCAGGTGGACCACGATTGTTTGCGCGGCAGCGATGTGTGAAGCCGAGCGGCCGCTGGTGACAGAAAACGCGAGCGTGGGTGGATCCACTGCCACCGATGCCACCGAGGACGCCGTCAGTCCTACTGCTCCGTCCGGCCCCACTGCGGTGATAATCGAGACTCCTGCCGGATGAGCGCGAAATGCGGCCCTGAAAAGTTCACCGACTGGTTCGGATGGCACGGGCTTGGGGTGGGTCATTAATGCACTTTCATGGGGCTGGTCAGGGACGGCGGCTTTGCGGGCGCACACCTCACTGATGCTAGAACCTCAACAATGGTTGAGGTCAATTCCTGAGAAACCGACCCCCGACTGAGACGATTTGGAAACGTAGCCGAAACTTCCGCTCCTTACGCTGAACACAATCTATCCAAGTGCACGGCGTCCAAGGAGTAACCATGCATCTTTTGCCCCGTGAGCAGGAGAAACTCATGATCGTGGTGGCCGCCGACCTCGCACGGCGCCGTCAAGGGCGGGGGCTCAAACTGAACTACCCCGAAGCCGTGGCGATCATCAGTTACGAGCTCATTGAAGGTGCCCGCGACGGTAGGACAGTGGCCCAACTCATGAGCTACGGAACCACCCTGCTCCGCCGCGAAGACGTGATGGAAGGCGTGCCGGAGATGATCCACGACGTCCAGATCGAAGCCACTTTCCCTGACGGCACCAAGCTCGTCACCGTCCACAACCCCATCCGCTAGGAGCTCCCATGATCCCCGGTGAATACAGGCTCCAGCCCGGATCCATCGCGTGCAACAGCGGCCGTGAGGCAACCGCCGTCGAGGTGGTGAACCGCGGCGACCGGCCCGTGCAGATCGGTTCGCACTATCATTTTGCCGAGGCCAACAGTGCCTTGGAATTCGACCGGGAAGCCGCCTACGGCCGACGCCTGGACATCCCCGCCGGCACGGCCGCGCGCTTCGAGCCAGGCGACCGGAGAACCGTCCAGTTGATCGAAATTGCCGGCGCGCGTGAAGTTTTCGGGCTCAGTAACGCTGTCAATGGAACGCTCGACGGCGGCACTCACCTCAGCGGGTCTGCTTCGGAAGGAGACGTCAAGTGAGCTTCGAAATTCCCCGCAAGCAGTACTCCGAACTGTACGGCCCCACCACCGGTGACGCCATCCGCCTGGCAGACACCGAGCTGTTCCTCGAAATCGAGAAGGACTACACGGTCTACGGCGAAGAAGTGGTGTTCGGCGGCGGCAAAGTGATCCGCGACGGCATGGGCCAGAACGGCCAACTTACTCGTTCGGAAGACATCCCGGACACCGTGATCACCAACGCGATTGTGCTCGACTACAGTGGCATCTACAAGGCTGACATTGCCTTAAAGGATGGCCACATCTTCAAGATCGGCAGGGCAGGCAACCCGCAGATCACCGACGGCGTGGACATCGTGATCGGCGCCAGCACGGAAATCATTGCCGGTGAACGCAAAATTCTCACCGCCGGTGGCGTCGATACCCACATCCACTTCATCTCCCCGGAACAGGTCCCCGCGGCCCTGTGCAACGGCATCACCACCATGGTGGGCGGCGGCACGGGCCCGGCCGAAGGAACCAAAGCCACCACCGTCACACCCGGCGCCTGGCACATCTCCCGGATGCTGCAGGCTGCCGAAGGGCTCCCCGTTAACATCGGCCTGTTCGGGAAAGGCCACGCATCCGCCGTCGAGCCCCTCGCCGAGCAGATCCGCGCCGGTGCCGTCGGACTCAAAGTCCATGAGGACTGGGGCTCCACAACCTCGTCCATCGACATGTCCCTGCGGGTTGCCGACGAATACGACGTCCAAGTGGCCATTCACACCGACACCCTCAACGAGTGCGGCTTTGTTGAAGACACCATTCGGGCGATCGACGGGCGCGTGATTCACACCTTCCACACCGAAGGCGCAGGCGGTGGCCACGCCCCGGACATCATCAAGATCGCGGGGCTGCCCAACGTGCTTCCGGCCTCCACCAACCCCACGCTGCCCTACACCAAGAACACCATCGAAGAGCACCTGGACATGCTCATGGTCTGCCACCATCTCAACCCGGACATCCCGGAAGACGTGGCCTTCGCAGACTCGCGCATCCGTGCCGAAACCATCGCAGCCGAAGACGTCCTGCACGACCTCGGCATCTTCGCCATCACCTCCTCCGACTCCCAAGCCATGGGCCGCGTGGGCGAAGTAGTCACCCGCACCTGGCAGGTTGCCGACGCCATGAAACGGCAACGCGGTGTCCTCCACGATCCCTCCGGCGCCACGCACGGATCCGCAGAATCCGACAATTTCCGGCTCAAACGCTACGTCGCCAAATACACCATCAACGCCGCCATAGCCCAAGGCATGGCCAACGTCATCGGCTCCGTGGAGGAAGGCAAATTCGCGGACCTCGTGCTCTGGGACCCCGCGTTCTTCGGCGTAAAACCCGAGCTCGTCATCAAAGGCGGCCAGATCGCCTACGCCCTCATGGGAGACGCCAACGCTTCCATCCCCACACCGCAACCACGCACCATGCGGCCCATGTTCGCCACGTACGGCAAAGCACTGCAGCAAACGTCCATCACGTTCCTGTCCAAAGCAGCCATCGACGCCGGAGTGCCCGCCGAACTCGGCCTCGAACGCATCATCAAACCCGTCAGCGGCATCCGCAACCTCACCAAAGCGGACCTCAAATACAACGGCGAAACCCCGGACATCGCCGTCGACCCCGAAAGCTACAAGGTTACGGTCGACGGCGTTGAAGTCACCTCCCAGCCCTCCGACGTGCTGCCCATGGCCCAGCGCTACTTCCTCTTCTAGGAGCCACTGTGATCATCGAAAAAATCCTGGGCAACCTCCACGAACAACCCAACGACTATGCCGGCCGCCACAAGGAAAAAGTAGTCCTGCCCAGCGCAATGCTCGTCAAACGCATCCAACGCGTCACCACCGACCACGGCAAAGAACTCGGCATCCGCCTCCCCACCGGAACCGGCGACCTCCGCGACGGCGACATCCTGGCCGTTGACGACCACAACGTCATCATCATCTCCGTGCTCCCCACCGACGTCCTGGTGATAGGGCCGCGAACCATCCACGAAATGGGGGTCGTGGCACATTCGCTCGGCAACCGGCATTTGCAGGCACAATTCTTTGACGCATCATCTGAATACGGGGCCGACGTCATGGTTTGTCAGTATGACCACACGGTCGAAGATTATCTGAAGAGCGTCGGCGTCCCCTACGACAGGCAAGAGCGGGTCATGCCGGTGCCATTCCGCCATGCCGGGCATTCGCACTGAAGCTGTGCTGCGCGTCAGGTTGGGTGCGCGCGCTCGCGCTCCGCTGGGAAGGGGGCCGTGCCCGCTCCGCGATGCCCGCCACGCCGCGGCCCCCTTCCCAGCTCCGCACCAACGCGCAGTCCTCACCTCCGGCAGTGCGCTTTGAGCGCCGAATATCAGCTTGCTCTTCAACAGTTGACCGACTCTGCGTTGCCTACGGGGGCGTTTGCTCATTCTTTGGGGTTTGAGAGCTACATCGAGCGTGAGCTTGTGGGTGATGAGGGGTCTTTCGGCAGTTGGCTTCATGCCTTCATTGCCCAGCAACTGACCTATTCGGATGGGTTGGCCGTTCGCTTTCTTTACGAGGGGGTGGAATTGGGGTTTTTGGACTCTGTTCTTTCTGCGCAGTTGTTGGCTCGGGAGGTTCGGGAGGCTTCACTCAAAATGGGTGGGCGGTTGTTGGAGATCGGCGGGGAAGTGTTTCCGTCGGCGGAGTTGGAGGCCTATCGGGGGCTTGTTCGTGCGGGGTTGGCTGGGGGGCATCAGCCTTTGGCTTTTGGGGTGATCGCGCGGTCATTAGGCGTTCCTTTTGAGGCGGCGCTCTCTGCGTATCTATTCGCCACCCTGACTTCGCTGACCCAGAACGCCGTGCGGGCCATTCCGCTCGGGCAGAATGCCGGGCAGCGGGTACTTCGGCAAGCACACGACGCCGTTGCTGCCGCCGTCGACGATGTAGCACAGCTGTGCTGGGACGACTTCGGGGCCGTCAGCCCAGGCCTCGAGATTTCACAAATGCGGCACGAACGGCAACGCGCCCGCATGTTCATGAGCTAGCTAGTGCAAAGGACAGAAAACATGACAGAACCCATCAAAATCGGCATCGGCGGACCCGTCGGAGCAGGCAAAACCCAACTCGTGGAACGCATCACCCGGCACATGAGCGGAAGCATCTCCATGGCCGCCATCACCAACGACATCTACACGATCGAAGACGCAAAAATCCTCGCCGCCAACGGCATCCTCCCCGAAAACCGCATCATCGGCGTCGAAACCGGCGGCTGCCCCCACACCGCCATCCGCGAAGACACCTCCATGAACACCGCGGCCATTGAAGAACTCAAAACCAGGCACCCCGACCTCCAAGTCATCTTTGTCGAATCCGGAGGAGACAACCTCTCTGCCACCTTCAGCCCCGAACTCGTCGACTTCTCCATCTACATCATCGATGTCGCCCAAGGCGAAAAAATCCCCCGCAAAGCCGGCCAAGGCATGATCAAATCCGACCTCTTCATCATCAACAAAACCGACCTCGCACCTCACGTCGGAGCGGACCTCGCCATCATGGAGAGGGATTCCAGGGAGTTCCGCGGCAACAAACCGTTCTGCTTCACGAACCTCAAAACCGACGAAGGTTTGGATGCCGTCCTCAACTGGATCCGGCGCGACGTCCTAATGCTCGACTTGGCGCAATGAGGACGGCCGTCACCGCTTCGACGGGGATAAGGGGCCCTGGAGCGGGGCCAATGCCCAACTCCACGTTGGCTTCCTCGGAAGGGGAGGTGCGGGGGCGGCTTGAGCTGGGCATTAGTGTGCGCGGGGGGCGGTCTGTTGGTTCGCGGCAGTTTCACGAGGGCGCGTTGAGGGTGCTCAGGCCGCACTACTTGGATGCGAGCGGGCAGGTTTGTTATGTCATGGTAAATCCGGGCGGGGCGTATCTCGGGGCTGACCTGTTTGTTATAGACGTTGAGGTTGAGGCGGGGGCGGATCTGTTGTTGACCACGCAGTCGGCCACCAAGGTGTATCGGACTCCGGGGTCGTTTGCTGAGCAGCGGATGACCATCAAACTGGGGGAGGGCTCGCGGTTGGAGCTGATGCCCGACCAATTGATTGCGTACCGCGAGGCGAGCTACCAGCAGAATTCCCGAATAAGGCTCCACCCGACGTCGAGCCTCGTCATGGCTGAGGTGATCACACCGGGGTGGTCCCCGGACGGCGCGGTGTTCAAGTACCTAGAGGTGCGGCTGCGGAACGAGATCTGGATAGAGGGTACCAACGGCGCAAAACTGTTGGCGCTGGACAACCTTCTGATCCGACCGCCTGCCAACAACGTGACCGGGATGGGGTTCATGGAGGGCTTCAGTCACCTGGGATCGGTGGTGGTGGTGGACCCGCGAGTGGATCAGAGTCTTGCTGACGAGCTGGACCAGATAGCCAAGGACTTTAACGCCTATACCGGAGTGTCTTTAACGGGGACTCTTGCCGGGAGCCCGGGGCTTGTGCTGCGATCGTTGTCCAACAGCACTGAGGAGCTCAACAATTTGCTGGGTGCCTGCACCGGCGTCCTGCGGGAACGTTGGTATGGGCAGGCGCCCTTGAACCTGAGGAAGTACTGATGACTGCGCTGACCGAGTTCGCCACCATGTACCGGGACCGGGAATCGTTGTCCCTGCGGACCCGGCTGCTGTTCACGTTCGGTGCCGTGACCGCTTTGCACCTTGCCGCCGTCGTACTGTTGCTTGTTGGGACAAGCGGTGGGGCGCAGCCGCTGGCCTTGGGGCTGGTGATCACCGCCTACATGGCCGGAATTAAGCACAGTTACGACTGGGATCACATCGCCGCGATCGATAACTCCACCCGCAAATTCGTGGCACAGCACAAGGATCCTGTGAGCGTCGGCTTTGCCTTCAGTTTGGGCCACAGCTCCGTGGTGATTCTGGCCGGGCTGCTGGTGGTGGCGGGTGCCACGCTGATTGGGCAGTTCATGGAGGATGGGACCACCGGCAACAAGGTCCTGGGCCTGATCGGCAGCGGAGTGTCCGGGCTGTTCCTGCTGGCCATGGGCTTGTTCAACGGCTCGGCGTTCGTTCGTGCCACACACGCCTACCGGAACGTGCGGGCCGGCGGGGAAGTGCGTCCGGAAGACCTTGAAGCGAAAGGCTTTGTTGCCCGGCTGCTCGCCAAACCGCTAAGGAAGGTGGACCGGCCGCGGAACATCTACGTGATCGGTTTCCTGTTCGGGCTTGGATTCGATACCGCCACCACCATTGGGCTGCTGGTCATCACCACGACGGCGTCACTCGCCGGTGTTTCCCCGCTCGCCTTAATGGCGTTGCCACTTGCGTTCACCGCCGCCATGACCCTGTGCGATTCCGTTAATGGCGTGGCCATGATGAAGATGTACAGATCGGCCATCCAAAACCCCAAGCGCAAACTCGGCTTCAACGCCGTCATCACCGGAATCTCGGCGGTCTCGGCGTTGTTCATCGCCGTGATCACGCTGGGGAGCTTCGTGAATTCCGCATTTGAACTCGAGGACCCACTGACCCTGTGGCTGGGCAGCATCGACCTCGGCGACGCCGGCCTGATCCTGGTGGCTCTGTTCGTGATCGTCTGGGCCGTATCAGCGTGGCGTGGCCGCTCAGCCCATCTGAGTCGCAGTTGAGCGCGTTTAGAAGCCTCAAAACGCGCTCAACTGCTACCTACTTGGGTTAGGAAACCGCCACTGCGTTGAAGAGTTGGTTCGTGTCCACGCCATACTCCGGGGCATCCAGCACGTTGGTGAGGAACACGACGCAGCGGTCCTGCTCCGGGAGCATCCACCACTCCGTTCCGGACCAGCCCGGGTGCCCGTAGATACCCTGCGCGAACAGCTCTGACTCGTTGGCCGGCATCTGGAATCCCAGCCCGGTGTGGCGGATCGGCTCGGGTCGGGTAGTGATGTGCGAAACTCCGTTGGTCCGGGGGCGGCGCATGGCGGCAAGCGTCGCGGGCCGGACGGCTTTTCCGGAATTCCGCAGGAGCTCGGAACCCAGGTTGAGGAGGTCCGTGGCCGTGCCGAACAGCCCCGCACCCGGGTGCCTGTTCTTATACATGGCTTGGACATCAAGGCCTGCGACGTCGGTGCCGTGGACGGTGTGCGGGTTGGACTCCGTGTTGAACGTGAGGCCGTGAGCCCCGGTGTCGGCTGCCAGGGCAAGTAGCTGGTCTTCGAAGGGAGCCCCGCCGGACCACTCGGCCATTGCCGCCGCACCTTCAAAAGCAATGTTGCAGTACTGGACCAGGGAGCCGGCGTAGAAGGCTTGCCCCGCCGAGGTCAGGGCCTCACGGAGGGGAGTGCCGTCGTCGAGCGCTGGATCGGCGATCCCTGAGCGGTGGCTGAGCAGCTGCTCAAGGGTCACGGTGTCTGTGCGGCCGGCACCAAAGCCCGGGAGTGCGTCAGCGAGCGAGGCTCCCAAGGAGAGTTTCCCCCGTTCAACCTGCCGCATCACCGTGAGGGCGCTGATCGGTTTGGTAACTGAGAACAGCGCAAAGTGGTCATCCGTGGCTGCCTGCCTGCCGGCGTCGGACCCGAACGCCACAATGTCCTCAATGCCGTGGCTCGTCGCGATGCCCAGCACCGCAACCGGCACCCGGTTGAGCTCTACCTGCTTGCGGGCCCAGTCTGCAGCGGGTCCTGTTTCCACCATGTTTGTTTCACGCCTTCGCTCGGGGTCTTTACGTCGAATCTATCGCGTGCCGTAAAGAAACTTCCCCACCCTGTGTAACCCTGGCCGCCCGGCCGGAAACTATACAAGTATCCTGCAGTTCAGGGCTCTAATTATCAGGGGGAACAATCGTGCTTTCAGAGCGCGAATTGGCGTTCATCGCCATTCACAAAGACAGCTACCCATCCGTTTTCAAGTTCGTCTGCAGACGTGTTGAATCAGCGGACGTAGCTGAGGAGATCGCGGCCGACGTCTACCGCATCGTCTGGCAAAAATGGACCGACGATTCCCGCCCGGACCTTCCGTACCTCCTGACGGTTGCAAGGAATCTGGTGGGAAATGCGTACCGAAGCCGCGACAGGCGCCTGGCGCTGCAGGAAAAGCTGCGGACGACGGCGGTCCAGCGGTTTGGTGACGACTCCGAGAACGTGGCGGTACAGGATGCGATGGAACGTCTGCGGGAGAAGGACCGCGACATCCTTCAAATGGCGTACTGGGACGGTTTAGGGACCGCTGATATTGCCAAGGTGCTGCAATGCAGCGAATCGGCGGCCAAAGTCCGCCTTCACCGGGCCCGTGCGGCATTCCGGAAACATCTGCCTTCAGGGGCCGAATCGACTACACACAAGATGGGGGTCTGAAGACATGGATCCGATCAAGAACCAGATATCAGCGATTGACCCGCTCACTATCGATCCAGTGGCGGAACCCAACGGCGAAGAAGCGCTCCACAAAATCCTGTCCGGCACCACGGTGTTCAGCGACAGTCGCCCGCTCGCGGCAGTGACGTCCCTGGAACAGCGGAGGCGCCGCAAAGCACAAGTCGCCGGAGGATTGTTGTTGGGAGCTGCGGCTGTCACGGCAGGCATCCTCGTTGCCTCGAGCTTCGAGACGATCAGCTCCAATCCAATGCCCGCGGTGACAATCCCAACCTCCACTCCCACGCCAACCGTTTCTGTCACTCCAACGCCCACTCCGACGCCGTCGGTCACCCCGACGGCAACGCCCACAGTGGCCGCACCGGTTACCACCCCGCCCGTGGTTCCTACAGTGCCGGCGGTGGCGCCAACACTTGCTCCAACGCAGCCGCCGGTTCCGGTGGCGACGTCACAGACGTTCACCTTCCCGGACGGGCATTTGTCCTTCACCTATCCGGTGGGCTGGAGTATCCGGGCGGAACAAGGGCCATTCGATCCGCCCGGGACTGCAGAAGCCTCGCGCATTGTGACTGTCTTCGACGCGACTGGGGCAGAGGTAGCCCGCGTGTTCAATGGATACTACGCGGATGGTACGGCAGGTACTGTAGACCGAACCATCCTCGACAGGGCTGTGGTTCCCGGTGTTCGGGATAATTCGGGTGAGTTGGTGGAATTCGGTTTCTCTTCCGACCAGGCGCAGTACATTCCCTACGACGGGCCCCCCTATGAGGGAATGCCCTCACCCCGATCGGGACCTGTCGAAGGTCCTCCGACGTACATCATGGATGTGCGAACCACCTCGCAGCTCCAGGCGGGAGTCAGCTCCTCCGGGACCAACCAGGTCCGCGTTCCCAACGGAATCATGAGCGCCTACGTGATGTTTGATATCAACAAAAACCCTGCATTTGCTACCCCGGAAGCAGCCAAGGCCTGGATGGGCAGCACGCAGTACGCCCAGCTGAAGTCCATGCTCCTGAGCCTGAGCTACAAGTAGTCCCCTCTGAGTAACAGCAAACGTCGCTCTGACACTTCAGAACGACGTTTGCTGTTACCTACCTGGGTTTGCCCACTGTTGTCTTGCATAGCCACATCGTTGAACGCTATGCAACTGTCCATAACCAATCGGGTAGGACTTGAATAGGGTTGAAGAGATCTGCTTCACACAGCGCCCTGATCCATCAAGTCCGATCTACCCAAGGATGAGTTTCAACGATGAAGAGCATCGCCCTCCTGCGCGAACGAGCCACCCGCGTCATGCCTACGGGTTCCCACTGCCCGGCGTCGGGCCTGTGGAGCCCGGACACCGATCCTGATGCCGTCCAGGTTTTCGCCGAAGGCCATGTCCTGCCGGCCCACGAGGGTGTGCCCACCGTCTGGCGGCGCCGCACTGCCGCTGAAGTGTCGGCATGACCAGCACCATCCTGAACCGGCCCGCCGACTACCGCCATGTACCGGCCGCGGAGTGGACCGAACTGAGCGCAGGAGATCCGGTGTGGATCTACGACGTCGCATGGGGCGCTGGCACTGGCCGCGTTGATGACGTTTCCAAGCACCAGGAACTGCTCTGGGTAATCCTGGAACCTACGGGCCGCCGACTGATCTGCGGAACGGACGACGTCGAGGTCTGGACCGCCTAAAAAGACTCGCCGAGGTGGCATCTGATACCAATGTCTGAGCGGATCATACGTATTAAATGCCACCTCGGCGGTAGTTAGACGGCGGAAACCAGCATGCTGGGTGAGCCTGTCTCCACCCGGCTCACAGGACCGTCCGGAAGCCCGGTTGCCGGGTCCAGTTTGAAGCTCACGACGTCGTCCGAGCCTTCGTTGGCGACGTACAGCCAGCCTTCGCGGACCAGGTGATGGCGCGGCCACTCGCCGCCGCACGGCACCTCGGCCACGGGCTCCAGCCCAGCCCCGCCGTTGGTCACCTTCAGCACACAAATGCGGTTGGAACCGCGTACGCCCACATACGCGAAACGGCCGTCCGGCGACAACGCAATTTCCGCTCCGGCGTCGCCGTCGTTAGCGCCGGTGGCACTCGCCGGAACCACGGTTGCCAGCTCATAGGTGCCGTCCGGTTCCATCCGAACCGCTGCTACTTCCACCGAGTATTCGGTGTCTACAAAGACAGTTCCGCTGTGATGGCGGGCCATGTGCCGCGGCCCGGAACCCTTCGGCAGGATCACCTGATGAGCGGGCTGCAGGCCTTCACCCGGCGTGTACTGCCACACCCGCACCAGGTCGTGCCCCAGGTCCGTGGTCATGACGCGGCCGTCCGGCAGCAGGAGGCTGGAGTGCGCGCGGCTGGGCCGCTGCTCGTCCGTGGACGTTGCAGTGTGGGGGTCGACGGCGGCTGCCGCACTGGTGCGCGAGGTGATGGCGCCGTCGTCGTCCAGTTCGTAAAGGATGACCTGACCGTCGCCCCAACAAGTGGCCACTATGAAGAGTCCCTGAGGATCGGCCGCCACGTGGCAAGTCGCTTCGCCGGCCGGCCAGGGATCACCGAAGGTCTCCAACTCAGCGTCGCCCGTCCGGCGATACGCCCGCACGGTTTTGCCTTCCTCGGCGACGGCGTAGACCACCGGGAGCGTCGGGTGCAGTGCAAGGAACGACGGTGAGTTGGCGGTGATCGCCAAGCCGCGGGACGCCAGCTGGCCGTCGTCGCCGGCTGAGAGGGCCGCGATGCCCTCGCCCTTCCCGTTCCTGTCTGCCGTGTAAGAACCAACCCACATCAGTGTTGCCGTTTCCTGTGTTCCCATGGTCAGTGCCCCTGTACGTCCGAGTCCACACCGGCGTCCGGACCGGCGTCGAGCGTTTGCAGTCTGGTGAGGTCGTCGTGGTCCAGTTCGAAATCGAAAATATCCAGATTCTCCTTCATGCGTTGCGGATTCGCGGTTTTGGGTATGGCCACCAAGCCCTGCTGAACGTGCCAACGCAGCACGATCTGCCCCGGCGTTTTCCCGTACTTCCCGCCAACAGCTTCCAGTACAGGAGCATTCAAGAGGTCGCTGCTGGCACCCAACGGACTGTAGGACTCAGTGATGATGCCGTGCGACTCGTTGAAAGCCCGGGCAGCAGGCCGCGGGATGGACGGGCTGACCTGGATCTGATTGACCGCGGGCACCACGTCCGTTTCGCGGAAAAGTTTGTCCAGGTGGGCAGGTTTGAAATTGGAGACCCCGATTGAGCGCGCCTTGCCCGAGGCCTGCAGTTCCTCAAAGGTCTTCCACGTGGACACAAACTCACCGCGGCGGGGGAGCGGCCAGTGGATCAGCAGCAGGTCAATGTATTCCAGCCCCAAACGTTCCAAACAGCCCTCCAGTCCGGCAACGGCCTTATCTGAGCCTTGGAATTCACCGTCCAGTTTGGTGGTGATGAAGAGCTCCTCGCGATTCACCCCGCAAGAACGGATGCCGTTGCCCACGCCCTTCTCATTGCCGTACTTCTTTGCAGTGTCCACGTGCCGGTAACCATGCGACACCGCCTCCACCACGGCATCGGCAACCTGGGCATCATTCAACGGCCAGGTACCAAGTCCCAGTTGTGGGATCTTGTTGCCATCGTTGAGTTCAATGAGCGGGGCAAATGTCATGCGCGCACATTCCTTTCGTAAAGCCGATCGCATAGCTCCATATAGTCCTCGTGAACCACCTGGAGCTCAGGATGCTGATCATGCCATGCCACGATCTCCCGCGCACCGTCCGCGAACGGAATCGTGGCCCTGTAATCAGGGACGAGCGCCTTGATTTTGGAGTTATCGAACACCACGGAATGCGAGCGGTCGCCCAGCAGGTTGGGGCCGAGCTCAGGGCTGTGGGCTGCGATGGTCTTCGAAGAAACGTGGAACAGTTCCGGCTCGTCCACTCCGGCCGCCCGCGCGAACAGCCGGTAGATCTGGTTCCAAGGCAGGAACTCGTCCGAGGTGATGGTGTAGCTCTCACCAACAGCCTGAGGCCTGCCCAGAAGAGCGACAAAGGCCTTGGCAAAGTCCCGGCTGTGAGTCAGCGTCCACAACGAGGTCCCGTCACCATGCACCATGATGGGCATTCCTGCCCGCATCCGGTGAATGTCCGTCCACCCGCCCACCATCGCGATCTTGGTCCGATCGTAGGTATGGGAAGGCCGTATCACGGTCAACGGGAAGTCCAACTCACGGTAAGCCTCGAACAACAACTCCTCGCAGGCAATCTTGTCCCGCGAGTACTGCCAGAACGGGTTCTTCAGCGGTGTCGATTCCCGGATAGGGAGTGTTGTGGGCGGCTTCTGGTACGCCGACGCTGAACTGATGAAGACGTACTGACCCGTCCGCCCGCGGAACAATTCCAAGCCGGCCCGCGCCTGATCCGGGGTGTAAGAGATAAAGTCCGCAACGGCGTCGAACTCTCTTCCTTGAAGTACCTCACGCACGGCGGCAGCGTCCCGGACGTCCGCGTGGAGGACCTCCGCACCCGCGGGAACCGGCCTGCCGGCTGACCGTCCCCTGTTGAGAATGGTCAGCCGGTGGCCCAGTGCGACGGCGCGTTCTGCCGCAGCCGAACTGATGACTCCCGTCCCGCCGATGAACAGGATGTTTCGCGGTGCGACCGTGTCCGCCGCCAACCCGAGGGGGTCAGGGAGAACGCTGTGGGGGAGGGTGCTCACCAGGCGTAATCCTCGGGCGCGGTGCGGTGGCCCGGGAAGATGTCATCCAGCCGCTTGAGGGCGTCCTCGTCCAACGCGACGTCCAGGGCGCGGATCGCCGCATCAAGCTGGTCCTGGGTTCGGGGACCAACGATCGGAGCCGTCACGGCCGGCTGATGAAGCAACCAAGCCAGCGCTACATCTCCCGGTGCATGACCCAGTTCGTCCGCAAAATCCTCGTACCGGCGGATCTGCTCCTCATGCTTTTTGAGGGTCTCCAGCGCCCTGCCCTCAGTGCGGCGAACGCCCTGCTCTTCCTTCTTCAGCACCCCGCCAAGCAACCCACCCTGAAGCGGAGACCAAGGGATCAAGCCCAAGCCATAGTTCTGCGCGGCCGGAATGACTTCAAGCTCAACTTCACGCCGGAACAGGTTGTAGATGGACTGCTCGCTCACAAGGCCCGTGTAGTTCCGCCTCCGGGCGGCTTCCTGCGCTTGCGCAATGTGCCAACCGGCAAAGTTGCTGCTGCCGGAGTAGAGGATCTTCCCCTGCTGGACGCCAACCTCGACTGCCTGCCAAATCTCATCCCACGGCGTATCCCGATCGATGTGGTGGAACTGGTAGATGTCAATGTAGTCCGTCTGCAGCCGCTTCAGGCTCGCATCCAGTGCCCGGCGGATATTGAGTGCCGATAACTTGGACTCGTTGGGACGGTCCGTCATGGTGCCGTACAACTTGGTGGCAAGAACAGTGCGTTCGCGGCGCTCGCCGCCCTTCGCGAACCAGCGGCCGATGATTTCCTCCGTCCAGCCGCGGTGTTCCACACCGCCGTATACATTGGCGGTGTCGAAGAAGTTGATGCCCGAATCCAGTGCTGAGTCCATGATCGAGTGGGCTGTTGCTTCGTCCGTCTGCGGACCGAAGTTCATGGTGCCCAGGCAGAGACGTGAAACTTTCAGGCCGGAACGGCCCAGATGGGTGTACTGCATGGTGTTGGGTCCTTTATTTGTCTTGTTCGCGGGGGTCTACAGCTGGGTGAAAGCCGCGACGGCGGGATCGGAGCCGATGCGGGCGCCCGCCTCCAGTGCCGTAATGGCTGCCAGCTCTGATTCGGTGAGAGTCAGGTCCGCTGCGCCGAAGTTCTCGCGCATCCTCTTGGAGTCCGCGGACTTGGGGATCACGATGGTCCCCTGGGCGAGGTGCCAAGCCAGGATCACCTGTGCAGGAGAAGTTCCGTGGGCAGCGGCCACCAGGGCCACCTGCTCGGCGTTCAGGTCCTTGCCCTGGCCCAGCGGGCTGTATGCCTCCACGGCGATGCTGAGGTCCCGGCACTTGTTGGCCAGCTCGCCCTGCTGGTATGTGGGGTGGACTTCGATCTGGTTGACGGCCGGAACCACCTCGGCCTCTTTGAGTAGTGTGTCCACGTGCTCGGAGAGGAAGTTGGAAATGCCGATGGCCCGTATCTGCTTGTCCTGGTACAGCTTCTCCATCTCCTTCCATGCCTGCGTGTAGAGACCCTGTGAGGGGACGGGCCAGTGGATCAGGTACAGGTCAATGACCTCAAGGCCCAAGGCATCGCGGCTGCGTTGGAAGGCGTCGTAAGCCTCGCCCTGCTCGCCGTTGCGGAGCTTGGTGGTGATGAAAAGTTCCTCCCGGGGAATACCGGAGGCGGCCACAGCTGCGCCGACGCCAGCCTCGTTACGGTAGGCAGCCGCGGTGTCGATGTGGCGGTAGCCGGCTTCCAAAGCGTCTTCCACTACCTTCTGCGTTTCCTCGGCAGGTACTTGGAAAACACCGAATCCAAGCTGGGGAATGGTGACGCCGTTGTTCAATGTCAGCTCTGGCATGACGGTCTCCTTCGACGGGGTGGTTATGGCGGTGACACTCCAGAAAGCGTTTTCGGAGGCTCTGTACCGAGCCTATTCACTTTTGGCGTCAGAGTCAGCAATCCAACCTGATCCTGTTTTTCCTAGGTCTGGTAGTCCTACCCACAATGGTGGCCTTTCACACGCTGCGAACGGCAGAATGGACCAATGGGTCAAAGCGCCGAGTTCGGTAAATTCCTCAAAGTCATGCGTGCCCGCCTCTCACCCGAGGACGCCGGAGCACAAGAGTCCAGCAGTGCCCGCAGGGTGCCCGGACTCCGCCGCGAAGAGGTTGCCCGGCTTTCCGGAGTCAGCACCGACTACTACACGCGCCTGGAGCAAGGCCGCAACATCCACCCGTCCAAGGCGGTCCTGGACTCCGTGGCCCGCGCGCTGCGCCTGGACGCGGGGGAGCAGGCACACATGATGGACCTGTTGGAGCACTGCGCAAGTTCCGCCGGCAACCCCGGCCCGGTTCAAAAAGTAAGGCCCGCACTCCGGCAGTTGCTGGACGCCGTAGGTGATGTTCCGGCCATGGTGTTGGGGCGGCGTGCGGACGTGCTGGCCGGAAACCGGATGGCCCACTTACTGTTCACCGACTTCTCATCGCTTTCCGCCCCGGAGCGGAACCTGACACGCTGGATCATCCTGGACCCCTTGGCCGGTGCGCTGTTCAGGGACTGGAAGACCGTGGCCGCTGAAGCTGTGGGTGCCCTGCGCATGGACGTGGGCCGGCACCCCAATGATCCCCAAACCAATCAACTGGTGGGAGAGCTCGCCGTGCATAGCGAGCATTTCCGGCAGTGGTGGGCGGGCCATAGGGTGGCGTCCAGATCTGCGGGCACGGTCCGGCTGCACCACCCGATTGTGGGCGACCTGGAACTGAACTTTGAAACTCTAAGTCTCCCGGACGACCCCGACCAGATGCTGCGGATCTATTCCGCGAAGGCCGGCTCGCCGTCGTCGGACGCTTTGACATTGCTGAACTTTGGCGACGTGGGCGCCAAGCCCGTCAACGCACCCGAACCCGCCCGGCGAGATGGCACTTAATGACAATCCGAAGCTCCGGAAACTGTCATCAACTGCCATCTCGCGGGGTGGGCAAAGGGGTGATCAGCGCACTGGGGTGATCTCAGCGCTCCAGTCGGAAACCGAGCTTGATGGTGACCTGCCAGTCGGCAATTGCGCCGTCCTCGAGGTGGCCGCGGATTTCCTTGACCTCAAACCAGTCCAGGTTCCGCAGGGTTTCGGAGGCCGTTGCGATGCCGTTCTTGATCGCGTCGTCAACGCCTTCGGTGGAAGTTCCTACAATTTCGGAAACGCTATATGTGTGGCCAGACATGGTGCTCCTCATCAACGTCTTACGAATCTCTGGAAAAGAAAATCAGGCCCGTCAGGCAGGCCGTCCATGCAGACTAGCCCACGGATCACCGTGCGGCCAGAGCTGCAGTGGCTCAGCTTTCACGCCAGTCGTTGCTGGTAATGTGCGAGCCTGCCTGCGGTCCCATCTGCAGCATTCCGCCATCCACCGGCCACGAAGCGCCGTTGACATAGCTGGAAGCCGGGGAGGCCAGGAAAGCGATGACGGCGGCGATTTCCCGGGCATCGCCGGGTCGGCCCAGCGGAACTCCCGGCCGTTCCTTCTGCGTGGGATCCTCGTCTTCCTGGCCCGTCATGGGGGTGGCGATCTCACCCGGCGCCACGTTGTTGGCAGTGATGCCGTGTTCAGCGAGTTCCAGGGCCATGGTTTTGATGAGGCCACCCAGGCCATGCTTGGACGCGTCATAAGCGGAGGCCCCAACCCTTGGCTGGAACTCGTGGACGCTGGTGACCGCGATGATGCGCCCGCCGCGGCCGGCTTTGACCATGCGCTTGGCCGCCGTCTGCATTGCCACAAACGCGCCGTTGAGGTTGGTATCCAAGGTGGACATCCACGTGTCGTAGTCCAGCTCCAGGAACTTGGTGCCGTCGCCGGTTCCGGAGTTATTGACGAAGACGTCCACACCGCCAAGTTCCTCAGCCAGTTGGTCGATGGCCGCAGCCGTTCCCCGGACATCCGTAGTGTCCAGTTGATGGACCACTGCTCTCCGTCCCAGGCCGCGGACTTCCTCCGCGGTTTCCTCAGCGCCCTGCTGGTCCGAGTGCCAGGTGATTCCTACGTCCATGCCCGCTTTGGCCAACGCCACCGCAGTGGCCTTTCCGATGCCGGAATCCGATCCTGTGACGATGGCGGTCTGCGGGGAAAATGGGTCGTCGCTCATGGTCTTGCCTTTCGGTCGGGTAATCGTTCCGATGATTTATCCCTACCCAGCGATTCCGGACGTAAACACTCCCGGTGCAAAAGGGTCATCCCGGCGCAGGGTGATCGAGTGTAGATTTCTTGCAGCAGCACCTAGTGAATCCCCACCAACCAGGAGTACTCATGTCAGAAGTTATTGTGGTCGGCGTTGACAGCAGCGAGACGGCTAAACGCGCAGCAGTGGCAGCAGCGAAGTTCGCCACCGCACTCGGCGCCGAACTGCACGTGATCAGCGGCTTCTCCGATGACCGCATCGAAGAATTCGGCAGCGGCAGCGACCGCATCACCGTTTCCTCGGCCGACTCCGCGGAATACGTGGCCCGCAAAGTCTCCGAAGAGCTGGACGTCCCCGCCGGCAACATCAAGTACTTCGCAGCCCGCGGAACTCCGGCCAACGCCCTCATCAACTACGCCGAGACCAACAGCGCCTCACTGATCGTTGTAGGCAACAAGCGCATGAAGGGCCTTGGCCGCGTCCTGGGCAGCATCGCCAACAGCGTGGCGCACGGTGCTCCCTGCGACGTGTACATCGTGAACACGGACGTCGAGGCGTAACCCACCATTAGGTAGCAGCAGAGGCCGTGTTGGAAGCTCAATCCGGCCTCTGCTGCTACTTGGTTGGGTTAGCGGCGGCGGGCTTTTCGAACTGCTTTGGTGATGCCTTTGAGCGCCAGAACCACGCCGGTACCTGTTAAGAGCCATGGACCCGCAACAATGATCGGGTCCATCCACTGGTGCTTGGTGTCCGCCCGCTTCCTTCCCCACCGCGACGCCATGCCGTGGTTCTTGAACTCACTCAGCACCCCGCTTTCGGTGATCGGGTTGTCCGGGCGGAGCGTGACGAACGATCGCAGGTGGTTCTCCCACGCATCCACTCGGTCCGCTCCGATCAGGAGCAGCCAGTGCGCGGCCCGACCTTCGCTGTACTTGTAGGCGTACTTCCGTATGGCGCCTGAGACACCCTTTGGTGGGGTGGACGTTCCAAAAACAGGTGTCAGGAACTTGTGCTCAATGGAGCGTTCCCGGGGCCACTTTTCCTCCTGGCGCTCCGGAAAGTCCCAATGCGCTCCGGTGGGAATTCCGCGCTGCTCGCGGGGGAAAGCCGGCCGGTCCTTGGGGTCCAGGTCTACGCCCCAGCCCGGGATCTTGGCCCGGAGCTCCTCGGGCGTCGGCCGCGGTTGCGGCCTTTCTGCTGTGTACGGCATGATATTTCTCCCTTTAAGCCCGGTCCGGCCGTCTAGGCGGCGGTGGTCACGATCGGCTTGATGCAGTCATCCAGCTTGGCCGAGAAGATGTGATACCCCTCGGCGATGTGTTCCAGCGGAATCCGGTGGGTGATGATGTCGCTGGGCTTCAGATAGCCGTTCCGGACGTGTTCAAAGAGCCGGGGCCATTGTCGCTTCACAGGGCACTGGTTCATCCGCAGCGTCAACCCCTTGTTCATGGCGTCGCCAAATTTCACGGCGCTGAACATCGGACCGTAAGCGCCCACCACCGATACAGTCCCGCCTTTGCGCACGGAATCGATGCCCCAGTTCAAGGCAACAGGAGAGCCGCCCTGCAGTTTGAACTTGGAGGACGTGATGTGTTGGGTCAGGTTGCCGTCGGCTTCAGCTCCGACGGCGTCAATCACCACGTCCGCGCCGAGGTGGTCCGTGGCCTTCTTCATCTCCACCACAATGTCGTCGTATTCAGTGAAGTTGTACGTTTCCGCATGGGCAAACTCCCGGGCCTTCTTCAGCCGATACTCAAGATGGTCGATCACGATCACGCGTCCCGCGCCCATCAACCATGACGACTTCGCTGCGTAGAGACCCACAGGCCCGGCCCCGAAAACCACCACAGTGTCACCCTGCTCTATGTCGCCCAGTTGTGCCCCGAAGTAGCCGGTGGGGAGAGCATCGGTGAGCATCACCGCGTCTTCCTGATCCATCCACTCGGGTATTTTGGTGGGTCCGACGTCGGCGAACGGCACGCGCACAAACTCCGCCTGGCCGCCGTCGTAACCACCGGCGGTGTGGGAGTAACCGTAAATGCCGCCCACCGCCGTCGCGTTCGGGTTGACGTTGTGGCAGTTGGAATACAGGCCGCGGGCGCAGAAGTAGCAGGATCCGCAGTAGATATTGAAGGGCACCATGACGCGGTCGCCCACTTTCAGGTTTTCCACCGATGAGCCGACCTCGTGGACCTCTCCCACGAATTCATGCCCGAAGGTCATCCCCACCCGGGTGTCCGGCATCATGCCGTGATACAGGTGAAGGTCTGAGCCGCAGATGGCCGCGCTGGTCACCCGGACAATCGCGTCATTGGGATGCTCAATCGGGGGGATATCTTTCTCTTCGACCCTGATTTTGTAAGGGCCGCGGTACACCATCGCTCGCATTTCTCGCCGCCTCCAACAGCTAGCTGTCGTTACACGCTAAAAATGCTAAGTCTCCTTAGTATTAAAGTCCAGACTTCCCTTTTATCCGGACTTCCTCCTTACCCTGCCGTGCCGTTGAGCACTGTTACGTTGGAGCGCGTCACGCCCCTTCCGGTGATGAGGAGGACATGGCCGGACTGCGGGACATCGGATGTGACGGTGAGATCCCTCAGCACCGAGCCGTCCGCCGCCACCAGAAGCGTGACACCTTCGCTGTTGGACAGAACCACGTCCCCTGCATTTCCCGTTGCCCCGGCCAGGGTGATGTTCCGGCGGTCACCCCAAATGACCGATGGCTCGTGATAGACGCCGGGTTGCAGCAGCACGGTGACAGCCGTTGGATTATTCGTAGGGATTGCACCGACGGCGGCGCGGTTCCTGGCGAAATCACCGGTTCCGTCGAGTGCCACGGTGATGACCTCCCGGAGCGCGGGTTCCGTCCCGCCCAAAGGTCCACCGAAAGCACGCACCAGCGCCGGAACTGCCTTGGTGGGCGTCAGGTCATAGGAGTAGGGGACGTCGAACGCTATGCCCCGTTCCTGGCCGGTGTTCCCGGTGCACTTCTCGAATAAATTATTTCGGGCCACCAGCGCACCGCCGGGCCCTTGATGATGAAGCGGGTTCCGAACGTCCCGGAAGTAGTTTCCTTCCACCAGCAGCAGGGCAGCGTTCCGCCCGAGCATGCCGTAGCTGGAGATGTTCTCCAGGTAGTTGTTGTAGACATGCGATGCCGCCGTGTTGTCCAGGCTGGCGTTGCGCTGGTGCGTGTTCCGGATCCAGTTGTGGTGCAGTGTCAGCCGGGTGACTACGTTCTGGGTCCAGCCCTCTCCGAGGGCCTTGTTGTGGTCTGAAAAGACGTTCCAGGACAGCGTGACGTTGTCGCAGTCTTTCCGGATATCCACCAGGCCGTCGCCCAACCGGGTGAAGTGCAAATGGTCCACCCAGACGTGAGTGCTGGTGTCCATCTGGATTCCGTCCCTGTCATTGTCAGGGCGTTTCCCCACGAAGTCCCCGGGGATGTAGGAGTCCCGGACCGTGAAGTTTCGGAACACGACGTTGGCGACATTGACCAGTTTGAATCCCGCATTGACTACTGCGGCCCCTTCGCCTGCGCCGAGTAAGGACTTGTTGGAGGTCACAGTCAATTTCTCGTACTCCGCGAACACCAACTCGCCGTGCAGGATCACTACCAGCGGTTCGGGGCTCTTCGCGAACACACGGAGCTCCTCCGGTGTGCTGGCATGGACCAGCCTGCCCCCGGTCCCACCTGTGGTGCCGGCGCGACCCTGGGATGCGACGCCGGCGAATCCCACCGGTGTCTCCGTCCAGGCGCCGGCGCGCCCGCGGCTAATTGGCAGCCCGGCTTCCCTGAATCCGTTGGAGTCGACGCCGGATGGCGCACCTTTTGCTGCAACCGCTGGGTTTGCAGGGCCGAGCAGGACGGCGGAGGCCAAGGTTCCGGCAGCGAGTCCAGCGGAAAGGAGGGTCCGGCGTCGAATGTTCATTTCTTGTGCGTCCGCCATCTCAAGCACCCGCCGCCGGAGTCCAGTCACCGAGGAAGGTCTCCTTGGTGAACTTCGGGGCCTCCTGGGGAGTGAGCTGTGGGTGGAACTCGTTGATGTGCGCGCCGGGCCCAGTGTTGTTGTACTCAGCGAAGCGTCCTTCAGTCCACGCATGTCCGCTCATGTCCGACCAGCCCTGCACGGCGATGTGACTGCCCAGGTTCGAATCGCGGATGACAGCCATGGGGTGAGCGTCAGGGTCGCTGCTGGCAAACCAAGGGCGTCCCAAGCTGACCGTTCCGGGGGCGGCGTCGGAGGTGAGGTTGCTGTTCACGATCAGCAAGCCGTACGGGTTGGAGTTTTTGGTGCTGGGCGCCACGATGTAACCGTTGTTGGTATCGCTGCCGCGGTCCAGGGAGTGGATGGTGCAGCCGTCAAAAACCGCGGTGCCACGGCCGTAGAGGAAGTCCACGTCACCCTCGATGTAGCAGTTCTTCAGAAAGGTGCGGGCAGTCGCGTCGCGGCCCGTGGTGTCTGCGAGGTAGGTGTCCTGGTTTCCCAGGAATCTGGTGTTCTCGAAAAGTACCTTGTCCGCCACGGTGCGTACTGCGAGGGCCTGGCTCCCGCCATTCGCAGCTTCGTCGTAGGCATTCTCCACTGTGAGGTTACGGATGGTGGTTTGTTCGGCCAGGACGTTGAGCGTGGCACTGCCGGCTGCGCCCCATGTGCCGCCAAAAAATTTGGCGCCATTTGCCGGGGTGTCATAGGAAATCACGACGTCGGCCGGGTTACCTGTCGCTCCCCGCAGCGTCACGTTGGGCCGATCAGCCCAGATGTTCACCGCTTCCCTGTAGAAGCCGGGTTTGATGGTGATGGTTCGGGGCTTGGTGTTGCCCACCGGAATCGAGCCGAGGGCGGCCTGCACGCTGGCGAAGTCGCCGGTGCCGTCCAGCGCGACCGTGACCTCCGCCGTCGTGTTCGGTGCTGTGTTTCCATGGCTGCCACGCGGCCCGGCGCTGGAAGAGACCAAGCCGGGCACGGTGGCGGCGTTGTCCTTGGAGTAGGCGTAGAACTGCGTGGGGTCGAAGGCGCTGCCCACGTTATCCTTGCGTCCACGGGTGGAATCGAAGATGTTGCCACGGTTGACGATTTCAGTAGCGGGGTCCTTGGCCACCACAGGATCGGCAACAGCGGTGAAGTAGTTATCCTCCAGAACCACCTTGGCTGCGTTACGGCCCATCATGCCGTACTGGCCGATGTCCTGCAGGTAGTTGTTGTAAACGTGCGCGGCGGCGGTGTTGTCCAGGCTGAAGTTCCGCTGGGTAGTGTTCCTGATCCAGTTGTGGTGAATGGTCATACGGGTTATGGCGTTAGCGGTCCAGCCGACGCCCAGTGCTTTGTTGTTGTCCGCGAAGACGTTCCATGAGTACGTCAAGTAGTCCGAGTCCTTGCGGGTATCGATCATGCCGTCGCCCATGCGCTCAAACTTCATGTGGTCCACCCAGACGTGGTGCGAGGTATCAAGCTGGATGCCGTCGCGGTCGTTGTCCGGGCGCTTCCCGTCCCAGTCGCCCGGAATATAGGAATCGCGCACAGTGAAGTTCCTGAAGATCACGTTGGAAACGTTGATGAGTTTGAAGCCGGCATTGACCAGTTCCACCCCGGCTCCGGTACCGATGAAACTCTTGTTCGAGGTCACGGGGATCTTGACGTAATCCTGGGCGGTGATGGTGCCTTTGAGGAAGATGACCAGCGGCTCCTCGGCCGCGGCATAGGCTTTGAGGTCCTCCAGTGACGAGGCACTGACATGCCGACCCGCCTGGCCGCCCGTGGTCCCTTCCAGCCCGTTGCCTGGCAGGGATGCGAACCCATCGGGCCCCTGCTTCCACAGGGCGGCCGGTGCGGACCACCCTGTGTCGGTGTGGATTGGCTCTGCCCTTGCCGGCACAGCGGTAAGGCTTCCAAGAATGACGACGGCGGTGGCCGCGCCGAGTAAGTGTCGCAGGCGCATGCAAAACTCCTTTGTCTTGACTGAATGATCTTGTTCGGGGCGTGGTCTGTCTTGAGGCCGGTGTTGCTTGGGCAGTGGCTACTTGAGACCGGTGGTTGCAATGCCGTTGATCAGGTATTTCTGCCCTGCAATGAAGAAGCCGATGATGGGGGCAATGGACACCACTGACATGGCGAACATTGGACCCCACATGCTTTGCCCCTCCGAGTCCATGAAGGCGCGAAGAGCCAAGGGAACGGTGTAGAGGTCCTGGTTCTGGATGTAGAGCAGCGGACCAAAGAACTCGTTCCACGTGGAAATGAACGTGAAGATAGCAGTGGTAGCCATGGCCGGAACGCAGAGGGGCAAGATAACGCGGATGAACGTACGGAACGGCCCGCACCCGTCAATCTGGGCGGCGTCGTCCAGTTCCTTGGGCAGTGACTTCATGAATTGCACCATGAGGAAGATGAAGAAGGCGTTGGTGGCCATGAAGTTGGGGACGATCAGCGGCAGGTAGGTGTCCAGCCAGCCGAGCTGGGAGAAAATGATGTACTGCGGAACCAGGAGTACGTGGCCCGGCAGCATCAGCGTTCCCAGCATGAGGGCAAAGAACAGTTTCCGGCCGGTGAACTCCATCCGGGCAAAGGCGTACGCAGCCAACGCGCAGGAGAAGATGTTGCCGATGATGGAGAAGATCACCACCACCATGGAGTTGATGAGATACACGTGGAACGGCTGGTCCAATGCTGTCCAGCCTTGGGCATAGTTGGAAAAGTCCCAGTTTTTCGGCCATAGGCCCAGCTGCCGGAAAATATCGTTGCTGGGCTTCATCGAACTGGAGATCAGCCACATTAGCGGGTAGAGCATCACCAGCCCCACCAGGCAAAGGATCAGATGCCGTGAAAAGCGGGAAACCGGGGTTCCCGTCAGGGCGTCTTCGGGTTGATCCTGCTTGGCCAGCTTGCGCTTAAGAGGTAAATCAAGGAGTGCCATGGGGTTGCCTTAATTGTCGTAGAAGACCCAGAACTTGGATGCGATGAAATTGATGGCCGTGAAAATCGCGATGATCATCAACAGCAGCCAGGCCATGGCCGAGGCATACCCCATCTCGAACTCGGTGAAGCCCTTCTGGTACAGGTACAGGTTGTAGAACAGTGTGGAATCCGCCGGGCCGCCTGTACCTCCACTCATCACATAACCCTGCGTGAACGTCTGGAACGAACCGATGAGCTGCATGATGAGGTTGAAGAAGATGATGGGACTGATCAGGGGCAGGGTGATGCTGCGGAACTGCCGCCACTTGGATGCGCCATCAATCGAGGCAGCCTCGTAATACATCCCCGGGACCTGCCGGAGGCCGGCAAGGAAGATCACCATGGGGGAGCCGAACGTCCAAACGTTCAACACAATGAGGGTGCTGAGGGAGAACTGGGGATCAGTGACCCAGGCGGGCCCTTGGATCCCGAACATGCCCAGGAACCCGTTGACGATTCCGTCGTTGCCGAAGATGTAACGCCACAGCATCACGATTGCCACGCTCCCACCCAGCAGGGAAGGCAAGTAGTAGACGGAACGGTAGATCGACAAGCCCTGAAGTCCCCGGTTCAGCACCAGTGCGACCAGCAGCGCAACAGCCAGGGAGATAGGCACCGAGACGAAGGTGTAAATGAAAGTGACCTTCAGAGACTGAATAAGCCGGGGGTCCTCGAACATGGCCTGGAAGTTGGCCAGTCCCACAAAGTTGGGCTCAGTGAAGAGGTTGTAGTCCGTGAAGGCCAAGTACAGCGAGGCAAAGAACGGAATGACGGTAAACAACATCCCCAGAAACCACGGGAGAAGGAAAAGATATCCAGAGCGCTGCTTCCTGCGCCGGGACGGGCGTATGCGCGGTTTGCCGCCTGCCGCAGCTGGCGCCGGAGCTCCGGGTGGCTGCTTGGTCAGAACTGTCATAACGCCACCGCCCCCTCGGAAGTAGCTGCGGGCCTACTTATTGATTGCTGCATTGCTCTTCTCCATGAAGGTCTTCGCAGCATCCGCGGGGCTGACCCGTCCGAACTCCACTTCAGTGGTGAGCTGCTTGAGGGTGTCGGCTACAACGCTGGCACCTTTCGGATACACGTAAGCGGGCGGCAGATCGTCTTCCTGGATGGCTGCCATCAGGTCCACAAACGTCTTGTCGTCCGCGTTCAGCTTGGGCGTGATGGCATCCGCCACCTCCGGGTTGATGGGGACACCGCGCTGGGTGAGGACTTCGGCGGCACCTTCGGCGTCGTTCGTCAGGAAGTCCACCAGCTTTGCGGCTTCCTTGGGATGCTTGGACTTGGCAGCGATTGACCACAGCATGGTGGGATCCGCGGAGTAGCCACGGCGCTCGCCGGTGGTTTCTCCGGGCACGCGCAGAAGGACCACTTCACCCTCCACGGCCTCGTTGTAGCCCCGGAAATTGTTGATCGGGATGATTTGGGAAGCCACGGTGCCCTTCGCCAGGTATGACTGTGCGGGGGAGCCTCCGATCTGCTCGAAGAAGCCCGCTGGCGGGTAACCGCCTGCCTTCCGGAGGTCCACGCTGTACTGGAACCAGTCCTCTATGGTCTTTTCGCTGACGCCGAGCTTGTTGTCCTTGGTATAGAAATCCTCGCCTCGTTGGCGGGCGAGAATGATAGGGCCGGTTTCCGTCGCGACGTCGTAGCCCGCCCCGTAGACCTTCCCGCCGGTCTTTTGGGTAACCTCCGTGGCGAACTTGGCATAATCCTCCCAGCTCCACGTTTTGTCGTCCGGGATGGTGACGCCGGCCTGGTCCGTGATGGTCTTGTTGATCACAACGCCGATGGTTGTTACACCTGTGGCGAGGCCGTAGAGCTTCCCGTCAACCTCGCCTCGGCTCAGCGTGGTTTCCGGAACTTTGTCCAAGTTCAGCTCCGGGAATGATTTGAGGTCGGCGAGGGTGCCGCGCTGGGCGTACTCCAGGAGACTACGGTTGGCCATGGCCAGAACGTCCGGCGGGTTGCCGCCGGCAAACCGGGTAGCGAGTTTGTCCGCATAGGGTGCGCTGTCCTGGTATTCAGTTTTCACTGTGATGCCAGGGTTCTTTTTCTCAAAGATCCGCAGGGCAGCTTCGGTCATCTTGGCCCGGTTGGCATCACCCCAGAAGACGAAGTTCAGTTCTACGTTGCTGCCGCTGCCGCTGTTGCCGGAGGAGCTGGCGCCTCCTCCACAGGCGCTGAGGAGCAGCCCTGCCGCCACCGCTGCCCCTCCTAAGACCAGCCTGCGCGGTATAGGAGTGCTTGCTGTCTTCTTCATTGAATGACGCCTTTCTGATGCCCCACTCAGGGACGTAGGTACAAGGAATTTTGAGCATCCGTTGCAGAAACTTTCTGCACGATGTGGACTGAGAGGCGAGGTGCGAAGCCCCATGGAGACCAAAATCAAGGGAAAAATAACTGAGTAAACGATTTCTAGCAACAATTGCTTGTGACTGTCAACACATCAGTAGGCTCAAGCGGAAAAATCTTTAAAGAAACTTTCCCGTACAGTTGCCGAACTATTTCCGTTTTGATTATGCTGAACTCCACACACCCGCCAACCCATCACAAGGACGTCTCATGGGAAGCTTCAAAATCCACGGCGCAACCGTGGCGCAGGTGAACGATGGCGTTGACCTGGCAGCGATGCTGTCTCCCCGGCCGTACCTTCACCCCCTCCGGACCTTGGCCGGTGTGCCCCTCACGGAAGCCGGCCCTGCCGACCACCCGCACCATGTGGGCCTCTCGCTCGCCTTCTCGGACGTGAACGGCAGCAACTTCTGGGGCGGATCCACTTTTACCCGTCGCGGTCCGGAGGTCCTTCCCAATCACGGCCGACAGGTGCCGTCGGGCTGGCTGTATAAGGACGGCCTGGGCGAGGGGGCGGTCACCTGGCTCGACAGGAACGGGCGTGAGCTGGCTCTGGAGCAACGGAGCTACCGGTGCCGAACACACCCCCACGCGGATACTTGGAGCCTTTCCTTCGACTCAGTACTCCGGCCAGCCGGTGAGCTGGAACGGCTGACCGTGTCGTCGTCGGCCGTTAAAGGGCGCGTTGGCGCCGGCTACGGCGGAATCTTCTGGCGCTTACCGCCAGGTGACGCGCCGGCGAAGGTCCTGTGTTCCGAAGGCGCTGGTACTGAGGCCGCCCATGGATCCCTTTCTCCCTGGCTCGTGGTGGGCATCCGGCAAGGGGGAAAGGACGTTAGCGTCGTCCTCGCCCAAAACCTCGCGGAGCTGCATCCCTGGTTTGTCCGGACGGAAGGCTACGTGGGGGCCGGTCCCGCCGTCGCCTGGGACAAGCCGGTCACGGTGGACCGGGCCAACCCGCTCCAGCTCAGCCTCCACGCCGTAATCCACGACGGCCACATCACCAGCAGCCATCACGTTGACGAACTTCTTCTCCACCACTTCAGCAGCACTCCGGACAGGACATCATGACAACCATGGGAAATCGCCACCGCATCCCCGTCTACAACAACCCCATACTCAACGGCGACTGGCCGGATCCGGACGCAATCCAGGTTGATGGCACTTACTACCTCATTGCCTCCAGCTTCAACAGGGTTCCCGGCCTCCCGGTTTTGCGGTCATGGAACCTTGTGGATTGGGAACATGCCGGGCATGCACTGCCTGAACTCCCGCAGCTGGGGCACTATTCGCTGGTGCGGCACGGTAGTGGCGTTTGGGCTCCCGCGCTGCGTCACCACAACGGTAAATTCTGGATCTTCTACCCCGATCCGGATCACGGGATCTTTGTGCTCAGTGCGGACAAAGCCGAAGGACCGTGGAGCGCACCTCATCTTCTCTACGCCGGCCGCGGACTCATTGACCCCTGCCCCCTGTGGGATGAAGACGGCACGGCGTATCTGGTCCACGGCTGGGCCAAGAGCCGGATCGGAGTCAAGAACCGGCTCACCGTGCATCGGATGAGCCCGGATGCCTCGGAGCTTCTGGATCATGGAACCCACGTCATCAACGGCGAGGACCTTCCGGGTTTCACAACCCTGGAGGGACCCAAGTTCTACAAACGCGATGGCTGGTACTGGATCTTCGCCCCGGCCGGCGGCGTCGCCACCGGGTGGCAGTCGGTCTTCCGCTCGCGTTCGCCTTTTGGACCCTACGAGGAACGGCGGGTTTTGGAGCAAGGCGATTCGCCGGTGAACGGCCCGCATCAAGGTGCGTGGGTCACTACTCCCCAGGGCGAAGACTGGTTCCTGCATTTCCAGGACCGGGGGGCGTACGGCCGGGTGGTCCACCTCCAGCCCATGGGGTGGGGCGCGGACGGCTGGCCATGGATGGGCAAAACAGCGGACGACGGCGGACCGGGAACCCCGGTTGTGAGCCACCCCTACCCGTTGGGCACCTCGCCCGAAGACATCGCCCCTCCATCCAGCGACAACTTCACGTCCCCAGGCCTGGGCCCGCAGTGGCACTGGCAGGCCAACCCCCGGGACGAATGGCTTTCCACCTGTGGAGGAGGGCATTTGGTACTCCGCCCGCAAGCCAATGACCCCATCAACCTCCGTGAACTCCCCAACATCCTTGCCCAGATTCTCCCCGGCGAACCGTCCACCTTCACCACCACACTGGAACTGGACGACGTGCCCCTAGGCACCCGGGCCGGCGTCGTGGTTTTGGGTCAGCGATACGCCTGGCTGGGAATGGTACGCACCGAAAACGGCTACGTCCTGGGTAGTGGCGCCGGGAGCGAAGGCCCCCACGAGCAACCGATCGGGCGGGCAGTGGCACTTCCAGGCCCGCGCATTGAGCTTCAGGTCCGAACGGATGAGACCCCTCAGGCCACGTTTGCCTGGCGTGTTGGCCCAACGGATCCGTGGCAGATTCCCATCTGGGATTTCGACGTCGTGGAGGGCCGGTGGATCGGCGCTGAACTGGGGATTTTCGCTACAGCACCCCTGGGCTCGCGTGAACACGGCAGTGTTAGGGTTGGACCCGTGCGTGTGGACACTGCGCCGGTCCGCCGGGCAACCACCCAGCGCATTGCCGCTCCCGTATCCCCATGAGTTCAAGGACCGCCCCGTTGACCGCCACTCCGCGCCCCAAGATCGCAGATGTGGCCGCGGCTGCGGGCGTTTCCGTGCCCACAGTTTCCAAGGTGCTGAACGGGCGCTCGCATGTTTCCGAGGCAACGCGTGCCCGGGTCCAGCAGGCCTTGGAGGAGCTCGACTACACCAAGCGGAACTCGCCCAGCGAACCCGGCCTGCTGCAGTTGGTAGTGAACAACTTTGATTCTCCGTGGGTCCTGGAAACCATGGAAGGCGTTGAAGCTGCTGCCGCCCGCCTTGGTCACACCGTGGCCTACACGCGAGCCGTGAATGCCACTGCGGAGAACTGGCAGAAGCTGCGTGAGCCCTCCAGCAACCGCCTGGACGGCGTGATGCTGTTGGCTCCGCGGCAGGGATCACCCTTGGTAGAGCTGGCGCGGACGCTGAACATCCCGGCGGTTGCTATCGACCCCGAAGGCTCCCAAGGCTTGCAAATACCCAGCGTTAGCCCGGCGTCGTTCTCCGGAGCATTGCGGGCGGTGTCCCATCTCCTGGAACTGGGGCATGAGCGCATAGGCATCATTACGGGCCGCGTCCACAGTCCGGGTCACGGACGTGCCCGTTACGCTGCGTACGCGGCCGCCCTTCACGAAGCCGGGCTGCCAGTACTTCCCGAGTTCGTGCGCGATGGCGATTTCAGTATCGAATCCGGGTCTCGCCTGGGTGGGGAGCTTCTGGACTTGCCGGAGCGACCCACAGCAATCTTCACGGGAAGCGACCTGCAAGCCCTGGGCGTCATGAACGCTGCGGCGCAGCGGTCCCTGAAAATTCCTGGCGACCTCAGCGTTGTGGGGTTCGACGACATCGCTCAGGCAGCCCTCACATCACCGCCGCTCACCACGGTTCGGCAGCCGCTGGCGCAGTTGGCGTCCATGGCCGTGGGAATGCTCACGGAGCAGATCGAACAGGGCAAGGGTTCCACGGCTGCCCTCGAAGTCGCCACGGAGCTGGTTGTCCGTGGAAGCACCGCCCCACCCCGGTAAGTAGCAGCAGCGCGCGCGTTCTCAGAGCTCAGAACGCGCTTTGCTGCGAGCTACCGGGGTGGGCCCGGCACTCAGTGGCCCTGGAACGCTTCGGCCAGCCACCACGAGCCGCCATCGGATGCGATCTTGGCGTCGATCACCAAGGGACGGTCCTGTGTCCCGGCTTGGTAGGCTGCGATCCACGGGCGCACAGCGTCCAGATCCGCCAGGGTCCGCACTGTCACGCCCTCGGCGCCGAAGCCGCGGGCGATCGCAGCGATGTCCGTCTCGGGGAACACGACGCTGGAGAGCTCGGCTTCGTTGTGTTCCGACGCGAAGTGGTACACCTCTGCCCCGTAGGCTGCGTCGTTGTAGACGATGCACACCAAAGGCAGTTTGAGCCGTGCAGCGGTTTCCAGTTCGCTGATGCCCATCAGGAACCCGCCGTCTCCGGCACCCAGCACCGGCAGCCGGTGAGGCTGGGCAAGAGCGGCGCCGATCGCCGTATAGAGCCCGAGCCCGATTGCTTGGAACGCCTGGGTGAAGCAGAAACCGAACTCGTCCGGCACGGCAAGGTACTGGCTTGGATAGCCCATGAAGTTCCCCGAATCCACGGCCACGATCCTCTCGGCAGGCAGCAGGGTATCGAGCTCGCGGGTGAGTATCCGGGGGTCAATTGATGTTGCCGTGGACAGGTCTTCGGTGTCGACGTCCCGCCACCGCGATCCCTGCTTGATGGCCAGGGCGTTGGCTTCGGTGCGGTACTTCTCTGCCGGTTCGGACTGCACGGACCGCAGCGCCGTCAGGGCATCCGCAGCCGTTAGCGCAGAATCGCCCAGCAGGCCAAGAGTGATGGGCCGGTTGGCACCAAGCGCGGAATCTTCGACGTCGATCTGCACCACGTTGGTACCGGCCGAGATCAGCCGCCCGTGCCGCATGGTCCACATGTTCAGCGCGCAGCCCCACCCCACTATCAGGTCCGCGCCGCTGATGAGCTCGGCGGTGGTGGGCGATGAGAAACCGCCGGAAATTCCCAGGTTGTGGGAGTCGCCGTTGAACAGCCCGCTCGCCACTGCCGACGTCGCCACCAGCGCACCGGCATGCCGTGCCAGCTCCAGGATCTCGTCCCGGGCACCCCGTCCTCCGCGTCCGGCGACGAACACGGGCCGTTCCGCGGCGGAAATCAGTGCCACCAACTGCTCAACGGCGGCGGCGTCCGGGCGGACCTTCAACGGCTCAGGCACGACGACGGCACTCACCTCATCTGAGGCGGTGCCGCTTTGGACATCCAGCGGCAAGCTCAGGACCACCGTGCGGCGCTCGTTCACCGCCGTCCGGAAAGCCCTCACAGTGTCTGCCACAGCTGTTGCGGGCGAGTGGATGCGTTCCGCCACTGCTCCGACGCTTCTGGCCAGCCCGTCTTGGTCTATTTTGAAGTTGGACCTGATGGCTGCGGCCTGCGTGTCGGCGGTGAGCACAATCATGGGGGTGCGGCTCTTCGCCGCCTCGCCAATCCCGGTGATGGCATTGCTCAGCCCGCACCCCTGATGTGTGGTGACCACACCTACCTTGCCGGACATCCGCGAGTACGCATCAGCCATGGTGGCAGCACCGCCCTCATGCCGGGTGGCCGTGAAGGGAATGCCTTCGGCCATGAGGGTGCCGGTGACATCGAAGTTGCCGCTGCCCACCACCCCGAAAACATGCCCGACGCCGAGCTTCGCCAACGTCCTGCCCACCAGCGTTGAAACCCGTACTTGCTCGCTCATGCCTTCTCCACCGCGCCCTTTTCCACCAGTGCGTACACGCGGCTGGGGCTGCCGGTTCCGCCCACGATCGGCAGCGGTGCTACTACCAACGTGGCACCCGTGACGGGGAGCCGGTCCACATTCCGCAGTGAGGTCACGCCATACTTGTCCGCGCCCAGGAGGAACGAGTGCACGGGAAACATTGGATCCAAAGCACCGGCCTGACCGGCGTCGATACCCACGGTCTCAACACCGAAACCGCTGATCGAGGCGTTTCCGGCAAGCCATTTTGCGCCTGCGGCAGAGACCCCGGGAGTGTGGGGTCCGGCGTCGTCCGCGTTGACGAAAGCCGCCGCGTCCGTGCCGCGCGCCGCCCACCCGGTCCGGAAGATAAGCCAGCAATTCTCCGGGAAAGCGCCGTGCTCTTCCTGCCACTGCTCAAAGTGTTCGGGTTCCAGCAAAAAATCGGGGTTCCCGGTAACCTCGGAGGTCTTGTCGATCACGGCAATAGGACCCACCAGGCGGCGCGGCTCGATCTGGTCCACGGACTTGCCGTCCTTGCCCGTGATCCAGTGGATCGGAGCATCCAGGTGCGTTCCGGCGTGTTCGCCCACCGTGACGTCGTTCCACGCCCAGGCCGGTCCGGCGTCGTCGAAATTGCTCACCGGCGAGACGGACAAGCCCACCGTGTTCGCGAACGGCTGCGGCAGGTTCAGAATGGGGGTCTCGGAGCTGAGGGGCGTGGTGAGATCGATGATTTCCACCGAACCACTCGAGAGGGCTGCAGTGAGCCCGGCCAGAACAGACATTGTTCTCCTATCGCTTGCTTGGTTTAAGTGCTGATTGAAGGCGGGAAAGTCGTGAGGGTGGTGCGGTCAGTTTTTGGGCCACCAAGTGTCCGGAACCGCCGGAAAGTCCTGGGCCCGGATGGGTTGATGCGCCGATGTGCCAGAGACCTTCGACGGCGGTTTGGTGTCCTGCCGCTGCCGGGAAAGGCCGCCACAGCAGGTTTTGGAAGAGCTCGGCTGAGCCGCCATAGGGGTCGCCATTGACGGCGTTGGGGTTGGCTGCCGCCAGGTCTGTGGGGGCGAGGATGTCTGAAGCAAGAACCGTAGCCCGGGTTCCTGGCGCGAACTGCTCCAACCGCGCGAGGACCCGTTCAAGGTAGCCCTGTTTCAGCTCATCGGTCCAGCCGGCGGCAACGTTCAGGTGGCCCGCTGCATCACCTACGGGCGAGAACGGGACTTCTTGGAGCTGCAGCCATAACGTGGCCTTACCCTCCGGAGCCCGCGACGGATCCAGCACGCACTGTTGACCCACCACCACGGTGGGTTCGTTGGGCAACAGTCCGGCTTCGGCCTGGGCGCAGGCGATCCCGGTGCTGTCTGAGCCGTTGCTGATGTGAACCAGCGGGACGGCGTTGAGCCTGGGATCAAGCCATTCCACAGGTTTGTCCAGCGCGAGGTGAATCTGCATGGCTCCGCGGCCGTTCTGGTAGCGTTCAGCGGCATCGGCAGTACCGGCCGGTGGATGGCGAAGAAGCCGGGTGTAAAGGGCCTGGGGCGAAACGTTTGCGAGCACTGTCCCGGCGGAAACCACGCCTTGTGACGTGCGGACGCCGGTGACGGAACCGCCCTTCCCGGAGCCGCCGCCGTCGGAGCCAACCAGGATTTCTTCCGCGTCCACGCCCAGCATGATCCGGACCCCATTGTCGCGCAGCAAGGAGTCAAATGCCTCCACGAACCTCGATGCCCCGCCTTTCACAATCGGGAGTCCGAAGCTGTGCATGCTCATGGCCATGACCGGGAGCATGACCCCGCCGGTGGCTTGGTCCGGGCCGAGTCCTGCGTGCAGGAGCCACGGCGACCACAGCTGGTCCGCTTCCCACCCGTCAAAGCGGCTGCGGACGTAGTTGCGGCCGCTCATCACCGAATCCCGGACGAAGGCTTCCGTCCCCGTGAAGCGCCCGCGACGAACAGCGCCAAACGCAATCTTGGTCACCTCCCCAAAGGACCGAAGCTCTGCTCCGAAAGCGCCGAACACAGTTCCTGCATTGCGGCCCAGGTCGTCGAGCATGGCCAGGTACGCAGCTTGGTCACCAGCGGACTTGAACGCAGCAGCAGTTGGCCCCGGATCTCGCTCTGCGATGACCACACGGTGGGCTCCGGTGGTGGGATCCGCGGCAACGCTCGCTGTCACCGGGCCGGAGGTGTTGGCGTACTCCAGGCCCCTGGCATGCAACTCCTTGCCCAGCGCCCCGTAGGCGGCGCCGGACACGAACAACGGGTGCCAGGAGGAGAAGGAGTCGTGGATGAAGCCCGGAAGAGTCCGCTCGGCGGAATGGACAAAACCTCCCAGCCGGTCCGAGCGCTCGATGATGCACACCCGCTTCCCGGCCAAAGCCAACTCGGCCGCCGCCACTAAGGAATTGATGCCTGAACCGATGATGGCGACGTCAACTGAATCGTCCATATCCGCACCTTTCAGTAGGGTGTGCCTGGTCACGAGGGTGTGCTTAGAAATCCGGATGGCTGGCGGTGGCGTGGTACTTGCCGCCGTGGAACACCAGGGGAGCGCCGCCGTCGTGCTTGTAGCTTTCCACCTCACCCACGTAAATGACGTGGTCCCCGGCGTCATGTCGCGAAACGGTGCGGCACTGGAAGGTTGCCACGGCGCCGTTCAGCAGTGGAACACCGGCGATGCCCTCGGTGGTGTCCGCGCCCACAAACTTGTCCGTTGCAGGTGTTGCGAATTGGCGGGACAGGACGTGCTGGTCGCTGGCAAGGATGTTGATGGCAAAGTGCGTTGCGTCCTCGAAATCGCCCAGGCTGGGCGCCCGTTTGCTGGGACACCAGAGCACCAGCGGCGGCTCCATGGAAACCGAGGTGAACGAATTGGCGGTCATACCCACCTTGCGGCCGTCCGCCGCGACGGTGGTCACCACGGTGACGCCGGTGGCGAATTGCCCCAAGGCGCTCCGGAAATCACGGACATCGAAAACCGACGTGTCCTCTTCTTTCCTGGCCTGCATGAAGTCGGCGGCAGCAGCGGAGTCAAACCACCATGGGTACGACGTCCGCGGATCATCAAAACCGCTCACAATGCTTGCCGCCAGTGCCGGATGGTCCGCGGCCTCGCTCAGCAGCGTCTTTTGGTGATCCCTGCGCGGCTTCAGGAGATCGTTGGTCCACTCCACTGCCCATTGCCCCCAGCCGCGCCAGAACTCATCGAATGTCCGCTCCATCCATGTGCGGTCAAATGGTTGCTGGCCGCGGCGAACGATCGCGTCAAGGTAGTATTTGGCGGCCAGTGTCGCGTTGTTGGACCCCTGCCCGGTGAGGGGATCGTTGAGGACCACTGCGTCCCCGAGTCCGAACACCAGCTTCCCGTTGCCGAGCTCCCCGACGGCGGACCTCACCGTTGGAGTGATGCGCCCCAGGAGCGTGGCGCCGTCGTCCGTCAGTTCCGCCCCGGCGAAGTTCTCAGCCTCGTGCGGAAAATGCTCGCGAAGGATCTCCAACGAACGTTCGAGCTGCTCTTGCGGGGTCCCGACGTCGGTCCAGCGGTCCATGGGGCCGCCCACCACGCCTTCGAACACCATCATGCGGCAGGGCCCGGAGACGGTTAGGCCGGGGAAGGTAAAGAACTCCCCGACGCCGGGGACCATGGACATGCGGATGGCGTCGCCGCTGGTGGAGGTACTGGCGGAAGCGCCGCCGTCGTGCTTGACGTAGTTCAGGGCCAGCACCCGCTGCGGACGGTCGAAGGGCGACTTCGTCTTGTCGCGGGGAAAGATCCGGCCGATCTCTCCCTTGCCGGTGCTGACAATAACCAGCTCGTAATCATGGGCGAGTTCTTCGAGCATCCTCGGGGTGACCTTCTCAATGCGGAAGTCACCCCCGGCGGCCACGAACGTCTCGATCCACAGGGCGCTCTTGATGCGCTGATCGATGGAGTGGGCGGGGCCATCCAAGGGGGCTTCCCACTCGATGGGGTTTTCAGCATCCACGCGCAGCCGGATTGAAGTGATGCCCGGGACGGAACCCGACTCGTAGAACCCGGTGAGGGCCGTCCCCATCTGGGCTTCAGCGTCCAGGGCAGTGGAGAACATGCACTGGCTGGACATGACCTTGCCGGTGCGGATCTGGGCTGCGGAGCGGTCGGACAGGAGCGTCACAGCGAAGCCGTCCCGTTGGAGGCCAAGGGCCAGTTGGGCGCCGGATTCGCCGGCACCAATAATTGCTATCTTGCGCATAAAGGATTCCTTATTAGCAGGGCTGTGCTAAGAAACCTTGGCGGCGGAGAGGCCGGCCAAGTAGTCAGCAGCTTTGTCCGGGTACATGAACCAGTTCTGGAATTCCGGCGGGTGGTTGAAACCATTGGCGAATCGGTGCGCGATGTCCGGCTCGTTGTTCGCAGCGCCCAGGAGCTCCAGGACGTGGGGCGGAGGCGGAGCCAAGAGGGCATTTGTCCAGTGTGCAACGTGCTGCGCATAATCCCAATAGCGCTCAAACGTAGCCTGCATGAAGCCTGCATCGAAGACGCCGGATCCGTGCTGGATGATGCTGGCCAGATACGACGCCGCGCACTTGCTGGCGTTGTTTGAACCCTGCCCGGTGATGGGATCGTTCAACACCACGACGTCGGCCAGGCCCAGTACTTGCCTGCCGCTGGGCAGCGTAGCGATCGGGTGGCGGACGGTAGGAGCGAAGCGACCCTGAAGCACGCCGTTGGGATCGGTCAGTTCCACATCCGTGGCACGCTCGGCTTCCCACGGCAGGAACATACTGAGGATGTTTTTGGAGTTCTCCAGGTGTTCCTCGGGGGACAGGCCCTTCCACGTGTCCATGGGGCCACCCGGAACTCCTTCGAAGACCATGATTTCGCAAGGGCCGGACGTAGTCAGTGCCGGGAAGACGAAGTATTCGCCAACACCGGGGATGAGATTGAACGAGACCGCGGAGTACTCTTCACGCGGCCTCAGGCCCTTCACATAGGTCAGGGCCAGTGCGCGCTGCGGTGCATCGTAGGTGCTGCGGTCGGCGTCGCGGGTGAACAGTTGGGCGATCTCACCCTTGCCGGCCGCCACAATCACCAGATCCGAGTTCTGCGTGTATTTCTCCAGCTCAGCTACGCTGGCATCTTCGAACACCAGCTCGCCGCCCCGCGCGGTGAACTCCTCCATGAACTTGGGGAACTTCACCCGCTGATCGATGGACTTGGCGTGGTTGTCCAGGCGGGAAGCCCAGCTGATGGCCTTCTCGCCCGGCAGCTCGGGGTGGGGGATGGTGAAGGAAATACCGTCCACGGTGGGCGCGTCCGGCCAGAAATTCAGCCCGAGGGCGCGCTCGTGCTCCAGCGCGTTATGGAAGATGCACTGGCTGGAGGCTACTTTGCCTTCCTGGATTTCCTGCGGTGTGCGATTGGAGATGGTGGTGACCTGGTAGCCGGCGTCGAGCAGGCCGATGCCGAGTTGCAGTCCGGACTGGCCGGCGCCGACGATGGTGATGTGGCGTTGCGTCATGGTGTTGCCCTTTTCTCTTGGTCTGTTTGCAGTCTGGGTCTGGTTGCGCTTGTCAGTTGGCGGCGAGGAGGGGGATGGTTTCTTCGGCGCGTTCCGGCCCCAAGGCGGAGTAACCGCCGTCGACGGCCCAATCAGCGCCGGTCACGAAACTTGCCTGATCGCCGGCGAGGAACGCGACGACGTCACCCACCTCGTGAGGGCGGCCGACGCGCTTGAGTGCGTGGAACGGTGCAGCCACGGAATCTGTCTTCTCAAGGTTCCCGTTGCTGAGGGAGTCCATGATGTTGCTCCACACCCAGCCCGGGCTGACCGAGTTAACCCGGATGCCGTCCGGTGCGAAGTCCACGGCCATGCTGCGGGTGACCTGGACCAGAGCTGCTTTGCTGGCGGGGTAAAGCCATCGTCCGGTTTGTGCCACCGAGCTGGAAATGGAGGTGAAGTTGATGATGGCTCCGTGCCCCGAAACCTTGAGGTAGGGGCGGGCCGCGTTGCTTGCCACCACGGCGCTGACGAGGTTGACGTTGAGTGCGTCGAGCCAGTCGGCGCGTCCGGAGGCCGCGCCGTCATCCTTGTAGGTGCATGCGAGGTTAACCAGGATGTCCAGGCTGCCGTACCGGGCTGCGGTCTCGCTGACCAGTTGGTTCACGGCAGCATCGTCAGTGATGTCAGCGTGGGAGTAGGTGATCCCTTCGCCCAGCCCGGCGGTGAGTGAGGCGCCGTTGGGGTCTATATCAGCAACCACCACCGTGGCCCCGGCGTCCCGCAAGGCGGTGACCACGCCTTGCCCCACCTTGGTGGCTCCACCGGTAACAATTGCTGTCCTGCCCTTGAGTGCTGACATGTGCCGAACCCTTTCGCGTGGAGATGATGCTGTTACGAAGATATGACGTGCGTCATATTTGTCCTGTAAGCGACTCTAGGCAGGGGCTGCCGGTGGGAATATCCACTTGGCGCGAGGATCATCCAAATTACGCAGGGTCTTCCTCTTCTTCATGCCAACCAACCCAAGCCGCGGAAGTGAGTCGGGTTTCCCTGGCCTGCAGCTCCGCCGCCCAGAGTTCGAAGTGACTCCGGTCCCATTCGTCCCGGCGGTCGTGTACAACCTTGATGTTCTTCACTTGTCCTCACCTCGCTTCCACGACTGTTATGGTTCTGTGAGCTGCGTCATACTTGTCTTAAAAGCGACTCTAGAGAGCCGCTGCACTCCGGAATATCCACTTGGCGCGGGGATCATCCGAAAGGCGAAAAGCTGCAAAATACCGTTTGTTATGTGGACTGCAAATACCCGTGAAGTAGGTGGCGGATGGTCAGAATTCTTGCCCGTGATGTTTTGCGGGGGCAGCCAACAATGGCCACAACGGATGTGGACGAGGCACATGCCAAGATCGCGGAATTGTTCTGCAGCCATGAGCTCGCCCCGCGGACGCGTGCATCCTTGATGGACATGAAGCTACGTTCACTCCACCGCGGCGATGTTGGAATCGAGTTCCTGGACTACGGGGCTGACGTTCGGATCGAACCCGAAGGCCTGCAGGACTTCCACCTTGTGCAGATCCCGCTGGCCGGGCACGCTTCCATGCAGGTGGGCGCCCGCACCGTGGAATCCAGTCCCCGCATGGCTACTGTTCCGCCCATCGACCGTCCATTTTCCATGAGCTGGGACAGCGGTAGCCCGCATCTGATTGTCTACGTAAGGCGCTCTGCGCTGGAGAGGGTAGCCGGGCAGTTGTACGGCAGCAACGCTGTGGACTTGGGCTACGGTATGGACCTTTCAGGTGCCGCCGGCCGCGCGTTCTTGAGGTCCGTCGTCGAGCTTCATGACGACATGATCAGCCAACCGCTTTCCACTGCTCCCGTGTTCGTTCAGGGCTTGCTGGCGGATGGCATGGTGTCACGCTTGCTGATGGCTATGGAGTTGCCCGGCGATGAGACCCGGGATATGGAATCCGAAAGCCGCTTGGTCCGCGAATGCAGGGAGCTGTTGGAACGGCATGCTTTTGAAGAGCTCACCGTGCCGGACATCGCCGAGTGTTTGGGTGTCTCGGTCCGAACACTGCAAACGGCCCTTCGGGCGGAAACCGGAGCGACGCCGTCGGAGTTATTACGCAGTATCCGGCTGGACCGTGCCCGGGAAATGCTTCTCGAAGCGAGCCCCCGCGAGCAGAGCGCCACGGCGGTGGCTGAGCTATGCGGCTTCACGCACCAAGGGCGCTTCTCTGCGCTCTATGTGAAGGCTTTCGGGGAGCTGCCCAGCGAGAGCCTGCGCCGCTAGGTAGGGGGCGGAGACTATTCTGAATCGCGCAGAATGCGGGGCAGGAATCCCAATTGATCCAATTCCCGAACCAGAAGTGGCGTTAGTTCACTCGGGGCCAGCCGAAGCCGGTAGGATCTCTTCCCCTTGGCGATCGGTTCAATGACGCCGCGGTCCAGGAGCTTTCGAATGTCTTGGCTTCGTGTCGCAGCTGAACCTGCGAATGCTGAACTAAGGTCTGCGGCCTTCACATCAACTTTGCGCGCGATGATGGTCAAGGCCAGGGCTTCGTCCGCCGTGAAGCGCGACGAGGCGAGGCCTCTTGCGATTGCGGGAACCAACAGACCTTCCGTAACGAAGTCCTTGTCACCGAGTTTCGCCAACCTTCTGAGGTCTGTCAGTAGTCCTTCGAGGACATACGTCGACCAGCGAATCAGGGACTCGGGTTCGAGGGAGTCGGCGTCTTCGAGTCGTTCGTAATAGAGGGCGCGGTTCTCCCCAAATACGGCCGTTGGGTTCAGCGCCCGGTATCCGGCGGTGTCGGAGAACCCTTGCCGCCGCATGGCGGCGTAAGTCATGAGTCTCCCGACGCGACCGTTGCCATTGCCGAAAGGATGAATCCAGACGAACCGATGGTGGGCGAGCGCAATCTTGAGGAGCTCGTAGTTTTGATCTACGTCCGCATTGATGAAGTCGAGGAGTGCCGTCATGTCTCCGTGCACGCTCCCTGGCGAGGGTGGCCGGTGCGATGAGCCGCTGATGGTGACATCGGCGAGCCTGTAGGCGCCAGGTGTGCGGTCCCCTTCGCGTTCCAAACCGGCCACGGAGATGCGGTGCAGCTCCCGGACAAACCCGTGCGTCAGTATCGTCCCCCGGCCGACGGCGGAGTCGACGAAAGCCGTTGCTTCTTGGAGCTGGACGATCTCTTGAACACCGTCGTCCCGCTTGATGTCGGCTCGGTCCGCGAGCTGAACGCCTGCAACAGCATCCACAATTGACGTGCGATTGCCTTCGATGCGTGCGCTCATGATGCTCGACAGCAGTTGAAAGAGTGTTCGCAACTGCGTGAAGACCTCGGGAGCGGTGGTTCCTTCACCTAAATCTGCGCGAACCCGTTCAAGGTCGATGATGGCTTTCGCCAGTGGAGAGCTAAAGGGGAACTCGGGAAAATCGAGTGGGTTCACGGGGAGAATTTTCTAGAGAGGTTTCCAACAATTAAGAGCATGGTCCGATTATCCCCTAGAAATCAATGATTTTGCTAGATCCGGCCCGTGCAGGATTTAAATTATCCGGGTCCAACAATTAAGGCGCCTGCGCCGCTAACTAGGCCTCCAGCACGTACGTCTTCAGGTCGTCCAGCGTCTGCTGCATGTGAGCATCCATGGCGAGGCGTGATTCGTTGGGATTGCGCGATTCCAAAGCGGCCGCGATCTTCCGGTGATGGCCGATCGCGTGTTCCTGGATCTCAGGGAAAGCCGAAGTCTCGGTGCGTCGGGCCTCCAGGACCCGGTGAAGCGGTTCGAAAAGCACTGCGACGAACACGTTGCCGGAGGCGTGGAGAATCACATCGTGGAAGCCGAGGTCCGCTTCCACGAAGGCAGCGAGATCGTTGACTTCGTGGGCGGCCTGCATCTTCTCGACGTGCTCTTTGAGCGTCGCGAGCTCATCATCCGAGATGCGCTCGGCAGCCAGTTCACATGCCCCGGTTTCAAGCATGCGGCGGAGTTCGATCAACTGGATCGCGGCAGCTGCGTCCTTGGTTCCCTCTGAGGCCGCGCGCAATACGGCTTCCAGCGACGCCCACCGATTGAGGGGATTGACGAAGGTTCCGCGTCCGCGTTCGACGCTCAGGATTCGCTGCGCCTCAAGGGTTTTCATGGCCTCGCGCACTGTCATGCGGCTGACCTCGTGCTTGGCGCTGAGCTCCAGCTCGCCGGGTACCACTGTGCCGGGCGGAAACTCGCCCGCGATGATCCGGTCCAGCAGTTCATCGGCCACGACGCCCACCAGCGACTTGCGTGCCATGTATCCCCATTTCCTGTACTTCAGACCGCCCGGCCCCCCGCGGATTTCCCGCGGGACGGGTGGTTGTCAGACATCTTACGCTGGGTGTGGCCAGCTTGTTTCCCACAACCCGGTGAGTGCCGCTGCGCATTCTTCGGGCTGCTCCCAGTGGACGTTGTGGCCGGCGCCGACGATGACTGTCAACCGCCGATGCGGGCTTTCGGCCACGAACGCGCGCATTTGCTCCATGGGCCGCACCCGATCGTCGGTACCGGCGATCACCAGCAATGGAGCGTGGACGCGCCCAGGCACTGAGGGTTCGACGCCGGTCATGGCCGCCAACGCGCTGGCGGACAGGACAGGGAAGGGCACATCGAACCCCTTGCTGAGCCGCTCCACGTCTGCCGCGGACAAGTCCCCGTACCAGGCGTTCATGAGCTTGGCCTTGGTTCCGGAGTCAAAAAATCCTTGGTCCAGCTGAGACCTGAGCACCTCTTTGAATCCCTGGTTCTGCGGCACCGGGGCCATGCCCACCAAGGTCAGCGAGGCCGCCAGGTCGGGGCGGGCTGCCGCAAGGGTCAGTGAAACACTTCCACCCATTGAATGTCCCACCAGGTGCACGGGACCTTGGTCAGCGCCACGGGCATCAAGGGCTGCCGCCACCGAAGCCGCTGCCGAGTCCAGCGTCCACTCGAAGTCCGGCGGCAATTCCTCGCCCGGGTGGTAGCCGGGGAGGTCCAGAATCCAGACTTCACGTCCGGCGTCGAGCAGTTTTCTGGCGAGGGGTTCCCAGTACACGGAACCGGATGCCCATCCGTGGATCAGCACTGCGGGAACAGGCTGACCATCGGGAATGGCGGGCGTGAGGACATGCACGAACGGGAGCGGGACAACACTGTCAGCCATCCATCCAGCTTAGTGATGCGCCACACCTTGCGTGGTGAAGGGCCTTATGTCACACTAATTCAAATGTTAGATGTCTGACATCTTACATTCACCAAACCGCTACAGAGATTTCCCACGATGGAGTGCACAGTGACCCTTGAAGCCGACGCTTTGGCCGCTTTCCCGGCGGAAGTCCAGATTCCCGCTCAGTTGGTTGCCGACGCCGTTACGGCGTCGTCGGCGGCCGCACCAAAGATCCTGGTAGTCCTCGACGACGACCCCACGGGAACGCAATCCGTGGCTGATCTCGCGGTCCTCACCCGCTGGGAGGTTGCAGACTTCACGTGGGCCTTCACCCACATCGGCGAGCACCAGACCAAGCCTGCCGTGTACGTGCTCACCAACACCCGCAGCCTGGACCCGGCCGAAGCCGCAGCGCGTAACGAGGAAATCGTCCGCAACGCTCTGGCCGCAGCTGCCGGCAATGTCCGGCTCGGTTTTGTCAGCCGCAGCGACTCCACCCTCCGCGGCCACTACCCGCTGGAACCGGACGTCATCGCCGCCACCGTAGCCGCCGAGACCGGTGAAGCCACCGACGGCGTGGTAATCGTCCCGGCCTTCCCCGACGCCGGCCGCGTCACCATCGGCGGCATCCACTACATGCGCGGCACCGGAGAAAACGCCGGCTCCCTCACTCCGGTAGCCGAAACAGAATTCGCCAAGGATGCCAGCTTCGGCTTCGCGAACTCCGAGATGGCCAAGTACGTGGAGGAGAAGTCGCTAGGCCGGTTCCCCGCCGGCGACGTCATCGTCCTGGACCTGAACATCATCCGCGCCGGAGCCTCCGCGCAGGACCCCACCATCTCCGCCAAGGCGATCGCCGATGCCCTTGAGCCTGCCACCAATTCCACCCCGATCGTGGCAGACATCGTTACTGAGAATGACTTCCGCGCCCTCGCCCTTGGCTTGGAAGAAGCAGAACGCCGCGGCAAGAAGCTCCTCTACCGCGTAGGCCCGCCCTTCGTCAGGGGCCGCATCGGCCAGGAAATCCGCACCGCACTGACCTCCGCAGAGGCCTTCGCGGGCAACACTCCCTCCACAGCGGGAGGCCTGATCGTGGTCGGCTCCCACGTCGGCGTCACCACACGCCAGCTCAACGCCCTGACGGCAGAACACAGGGCGGCGCGGATCATCGAGGTCGACGTCGAGAAGCTCATTGCCGGTACCGAAACCGCGGGTGAAGCGGAAGCTGACGCCTACATCGGAACCGTCGTGTCCGACGTCGTCGACGCCCTCCACAACGGCGACGTCATCGTCCACACCAGCCGCCTGCTCATCAAAACCGACGACGCCGCAGCGAGCCTGAAGATCGCCCGCACCGTTTCCGCCGCCGTCGTCGCAGTGGTGAACCGGACGCTGAAAACCTTCCCGCCGCGGTTCGTGATCGCCAAGGGCGGCATCACGTCCTCGGACGTCGCAGCGCACGGCCTGGAAATTCGCCACGCGATTGTCCGCGGCCCCATGCTGCCGGGCATCGTCTCCCTGTGGGAGCCGGTGGACGGCCCGGCCAAGGGCATCCCGTACATCGTGTTCGCCGGAAACGTGGGCGACGACCAATCACTGACCGAAGTCACCCGCAAGCTCAGCGCCACTTTCTAACAGCAATAATTCAATGGAGAACACCATGACCAGCAGCAACTACACCGTCACCGTCCTGGGCCTCGGCGCCATGGGCCTGCCCATGGCAACCCGCCTCGCATCCGAGCTCACCGTCCACGGGTTCGACATCGCCGAACCGCGCCTGGAACTCGCCGCCGCGGCGGGCATCAAGACCTTCGCCTCAGCCCGTGAAGCTTCGCAGGACGCCGACGCGCTGCTCCTGGCCGTCCGCAACGGCGAGCAGCTCAACGATGTCCTCTTCGGCGAGAACGGCGTGGCATCGGTTCTGAAGCCGGGTGCTGTAGTGATCCTCGGCAGCACCGTGGGCACCGAGGCCATCCCCGCCACGGTGGCCAAGCTGGCCGAATACGGAGTGGCCCTCGTAGACGCTCCGCTGTCCGGCGGCCCCAAGCGTGCCGGCGAAGGTGACCTGCTGATCGTTGTCGGCGCTGAGCCCGAGGCACTCGAAAAGGCCCGCCCCGCACTCGAACTTCTGGCCTCCACGCTGAGCATCGTGGGCGACAAGCCCGGCGACGGGCAGGCGCTCAAGACCGTCAACCAGCTCCTGTGCGGCGTCCACATCGCCGCCGCTGCAGAAGCCATGGCCCTTGCCGACGCTCTCGGCCTCGACCAAGCCAAGACCCTCGCCGCCCTGGAAGCAGGCGCCGCCGGTTCGTTCATGCTCTCCAACCGTGGCCCGCGCATCCTTGAGGCCTACTCCGAAGAAGGCGCTGAGGTCCTCAGCCGCCTCGATATTTTCGTCAAGGACATGGGCATCGTGGGTAAGGCAACCCGGGCCGCAGGCCTCGCCGCACCCGTTGCCGCCGCTGCTGAACAGCTCTACCTTCTCGGTCAGGCGCAAGGCCTTGCCGCCGCCGACGACTCTGCCGTCATCAAGGTTGTTGCGCCCGCAAAGCGCACCGTCTAAGCACCCCACCAGAACGCGCGACGACGGCGATCCCCCCTTCGCCGTCGCCGCCACCTCCCGCCGGTCTTCTCTAGACTGGTATGTCAAAGGAGACACCCCCAATGAATCCCCTCGTCAACTCCTTGATGGTCCAGGCGGCCGATGCGCCACCGATCAAACCCGCTGTGGAGCTCGGAACACCGCTTCTGCTGACCATCGCAGCAGCCGGTATTGCCCTGCTGCTGGTGCTGATTATCCGCTTCAAAATTCAGGCTTTCGTGGCCCTGCTGGCCGTTAGCATCCTGGTGGGTGTTGCCGCGCAGATTCCGCTCAAGGACATCTTCACCGTGGTGACCACCGGCGTTGGAAGCACCATGGGCAAGGTCGCTTTGCTGATCGCCCTCGGCGCCATCCTCGGCCGCATGATCGAGGTTTCCGGTGGGGTGCAATCACTGGCCACCCACTTCACTGAGAAGCTCGGCGCCAAGCGCGTCGCTGTCGCGCTGACCGCCGTCGGCTTCCTCGTAGCCATCCCCGTGTTCTTCGAAGTGGGCGTGATCGTCCTCGTTCCGATCGTTTACGCCTTCGCCAAGATCGCCAACGTTCACCCCATCAAGTTCGGCCTGCCCATGGCCGGCATCATGCTTTCCATCCACGTGGCTGTTCCGCCGCACCCGGGCATCGTTGCTGGTGCAGGCGTATTTGGTGCGGACATCGGGCTCATCACCATGATCTCGCTCATCATCTGCATCCCCCTTGGATTCCTGTCCTACTGGGTTGCCAGCATCATGAACCGCAAGGACTACGAGCTTCTCCCCGGCGTCAAGCAGCAGGTTGAGGAGTTCGGCTCCGACTCCCTGGTCCACGTTGGCCACGACGGTCCCGGCGCCCGCGCAATCGCCCCTCCGCGTCCCGGACTGATCATGTTCCTGATCGCCGCACCCATCGCCCAGATCCTCCTCGGCACCGTCGGCACGCTGACCATTCCCAAGGACAATTACTGGTACGGCGTGGCCGCGTTCGTCGGCAATCCCTTCTTCGCGCTCCTCGTTGCCGTGGCCCTCTCCTTCTTCCTGCTGGCCGTCCGCCGTAACTGGTCGCTCAAGGAGACCGGCGAAATCTTCGAAGGTGCGTTGCCTCCCATCGCCTCCATCCTCATGGTGGTTGCTGCAGGCGGCGTCTTCGGTGAAGTCCTGCGCACCTCAGGCATCGGCGCCGCGTTGTCTCACACGCTGGACAGCCTTGGCCTGCCGGTGATTGTCCTCGGATTCATCATCTCCCTGGCACTGCGCGCCGCGCAGGGTTCGGCCACCGTGGCTATCGTGACCACCACCGGCCTGCTCACTTCCGCGGTGATGGAGGGCGGTTACACCCCGGCCCAGATCGCCGTGATCGTGATCGCCATCGGTTTCGGTGCGCTGGGCCTGTCCCACGTGACGGACGCCGGCTTCTGGACTGTGATCCGCTACTACGGCCTCACCGTGTCCGATGGCCTCAAGACCTGGACCGTCCTCACCACCATCCTGGGCTTGGCCGGCTTCGCGCTGACGTACGTCGCTTGGATCCTGGTAGGAGGCCTGGCCCACTGATGCGCACCAAACTCGATCACCTGGTCAACGCTGCGCTGGCATCCGGCTCCGCTGTTCCGGCCTTCACTTGCTACGACTTCACCACTGCCCTGGCTGTTATTGGCGCGGCGGAGGAAGCCCGGCTCGGCGTGATACTGCTGGTCGCTCCGAAAACTGCGTCCACACCCAACGGCCTGCGCCTCATCGCGGCCCTGCGTGGTTTGGCCGACGACGCCGCGGTGCCGGTTTCTGTCCAGCTGGACCATGCCTCGGACCTCCACGTCATCCTCCGCTCTGTGGCCGCGGGTGCGGACGCCGTCCTGGCCGATGGCTCGTCCTTGCCCTACGAGGACAACATCGCCTTGGTCCGCAAGGTCCGTGCTGCGCTGAATGCGCAAGGTGCAACCGACGTCGTGATTGAGGCAGAACTTGGCGGCCTTGCAGGCGATGAGGACAAGGCGTTCGGTTCTGAAGCTTCAACGCACGACGCCGGTGCTCCCGTTGCCGGGCTCACCAACCCTGTGCAGGTGGCCGACTTCGTGGAGCGGACAGGTGCCCAACTGCTGGCCGTGGCCGTGGGCAATGTGCATGGAAAGTACAAGGGCGAGCCAAACATCCGTTGGGACGTGCTGCAGGACGTGGCAGCTATGACCGACGTCCCGCTGGTGCTGCATGGCGCGTCCGGAATCCCCGCCGGCGAGCTCGCTAAGGCTCCCTCCCTGCGGGTCGGCAAAGTGAACTTCAACACCGAACTGCGGACGGGCATCCTGGCCACGCTGGAATCTGAAACCGCAGCGCACCGGGCCGATGGCGAGAATCTCCAAGGTCTGCTGGCCCGATGGAACGGCACGGCTGCGACCTTCGCCGGCGCCACGTTGGAGTTGCTCAGCGCCTGACAGCCGAACTCAAGAACACCGGGAGGCTAGGATCAAAACATGATCCTGGCCTCCCTGATTTTTGCGACGATTGCCGCCCTGCTCCACGTCTACATCTTCACCATGGAGTCCATTACCTGGACCAAACCTAAGACTTGGAAAACGTTCAGCATCACTTCCCAGGCCGACGCGGAAACTACCAAGCCGCTCGCGTACAACCAGGGCTTCTATAACCTGTTCCTCGCCATCGGCGCCTTAATCGGCATCATCGCGGTAGCCACGGGCGCAACCCAAGTGGGCTGGACCCTCATCTTCAGCAGCTGTGGCTCCATGCTCCTGGCCGCTCTTGTGCTTGCAGCAAGCGGCAAAAAGTACCTCCGCGCAGCTACTCTCCAAGGCACCACGCCGCTGCTCGCCGTCGTACTTGGTGTGCTGGCAGTAACGCTGGGCTAGGAACGCTGGACTTTCCTAGTGCTCCGGCGGACCGGCCTGGGCTGCGGCGTCGTCCATCCAGAGGACTTCCCAATGGTGGCCGTCCAGATCACGGAACGCGCGGCTGTACATGAATCCCATGTCCATGGGGTCGTAGGTTTCGGAACCGCCGGCTTCGAGTGCTTTCGCAGCCAGGGAATCCACGTCCTCACGGCTCTCGGCTGAAATGGCGACGATCGCCGCCGTCGAGTTTTGTGTGTCCGCAATGGGCTGCTTGGTGAAATCACTGAACTTTGCATGGGTCAGGAGCATCGCATAGATGGTGTCGCTGATGACCACGCAGGCAGCGGTCTCGTCGGTGAAGTTCGGGTTGATGGAGTAGCCAAGGGCCGTGTAGAAGGCCTTGGATGCTTCGAGGTCGCTGACGGGCAGGTTCACGAAAATTGACGTAGTCATGCGCCTGATCCTGCCGGTGTTTCGACGCCCCGTCCAGACCCTTCCCTCCACAGCGGAAGGGGCACCACTGACAAACTGCGTCCGGACTCGTCAAGAAGATGGCCCAGGCGCTTGTATGTCCTCACCACCGCCTGCCGTGAAATCACCGAACTGCCCGGTGCCCGTTGAGCCAGCTCCCGCTCGAACGCTTGCGCTTCCAAATAGTCGCGCACCCACAAGGTGACCACCAGGTTCTGCGTACCCAGGACTTGGGCGCTGAGGCGACAGTTGGATTGCGCAGCGAAGTAGCGGCCTACGTCGTCCACGTATTGCGCCGGGATGTTGAGCATGAGGGTGACCTCCCGCAGGCCCCTGTTTGCTGCAGTGGAGGCGTCGCACCTCAGCGTTATGTAGCCGGAAGCGAGGAAACGCTCCACCCGCCGTCGGGCAGTCTGGGGTGAGACGTTGCAGGCAGCGCCAAGTTCCGCCCAACTGGCCCGGCCATCTTTGGCGAGCTCTTCCAGCAGCGTGGCATCCAATCGATCAGGGGAATAGCCGGCGGGGGCTTCCTTTGTTTGCGTTGAGACCTGCCGCGCACGTCCGGGTTCCAGCGTGCCGCTGCGCCATTCCGAGGCTTGGCGGTACAGCTTGGTAACGAAAACCACCTCGCGATGCGTGACACCTGGAAGCTTGGGAAAAGAACCAGTGATGATGTCCATGAGTTCCTCATGGCTGGATGCAAAGCAATCCATAAAGACGTCGTGCGAGCCGGTGACCATGGACACTGTGCCAAATGCAGGCTCCGCACAAAGCCGGCGAATGAGTTCCTCACTTTCGCCTGGCAGTGAGGAGAGTTGGATAAAGGCAGACCAACCCGCGCTGAGATAGCGCTGACCGGGAGATGGCGTGATCCATGCCAGCCGGCCCTCGGCCAAACTTTGCCAACGTCGCGCGACAGTGGGTCCTGAGAGTCCAAGAGCATCCGCAACCCGACTCCATTCCGCCCGCGGGTTGATCTGGAGCGCGTTAACGATTTCAAGGTCAAGCTCCGAGATTATGGCTGATTCGTTCAATATTTCCTGCTTTTAGTAGGTTTTAGACAATTCCATGGCCAGTGTAGACGACGATCGTAGCGTTGTGACTCGCATCACCGCCCAGTCGTCCACCAAGGCTCAAGACCCCAAGGAAGCACATGGCAAGCAACATAGCCCCTCCAACCACGTCAGCCATGACCCGCAGGAGCATTGCAGGAATGATCCTGGCGATGGCCCTCATCGAATCACTCAGCGGCGTGACCCAGGGGTACCTGAATCCCATCCTGCCCGCGCTGGGACCCGTCTTCGAGATTGACGACCCCACCATCAACGGCATTTTCCTCATCTCCAACGTCAGTTTCGCCGTTCTCACCCCCATCATTTCGAGGCTTGGCGACAGCTACGGATACCGCCTGGTGTTGCGCTGGTCCACCGGAATTGTGACCGCCGGTGTGCTGCAGATGGCGTTGTGGCCGTCGTTGTGGACGGTGACGCTCGGCGTCGTCATGCTGACGTGCGTGGTGGGTTTCATCCCGCTGATGATGGGAATCCTGCGAGTCACCAGCCCTGCACACACGCGCACTGGTGTCAGCGTCATGATCGGCATGCTAATGATCATGGTGGGAGGCGGCGGTTTGCTCGCCGGAATTGTCGGCGTCACAGACCCGACGCTCGGATTTTGGGTGGCGGTCCCGTTCGCGGTGGTCGCTTTCGTTTGCTCCTTCTTACTGCCCGACGCCGGGGTCCCGACCCGTGAGGGCGTCGCCCTGGCACCCCTGCTGGCATGCTCGCTGGGTCTCATTGGTTTTGTTGTGGCGTTGTCGATGGCACCGGAATGGGGTTGGCTGGATGCCCGCACCCTCGCGGTCGGCCTGTTGGGGCTCGCCCTGCTGGCCTTCTGGGCCAGGCGCGACTACAGCGGTGCCGCCGGACAGCGATTCATGGACCTGCGCATGCTGGCTACGCCCCGGATCCGCGCTATCTCTCTGGCCACGTTCTTCTTCGGCTTTGCTTCCATCAGCTATTTCGGAACCAACGGTATTTTCCTGCACTCCAACCCGGACAAAACGGGTTATGGGTTCGGCCTCAGTCCGCTGATGATCGCGATTGTCCTTGCCCTGGCATCCGTACTTTCCCTGGTGTCATCCCTGCTGACAGCACGCGCGCTGCGACGGTTCGGTGAACGGGCCACGCTGGTCTTTGCCGGTGTTCTGCTGGCAGGCGGGTTCTTGGTCATGATGTTCGCGCACGGATCCTTTGCCGGATACTGCATCGGCTTCGCTATGTTCAATTTGAGCTTGGGAATGTACCAAGCGGGCACTCGTTCGCTGTCCGTGGAAGGTGTTCCTTTGGAGGAAACCTCAACGGCCGCCGGACTCAATGAGTTGGCACTTTCAGTCGGCATTGCGGTTGGCGCCGCTGTGGTGAAGCTGATCTCTTCCGCATCCGTTGAGTCCGGACGCATCACCGAATCCGGATTGCTGACCATCTGGGGAGCCCTGGGTGCAGCGGCGCTGATCGCTGCCGCGGCCAGTGCCCGGTACCCGAAGCGACAGGCTGCTGAGGTGACGGCATGATGGCCGGGCTGAGCAGCGGGACCCAAGGGCCCGCCGTCGTGCTTTCATCCCCAGCCAACATCCACTCCATCCTGGGCAGCGAGGTGGAGCGCTGGACACCTGAAATCCTCGATTTGAGCCACGCCATCCATGCCGACCCGGAGCTTGGCGGCCAGGAATTCCGTGCGGTCAAACGGGTCAAGGGGGTCCTCCGTAAAGCAGGCTTCACCTTCGATGAAGCGCAGCCTGAGGAGCCCACAGCATTCAGTGCACGCTTCGGATCCGGCGAGCTTATGGTGGCGCTGTGTGTGGAGTACGACGCCCTGCCCGCCATCGGCCATGCTTGTGGCCACAACGTCAACGCGGCCAGCGCCGTGGGAGCGGCGCTGGCGTTGGCCGCGGTGGCCGAGCAACTGGACATCTCTGTCAAAGTTCTCGGCACGCCCGCGGAAGAGACCACCGGCGGCAAAGTGGACCTGATTGATGCAGGCTTCTTCGACGACGTCTCGCTGGCCATGATGGTCCACGCCGGTGCAGCGGATGTGGTGGGTGGATCGTCCCTGGCCATGTCCATGTGGGATGTGCTGTTCGAGGGGCGTCCGGCCCATGCGGCGGCGGCGCCATCTGAAGGAGTCAATGCGCTGGATGCGTTGGTGGTGGCGCAGTTGGCGATTGCTTTGGCTCGGCAGCAACTGCCCGTGGGCTCCGTCGTGTCGCTGATCGTCACCGAAGGCGGCAGCGCCGTCAACGTTATCCCTGAGCGCAGCCGGGCGAGTGTGGAAATGCGGGCACCAGGCATTGATCAACTGCGCGTCATCCAAGACAAAGTTCGGCGCTGCTTGGAGGCCGGTGCCCATGCGAGCGGATGCACACTCCGGGTGACGCCCTCCGGAAACGACTATGCGGAACTGCGCCAGGACACATATCTGTCCACGGCTTATCAGGAAGCGATGAAAGCCAAGGGTAGGGACGTTGCTTTCAACGCCGATCCCGTGGCCTCGACTGACATGGGAAACGTTTCGCAACTGGTGCCGAGCATCCACCCGATGGTGGGTTACGACGTGCGTGGCGCCGCGCATCACACGGCGGAGTTCGCAGCCTTCGGCGCATCGGCAGGAGCTGACAAAGCGGTGTTGGACGGATCCTTTGGACTGGCAGCAGCGGCATGCGCCGCTGCTTTGGACCCGGCACAACGGGAGCGCTTGCTGCAAAGGACGCGCAGTTGGAAACGCAGCGCCCCGCCTGCTGGCCCAGCCCGTCGCCCGGGCGGACAATGAAGTCAGCACGCATGTGCGTGCCACTGCAGGGGAGAGCCATGGAAAAGGGCGTGAATCCTCCCGCCGGCCAAGCAACGGCTGTGCAACGGGACCCCGTAATCGACCTTGTCCGTTTCACTTGCCTTCTCCTGGTTGTCGCGGCGCACTGCATGATGGTCAGCCCTGTCCGGCTAAAGGATGGGACTGTCAGCACCGGGAACGTGCTCATGGAGCAAGGCTGGTTTACCCCTGTGGCATGGGCCCTGATGATCGTTCCCTTGTTCTTTGTTCTGGGCGGCGTGACCGGGCTGCAATCGTGGCGGCGGCTGAAGGCGCATGGCGGCACGGGTTTCGATTTCGCGCACTTGCGGCTCCTGCGCCTGGTCCGCCCGGCCATGGCTTTGCTGGCGGTCATGTGGGGAGGGCTGTGGGTCGCGCTGCTGCTGGGTGTCCACCCTCAGGTCATCCAGTTGATGACCGCCGGCGCCGCGATGCCCCTATGGTTCCTGGCGGCTTACCTCACCGCCCAGCTCAGCATTCCCCTGCTGGCGCGGCTTCACCAACGTGCGCCGTTTCTGACCTTCGGCGCGCTGGTGACCCTGATCATCACTGTCGATTCCCTTCGCGGCGCCCTTCCCGTCCTGGCGTTCGCGAACATGATCTTTGTGTGGTGCGCCATCCAGCAACTGGGCTTTCTCATGACTGACGGCTTCTTCGAGAACCGGAGCCGCACGTGGCTCGTTGGGGCAATTGTGTCCAGCAACCTTCTGCTGGGACTGGTGACCGGTGTGGCCGTGTACCCGGGCAACATGGTGGTGAACCTGAACCCGCCCAATCTCTGCCTGCTGCTCCTGGGCATTTCGCAGGCCGCGACGCTCCAGATGTTGCAAAACGGCATCCGGGGGATTGCTGACGCACCTTGGATTCGGGCAATCATAGCCTTCGCGGGACGGCGTTCCATGACCGTCTACCTGTGGCACCTGCCGCTCCTGGTGGGCATGTCCGGGTTGCTGCTGCTCACCGAAGTGCCCAAGCCGCTGGCCGGGACGGCAGACTGGTGGTGGGCACGTATACCCATCTTCTTCGCGGTGGTCACTCTGTTGGTCCCCGTGGTGTGGCTTTTTGGTCGCCTGGAGAACCGTCCGACGGCGGCCAGCCACGCCCGGGGTCCGTCGCGTGCCGCTGTGGTGACGGCCGCCGTCGTGGTTTTGGTCCCGGTGGCTGACGCCGCTTTTAACGGTTTAACTCTGGCACTGCTGGGCGGGGGAGCGGCTTGCTTCGCTCTTGCCGTCCTTCTGCTTGGCAGGGTTCCGACGCCGGTGCTGCCACCGCCGGTGCGTGAGAGTACGGAACTACGCGCGGGGCGATGGCGGACGTTGCCAGAGCCGGATTTACGTGCCAATCTCGAAACATGACCGAGTACACGGATTCACTGGCAGAGTCGTTCCGCCCTGGCGTCACCACGGTGCGCAATGACAAATTTCACCGCTACGAGCTGCATGTGGACGGAGAGGTGGCCGTGATTTCCCAGTTCATGGACAAGCCCGGTCATATCGACTTCATTCACACTGAAACGAAGCCCGGGTTCGAGGGTCAGGGCTTGGCAAAAGTACTGGCGCATTTTGCCTTGGATGATGTGGTGGCGTCCGGAAAACGCATCATCCCGCATTGCCCTTACATTGCCGCGTACTTGAAGAAGCACGAGGGCTACGAGCAGGATGTGGATTGGCCCGCTGAAAGGCCCGTGGGTCAACCGAACAACGAGTAGCGGTCAGCTGTTTTGCGCTGCCGGGGTTGGTCTCAAACGGTCAGTCCCGTCGCATTCCGCTGAGCGAGACCATGGCGTCGTGCTCATCCAAAATGACGCGTCCCCGGCACGTGGCCCGGACCCGCATAGCGCTGACCAGGCTTCCCCCGTGGAGGTAATCGGAGTCTGCGACCACGTAGGAGAAGCTCCGCATCACTGATTGGCCGGGCGCCAGAAGGCTGATTTCAAGGTCCCCCGGCACAGGTTCTGCTGTGTAGTGAAGTGCCTCCATGCCCTCGTTGGTAAAGGAACGCGGTATCAGTGTGACGTCCCGTAGGTAGCTGGCCGAGTCATTGGTGATCCATGCCGTGAAAATGACGGTATCGCCCGGAATGGCCCATGGCCTGTCCGCTCCGTAAACCAAGGCGATATGGCCCGCATTCCTCTTTCGGGTAAGCAGGCCGGAGCGGTAGTGTGGCAATCCCTGAACCACAACGCTCTGACGCCGTGGGCCCTTCTTGTGGAGAGCGCGCGTCATCTCAAGAGGGGGCGCGGGCGCCGGATGGCCATGATTCCTCGAATCGCTCCAGGGGGTTGGAAGTTCATGCCTGACTAGTGCCGCGAAGTGGGGAATCGTGATGCGAAGGAGGCAAAAAGAAGAGTTCTCTACAGGTATGAAGAGCCCAATTCAAGTCAAACGGCATCTGATGTCACACTACTGTTTATGGATCAAGTATTTTCGGTAAATGCAGATAGGGCCTCCCCAACCCTGGCGATGGCCGCTGAAAGCGATCCCCACATCATGTCCATGGTGCGCCAGGGGGTCACTGAGGCCTTCGATGTTCTCTATGAGCGGCACGTGAAGATCGCCCAATACGTGGCCCGTTCCCAGACGGACAATCCCAGCGATGCCGACGACGTCGTGGCAGAGTCTTTCGCCGCCATCTTTCAGTTGTTGACCGAGGGCAAGGGGCCAAAGGAGTTCTTCCGCTCCTATCTTTTGACTGTGGTACGCCGCACGGCCCACGATCGGAACCGCAAGGCCCGCCGAATGCCGACTGCTGCCGACGACGCCGTCCTGGATTCCGCCGTCCTGGACGCCGACCCCGTCCTGAGTAACCTCGAGTCCAGCATCATGGCGAAGGCGTTCAAGTCCTTGCCCGAACGCTGGCAGGCTGTCCTCTGGCACTTGGATATCGAGGGCCTGAAGCCCGCCGCTGCCGCCCCGTTGGTGGGCCTTACTCCCAACGGCGTCTCCTCATTGGCCCTCCGGGCGAGGGAAGGGCTGCGCCAGGCCTACCTTCAGCAGCACATCAGCCAACCGATGGGCGAGGGCTGTGAAGAGTACGCCATCCAGTTGGGAAAGTACGCCCGGAACGCCCTGAAACGCACGTCTGAGGAGAGGGTCAGAGCTCACCTGGATGGCTGTGCCAAGTGCACGGCTCTGCTGATGGAACTCAATGATGTTCAGGGCGGCATGAGGGCCATCCTGTTCCCCTTGGTGACGGGCATCGCCTTCAGCCCAGCCGCGCTTGCCGCGCTGGGATCATCAGCCATAAATGCAGCAGTTTCGCCGGCGTTTTCAGCCCAAGCCGGTACCGTCGTTGCGCGCAGTGTTGGCCAAGTATGGAAGGTGACGGCGGCAATCGTCGTGGGAGTGCTGGCACTGGTGGGAGTCCTGGCATGGTTGCTTCAACCGACTGCCGCCACCGAGTCCGCTGTGGCAGGTGACGCCGGTGAGAAAGTCCCCCCGGTCCACGCAACGTCCGCGCCAACCACCCAACCTACGACCTCCGAGCCCGCCACAACGCCTGGTCCCGCCGGAACACAGGGGGCCGACGCCACGGCGGCGCCGAATCCCACTCAGGCTTCCTCCGCAGAGGCGCCCGCGCCCGCTGAGCCGCAACCCGCCGTCGTTACGCCGCCAGTGCAGGGGAAGCGCAGTGCCGTGGTGGTGGGCTCCGGTACGGTGTCGTCCACGACGACCCCCGCGGCTTCCGCGTCAACGTCACCTGTGACTCACACGGTTGATGCGACGTTCGCCTCAGCTGCCGGCCCAGGCCCAGCGGAACGGGAGCTCCGAGTGGAGTTTTCGCTGGACGGCGAGGGGTCGCCCACTACGGGTGAAGCGGTTTTCACCCTCCCGGACCAGGCGACTTTTGTGGCAGGAAGGACTGTTGCTCCGTCTGGTTGGACCTGCGCCAACCCTGCTTCTGACCCGCGGCAAGTTCGCTGCGTCGCCTCTTCACTGACCGCTCATGATCTGGACTTCAAGCTGGGGGTTACCGTGCCGGATAGCGCAGGCGGTGGAATGCTGAATTATCAGTTTGGCGGCCGAGGCATCGCCAGCAAGTCCTTCGCCAACGCATATCACTAGGCGCTTTGTGCCCGTCCCGCATCCTCCGGGCAGTCAGCTGAAATCTTTCTCAAAGAATTTCGGATATCCGCGTCACGATTCCCCAACTGCCCGCACTAAGAGTTCGGGTCCCCTGTGTTTTCGGTGCCCTCCGTTGGATCAATTGAACATTCAACGGCAAGAAATTTGGTTGAGCGCACTGAGGATGGCCCATGAAGGACGCACGTCCGCACAAGCTGTTGGCGAGCCTGATCGTTACGGCGATGGTGACGCTGGGGCTGGGCGGGGCTTCGATGCCGGCTGCCCTTGCCTCAGTGCCGGGAACACCCGGCGTGGCCCAAACAGGCACCACCGTCTATGGTGAGAGCTTCTCAAACGAGGACGCCACTGCAGGCGCCATCAGCATCCTGCGTTACCAAGGCGGCCCCGAAGCAGCCGATGTGACGTACACGGCCGATACGCCCTACACGCCGGCCGGCGGAGAATGCGACGGTTGGATACTGAACTCCTCCACGCCGTTGCCGACGTCCGACTCCGGCTGCCTCATGAACCAGCCGGCGGGTTGGGAGCAGGTCCGGCAGATGGCAGTTGCGCTTGGCTTGGCACAGGGGCAAAGCCCGCCCCAAGCTGCCGGAAATCAGGTGTTGTCCGAGTACACCAACAGTGCCTTTGGAAGTATCGCGGCCGGTGTCCAGTTCCGGACCGAGCGGAACGCCGCCCCGGCAATAGCGGGCCACTACTACGCTGTTTCCGCATACTTCGCCCAAGTGAACTGCCATGCGGCACACGCAAGCCAGACCTTCAGTCTCCTCGTCAACGGGACGCGGCAAGTCCTCAGCGCCGGGCTGGACCCCTGTGGCAGCAGCAACCAAGCCAGCGTTCACGTCACCAAGCTGCAATCCGCCCCCTACCAAGTCCCGGTTGGCACCACCAACCCCACCCTTGGCCTGGAACTGCGGAATGAGACCACCACCGGCGCCGGCAATGATGTGGCTTTTGACCTCCCGCAGATTGTGGACGTTACTCCGCAGCTGGACACAGCGTTTGTTCCCGCCTTGGTGAATCCCGGCGGAACGACCCGGATGACGCTGACTGTCACCAACACCGACGAGCTAACAGCGAAGGACGACTGGTTCCTGACGGATACCCTCCCAGCCGGAATTGTTGTGGCCGGAACCCCTAACCTTGGTGGCACGTGCGAACAAGCCCCGGGGACCAACCCTTTTGTTCGGACCGCGGTGGGCGGAAGCAACTCTATTTCCGTGACAGGCGGCGATATTGCGCCGGGTATGACGGCGTGCACCATCACGGTGGACGTCACCGCTGCTGCGGAGGGAACATACGTTAACGGTCCAGCCACCATGGTCACCAATCTGGCCCCACCTGCGGATGCTGCACTGACCGTCCGCGCCCCGCGTCTGACATTGAGCACCGCCTTGAATGCCGCACGGTTGCTGAATGAGGACCAATTCACCACCGAAATCCGCACAGGTTCGGCCGATGGGCCTGTGGTCAGTAGCAGCGCGAACTCCACCACCCGGGGCTCCGGCGCCACGATCGCTGCAGGCACCGGCACGACGGGCGAGTACGTTGCAACAGCGGGTGCAACGTACTACCTCACCCAATCAGGCTCCAACCTGTCCGGATATGACAAAAGCATCACCTGTACTGACGCCCGCGGTCTCCAGCCGGGCCTGCCCAACGGCGCGGCCTTCGCCGGTTCTCTTGCCATTGTTCCCGTTGCCGGTGCCGATGTCAGCTGCGTCCTGACCAACACTGCCACCTCCGCACCGGGCATGGAATTCGCGTTCTCCGCCGATGCTTCCGGGGTCCGTTCACCTGCAGTTGTGGGGGACCGGATCAGATATTCGTTCACGTCGAAGAACACGGGTAACGTGCCTTTGGCCGACGTCGCAATCGATGCTCCCAAGTCTGGTCTATCTGCCGTGAGCTACGCCTGGCCGGGCACGCCCGGCGTACTTCTTCCCGGCCAGAGGTTGATTGCAACGGCGACGTACGCCATTACGCAGGCAGACATCGACGCAGGTCACGTCGCCAACCGGGCTTCGAGTACCGGACATCCATTCGCGGGCTTGCCCGTCGCTCCTCCTCCCAGGGATGCGGATATCCCCCTGGTGATGGCGCCTGCGATGCAGTTCACCGGATCTTCTCGGAAACTTGATGCGGACGGGTTGTCCAAGGTTGGCGACATCATCAGGTACAACTTCGCCTCGACGAACAGCGGTAATGTCACGCTCAAGGACGCGCGGATCGAGGCTCCGCTGGCCGGTCTTTCCGCCTTGTCGTACACCTGGCCGGGTACTCCGGGCGTACTTCTCCCGGGCCAAACGGTAACGGCTGCGGCAAGTTATGCCATCACCCAAGTGGATGTCGACGCCGGCCATGTTCTCAGTGGCGCTACCGCTACGGGTACTCCGCCCTTGGGACCTTCCGTAACACCTCCGCCGAGTAAAACGGACACTCCATTGAACGCGGCCTCGGGTTTGGAGTTCACGATGACTGCAGGCGCTTCTGCCCTCGGAGACCCAACACAGGTGGGCGAGGTGATCGTCTACAAGTTCACACTGCACAACACCGGGAACGTGCCCTTGACGGCCGTCGCGGTCAATCATCAGACGCCGGGCCTACCGGGTCCGGACTATGCCTGGCCCGGTGCTGAGGGAACCCTGCTTCCCGGTGAAACTGTGACCGCTACGGCAAGCTATGCCGTCACGCAGGCCGACGCCGACGCCGGAATGTTCACCAGTGCGGCCACAGCCACAGGGACGCCTCCCTTGGGGCCGCCGGTTACTACGCCACTTGCACGCGTACTTGTGACCTTCCCTCAGGACGATACGGACGCGATTGGGCCGCCGACGGCGGAAACGGCACCTGCAGGGGGTAATGGCGCAACGGGTATGGCACCTGTGGCGGGTATGCCCGGAGCCGGGGCAACATCGGAGCCGGAAACTTCACCTTCCGGAAGTGCTGTTTCACCCCACGCTTCGGATGTCCGTGGTCTGTCTGAGGGATTCCTCGCCTCTACCGGCGTTGTCCTCACGGTTCTGCCCATTAGCCTTCTGGTGGTCGGACTGGGGCTGTTCATGTTTGTGGCGGGACGCCGCAGGGGCTCACGGTCTGTTTAGGGCCGCTTCTTTTGCCACTGAACTGCATGCCAGAACAGGAGGGCCGCGGTCAGCAGCACTCCGCCCAGGAGTACGTACGGGGTGTAGGACATCAACATGAAGCTCAGCTGTGGCGAGGTATTGAACTGGGTCGGTCCTGCCATCGCGGCCGCTGCTTCGCTCAGAGCCCACAACCCGAAAATGATCAATGCCGCATCCAGCACCCACAGCGCAATGATGAACGGGTTGATTGAACTGCGCTTCCGTGCCGGGTCCGGCTGCTCGGGCACATGAGGGCTGACCGCGGGCACTGCGTTGCCGTGTTCGTCGATTTCGCGGAAACCGATGCGCTCGTGAATGTGGTCTTGCATGGGGTCCCCCAACCGCTGGCAGCCGATAGTCCTTGCACTCTACTCCCTGCCCGATCCGGGCCGCGGCCAAAAAAGAGTGCCATATTTTGCACGCTAAACAGCGCCATGAGAAGTCAATGACGCAGTACCGGATGGTAGAAAGCTGAGAAACCGCCTTCTTAGCGAAATAGGTCACAAAAGTTTGACGGAAAGGCTTACCTAAGTAAGGCTTGCCTTGCTAACAAGCGCCCCAACGCAATGGAAGGAAGCTGACGTGACGTCACCTAGTGTCGAAGAGCGGATCGCTCAGGAGCAAGATTTTGGCTCCAAAGTGGAACTGGCCCTCGCTGCCACCAACCAGCTGTTCAACGCACGAAATTCACCTAGTTACGTCGCTCAGGTCCTTCAAGGGGTCAATGCGGTCTCCACCAAAGTCCAGCGGACTTCCCAGCCGTTTACCGGCGTCGGGCATGCTGAACTGAAAGCAAAAGTTGGTGCCGTGGATCTTGAACGTCCGCTGCCGGACACAGCTGCCGCCCTGGAAGAGCTCGACGAGCTCTACCTCAAGGACGCCATCTACTTCCACGATTCCCGCTACGCCGCACACCTCAACTGCCCGGTTGTCATCCCTGCACTGGTAGGTGAAGCGGTGCTCTCGGCCGTGAACTCCTCCATGGACACCTGGGACCAGAGCGCGGGTGCCACCATGATCGAGCGCCGCCTCATCGATTGGACCGCCGAGCGCATCGGGTTCGACGCCAACGCTGACGGTGTGTTCACCTCCGGTGGAAGCCAGTCCAACTTCCAGGCGCTCCTGATTGCCCGCAACCATGCCGTTGCCAAACTGCGGGTCGCGAATGGGGACGCCCGCCTGCCGCACCTTCTTGACCGCCTCCGGATTTTCACCTCCGTGGACAGCCACTTCAGCATCCAGAAGTCGGCTTCAATGCTGGGCCTGGGCTTCGACGCCGTCATCGCGGTACCCACCACTGAAGACCACCGCATGGATCCCACTGCCCTCGCGGCTGCTTTGGCGGAAGCGCACGACGCCGGGCTGGTACCGATGGCGGTTGTAGCCACTGCCGGGACCACGGACTTCGGTTCGGTTGACCCGCTCTCGGAAATGGCCGCCTTGGTTCGCGCCTACGATTCCTGGCTCCACGTTGACGGTGCCTATGGTGGTGGGCTCATGGTGTCCGGCCGCCACCGGCACCTCCTGAATGGCATCCATCTGGCTGATTCCGTCACGGTGGACTTCCACAAGACCTTCTTCCAGCCTGTCAGTTCCAGCGCGGTCCTGGTCCGCAACGGCTCCATGATGGGCCATGTCACCTACTACGCGGACTACCTGAACCCGGAGAGCGCCGCGAGGGCAGAGATCCCCAACCAGGTGGACAAGAGCATCCAGACCACCCGCCGCTTCGATGCCCTGAAGCTGTGGCTGACCCTCCGCATCATGGGCGCCGACGCGATCGGTGCGCTCTTCGACGAAGCGATCGACCTCGCCGCCCGGGTAGGAACCTTGCTGGCTGACGACGCCGAGTTCGAGCTCGCTGCCGCGCCGCAGTTGAGCACCTTGGTGTTCCGCTACCGCCCCGTGGTTGACGGTGCGCCCCTCCAAGACGATGCCGCAGACGTCCTTAACCCTGCCATCCGAGCCGCAATCTTCGCTTCCGGTGAGGCAGTTGTTGCCGGCACCAAGGTGGCTGGCCGCCACTACCTCAAATTCACCCTCCTCAACGCCGAGGCGAGCCTGAGGGACATCCAGGAAATCATCGAACTTATCCGCCGGACGGGCAACCACCTGCTGGCGAACACCACGGAGGCTGCAGCGTGAGCACCCAAGACAACGGCAAGATCTACGACGTCGCAGGAATCGGCGTCGGGCCTTTCAACCTGGGCCTGGCCGCCTTGAGCGAGCCGGTGGAGAACCTCGACTGCGTGTTCTTGGATCGCCGCGAGTCCTTCGATTGGCACCCTGGCATGATGCTGGAGCCGGCGCACCTGCAGGTTCCGTTCATGGCGGACCTCGTGACGCTCGCGGACCCGACGTCGCCGTTCTCGTTCCTGAACTTCCTCAAGCAGACCGGCCGCCTGTACCGCTTCTATATCCGCGAGAACTTCTACCCGCTGCGCGCCGAGTACAACCAGTACTGCCAGTGGGTGGCCGGCCAGCTGGAATCCGTTTCATTTAGCACGGATGTGCTGGATGTGTCCTACGACGACGGCGTGTACCGGCTTTCGGTGCAGGGTCCGGAGGGTGCTGAGGTGCTTCGCGCCCGCAAGCTGGTCCTGGGCACCGGAACTTCCCCGTACGTCCCGGACTCCTGTGCAGGAATAGTGGAAGCCGGTGGACTTGTCCTCCACAACGCCGACTACCTGTCGAGGAAGAGTGAGCTGCAGTCCAAGCGGAGCATCACCATCGTAGGGAGCGGCCAGAGCGCCGCGGAGTTGTACTACGAGTTGCTTCAGGAAATTGATGTGTACGGCTACCAGCTCAACTGGGTCACGCGCTCGGGCCGCTTCTTCCCGCTGGAGTACACCAAGCTCACGCTGGAGATGACCTCGCCGGAATACGTTGACTACTTCCATTCGCTCCCAGGCGAGCAGCGCGATTCGTTGATCAAGAGCCAGAAGAACCTGTACAAGGGCATCAACTCGGACCTGATAGACGACATCTACGATCTCCTCTACACCAAGAGCCTCTCCGGCATGGTGGACACCCAGCTGCACACGCACTCCTCGCTCACCGCCGCAGAGTGGGATGCCACCACCGGCGCCCACACGCTCCAGTTGCGCCATGAGGAGCACGGCCGCGACTACTCGTTGGAGTCCGAGGCCGTGGTCCTCGCCACCGGCTACACCTACAAGGAGCCCGCCTTCCTGGCAGGAATCCAGGACCGGATCCGCCGCGACGCCAAGGGCCGGTTCGACGTCGATCGCAACTACGGCACCGGCGTGGAACCCGGCGAAATCTTCGTCCAGAACGCCGAGCTGCACACCCATGGCTTCGTCACCCCGGACCTCGGCATGGCTGCCTACCGCAACTCCTGCATCCTGCGCGAAATCACCGGCCGGGAGGTCTATCCGATCGAGCGCAGTATCGCGTTCCAGCAGTTCGGCGCGCCTGCTCCGGCCACTGCTGCAGAACCTGTTGCAGTCCCCGAACCCGCAGGAGCAACCGTATGAGCTTCACGTTCCGGCCCGTCGACCCCGTAGCGGACGCACCTGTCCTCCACAGCTGGGTCAGCCAAGAGTATGCGCGGTTCTGGGGCATGGTTTCGGCCACCGAGCAGGACGTTGTGGAGGAGTACTCGAAAATTGCCGAATCGGGCCACCACCAAGCGTTTTTGGGGCTTGACGACGGCGACCCCGCCTTCCTGATGGAGCGGTACCGGCCGGAGTCCTCGCCGTTGGCGGACGTCTACGAGGTCCAAGAAGGTGATGTTGGCATGCACCTTCTGGTGTCACCGCCCACCGGAGAGCCCCAGCCCGGTTTCACCACCGCAGTGATGCAGTTTGTGATGGCCGAACTGTTCGCCGACCCGGCAACGCGGCGGGTGGTGGTCGAACCTGACGCCCGCAATCACAAGATCCATGTCCTGAATGAAAAGGTGGGCTTCCGGCCGCACGGCGTGGTGACCCTTCCCGCCGTCGACCCCGCCGAAGACCAGAAGCAAGGCCTGCTGAGCTTCTGCACCCGCGAGGATTTCCTCGCCACCCTGACCCTGATTCTGGCCGCGCCCGCTGCGGCAACCAGAGGAGAATCCCTGTGACCACCACCGCCCATGCCGTGACCACTGCGGCTGCTGATTCCGTATCCCATCTGACCCCGGAACGCTGGGCCATAGCCAACCGGCACCTCGTCCGTAAGGCGATCGCCGAGTTCTCGCACGAGCGCATCCTGGTACCGGAGCTAATCCGCGAGGAGGGCGGCGGCGTCGGACTTTACAAGGTGGTCAGCGATGACGACGCTACTGAATACCGCTTCCGCGCCCGGCTTTTGCAGCTTGAGCACTGGTCTGTCTCCGCGGAATCAATTGTTCGGCTGCGGGAGGGCCAGGAGTTGCCGGTGGACGCCCTGGACTTCATTGCCGAATTCCACGAGGCACTGGCCATCCGCCAGGAAATGCTGCCCGTGTACCTCGAAGAAATCGGCAGCACGCTGGCCAGCCACGCCTACAAGCAGGGCAAGCCCTTCAGCTCGGCGCAATTGGCAGCGGGCATCACCGGCGGTACTGACCGCGCCGCTGACTTCCAAGCCATTGAGCACAGCATGACTGAAGGGCACCCGTGCTTCGTGGCCAACAATGGACGGCTTGGATTCGGGATCGCGGACTACCACGCGTTCGCACCGGAAACCGGCGCAACCGTGAAGCTGCAGTGGATCGCCGTCCACCGCAGCAAGGCAGTGTTCACCTCAAGTGCAGGGCTTGATTACCGGACGCACTTCGAGGCCGAACTGGGCCCGGCCACTCTTGCCTGGTTCAACGCGGAGCTCTCCGCGTCCGGCCTGGATCCCCAGGAATACCTCCTTATGCCGGTCCACCCCTGGCAGTGGGAGAACAAGCTCACGGTGACGTTCGCGGCAGAAATCGCCCAGCGCCACATCGTGAACCTTGGCACCGGCGAGGATTCGTACCAGGCACAGCAATCCATCCGTACGTTCTTCAACACCGATTACCCGGAGAAGGCTTACGTCAAAACGGCAATGTCCGTGCTGAACATGGGCTTCATGCGAGGCCTGTCACCGCAATACATGAAGGCAACACCGGCCATTAATGACTGGCTGCAGGAACTGATCGGCAATGACAGGGAGCTCCAAAACCGGGGCCTGGCCATGATCCGTGAAACCGCGGCAATCGGCTACCACAACCAGTACTATGAGGCTGCTTCGGCTAAGGGTTCCCCGTACAGGAAGATGCTCTCGGCCCTGTGGAGGGAAAGCCCGCTGCCGTTGCTCAAGGATGGGCAGCAGCTGGCCACCATGGCATCGCTGTTGCACGTGGACGCTACCGGGGAATCGGTGGTGTCATCACTGATTCAGCTGTCCGGCCTGGCGCCCACTGAATGGCTTCGCCGCTACTTCGAGGCCTACCTTGTCCCCTTGGTCCACTGCCTCTACGAGTACGAGCTCGCGTTCATGCCGCACGGCGAAAACGTCATCCTGATCCTCGAGGACGGCGTGCCTGTCCGCGCGATTATGAAGGACATTGCCGAGGAAATCGTGGTCATGGGGGACCGGCTGGAACTTCCCGAGGAAGTCTCGCGCGTGAAGGCGGAGATCCCGGCCGAGGAAATGGTCCTGGCCATCTTCACCGATGTGTTCGACTGCATCTTCCGCTTCCTGGGGGCAATCCTTGTGGAGGACGGGACGCTGCGCGAGGACGAGTTCTGGGGGACTGCTGCCGCCGTGCTCCGGGAATACCAGCAACGTCACGCGGAGCTTGCTGGCCAGTTCGCCATGCATGATCTGTTTGCGCCGGACTTTGAGTTGTCCTGCCTCAACCGCCTGCAGCTCAGGAACAACCAGCAAATGCTGGACATCTCGGATCCCTCCGGCGGGCTTCAGATGGCGGGTCGCTTGGAGAATCCCTTGGCTAAGTTCGCCTAGGCTGTTCCGACGGGTTATTGTCAGAGTGACGATAACCCGCTATAGTCATTATTGTCAGCTTGATAATAACGACTTGAAGGATGATGACGATGGTACTGCTCGACTGGATGAACTCCGCAGCGATTCCCAACCTCTTCGGCAGCCCTGTGAGCTGGATCGAAATCATTGGTTTCGTCACCGGCGCCGCCTGTGTCTATGGAGTTGCCAAGCAGAAGCTGTGGAACTGGCCCATCGGTATCCTGAACAACATCGCGTTCACGGTCCTGTTCCTGGGAGCCGGCCTCTACGGTGAAGCCGTCCTGCAGGTCATTTTCGCCGTCGTCGCCGTCTATGGTTGGTGCAACTGGATCCGGGGCAGGGCTGACACCCAGAGCCGCAACGACCTCCCCATCCGCGATGCGAGCCGCAAAGAGGTGTTCCTCGGCCTGGGGGCCACTGCTATCGGCACTGCAGTAGTGGCGATGGTCCTCACCCACGGAACCGATTCCCAGGTTCCCTGGCCGGACGCTTTCGTGCTGACTGCATCCCTAGTGGCCACTTACGGGCAGGCCAAGAAGATTTTCCAGCACTGGTACGTGTGGATCTTCATCGATGTGGTCTCCATCCCGCTCTACTTCAGCCGCGGACTGACGTTGACCGCCATCCTCTACATCGGGTTCCTGGCTCTCTGCATCTATGGACTCATCGACTGGAAGCGCACCCGAAGCGCTTCAACGCCGGTCACCTCCGAAGCCATCAAGGCAGGAGTCTGAGATGTACAAGCAAGCAATGGTCATCGGCAAGTTCTACCCGCCGCACGCAGGCCATGCGCATCTGATAGCCACTGCCGCTGCACAGTCCGGGAAAGTCGCCGTCCTGGTACTTGGCAGCCGTTTTGAGTCCATCACTGTTGACGAGCGGGTCACATGGCTGGCCGCTGAATTCGATGGTGTTGACGGGGTGGAAATCATGGGAATGCGCAACGACTGCCCTGAGGATTACCACTCCGACGAAATCTGGAAGGCACAGAACGAGCTGATGCGCCTGGCCTTGAAGAGCCGCGGTGTGACGTCGGTCGATATTGTGTTCAGTTCTGAGGAATACGGTGTGCGGCTTGCTGCGGCGTTCGGGGCAGACCACGTGCTGGTGGACCCGTCCCGGAATGCCTACCCGATCAGCGGCACAATGTGCCGCGAGGACCTCGGCGCCGCGTGGCCGTACATCATCGCTCCCGCCCGCCAGGAACTGGCAACGCGAATCATCGTGGTAGGCGCCGAATCAACTGGCACCACCACTTTGACCACAGCGCTTACCGAACACTACAGGCCGAGGTTTCCCGGGATCGCCGACGTCCCCGAGTATGGTCGTCAGTTCACCTATGAGAAGTTCCGCAGTCTTCGCTCCGAGGCGCCCGACGCCGGGATACGAGACATGGTGTGGACTGCCGACGACTTCGGCGTGATCGGCGCACGGCAGAACGAGATGGAAAACGCCGCCGCGGATGCCTGCCCGCTGGTGATTGCAGACACCGATTCGCTGGCGACCACCCTGTGGGAGCGCTACTACCTCGGTGAAGGAAGCTTTGGCTCCTACCATGCAGCAGACGTTCTGCCCCGCAGGGATTTGTACCTGATCACCGATCACGAAGGGGTGGCTTTTGAAGATGATGGCTGGCGTGAAGGCGAGCACCGAAGGGCAGACATGACCGAGTGGTTCAAGGAAACCCTCACCGAGGAGGGGCATTCATGGATCCTGGTTACTGGTGACCATGATCGGCGCCTGAAGACCGCAATTGAGACAATTGACCTGATAATTGCCCAGCGGAACGGATTTACTTCACCCCCGTGGGCAACCCGAACTGCTTTGGAAGGCGCGGCGGCATGACGTCGGATTCCAAGTCGGCCAAGGAATTCCTCGAAAGCTACGAGCCTGGGGATTACCCTTCCATAGCCCTCACTGCGGACCTGGTGGTGTTTGCGGTGTCCGCTGGTACGTTGAACGTCGCGCTGGTGCGTCGGGGAGGACATCCGTTCAAGGGTGCGCTGGCGCTGCCCGGTGGTTTCGTCGGGCCTGAGGAGTCTGCCGAACAAGCAGCAAAGCGGGAGCTCGCAGAAGAGACAGGGCTGGATCTAGGGAGCCTGCCGGTGCACATCGAGCAGTTGGCCACGTACACCAGCCCGGAGAGGGACCCACGGATGCGGGTGGTTTCCGTGGCCCATCTCGTTTTGCTCGAAACCGACGGGACCGTCCTGCCGGCGATTGCCGCAGGGTCCGACGCCGCAGGTGCTGCGTGGCACCCGGTCCACCACATCCTGCGCAGCAATGATCTGGCCTTCGATCACCTCAAGATCCTGCAGGACGGTCTGGGGCGACTGGCCGGCAAGATGGAATACACCACCCTCGCCGCCCGCCTGCTGCCGGACGAGTTCACCTTGACCCAGCTTCGCACCGTCTATGACGCCGTGTGGGACACCACCTTGCCTGCTGGAAACTTCACCCGAAAGATGATGCCGCACCTTAAAGACACAGGCCGGAAGGCGAGGGCCGCAACCGGTGGTGCCCCAGCGGCGCTGTTCGCGGCCACTGATCGGCACATCCATCCGCCCCTGGCCAAACCGACCACCCATCTCACGCGTTAAAGAAGCAGCACTACCTCTGTGGAATAGCTCTGCGAGGAGATCATTGATCCCCGGAACCAACACACCGCGTGAACTGATGGATCGCCGGGCACCACCATGGGCCGCAGGTTGTCCACAGCGGATCCCTCGGTGATGGCTTCCCACGTCCAGCCGGCACCGGAATCGGCAGTGAGGCCCCGGTAGATCTCATAGTGCGGGGTTGTTTCACCTGTTCGCGGATCCACAGGTGCGGAGATGTAAACCCTGTCCAGGTTGTTCGGGTCCACGGCCCCCAGCCCTGTGTAGTCCTGCTCGTGCGGCAGGAGGCCGGGACCGGCGACGGCGAGCGGATGAAGCTCCCAGCGCACGCCATCGAAGCGCCCGTACAGCAGGCGGTGATCATCGACGTCGAGCCTTTGCTCCCGCTGCAGCGGACCGTTCACGTCGTTGGCCCGGCAGGTGACGATCGCGGCGAGTTCGGTGCCCTGCCGGCGCAGGTCAGCAGTCCAACCGTGGGCGAGGGTGTCGCCGTCGAGGGTTGTTCCGGCTTTGAAGACGGTGGTCAGGGCCGTCTGGTTGATGCCTGCAGAGCCGATGACCGGCTTGCTGACCACGTTGCCTTCGGCGTCGTGGAGGGCATCATCCTGGAGGTAGCCGTGGTAAATGCTGTTGTTGTAGTCGCGGGGGTGGTGGTCCGTGGTGATGAGGTCGATCCGGTCCGTGCCGTTGCTGACATAGCGGGTGTACCCGTTGACGTAGCCGATTTTGGGGCGGGTGAAGAGTTTGCCGCCGTAACTCCAGGTGCCGCCGTCGTCCTCGGAGATCATCAGCGTGGGGTCGTCGTTGATGGCGCGGACAAAATTGTAGACCCGGCCTTCGGCACTTAGAGCGTGAAGGTTGGAGTACGTGGCGCCGCGGCCGTCGGCGAGTTCCGTCCAATCGAAGTGCTGCTCGGGCTCCCACCCGGAAGCGTCGTGCGGCTTGGTGGAGACGCGCCAACGGGAGTAGTTGTCCGTCTTGTGCTTCGCGTACATCGCAACATAATGTCCGTCAGGCCGGATCAGGAGCGCCGGGGCATTGTGGTCGTCAGCCTCCAACCTTTCATGGAGGACGTGGACATGGCTCTTGCCCGTGCCCAGATTCACGGTTGTGATCTCGATGTTGCCGCCGCGTTCCGCACCACCCGGGCCTTCCGGGGCGGCCACCGAGCCCACCAGCAGCGTGTTGGTGGCGGGGTCGATCAGTGCGCGCTCATCCTGGAACCAACACCAGGCCCCGTTGGAGTTGACCACAACAGGATCAAGAGGGGAAGGGGTTTTGCTGACCATGGGAATCCTTTGCGACGTTGCATCGTTTCAAAAGTCATCCTATGCGCCCGTACTGCACTTCATGACAATCCCACCTGGAAACATTGCCATCAAATGCCATCTCGGCGCGGAAAAGGGGAGGGGTTAGTCTAGGCGCATGACCACTCGCGCCAATGAACTTACAGCCCTCGTCACCGGGGCCACAGCCGGGCTCGGCGCGGAATTCGCGCGCCAGCTCGCCGAAGCCGGGCACCATCTGGTCCTGGTAGCCCGCGATGAACAGCGCCTGAAAGAAACAGCCGAGGAGCTTGAACGCGACTTCAGTATCTCGGCGGAGGTCCTTTCAGCGGACCTGACCACCGACGTCGGGGTCTCAGCCGTTGCGGACCGCTTGCGGGATGCCGGGCGGCCTGTGGATGTGCTGGTCAACAATGCCGGAATAGGACTGTTGAAGTCCTTTGAACGAAATGACCTGGACGAGGAACGACGACACCTGCGACTCCACGTGCAAACGCCGATGGAGCTAAGCCACGCTGCCCTTGAAGTCATGCTGGCTCGCCGGAAGGGCCGGATCATCAACGTGGCCAGCGTGGCAGCGTTCGCCAACAGGGGCACCTACTCCGCAGCCAAAGCGTGGCAGGTAACCTTCAGCCGGTGGGCCAACATCAGCTACGCGAAATCAGGAGTGCAGGTTACCGCGGTTTGTCCCGGTTTCACGCACACCGAATTCCACGATCGCATGGGCATGGATAAAACCGTTGCTCCCCGCTTCCTTTGGCTGACCGCCGAGCGTGTAGTGCGCGAAGGGCTGGAGGACAACGCCAAGGGCAAGGGCGTCTCCATTCCGACGCGCCGCTACAAAGTGGTCAGCTTCTTCGCCCGGGTCCTTCCGGCCAAGCTCACGTCCGGCCCACCTCGTCGGCCCCTTGAACCGTAGCCACGAAAACTGTCCGTAACTTGACCACGCCCCATGGCGGGGGCCGGGTTACTATGACACTTCATTCGAGCCTGAGGGAGCAGCGCTATGAAGAACAAATCAAAGGCATTCGTAGTGACCATGGTTGTAGGCGGAGTGTTGTTGGGCGGGTGTTCCGGAACCAGCTATACCGGCTTCAAGGCGTTGGAACGCGAAGCAACCGAGGCGGACACTCTGCCTGAGGACATCAACCTTCACGAAATCACCTTGGAAAAGGTGCTCCTGGTTGCCGAGGCAAACGGGAACAAGTACTACTTGGGACAAGGCAAGCAGGGCCGCCCGTCGTGCCTGATCGTGGAAGCTGCGAACCCATCCTTCTGGCATAGCGGCTGCAGTGATTCCATCCAGGGTGAGATGCTGAGAATCAGTGGTCCCGAACAGAAAACAGCTGTTCTGGTTTCCGATGGCTATGACACCAAGGAGCTGGAGTCCAGCGGCTTGACGAAAATCCACCCCAACATCCTTGTAGTGACGAACTAGCGCACCAACGAATCAGCCCGGTTGAGCACCCATCTGCTTTCGCGGTGACCTCACCAGGACAGCTACCGCAATGCCAACCACGGCTCCTACGAACGTCTCAATGGCTCGCTCCATGACCAGCACCCCGGGATCCATGGGTGAAGCCAGTTGCGCAATCAGCAGGATGACCGGTGTGAAGAACACCATGGCCCACCCGTAGTGCCGTGCCATGAACAGCTCAGTGGGGAACTGGCACAGCACTACCAGCACAGCGAGCACCACCGCGGTTTGGCCCGGGAAGTACTGAAGCGGCGATAGCGGACCGGGAAAAAGCACGACGGCGACTATCCCCAATCCGAGGAACGTCCCCACAATCCGGTGGATACCCCGGTGGACGCGGCTTGGGAGGTCGGCTCCTGCGAGGGGCACGGCCGCTGCGGCCATGGCCCAGTGCGGGTGGCCGCTGCCGCTCAGGACCCCGATGGTCCCGGCGGCCCCCACTGCGAGCGCGTAGCGTGCGGCGTGGACCAATGCGGCCCGACTTCGCGGGCCGCGAAGGGTGGGAACGTTGCGGCCGGCACCAGCTACCCAGGTGCGTCGTCGGAACCAGCCGCCGAAACCCACCACCAGGGAGAAGGCGGCGGACGCGGCACCGATGAGCACCGCCGTCGTGAACGGAACACTGGTGGGCACCGAAGCGCAGGCGCCCAGTGCGAGGATGCCGAAGAAAGGTCCGATGGGTTTGAGGCGGACGGCATCGGCATACAGGGATCCGGCGCCGGCGAACAGCGTAGCCACGAGGACCAACCACCATGATTGGATGTGGTTGAGGGAAAGGAACGCCCCGATAGTCAGCCCGCCCACCAGGAACAGGGCAGCCTGGGCTTGGTGCTTGAGCCTGAGCTGGTGTGTTTCGTTGCGGCCGTACATGCCGGTGAGCGCACCGAAAACGGCGTACATCATGAGGTCAGGGCGGCCGATGAGAATGAGGAACAGCCCGGGTACTGCCACGCTTAGGGCCACACGTACTGCCGAGAGGCGATCGTTGTTGGCCGGGCCCAGCCGGTGGAGTTCGCGGGCGTGGACCATCAATGCGGGCACGGGGAACACCACCAATCAGTCAGGGTTGTCTTTGCAAATTAGCAGCATCACCGCACGGGCCGCCATAAGCCCGGTCACAACCCGTAGCAGACTTCGGCGCGCGCAGAGGGGAAGGTCTGCGAAGATCGAGGTATGCCCGTCGCTTTCGTCTGCCGCACCCGCTCCATCATGTCGCCGCAGGAACTGTTCGATCTTTCCCGCGACATCGATGCCCATGTGGGGTCCATGACGCACAGCCGCGAGAAGGCCATCGCCGGCGTCACCACCGGACTGATCTCAGAAGGTGAGACTGTCACCTGGCAGGCGTGGCACCTCGGAGTCCGGTTCCGGATGACCAGCCGCATCACGCGGATGGAGGAGCCGTCGTCGTTCTCTGATGAGCAGGTGAAGGGCCCTTTCAAGTACCTCCGCCACACGCACGAGTTCCGGGCCGATGGCAGCGGGACCCTCATGGTGGATACGGTGGAATTCGCCGCACCGTTCGGTCCGCTGGGCAGGCTGGTGGAGAAGCTGGTCCTGGCCCGGTATCTGCAGAACCTTATTGAGAAGCGCAACGAGTTCCTGGTGACCACCACTCCAAACCAGGCTCCTCCAAGCATGGACTCCGGGCAATGATCAGGCTCGCGCATGCGGACGACCTCCTGATGATGCAGGAAATCGAGCGTGCCGCGGGCCAGGCTTTCAGGACGTTGGGCATGGACTCAATCGCTGACGACGAGCCGCTTTCCGTCGATGAGCTGAGCAGCTACGCCGCAGCGGGGCGCGCGTGGGTGTCCGTGGACGGGCTGGACTACCCGGTGGCGTATCTGTTGGCGGACATCGTGGACGGCAAAGGCCATGTGGAGCAGGTCAGCGTCCACCCGGATCAAGCGCACCAGGGCCTGGGCCGGGAACTGTTGCACGCTGCGCGCGTTTGGGCGCGGGGCCACGGGATGCAGCGCCAAACCTTGAGCACTTTCCGGGATGTGCCGTGGAACGGCCCGTACTATCGGCGCCTGGGCTTCGAAGTGCTCGACGCCGGCAGTTGGGGTCCGCAGTTGTCCCGCCTGATGGAGCACGAGGCAGAGTTGGGTTTGACGCGCTGGCCACGCGTGGCAATGTGGCGCCCGGTTGTTCCGCCTAACCCCTCATAGACCCCTACAGGCTTAGCTGCCTTGGGCAAGCGGGAGGGTGAGGCTGAGGTGCGCCCCGCTTGGGCTCGGGTGCGCTCTTGCCGTCCCGTTATGTGCCATGGCTACGTTGTGCACCACGGCGAGTCCCAGACCCGATCCGGCCACGCTCCGTGCATTGGTTGAGCGGTAGAACCTGTCAAAGACATGGGCTAGATCCTGCGCCGGGATTCCGGGTCCTGTATCACGCACATCAAGAGTGACTGCGCGTTCGGAAACGCTGAGCGCCAGCCTGACCTGGCCCGGCTCAGGCGTAAATTTTCCGGCGTTGTCCAGTAAATTCGATACCGCACGCGCCAGCCTGGCGCGTTCTCCGGTCACCAGGAGTTGTTCCCGGGACCCGTTCAGGAACCACTCGATTCCGGGGTAGCGCCGTTGGGCGTTCTCCATGCAAAAGAGGACAAGTTCGTTGAGGTCCAGTTCCTCCACGAAGGACGGTGCCTCTTCATGGCGGGCCAAGTCGATCAGGTCTTCAACAAGGGACTGCATACCCATCAGTTCATGCTCCAAGGCCCCCGTGATGCGTTCTTTACTCCTCCGGTCCAGTTCGGGGTTCTTGAGCATGGCAGCGTTCGTCCGCAGCGATGTCAGGGGAGTACGCAGCTCGTGGGAAGCATCGGCAATCAGTTGTTCCTGCTGGCGGCGGGATTGCTCCAGTTTGCCCAGCATCGTGTTGAAGGCGATGCCCAGCCTGTCCGTCTCGGTTGTGCTGCTTCGAGGGATCCTGATGCCGGTGTCGCCGGTTTGGGCGATACCCTCCGCCACTGCTGTCAGCCGATCGACTGGTCGGAGTCCGCGCCTGGCGGCTACGTAGGCAGTACCTGCTGCAACCACCAAGGCGCCCAGCACTGTTGCCGCCAGCAGCCAACCGAGACGCTCAAAGGACGCCAACACCCTGTCGTCCCTGACTCCAACCACTAATGCCCTCTGGTTTGGCAGCGGCCTGACATACACGCGGATTGGGTCTTCGCCGATGGTCGCTTCCGTGAAGAAGGCCGCACTCCCGCCGGAAGCCACGTCGCGCATCTGCCCGGTAATGGGCAGAGCGGGCCCGGCGCCAGCATCCGGGTCTTCATTGGGTGTTGGCGCCACGAGTTGCGCGCATGCCGGCGAACGGACCCAGGTGCATTGCGAAAAGCCCTGCCAGTTCGGATCAGTCTGGATCAGTTGAATGATGCGATCCGACTCACGCCTCAGGGACAGATCCTCGTTCGTGCGTAGTTCGTGGCCTACCAGGGCGTAAACCAGTACCGCGAATACCAAAACGGTGAGGGTGATGGCAGCCGCGATGACCAGTGTCATTCGCAATCTCAGCGTCATGATGCTGCCAGCCGGTAGCCGACTCCCCGCACTGTCTGGATGAGCCGTGGTTCACCCTCAGCTTCGAGCTTCCGGCGCAGGTAGCTGACGTAAACCTCCAGTGAGTTGGAGGCCGGAGTCATGGCATATCCCCACACTGAGTCACTGATCTGGGCCCGGCTGAGCGTCTGCTCCGGGTTTTCCGCCAGCACGCAAAGGAGGGCGTACTCGGTGCTGCTCAAGTCGATCCAACGCCCGTTGTGCCTCACTGCATGAGCCTCGGGTACCAGTTCCAAACCGTGGTACCCGGTGGGGTGCTGGGGAAGCTGGGCTGTCCGGCGTGCCATGGCCCGCAACCGTGCCAGCAACTCATGAGGGTCAAAAGGTTTGGAAAGGTAGTCATCCGCTCCTGCGTCCAAACCTGCAACGCAGTCAGCCACGTCACTGCGGGCGGTGAGCAGCAGGATCGGAACCGTATTGCCTGCCGCCCGGAGCATTCGGCAGAGGCCCAGCCCGTCCATCACCGGCATGAGGACGTCCACCAACAGCAAGTCCGGGGACGTTGCGGCGACCCGTTCGAGCGCCTCCCGGCCGTCGGCGGCCAATTCCACCAGGTAGCCGGCGGCTTCAAGCAAGGATTGCAAGGAGCTCCTGATTTCCGGATCATCATCGACGATCAGGACTGTTATGGGCTCCGTCATGGCCACCAGCATAGTTCGCACGGCTTCAGAATCCTTTAAGTTCTCTTCTGAACCATGGGGCTATGGAAAAGGACATCGGAACCACCTATGCAACGGCCACCCAACGTGGGCTGCTTGAGGCTCGGCGGCGCCGTCCGCGAGCCAGGGACTGGGTTGCAGGAACCTTCGCGGGAGCAATCACGGTACTGCTCTTCGGCCACGGACTGGTGCCGCAGGCTAACGGTGTGGTGCTGGTCATCGAGAGCTTCCTGCCCTGGCTCGGGGTGGTCATAGCTGCGCTGCTGATAGCGGTGTTGTTGTCTAAAGCCTGGTTCGGCGCCATCCCAATGGCGGCCGCGCTGATTTGCTGGTGCGTCGTATTCTTGCCGGTCCTGATGACGGGCGTCGCCCCCGCTTCCGCCGAGGAGACATTGGAGGAGGCGGCCAGTGGATGGACCGTTGCTACCCAAAATCTACGTGCAGGAAATCCTGACCCGGGCGCGGCCGTCGAAAAGCTGGTCGAGTCAGGTGCCGACGTCGTGGTTCTGCAGGAGCTCACCGGGCCCACCCTGGAACGAATATTTCCCCTGTTGGACGGTACATATGGGCATCGACTAACGGCAGGAACCGTAGGCGTTTGGAGCCGGTACCCGCTGAGCCAAGGTGAGCCGCTCGCTTTGGGACTCGGCTGGTCGCGCGCTGTAAGCGTGCAGCTGGAATCGCCCGACGGCCCCGTCCAGCTCTATGCCGTACATTTGCCCTCTGTTCGACCCGGCGACGTCAGCAGCAGGAACAACGGGCTCGCGGAACTCACCCGGATAGTGGAAGCGGACACTTCGTCACGCATGCTGGTGGTAGGCGACTTTAATACCGCCAACACTGACCGCGCCTTCGCGCCGTTGCTGGCTATTCTCGACGACGCCCGGGCGGGCTTCGGGTTCACCTGGCCGGCACGCCTTCCCGCCACCAGACCGGACCACATTTTGTTCCGCGGGTTCACCATGACCGGAGCATCCGTGATCTCATCTCCAGGGACGGACCATCTCGCTACGATGGCACGGCTACAGCCTGGGACACCCCGCCCGACCTACCCCGCAACCAACTCAACCTCATAGCTGTCCGTATTGAGCAGGTACGCCGCATAGTGCTCCGGCCCTCCGGCGTGCGGATACTTCGACTCGAACATCTCGTACCAGCCCGCATCTGCGCCCAGCGCCCGGATCCTGTCCACGTTCTCACGGGTCCCGGCATGGAAAGCCACGTGGTTGACCCCGGGATCAGTGCGCCGGTGGGTGGTGGCGGTGGTGGCATCAGTCTGCTCCACCACCACGTACGTCCCATCGAGCTTCCAACTGCACCCCGTGGGCCACTGTTGGAAGGGCTCATAACCTAGCTCTCCCAGCAGCCAGCCCCACTCTTCCTTTGCCCGTTCAAGGAACGGCACCCAGATCTCAAGATGGTGGATGGACCCCACCGGTATCTCACGCATGCGCCGATTCTACGAGGTCCGGGCGGGCTCCACATCCGCTGTGCTCGCCGTGGACACGGTTCCTACTTCCTGAGCCTGACACGGACAGCCGCGCCGGCGCACAGGATCACTGCCAGACCGCCCACAACGGTGGTCCACGTCATCGACTCACCCAATAGCAGGCCGGCCCAGGCGATGCTCATGACCGGCTGGACGAGTTGGATCTGGCTGACTTGCGCCATGGGTCCGATGGCCAGGCCGCGGTACCAGGCGAAAAAGCCGAGGAACATGCTCACCACGCCAAGGTAGGCGAAGGACAACCATTGGATGGGCGTAGCGGAAGGGATGCCCTGACCCAGCGAGACCACCGTCAGCAGCATCATCACCGGAGACGCCACCACTAAAGCCCAGGAGATGGTCTGCCACGCACCGAGTTCCCGGGCCAGCAAGCCGCCCTCTGCATAACCGATGGCTGCGGCAATCACGGCACCGAGCAGCAGAAGGTCAGACCAGTGCAGCGAGCCGAAGCCACCGGATTGAACCACAGCGAACACCACTGCGGCGATCACCCCCACCACCGTCAGGACCCAGAACAGCGGCCGGGGGCGTTCGCGTCCCCTGATCACCGCTACTGTGGCTGTGGCTGCGGGCAGGAGCGCGATCACCACGGCACCGTGGCTGGCGGAGGTGCTGGTGAGGGCGAAAGTGGTGAGTAAGGGGAATCCGGCCACGATTCCTCCGGCCACAACGGCCAACCGGAACCATTGGAGGCCGCGCGGAAATCGTTGCCGGGTCAATGCCAGTGCCAGCGCCGCAAGGATGGCGGCAACCACGGCCCTACCAGCGCCGATGAAGAGCGGTGAAAAGCCCTCCACTGCAACCCGTGTCAGGGGAACGGTAAAGGAGAAAGCAACCACGCCAATGAGGCCCCACCAGACACCTGTTGATGTCTGGGTGGATATCACTGGTAGAGAAAGCGTAGTAGCGCTACTATTAGAACTCATGAATTACGATAGCAGTTCCCGAATCGTCGTGCGACTGAAGGAATGGATCGCAGGAGCCGCGCCGGGAGCCAGACTGCCATCAACCCGGCAACTCGTAGCCGAGTACCAAGCCAGCCCGGTCACCGTGCAGAAGGCCCTGAGGACGCTCACGGGGCAGGGCCTGATCGAGAGCCGCCCCGGAGTAGGGACCTTCGTGCGCGCCTATCGCACAGCCAGGCCCTCGGATTACGGTTGGCAAACAGCGGCGTTGCGGGCAGCCCAGGCAGCCCGTCCACTGAACTCCGGGGCCATGCGGAGCGCATCAAATGACGTCATTGCGTTTCACTCCGGTTATCCGGACCGCGAGCTCCTCCCGGAAAGGCTTGTCCGCGCCGCCCTCACACGGGCCGCAAGGGGAGACGCCGCCTTGTCCCGACCTCCGGCACAAGGACTTCCCGAGCTCCAGACCTGGTTCGCGCAGGAACTCAGTAGCTCCACGCCGGTGGGCGTTACGCCTCCCCAGCCCAGCGACGTCGTAATCCTTCCCGGAAGCCAAAGCGGGCTGAGCTCAATTTTCCGCGGGTTGGTGGGGCATGGGCAGCCGCTGCTGGTGGAGTCGCCCAGTTACTGGGGCGCGCTGCTGGCGGCGGGCCAGGCGGGTGTGAAAGTCATTCCAGTTCCCAGTGGCCAGGAGGGGCCGGACCCGGAAGAGCTGGACAGGGCCTTTGAGGAATCGGGCGCACGGCTGTTCTACGCCCAGCCCAACTTCGCCAACCCCACGGGAGCCCAATGGTCTGCCGAGCGTTGCGAGGAGGTGTTGGGGATCGTCCGGCGCCATGGAGCTTTCCTTGTGGAGGACGACTGGGCGCACGACTTCGGCATCACCGCGTCTTCAGTTCCGCTGGCTGCCAAGGACGATTCCGGGCACGTGGTCTACATCCGCTCTCTGACCAAGAGCGTTTCGCCGTCCATCCGCGTTGCAGCCGTCATCGCGCGGGGCCCGGCGCGTGAACGCATCATGGGTGCTCAAGCTGCCGAATCAATGTACGTCAGCGGCGTGCTTCAGGCGGCAGCGCTCGACGTCGTCACGCAGCCCGGGTGGCAAACTCACCTTCGCGGCCTCAGCCATCAGTTGCAGTCCCGTCGCGATCTCCTGGTCACCAGCCTCCGCGAACACGTTCCGCAGGCACACCTCAGCAACCTGCCCAAAGGCGGCTTGAACTTGTGGTTGCGCCTGCCGGACGGGTTCGACGTCGATCAGCTCACCAAGGATTGCGAGGCGGCCGGGGTGCTGATCGCGGCCGGTACGGAGTGGTTCCCCGCAGAACCGGAAGGACCATACATCCGGCTCAACTACGCTGGTCCCAATCCGGGCGGCTTCCCGGAAGGTGCGCGGATCATTGGCGAGGCAGTGCAAACGCAGTTGGGGGCTTAACAGCCGTAGCCACCAACACCAAGGAGAGCGCCTTGGGGTTGGTGGCTACGCTGGGCGGCAAGCTGCCGCGAACTAACTGAATCGCTTGTAATAAGCGTCGCTATGCAGAAGTTGCAGGCAGTGAGTTCCTAAGCGGGAGTCAGGTCCTTGTTGCCTTTGCCGAACACGGCGTCATCAATCGGCTGGCCGTCGAACGGCATCTCGTCCAGGTTGATGAGCGGGTTGGTGTCCTGCGTTGCTACGAGCTCGCGGGCCTCAGCCTGGGTGTCCACGCTGGGCATGGAGCCGGGCAGGGGACGCTGGGCGGATTCGCGCAGGAAGTAGATGGCGATTGCGCCCACGATGGACGTGGCCATCAGGTAGTACGCCGGCATCATGTCATCGCCCGTGCCTTCGATGAGGCCTTGTACGATGAACGGCGTGGTTCCGCCGAAGATCGCCACCGAGAAGTTGTAAGCGATGCCCATTCCGCCGTAACGGCTGGACGTCGGGAACAAGGCCGGCAGGGCCGAGGCCAGGTTGGCGATGTAGAACGTCACCGGGAAAGCAATCAATGCAAGGCCGGCCAGCGTGGACCAGATCTCGCCGATACCGATCAGCAGGAAGGCCGGGACGGAGAAGACGATGGTGCTGCCTGCGCCGACCCACAGCACCGGACGGCGTCCGATGCGGTCGGACAACTTACCGGTGAGCGGTATGCACACGGCCATGATCACCAAAACCGGGATGGTCAGCAAGGTGCCGTGGACGGGGTCATAACCCTTGGAATCCGTGAGGTACGTGGGCATGTAGGAGGTTAGTGCGTAACCAACAGTGTTGGCAGCTGCTGCCAGGATCATGGCCAGCACGATCTGGCGCCAGTAGGCCTTGATGATGCCCACGGGCCCCTTGGCCACTGCAGCGTCCTGTGAAGCTGCATCCTTGGCGGAGGCTTCCTGGGCGTCCAGGGTTGCCTGGAACTGGGGAGATTCTTCAATCTTGCTACGGAAGTACACCGCGATGAGGCCCAGCGGACCAGCGATCAGGAACGGAATCCTCCAACCCCACTCCTCCATGGCTGCCTGTCCGAGCGTGAGCTGCAGGACTGAAACCAGGGCGGCTCCGAGGGCGAAGCCGATGTAGCTGCCCATATCCAGGAAGCTGGCGAAGTAGCCGCGGCGCTTGTCCGGAGCGTACTCGCTGACGAAAGTTGTGGCACCGGCGTACTCGCCACCGGTGGAGAAGCCCTGGATGAGCTTCAGGATCACCAGCAACGCGGCGGCCCAGATGCCGATCTGCGCGTAGCCGGGAAGGAGACCGACGGCGAACGTACTTGCCGCCATGATCATCAGTGTTGCTGCGAGAACCTTCTGGCGGCCAACCTTGTCGCCGAGCCAACCGAACACGACGCCGCCGAGGGGGCGTGCGATGAAGGTTGCGGCGAAGGTGCCCAGAAGGAAGAGTGTCTGGACGGACTTGTCTGCTTCCGGCAGGAACACAGGGCCCATGGTAGTGATGAGGTAGCCGAAGACACCGACGTCGTACCATTCCATGGTGTTGCCGACGATGGTGCCGCCGAGTGCTTTGCGCAGCATCGGCTTATTCACCACGTTGACGTCGGACTCTTTGAGCCGGCGCCTCGGGAGAAGCTTTGCTTTCTTTGCTGCGTTCTTTACTGCATTTGCTGCGTTTGTGGCGGCCGGGTTGGGGCCTGCCGATACCTGGGTCCCGGTGGCGTTCCTTGCGCCATCCGGAGACATGGTGTTGCTTTGGTCTGTGGGCATTTGGGCTTCTCCTAGGGAGGTCATTTGCTTGCGACTTCTGCTGCCCCGCTCTGGGCAGGGTTTCAATTTTACGCGTTTTGGACCAAAAACCCGAGTTGAGATCCGATTTTTGGCCCTAAAGAGGGTGCAAATTGCCTAGCTGTGTTGCATCTCATTACCCGCTCTTGCCCCGCAGCCATGCGGATCCGGCGCCGTTTTTGCCCTGCGGAGCACGTTGTTACCAAATTGTTTAGCTGCACCCACGTAATCGGGGCTTTTCGGGCCTAAAAGCTGATGGATCGAGCCGCTTTCTGGCTCCAGGGTTCCTTCGAACCGATCACTACGGTGGCAGCTACGTCTTCGTCCCACGTCACGTCCGCGAGCAGCCCTACCTCGTCCAGAATCCCCGCCGTCGCCAGCGCCTGCTGCCCCGAGGTTTCCATCACCAAGAACCCACCCGATGCCAGCCACTGAGCCGCCCCCAGCGCAACGCGACGCTGAACCTCCAAACCGTCAGCGCCGCCGTCGAGCGCTATTCTCGGCTCGTGAAGGCGTGCCTCCGGCGGCATCATTCCGAGTGACCCTGTGGGAACATACGGCGCGTTCGCCAGCAGCAGGTCCACTTTTCCGCATAGTTCCCCGGGGAGCGCGTCAAACAGATCGCCCTGATGGACCAGCCCGCCACGGGGCTCCACGTTGCGCCGCGCGCACCGGACCGCAGCGGGGTCGATGTCCGCGGCGTGCAGCTCGCAGCTCCCCAAGAGATCGCTCACCGCTGCACCTATCGCCCCGGAACCGCAGCAGAGATCCACGACGACGGCGCCGGGCTTGGCGATCGAAGCGGCCTTCCGGACCAGGAACTCCGTGCGACGCCGGGGCACGAACACCCCCGGGCTGACGGTCATGCGCCTCCCACAGAAATCCGCCCACCCCACAATGTGTTCCAAAGGCAGTCCGCTGAGGCGCTGGTCCACCATCTGACGGAGCTCGTCCGGATAGCGGGCGGCGTCCATGAGGAGCCGGGCTTCGTCCTCCGCGAAAACGCAGCCGGCGGCCCGCAATGCGGTGGCAATCGATGCTCTCCGGGTCACGTTTGCCATGCTAGCCGAGGAGGAATTCCGGTGGGGTTGGAAGCCGGGTTCAAAGATGCTGCAGGTGAGGGGTTCACAAATCTGCCGGGTCTTAGTTAGGGTATGAAACATGGGAACACTGATTTTTGAGTAGACCGGCCTCGCCCTGAGCGGCGCAGCCGAGTTTCACCCGACAAAAATCCACGCCTGTTGAGGCCCTGCCTCCATGCCGTTCCCGTTCTCGACGCCTTTTCCCGAACCGCGACGACATAGGATACGTGTCTCTTCAGGACTCACACTTTTAGGAGTCCACATATGACTGCCAACCCTTCCGAAAACAAAAAGACCCCGGCCGCCGGCGGCATCAAGTCCAAGCTGACCGACGCCCAGAAGGCCATGCTGGCGAGCAAGTCAGGGGGCGGTGCTCCGGCCGGCTGGCAAAGCACCGGTAAGGGCCACAAGCCCACCTCCGCCAGCGGCAAGCAGGCCAAGACCGAGAAGAAAGTCCGCTGGTAAAAACTGCTGAGAAGCATTTGGTCAAGCAGGCACACTGAAAATACAGGCACACTGGAAAGGAAGAACCATGACTGCGAATCACGAGTCTGAACGCATCAATCCTGAGGTTGCAAGCCACCTGGTGGAGTCCATGGACATGGCCCCGATGCCCGAGCCGACCACCATTGCCGTTGCTTTGGGCTCCGACCAGAGCAAGCAGTGGCCGGACGGCAATGGTAAACGCCGGCACCCGAAGGATCGAGACCAAGCCCACGGCCGCATGGGCCACGGAGCAGCTGTGACGGCGATCCACAGGACCAGCCGCCCGCAGATGCCGCACTCCTCCTAATAGCCTCACCCGAACCAACCCCGCACTAACGGAACCAACCGCGTAGCCAGCCCAACTAGGTCGCAGCACAGCGCGTTTTGAGCCCTCAAAACGCGCACAAATGCGACTTAGTTGGGCTGGCTTACGTCGTCAGGGGACTTGTCCGGACGCCACCCGCGCCACACGGGATGACGTAGCCGGCCGGGGCCCGTCCATTCACCGAAAGTCACCTCGGCCACCAGCTCAGGGGTGACCCACGTGGCACCCGCCGCATCCTCCCGGGGAATGTCCGCGAACGGGGACTCTCCCACCACCCGCGGTTCAAGATGCTCCATGACATCCCGGAGTTGCCAGTCCTTGAAGCCAGTGCCCACGCGGCCCACGTAGTGCAGTTTGTCGCCGTCGGGGATGCCCAGCAGCAGCGCCCCGAAAGTTCCGCCCCGAGCCCCTGCGCCGGGCCGCCAACCGCCTACCACCACTTCCTGGCTTTGCTCCAGCTTCAGTTTGATCCAGGACCTGCTGCGGCGTCCGATGACGTAGCGTGCATCAGCCTTCTTGGCCATGACACCTTCCAGGCCAAGTTCGCCGGCGCTGGTCATGAGGTCCTCGACGTCGTGGTCCAGAACCGCCGATAGATGCATTGGACAACCCTTGCGCAGACGCTCCGCAAACCCGGAAAGCTTCTCGCGACGTTCGCGGAACGGCAGCCCGCTCAGGTCCGCGCCGTCGTCGTATAGAAGGTCGAACAGCATGAGCTGCACCGGAACTGATGCCCTTGCCCGCTCAATGTCAGCAGTCTTGACCAGGTTCATCCGGAGCTGCAACCGCCCAAAATCCGGCCTGGACCCCTTTCCGAGTGCCACAATCTCGCCGTCCGCCACGAAGTCTCCATCAGGCCAGCACGCGCGGTCAGTCAATTCCGGGTAGGTGGCTGTGAGATCGTTCCCGTTGCGGCTCATGAGCCGGATCTTGCCCTCCGTGCCAGTAATGATCGCCCGGATCCCGTCCCATTTCAGCTCATACAGCCAATCATCGCCGCGGAGATCGGCGGTGGTGCCTGAGGTGGCGAGCATGGGGGTGTAATTTGGCATGGGCTGGGGAACAACCGGCTCGGACGGAGAGGGCTGCGCCGGCTCGGGTTTGGGTGCCACGGCTTTGCCCGCAGACGGACCTCCATGCCGCCCTCCCGGTTGCTCCTTCATCAGGTGGATCAGCCAGTTCTGACCAGTATTGATGAGCGCGAACCGTTTGGTGCCGCCGAGGCCACCACCGGGTTCGCCGGTGAGGGTGGCGATCACTTCCTTGCCGTCACGCCATTTCTCGCAGGTGTATTCGCCCCGATCCCAGATGGTCATGGTCCCTGCTCCGTACTCGCCCTTGGGAATGATTCCCGCGAAGCTCGCGTACTCCATGGGGTGGTCTTCGGTATGGACAGCAAGGTTGTTGCGGTCGGGGGTTTCCGGAACACCACGCGGCAACGCCCACGACGCCAGGACGCCGTTGTGCTCCAGGCGCAGGTCCAAGTGATAACGGCGGGCGTGGTGCTCCTGGATGACAAAGATGCCGCCCGGTGGCGGAGGGTCGCCCGGCTTTGGCTGGTCTGAAGACGAACGCCCGGACGTCCCGCTGGAAACAGCCGACGACGACGACGGGAACGGCTCCGGGGTTTTGTCCGGATCGCGCATCCCAACGTACTTGGCGAGACGGTTCTCCACCGTCACCACCCGCTCACGGGGGGCGCCGCCGTCGTCCTTCTCATCCTCCCCGTGAGGCGGCAGATGCCTTTCGGAAATCGGTGCGAAATGATCCTTGCCTGTCTTGACCCGCTTCATGACGGCCAGGTAGTCCAGGTGCTCCAGCGAGGCGGAGGCGAGCTCCCGCCACGTACGCGGCGCCGCCACGGTAGGCCGTGCTTTTCCGCGAAGTGAATAGGGGACGATGGTGGTCTTATTCCCGCTGTTCTGGCTCCAGTCCACCAGTACCTTGCCATGGCGGAGGGACTTCTTCATGTCGCTGACCACCAGTTCTGGGTGGTCCGATTCCAAGGCGCGGGCGAGCTCTTTGGCGAAGGCGGACACTTGATCGGACTTTAACGTCCCGTCCAGACCGGTGTAGAGGTGGATGCCTTTGCTGCCGCTGGTGACAGGGACGGGGTCCATGCCCATGTCCTGCAGGATGGAGCGGGCCAGTTTGGCCACTTCAACACACTCGGGCAGACCGGCGCCAGGCCCGGGGTCGAGGTCCAGGACGAAGCGGTCGGGACGGAGCGGCTTCCCCGAAGGGTCCACTTGCCACTGCGGAACGTGGATTTCCAAAGACGCGATTTGGGCCATCCACGTGAGAGTGGCCAGGTTGTTGACCATGGGATAGACGTTGGTGTGGTCCGAATGCTGAATGGCGGCACGGGGAATCCACTTGGGTGCGGAGTCCTCAAGGTTTTTCTGGAAGAAGACTTGCCCGGGGTTTTCGGCGGTGCCCACTCCGTTGACCCAGCGCTTGCGGGTGACGGGCCGATTCGCAGCGGCGGGGATCAGGAACGGTGCCACCGCGGCGTAGTACTCCAGAACTTCGGCCTTGGTAGTGCCGGTGTCCGGGTAGATGATTTTGCCCAGATTGGTGAGGGTGAGTTCGTGGCCTTCCACGTTCACCCGCTCCTGTTGCTTGCCTGCCACCTCTTCTCCTCTGCTGTGTTGTGCTGTTGACTGGGTGCATGAGGGCCATATGGAAGGGATCTATCGCGTTCGGTCTGGTCAACGTACCAGTGAAGCTCTACAGTGCCACGGAGGATCACGATATTGGCCTGCACCAAGTCCACAATAAGGACGGCGGGCGCATTAGATACCAACGGAAATGCGAAATTTGCGGTGACGTTGTGGCGTACGATGATATTGATAAGGCCTACGAAGAAGAAGGCCGCACCGTTGTCCTGACGTCTGCGGAACTGAAGTCTTTGCCGGAGGAGAACAGCCGCGAAATTGAAGTGGTGGAGTTTATCCCCGCGGAGCAGCTGGACCCCATCATGTACGAGCGCAGCTATTTCCTGGAGCCGGACTCCAAATCGCCCAAGGCCTATATGTTGCTGAGGCAGACGTTGGAGGACACGGACAGGATCGCCATTGTCCAGTACGCGCTGCGGCAGAAGACCCGTTTGGGTGCGCTGCGGGTGCGTGGGGATGTGCTGTTGCTGCAGGCGCTCCTGTGGGGTGATGAGGTCCGCGAGGCCAAGTTCCCGTCGCTGGAGACAGACATCAAGATCTCGGACAAGGAACTGGAAATGTCCTCCGCCCTGGTGGAATCCATGGCGCACGACTTTGACCCCGATGAATACACCGATGATTATCAAGCGCAGCTCCGAACATTGATCGAGGCCAAACTGGAAAAGGGCGAGGCACTGGATACCGAGGCGACTTTCGGTGCCACGGAAGGCGAGGGGGAAGGCGGCGACGTCATCGACCTCATGGAAGCCCTCAAACGGAGCCTGGACAAGAAGCGCGGCAAGGAAAAAGCGGACGACGACGCCGCTGCCGCCAGCAAAACTGCCAGCAAGCCAAAGGCGCGGGCCAAGAAAAAGGCGTGAACCGGCGTCGTAATCTATCGATGAAAATCAAGAAAGCAGCGGGCGCCGTCAGGGCGGCCGCTGCTTTCCTTCTTTCCTGAGTGCTAGTGCTTACGCAGCATGGAAATAAGCTCGGATTTCTTCTTGTCCGAATAATCTGTGAGGCCCAGTTCTTTAGCGCGTGACTTCAATTTGTCCACAGTCCAGTCGTCGTAGTCACCGGACTTTCCGCCCGTGCTGCCCACTTCCTTGCGGCCTTTGGCTGCGGCGGCATTGGAGACGCGTGCTGCCTTCTCCTTGGAAGCGCCATCCTCGCGAAGGTCTTCATAGAGCTTTGGGTCCTTCAAACTGGAATTCTTTTTTCCCGGCATGATGTGTTTCCTTTCTCTTTAAGCGCCTGTTTCGTAGTGCGGTTCCGCCACGGGTTTGGACTCGGGCGAACCACGTTCCCGGAGGTACACGGAGGCGCCTACCAGAACGGCCACGGCAAGGAACTCGCTCTGCCAGTTCTGGAAGGATTCGAACCAGAACTGGCTTGAACCCATGTATTCCCACGTGGAGACCTCCGGAAGGCCATGGCTGAGCTGCTCCTCGTTGTAAGCGGCCGCCCCGCCTACGGCGTGCATGGAGAAGGAGACCAGGAACAAAAGTGCCAGAAGCCCCGATAGCGAGTGTTCGTAAACCTTCAGCACCCACCCGCCACGCCTGACCGGCCAGGGGGTCTTTGTTGTCATCTTGGCGTCGCGTGGGTCCTCGTCCTGTGGAGCGTCCTTATCCACGGGCTTCGACTCGGATGAGCCCCTCTGGAACAGGAAAACCGTCAGGACCACGTACATGGCCATCTGAAGGAACTCCGACTCCCAGTTCTCAAACACGGCTTCCCAGAAACTGCCTGAGGCCAGGAAATCCGTGAGCCCTGTGGCTTGTTGGCCGTGCGCTTGCTGTTCTTCGCTATACGTGGCGGCTCCCGAAAGGATCATTCCGCCGAAGAAGACCGCAAAAAGGCCCGCGTTGACCAGCAACAACCCATGGTCCTTCACCCAATGGCGTTTTTTGTCCTCACCGGTCTTCTGGTGATGATGAGCGGGTCGCAGCATGTTGTTCACACCTCCCTTGCATCTCCGCCGTTGCCGTTGCCGTTCCGGACGGCGCGGCGGTGGAGCCATAGCGGTGTTCCCACCACCAAGAGCAGGAGCACCAGGATGATGAAGCCGCCCGCAACCAGCCCTGCGGTCCGGCCGGCCGTGAAGTCGAACACCAAAGTGGCGGAGCCTACGATCAGGAGTGCTACCCCGCCCAACGCCCACTTGGTGACGACGTCCGCACTGGACACGAGTGTTGCCTTAAGGCCCCTGCGGAACAAGCGCCGATGAACGCTGACGGGGAGCACGATGAGCACGGTGGTCAGGGCTGCCACCATCACGTTGAAGAGGTACAGGCTCCGTTGCCAGTCATCCAACTCTTCGAACCGTTCCTGGAAGGGTAGCGTCAGCAGGAAGCCGCCCAGGATCTGGACACCGGTCTGGAGCACCCTCAATTCCTGGATCAGCTCCATCCAGTTGCGGTCCATGCGCTCCTCGGTGGACTCGTTCCTGCCGATCCTGGGAGCTTGCTCCGGCTCTATCATCTGTGCACCTCCATGGCGGGTTTTGGCAGACGTTTTGGTAGACGACGACCATACACGGGACTACGGTCTAACTGTCAGCATCCCTCGATCTTTTCATCGGGGCCTCATGGCAATTTCCAAGGAGGAAGCAATGAGCCAGGACGAACACCGCGTGGACCCGGAGAGCGAACCCGGCGGCTACGGCACTCCCACCCCTGAGCAGGAAATGCCTGGCCAGGGTAATGACCGGGAGACTCCGGAACGGCCGGCCCAAGGTGTCCCTGACGCCCCGGGTGACGAGTTCCCCACGCCCCTGGATCCGGATGCGGCCCCACCACCCTCGGCCACCGGCAACGGCTCGGACGGAGGGTGATGATGCCGGAGGGCTGCTCCCGCCGCACTTGCAGCGGTGGGAGCAGCCCTCGCGGTCCGTAAGTGCTTTTGGCGCGCCCGGATTAGTCCGGGTGGAGCGGGTTCGGCTGATTTATACCGTGTGGCCCCTGCGACCTGACATGAAGCTCAGCAACCAGCCAATGGCTGCGATGACGAGGAGGATAACGCCTACCCACAGCAACCAGTTGAGGGCCTGAGAGAAGCCGCCCACAAGAAGAAGAACAATTGCTACTACACCAGCAATGATCAGAAGCGTATTCATGGTCAGCACATTCCTTTCCAAGGGAATCTTTGATGACTCGCCAATTCCCGAGTATGCATTCCGAGTTACTTCGATTTAGTTATGCCGGTACTTGGAGGCGTTCCACGGCCTCAAAGTGCCTTTTCACGTATCACATACCGGCCTTCGCCGTGAGGAGAAGTTCGCCAGTCGTGAACAGTAACACTCCTCATTGTACTACTAAGCATCCTTATGAAAGGCTTATTGCAGTCGTCACTTGATGATTGGGCAGTTGCCGCAGAAACCTTGCGGCGCGTTTTTGGCTCACATGAACGTCCATGAGAGGAACACATGAAAGCGTCACAGCAGCTTGCAGACAACCTTCAGATCGTCCTGACAGACCTTATTGAGCTACAGCTCCAGGGAAAGCAGGCGCACTGGAACATCGTGGGACCGAACTTCCGCGACCTTCACCTCCAGTTGGACGAGCTTGTCCTCGGCACCCGCCAGTTCGCCGACGACACTGCCGAGCGCATGCGTGCCCTCCACGCCCTGCCCGACGGCCGCAGCGCGACCATCGCCAAGGGCACGCGCCTGGAAGAATTCCCGGCCGGCCTGGTCAACACCAAGAACGCCGTCAAGCTGGTGACTGATCGCGTGGAGCGCACTGTCCAGACCATGCGCGACGTCCATGACGAAGTGGATGAGGAAGACCCCACGACGGCGGACCTTCTGCATGCATTCATCGCCCGCCTTGAGCAGCTGGTATGGATGATCAACGCCGAAATCATGAATGCCGGCGCTGCCGTAACGGATCCGGACGAGGCCTAGCCGGAACCCCGGATCAGGCTGATCGCGAACAGGCCGGATAGACAGTGCCCAGGCTTAAGCGCAGTGACCTGTCCAAGCCCGGCATCGTCCGCCGCAAAGTAGGAAAAGGGTTCAGCTACAGGCACCCGGATGGGAGCCTGGTCAGCAAAGAGGATCGCCAGCGCATCAACGCGCTGGCGATCCCGCCTGCGTGGACCGATGTGTGGATCAGCCCGTACGAACACGGCCATATTCTGGCCACCGGTGTGGACGGCGCCGGGCGCAGCCAGTACATCTACCATCCGCGGTGGCGTGAGCGGAAGGACACCGAGAAGTTCCTCCGGGCCGCCAAGCTGGGCTTGGTCCTGCCTGCCATTCGCCGCAATGTCACTGTGCACCTGCAGAACACCGATGATCCCCGCCAACAAACCCTCGCCGCCGCCGTCCGGCTAATGGACCTTGGCGCACTCCGTGTTGGCTCAGAGGTCTACATGAAGCAGAACGGCTCCTACGGGCTCACCACGCTAAGGTGCCGCCATGCACGGGTTGTGGGGCAGGACGTCTTCCTGAAATTCCCTGGTAAGAGCGGCCAGCTGTGGGACACCTCCATCCACGACCCCGGACTTGCGGCTTTTCTGGAGCCCCTGGCTCAGCGGCCCGGCAAAGAACGGTTGCTGGCTTACCAGAGCAGTGGGACATGGGTTTCCGTGGACGGGCCCATGATCAATGAATACCTGCGCGGTATAGCCGGTGAGGCTTACACCTCCAAGGATTTCCGGACGTGGAAGGGCACTGCGGCCGCTGCGCTTTGCCTCATCAAGTCAGGCCACAAGGGGACGCCGCGCCAAGCCATAGTGCGGGCCATCAAGGAAGCCTCGGAGCTGCTGGGCAACACCCCGTCCGTTGCCCGGTCCTCCTACGTTGATCCGAGGATCATTGAGGCGTACCTCTCGGGAGCACTGAAGGAAGTAAAACCGACTGAGGCTTCCGTTGCGGCATTCCTGAACGGCGAGAAGTCCTAGCTGCAGCCGGGGGACCATAGATCGAGCTTGGACACTGAGAGAGCCTGACGACACCGATATCCGGGTGTCGCCAGGCTCTTTCAGTGTTGCTCGGCGTAGTTGTTGAGCGCTTAGGCGTCGTGGTCCGTTTCGAGGATCTTTACCAGGCTGTCCAGTGCGGCGTCTGCGCCGTCACCTTCAGCTCGCAGCACTACGACGTCGCCATGGGAAGCGCCCAGGCTCATGAGGGACAGGATGCTGGCGGCATCCATGGCGTCGTCGGCGGGTTCGCCCTGACGTGCGATGGTGACGTCGATATCCAGGTCTCCTGCTGCCTCGGCAAAGATTGCAGCCGGGCGGGCGTGAAGGCCGACGCGGCTGGCGATGGTGGCTGTACGTTCTGGCATTGATGCTCCTTTGTGAAGGGTGGCGGTTATGAGGGGTGGCTTTGTGGGAAGTCTAGACGGTGAGTGGCCTAGACGTTGGCTGTGCTGGTAGCAGCCGTGGCCGGGGTGGTCTCTGCTTGTACCGGCTTCTTGACGGCAAAGCGCTTGAGAGCGATGACTGCCAGAGCGCTGACCACCATTCCGGCCACGATGGCGATGATGAACATTGGCAGGTTGCCAATGGCGAAGAAGACGAAGAGTCCGCCGTGGGGAGCCTGGGAGGTGACCCCGGTGGCCATGCAGAGCGCTCCTGTCAGTGCGCCGCCCACCATGCTGGCCGGGATGACGCGCAGAGGGTCGGCTGCGGCGAAGGGGATGGCACCTTCAGAGATGAAGGAGGCACCCAGTAACCAAGCGGCCTTGCCGTTTTCGCGCTCTGCGAGGCTGAAGAGCTTCTTGTTCAGGACTGTTGCCAGGGCCATGGCCAGCGGCGGAACCATGCCCGCTGCCATGACGGTGCCCATGATGAGCCACGGTGCCTGATTGTCAGCGCTGCCGGCACTCAGGCCAGCTACTGCGAAGGCGTAGGCAACCTTGTTGACCGGACCGCCGAGGTCGAAGCACATCATGAGGCCGAGAATGATGCCGAGGACTACGGCAGAGGCGCCGCTCATACCCGTGAGCCAGTTATTAAGAGCTACGGTAAGGCCGGCGATGGGACCGCCGAGGACCAGGAACATCAGGCCCGAAGCGACGATGGAGGCCAGCAGCGGGATAATGACCACAGGCATCAAGCCGCGGAGCCAGCGGGGTACCTGCCACGTCCCGATCAGATGCGCGATGTAGCCGGCCAGAAGACCGCCCACGATGCCGCCAAGGAACCCGGCACCCATAAAACCTGATACGGCACCGGCAACAAAACCCGGGGCAATGCCCGGCCGGTCAGCGATGGCGTAGGCGATGTAACCAGCCAGCGCCGGGACCAGGAAGCCCATGGACAGGGCGCCGATCTTGAACAGGACCGCACCAAGATAAATGGTGAGCCCGCCTTCAGGGAGGTTGCCGAAGTTGTTTTCCAGCACCACCTTGTCCGCAACCTCAGTGATTTCGTAGCCGCCCAGCAGGAAGCCCAGGGCAATCAGCAGACCACCACCGGCCACGAACGGAATCATGTAGGAGACGCCCGTGAGGAGCGCGCGCTTCAGCTTCTGGCCGATGTGCTCGCCCTTCTCCTCCTCCGCGCGCTCAGCCTGCTCTTCTGCACCGAAATGCGGAACACGGCGGGCCCGGGGGTCCTCGGCAGCTGCTAGTGCTTCCTGGACCATCTGCGTGGGCTCATCGATGCCTCGCTTGACCGGTGCGTTGATGACCGGCTTTCCCGCGAAACGCTCCTTGCCGCGAACATCGACGTCCACCGCGAAGATCACGGCGTCAGCCGCTGCGATCACTGCCGGGTCCAGCGGCTTGGCACCGGAGGAGCCCTGGGTCTCGACTTGAAGGTCGACGCCCATTTCCTTGGCAGCGGCAACCAGCGAGTCAGCCGCCATGTACGTATGCGCGATGCCTGTAGGGCAAGCTGTCACGGCCACGATGCGCTTGGGTGCTGAAGTGTTCGAAGCTTCGCCGGCAGCAGTGCTAGATGCAGCAGCCTCTGCAGGTGCAGCAGCAGGCTTATCGGCCAGAGCGCCGTCCACGAGGTCCACAATGTCCTGCTCGGTGGAAGCCGCGCGCAGTGCTGCGGTGAAGTCCTTTTTGATCAGCGAGCGGGCCAATTTTGAGAGCAGCTTGAGGTGCTCCTGGTCCGCGCCGTCCGGGGCTGCGATGAAGAAGATGAGGTCAGCGGGACCGTCCTTGGCGCCGAAGTCCACCTTGTGGGACAGCCGGGCCATGGCCAAGGCAGGCTCTTGAACTGCAGCGGAGCGGCAGTGCGGAATGGCGATGCCGCCGGGGACGCCGGTTGCGGTCTTCTGCTCACGGGCGAAGGCGTCGGTAAAGAGCCCTTCAACCTCGGAAGCACGGCCGCTGGCGGCAACTTTGCCGGCCAGGACGCGGATGACGTCGGCGGGGGAGTCGCCCAGGTTTTGGTCGAGGGTGACCAATTGGGTTGTGATCAGCTGGGTCACTGTGAGTCCTTCTGGAGGGCCGTGATGGTTACGGCATTGGGGGTTGTCTGGTGGACTGCCGGGACAGTGGAGCCCGGCAGCGAAGCAGCAGCGGCACCATGTGCCACGGCTTGACGAAGGCAGTCCTGCGCAGAGCCGCCTTGGGTTGCAGCCAGCAAGTAGCCGGCAAGTGAAGAGTCCCCGGCACCCACCGTGCTAACGGCTTTGATGGGCGGATGCGTGGCGAACCATGCTCCGTCCGCCGTCACCAGGACTGCTCCCTTGGACCCGAGTGTTGCTAGAACGGCACCTACACCGCTGGCGACGACGGCGGCTGCGGCTTCAGCGGCTTTGGCCGGATCCGCTTCCAGTTCGTCAGCAGTGGAGACGTTGGTGAATCCGGCGGCGGCAGCAAGCTCTGCGAGCTCTTCCGCGTTGGGTTTGAGGAGGTCCGGCTTCCCTCCGGCATCGCCCACCAAAGCGGCCGCGAGGGGCGCTCCGGAGGAGTCAATGGCGATGTTTGGGGAGGCCGTTCCGTCCGCACTCGATCGGAGTCGACGAGCGATGGTGGCGTAGAAATCCGCGGGCACTCCTGGTGGGAGCGATCCTGCGAGTACCACCCAGCTGGCGCCACGGGAGCGTTCCAGCAGCAGCCCGATCAGGGCTTCCTGCTGTTCATCGCTCAGCTCCGGGCCGGGTTCGTTGATCTTGGTGGTGACGCCATCGGGTTCGGTGAGTGTGACATTGCTGCGCAACGCCTGACCGATGGGCAGTGCCGCGAACGGTACACCGCCGTCGTGAAGCCCTGAAAGGACCGGGTCCGAGTCGGCGCCCGGAAGAACTGCCAGGGTCTCGAGGCCGGAGGCCACGAGTGCCCGGGAAACATTGACGCCCTTTCCGCCGGATTCCTGGTGGACGGCTACCGCACGCTGCACTTCACCGCGGGCCAAGGCAGAGGGAAGCTCAACAGTGCGGTCCAGGCTGGGGTTGGCGGTCAACGTGACGATCATGCGATCACCACGTCGACGCCGGCCTCTGCCAGGGCTGCTGCGAGTTCCGCGGACGGTTCGCCGTCTGTAATCAAGGTGTCAACATCCTTCAGGTTGGCGAACTGGACCAGGGTTTCGGCGTCCAGTTTGGAAGAGTCGGCAAGTGCCACCACGCGGCGGGCTGAGGTGACGAAGGCGGCTTTGACCGCGGCTTCATCGGGATCAGGGGTGCTGAGCCCGAACGTCGCGTGGATGCCGTTGGCTCCGACGAATGCGATGTCCGGGCGAAGTTTGTACGCCGCCTCCACGGTGGACTGCCCGACGGCGGCCTGGGTCAGTCCACGGACACGTCCGCCAAGGATTTGGAGAGCTATGCCTGGCGTGGTGGAAAGTTTGGCGGCGATGGGAATGGCATGCGTGATGACCACGAGTTCATCGTTTCCGTTGGCCGATGGCGTCTGTTGCGCCAAGAGGTCTGCGAGGGTTTCCGTAGTGGAACCGGCGTCCAAGAGAATGCTCCCCGTGGTGAGTTGGGGGATCAGTGCGAGTGCTGCGTTGGCGATGCGGAGTTTTTCCACCTGACGCTGGACGGCGCGCTCCAAGATGCTCTCTTCGCGGGTGCTTAGGCGGTCCGAAGGGACGGCGCCGCCGTGTACGCGCCTCAGATTGCCGGAGACTTCAAGGGCCGCGAGGTCGCGGCGGATTGTTTCAGTGGTGATGCTGAAACGGTCGGCGAGGTCTGTGACGCTCACCCTTCCGCGCTCTGCGACGAGTGCGGAGATCAGTTGCTGGCGCTCTTCGGCGAACACTTACCCTCCATTGGTCAAGCTGCTTAGCAGTGCAGCCACATCAGTGACTGCTGTCACAACGATGTGGAATTGCTTGACTCTATCTTTGTTTATGTTGGTTAGTCAATAGAAACCAACACAAACACAGATTCAAACCGAAGAAGCGGTCGCAAGCGCACGAAAAGGGCATGCCGCGCTCCCTGTAGCGCGACATGCCCTCGTTCGGATCCTGACTGGGGGATTTGCGGGACCCGGTCTGTGGGAACTACGTCAAAGGTCCCGGCGGTTCTCCCGGTGTTGGAGGTCCCGGCGTGGGCTCTGGTACGGGTGGTGGCCCCGGCTCCGGCAACGGAACCGGCTCGGGAGTGGGACCGGGCTCCCGGGTGGGGTCGGGATGCGAGGGGTCCGGAGGGAAGCCGCTCATGGTCAGGCGCTTCGCCAGTGAGCGGAGTGCTGCGGCCGGAGGCTTCCGGGAACAGCGGAGGGGTACCTCCCGGAATCCCAACCTGAGCCCGGATAATCGATGGGCAGATTGTCCGGGTCCGGGGGATCGGGAAGGCTGCGCTTGCCGGCTGTCCCGGGCTTCCCGCCCCCCGTGGTCAAAGGCTCTTTTCGTTGTGATTCTGTGTGCATGCTTTCCCTCCCGATAGGTTCAAGACTGTTGGTGTAGCTCCCCGTGGTTTGCCTTCTCATTGCGTCGTTGCTCATGGTGCCGCCCACCTCAATCAGGGATTTCCATGCGGAAGCCGCAATGACATCCGAGAATCCGTGTGTTGATAAGTACCTCGTACATCCGCAGCTGCGCTCCCGGAGTGAGCACCAGGGAAGCCTGGATCCTGCGCAACTCGCAGCTCTTGGTCTTCATCGGTTCCCCGCAGTGCAGGTATTGCCCGCCGAACTGCAGCACGCCCTGAGGAACACCCGGGCGGTTCAGCACCGCTGCCACGCGCCGAACGGAGGCGACGTGCTCATAGGAGTACTTGCAGGCATGGCATTCGTATGCCACGTTCACCATGTTGGGCGCGGGTGGATAGTGCGATTGAATCGAATTCACCAGAAGGTGCTGGTCCGTATTGCACCGTGAGCACCACAACGGCTCGTCGGGTGGTTGATGTGCTTCGTCCGGGACTCTGGACGCTGGCTGAGCCGGCATGGGTCTGTGCCTCTGCATAAAAAATGCGGGACGCCCGTCTGCATGAGCTGGAAAGCCTGGGTCCTGTGGTGGGGACTATAGGTTGATTGTGCACATAGGTGCACCTGAGATGCAAGGATTCTGTTTCCGTCGCCAAAACGGTGACGATTTGGCTCCGCGCCACCGTAAAATGAGGCATGGACGAAATGAACGTTGATCTTGCGGCGCCTGATGCTGTCTCTGCGCCTGACGATGCTTCGGTGCCTGGGCAACTGCAAGACCTCGTGATAGACAGCGACGATGTGGGCGGTTTCCTGCATGAGCTCGCCGTATTCTCGGCTTCCGCGGTGTCACAAGCCGTTGGCATGGATGTGCTCTGCGGCATCACTCTGAGTCGTCGCCGGCGCACTGCGACGGTGGCCGGGAGCACCCACGAAGCCAGGCTGATCGATGAGGTTCAGCAGGCGTACGGGGATGGTCCGTGCTTGGAGGCCATGCGCAGCCATGGGACCCAGCATGTTCCTGACACGTCCATCGAAGACCGCTGGTCCGAGTACTGCACGGTCATTGCCGAGCGGGGGCATCTTTCGGCGCTTTGCGTGCCCCTGGAATTGGATGAAGGAGCCACAGCGGCCCTGAACTTCTTCGCCCCGCAAGCCCAAGCGTTTGACGACGCCACCATTCGTAATTGCGAACTCTATGCAAGCCAGGCCGAGCGGTCGTTGCGGTTGGCTGTACGCATCGGCGTGAAGCAGCAGCATGCTGACGATCTGCAGGAAGCCATGCAGACGCGTACTGTGATCGATCTGGCCAGCGGAATCATCATGGGCCAAAACCGCTGCACGCAGCAAGAAGCGTTCCAAATCCTCAAGAAGGCGTCCAGCACCCGCAATCTGAAACTGCGGGACGTCGCGGAATCCCTGGTCAAGAGTGTGGCCAAGCAAGCTCCCGTAGCCCATTTCGAAGCCTAAGCCGCCCGGGCAAGCGGATTCTCGCCCGCCTCATCACTTGTGACGGCTGCCACTAGTGAACTACATTCATACATGGGTTAAGCAGATAGCCCTTGGAGCCTCATGAGTTGGAGCCATCCAGGATGGTCCAAGAACTGCACCTTTTTAGCCGTGGCCCTTTTCGGCCGGCTCGCAGCGTGCCTCCATGCAGGTTCCTTGAAGGAGCAAAAGGAGAATGGCAATGACGCTTGGATCCCCGATTCCCGCCCCGAAGCCTGCAAGCCGGCGGGCACCCGCAGCTGTCGATACCAGTGCACGCCCTTGGTGCACCGTTTGTCATACTGATTCCTACATTTTTGTAGAGACGGTTGTGGAAGCAACACCGAATCAGTCGGAGATCGTCGAAGTCAGCTACACCTGTAGCGAATGCGATACGTTTTACGCCCATGCAGTCCGTCTGGATGCCTTGGTACCCGCGATCCAGAGTGAATTTCTTTCGACGTCCGCAGCCGGGCTCTGGTTCAGTTGCACCCATTGTGGTGATCCCATGACCTTGGGACGCCCTACAGAACGCGTCATTGAGGCGCCCCGGACCACCGACGATCCGGAGAGTCCAAACCTCCTTGAGGTGTACCTGCAGACCCAAGTGCTCCATTGCCGCTGCGGCTTCCAGATGGAGGTTCCGCGCCACGTTGGATAGCCGACGTCCCTAAACAACCGAAGCCGTCTCTGAATAACTGAAGGTGGGGAGGGGTGGCTGTGCGCACGTTCGGTGTCGAAGAAGAATTGCTGATCGCGGATCCGGGGGATGGATTGCCCTTGGCGCTGGCATCCGGACTTTTGGATGCGGCTGGCCCTTCTGAAGGCGAGATTGGCGCCGGGGGTGGGCCGGCGCTGAAATCGGAGTTCAAGCAGGAACAGATTGAGGTCAACTCGCGCCCCTGCCGGACCGCTAAAGAGCTGCGGGCAGAGATCCGTGCCGGACGGGAGTTGGCAGACTCGGCGGCCCGGGCAGTAGGCGCGCGCGTTGCCGCTTTGGCCACACCCCCTGTCTTTCATGCCACGCCCACCACAGGCAACCAGCGCTATGCCACCATGGGCCAGGAATTCGGCTTGATTTCCCGCGAGCAACTCACCTGCGGCTTCCACGTCCACGTCTCCATCGAGTCGCCGGACGAGGGCGTCGCAGTGCTGGACCGGATACGCCACTGGCTGCCGGTCCTCCTGGCGTTGAGCGCGAACTCCCCGTTCTGGATGGGTTTTGACACGGGGTTCGCCAGCTACCGGACCCAAATCTGGAACAGGTGGCCCACGGCGGGACCCATGGATGTTTTCGGTTCCGCTGAGGGATACGGGGCGGTGTTGTCTGAACTACTGTCCACCGGTGTGCCCCTGGATGAAGGCATGATCTACTTCGACGCGCGCCTGTCCAAGGGGCATCCAACCGTGGAACTCCGGATTGCTGATGTCTGCCTTTACGCCGAAGACGCCCTGACCCTTGCCGTCCTCGCGCGAGCCCTTGTAGAAACGGCGGCGAGCAAATGGCGCAAGGGGGAACCGCCGTCGAGCATGTTGACTCCGGTGATCCGCATGGCCAACTGGAAAGCCAGCCGTTTCGGCGTCAATAACCAACTTTTGCACCCCCTGGAGCAGGCGCCTTTTGCTGCCGCCGACGTCGCCGGTGCCCTGCTCCGGCACATCCGCGGTGCTCTGACCGCATCAGGGGACCTTGCGCTCGCGCGGAGCGGAGTGGCGAATATCCTCCGGCGCGGGACCGGGGAGCGGCTGCAGCGGCAGGCGTACGGCCAGCGGCGGCGATTGTCCGACGTCGTCTCAGCCGCCATTGCCTCTACCCACCATTACGGCGAGCGGTCCGACGCCGGCCTCTTGAGTCGCTGACCAGCTTGAGGCGTCGCTGAGAAAAGAAGTACGACGACGGAGGTCGCCTCGAGCGCTGGAAACCGCCGCGCCGCGGTGACCTCCCGTCGTCGTGCTTGATCACCCCTGGTTGATGCGGATCATGTTGCCGGAGGGATCGCGGAAGGCGCAGTCGCGCGGGCCCCAAGGCTGGTCGATCGGTTCCTGGAGTACCTCGGCGCCGGATGCCCGGAGCTTTTCGAAGGTGGCGTCGAGATCATCCGTGGTGAAAACCAGCATGGGCATGACGCCCTTGGTGAGCAGTTCCTGGATGGCGTCGCCGTCGGCCTGTGAGCGTCCTGCGTGCGGAGGGGACAGGACCAGTTCAAGATCCGGCTGGGCATCGCCGCCGATGGTGACCCAGCGCTGGCCGTCCGAGCCCACGTCGTTCCGGACTTCAAACCCCAGGGCGTCCCGGTAGAAGGCGAGCGACTCATCAACATCGTTGACGGTTACGTGTGCGTACTTCAATGAAATGTTCATGAATCACACGCTATTGCAGCTACGACGCGGGCGCTTCTTCAATCCTGCTCAGGTTCTTGGCGGACTTGCCTTGCTGGCTGTTCCCGGTTCTTTCAGGACGCGTGTGCTGCTTGGCGATGCAGGTGGGCATGGCCTTTACCGCGTGGTGCTCCCGGGCACGGTATTCGCTGGGGTTGATGCCTACAATTTCCGTGAAGCGCGTGCTGAACGAGCCTAGCGAGGTACAACCGACTTCCATGCAGGCGTCGGTGACGGATGTTCCCGCCCGGAGCAGGGCCATGGCGCGTTCAATCCGTCTGGTCATGAGGTAGTTGTAGGGCGATTCGCCGTAGGCGGCCTTGAACTGACGGGAGAAATGCGCGGGGGACATCAGGGCGCCGGTGGCCATGGTGGGCACATCCAGGGGACGCGCATATTCGCGATCGATGAAGTCGCGTGCGCGCCGCAGATGGGCCAGGTTGGCCAGTTCCTGCGGAGTCATGGGCACAGTCTACTAGGTGGGGCGCAGTCTACTAGGCTCGTGCCCATGGAATCAGTGGTGTGGTCGAAGCCCGAAAATCAGCGCAAGGGCACGCCTTTGCTGGTGATGATGCACGGTTACGGGACCAGCGAACAGCGCATGGTGAACCTCTTCCCGCACCTGCCCGGCGAGTTCAGCTGCGCCGCCCTGCGAGGCCCCAAAGTCATAGGCGACGATTACGGATGGTTCCTGCTGGACTACTTCCTCACCAACGATTTCTCGGATGTCATAGCGTCCACCAACTCGGTGTTCAACTGGATAAATTCCGTCAAGGAAAATCACAGCAGCGTCAGCCTGCTGGGCTATTCGCAGGGCATGGCCATGGCCAGCACGCTCCTTCGCCTGCGTCCCACTGCGTTTAGGGCAACGGTGGGCCTGTCCGGCTTCGTCCTGGACAACGATCTCCTGGCCCTGAGTGAGTCTTTTGACACCCCGCCCCCGTTCTTCTGGGGGCGGGACAAAGCCGATCCGGTGATCAACGAGGACGCCATAGCCCACACAGAGGAGTGGTTGAACGCCAACGTAGCTTTGACGGCCCGCACCTATCCGGGAATGGGCCACAGAATCGAGCCGCCCGAATTGGTGGATGTCAGCGCGTTCCTGAAGTACTACGTCCTGAACGTCCCTTGAGCAGCTAGCCCAAACGTATGGGATTAGACGGCATCCAGTCCTGGGAATCAAGCTTTCCGTGAGATTCGCGTCACAATTTCGCATCCGAGCGCACTCTATTGAATGACAGAATTGTAAGCGCTTACACTTTTGGCGAATGGCCCCAACACGGCAATCAGGCCGAGGCGTCAGGAGAGAGGATGGAGGGTTGAGCCGGTGTACCAGGGCAGCCAGCGTGGGCATGCGAAATGTTCCGTGGGACAATATAGGTATCGATGACGAACACGCAGCCTGGCGGGCTCCCAACACCTGCCGGGGCTGGGCCACTGGGACTTGGCCGTTCTCTCGAGCAATGAACACTCCGTTGTGACTGAGACTCCACGGTTCCGCGGCTTTGGGCGTGCGCTAAATAAACATCACCTCACTGAACATCGCTTCACCGCCGCAGCACATCGCTGCCACCTGTGACGAGGCCGAGTTGGGGGCCTGAGTACTGAATCCGTCCAACCACCTTCTCCATACCAAGCTCATCGAACGCAAAACCACGCGCCACAAACGCTGAACGGAACAATGCACATGACTGATCTTCGTAATGCCTGGACTGGCGCTTCGGCGCTGTTGTTCGATCTCGACGGCGTGCTGACACCCACTGCCGTGGTGCATGAGCAGGCGTGGCAGGAACTATTCGATGGCTACCTGGCCGCCGCGGGCCACCCACAGGGGTACCAGGAAAGCGACTACTTCGATCATATCGATGGCAAGCCGCGCTTCGACGGCGTCCGTGATTTCCTGACCTCCCGTGGGATTACGCTGCCTGAAGGTCCGGTGCATGACCACCCGGACAACGAAACCGTGCAGGGCCTGGGCAACCGGAAGAACGCCATTTTCAACGAGATCGTGAACTCCCGCGGCGTTGAGCCTTATGAAGGCTCGGTCAAGTTCATCAACGCCGCACTGGAGCTGGGCCTGAAAGTGGCGGTCGTGTCCTCCTCGCGCAACGCGCCCGCAGTACTGAAGGCCGCGGGCCTGGACCACCACTTTGAGGTGGTGGTGGACGGCCAGGTTGCTGCCGGCGTCGGACTACCCGGTAAGCCGGACCCGGCCACCTATGTCTACGGAGCAGGCCTGCTGGGCGTGCCTGTGGAGGAATGCATTGTGGTGGAAGACGCAGTGTCCGGCGTCCAGGCGGGCGCCGGTGCAGATTTTTATGCCGTGATCGGCGTGGACCGGGGAGCAGGCAGGCAAACCCTGCTCAACGCCGGCGCCACGCTTGTGGTGGACGACCTCAACGATCTTCTCTGACCCTACTTTTTCGAAGGACTTCAACAGCCCATGGCACTCATCAGCTCCGATCGGCTTCGCTTCCCCTGCGAACCCTGGAAGCTCGTGGAGAACATCCACGTCCCCGGTGACGAGGGAACGCTGGAAACGCTGTTCGCCCTCGGCAACGGCCACCTTGGCATTCGTGGCTCGCATTCAACGGCAGGGGACGGCGAGCTCCCAGGCACGTTCGTCAATGGCTTCCATGAGATTTGGGACATCAAGCACGCCGAAAATGCCTATGGTTTCGCCCGCACCGGCCAGCGGATCGTTTATGTGCCGGATGCGAACAACTTCACTGTTTCCATCGATGGCGAGGCCCTGAGCCTGGCTGAATCCACTGTGTTGGACTACCACCGCAGCGTGGACTTTTCCACAGGCGTCTACGAAGAAAGCATCACCTGGGCCTGTCGCTCGGGCGCTACCGTCACCACGGTGGAGCGCCGCGCGGTGGGCTTCGATTCCCGCGGATGTCTTGGCCTGGAACTGTCGTTGACAGCTGACCGGGACGTGTCCGCGGACATCACCTCCGGCGTCGTGAACCGCCAGGACCAGCCTGTGGAGGACCACTCGGTCCATGACCCGCGCCGCTCCGGCCGGCACGCGGGCCGGGTCCTGCTCCCGCTGCACCTCCAAGGTTCGGACGGCTCGCTTCGCCTCGCCTGGGAGACGGCCGAGTCCCGCCAGCGCGTCGCCATGGCCGTGGATCACTGGATCTCCGCGGAAGGCCAACCATTTGAGACCTTGGTGGCGGAGGACGAGTCTTCTGTCCGTTACGTATTGGCCATTCACGACGGCGACACTTTCCGTTTGGAGAAGTCGGTCAGCTACGTGGTGGCCGGCTCCTCAGACGCCGAAGACCGCGGAGAGAGCCTCGCATCGGAAGCCGAAGCGAACCTGGTGCCCTTCACCGAAATCCTGGCCCAGAGCAAGGCGCACTACGACGAATACTGGACCACGGCGGACATCGGCATCGGCGGTCAACCGGAGATGCAGCAGGCCGTTCGGTGGGGTCTGTTCCAGTTGGCTCAGGCTACTGCCCGCGCCGGTGTGGCAGGTATCCCGGCCAAGGGCGTGAGTGGTTCGGGCTATGAGGGCCACTACTTCTGGGACCAGGAGGTTTACCTCCTGCCCTACCTGACCTACACCAACCCGTGCGGTGCCAGGAAGGTGCTGGAATCGCGGCACGCGATGCTGCCGGATGCGCGCGTCCGCGCCAAGGAACTCAGCGTGGACGGTGCACTGTTCCCATGGCGGACCATTAACGGCCTGGAAGCCAGTGCCTACTATGCTGCCGGCACCGCCCAGTTCCACATTGCCGCGGCCATCGCGTTCGCAGCCAACCGTTACCAGTGGGCCAGCGGCGATGACAGCTTCAACGGCGAGCTGGGTGCCGATCTGCTCATTGAGACAGCACGCATGTGGGCCTCGTTGGGCTTCTTCGGCAAGGACGGAATGTTCCACATCCACGGGGTCACCGGCCCGGATGAATACACGGCCGTGGTCAATGACAACCTCTACACCAATGTCATGGCGCGGTTTAATCTGCGTGCCGCGGCCGCGCTGGAGCATGAGGGGATAGCCGACACCGAGCGTATGGTGTGGCGGCAGGCAGCCGAGCGGATGTCGCTTCCTTACGATTCCCACCTTGAGGTCTTCAGCCAGGACAACGACTTCATGACGTTGGAGCCTTGGGACTGGACCACGCCCAAGTCCAAGTACCCCTTGTTGCTGAACTTCCACCCTTTGGTGATCTACCGGCACCAGGTCCTCAAGCAGGCCGATACCGTGCTGGCCATGTTCCTTCAGTGGCAGGACTTCACGGCCGAGGAAAAGCAGCGCGCCTTCGACTTCTACGATCCCATCACCACCGGCGATTCCACCCTGTCCGCGTGCGTGCAGGGCATCATGGCGGCCGAGGTTGGATACGGCGACGTCGCGTTGCAGCACTTCACCGAGGCACTTTTCATTGACCTGGACAACTCGCACGGCAACACCATTGACGGCGTCCACATCGCCTCCACCGGCGGTATCTGGAGCTCCTTGGTGTGCGGTTTCGCCGGCATGCGGGACCAAGGCGAAGTGCTGCGCTTCGATCCCCGGCTCCCGGTTGAATGGGAGGGGCTGTCCTTCAGGCTCAAGGTGCAGGGGCGCTTGTTGGCCGTGGATCTCGCACAGGGTTCCATTGCGCTGACGCTCGTATCCGGCCAGGACTACAGCGAAGAACCGCTCCCTATCGACGTGCGGGGACAGGACGTCACCGTTGGGACGAGCACCGTCGCGGTGCCGTTGGACACCGTATCCGTCCCGCCGCCGTCGATCTTCCCCAGCGTCTTCCCGACGGCGGGACTTCCGATCATCAGGTAAGTCACCACTACAGCCGGAAGGGTGCCGGCTACGTGGACGCGAGGTCCATGGTGGTCAAGCGCAGCCACAACCACAGCCGTTTCTGCGGATCCGCCAGGTCCAGGTTGAAATCCTCGGCCAGGCGGGTCACCCGGTACCGAACCGTGTTGTTGTGCACATGAAGCTGGGTGGCCATGGCGGAAATGTTCCCGTTGGAGGCAAGGTAGGCGCGGAGGGTGTCCAGGTAGTCCGTTTGCTGCTCGGCATCGCGGGCTTGGATCCGGGCGATCTCGTCCGCTCCGCCCAGCCCGTTGTCCTCAATGAACTCCCCGATTTTCAGGAGGTTCAAGGGGGCCTGGAAGTCCTCGTAGAGTGCCACGCTCTGCACTTTTCCCGTCCCGGAGGATTTCCCCTCCCGTGCCTGCACGTTCAGCAGGTAATACAGGGTTTGGATGGCCTCGGACCGGGACCGGGGGAGGTCCTCGATGCCTTCGGCAATGCCACCCACCGTCGCGATGACGGGGAACGAACTGATGGTGTGCGAATATGCCTCAATTTCCTGGATGATGCGGCCGTGCGGGCCACGCGGCGAGGTCCCGTTGCAGGGCAGCAGCGCATAGACCACTGAGCCGATCAGGGCGCTGTGGCTGTTCCCGAACTGCACGTTGCACAGAGTGGTCACCAAGTGCAGCAGTCGGTGGATGTCACGCACGGATTCCAGGCTCCCTGTCTCCGGGCGAACAATCGAAAAAGCTGCCACGGCCAGGCCGTTGGCTGTATCCAATCCCAAGTGCGCGGCCGCGAACGACGCATGCGGAGTGTCGTCCATGAGGGTCCGGATGAGGTCGGCATTGCGTCGTTCACCAAAGTCGGAGGCCGAGCGGGCGTGGAGCATGTGCAACCCGGCCAAAGGTGCCATCCGGTCCAACGCATGCAGTGCCGTGGCGCGTTTCTCCTCGCCGGGGTCGATGATCCAGATGGACCCCAGTAGCTCACCGCCTGCACGGACGGCCAGCGCAAGGCGGGCCATGCCGTCGTCGAGCGCCGGAACCACGACCGCTCCGGGGGGCGGCATAGACGATCTTGAAGTCCTGATCGAAGGCCGGCTGGGTGGTTTCCTGCAGGGTGAGCGTGGTGATGCGGCGGAGCTCATCAATGGGCTGGCCGGGGAGCGTGGAATAGCCAAGGATTCGGCCCAGCGGGTCCACAATGCTCGCCGCGCCGTTGGTGATGGAGGCAACGGCATTGGCGAATGCGTAGAGGTCTCCAAGGCGTACGCCGGACACCGAATCGGCCGCGGCACCCATCACGGACACCGCGAGCGCGACTACCGCAAGGGGTTCACCGCCCCGCCGTCCATCAAGCCGAAGACGGTTGTGGAGGGAATGCTGCACCCCGCGTGGGCGCTGGGGTTCCTGGCCAATGACGCGATCGCTTTCCCCAACCTGGACGCGGAGGTCCCCGAAGGACCCCTGGCCAGCTCGCCGGATATGTGGCGGACGCTGCTCGCCGGATCCACGAACCCACTGACTGGGACGATTTCCGCGATCTGCGGGAGCGTTGGAACGGTCCGACCGTCCTGAAGGGAGTGGCCAACCCGAACGACGCCGCACTGGCAGCCGAAATCGGAATCGACGCCATTCAGGTCAGTAACCACGGCGGACGGCAGTTGGATCACATGGCTGCTCCGCTGGATGTCCTTGCGGACATCGTTGAGAGGACTGCCGGCCGGATGGAAATCATCGTCGACGGCGGTATCCGCCGGGGCTCGGACGTGGCCAAGGCCCTGGTGTTGGGCACTGATGCCTGCTCCATCGGGCGCCACTATCTTTACGGACTGGCTGCGGCCAGCGAGGCCGGAGTGGCCCACGTCCTGAAAATGTTCCGGGCAGAAATGACCCGCACCATGATGCTCCTTGGAGTGTCCACCATCGAAGAACTGCGTGCCGAAGGCCGGGAGCGTTCACCCGCACCCAACCCACCCATATCCCCAAGGCCGCACCCATCGGACTTGCACAAATGAGGACCCCCTGATGAAGAATCTCTCTGCCCCCCAACAAACCAAACGTGCCTTACCCGCGATCGTCGTGACGGCAGCGCTCATGCTGGCGGTGACGGCATGCAGCCCCAGCGGCAACGCGTCGACGTCGAACCCGTCCGGCGACGCTGCCGCAGCGAACACCGGCGTCCCCGCGCTGGAAGTCAACCAAGCCGCCGTCGACCTTCTTCCGGAGTCCGTCAAGGCTTCCAAGGTACTGCGGGTGGCCATCCCCACTAACGAACCGCCGACGCAGTTCTACCGCGAAGGTACGCAGGAAATGACCGGAACCAACCCGGACGTGGCCCGTCTCATCGGCGAGGCATTGGGTGTCAAAGTAGACATCCAGGTGGCCAACTTCGACTCCATCATTCCCGGCCTGGCAGCCAACCGTTACGACATGACTGTTTCCTCCATGACCCCTACGGAGAAGCGCATGGAAGTCCTGGATTTTGTTGACTACATGCAGATCAGCATCGAGGAACAGACCATTCAGGCCATGAAGAACCTGGGCGAGGTCCTGGGCGCTCACGGTCTGGACTTCTCCCACGTAGTGAAGGCCACCGTGCACCTGCACCACCCGGGGCGTGACTTTGACGGCTTCAATGCCATCTACGAAAAGTACGTAGTAGCCCCTTACCCGGCGCGCACCACAGTGGGCTCGTTCCTGGGCGACTTCCGGGTGGAGATTGACATCGTAGCGGTTATTCCCTAGGCACGCTCAACCTCCGCGTCCAGGCCTTTCAGGATGCCCGCGATGTATGGTCCTCAACCAGGCCACTCGCCGCGATCTCCCGCAGCGAGTAGATGGCCTTGGCTGCGGAGTCCTTGTCCTGGAAGCAGATGGAGAGAGCGAGTTCCGTCCCGTCGCCGTCGACGAGGCGGACCCGGCAATCACCTCCGGATTCTTCGAACAGTTCAAAGTGCCCGGCCATCTAAGCGGCGCCCCGTTCCGGACCGTCTGCGGGCATCTTTTCGCCAGGGGTCGGTTGCGGACCGGCAGCGTTTCGACGCCGTTCGAGTTCGCAGTTGATCAGGTCCAGCAGCGCTTGGGCCGGTTCGGATAAGTGATGTGTGTCCGGTGACCCGAGCTGATCGCAGTGGATGAGCACGTGGCGGATCCGTTCCAGTTCACGGGACGGCACCAACGGCCAGCGGTGGAACAACTGCCTGACGGCTATGGCTCCAAGGAGGGCATCGGGTTTGTTGGATACTCCGTGGCTTCCGTGGTTTGCGGCTGCTCTTCGTCGAGCAACGCTGGCCGCGGAAGTCGCGACCCCATGGGCCAGGAGAAGTTCTGACTTGAGGGAATTGGGGGCCAAGGCGGACCTCCCTGATAAGTGCGAAGGAAGCCGGCTGCGTGACTATGAAATTAGCTTACCGAATGTGAGTTATGTCATGTCAATCATTACGCAGCCTAACCGCCGTCGTGATTTATCTTTGGCCGCTTCAAAACGGAAGTGCCGCCGACCCCGGATGGGGTGGCGGCACTTCTGCGTCTATCAGAGGTGAACGTGTGGGGTATCGCTCGTTCCGCTGAAGGTCTTGCGGTCGATCCTGATCAGGAGCAACGCGATCGGGGCGATCAGTACGGCCACGCCCGCGGCCCACAGGAACACCAGCGAGTAGCCTGAGGTCAGCGCAGCCAATGTCCCTCCACCGACTGCGGCTGTGGCTGCGGCCGCGATGGTACTGAAGAGTGCGATGCCCAGCGAGCCGCCGATCTGCTGGGAGGCGTTGACCAACGCGCTCGCGACGCCGGCATCGTCCTTGTCCACGCCGAACAGGGCCAGATTCTGCATGGGGACGAAGACCATTCCCAGGCCGACGCCCATCAGGATCAGCGCGGGGAGCATGCTGACCGTGTACGTGCCATCCGGCGTGATTTGAGTGAGCCACAGCATCGCCGCTGCCATGAAGACCGGTCCCAGCGCGCTGGGGATCCTCGCCCCCAGCTTGGGCAGGTTCTTGGCGACCAGGCCGGCGGTGATGATCAGCACCACGGTCATGGGCAGGGATGCAATTCCGGCAGCAAACGGAGCGAAGCCCAGAACAATCTGGAGGTAGAAGTTGATGAACAGGATGCCGCCAATGAGGACTGCGCCGGCCAGGAACGATGCCAGGAAGGCTGCCGCGCGGTTGCGTTCCGTAGCGACGCGCAACGGCAGTAGCGGATTCTTGACCCGGCGCTCGACGACGACGAACAGTATCAGAAGTGCCACGCCTGCGGCGATGAAGCCCCACGAATCGATGGCAGCCCATCCGTGCTCGGCGTTGGCGAAGCCGTAGACCAGGGAGCCCAGGCCCAGCGCGGCAAAAACGACGCCGGGCCAGTCGTATTTGGTGGAACCGCCCGCTTTGCTTTCACTCACCAAAGTCCAGACGCCAACAAGGGCGATGACGGCGATGGGGACGTTGACGAAAAAGCACCAGCGCCACGAAACGAACTCGGTGAGGAAGCCGCCAAGCAGGACGCCGGCGGCCGCTCCCACCCCGCTGATGGAGCCGAAGATGGCGAACGCGGTTCCGCGATCCTTTCCGCCCGGAAAAGCGACCGTCAGGAGTGCAAGCGCTGCCGGGGCGAGCAGTGCGGCAAAGATGCCCTGGAGTGCTCGTGCGCCGATCAGTTCCCACGGCTGCTGCGCGAGACCACCTATCAGGGAGGCCGCCGCGAAGCCGGCCGAGGCTGTGATGAAGGTACGTTTCCGTCCCCAGAAATCCGAGATTCGGCCGCCCAACAGCAAGAAAGCACCGAAGACGAGGGCGTAGGCGGTGACCACCCATGCTCGCGTGGAGTCGCTGATGCCCATCTCCATCTGGAGGCGGGGGAGTGCCAGGTTCACGATGGTGCCGTCCAGGACAACCATGAACTGGGCGAGGGCAAGGAAGGGTAGAGCCCGCCAGCCGATGCCCTTTTTGTTGTTTTCTCCCTTGCCGCTGTGGCCCAAGGAGCCAGACGTCTCGAGTAATTGTGATGCCACGCGTCACCCATTCTTGTCAGTAGTAATACTTATGAAAGCATAACTACTTTTAGTGACTCGTGTAAGTCGTGAGGGCGTGACGTTCGTCCTAAGGGTGTTGTTCCGCTGCCTTCTCCGGTTCGGCAAGGAACGAGGCCAGCCGCTCCAACGCGGGAAGGCTGGCCGCGATCTGATCCCGCTCTTCGGGGAGCAGCCGTTCGCTGGCTTTCGTTAAAGCCTCGGCCCATGCACCTTCGAGGAGCGACTTGATGCGTTTGGACTCGTCCGTGGGGTGGAGGGAGACGTATCGCTTGTCCGCTGCATCCTTGACCCGGGTCACAAGGCCGGCCGCCACGAGCTCGCGCAACTGCACACTTACATTGCTCAGTTGCCGGCCCAAACGGGCGGCCACTTCGGCAACCGTGACTCCGGGGTGGCTTTCAATGACCCTGAGGATCTCCAGTACACCGTTCGAAATGGGGCGAAGGCCTGTTTCGTTGAGCGACTTACGCCGGATATCAGACGAAATATCAATCATGCAGACGGCCAACGCCACATGATCTACTGGCTTTTCTCCCATCCGTCAAGCATAGGTGGGGGCGCCTCGCCAAGCCGCCGGTGCCCAGCTGCAATAGTTGGAGGATGATCAACCAGCAACAGCTCTGGGATGAGGAAGCCGCCGGTCAGTACGACACTCCCGGGGAGGGGATGTTCTCTCCCGAGGTCCTTGTCCCCACAGTCGAGGTCCTGTCCGGGCTCGCCGCGGGAGGTCCCGCCGTCGAATTTGCGATCGGTACCGGGCGGGTGGCCATTCCCCTCTCTGAAGCGGGAGTCCCCGTCAGCGGGATTGAACTGTCCCACGCCATGATCTCCCGTTTGCGGGAAAAGGTAGGCGAGGACCGCATCCCCGTGGTTCAGGGCGATATGTCCCAAGCGCGGGTTGATGGAGAGTTCTCGCTGGCTTTCCTGGTGTTCAACACGATCGCCAATCTCTTAACGCAGGACGAACAGATCCGGTGCTTCGAGAATGCCGCCCGTCATCTGGCACCTGGCGGCCGGTTCGTTATTGAGCTCTGGGTGCCACAATTGCGTTTGCTACCGCCCGGGCACGGCGGAACGGTGGAAGTGAGCCAACCCGGGTACCTGCTGGTAGATACCTACGATGTGCTGCGCCAACATGTCATTTCGCACCACGTGCACTTCAGCCCTGAGCTTTCGGATGGGCGGGAGGCGAAGATCGGGCGGACGCCGCACCGTTACATCTGGCCGAGCGAGCTCGATCTCATGGCACGAGTGGCCGGATTCCAGCTGGAATCCAGATGGGCTGATTGGGACCGCAGCGAGTTCACAGCGGAGTCGCGGAGTCACGTCTCGGTGTACAGGCTCAACACGCGCTAGGGTCTTTACGAATGTCTGTGTGGTTTTACACCCGCGGTGACGCGGGGCTTTTGGGGGAAAGAATGAAGGTTTCGGTTGCGTCCGTCCTGCTCATGGTAGTGCTCGCTTCAGGCTTGGTTGCCTGTACGCCTCAGCCTTCAACGGAAGTGTCACCCTCACCGGCGCCTCCGGTGTCCACCGTTCCTGCCGCCGTCGAAAAAGCGTCCCTCACGGGTGCCAAGGTCGCTGATTCTTTCGGAAATGTGGACTTCTACACCACTGCGGACGGGGACACGTTGGCGGGAGTGGCAGATGCCTTTGAACTCTCCACAGCGAAGCTCGCGCAGTTCAATGGACTGCCGGTCGGAGCGGCTTTGGTGCCGGGGACCAAGCTTCGCCTGATTCCGGCGCCGGGCCCAGCCACCGGTGCCAGGGGCGAGGTCACCGAAGATGCGCACGGCATTCCCGTGAGCTACCGGATTGTGGAGGACGACACTCTGGCCGGCATCACCTACCGCTTTGGAATCACGGCGAAGCAGTTGGCGGAAGCGAACAAAGTCCCCTACGTGCACGAACAGGGCAACACCTACTTCATCCGCACCGGGCATCTGATCCAGTTGCAGAAAAACCCTGTGGACAGCAGATCCGGCACCGGCGCAACGGTCAACAACTCCTTCGGCCAGCCGATCTTGTACACAACCGTCGACGGTGATTCGTTCGACAGCCTCGGCTACAAATTCCGGTCCACCACCGAGCAGTTGCTGATGTACAACCCTGCCCTTTCGGCTGGAAAACCCATCCCTGCCGGCACCAGGATGCGGTTGATGCCGGGAGAGATGCCGATCGATGGCGCCCGGGGAACCTTTACCGCAGACGCGGACGGAATCCCCCTGACGTACACGACGGCGGCGGGAGACACCGAGGGACAGGTCTCGTTCCGCTTCAGTGTTGTGGACATTCGGTCAGCAAACCGGCCACTCACCGGCGGCGCCGGATCCTGGTACGACCTAACGGATGCGCCCTCCGGGGAGTTGGTACCCGGCCAGACCATCAGCATTGCTCTGAACAAGCCGATCAATAAGTAGTCCTGGTTGGGAGCGTCCCATCGCTGTCCAGGCGCGCTGGACAGCGGTATAGTCGGCCCATGCTCTCAATGCGTCGATTTACTTGCCCCCGACCGGTCTCCGGTCGCGAGGGCTGTTTGGCGCGCGCCTAAGTCCTGGCACCGGAGTGAGTCGGGGGAGGAAGCCCCCATTCATTCCGAAATAAGGACCCGCAATGCACACTTATCTCACCCCCTCAGAACTTCACGATGTTCTGAATATCAGGGATCTCTCGAACCCCGACCATGGTCCGCATGCAATGCAATCGCTCCTGGGTGACGTGGTGCACGATCTGCGCCGGCAGTGGAACGTGGCCGAACGTATGGTGCGCCATAGCCCGCTGGTCAGTGTGGCCGATAATTACGATCGGCTGGGATTCAGCGCCGCCGACGTCACTCGTGACCAAAGATACTCCCGCTACATCAGCCCCACCGTCATGCTGCGCAGCCACACCTCTGCTTCCATCCCGTCCCTGTTGCGCTCGCTGGATCCGGAGGAGCTGCTGGACGAGCTGTGGGTCGTACCAGGGTTGGTCTACCGGCGCGATTCCATTGACCGCACCCACGTAGGAACTCCGCATCAGGTGGACCTCTGGCGCGTGTGCTCCACTCAGACGTTGGACTCAGCCCACCTGCGGGAGATGACCAACACCTTGGTGAACGCTGTCCTTCCCGGCGCCGAATGGCGCGTTGTTCCTGCCATCCATCCCTATACGCGAGAGGGCGTGCAGCTTGATGTCCTGATGAACGGTGAGTGGCTTGAGCTTGCTGAATGCGGGCTCGTGACGCCCCGGCTTTTCCTTGATGCCGGCTTGGATCCTGGAACCTGGTCCGGGTTGGCACTTGGGATGGGCTTGGACCGTGCACTGATGCTTCGCAAGGGCGTGCCGGACATCAGGTTGCTCCGGTCTGCCGATGCGCGGATTGAAGAGCAGATGCTGGACCTGTCTCCGTGGAAACCCGTGTCCCCAATGCCATCCATTCGCAGGGATCTGTCCATTGTGGTGGGGAAGGTCATGGACGCTGAACTGCTTGGTGACAGGGTTCGTTCAGCGTTGGCGGGTCGGGCTGAGGACCTGGAAAGCGTTGAACTGCTGGCCCTGACTACGTCCGATCAGCTCCCGGCGGCAGCACGGGATCGGCTTCGAATCCGAGCCGGGCAGGCTAACGCCCTGATACGGCTGGTCTTGCGTCCTCTCGACAGAACGATGACCGATGCGGAAGCCAACCAGGTCCGGGACGATGTCTATCTGGCTCTGCACGAAGGTCCGGTCAAGGAGCTCATCGCAACAGCGAAGTGCAACTTGTGATCCTCAACTTGTGGCACCCGGGATCGCGGCAGATGGGCCAGTGCGGTTCGATTGCTAGGCTGGGCTCATGACCCGTCGCCTTGCAGCCCTCTCCGCCGTCCCCCTGCTGTTGCTGCTCGTGGGCTGCGGCGCCGTGGAGGAAGCTGCCACAAGCGCCGCCAGCGACGCCGCTTCAAAGGTGGCCACGGCCGCTGCCGATGAAGTAACCAAACAAGTCTGCGCTGTAGTCCAGGACGGCTTGGTCAGCGTTCAGGACAAGCAGTTGCTGGCTGGCTTGGTCTCAGCTGCCAGTACTGCCGGCGTCCCGGCAGAAATTACGACGCCGTTGAACCAGATCGCGGAGGCCGGAGACGAAGTCCCGGCAGAGTCGGTTCAAGCTCTCAAGGACGCCTGCGCGCCGTAGTAGTAGTTCATCAACGGGTTAAACAGGCGGTCCGGGTGTCGGAGGTCAGTGCAAAGTTCCCCACCCGTAATAGCTTAAACTCCTTTCTTAGTAAGTAGCCTTATGATACTTTCGGGTTGACTGGAATTGAGCAGACGGTTCCGGTCTCAACTATCAGGATCTTGAGCCGTTTGCCGACAGAGGAGAACTCATGACATCCACCAACAGCCCCGCCGGAACACGAACAACCATCCAACGAGCAGCACAAATTGTAGGAGCGGTATTCCTCCTCGTTGGAGTGCTGGGATTTATCCCTGGAGTCACTTCGAATTACGAGTCGTTGTCTTTCGCAGGACATGATTCAGACGCACTCCTGCTGGGAATCTTTCAAGTTTCCATCCTGCATAACATCGTGCACCTGCTCTTTGGTGTGGCAGGCATTTTGATGGCCCGTACTCCCGGCCAGGCCCGCAATTACCTCATCGGTGGTGGAGCCGTGTACTTGGTGCTTTGGATCTATGGTCTTCTGATCGATCAGGAATCAAGTGCGAACTTCGTCCCGGTCAACAACGCCGACAACTGGCTGCACCTCATCTTGGGACTGGGCATGCTGGCCCTCGGCCTGGCACTTAGCCGGCGGACCACCACTCGCACGGGAACCGTCACTGGAAGGTAACAGGGTCCCGGGCCCCAGCGGTCGTTAGGGAGCCCCAAGCAAACGGGCGGACAGCTGGGCAGTCCGCCCGTTTGCCTGTGCAGTTCTTGCAGCGCCTCAGAGGTGCCGAGGGTGCGTTGTTTTGGGGCAAGATTGCGGTCGACTATCGCGTTGGACCGGCTCCTGCGGGTTCGGCTCCTGTCAGCTTGGCTCTTGTGGGTTCGGCTCCTAACGGTTTGCCTTCTGTGCGTTCCGCCCCTGACTGTTTGGCCTGATGGCCGGGGAGTGGTGGGGGCCTGGACAGAAAACGATGGCCGGGTGGAGTGCGGACTTCAAAGGTGTGCACTTCCCCGGTCATGGTGCCCGCCGCAGTGTCGTTACCAGCGTTCGACCTTTCGGACGTCCCATTGCCCGAGGTGACTTTGGCGGTCCACCCAGGATTTTCTTTGGTGTGGTTGCAGGCTTCGCAGAGGCCCGCCGCGTTGGCCAGGCTTGTTTCTCCGCCTCCCTGCCACGGAACAATGTGATCGATGTGCCGTATGGGCGCGTCGCAGTAGGGCGTTCGGCAGGTGTGGTCTCGGGTCTCAACGAAGCGACGGAGCCGTCGGGGAAAGAACCTCGCTTTTGAGTCCGTTCCCAGGAGCTCAGCGCTGGTTGGCGCGGTGTAGAGACGGCGAAGCCAGACTTGGAACTCGTTGCGCTCGGCCAATGGCTTGTCCTGGCCCCGCTGCTCCTTAGGATTCCCATCCTCCTCGGTCAGCAGTGCTCTGGCCCATTCGGCGGGGACGATTCCGTAGCCTTGGAGCCGGGCTGGTTCGCTGTCGCCTTGGAAGAGGGTGCGGTCGGTCATGACCAGGTTTAGGTTAATCCCCGAGATCCCGCCCGGGGTGCCGGTGACACGTTCGACGAGGGTGTCGGCCATGATCTGGCCGCGAGTCGGGACAGCACTACCCGAATCGGAAGCACTGCCCGAACCGGCGTCACCGCTGGAACGGGCCGAATCAGCCGCCCGCGTCAGCGCGGCATACACCGCCACCCCCTGGGCGACCGGCAACAGCGCGGTCAGGTACGTCATGGTATCCGGTGCCGGACGCAGGCTCACTGTCCGTTCCGCGGCGGCGCGGCTGGCACGCCCGGCCACCGACCGCGGATCACGACGGTACGCGGCAGCTTTCGCCGCCGCAACGATCGCCTTATCGCCCTTCCCGTCGAAGGTCCCAGTATCGGGGGCGAGCTCCTCATCCACCGCACACCGGTCCTCAACAGACAGGCACGCGGTCTCCTTCACCAGCAACGTGGCCCGCCATTCATTCAACTGCCCGGACTGTAACGCAGCCAAAGTCCGTGGCATCTCCATCACCAGGGCCTTCGCCAAACCAAGGAGCCGGGACCCACGGTTCGGGGATTCCCGCCGCGCCAACGCCACCTGCGCACCCACCCCCTGGCCACGCTCGGACGCAGGAACACCAGCCTCGGCTTGCTCGGCACGCTGGGCAAGATCAAAAGCCACCGCAGCGCGGGCGTGCAAAGCGGATATGGCCGACTTCAGGTCTTCCAGACCACGGATTTGATCAATCAACTCACCGCTTTCAGTGCCCAGACGGACCGCGCTCGCGAGAGAGATGAGATCCGAAACCCGGGTCGCGGAGTCCAATAACTGCCCTCGTGACGCGGGAAGGAGCGCGATCGTATCAATCGCTTCGCCCGCCCGAATTTGCTCCATACCCCCACTCTTCCAGCGAGCAGGGCACACCATAAGGCGGCAACCGGCTTATGTGGAAAAGCATCCAAAGCTGAATGCAGCACGCAGCCAAGATGCCCGTCATTCCCGCCCTCGTTCGGGTGACACACCGTTGGGCGGGGTGGGAATCGTACGAGTGCGGGAAGGGCGGGGCGGGAAGCGAACGAGTGCGGGAAGGGCGGGGCGGGAAGCGAACGAGTGCGGGAAGGGCGGGGCGGGAAGCGAACAAGTGCGGGAAGGATAGGCGGGACAAACGCTAGCGCCGCTCCAGCACTGTCCTTGTCCGTACTGTGATCGCGGCACCGAGGACCAAGGCTGCAGCAACAGCCGCTGCGATCGCCGTCGGGAATGACTCAGATGCGTCGGCGCTGCGCCCGACGGTGATCCACGCAAGGCCCCATGCGATGGCGGCTGCGAGGGCGAGCCGGCCGTGACCCTTGATGGCCAAGGCAATGCCCACAACGGCTACCACTACCAGGACGCCCACTGACCAAATTTCGGGTCGCAAGCCGAAGCCCTCAAAACCTGCAGCCTTCAACGCGGCTGCGATGTTGGCGCACACTGCCACGCTGGTCCAGCCCAGGTACAACCCTAAAGTCCCATCAACAACAACAGCCTCCACCCAGGAACCTGCGCGGCTCTGGCTGTAGCGGAGGAACGCCAGCACAAGCGTCACCAGCAGAGCAAGGATCACCACCACACTGACAAGAAGAAAGCCCGCCTGCACGGAAAGGATCCACGCCGCATTGAGGATCATGGACACGGCAACGATCCAGCCGAGCGACCGCTGCCGCGGATTGGTCCGCTGGGACGGCAGCCACTGCCACACCGTGAAAGCGGCGAGCCCGGTGTACACCACCGATTATATGGAGAAGGCTGGTGTGGCTGGCGCCAGAAGGGTTGAGTCTGCGGCCAAGGCGCCGCCGGCAGCCTGCGCGATGGGCGTCCCGCCAAAGACTCCGACGCCGATCATCGAACCGACAATGCAGACCACCAAGCTCACGGTGACTGCGATCTGCCGCATAGATCCGGGCTTTGGGTTTTCATCTGCTGAGCCTCTTTCCTTGTGGGATGTGCGGGGTCATGCATTCAGGGTGTACGTGACTTACTATCAAATTGCTAGTGAAACGAGCTTTACGCTTATCGAAGGAATGCCGGATGGACGCGCAAGGCCACGCACAGGGTTATTGGTACGGCAAAGACCCTGGTCAGAAGGCCATAGCCATTGACGTGCTGAACGCTTTGCGGGATTACCGCGCCTCCGAGCAGGCGATGCGGCGGAGGACGCGTTCGTCCATGGGCATGGGCGAAAAGGACCTTCTGGCGCTGCGCTATTTGTTCGAAGCCGAGGCCGACGGCAAAGTGATGAAGCCGAAGGATCTGGGCGACAAACTCGGTATAACCTCAGCGTCCATGACAACCCTGATCGACCGGTTGGTTGAGTCCGGCCATATTCGGCGCGAACCCCACCCCACTGATCGCCGGGCATTGATTCTGAAGGCAACACCGGGCTCGGACCAGGAAGTCCGGCACACTTTGGGCGGGATGCACCGCCGGATGCTGGACGCGGCCTGCGCATTGAGCCCCGAAGATTCCCGCGTGGTGGTGGAATTCCTGCAGCACATGCGCGAAGCACTGGACACCATCGATGAAGAGTCTGAAGCCCCTGCAAACCCGGCAAAGTCTGAAGACCCTCGGGATCCCGCAGCCTCATGACGTGAGGCTCCACTGCAGGATGAAAATGAGCGTCACCAAAAATCCCGAACCGTAGTTGAGCCAGATGAACAGCCGCCATGCCACGTTGGTGCGCGCCGCCGTCGTATCCGCCACGTTCCAGTACGGGGCACAATTGACGATGTACGGGACGGCGATGATCGCCGCGAGCGGCCCGGGCCACGGTGCGGCCAGCATCGCAAGGCCCGCAACAAGCCAGAGTCCGACGGCGAGCCTCACCGTGCGGCGGGCACCGATGACAGTTGCTATGGAGCCGATGCCGGCCTGACGGTCGGGTTCGATGTCCTGGACGGCGCCGAAGGCGTGCGCGGCCATGCCCCACAGGAAGAATGAGGCCAGGAGGATCAGCAGCCCGGACGTCACGTTGGCGCCGGCCAGCGCCAAGCCCACGACGGCGGGACTGACGAAGTGCGTACTGGACGTCAGCGAGTCCAAGACCGGGCGTTCCTTGAAGCGGAGTCCTGCGACGGAGTATGCCACCACGGCGAAGGCGCTCACGGCCAGGCTGATCCATGCAGCCGGCCCTCCCGCGAACGCCAACACCAGGAGGAACGGAATGTTGGTGATCGCCGCGAGCCACAGCATGGGCCGGTGGAGACGTGGCTGAAGCAGCGCGCCTTCAATGCCGCCCTTGCGCGGATTCTTGAGGTCCGACTCATAGTCAAAGACATCATTGATGCCGTACATGGCCAGGTTGTAAGGGATCAGAAAGTAGAAGGTGCATAAGATCAATACCCAGTCGATGTCCCGGGTGGTGAGGAGCATGGCCGCTGCAAACGGGTAGGCGGTATTGACCCAGCTGACCGGTCGCGAGGCGAGCAAAGCCTGGGGGACGAGCCCTTTGAGGTTCGGGCGGGAGCGGGAACTGGAACCGTTAGGCTTGCGCGTCAACCACATCCACAGTCCGGGCAGTGCCACGGCGCCTGCCAGCGGGTAAGCGAAGTCCTCGATAGGTGCCAGGGCAATTTTGAGGCCAAGAATGTGTGAGGCGTCGTAGTGGAACAGCTCCATGCCGATCATCACGGAGTCGAACACAGCCGTAAGGACAGCCAGGGCGGCGAAAGCGAGACCAACGGCTTTCCAGTGTTTGCGGGCTTCGCCGGGACGGGCGCCTTGGCGGGCAAAGATGACGCCCGCGACCACTGCCGCGGCGATGAAGGCGAGCGCGAGCCACAGGTAGGTCATACGGTCTCACGCTCTTTTTCGCTGCGTTTGGCCGGGACGAGGTCAAGCATCCGCCGCGCGCCCGTGTAGAGGACCATGGTGCAGAGCACCAGGAAGAGCAGGAACACGGGTTCCTCAAGGGGCAGTTCGGGTGCGAGCAGCAGCCCCGTGGCGATGGTTCCTTCGCCGCGCAGGAAGATCCCCAGCCCGATTCCGGCCAGGTCCCACCCGAGCAGGAACAAAACCCCGACGGCGGTCACGATTGCCGCCGCTTTGGCGTCCCGCCAGAAGAACAGGCGAAAACGGTGATCGAGCAGGAGCATGCAGCTGATGCCCAGGAGCAGCGAGGCCAAGTAGAGAACACCCATTAGCCAATCCTGCTAGTTACAGGCCTCGCAGTGGTAGGGCCGGTACTGTGATCGCCGCGGATCCGCTTCAGGACCAGTTCGGCGCTGATGAGGCACATGGGCACGCCAACGCCGGGAGCTGTGGTGGCGCCTGCGTAGTACAGGCCGCGAACCCGCTTGGAAGCATTTTGGGCCCGGAACATGGCGCTTTGCTTCAGGGTGTGTGCCGGTCCCAGCATGCCGCCGCGCCACGAGTTGTAGTCGCGCGCGAAGTCGGCCGGACCGATGGTGTGCCGGGCCACCACGCGTTCGCGGAGATCCGGGATGCTGGCCCACTGGGCGATCTGGTCAATGGCGGCGTCGGCCGTCCGTTCGATCAGGGCATCGCCGCTGCCGTCGGGTCCACCTGCTCCCAGCGCGGGATCGGCGGGGATGGGGACCAGGACAAAGAGATTTTCATGGCCCTGGGGTGCGACGCCAGGGTCGGTGGCGCTGGGTTTGCAGACGTAGATGGAGGCAGGATCCGGGATGCTTGGATCGTCACCGAAGATCGAGGCGAAGTTGTCCTCCCAATCGCGGGTGAAGAACAAGGAGTGGTGGGGAAGGTCCGGTAGCGAACCCTTCACTCCCAACATCACCAGGACTGCGCCGGGCCCACTGGTACGGCTCTGCCAGTACTTCTTGTTGTAGCTCCGGTCCCGGACGCCGAGTAGTTGAGTTTCCGTGTGATGCAGGTCGGCGCCGGAGACCACCTGATCGGCAACGCTGTAGTGCTCAGCCCCGGAGTTGTCGCGCCACTTGACGCCGGTGACTTCCCGGCTGTCTTTGCCGGTAAACCGGGCGGTGAGGTTCAGGCCGTCAAAGCGCCCCGGTTTCTTGGGGTGCGCCGCTTCACGGGTGGTGATCTTGAGGGCTTCGGCCCCAGTGTGGATCCTGACTCCGGCGTCGAGGGCCAAGGCTTCCAGGCGTTCAACGAGTGCCCAAAAACCGCCCATCGGGTATTGCACGCCATCGCCCAGATCCAAAGCACTCATCAGGTGGTACATCGCCGGAGCAGCAGAGGGGCTGGTCCCCAGAAAGACCGCCGGATAGCTCAGCACTTGTCGAAGCACTGGATGCTGAAACCGCTGGGAAACGTACTTGTCCAGTGGCGTCAGGAGCAGCTGGGCGAGCTTGGGCAGGCTGCGCATAACCTCCGGTTGGAGCAGCGCCTGCAGTTTGGTGAACGGGTTGTAGAGGAAGAACCGTTCAGCCATCTCCGTAGTGTGCTGTGCCGAGGCCAGGTAGGACTGGAGTTCCTTGGCGCTGCCGGGCTCAACTCGTTCGAAGGTATCCAAAACATGGTTACTGCCAAGGGGGATTGTCAGCGGGTCCGGCCGTACGCCGTCGTGGTTTGGTTCGCTGAAGAGGCGGTACGCAGGACTGAGCGTGCGTAGATCCAGCTGTTCAGCGGTGCTGGTGCCGAGCAGCTCAAAGAAGTGATCGAACACGCCGGGCATCAGGTACCAGGAGGGGCCGGTGTCCCATCGGAAGCCGCCCCGTTCGAGGCTGCCGGCGCGGCCACCCACTTGATCCCGCTGTTCGAGGAGTTGGACCTCGTGCCCTTCGTGTGCGAGGAGTGCGGCGGTGGCAAGCCCAGCGATGCCACCGCCGATCACTACTGTCCGGGTCATCGGTGCAGCTCCATCCAGGTTGAGGCGACAGCGCGGGCCGCGAGTCCGGCTTTTACCGCATCCGGAACACGGACACGGGAGCGGTAGAGCTCGTCCACCGTGGTCTGTTCAATCCTGTCCGTCAGTGCCTGGAACAGTGCCGAGGCGCTCCGGACGGCAGCGCGGGCGTCGGGCGGCAGCAGGGGAATGACGGCGTTGGCATCGTCCAGTTGCGCACGGATGGTGCCGACCCACTCCATGCGGTCCTGATCCTCAAGATGGTCCGAGGTGCCCAGGTAGCTGCGGCCCAGGCGGGTGGTGTCATCGGCCAGGTCCCTCAGGAAGTTGATGTTCTGGAAAGCAGCGCCCAACCTGCCGGCGCCGTACTCCAAAGCCGTGGTGTCGACGTCGTCCATCTTCTCGTCCCGCATAAAGACCCGCAGGCACATCAGCCCCACCACCTCAGCGGAACCATGGACGTAACCTTCGTGGGCGTCCGCGTCGAAGCGCAGCGGAGCTGCCGGAGCTGCGCTGTGCTCGCCCAGGTCCATGCGCATGGAGTCAAAGAACGGATCAATGAGCGAGTGATCGATCCTTGCGGTGCGGGCTGTCTGAGCGAAGGCGTGGATGATGAGGTCGCTGCTGTAGCCGAGTTGCACGGCCCGGTGTGTCTCGTCAATGAAGTGGGTCAGGGCGTTGCACTGCTCCTGGTAGCTCAGGCCGGCTTCCGCCGTCACGCCGTCAACGAGTTCGTCGGCCACCCGCACCAGGGCATAGATGTTGCGGACGTGCTGGCGGTGCCGGGAACCCAGCAACCGGCAGGCCAGGCCGAACGAGGTGGAGTACGCGGAAATGACCTGGTTGGCGGCACGCTCGGCCGTGCGCGTGAAATGCGTAAACGAGGTATCCGTGGCGACGCTCATGACTGCCGTCCCTCCAGCTGTCCCGCGAAATCGAGCATCACGTTGCGCACGCTTGCCGGGATGGTGCCGGTCAGTTGATTGTTGACTGCCTGCAGTTGTTCCTCGATGAGGCCTTGGACAAATGCCTCCGCCCCGCAGTCGGTGAGGTACCGGCGGACATGCTCGCCGTCTCCGACGCTCAGCTCAGGCTTGCCGAAGAAGGGCTCGATGTCCGGCCATGCGATGGTGGTCCGTGCATGGGCGATGATGGCCGTTTCCTTGCCCTCGCGGAGGTCGGAAAAGGGATCCTTGCCGTGGCGGCGAGGATCCCCGAAGGTGGACAGGAGGTCGTCCTGGAGTTGAAAAGCGAGGCCAAGATGCCTGCCGGCTGTTGCGAGCGCATTCTCGACGGCGAAGTCGGCGCCTGCCAGCGTAGCGGCGGCGCGCAGGGGGAGTTCAAAGGTGTACGTGGCCGTCTTGTAGCCACACATCACCAGGATGGTTTGGAGATCCGGGGCAATGACGCCATCGCCCAGGCCAACATCCAGTTGCTCGCCCGCTACGGTCTCGTTGATGGTGTGTTCCAAGAGGTCCAGCAGCCGCAGGCGAAGCTCGTGGGGGAGATCTGCCCGGGCAAAGGACTGGTGTGTGGCCGCGAGGAGCATGTCGCCCATCAGTATTCCCCCGGTCTGGGCCCAGTGAAGGCCGCTCCCGGCGCGGGAGTTTTCGCCCGCTTCCGCGAGGAGGGAACCGATCAGGTTGGGGTGCCGGCGGCGGACGAGGTCGCCGTCGATCACGTCATCATGCAGGAGGAAGGCGTAGTGCAGGAGCTCGATCGCAGCGGCGATGCTGATGGCGGTTTCGCGTTGGCGTGTTTCCGTGGAGCTGTTCCCATGGTGAGCCTGATGGGCCTGCTGATCCTCGTGGGTCTGCTGCAGGGCGTCGTATGTTTCCATGAGCAGGAGGGGCCGAACGAACTTGCCGCCGAGGACGTTTTGCCCGGCGAGCGCCCAGAGCCTGGCGAAGTCCGGGCCATAGGTGGTCGCTGCACTGGCCCTCTTGCCGATCAGCCCGCTGAGCTCGTCTTCGATCGCGGTGCAGAGATCTGTCCGGCTGCGGACGGTGCTTGAGGTGATGGTCATGCTTCCGCCCCGGCTTGGAGCGGCAAAGCGCCCGCGTCACGTAGCTCCGGGAATTGCAGCCCAAGCCATGGGCTGAACGCGGAGGGTGTGTGCTCAAGGGCCTCGGCGAGCAACGCGGGTGAGATCCAGGCCCAGTCCGCAACTTCTGCGGGGTTGGGCTTCAAGACTCCGGTGATGCGCGCTACGTAGACGGGGCAAACTTCATTTTCTACGATCCCGGTGGGGTCTACCGCCCTGTAACGGAAGTGGGGGAGGACTAGTTCGATCCGGATGGCATCGACCCCCAGTTCAAACTGTGCCCGCCGTACGACGGCATCCTCGAATTCCTCACCGGGGCCGGGGTGGCCGCAGAAGCTGTTGGTCCACACGCCGGGCCACGTCTTTTTCTCGGGTGAACGGCGGGTCAGGAGAACTTCCCCGGCGTCGTTGAGCAGGTAGCAGGAAAATGCGAGGTGGAGGGGGGTGTCCAGTGTGTGCACTCCCGCTTTGGGGGCTTGCCCAATGGGCGTTCCGGCGTCATCAAGGAGGACCACCATCTCTGTCGCGTTCATCTTGCGCCTACCTCCACACCTTGATTCTGCCGAAACCCAAATATTGCTAGACAGGCTAGAAGAAAGGCTACCATGTAGGAAGTTAGGTGTAACATACCAAACATGTCCAGATCTGAAGAGATACCAGAAGAAGCCGGTACTCCGGTTTCTGGCGGCATCTATCATCTGGACGCCAACGATCCCCATGAGGAACTGGTGGATCGCTCCGGCCTTACCGCGGCGGACGTAGAGCAAATAAGCGAGCTCATGGCAGCCCTGGCAAGGCTGCGCGAGGCAGAAGAACGCCTCTCCGACGCCTCACTCAGGTACATGAAGCTCAACCAATCAGACATGCGGGCTCTGCACTACCTGATTGTCTGCGCTAACCACGGGGTCATTGCCACCCCGGGGGCAATAGCCTCCCGGCTGCACATCTCGACGGCGTCAACCACCAAGCTGCTCGACCGGCTGGAACGTGCGGGCCACGTCACACGACACGCCCACCCTTCCGATCGCCGCGCGCTCGCCATCGCCATCACTCCCGAAACGCACGCAGCCGCCATGAAGACCGTCGGCCGCCAACAAGCCAAACGGTTCCTCGCGGCAGCACGCCTCACCCCCTCCGAGCGGGAAACGGTCATGCGCTTCCTGGATGACATGGCGCGGGAAATTGAAGTTTCTGATGAAGCATGGGCGGGTTCCGGGACGTAGGCGTCGGTTTAGCGCAGAACGCGGGCTAGTACAGGAAGATTGGCAGCCAGTCCCGGTTGTGCGCATGAACCAGCGCGAGGAACAGCACGAAGTCGAAGAGCAGGTGCACGGACACCACGTACGTGAAGGACTTGGTGAGCTTGAACGTGTAGCCCTGAAGCAGGGCGAAGGGGAATGTCAGCAGCGGACCCCACGACTGGTAGCCGATCTCCCATAGGAACGAGGAGAAGACCACCGCCTGCAGGAGGTTGGCCAGCCAGTCCGGAAAATGTTGGCGCAGCAGGGTGAACGTGGTGCAGATGAAGAAAAGTTCGTCCCAAATTCCCACTGCGTTGACGCCCAGGAAGAGCCGCCAGAAGATCTCGGGATCCGAAGCATCCGGCCAGTTTTGGTAGACGCCCGTCCTGATCAGGTACACCGGCAGGATGAAGTACCCGAGTGCAACAACACCGATGAGATAGAGCTTGGCCGCCAGGGGCCACTTACGGCCCGTATTCACCGGGAACTTGATGATGTCTTCGCGGTACGCGAACCGTGACACCAGCCAGGGCACCAGCACGGCCAAGGCCAAGGCGCCGCCCATGAGCGCCATATGCTCTGTGCTGAGGTCGGCGTTGAGGGGTACCAGGCTGAAGATGGTCATGCCTGCTGCGATCAAGGCGAGATGCCGCATTAGTCGGTGGTCGATGAACGCTGCGGTCGCCACGCTCGCCACCAGCAGGCCATAGCCGAGCAGCCCGTTGCCCAACGCATAGAGCGGCACGCCGGACAGGGAAAGCAGGGCCGCCGGCAGCAGCTTCCACGTCAGTACGGTCCGGGGTAATTCCCTTGCCATGGGTGTCACCCCTCCAGCATGTCAGGGCTTACCGTCCGGCAACACGTTTTCCCTCGTGAGAAAGTCATCGCAGTGTCTCAACTGCGCCGATTCCTCTGTAAGATTCGTGACAGGGCCCACACGTTTTACGCGTCGGCTCCGTCATGGCTGGCTTTGCCAGTGGGGGACACACAAAGGAATAACTATGGCTCAAGACTCGGGCTCTTCTACACCGGAAAGTGGCAGCTCACCGAAGGGTGACGCTGCGGAGTCACCGGCCGGCGAAGACATGACCATGCGCGAACAAGTGCTGGACATCATCGAATCCATCCTTGCCGACAGCGATGCCCGGAGCGAAGGCGTCAGGAACAACCTTCGCGCGCTGCTTGATGCACGCCCCGACGATCCGGAGCGTGCTCTGTTGGAGCACTTGCTGGAGACCCGCAAAACACCGGGCTCAACCGTCAAGGTCCCGGTCCAGCGTGAAGCTGCCAGCCTGCATCTGGAGTCTTCGGACATAGCCCGGACCGTATCCGTCCCCGTCAGCCACGAAGTCCGCGAAGGCATCCAGTCCATCCTTGCAGACAAGCTCCTGCTGACGGCTTTCCAGCCCGTTCATGCGCTGCCCGGCGGCGAGGTGGTGGGCGTGGAGGCGTTGACCAGGTTCGTGGGTGAAGACGGCGCCGGAGCCGACGTGTGGTTCAACGAGGCCGCGGCAGCCGGTTTGGGCACGGAACTTGAAATTGCCGCGCTGCATTGCGCCCTCACCGCAGCCAATGACGTTCCGGAACGGATGTCCGTTGCGCTGAACCTCACTCCCGCAACGTCCAGGGACCCCCGCGTGCGGAACCTGTTGGCTGCGGCGGCGCTCGCCCCGGACAGAATCATTGTTGAACTCACCGGCAGCTTGGACGCCGTCGGAGCTCAAACCGGCAACGACGGGCTGGGTCCTCTGCGCGCCTTGGGATTGCGCCTGGCCATCAGCGCCTCCGGAGCCGCTTTGGTTTCCATGGAACGGATTGAGCAGCTGCGGCCGGACATTATCAAGCTGGATAGACACTTGATTGAAGGAATTGAAAGCAACGACGGGCAAAAGACCCGAGCCATGGCCATGGTGGAGCTCGCGCGGGAAATCGGCGCGGACATCATCGCTGAAGGCATCGAAACAGCTGCCGAACTTAACGAAGTCACCGCCTTGAAGGTTACGGCGGCCCAGGGGTACCTCTTGGGGCGCCCTTCCGTTCGCCCCCTGGATTGGTCCGCATGGAGTATCCGTGCGCAGACGGAGGCACAGCCTGCAGGCTAGCCGACTGCCCGGCATTTGGGTGACTCGCGTAAAGTAGCATGCGGGGGTTTTTCGGTCCCAAGAAAATCGGGGACTGCTGAGGCAGGAACCCACCTAGCCAGGAAGTTCTTCGTTGATGGACAGTTTTTTCAGTATGCTCGCGGATATTCGCGATAAAACAATCCCAGCGAGGTTGGCGGCACGCATCAACTCTCCGCGAGGCCTTTTGTGGGGCTTCGTGGTGATTCACCTGGTATTCCTGGTTTTCGCCGCCGTGCTTTCGTCGCGCGGGGAGGCCTTCAGCGACACCTTCATCTACCGCGAATGGGCGCTCGCAGGATTCAACGACGCCAACCTAAGCGGTGGACCCAGCCCCTGGGTGTACCCCATCCTGGCGCTGATTCCCATGGGCTTGGCAGCAGTTGCCGGCCCCGGCCCTTTCTTCTTCCTGTGGGTCCTGCTCACTACGCTGCTGAACGGTTGGGCGGTGCTCAAACTTACTGACCGCGGCCGCCGGCAGGAAGCAATTCCGGCTGCCTGGTGGTGGCTGGTCTTCGTCTTCCTCATGGGCTGGTTGGGGTTCGCCCGCGTTGACGGGCTGACTGCCCCCATTGTCCTTGTGGCCCTTGTCTACGGCGCCACGCGGCCCTTTGTGGCATCGATCCTCCTGAGCGTCGCCACCTGGGTGAAGGTCTGGCCCGCAGCCGTCCTGCTGGCCCTGTTCGCGGTGGTCAGGAAACGCCTGCATGTTGTGGCGGCAGGAATTGCGACGACGGCGGTTGTAGTTGGGCTGGCCGCGGCAGTCGGTGCCGTACCCAAGTTGCTGAACTTCCTGACACAACAGGGAGACCGTGGCATGCAGCTCGAAGCGACCTTCACCACGCCATGGCTGTGGTTGTCGGTCCTCGGCGTAGGGGATTCCCGCATGTACATGAACACCGACATCAATTCCATGCAGGTTGATGGACCCGGTACGGCAGTCATGTCCGTGCTGATGCAGCCTCTGTTGCTGCTGGCCGCGGCCGCCGTCGCCGGTTTGGCCTTCTGGGCACTGCACCAAGGGAAGCTCAACGGAGGTGTGGACTGCACTGAACTTCTCCTTTCGGGAGCACTCACCCTGGTTACCGCCTTCATCGTCTTCAACAAGGTGGGTTCACCGCAGTTCATGGTGTGGCTCGCTCCTGCCGTGGCTGTGGGGCTTGCGCACAATTGGAAAGAGTGGCGCGTTCCGGCCACCATGCTGATAGTGATCGCGGTTGCCACCTACTTCATCTATCCGCTCTTCTACGATGCGTTGAGCCACAACAATCCTTGGATGGCCCTGGTCCTGACTATCCGTAACGTATTGCTGGTGGTCCTCTTCTTCTGGTCAGCGCGCCGCTTGTACTCGCTGGGCCGTAAGCCATCCGTGGTCACTGCACCTGCGGGCAAGGAGCACTAAGATTTCCGCGACGTTCTTTGACCGGCTGGTCCGTATCCGCAGCCGGGTCCTGCCCTCTGCCGTCGTAGCGTGGTTTGCGCGCCCCTCCAGCGTGTGGTGGGGATTCGCCGCGGTCCACTTCTACTTCCTGTGCTGGATGGCGTCCTTCTTCCTCAGCGGCAACACCTTCAGCGACACCGAGCAGTACCGTCAGTGGGCCATGGAGGGTTACAACCCGGAGAACCTCAGCGGAAAAATCAGTCCCTGGGTTTATCCCGTGCTGGCCCAGATTCCCATTTTCCTGGCAGGGATCGCCGGCCCGGATCTCTACCTGCTGATGTGGACCCTGGGGATCACCGCCCTCAATGCGCTGGGCCTCTGGTACCTGACGCGCGGCCCCCGGCGGGTCACCGGGATTGCGCCCGCATGGTGGTGGCTGTTCTTCACGGTGTTCATGGGATATCTCAGCTTTGCCCGCGTTGAGGGCATCACAGCCCCCATCGTGTTGATCGCGTTGATCTGCGCGGCCCAAAGGCCCGTTGTTGCCTCAGTTCTGTTGAGCATCGCGACGTGGATCAAAGTGTGGCCGGCAGCTGTGCTGGCACCCATGATCATCGCTTCGAAGAACAGGCTGCAGATGGTCGCAGCCGGGGCGGGCGTCACCGCCGTCGTTGGCCTTGGAACGTATCTGGCTGGTGGCTTCAGCCACATCCTGGACTTCCTGATCAACCAGGGTGAGCGTGGCATGCAACTTGAAGCCACGTTCTCCACGCCTTGGGTTTGGCTCAGTGTCTTCAACATTGCCGGCTCCAGAATGGCGGACAACACGGCCATCAACTCCACAGAGGTTTACGGACCCGGCGCCGAGGTTGCCGCGTTCCTGATGCAGCCGCTGCTGATAGTCGCCGCGATCGCGGCAGCCATCCTCCTGATCCGTGCACTCAGGCGTGGAGCGGAGCGCGAGGAACTGTTCCTCGAGGGCGCATTGATGATGACTACGGCCTTCATCGTGTTCAACAAGGTGGGCTCGCCGCAGTTCATCATCTGGCTGGCCCCTGTGATCATTGCCGGCCTGACGCACGACTGGAACCGTTGGAAGGTCCCGGCCGCCTTGCTGATGGCCATCGCCATGACCACGTTCGTGATTTATCCACTGTTCTACACCCCGCTCATCCACGCCCATCCGGTCATGGCCGCGGTGCTTACCACCCGGAATGTCCTGCTGGTGGTACTGCTGTGGTGGTCGGTGCAGCGGACCGTCGAACTGGGTCGACGCGTAAACCGCGACGACGCCCCGGTGGTCCCGAAGGCGCTCTAGCGTCCCAAGCCGCTCTAGCGGATCGTCGGAGGGCGGTGGAGCAGGCGACGGTCAGTCTGCCCCACCCAGCGCGATAGCTTGCCTTGAACCAGCAGCCTGCGGGTGTGAATGTCCAGGAACACCAGGTAGAACGCGAACAGCAGCGCTATGGCGAAGGCCAACGAGGACAGATCCACGGAGACCTCCACGAAGGACCACACTGAGAGCTGGTCCTGCGCTCCGAACACCACGAAGAAGGTCACGCCCACGTAAAGGCACCTCATCTGCCAGTCGTCCCTTATCCCCGTGACGGCCAGGAAGGGCACGAACCACAGGATGTACCAAGGCTGAATGATGGGGGAGAGCAGCACGATCGCCGCGAAAGCAAGTGCCATCCTGCGCACCACGCGAGAATGGTCTCCGCGGAACATCAGCACCAGGACCAAGGCCACTGCGCCCCACTTCATGGCGGCTCGCAGAATGTCCGCCATCGCGTTGCCGGGAAGCCCCAAGGCGTTGCCGAGGAACTCGATCTGCTGGCCAATGAAACCCGACGGGGAGTAGCCCGTGAAACCGGGGGTGGGGTCCGTGATAGCCCACGCCCAGCCCAGGCCCAAGCCGTAAGGGATGCCGCTGATCACCAGGACAGCGAAGCTAATGCTTGCCGTTGCTGCCCAGATTCCGAACTTACGCGGCCAGGAAGCGCCGGCACCTGCCCACATGAGGCCGATGAAGGGCAGCAACAAAATGGTGGCCGGTTTGATCCCGATGGAAAGTGTGACCAGCAGGATGCCCAGCAGCGGCCGCTTGGTGGCGGCGAAGTAAGTTCCTGCCACGGCGAAGCCCACCATGATGGCGTCGTTGTGGGCGCTGGCCACGAAGCTGATGAGGAAGAGTGGATTAGCAACCGCAATCCAGAGCGCCCGGGCACCGTTGATGCCGTGAAGCTCCGCGAGCTTGGGTACGTAAATAACGCACAACAGAACCCCGCCTGCGGCGAGCAGCCGGAACAGCAGGACTGATACGTCCGGCTGGGCACCCGTGATGGCAACTACGGCGTGGGCCATCCACAGGAAGTACGGCCCGTACGGAGTTCGGGCTTCCGCCCACGCCGGGTCCGCGCCCAAGGCGAACCAGTTGTTTAAAGCCGAGATGCCGACGTCGTAAGGGTCCTGGCCTTCCATCATCAGCCGGCCTTGGCCTATATATGCGTAGACATCACGCGAATACACGGGCACGGCGAACAGCAAGGGAAGGGACCAGACCGCGATCGCAGTCACGATTGGCTTGAGGGAGCTCCCGTCCCAACTCCCCATCCGTTGGCCAAGCCGCAGCCAGGAGCGAACCAGCACCATGGCACCTACCGTCAGCAGGACGGCGGAGACCGTAACGCCCCAGCCCTCAGTGCGCAGGGCAATGACTATGGGGTGGCGGATCATGGGGGATCCGTTGGCGATCCAGCCGATGCCAATGGACCCTGCAAACATGAACAGGGAACCGAGGAACCCCTGCAAAATGGCGGGATAGGTTACGGGTTTTGTTGCCGGTGTTGCTGGTTTCGGGGCCTTGGTGGCAGTAGAGGAAAGCTGGCTGGCTCCGGTTGAAATCTCTGGAAGTGGACTGGGGGTACTGCCTGCCGTCATGACTGCTCGGTCCCCCCACTCACGGTATGGCGCTCCGAAGAAATGAAACGCGGATTGAAGCCGAAGAGCTTGTACTTGCGGCAAGTGAAATTTTAGCGTCGATCCAGCCAACACCACCACAGGCGCGGCAAAGGGTGACGGACTCCATAATCATGGAGGGCCATGCCGCGTGATATTCCTCGGGTTTCATGACTGATACGGGCCACTCCCAAGGCCGGGAGCTATATATGCCCCTGGAGGCATACCGGCTCCGAACACCGGACCGGGCTCCGGCCGTTTGGGGTGCCGGCCGTCGTCCGCGTTTCGCTGGGTAAGGCGACGAACCACCCACGGGAACAAATGCTCCCGGGCCCAGACCATGTCGTCCGCCCGTGCCTCACGCCAGTTGCGCTCGGGCAGGGCTTTTGGGGCCAATGGTTCCAGGGTATGTGGCACACTGAGGGCATCGAGCACCATGATGGCAATAGTGTGCTGACCCAGCGGGGAAAAGTGCAGCCGGTCTGCATTCCACATGCGGTGGTCCGTGAGCTGGCGCAGTGCCCAGAGATCGGCGATCAGCGCATCATGCCTGGCGGCAATGACGCGCATGTCCTCGTTGAAGATGGCCACCTTGCCGCGGGCCAGGCTCAGCACAGGGGTGGCACCGAAGTCCGGCCCCGTAAAAAGCAGGATGGTTGCACCGGTTGCCGCGAGTTTTTCCACCCCTGTATCCAACTCGAGGGCAAGTTTGTCCGGATCGCTCCTGTGGAAGAGCAGGTCGTTACCGCCCGCGTTGAGGGTGATCAGATCAGGTTGCAGCTCAACAGCCGGACCCACCTGCTCGTCGAGTATTTGGTGAAGAAGCCTGCCACTGATCGCCAGATTGGCGTAGGCGAAATCATCGTGACCGGCGCTCAGCTCCTCCGCGACCCGGTCCGCCCAACCACGGAGGCCGCCGGGGCTCCGCGGTTCAGGATCACCCAAACCTTCCGTGAAAGAATCGCCCAACGCCACATAACGGCTCCACGGGTGCAGTCCAGTCTTGAAGCTACCGGAACCGCCCCCGGCCGAGCCATCCGCATAGTAGTGGGCGTTCATCTCCCCATAGTGCGCTTATGAGGCCTGCTGCGCCATGGGCGGCCTCGCCGAAACAACTCAGCGCAACAACCCCACGGGCGGCGAGCATGGCACTGAACTTCACGTACCGTGCTTTGGAGGACTAGACGATAGGAAGGACCAGCAACGAACCGCTGGCGGTCGCTACCACCTTTCCACTCGCATCCGTCACAGTGCCTTCCGCAAAGGCGACGCGATTGCCGGGTTTCGTTACGACCCCTACGCACTTCAGCGGACCGGAGCCTGCGTGGACGGGACGAAGGTAGTTCACTTTGATTTCAATCGACGTGTAGCCAACGCCCTGCGGGAGCGTGGTCTGGACGGCGCAACCCAAAGCTGAGTCGAGCAGCGTGCATACGAGGCCGCCGTGCACAGTCCCCAAGGGGTTGTAGTGGGATTCATCCGGTTGACAGGTGAACGTTGCTGTTCCCTGGTCCACCTCCACCAGCGTCATGTTCAACAGCTCATTCATGAGCGGCGGAGGCAGGGTATTGCCCATCATGGACCGCAGGTATTCCAGCCCGCTCATGCCGGGCATGGCAGCCACGCCATCTGCCGGATCCTGCCAGGTGATGACTCGTTGACGCTCTGTCACTGGTACACCCTTCGATAGGTGGGTTGCGTGACCGATGGAGCCGATGCCCTGCATCAGAGTGTAGTTGGCTGGGATTGCGGCGTAGTCACCACGTAAATACCCGACGCCGGGACACTTGCCGGCAACGGTTGGGTACGGTTTCCCTATGGCAGCATCCCAGAAGCGAACAGATTCCGGCTCCACCCTGCTGACTGTCATCATCGCGTTCGTGGCGAACGCACTGGTGGCCGCGGCCAAGTCGGTGGCAGCCGCCTTGACAGGTTCCGCCTCGATGACCGCAGAAGCGGCGCACTCTTGGGCTGACACCGGCAACCAGGTGTTCCTCTTCATTGCGGAGCGTCGCTCGCAACGCCCCCGGGACAAGAACCATCCCATGGGGTACGGCCGCGAAGCATATGTATGGTCGATGTTCGCCGCGTTCGGACTCTTCACCGCAGGGGCAGTGGTGTCCATCATGCACGGCATCCAGGAGATTATTGAACCGGAGCCAGCATCGGACTTCGCCATCGCGTATGTAGTGCTGTCGCTGGCTTTTGTCTTGGAGGGCTTCTCCTTCATCCAGGCCTTCCGTCAGACCCGTAAAGCGGCCCGGGAGCTGGAACGCCGGACCTTGGAGCAGGTCTTGGTGGGCTCCGACCCCACCCTGCGCGCCGTCTTTGCCGAGGATGCTGCCGCATTGATTGGCCTGGTGGTGGCCTTCCTGGGCGTGTTCCTGCATCAGGTCACCGGATCACCACTGCCGGATGCCGTGGGCTCAATCATCGTTGGTGTTTTGTTGGCGATAGTTGCCGTGGTGCTGATCGACCGCAACCGCCGGTTCCTTGTGGGTCAAGGTGTCACGCCGGACATTGAACGGTCCATGGCGCGGCGGCTCCTGGAACATCGGGACATCGCCCGGCTGACCTATCTCCATCTGGAATTTGTGGGTCCCCGCAAGCTGTACCTTGTGGCGGCAGTGGACCTGCAGGGCGATCACCCGGAACACGAAGTCGCCGTGGCTTTGCGCAGGATCGAGCGCGAACTCGAAGACCACCAGACCGTGGAAGAGGCCGTGCTGACACTGGCCACTGCGGACGAAACCGCCTTGTCTCCATAGCCGGAACCCGCCCTAGGCTCCCATCAACCGTTGCATCTGTTCCCCGGCGTCACTCCCCGGCGCCGGGGTGTAGACCACAAGGTGCAGGTCCGGCCTGTCCGAGGGCGAGACCTGGTGGTGTTCCATCTGCAGCACGCCAACTGCGGGGTGGTGGAACTGGCGCTCGCGGGACTCAAAGCCAAGGATGTCGTACCTGTCCCAGCTTTCCTGGAATTCGGGGCTCGCCTCCTTGAGCCGCTCCACTTGGTACTCCACATCGGGGTCGCCCAAGCGCTGCCCCGTTTCGGCCCTGAACTCGGCCAGGAAGCGTTTGCTGGTGACGTCCCAGTCAGGGAGAAGGTCGCGGATGAAGGGGTCCGTGAAGACCAGCCACAAAAGGTTCCTGTCGGCGGCGTCGAACGTTCCGATGTTCGGATATAGCGCCTCATAGGCGCGGTTCCACCCGGCAATGCCCCAATCCGGGGACAAAGCGTAGGAGGGGTTGGGGTCCAGAGCGTCCAAAAGCCGCTGCACATGAGCGGGAGCATCGGCCGCGACGGGCCCTTTGGGTAAGGCAGATGAATAGCCGCCCAGAGAAAGCACGTAACTCAGCCCAGTGTCCGAAAGATGCAGCGTGCGGGCCACGGCCTCAAGCACTTGCCGGGACGGACTGATGTCCCGGCCCTGCTCAAGCCACGTGTACCACGTAACGCTGACCCCTGAGAGGAACGCGATCTCTTCCCGCCGAAGGCCGCGCTCGCGGGAACGTCCCACTGGCGGCAGGCCGTAGTCGGAGCGAAGGGCTTGGTTTCGGCGGGTCCTGAGGAAGAGTCCCAGTTCCTTGCGTCTCTCATCTTTCACGGACTCAACACTATTACTCTGGTACTTTCACTACTAGTAGCAGCGCCGTCTTCCGCCGGGCGTAGAACAACAGCAGGATGGTATTCATGCCTGCACTTCGCTCCAGAACAGTTACCCACGGCCGCAACATGGCCGGAGCCCGCGCACTGCTGCGTGCCTCCGGTGTTGCCAACACTGACATCGGCAAGCCGATCATTGCCGTGGCCAACTCCTTCACCGAATTCGTCCCCGGCCACACCCACCTGGCTCCGGTAGGAAGGATCGTCTCCGACGCGATCCTCGCCGCCGGCGCCGTGCCCCGCGAATTCAATACCATCGCCGTGGACGACGGCATCGCCATGGGCCACTCGGGCATGCTCTATTCCCTGCCGTCGCGCGATTTAATTGCCGACTCCGTGGAATACATGGTCAACGCCCACTGCGCCGATGCCCTGGTGTGCATCTCCAACTGCGACAAGATCACCCCGGGCATGCTCATGGCGGCGCTGCGCCTGAACATCCCGGTGGTGTTCGTCTCCGGCGGTCCCATGGAGGCCGGCCGCGTAACCCTGACCGACGGGTCTGTGCGCTCCCTGGATCTGGTTAACGCGATTTCCGACGCCGTGGACGAATCCATTTCCGATGAAGACATCAACCTCATTGAAGAGAACGCCTGCCCCACGTGCGGTTCCTGCTCGGGCATGTTCACCGCCAATTCCATGAACTGCCTCGCCGAGGCGATCGGCCTGGCCCTGCCGGGCAACGGCTCGGTGCTGGCGACCCATACCGCCCGCAAGGCGCTGTACGAGAAAGCCGGTGCCACCGTCGTCGAGCTCGTTAAGCGTTATTACGACGACGACGACCACTCTGTACTGCCGCGTTCCATCGCCACGGCCGAGGCTTTTGACAACGCCATGGCACTGGACATCTCCATGGGTGGTTCCACCAACACCATCCTGCACCTGCTGGCCGCAGCCCAGGAAGCGGGCGTGGAGTACGGCCTTGCCGAGATGGACGCCAAGTCCCGCCAAGTACCCTGCCTGGCAAAGGTGGCTCCGAACGTCGCCGGGGATAAGACCTATTACATGGAGGACGTGCACCGGGCCGGCGGCATCCCCGCGCTGCTGGGTGAGCTGAACCGCGGCGGCCTCCTGCACAAGAACGTCCACTCCGTGCATTCCAATGACCTGGACGGATGGCTGGACGACTGGGACATCCGGGGCGGCAAGGCCACCGAGGAGGCGCAGGCGCTATGGCACGCGGCTCCCGGTGGCGTCCGTTCCTCCACCGCTTTCTCGCAGTCGAACCAGTGGACCTCCCTGGACACCGACGCTGAAGGCGGCTGCATCCGTTCCGTGGAGCACGCTTTTTCCAAAGACGGCGGCCTGGCTGTGCTGCGCGGCAACGTTGCAGTGGACGGCGCCGTGGTGAAGACCGCCGGGGTGGACGAGTCCATTTGGATCTTTGAAGGTCCGGCAGTTGTGTGCGAGTCACAGGACGAAGCCGTGGAGAAGATCCTGAACAAGACCATCAAGGAAGGCGACGTAGTGGTCATCCGCTACGAAGGCCCCAGAGGTGGGCCGGGTATGCAGGAAATGCTCTACCCCACCTCGTTCCTCAAGGGCCGCGGCCTGGGCAAGAAGTGCGCCCTCATCACGGACGGTCGCTTCTCCGGCGGCACCTCAGGCCTGTCGATCGGCCACATCTCCCCGGAGGCTGCCTCCGGCGGGGCCATCGCCCTGGTGGAGAACGGGGACATCATCAGCATCGACATCACACAGCGCTCCCTCCAGTTGCAGGTCTCCGACGAGATTCTTGCCGAACGCCGCGAAAAGCTCGAAGTCAACGGCGGGTACAAGCCGAAGGACCGCGAACGCCACGTCTCTCCTGCGCTACGCGCCTACGCCGCGATGGCGCTGTCCGCAGACAAGGGCGCCGTCCGCGACGTCTCGCTGGTGGAAAACCTCTAAGTTCTGCCAGAACAAAACATCGACCTGCCCGGATGGGCAGGTCGATGTCTCCGATAGAGACCTGGGTTAGTTGATGGCTGCCTTCAGTTCCTTGGCGGCCAGTTCGGGATCTGCAGCGCTGTAGATCGCGCTGCCTGCGACGGCGACGTCCGCGCCGGCCAGTTGTACGGATGCAATGGTTCCAGCATTCACGCCACCTGCCACTGAGAACGGGACGCGTGCTTCCTCGCCTGCGTTGAGCAGGCTGCGCAGGTTGTAACCCGGCTGTGCCTGCTCATCAAGGCCTGCGTGGAACTCGACGAACTTGGCACCCAGCAAGCGGGCTTCCTTGGCGCGGGATACTTTGTCCGCCACACCGATCAGGTCCACCACAATGCCCTTGTTGTGCGCTTTGGCGGCCTTGACCGCGCCGGCAATGGTGGAGTCATCGGCCGTGCCCAGGACCGAAACCAGATCCGCTCCAGCCTTGAATGCGATATCGGCTTCGAGCTCGCCGGCATCCATGGTCTTCATGTCGGCGAAGACGATCTTGGTGGGGTGGGAGTCCTTAATGGCGGTGACGGCGCTCAAACCGGCGGCCTTGATGAGGGGCGTGCCGAGTTCGATGATGTCCACGTGCTCAGCCACTTTGCCGGCGAGTTCAAGGGCGTCCTCGACGGTGAGGAGATCCAGTGCTACCTGAAGTTTCATGGGGTTCTTCTTTCTTGTGGAAGGTTTCGTTTGGAACGGGTGGTGCGGGTTCGGGTGGTGGGGCTTTGGGGTGGTTACTCGAGGTTGGCGTGCCGCAGCCAGAGCTGTTCGGCGGGCTCATCGGTGTTCTCCCAGAGGGTTTGGAACACTGCCTCGGTTGCAAGGAAAAGGGATTGCTCAAACAGGCTGCCGGAGTATTGGCTCGAAAGACTGGAGCCGTGATCGGTTTTCTGTGCGGCGGGGATGATCAGCAATACATCGGCCAAGCCGGCAAGGGGTGATTCCGGGTTGGTGGTCACCGCAGCGACGTCCGCACCGGCGGCGAGGGCTGTTTCCGCTGCCTTGACCACGCCGGAGGTGGTTCCTGATCCGGACGCGACCAGCAAAAGGTCACCGGAGGTGATGGCAGGCGTGGTGGTGTCCCCGGCTACATGGACCGTCAGGCCCAGGTGCATCAGGCGCATGGCTGCCATGCGGAGAACCAGTCCGCTACGGCCGGCGCCGGCCAAGAAGACGCGTTCGGCCCCGCGGATCCTGCCCGCAAGGACTGCAAGCTGGTGGACGTCGATCGCGTTGGTGGTGCTCGCTATTTCGTCTTGGATGAGTGACAGATTGAGGGCCGCCTGCGCCGGTGTTTCGCTCAGGGAGGGCTTTTCTACTACAGCGTCCACACTCTCTCCTTCGGTTGCCGTGGTTTGCTTCTCTTCAAGCTTGGTGCAGTACCGGGGTGGGTGGAACGCTGTTTTGGGATGGCTTTTCCTACCCCTTTGGGTAGTTCGTGCTCCTACATGGCACGTATGCTGGCTGGATGCAGAACTGGACACTCCTCCACTCCATCGGCGATCTTGCTGCCGCGCCGCTGAACCGCATCGCCGAGTCCCTCCGCAACGCCACCCTCCCGTTTGTCCCCAGCAGCGCCTTGGTCATCTTTACCGAGGACTGCACTGGGCGGCCCCAGAAAAAGGCGGGTGACGAAAGTGTGGTCAGCCGGGTGTCCATCACCGAGCTGGACCGGCTGAGGTCGGTGATGCCGGGCGAAGACCCGTGGCGTACTTCTGCGATCATCGCCGGCCAGGAGCGGGAAGTCCTCGCCCTGGGCTACGCGCCCAGCCAGGCGCTGTTGGTCCTGACCGATCCTTCACTGGCCGGGGGAGAGGAAGGGGAAGAGGCCCTTCGTCTTCTCAGCTATCTTTGGCGATTAACCGCCCGACGCATCCAGGAGAAGGTAACCGACGCGCCGCCGTCGTACCTTCTGGAATCGCGGGCTGCGTCCGCCGAGCGGATCCGTGTGACCGCTGAGCTGATTGACCAGCACTCCACCACTCTCGAAACGCTGCTGGCGGCCCTGCGGTCAACCTCCATGGATGACGCCGCGGCCCGCACCGCAGTGACGGACCTCGCCGTCAAAGCCTTGGTGGACTTGCGGACGGTCAGCGATCGCACCAGCGATTTGGTGGAGGAACCGGTGGCGACGGCGTTCGAGCGGCTTCGCGAGGACCTTCGGCCATTGATGCACTTCAGCAACATCGACATTCAGTTCATCGAGCCGCCCGCCAACGGGCGTGCACTTCCTGGCGAAGTTGCCCACGCTGCCCGTGCCGTTGTTCGCGGGCTTGTGTTGGCTATCGCGGAGCAGCCGGACGTCCGCCGCGTGCGTGCGCAGTGGGACTGCGACGGTGAGAACCTGCTGATCAACGTGCGCGATGACGGTCTTGGTGCCCTCACCTCGGACTCGCCCAGCATCGCTCGGTTGCAGCAGCGGGTGCAGGCGGTTGACGGACGGATGTCCCTGGACGTGATGCAGGGCTGGGGCGCGGATATTTCCGTGGTGCTGCCGCTGGATCCACCTGCGGCGCCCGTGGGTGACGTTGCCGTCTGGGATCTGGCGCCCCGCGAGCTGGAAGTACTGCAGTTGCTCACCGCGGGGCAGCGGAATCGGAGCATTGCCGGCGCTCTCCACATCAGCGAAAACACGGTGAAGTTCCACATCCGGAACCTCTTCCGGAAACTCGACGTGCGTTCCAGGACCGAGGCGATTGCGCTGGCGCACTCGGCAGGCCTCCGATAGCGGTCACCTACTTCCCGTCGTTGGCCCGCAGCCGGCTCTCACCCTCCGCGTAGATGTCCAGCAAACTCCGCGCGTGCTCACCGTCAGCGCCCTCGGCAGTGAGTGCGGAGCGCATACCTTCCAGCTTCTGCGCTCCGGCGGGGAAGGGCGGGAGCAGCGGAATGTTTGGATCCGTCAGGACTTCGATGACGGCTGGGCGATCCGCGGACAGCGCGTAGTCCCAGGCCTCGCCGAGCTTGGCGGGATCCTCCACCCGGATTCCCGCCAAACCCAGCAGCTCTGCATAGGCCGCGTACGGGAAGTCCGGGATTTCCTGGCTGTCCGGGAACCTGGGCTCAGCCTCGGTCTCACGCTGTTCCCAGGAGACCTCGGCGAGGTCACGGTTGTTGAAAACACAGATGACAAAGCGGGGATCCGCCCAGTCCCGCCAACGGTGCGCCACTGTGATCAGCTCGGCGACGCCCAGCATCTGCATCCCGCCGTCTCCTGCCAGGGCAACCAAGGGGCGGTCCGGGTGGGCCAGCTTCGCCGCCAATCCGTACGGGATGGCGCATCCCATGCTGGCGAGCGTGCCGCTCAGGTGGGCGGGGACTCCGGGCGGAAGGATCAATTGCCGGGCGTACCAGTAAACGCAACTGCCGACGTCGATGCTCAACTGGGCGTTGCCGGGGAGCCTGCCGCTGAGCTCGCGCACCACCAGTTCCGGATTCACGGGCTCGGCGGGGACGTTGGCGCGTTCTTCTGAAAGCTGACGCCACGCGCGGACCTGGTCTTCGACGTCGGCGCGCCACTTGGTGCGTGCTGGCTGGTCCCTGTCTTCAAGACGTGTGGTCAATGCGTTGAGGGTTTCCGCAGCATCGCCCACCAAGCCCACCTCAACGGGGTAACGGTTGGCGATCTTGCGACCGTCGATGTCGATTTGCACAGCTCTGGCGGCACCGGGTTTCGGGTAGAACTCGGTCCAAGGATCGTTGGAGCCGATGATGAGCAAGGTGTCGCAGTTCTCCAGCAGAAACGCGCTGGCAGTGGTGCCGAGGTGGCCCATGGTGCCTACGGCGGTGGGGAGTGTCTCGTCGACGTAGGGCTTGCCGAGCAGGCTGGTGGTGATGCCGGCGTCGAGCTTTTCGGCCAACGCCACCACTTCTTTTTGGGCGCCCCGTGCGCCCTGCCCAACGAACAACGCGATCCGTTCACCCTCGGAGAGGATCTTTGCCGCTGCGTCCAGCTGTTCCTCGCGGGGCATGACGCGTGCCGGATGCCAGACGGGTGCAGTAACCACGATTCCGTGTTCCTGCTCAAGTTCGGGGGCATCGGCGGTCTGGATGTCGTGGGGAACGATGACCACGCACGGGGACTTGGTTTCAAGAGCGGTGCGGAACGCGCGGTCGATCAGCATGGGGACCTGTTCCGGAGAGCTGGCCAGTTGGGCGAACTGTGCGGCGACGTCCTTGAAGAGCGTCAGAAGGTCGATCTCCTGCATGTAGGCAGAGCCCAGAACCGTGGTGCTTTGCTGTCCGATGATCGCCACCACAGGGACGCTGTCCATCTTGGCGTCGTACAGGCCGTTGAGCAGGTGGACGGCACCGGGACCCTGTGTGGAGGTCACTACGCCGACTCCGCCCGTGTACTTGCCATGCCCCACGGCCATGAAGGCCGCAGCTTCCTCGTGCCTGGCCTGCACGAACTCGATCTTTTCCCGGGACCGGCGGAGGGCGCCCATGAAACCGTTGATGCCATCGCCGCTGTACCCGTAAACACGCTCCACGCCCCAGTTTTGGAGGCGTTCCACCATCAAGTCCGAAACCGTCCGTTGTTTCATGTCTGGCTCCTCGTCAGTAGGTGAGTCATTGCCTTGATCCATACTAAGCAGGCTTAGTGATGCGCCACGCGGGGTCGCCGCCATGGCGATTGCGGAGAATATGTAATTCCTTCGCGTGCGAGGGTCCAAAAGCGCGTCATTGTGGGCTATCTTGATCGTTATGTGGCCCGGATCGTCAATAGGATGGAAATCCTCAATTGGCAGGTTGCTTAGTAAAAAGGGTTAGTGTTCTACAGCACGTTTGCAATTGTTCCGCATCGATGAAAGGAAATGCCTTGGCTGTTTCTGTTGAATTGGGCAAAGCACTCGATAAAGCCTACGAAAACTCCACCCTTGATGAAATCCTGGCGGCGCCGCCGTCGGCCCTTGCCGGACTTACCGACAAACACAACGAACTACTCGCTGACCTGGGTATCAAAACCGTCCGCGATCTGGGGAGCAACAAGTTCTTCGCCGCCGCCGGCGTGCTGGTTGCGCTGTCCGGAAAGGCCGGATAACACACCTCGCACTGCGTCAGCGGACGACGACGGGAGGTTTCCGCCGTCGTCCGCTTTCTGTTTCGTTCAACGCAGGATCTCTACCAGCGCCACCCACGAAAAGACCACTGCGCCGATCAGCGCGATGATGGTTCCGAATGCCACAACCACCAGGCCCACGGGAACTGACAGCACAGTGAGCACGCCCCCCAGTGCGTAAATGACCAGCGGAAAAACGAACGAGGCAATGTGTTGGGCATCCCAGCGATGCGGATGACCCGGGGTGTCATCGCCAAGGATGGCGCGGGCGGCCAGGACGGCGATCACTCCGCCCGAGAGGGCTCCGAGCAGAACCACCACGCCGAAACCCCGAAGCTCCTGCCCCGGGATGAGTGCCGCGCAGGACAGGACTACGCCGAGGATGAGTGCGGAGATGGAGGCCCCTGCGCGCGCTGCAAGTCCACGCGACTCGGCGATTTGCTTGATATTCACGGACAAGGCCACGATCAGCAGCCCTCCGAGCGCCGCTCCGGCGCCGGCGATCGCCACATTGAATTCGCCCCAAGATTCCAATCCGGATTCCATGGGCCAAGGCTAGCGACACTGTGGGGGCGCGGGTAGGGGCGTGCCGTAACTATTGACGTTTCCCGCTCAGAGTGGTGCTTCGACGCCCAGATCTTCGAGCGCCCATGACAGGATGCGCAGCTCGAAGGGGTGCCGTTCCTGGATCTCAAAAACGTAGGCGTCCAACTCGAAGACCGGGGCATTTCCGCCGTGCGCCCAATACTTGATCCATAGGTCTTCAAGATCGATGGTCCGGCTCCGTATGAGCTTTCGCGCTGTTCTACGTGGATCTTCCATGGCTAGTATCCCGTTGCAAGGGGCGGGTCACTCTCGGAGTAAATTGATCAGGTTGCTTACTGTGTAACTGTACCTTCTGCTCTGTTTACGGGGCAATGGGTGACCGGAAGCCGAAGTGTTCCTACGATTAGGCTCATGGAACCCACCGGAAGTGCTGAACACATCAGAAGCCTGCACGAGCTGGTGGTCGGCAGCGCCGACATCCACGGAATCCTGAACGGAGTGACCGGCTTCGCTCGCGATGCGATGAGCAAGGCAGCCGGTGAAAACATTGACTGCGCCCTGACGTTACGCCGGCGCAAACGGACCTCCACTGTTGCGGGCAGCAGCGAAAGGGCCGTGCATTTGGACAAAATTGAACAGGAACTTCGGCAGGGCCCCTGTTTGGAAGCCTTGGACCTCGGGCGTCCGGTGCTCCTGGCCGACGTTGCCACCGACACCAACTGGCCGCTTTACAGCAGGGCCTTGGCGGCCGAGGGCGTCCACAGTGCCCTGGGTGTGCCCATGGACCTGGGAGAGACATCTCAAGCGGTCATCAACTTCTTCGCACCCACGGCGGGGACCTTCACGGACACTGTCATTGCTGAAGCTGCCGCTTTCGCGGACGTCGCGGGTAGTACATTGCGTCTGGCCATCAGGGTAGAAACCGTGGAACAGCTCAACGCCGACCTCAAGACGGCGATGTCCTCCAGGACTGTTATTGACCTCGCTTGCGGGGTGATCATGGCCCAGAACCGTTGCAGCCAGGACGAGGCGTTCAGCGTACTGACCAAGGCCTCAAGCCATCGCAACCAAAAGCTGCATGCCGTTGCGTCGGAAATCATCGCCAACCTCAGCGGCAGCAGTGACAACCAACTGCGCTTTGAGGACTAGTAGCTAGTTCAACTGGGATGCTTGGTCGCCGCCGTTGAGTGACGACGGCGGTGGTGCCGCACCGCCGTCGGGCTCTCCGGCTGGGCCAGCGGAAACGGTGGCGACCTGACGGGGCTTGGTGCGTGCCATGAACAACATGGCCAGTGGTGCGAGCAGCAGGAGCAGGCCAACGGTGCCCATCCCGGCGATGCCTGCAACGAAGACCAGGCCCATCATGAACAGAAGATGGATGTCCGGAGCACTCGTGAGCGACACGGCGCTTGCAAAGGCCGGACCTTGGGATAATTTCATATTTTGCTCCTGCGGGGCGTCAGTTGCTCATTTTTCCTACTGCTTATGAGTGCTCCGGAAGGCAAAAAAGTGTCGGCGATTCAGCGTGCTTCTTTCAGGGGACTTCCCGTTTTATCCGGACAGAAACATCAGGGAGAATTTATTCTCTGAGTCCGCGTCACGTTTCCGCAGGTCAGAGCACATATCCAATGCCCAAGTCGTTGAACCGCGTACTGCGCCGTTGCCCTTTTCGGCCGCGTTGCGGTTTGTCGACGGAGTTAGCAGTGATGGGTGTGGCGGGTTCTGGGGCCCGCCCGGGGCGCCATCACTGCGGAAACCGGGCTAGTGCGGTCGGTCGTCTGAGTCGCGACCGACCGCACGATCCGGTAGACGGCCGAAGTGCGTAAACCTAGACTGACCGCATGGCGCAGACCCGGCACCGCACCTTCCGCATTGTTTACCTGGCATCCATGGCAGCCATTGTGATGGCAGGCTGCGCGGGAAGTGGCACCAGTCCGTTCGTCGGCGTATGGGGTGACGCAGGCGACGCCAAGCAACCTTCCCTGGACCTCAAGTCAGATGGCAATGCCACAGGAACTGACGGCTGCAACAGACTCATGGGGTCTTGGAAAGAGGACGGCAAGACCATCTCGTTCGGAGGTTTCGCATCCACTCGAATGGCTTGCGAAGGCGTTGATACCTGGCTTTCAAATGCTTCGACAGCCAAAATCCAGGAGAACGGGGAGCTGGCCGTGTTCGGCCAAGGCGGGGATGAGATCGGGACGCTCGCACCCGGCAAGTAACCGAGTCGCGTCCGGGCGGCTCCATCCAGTCCATCTCCAAAGCCTTCGTGTACGCCCTGGTGTGCGAGGAATTGGGGCATGCTGCCGTGGCTGGCTTGGTGGGCGTGAACAACACGGGTTTGGCCTTCGACTCCGTGATCGCCATGGAACTCAATGACGGTCACCCCATGAATCCCATGGTCAACGCCGGTGCGCTGGCCACCACTGCCCTCATGCCTGGCGCAACCCTGGACGAGCAGTGGAAGGGCATTCACGCGGGGCTGTCAGCTTTCGCAGGCCGTGACCTGGTGCTGGACGAGGACGTCTACGTGTCCGAGGCCGCTACCAATACCCGGAACCGCGCCATTGCCCGGCTCATGGAAAGCTACGGCAGGATCGGGCACGATCCGCTGGACGTAGTGGACTTCTACACCAAACAATGCTCACTGCGTGCCAGCGCCCGCGACCTCGCCGTCATGGGCGCCACGCTCGCCGACGGTGGGGCCAACCCGGTGACTGGCGAGCGGGTGGTTTCAGCAGAAGTATGCCGTGACACCCTTGCGATCCTCGCGGCCAACGGGCTGTACGAAAGGTCCGGGGAGTGGCTGTTTGAGATCGGGCTCCCGGGCAAATCCGGGGTGTCCGGCGGGCTGCTCACGGTCTCGCCCGGCAAGGCAGGAATCGCGGCCTTCTCACCGCGGCTCGACCCCGCAGGCAATAGCGTCCGCGGGCAACAGGCCACCGCGTATCTATCCCGGGTCCTGGGCTTGAACATCTTCGCGTCCCAAGCGCATCCGCCGCGTGCCCCTTAGTTCGTGATCGCCCGCATGCTGTTGTTCCGCTTCTCGTGGGTGAGCTCAGCCAGGCCGAGGGCTTCGAGCAGCGGCGGCATGTACATCCCGAACCGGCCACGGTATCCCTTGCGGAGCCCGTACCAGCCGCCCACTGGGTTGTCCTCGCTCCGGCCCCAGGCCTCCACACTCCCAGGGGCGGCCTCCTTGCCTTCGTCGGCGGCCCCCAAGGGTACCCAATCGCCCTGTGTAGCGAGCCATGCGTGCAGGTCCTCGATAGCCCGCCGTTGGTACAGCAGTTTGGTGGATCCAACCTGGCAAACAATGGCCAGGGGATCCGTGGTTTCATCCGTGTACATGATGTAGTCCGACGAGCCCGGGGGAGTGGTGAGCCGCCAAGGATCGTCTTTGCTGCCGGAGGCCATGGGGAATCCTTCCTGAGATAGTGCACACGCTACACAGAGTCCGGCTGCGTGTCTGCAGCATCCGAGTCCGTGGCGTTGGATGTCAGGGGGTTCTCAATCTCGTCGGTCATCATGCGTGCTGCGAAGAGTGCCACGAAGGCCATGATGGGGCACACCAAACCGGCAATGAAGAAGATGAGCCAGAGGGGAACCACCTGGGCCACAGGACCGGCAAGAGCCATGGATACCGGCATCAAGGCCAGGGAAACGAAGAAGTCCAGACTGGAAATACGGCCCAGCAAATGCCGTGGCACCCGCCGTTGCAGCAGCGTCCCCCAGATGACCATGCCAACTCCCTCGGTGGCACCAAAGATCAGCATGGCGGCACCGAGCACCCAGAAGTTGTCCATGAATCCGATCGCAGCTACCGGCAGGCTGCCAAGCCCCCACGTCACCACCATCACGGTCAGGTAGCGCCGGGGGAGGCGGACCGTTGCCGTGGCCAGCGCAGCGGCGGCACTGCCAACTCCCATGACTGCCAGCAGAAATCCGAACGTCCTCGAGTCGCCGCCCAATTGATCGCGGACGACGAACGGCAGCAGGACCTCGATAGGGCCGATCAGGAAAAGCACGGACAGGCAGGCCCAGATCAGGGTCCACAGAAGCCATGGCGTGCGGATGGTGTAGCTGAATCCTTCCCGAAGGTCCTTAAAGAGGGAGGACTTGCCAGTTGCAGCTGTGTCCGGACCAGCTCCGCCCAAGCCCGGATCGCCGGGCTCCTGACGGCTCAGGAGGTTCACAATCCCAAACGCCAGCAAGTGGCAAACGGCCACACCAGCCACGGCGTGAGCCGGGGATAGCACTGCCACCAGGATCCCCGCGATCGCCGGCCCGGCCGCCTGCTGTAAGACCGGCCGCACTGTTCCTTCTAATCCGTTGGCAGCCAGTAGGTCGTCAGCGGGCAGGATGCGCGGAAGCATGGCTGAATACGCGGGGAAGAAGAATGCCTGGCCCACGCCTATAACGAAGGCACCCACGGCCAAGTGCCACAGCTGAAGGACGTCGAACATGGCAAGCGCTGTGATGGTGGCAATGACGGCCAGATTGGCGCCTTCCACCGCGATGATCAGGAGCCGCTGCGGGAACCGATCGGCCGCTATGCCGCCCGCCAGCACGAAGCCCACCAAACCGATGCTGGCTGCTGTGGCAACCAAGGACAGTTCCAGAGGGCCGCCACCCAGGTGGATCACCTCATAAACCATCGCCACAGCCCACATGCCCGAGCCAAAAATGGAAATGGACAGCGCTGAAATCAGCACCCGGAATTCCCGGTGTGCAAAGGGACGCAGCGCTCTCAGCGAGGCCATCCCCCTAGCCTAAGCCTGTGTTTTGATGCAGTGGAAGGCGTGCTGTGGTTGGCGCCCGGGCGACCCGAACCAAGTTCGGGAGGAACGTCAGTTAAGAGGCGCTCGACGGCGGCGCGTCGTCGTCGTCGATGTCCGCACCTTCTGCAGGGTCCTGGCTGTGCAAACCGGTATCGTGCGGAACCCAGCCTTCAGTTTCACCTTCCGCCGGGGCGTCAGCGTGGTGCCGGACGGCGTCGTTGTTCTTGTCCGAGGCATTCATAACGGATTCTCCCTGTCCTTGCTTGGACTGCTTCCGTGAGTGCATCCCAGTTTACGCCGGAGTTTGGCTGATGCGCCGGTCCGCTCTCCGCGGAATACTGTCCACCTACGGCCTCCACCGGGTCTTGCAAGGCGGGGGCGTGGCATAGGCTGAAGTCAGCAGTTCCCCGTGAAACGACTAACTGCCAAGGAGAGGTGAAGATGCCCAAGCGCCCCAACCCGGCGGTGAAGATCGCCCAGGAAACAGCCCACAGCGCAGTGTTTGACGCCCAAGGCAACGCCAAGCCCGGAGTGCACAATGTGCTGTTGAAGGCTGTGGAAGTCCAACGGCCCCTGGTCCTGGCAAACCTCCGCCGGCTCCAACGCCGGCACCCCAATGATTCACCGGCGCAGCTTGCCGCCAAACTGGAACGCCATTACCTGCTGGCCATCTCCGGCGGGGGCGCAGCGGTAGGCGCTACCGCCGTCGTGCCTGGTATTGGAACCGCGGCGTCGCTGGGACTATCAGCGCTCGCAACAGTGGGCTTCCTGGAGACCACTGCGCTCTATGCGTCGTCGCTGGCGGAGTTGCACGGCATCCGGTTGACCGATCCCGAGCGTGCGCAAACCATGGTCATGGCTATCATGCTGGGAGAAGAGGGCACGTCCATGCTGGGCGCCCTCAGCGGGCAATCGCTGGGACGCGGCAAAGGCGTGACCAATGCGTGGGGCCGGACGCTTACCAAAAAGATTCCCGGAAGCGGATTCGGCGTCATCCGGGACTCCATCCAGCGTGCATTCCTGAAGAACCTCCTGAAACGGCAAGGTACCGCGTTCCTCGGACGCGCCCTGCCGTTTGGCGTAGGCGCGGTGGTAGGTGGTGCAGGCAACCTCATGATGGGCCGTGCCGTGGTGTCCACCGCCAAGGAAGCCTTCGGCCCGCTCCCGGACACTGTCCCTGGCGAGCTGCTCCCCAACGCGCCCAAGGTCATCTTGAACAACACAACGCTGGAAGGCGGTAGCAGTGGATCTGAACGCTGACCTCGGGGAGTCTTTCGGCTCCTGGACCATGGGAGACGACGCCTCGATGTTCCGCATCGTGAGCAGCGCCAACGTGGCTTGCGGCTTCCATGCCGGTGATCCCCTCACCATGCTGGACAGCTGCCGTGCAGCGTTCGAACTGGATGTCCGAGTGGGAGCCCATGTCGGCTACAGGGACCTGGCGGGCTTCGGCCGGCGTTCCCTGGACATGACCTTTGACGAATTGTTCGGGGACGTCCTCTACCAACTTGGCGCCCTTGACGGAATGGCCCACGCCGTGGGGGCTTCCGTGGATTACGTGAAGCCCCATGGCGCGCTGTACAACAGGATCGTCCGCGACGCTGAGCAGGCCGAAGCCGTGGTTGCGGCCGTCCACGCCTACGATCCGGGCCTGCCGGTCCTGGGCTTGCCAGGCTCAGCGTGGTTGACCCTCGCTGAGGAATCCGGGCACCCCGTCTTCCGCGAAGCGTTCGTGGACCGGGCCTACCTGCCGGACGGGACGCTGGTACCCCGCACTCAGGAAGGCTCCGTGCTGCACGACCCCGAAGCTGTCGTGGCCCAAGCCGTGCGTCTCGCAACGCGCAAGGAAGTACTGGCCATTGACGGAACCGTTGTGCCAGTGGAGGCCGATTCGCTGTGCATCCACGGCGATACCCCCGGCGCGGTGAACATGGCTGCTGCGGTTCGGGAGGGCCTGGAAAAGGCCGGCGTCGAGATCGAAGCGTTCGCCTAAGCCGGTGGGCGCGGTAGTGGTGGAACCGGGATCGGGCACCATGGTGCTCGATCCTGAGCAAGTGCTGGACCGTGCGTCCATGCACCTGGCAAATATCCTTCTGGGTAACCCGGACTCTGCAGCCGGACTAGAGGTGATGCTGGGTGGGCTGAAGCTGCGGTTCGTGACGGGGTCGGCCCTGGCGGTCACCGGTGCCGAGGGTATGGTGACACTTAACGGCAGGGAACTACCACTGAACAAAGCGGTTCGGGTCCCTCCCGGCGCAATTCTAGAGTTGGGCCGTGCACTGTTTGGTCTCCGCTATTACCTTGGGGTCCAAGGCGGAATCTCGGCACAAGGAGAGACGGCGCATGGAGAGTCGCTGCGCGCTGGTGCGGCTCTGACGTTTGGTCGCCCGCAGGGCCACGCGTTCCCGGAGGTGAACCACCCTGCCCGGCGCGCATTGGACCCGGAACGTCCTGTGGTTGTCAGGGTTTCACGCGGCCCTCAGGCACAGAATTACGACGCCGGTACATGGCTTCGGTTGACCAGTGAACCCTGGATTCTCTCGCCGGAGTCGGATCGGGCAGGGGCGCGGCTGGCCGGCCGGCCGCTTGACGCTGCCGTTGCTTCCGGGGATGCCGCCGGTGAAGCACGCCAGCCTCAGACGCTGGTATCAGGCTCGGTCCTGCTGCCGCCGTCGGGCCTTCCGGTTATCGCTCTGGCAGGCCACCCAGATACTGCCGAGTCGCCGGTGATCGCAGTGGTCCGGAACGAGGATTTGGACCTGATTGGCCAAGCAAGGCCCGGGCAGATGGTGCACCTCTTGGCTGTCACGTGAAACAGCTGCGATGATCCTCGCGAGGGATCCCGACCGTGAGAGTCTCAGGGGTCGATTTTCTCAGTAACGGCGCTTTATGAGGGGATCCGCGGGAACTCGGCGACGGCGGGCGGAACGCAGGATCCGGCCCTGAACTACTTCTGCCCTTTCTCGGCCAGCCGCTGCAATTGCCAGGAATGCACGTTGGCCAACCAATACAGGGGTGCCGCCGGGCCGATGCGCGGGTCCTGGGGATCGCGCCCGTCCTGCAGTGACTGCACGTAAGCACGATCCAGGGCGATGCGTTCCCGCAGTTGCTCTGTTGCGCCCACAGAACCGTGGCCGGGGATCACTGCAACGACGTCGCCGGCCACGGCTTTGAACTGCTGCAACGCTTCGAGGTAGTCATTGAGCGGGTCCGCTGCCTCCAGGTCGAGGAACGGCATCAGGATGTCCGAGAGCATGTCACCGGCCACGAGGACGCCGGGTTCTTGGATCAGGAGCGCTGCGTGGCCCGGAGCGTGGCCTTGATGCTCCAGGATGCGGACAGTGGGCCCATCCCATGGAATCTCAGCAGCTCCGGCGGGCAGGCCGGTGATGAGCCCGAGCAGATCCATCGTAATCTCCTCGGCGTACTCCGGAGGCAGCCCCTCAGCCACCTGTTCCTTCCAGTCAGCCCGGGACAGGACGTCGCGAATGGATGCCGCGCAGCGGGCTGTGCCATACCGCGGCGGATCACCGAAGTCCGGGTGCCACAGCACGTGATCCCAATCCGGGTGCGTGGAGAATCCCGCTACCACCGGCTGGCCCAACCGATGAAGGTCCTCTGCGATGCCCGCCATTTCCTTGACTGTGATGCCGGGGTCGATCAGCAACACACCGTCCCGGCCCTGAACCACCGTGCAGTTGCTCTGGATGAACTCACTCTCGTGAACCAGAACACCGACCGCGACTTCCTTCAGCATGGCTGTGGCTCCCTTTAGAGTTTCTGCGCCAGCATGACCAGGATCCCGCTGGGTCCGCGAAGATACGTCAGCTTATAAACGTCCTGATAGTTCGCCACGCCACGCAGCGGATGGCATCCGTGCTTGGCGGCGATCTCCAGGGCGTGGTCGATGTCGTCAACCGAGAAAGCTACGCGGTGCATTCCGATTTCGTTGGGAAGGGTGGGATCCGTCTCGATCGCGTCAGGGTGGAGGTATTCGAAGAGCTCAAGTTGACCATTGCCGTCCGGAGTTTGGAGCACCGCGATTTTTGCGTGGTTGCCGTCCAACCCCACGGCGGTGTCGGCCCATTCGCCGCTGACGGTGTCCCGGCCCAACACAGTGAGCCCAAGATCCGTGAAGAAGGCGATTGTTTCTTCAAGGTTTCGAACCGCAATACCGACGTTCTCAAGTTTGATAGGCATGCGTTGAAGCTACCAAGGCGGGCTGAATAGCTCCATAGCCTTAGCCAAACAGCAGATGCGCCACCGTGAAGATCGCCAAGCCGGCCAGTGCGCCCACCACAGTTCCGTTGATGCGGATGTACTGGAGGTCCTTGCCCACCTGAAGCTCGATCTTTTGGGATGTTTCCTCGGCATCCCAGCGAGCCACGGTATCGGAGATCACGCCGGCGATGTCCGAACGGTATGTGTTCACCAGATATCCGGCAGCATCACCAATCCAGGTGTTGACCTTGCCGGCCAGTTCGTCGTCGTTGACCAGCCGAAGACCAAAGTCGCGGACGGCACTCTTGAAGCGCTGGCTCAGTTCGCTGTTCGGATCGTCGACGGCGTTGAGCAGCGCAGTCTTCACCGTTCCCCACGTGCGGGACGCCAGTTCGCGGACCTCGGGGTCGCCGAGGATCTGGGCTTTGATGGATTCGGCACGCTCAATCATGGCGGGATCGTGCTGCAGGTCCTGGGCCAGATCTGCGAGGTAGGCGTCGATCGATTGCCGCACCTGGTGGTTTTGGTCTGCCTGTACTGCGCGAACAAACTTTGAAAGTTCCACGTACACACGGTCACCCACCAAACCGTCCACGAACGTCGGCACCCAGAGGGGAGAGCGGTCCGAGACGAGCCTGTTCACTGTTGCATGGTTGGCGTCCACCCAATCGGCCGTGCGGTCAACCAGGAGGTCGACCATGGTGTGGTGGTGGCCGTCAGCGAAGATCCGTTCAGCCATCCGGCCCACGGGCGGTCCCCACGGCGGAGTGAGCAGGTGCTTGCGGACCATGCCCTCGATCACTGCCTGCACGTCGTCGTCGTTCAGTACGGTGAACGCGCCGCGGATCACCGCGCCGCCTTCCTTGGCTACGCGCTCCGCACCGCCGGGCCCTGACAACCAGGTGCCGGCTTTGCGGGCAATGTCGATGCTCGCCAACTTGTCCTGCACAACCTCCTGGGACAGGAAGTTGCTCTCGACGAAGTCGCTGAGCGATTCGCCGATCTGGTCCTTGCGGCGAGGAATGATGGCGGTGTGCGGGATTTTCAGGCCCATGGGGTACTTGAACAGAGCCGTAACAGCGAACCAGTCGGCCAGCGCGCCCACCATGCCGCCTTCGGCCGCCGCCCTGACGTATTCAAGCCACGGGTACTGCTTCTGGAACGCGAACGCCACCGTGAAGATCACCGCCATGGCGATCAGCAACGCCAGGGCCAGCCGTTTCATGCGGAGTAACGCTGCTGCCTTTTCCATGTCTCCCGCTGAGGGAGCGACGACGGCGGATGCCCTTTGTGAGGGTGCGGCGCCAGCGGCGGGGGTGGGGTTGGTGACGTCTTCGGTTGGGATTTGTTCAGAGTTCACCTGCATTAGCCCAGCGTAGCCCCCGGGCATGCAGCCGGGTGGGCTAACGTGTCTGCATGACTAGCGACGACTTCGCCCCAAGCCGGCCCAAGGTCTATGCCCACCGAGGCGCCAGTGCCGCCTTTGCCGAGCACACCCGAGCCGCCTACCTTAAGGCCATTGCCGACGGCGCCGACGGTGTGGAGTGCGACGTCCACCTGACCCGGGACCAGCATTTGGTGCTCTTGCACGACGCGGACCTGGACCGGACTTCCACGGGCACGGGTCCTGTTGCTGAGCACACTCTTGAGGAGCTCCGGTCTTTGGACTTCTCGTCGTGGAAGGGCGCCCGTATTCCTGAGGCTTATGGGGGAGTTGCTGACCAGCTCCTGACCCTGCCGGAGTTGCTGGATATCCTCCGCGGTGCTGGGCGGGACATTGGTTTGGCCATCGAGCTCAAGCATCCCAGCCCGTACGGACTCAAACTGGAAGATCGTGTTCTTGCCCTGCTGGAAGAAGAGGGCTGGACACCTGAGGAGTCACGGCTGGAGAACATCGGGATCTCCTTTATGAGCTTCGATACGGACTCCGTTCAACGTTTGCTGCAGAGCGTTCCCAAGGAATACATCTGCCAGCTGGTGGACGACTTCACCGTGCAAGAGATCCGGCAGGAGCTTGGCCTTGGTTTTCTGACGGGCGGCGCGGTAGCAAACGTTATGCGGGCAACCCAGCTCGAGGCCGAGAGGGTCTTGGATGCAGGTGAAGTACATATTGCCGGTCCGGGTATTGACTACATCAGGGAGCACGCCCGCAACGTTCAGCGCTGGTTGGAGGCGGGCCGTATCTTCCGGGTTTGGACCGTTGACTCGGAGAAGGACGTGGCTCTGTGCCAGGGACTTGGCATCCATGAAATCACCACCAACAAACCAGCGCAGGTGCTCGCGCAACTGATGGTGTCCAACTAGTCCCCACACACTTGGGTCCGGCTTTGGGGGTAACCCGGCTTGTGATTGAGTGGTCTCATGTCTTTTCGCTGGTCAGCCCAAGCAACCCGAACCACCTCTGCAGTAGCTCTTAGCGCACTGCTCTTGGCCAGTGCCGCGAAGCATTTCCGCACCCCCAAGTTCTACTACCCGGTGGTCCCTGATTACCTGTGCCGCAAGGATGAGCCCGGGAGCCGTCCCAATGGCCCCTTGGCAGTGATGTCCCGCGAGGAATGGATCGCGTCGTCGGGCCTGCTTGAGGTGACCGCCGCCGTCGGACTCTTGATCCCTGCCACGCGCCGGGTGGCCGCGGACGCTACTACAGCAATGTTTGCTGCATTCCTTGCAGGGCATATTGACGCTCTTCGACGCGCCTACGGTCCGAAGGGATCAGCGGCCGAAAGGCGCATCCACACGGTCCGCCTCCCCCTGCAGATTCCGCTCATCCTCTGGTCGTGGAGCCTGCGGAAATGAGCAGCACCCCGGCTCCCATGAAGCTCCGGGAATCTCCGGCGTTCAAGGTTGCACTGTCCCTGAGTATCGCCACTGGCCTGTATGGCGTGTCCTTCGGCGCCTTGGCGGTGGCGTCGGGGTTCGATTTCTGGCAAACAATGGTGCTCAGCCTCCTGCTGTTCAGTGGAGGTTCGCAGTTCGCCTTCATCGGTGTAGTTGCCGGCGGTGGCTCCGGGGTTGCGGCCATGACGGCCAGCGCTCTGCTGGGTCTTCGCAACGGCATTTACGGCATGCAGATCAACGCCATGCTCCGTCCCGACGGCTGGAAGCGTTACGTCTCCGCGCACGTCACCATCGATGAATCTACGGCGACGGCGTCCGGACAGTCGGACCCCGACGAGCAACGCAGGGGTTTCTGGACGGCAGGAATAGGCATATTCATCCTGTGGAATATCTTTACTGCCATTGGTGCACTTGCCGGTGACGCCATGGGCGACCCCAAACAATGGGGCCTGGATGGCGCTGCCGTTGCGGCATTCCTGGCTCTGCTATGGCCCCGTTTGAAGGGCCGCGAACCTTGGGCAATCGCCGCTGCCTGTGCGCTTGCCACTATCCTGGCCGTGCCGTTCGTTCCCTCGGGTGTTCCCATTCTGGTGGCGGCCGTAGTAGCCGGCCTGATCGGCTGGTTCAGCCACGCACGCATGGATGAAGGACTTGAACCGGACGTGGATCCCTACGCGGAGAAGCACCAGCGCGAACACGGGGGCAGGAAATGAACCTTTGGCTGTGGATCCTCATTGCCTGTGCGCTGGCGTATCTGACCAAGCTGGTGGGCTATTTTGTACCGGCCAAGCTGCTGGAGAGCCCGCGGATCATGCACGTGGCCGGCACCATGACCATTGGCCTGCTGGCATCCCTGACGGTTGTGAACGCCGTGGCGTCGGGACAAGGCTTGGTCCTCGATGCCCGCATCGGCGCTTTGGTGGCTGCCGCCGTCGCCCTGTGGCTCCGCGCGCCGTTCCTCGTCGTGGTGATTTCAGGCGCAGCAGCCGCAGCATTGCTGCGGCTGCTGGGCTGGGGTTAGTCGCCGGCTTTAGGTTAGCGGTATTGCTGACCGTTGGGCTGCTGGACCGGCGGCTGCTGCATAGGCGCCTGGGCGTAGCCCTGCGGGTACGACGGCGGGTAGGCCACGAACTGCTGTCCGGCAGCCGGGCCGAGGTACCGCGCGGAGCCGTACGAAAGCATGGGCGCGAAAACTACCGGCAACAGGACCAGGCCAACCGTGTAGCCGGCGTCTTTTCCAAAGGACTTGGCGAGGTCGTTCAACCACACGATCTGGAAATAGATGCCTGCGAACGGGATGAAGAACAGCAAGAACCAGTACCAGGGGCGCCCCGCGATTTCCAAGAGCTTGATGCCGTTGTAGACCGGCACAAAGGCGCCCCACGCAGGACGGCCGGCCTTAGTGAAGATTCCCATGTAGAGCAAGCCAACGATCCCGAAGACCACGGCAAAGTAGATCAGCATGAACAGCAGGACAAGGCCGGCCGTAGCAGCGGACCCGGCCCCGCTGGAAGAGTATGAGCTCAGGGGAATATTCATACGATCGACCCTACGGTGGCCGTGGCGGGACCGCTATGGGCAGGACTCACCATGGGCAGCCCGACGGGAAGTGAAGCTTAAACCGCCTCTGTGAACGTCATCCCCGGGATACCTGACTGCTCCGGAAGCGGCCGGGAAGGGCGCTCCGTGCGGATGGCATCCTCGATCAGCGCCACTGGACGCTTCCAGGCTGCAGATCCCGGCTCCATGGTATCCACCGCGCCGATCAGCATGGCCAGCAAACGGACCATGTCCTCGATGGTGATGTCGCGACGCAGGGAACCCTGCCCCTGGCCTCGCTCCAAAAGTATGTTCATGGAGCCGATCAGTCCACCGGTGATGCCCACGAGCAGTCCGCGTCGGCCGGCGACTGCGTCCAGGAGATTGGCGTCGTCGCTGGCGACCTTCACCACGGCGTCGATCACGTTGATCAGCCCTTCGGCGGCGTCCATGCCGCCAAGGGCGGCTTCTGCCACAGGGTCCACGTGCAATCGGAGTTGACGTGACAGTGCTGCGAGCACCAGTTGCTCTTTGTCCGAGAAGTTGCGGAACAGCGTTGCGGGGCCAACTCCAGCGGTGGCGGCGATGGTCTGAAGGGGTACTTCGGGTCCGAATTCCCGGAAGCACTGCCGGGCGGCGGTGATGATTTTGTCCACATTGCGTGCGGCGTCGGCCCTGAGGGGCTTGCGTTCAGAGGGCTGTTCCATGCTTGTCAGGGTAGCAACGGAGCGCCGCCGGTCCGTTGTTACGCGGGAGTACGTTCTTATATGACAAACCGGCACGTGAAACACTGGATTTCATGTTGCTTGCATTTTCAGTCGCCCCTTCGGGCCAGCCCGCTTCCGCCGCCAACGGGGGACCAACCCCTGACGCCTCCGTGCACGACGCCGTCGCTGCCGCGGTCAAGATCGTCCGCGAGTCTGGTTTGCCCAACCAGACGGACTCCATGTTCACCACCCTCGAGGGCGAATGGGACGAGGTGTTCGACGTCGTCAAACGCGCCACCGAGGCCGTTGGTCGGTACGGCAGCCGGGTGTCCTTGGTCATCAAGGCAGACATCCGCCCCGGGTACAGCGGTGAGTTGACCGGCAAGGTTGAACGGCTCGAAGACGCCATTTCCGCCACGGACTAGATCCTTCCCCAACAGGCGCGGCGAGTGCCAGACTGGGGGCCATGATTGAACACGTTACCGAGCCTGGTTGGGTGGACGTAGAGCATTACCTGACTGACGTCGTCGTGCGTCCTGACCCTGCCCACCGGCGCGCCCTGACCTCCGCCGTCGATGCCGGCATGCCGGCGATCGAAGTAGCTCCCAACGCCGCCAAGCTACTCCGGATGCTTGTGCAGATGTCCGGTGCAAGGCGGGTGCTGGAGATTGGGACCCTGGCCGGGTTCAGCAGCATCTGGATGGCACAGGGACTGCCCGACGACGGCAGGATAGTGACGTGCGAATTCCTTCAGAAGCACGCGGACGTGGCCCGCGCCAACCTTGACGCAGCCGGGGTGGGCCACAAGGTGGATATCAGGGTGGGCGCTGCCCTGGACACCCTTCCCACATTGACGGGTCAGGAATCGTTCGACTTCGTTTTCATTGACGCCGACAAGGAAAACGACTCCAACTACCTCGACTGGGCCATCCGGTTGGGGCACCCGGGCACCGTGATTGTGGTGGACAACGTCATCTGGGACGGTGCCATCCTTGAGCCCGAACGGGACGAGGCCAACGCGCCCGGCATCGTGAAGGTGTTGGAAATGATGGGTCAGGATCCGCGCCTCGATGCCACCGCCATCCAGACCGTAGGAAGCAAGGGCTGGGACGGCTTTGCGATAGCGCGGGTGCGCTAAGTGGATTTCACGATTCGCCCGGCTACGGTTGACGACGCCGAGGCCATGGCAGTGATGCATGTCCAGTCCTGGAAAGAGAGTTACAGGCGACTGCTGCCGCCGGAGTTCTTCGAGAAACAGGAAGCCGCGCTGCCGAACCGCATTGAACGGTACCGGGCGTTCATCGCGGCAGGCCACACCCGGATGTTGGCCCATGATCCCGAGGGGCTCGTAGTGGGCCTTGGCGCTGCAGGTTCCGGACAAGACGAAGACGGACCGTGCGAACGGGAACTCTTCATGCTCTACACCTTGGAACGTGTTCATGGCCGGGGCGTGGGGCAGGCGTTGGTGGAGGCCTTGATCGGCGGCGGTCCGGCGTACTTGTGGGTGCTTGATGACAACCCGCGCGCACAGGCTTTTTACCGGCGCAACGGATTTGTGCCGGACGGAAAGCGTCAACTCTGCGACCCGTCCTGGTACTCGCTGCCGGAACATCGGATGGTGCGTCCCGGCGTCGGGTCCTAGAGGGTTTCAAATCCGCGCAAGCTGTTCCCACAGCTGACCCATATGGATATGGTGATCACGGGCGGTGCGGCTGAAGATCGCCCGGGTTGAAATTGGGCGCCGAAATCGGAGCCTGAGTACGCCATTCGATTCTCGGGAGGAAGCATGTCTGATCCAGAGCAGGATCCAAACCAGCAGGAGGGCCCCGCGGACGGTGGCGCGGCCGGTGTCCCAGGCGCTCACGACGGCGGTGCCGACGGCGGCGCTGATGGTGGTGCTGAAGGCCCCGCGGATGGTGGCGCGTCCGGTGTCCCAGGCACCCACGACGGCGGTGCTGACGGTGGTGCCGACGGTGGTGCTGAAGGCCCCGCTGATGGTGGTGCGTCCGGTGTCCCAGGCACTCACGACGGCGGTGCTGACGGTGGTGCCGACGGCGGCGCTGATGGCGGCGCCGGACAACAAGGCAGCTGAGTTTGAGCTCTACCAGCACTGATTTCCAGGACCCGGGCGCAGTAAAGGGCGCCGGGGTCCTGGAAACACGACTGATCGACATCGGCCTTGATAAGTTTGCCAGCGACGTCTGGGGGCGCACCGCGCTGCTTAGCCGCGGCGTCAGCAACTTCTCCGATGTGTTTTCTGCGGGCGCGGTTGACGAACTGATTTCGCGTCGCGGTCTGCGCACCCCTTTCCTTCGCGTGGCTAAGGGCGGCTCCACTCTTCCAGAGTCCTCGTTCACGTCCCCGGCTGGTGTTGGTGCCACCATCCCCGACCAGCTCGACGACACCGCACTGTGGCGCAAATTCGCCGACGGAGCCACCCTCGTCCTGCAGGCACTGCATCGCACCTGGGACCCGGTGTCGAGCTTCAGTGCTCAGTTGAGCACCGAGCTCGGGCATCCCGTGCAGGCCAATGCTTACATCACCCCGCCGCAGAACCGGGGCTTCGACGACCACTACGACGTCCACGACGTCTTCGTCCTGCAGATTGAGGGAACCAAGCGCTGGATCATCCACGAGCCGGTACACGTGGACCCGCTGCGTAGCCAACCGTGGACCGATCGCCGTTCCGAGGTAGCCGAGGCTGCTCAAGGCCCGGCATACATCGACACTGTCCTGGAGCCCGGCGGTGTCCTTTACCTGCCCCGTGGTTGGCTGCATGCCGCCCAAGCGCAAGGCAAAGTCTCGATTCATCTCACGCTGGGAGTCCACAGCTGGACCCGCCACGCGCTGGCCGAACACCTGGCACAGGCCGCGCTGGCGGCACTGTGCGACGATCCGGAGATGCGCGGGTCCCTCCCGCTGGGCGTTGATGGGCCCGACGCGGAACTCGCCGCCGTCCGTGAACGCCTTGCCGCCGCCGTCCTTGGGGCTGATACCACCTCCCTGTTCCAGCGCACACGCCGGGGGCAAGGACGCCCGGCCCCACTCGGTCCGGTGGCCCAGCTCGCGGCTGTCCAGGGGCTCGGGCCGGGCTCGCTGGTGCGGCTCCGGGACGCACTGGAAGCGCGATTGGAGGGCTCGCGTCTGACCACCCGCGTGGGGTGGCTCGACTTCCCCGAGACAGACCTGCCGTCCGTGAAGCGCCTTCTGGACGGAGGGGAATACCTCGCACATGACCTCGGGGTTGAACTCGTCGAAAGGCTGCTGCGCGCAGGAATCCTTGTCCCCACTGAACAGTGATGTTTCGGGGCAGTGATGTTGCAGGGCAGTGATGTGGCCACAACGAAAGGTTTCTTCTGCGCAAACAGCGCCCGTGTGCGTGGCGACTCGATGGCGGGTACGGCGTCGCCTGGCTTGGTGTGGGTCCTCATTGAGCACCGTGGCGGGTGGCCGCCCAATGGTTTCGACGGCCTTGATCTGGACGCCGGGACCAAAGCCGTCGTGTCCACGGCAGCGCGGAGGGCCAATGCACGGGTGCTCTTAGTGCGACGTCCCGGCCCCCGCCCGCGCCATGGTCCAAAACGTTGGGCCGTTTTGCGATATGAGAGCTCCGGCGCCTATCAGCAGCTCTGGGGAACGTGGGAGCGGGAGGAGGACCTTGCTGGGATTGTCACGGCCCTGGCATCCCCGGGGAGTTCCGGGCTTCCGCCGGTCATCCTGATTTGCGCGCATGGCCGGCATGACCCTTGCTGCGCAGTGCGTGGCCGGCCCGTGGGGCGCGCTCTGAGTATGCGTTGGCCGGAGCTGGTCTGGGAGTGCTCCCACGTTGGCGGTGACAGGTTCGCAGCCAACGCAGTGGTGGCTCCGGACGGCGTCTACTACGGAGGTCTGGACGCCGAGTCATCCGTCGCCACGATTGAGGCGCACCTCGGCGGTCGGATCCACGCAGAGTATTTGCGCGGATACACGGATCTCACCCCACTCCAACAAGCGGCCGTCGCGGCGGTGCTGGAACGTTTCGGCCCTGCCGGCCGGCATGATTATCAGGTTACTGAGACCGTCCGCCAGGGCGAGCGGTGGCGCATCCGGATCACCGGTAGGCCGCCCCACCCGGCGAGCATCGATGTGGAGTTGGAGGCCCGCCCCTCACCGCCTTGTCAGCTCACGTGCCTGGCACCGACGACGGGTTCGGTCATGGTCTACGAGCCGACGTCCATCCGAAGTGCCTGAAGCTGACTAACAGCGGACACCGGTCGCTAGGCGTCAGCGCGGTTCCGAGTCCTCGGGTCGATCCATATCCAGAGGTGACTTGTCCAGAGGCGACCCGTCCAGCGACGAGTCAAGCAGGCTCGGGGGTTTGGGCACGCGTGACAGGAGGAGGCAGACGACCGTCAGCCAGGCGACCGCCACCGTCAACACCTCCGCCCATACAGATGCTCCTAGTTCCATGTAGAGATCATATGGCCGTTGAAGGCAAAATTGTAAGTAGCCTTACTTTGTTGGGACTGGCAGAGGTCCTGCGGTGCTCCACTAGGCTTGAAGCATGACTCAAGCAGGGCGGAAGTAGTGGCAAAACCTCGCAAATCCAGCAAGGCAAGCAGGTCTCAGAGGTCGACGGCGGGAGTCATCGAGGTGCCTGCCGGCACCCGCACTGACGGTCCGGTGACTGGCGTCTATTACATCGATACCGGCGACTGCGAGTTGCTTCAGGACCAGGACAACTCCAACGGCTGGCTGCTCAAGATCAACGGCGTCATGAGTTCGCACATTGACCTCGCGGACCCGCTGTTCCTCGATTTCGAGTACATGCGCTGGATTGCGGCACTGGTGGAATCCCGGTGGCCCCGGGAACAGAAGCCCAAACTTCGTGCTCTGCACCTGGGCGGGGGAGCCTGCTCCATGGCACGGTATTTCCATGCCGCCTATCCGGAAGCGCGCCAGGTGGTTGTTGAGCTCGACGGGAAACTGGCCGATTATGTGCGCGGCTGGTTCGACCTCCCCAAAGCTCCCCTGTTACGGATCCGCGTGGGTGAGGCCCGGCAGGTTACCGAGACCCTCACCCCGGACAGCCGTGACCTGATCATCCGGGATGTCTTCGCCGGAGCCTTTACGCCCCGGGCCCTGACCACGCGGGAGTTCACCGCCCACGCGGACTCGGTCCTCGCCCCCGAGGGGCTGTATGTGGTCAATTCCGGCGATGCCCCGGACCTCAAGAACGCCCGGGCCGACGCCGCCACCATCGCGGACACGTTCGAGCACACCTTGATCATCGCCGACCCCGCAATGCTCAAGGGGCGACGCTATGGCAACATGATCATGGCCGGCAGCCACGCACCTTTCGGGGACGATCCCACCCTCGCCCGCAGGCTTCTGGGTGGCGGCGTCCCCGCTCACATCTGGGACGATGCCAAAGTGCGTGCGTTTGCCACGGGAATCCCCGTGCGGCACGATCCCCCGGCGGAGTCTCCAGGAGGCCCCTCAGCTCCGGCTGAGTGAGCTGTTCCAGGCTTCCCACAAGTGGGCGTATCGGCCACCGTCCAACAGTAGTTCCTGATGCGAACCCGACTCCACAATCCGCCCCTGCTCCATCACCACCACGGTGTCCGCCGAGGCCGCCTGGGGCAGCCGGTGCGCGATTACCACCGAGGTCCGGCCCGCCAGGGCAGCTTCCGCCGCCTGATCCAGCATGGTGGCAGAACCAGTCCCTGCTTCGGCAGTGGCTTCGTCGAGCACTGCGATCGGCGGGTCCTTAAGCATCAACCGGGCCAAGGCAAGTTGCTGCGCCTGTTCAGTCGTGAGTTGGTGCCCGCCGGCGCCTACGTAAGTCTCCAGTCCGTCGTCGAGCGCCACAACCCAATCAGCTCCAACAGCCTGCAAGGCGTGCGAAAGCTCGTGGGCGGAAGCGTCGGGTTTGGCGAGCCTAAGGTCCTCGGCGAGGGTGCCGGAGAAGACGTGCACCTCCTGGCTGACCATGGCAATGCGGTCATGCAGCTCTGCCGGGTCAGCAGCGGCTGAGTCCAGCCCGCCCACCCACGCCGTCCCACTGTGGGGGTGTTCCAGGCCCATGATGACTTTGGCGAGGGTGGTCTTCCCGGCGCCCGAGGTACCTACAATTGCTACCCGTTCCCCGGATCGCACTATGAGGGAGACGCCGCAGAGTGCGGGGCGCTGGCCGGGGTAGGCGAAGGTGACGTTCTCCAGAACGATTCCGGATTCGGGTCCCGCGGGGGTAGTGGATGCAGTGGAGGGCGCAGCAGATGACTGCTCGGACATGGTCAACCCGAACATGCGGCCCAATCCTGCCGCGGCCTTCTGCAGTTCATCGAACTGCCCCAGAACCAGTCCGATCGGATCGAACAGCCGGTAGAAGTACAGCGCAGCAGCAGTGGCCGCGCCGATCGTCACGGCGCCCTCGGAATGAAGCCAGAAGCCCACCACCAGTACCGCGGACAGGCCGATCAGTTCCGCAAGATTGAGGCGGTTGTAGAAGCGGGTCAGGTAACCCACTCCGCGCAGCGCATGGCCGATGTTCTCCCGGGAGGCCGCGGCAACGAGGTGGGCGTGACGCGATCCGAGCCCTAAAGCCAGGATGGAAGGCGAGCCGTGGACGGTCTCAATGATCTGCTCGGTCCGGTTGGCCTCGGTGATCCGCACAGTCCGGTAGATGGGCGCTGTCCGCTGGAGGAACCACCGCAGGGTGAAGACCTGCAGGGGTGCCGCGATGAGCACGGCCACAGCGAAACGCCAGTCGATCACACCCAAGCCCAACAGGGTGACTCCGATAGTGAAGGCTGCGCTGGTGAACGCCGGAAGCACTCCGGAAATTGCCTCGCTAACGGCTTCGACGTCGCCGGAAACTCGGGCCACAACATCGCCGATGCCCGCTTTTTCCAGTTGATTCAGGGGCTTCCGGACGGCGGCAGCGAACACTTCTTCCCGCAGCCCGGCCAAGGCTTCCTCGCAAATGCGGGCCAACAGGTTCTGGCCCAGAACGCCCAGGAGCGCGCCGAGTCCGCCGGCAACCAGCAGCCCGATTGCCAACCACAGCAAGGACATGACGTCCCCGCCGGAGGCTGCAATATTGACCATCACGCCCAGAATCGCCGGGGCAGCCAGGCCACAGCACGACGCAGCCAGCAACACCAGGATGGTCAGCGCCAACCTGCCCGGGCGTTGCGCCAACAGGCGCCACATTGCCTTCCGGGTCTGGCGTGGCGTGGCAATGGGCAGAATTTCCGCACTCACGAGCCCACCACCTCGCGGTAGCCAGCGGACGTGGTGAGAAGTTCGCGGTGCGTGCCGGTTTCCGGTGGCCGGTCCGCTCCGCCCACCACCACCCGGTGGCAAATAGACAGCAGGGTGGGGCTGGTGGTCACCAACACCAGGGCCTTGTCCGGGAAGTTGCGCAGACCATCGGCGATCACCGCTTCCGTGGCGGTATCGACGGCGGTGGTGGGGTCGTGCAGGACCAGCACAGCTTGCTGCTGGTGCAGGGAGCGGCCAAGAACCAGGCGCTGACGCTGACCTCCGGAGAGGCTCTGGCCATGCCCGGTGAGAACAGTTTCCGTGCCTTCGGGCAGTTGCGAGACAAAGTCCCCGACGGCGGCAGCCGCCATGGCGCGTTCGTCCAGCGGGGCATCGGCTACTGCCACGTTGTCGCGGACGCTGCCGCGGAACAGGACGCCATCATGGGAGTCGGCGAAGACTCGGGAACGGACGTGCAGGGGATCGAGCCCGGCCGCGTCCTGGCCATCAATGGAGATCATGCCCGGGGGAGCAGAGGTGCGGAAGCCGAGGGTATCAACCAGCTGACGCGCCTCGGTGCCGTCAGGAAGAACCACGCCTACAATTTCGCCGATTGAAGCAGTGAAGGGCGGGAAATCAAACCCTGCAGCCACGGCCCGGAGCTCCAACAGCGGAGCCGCTTCGCCTGTCGCGGTGAGGTTTGCAGCAGATCCGACTGCCGCCGTCGAAAGTTCCGCTGCTTCCAGTGCGGCCACTGCGTCCGGTTCCTCCAGAAGCACTGCGATACGTGCCGCGGAGGCGCGTTTGCGCGCGAGTTCGACGCTGAGGAAACCGAGCCAGTTCATGGGTCCCTGAACAAATTGGGCCACGCCAACAACGGCCACCAACTGCCCCACGGTGATGGTGCCTTGGACGGCGAACCATGCTGCGAAGAAGGCGATGCCGGCCAGGAACGCGGCGGAAAGGGCCGTGCTGGCTCCGGTGTACGCGGACTTGGCGCGGATGGCTTTCAGAGCGGAGGTCAGTGATGCCCGGCTCGCGGAACGGTAGCGCGAGATGGCTGCATCCTCGGCACCGAGGCCATTGAGGGGGCGGGATCCGGTAATGAAATCGGTAGCCAAGGCACCGGCGCGGGCGGCCGTGGATTGTTCTACGTCGCTCCGGTTCTCCAGCGGTTTGGTAAGCCGGTGCATCACCAGCAACATGATGGGGGTGGCCAGAAGGACGGCCAGGCCCAGGGGCACGGAGATCAGCAGGAGCGTCACCGCTGAGGTGATCACTCCGGCCGCTGCAGCCAGCCCGCCGCTGATCAGCCAAGAGAGCCCTGCAACCCTGTCTGCATCGGAAGAGGCAATGGCCACGATTTCGCCGGGTGCCCGTCGGGTGGCCATGCCGCGCGGATGAAGAGTGCGCTCCACCACCAACTGGCGGAGGTCATGTGAACCGTAATTGAAGGATCGCTCAGTGGCCAAGGTTCCGAACCGCCACGAGAGAGCCAGCACAACGAACACCACGGCCAAGGCGCCAATCCACCCCAGGAGGGCGCCGGCGTCGTTGGGTTGAATCGCATTGTCCACGGCAGCGCCGATGGTTGCGGGTACCAAAGCCTCGCTGACCTGGTGCAGGGAGAGTCCGGCGCAGCCTGCCACTAGCAACTTCCATCGACCGTTGGCGAACAACGTGAACCTGAAGAGCCGGGAGACCTTCCACGGTGCTTGCTTGTTACGCCCGGGTGGGCAGGGAGGAGTGGTAGAGCTGGAGGGCATGGTTACCATACTAAGGCTCACCTAACTTCGGGAAGGCCAGATGACCCGCCACTACTTCGCCCCCAGCAACTCCTCCCGCCGTCCACCCGGGTGGCTACAAACCTGTTTGACTCACTCCGTACTCAGCCTGCTCCGGAGTGAAGCCCTCGAAGAGCAGTTGGTCGATTAAGCCTGCCCTTGAGAACGATGTGAAGTCTAAATAGCTTTTAGCCTTCTTTGCGGCCTGCTCGTTCCAATCTACTTTTACCCTGTCTACGGCCCACGTAGCATCGGTTGCTGAGTACTTTTCGAATTCCAATTGCTTTATGAGTCCTGGATAGGAGAAAGCACTGAATTCCAGGTAGTCACTGGCCTTTCGCAGAGCGTTCCGTTGACTGACGGTCCCGGCTGCTGCCTGGGCCGCCGCCTCGGCAGCAGCTTTCGCAGCAGCATCATCGGCCTTGGCTTGGGCTGCGGCGCCAGCCTCGGCTTTCGCGGCGGCATCTGCTTGTGCTTTGGCTACGGCGTCTGCCTCAGCCTTTGCGGCGGCATCTGCTTTTGCTTTCGCATCGGCGTCCGCCTTTGCTTTAGCATCAGCATCCGTTTTTTCTTTTGCAGCAGCGTCGGCTGCAACTTTAGCGTCCGCCTCGGCTTTCGCAGCGGCGTCTCTGGCCTCTGCGGCCGCCTCAGACGTCTCTGTTGGCGAAGGCGAAGGAGCTGCCGCAGCCTCCTTTGTAGCGGAAACGACTGGGGCTGACAAAGGAGGGGCGCCAAGTCGGGCTATGTTGACAACGAGGGCGAAGAGTACGAAAACCCCAGTGACTATGAATGCCATCCTCTTGTGCTTGTCATACCCCGCTAGCGGAAGACCCTGCTTATCGCGGGTTTGGTTCGCCAACACCAACACGAGGTCAATGACGGCCCAGATTCCCAAACCTCCAAAGGTGATTAATTTAAGTAATCCAGTTCCCACTTTGCCAAGGTAGAAACGATCTACCCCTAGGGCGCCGAGAACTAGGGAAAGCAACCACGTCACGAGGAATGACCTCTTGCTCTGCGGTAACTGTCCGTAACTTCGGTCTGGGGGATTTGGCGCATAATTGGGGACTTGGCTCATGAGAGTCCTTCCATGGGACAAGTGACCGACATGCGAAGCGTTAGAGGTGGGTACGGTGTTTGACGCGTGTTTAGCAGGACGCGTCGATTCATAGTGCGGCAAGAAGGGAGCACTATGTATTTGAGCTGTATGGATGCTTCCTCAAAAGCACGAGGGCGTCGGTGCCCTTAAGCGGGATGCTACACCCATTCCAAGGTCTGATATCAGGACTTTTACAATTGATTTTGGTTTGTCCAGAACCCGTTCCCTTGGCACTCCAGTCCACGTGTATGGCCTTCCTTTTGACTCCCTGCAGAACCGTCCAAACGATCGGCGCGCTACTCCACCCCTAGCAGCTCCTCCCGTCGCTGCTCCGTCTCTTCCCGCAAGGCCTCCACGACGGCGGCTACCGCGGGGCGGCGCATGGAGTCGGGTCGGAGGACCATCCAGTAGGGGAGAAGCTCGGCGAAGTCCGAGGGCAGCAGGCGCACCAAGTCAGCGTGCCGGTCAGCCATGAAGCAGGGCAGGAAACCTACTCCGGCTCCGGCTCGGGTGGCTTCCACGTGCACAAACACGTTCGTTGAGCTGAGGCCGTCACGCATGGTCGGAACCAACCTGCGCGGAGCGTCCAGGTCGTCCACTTGAAGCATGGAATCCACGAAATACACCAACTGGTGCTGCGTGAGCTCTTCGATGCTGGAAGGGGTCCCGTTCGCGGCTAAGTAGGCGCGCGAGGCATACATCCCCAGCCGGTACTCGCCTAGCCTGATTGCCTCGGCGCGGTGGACCTGCGGCGCCCCCACCACCACCTCAATGTCCAAACCGGAGCGTTGTTGCAACGCCCGGCGGGTCACGGTCACAATCTCAACGCTGAGCCCGGGATGCTCGCGTCGAAGCCGTGCCACGGCCGGTGCCGCAACATACGCACTGAAACCATCCGTTGCGGTCATGCGTACGACGCCGGTGATGGGGTCGGGTGCGCGGTCGCTCGGTCCCAGCGCGCCCACGGCAGCTTCGATCCGTTCTGCGACCAGCACGGCATTTGCGCCCACATCCGTGACTTCCCATCCACCCGCTGCTCGCGCGAGGACCCGCCCTCCAAGCGCCTTTTCCAGCGCCGCTATCCGGCGCGAAACGGTGGTGTGATTCAGTCCCAAGGCTTGGGCCGCCGTCGTAAATTTTCCTGAACGGGAGACGGCCAGGAAGATGAGGAGGTCGTCGGGGTTGGGTTTCATATCTGCAATTCTGCACACATAGGGTGCCACTTTGGTCATTGAGTGGTGAAGAATCTGCAGCAATACTCAGTGGAGCATTTCGTGTTGTGGATCACATCACGTTCACAAGGGTCAAAGAGGACACTGAGGAGATGGATATGAGCGTAGAGCAGCGCTCCGCATCAAAAGCAGGGAAAGGCGCCGGCGAAGGCTCCGGACTCAAGAAGATCGTCGCGGCCTCGATGGTGGGCACCGTGGTGGAGTGGTACGAGTTCTTCCTGTACGCCACGGCCGCCACGCTGGTTTTCGGTAAGTACTTCTTCCCGAGCACCGGCAATGAACTGGATGGCATCATCCAGGCCTTCATCACCTACGCGGTGGGCTTTGTTGCCCGCCCGCTCGGTGGAATCGTGTTCGGCCAAATCGGCGACAAGTTGGGCCGAAAGCCCACCCTGCAGCTGACAATCGTCATTGTAGGCATCTCCACTTTCCTGATGGGCTGCCTCCCCGGCTTTGTGGACATCGGTTACTGGGCGCCGGCCATGCTGGTGGCACTCCGCTTCATCCAAGGCTTCGCCCTCGGTGGCGAATGGGGCGGAGCGGTACTCCTCGTCGCTGAGCACAGCCCCAACAAGTCCCGCGGCTTCTGGTCCTCGTGGCCGCAGGCTGCAGTGCCGGTGGGTAACCTCCTGGCCACGCTGGTCCTGTTCGTCATGTCCACCACCCTCAGCAGGGAAGCCTTCCTTGGCTGGGGCTGGCGCGTCGCGTTCTGGCTCTCCGCAGTGATCGTGTTCGTGGGCTACTACATCCGCACCCACGTCACCGAGGCGCCGATCTTCCTCGAAGCCAAGGCGCAGGTGGAGGAATCCAAAGCCGTCAGCTACGGCGTGGGCGAAGTCATCCGCAAGTACCCCAAGGGCATCCTCCAGGCCATGGGCCTCCGCTTCGCCGAGAACATCATGTACTACCTCGTGGTGAGCTTCGCGATCGTGTACCTCAAGAGCGTCCACAAGTACGACACCTCCTCGCTCCTGATGGCACTCCTGATCGCCCACGTCATCCACTTCCTGGTCATCCCGCAGGTGGGACGCCTGGTGGACTCGTGGGGACGCAAACCCGTTTACCTCGTGGGTGCGATTACCGGGGCAACCTGGCCGTTCTTCGCCTTCCCCATGTTCGACACCAGGAACGCCGTGGTGATTGTGCTCGCCGTCACCATCGGCCTTTGCCTGCACGCGTTCATGTACGCCGGGCAGCCGGCCATCATGTCCGAGCTCTTCCCCACCCGCATGCGCTACTCCGGCGTTTCGCTCGGCTCGCAGGTCACGTCGATCTTCGCCGGCTCACTCGCGCCGCTGCTGGCAACCCAGTGGCTCAAGGACACGGGATCCTGGGTTCCCACAGCCATCTACCTCGTGGTCGCCTGCGCAATCACCGTCGTCGCAGTCGTTTCGCTGAAGGAAACCAAGGGCATCGCGTTGCAGGAAGTGGACGAGGCCGACGCCGTCCGCCACGGACTTGCCACTTCTTCTACTGCCGGCACCGTCTCGAAAGGTTAGCTCCATGGACAACTCCTTGAACGTACGCAAAGCACTGGTGACCGGCGGGGCGAGCGGAATCGGGGCCGCCTGTGCCCGGGCGCTCGCCGCCCGCGGGGCGAAAGTAGTAGTGGCCGACGTCGATGCCCCCGGAGCCGCAGCCCTCGCCGATGAGCTGGGCGGCACGGCCTGGACGGTGGATCTGCTGGATGTGGACGCCTTGGCAGCCCTGAGCCTCGACTGCGACATCCTGGTCAACAACGCCGGCATCCAAAAAGTTGCCCCGATCGAGGAGTTCGAACCCGCGGAGTTCCGGCGGATCCTGGCCCTGATGTTGGAGGCCCCGTTCCTCCTCATCAGGGCCGCGCTCCCGCACATGTACGCCAACGGATTCGGCCGGATCATCAACATTTCGTCGGTGCACGGGCTGCGGGCGTCCGCCTACAAGAGCGCGTATGTCTCCGCCAAGCACGGCCTCGAGGGGCTAAGCAAGGTCACTGCCTTGGAAGGTGGCGAACGCGGTGTCACGTCCAACTGCATCAACCCTGGATACGTCCGGACTCCGTTGGTAGAGAAGCAGATCGCCGATCAAGCCCGTCTCCATGGCATCCCCGAGTCCGAGGTCCTGGCAAAGGTGATGCTCACGGAGTCCGCGGTTAAACGGCTCGTGGAGGTGGAGGAAGTTGCGTCGCTGGCCGCTTGGATGGCTTCCGACGACGCCGGTATGGTCACCGGCGCGAGCTACACCATGGACGGCGGCTGGTCGGCCCGGTAAGTCCCGGCGCTCTGCCCCTGCGCGAGCCCGCGAGGTGACAGTTAATGCCAATGTTCGCCATGAGCATTGGCATTAACTGTCACCTGGCTGACCTGTCATCCGGGTGTTTGAGGGGTTATCCACATAGACAACTTTGGGTCTGCTGCTCGATCGGAGTCGCTGGAAGAGTGGCTCTATGGACGCAATTCAGGGAACGCAGCAGGCATCAGTGGCTTCGCCGCCGGATGTTCCTGCCGGCGTCCTTGCTTCCTCAGCGGTTGCTCCTAAAGTGCCTGTAAGCGGCATGGGCGTTCGAGGACTCGTGCTTGCACTGGGGTCGCTTCCCATAAGCGCCGCCAGTTCGGAGCTTATCGATGAGATACGCGATCTTGAGGACCTGAAGTCTGCAATTTCCGCCCGGCATGCCCGTGCTGCAGTGGCTCTTGATCTGGCGCAGCGAGCCGAGCAGGCCAAGGCTGGGGTTCCAGCGGCAGAGCGAGGTATGGGGGTTGGCGCGCAGGTGGCGTTGGCGCGGCGGGAGTCACCCAACCGAGGCTCCAGGCTCTTGGGGCTTGCCAAAGCGCTTGTCACGGAGATGCCGCGAACCATGGCAGCACTGGAGTCGGGCCAGTTGAACGAATGGCGCGCCACGCTGCTCGTGAAGGAAACAGCCTGCCTGTCCGTTGAAGACCGGGCCGCGGTGGACGAGGAACTTGCCCCCGATACCGGGACCTTCGATGGGGCCGGAGACAAGGCCATCATCGCCGCCGCAAAAGCCGCCGCGTATCGTCGTGACCCGCGTTCAGTCGCGCAGCGAGCCAGCCATGCCGCCACGGAACGGACGGTCAGTCTGCGCCCCGCGCCGGACACCATGACGTACCTCACCGCACTGCTCCCGGTCGCCCAGGGCGTGGCCGTCTATGCCGCGCTGACCCGGACGGCTGATTCCGTCCGCTCCAGCGGGGACGCCCGGACCCGTGGCCAAGTCATGGCCGACACCCTGACCGAACGCGTTACCGGCACACCGGGTGGTGTCTCAGGTATCAACCTCAACCTCGTCATGACAGATCGCACGCTCTTCCAAGGCGACCCGGAGCCCGCCCGTCTTGAAGGCTACGGAATCGTCCCCGCGGAATGGGCAAGGGCGCTTCTGGTTGAGGAGCAGCATCCCGCCGATCGCAGCGAATTTACAGTGCTGCTCCGCCGCCTCTACACAGCTCCCGGCAGCGGCGAGCTCCTGACAATGGACTCAAAAGCACGGTTCTTCCCTCAACGGTTGCGACGCTTCATCCAGATCCGGGACAACACATGCCGTACCCCCTACTGCGACGCGCCCATCCGACACATCGACCACGTCATTCCCTGGCATTCAGAGGGCAGCACACACCTCCACAATGGGGCCGGGCTTTGCGAAGCCTGCAACCACACCAAGGAAAATCCGGGCTGGACCGCCGCTAGCATGCCCGGTGGCCTGCACACGATTCGCATCAGCACTCCCACCGGGCATAGCTACGCATCCAAAGCACCACCGCTGCCGGGCCACAAGTACACACACCTCAGAAACTAGGGCGCCACTACTGCACCTTCACCACAGAGATGGCGGCCGTCTCGTCCACCAGCTCTGCCCGGCGCAGGCCGCCCCCGCGGACCCACAGCTTGTAGGCCACGAACAGCAGCACCAGCCAGGTGCCACCAACGTACAAAGCAATGCGAGTGTCCTCGAAGACGCCCAAGATGACGATCACCATGGCCATGAACGCCATGGTGAGAATCGATGCCACAGGCCACAGCGGCGAACCAAATTCGGACGCCGGCAGCCCCTTGCGTTTGATCTCCCGTTTCATCGCGACGTGCGAAGCCAGAATCATCACCCAGACCCAAACGGTGGCAAAGGTAGCGATGGATGCGATGAGGACGAACACGTCCTCCGGGATGACGGCATTCAACACGACACCCACCAGCAGGATGCCGCCCATCATCACCACCGTCATCCATGGAACGCCGTGACGGGAAATCTTGCTGAAACTCTTAGGCGCATGGCCCTGCTGGGCCAGTCCGAAGAGGATGCGCCCGGCTCCGAAGATGTCGCTGTTGATCGCAGAAAGCGCAGCCGTGATGACCACGGCGTTGAGGATGTGCGGGGCGGCAGGGATCCCCAGGCCATCGAAGATCTGCACAAACGGACTGCCGCTGCTGCCGATTTCGTTCCAGGGGAAGATGCTCATCAGCACGCCCAAAGTCAGTACGTAAAAGAGCAAGACGCGGACCGGCACAGTATTAACGGCCTGCGGAATGACCTTCTTGGGGTTGGTGGCCTCACCCGCGGTGATACCGATCGTTTCGATCCCGCCAAAGGCAAACATCACGACGGCGAACGAGGCCAGGAGCCCCTCGAACCCGTTCGGGAACAAACCGCCGTGATTCACCAGGTTCCCAAGCCCCGGTGCCACGCCACCGCCGTCGCCCGTTTGGAAGCCGAACACAACGATCGCCGCACCGCCAACGATCATGGCGATGATCGCCACCACTTTGATGAGCGAGAACCAGAACTCCAGCTCCCCGAACACCTTCACGCTGAGCAGGTTCATCGCGCCAAGGAACAGGATGATGGCAAGCACCCAGATCCATCTGTCCACTTGTGGGAACCAGAAGCCCATATAGATACTGAAGGCCGTGACGTCCGCGATGGCCACGATCGCCATCTCGAACACATAGGTCCAGCCGGTCACAAAACCTGCGAACGGTCCGAGATACTTGGACGCGTATTGGCCGAAGGACCCGGACACTGGGTGTCGGACGGCCATTTCGCCGAGCGCCCGCATCACCATGAACACGGCAGCGCCGCCAATGATGTAGGCCAGCAGGACGGCAGGTCCGGCTTTCTGAATGGCGGAGGCGGAGCCGTAGAAAAGGCCGGTTCCGATCGCGGATCCGAGCGCCATGAATCGAATGTGACGGACGTTGAGGCCTCGGCTGAGCGCCGTACCCGCGGCTTGGAGGACAGAGCTCTCCGTAGCCAGCTTGGTTTGTTGCATAGTAAAACCTTCTCGTCTTTGGGAGGGGATCGCTATCCAGCAGATCACTTTTAGAACCCTTGTGATGGGACTCACGGCGGTTTGGTGTCTTTGATCGCAGACAGTCCAATGACGCCGATTTACGAAGTGGTAAAAGTCATAGTCCGTAGTCGGATATGATGACCGCGGACAGCTCGTCACCGGTCAGGCATCCCTCGCATCCGCGTCGCCCCCATTGAACTCCGTGCTGCCGTCGCATCCGTTACTTGGGGGACCCTTGTTTTCTTCATTCCGCGCTACCCGGCGCCGTGTTACCGCTGCCCTGATTGCCGTTGTTGCTGGGGCTTCTCTGCTCTTTGCTGCTCCAGCCCAGGCCTACGACATTCCCACCTTTGAGGTGCCGCACGCTGCTCAGGCTCCTGTCCTGTTCGTGGAGCGGGCCACTGATATCGCTGGCGTTGTTGAGCTGTGGAAGACAGGTGGCCCTGCAACCCGTGCCGCCGCTGCGAACGCGCTGGTGGGCGGGCCGGAGGCGCTTCAGGCATTTCTCGACGGCGGACAGGACCTCACGCTCGCCGCGGACCGCAAGCAGCTGGTCACCGAGCTGACGACGCGGGGGAGTGCGCACGTGCGGTCGTCGGCTGCTGAAGTCCTGGCGGCGAATGACCCCGCGAAGATCGAAGGCTTCCTTGCTACGGGCTGGGCCGAGACGTGGAAGGGCGACCTCAGAGTTGCTGCGACGTTTTTCCTTGACTACGGCAACGTTCATGTTGAACTCGCCGCCTCCGAGAGCCTCGATAAAGGCGATGATGCCATCGAGAAGTTTGTGCTTGAGGGCTGGCGCGCCAAAGGCTTTATGACAGATCGCCAAGCGGCTTACGCCGTGAGCGCATCCGCGAACCCTGCGGTCTCTGCCGCTGCGAAGGCCGCATTGATGACTGGTGATGGGGACGTTGTTGCCGACTTCCTTCGATACGGCCAGTTCGTGGTTGCCGGCCGTGACTCTGAGTTGACGACAGTGTCGGGGCTGCTCCAGCAGGTCAAGGCAGACATCACAGCCAATCCCTACGGCGCCGTAGCGGTCGCTGATCGCGCGAAGGCCGCCGTGGAGAAGGCCAAGAACACGGCAACAGCCGCGAGGACCGCTGACAGCGACCGATTGATGGCCGACTGGAAATTCCAGACCGCACAGGCCGTTCCGCGTGCCATCATCGACGGTGCAAGCATGACCGCTGAGAAGCCGTTCCAAGAAGCTTTCGGAAGAGCAGCCAAGGAGCTTCCCGGGCTTCTCGCAACCCTGACGGCGCCCGGTGCCGACCTCGACGCGCTGATCAATGATGCCCGCCAGGTCACCTTGGATCTCGCATTGGTGGGCACGCCTGAGGTTCGGAAAGCCGCGGAGGCTGCGGTGCTGGGTGGCGATGCTGCAATCAAGGACTTCGTCACCGTCGGCCACGATGCTGCCTTTGAGCTGGACGAGGCCGCACTGGTTGCCGACCGCCAGCGTGCTTTCCAATACCAAGCCACGGGTGGCAAGTACGTACAGAAGGCTGCCACCGAGGCCGTGAAGTCTGCCAGCCACGCAGACGTCCGCTACTTCCTGGAGTACGGATTGGCTCAGGCGCAGGAGCTCGACAACCGCATCCTCGCCTACCAGAAGCTGGACGACGCAGATCTGGAACTGCGGGTAGCCGCCGATGTTGCCTTGGACGGCAGCCGGGCAGATGCGCAAGCATTCGCTACGGTTGGTCAGTTTGCAGCCCTTGATCGGGACATGGCCACAAGGGCCCACGTCGCCTCCATCGACGCTATGATCGCCGAGCTGGTTGGGCTTGCGGACACCGCAGCCGTCGACGCCGGTAAAGCGGCTGACGCTGCCAAAGTCGCGGAAGCGGCACGTCAGGCAGAGGCCGCCCGTCAGGCAGAAGCAGCCGCCGAGGCCGCTCGTCAAGCTGAAGCTGCACGCCAGGCTGAAGCCGCCGCCGCTGCTGGTGGGCAGGCTGCAGCTGGCCAGGTTAACCTTTCACAGCACTCCGGAACGGGAGTAGCCCCGATCGTGGTTCCTTGGCCGCGCGACTACGCTCCCGCCGTCGAGCTTGCTGAAACAGGTACGCCGGCCGAAGCGGCCGCAACACCTGCAGCCACTCCGTCGGCCGCGCCCAGCATTTCGGTGCCGCCGGCCGCATCATCCGACAAGGACTCAGCGTCTGTCGATTCGCAGTCGCAAGAGGCGGCAACCCCGCTGGCAGCTTCGTCTGCAGGGATAAGCGGCTGGACCATTGGGCTGATCGTGGCGCTGGTCCTGGCTGCGGCCGGAGCCATCACGTTCCTGCTCAGGCGTAAGGGCGCAGCGTCAGCGTAAGAGAAGCTCCGGCCAAGGGCAGGAGATTCCCGCTCGAGCAGCGGGGTCCGGCATCCCAGACACCGATCATCGTTTGCGTGCTGGTGATTGCCCGCCGAAGGGTGCACGCTTGAGTACGGGATACCGGACAGCTGACCTTCATGCACCGGACGGATCCCGCAAGCAGCCGAGCAGCGAGGAACCATGACAACGACGCCAACCGCACCAGGCAAAGCCACGTCCAAGGTCCCGGCCGCGGAGAACACGCTGCGCATCCTGAAGCTGTTGGCTTCGCGCCGCGGTCCCATGGCGGCGTCGAACATCGCCACTGCGCTGGGTTTGCCACGATCGAGTGTGTATCACCTGCTCGGCGTGATGGAGGCGAATGGGTTCGTCCTGCATCTGCACGAGGAGCAGCGCTATGGGCTGGGCATCAGCGCCTTCGAACTCAGCTCGGCGTACTCGCGGCAGGAACCCCTGTCCCGGCTGGGGCGTCCCATGCTCGCCTCCCTGGTGGACGTGATCGGTGAGAGCGCGCACTTGGCGGTGCTCCACGGCCGGGATGTTCTCTACATCGTGGAGGAACGCGCCAAGAACCGCCCCAGCCTGGTGACCGACGTCGGGGTCCGCCTGCCCAGCCACCTCACGGCGTCGGGCCGTGCCATCCTTGCCGCCCTGCCAAAGTCGCAGGTTCGCGCGCTGTATCCGAATGCGGCCGCTTTCACTTCGCGGCACGAGGTGGAGTTCCCCATCATGAAATACTCCGCGCTGTCATCCCATCTGGATCAGGTGCGGCAGCGTGGCTACGCCACGGAGAACGGCGAAATCACACCGCAGTTCTGTTCCATCGCGGCCGCTGTGACGGACCATGTTGGATGGCCGACGGCGGCAGTCGCCGTCACGTTCCTGGAGGACAAAGTGCCAGCTGAGCAGTGGCCGGTCCTCGCTGCACGCATCCGCAAGGCCGCCGACGAACTGTCGGTGCGAATCCACGGACGGCCCGGCAACTAGTTACCTGGTAGCCCCAGCCAGTCCGTTTCAGCAGTCATTCCCGCGAAGTGGACACGCGTCTGTAATCCCGGACAGCACCACTCCAAAAGCCGTTCCAGCCGCGGGATAAAGGGGCTTTAGTAGAAGCAGAAGATCTTTCCACCACACTTCCCACAGACGAAGGAGTCACCATGGCACCCGCCGATTTCACCACTGGTGCCCGTCCGGTCAAGGCCGCCCGGGGTACTGAGCTCACTGCCAAGTCGTGGCAGACCGAAGCACCGTTGCGCATGCTGATGAACAACTTGGATCCGGAGGTCGCCGAGCGTCCGGATGACCTGGTGGTTTACGGCGGTACGGGCCGCGCTGTCCGTTCCTGGGCCGCCTTTGATGCGATCACCCGGACCCTGGAGACCATGGAGAAGGACGAGACGCTCCTGGTCCAGTCGGGCAAGCCGGTGGGTGTGTTCCGCACTCACGAATGGGCTCCGCGTGTCCTCTTGGCGAACTCCAACCTGGTGGGGGACTGGGCTACGTGGCCTGAGTTCCGCCGCCTTGAGGCCGAGGGTCTGATGATGTACGGCCAGATGACCGCCGGGTCCTGGATCTACATCGGCACCCAGGGCATCCTTCAGGGCACTTACGAGACCTTTGCCGCGGTCGGGAACAAACTCGCTGCCGAGGGCCGTCACCCGGCGCCCGCGGCGGAGGGTTCCACCGAGGGCCCGCTGGCCGGGACCCTGACCTTGACCGGTGGTTGTGGTGGCATGGGCGGCGCCCAGCCGCTCGCGGTGACGTTGAACGACGGCGCCTGCCTGATTGTCGACGTCGACGAAACAAGGCTGCGCCGCCGCGTAGGCAAGCGCTACCTGGACGAGGTCGAAACGGATCTGGATGCTGCGATCGCCAAGGTCCAGAAGGCCAAGGACGAGCGCCGCGGCTGGTCCGTGGGTTACGTGGGTAACGCCGCTGAGGTGTTCCCGGAACTGCTGCGCCGTCACAAGGCCGGGGAAGTCACCTTTGATGTGGTCACCGACCAGACGTCCGCGCACGATCCGTTGAGCTACCTCCCCGAGGGCATCACCGTGACTGAGTGGCACACCGAGGCTGAGGCGGATCCGGAAGGGTTTACCAAGAAGTCCCAGGCTTCCATGGCCCGTCACGTCCAGGCGATGGTGGAGTTCCAGGACGCCGGCGCTGAGGTGTTCGATTACGGCAACTCCATCCGTGACGAGGCACGCAAGGGCGGGTACGAGCGGGCGTTTGAGTTCCCCGGCTTCGTCCCGGCGTATATCCGTCCCCTGTTCTGCGAGGGCCTTGGCCCGTTCCGTTGGGTTGCGCTGTCCGGAGATCCGGAAGATATTGCTGTGACCGATAAGGCAATCAAGGAGTTGTTCCCGGAGAACAAGCACCTCCACAAGTGGCTCGACGCTGCTGCGGACCGCGTGGAGTTCGAGGGCCTGCCGGCACGTATTTGCTGGCTCGGTTACGGCGAACGCGCCAAAGCCGGCCTGTTGTTCAACCAGCTCGTGAAGGAGGGCAAGGTCAAGGCCCCGATCGTGATCGGCCGTGACCACCTAGATTCGGGTTCGGTGGCGTCCCCGTACCGTGAGACCGAGTCCATGGCTGACGGCTCCGATGCCATTGCTGACTGGCCGTTGCTCAACGCGATGCTGAACACCTCCTCCGGTGCCACCTGGGTGTCCATCCACCACGGCGGCGGTGTTGGTATTGGCCGGTCCCTGCACGCCGGACAGGTTTCCGTTGCCGACGGCACGGACCTCGCGGCCGAAAAGCTCGAACGGCTTTTGACCAACGACCCCGGCATGGGCGTCATCCGCCACGTCGACGCCGGCTATGACCGCGCCGTCGAAGTCGCCAACGAACGCGGCGTCCGCATCCCCATGAACGAGAAGTAGGCAACACCATGACTATCACCTCCAACGAACAGCTCACTGTCACCCTCGGCTCCAGCGGCGTCACCCCGGAAGACGTCGTCGCCGTCGCCCGTCACGACGCCAAGGTGACCGTTTCCCAGGACGCCCTGGACAACGTGGCCAAGGTCCGTGCCCACATTGACGACCTCGCCACCAGCGATGTCCCGGCGTACGGCATTTCCACCGGCTTCGGCGCACTGGCCAACCGGCACATCCCCAACGACCTCCGTACCCAGCTGCAGAAGTCGCTGATCCGCAGCCACGCAGCCGGTATGGGCCCGGCCGTGGAACGCGAAGTGGTCCGCGGCATCATGTTCCTCCGCGCCAAGACCCTTGCCTCCGGCCGCACCGGCGTCCGTCCCGTAGTTCTGCAGACCATGGTGGACGTCCTCAACGCCGGCATCACGCCGCTGGTCCGTGAGTTCGGTTCGCTGGGTTGCTCCGGCGACCTCGCGCCGCTGTCCCACTGCGCTTTGGTCCTCATGGGCGAAGGCGAAGCAACGGGTCCCGACGGCGAACTGTACGGAACCGACGGCAAGCCGCCTGTCGCTGAGCTTCTTGCTCAGCACGGTATCGAGCCGGTCACCCTGGCCGAGAAGGAGGGCCTGGCCCTCGTCAACGGCACCGAAGGCATGCTCGGCATGCTCCTGATGGCCATCGCCGACATCAGGCTGTTGCTTGCGACGGCGGACGTCACCGCCGCGCTCAGCGTGGAGGCGCTGCTGGGTACGGACCAGGTGTTCCTGCCTGAGCTGCACGCTGCACTGCGGCCGCACCCCGGCCAGGCTGCCAGCGCGGACAACATGCTCCGCGTGCTGTCCAACTCGCCCATTGTCGCTTCCCACCGGATCAACGACACCAAGGTTCAGGACGCCTACTCGCTGCGCTGCGCGCCCCAGGTTGCAGGCGCTGTCCGCGATACCGTGGACCACGCCGCACTGGTTGCTTCCCGCGAACTCGCTGCTGCGATCGACAACCCGGTGGTCCTCCCGGACGGCCGCGTCACGTCCAACGGCAACTTCCACGGCGCCCCGGTGGCCTACGTCCTGGACTTCCTGGCCATTGCGGTGGCGGACCTCAGCTCAATCGCCGAGCGACGCACGGATCGCATGCTCGATCCCGCACGCTCGCACGGACTTCCGGCTTTCCTCGCGGGAGACCCGGGCGTCGATTCCGGCCTCATGATCGCCCAGTACACGCAGGCCGGCCTTGTCTCGGACAACAAGCGCCTGGCCGTCCCCGCGTCGGTGGACTCCATCCCGAGCTCCGCCATGCAGGAAGATCACGTATCCATGGGCTGGCACGCTGCCCGGAAGCTGCGCAAGGCCGTGGAGAACCTTCGCCGCGTGCTCGCCGTCGAGCTTGTCACCAGCGCCCGCGCTATTGACATGCGGACGCAAATGTCCGACGGCGAACTCACCCCGGGTCCCGCCGGTACGGCAGTGCTTGAGGTGCTTCGCGAAGTGGTTCAGGGCCCGGGCGCTGACCGGTTCCTGTCGCCGGAACTGGAAGCGGCTGACCGTTTGGTTGGCTCCGGCGCGGTCCGTGCGGCCGCCGAATCCGCCGTCGGGCTTTTAGCCTGACGTCGAATAAAACGCTCATTTGATGGGCAAATTTGTCACGCCCCGGTCTTTGTTCGCAACGCAATCACCGGGGCGTGGTAAATGTAGTAAAACTTATGGTGTACGTCACGTCCACAACAACGGTGTTGTGGGCTTGACGGTCAAACGTTCCAACAACTCAATACACAACAGAGAACATCCACAAAGGGGTAGAAGTTCAATGAAGGCACGCGGAGCAGTCCTGTCCAGGCGAAGCGCTCACACGGCTACGGTTACCGACTGGAAGACGCTGAAAGTTGGCGAGCGGGTGGAAGTGGTCAAATACGCCCACGTGATCGCCGCCGGCCTGATCGAAGAAGTTTCCGGCAGCGGAAACGTGGTGTGGCTTGAGCACTCCGGGCCAGGCGTGACCGAAGAAGGCAAGGAACTGTTTATGAAGTCCGACGGCGTGACTCTCCGCCGGGCATAGGCCGGGTTGGGCAGAGGTACTTGTTAAACAGAAACCGGGGCTCGTTCCCTTCCGCGGGTAGTAGATGCGGAAAGGAACGGGCCCCGGTTTTTGCGTCGCTGCCGAATGCGTTGGGGTATCAGGCAGCGAGGACTTCGCGGGTCTGACCGAAGGGAACGGATTCGTCCAGAGCCACGGTGTAGGTGCCGGGCTCGTGCCGGGTCACCAAAATGCCGCAGTTAGCGTCAGCTGCTGCGCTTTCGATCAGGGCATCCACGGCGCGGTCGAGTCCGTCGTGGATTTCGTCTGCCTTGGAAAAAGACAGACGGATTTCGCGTTCTGCAACCATTGCAGGGGTCATTGGGGGGCCTCCTATTACGTGCCGCATGCGAGGGCGACCCGTCAATCATAGTCGGCGGTCCTGAAAATATGTAAGATGACCGGCACGCGCGTGACCTGGGTCTCAAGAATGAGCCGTATCGGGAGGCGCGGCTGCGTGCCCGCGAAGGGGTTCCGGGGCCTGGATCCCATGGACGTGGTGGCGGGATTCGAACCCGCGTACGCTGCTTTGCAGGCAGCTCCCTGGCCTCTTGGGTACACCACGTGCAAACGACACTAGGAGCCTTTCTCGGGCCTGCCAAAGTTGGTGTCCCTGCCTTTCGCAGGGCTACTCAGGGTGTCACTGAGCTACGGCGTGGTGTCGCCGGGCTACGTAAAGGTTGCGCCGGGTTGCCTCCAATGACGGGTTACGTGCCCCCCTGCGCAAGATCCGCGTCAGCACGGCGCTTGGAACGCGTCCCCGCCACTTTGGAAACTCCCCATGCCACCAGCAGCGTGAGAATGGCCGCTGCCATGTGGGTGTAGAGCATGAGGTGAACCGAACCGCCGCTCGGGGCCGCTGCCTTATCCGGGCTACCGTCGGCCGGCGTATCCAAAGTGGCCTGGCTTCCGTGCAAGTGATCCAGAAAGCCATTGCCCGGGAAGTACCCTCCAAAAGCGTCGAACCCGAAGTGCAGCAACTGCTGTGTCACTCCGGAAAGAAGCAGCAGCAACAAGGGCCCATGGACCCATCGGGCAATCAGTTGGGCCGCCAAACAGCCCAGCGCGGCGAAAGCCAGGAGCACGGGTATGGCAGGTGCGCTGCCGCCGGCCACCAAGTGCGCCGCCAAGCCCAAGGCCACCGCCACCAGCCCGGTGACCCACGCCCACTTGTCCTGCACAGGCGCTGCACGCATCGTCATCCTCTCCTCCACACAGGCTATGCGGAGGAAGTTCCCGGGAACAGGCCCAGCTAAACGGGACTAATCCAGTTAGAGCCAACTAAGCGAGCAACGTGTTGATCAGTCGCGCTGCAACTTTCGCGGTTCGATTATCGATGTCGAACTCCGGATTCAGCTCGGCCACGTCCAAGTGCAGCAACTTGCCGCTCGCGGCCACTTGCCGGCAGATTGCGCTGATGACCGGCAACGGCACGCCATAAGCGGCCGGGGCGCTCACTCCGGGTGCCACCGACGCCGGCATCACGTCCAGGTCGATGGTCAGGTACAGCACATCCACGCCGGCCAGGAAATCGGCAACGAACACCTCTGCTGCTTCGGGAGTGCACAGTTCATCAAGGAGGTACTTCACGCCCAAACGCCGGGCCGTGTTGAAGAGTGTTTGTGTGTTGTTGGGCTCCGAAATTCCGACGACGGCGTACTGCAGTTCGCGTCCCGCGGCCTCTTCCGCCTTGGCCATCTGCAGGAACGGCGTGCCCGAGCTTGGAACCGGCTCGTCGCGGAGGTCAAAGTGGGCGTCCAGGTTCAGCACACCCAGTCGCTTGCCGCGAACGGCGTCGGAACCGGCAACACCAAGGTAGCTGGCAAACGCGGTCTCGTGGCCGCCGCCCAACACGACGATGAGGTTGCCGGCGTCGAGCAGTCCGGAAATTGCGAGGCCGGCGCGCTCTTGGCCCGACTCCAGTGAGTCGTCCTCCACAACCACATCACCGGCGTCGAACACGTCACGGGCAAGATGGAAAGCCAGTGGACCCAGCGCCGAACGGATGGCGGCAGGTGCTGCGGCGGCACCCACGCGGCCCTTGTTGCGCAGAACACCGGCGTCGCTGCAGAAACCAAGCACGACGGCGGGACGCGAGGCTGCTGCGGCGCCGGACACGGTGTGGGGTGCTACAGCCTGCCACCAACGGCGATGTTCCTTGCCCTCGCCGTCAAAACGACCGGTCCACGGAGTGGGGGAGACATCTACGGTGAAGGGGCTGGTTTCCATGCTTCCAGCACACCTGACGCGGGACCCAAAAACCAGCCATTCCTCCCGGCGAGTGTCTGAAATCCCGGACTGACACCCCTCTACTTGACCCCGAGCAACTCTTCCACGGTTCCAATGCCAAAGAACAGCAGGAACGCGGCCGCCACGGCCCACATCAGGGGGTGGACTTCGCGGGCGCGGCCCTGGAAGGTGCGGATCAGGACGAAGGAGATGAAGCCGGCGCCGAGGCCGTTGGCAATCGAGTACGTGAATGGCATGAGGGCGATGGTCAGGAACGCGGGAATTCCGACGCCCCAGTCCTGCCAGTCGATCTTGCCTACCTGGGAGACCATCATGAAGCCCACAACCACCAACGCCGGAGCCACTGCCTCGAACGGAACCAGGTTGATGAGCGGAGTGAAGAACATGGCCACCAGGAAGAGCACGCCGGTGACGATCGAGGCGAGCCCGGTCCGTGCGCCTTCGCCGATTCCTGCGCCGGACTCCACAAAGATCTGGTTGGAGGAAACAGATGCCCCGCCGCCCACGATCGCTCCGAGGGCATCCACCTGCAGGACGCGATCCACGTTGGGGATGTTCCCGTCCTCATCCACGGTCCCGGCCTCGTTGGCCAGGCCCACCATGGTGCCCATGGCGTCGAAGAAGATGCTGAGGAGGATCACGAACGCCAGCAAAGCTGCAGCGATGAAACCGAGGTGCTCAAAGGCGCCGAACGGATTGGCCTTGCCGAGCAGAGACAGGTCCGGGGCGCCCCATTCGGTGAGTGTGGGGGCCACCAGGGACCAGCCGCGGGGGTTGACGTTGGTGCCGTCAAAGCTCGGGCCAATATGGAGTGTGAATTCGAGAATTGCGGCCAGGGCGGTGGAAACCACGATGCCGATCAAGATGGCGCCACGCACCTTGCGGACCACCAAGGCGATGGTCAGGATCAGGCCCACTGCGAACACCAGCGTAGGCCAGCCCAGGAGCTTGCCGTCCACGCCCAAACCGAGCGGAACGGTGGTTCCGGCGGCGTCGGGGATGCGGCGCACGAAACCTGCGTTGACCAGGCCAATCAGGGCGATAAAGAGGCCAATACCCACAACGATCGCGGTCTTGAGGGCCTCCGGCACCGCCTTGAACACGGCAGTCCGGAAACCGGTCAGGACCAGGATGAGCATGGTGACGCCCGAAAGCACCACGAGCCCCATCATGTCCGGCCACGTCAGTCCGGGGTGCGATGCGACCGTAACAGCCACGAACGCGTTGACGCCCAGTCCTGTAGCCACAGCGAAGGGGTGCTTTGCCCAGGCGCCCATGAGGATGGTGAGGATGCCGGCAACGAACGCCGTGGTGGCTGCCACGGCGGTGAAGCCCAGCGACGCGCCACTTGAGTCGGGTCCGGAGAGGATCAGTGGATTCAGCACCACGATGTAGCTCATGGCGAAGAAGGTCGCGAAGCCGCCACGGATTTCCCGCGAATATGTGGATCCACGTTCGGAGATCTTGAAGTAGCGGTCGACTGCAGAACCTTGTTTCAGCATGAAGGTCTCCGGGGATCGAGGGGAGTTTGCTCTCAAATCCTATGTTGTCCGGTGCAGGCCCTCCGAACGATTCGCCTAGTCTGTAAGGAAGCCAACACTAGGAGAAACCGCCCCATGCGTACCATCCGCCCGCTTCTGGCCGCCGTCGTTGCTGCTCTTGCCTTTGCTTCCGCACTGCTGTTTTCCGCGGCGCCGGCGTCCGCGCACGACGTCGCCGAATCAACCGCGCCAGCGAACGGTGCCAGCGTGGCGGAAGTCCCGGCGTCGGTCTCCATTACATTCAACAACCGCCCGCTGGCGATCGGTTCCGGTGTCACTGTGACCGCCGGCGGCGAGAACTGGGCGGACGGTCCGGTGGAAATCATCGACAACCAGGCCGTTCAGAAGCTTCGCGATGGCGCCCCCGCCGGCGAATTTACGGTGGTATGGCGCGTGGTCAGCTCCGATTCGCACCCCATCGAGGGCACCTTCACGTTCACGGCGGCCGCAGGAAGCACGACGACGACCGGTGGTATGGCAGGTGCCTCACCAGCGGCATCGGCTTCGTCAGCTGCGGTACCCACCGCGGGCACTGCCGCGCCCGGAACGGCGGGCAACAATGAGCCGGCCGCGGACGCCTCCCAGCCTTTCCCCTGGAGCATCGTGGGGCTGGCGGTGGTGGCCGTGGGTCTCGTTGTTTATCTCGCCGTTACCGCGCGGAGAAAATTGGCGGCGTCCAACGACTCTGATGGCGATGCTCCCGCGGAATAGCGCGGTTTTCTACGTAGCTGCGAATATCTCGAATCGGTTACCGCGACACGCCAGAACCCCACTTCCCGTTACTTAAATGTGACTTCGGGGGAATCATCGCGTACGGTAGTACCTGTGCCTGTTCCACGTAGCGGGCACTTCCGGCCTGATTGCCTAGCTCTGCCGCAGTCCGGAATCCGTTCGCAGACAAACCTACGGCAGAGACGGGGAACCCAATTTAGGCCGCTTTCGAGCGCGCCTTGGGGTGAAGTCACGAAGCTTCCGCTTTAGAGCGGGGGATAGTGGCCGGGTGACTCCCATCCGAATCCGACAGCTAACCTCGCAGGCATCGGGAGAGGCTCTTTCATGTCTTCACGCATTCTTCGCGGCCGTCGTAAGGCGGACAGCGTACGTCCTAATCCGTTCATCTCCATCTCGAAGGCAGTCGCCAGCAACGCTTCAGGTGCTGGCCGTCAGGCAGCTGTTATCGCAGCAGCCTCGGGCCTCGTTTTGACCGGTTCCATTGCTGCTCACGCAGCTGAGACCCCGGTTCAGCGCGATTCCAGCCCCGCAACGGTCGCTGAGACCGTTTCCGAGGCACCCACCAAGGTTGTTACCGCCCTTTCGACGGCGACCGTCAACTTCGAGCGTCCTGCTGTTGCATCCGTAGCAGCCCCGGTCATCGAAAAGCCGGCCCCCGTTGTTGAGGCTCCCGTAGTTCAGAAGGCAGCCGTCACCACCGCTGCAACAGCCCCGGTTGCCGCCCAGTCTGCAGTCGCTGCTGCTCCTGTGGCTGCCGCACCCGCACCGGTTGCCGCCGCTCCTGTAGCTGCTGCTCCCGCCGCTGGCGGCGTCAACGCAGCCATGGTTGCTTCGGCTTACGCACAGATCGGTATCTTCCAGGACTGCACCGCCATGGTCGAAAAGGCCCTTGGCTCCGCAGGCATCCCGGTAGGCGACCTCGGCCCCATGCAGTTCATGAACTACGGCAAGGTAGTCAGCGATCCCCAGCCCGGTGACATGATCGTCCAGTCCGGCCACGTTGCTATCTACATCGGCAACGGCCAGGCCATCAGCGGTGGCATCAACGGCAACCAGACGGGCATCCACCCGATCAGCTGGTTGACCGCAACGGGTCCCCTGACCTACGTACGCGCTGGCGCATAAAGCCTCACGCTTCAGTTCAAAGGCCGGCACCTTTGAAGACTTATGTCTTCGAGGGTGCCGGCCTTTGGCGTTAAGTTCTGTTCGGAAAAGTTCAGTGCATGGCGTGCGACGGCGGATTGGGCGGCCTGCGGGGTGGCGGGGCGCGTCTGCTGCCGGAACCTGCTGCTAGGCGATGGCGATGCCGGGACCCGGTGGCAGGGCAACCTTTGAAGAAATGGCCTGGCCCACTGCCTTGGCTTGCCGTAGCACTTCCTTCGGGGATGGGGTGATGAGGTCTCCGACGCCCACCAGGTGCATTCCCACTGCCCGCATGGCCGCGGCAAGATTCTGGCCGACTGCTATGCCAAGTTCGGCAAGCATCCGCCGTAGCTGGCTATGGGCGCACCGTGTCACTACTACGTGGTCTGCCAGGAGGACGCCCTGGGCTGTGTGGACCGCCCACTGGCGGGGATTTGATTCAAGGGGACCGGATGCGTGGAGGCCGGTCCGCAGGCCAGCTGTGGTCATGCTGGCGGCTAAACCGTATCCGATTTGCCGGGAGGGGTCTGTGCCCAGGAAATCAAGGCGGACAGCACGAGTAGTGGTGCGGACGTCCAGATGATGGTTGGCGGCGTAGTTCCGCAGGTGACGGAGGATTTCGTTACGCTCCTGCATTACTGCGGGATCTGCGGTGTCGGTGCGTTTCAGCATGCCTGTATGGACAGACGGTCCTGCGGTGGACAGTGCGCCAAACCCGTCCACGACGATCGAACCCACGCCGTAGCGGCTGAGTTCGCTGGCAACTGCCAAGCCGGACAGGCCGGCTCCAATGACCACGGTGGTGGTGCGTTCCGTGCCGGAATCAGGCGTGAGTGACACTGCTTGGTTCCTCCTTGACGGTGTGTGCCTAACGGCATCGCGTGGGATCGCGTCCGAGTTCCCCAAGCGGCCGCAAATAAATGACCGGATCGTGTGTTGTGAGACACGTGCGCCGGCCATTCGGTGACTCGAACACTACCGAACTTTTTCGGCCATGGATAGCCTCTTCGGCGGCGCGTTTTGCCTGTTCGTTGGGAGCGCAATCTGGACGGACTGGAACCGAGCCCTGACCGTTATGCACATAGCCCAATGTCGTCTTGATTCGCCACTGCTGACCGACAATAGTGAGCCTTGGGAGGAGGAATTTCCGAGTTTCTCCTGTCCCGGCCATTGACAATGAAACAGTCAGGGAGTTCCACACATGGAACCTCTGGCAGAATAGCCGGAACATCAAGCAGTAGGTGGAGAGGCAGGCCCCCATGGACCAGCACGGCAGACACAATGAAGAGCCACAAGACGGCCAGGACCAGGTTGTGGAACCGGGTGGCATCGTCGTCGGAGTGGACGGTTCAGAGCATGGTCGGTGTGCTTTGGTGTGGGCCGCCCGGGAGGCGGAGCGCCGTCAACTTCCCCTGCACATTGTCACGGCTTACTCTGTGCCCATTTTCGCAGCCTCCGGCTTGGACGGTGGCTATGCAACAGTTGACGATTCCGTAATCCGCGAGGGCGCTGATGCGATCGTTCGCCAGGCGCTGGATAAGGTCTCCGGATATGCCATCGATGTTGATGCTTCAGTGGAGAACGGTGACGCAGCCGGTGTCCTGTTGGACCTTTCCGAGGAGGCCGCGCTGCTTGTCTTCGGCAGCCGGGGACGCGGTGGTTTCGTAGGGCGTCTACTTGGCTCGGTGAGCAGTGCCTTGCCCGCACACGCTAAATGCCCCACTGTGACGGTTCCGCTCTATTGCGCCGACCGTCTGGGCGAGAACACCGAGGACAAGCACATTAAGGCAGAGCACGCCAAGAGGGGACCGCGAAAGGTGGAAAACGTTGTTGCCGTAGGCGTCGACGGCTCCGAACAGGCACGCGTCGCCGTGCTCGAAGCCGCCGAGGAAGCTCAGCGCATGGGAGCGAAGCTCCGCGTTATCTGCGCCGTTCCGCAATACAGCGGTTCCTTGGCATGGGTTCCGGCGCCCTTGGACCGTGATGCACTGTTTGCCGATATCACGGTTCAGCTTGATGCGGGTGTTGCGTGGCTCAGAAGCCATTTCCCTTCGTTGGCCATTGAAACGGATCTCCGTGATGGCTCGCCGGTTGATGTTCTGGTGGAAACAAGCCGGAGCGTCGAGCTGGTGGTTCTGGGCACGCGGGGCCGCGGCGGATTCGCAGGGATGCTGTTGGGTTCAACTTCAGACGGAGTCCTGCACCATGCCAAGGGCCCTGTGCTGGTTGTTCCGGACCGGGAGGATCCGCGGCTGGCTGACCGTCAAAAGTTCGGGCCTATGCTCGGCGCTGTCTGAGTCTGCCTACTACGTCCATGCAGAGGAAGCAGCCGGGGGAGCCGTCAGAGGATCGCGGCGCTGGAATCGGCAATTCCGTTCCAGTGTTTGTCATGGACATCGCCGAAATTAGGGGAGCCATGCTTCCGGAGGTCGGTGGAAAGGCAGCTAATCTGGGCGAGTTGGCCAGTGCAGGGCTGCCCGTACCACCCGGCTTCTGCCTCACAACAGCCGCATACCGACGCGCCCTCGTGACCACCGGCTGGGAGGATGTCCTCGCCGCTTTGAAAGAGTCGAGCGCGTCCGGGTTGGATGCCTCCGGCCCGGACGTAGGTTGGCAGACCGCAAGCTTGTACGCCGCGGGCTTGGATCAGCTCAATGAGCTCGCCAGCCGTGCCCGGTCTTTGGTGCTCGACGCCGGGGTGCCGCCCGGGATCGCGGAAGCCGTGAGGTCAGCCTACGAAGAACTTGGGGACAACGTTCCCGTGGCTGTCAGGTCCTCGGCAACTGCCGAGGACTTGCCGTTCGCGAGCTTCGCCGGACAACAGGACACCTTCCTGAACGTCGTTGGAGTGGACGCGGTCCTGGAGGCAGTAAGCCGCTGCTGGGCGTCGCTTTGGACAGATCGTGCCGTGTCCTACAGGACCACCAACGGAATTGATCATGAAACCGTGGCCTTGGCCGTGGTGGTCCAGGAAATGGTGGACTCCGCTACCGCCGGCGTCATGTTTACTGCCAACCCTGTGACGGGGAATCGCCACGAGACCGTCATCGATGCCAGCCCCGGCTTGGGCGAGGCTGTGGTTTCCGGAGCCGTAAATCCGGACCACTACGTTGTGGACACGCTGCGGGGTGACATTGTGTCCAGGGCCCTGGGGGACAGGCAGCTGGAGATCCGGGCCGTTCCAGGCGGTGGGACGGAACGTCTTGAGCGGCGCCACCGGACCTTGCCCGATGATCCGGCTCCACAGCCCTGTCTCAGCAACGATCAGGTCTTGGCGCTCGCCACCTTGGGCCGGGAGGTCCAGAGGCACTACGGCGCCCCGCAGGATACTGAATGGGCCATCGACGCCGCAGGAAAACTATGGCTCACCCAAGCCCGGCCCATCACTACGCTCTACCCGCAAACCACGCGAAAGCCCGCTTCATCGGGCGAACACGCGTTCTTGAACTTCAGCCTCGCGCAGGGCCTCACCCGGCCGTTGACGCCCATGGGTTTGGCCGGTATCCGCCTCATCGCTTCATGCGTCGCCAGGACTGCTGCCTTCGATGTACCCGATCCCCGGTCCGGTCCTCCACCGTATTACGAGGCCGGCCAGCGTATCTTTTTCGATCTCACAGCGGTGCTGCGGAGCAGGGTCGGACGGGCAATCGTTCCGCGGGTTTTCGATGTCATGGAGGCCCGCTCAGCCACACTCATGCGGGGGCTCTTTGATGATCCCCGCTTCACCGTGACCACCAAAACGCCCCTGAAGCTGATTCGGCACGTGGGACCCGTTGCAGCCAAATACCGCGTTCCCCGGTCACTCGTCCGTGCCCTGTTCCGCCCTACTGCGTCCATGAAACGTGTTGAGGCGCTCTCAACGGAACTGCATCAAGCCCTTGCTGTGCCGAGGGAAGCAACGTCCCATCAGCGGCTCGGCCACGTCCAGAGAATCCTGGGCGAGGAAGTCTTCGCCACAGTGCCGCAGGTGCTCCCACTTCCTGCCCTCGGATTCGCGATGCTGGCGCTGGTGAGGCGTCTCCTGGGCGATCAAGCACCCTTCGATGAACTCCAAACCGTGATCCGCGGCCTACCCAACAACGTCACCACGGAGATGGACCTGGCGCTGTGGCGGCTCGCCTCCAAGATACGCAAAGATCCCGGCGCCGTTGCCTCCATGGCTGGCCAAACGGCAGCTGAGCTGATGAAGCAGTATCGGGCGGCCAACCTTCCGCCGATTGCTCAGTCCGGCATGGAAGAGTTTCTGCGTTCGTATGGACACAGAGCCGTCGCCGAGATCGACGTCGGAATGCCCCGCTGGTCCGATGACCCTACGCACATACTCGGTGTTGTGGCCAACTATTTGCGTCTCGCCGATGGTGCGGAGGCCCCGGATCAACAGTTCATCCGGGCTGCCCGCGACGCCGACGAACAAGTTGCCCGCTTCGTGGCCCGCGCCAGGGCGAAGAGTCCGTTGCACAAGGTGGTGGTAAAAATTGCTTTGGACCGAACACGCCGATTCGCCGGTTTGCGGGAGTTGCCCAAGTACAACCTTGTCTTGGGGCTGTCGGCCGCAAGGGAGCAGTTGCTCCTGATCGGTAGCGAGCTTGCGGCAGCACATCGGATCGAGAATGCTGAGGACGTCTTCTTTCTGGACCTCGGCGACGTCGAGATCGCCTTGGCAGGGGATGACCTGCGTGGCGTGATCACTGAGCGCCGTGCGGCCTATGAACAGGAACTCCGCCGCAGGCACATTCCCAGAGTCTTGTTGTCTGATGGGACAGAACCCGAGGCTACGGCCGGTGCGAGCGGAGGCAAACAGCGCCCTGGCACTTTGTCCGGCAGTCCGGCGTCGGCGGGTCTGGTGTCTGCACCTGCGCGGGTCATCATGGATCCGGTTGGCGCCCACTTGGAACCCGGGGAAATCCTTGTGGCGCCATCAACGGACCCTGGCTGGACGCCGCTGTTTCTCACCGCCGGGGGACTGGTCATGGAGATGGGCGGACCCAACTCCCACGGCGCCGTAGTGGCCCGTGAGTACGGCATACCTGCGGTGGTAGGCGTCCCGGATGCCACCTCGCGCATCAGCACAGGCCAGCACATCACGGTGGACGGCGCGGCCGGGACGGTCAGCACGGAAAACACTTAAGGCTGAAAGAAGGCCCTAATCCCTGAAAAAGGTCAGGCGTGCTGGTGGGATTCGTGCTCGGAGTGGCTCACTGGCTCCAACTGGAAAGTACAGTGCTCGGTGTCGAAGTGCCGGCCCAGGCAAGAGCCCAGCTGATCAAGGATGCTGTCCGCCCCCGTAGCGTTGAGGACCTCATCCTCCACCACCACATGGGCAGAGAACACGGGAACGCCGGAAGTGATGGTCCAGATGTGAATGTCATGAGCATCCACCACGCCGTCCACGGCAATGATGTGTTCCCGGATCATGTTCACATCAACACCCTTGGGCGTGGCTTCCAGAAGGACATCCACAACGTCGCGCAGCAGATGCCAGGCCCGGGGAATGATCATCAGGGCAATCAGTACGGACGCCAGCGGGTCAGCAGCACTGAAGTCCGTGGTCATGATCACCACGGCCGCCACGATGACCGCGATGGAGCCCAGTAGGTCGCCAAGGACTTCCAGGTAGGCACCTCGAACATTGAGGCTTTCCTTCTGCGCTCCCTGGAGGATCAACAAGGAAATGAGGTTGGCTATCGCGCCCAGGATGGCGGCCCATAGCATGACGTCCGTTTGGATTTCGGAGGGTTCGCCGAATCGGCGAATGGCCTCGATCATGATCACCACGGCGATCACAATCAGGATCAAAGCATTGGCCAGCGCGGCCAGCACCTCGGCCCTTTGATAGCCGTACGTTCTTTGGTCGCTCGGCGGACGGGTAGCAATCCACGCCGCCATCAGGGCGATGAACACCCCTGCCGCGTCAGAAAGCATGTGGCCGGCATCAGCCAGCAGCGCCAAGGACCCGGAGACGACGGCGCCGACCACCTGGATGCCCACCACCCCTAAGGTGATGGCCAGGACGGCGATAAGCCGCTTCCGGTGCTTGCCGGTTGCTGTGACTCCGTGGGAGTGGTTGTGGTCGTGCCCCATGCCTATAAGGCTAGCCCCAGCCGAGTTCATGCAAGCGGTCGTCGCCTATTCCGAAGTGGTGCGCGATCTCGTGCACCACCGTTATGGCCACTTCATCGATGACTTCTTGACGGGTGCTGCAGATGTTAAGGATGGGTTGACGAAAGATCGTGATCCGGTCCGGGAGGGAGCCTGCCTCCCACCAGGAGTCGCGTTCGGTCAGCGGAACTCCCTCGTAGAGCCCCAACAACACGGTGTCCGGATCTTCTCCGGGCTGTGGGGTGTAGTCGTCCTCGATGAAGATCGCAACGTTGTCCATGGCACTGGCCGCTTTGGGCGGGATCAGCTGCAGGGCATCACTGACGGCTTCCTCAAAGTCTTCGGGTGACATCTCGTAAGGCCCTGAAACATAGGCCTCATCAGCAGGCCTGTTTTCGACAGGACTGTGCACCGCGTTCCGTTCCCGTAGCGGCGAGGAAGGGCGCTCGCCGTCGGGAACGATTGGAAGGCCGGGAGGAAGATTCACGGGCATGATTCGACTTTAGTCGGCGAACGCAGCAATGGCTCCGTGTGTGATGGGAGATACTGAACTCAATCCTCCTTTTCGACAGACACAGGAACCGCATGACCGGCACCGCTTCCCTCGCACCTGAGCCCCTCGATGTCGTCGTTGTGGGTGAGGCATTGATCGACATCGTCCAGTCTGCGGACGGGCAGAAGGAGTACCCCGGCGGTTCGCCGGCAAATGTCTCCTACGGCCTTGGCCTGTTGGACGTGAAAACGGGCCTGCTGACAGCGATCGGCCGTGACGAGCGGGGTGATGCCATCGCTGCGCACTTACAACGGGCAGGCGTGGTGCTGTTGCCCGGATCCATGTCGGCAGGCAAGACCGCGACGGCCACAGCCCGGATAGCCGCCAACGGTTCCGCAGATTACACCTTCGACATCTACTGGTCCCTGGCTCCGCTCGCGTTGCCCTATGCGCCAAGAATCCTGCACACCGGCTCCATTGCCACGTTCCTGGAGCCCGGTGCGAGCGTTGTCCGGAGCTTACTGGAGCAGGCCCAGGGCGGATGCATGGTCACGTACGACCCCAACATCCGCCCCGATCTTCTGGGAAGTCAGCACGAGGCACTTTCACTGTTCGAGGAAATAGTGCCCCTGACGGACGTGGTCAAACTCAGCGGCACCGACGCCCGTTGGCTCTACCCGGGCAAGGACCTTGAGGACACGGCGAACCACCTACTGTCCCTTGGTACGGGGCTTGTTGTGGTGACCCAGGGGGTCAAGGGCTCGCTCATGGCCACCCGGCACATACAGCTCAATGTCCCGGCCGTCCCGGCGACTGTGGCGGACACCATCGGCGCCGGCGACTCCTACATGGCAGCTCTCATCATGGGGCTGCTGCTGCGTGGCAGTGACGGACTTGCGCCAACCGTGATGGAACGGATCGGTACCATTGCCTCCATGGCTGCTTCCATTGCCGTGGGCCGGTCAGGTGCCAACCCGCCCACGCACCGCGAACTCCTGATGGGCATGGCCCGCTAGCTGCGGGGCTGGCGGGTCCGGCGCCGTGTCAATCCGACGCCGATCAGGCAGATTACGCCGCCGATCAATCCCCAAATGGTGGGCACCTCTTGGAGGACAGCCCACGAAATCAAAATGGTGGTGCCCGGGACAAGGTATGTGGTGGCGGCCAGCTTTCCGGCCGAGATCAGGGATAGCGCATACGCCCACGTGGTGAAAGCGATGGCCGTGGGGAAGATGCCCAAATACACCAGTCCCAGTGTCGCGGGGAGCGGCGCCGCCTGGACTTCGGAGATCAGCTGCCCCGTCCATGGCAGGCAGCAGATCGCGCCCACCATGATGCCGAACCAGGTCGCCTGCCCTGCCGAGAACTTCCGGAGCACGGGTTTCTGCAAAATCGCGCTCACCGAGGCGAGCACAGCGGCAAGCAAGCACAACAGCACACCGGCCACGTCCGCCGTCGAGCGCTGTCCGGAACCCAACGCAATCATTGCGACGCCGCAGAAGGCCACACCGCTGCCGATCAGCAGCCAGCGCGGGAAGCCCTCCTTGAGGAAGATTCCGGCAAGAATGGCGATGAGGATCGGGGAGACGTTGATCAGCATGGCGCTGGTGCCGGCGTCGAGCATGTGTTCCGCGGCGTTCAGCGCCACGTTGTAGCCGCCGAACCACATCACTCCGTAGGCCACGATCGGTAGCCATTCCCGTCCGCTCGGCCAGACCTTCAACGTTGGCAGCACCACGATTCCAAGCACGACGGCGGCAACCGCCAACCGTCCGAGCGTCAAGGAACCGGGGGAGAAGCTTGGGCCCACTGCACGGATGCCCACGAAGGCCGAAGCCCACAGGACCACCGTGATGATGACGGCGGCGATGCCGAGTTTGCTGATGGCTGCTCCCGGCGCGGGGGTGGTGCGCGGGGACGAGTCCGGGGAGGGGTGGCCGGGTTCGGCCGGGGTGGTGGTTGTCATAGGGCAAATCTATCCGGCATGCAGCCGGGGCGGCTGGCGGTTTTCGGACGCGTCAGGACAAGATCCTGCCAATGTTCAGTGCTGGCCTCCTGGACGCCCGCTGAGGGGTGGCCTCTCGACCCTTTGGGTGCTTCTTCCCTTGAGATCCCGCCCCTCGGCGGCCATCGCTTCTGTGGCCCGGGACACTACGCAACCCTCGATTTGGGAATATCGCCATCTATGCTCTAAAGTTTTAGAGTCCAGTTCGGACGAGCGAGACACGGAAAGAACGCGTAAAGCGTCCCTTTTCTTTGCGAAATCCGAATTGAGTTCAGGCCCCCATCGTCTAGCGGCCTAGGACACCGCCCTTTCACGGCGGCGGCACGGGTTCGAATCCCGTTGGGGGTACGCAAGGAAGTGGTAAACCGGATGAATAAAGTCTGGTAAGCTAGAAGCCTTGAAAAAAACGCGGTAGAGATACTGCAAACGCAAGGCCCTGTAGCGCAGTTGGTTAGCGCGCCGCCCTGTCACGGCGGAGGTCGCGGGTTCAAGTCCCGTCAGGGTCGCTCTGAGCGCCGAAGTAATTCGGTTCTCAAGGTGACATGTCACCTAGGCTCTGTAGCTCAGTTGGTAGAGCGTTCGACTGAAAATCGAAAGGTCACCGGATCGACGCCGGTCGGAGCCACCACTGGGAAGCATCAGTTCTTCGGAACTGGTGCTTTTCTTCTTTAACGTGGTTGGCGCCGGCCGCCCTCTCCTGAAGTCAGTCCGCCATCTCCTGAAGTAGTGGGAAGAACTGAAGTGGCGGGAAGAAACTGTGACGCTTCAGAAGATCCTAACTGCGTATCCGGACGTCATAGCGCTTTAGGCGACGCCTTCCGCAACCAGGGCAGGATGATGGCTCTCGGCTCTGACTGGAAGTCACCGTGCCATCCCGGTGTTAGTGGGAGAAGTTTGCTGAGATCTCGGCGAGGGTGCGCCCCTTCGTCTCAGGCGCGAGCCATTGTGAGAGGACTGCGCCGAGTAGTGCTACGCCGGCGGCTACGACCATGCTTGGGCCCATACCGATGTTGCTGATCGCCCATGGCAGGGCGAAGGTGCCGAGTGCGGCTCCGACGCGGCTGAAGGCCGCGGCGAAGCCCATGCCGATGCCGCGCAGGTGGCCGGGGAATACCTCGGCCGGATAGACCTGGGTCATGGTGGTGTAGCCGGCATTGAAGAAGGAGAATGCGAGAAACAGGACGAGCACCAAGATCGCTGGTGCGTCCGCCCAGACTCCGATGATTAGCAGGATGCCCGCGCAAAGCCACTGCCCGGGCACGGTGAGGATTCGGCGGCCGAGCTTGTCAATCAGAAGTACGGTGGCGACAACACCCGCGGCCGCCAGTGCGGACAGGCCGACTCCACCGGCCCAGCCGCCGCCGAAGCCGAATTGCTTGAGCACTTCGTCGGCGAAGGTCGCGATCGCGAAGTACGGAGTGACCGCGCAGAACCAAAAACCTGAGGTGAAGAGGGTGGTGCGCCAGTACTGCCTCGAGAACAGCATTCCAAAGGAGGCGCCCTTGATTTTGGTCCTACTCTGCGCGGCCTGGGCCTCCTGGATCATCCTCAGATCCATCTCCTCGGTGATGCTCTTGTGCATCTGGGGCGATTCGACGTATCGGCGTGCAATCGCTAGTGCTTCCTCATGCCGTCCCTTCGTAATGAGCCAGCTCGGCGATTCGGGGAGGCCCAAACGGGCGAGGAACAGGACGAATGCCAGTATCGTGCTCGTGCCGATTACGAGGCGCCATGGGGTGCAGGCGTCGTGCAGGAGCGTGCCGATGATGAATGCCACCATGAAACCGACGTACCAAGCGATCAGAGTCAGCCCGAGCAATCGCCCGCGGAGTTTTGGAGGGGAGAACTCTGATAGCAATGGCCCACCGATTGAGTACTCGCCGCCGATCGCGACGCCCATGAAGAACCGGATGGCGGCCAGCTGGATCACGGCCCCGTCTCCGGAGGTTACGAAGAACTGGGCCCCTGAGGCGACCAGGAACAGGCCCATGTCCACGAGAAACATGGGCTTACGTCCGAACTTGTCAGTAGCCCAGCCGGCCAGCGGGGAGCCGACGAAGATACCAACCAGTGGACCCGCAGCGATCATGCCCAGAGATAGTGCGTCGAGCTGAAGCTCTGACCGCATGGGTCCGGTGATGGGGCCGATGATTCCGAGGATGTAGCCGTCAAGGAACATTCCACCGATGAAGACAGCGACAAGCCGCACCATGAAGAGGCGTTTGAACTTGGAGCTGGTCTCTTTTGATATGGAGGTGTCGACGGAGGCCGTCGTCCTGGTCGGATGGATCATTGAGGTTTGTTCCCTTCTGGCTTCAGCGCAGACCGCTGACGGCACCAGAGCGCCGTTTCATAGACGGCCGGACAGCCGCAGCCCTTAGCCGCCGGTGGACGATGCCGAGTGGCTCGATGCCAACCGATATGTCACGCAGAATTCGCGAACTGTTTTCGGCGTCGTCATGTATCACTGCTGTCCGGGATTCCCGGGCCCCCGCCGATCCATCGAGCTCAAACCTGGAGTCGGGGTCAGCGAGGTGTGACATATAACTCATATATCAGTACTCTAAGGGTCCGATACGTCCCGGTCAAGAGCACGACAAGTAATTTGTTTTCTCAAACCGGAGTGGTTGAGGGCTGCTGAGTTGGTCTCAGGTCGAAGTGTCGGTAAACGGCGGCGGTCCGATGATCTGGATACCGCCGTTGACCCTGCCAGACTCGCGAATCAGGTCGAAATCCACATCCCCTCCCTCTCCGTCGGGCCCGAGCGACTCGCTGGCACCGTCGTAGAAGGCCTGAGCGCTCCCTGGGGTGTGAAGACATAGAACGCGGGTTCCGTCCTGAAGGACTTTGAACGCGTGGGGAACTCCGCGCAGTGCAATCGTTACACCGCCAGCAGGGACCTGGTACTCCGTTCCGTCCATGTGCATCAGGATTTCCCCCGACAGGACATACATGGTTTCGTCGGACTCTGGATGGGTGTGCAGAGGCGTGACCTTGTTCAGGGTCATCTCATCCTCAAAGAGAAGGAATGCCCCACCGGTCTCATCCTCGGTCGCCTTCCAAGTGTGCACTCCTCCACCGAAGAACCAGCGCCGCGCTCCTTCTCCTGGCTGCCGGACGATAGCTGCTGCGGTCTTGTTCGTCTCCATAATGTTCGCCTCGATGCGTAGTAGAAGACTTATGGGACTTATGTCCCATAACAAGACTCATGTACCATGAGTGGCATGTCAAGGGGTTATATCGAGGTCGGACGGACGGGGCAGAAGCGGCGCACACTGGACGCCCTTGTTGATGCTGCCCGAACCCTCGTTGGATCTGGAATTTCGCCTACAGTCGATGACGCAGCGCAGGCCGCCGGGATCGCGCGGAGTACCGCCTACCGGTACTTTCCGAGCCAGCGGGAACTTCTGGCCGCCGCGCACCCCGAAACCGCCCGGACATCGCTCTTGCCAACGCCGGAACCGCAAGACGTAGCAGAACGACTTGACGCCGTGGTCTGTGAGTTCATCAGAATCGTCGTCGAGACCGAATCGCAACAGCGCACCATGCTGAGGCTTTCGCTGGAGCCAACCAGAAATGAAGACAACGGTCTTCCCCTCCGCCAGGGACGAGCCATCCCCTGGATCACCGAAGCCTTGTCGCCGCTTCAAGGGACCATGGCGGCGACCGAGATTCGCAAGTTGGCCTTGGCGGTCCGAAGCGCCATTGGCATCGAGTCTCTGGTCTGGCTTACCGATATTGGCGGTCTAAGCCGCCAAGAGGCGACTGCCTCGATGCGATGGACTGCCAGCGCCCTGTTGGCCCACGCCCGGACGCATGGCCCCGCAGGCTACGAACACTCTTCCGATGGAGAACCCCCGCGGTAGCTCACGCGCGCATGGGCAACAGGAACGGTACGTAAAACCTTCCAATAAAAAAGCTATTGACGCGTTCAATTCGCCATGACACCATGATGAGCACAGGTTGATACCGGTATCAACTTGTTCCAACACCCCAAAGTTGTCATTCGAAAGGACCATCCGTGCTTGGCTTCAAAGAAGAGGAATTCCTCACGCAGACCCGCAGTGCACTGGCCCTGCAGAGTCAGATCGAATCGGTGGTTGACTCCATCCAGCAGCGGGAACTGACCAACCTGTTCCTCATCGGCGCCGGCGGAACCTACGCCGCGATGCTCCCGTACGAGCACTTCATCCGGTCCCGTTCCACCCTCCCTGTCCGCGCATCCATCGGCAAGGAACTCATGCTGACGGAGGATCCCACGTTCGGCCCCGGCTCGGTGGCCGTCTTCGCCTCCGTGTCAGGCACCACGGAAGACGTCATCGAGGCCATCGAGTTCGCCAAGGCAAAGGGCGCCTACACCATCGGGTTCACAGGGTTCGGAGATAGCCCGTTCGCCAAAGCCCTCGATGTCGCGTTGGTCACCGAACCCAAAACCTGGCCCTTTGACATCCCCATGATTCTTTTGAGCACCCGCCTGCTCGCCGCCCGGGGCGAATTTGAAGGGTATGAAGAGCTGGCAGCCGAGCTCCAGACCGTCCCCGAAAGCTTGGTGGGCGTCGCACGGCAAGCGGAATCAGTGGCGGAAGCGTTTGCCGAGAAGAACAAGGACGCTGACTACCACTTCCTGGTGGGCACCGGAAACCTGTGGGGCCTGACTTACCTCTATTCCATGTGCATCTTGGAAGAGATGCAGTGGCTCCGGACCACGCGGGTGCACGGTGCAGAGTTCTTCCACGGCTCCTTGGAACTCATCGAGGAAGACACCAGCCTCATGTTGCTGATAGGCGAGGACGAGACGCGTCCGCTGATGGATCGCGTGGCTAAGTTCGCCGAAAACTACAACAAGAACACCACCTTGCTGGACAGCAAGGACTATGAACTGCCGGGCGTCAGCCCTCGTTTCCGCGCACTCCTGTCCCCGCTGATTCTGGACACCGTCCTCGACAGGTTCAGCAAGCACCTCGAGCGCGTCCGCAACCACTCGCTGGATCTGCGCCGCTACTACCGGGTGGTCGAATACTGACCGACACCACGCCCGCAAAGGCATAAGGCCGCGCTGCGGGCCCGGCTCTGCCGGGCCCGCAGATTCGAGACAGGAAGAGCATGAAAGTAATCGGGTTCGGGGACAACATTGTGGACCGTTTTCTCGACCGCAAAGTGATGTACCCCGGGGGAAACTGCGTTAATGTCGCGGTATTTGCCCGTCGGCTGGGCGTCGAGTCCGCTTATCTCGGCGTTTTCGGCTCGGATCCCTTGGGCGCCTTTGTCCGCGATGCCATTGATGCGGAGGACGTGGACACCAGCAAGTGCATCATCCGCGACGGCCTCAACGGGGTCACTGAAATCAAGGTAGTGGACGGTGACCGGGTCTTCCTGGGATGGAATGAAGGGGGCGTCACCACAAGTGATCCCTTCACGTTGGAGGAGAAACACCTCACGTACCTGGCCTCGGCCGATCTGGTGCATTCGAGCGTCTATTCTGCGTCGGAGGGCCAGCTGCCTGCCCTCCGAAGCACTGGGGCCTTGGTCAGCTTCGACTACTCGTCGGAGCCTGAACGTCGAACAGATTCCTATTTGATGCAGACGGCTCCCTATGTGGACCTGGCACTCTTGTCGTGCGGAAACATGACGCTTACCGCCGTCGAGCATGACCTCAGGCGCGTACATGCGTCGGGCGTTTCGCTCGCGGTGGGGACGCGCGGCCAGTCAGGGGCAGTGATGTACGACGGCGATCGCTTCCTCACGCAGGCAGCGGCACCTACCGATCCGCGGAGGTTTGCGGACACGATGGGTTGCGGCGATGCCTTCCTGGCCGGACTCGTGGTCAGTTTGCTTGGCTCCGGTTGGAGCCGAACGTCCAGGCCGCCGGCCGATGCTTTGCAGAGAGCGTTGGCCCGAGGATCCGAGTATGCCGCGGCGCAGTGCTATGTGGAGGGTGCCTTCGGCTACGGCCGGGCCGTCGAGGTAGCAACTAGCCGTCGAGGGAGCTACTAGCCGTCGGGTGAGCTACTAGGATCTGATGCAGAGACAAATCAACGGAAGGAACCGCAGACGCGGATTCCACAACTGAAGGGGGCCGGATGGCGACGGATCATCAGAACCACCCGGCTGCCCCCACCATCACCGAAGTAGCAGCAGCTGCCGGAGTGGGGAGGGCCACGGTTGCCCGAACCCTCGGCAATTATGGATCGGTCAGTGAAGCCACGCGTGCCAAGGTGATGCGGGCAGCCGAAAAACTGGGCTATCAGCCGAACACTTTAGCGCGAAGCATGACCACGGGAGTTACCAAGACTCTTGGAATCGTGCTGGCGGATGTGGCCAACCCGTTCTTCTCAGGTGTACTCAAGGGTATTTCGGAAACCGCAAAAACGGCCGGATATGATGCCATCATCCTGAGCACCGACGAGAAGCTTGAGCTGGAGCGGGATGCAATCGCGGTGCTCCTGGCAAAGCAAGTGGATGGACTCGTTGTGGCTTCCGCCGCGGGTCGAAGCGACGACGTTTCACATCTTTCCAACGCTATTGATCGCGGGACTCCTGTAGTTCTCATCGACCGTTTGGTGGACAAGTTGGAGACGGACTCGGTGGTGATCGATAACCGGGAAGCTGCAAGGTCGGCCGTGGCTTCGCTCATTCAAAATGGGCACCGGCGGATAGCGTTCGCTTGGGGTCCCGTAACTCTGAGTCCGGCGACGGATTTGAAACAAATGCACAGCATCCTGGATGAGGCGCTGTGGAGTGACGGGGAGCGGCTGAGAGGTTACCTCGACGCCTTGGAAGAGGCGGGAATTCCTTTCGACACCGCGCTCATCACCCACGTTCTTAAGAATGAGGGCCAGGCGACGCGGGCTGTCAGCGGAATGCTGGCCCTTGCGGACCCGCCCACTGCCATCTTCACCACGGAAACTGAGGCGACGGTGGGGGCTCTTCATTCCTTGCGCGCCAAGAACCTTCGCGTGCTGAAGGACGTCTCCCTCATCGGTTTTGACGACAGCCCCTGGGCGGCCGTCATGGAACCACCGTTGTCCATGATCCAGCAACCCATGCGCCAGATGGGCGCCGTCGCCTCCCAGCAGCTCATCGCAAGGATCGACGGCGATACTTCTGCTCCGAAGAAGCACGTCCTGCCGTCACAGCTCGTGGCACGCTCTTCGGACGGCCCTGTGCGCGCTGCTCGCGGCGACTAGCAAATTCCCTCCTGTTTTTCCGTTAGGTCTCTTCCGCGCTGACCCAAATCATGATTCACTGTGGTACCGGTATCACAAGTTCCAATCCTCCCCAAAGTTCAATCTCAGGAGTTACCCCTTCAGCCCGTCCGCGGTGAAGTACATCCCAACGGCGGGCGTGACTTCACACTCCGGCTGATCGGCCCTTCGACCGAAAGAAGAAATGATGCGTAAAAGCACCCAGTCACTCATGGCATTGCTGGCCGGCGCCGCTATGGCGCTTTCCGCTTGTGCCGACGGCGGTAGCCAACCGGCTGCTGCCCTGGACCCCAACGCCGAGCCACAGTACACAGGAACCCTCAGCATCCTCACGAAGTTTGGCGGCGACCCGCTTGAACCCTACTTTGAGGACCTGGCAGCGGAGTACAAGAAGCTGCATCCTGAGGTTTCTTTCGAGCTCATCCAGGAGACGGACCAGAGCATCAAGGACAAGACCAAGACGCTGACCGCCTCCCAGGCCATGCCTGACATCTATTTCACTTGGGCCGGCAGCTGGGCCAACAACTTCATCGACGGGGGACTCGCAGCCGATCTGACCCCGGTTATTGCCCCCGGCACCGAGTGGGGCAACAACTTTGGTGAGTCCGCACTGAAGGCCTTCGCCAAGGACGGCAAGTATTTTGCGGTTCCGCTCTATAACAACGGCAAGTTCATGGGTTACAACCAGCGGATCTTCAAAGAACTCGGACTAACCCCGCCATCCACTTTCGATGAACTCATCTCTTCCTGCTCGGTCCTGAAGGGAGCCGGTTACGAGCCGATCTCGTTCGGAAACAAGGACGGTTGGCCAGGGCTCCACTACCTGCAGCAGCTCTTCGCCTACGAAGTACCGGCAGAAACACTGCAGTCCGACTTCAGTCCGGCAACGGCCAAGCTCGAGGACAAGGGATACCTCAAGGCCATGGACCAGTTCACCACCTTGGTCAACGAGTGCACCGGCAGCGGCAAAGACTCCAACGGTGTCCTCTACACCACAGCGCAGCAGGCATTGGCTGAGGGCAAGTCAGGTATGTATTACCAAGAGATCCTCGAATTCGACTCCACTGCTTCTGCCGATTCAAAGCTCAAGCAGGACGGGCTGGGCATCTTTAAACTTCCCGCAGCAGCAGACGCCAACGGCGATCCACAAGCGATCGAAGGTTCCCCTGAGGGTTACATCATTAATGCGCGCTCCAAGAACGCCGCGCTCGCAGCTGATTTCATGAAGTTCGCCACCAACAGCCAGAATGCTGCCAAACTCTCGGCCCCGCCGTACGGCCAGCCCAGCGCGGTCAAAGGCGCGGTTTCCACCGAGAACTCTTCCGGACCTGTGATCGAGGGCATCAAGCAGGTAAACGAGGCATCGGCCGCGATCACTTGGCTGGACTCCGTTACTGTTCCTGCGGTTGCTGATGCCTGGTTGGCCGGTGGGGAAGCCCTGGTGGCCGGAACCCAGACCCCGGATCAGGTTCTTGCCTCCGTCCGGGCTGCTTCCAGTGCAGCAAAGTAGCAGGCGACGCCATGACTGTTTCCGATACTGCCTGGAAGCCCGCGGCTCCGCCTCCGGCGTCCGTTTCCCCTAAGTCGCCGAAAAACCGGGCCGCCAAGTCTGCCCGGACCCGTCGCTGGCGCAACATTGTGTGGGTGCTGCCGGCGGTCCTGCTGTTGGGTGTCTTCGCCTACCTGCCATTGGTACAGAACCTTGGGTTCAGTTTCCTCAAGTGGGACATCTACAGTGGCCGCCAAACCTTTGTGGGAGCGGACAACTACGTTCGCATGTTCAACGACCCCATCTTCTGGAAGTCACTCCTTAACAACACGCTGTACGCCATCATCTCCATTGCTTTCCAAGTGTTCGGGGCGATGATCCTCGCAGCAATGATCGAGGGACTCCGAAGCCAGCGGTGGCGGGGAATCCTTCGAGCCGTCTACTTTGTACCGTCCGCGATCTCCCTGACAGTGGCCGGCCTCTTGTTCTACTTCATCTACGAACCCGAGATGGGCATCTTGAACGCAGCCTTGGATTTCCTGGGTCTTGGAAACTTCACTCAGGCCTGGTTGGGGCAGGAAAACACGGCAATCTTTGCCATCATTGCCATGAGTCAGTGGCAAGGATTCGGGTACTGCACGCTTCTCTTCTCAGTGGCGCTGCAGCGGATCCCGTCTGAACTGTATGAAGCAGCGTCCATCGACGGCGTCGGCCCTTTCCAGCGCTTCTTTTCGATTTCCTTGCCGCTCGTCAGGGAAATGACCGGCCTGATGATGATTGTCACCGTGTCCGGAGCCTTCCAAGTGTTCAACGAAGTCATGGTCATGACCAGCGGAGGCCCGAACAATTCCAGCCAGGTCCTTGGCACCTGGCTCTACCGAAGCGGGTTCGTCCGCAACGACTTTGGCTATGCGGCCGCCGTCGCCACTGCCGTCTTTATCATCACGTTGATCCTCGCCGCCATTCAGCTTCGTATCTCCAAGAAAAGGAGGGTCCAATGGTGACGCGCTCAGCTGTTCTGCTGGTACTCGGACGGGTCCTCGTCAAAGCGTTCCTGATCGCCCTCGCCGTCGTCGTTATCTATCCCTTGGTCTGGATGCTGCTCAACGGCGTGAAGTCCAACTCCGAGCTGTTCTCCAATCCCTTCGCCCTGCCCGTTGCGTGGAAATGGGACAACTACGTCACCGCGTGGAACCGAGGGGTGGGCGACTATCTCACCACCAGTGTCCTGGTCACCGTTGCTTCCACCATCGCCACAGTGTTTATCAGCGCGTGGGCTGCTTACGGACTGACCCGTGTGAATATCCCGTTCAACAGGGTGGTGCTGATTCTTATTCTGGGCGGCCTGATGCTCGCCCCCACGGTGGCACTGATACCGCTGGTCAAGATGTTCCAGAGTTTGGGGCTCTACAACAACCTCTGGGCGTTGCTCATTCTGTATACGGCGTTCCGGGTCCCTTTCACAACGTTCCTTATCCGGGCTTACATGATGGACCTGCCCGCAGAGGTGGATGAGGCGGCGTCCGTGGACGGAGCTTCCAAGGCCCGGGCGTTTTGGCAGGTCATCTTGCCCATGTGCAAGCCGATCCTGGTTTCGACTGTTCTCTTGAACATCCTGTTCACCTGGAACGAGTACTTGTTCGCCATGGTGTTCACCAGCTGGGGAGCGCTACAAACACTTCCCGTGGGGCTGACCAATCTGATGTCCAAACACGGTACGGACTACCCCGTAGTGTTCGCGGGCATGGCCATAGCGGCAATTCCTGTGATTGTGCTGTTCTTCGCAGGGCAGCGGTACTTCATCCGCGGTCTCGCTGATGGAGTTGGCAAGTAGACATGCGTGTTCTGAACCTGGATCAGGTGAGTGGCTCAAATTTTGCCTACCAACACCACACCCTGGAGCGCTGCCTCGACGACATGACCGAACTGGGAAGGAACACTGTGGAGCTGTGGGGTATCGCCCCGCACCTTCACATTCCGCAAGTTGATTCAGCACATCTGCAAAAAGTCAGGAAACAGCTGCTCGAACGGGGGCTTGCAGTGTCCTGCCTTACCCCGGAGCAGGTTGCCTATCCCGTGAACATTGCCTCGGGGGAGGAGTGGCTCAAGGATCAAAGCCTGCAGCTTTTCCTGCGGGCCGCTGAGGTATGCAGCGAGCTTGAGTCACCGCTTCTGTTCCTCACCACGGGCCGAGGATACGAGGACCAACCGGCTGAGGTCGCCTGGGCGAGGTCCGTCGAAGCCCTCCAGACCATCACTCAGCACGCAGCCCACTTGGGTGTGGCGTGTGTCCTCGAACCTCTTCAACGTGTGGAGTCGAATCTCGTCACTGATGCGGGCTCGCTCCGTTTAATGCTCGACGACGTCGGATCCTCAACTTTGGGGGTGGTTGTTGACACTGTTGCCATGGCAGCAGCAGGCGAGCATATCCGCGACTATGCCAAGGCTTTCGGCGAGGGCATCAGGCACGTACACCTGATTGACGGTGCTCCCACCGGACATCTGGCTTGGGGAGACGGTTCCCTGGACCTTGAAGAGATTCTGCGCGAACTCAGTCAGCTGAACTACAGCGGCGCCCTGACCTTTGAACTGTTTGGCGACGGCTCTTACGCGTTGGACCCCCGCGCTGCGGTTACCCAATGCCTGGCTGCCGTTGAAGCCGGCCTGGCGCAGATCCCGACTTAGCCCGGCTTTGTGCCGGGGCAGCCCCAGGAGTTGGGGTTTTCCTGGCAGGTGTCGGCGACGAGTGCTTTTTCTGTTTTCCAGACGTGGATGGTTTTGGCGGGTGTGGTGATGTTGAGGGTGCCGTTGATGGGTAGTGGTGGTCCGTTGTTGACGGAGTAGGTGCCGGTGAAGCTGGTGGTGACGGTGGCTTGGTAGTTGCCGGTTTCTGTGTAGGTGTGGCTGGTGCGTGTTTCGTTGCTGAGCCATTCGGTTTCGGGGATGGAGTAGCCGGTGGCTGGTGTGGGTCCGAGGGTGGTGCCGTCGCCGAAGGTGTAGGTGTGGTTGGCGGGTGTGGCGGTGAGGTGGACTGTTTGGCCGAGGATGGTGATGTTGAAGGTTTGTTCGCCGGCGGTGGTGTAGAAGTTGGTGGGTCCGCCTTTGAGGGTGTGGGGGAAGGGTTGGGCTTGGAGTGTTCCGGGGTTGACGGGGAGTTGTTGGAAGTCGGTGAGGATCCGGGCGGCGATGTTGTCCAGGACGTTCTCGGGTTCGGGGTCGTAGAGGCAGGTGGGTCCGCTGACCGGGATCCAGTCCGTCCAGCCCGGGTTGGTGATTGCTTTGGGGGCCTCCTTCCAGATGACCGGTGTTCCTTCTTCGCCGCCGGTTGCCGTGGCCGGGCAGTCCAGGGCGTCGCAGCCCGGATCCCTCGTGTCGGGCCCGTCGTCCCGGCAGTGGGTATCGGCCATGTACTGATTCGGGTCGTCGGTACTAGAGGTGCTGCCTTCAATGAACGGTGCAAAACTGCCGGTGGTGGGGTCCTTCGTCCACTGAGTCCCAATGAGTTTCAACCCATTGTCGACGTACCCGATGTCTATCTTTGAGTCTTGGGCGCTGGCGATTCCGCATTGGACAGACAGTGCTAGGAAAGTGGAGGCAACAAAAGCTACGGTGACACGCCTGAAATTCTGCATACCTAGCGGATCAAACCTAGGCCGGTCAGTACCCAATTCTGATTTTCAAACGTAAGCGCTGCCCGACTTGCTGAATTCGTTGCGGCAGTGGGCACTTGATAAAGCGACCCGTCATGCGCCCTTATTTCAATGGGTTCTTGGATGACTTGCACCGTGGCGACTTGGACGGAAACTGATGGATTGAAGTCACTCTCAATGGTCGCTGATTTGATGGTTGCCCCGGCGACCCACCGTCCATCCTCCCAAGCGCTCTCCACACCCTTGCCGAGGGATGTACATAAGGCGCATGTCAAACTACTAAGAGGCGTCAGGTGCTCGGTGGAACCCGTCTCGTAGCTGTACGACAGCTGCGCGTACCAATACGCAATGAACGCCTCCAGCCCCGCTTTTGAGTTCTCCTTCGCCAGTTCGGGCATCACGGGAACGGGCACGTTCTGTGCTTTCCCGTGGGCATCAGCTGGTTTGTACACGGCAGGCGTTGCCTCAGTGGCGGGGCTCCCTGCCGGAGTGTCCGGCGACGCAGCGCTTGAGGTGGGTGCCGCCGTCGTCGAGCCTGTTTGGGAGGCCGCGCTGCCGGATGCGGTGCCGCCGCCCTGACAGCCGCTCAAAAGCATCGCAGCGGCGAGAGCCACTGCCGCTGACCGGGCACGAACAAAGGATAAAGACACGAACGAGTGGCGTGGCATGGCAAGGCTCCCCAGCAGCTGTTTTGGTGATGTGTCGGCCAGTCTAGGTGGGGCAAACAACCGCGGCCCAGCCGGGAATTCAGCCTTGTGGATAACTTGCCTATGGTCTCCGCAGAGCCCCCGGCGTATTCTTGCCTCGCCGGCTTGGCAATCGCTCGCATCTTCTTGGGGGAATCATGGCCACAATCGAACGTCCGCGCTTGTCTACGTCCGGGCGGCTGCTCACTGCAGCAGTGCTCACCGGGATGCTGGCTCTCACCGCCTGTTCTGCTCCGGCGCCTGTTGCGGAGTCGACGCCCAGTGCGGTGCCGTCCCCGGAGGCGCCGGCAGCGGAAGTGTCCGCTAACGCCGATGCAAGTGCGAGCCCCGGTGCATCCTCGGGAACCAGCGGTGTCTACGGCGAGTTCACCTCCATGTCCGAGGCCTGTCTTTCGGTCAGCGCCACCATGGTGAGCGTCACCATCCTGCCGTTGGCGGCAATGGCGGGCGGCAAAGCTGAAGACATTGACAAGGCAAAGCAGGAATTGTCCCAGATGGAGGGCAAAGTGCCCGAAGAACTGAAGCCTTCGTTCGAGAAACTTCGCGCCTTCACGGAGTCGGCCGGCTCGGACTTCAGTAAATACGGCGACGGGCAGTTTGAAGAACTTATGAAGCCCATCCAGGACTGGACCGAGAAGAACTGCAAGTAGCGGAGTCGGGCGCGTTCCCTTCCCTCCGACGCTTCTCCCAAAGCGTCGGCGCTAGACGCTAGGGTGGTACTCAAGAGAAGGGGAGTGCTCCATGGAAGACCACAATGTGCAGCTTGATCCCGTGCCCGGGGGCGAAATCCCTGGTACCGGACGCACCATCATCTCCGAGGCGGCCGTCGCCAAAGTTGCGGGCATCGCGGCCCGCACAGTGCCCGGCGTCTACTCCTTGGGCTCGGCACCGTCCCGTGCCCTGGGCGCTATTCGGGACGCCGTCGGAAGCTCGGACCATGCAGCAGGCGTCCGTGCCGAGGTCGGGGAGACCCAAGTGGCAGTGGACATCACCTTGGTTGCGCTCTACGGTCATCCCCTGCACGGCGTCGCCAACCAGGTCCGGGCCGCCGTGTACCGCGCCGTGGAGGAACTGGTTGGTCTTCAAGTGATTGAGGTCAATATCGAGATCACCGATGTCTTTATTGCACCGCCGGCAAAACCTGCCGGAAGCAAGACCGTGGTAGTGGAAAGGGAGGCACTCCAATGAGCATGACCGTGGTGGGAATCGCTATCGGCGCTTTCGTGGCTTTCATGTCCTTCTCGTTCGGGTTATGGGGTTTCCTGATCTCCCTGCTTTTCATGGGCATAGGCGCCCTGCTTGGCCGCGCGGCTGAGGGCAAGCTGGATCTTCGCAGTGTGCTGGATGCCATTACGGGCCGGCGCTCTTCGTCATGAGCGTGGCTGAGGCTGTGGAGTACACCACCAGCCTGGCCGGCCATAACCGGATCAGTACCCAGGCATTGACATCGTTGGCTCGGGGGGCAGCAGCACAGGCGCTCGGCGTTGACGCCAGCGACATCCGCGCTGATTGGGCGGACGACGACGGCCTGTTGGCTTTGTCCATCGTGGCACCTATCAGCGTCCCGGCTTTGACGGAGGTGTTGCGTGATCCGCAGCGTGTCCAAGGCTTCGGGGGCTCCATCTGGGACCGTGCCGTGGCGGCCAAGGCGTTCGTTCTTGAAACCGTAACCCGGCTCAGTGGTTCCCAACTCAGCAGGGTGGACATCAGGATCAGCGGAGCACACGTCACTGAGGGAGGCCGCGTCCAGTGACCCAGGATCAGGAAACACAGCAAGTGAACCCAGCGGACTCGAACACGGGAGCCAGTCCGGTAGCCGGGGAAGACCCGAGTATGAGCCGTATCCTGCGCCGTGAGACGCACTCGTCCCGCGCGGGAGCGTCCGTGATCGCGGCTGTCCTTGTAATAGTTCTTTGCGCCTACGCCTTGCTCGAAGCAGGAGTCCGCGCCATTGGCCAGCCGCCATGGCTTATCGATCCCACCACGGCCGCTGAGCGCATCATCGCCCTTCCGGAGGGCATATCTCCATTGCTGCTCGGGGCGAGTGGTGCCGTCATCGCCATGGTGGGGCTCTTCTTCTTGCTGCATGCTGTTCTGCCGGGCAGGCGCGCCCGCCACTTGCTCAGGGACCCGCGCACCGCCGTCGTGGTTGATGATGAGGTCGTTGCCTCGGCACTGGCGCGTCGTGCACGAACTGCCGCGAACGTCACCCAGGAACAGGTCATGGTGGTTGTCTCGCGGCAATTGGTTGTGGTGAACGTGCGGCCGACTTCCGGCAGCAGGGTCAGTGAAGAAGCAGTACTAACAGCCGTGCAGGCCGAACTTGAGGAAATGTCGCCGGTGCCGATGCCTGCTGTCAGGGTCAATCTGGCGTCGTCGGGGGTGATCGGAGCGTGAACGGAACACCACGGACCCTCAACCGAATACTGCTCTTCATCATCGGCGTGAAACTGCTGGCCGTCGGAGTGCTTCTGGTGCTGTTGGCCACCGTGCCGGCAGTGGCGGCTTGGTGGCATGGTTGGTCTGCTTCCGTGTGGGCGGGCGCTGAAAATGCCTTCAGGCAGACGCACATCCCCGGTCGTGAAGAGAGCTGGCTGTGGATTGTGGCCGGCCTCATCCTGGTGGCCATCATCGTTGCGATGATCGCCTGGTTGTCCCAGCAAGGCAAAGGCCGGGCAAACCTTCTGGTGGCCAGCGATGACGACAGCGCGGTGGACGGCGAAGTCCGGATCGGTGGCGGCGTCGCCGAGCAGGCGCTAAGGGCCGCCCTCTCTGAGAGGACGGACCTCGCGGGTGCATCCGTGGCAACCCTTGAGGTAAAGGGCCGGCCGGGACTGCGCATTCGCATCCAACCGAGGCAAGGTGTGGCCCCCCATATTCTCGCTGCGGAAGTGTCGCAGTTGGTTGAAGCGTTGGACCTTGTCATCGGGCAGAAGACCCCTGTGCTGGTGCATATGGTTTCCGGCGCGCGGGCAAGGTTTACCAGGGCCGAGAGGGTCCGCTGAGAATCGCAGGCATGTTCAAGGGCGGGAAGTAGGCTGCCCTCCTGCTCTCGGTAGAGGGTAGCCTGATTCCCATACCCGAAGGACAGGAGGCCACGGTGGCTGAAACAACAGTGGCTGAAAAGTCGGCACTCGAGGCAACGGTGTCCGGGCTCATGGCGGAACTGGCCTCACTGGAAGAACCCCGGGCCCGCGAAGTGAACGAAAAACACGGCGATGACCACGGGGTAAACCTCAGCAAGCTGCGTGCCATTGCGAAGAGGTTGAAGACCCAGCAGGATCTCTCCCGTGAACTGTGGGCAACCGGTGAAACCGCAGCCAGATTGCTGGCTCTCCTGATCTGCAGGCCCAAGGCCTTTGGAGGCGATGAACTGGACAGCATGTTGCGGGATGCAAGGACTCCCAAAGTGCAGGACTGGCTGGTCAATTATGTAGTCAAGAAGAGTCCGCACGCCGAAGAGATGCGCGTGGCATGGTTCGCTGACTCCGATCCCTTGGTGTCCAGTGCCGGCTGGGCCCTGACCTCCGAACGTGTGGTCAAGAAGCCCGAGGGCTTGGACCTGGTGCAGTTGCTGGACATTATCGAGGCCCGGATGAAGGAAGCCCCGGACCGCCTTCAGTGGGCCATGAACCACTGCCTGGCGCAGATCGGGATCGAATTCCCGGAGCACAGGGCTAGGGCCTTGGACATCGGTGAGCGCTTGGAAGTCCTGAAGGATTACCCTACGCCGCCTAATTGCACCTCGCCGTTCGCGCCGGCCTGGATCACGGAAATGGTGCGGCGTCAGTCAGTGTAGGGCGTCAAGCAGAGAAGCAGGGCCTATCAGCCTCGGTTGCGGTGCATCATCCGATAAGTGAGCTCGGCAAGCAGCTCTTCGTCGGAGAGGTGTGAGGCCCGCGCGATGGGGGCGCTGGGAACGGTTACGCGCGGAGGTCCCTGCCGTGATTCGTCGCCCGTGCGCATGTCATCAGGGGTGATCATTTCCGGAGCGAAGTTCGACTTACCTTTCAAGACCTCGGACACCGAACCTGCCCTCCAGCCCAAAGCGTGCTCAAGCTTGCGTTGGTTGATCTCCTGCGTACGCCTGGTCCCGGATTCCAGTGTGCGGACCGTCTTGATGGCAGTACCAGCTTGCTTGGCCAACTGAACTTGGCTCAACCCTTGGGCCAACCGTTCTTCTTTGATCAGGCGGCCTATGGTTTGCAGGGCTTCAAGTTCATCCACGATTCCTACTCTTCCATAGGCAATAGTGGGCAATCAAATCCGCGCTGCATATGGTGACGTTCGGCGCCTGGCCGCAACCTGTCGGGCCTGCCCTCGAGCCAGCCATGCACCGAGAAGATCAGACTGCTTGGTATCGATGCGGTTACGTTCTATGTAAGCGCTTGCATAACCTGACGGATCATGGCTAGTGTGAGCGTCACCACATCAATTGCGCCGCCGAATCTTTGTACTCAGCGAGGAGTCTTTAGCATGAAGAAAACCAAGTACCTCCTACCGGTCGCAGCCGCCGGTGTTCTGGCACTTACCCTTTCCGCCTGTAGTGGGGATGGTGGCGGTGGGGGATCCACTGCCGGATCCAGTGATTGCTCCGCCTACGACACTTACGGCAAGCACGATGGCAAGACCGTGTCCGTGTACGCGAGCATCGTCGATATTGAAGGAACCAACCTCGAGGAATCCTGGGCGCAGTTCGAGCAGTGCACCGGGATCACGGTCAAGTACGAGGCCAGCAAGGAATTCGAAACTCAGATCGGTGTGCGTGCGCAGTCCGGCACCGCCCCCGATGTAGCGATCTTCCCGCAACCGGGTCTGCTCGCCACCCAGGCGCGGGCCGGTTACCTGAAGCCCGCCCCGAAGACCGTCTCCGATCTGGTGGACAAGAACTGGTCCCCTGACTGGAAGAAGTACGGCACGGTGGACGGCACGTACTATGCTGCCCCGATGCTGGCGAACGTCAAGGGCTACGTCTGGTATGCACCCAAGACCTTCAAAGACAAGGGCTGGGAAGTTCCCAAGACGTGGGATGAAATGATGGATCTCACCAAGAAGATCGCTGACGACAAGACCATGAAGCCATGGTGCGCCGGGTTTGAATCGGGCGAGGCTACGGGCTGGCCCGGTACCGACTGGATCGAGGATGTTGTCCTTCGCGCCCACGGCCCCGAGGTCTACGACCAGTGGGTCAATCATCAGATTCCGTTCAACGACCCCAAGATCGTGGACTCCTTCAACAAGGTGGGCGATGTCCTGCTCAACCAGGACTACGTCAATGGCGGTTTCGGTGATTCACGATCCATCTTGAGCACGGCCTTCTCCGTGGCGGGTCAGCCGGTTCTTGACGGACAGTGCGCCATGCACCACCAGGCCTCGTTCCAGGCAGCCAACTGGCCTGCCGGTACCAACGTTGCCGAGGACGGTGACGTCTGGGCCTTCATGACACCTCCAATTGACGAATCCAAGGGCAAAGCCATCACCGGCGGCGGCGAGTCCGTGGGCGCATACAAGGACACTGCTGAGGTTCAGGCGTTCTTGGCGTTCATGGCAAGTGCCGACTTTGCAAACAACAGGGTGAAGCTTGGCGGTGCCATCAGCGCCAACAAGGGACTTGACCCCAACAACGCTCAGTCCGCCCTCGACAAGCAGTCCATCCAGCTCCTCCAGGACCCCGAGACCGTCTTCCGCTTTGACGGCTCGGACCTGATGCCGAGCGCAGTGGGTTCCAACTCGTTCTGGAAGGGCATTGTTTCCTGGATCAACGGCAGCTCTGCCCAGCAGGTAACTGACAGCATCGAGTCCAGCTGGCCTAAGAGCTAACTCCCAAAGTGCTGCCTCCCCTGACTGGAACCCCCAGCCGGGGAGGCAGTGCTTTTCCCGGAACTTAGTGATTCACTCACGCCCCGGAGGTTGGGTATGGAATTCGTTGGAGAAAAACTCCTTCAAGTAGTAATAGCCCTGGCGATATTCGCAGCGGTCATCGGTATCATCATGCTGCTGGTGGATAGGGCACCTAAATCGGTCAAGGACAAAGTAACCGTTGCGGGCTTCCTTGCCCCCGCGGCCATCCTGATGCTGGTGGGCCTGGTTTATCCGGCGGTCCGCACGTCAATGCTGGCCTTCACCGATGCCAGCGGCAACGGCAACGGCTTTGACAACTTCGTTTGGATGTTCACGCAGCCCGAGGCTCTGACCACGCTGAGGAACACCGTCATTTGGACCATCCTGGTTCCGCTGCTGTCTACGAGCTTTGGACTGGCCTACGCCGTGTTCATCGACAAGGCCCGTGGAGAGCGGGTTTTGAAGTCGTTGGTCTTCATGCCGATGGCCATCTCCTTTGTGGGCGCCGGCATCATCTGGAAGCTCGTCTATGACTATCGCGGCCCGAACATCGAGCAGACCGGTGTCATCAACTTCTTCCGGGACGCCTTGGGCATGGATCCCAAGCAGTTCCTCTTGGACGCCCCGGAAAACACGATCTTCCTGATCATCGTGATGGTCTGGATCCAGACCGGCTTTGCCATGGTGATTCTCTCTGCCGCCATCAAGGGTGTCCCCGTGGAACTCATCGAGGCAGCCCGCCTGGATGGGGCCAACGCCTGGCAGCAGTTCCGCAACGTCACGGTCCCGGGTATCCGCGGAGCCTTGGTGGTGGTGCTGACAACCATCACCATCGCCACGCTGAAGGTGTTCGACATTGTCCGAACCATGACTGCCGGCAACTACGACACGTCCGTGGTGGCCAACGAAATGTATACGCAGGCCTTCCGCGCAGGTGAGCCGGGACGCGGTGCCGCATTGGCCCTTGTCCTGTTCCTCATGGTGCTGCCGATCGTCGTGTACAACGCTCGAGTCCTTCGCAAGCAAAGGGAGATCCATTGACAGCCACGCCAGCCCCGAAAGAGGCCTCGAAGGCCGCAACAAGGCAGCGTCCTGGATCCGATCCCACGGAGGACGCCCAGCCGATCATGCGGCGGGTCAAGACCAAGCTCACCTCCAAGTGGGCAACAGCGGCAGCGATCATCATCGCCGTCGTTTGGTCGGTGCCGACATTCGGCCTCTTTGTCACCTCATTCCGTCCCGCCGCCAAACAGATCGGCCCACGATCCAACGGCTGGTGGAATGCCTTTGTTGACTGGGACTTCACGTTCAAGAACTATGCGGATGTCCTGACCCCCGCGGGCTCGCAGTCCGCCAACCTCTCGCAGTACTTCGTCAACTCCATAGCGATCGTCATCCCGGTCACTGTCTTCGTGCTGGTATTGGCGTCCATGGCCGCCTACATTTTCGCCTGGGGCAAGTTCAAGGGCCGCGACGCACTCTTCATCTTCGTTTTTGCCCTGCAGATCATCCCGCTTCAGATGGCCCTGATTCCGCTCCTGCAATTCTTCACGCAGACATTGCATCTGCCAGCGGGTTCCTACGCCCAACTGTGGCTGGCGCACACGATGTTCGGCCTTCCTTTGGGTATTTTCCTGCTTCACAACTTCATCTCCGAGATTCCCGGTGAAGTCATTGAGGCGGCAAGGGTGGACGGCGCCGGGCACAGCACCATTTTCTGGCGGATCATCCTGCCGCTTTCAGTTCCGGCACTTGCTTCGTTGGCGATCTTCCAGTTCCTGTGGGTCTGGAATGACTTGCTGGTGGCCTTGGTGTTCTCGGGTGGAACCGGGGACGTCGCACCCATTACGCAGCGCTTGGCGGAACTCTCCGGTACCCGTGGTGCCAGGGACTACCTGAACCCGGCAGCGGCATTCGTCTCCATCATCATCCCGCTCCTGGTGTTCTTCGGATTGCAGCGCTACTTTGTGCGCGGCCTGCTTTCCGGTGGCCTCAAGGGGTAGGAACTGCGGCCTCGGTTGCGCAGCGCATTACGTGGCTGCGTAACCGAGGGCCGCAATCCACAAGTACGCACCTAAGGTTTGAAGGCGGAGCAACGGCGGCCGGAGAGGGGAGCCTGTGTCAAAAACAACGGGTAGATCCCAACGCGGCGGCCATACCGGCGTCAGTATTGAGGACGTCGCCGCAGCCGCTGGAGTCTCGACCGCCACCGTCTCACGTGCAGTGCGGGGTTTACCGCGAGTGTCTCCCGCTACCCGCGAAAAGATCCTCCAAGTAGCCAGCTCCCTCGGGTATGTAGCGTCGTCTTCGGCGTCGGGATTGGCGACGGGCCGTACGCGCACCATCGGCGTGCTGGCCCCTTTCGTCAGCAGGTGGTTCTTCTCCAAAGCCATTGAGGGCGCGGACCGGGAACTGCATTCACGCAAGTACAACCTCTCCTTGTTCAACCTGGGCGGCCACGGCAGCAACCGTGAGCGGCTCTTCAGCTCCACCATGGTTTACAAGCAGATCGATGCCCTGCTGGTGCTGTGCATGTCCTTGACCGAGGAAGAACTGGAACACCTCCATAAGATCGACATCCCGCTGGTAGTTGTTGGCGGTCACGTTGAGGATTGCGCGTACATCGGCATCAACGATTACGACGCCGCGTCCGCCGCCGTGCGGCATCTTCTGGACTTGGGGCACAAGGACATCGCACTGCTCCATGGAGACGACGAAACGGACCTTAATTTCGACGTTCCCCGCGTGCGTATCCGCGCCTTCCAGGAAGTCATGACCGACGCCGGCCTGGAAGTCCGCCCTGAATGGGACCAGTGGGGTGACTTCACTGTCGCCAGCGGGCAGCAAGCGTTCAACCGGCTCTGGGGCCAACCCGGCCGCAAACCAACGGCCATCTTCTGTTCGTCCGACGAAATGGCGATGGGCGTCATTTTCGAGGCGGGACGGCACGGCGTGAGGGTGCCGGAAGACCTCTCAGTCATTGGGATCGACGACCATGATTTCTCGTCGTCAATCGGGCTCACCACTGTGGGCCAGCGCCCTGACAACCAAGCCGAGCTGGCCACCAAAATGCTGTTGGATGAACTGGACGGCAATCCGGGAGCAGTTCATTCCGAGGTGGCTCCGCACAAGCTGATTGTCCGCGAGACAACAGCCCCGCCGGGCTAGGAAGCGCGAGCCAGTTGCCGGATGGGGATCCACCGCGAGGCCAGCCGCCGGTAGGCAGCGGCCGCGCCGGTCATGTCTCCTTCAGCCAGGCACTCGATGCCCAGCCGGACGTCCATGGGGGACTCGTCCGGATACACCTTGTCAGCCACAGCGCCATAATCAAGCTCCACCATGGACTGGACATGGAAGAGTTCCAGCCATTCCGTGAGTTGAGTGAGGTCATCCAGCATGTCCAAGTCCGGCGCGGCCAATGCCAAATGGGCTACAGCGAACCGTGCCCGGTCCAGGGCTTCAGTGAGCGGCGTCCACACCCGGACGGTGAGGATGCGCCCCTCGGCCTCCACCACGTCCTTGCGGTCCGACTCGCTGAAGAGCGAGAACCAGCTGAACGGGATACCCCACGTTGAGGCACGGGTGTGCACGCGTTTTGCGGCGTCGCCGGCGTTGATCCGATCAATCCTGGCCTGGTGCTTATCCCGCTGCGAGACCGGAATGAGGAGATCGGCCAGCGGGCTGTGCACACCGTCCATGAGTGCATTGGCCGCCAAACCGGCCCGAATCACCAGTTGGCTGGGGCAGTAAAGCACCCGTCCGGCGTCGTGATCTTCTGTGTCCTGAGGCGCGGCATGCCGCCCGGTAGGCACGCGCGTCATGCGGACCAGGTCCGTGTGGCCGGTGGGGAAAGGATCACCGCCGGAACGCGTAATGCGTCCCAGGGAGGCTTGGAGCTCCGCGTTCTCGACGGCGGCCCGGGAACCGCTCTTGGTGCCCTCCGCCGCGAGTTGGCGCTGCTGTTCGGGCGGGAACGCCTCAAGGGGTTCGTAAACGCGCAGTGACGAAGAGAACGGCAGACCTGCCTGGCCCCGATACAGGTTTCCGGTCATGTCATCCGCCCCTTTCGTCAGTGAGCTTGTACTTAGTCTGCGAGCTCCACAATGACCGGAGCGTGGTCCGAGGCACCCTTGCCCTTGCGTTCCTCGCGGTCAATTGAGGCGCCTGTGACCCGTGACGCCAGTGCGGGGGAGGCGAGGCAGAAGTCAATGCGCATGCCCTCCTTCTTGGGGAAGCGCAGCTGCGTGTAGTCCCAGTACGTGTAAACGCCGGGGCCTGGTGTGTAGGGACGGACGACGTCGGTGAACCCGGCGGTTTCGAAGGCGTGGAAGGCGGCGCGCTCGGGTTCGCTGACGTGGGTGTAGTTGTTGTTGCGGAAAAGTTCGATGTCCCACACGTCGTCATCGAACGGTGCGATGTTCCAGTCACCCATGAGGGCGATCTGGGCGGTGGGGTCGGACTTGACCCATTCGGCTGCATGGCCCTGCAGGACGTCCAGCCATTTGATCTTGTACGGCATGTGTTCGTCATCCAGCGAGCGGCCGTTGGGAACGTAGAGGCTCCAGATGCGGATGCCGCCACAGGTGGCTGCGATGGCACGGGCTTCCTGTGCGGGGTCCTTGCCTGCCTTGCCGAACGCAGGCTGGTCCAAGAACGTGCGCTGCACATCCTCAAGGCCCACGCGCGAAGCGATGGCGACGCCGTTCCACTGGTTCACGCCGAAGTGTGCGACCTCGTAACCCATGCGCTCAAAGAGCTCCCACGGGAAGTTCTCGTCCTTGCACTTGGTCTCCTGGATGGCCAGGACATCACAGTCGCTGCGCTCAAGCCAGGCTTCAACGCGGTCGGCACGGGCGCGGAGGGAGTTCACATTCCAGGTAGCTATCTTCACAGCCACTAACTTACCGAACTTGGCGCTGAGCGCATCCCCTGACGGGTTTTTACCTTGACGGACCAGCGGACGTACGAGCTAGTGCGCGGATGAACTAGCGGGCGTAGAGCGCCGAGGTCGATGTCATTTTGCGGAGCCCGATACCCGACGCAACCAGGAGCAGCCCTGTCAGGATCGCGAAGCCTGCCAACATCCACACCAAGCCCAGGAGACCCAGACCCGGATTCACCAGCACCACGATCCCGAACACGGTGGTGATCAGGCCTGTCAGGAACCAGATGCCCCAGCTTCGGACGAAGGTCCTTGCAGCAAGTGACAGGACGATTTGGGAAAGACCAAGAACCAGGGCCCACAATCCGATGAGCACACCGATTGCAGCCGCCGTAATTCCCGGCAAGGCAATGGCAAGAATGCCGGCCGCGATGGAGATGAACCCACCCACTATGGTCCAGCGGGAACGGCCGGCAGGGTCATAGAAATAGTGAGCCACGCTGGTTATGCCATCAATGATCGCGAAAACGCCGAACATGACAACTATCACCAAAGCGGTAGCGCTCGGCACAACAAAGATCAACAGTCCAAAAACTATGGAAAGGACTCCCCGGACCAGCAAAGCAGTTCCCGGGCTTTTAAACATTCTGCGATCCGCAGCGTCTTGCATACGGCTCAGCGTAACCAACCGCGTGCCTTTACCGCATCCCCTCGCGCCGGATAGCTGTGGCAATTGCTGCGGCACGTGTTTCGACGCCGAGTTTGGCGTAGATGTGGGCGAGGTGGGTTTTGACTGTGGCTTCGGAAATGAACAACCTTTTTCCGAGATCCCGGTTGCTGAGGCCCTCGGTCAGGAGACTGAGCAGTTCGGCTTCGCGGGGGGTGAGAATTTCGTCCGGATTCCGTAATTGTTGGAACAGGCGCGAGGCCACGGGCGCACTCATCACGCTTTTCCCCTGCACCGCTCCCCGAACGGCTGCGAAGATTTCTTCCGGCGCGGCATCCTTGAGTAAATAGCCCATGGCACCGGCGTCTACTGCCCGCACAATGTCGGCATCGGAATCATAGGTGGTGAACACGATGATGGCTTGCTTCGGGTTTCTCTGTCGCAGTTGCTTGGTGGCCTCAATGCCATCCATTCCAGCGCCCATCGCCAGGTCCATGAGGACCACTGCGGGCGCATGCTCCTGCGCAGCTTCCAGCGCTTCCTCCCCGGTGGACGCTTCCCCGACGACGGCGATATCAGCTTGGGTGCCCAGCAGCGCCTTGAGCCCGCTCCGGACTACCGTATGGTCGTCCACGAGGAGCACGGAGATGGTGTTCACAGGGCCTCCTTTAGAGCATTGGCCGGATCAGCAACCCGGGCCAGTGGGAATTGCGCGGCGATGATGGTTCCTTCACCTGGTGAGCTCTCCACGGACAATTCTCCGCCCAACTGCTCAACTCGTTGCCGCATAGCGCGGAGGCCGTATCCTCCGTTTGCCGACGCCGGAGGTACCGCTGCGGGATCAAAGCCGCGGCCGTCGTCGAACACGTCCAAGGTGACCGCACCCGGAAGGTACCCGAGCGTCACGCTGGCGTGGTCCGCGCGGGCATGGAGTTTGATGTTGGCCACCGCGCTCTGGGTGACGCGGAGCAGGGCGTGCCGCACCTCGGAGGGGAGAGGTTGCGGCTCACCCGTGACACGGATGGTGACGGTCTCAAAGTACTGCCGGGCTGCATGCTCCAAGGCTTCCGGGAGCGGCCCGGTCTCAAGGCCGGGGGCGGAGAGTTCGTGCACCAAGCTGCGGGTGTCTGCAAGGTTTCGCCGCAACAGGTCCGTTGCATTGCGTACGTCGTCGTGTGAGGTGTCGGCTGGCCAGGAGCGTTGGGCTGCCTCGAGGAGGAGCAGACTGCTGGCCAGGCCTTGGGTGACGGTGTCGTGGATTTCACGTGAAACGCGCTCGCGTTCGCTGTCGATTCCGGCTTCACGCTGTCTCGCGGCGAGTTGCTCCTGGGCATGGGTGACGTCGTCAAAAAGTTTGCGCTGCAGTGCCGCGTCCCGCTCAAACTTGTCGTAAATCAGGGTGAGGAGTGCGCCCGCGGCCAGCGGGCCGAGCAGCATGGCGATGTCCGTCCACCCGCTCATCCGGAAGAGCCCTGCTGCGGTAGCGGCCGCCGTCGCGCCTCCCGCCACGAAGCCGGCCCAACCACTGAAGGCGGTGCGCGTGAGGAAGAAGATGGCGAAGGAACACCAGGCGAAGCTCGGAGCGACCACCACCAACGCCGCCCACGCTGCCACTAAAGCCACCATCCACGGAATCCACAGCTGTTGTGTGCGCTGGCCCGGTGATTGGCGGTGGGCCAGTACCGCAGTAACCGCGTAAATCGCGCACACGGCAACGGCCAGAGCAACGGTCCACAGGTTGTCCGCGGGGGAGTGGCGCATGACATAGCGGACGGCAGAGGCCACCATCAGGACGGCAAAGCCCAAATGCACAACTGCATCAATGCGGCCATCAATCCGGTTACCGGGCCGGTTGATGGTCCCGTTGCCGGGTTCTGGCAGTGGACGGGCAATTGGCATGGATGGTTCCCGTTCCCGGTTTGGTGGAAGGCGTTCTTCCCATGCTAGATCCCTTGTGTTCATTGGTCTCTCCACCTTTTGGCTGATACCGGGGGCGGAAAGGCTGAGCCCGGGAACGGCGCCCGGCCGATGTGGCGTGAGGGAGTTCGCGAAAGCATGAGATGTACCCGATGCTTACTACGAGGAGAATCCCGTGAAGAAGTCCAACAAGATGATTGCCGTCGCCGCTGCCGGAGCATTGTTGCTCACCGGGGGTGTTACTGCCGTGGCCAACGCCGTTTCGCCCGCAGCCGCGCCGGCCGCCGTACCGGCCGCCGCCCCCGTGAAAGTTGCCGCAGAGGTTCAGCCGGCACCGGAGAACGTTGTAGCCCAGAACCGCATTTCCGTGGGTGCCTCAAGCGCAGCCGTCAACGCCGCGCTCGCCAAATGCCAGGCGGACAAGCTGCCGTTCGTGACCGTTGCCGTGGTTGACCGTTTCGGCACGGTCCAGGCGCTCCTTCGCGGAGATAACGCCGCCGAGCACACCATCGAGGCCGCCAAGCAGAAGGCTTACACGGCTGCCGCTTTCGGTGCTCCCACCAGCGAGCTCGCCAAGCGCACCAACGGCAACGGCCCGTCCATCGCCGACCTCCCCGGCACCTTGTTCCTGGCTGGCGGCGTGCCGCTGAAGGTCAACGGCGTGTCCGTGGCGGGCATCGGAGTTGGCGGCGCACCCGACGGCGCCCTCGACGAAGCCTGCGCAACCGCCGGCGCTGATGCCTTGGCCGTGGCATCGAAGTAGCCATGAAGATTCCGGTGGTGGGGGCAAGTCTGGTTGTGCTTGGGCTGCTGTCCGGATGTACGACGACGGCGCCCCCGCCTTCCAGCCCGACGCCGTCCGCCAGCCCTGCCGCGACTTCCGTAGCCCCCACATCAGCCGCGTCGTCGAGCGCGAGTCCCGGCCCGTCGTCGGCGGCTGCTGTGCCGCCCCAACTGTCACCGGAGGCCCAACTGGAAACCGACCGACTCCTGATTCTTGCCGCGAAAGCCAACGACGCTGTGAGGGTTCGCGAACTCATCGCGGCCGGCGGCAATGTGAACGCCAAGGACGACATCCAGGACTCCGCTTTCCTTTACGCCGGTGCCGAAGGCTTCAACGAGGTCCTACAGCTGACGTTGGCCGCCGGGGCGGACGTGCGCAGCATCAACCGGTACGGCGGCACCGCGCTGATCCCGGCGAGCGAGCATGGGCACACGGAAACTGTTCGGATTCTCATCGCAGCAGGTGTGCCCGTGGACCACGTCAACAACCTGGGCTGGACCGCCATGCAGGAAGCGATCCTGCTCAATAACGGTGGGCCCAATCAGCAGGAGGTGGTTGGGCAACTCCTTGCGGCCGGAGCCAACCCGGACATCCGCGACCCCCAAGGCCGAACCGCCCTGCAAAATGCAGAGCGGCTCGGGTTCACGGAGATCGCGGCGCTGATCCGCGGCCGCTAGCTAGAGTGCCTCCAGCACGCTCACGTAATTGGCGATGCCCACGCCACCCATGTTCTGTACCGCGCCGCGGCGGGCGTTGGGCAACTGCATATCGCCCGCGGTCCCGCTGAGCTGCATCGCAGCGATGACGTGCTGCGACACACCGGTGGCTCCCACCGGGTGGCCCTTTGCCTTGAGTCCGCCGGAGACGTTGACGGGCAGCTTGCCGTCCTTGTAGACCCAGCCTTCCTGGATGGCCCGCGCACCCTCGCCCCGCGGCGTGAGGCCCATGGTTTCGTACATGATGAGTTCGGCGATGGTGAAGCAGTCGTGCACCTCGGCAAAGTCCAAGTCCTCAAGCCCAACGCCGGCCATGCCCAGGGCGCGCTCCCATGAAGCCCTGGTGGCTGCAAACTCGGTGGGATCGCGCTTCTCCGCGGGGAAGAAATCATTGGCGTGACCGAAACCGGCCAGCCGCACGGGCGCGGTTGCGCCGCTGGTAGCGGACGTGGAAAGCACGACGGCGGCAGCACCGTCGGAGACCGGCGAACAGTCAGTGCGGCGCAAGGGCTCGGCCACCATGGGGTTCTTCTCGGAAATGGTCCGGCAGAAGTCCTCGCCGAAGTCCCGGTGCATCTGGGCGTACGGGTTGTCCATGCCGTTGCGGTGGTTCTTGGCAGCGATGGAACCGAGGACATCACCGAGTCCGCCTTCGAAACCCGGCCCGCTGATTCCAGCCCCGTAGCGCTTCCCGTAGTGCTTGGCGACCTCCGCGAACAGGCCCGTGAATCCGGTGCTGGAGGCTTTGCCGGCCATCTCGTACGAAGCGGCGAGGAGGGCAGCGCCCACAACGTCAGCACCGGCGTCGGTCATTTTCTCCGCCCCGATTACCAGCACATTGCGGGCAGTTCCGGCGAGGACAGTTTTGACGCCCTGCTGGAAAGCGGCCGATCCGGAAGCGCAAGCATTCTCAGTGCGCGTTGCGGGAACGTTGGCAAGGTCCGCGGACAACTGGAGTGCCAGGGATGACGTGAATCCCAGTGGCTGCATGCCCGAGTTGAATTGGCCGAGGTAGATCTCGTCGATGTCCTTGGGGTCCAGCCCCGAGTTCTTGATGGCTTCGCCGGCAACCTGGATGATCAACGACTCCAAGGTGTCATCAGTCAGCTTCCCGAACTTGCTGTGGCCCCACCCCGTGAGCAGGATGTCTTTGCCGAACTGGTCTTTCAGGCTCATGCGTGTGCTCCTTCAAGCGTGTGTTCCTCAGACGTGGGTTCAACAGAGCCGAGCACCACCGAAAAGTCTGTGTCTGTCTTGCTGCGGATCTCTTCCACCGTGACTCCCGGGGCGAGGCGGGTCAGCAGCAGCCGGGTGCCGCCGTCGTCGGTTTCCTCGATGTCAAAAACGGCGAGGTCCGTGATGATCCGGTCAACGCACTTCAGTCCCGTGAGCGGAAGCGTGCATTCGGCGACGATCTTGGCCGAACCATCCTTGGCATTGTGCTCGGTGAGGACCACCACCCGCGGCGTCCCGGCCACCAAGTCCATGGCCCCGCCCATCCCCTTGACCATCTTGCCGGGGATGGTCCAGTTGGCCAGGTCCCCGGAGCCGGACACCTGCATGGCGCCCAGGATGGCCACCTTCACGTGCCCGCCGCGGATCATGCCGAACGAGGTAGCGGAGTCGAAAATGCTGCCACCGGGGGTGATGGTGACGGTCTGCTTGCCGGCGTTAATAAGGTCGGCATCTTCCTCGCCCTCGTACGGGAAAGGGCCCATTCCGAGCAGGCCGTTCTCGCTCTGGAGGACCACCCGCACGCCGTCGGGCAGGTTGTTGGCCACCAGCGTGGGAATGCCGATGCCCAGGTTGACGTAGTCGCCGTCGTTCAATTCTTCGGCCGCGATGGCCGCCATTTGGTCACGTGTCCATGCCATGGTGATGAGCTCCTTGTTCTAGACCGTTACTGCTTCGGCGCGTTGTGTCTCGGTGCGGGGGCGGACGGTGCGCTGTTCAATGTCCTTGACCCGATCCGTAGCCTGGACCAGCCGCTGCACGTACACGCCAGGGGTGACGATGTGGTTGGGGTCCAGCTCGCCCGGCTGCTCAATGACCTCAGCCTCGGCGATGGTCACCGCGCCGGCGGTAGCCACCACCGGGTTGAAGTTCCGCGCCGTGTAGCGGTAGATCAGGTTGCCGTCCGTGTCGGCGGTGTGGGCATGAACCAGTGCGACGTCGGCGGTGATGGCGCGCTCGCGGACGTAAGTGACGCCGTCGAACTCCTCCAACGGCTTGCCTTCGGCAACCAGGGTTCCCACCCCGGTCCTGGTGTAGAACGCGGGGATGCCGGCGCCCCCAGCCCGGAGCCGTTCGGCGAGTGTGCCCTGCGGCGTGAACTCAACCTCGAGCTTCCCCGCCAAGTACTGCTCGGCGAACAGCTTGTTCTCGCCCACGTAGGAAGCGATGACCTTCCGGACCTGGCCGGCTTCGATCAGGACGCCAAGCCCCTTGCCGTCCACGCCCATGTTGTTGGAAACGATGGTGAGGTCCTTGGCGCCCGATTCCCGGACGGCGTCGATCAGATCCGCGGGGATACCGCTGAGGCCGAAACCGCCGACGGCGATTGTCAGGCCGTCTGCCATCAGGTCATGAAGCGCTTGGGCTGCGCTCGCGTGGATCTTGGTCATGCTGTGCTCCTCTTTGAGTACGTTTGCCGGGCATCCACTTTGTGGACTGTGTTGTCTCTTAGATAGGAGCCTAGATTTCCTCTACTGGGCGGTCGACGGCGTTGTTAGTGTTCCACTCATGGTGTGGACGCTATGATGCAAGTTGTCCATATTGTGGATGAAATCTCTTGAGGAGGCTGCTGTGGTGGTTCAAGGAGCGCAAGTGGTAGGCCGGGCAGCCCTGCTGCTTCGGCTGGTGGGACGCAAGCCCGAAGGCACCTCATTGGCAGGTTTGGTGCGCGAGTCAGGGCTGACCCGGCCCACCGTTCACCGGCTGCTGACGTCCTTGGCTGCGGAGGGTTTGCTGGAACATGACTCCGCCTCCGGAAAGTGGGTATTGGGGCCGGAGATTTTCCTGCTGGGCTCGGTGGCTGCTGCACGTTTCCCCATGGAGGACATTGCGCGGCCGTCACTGCGGAGGTTGGCTGCCGAGACGGGGGAGAGCGCCTTCTTCTCTATCCGCCGTGGGAATGAAACAGTGTGCGTGCTGCGTGAAGAAGGTTCGTTCCCGGTGCGGTCTTTCGTGCTGCACGAAGGCGTGCGCTTTCCGTTGGGAGTGGCATCTGCCGGAACGGCCATCATGGCTTTCCTGCCTCCCGACGAACAGGAATCGCTGCTGGACCTCTGGCCGGTGCACGCCGGGGATTTTGCTGTGGGACATCCTGCCGATGTGGTGCGGGAGAATCTGGAGCAGACCCGGCTGGCAGGATACTCCGTTAATCCCGGGCTGATCCTGGAAGGCAGTTGGGGAATGGGCGCTGCCGTGTTCGATCAGCAGGGACGGCCAGCGTGGGCTCTTTCCTTGACGGGAATTGAGCCCAGGTTCCGCCCCGACCGCCAGGAGTTCCTTGGCAAGCTGCTGCTCGATGAGGCTCACCGAATGAGCGCGCGGTTGCAGGGCTAGCTGAGGTCCAGGCGCATCAACACTCGTGGGAAGCCGTTGAGGACCGACGTCGTCTCGGTCACCTTCTTGAAGCCGGCCTTCTCGAATAACCGGCGGGTGCCCACATAGGCCATGGTCAGGTCCACCTTGCCGCCCTTGTTGTCCACGGGATAGCCCTCAATGGCAGGCGCCCCATGGCTCTTGGCGAAGTCGATTGCCCCGCGGAGCAGCTCGTGGGAGATCCCCTTGCCACGATGCCCCGGCCGCACCCGAATGCACCAGACCGACCAAACGTTGCTCTCATCCACACGCGGGATCTTGCGGTTCTTCGCAAAAGTGGTGTCCGCGCGAGGGTGGACCGCAGCCCACCCAACCACTTCGTCGCCGTCGTAGGCCAAAACGCCCGGAGGAGGGTCCTCGGCCACCAGTCCCTTCACGAACTTCCCGCGCTCCTGTTTCTGGAGCTCCTGGTTCAGTTTGGACGGGATCCTGTAGCTCAGACACCAGCACACATTCGAATCAGGGCTCTTGGGCCCCACCATGGTCTTCACGTCATCGAACACCGCTGCGGGTCGAACCTCGATAGCCATGCGGACCATCCTGTCACCGGGTGCGCCGCTCCGCTAGACTTGCCAACGTGATGACCGGATCGGGCTTCTGCCCTGCACGGATCGGCTACCCGGCCGACCTCTGACGCGCGTTTGCTCCTGCAGCTGTGGCGCCGGTGCCCCTCGGGCACCTCCTTATGGGTCGATGAAATTTCAAAAACATCGAAATGACCCCCACACATCAAGGAGTTCTACATGCCTGCACTTTTCAACCACACCATCATCGCGTCCCTTGACCGCGCAATTTCTGCCGGGTTCTACCGTTCCATCCTTGAAGCCAAGGAAGCCCCAAGTTGGGGTCCCTTCACCAATCTCACGCTCGGCGGAGGGGTGATGCTTCAATTCGCCGAGCCTCCGGTGGACATCCAGATGCAGCACTATGCATTCCTGGTTGACGACGCCCACTTTGACCGCGCCTATGAGCGGTTGGTGAGTGATGGCGTCGAGCATTGGGCGGATCCTCAGATGACCCGCCCGGGTGAGACAAACACGGAACATGGCGGCCGTGGCGTGTATTTCAAAGACCCTGCCGGTCACGCTCTGGAGCTCATCACCAAACCGTACTTCTAAACGTGGCAACGGACGTTGGATAGGGGCCGCGGTCCAGCCCCTATCCAGCGTCCGGAAACCGAGCCTTCAAGGTTGCTCAAAAAACTTTTCAATCCGGACCCATCCACCCCGCCCCATCCTCCGAATAGCTGGTGAGACACAAACCGCAGGTGAAGCAAAAGCAGAACCTGCAGCCCGAGTCCCACCAACCAATGGATCCAACGCCCTGGTTCCAAAAACAAGGAGAATGACATGTTGTCCACAAAGCGCCCCGCCCTCGCCTTCGTTGGCCTCACTGCAGCCGCCCTTCTCGGACTTACTGCCTGTGGTGGTACCAGCACGCCGGCTGCCACCTCTGCCGCCCCAGAAACTTCCATGGCGGCTCCGTCGTCGATGGCACCGTCGCCGTCCTCGTCCGCCATGAGCAGCGCCGCCATGGATCCGGCCGCTAACCTTGTGGGCCCCGGCTGCGCCGGTTACGCCGCACAGGTTCCGGACGGTGCCGGTTCGGTAATGGGCATGGCCCAGGACCCGGTAGCAGTTGCAGCAGGGAACAACCCGCTGCTCAAGACCCTGACCGCCGCTGTTTCGGGAAAGCTCAACCCCAAGGTCGACCTGGTTTCCACCCTGAACGGCAGCGAATTCACGGTGTTCGCACCGGTTGACGATGCTTTCGCAAAGATCGACCCCGCGACAATCGAGACGCTCAAGACGGACGATGCCCTGCTGAGCAAGATTCTCACCTACCACGTAGTCCCCGGCCAGCTGACCCCGGACCAGATCATCGGCACCCACAAGACTGTTCAGGGTGGCGAAGTGACTGTCGGTGGCACCAAGGATGCCCTCACGGTGGACGGATCTTCCAACGTGATCTGCGGTGGTGTCCAGACCGCCAACGCCACGGTCTACCTGATCGACTCAGTGCTGATGCCCAAATAGGCAATAGGGCTTAGCAGTACCAACAACAAAGCAGGCGCCGGATCTGATCCGGCGCCTGCTTTGTTGCGTAGGGACTAACTGCTTTGTCCCTGCGACGAGTTGATGACCTGTTAGCGGCTGAAGTCACTGTCCACGTAGGAGCCGGCCCGGTTGTGTTCCGATCCGCAGGGGCAATGGTCAACTTCAATCCGGACGGTCAAGGGCTTGGATGAGTCCAGGGTAAGAGTCACATCCTCGCCGGCCTGGGTGTTGCGGCTGGCCTGGGTGTTGAGGCGGAGCGTGCCTGGGGCAGAGGTTTTGGGCATGGGGGACCTTCCTGATGTGTAAATGGGGTTAACCGGAGGGGTTACTTGTGGTCGGAGTCCTGAGGGGGTTTGCCAACCAGGGGGATGGTTCCCGTAGGTGTTCCCCCGTTGCAATCGGACTCCGTGCATTTTTCAGCGCAATCGTGCCTGGTGACGAGGTCGAACTGAACGCCGCCGTGCTGCTCGACGCCGGTCCGGATGGCTCGTTCCACCACTGAGGTGGCCAAGCGTTTGTGCAGTTGCAGGGGATCGCGGCGAAGGTCCTTGACCAGTGCGAAACAGAGCAACAGCATGACGATGACAAAGGGCAGGGCAGCCACGATTGTCACTCTTTGCAGGCCTGACAACGCTTCAGATGGTTTATCGCCGCCGGCAAGCAACATGACCGCTGCTACTGCGCCGGTGAGGCTTCCCCAGAAGATCACCACTCCTCGACGCGGGTGCTCAGCACCATTGGAGCTGAGGGATCCCATCACGATGGACGCTGCGTCGGCACCGGTGACGAAGAAGATCGCCACCAGGACCATGGCCAGGACAATGACGGCTGCTGTCAGCCAGCCAGGCATGCCCAGATTCTTCACGAGGTCGAAGAGCGCGCCGTCGAAGTTGATGGAGGGAGCACCGTCCACCATGGTCACAAGACCAGGAGTGCCGGCCTTGTCCGCCTCTTGCTGAACGTGGAACGCGGCACCGCCAAAGATACCGAACCAGATCACGCTGACTACGCTGGGCACCAGCAGCACGCCGGTGACGAACTGGCGGATGGTGCGGCCACGGCTGATGCGGGCGATGAACATTCCCACAAAGGGCGTCCAAGAGATCCACCAGGCCCAGTAGAAGATGGTCCAGCTGGTCATCCAGCTGCGCAGCGAGTCATCTCCCACGGCCTCGGTACGTGAGGACATTTCAGCCAGATCCCGGGCGTAGTCACCCACGGCTGAAGGGATCAGGTTGAGGATGAACAAGGTGGGTCCGGCTATGAACACAATGAGGGCCAGAACAACGGCCAGGACCATGTTGATGTTGGACAGCCACTGGATGCCGCGGCTGATGCCTGAAACAGCTGATGCCACGAAACAGAACGTCAGGATCGCGACGATGACTACCAGCACGGGAGTGCCGATCTCACCCATCCAGCCGTTGGACGTCATGCCGCTGCCGATCTGGAGGGCACCCAGGCCCAGCGAGGCGGCAGTTCCGAAGAGTGTGGCGAAGATGGCCAGGATGTTGATGAACTTGCCGATCGGCCCTTCCACCATGCGGATGCCGAAGAGCGAGGTGAAGGCCGCGGAGACCAGTTGCTTGCGGCCGAGGCGGTAGGTGCCGTAAGCCATGGCGATGCCGACTACTGCGTACATGGCCCACGGGTGCAGGGTCCAGTGGAAGATGGACGTGGCCATGGCGGTCTGGATGGCTGCGGGAGTGCGGCCGTCCACTGTTCCCGGCGGCGGCGAAATGTAGTGGTACAGCGGTTCGGCAACACCGTAGAACATGAGTCCGATGCCCATGCCGGCGGCGAACATCATGGCCACCCAGGAGACAGTTCGGAACTCGGGCTTTTCGCCGTCCTTGCCCAGCGGGATGTTGCCGAATTTGCCCAAGGCAAGCCATAGGACGAAAACGACGAACAATGAGGCGAGAACCATGAAGAGCCAGCCTGTGTACTCCATGACCCAGTTCAGGGCACCCTTGGAGGTATCGGAGAGGCTGTCGCGTCCCACAAAGCCCCAGACCACGAAGGCGACGGCGATGGCGCCCGTGATCCCGAAGGTGACTTTGTCGAGGGTAAGTTTGCGGTTCCGGCGGGCCGAAACGGCCTGCTCGGTCTTGGCGTGGCGCAACTCCTCCATGATCTGTTCGTGTTCTACAGAATCGGAAATGGGCTCTGCGCCTCCGTCCTCAGCGTCGAGGGCTGCCAAGTTGGTGTCGGTGGGAGAGATGCTGATAACTGCTTCAGGGTTCTCCGTGCGGGCGGGGCTGGTTGCTGCTGAAGTACCTGCCGGCTGATCGTCGGCAGGTAACTCCTCTGGTGTTAGGGGTTTTGTGTCACTGTTTGTAGCCATGAGCGGGTCCTTTGCTCGGCGAGTCATGGGTTTGCGTTTAAACATGGCCCTGGAAGGTGAGGCCGCAGGGATGGTTGGGGGTTCCCCCGTTGACCTTGAGGATGCCGTCTACGATCTGTGCTTCTTCAGCGTTGACGGGCAGTTTCAAGATGCACCTCATAGGTAGGACTGATTGGTGGAACGCGGGGCCCGTGGAGCCGGGATCGCGTTCCGCATGAATCAACAACATTCGCGCTAAGCAACAGAGTGCGCCCCGTCACAAGCAAAAGTCAAGGACTTTCGCCTGTTTAACGGCAACTTGATATATCAATTGGCTTTGACCTGCGCCGTTGGGTTTCAGGGTGACGGTTGGGTCGGAGAGCTTTGGATTCGCTGGGTATTGCGTGCTATCGGCGCCTGTAACCCATCCGGGCGCTGATGGTTAGCCCGGCCTCCCGGAGGCCGTCGATGAGCCCCGGCTGGTCCTCAGGCGAAAAGCGGAACGCCGGGCCGGAGATACTGACTGCGGCGATGACGCTACCCGAGTGGTTGAAGATGGGCACGGCAACGGCAGTAAGGCCGATTTCAAACTCTTCGTGGACTGTGGCGTACCCGTTGCGGGCCACGTCCAGAAGTTGCTTCTCCAGCTCGCCGCGGTTTGTGACGGTACGCGGCGTACGTGCGGGCAGGCCGACCGCCTTGAGGACCTGGGTTCGTTCATCCGCGGTCAGAGCGGCAAGAAGGACCTTGCCGCTGGAGGTTGCGTGCAGCGGCGTTAGGCTACCCACCCAGTCGTAGGTGGCAAGTGTTGAGGGTCCCATCGCCTGGTCTACGTTGACTGCGTAGTTCGAGCGCAGAACGGCGAGGTTGACCGTCTCCTTGTATTCTGCGGCGAGCGCCTCCAGGACTTGGCGCGCCTCATGAACCACGCTCAACCTGCCGGGGATGGAGGACGCCAGGCGGAGGATCCCAAAACCCAGCTGGTACTTGCCGCGTTCGCTGTTCTGCCGGACGAGTTCACGGTTGACCAAGGAGCCCACCAGGCGGGACACTGTGGACTTGTGGATGCCCATCTCCTCGGCGATCTCGCTGACGCCGGCATCTCCTTCGCGCGCCAGGATCTCCAGTATTTGGAGTGCGCGATCCACTGACTGGACGCCGCCGCCTTGGGCGTCTACATTCTTGTCAGGGTCCGGTTTGTTGCTTGCGGCCATGATGCCTCGTGTCATTGTCCAGGCAGGCCGCCCTGAGCCGGTAGCCATGTTCGGCCTGCACCCTCGTCTTTCCTCATCCTAGACGGAGTTTTGCACGTACCCTTTCACACCATGGGGACTCGAACGAGCTAAGTCCACGGCAGCGGCAGCATGGGAACGGGTGCGCCGGCTGCCACACCTTCAGGGGGAACAGCCATGTATCCATCCGCCCAGGCAAGGCCGCGCATCATGCCCGGACCCGTGTGGGAGGCGGGGATTGCGAGGCCGTGGATCAAGGTGCAGGGCATGAGCCGGGTCCGCCCTGGGTCGGGATCGATGTCCGCCCCGGACGTCACAAAGTGGGCCGCTCGGAGGGGTCTGTCTCCCAGAGCCGCCAGAAGAGGTTCTCCAAGGGTCATGAGGGTCATCATGGCGGCCAGCGGATTCCCCGGAAGCCCGATGATGAAACAGCCATCAGGAAGTTCCGCCAGCACTGCCGGATGTCCCGGCCGCATGGCAACCCCGTCCAGCAGGAGCCTGCCGCCGAGCGCGCCAACGGCGTCGCGAAAGTGATCTGTGCCGGATTTTCCTGTTCCACCGGTGGTAACTATCACGTCCGGCCGCTCGGCGCCGCGGCCACCGCCCAGCGCTGCCATCCACTCTTGGTACGAATCACCAATCCTTTGCTGACCAACGGGCTCTCCGCCCAGTTGCGAAATGACGGTATCCAGTTGCGGGCCGAACGCGTCGCGGACCTGTCCCGGCGCGGGCTCACCTGAGGTCACCACTTCCGAGCCGGTAAGTACGACGGCGACCCTCGGCTTGCGCTGTACCTGTAGGTGGTCGTGGCCCGCCACAGCAGCCAGGGCAATGTGCGCCGGGTTGAGGAGGGTGCCGGCAGGTATGAGGACATCGCCGGCTGTGGCTTCTTCTCCGGCTGGACGGATGTGACGGCCCGGGAGTGTCTCACCAGGCTTTGAACCGTGCCCGAGGGAGAGGTACCCGTCGCCTAAGACGCAGCCGCTTTCCTTGCGCAGGACCGTCGCGGCACCGGTGGGGACGAGCCCTCCGGTGGCGATAACGCTCGCTTCACCTTCGGCGAGCGGCCGCCCCGGCGTCGTTAACTTCCATGGTCCGTTGCCGTTAACAGCCCAGCCGTCCATGGCTGATGACGCATAGTGTGGGAGGTCCTGCTGTGCAGTGATGGGGCTGGTAAGCGTGCCGCCGACTGCTTCGCGAAGGGTGACCGCCAAGGCTGGGAGCGGCCTGGCGCACTGGTAGGCCAGCTGCCGCGCTTGGGCCCAGGTGGTTGCGTGGGTGCACGTCGCTTGTGCAAGCATTGATGCCCGCTTCCTAAGGTGGGATGTGACGCAGATACCGGGGACTGCACGGCCTTCCCGTAATTCTTGCCGCAGTCCCCGGTATCAGTTGATGCGTACTGTATTAGGCCTTCACATAGCCGTTCGGGTTCAGTACGAACTTTGTTGCTGATCCGGCGTCGAATTCGGCGTAGCCGCGCGGAGCATCTTCGAGCGGAATGGCCTTGGCGTTGACGGCTTTGGCGATCTGGACCTTGTCATGGAGGATGGCCATCATCAGCTGGCGGTTGTACTTCATGACGGGGCACTGGCCGGTGGTGAAGGACAATGACTTTGCCCAGCCGGTACCAAGGGATAACGAGAGGGAGCCGTGCTTGGCGGCCTCGTCGATTCCGCCCGGATCGCCGGTGACATAGAGGCCCGGGATGCCCAGGGACCCGCCGGCGGCAGTGATGTCCATAAGCGAGTTGAGCACTGTGGCAGGAGCCTCGTGGGAGGCATCCTTACCGTGGCCGCGGGCTTCGAAGCCAACGGCGTCCACACCGCAATCCACTTCCGGAACTCCAAGGATTTGGGCGATCTGCTCCTTGGGATCGCCGTTTGACACGTTGACGGTTTCGCAGCCGAAGGAGCGCGCCTGAGCCAGGCGGTCCTCATTCATGTCGCCCACAATGACGACGGCGGCGCCAAGCAGCTGTGCGCCCACGGCGGCAGCGAGGCCCACGGGCCCGGCACCTGCGACGTAGACGGTGGATCCCACGCCTACGCCGGCGGTGACGGAGCCATGGAAGCCGGTGGGGAAGATGTCCGAGAGCATGGTCAAGTCCATGATCTTTTCCAGTGCCTGATCGCGGTCCGGGAAGCGCAGCAGGTTCCAGTCAGCGTAGGGGACCAGCACGAACTCAGCTTGGCCGCCCACCCACCCGCCCATGTCAACGTAGCCATAGGCACTGCCGGGGCGATCGGGGTTGACGTTGAGGCAAATGCCGGTCTTCTGTTCCTTACAGTTCCGGCAGCGGCCACAGGAGATGTTGAACGGCACCGAGACGATGTCGCCTACCTTGATGAACTCGACGTCGGGTCCCACCTCCACTACTTCGCCGGTGATTTCGTGGCCGAGGACCAAGTCCTTCGGAGCTGTGGTGCGGCCACGGACCATGTGCTGGTCCGAACCGCAGATGTTGGTGGTCACCGTCCGGAGGATCGCGCCGTGCGGCACCTTCCGTCCTACGTTGGCGGGGTTGACGCCTGGTCCGTCTTTGAGCTCAAACGTTGGGTAGTCAGTGTCGATGATCTCAACGACACCGGGTTCCTTGTAGGCGACTGCTCTGTTTCCTGACATGGTAACTCCCTATTCTTTGGCTGTTACTGAAAATGCTGCCCAATGATCCGAAAGCGGTGCTTCGATGAGGAAATACCTCCCCAGGTTTCAGGCACCGAAGCACCAATTACGGACCACTGGACGGGTGGAACATCTGACGGGTGGAAACTCTGTTGGTGGCCTTTGTTGCCGATTCAGGCTTTCTCCAGCCGGATGATCACCGACTTGGAGGTGGGTGTTCCGCTGGTATCCGCCACGGAATCCAAAGGCACCAGGACGTTGGTTTCCGGGTAATAGGCTGCGGCGCAACCTTTCGGAGTGGAATAGGACACGATGCGGAAGTCCTCAGCCCTGCGATCAACGCCTTGGAACTCGGAAATCAGGTGGACCATGTCGCCGTCGGAGAATCCCAGCTCGGTGATGTCCTCGGCGTTGATGAGCACCACGCGGCGTCCTCCGTGGATGCCGCGGTAGCGGTCGTCCTTGCCATAGATGGTGGTGTTGTACTGGTCATGTGAGCGAAGGGTTTGAAGGACCAATCGGCCGGCCGGGATCTTGATGAATTCCAGCTCGTTGCCCGTGAAATGTGCTTTCCCGGAGGCGGTGTCGAACTTCCTGGCATCGCGCGGCGGGTGGGGCAACACAAAGCCGCCAGGATGCTGGATGCGTGCTTCGAAGTCCTCAAAACCATCGAAGACGGCCTCAATGTGCTTCCGGATCAGAGAGTAGTCATCCCTCATGGCCAACCAGGAAGCTTGCGGGGTGTTGGGCAGGCGTTGATGGCCGTCCTTGAACAGCCTGTCCGCAAGGTTGCACACGATCGCTACTTCGGAGTGAAGGTGTTCGCTTGCGGGCTTGAGGCGTCCCCGTGATGCGTGGACCGCGCTCATGGAGTCTTCCACGGTGACCCGCTGGTCGCCTGTGCGCTGGGTGTCCTTCTCGGTGCGTCCAAGGGTGGGCAGGATCAGCGCACGGCGGCCTGTGGACAGGTGCGAGTGGTTGAGTTTGGTGGAGATCTGGACGCTCAACCGGGTGTTGGCCAAGGCCAGCTCGGTCACGTCCGAGTCCGGGGCAGCCCGGACGAAGTTGCCACCCATCCCCATGAAGAAGCGTACTTTCCCGTCCCGCATGGCGCGGATGGCTGCCACAGTGTCAAAGCCGTGCTCACGCGGAGAGCGGAACTCAAATTCCTGGTCCAAACGGTCATGGAACGTCTCCGGCATCTTTTCGAAGATGCCCATGGTGCGGTCGCCCTGGACGTTCGAGTGGCCGCGCACCGGGCATACGCCGGCGCCGGGCTTGCCGATGTTGCCCTGAAGCAGCAGAACGTTGACAACATCGCGGAGGGTAGGAACGGAATGCTTGTGCTGGGTCAATCCCATAGCCCAACACACGATGGTGGCACTGGAAGCGAGCATCCGCTCACCGGTTGCATGAATCTGTTCCAGGGTGAGGCCCGTTGCCTCCACAATGTCATCCCACTCCACCTTTTCCAGGAAACGCAGGTAGTCGTCCAGACCCACCGTGTGGTTGTCAATGAAATGGTGATCCAGCACCGTTTGCAGACCCGGAGTGTTCCGTCCGGCAGCTTCGGCCTCCAGCAGGTATTTGCCCAGGCCTTGGAAAAGGGCCTGGTCCCCGCCCGCACGGATCTGCAGGAAGTCATCCGTCAGCTGGGTCCCCTGGATCATGCCGGCCACATGCTGCGGGTTCTCGAAATGCAGGAGCCCGGCCTCGGGAAGGGGATTGACGGACACGATGACCGCGCCGTTCTTCTTCGCCTTCTCCAACGCGCTAAGCATGCGCGGGTGGTTGGTGCCGGGGTTCTGCCCGGCCACGAAAATCAGCGACGCCGTTTCCAGGTCAGTCAGGCTGACCGAACCCTTGCCAATGCCGATGGTTTCCACCAGCGCCGAGCCCGAGGATTCATGGCACATGTTGGAGCAGTCCGGGAGGTTGTTGGTACCAATGCCCCGCACCAGGAGCTGGTAGACGAATGCTGCCTCATTCGAGGTCCGGCCCGAGGTGTAGAACACCGCTTGATCGGGGTGGTCCATGCCCCGCAGTTCCTCGGCCATGAGGTCATAGGCCTCGTCCCAGCCAACGGCCCTATAATGCGTTGCGCCTTCATCGAGGAACATCGGGTGCGTGATCCGGCCTTGCTGCCCCAGCCAAAAGTCGTCGCGGGTCTTGAGCTCGGCAACGGAGTGGTGGGCAAAGAACTCCGGCGTGACCCGGCGACGTGTGGCTTCCTCGGCCACTGCCTTGGCGCCGTTCTCGCAGAACTCTGCCGCATTGCGCTTCTCATGCTCGGGCCACGCGCATCCCATGCAGTCGAACCCGTCCAGCTGATTCACGGCCAAAAGGGTTTGGACGCTCCGCAGCGGTCCCATCTGTTCCAGCGAAATTTTCAGGGCATTGGCAACAGCGGGGATGCCTACGGCCTTGGTCTTGGGTTTGGTGACGGTCAGCTTTGACTCGTCAATGTTCTCGCGTGGAGCTTTGGAATGCATGGGGAACCCCTTCAGATCCGGGAAGTGGAAGCAGTGAGCAGCGTGGTTCGGGATTGCTGCCGGGCGGCTTCCACGGTGTGCAGCAGCAGGAGCGCAGTGGTCACTGATCCTACGCCTCCCGGGACAGGACTCAACCCGGCCGCAACGCCGGTGACGCTGGCTTCGTCAACATCTCCCACCAGGGAACCATCGGGCAGGACGTTCGTGCCGACGTCGATCACTACCGCCTCCGGCGAGACGTGGCTACCTTTCAGCAGCCCGGTCCGCCCGGCGGCAACAACCACGACGTCGGCCGGCCGGGTGTAGCGTTCCAGCGGTCCGGACTTGGAATGGCAGATAGTGACGGTGGCGTCCTTCTCGAGGAGGAGCAGGGACAGCGGCTTGCCCACCACGGCGGAACGCCCGACGACGGCCACGTTCCGTCCTGCAACCGGGATCTGGAAGTGGTCCAGCAGCTCCACCACAGCCTGGGCAGTAGCGGGTGCAAAGGCGGGCTGCCCCACAGCCAAACGGCCGAGGCTGAGGGGATTGGCGCCGTCGATGTCCTTTTCCGGGGCGATGAGGCCTACCAACCGGTCAGCGCGGACGGCGGCCGGCAGGGGAGTTTGGAGGATGATGCCGTGGACGGTGGGTTCCGCGCTGAGGTCCGCCAGGACACTGGCCAGCACTTGTTCTGTGGCGTCGTGGCCAAGGTCGATGATCCGGCAACCGATACCTGCGCGCCCTGCGGCACGCTCAATGGACCGTACATACCAGTGCGTGGATTCGTCGTCCGTTGCAACAACAACTGCCAGGACCGGTCGGAGGCCTTCATCATCCAGGAGGGCGGTCTCCTCGTGGGCCCGCTTCTGGATGAGGGCAGCGAGCGGCTTGCCGGATAGCATTGCGGTGCTCATGAGAGGATCCTTTCGCGGACACGCTTCACCAGGGCATCGGCGGCGAGAACCACTTTGTCCTCAATCCCATCCGTCTGCTCCACCAGGCGGGAACGGGCTTCGCCGTGTTTGATGGCGACGACGTTTATGTCGATGTTGACCCGGGCTGTTGTGGCGGCGGCGCGCGCTGCGTCGGCGGCAGCGGCGACGTCGCTGATGACATTGGGGTTGGCCACATCAAAAAGTTCGGTGGCAAGTTCCACCACTTCACCGGCAACCTTGATCAGCTGCGCGGGAGTATGGGCTGCCTGGACCAGGGCTTCCTGGATTGCTGCCGTTTTTACGGCCTTGAGTTCGTCGGTTTCCGACGGAAGCTTGTAGGAGTCGATCACGGACTGAAAGGCGTGCTCATCGGCGTCTGCGAGACGCAGGGACTCAACGATCAGGTGATCGGCGGCGCTGGTGATCCGGGTGACCAGTGCGGCATGTTCCTCATACTTTGCGCCGGTGGTGTACCTGGCCACCATGGCTACCAAGGCAGCACCCTGGGCAGCATGCAGCGCTGCGGCCGCGCCTCCACCGGGGGTGGGCTGACGTGAAGCAAGCCTGGAGAGGTAATCATTGATGGTTTCTGAACTGATCATGGGTCTTCCTGGCTGACTGAAGAAGAAGGCTGACTGAAGGAAGCGGTAAAGCAACGGCCCGGACCCTCTCATTGCGAGGGGGGAGGGTCCGGGCCGTGTGCCCTTGGTGGCTACGCAGGCATCAAGGTGCCCTGCGCGGGGTGTTAGCCCCGGAGCCGGCTCATAGTGGGGTCGTACAGCGGATCTTCGGTGACGGTGGCCTGGATGCGGCGTCCGAAGTATTCGATTTCCACGGAGTCTCCCAGCGATACTGCAGAGGGCAGGTAAGCGTAGGCAATCGGCTTGCGGACCGAGTAGCCGTAGGCGGCGCTGGTGACGTAACCAACGGCCTGGTCCTTGTAGAACACCGGTTCCTTGCCCAGTACCAGGCTCCTGCCGTCGTCCACCGTCAAGCAGCGCAAGCGGCGGGCCGAGCCTTCCTCAGTGCGGCCTTCCAACGCGGCCTTACCGACGAAGTTCTCCTTGGTCATTTTCACGGCAAACCCCAGGCCCGCCTCGTAAGGATCGTGCTCGGTGGTCATGTCCGTGCCCCAGGAACGGTAGCCCTTTTCGAGTCGCAGCGAGCTGAAAGCAGCACGGCCTGCGGCGATGACGCCAAACGGCTGGCCGGCCTTCCACAAAGCGTCCCAAAGGCGCTGCCCGTTGTCTGCGCTGGTGTAGAGCTCCCAGCCGAGTTCGCCCACGTAGGAAAGGCGCATCGCAGTGACCGTGACGCCTCCGATGGTGACCTTCTTGGAGCGGAAGTACTTCAGGCCGTCATTGCTGAAGTCATCGCTGCTGACCGTGCTGATCAGGTCGCGGGCCAGCGGGCCCCACAGGCCGATGCAGCAGGTGCCGCCGGTGGTGTCACGGACCTGGACCCAGTCGCCGGCGTCGCCATTGTCTGTTTGCTGCCGGGCCGCTCGCTCAAAGTAGGCGGTGTCAATGTTGCCGTTGGCGCCGAGCTGGAAGGTGTCCTCGCTGAGGCGGGCCACAGTGATGTCGCTTCGGACGCCGCCGGCCTCGTCCAGGAGCAGCGTATAAGTGACTGCGCCGGGCTTCTTGGCCAAGTCGCCGGTGGTCAGTTCCTGCAGCAACTTCAAGGCTCCCGGGCCGGAAACCTCAAGGCGCTTCAGCGGCGTCATGTCATACATGGCAACTGCTGTACGGGTCTTCCAGGCTTCAGCTGCGGCGATGGGCGAGCTGAACATGCCGGACCAGGCGTCACGGGCCGGCGGCTGCCACTCGTCCGGCATCTCCTTGAGGAGTTCAGCGTTGGCTTCGAACCAGTAGGGGCGTTCCCATCCAGCGCCTTCCAGGAAGTATCCGCCCAGCTGCTTGTGACGGGCATGGAAGGGGCTGACGCGAAGATTGCGGGGAGAGAGCTTGGGCTGGAGCGGGTGCATCACATCGTAGATTTCCACGAAGTTCTGCTGGGAGGTTTCGCTGACGTACTCGGGGGTCAGCTGGACCTCTTCGAAGCGGTGGATGTCGCAATCTCCCAGATCAATCCCGGACTTGCCGGTGGTCAGCAGCTCGGCCACGGCGCGGGCAATGCCGGCGGAGTGGGTGACCCACACGGCTTCGGCCACGAAGAACCCGTCCACTTCCTTGGACTCGCCCACCAGCGAGCCGCCGTCCGGGGTGAAGGAGAAGATGCCGTTGAAGCCATCCTCGATTTCGCTTTCGCGGAGAGCGGGCAGGATCTGCTTGGTTGCTTCCCACGCGGGGAGGAAGTCCTCCAACGTGAAGTCCAGGCGCGAGGGCATGTTGTGTTCGGTGATGCTGCTGGGCTCGTAGCTGCCCAACTCGTCAAGGTCCACGGGCATGGGGCGGTGAGCGTAGGAGCCAATGCCGTAACGGTCACCGTGCTCGCGGTAGTAGAGGTCCTGGTCCTGGTGGCGCAGGATGGGCAGCTGGGCGCCGTTGGGCAGCTCGTTCTTGCCCTTCTGGGCGGGAACCGGAGTCGTTTTTACGTACTGGTGTGCCAGTGGGAGGAGTGGAACGGACATTCCGATCAACTCGCCCACCTTGGCGCCCCAGAAGCCGGCGCAGGAAACCACAATGTCCGCAGGGATTACGCCGTCGGCGGTCTCGACGCCGGTAACGCGGTGGTTTGACTGCTCGATGCCGGTCACTTCGGTGTTGCCGATGTACTTCACGCCGGCGGCTTCGGTGCGCTTGATCAGCAACTGCACAGCGCGGGCTGCAAGCGCCAGGCCATCGGTGGGGACGTGGAGGCCACCGAGGATGTCTTCCTCATTGATCAGCGGGTAGAGCTCCTTGCACTCTTCGCGGGAGAGGATCTTGCCGTCGATGCCCCACGACTGTGCGTAGCCGAGCTTGCGCTTCAGGTCGGCCAGGCGGGTCTCTGTGGTGGCTACTTCCAGTCCGCCCACCTGGTTGAAGCAGCTCTGGCCATCCTCAGTGAGGGACAGGAGCTTTTCCACCGTGTACTTGGCGAAGAGCGCCATGGACTTGGAAGGGTTGGTCTGGAAAACCAAGCCCGGCGCGTGGGACGTGGAGCCACCGGGCATGTTCAGGGGTCCTTGGTCCAGGACGGTGATGTTGTTCCAACCGCGGGTGACCAGTTCGTCGGCGAGGTTGGTGCCAACAATCCCAGCTCCGATGATGACAATGCGAGGCGTGGATGCCATGGGGGTTCTCCTGCTGAAGTTAAGAGGGGTGAGTCTGCTGGTGTTCTGGTGCTTGGTTTAGCGGAAAACCACTGTGCTGGTCTGGTCCAGCAGCACGCGGTGCTCGCAGTGCCACCTGACGGCGCGGGACAGCGCCAGAGCTTCGGCGTCCTGGCCCACGGTTGAGAGGGTGTTGGGACCGTAGCTGTGATCGACGCGGATGACTTCCTGCTCGATGATCGGTCCCTCATCCAGGTCCGCGGTGACGTAGTGCGCAGTTGCGCCCACCAGCTTCACGCCGCGGTCATAGGCCTGGTGGTAGGGGCGGGCGCCCTTGAATCCCGGCAGGAACGAGTGGTGGATATTGATGGCGCGTCCTTCAAGAGCGCGGCACAAATCGTCCGAAAGGACCTGCATGTACCGTGCCAGAACTACGAGGTCCACGTTGTACTCCTCCACCAGGTCCAGGAGCCGCTGTTCGGCCTCTGCCTTGGTATCCGGGGTAACAGGAATGTAGACGAAGGGCAGGCCGGCCGCTTCAGCCATGGCGCGGTGGGTCTCATGGTTGGAGGCGACCACTACGAGGTCACCGCCCAGGCTGCCACCGCGCCACCGGAAGATGAGATCGTTCAGGCAGTGCCCGAACTTGGACACCATCACCAGAACCCGCTTCTTGGTTTGGTCATGGAAGCTGAACTTCATCTCGAAGCGGTCAGCAATTGCGCTGAATTCCTCTTCAAGCCGCTCCGGGGAGTAGGACAGCGGGCCGGAGAAAGCCGTCCGCAGGTGCAGCGTCTGGCGGAGGCCGTCGTCGAACTGCTGGTGCTCTTCAATGTTGAAACCGCGCTCGTAAAGGAAGGTGGTAACTGCCTGAACAATCCCGGCGCGCTCGACGCACGACAATGTGAGTACGAACTTCTGTGCTTGCTCTTCTTTGAGCAATTCGGGCTTCGGCAGTGTGCTTACTGGTGAGTCTGTCGCCACGAGGGTCATGTCTCCTCCTTTAGATATATTCCTGGGTCCTGAACTGATATATTAGGATTGGGATTCAGCGTATACTGGTGACTCAGGCAGGTCAATAGGTTTTTTGGTTGTGAAGACAGGAGATGACGCTATGGCTTTTGGAACTCTGGCAATCGCCGGTGAAGACGCAAAGAAGTCTTTGGCTGACATCGCCTACGAACGCCTCCGGGATCGCCTCTTGATGTTGGACATCAAACCAGGCGACCTCCTCAACGACGATCAGTTGGCCAAGGACTTGGAGATCGGCCGGACGCCGGTGCGCGAAGCTCTCAAGCGCCTGGAGTTGGACCGGCTGGTCATTACCTATTCGAGGCGGGGCACGTTTGCCACCCGCGTGGAAGTAACCGACCTCGCCTTCATCTCCGAGATCCGGGCGCAATTGGAACCCCTTGCGGCCGCAAGGGCAGCGCGGGTTGCTTCTGCTGCCACCAAAGAACACCTGCGTGAAGTGATGCGCGCAGTGGAGGACTTTGACGTCAACGCAGCCACGGTGGTTGAAACTTTGCGGCTGGACGCCAGCGTTCACCGGGGAATCTATGCGGCGGCTGCCAACCCGCACCTTGAGGACATCCTGATTCGCTACGACAACCTGGCCACGCGGATCTGGTGCATGGTCCTGGATCGGCTACCGGAGCTTGAGCACCACGTGCGTGAGCACCTGGATTTGCTAAGGGCGGTCATTGACGGCGAAGAGGACAAGGCCGCCGAGCTGGCCCGTGTCCACGTCAGCGGCTTCGAGCACGCTGTGCGTCAGGCGCTTTTCGCGGCCTAGTTTCGGCCTGAATATCGCTGTTGACTCCGTGTCCCGGTGATTGCATACTGAAGACTCCAACTAATATATCACCCGGATATCAGGCCCCTTCCATGGGTCTGCATTCGGGCGCTTGTGATGCAATCACAGCCTTCAGCCCTGGAGTATCGCGTGCTTACAAGACCTCACCTTTTCGAACACATACCGCTCACGGGCAGCAGCCGGGTTAAGCGGGGCATGGCGGAGATGCTCAAGGGCGGCGTCATCATGGACGTCGTCAACGTCGAGCAGGCCCGCATCGCCGAGGATGCCGGTGCCGTCGCTGTCATGGCGCTCGAGCGCGTCCCGGCCGATATCCGCGCCCAGGGCGGCGTCTCCCGCATGTCCGATCCTGACATGATCGATGCGATCATCGCCGCCGTGTCTATCCCGGTCATGGCCAAAGCCCGCATCGGCCACTTCGTTGAAGCCCAGGTCCTGCAGTCCCTCGGTGTGGACTACATCGACGAGTCCGAGGTCCTGACCCCGGCCGACTACATCAACCACATCGACAAGTGGAACTTCACGGTTCCCTTTGTTTGTGGTGCCACCAACCTCGGTGAGGCCCTGCGCCGCATCAACGAGGGCGCGGCCATGATCCGGTCCAAGGGTGAAGCCGGTACCGGCGATGTTTCCAACGCCACCGGCCACATGCGCAAGATCCGTTCCGAGATCGCCAAGCTCGCAGCCCTTCCCGAGGACGAGCTCTACGTTGCGGCCAAAGAACTGCAGGCCCCCTACGAACTGGTCAAGGAAGTTGCCGCTACCGGCAAGCTCCCCGTGGTCCTGTTCACCGCCGGTGGCATCGCGACCCCGGCTGATGCTGCGATGATGATGCAGCTCGGCGCCGACGGCGTATTCGTTGGCTCGGGTATCTTCAAGTCCGGCAACCCCGCAGAGCGAGCCGCCGCCGTCGTCAACGCCACTGCCTATTACGACGACCCCGATGTCATTGCCAAAGTCTCCCGCGGACTCGGCGAAGCCATGGTGGGCATCAACGTAGGCGACATCCCCCAACCCCACCGCCTCGCCGAGCGCGGCTGGTAGAGCGAATGACGGACCTTGCTCTCGTCAGAACCGTCCACGGCCGTGGCCTCCGAAAGGACTGGGCCCAGCTGATCGGCCATACGGTAGAGGTGTGGTTGCTCGATCATCACGTTCTCACCGGGGTGGTGGAGCAGGCTGCGGATGATGATTCGGTGCTCTGGATCGCAGCAGAGGGACTCTCCACCAGGAGGCTGTTCGACAAGTCGACGGGCTACCAGGTCTGGGCCTGAGGAGATAAGTCGTCCCTGGGCGGCGCTCAGCGGTCGTCGTCGGGGCGGGCCGTGAGGATCCGGTGAGCGCTCGCCTGAAGGATGGCGAGCGACTCCTGGATCAAGGGCGACGCGATGCTGCCCCTGCGCACGGCTGCCACAATGCGGCGTGCAGGCTTCCCTTTGCCCGTAATGCGTAGCCGGACCACATTCTCGGGACTATGCAGGGGTGCCAGTCGCGGCAGCAAGCCCACGCCGAGCCCCGCACCCACAAAAGCAATTTGGGTTTCCCACTCAACGGCCTCATGGGCAATGCGCGGTGTCACTCCAACAGCCGTGAAAGCCGCTGTGAAGAGGGCGTGGTACGTGGATCCCGCGGATTCGGTGATCCACGGTTCCGATGCGAGCTCTTCGAGGGTTACCGTTTCCCGCGACGCCAAGCGGTGGTTGGCAGGAATGATCACATCCAGGGGATCATCGAGCAGAACCGTCTGTTCGAACCGGGGATCGTCCTCAACGTAGGTGTCGGACTGCATGGCAACAATCACCGCAAGATCGATGCGCTCGGCAACCAGCAAGTCGAAGCATCGGGCTGGATTCGCTTCGAGGACCTGCACCTCCAGCTGGGGGCGTGTGGAGCGCAGGGTGGCTGCCAGCGGGGCCAGCAACTGGGCGGCCGCGGTGGAGAATCCGCCGAGCCCAAAATGTGACTGCACCTGATCGCCGGCCTCCATTGCTGCCGCGCGCAGGCTCTCCCATTCGGCAATAAGGGTGTCCGAGCCAGCCACAAGAAAGCGGCCCGTGGCGGTCAGCCGCACGCCCCGTCCGTCCTTGGTCAGCAGCTGCATTCCCAGCATGCGCTGGAGCTCCCGCAGCTGTGCGGAGACAGCGGAAGGGGAGTAGCCGGTGAGCTCTGCTGTGGCGCCAATGGTGCCGCAGCGGGCAAATACCCGAAGTGTGATGAGTCTCGCATCGATCATGCACCCATTGTGCACGGTTATCTTCTGAATCTTGCGCTTTTGTTGCGGTTCAATGATCCCTAATCTCATGACTATAAGGTTTTCGACAACGCCGCTCGCACCCAACGCAGCAGTGCTCCCCACGAAACACACTCTGACCCACGCCTCCCGGGAGGAAAACATATGTCTGCTCCAGTCTTGCCCCTCAACTCACGCGGAAAACTCGCTTCATCTTTGCCTGCAGAGCAGCTGGCGGAGATCAGCGCGTTGTTCGAGTTCCGGCGCAAGGGATTTTCCCTCGATGCGCCTTTCTACACAGATGCCACGATCTTCAAGATCGACATGGAAGCCATCTTTGGCCAGCATTGGATCTTTGCCGGCAGCATCGCCGAACTGCCCGAGCCGGGCGACTACGTCACCGTCGACTATGGTCCCTACTCCCTGATCGTGCTGCGCAATGACGACGGCGGCGTGAACGTCCTGCACAACGTCTGCCGCCACCGCGGCGCCCGCGTCCTGACCGAAGCTGCCGGATCAACAGGAAACCTGGTGTGCGGCTACCACTCCTGGACGTACTCCCCTGAAGGCAACCTGATCCACGCCTCTGCGCCGGGAGAGACGAAGTTCGACAAAGGCTGCTTCGGCCTCAAGCGCGCCCACAGCCGCGTGGTGGCCGGACTTATCTTCGTGTGCATCGCAGACGAGCCGCCGGCAGATTTTGACGAAACTTCCAAGATCTTCGAGCCGTACCTCGCGCCCCACGACCTCTCCAAGACGAAGATTGCTTACCAGCAGAACATCATTGAAGAGGGCAACTGGAAGCTCGTGATGGAGAACAACCGCGAGTGCTATCACTGCGATGGCCACCCTGAGCTCGCCTGTTCCCTCTTCCCCACGTGGGGCCTGACGGAGGGCCTGATTCCGGCCCACCTCGAGGAAGTATGGGACCGCAACAAGGAAGCGCAGTCCTCACTCGAGGAGCGTTGCCGCCGCTATGGCCTTCCCTACGAGGTGGTGGAGGAGCTCGATACCCGTATTGCAGGAATCCGCATCTCACGTGAATCGCTGGACGGCGAGGGCGAATCGTTCTCTGCCGATGGTCGCAGGCTTTCCAAGAAGCTGCTCGGCGACCTGCGGGACTTCCGCTTGGGCCGCTGCTCGATGCACCTGCAGCCCAACAGCTGGTTCCACTTCCAGAGCGACCACGTCATCACGTTCGGTGTCTTCCCCATCAACGAACACCAGTCTTTGGTGCGCACCACATGGCTCGTTGCTGACGACGCCGTTGAAGGCGTGGACTACGACTTGGAGAAGCTCACCTACACCTGGAAGCAGACCAACCTCCAGGACAAGGCGTTCGTGGAGCTATGCCAGACCGGCGCCGGCAGCCCTGCCTATGAGCCCGGCCCGTACATGAAGAGCGAGTACCAGGTGGAGGCATTCATCAACTGGTACGTACAGCGTGTCCAGGAGCACTTGGCATGACCGAACTCCTCACTGAGACGGTAGTCCAGGAGCCACATCGCATTCGCGGCCTTGAAATGCCGTGGAACAGGGTGATGGGAAGCACCGAGGGACCCGCCAGCGCAGCCCGTGCGCTGGGTCCCTGGCATCCGCAGGAGTTCATGGCCGAATGCGTGGAGATTGTTCCCGAAGTGGGCGGAATGATGACCTTCGTGTTCCGTCGCTCCGACGGTGCGCCCCTGGCATTCCGTGCCGGTCAGTATGTCAACGTTGCTTTCCCTGTGAACGGCGAGGACCAGGACCCGTTGGACCGCAGCTACTCGCTGTCCAGCGCGCCCACCAAGCCGTGGACCTTCGACATCACGGTCAAACGCGATGCTGCAGGCCAGGTTTCACCGTGGGTGCACGAGAACATCAAGCCGGGCACGGTCCTTGAAATGCTCGGTCCGGTAGGGGCATTCCACCTGCCCGACGCGGACCGGCGGGCACGGTACCTCCTGCTGGCCGCCGGTGCGGGCATCACGCCCATCATGTCCATGGTGCGGACCATCCACTCGCTGCCGGGACAGGCCGATGTGGTGGTGCTGTACCACGGAGCGGAAGCCGGAGGGTTTGCCTTCAACAAGGAACTGGCCTACATAGCGTCCGTGGATTCACGCATCAAGGTCTTCTACTCCCTGGGCGATCGCAGCATACCCGAGGGCTGGGAAGGGCTGAGTGGACGGCTGACTGCGGCCATGCTGGACGAGGTGGCCCCGGATGCCAATGGCCGGCAGGTGTATGCGTGTGGCCCTGAGGGCTACCTGAATACCGCCACCGAACTCCTGGGGAACGTGGGCGTGGACGATACCTCCATCCACATGGAATTCTTCACGGGAGATCGCCAGACCATCCTTGAGTACCAGGCAGAGCTTGCCCTTGCGGTGGACATAGCCGAGGAAATCGCCGAGGAAATCGCGGACTCCGCAGAGGGCTACTACGAGGGTCAGCCCACAGCGTTCGGGCTCTACGAGCCCGGCTACGACGCCGAAGGGCCCCTGAAGGCCACGGGGCTGCCGCTGGAAACCATTGACCCGGATGCACCTGAAGCATCCGACGGCGGTTCGGAGGCGGGAGCGGAGGTCTCAACTCCCGATGCTTCGAGCTTCGAGACAGTGGGAACGGGAAGCCTCACACTCTCCTTCATGCGCACTGGCATCAATGTGCGTGTGGATCCCACCGAGCACATTCTGGGCCCGGCCCAGCGTGCGGGCGTCAGGATCGGTGCCAACTGCAAGGAGGGCATGTGCGGCTCCTGCAAGGTGGTCAAACTTTCAGGGGAAGTGGAGATGAATCACCAAGGCGGCATTCGGGCGCGTGAGATCGATGCAGGAAAGTTCCTTCCCTGCTGCTCCACCGCACGGACCGACATGGTGATTGACGCCTAGATCCCAGGGGATTGGCTTGCTAAGGATCGGCGCGCCTCAGCTCGGCCTTTTCCACGAGCTCGGTGATCCACGGCCGTTGCGCACGGTGGAGTGTCAGGCCGTCCGGAAGTCCCTGGACCTGGGATGTAGAACCGATGACGTCGATAGTGATGCGTCCGCTTCCCATGGGGGCGTTGCTGATGTGCAGGTCACCGTAAGACTCCGGCAATACTGGATCGAGCCAGACACCGCCCAAAGAAATGTGGGCGTCGTAGCGCATGAGTCCGGTGATCAGCTGGATGGGAGTAGTTGCAGCCCATGCTTGTGGGGAGCAGGCCGTGGGGTACGGCACGGGCTCCCTGAACTGTTCGCGGTCAAAACCGCAGAAGAGTTCGGGGAGCCTGCCGCCCGAAAACTCGGCAGCTTCAAAAAGGGCCGTGGCGATACGCTGCGCCTCCTCCACGAAGCCGTAACGGAGCAGCCCGGCCGCTATCAGCGCGTTGTCATGTGGCCAGACCGATCCATTGTGATAACTGGCAGGGTTGTAGGCGCCCATGTCGCTGGCCAGTGTCCGGACGCCCCAGCCGCTGAACATTTCCGGAGACATCAGCCGCTCCACCACCAGGGGAGCCTTGTCTTCATCAACCAGGCCAAACCACAAGCAATGCCCCATGTTTGAAGCACAGGCATCCACGGGCCGCTTGTCCTTATCAAGGGCCACCGCGTAGTAGCCCTTGTCCGGGAGCCAAAACTCCTCGTTGAACTTCTTCTTCAGGCGATCCGCGCGTTCCCGGAGTTCAGCTGCCAAGGTGAGGTCGCCGTCGTCGTACGCCATCCATGCGCGCGCCATGTAGGCGCCGTGAACGTATGCCTGGACTTCGCAAAGCGCCAACGGCGGCTCGGCGATGGTGCCATCGGCAAAGTTGATCCCGTCCCAGGAGTCTTTCCAGCCCTGGTTGATGAGCCCGTGCTCGTTGGGGCGCCCGTACTCCACGAAGCCATCGCCATCCCGGTCTCCGTAGTCCCTGATCCATTCGAGCGCGCGATCAGCGTTGGGGAGCAGCTCCGAAATCACATCCTTGGCGAATCCCCAGCGGCTGACTGAACCCAGGACCGTGACGAAGAGGGGAGTGGCGTCGACGCTGCCGTAGTACGCGGATTTGCCGCCCAGAGCCAGACCGCTGGAGACATCCAGCCGGACTTCATGCAGAATCTTGCCCGGTTCTTCCTCGCTGGTGGTGTCCACCACCGTTCCCTGACGGTCAGCCAGCGTACGGAGGGTTCCCAAGGCCAAGGATGGGTCAACGGCCAACGCCATCTCCGACGCCCATAAGGAATCGCGCCCAAACAGGGTCATGAACCAGGGCGCTCCGGCGGCCACAACCACCCTGCTGGGATGGTCCGGGTCCTGGATCCTCAAAGCGCCCAGATCCTCATAGCTGCGTCTCAGGGTGCGTTCGATGGAGCGATTCCCCACCTGCAGGCGGGGAATTTTGGCCACCCATTCCTCCCGGCGACGATCGCTGGGAGACATCTCGCCGCGGGGCGGGTGGGCGAAAGGCCTGGCACCGCCAAGGGAAGGAACTGCACCATCGGTGGGCACGACGCTCACCCGGGTGCTCCAGCTGCCCGAAGGTGGAATCTTGGCCGTGAAACCCAACGCCCTGGCCCCGGCGCCGGCGCCCTCGGCCCGGATGACCACGCCCTTGCGGATGCCCTCCCACTTTCCGCGGATCTCCAGGGAATCGCCGTCCGGGACTCGGGTTTCCGTCCACTCCCGGGTGACGCGGGCTTCCTTCACTTCAAAGAGGTCCGCGAAATCCGACTCTGCAGTCAGCAGGATCCGGCACTCCGCGGGCCGTTTGGAATAGTTGCGGACCGTGATCTCTTCAAGGATTCCCGCCCCGACCTCCCGCAGCCGTTCCACCAGCAAGGGGCTGTCCGCGTACCCATCCGGACGAGGTACCCGGCCCGCAAACATGGCACGGTAAGGTTCCCGGGTTTCAGCTGCCAACGGTTCGAGCATCTGGCCGTTGACGGTCAGTTCCCATCGGGACAGTATGCGGGTGTCCAGATGGAAGACGCCGTGGGGAAGCCCGGGGTGGATGTCCCCGTTGGCAGAAGAAATGCAGAAGGACGAGCCCTCCACCAACGTGACAGTTCCAGAGCCCAGCGGCCCCGCTGCTGTGTCGGCATTCCATCCAGCCACTTCATGCTCCTTACCACTGAGCCTGCGGATCGCTTGAGCCTGGTGGCCCGTCCGTGGCGGCCTCCTGCATGGATGTAACTGACGGTACGCCGGGGAGCGTGCGGGCACCAGAGTCAGCCGGGAATCCCGGCGCATCCACGGCGGATAATTCCAGCATGCAACCCAGAGTTAACCTCATTTCCTCGTCCGCGCAACCGGAACGGGTCTATAGTGAGGGAACAGGACATTCGCTGATGCAGCCCGGCGGCCCGATATTTCTTCCGACGCCGGAGGCCCCGTAATGACCGACACCCAAATTGGCAGCTTTATTCGCGACTGCGTGGTGTTTGAGGACGACACTGAGAACGGCTTGGACTTTGACACTTTCTACGGCCTGTACATCAGCTGGTGTGTCCTAGGACGCAAAATCCCCATTCCCGACTCCGCCTTCAAGACCGCTCTGGAACTCGAGGGCCACAAGCCAATCAAAGAAAATGGCCGGAGGATCTACCCCGGCATGACCATGGTGGGTCCGGCCGCCAGAGACTACGTGGTGAATAGCGTTCCCCTGTGGAGCGAAACAGAAGCTGATATCCCGGCTTCTGAGATCCGCCAACAAGCGTTGGCTTCCATCGCCTGATTTCATACCGGCGAGCTTCCAGCCCATGCCCCTAGGATTCTTAGGGGGCATGGGCTGTTCCTGTTTCCAAGGGGCTTTCGCTGAAAGGTACTCATGAAACCGTCCATCGTTTGGTTTCGCGACGATCTGCGGGTCGCCGATAACCCGGCCTTGCGTGCCGCCGTCGACGACGGCGCGGCCGTTGCCCTCTACGTCCTTGACGAAGAATCGCCCGGTATCCGCCCCCACGGCGGCGCTGCGCGCTGGTGGCTCCACCACTCGCTGACCAAGCTCCGCGAGGAGTTGGACAAGCTTGGTGTTCCTCTGCTCCTCCGCCGTGGGCCGGCAGCGGACGTCGTTCATAAAACCACGACGGAGATTGGCGCCGGCGGGCTGTTCTGGAACCGGCGGTACGGTTCCGCTGAGCGAACGGTCGACGCCGGCATTAAGGCTTGGGCGGGTGAGACAGGCCTGCATGTCGCGAGCTTTCAGGCCTCCCTCCTCCATGAGCCGTGGGAAGTGACCACCAAGACGGGTGGGCAGTACAAGGTCTTCACCCCTTTCTGGCGGACCGTTTCTGCGCAGGACTTCCGCGAGCCGCTGGCCGTCCCGGAAGCGGGCCACGGATTCACCGGAAAGCTACCCGTGTACGACCAGTTGGAATCGTGGCATCTGCTGCCCGCAAAGCCGGACTGGTCCGGGGGACTGGCCGAAATGTGGGCGCCGGGCGCCGCCGCCGGGCACAGGCGGCTCGCCGAATTCGTGGCAAACGGCCTGTCCAACTACAGCGAGGGCCGCAACCGTCCGGATACGGATGGAAGCAGCTGCCTCTCGCCTTACCTTCGCTGGGGTGAGCTCAGCCCGTTTGAGGTGTGGCATGCCCTAGGTTCCAAGCGGTCCGAAAGCGCCTCGATTTACGCTTCCGAATTAGGCTGGCGTGAGTTCTGCTGGCACCAGTACTTCCACAATCCCACGCTCGCAACGGCAAACCTTCGAACTGAATTTGATCGCTTTCCGTGGGCGTGGCCGGGTAGCGATAACAGTGGCAATAACAAGCATCCCGGCCACGAGTCAGCACCCGAGGAGTTCCGGGCTTGGCAGCAGGGCCGCACCGGGTTCCCCATGGTGGACGCGGGGCAGCGGCAGCTGTGGCACACGGGCTGGATGCACAACCGCGTCCGCATGGTTGCGGCCAGTTTCCTGGTGAAGAACCTGGGCATTCATTGGCAGCTCGGGGAACAGTGGTTCTGGGACACCCTGGTGGATGCCGATCCTGCGTCGAACCCCGCCAACTGGCAATGGGTAGCCGGCTCCGGGGCGGATGCTTCACCGTTCTTCAGGATCTTCAATCCGGAGGCTCAGCGCGTGAAGTTCGATCCTCAGGGGAAGTACATCGCCCACTGGATTCCGGAGTTCGGGACACCGGAATACCCCGAGGGAATTGTGGATCTCAAGACCACCAGGGCGGAAGCGCTGGAAGCGTACAAGGAGATGAGGGAGGTCCACTGAGGGGTTCCGCAGACTCGGCAGGGGTCGGCTATAGGCTGGGTTCATGTCAGCAGAGTCCATCCTCAAGGTCCTCATCATGGCGTTCGTGGCCATGTTTATCGCAGCGATTGCCTGGTGGGCGCGGAAGCACCCCAACAGGTCCAAGCAGTACCCGGAGCAGGTTCGCATGCCCAAGGTTGTGCCGATTGTGGGCTGGGTATTCCTGAGTTTCGGCTTCCTCATGAGCCTGGTCTCGTTCTCCTATGCTCCTACTCCTTTGGGGGCCCGGATCACGGCTGTTGCCCTTGTTCTGGGCGGACTGGTTTTCGTGCTGATGTACCGCAACTTCTATGTGGCACCCCGCGACTTCGAGGTGGCCTTCCGCAGCGTGTTCGGCAAAGAGCACCTTCTTTCCTACAGCGACATTGCCCACTACAGCTTCCAGACAATGAAGGGGCAGCCGTACCTAACGGTCAAGTCGGCCGAGGGCGTCAAGCTCAGCCTTAATATCAGGGCCTATGGCATGACGCCGCTCTTGCGGGCCATCGATTTTCATCAGGTCACCGGCCACTGGCCTGCCCGCACGGATGTGCTGAGCGGAGGGCAAGGGACGGAGAAATACCCCTCTGGAAATTAGTAGGAAGTCCGAGTATATTCGGACTCAGAGATGACCTGGATCACAGTTGGTCACGTGTTCCGCGACGGTCCCAGCACCCGGCGGCACGGCAGTCATTCACCGATGCAAAGGAGCATTTCACCATGGTGCGCGAGCTTTCCCACTACGTCGACGGCCAGAGGATCGACGGCACATCCGGTCGGTTCAGTGATGTCTATGATCCCTGCACGGGCGAGGTCCAGGCGCGGCTTCCGCTGGCCAGCGCGGACGAGGTTCGCAACGCCGTCGCAAATGCCGAAAAGGGTCAGCTCGAATGGGCGGCAATGAACCCCCAACGCCGGGGGCGCATCCTCCTGAAGTTCGTGGACCTGGTCAACGAAAACATGGACGAGCTCGCCAAGCTCCTGTCCTCCGAACACGGTAAGACCTTCGCGGACGCCAAGGGCGATATCCAGCGCGGTATCGAGGTAGTGGAATTCTCAGCCGGCGCACCGCACCTGCTCAAGGGCGAATTCTCGGACAACGCCGGCCAAGGGATTGATGTCCATTCGCTCCGCCAGTCACTCGGTGTGGTCGCAGGCATCACGCCCTTCAACTTCCCGGCCATGATCCCGCTCTGGAAGTCCGGTCCTGCGCTCGCAGCCGGAAACGCCTTCATTCTCAAACCCTCCGAGCGGGACCCTTCCGTTCCACTGCGCCTGGCCGAGTTGTACAGCGAAGCCGGCGTGCCCAATGGCGTCTTCAACGTGATCAACGGTGACAAGGAAGCCGTGGATGCTCTGCTCGAAGATCCTCGGGTGAAGGCCATCGGCTTTGTGGGCTCCACGCCGATCGCCCAGTACATCTACGCAACGGCAGCTGCGCACGGCAAGCGCGCTCAGTGCTTCGGCGGGGCGAAGAACCACATGGTGATCATGCCCGACGCCGATCTTGACATGGCTGCCGACGCCCTGATTGGTGCCGGGTACGGATCCGCCGGCGAACGATGCATGGCGATCTCCGTAGCCGTGCCCGTTGGGCAGGAAACCGCGGACGCTCTGGTGGCCAAGCTGACCGAACGCGTCAAGGACCTGAAAGTGGGCCACAGCCTGGACAAGGATTCAGACTTCGGCCCCGTGGTGGCTGCTTCCGCCAAGGAGAGGATCGAGGGCTACATCCAATCCGGCGTTGATGAAGGCGCAACGCTGGTCACTGATGGTCGCGGCCTCACCGTGGACGGCTACGACGGCGGCTTCTGGGTGGGCCCCACGCTCTTCGACAACGTCACCAAGGACATGAAGATCTACAAGGAAGAAATCTTCGGTCCCGTCCTCAGCGTGCTGCGCGCGGCTGACTATGACGAAGCGCTCAGGCTCTGCAGCGAGCATGAGTTCGGCAACGGCGTCGCGATTTTCACCCGCGACGGCGACTCCGCCCGCGACTTTGCCAGCCGCGTTGAGGTAGGCATGGTGGGCATCAACGTGCCCATCCCCGTGCCGATCGCGTACTACACGTTCGGCGGCTGGAAGGCGTCCGGTTTCGGCGACCTCAACCAGCACGGCGCCGACGCGTTCCGCTTCTACACCAAGACCAAGACGGTGACGTCGCGGTGGCCCTCCGGCATTCGCCAGGGCGCCAGCTTCATCATGCCGGCAGGCAGCTGATGGGGTCTGAAAAGGTAGAGGCAGAAGACGTTCTGTTTGAGCGTCGCGGCCACCTCGGCATCGTGACCCTCAACCGGCCCAAGGCAGTAAACGCGCTGAACCTGGGAATGGTAAAAGCCATGCTCCAGCAGCTGGCCGCCTGGGCTGACGACGACGCCGTTGCCACCGTTTTGCTGCGCGGCGCGGGCGACCGTGGGCTGTGCGCCGGGGGCGACATCGTGGCGATTTACAAAGACATGTTGCACGGTGGAACCGAGACGGCGGAGTTCTGGGCTGACGAATACCGGCTCAACGCGCTGATCTCGCACTATCCCAAGCCGTACGTCGCTTTCATGGACGGGCTCGTCCTGGGCGGCGGCGTGGGCATCTCGGCGCACGGTTCCGTTCGCATAGTTACCGAGCGGACGCGCACCGGCATGCCGGAAACCACCATCGGATTCGTGCCCGACGTCGGCGGCACGCTACTGCTTTCACGCTCACCGGGGGAGGCAGGAACGCACGCTGCGTTGACCGGAGCACATTTGTCCGGTGCGGACGCGCTCTTCCTGGGGCTCGCGGACCACTTCGTGCCGTCCAAAAACCTGCCCGCGCTGGCGGAAGCGTTGGAAGGCTCGACGGCGGAGGCCGCCGTCGAGCGCTTTGCCCAAGCCGCGCCGGACTCGGCCTTGGCGGAGCAGCGCGAGTGGATCGACGCCGCTTATGTGCATGACGACGCGGAAGAGATCGTCCGGAGCCTGCGATCTTTGGGCGACGACGCAGCCGCTGCAGCGGACACGATCGAGGCGAAATCGCCGACGTCGGTAAAGGTCGCTTTGGAATCGCTGCGACGGGTCAGGGGACTCTCTTTGGAGGAGGCGCTTGACCAGGAATACCGCGTGGGGCTGCGGTGCCTGGCCGGGCCTGATTTCCGGGAGGGCATCCGCGCGCAGGTGGTGGACAAGGACCGCAACCCGCAATGGAAGCCGCCGACCCTCGCCGAAGTCCGGGAGGCCGACGTCGAGGGCTACTTTGCGCCGCTCGGCGAACGGGAGCTGGGGCTTTCGGCCAGTCCAGTCCAAGCGAATTGAAGGAGACGATCATGACAGAGAACGCAGCCACGTCAGATATCCAAGCCCCGGCAACGGGACTCATCGCTTTCCTTGGTCTGGGCCATATGGGCGGTCCCATGGCCGCCAACCTGATCAAAGCCGGGCACGACGTGATCGGTTACGACCCCGTTCCGGCGGCAGTTGAGGCCGCTTTGGCTCATGGGATTCCCATGGCTTCCACGGCGCATGACGCTGCTGCGGAGGCGGCCGTGGTGTTGACCATGCTGCCCAGTGGCAGGCATGTTCTGGATGCCTACCGCGGGGTGGATGGGCCGGGGCTACTTTCCATCGCCAAGCCGAACACGCTGTTCCTGGACTGTTCCACCATCAACGTTGACGAAGCCCGCGAGGCTGCAGCTCTGGCCGTGGAAGCCGGTCATCGATCCGTGGATGCCCCTGTTTCCGGGGGAGTGGTGGGGGCTGAAGCCGGAACCTTGACCTTTATGGTGGGTGCTTTGCCGGAGGATTTCGAGACCGTGCAGCCCATTTTGGAGCTCATGGGCAAAAGGATTGTCCACTGCGGTGATCACGGGGCCGGGCAGGCCGCCAAGGTCTGCAACAACATGATTCTGGGTGTGTCCATGATCGCCGTTGCCGAAGCATTTGTGCTCGGCGAGAAGCTTGGGCTTACGCACCAGGCGTTGTTCGACGTCGCCTCCAACGCGTCCGGCCAATGCTGGGCGCTGACCACCAACTGTCCAGTTCCGGGCCCGGTGCCCACCAGCCCCGCCAACCGTGACTACCAGCCGGGCTTTGCCGGTGCGTTGATGGCCAAGGATCTGCGTCTGGCACTGAACGCCTTGGAAAGCACGGGGGTTGCTGCGGAAATGGGCCCCCTGGCGTCGCGTATCTACGACTCCTTTGCCGCCGGGGATGGGGCTGGAAGGGACTTCTCGGGGATCATCACGGAGATCCGCGATAAGTCTGTGTGAGAGGTTTGAGTCGGTAGTTGATGAGTTTGGCGGGTTTGTTGGACTTTGGCGAGAGGGAGAGCATGACGGAGCAGTATCAGAACATTGTGGTTGAGCGTCGGGGACGGGTTGGCTTGGTGACACTGAACCGGCCGGATGCGCTGAACGCGCTGAACACCGCGCTCATGAACGAACTCGTGGACGCTGTTACTGCGATGGACACTGATCCGGACCTTGGGGCCGTGGTGATCACGGGTTCGGCCAAGGCGTTTGCTGCCGGCGCTGACATCAAGGAAATGTCCTCCAACAGCTACATGGAAATGTACGCGGCGGACTGGTTCCGGCGTTGGGAGGACCTCACCCGTCTGCGCATCCCTGTTGTTGCTGCAGTGTCCGGCTTCGCCCTGGGCGGTGGCTGTGAGCTGGCCATGATGGCCGACTTCATCATTGCGGGCGACAACGCCAAGTTCGGCCAGCCCGAGATCAACCTGGGTGTAATCCCCGGAATGGGCGGCTCCCAGCGGCTCACCAGGGCTGTGGGCAAGGCGAAAGCCATGGACATGGTCCTCACGGGGCGTTTCATGGATGCTGAAGAGGCCGAACGCTCCGGCCTGGTGTCCCGCGTCGTACCCGCTGCAGAGGTGATCGAAGAAGCCCTCAAGGCGGCCGAAGTCATCGCATCCAAGTCCAAGCCGGCCGCGATGGTGGCCAAGGAGGCCGTGAACGCAGCCTTTGAGATGGGTCTGTCACAGGGTGTGCTGTTTGAGCGCAGGGTGTTCCACTCGCTCTTCGCCACCGAGGACCAGAAGGAAGGCATGGCCGCGTTCAGCGAGAAGCGCCAGCCGGAGTTCAAGCACCGGTAGCTTGATTTGCGGGGCTGGAGCCGGGGCCAGAGTGATCGCAACGGACCTGACCGCGGGCCTCTGCTGACATGGAGACTGCGATCATCGAACACCCGGATCGCATCACCTACCGTCAGCTCGAGACCCCGCTTGGCCGTACCGGAACGCCCGAGGAAGTGGCCGCCGTCGTGCTGTTCCTCCTTAGTCCCATGGCTGCATTCGTCACCGGTGCGGACCTTCCGGTGGACGGTGGGCAAAGTGACGGCAATAGTCGGTGCCGGACTCGTCCTGATGGGTGGCCGACTTAGTAATGGAGACCGCCCGGGCCCCGTTGACGACGGGACGATGAGCGGGCCGGGCTCTTTGCTTGTTTAGGTGGCTGTTATGTGGGCGCGCACGACCCAGCGCCATTTCGCGATCTTCCGCACCCGAGTGAAGTTGTATTTCTCGAAAAGTGCTTCAGGCCCGGTGTGGAGGTAGGCGCCCCGCTGTTCCGGTCGGTCTTCAGTCTGTTCGGGGTATGCCTCCACGATCCCACCGCCTAGGGAAGCGATGTGTTCGAGTGCTGCAGCAACCGCAGCGGCTGCAACGCCCGTCTCGCGGTGCTTTGGATTCGTAAATACGCAACCGATGCGCCAGTCGGGCGGACCCTCGTCTCCCTTTTCGTACGTGCGGAGGTTCTTGATGTTGGGCAGTTCGACGGGCCGGCCGAACTGACACCAACCGACGCAGATGTCGTCGTCGTAGACAAGGACCTGGCGCACGGTGCGGTTTTCGACGTGTTGGCGCTTGGCTTCGCGGTTTCCCTCGACCGAGTGTCCCGGGCCTACGCCTTCGGGATGGAACGCCATGCACCAGCAGCCACCCCACACGCCGTTGTTGGCCTCCACAACGGCGCTAAAGTCGGGCCAGGTCTCAAGGGTGAGTAAGCGCGTAGTCAGCGGCATGTAACCATCATTCAAGAACCGTTCCTGGTTTGCTACGGAACTCGATATGCGAATACCAGTGTGGTGACCCGCCATGCTAAGTCCGTTTTCAGTACCAAACGTGCCGCTTCTCGCACAGCCTTGCTTGGTTCCAATCCGGTGAACCGCGTTATTGGCGTTCGACCCCTGCCGCGCTGGAAATTGCTCTCCACTCAATGGTTGACCTTTTCCCATTGCCCTGGCAACGGTTCGCCCGCACACTGTAACCAGCCGCTAGCCGAAAGTCACTCAGCTTTGGGCTCGGCACGAATTTTCTGTTGGGGCAGAACTTGGGGGGATCATGGGAAATTTTCGCGCGTTTGCGTTGAAATCGGCGGCTCTTGCCGCGTTATTGGCGGGTTCAACGCTGGTAAGCGTAGCTCCATCCGCGCAGGCCGCGTCTGAAGAGTGGATCCCTCCGTTGCAGGGAATGGCCTACGTCGGCTCGGAATTGACCATAGGGGAAACCAGGACAGATCTGATTGACTGCCCTCCGACGGAGGAAGCCCCTCAGGGCTTCGTCTTGGAATGGCTTAGCAATGGTGTTCCCTTGCCTGCCGAACGGCAGGGGGAGTTTCTGAAGCTCACCACCGAGGACCAGGGAAACCGTATCTCCTTCAATGTTCACGGCGAGTGTTCTGCATCGGAGGTCTTTCAGAGCATAGCGACACCTCCCATCGCCGCGTCCAACCGAGCCATGGGCTGGACAGGCCGCGGTAATTATGAGCTTCTGGGCCGCACTGACAGCGGCGAGCTGATCCTGTACCCGCGGACTTACGAGTCCCACTGGCAGGACGGGGGCTTTTGGGCGAGAGATCGCTACTACACCTCTTCGTGGGATACGCCAAGGGTAGTCGGAACGGGCTGGGCGATCTTCAATATTGTTTTCTCCCCGGGTGATTTCGACCGGGACGGACACAACGACGTCCTAGCCCGGGACAGCGCGGGAAATTTGTTCCTCTACCCAGGCAACGGTGCCGGAGACTGGCTGCCCACTGTACAAGTCGGCGCAGGCTGGAACATCTTCGATTCCATCATTGCTGGCGGAGATTTCAGCGGCGACGGAAATAATGATGTCCTGGCCCGGGACAGCGTGGGAGACCTGTTCCTCTATCCCGGCGATGGTGACGGGGGTTGGCTGGCGCCTAAAAAGGTTGGTGTGGGCTGGCAGGTTTTCGACAAGATCGTTGCCTCCGCCGACACGGACGGCGACGGTGCGATGGATGTTTTCGCCCGCAAACCCAGCGGCGTTTTGCATCAATACCCAAGCGACGGGCATGGCGCATGGAAAGCACCGTCTGTTGGGGGCCCCGGGTGGGAGGTCATGACCGAAATCATCGGCGCCGGCACGTTCCATCCGGGCCGCCTGAACTTTAGACCAGCGAGCATATATGACTCCGGCTTCCCCATGAATGACATCACCGCAATAGACAAGGAAGGGTACCTGCGCCACTACTACGGGTCGCGGGAACCGGGGGGACTCTACGGCGGACACCACATCGGTAACGGCTGGGACATCCTTAACACTCTCATCTGATTCTTGGTTTGAATTCGGACGCCATAGTTGCGGGTACGCATGGCAGGCACCACTTGCCGACTGGTAGGTTAATCAAGTTGGTAGATATATTGAATTGGAATCAGCCGGTTCGGCTCCCGCACGTACCCCGCACCTCAAAGGATCGTCATGAAGACCCTGAGCCCATCCCGGAAGCTGTCCTTTACGTTGTTCACGTCTGTTCTTGCCATCGTGGCACTGGGAGGCTGCGCGGCCGGGGCACCGGCCCCCGCCGACGTTCCCGCCACTGCTGAGGCAAGCTCTACCCTGTCGCAGAACCCAAGCTTCAGCGGTAGTGCAGCCTCACCCACGGCGGAAGCGATCGTTGGCAATGACCAGGCCGGCGGAAGGCTCGACCCGGCCACGGAAAATCTGTCCTGGGACAACGGCAACAGGATCCTGGGAGATGAGAACGGTGGACACACTCCTGATATCGGCAGCTCCCTGACGGACCCGACGGCTGGGTGGAAGGGCGACTACAGCCGTATGGCGACAGACGGGATAATGACCTTCACTTCCGAGAACACGCAATGCAAGGTACGGACGATTCAGGTGCGCAACCAACCCTCCGAACTGGTGCCCGGTGACGACAGGGCGTCCACCTTAAAGGTCCTCGCCATCCTCATCCCCGGCCAGACGGACCTCGCCGCAAAAGTTAAGGACACAACTTTGGGCTACGGCATGGCCGGCAACCCTGAGGTGGATATGCTGTCGCTGACGTACACATCAGGTGACAGCTACGGCTATACGGCGGCACGGACCTTTAGCAAGCCGGCGGTCACGCTCAAGGTCGAAGCATTGTGTCCGAGTCTCGAAACCCTCAAAGTCACCCTGCCTGAGATCCGCAAGAACGTCACTATCAACGCGCTTTGACGCCCGCGCCGCGGCGCCCGGTCCGTTCCTTAGGCCGACATTAGGACGGCGGAATCCGGGACGGGAGTCTATCTCCGGCAATGAGACATTGACTCAGATACTCGGTCACTCTGGCCTCGAGGGGTTGTCGACTCATTCTTCGCGGCGTAGGATCCTGCGGGCCATCACCGGATCGAGGAGTTCGCTCAGGGACAGCTGATCGTCCAGGATTTTGTTACCGCCGACGGATTCGCCGCCGACACCAACAACGAGTTCAAAGCCTACGAACTACTGGAAGGGGGTACGGCCGAGTTTGACCGGGCTCAACTTGAATGGCTCGGCACCGTTGAAGCCATTATTCTGGGCGCCAACACGTACCAGTATTTCGTTGAATTCTGGCCCACGCCAGCATCTCACGGCGAGATCATCGCACCGGCTCTCAACTCGCTCCGCCGTCATGTGTTTTCACGCCAGTTGAAGGAAGCTCCTTGGGGCGACTTCCCGCCGTCGACCATTGAGTCCGGCGACGCGATCGAGGCGATCCGCCGCATCAAGCAGGAGTCCGCAAAGGACATCGTGCTCTGGGAGAGCTTGTCGCTTGGAGAGACGTTCTTCGCTGCGGGTGAAGTGGACGCCGTCCGGCTTGTCGTGATGCCGGTAGGCCAGGGCTCAGGCAGGGGGCGTATTCCCGGCGGGACATGATCCTGCCCTGTTGAAGCTCGTGGACGTGAACACCTACGACCAAGGCCTTGTGGAGCTCAACTACACCTTCCGGAAACAGCCCTAAACCGACGCATCCGCCGGCACAAGAGCCGCGTCGAAAAACGCCCGCTCCAGCCGCACCGCTTCGGCGAAGGTGCCAGCAACGCGCTCGCGTGCTGCGGCGTCGGCAGGCTCGACGGCGTCGAATTCGTCGCGTAGCCAAGTCACCCATGCGTTGTATTCAGGGTTGTTGTGGAGACGGATCCATTCGGCATGCTTTGCGTGGGCGGGCCATTGGGTGGGGTCGCCGGCGCGGGCAGCCCAATCTCCGTAGAGCCACTCCGCGACCAGCAGCACTGCCAGGACCTCCGGGTAGGAACGCGTGGCGAGGGTGCTGCGCATTAGGTTGTCGAAATCCCGCGTGGCAGACCCCAGCGTGGGCGCGGTTCGCTCCGACTCGGGAACGCTCAGCTCACTGAAGCAATCGTGGAAGTACGTGTTCTCATCCGAAGCGAAGGCCCCCAGAACCCGGGCGAACACCAGCCGCGACGGCAGCGAAGGTGCCGATGCGACGGCTTGGCCCAGGAGCGCTGTGAAGGCATCGCAGAACTGGTAGTCCTGAACGAGGTAGCGGCGCAGGTTTTCATCGGAAAGGGACCCATCCAGCAACTGGTCCACGAACGGATGGTTGACGGCGGCGTCCCAGTCCTCGGCGTGCTGGTTCCTGAGTTCATTGGCAAAGCTCACGGTGTTTCCTCCTGAGATGTCAGCACTCGGAGCCTAGCAGCGTGCCGCTCTGTTGAGGCGGGCGTTACGCTATGGTGCCGGTTCTGGTGCCAGCGTAGGCTCGGGCCATGACGAACGAGGGCGCATCGAAGACGATCGTGGTTGGCTATGACGGATCCGAAGAATCACACCGCGCCGTCCAATGGGCCGCCAAGCACGCGATCCTGCGGAAGTGTTCCCTTCACGTTGTGCACTGTTCCCTATGGGTGCTGCTGTCCCACAACAGGGGCCCCGTTCCTGGCGTTGCCGATAGCGGCCTGGAACGGGCCGCTCAGAAAGTCCTAGAAGAAGGGATGATGCTCGCTAAGGAGACCGCCCCGGAGCTGGAGGTCCGCACCACTTTGCTTCATGGAATGCCGCGCGATCATCTGGCCCACGTCTCGACGGGTGCCGAGATGTTGGTGCTTGGAAGCCGCGGCCTCGGCGGGTTCATGGGCTTGCTGGTGGGGTCTGTGAGTTTGGAGATGGCAGCAACCGCAGAGTGCCCGGTGGCAGTGATCCGTGCCGATGACCACCCGGAGGGTCCCGTGTTGCTTGCAGTTGACGACTCGGGATCACCGGCTGCCCTAGACGACGCCTGCCTTTTCGCAGCAGCAACAGGTGCCGAGCTCAGAATCGTTCACGTACTGCACGAACCCGAGGGGTACCGGCGGCTGCGTGAGCCCGTGGAATCATATCCGGACGCTGAAGCGATGCTTGATGCCGTGCTGAGCCGGGCCCGCCATAAAGCCCCCGGGATCACTGTGGGCGGAGAGCTGCTCTTCGACACATCATTTTCACGAGCGGCGGTCGAGGCTTCACAAGGGGCGCGCATCACGGTGGTGGGGACCAAAGGACACGGTCTGATTAAGGGCACCATTGGCTCCACGGCCCACGCCGTGCTCCACCATGCCCATAGTCCCGTATTGGTCTCCCGTCGCAAGGCCACCTCCGAGGTCACGTAGGGCCCTGGCTTCCCGGGGAGTACGGATCCGACATTTTGGAGGCCCTCACAGGGACTCCCTCCGGCAATGAACCGGACCTATGGTGGAGGGCATGGATAATCGGGCGGAAGTACGCGAATTTCTGATCTCCCGGCGTGCCCACGTGGCCCCGGAGTGGGGCTGCCTACGGGATCCAACCGGCGGGTCAAGGGGCTGCGCCGCAGCGAAGTGGCCACCCTTGCCGGGGTGAGCGTTGAGTACTACACCCGCTTGGAACGCGGCGCCATCAGTGGCGCCTCCCCGCAAGTCCTTGAGAGCATCGCCCGTGCGCTGAACCTGGATGACGCTGAGCGCGCTCACTTGTTCGATCTTGCGCACGCGGCAAGTCCAGTTGCCAGACCGCCGCGGCGCCGGAGCTCGAAATCCTATGTTCCCCACCAGAGCCTGCAGTGGGCGTTGGATGCTGTCACGGCCGGACCCGCGTTTGTACGGAACGGCCGGATGGATCTGCTGGCCGTGAACCCCTTGGCCAGGGCTTTCTACAAGGACTGCTATGACATGCCGGGCCAGGCGCCCAACATCGCCAGGTTCACGTTCCTGGATCAACGCGCCTTTGAGTTCTACCCGGACTGGGACGCCTTTGCGGAGGTAACGGTTTCCATTCTTCGCACGGAGGCCGGACGCGACCCCCATAACAAGGAACTGCACGATCTCATTGGTGAGCTCAGCACCCGCAGCGAGGAATTCCGCACTCGCTGGGGCGCGCATAACGTCCGTCATCACGGCACGGGGTTCAAGACGTTCAATCACCCGGTGGTGGGCGAAATGACACTCGCCTTCGAGGGCTTGGAAATGGCCGCGGAACCCGGACTGACCCTGACCATCTACGCAGCGGAACCCGGGTCGCCGTCGGCCGAGCGCCTGCAGCTCCTCGCATCGTGGGCAGCCAGCGAATACGGACAAGGCGTCCAGGCGGCGTCGGAAAAGACACGAACGGACAGCTGACGACGGCGGCGCTGCCGCTACTCGGCGAGGCTGGCATCCTTTCGATCTTTAAGCATCAAGTCGATCTTTAAGCATCAAGATGGTGAGCGGCACGAAGTAGAGCGCGGCAATACCTGTCCCCACCAGCACCGGACCCGTGGCTCCAAGCGCGGACTCCAAGGCGTAACCGGCGATCCAGGATCCCACGGCTGTGCCGAGGTTGAACGCCGAGGTGCTCAGTGCCGATGCCAGCGTGGGTGCGTGCCCCGCATAACCAACGGCTTTGCCGATCAGGATCGGATTGGTGGCCATGCCGAAGAGCCCCAGAAGGAAGATCAGCGCCACTGTCACCACGGCGTAGCGGGAAAAGAGGGAAAGAGCGGCCAGCATCAGGAAGGTCATACCCGCGGAGATGAACAGTGCAGGATAGGGGCGGTGCGCCCCGAAATGGCCTCCCAGATTTGAGCCGATGAACGCGCCCACGCCGTACGCCACCAGAACCAACGGGACGACGGAAGCGGCCAGTCCCGTGTTCTCAGTAAGTAGTGGAGAGATGAAGCTATAGGCAGCCAGGGACGAGCCGCACACGATCGCGCAGCCGGCCAGGACAAGCCAGACCCTCGCGTCGCGCATGCTGGCAAGTTCAGCGCGCACAGACGGAGTGGCTCCGGATTCCGGCCCGACCGGCACCAGCCGGTACACCGCAACAGCCGCCCCCAGCGCGAGAACAGCCAGAGCCCAGAAAGGGCCGCGCCAGCCAATTACCTGGCCTGCGAGGCACCAACCGGCACACCAACAACGTTGGCCAGCATGCCACCGCCCAACACAACACCCAGTGCACGGGACGCTGACGCCGCGCCCGCGGCTTTCGCACCCACGACGGCGGCTACCGCCCAGAAAGCGCCCGTCGCCAAGGCCGTCACGAAACGAGCCACCAGGATCAGCGTGAAGTCGGAAGTAAGGGCAACGACCACGTGGCCCACGGCAAAGACCACCAACGCGAGGCTCAGCGTCAGGCGACGTGGCAGCTTGAGCGTCAGGATGGACATGCTGGGGGTGCCGACGATCATGCCCACCGCGAAGACCGTGATCATGAGACCGGCGCTTGCCACGGACACCTCGAGGTCGCCCGCAATCTCAGGCAGAATGCCCGCCACAATGAACTCGGTAGTCCCCATGAGGAACACACCCGCAGCCAGAACGTAGGTCACCAGCGGCAAACGTCGGGTCTTGGTGGTTGAAAGGGTAGTGGTCATGACTTCAGAACATCAGGTTTACGGAGTGTTAGGGAGTCCCGCTTAAGGGAGGTCCTCCAAAGGACTCTCTCTCTGAGCGCCCCGCGATTTGGGTTCCCCTGCTTTCACTGACGTTATATTGTCCGTGCCTGCTGCCAGAGTTAGGGCATGGAGCGAATTGGGGAGAGTCGAGCAGGCGCAGTAGTGGCGCTTGGGCACGCTCCCGTGCTTGCGGATTCCTTCCAACCCGGGGCGGATCCGGCCAACACTGTTCCGGCGAGGACGGTGAGTGGTGACTTGATTGAGCAGTTGCGGGTGCTGGAGGAGATGAAGTCGGCTATCTCGGCTTTGCAGGCGCGGGTGGTTGTGGCTTTTGATCTTGCTCAGCGTGCCGAGCAGGCTGAGGCTGGTGTTCCTGCGTCGGAGCGTGGTCAGGGGGTGGGTGCTCAGGTGGCGTTGGCGCGGCGGGAGTCCCCGAACCGCGGGTCTAGGTTGTTGGGTTTGGCGAAGGCCCTGGTGATGGAGATGCCACGGACTTTGGCTGCGTTACAGTCCGGGCTCTTGAATGAGTGGCGGGCCACGTTGTTGGTGAAGGAGACCGCGTGTCTTTCTGTTGAGGACCGGTGTGCTGTGGATGAGGAACTTGCCCCCGATACCGGGACCTTCGACGGGGCCGGGGATAAGGCGATCGTTGCGGCGGCGAAGGCTGCTGCGTACCGTCGTGATCCGCGGTCGGTGGCCGGGCGGGCCAGCCGTGCCGTCGCGGAGCGGACGGTGAGCCTGCGTCCGGCGCCGGATACCATGACGTACCTGACTGCGCTGTTGCCGGTCGCCCAGGGTGTGGCTGTGTATGCCGCGTTGAGCCGGGCGGCTGATTCGGCCCGTTCCACCGGGGAAGCAGAGACTGGCGGGGTTATCAGGGGCCGTGGTCAGGTTATGGCTGACACCTTGGTCGAATGTGTCACCGGAACTCCGGGCGGGTTCTCCGGAATTAACCTGGACCTGGTCATGACGGACCGGACCCTGTTCCAAGGGGACAGCGAACCAGCACGGCTTCAGGGTTACGGAATCGTCCCGGCGGAATGGGGAAGGGAACTTCTCGGCTTGGGGCAAGCCGGCCAAGATCACGCAACAACGTCGGACACAGAGCTCACTGTCTGGCTTCGTCGGCTGTACACCGCGCCGGGCACGGGAGAACTCCTGGCCGCCGATTCCAAAGCCCGGCTCTTTACCGGCCGGCTCCGGCGTTTCATCGAAACCCGTGATCACACCTGCCGGACGCCGTACTGTGATGCGCCTATCCGGCACATTGACCATGTGGTGCCGTGGCACTCGGGAGGCAAGACCAGTCTCTCGAACGGCGCAGGACTGTGCGAAGCGTGCAACCACACCAAAGAAAACCCGGGCTGGACCACCCGGGCTGTACATGCCGACGTCCACACGCTGGAAATCAGCACCCCCACTGGGCACAGCTACCAATCAAAAGCTCCACCACTGCCTGGACATCGGCCTTCCCGAACGTAGGCTCTTGGGGATGAATCCTCTATTCCTCCGTGAAGTCCCCGGCATCCCTGCGGAAGGTGCCCAAGACGCGGATGAGGTGATCGACGTCGTCGGGCCCGAAACCTGACTTGCCGAAAACCTCGGCGTTGAGCGCTGCCGTCGCCTTTTTGGCCAAGGTGCGGCCATCTGCGGTGAGCTCGATCAAGGTGGTGCGTCCGTCTGTTGGGTGTGCAGAACGGGCAACCAGGGCGGCTTTTTCCAAACGGTCGACGGCGTTGGTCACCGAGGTGGGATGGACTTGCAGGAGCGCGCTGGCTTTGTTCATGGGCAACGCGCCGCTACGGGCGAAACTCAGCAACGCCAGCAATTCGTAGCGGGCGAAGGTCAGTCCGAACGGTTTGAGCACCGTTTCGATCCGCGCGAGCAGAATCTGTTGCGTGCGCATGATCGCGGTAATGGCAGCCATGGGCGCGGCGACATCGCCCCAGCCATGCCGTTCCCAGTTGCGCTGGGCGTCGGCGATGGGGTCTCGGGGGAGTGGGGTGCCCATGGCCCTCCTTCGTTGCTTGGTTGGCCTACTGTTCGGGTGGCTAGTCTTTCAGATTCGGGAACTCTTCCTCCGTGTATTCGACACCCAACCCGGAGGGCAGCGGACCGTCACCGTGCCTGGCTACTTCGGTCCCGCGCAGCTCCACGCGCCTGATTTTGCCGGAAATCGTTTTGGGCAGTTCGCCGAATTCCAGCCGCCTGATGCGCTTGAACGGCGCCAAGTGCTCCCGACAATACTTCAAAATATCCTCGGCAACCGCCGGCCCGGCTTCATAGCCCGCAGCCAACACGACGAACGCTTTGGGCACCGATAGCTTTACAGCATCAGGCGAAGGCACGACGGCGGCTTCCGCCACTGCGGGGTGTTCGATCAGGACGCTTTCGAGTTCGAAAGGCGACAACCGGTAGTCGGAGGACTTGAAGACGTCGTCATCCCGTCCAACGTACGTAATGACCCCGGCGGAGTCCCGGCTCGCCATGTCGCCCGTGTGATAGTAGCCATCGCGGAAAGCATCGGCCGTCTTGGCTTCGTCTCCGAAGTAGCTCTTCATGAGTCCCACGGCCCGGGGTTCCAAGCGCAAGCAGAGCTCGCCGTCGTCGGCTTCCTTACCGGTGATCGGGTCCACCAAGACCACGTCGTATCCGGGGAGCGGCCGCCCCATGGAGCCGATCTTCACCGGCTGGGCAGGGGTATTGGCAATCTGGACTGTTGACTCGGTCTGGCCGAAGCCGTCGCGGATAGTGACGCCCCAGGCTTTTTCCACTTGGCCGATGACCTCGGCATTGAGTGGCTCGCCAGCCGAAACCACCTTGAGTGGCGGGGTGGTGAGCTGGGTGAGGTCCGCTTGGATGAGCATGCGCCACACGGTGGGAGGGGCGCAGAAACTCGTGACCCCTTCGCGGCCCATCTGATCCATGAGGGCGGCGGCGTCAAACCGTTCGTAGTTGTAGATAAAGACGGTGGCCTCGGCGATCCACGGCGTGAAGACGTTGGACCAGGCGTGCTTCGCCCAGCCCGGGGAGGCGACGTTCAGGTGGACGTCGCCGGGCTCCAAGCCGATCCAGTACATGGTGGACAGGTGGCCCACGGGGTAGGACGTATGGGTGTGCTCCACAAGCTTGGCGCGCGAGGTGGTGCCGGACGTGAAGTACAGCAGTAGGGTCTCATCGGCTTTTGTGGCGGCGTCGGGCGTGAAGTCCGTGCCGGCGTCGTACGAGTCTGCGTATTGTTTTGCCTCTGCGTTGGATCTTCCAGAGCCGACCTCAATCAGTGTGTAGCCGCCCGCGACGTCGGCGAACTTGCCTATGTTCGCACTTCCCACGGCTACCCAGGTGGCCCCGCCGCGCTCCACCCGGTCCTGAAGATCGCGGGCGCCCATGAGGGTGGTGGTGGGGATCATAACGATGCCCAGCTTGATGCCGGCCAGCATGAGTTCCCACAGCTCAACCTGGTTGCCGAGCATGATGATCATGTGGTCGCCGCGCTTGACTCCTTGCTCCCGCAGCCAGTTGGCGAGTTGGGAGGAGCGTTGGGAGAGGTCCTTGTACGTGCGGCGGGTGGAGCTGCCGTCCTGTTCCACGATCACTAGTGCCGGCTTGTTGCCCCTGGTCTGGTCTGCCGCGAGCTTGTCGAACCAGTCGAGTGCGAAGTTGAATTCTTCAAAGCGTGGCCATTGGAATTCGGCGTGAGCCAACTTGTAGTCTTCGCGCAGTTCCAGCAGCCTGTCGCGGGCCGCACGGAAGTCTTCTGTGACTGTCATAGTCCGCCTTTCGCGTTCGGGTTCCCTGGCATCCTTGCCGAAGCATCCCGCCTAGTGATCCACATCACCTTGCAATATACTAGGACATCCAAGGGTTTGGAAGAGCCTAAGCGGGACATGACGAAGGGGTCCAATGCTCGACGAAAAAGCTGCCGGTACCGTTACCAACGGTGCGGCATCAGAACGCGTCCTGCCTCCTTATCCGGAGGCGGACTTGATGCACGTCATTGACCTGCTCCCTCCGGAGGAGCGTGCTCGGTACCTCGAGATCAGGGAGTTCCTTCAAACAAGGATCCGGGCTGCGAGCATCGACTATTGGAACCGGGAGGAATTTCCCTTCGGGCTGTTGGCCGACATGGCCAAATACGGGCTGGGCGGGCTGCAAACGGACGGCTCCTCAAAGCTGTTCAAGGGCCTCATGTACACGGAGGTGGCCCGCGCGGATGTGTCTCTTTCGGCGCTGGTAGGGATCCACAACGAGCTCATCGTCGGCATGATCGACGAGCTTGGTTCTCCTGATCAGAAGCGCAAATGGTTGCCCGGGCTGGAGGCGTTTACCCAGCTGGGCGCCTTCGCCCTCACCGAACCGGACCACGGCTCGGACATCGCCGGAGGACTCTCGACGACGGCGCGACGCGACGGCGGCGAATGGGTCATCAACGGTGCCAAGCGCTGGATTGGGGCCGGGACGATTGCCGACTTCGCATTGGTTTGGGCCCGGGACGAATCCGACGGCCACATCAAAGGCTTCATTGTGGAAACGGACCGCCCCGGCTACTCGGCCACCAAGATCTCCCACAAGATCGGCCTGCGTATCATGCAGAATGCGGACATCGTCTTGGACGAGGTCCGCATTCCGGCGGAGAACCTCCTTCCGGGTGCTACAGAGTTTTCCCGCGCCAACGATCTTTTGCGCGATTCCCGGGCCTGGGTGGGATGGCAGGCCGCCGGAATTCAGTTGGCAGCCTTTGATATCGCCCGTTCTTATGCGTTGGAGCGCAAGCAATTCGGCAAGGAACTGGCACGGTTTCAGTTAGTGCAGCAGCAGCTCGCCGACATTCTGGGCAACGCCAACGCCTCACTGTCCATGATGGTGGAATTGGCCCGAATCCAGCAGGCCGGGAAGCTCGAAATGGTTCAGGCGGCCATGTGCAAAGCCACCACCACACGGCTGGCCCGCGCGTCCGTGGCGATGGGCCGTTCCCTCTTGGGCGGGAACGGGATCACCACGGACTACGAGATGGCCAAGCTCTTTGGCGATGCCGAAATCCTCTACACCTACGAGGGCAGCTACGAGATCAACTCGATGATTGTTGCCCGCGCGGTGACGGGGAAGTCGGCGTTCGTCTAAGTCCTGCGCTGGTTTGAAGTGGGAGCTAGGAGCTTTGGGTTACCACTTGGGGAGACTCCTGGGGCGTGGCCAGGGCGGCGTGCTCGGCCAAGACTCCGGTGTGGTGCCGGATGCGAAGGCGGTAGAGCAGCGTTCCGCCAATGATGACCGTGCCGACAAAGATGACGCCGCCCCACTGCAGGTACCACTCGAAAGGCGGTACCGAGTTGTAGATCTCCGACCGCGGCCACACAAGGTTCAGCGTCATTGCGCCGCCCCACAGCACGGCGAGAATATTCACGGGCAATCCCCATTTGCCGAGGCTGAATCCGGGTTCTGTGGCGTCGTCCTTGAGGGGCCACTTCTTCAAGAACCGGCGCCGCAGCATGGGCACGGTCACCAGCAGGTAAGACAGGTAGATCAGAACGATGCTGATGCTGGACAGAATGGTGAAGATGGCCGGCTGGGAGATGTTGACGATCAGCGGAATGACGGCCACCACGCCAATCACGATCGCAGCCACCGTGGGGGTTTTCCGGGTGGGGTGTACTTTGCTGAGCTGACGGCTGAAGGGAAGGTTGTTGTCCCTGGCCATGGCAAACATCATCCGGATGGCTGCTGCGTGGACGGCCAGCGTGCAAACCACAACGGCTACCACGATGCACGCCAGGAAGGCTTTGCCGAAGGGGCCGCCCAGCACCGACAGCACGATGTACTGCAGTCCGCCATCGGCCGCTCCGAGCTTGGGATCGGAAAGATCCGGTGCGGCCAGGATTCCGCCCAGCAGGAGCAGACCTCCCAAGAGGAAGGAGGCCGTGACGGCGCGCAGGATCGCCCGGGGAGCCGTCTTCTTGGGGTCCTTGGTTTCTTCACCCAAGGAGCTCGCGGTGTCGAATCCGTACATGACGTAGCCGGAAGCCATGGCGGCAATGAGGAACACTCCAAAGAATCCCAGCGGATGCTCTTCGCCGAATCCAGCGGTATCCAGGAGGACTTCGGGTCCGCGCACGGAGTGCCAGATGAGCGCCGCAATAAGCAGGACGGCAGCAACCAGTTCCACGAACACGCCCACGCTGTTGATCATGGTCATGAGTTTCACGCCGAACGCGTTGATGAGTGTGGAAATGCCGATCATGATGCTGGCCAAGATGACCCCGTTGACGGCGAAGTCGTAAGGACCCGTTCCGTCGCCCACCAGCTGGAAACCGCTCCAGATCTGCGGCAAGGTGATTTGAAGGGCCAAGGCAACGGACCCCAAGGCCATGATGGAGGAGAGCAACAGCAACCAGCCAGCCAACCAGGCCCACGTTCCGGTGGAGAGCCTCTTGGCCCAGTTGTACACCGATCCGGCCACCGGGTAGCGGCCGGCCAGTTCTGCAAAGCACAGGGCCACCATGAGCTGGCCGACGAAAACTATGGGCCACGACCACGCATAGGCGGGTCCCGCCGTCGAAAATCCGAAGTAAAACAGTTGAAAAACGCCGGTGAGGATAGAGATATAGCTGACGCCGGCGGCGAAGCTGGCAAACTTACCGATGCTGCGGTCAAGGGTTTGGGCATAGCCAAACTCGTCCATACCGCTTGCATCGCTCTTGCAGGGTCCTGTTTTGCTGGGTTCTAACATTCGAACTCCTAGTTCAGACATGCATGAATGGTGATAGCCCGCGGCCGCCATAGGACGCAGTCGATATCAAAAGCCGGGCACCACGGTGTGCCTACGGCTGTTTCCCCCATTGTTTGTTGCGTGGGTCTAAAAGCAGGGTGCCTGTTCAGGCGAGGGACAAGCTGAAGTCCGCCTCCGTCGTCGTGGTTTCCTCCACCCGGCTGGCACTGAGGTGGGCCTTGATGAGGTCGGCACAGCGTTCTCCGATCATCATCACGGTGATGTTGGGGTTCACGGTGACGTGTTCCGGCATGACGGAGGCGTCTGCCACGCGCAATCCGGTAACGCCCTTGACCCGTAGTTCGGGATCCAGGGGTGACATATCGTCGCTCACAGGTCCCATGCGGACTGTGCCCACGGGGTGGTAGACGGTGTTGTGCGTTTTGCGGATGTAGTCCCGCAGTTCCTCGTCGGTCTGTGCCTCGATGCCGGGGGAGAGCTCCCGTCCGGTCCACTCAGCCATGGCCGGCTGCGCCGCAATTTCCCTGGCCTTGCGGATGCCGGCCACCATGACGCGCATGTCGTGGCCCTCCGGATCGGTGAAGTAGCGGGGGTCCACCATGGGCTTGTCGCGGAAATCCCGGCTACGCAGCCTGACCGTTCCACGGGAACGGGCGTGCGTAACGTTCGGAGTCAGGCTGAAGCCGTTTTCAGTGGTGGGGTAGCCGTAGCGCAGGGTGTTCATGTCGAAGGGGACAGAGCCGTAGTGCATCATCAGGTCCGGGCGATCCAAGCCCTCTTCGGTGGGAGTAAATATGCCGATCTCCCACCATTGGGTTGACTTCTGAACCATCGGCTGCTTGGCCTCGAACTGCACCACGCCTTCCGGATGGTCCTGCAGGTGCTCGCCGACGCCGGGGGAATCCACCAGGACCTCAATGCCATGCTGAGCCAAGTGAGCGGCCGGGCCGATGCCGGAAAGCATGAGCAGCTTGGGGGAATCGATTGCTCCGGTGGACAGAATGACCTCTCGGTGTGCTGAGAGCCTGTGCGTCCGGCCGAAAGCCGAGTCCACAACGTCGACGCCGGTGCAGCGCTTGTCTGCGTCGAACACCAGCTGGCGGGCCCGCAGGCCTGTCAGCAGCGTGAAGTTTTCGCGATCCACGATGGGGTGGATGTAGGAGACGGAACTGGAAGAACGTGTGCCGTCCGAGCGGCGGTTGATCTGGAAGAAGTTGGCGCCGTTAGTCACCGTGGTGCCGTCATTGAACTTCGCCCGGGGGATCCCGGTCTGCTCACAAGCATCAAGGAGTGCGACGCCGGCGGGATCGTTCGGGGGAACGTTCATCAAATGCACCGGGCCATCGTGGCCGTGGTGGGGAGCTTCCGGACCCGCGTCCTGGTTGGTTTCCAGACGCTGGTACAAAGGCCAGGCGGCAGCAGCATTCCAGCCGGTGGCACCGTACTTCGACTCCCACTCATCAAGGTCCTCGCGGGGAGCCCAGAAAGCAATGCAGGAGTTGTGGCTGGAGCAGCCACCCATCACCTTGGCGCGGGCATGGCGCATGAAAGAGTTGCCGTTTTCCTGCGGTTCCACCGGGTAGTCCCAGTCGTAACCCGATTCCAGCAGTTCCATCCAGCGGTCCAGCTGCAAAATTTCAGGCAAGTTCCGGTCGTCCGGGCCGGCTTCCACCAAAGCTACCGTGACGGCCGGGTCCTCACTCAGCCGGGCGGCGACGGCAGCTCCTGCAGATCCTCCACCAATGACGACGTAATCGAACCCGCGCTCGCTGAGGTTCTCAATGTTGTCAACGTGCATCTATTTCTCCTTGCCGTGGTCTGCGAACCAGCCGGTTACCTGCGGGCTGGTGTTCTGGTAGATGTGCTTGGCTTCCTGGTATTCACCCAGTCCAGTGGGACCGAGTTCACGGCCAACGCCGGACTGGCCGAAGCCGCCCCACTCGGCTTGAGGAAGATAGGGGTGGTAGTCATTGATCCACACCGTGCCGTGCCGCAAACGGCCCGCAACCCGCTGCGCCTTGCCGGCATCCTGGGTCCAGACCGCGCCCGCCAGTCCGTAGATGGTGTCGTTGGCAGTGGCTACGGCTTCGTCTTCCGTGCGGAAGGTCTCCACTGTTACTACCGGGCCAAAAGCTTCGTCGATGACTACCGACATTCCCCTGGTCACGCGGTCCAGGATGGTGGGCTGGTAGTAGAAACCGGCGTCGAACTTTTCGCCAACAGGCGCCGCACCGCCACACCGCAGCCGCGCGCCTTCGGCCACACCACGTTGGACGTAGGCGTCCACCTTCTCGCGGTGGGCTGCGGAAATCAGTGGTCCGGTTTCGGCGGACTCGTCGAACGGACCGCCAAGGCGGATGTTCTTGGCCTTGCGGACCAGTTCATCGACGAAGCGTTCGGCGATGGATTCCTCCACCACCAGCCGCGCCCCGGCCGAGCAAACCTGCCCTGAATGCACAAAGGCGCCGTTCAGCGCATTGTCGACGGCGGCGTCGAAGTCAGCGTCAGCGAACACGACGTTGGGGTTCTTGCCGCCGAGCTCCAGTGCCACCTTTTTTACGGTGCCGGCCGCGGCTGCGGCAATGCGCTTGCCGGTTTCCAGCCCACCGGTGAAGGAAACCAGGTCAATGTCTGGGTGCTCCGACAGCGGTGCGCCCGCTTTTGCGCCGGGGCCCGTCAGCAGGTTTGCGACGCCGTCCGGCAGTCCAAGATCCTTAAGCAACTGCATGGCAAGGATGGCGGTGGACGGGGTCAGCTCGGCGGGCTTCAGGACGAAGGTGCAACCGGCCGCCAGCGCCGGCGCAATCTTCCACGCCGCCTGCAGCAGCGGGTAGTTCCACGGCGTGATCAGGCCGCAGACGCCCACGGGCTCATAGACGATTTTGCTCACGACGGCGGGGTCTCCGGCATCCACCACCCGGCCGGCTGACTGCCCGGCGAGGCGACCGAAGTATTCGAAGCAGGCGGCGATGTCGTCAATGTCGATGCGGCTCTCGATGATTCGCTTGCCGGTGTCCAAGGATTCGGCGCGGGCGAACTTTTCTCGCCGTTCCCGAAGTTCCGCGGCGACCTTGAGCAGGAAAGCGCCTCGCTCGGGCGCCGGGACTGAAGCCCAGACGCCGGAGTCGAAGGCTGCGCGGGCGGCGGAAATGGCGCGCTCGGCATCTTCGCGGCCGGCTTCTGAGACCGTGGCGACGAGTTCGCCGTCGGCCGGGTTGTGGATTTCGCGCACCGCACCGGAAGCGGCCGGTTCCCATGCGCCGTTGATGAAAAGAGTGGAGGCGGAATCGGAAAATGTGGCTTGGGTCATACGAAGCAGGCTAGTGCACTTTGAACGTCCGTTCAAGAAAAATTATGAACAAATGTTCAAAGTGCTGTTGTGTGTCGGGGGACTCTCCCACCCATCCCTGCTCCCTGCCGCTACGAACCACTGACATGAAAAAGCTCGGACTCCGGACCAAAGGCCCCGAAACCATGGCAGCGCTGGCAGGCGTGGTGTCGGCCGGCGTCGTACTCGCCGTTGCCGAGCTGATCGGCGCATTCTTTACCGCCAGGGCAACCCCGGTGTTTGCGCTGGGATCAACCTTCATCGACTTCACGCCGCCGTGGATGAAGGATTTTGCGATTGCAACGTTCGGCACCAACGACAAAGCCGCGCTGTTCGTAGGCATGGGCCTCACCATCGCCGTCCTGGCCTGCGTTCTGGGCGTTGTGGCCTACCGGAAGTGGGCACTTGGCGTCCTGGGCGTCCTCTTCATGGGTGCGGTGATTGTGGCCGCCGTTCTGACCCGTGCCGGTGTGGGGCCTGCCGACGCCATCCCCTCCGTGCTGGGAACCATTGCAGGCCTCATCGTCCTGCGCCGTCTCATGCTGCCGTTGTGGAGGATGAAAGCGTGGCCTGAAGCCCCCGCCGATATGGCGGCCGACGCCGATGCCCAGGTTGGGGGCGCCGGTACCAGCCGCCGTCGTTTCTTCGCTGCTGCCGGGATCACCGCGGTAGCTGCCGGAATCGCGGCGACCGGTGGGCGGCTGCTGGGTGCCGCCCGAAACAATGTTGCGCAGGCTCGGGATGCACTCCGTCTGCCGTCGCCTTTGAAGGCTGCGCCCCCTGTTCCAGCCGGCGTCCAGTCCCCGGTGGCAGGAGTCTCCTCTTGGCTGACACCGAACAACGAGTTCTACCGCATTGATACCGCCCTGAGTGTCCCGGAAATCAACGTCGAAGACTGGGTACTGCGGGTGCACGGAATGGTTGAGAAGGAAGTAACCCTCACCTTCCAGGACCTGCTCGACGCCGATCTCATCGAATCGCACGTCACCCTCACCTGCGTCTCCAACCCGGTGGGCGGAAAGCTCGCCGGAAATGCCAAATGGCTGGGCATGCCCATCCGCCAAGTCCTGGCCATGGCCAAACCGAAAGATGGCGCGGACATGGTGCTCTCAACATCCATTGACGGTTTCAGTGCCTCCACCCCGCTGGAGGTCCTACAGGATGACCGCGATGCCATGCTGGCCATCGGCATGAACGGTGAGCCCCTTCCCATAGAGCACGGATACCCCGTGCGGATGGTGGTTCCGGGACTCTACGGATTCGTCTCCGCCACCAAATGGGTAATGGACCTGGAAGTCACCCGCTTCGCAGACAGCAAGGCTTACTGGACCGATCGCGGCTGGTCAGAACGCGGCCCCATCAAGACCATGGCACGTGTGGACGTGCCCGGGTCCTTCGCGAAGTTGAAGGCAGGGAAGGTGGCCGTGGGCGGCACCGCATGGGCGCAGACCCGCGGAATCACCAAGGTGGAAGTACAGATCGACGACGGCGACTGGGTGGAAGCAACCCTTTCCACAGAAGCATCCACCGTTACCTGGCGCCAATGGTCCTACGAATGGGACGCCACACCCGGCATCCACTACGTGAAAGCCCGCGCCACCGACGCCACCGGCGAAACCCAGACGGAAAAGCGCGCCGATCCGGTTCCCGACGGAGCCTCGGGCTGGCCGTCGGTGATGGTGACGGTGGAGTAATTGCTCGGTCCTGTTCCACCCGGACCAGGTCCGGCGGCCTTTGAAACCGATATCAGCTACAGGAGATCGCATGGACGGTGGGCCAGACCGGGTCAATGCCTCCGATGAGATCCAGGACGCCTTCGTTCCCATCCCAGTCCAGGGTGTATGAGCCGTGGGCAACCGGTTCATACCCGTCGTCCGTGGTCCACGAACTTTTGTGCAGTCCGATCCCGCCGAACCTCATCGCGTATACGTCACCCCTACCAGCGAAAAGGAAAGAAACCTCGCGCACAACGGCACGGCAACCGTTGGCCGCAGGAGGGTCCAAGACCCGGTAGCTGGCGCCCATGTCGCTGAAGGCACCGACTAGGAAGAGGACGCACACCACAGCGGCCACGGTGCTGCGCATCAGCCGGACATGCAATGGAAACGGTGGCACGCCAGCGCCGCGAGCTGCCCGGCTGGAGACCAGACGAAGCGTTACGGAGGTGGCCAGCAGAATGCCACTGAGAGCCCAGAAGGTTAGTACTGTCTCGCCCACAACCCAGAGCAGCGAGCCAAGTTGCGCCATGGCCGCCACCGACGCAATTGCCAGGCACACTGCCTCCAGGCGTTGCAGCACCGGAATGTTCATCGAACTCTTCACTCTCCCCCCGGTCCCCATGGGTTGAGAGTCTAACTGTGCCCGTCGTCGTTGGCTTCCTACTACAGTCCGCAGGTAGTGGCTATCCGAACACCCGGGTACCTTCAGGTAGCGCCGGCATGGAGGAGGCTCCGCCGCCGAGGTCCTTGTCATTGGCAGTCAGGCCGGTGGGATCGTAGTAGGCGGCAACCAAGCGCTGCTTGATGTAGCCAAGGACTATCTGGCCCTTTGAATCGCAGTTCCTGGCGGTGATGGCCGTGAAGTTCTGCCAGCCGTTCCCCGCAGCCGGGCGGATGGTCTTGGAGCTCCACTGGGTGGGTGTTGCATCCGGGATGATGTACTGGCGCAGCTCGCCGGTTGAGAGGGTGGCCATCAACACGGCCACAGGCCTGCCGTTGACGGCGACTGAAGGCGCCGAGCCGATGGATGTGATGGAAGCGCCTCCACCGAATACCTTGACCGTGCCGGTGATGGTCCGGGCGTTTGTGTCCAGGGTGTAACGGTAGAGTTCGCCGCCGCTGGTGAGCCGGAAGATGAACTGCTGGCCCTGGACGTCGGCTGTGCCACTGTATGTGGTGGTGATGGACTTCTGGAACCAGCCGTTACCGATGGTCGTCACCGGTCCGTCGATGGAGTGCTTCCATGTGCCGTCCGCCTGGAGGTCCTGCCGCTGGTTGTAGAACTTCGCTTTGCCGTCCGAAGAGGTGCCGAAGTAGGAGAACTTGCCGAAGGTCTCGTCCCCTAACCCGCCGGTCTGCGTCAGGTACGTCGCATCGAACGGAACGGGCGAGGACCAACTGTTGTTCTCCCAGCGGACCTCACCGCCGCTGAGGAAGACGGCACCGAGATTCCCGTTCGGTTCCATGCTCAGCAGGCCGCCGTAGCAGTCGGTGGGCGTCGGGGTGGGAGTGGGGTAAGCAGTGGCGGCGCTCGCAGGCGCGGCGCCGGAGAGTGCCAGTGCGCACGCGGCGAGGCCCCCGAACAGTTTCGTGGTGAGTTTCATGGACATCCCCCAAAGTCCGATTGGTAGTCACTCGATACTCGGGCACAGCCGGCCCCTCACGCTATGGGGCGAACTGCCCACCTGGTCCGTCACCGCCGCCCGTTTTGCCGCGTAGGGGCGAAAGCGATCTCTTCCGTCCGGGCAATCCCGCGCTCAATTGCTGCCTTGTCTATGCCCAACAGCGTGGTAAGCCACATGCCATTCTGCACTACAACGACGTCCGCCGCCCGCTCCCGGCATTCCTCGGGGGAAAGCCCCGGAATTGCATTGCCGATCAAAGCCGCGAGCCCTTGGAGGTATCTTTCAAAGGCCGCGGCATTGATTCGGGCAAAGTCCTCATCTGCTTGGGCGAGGGCCCACAAATGGAGGCGGAGCGATAGGTACGGTGTGGTCAGGAGCCCCGGATCCGCCACGCGCCGCAGGGACTCCCGGAGATGCTCGTCCGGTGTTGACGTAGCCTGCGGCTCCACCAGCAGGAGGTCGTGCTCTTCAATCTGGTGGAGCACCGCGCGGATCAGACTCGACTTGTCTTCGTAGTAGTAGTTCACAAGCCCAAGAGCGACGCCGGCTTCACGCGCCACGGCACGCATATTGATGCCCGAAATGCCGTGGCGGGACAGCAGTTCCAGGGCCGCGTCGAGAATGCGTTTCTGCCTGTCAACCTGTTCGCCGGACTTTACGGTGCTTGTACCCATTCGGCCAGACTATTGCCTAACCCAGATCAGCGCATCCTGACCCTCTACAGGTTCTTTTCCGCGTAAACCCGCAGGGCATCCCTGACGAAGGTCGCCCCTGATTCGCCACCATAGTTGGCGGCGAACCGCGGATCGGCAACGTACATCTCGCCGAGTCCTGTGACGTAACCCTTGACGTCTCCGCCAGGTGCCGCCGTCGGGGTTCCTGGAATTCCGCTAAGCCACTCGACGTGGCGCCGCGCCAGGTCTTGCGCTTCGGCGCTGTCCGGCGAAACTCCTGAGTCTGCGGCTGAGATCCAGTCCGCGCCCAGCTTCTGGACCCGGTCCTTCCACTGCTGCTTTTCTTCGGCGTGCATTCCGCGCCACCATGAATCACTGGCGGCGTAGGCATCCTTGCCCCAACGCTCCTCCACCTCGTCCTTGTACTGAGTGTGGTCGAAGCCGTCAAACATGTTGTGTGCCATGTACTTTCCATCCCCTTTCATAGTGTCGATGGTCTGCCGAACAGAGGCGATCTGCCGGGTCAGCCTGTCCTGCTCCTGCGCAAGCCATTCCAGATGACTACTCAGCGCTTTGACGGTGTCCGTCTCGCGGTCAAGAACTTCGGTAATGGCCGGCAAGCCGAGCCCTAGTTCCCGGAGCAGGAGGATGCGCTGGAGCTGAACCAGTGCCGGACCGTCATAGTAGCGGTAGCCGTTATGGCCGGTCCGGCTTGGTTTCAGCAGCCCGATGTCGTCGTAGTGACGCAGCGTGCGGCTGGTGGTCCCTGCAATCTTGGCGATCTCCTGAATTGACCAGTCCATACGTCCTCCGTCGTGTGCTTATTCTTCGACAGTAGAGGTTGACGTTACGTCAAGGTCAAGGGGATGGTGACCAGCATTTAGTCAGCCAGAATCAGGTAGAGCGCCCGGCGGGTTTCGTCCAGTTTCTCGATGGCCGCTTGACGCTGTTCGTCGGTAGCGGCTCCGCGGAACTGGTGGATGACTCCCATGAGCTTTCCGACGCTTTGGTGGAAAGCTGCACCGGTTCCATCAGCCTCGGTATTCCAGGCGTTGGCGAGTTCTTCCTCATGCTCGGCTACATAGGCCTTGCCGTCGTCCGTGAGGGTGAACTCGGTACGGCGACCCTCGCCGACGGCGACGATCAGTTCTTCGTCCACCAGTTGCTGCAGGGTGGGGTAGACCGAGCCGGGGCTGGGACGCCAGGCGCCGGACGTCTTCTCGGCGATGGTCTTGATCAGGCCGTAGCCGTTGGACGGGGCTTCAGCCAGGAGCGAGAGAATCGCTGCGCGGACGTCGCCGCGGTTGGCGCGTCGTGAACCGCCTGGACCGAAGCTCCTTGGTCCAAAGCCGGGTCCGAAACCGCCGGGGCCGAAGCCGGGTCCGAATCCGCCTCCGCCGTGTCCGCCCGGTCCGCGCCGGCCCTTGCCTCGGTTGAAGCGACCCCGGCCATGTCCGTGTTCGGGATGTCCATGGTCGTGCTCGGGGAATGAATTGTTGTGTTCGTTGATGCCTTTCATAGCAGCATCGTCCTTTCGGTTGAATGTCGCCGAAGAAGTATCGGCGATAGTTAACGATATATCGGTAACTATCGCAACGTCAAGACCCTGGAAGCGCGATGTGAGAGAGGGACGGCGGGAAGCCCGAGGGATGTGAGAGAGGGACGGCGGGAAGCCCGAGGGATGTGAGAGAGGGACGGCGGGAAGCTTGAGGGATGTGAGAGAGGGACGGTTAAAGCACGACGGCGGGTGGCAGCTTCCGTGGGGAAGCCGGCACCCGCCGTCGTTAGTGGTTGTAAAGACTAGTGGTTGTAAAGACTAGTGGCTATTTCCACCACGTGTCGAAGATGGTGACCGGAACGGTGCGCTTGTGGCGCGTGCGGAGGTACTTTTGCTCGAGAATCTCGGCAACGCCGTCGGCGACGTCGCGGCCCTCAAGGTAATCGTCGATCTGGTCGTACGTGATGCCGAGCTCGTCCTCGTCAGTGCGGCCGGGCTTGTCGTCCAGGAGGTCGGCCGTGGGCACCTTCTGCCAAAGGCGGGCGGGAGCGCCCAGCTCGGCCAGGATTGCGCGGTTCTGGCGCTTGTTCAGGCCGAACTGCGGGAGGATGTCAGCGCCGCCGTCGCCGAATTTGGTGAAGAAGCCGGTCACGGACTCGGCGCCATGGTCTGTGCCGATCACCAGGTAGTTGTGCTCGCCGGCCAAGGCGTATTGGGCGATCATGCGGGCGCGGGCCTTGGTGTTGCCCTTGTGGAAATCGGAAATTTCGGCGCCGGTGGTTTTCTCGAACTCTTCCTCGAAACCGTCAACGGCCCGGGAAATGTTGAAGGTCCACTCGGTCTTGGCCTTGATGAAGTCCAAGGCTGCCTGCGCGTCGTCTTCGTCGTGCTGGATCCCGTAGGGGAGTCGCACGGCTACGAAGTTCGCGTCCACGCCATCGGCGGCCAGCTCTTCCACGGCCAGCTGGGCAAGCCTGCCGGCAAGGGTGGAATCCAGCCCGCCGGAGATCCCCAGGACGAAGCCCATGGTGCCCGTCGCTTTCACGTAGTCCTTGAGGAAGGCGACCCGTTTGCGGATCTCCTCCGCAGGATCGATCCGGGGCTGGACGCCCATTTCTTCAATGATCTTTGCCTGGAGTTCGCGCATGCTCCAACACTAGTCAGCATGGTTGCGGACGCTCAACCATATTGCTCACTTACAGCCCACATGTCAGCTAGTTGGAAGGGGCCGAACCTGTGGAACCGCGGACGGTGAGGTGGGTGGGCATGACGGAGCGGCTGCGGTTCCCGCCGCCGGCCAACGGATTCAGCTGGGCCAGCAACATGGACACCGCCACACGTCCTGCCTGCTCAATGGGCGAGCTCATGGTGGTCAGTGGCGGATTGCAGAAGTCTGCCCCAAAGATGTCATCACAGCCCACGATGCTCATGTCCTCCGGTACTCGAAGTCCACGTTCGCGGAGCCGTTGCAGCATGCCGATGGCAATGAGGTCATTGAAGACGATGCACGCAGTTACCCCGCTGTGCACGGCGGCATCTGCCGCAGCTGCGCCGGATTGGGTCTTTGGTGCGAAGGGTCCGATTCTGCGGACATCAACCCCGCGTTCCTCGGCGGCTTCTGACAAGGCAATCCAGCGCCGGGCACTGGATTGCGAAACGGCGGGCCCGGAGACGTAGGCAACTGAAGTGTGGCCCAGGGAAATCAGGTGGTCCAATGCCTGAGGCATGGCTGAGGGGGTGTCGATGAGGACTGCCGGGACGCCGTCGACGTCGCGGTTCACGGTGACCATGGGCATGCGGGCCGCCGCAGCAGCAAGTGCTTCGTCGTTGAGGCGGGACGCCGCCACAACGACGCCGTCGGCACTTTTGCGTAGCTGCTCCAGCGTGCTGGCCTCCACCTCGTCTGATTCCTCCGTATCAACCAGCAACTGCGTGTAACCGGCTGCCTTCAACTGAAGCTGCGTTCCCCTGATGAGGTCGAAGTAGAACGGGTTGGTGATATCCGGAACCAGGACGCCCACGGCACCTGTCTTGCCGGAGCTGAGCGCTTTCGCCTGGGAGTTGGGCGTGTAATTAAGCTCGACGGCGGCGGCTTGGATCCGCTCGCGGGTGCGGATATTGACGCGCTCCGGATTGGCAAGAGCCCTGGAAACAGTGGACGCTGCGACGCCACAGAGCGCAGCGATGTCGTGGATGGTGGCGGGCCGGCCTGTTGCCATGGGTTGCGTCGCCATGGGCGTTCCTCTCTGAACGGCAGACATAGGCGTTCCTTTCAGAACGACCAATTCGTCCGGCTGTGACTACTGCCACACCGTTGAACAAGGATGCCATAGGACGGCAGATAATGGCAATCGGTTGTCAAGTCCGTGCCAAGATGGCTAAACTCGAGGGACAAGACCTGCCTGTGAACTGCGTCACCACGCCCCTCGTGTGCCGCAACAGGACGACCAAGGAGATTTCGTGACTCAACCCAGCGCCGTGTGGAGCCTGTCCGGTTTCGGCGACGAAGTAGACCCCGATCCCGCCATCCAGGCCGCAGTGCTGTTGGCTCTGGGTGCGAGCCACATCGAAGTCCGCAGCGCGTGGGGGACCAATGTTTCGGAACTCGAGCATGACGCTGTGCTTCGGCTTAAGGACATCCTGGACGAGAGTGGCCTCAAGGTTTCAGCTGTTGCCAGCCCCATTGGCAAGGTGGACGTCAGCCTTCCCGTGGACCATGAGGTGACCCGGCTTCGCCAGATCATCTCCGTTGCCAAAGCCTTGGACACCAAGTACGTCCGCATCTTCTCCTTCTACCGCGGCGAGGAGCAGAGCCAGGAAGACATCCGTGAGGCCGTCATGGAGCGCATGTCCGCACTGTCTGCAGAAGCCGCAGCCCACGGCATTGTCCTGCTGCACGAAAACGAGAAGGGCATCTACGGCGATACCCCTGATCGCGTCCTGGACATCATGGAAACGGTCAACTCGCCGGCGCTCCGGGTGGCGTGGGACAACGCCAACTTCGTCCAAGTGGGCGTCAAGCCTTATACCGAGGGTTATGCCATCCTGCGTCCATACCTTGAGTACCTGCAGGTTAAGGATGCAATCGCCGCCACCGGCGAAGTGGTTCCTTCCGGCGAAGGTGACGGCGAGCTGGACGCGACCATCAGCGCCCTTGCCGCCGACGGCTACACCGGCTTCGCTTCACTTGAGCCCCACCTGGCCAGCGCCCACGAGCTCGGCGGATACTCCGGTCCGGTTGCTTTCGGAATCGCAGCCCGTGCCTTTGCGGGCCTCGCAGTCAAGAACGGCGTAACCCTGGCCTAACGGCCCGGCATCCAACTTACCCAGCATCAACCTTCAAAGGAGCAGGTATGCCTACAGCAGCAGTCATTGGTTGCGGTGATATCTCCACCATCCACTTCGCAGCACTGGCCACCATGGAAACTGCCGACTTAGTGGCGGTCTGCGACACCGATCCGGAGAGGTTGGAAGCGGCGGCAGCCGCCCACGGCGTCACCGGCTACGCGGACTACCTGGACATGCTCCAAAAGGTGCGTCCCGACGTCGTGCATGTTTGTACGCCGCACCACCTTCACGCCTCGGTGGCCGCCGACTGTTTGGAGCGCGGCGTCAACGTCATTGTTGAGAAGCCGCTGGCTCACACCTCGGCAGAGGGGCGTCGGCTGATTGACGTTGCGGAGCGAAGCGATGCGAAGATCGCCGTCTGTTTCCAGAACCGCTACAACGCGACGTCGCAAGCAATGCATGAACTGCTCGACGGCGGCACGCTGGGTCAGGTGATCGGCGCCTCGGCAACCGTCATGTGGCACCGGGACGGCAGTTACTACCGCAGCCGCCCGTGGCGCGGCACCTGGGCGGAGGGCGGCGGCGGTCTGCTGATGAACCAGGCCATACACACCGTGGACCTTCTGCAGTGGCTGGTGGGTGATGTTGCCAAGGTGGAAGGCCATGCGTCCACCCGTTCCTTGGGCGGCGTGATCGAGGTGGAGGACACCGCGGAGTTCGTTGCCGAGCATGTGAACGGTGCACGAAGCGTCTTCTACGCAACGCTGGCCAATGCGGTGAATGCGCCGGTTACCTTGGACATCGTTACAGAGAAGGCGACGCTCAGCCTGCGTGGTGACCTCACGGTGAGCTACTCCGACGGCAGGGTTGATGTCATCCCGGAGAGGGTGGCTGAAAGCGGTGGCAGGTCCTACTGGGGTGTGTCCCATGAGCTCCTGATCGCGGATTTCTACAACAAGCTCCACGAGGCCGGGCCGTTCTGGATCAACCCCGCAGAAGCCGGAAAATCCTTGAGGATCATCAAGGAGATCTATGCCCAAAGCTACCCGGAGATGGCCGACCGGGTGGGTTGAGAACCACCCTCGGGTGCCATCTTGGCAACAATCTAAGAAACTTTTGACAATCGGTTGCCAAGATCGCGCAAAGTCCGTACTGTAAAACTCACACCTCAGAAAAGTGTGGTGCAGGCCACACGCCCCAAGCTCTGACTCGCATCAGGCAAAGACTCAGTAGGAGCCAACAATGAAGTTAGGTCCCAAGGCGGCAGCAGCCGCCATCGTACTTAGCGCCTCCCTGGCGCTCACCGCCTGTGGCGGCGGGAATGCCGGCGCCGGAACTGGTTCCACCAGCGGCACCAAGACCGTCACCGCCCTGACGCTGGGCACCCTGCGGGACCTTACCTCCTGGGACCCGGCGCAGGCTCACGTAGGCCACGCCCTCCAGCCGTATCAGGCAGCCTACGACTCCCTGATCCTCCGCGAACCGGACGGCAAGCTCAGCCCCATGCTGGCAACCGCCTGGAAGTACAACGACACCAACACCAAGCTCACTGTTGACCTCCGCACGGACGTCACGTTCAGCGACGGAGCCAAGTTCGACGCTGCTGCCGCCAAAGCCAACATGGACCACTTCAAGAAGGCCAACGGCCCGCAGATGGCCCAACTGGGTTCAGTTTCCGACGTCGCAGTGGTGGACGCCGACACCATCGACATCAACCTCAGCGCACCGGAGCCGGCCCTTGAATACTTCCTGAGCCAGGCCGCGGGCCTGATGGGAAGCCCCGCAGCACTGGGCACCGATGCCATCAAGACCGTCCCGGTAGGCTCCGGCCCGTACGTGATGGATAAGGCAGCCTCCGTCAAGGATTCCCAGACAGTCTTTACCGCACGCGAGGGTTACTGGAACAAGGACCTCCAGAAGTACAAGAAGCTAACCCTCAAGGTCCTCCTTGACCCCACGGCCCGCACCAATGCGCTGGTGTCCGGCCAGATCGACGCCACGCTGCTGGACCCCAAGAACGGCAAGCAGGCCGAGGGCGCCAAGATGAAGCTCGAAACCAACCAGGTTGACTGGTCCGGCCTGCTTCTTCTGGACCGTGACGGCACTAAGAACCCGGCCCTGGCCAATCTTAAGGTCCGCCAGGCCATCAACCACGCCTTTGACCGGAAGACCATCCTGGATCAGGTCATGCTGGGCCAGGGCACTGCCACCACGCAGCCATTTGGCAAGGACAGCGGTGCCTGGACCGAGGAGCTGGAGAACTACTACAGCTATGATCCCGAGAAAGCCAAGCAGCTCCTGAAGGAATCCGGATTCGAGGGCAAGGTCAGCTTCGAAGTTCCCACCCTTCCCGGCGCGGAAACCCTGATCTCCGTCATGAAGCAGCAGCTTGCAGACGTGGGAATTACGCTGAACCCGGGTGCAGCCATCACCAACACCTTCACTTCTGACGTTGCCGCCCAGAAGTACCCCGCGCTCTTCTTCAACCTCTTCCAGGGTGAGCCCACTGTGGCGATCGACCAGATCGTCTCCACCAAGGCCCTCTACAACCCGTTCAAGACCACCACCCCTGAGCTTGAGGCCAAGATCGCGGCCGTGCGCACCGGTGGTGCTGAGGCCGGCAAGCTGGCCCAGGAAGTCAATAAATACGTGGTGGAACAAGCCTGGTTCGCCCCGCTGTTCCGCGTAAACCAGATGTATTACCACAACGACAAAGTGAACGTGGTCCCGCAGGTCCAGCAGGCCGTTCCGTCCATCTACAACTACTCGCCCGCCAAGTAGGAACCATGATCAAGTTCATTGCGAAAAGACTGGGCAGTGGTCTGGTGGTGTTGTTCGTAGTCTCGGTCCTCACCTTCACCCTGCTGTACACCTCCAGCGGAAGTATTGCCCAGAACATCCTGGGGGATCAGGCAACACCTGAACAGGTTGTCTTGAAGGAACAGGAACTGGGCCTCGACCAGCCACTCTTTGTCCGCTACTTCGCCTGGTTGGGCGATGCCCTCACCGGCAACCTTGGAGCCTCCTGGTTCACCTCGGAGCCGGTGGCAAACTCCCTGGCCACCCGCATCCCGGTGACCATGACCATGGTTTTCACCGCAATGATCCTGATCGCCATCTGCGCAGCACTGATCGGTGTTGCCGCAGCCGTGAAGCGCGGCTGGGTGGACAGGGTAGTCCAGATTGGCGCGATCGTTGGGGACTCCATCCCCGGGTATGTAATCGGCGTGTTCCTGGTAACCATCCTGGCCATCCAGCTGGGTTTCTTCCCCGCCACCAGCACCATCTCCCCGGAGGCGGGTCCGGAGGCCTGGGTCTATTCCATGACCCTTCCCGTGATCGCGTTGCTGATCAACGGTGTGACAGGCGGCGCCCAACAGATCCGCTCCGCCGTGATCAAGCAGCTTGAGCGTGACTACGTCCGGACGCTGCGCAGCCGCGGCATCGGCGAGCGCGAAATCCTCTTCAAGCACGTGCTCCGCAGCGCTGCACCCGCGGGTCTTACGGTCTTGAGCCTGCAGCTGATCGGCATGCTGGGTGGTGTGGTGATCATCGAGCAGATCTTCGCCCTCCCGGGAATGGGTCCGCTGGCCGTTGCCGCTACCACCCAAACTGATCTTCCCGTGGTCATGGGAGTGGTGATGTACACCGTGGTGGTGGTCATCGTCGTGAACCTCCTGGTGGACATCCTCAATGGTTGGCTCAACCCGAAAGTACGTGTCTCATGAGCGACTCCGTAGATTCAGCAGCAGTATCCGCAGACTCCATGGGCCTGGCAGCGAAGCCCGAATCAGGCCAGAGCGGCACGGTGGTCCGTTCCACCGTGATGCGCCGCCTCCTGAAGAACCCCATGGGCATCGCCTCGCTGGTGATCCTGGTGACAATCGCTGCGCTGGCCATCCTGGCGCCGTTAATCGCGCCGTTCGAAGAGAACTTCGCCAATATTTCCAAGACCCTGGCCGCTCCTGATTCTGTCAACATCATGGGGACGGACAGCGCGGGGCGGGATACTTGGAGCCGCTTGCTCTTCGGCGCTCAGCTGACGTTGTTGTCAGCGCTGCTTTGCGCCGGTGTTGCAATTGCAATCGGACTCCCGGCAGGGCTGATTGCGGGCTACTACGCGGGTAAGTTCGAAGCTGTCTCCAACTGGGTAGTCAGCATCCTCATGAGCCTGCCCGGCCTGATCGTTCTGCTCACCATCCGTGCAGCCTTCGGGCCTTCAGTATGGATCTCCATGATCGCTTTCGGAGTGCTGATCAGTCCTTCCTACTTCCGGCTCACCCGCACCGCAGTGCAGTCGGTCCGGAACGAGCTTTACGTGGACGCCGCCCGGGTCTCCGGCCTGTCCGATCTGAGCATCATCGCCCGCCACATCTTCTCCGTGGTACGCGCACCCATCATCATCCAAACCGCCGCAATCGCCGGGGTTGCCATCGCCATCCAGTCCGGCCTCGAATTCCTGGGCTTGGGTGATCCCACCAAAGCCACCTGGGGCGTCATGCTCTCCGAAGGCTTCAAGAACGTCTATCTCACGCCTACCTTGCTGCTCTGGCCCGCACTGGCCATGGCGCTCACCATCGGCGGTCTGGTCCTCCTCGGCAACGCCATCCGCGACGCCCTGGAGGACGGCGAAAAGATCAAGCACCGCAAAAAGCGGGCCCTTGCAACAGCAGAAAGCACGACGCCGGCCCCCGCCAAGGCGCGCCAGTCACGGAAGTCCGTGGCCGCCGTCGACGCCGGAACCGAGCACCACTTGGTGAAGGTGACCAATCTCGGCGTCGGCTATCCGCAGGCTGACGGCTCCATCAAGAAGGTAGTGGACGACGTCTCGTTCCACGTGGACCGCGGCGAAATCCTGGGGATCGTGGGCGAATCGGGTTCGGGCAAGTCCCAGACCGCGTTCTCCATTCTGGGCCTGCTGCCGGACAACGCACGGATTGTGGGCGGTTCCATCCAGTTCGATGGCAACTACACGGTGGCTCCCGGCGATGACCGCGTCAGCCAGGAAAGGCTGTCCAAGCTGCGCGGCAAGCGGATCTCCTACATTCCGCAGGAACCCATGAGCAACCTGGACCCTGCCTTCACCATCGGCTACCAGTTGGTCACCCCCATGGTCCGTGTCCTGGGAGTCTCCAAGGCAGAAGCCCGCCAGCGCGCGCTAAAGCTGCTCACCGACGTCGGCATTGCCAACCCGGAACGCACTTTCAACGCTTACCCGCACGAGGTCTCCGGCGGCATGGCCCAGCGTGTACTGATCGCCGGTGCCATCAGCTGCGAACCGGACCTGGTGATTGCTGACGAACCCACCACCGCCTTGGACGTCACCGTGCAGGCCGATGTGCTGGACCTGCTGCGCGAGCTGCAGCAACGCCTGAACATCGGCGTGATCCTGGTGACCCACAACTTCGGCGTAGTCGCCGATCTCTGTGATCGCGTGGCCGTGATGCAGAATGGCCGGCTCGTGGAAGAAGGAACCGTCCGCGAGATCCTCCGGAACCCGAAGGAGCCATACACGCAGACCCTGCTGAGGTCCATGCTCGAAGGCAAGACCCCCATGACCATGCTTGTATCGAAGGCTGGATCGGCAGCACAGTCCGGATCAGCAGCACAGAAGGAGCCGGTGGCATGAGCGCCTCTCTTGACTCATCGCAGAAGTCCCCGCTCCTGTCCGTGGAGAACCTGGTGGTGGAATACCCCAGCAAGCGGTTCCGGGCCAAACCTTTCCGGGCGCTGACGGATATCAACATCACCATCGGCCAGGGCGAAACCCTGGGTTTGGTGGGGGAGTCAGGTTCGGGCAAGACCACACTGGGCCGCGCCGTCCTGGGCTTGGCACCGGTCACCGCCGGAAAGGTGATCTTCGAGGGCAACGACATCAGCAACGCGTCCCGCAAGGAACGCCGGACGCTCAGCCGTGACCTGCAAGTGGTTTTCCAGGACCCGTACACCTCGCTGAACCCGGCGCTGGAAATCGGCGACATCCTCGCTGAGCCGCTAGGCGTGCAAGGCATGGCGCCTGCGGCGGCCAAGAAACGTGTCAAGGAACTGTTGGACCAGGTGGGCCTGCCGACGGACGCGATCCACCGGCTGCCACGTGAGTTCAGCGGCGGCCAGCGCCAGCGCGTTGCGATTGCACGGGCTCTCGCCCTGTCCCCGAAGCTCATTGTCTGCGACGAACCTGTCAGCGCACTGGACCTCTCCACCCAGGCCCGCGTGCTGGACCTCTTCCTGCAGATCCAGAAGGACACTGGCGTTTCGTATTTGTTTGTCTCGCACGACCTCGACGTCGTGAGGCACATCAGCCACCGGGTGGCCGTCATGTACCACGGCGAGATCGTGGAACAAGGCCCCGCCGAGGTAGTCACCCGCGATCCCGAGCACCCTTACACCCAACGGCTGCTGCTGGCCTCGCCCGTGCCCGATCCGGACCGGCAGGAACAACGCCGGGCAGACCGCCACCGCTTGCTTGCCAACCAACACAGCCAAACCGAACAGCAAGGTGCCGTGGCCTGAACAGCCCCGCATCCCAACACACATCCAGGGCCTGGAAGGGCCCGGAAACCCCGGAGGAAAAAGTGGCCACTATAGGCGTCCAAGCCATGATGCTGAAGAACAGTTTTGCTGACGTTGGAGCATTCGAAACGCTCCGCAAGGTCAGCGCGATCGGCTATAACGCCGTCGAGATTTCCCAGATCCCCATGACCCCGGAGAACGTGGGCGAACTGGAGCGCTCCCGCACGGAGCTGGGCATGGACATCGCCGCGCTTTCGGTCAACATTGAAGGCCGCAAAGGCATGCCTGTGGAATCACTGGCGGACAACTTCGACAAGATCGTGGACGACGCCAAGCGGCTGGACAGCTCGCTGCTGCGCATCGGGATGCTTCCGTTCGGGGCCATGAAATCACTGGACTCGGTGGTTGAATTTGCCAAGCAAGCCAACGGTTATGCCGAGCGGCTGCAGGAACACGGCATCAGCTTGTACTACCACAACCACCACATCGAGTTCGCAAAGTTCGATGGCAAATACATGCTGGACATCATCGCCGAAAACTCCCCGGCCATGGGCATGGAGATTGACGTCCACTGGGTGCAGCGCGGTGGCCTGGACCCCGTGCGGACCCTCGAAAAGTACGCCGGCAATACTGCCATGGTGCACCTCAAGGACTACAGGATCGGTCAGATGCCGGAATCGTCATTCGGGCTCCTGGAGAAGGGCGACTTCCCCGGGTTCATGGCCGAGTTCCGCAATGTGGTGCAGTTCGCCGAAGTGGGCGAGGGCAACCTGGACTTCCCCTCCATCATTCCTGCCGCCATAGCTGCAGGTGCCCGGTATCTCCTGGTGGAGCAGGACGAACTGTATGGCCGGACCGTCTGGGATGCACTCCAGACCTCGTACGACAACCTGGTGGCCATGGGCCACGCCGACCTTTTCTAGATTTCAATACCTTCGAAGTTTTCAGCACAGGAGATTGCATTCATGAGCAAGAAAGTACGCCTCGGCATCATCGGCCTGGGCCAGCAAGGCGGCGCCTACGCCAAGTTCATCACGGACGGCCTGGTGCCCAACATGGAAATCGGCGCCATCTGCGATATTGATCCCGCCAAGAAGGAACTCGCCGCCTCGCTGTACCCGGATGTCCCGTTCTTTGACGACTACATCGCCCTGCTCGAAAGCGGTTCCGTGGACGCGATCGTCACCTGCGTGCCGCACTTCCTTCACCCGGAGATGGGCATCGAAACCCTTAAGCGCAACATCCACGCGCTCGTGGAGAAGCCCGCCGGTGTCTACACCAAGCAGGTCAAGGAACTGAACGAGTTCGCCGCCTCCAAGCCGGAACTTTCCTTCGGCATCATGTTCAATCAGCGCAACAACCCCCTGTACAAGAAGCTCAAGGAAATCGTCGATAACGGCGAGATCGGCAAGATCCGCCGCTCCAACTGGATCATCACCAACTGGTGGCGCCCGCAGGGTTACTACAACTCCAGCGAGTGGCGCGCTACGTGGGGCGGTGAGGGCGGTGGCGTCCTGGTCAACCAGGCCCCGCACCAGCTGGACCTTTGGCAGTGGATCTGTGGCGTCCCCCAGTCCGTGTACTCCAAGGTGGCGTACGGTTTCCGCCGTGACATCGCCGTCGAAGATGAAGTCACGGCAGTTGTGGACTACGGCGACGGCGCCACGGGCGTTTTCGTGACAGCCACCCACGACATCGTGGGAACCGACAGGTTCGAAATCCTGGGCGACCAAGGCAAGATCGTGGTGGAGGACAGCAAGGTTGCCACCGTCACCCGCTTGGTCAAACCCGAGCGGGAAATCAGCGACTCAATGGATATGGACGGCGTCCGCAAGCTCTTCATGGGCCAGCTGAACCGCGAGGAGTTGTACAACAGCGAGGTGATCGAGTTCGAGTCTGCGTGGGGCGGCCAGCACGCCGGCGTCCTGGAGAACTTTGCGGCCAACATCCTGGACGGAACTCCGCTGCTGGCTCCAGGCTCAGACGGCATCAACGGCGTTCGCCTGGCCAACGCCATCCACCTTTCCAGCTGGACGGGAAAGGAAGTGTCCTTGGACTTTGACGAGGATGTATTCCTGCAGGAGCTCAACAAGCGCATCGCTGAAGAGGGCAAGTTCCCCGAGCGTTCATAGCCAGAGCGGGCCGGTTGCCGTGATCAATGCATGGCAACCGGCTTTTTTTGTTGCCAAGCGGTCTACGATGGAGCGGTGACTGACCTGACGAGCGCTGGAGCAGCGACCACCCCCACCAGACGAGGCCGGGGGGAGAAGTCCTCTGCCACGATTTACGACATCGCCAAGTTGGCGGGCGTGAATCCCTCTACCGTGTCCCGGGCCCTAAGTAAGCCGGGCCGCGTTAGCGCCAAGACGCAGAAGATCATTGAGGACGCCGCGGCTGAGCTGAACTATCAGGTCAATCCGTTTGCCCGTGCCCTCCCCACCGGCCGTACCCAGACCATCGGGTTGATCGTGGCAGACATCACCAACCCCACGTTCTTTGACATCATTCGCGGCGCGGAAACCACCGGATCCGCCCGTGATTACACGCTGGTTCTGGCTGAGTCCGCGGAGTCACCGGAAACCGAAGTAACCGCCGCCCGGCGCCTGCTGAGCACCGTGGACGGACTCATCCTGGCGAGTCCCCGCATGGACGATGACCAGATCCGGGCCTTGGCTGCTGACAAGCCCGTAGCCGTCATCAACCGTGAGATCACCGGTGTCCCGTGTGTGGTTCCGGATGTCAACAAGGGCATCAGCGAAGCCGTACGCAGCCTGGCCGCCAACGGCCACGAAAAGCTCGCCTACGTTGCCGGTCCCAAGCAGTCCTGGATGACTGCCCGCCGATGGGACGGCGTCAAAGCCGCTGCTGAGTGGTCCAAGCTCAGCGCGGTGCGCCTTGAGTCGTCCAAACCAACGGTGGACGGCGGCAGGCAAGTTGCGCGCGACGTGCTGGAGAGCGGGGCGACGGCGGTGATCACCTACAACGACCTCCTGGCCATCGGTTTGATGCAGGAACTTCAGGCCGGCGGAATGAGCGTCCCGGACCAGATCAGCATTGTTGGCTTCGACGACATTTTTGGGGCCGATTTCACTACGCCCGCGTTGACCACAGTGCGCTCTCCTTTGGGGGAGTGCGGCACCCGCGCCGTGACCATCCTCTTGGATATGCTGCAGGGCCATGAGGCCCCGGGCGAGGCTGTCCGGGTGGAAACGGAACTCGTAGTGCGAGGGTCCAGCGGACGGCTCCTCGCCTAACCACAGCGTCCTGCTGAACAACTGAATGCAACAGGGTGGCAATATTTGGCAACCGGTTGACAAACTGTGGAACCGGAACGCAAGATTGACCTATGTCACAGTCCATTGCCGCACACCCTGACAGGCTCCTGCCCGCAGATCCCGGGACGCGCAGCATCGCGCGGTCCTTGCTGGAGCGCGTCCAGGACCTGCCCATCATTTCTCCGCACGGCCACGTTGACGCTGCTGTCATCGAACAGAACACGCCGTTCCCCGATCCCGCAGCACTCCTGGTCAGCCCGGACCACTACGTCACCCGCTTGATTCACGCCAACGGTGTTCCGATGGATCAGTTACTGACAGGGACGGCTTCCGCCCCCGACTCGCGGGAGATCTGGAGGCAGTTCGTTCAGGCCTGGCCGTTGTTCGAGGGCACTGCCTCCGGTTACTGGTTGCGCACCCAATTCAACGATGTGTTCAAACTCGGCGCGGATCTCAGCGAGATGCCGGCTGACGCCAGCTATGACGCTATCTCCGCAAAGCTGGTTGAGCCGGACTTCCGTCCGCGGCAGCTCTTTAAGGACTTCAACATTGAGGTCCTGGCTACTACGGATGACCCCCTGGACAACCTCGCCAGCCACAAGGCCCTCACTGAGGACCCCAGCTTCAACGGCCGCGTGCTCCCCACGTTCCGGCCCGACGCCTACCTGAACGTGGCGCACCCCAACTGGGGCGCCAACGTTGACCGTTTGATCGAAACCGCGGCCGACGGTGCAGCCGGCTACGCCGGCTACATCGCGGCCCTGGAAAACCGCCGTCGCTATTTTGTGGAGCACGGCGCGGTGTCGGCAGACCACGGCGTCCGCACCCCGGCCACCCTCAAACTGGATGCCGCAGAAGCGCAAGCACTCTTTGACCGGGCGCGTGCCGGCAAGGCAACGGCTGCTGAACGTGATGCGTTCGAGGCCCACATGATGTACCAGATGGCGCGCATGTCAGTGGCCGACGGCTTGGTCATGACCATCCACCCGGGCTCCTACCGGAACCACCATGAACCTACGTTCACTGAGTTTGGCGCCGACACCGGCCACGACATTCCGTTTGCGGTGAACTACACCGAGGCCATCCGACCGTTGCTGCAGGACTTCGGCACGGCCAAGGATTTCCACCTGGTGCTCTTCACCCTGGATGAGACCGTTTTCTCCCGGGAACTCGCGCCGTTGGCCGGTTTCTACCCGTCCGTTTACATCGGTGCGCCGTGGTGGTTCCTCGATGCCCCGGACGCCATGTTGCGCTTCCGCTCCGCAGTGACAGAGACTGCCGGCTTCTCGCGGTCCTCCGGCTTCATTGATGACACCCGTGCGTTCTGCTCCATTCCCGCACGGCACGACGCCTCCCGCAGGATCGAGGCGTCCTTCCTCGCGCGCCTTGTAGCCGAACACCGCGTTACTGAAGACCGTGCGCACGAGCTGATCCTCGACGTCGTCGATACCTCACCCCGACGGGTATTCAAGCTATGACCGCCGAACTTCCGCGCCTTGGCCACGACGTTGCCCCTCACCCCAAGGCTCCCGTGCGCATTGTCCACCTGGGTCTTGGTGCGTTCCACCGTTCGCATCAGGCGTGGTTTACGCAGCACGCGGGCGACGCGGGGGAGTGGGGCATTGCCTCCTTCACCGGCCGCCGCCCGGATGCTGCCAAGGTCCTGGCCGCCCAAGACGGGCTATTCACCGTAGTGGAGCGTGCTGACTCGGGCGACTCGTTCGAGGTGGTGGGCAGCATCGTGGAAGCCGTGGATGGTGCCAACGTACAGCGCTTGGTTGAACTGGTGGCAGCGCCCGAAACGGCTGTGGTCACGCTGACCATCACCGAAGCCGCCTACGGGTTTGGTGCCGACGACGTCAGGCTGCTCCTTTCCGGCCAGGATCCCACGACGCCGTTGGGGCGATTGGTCCGCGGCCTCGCCGCACGCAGGGACGCCGACGCCGGTCCCCTCGCCGTTGTTTCCTGCGACAACCTCTCGGACAACGGCAATGTGGCGCGCCATGCGGTAGTCAACCTTGCCGGCGGGTTCGACGCCGGGTTGGCGGACTGGGTTGATGCCAACGTCAGCTTCGTGAGCACCTCAGTGGACAGAATCACCCCGCGCACCACCGCTGAGGATGTTCAGTTGGTAGCCCGCGAGTGCGGCTACCGGGATGAAGCGCCGGTGGTGGCCGAGCCCTTCCGCAACTGGGTGCTCAGCGGTCACTTCCCCGCAGGGCGGCCCCGCTGGGAGGATGCCGGCGCAGTGTTCGTGGACCACATAGAGCCCTACGAAAACCGCAAGCTGTGGCTCCTCAACGGCGCGCACTCCATCCTGGCCTATGCTGGCCAGCTTCGCGGACACACTACTGTTGCCGAAGCCTTGGCTGATCCGGTGTGCTTGCAAGCTGTGGAGGAGTTCTGGGATGAAGCATCCCGCCACCTTGCCGGCGATGATTTGCGCATCCCCGAGTACAGGGAGGCATTGCTGGACCGCTTCAGTAATTCACGGATCGCCCACCACCTGGCTCAAATCGCCATGGACGCCAGCACCAAGCTCCGGATGCGGGCCATCCCTGTGCTCCGCGCTGAGCGTGAGGCGGGCCGGAGCGGCGTCGGTGCGGCCCGAATGATCGCCGTGTGGGCCGCGTACGTGGAGTCGAACCCCGGCCTGCAGGACCCGCAGTCCGGCGCGGTGGCGGAGGCCAACCAGCTTGCCGGCCTTGGGCGCACTGCTGCGCTTGTAGCGTTGCTCGATTCTGAGCTCGCCCGGGATTCTGCGGTAGTGGAGCTCGTCCACAAGCTTAGCCATGAATTCGCAAGAGCAATGCAACCGATTGCCACCGTTGGCAATCGAAGCTAAAACTGTACTGACCCAGCCACATCCCGAAAGGAAAAGCTGTGAAAATCATTGCCGCTGAAGTCTTTGTGACCAGCCCGTCCCGCAACTTCGTCACCCTGCGCATCACCACGGAGGACGGTGTGACGGGCATCGGTGACGCCACGCTCAACGGCCGTGAACTCGCCGTCGCCGCCTACCTCAGAGAGCACGTGGCGCAGCTGCTGATCGGCAAAGATCCGCACCGGATCGAGGACACGTGGCAGTTCCTTTACCGCAGCTCGTACTGGCGCCGCGGGCCCGTGACCATGGCCGCGATTGCCGCTGTCGACATGGCTCTGTGGGACATCAAGGGAAAAATCGCGGGCATGCCGGTTTACCAGCTGCTGGGTGGCGCTTCCCGCAACGGGCTGCGCGCTTACGGCCACGCCTCGGGCGCGGACATTCCGTCCCTGTTCGACTCCGTGCGTGAGCACCTTGAACTGGGCTACAAGTCCATCCGCATCCAAACAGCAGTACCTGGCATCAAGGCCGTCTACGGTGTGGCTGCGCAGGCCCAGGCCTCGGGTGAGCGCTATGACTACGAGCCCGCGGGCCGCGGAAACTTCCCCCTGGAAGAGGACTGGGACACCCGCGCCTACCTCCGCCACCTGCCCACCGTTTTCGAGGCTGTCCGCAACGAGTTCGGCCCGGAAATTCCCTTGCTGCATGATGGCCACCACCGTATGACGCCAATCCAAGCCGCCAAGCTCGGCAAGGCGCTGGAACCATACGATCTCTTCTGGCTGGAGGACTGCACCCCGGCCGAGAACCAGGAAGGCCTGCGTCTGGTCCGCCAGCACACCACCACCCCGCTGGCTATCGGCGAAATCTTCAACACCGTATTCGACTTCCAGACCCTCATCAAGGAACAACTGATCGACTACGTCCGCGCAGCCTCCACCCACTTTGGCGGTATCTCACCGCTGAAGAAGGTCATGGACTTCGCGGCCCAGTACCAGATCAAATCCGGTTTCCACGGTCCCACGGACATCTCCCCGGTAGGTTTCGCCGCCCAGCTGCACGTAGGCCTGGCCATCCACAACTACGGCATCCAGGAATACATGCAGCACTCGGACAAGACCAACGAGGTCTTCCAGCAGTCCATGACCTTCAAGGACGGCTACCTGCACCCGGGCGACAACCCCGGCATCGGCGTCGAGTTCAACGAAGAAGCCGCCGCGGCCTTCCCGTACCAGCAGGCCTACCTGCCGTACAACCGCCTCGTGGACGGTACGGTTCATGATTGGTGAGACAGTCATGACTGGTAAATCTAATTCGTTTGCAGCCGGACGCCGCCACCACATCGTGGTGATGGGCGTGGCCGGCTGCGGCAAGAGCACCATCGGAGCCGCCCTCGCGGAACGCCTCGGCGCTGAATTTCTCGACGGCGATTCGCTGCACCCCCATGCGAATATCGACAAGATGGCCTCCGGTACTCCGCTGAACGACGACGACCACGCGCCGTGGTTGGCCGAAATCGGCAGGCGATTCCCGGCGTCGAACTCTGCTCTTGTCATCGCGTGCAGCGCGCTCAAGCGCTCGTACCGGGACATCATCCGCAGCGCCGATCCGTCCGTGGTGTTCGTGCACCTGCACGGCACACGCGAGTTACTGAACGCGCGCATGACTGCCCGGCCCGGACACTTCATGCCGGCCTCGCTCCTCGACTCGCAGCTGGCCACTCTGGAACCGTTACAGGACCACGAAGCAGGGATGGTGGTGGATATCGACAACTCCGTGGAGGACATGGTGAATGAAGCAGTCGCGGGGCTCAATGCCTTGCCGGGGGCATCCTCGGGACCGTTCCTTGTGGACCTCAAAGCGGCCCCGTTCAATCTTGACGACGCCGCGGTGGAGTGGGTGGAGAGCGCCATCGGTTCCATGACGCTGGAAGAGAAAATCGGTCAGCTGTTCATCAACCACAACAACGATTACTCCCCGGCGTACCTCGACGGCGTGCTGGAGAACTTCCACGTGGGCGGTATGCGCTACCGTCCCGGTCCTTCATCGGCCGTGCAGGAACATATCCGCTATGCGCAGTCCAAAACCCGGATTCCGCTGCTGATTGCGTCCAACCCGGAAATGGGTGGCGCGGGCAGCTGCGACGACGGCACGTTCGTGTCCACGCACCTGCAGGCAGGTTCGCATCCGGACAAGAACATTGCCAAGCAAATGGGCCGGGTGGCCGGCGTCGAGACTGCCGCTCTCGGGTGCAACTGGGCCTTCGCTCCGATCGTGGACATCCACTACAGCTGGCGGAACACGGTCATCTCCACGCGTGCTTTTGGCAACACCCCGGAAGTTGTGGTGGAACGGGCCAAGGAGTACTTCGACGGAATCAGTGAATCACCCACAGCTTGCGCCATGAAGCACTTCCCCGGCGACGGTATTGATGAGCGCGATCAGCACGTGGTCACGTCCTACAACACCCTTGGCTATGACGAGTGGGACGCCAGTTACGGGCATGTATACCGCGAAATGATTGGTCACGGCGTGCAGTCCATCATGGTGGGCCACATAGGCGCTCCGGAGGTGTCCCGGCATTTCCGTCCAGGTTTGTCCGATGCTGACATCCTGCCGGCGACCCTTGCTCCGGAACTGTTGCAGGATCTGCTTCGAGGCGAGCTTGGGTTCAACGGACTCGTCCTCACGGACGCTTCGCTGATGGTTGGCCTAACGCAGGCCATGAAGCGGCGCGACCTGGTACCTGCGACCATTGCGGCCGGCTGCGACATGTTCCTGTTCTTCCGGAACCTCGAGGAAGACTTCGGATACATGCTGGATGGCTACAAGTCCGGCGTGATCACCGAAGGGCGATTGCAGGATGCCCTGCGCCGGATTCTTGGCCTGAAAGCGAGCCTCGGACTGCACCTCGCTTCCCGGGAATCTTTGGTTCCTGCAGCCGATGCCTTGGCTGTGATCGGCAGTGAAGCCCACCGCGCAATCGCCGCCGAGGTGGCTGAGAAGACCGTCACCCTGGTGAAGGACACGGCGCACAACCTGCCGATCACGCCTCAGACACATCCACGGATCCGTCTCTATGGCATCTCCGGTGGCGCCGACTTCACCCGCGCCGATCCGTTGGCTTACCTGGACACCGTCCGGGAAGAGCTGGAAGCTGCTGGTTTTGACGTCAGCGTGTTCAAGACCGCCGAGCAGCGAGAAGCAGCAGGGGAGCCGGGTATGAACTTCATGCGAGTCGTGTCCGAGGAAGCCACCGGCGACTACGCGGAGCGGTATGACGCTGCTTTCGTCTTCGCCAACGTGAAGGGTTTCGCACAGGAGGCTTCCATCCGGATCAAGTGGTCCTCGCCAATGGCAGCCGAAATTCCCTGGTACGCCACGGAAGTCCCCACGGTGTTTGTCTCGCTGAACCAGCCGAACCACTTGATCGATGTGCCCATGGTCAAGACCGTTATCCACGCACACGCAGCAACGCGCGAAGCCATCCGCGCAACCATCCAAAAGATCCAGGGCAAGTCCGAATTCCTGGGAACGTTCAATCAAAACGTCTTCTGCGATTCGTTCGACACTCGCCTCTGATGTGAGGCACTAGCCCGGTACTGCCTACAAGGCGGTGCCGGGCTTTTTCCCTTTCATCAGTAAAGTCGCCAATTCTGAACGCTAACAACGTTTCAAGTCAAGACTCAGGGGAGGGGTTCGAGGCTGCAATCATTTCGTGATCCACAGCACTTGACCAGCGGTATTGTTAGCGTTCACAATGGCATTCGCATTACCTTTCGTGGCATGAGGCATCCAGCTGGCCGCAGACCACAAAACGCTTCACCGTGCCGGACGCGCAGATGCTCCGGCTGCATCAGAGTTCGCGGCAATGCTGCCGCGGAAGGAGAGCATCGTGAGATTGAAGAAACTCCTGGGCGCCGTAGCGGTTGTCCTTACCTTGACCGTCGGAGCCACAGGCTGCGGTAGTCGCGGTGGCACTGCGGAGTCCAGCAGCAGTGCGAATCCCAGCGATTCACTGGTAGGCATTTCGATGCCCACGCAGACGTCCGAGCGTTGGATCGCCGACGGCGCCAACGTTGAGAAGTCCCTGAAGGACCTTGGCTACAAGACCGACCTCCAGTTCGCCAATGATGACATTCCCACGCAGGTTTCCCAGATTGAGAACATGCTGACCAAGGGTGCCAAGGCGCTCATCATCGCAGCCATCGACGGCACCACCTTGACCGATGTCCTTGCCAAGGCCAAGGAGCAGAACGTCAAGGTCATCGCCTACGACCGCCTCATCAACGGAACGCCGAACGTTGACTACTACACCACCTTCGACAACTACACCGTGGGTGTCCAGCAGGCTACCTCCTTGCTGACGGGCCTCGGCCTGGTTGACGCTAGTGGCAAGAAGGTTGAGGGCAAGGGCCCGTTCAACGTTGAACTGTTTGCGGGCAGCCCGGATGACAACAACGCCAACTTCTTCTGGACCGGCGCCATGGACACCCTGAAGCCGTACATGGATGCAGGCACCTTGAAGGTTCCCAGCGGCCAGACCAAGTTTGAACAGGCAGCCATCCTGCGCTGGCAGGCACCCGTAGCCCAGAAGCGCATGGAAGACATCCTTACCTCCGCTTACAGCTCCGGAACCAAGTTGGACGGCGTACTTTCCCCGTATGACGGCCTGTCCATCGGCATCATTTCCGCACTGTCCAGCACCGGCGGCTACTCCACCGGCAACCTTCCCGTTGTTACCGGCCAGGATGCTGAAAAGGGCTCCGTGAAGTCCATCATCGCCGGCGAGCAGTACTCCACCATCTTCAAGGACACCCGCCAGCTCGGCGCTCAGGCCGTGAAGATGGTTGACGCTGTCCTCAAGGGCACCGAGCCGGAGACCAACGACACCAAGACCTACAACAACAAGGTCAAGGTTGTCCCGGCCTTCCTCCTGAAGTCCGTCATCATCACCAAGGACAACTTCCAGAAGGAACTGATCGATTCGGGCTACTACAAGGAATCCGACGTCAAGTAATTACGTCCCCGGTCTGTGGCCCCACCGCTTTGTGTTGCAGTGCGCAACGCGGCGGGGCCACAGCCTCCCCTTAGAGCCTGTCGAGTCCTCGGCCCGGCCAAGTACCAACCAGTCAGCGGGAATTGACGATGAACGTACCCATTCTTCAAATGCGAGGAATCACCAAGACCTTCCCCGGGGTAAAAGCCCTTCAGGACGTCACCCTGGACGTCAACCGCGGTGAGGTTCATGCCATTTGCGGCGAAAACGGGGCAGGGAAGTCCACCCTCATGAAAGTGTTGTCCGGCGTCTACGCGCACAACACTTTCGACGGCGACATCCTCTTCGAGAACGAGCCCTGCGAATTTTCGAGCATCACGGACAGCGAGAAGCGCGGCATCGTGATCATCCACCAGGAACTGGCGCTGAGTCCGTACCTGTCCATTGCCGAGAATATCTACCTCGGTAACGAGCTTGCCAAGAACGGCTGGGTGGACTGGCGGAAGACCAACCTGGAAGCCGCCAAGCTGCTGGCCCGGGTAGGCCTGAGCGAAAACCCGATCACTCCGATCCAGCACATCAGCGTCGGAAAGCAGCAGCTGGTGGAAATCGCCAAGGCGCTGTCCAAAGAGGTGAAGCTCCTCATCCTGGACGAGCCCACAGCGGCACTGAACGATGAAGACTCGGACCACTTGCTGGACCTCATCCTCCACCTCAAGGGCCAGGGCGTCACCTGCATCATCATCAGCCACAAACTCAACGAAATCCGCAAAGTGGCTGACGCCGTCACCATCATCCGCGATGGCAAGTCCATTGAGACCCTGCGCCTGGACCAAGGCCAGATCACCCAGGAACGCATCATCCGCGGCATGGTGGGCCGCGACCTCGAAAGCCTCTACCCGGACCGGACCCCCAACATCGGCGAGGAAGTCCTTCGGATCGAGGACTGGACTGTCCAGCACCCCCAAGACCATTCCCGCATGGTGGTGAGCAACGCCAGCCTCAACGTCCGCAAGGGTGAAGTAGTAGGCCTGGCCGGACTCATGGGCGCCGGCCGGACCGAGCTGGCCATGAGCGTCTTCGGCCGGACGTACGGGCGGGCCGTGTCCGGCAAGGTCTACAAGTACGGACAGGAGATCAATACCTCAACCGTCTCTGACGCAATCGACCACGGGATCGCGTACGCAACCGAGGACCGGAAGCACTACGGCCTGAACCTGATCGAGGACATCAAACGGAACATCTCCATGGCGGCGCTGAACAAGCTCGCCAAACGGGGTTGGGTTGACGGCAACAAAGAGACCACCGTAGCCAACCACTATCGCAAGAGCATGAACATTAAGGCTCCTTCCGTTGCTGCCATCACCGGCAAACTCTCGGGTGGAAACCAGCAAAAAGTGGTGCTGAGCAAATGGATGTTCTCAGACCCCGACGTTCTCATCCTGGACGAGCCAACCCGTGGAATCGACGTCGGCGCCAAATTTGAGATTTACACGATCATCGCGGAGCTCGCAGCGGCAGGAAAAGCCGTCATTGTGATCTCCTCTGAGCTTCCGGAGCTCCTGGGCATTTGCGACAGGATCTACACGCTGTCCGCAGGCCACATCACCGGCGAAGTCCCCATCGCCGAAGCCACCCAGGAAACCCTCATGCACTACATGACCAAAGAGAAGGAATAGCGAACATGCCCGCCCTACGAGAATCCCTTGGCTTCCTCACAAGCCGCCTCCGCCAAGTTGGCATCTTCGTCGCCCTGATCCTGATCGTCATTCTGTTCCAAGTGCTTACTGACGGCATCCTGCTCCAGCCGCAGAACGTCACCAACCTGGTGGTCCAGAACAGCTACATCCTGATCCTGGCCATCGGCATGGTGATGGTCATCATCGCCGGCCACATCGACCTCTCCGTCGGTTCCATCGCTGGCTTCATCGGCGCCGTTGCAGGCGTGATGATCGTCCATTGGGGCTGGGCGTGGTGGCTCGCCATCCCGGCCTGCCTCCTGGTGGGTGCGCTGGTGGGTGCGTGGCAAGGCTACTGGATTGCGTATGTTGGCATTCCGGCCTTCATCGTCACTCTTGCCGGCATGCTGATCTTCCGTGGTTTGACCCTCATTACCCTCAAGAACCAGCAGATCACTCCGTTCCCCAACGAGTTGCGTGCCCTGGGTGGCGGCTTCCTGCCTGACATTTCCGGCGGCACGTCCGTCCTGGAATGGCTGACAGTGATCCTGGGCGTCGGCGGCACGGCAGCCATTCTTTTCCAAGCACTGAAGGAACGCCGGGTTCGCCGGAAGTTCAACCTGGAGAATGAACCGATGGCATGGTTTGCCGTCAAGAACGGGTTCATCGCCGTACTGATGCTCATCATTACTTTCCTCCTGGCCAGCTACCGTGGCACTCCGATTGTCCTGATCGTCCTTGCTGTCCTGGTGATCGTCTACTCGGCATTGATGAACAACAGCATCTTCGGCCGCCACACCTACGCGATCGGTGGAAACCTCCACGCCGCTGAGCTCTCGGGCATCAAGACCAAGAAGGTCACCTTCCGCCTCTTCGTCAACATGGGTGTCCTCGCTGCCTTGGCCGGGCTGGTCTTCACTGCACGCCTGAACTCGGCACAGCCCGCTGGTGGTACCGGCTTCGAACTCGACTCCATCGCTGCCGCCTTCATCGGTGGCGCCGCAGTCCAGGGTGGCATTGGAACAGTAGCCGGAGCCATGATTGGCGGCCTGATCATGGGCGTCCTCAATAACGGCATGTCCATCCTTGGCCTGGGCACGGATTACCAGCAGCTCATCAAGGGCCTGGTGCTGCTGCTCGCCGTCGGCTTCGACATCTTCAACAAGAACCGCACCGGTTCCGGCGGAGGCTCCTCCATGGGCCGCCGCTTCAAGTGGAAGACAACCCCGCCGGCAACCGAAACGTCCACGCCTGCCACGTCTGAGCCGGTCGCGGTCGACGCGAAATAGCCGCTCATGTCCACAGGGGGAGAGCCCCGGCCTCCCGTCATGGGTGATGTTGCCAGGATGGCAGGAGTCTCACATCAAACCGTCTCCCGCGTCCTGAACAACCATCCGAACGTCAGTGTCCGCACGAAACAGCGCGTGGAATCAGCCATCGCGCAGCTTGGGTACCGCCGGAACACCGCAGCCCGCAGCCTGGTGACCCGGCGGTCCCGGACCATTGGCGTGCTCGCCTGCGAGACAGGCCAGTTCGGACCCGCGAACACCCTTTTGGGAGTGGAGCAAGCGGGGCGTGAAGCAGGGTACTTCGTCAGTATCGCGAACCTCCGGGAAGTGACGGACGAAAGCGTTAATGACGCGATTGCGCATTTCCGGAACCAGTCCGTGGATGGGATTGTCATCCTGGTCCCGCACCCCGATGTCCTCGCGGCCCTGCGCGATGTTTCCTTTTCCGTGCCGATCGTGGCTGTCGGGGCAGGCGCGGGCAACCAGTTGACGGGCGCATCCCTGAACCAGCGCATGGGCGCCCGCCTCGCAGTTGATCACTTGATCGGCTTGGGGCACCATCACATCGCCCACATCTCCGGTCCGCCGCACTGGATTGATGCCGCCGAGCGCATCAAGGGATGGCAAGAATCGCTGGCGGATGCCGGTTTAGCCGCTGACATCCTGCTCCAAGGTGGCTGGGACGCGGCCTCCGGTTACCGTGCCGGGCTTGATCTCGTTCAGCAGCGCACGGTCACAGCTGTGTTCGTCGCAAACGACCAAATGGCGGTGGGCGTTCTCCGTGCCGTCCAGGAAGCCGGCCTCCACGTCCCGGGCGACATCAGCGTGGTGGGCTATGACGACCAACCCGAGGCTGAGTTTTTCATGCCGCCACTGACCACCATCAAACAGGACTTCGAGGAGCTCGGCCGCCGCTGCATGGAAGCGGTGCTGCAGCAACTGGACGGAGACGGCGGAACGGGTGATCAGATCGTCAATCCCCGCCTGGTGATCCGCGCAACCACCGCGGCCCCACTAAACTAGGAGCCATGACGTCCACGCTTGATACTGCTGCTGCCCGCGCCCGCCTTCTTGAACTCATCAAAGAACTGGCGGTGGTCCGCGGCAAGGTGATCCTCTCCAGCGGCAAGGAAGCGGACTACTACATTGACCTCCGGCGCATCACGTTGCACCACGAGGCCTCCAAGCTGGTGGGTCAGGTCATGTTGGCAATGATCGACGACGCCGGCGTTTCAGTTGAGTGCGCCGGCGGACTCACCATGGGTGCCGACCCGGTGGGTACCGCCGTGATGCACGCGGCTGCCGACGCCGGCCGTGCCGTGGACGCCTTCGTTGTCCGCAAAGCCCAGAAGTCCTACGGCATGGGCCGTCAGGTGGAAGGTCCCTCGGTTGAAGGCCGCAACGTGGTGGTCCTCGAGGACACGTCCACCACCGGCGGGTCCGCGCTAACCGCCGTCGAGGGCGTCCGTAAGGCCGGCGGCAATGTAGTGGCCGTGGCTGTCATTGTTGACCGCAACACCGGTGCCAAAGAGAAGATCGAAGCCGAAACGGGCGTGCCGTACCTCTTCGCTTTCGGCAAGGATGAACTGGGCCTCGACTAAGCCTATGCTTGCTGCGTGGACGTTGAGGTAGGGAAGCTCCCGGCACCCCCGGAGCTTCACGAAAACCTTCCGGCGCCGGTGAATGCAAAGCCGGAGTTGGCAGAGGATCCGGGCTCATGGGCCCGGATCCTGCCCTACGCTGCCCGGCTTAAAAAGACGTCCCGCCGCAACTTCCTCATCACCGCCGGAACATCCGGAGCGCTCGCCGCGGACATGCTCTTCACCCGGCGCGTCCAGGCCGAGCGGCGGTCCACCAAGATCCTCCGTGTCCCGGATACGTACTCGGACCTGTACTTCCCCAAAGCCAGCTGGATCCTCTTTCCGGGCTATAAAACCAGTTGGGAAGAGGCCCAGTGGATCCTCAACTCGCTGCGTCCTGCCCTGCATCAACGAGGCCGCCTTGCCGCCGTCGGATATTCCAACCTGGGACTGGACGTGGACGAGATCGTCCGCGAAATCATCCTCCACGTCCGCGAGCTGGAACTGGAGAAGCTCTACTTTTACGGCCACAGCTTCGGCGGGATGCTCGCCACCCAGGTGGCTGCCCGCCTGCTGGAGCTGCACGGCGTCGAGACGCAGTTGATCGTCCTGGATTCCACTCCGTTCAGCCGCGCTGATGTCCTGGACGAGAGCTGGTTCGACGGCGTGGTGTTCCTCTATGAGAACGGATTCCGCATCCCGTCCGTCTTGCGCGGCAGTTATGAGCTGGGGGAGCGAGTTGCGCACAAGGACGAGCGAACGTGGCGGCAAATCCTCGACCAATCCCTGGAGCAGCTGTCGCCGATCGCCCCTTCAAGCGTCCTGATCCAGACGGAGTCGGCGTACATTTACCACTTTGACGGGCTCCGGCTGGCCGGAAAGATCGGTGGCGCCAGGATGGCCTTCATCGGCAACGCCAAGGACGGCACAGTGGACTACGAGTCGGCTCGAGCGGGGTGGAGCAAGGTCTTCGGCGCCAACATGGCCCTGCCCACGCTCAGCACGGAGGGCGCGCGCCCCGCTCACGCCAGCCCGCAGTGGAACGGAAGCATCTACCGGCCCCTGCTGGAACGGGTCCAGGACGAACTTCAGCCGCTCCCACCAGAGCCCCAAGAGCCGTCATACCAAGAGCCCAACGGTAAGGTCATTCGGCCTGCTTAGGTGAACTTTTGTACAAGTGAGCTCTGTACTCGAGTACAGGGTGGAAATGCCCGGTCCTCCGTAGCGTCGTTCTTGACAGGAAATAAGAACGAATTTCGAGGAGCGAAGTATGAATGGCCTAAAGCTCACGGGCATCAGCCGCAGCTTCGGTAACCGCAGGGTCCTCCACGATGTGGACCTCGCAGTCCATCGCGGGGAGATCGTGGGATTCATCGGCGGCAACGGTGCAGGTAAAACCACCACCATGCGCGTGATCCTTGGTTTGCTGACCCCGGACCACGGCGAAGTGACCTGGGAAGACTTGCCCATCACGGCCAAGGACCGGAGGCGCATCGGGTACATGCCCGAGGAACGAGGCCTCTATCCGCAGATGCCGGTGAGGGACCAAATCATCCACTTCGCCCTGTTGGAAGGGCACCAACCCGACGCCGCACGTGTGGTGGCAGATGAACTCATCGCCTCGCTCGGCCTGCAAGGCCGTGAGCAGGCATTGGTCCAGGACCTCTCCTTGGGAAATCAGCAGCGCGTCCAGCTGGCCGTGGCCTTGGTGGGGGACCCTGCACTGCTGGTGCTGGACGAGCCATTCTCGGGGCTGGATCCCATCGCCGTCGAAACAATGTCCCGACTCATCCGGGAGCAAGCCGACCGGGGCGTCGGGGTACTTTTCTCCTCTCACCAACTTGAGCTCGTAGAGCGCCTGTGCGACAAGGTATGCATTCTTGATCGCGGTCGTGTAACGGCCAGCGGTAGCGTCGTGGAGCTGCAGGACGACGGAAAGAGCCGCTGGCGGCTCGGCTTCTCCCGCGCAGCAGATTCGTTCGCCGCTGAAGCCTCGATGACCCGGGGCATCAACGTGGAGTTTTCAGCATCCGACCGAACTACGGTCCTCGTCTCGGTGGACGGCTCAGGGCGGGACGTGCCGGGCGAAATCCTTGCAGCAGCCCAGCGGCACGGCGGGCTGAAGAGCATTGTGTCAGCACAGAGGTCATTGGCAGACCTGCTTGCCGGCAAGTTCATTTTGCCCGATCCAGGAATCACCCCGGGGGCGGAGCGCTCCCTCGACAAAGTTGGAGTATCGCAATGAGCACAACAACATTTGATCGCACAACCCGAAACGCCGCTCCTTCTACCGGCAATGGACTACGCGAGACTCGCCTGATCATACGGCGCGAGATCCTTACCCGGCTGGGCAACCGAACCATACTCACTGCTACAGGGCTTCTCGCCCTTTTCGCCGGCGCTGTTGCCGGGATCGGCGGATGGTTCCTCGTGGACTCAATGGGCGGGGCCGGGGCAATGAGCTTTGACCCTCGGGCCATCTTCGCCACCGCCATGATCAGCGCATTACTGGCATCCCTGGTCTACTCGGCATCGAGCCTAACCTCCGGGGTGGTGGAGGAGAAGTCGTCAAGGATCGTGGAGATCCTGCTGACCAAGATCGGCATCGTCCCGCTGCTGGCCGGAAAGATGATCGGCATTGGGCTGGTCACCCTTGTCCAACTGCTGGCGATCGGTGGCACCGCTGTGGTGGGGTTCAGTGTTGTGGGGGGCTGGTCCCTCATCAACGTCGCCGTGGGACCGAGCCTGCTGTGGTTCCTCCTCTGGTTCCTCTTGGGCTACGTGATATTCGCGGCTTTGAACACAACTCTCGCCTCGACGGTTTCCCGGCAAGAGGACCTGGGCACTGCGGTCATGCCGCTGTCCGTACTGCAAATGGTGCTCTTGGTGGTCTCGCTCTACGTCCTGCCAATGAACATGGGGAACCCATGGCTGGAAGGTCTCTCCTTCGTGCCGCTGTTCTCCTCCTACCTCATGCCGATGCGCTTCGCCTTGGAAGACGTATCCACGTGGGAGATGGTGCTGGCCGCCGGCATATCGCTGGCAGCGATTCCCGCTCTGTTCTGGTTAGCCACCGTGATTTACCGGAACAACGCATTGCGTACCGGCTCACGGGTTTCCCTGCAACAGTCCCTGACCTCCGACGAGATGGCCTAGCCAGCTCCACACATAGTTCACGGGCCCGGCTCGTCGGGCCCTAGATAGGAAAAACCATGTCTGACAACAAGCGCAACCAGTCACTGGCCACCAAGAAGCTCATCCGCAACATAGCCCTTCTGCTTGTCGGCATTCTGGCCGCCTATGCGGTAACCACCCTGCTGCTCTGATGGAGACCCTCATGATGACCGCCACAGCTCCCCACCCGCAGTCCACGACTCCGACGGCCCGCCGCGCAGCAGTCCTGGCAACCGCAGTCCTTGCTGGCCACGGCAGAGAAGCAGTGGCAGACATCGCCCCGGCCGCTTTCGCAGGCCGCAATGGCACATGGAACATGAGGCTGCGGAGCGGGGAAAAGGTCTTCGTCAAGCAGATCTCAGCGAAAGCTTCCGGCCCGATGGCTTTCGGCCGGTCGGTTGCCTTCGCCGCCTTTGCCGAGCAGTCCCCTGAATTTGCGCCGCCAACGCCACAGCTCATCGGTAGCGACACGAAGAACGGACTCCTTGTTTTCGAGCACTGCCCCGGGACAAGCCTGGCGCACCTGCTGGTGGAGGAGTCCATGCCGGACACCTTTCCGGAAGAAGCAGGCGCGTTGCTCGCCCGGCTCCACGCCGGGCCCGCATTTGGGTTGGAGCGCTCCACACCTCCAAGCCCGCCGGTGGAAATGCTCGCGGTTGGCATTCCCCACGCTCGCTATCTTGAGTTCACAGTGGCGGAGATGGCCCTCTGGGCAGAACTGCAGAATGACCGGGAGCTGGTTGCCGCTGCGGGCAGGCTGAGGGCCTCCGAGCGGAAGCACCAGAAACGTCCCATCCACGGCGACCTGCGCCTTGACCAGTTCCACCTGCACAACGGGAGACTCTGTGTCCTTGACTGGGAAGAGTTCGGACTCGGCGATCCTGCCCGGGATCTTGGAATGCTGGCGGGCGAGTGGATCTACCGGGCGGTCCTGGACACGGTCACCACCCGCGGTGGAGCCTCCGCACCCCCTGCCAGGTTTGACGACGAGACCGCGTCGGTACGCATCGCCGAGCGGATGGCAGCCATTGTTCCGTCAGTCCGCCGGATGTGGACCTCCTATGCCGATCATGCCGATTACGAAGATCCGGACCTGCCGGTTCGGGCTACTGCCCACTTGGGATGGCACCTTGTGGACCGAACCATCACCAGGGCTCCCATGGTGTCCCGGCTGCCCGGTATCGAACGGGCTGCTGCGGGCGTAGGGCGTGAAGCGCTGCTTTCACCCAGCCACTACGTCAGCGCGCTCGGTTTTGAAAGGACACCCCGATGACCGTCACACTCAACGCTCCAACACCGACTTCCTTCGGACAGGTCCTGGCATTGCTGGAACACCGGATTTCGGTTGATGCCCACAAGCTCACCGCCGTAATAGACTCCACCACGCTTCGAGCCACCAGCCACAGCGAGTTGCGTTCGCAACTCGCTGGAGCGATCTACACGCATCTCCACGTCGGGCACCCAGGCATCGAGACCGTGCCAGGAACGGGACACCAGGATCTTGCTGCGGCACTTATTGATGCCATCCCGCACCGCAGCGTTATCCAATCAGCGTCGGCGAGGACGCAGGCAGGGACGTCCGTCCAAGGCGTTCCGAACCACGTGGTGGAGCTCTCCGGGGTGAAGGTCATCTTTCCGGCGGAGGCGCTGGTACGCAACCCCTTGGACGAAATAGTGGGGGTGCGTGTTCCCAGTTGGCGAAGCCGGTCCACCCCCGGTTTCCTCCTGGCACTCGGGGCCCACGGTTCGGTGACCCCTGCGGCCGTTTCAAGGCTCTACGTGTCCTGCGCCGAGGCGTCGGAAGCGCTTGAAGTGTGGCCGAAAGTTCTTCGAGCCCTGGCCGCCAGCAGGCTAAGTCACCAAGTAAAGACCCTCTCGTCATCCCGGGCTTTCCCGCGCAGTGACGCGATGGTCATTTACCTTCATACCAACGATTCCGACGCTGCAGCTTCCCTTATACGTCCTGCCCTCAAGTCCTTGGCCGCGCAAGACACTCCTGTGTCAGTCTTCACCCACAACGTCGGCGACCGCCTGGCACTTGCCATGGAACCAAAGGATCCGCGACCGGCGTACCGGGGACTCAGCTTCGGGCAGCACCGCTCACGGGTGCTGGCAGACGCACTTCTCCGCGCGTCTGTGGAGGGAACCGAGCTCGAGCCCATTTGGGTTGACGAAGCGCAAACGGCCTACATCAACCCTCACCGACCCGGATACAACGCGGGCCAGTGATGTATCCGGGCAGTAACCTGCCCCTGACCGGCACCCAAAGACCTCCCATGAGGAACCCAGAAAGAAAACCCATTCCCACGCAGTGGGAAGCAAACAAAACAGGAGACACCATGTCCAACGCAGTTGTTAACATCCACCAGGCCAACTTGACCGATCTCGCACGCGCCCACAGCACCTTCGCAGCTGCTGACGAGCTCGGCGGCGACGCTGCCACCGAAGCCCCCGCAACCTCCCCGCTGTGCATCGGCATCATTGTTGGCGCCACACTCGGTGCTGGCTGCTAAGTACCGCGCAACACCGCAACAAAAGCTTCATTCACTCGCAGGCCCGGACGCACCCACCACGTGGGGCTATCAAAAGGAGACACCATCATGACAAACACCATCACTGGCATTCCGCAGGCCAACCTCACCGACCTGGCCCGGGCGCACAGCACCTTTACGGCTGCTGACGAGCTCGGCGGCGACGCTGCCACCGACGCACCGGCCACCACGCCGTTCTGTGCAGGGGTGATCATCGGCGCAACCCTGACCATGGGCTGCTAGGCAGACCAGACTACGGGGAAGGCGCCGGCGAGATGGTGGAAACATCATCACGCTGGCGCCTCCTGACCCATTTCTGTCCCACCCACCCTCCTGAATGCTGAGACCTGCCATGACCACCACCGACAGCAGTCCTCGTCCGATATGGGCGGACCTCACCCTCGAAGCCTTCGGATACTCCAAGGTTGCCCTGATCCTCACAGGCTCGGCCGTCACCCAAGTGATGCCCTTCTGGATTGAATGGGCAGTTTCCGCCGCACCGGAAACAGAGTTCAAAGTGATCATGAGGGACTCCGCGCAGCGCTTCATCACCCGTCACAGCATTGAGTCCAGGTTGAAATCCCGTGTACAGGCCGATAGCTGGGGGGAAGAACTCATAGCTGCACACATCGAATTGGCAGAGTGGGCAGACCTCATCCTGGTCTACCCGGCAACCTTGGACTACTCATCGCGCTTGGCTCATGGCATCGCTGATTCGCCGTCGTTGTTGGCAGCAATGACTACGGAAGCCCAGGTCTGCATCGCTCCGGCGTTGCCGCCGCGGGCCTTGGAGAACCCGATCGTTTCCGAGACCCTCAAGAAACTGCGGATGCCGGAGAATTTCCTGGTCATCGACCCCGTCCCTGGCCCCAGCGAATCCAGCGACGTCGCCTTGGCCTGGGTGCCGCCGTCGTTCCCCGCCGTGATGCGCCGGTTGGAAGAGGAACGGCTCCTGCGTGCGGGACTGACCAAAGAGGCGGCTACGGCATGAACGCCGCGATGGATTCCCGGCAAAAATCCTTCATCCGTTCCACCCGGACCGACCTGCTGTCCACGGGTGTTTACGAGGTCGGAAGGTCCTATGAATGGGTGCACAGCCTCGGAATTGGAGCGCCGATTCCCTTCTCATCCCTGCCGGTCAGCATCGACTCTGTCCCCGATGATGACCTCCTGGTAGTGGGAGTCGGTGGTGATCGCCACCGATCGTACTCCACACCCGCAGGATCCACGGTCTTGGACCTCATCACCGCAGGAGAGCCCGCGAACCTTAGGGCAGCCGGGCGGCTCTGGGGAACTGCCCTGAACTGTCTCCATGACAGCGCGTCCATCGTCGGCGACTTCCCTGAAAGTACCCCACGAACCGTCCAGCGCTCGGAGGCCTGGCTGGAAGGGACATGGGAGCCGGCGCGTGAAGTCCTGGGCGAACTTGGGTTGCTTGAGATCCGCCGTTGGATCAATTCCATACTTTCCAGCCCTGACCGGGTGGTGGTTCACGGATATCCCGGGATGGCCCACTGGGTGGTGACCCCCAATGGTGCCGCCGGCTCGCTTCTCACCGGCGAGGACGTCGGACTTGCCCACCCCGCTTACGACATCGCCTGGGTGCTCGGAGAGATGGCGGAACTGCATGCTTTCCACCCTGCGCTCCGGCCAGCCCTCGACGAAATGCGCAACGGGTTCCTGGAAACATGCGGAGCAGTTCCCGGGCCGACCCAGATTGGCCCCGCATTGGCCTTCAGAATCGCCCAGCATGCCTACGACTGGCACCACTATGCCGGCGCAGGAGAAGCCCAGGCGAAGTCACTGCTTCGCCTGGCTGGCTCGCACATGGACACCACCCGGGAGTCGCGATGACTGCCCCTGCAAATCTCGGCACACTGGATGGCCGCACTGTGTTCGGCATGCGATTGGACACCGGAACAAGGCTGATCGCCATCCATGATCCTTCGGCCCGCATCCTGTCCGTGAGTCTCGGTGTGCCGGCGGGAATGCGCCATGAAATGCCGGGGGAGGAGGGTATGCTGCACCTCCTTGAACACATGGTCTACCAGGACAGCAAGAACATCACGGCGTCCGAACGGCAGGTTTCCGTTCACAGAGCCGGGGGAATCCTCGGCGGGAACACTCATATGGACTACTCCGAGTTCTACGAGTCCGGTCCCACAGGACACCTTGAACAGATCTCCAATCGCTTGGTCGAACAGGTATTCCATCCAGCACTAACCGAACACCAGCTAACTGAGCAAATAGTCGCGGTCTCCACTGAACGGGCACAGCGTCTGGCTCCCGCTCCCGGGGGAGTCCTGCCCTGGCCGCACCTGACCGCACGCTATTGGGCGGATCACCCAAATAGCCATGACGGCACCGGCGATAGTGACCTCGCAACCCGCGTTACCCCTGAAAAATTACGAGCACTTCATCGCCGCCTTTACCGTCCCTCCGCGGCCGTGCTGACGGCCGTGACATCGGAAGAACCGCTGAAGACGCTCCGGTTGCTGGCCGCGCCGTTCTCAGGAATTACAGCCGAAGCGCCCTTTGTGCCAACGCTGCAAGACTCCGCCCGCAGGGGTGGTTCGACGTCCACGGTCTACTACACCGGGGCCAGATCCACACGCGTACTTTCTGCCACGGCGGCAGCGTTTGGGGACTCTCCGTGCACGGATCTGCTCGGTGACCTGATGGCAGCTGAGCTGCTGTCCCAGCAAGATGGCCTCGATGCCAGCGCCGGCCTGTTCGGGCCAGGGGACCTGGCCCGGGACGACCTGTTTGTCCTGGTCGACGACACTGGACAGGCCATCGATCCCTCCGAGAGATTCCGGGCGCTGGCGATCGCTGATGATGCATCCATCATCCTTGCGGCCCGTCGCTCAGTACTCCGGATGGAGAGGTTCATCCATGATGACCGACGGCTCGCCCGGACCGTCACGCGCGACGTGCTGTTGAGGGGGACACCGCTGTTCGCCGCTGGGCTGGCGGAGGCCCTCGCCGAAATATCCGACGACGCCGTGCGCCTGAGGCCCTTGGTCACCATCGCGGCACAGCGTCTCGCCGGTCAGGACTCAGTGTCTCTGACCGTCCAGCCTTCCGAGGAGACTGTCCAATGATCACCACTCGCCGATATCTAGGCCAGGTCGACCGGCGTTCCCGCTTCAGCACCGTGTCAATGGGCTGGCGGACTCCTTCTGACGGGGTCCAGCGCCTTCGCGGCGCCGTTTCCCGGGCCGGGGAACACCGCGGACCAGCCAACCAGCCGGTTGCCATGACGTGGATGCCGGCTGATGGTGCCGTGGTCATGACTGCGACCCTTCCGGAGGGTGCTGTACGGAGTTGGATCGAACAGGTCATCAACGCCGAGCACTCCGGAACAAAGGAATTTGGTGATCCCGTACTTGCTGTTGTCGGTTCCGCCGACGTTCTGGACGGTCTTGAAGACGGTCTTTCGGAGGGAGAGGGCGAAGGCCTACATCCTCCTCAGCCATCGTTCCGGAGCACCATGAAGCAGACCACGGCACAGGGATTTGAACAAACAATCGTCATTGGCCAGGACCCGGCAGCGGACGTCGGGTTCGCCGCAACTTTTCTGGCCATTTGCCTGATCTCCGGAGGCCCTGGAACTCTGCTGCCCGACGCAATCCAAAAGACCGGATACCATGCGATCCTTCAATCCGGCCGTGGGCTGCGCGACGCCACGCCCACAGTCACGTGGCAAGTCATCGCATCCCGGCCCAACGGTTCGGCCGTTCTGGAAACGGCGCTTTCGACAGTTGCCGAATACAGAGTGGCGGAACACTTGGAAGACGTGGAGCAGGCCCGGGAATTTGCCCGGACAAATCTGAACCGCGCGTGGCAGTCACCTCTTGACTTGGCCCGCTCCCTTGCCCACTACGAGGTGATGGGATGGGGCGGCGAGCTCGTCCGTGATCCGGATGCTGCCCTCGACCATGTGACCCCAGCTGCTGTAGAGAAGGCGATGGAAGGCTTGGTTCGGCCCATCAGGGAGATCTTGGGGCGCAGCTAGGGTGGTCCCTGATCCTCAGGAATCCAAACCTGTCCGCGAACCGGGGCTAAGGTCCACCAGGCCTCCCTCGACGGCCGCCACAAGAATCTGTACCCGGTCCCTCACACCGAGCTTTTCCATCACGTTCACGAACCGTGCTTTGATGGTGGATTCTGTCACGAAGAGCTCTGCAGCCATCTCGCGATTGCTCATTCCCCGTCCGAGCAGCTGAATCACCTCAAGCTCCTTCTTGGTCAGCGCGTCCACAAGCTTGGGGTCCGGAATAACTTCAGCCGGAACGGACCCCGCGAGCCCTGTCACGACATGCCGTGTCACTTTGGAGGATAGAACGGACTCACCGGCCATCACAGTGTGGATGGCGGCGGTGATTTCCTTGGGCAACGTGTCCTTGACGAGGTATCCCGACGCTCCGGCACGCAGTAAATCCACCACGTAGCGATCGGTGGAGAAGGTGCTCAACCCCAGTATGGCGATTTCCGGGAAGTCTGTATGGATTTGGGCCGTTGCAGCCACGCCGTCCATCACCGGCATCTGCATATCCATCAGGATCACATCCGGACGAAGCGCGGCTGCCTGGACCACGGCCACGCGCCCATCAGATGCCTCACCGACAACCTCGATGGATGGGTCGGAAGAGAGATAATCCCGAAGGATCTCCCGGGCCAACAGCTCATCATCCACCAACAAAACCCGCGTCATACTGATCCCCCAATGTCAGTCCCGGAGCCAATCCTCCCACAGATGCGATCATGCATTCGAAGAGGCTAGTCCTTCCAGCGGGATGGACACCGCGGTGGTCCAGCGCTCCTCGCTGAGACCCACGTCCATGAAGCCGCCAAACACTTCGCAGCGGGCGCTCATTGCCTCGAGCCCGGTCCGGGAAGACATGATCGGCTCGGCGTTGGAGACTGTATTATCCGATGTGAGCTGCACCCGGTCCGCCCCTACGGCCAAACGCAGATCCACCACCCCGGACGGGTCGGCGTGTTTGAGCACATTGGTGCCCATCTCACGGACCGTCCGGCGAAGCGCCTGTCGCAGGCTTGCAGGGATTCGAGCTACTTCGCCTTCTACGACCAGATTCACCTTGAAGCCCGCGCGGTCCAGTGCTTCCACAACACCGTCGAGGTCGTGGACCAAGCCAACGGCAGTAGTGGTTTCACCGGACATCGCAGGAGCGTCCAGAAACCCAGCGGCTTGTCCTTCACTGCCCGGTATCTGTGAAATGCCTCCCGGCTCGTCCCTTTCCTCTTCCTTGAGGAGGGTCACCAGGCTGCGCAGATCCTGAAGGGTCTGCTGGGCTGCATTCCCTATACCTTCCAGGATTTGGGATGTCTTTGCTTGGTCGTTCACGAACTCGGCGCGCCGCGCCTGCATGGCGATGATGGTCACGTCGTGAGCCACGATGTCGTGAAGTTCATGCGCCAGTCGGGTTCGTTCCTCACTGCGGACTTGCGCCTGTTGCTCCTGCAAATCACGGATGTGGTGTGTGCTTTGCTCGTAGCGATGCCGGTAGACGTTGACGCTGCGCCACGCCGCGGCCGCAAGGAAGACCACAAGCGCCAGCAGCACTGCCGGCTGGTCGGCCATCTCCGGCGTTGATATGTACAAACCCAGCAAGACACTAGGCACGAACAGTGAGAAATTGATGGCAAGCTTCCACGGAAGAAGGAAGGAACAGAAGGCCACAACCACCATGGTGGGGAAGATCATCGCCACCACAAGGGACGCGTCTCCGCCCAGGACCGTGATGACGGCCAGAGACAGACACCAGGCGACAGCGGCTTGTGTTGCACCGAGGAGGAGCGCCAGGAGCGGTAGATACGGGACTACCAGCTCCAACCAACCTCGGAAAGACGAAAGATCGTGCTGTTGCCAGCGAATCCCCAACACCAGGAAAAGCATGGTTGCCAGGACGATAGCCGAGCGAACAACCCACCCTCCAGGCAAGGGTTTGACGTCAGCGAGCCAGTTCGTCCTACTCATCCACCCAAGTATTACAGAGCCAGCGATTCAACCTCGACGGCGGTGAGGCCCGCCTCCCGGAGAAAGCTCCGCACGTCACCGAACTCTTGCGCAAAGCCTGCCAGGAAATGGCGCATTGCAGCTTCGGGGCTCTGCAGGACCATGAGGTCGGGGCTAAAATACTCCGCGGGTGTTGAGGGGACGCTCAGCCGCCACGTTTCCGCCATGACAGCCAGGACGTCCGGCAGGTTGGCGGTGGTGGCCGAATAATCCGCCACCACTTGGTCCTTGGTTCCACCCGCTGCCAGAAGCCCGATTGCCGACACCACACCCGTCCGGTCCTTGCCTAGTGAACAGTGCACCAACGTGCGTTTGCCACGAGCCACGGGTCGCAGGGCGTCGGCCACCCACTCGGGGCGTAGCCGGATCCACCCCAAATACAGATCGCCAAGGTCTTCCGCCGTTTCCACGGATTGGAGTGACCCGGCAATGGCGTTCGGGTCCAACGGGTTATGGATGAGCTCGACGGCGGGCGGGACGACGGCGGCAGGCGCGCCTCCGCCGTCGTCGTTATCATCTTGAACCAGCCACGGGACCAACGAGCGTTCAAGCTCACTCCTCAGGTCAACAATGGCCTGGATGCCGTGCTCCGTAAGGAAATCCGACGTTGCAGCGGCATCCAAGCCGAACGGCTGGCTTCCCCTGAGTATCCGGCCTCCGGCGAGGGGACGCAGATTCAGCACAGCCATGGGTCGTCCCTCTTAGATCTGGCTCTTGAGGTCGGCCACGGAGTTCAGGATCTGGTTAGGCCGGAACGGGAAAGACACAATTTCTTCGCGCTGCGTGATGCCGCTGAGCACCAGGACCGTGTGCAAGCCCGCTTCCATGCCCGCCACGATGTCCGTGTCCATGCGGTCACCGATCATGGCCGTGGTCTCGGAGTGGGCGTCGATCTGGTTCATGGCGGAGCGGAACATCATGGGGTTCGGCTTGCCCACAATGTACGGTTCGCGGCCCGTGGCCTTAGTGATCATGGCCGCAATTGCACCCGTAGCGGGCATGGGGCCGTCCTTGGAGGGTCCGGTGGCGTCCGGGTTGGTGGCGATGAACCGGGCGCCGGCCAGGATGTGGCGGACGGCCATGGTGATCGCTTCGAAGGAGTAAGTACGGGTTTCGCCGAGCACCACGAAGTCGGGGTCGGTGTCCGTGAGAATGAACCCGGCCTCGTGAAGGGCCGTTGTGAGTCCGGCCTCGCCAATGGTGTAGGCGCGGTTGCCTGAATCCGAGGACTGGACCTGGTCCTTGAGGAACTGGGCGGTGGCCAGCGCGGACGTCCAGATGTTCTCTTCAGGGACCTCCAGGCCGGACGCGCGCAGACGGGCTGCGAGGTCGCGGGGAGTGAAGATGGAGTTGTTGGTCAGAACCAGGAAGCGCTTGGACGTGTCTACCCAGCGCTGAATGAGTTCAGCTGCCCCGGGGATCGCTTGGTTTTCATGAACCAGGACACCGTCCATGTCTGTAAGCCAGCATTCGATTTCGTGGCCGTTCCGGTACACCGATGTGGACGTGGATTCTTCTGCCATATTTGCCTCCGGCTGGAATTGTTCTTGCACTGCCTCCCAGTCTTCCATCAATCTGCTGACCCAACATCCTGAAAGTTCGCTTATGTGGGAAGTTCTGCCCATGTGGATATCTCTTGTTGACTTGCGTTGGGTGCGTTGGGCTGGACTAGGCTGGTTGCGGCGCTGGTGTGCCACCACCGTGGGTCGGGGGATCGACACGGTGGACTTTTCATGTTGCCGCGCTCCAGCAGGTCCCCACTTACCGCATGTGAAAGGGCCTGTCATGAGCAACAACAACGGAGCGCCTCAGCCTCCCTACAACCCCGACGGCGTGCCGCAGCCGCGTTACGACACCGGCAAGGACCAGTACAGCCAGTACCAGCCCGGCCAGACGCAGCCCATGTACGAGCCGGAGGCCCAGACTGAGGCTTTCGCAGCGCAGCAGCAACCGAACCAACCCCAGCAACACCCCGACGGCGAGTACGCCGAAACCGTGCACCGCTACCCCCAAGACCAGCAGGGGCAACCCGGATATCCGGGGCAGCCGGGACAACCCGGCTTCCCGCCGCCGGGCGGCGGCTACCCGGGGCAGCCGGGCAACCCGGGTCAGCCTGGCGGTCCCGGCGGACCCGGCCAGAACCCGGGCGACCACAACAAGAAGTCATTGTTCCTCATCCTCGGTGGCGTCGCCGTCGTCGTGATCATTGCGCTGGTGGTGACGTTCACGTGGCTGATTCCGTCCATGACCAAGCCCACGGCCGTTGATACTCCATTGCCGTCCGTAACGTCCTCCGAGGAAGCATCCGAGGCAGCAGCGGAACCGTCTGCTGAACCTTCCAGCGAAGCCTCGGCAGCTTCGGAAATCCCCGCTGATGCCATCCCGCTGCCTGCAGGGTGGAACGATTTGGCTGGGCCAAGCAACGTTCCCGCGGACGGCGATCCACTGTTCAGCAAGTGGGTCTCGGGCGAATCGTCCTTCCAGTACCTGGCCGAGTGGACCCATGACGAGTCGTTCGGCATCACCAAGGATCCCACTACCGGTGTGGAGATCCAGAAGAAGGCCCAAGGCACCGTCGAAACTGACGGCGACGGGATCGCGCTCGCCTACGCGTTCTTTGCGGAGTCCGAGGAAGGCAAGTACGGCAAGGATCCGGCAGAGGTCAAGAAGGCCATCCAGGACATTGAAACCCGCTTCAAGGGGATGACCGCCAGCGAGCTGCCCCAGAACCTGGTGGGCCACAAATGCACCTCCGATTTCAAGACCAGCATGCCGGAAATCCGTGAGTTCCGCCGCGGCGCGGCTGTGGTCATCGGGTTCACCTGCACCAACGCCCGCGGCGAAGCGATTCAGGCAGTGAACCTGTTCTCCGTGACACCGTGGGGCACCCCGCAGATGTTGGGCGTCAGCGGACACAAGGAATACTGGGACGCCCACCCCGGACTCTTTGAGCAGTTGGGCAACTCCTACCGCATCAACAAGTGGAAGATGGTCTAAGACCTGTCTCGCTCAGCGCGCCCGGGCGGGCAACCGGGCGGGGCTAAAGTTGAGGGGTGACTGACCTTCCCCCCAATACAGCCCTGCCCACGCCTGCCGTCTCCGCCGTGGACACCGCACCAGACGCCACGCCTGAAGGCGAAGCAGAAGCGAAAGCCGAGGTGGGCGTCGGGCCCTGGGAGGGTGAGTGGCCCGTAGGTGAGCACTGGGATTCGGACCTGTTGCGGGACGGTGACCGTCGCAACGTGGTGGACCAGTATCGCTACTGGAAGCACGAGGCGATCGTGGCGGACCTGGATTCCAAACGCCACGATTTCCACATCGCGATTGAGAATTGGCAGCACGACCTCAACATCGGCACCGTGGTGCGGACCGCCAACGCCTTCCTCGCCAAAGAGGTCCACATCATTGGCCGACGGCGGTGGAACCGTCGCGGGGCAATGGTCACCGACCGCTACCAGCACGTCCGCCATCACCCCACTGTTGAGGACTTCGTCCAGTGGGCTGAGGGGGAGGGGCTAGCGGTGATCGGCATCGATATTTTCCCGGATTCGGTCCCGCTGGAAACTTACGATCTCCCCAAGAACTGCGTGCTGGTGTTCGGACAGGAAGGCCCGGGCCTGACGCCCGAGGTGCACGAAGCCGCCGTCGCCACGCTTTCAATCGAGCAGTTCGGCTCCACCCGGTCCATGAATGCGGCCTCAGCCGCGGCCATTGCCATGCATGCTTGGGTCCGCCGGCACGTGTTCCAGCAGCCCGTCAGCTAGGCAAGCTTTCAGCAGGGGCCCGGCCGATGCTTCTACCGATCTTCCAGGGTGGCTTTTCCGTCCACGATGTGGATCTCGCCAGAGACCCTGGGTGCTACAAGCTCAACCTTTGGCTCCCATTGCGGGGCGTCATCACGGCCGCTGTTCACTTCGTAGCTCACGGAAGCCTTGCCCTCTTTCTCCGGCTGAATGATCCAACTGTCCTCGCCACGAAGGAGAGTGAAGGTGGGTTCCTTCTCGATGGTCCATTTCAGATTGCGGGTAGGGCGGTATTCGTAGAGAGCGAACCCGGAACAACCACGACTGGACGCTTCGGATGCATTGCCCGGGGTGGAGGCAGTACATTCACTTCGTTTGTTCTCGAGAAGTGTCCGGGTTTCGTCCAGGAGCAGCAGGCTGGGTATCACTTTCAAATTTCCGGAACTCTTGGAAATCGCCCGGTCAATGCTGATCAAGGCCTTCTGCTCTTCTGCCGTTGCGTACTTGTCTCCCGAGACGCCCAAGGTGTACTCGCCGGGGAAGGCCGGCATCAGCAGTTGGGAATCCCTCGCTCCGGTTCCGGGGTCAGGAGCGGCAACGTCGACGCCGTTAACGGTGAACGAGTTCACGGGACGGCTGGAACTGAGCCGGATCTTTTGAAAGTTTTTAGGCCCAACCTTCCACGCGCCCTCCCGTGTCTTGGTCATCCTCAAAATGATTTCCTGCTTGCGGCCGTTTTGCGTGACTTCGGCAGTGACGAAATCCGACCTTGCCTCCAGGATCCGGTAACCGTCAATGTGTTGTCCTGCGCTTTTGTACACGTTGTTCCGGAGGAGAGCTTTTTCATTCTCGGGGACCCCGGGGTCGGATACGCTCAGGGCTTTCTCGCCGTCCCCGTCGATCAAGGCCTGGAAGTATGTTTTAGCTGTGGCGCTCATGTCCTGGGCCGGTGACAACAACGGTAAAACCAGGAGAGCCAGACCACCGATGGCTGCGGCGAGGACTACCGCTGCTCCTGCTGCGATGGCAATAATCATCTTCCGCTTCCGCCGGGGTTGCCCTTCGGGGAAAGAACCGCCTTGCTGCTGCAGAGGTGGCGTCAGGCGGGGCTGATTGTTTGCACTCGGGGGGATCTCCATTCCCGCAGTATATCCACCGTTTTGATGAATCAGAGGTAGTCGGTGGAGTGTGAACTCGGCGGAAGTGTTAAGAGCGCTCAGTGACCCGAAACACGGCGTCCCGGCGGATATCGCTAGGATGGGTGCTAGCCGTAAGCGGTCTACTCCAGGGTTACCAACCCACAGACGAATTCAGCATAGGAGTCACCATGCCCATTGCAACCCCAGAGATTTACTCCGAGATGATCGACCGCGCAAAGGCTGGCGGATTCGCTTTCCCCGCGGTCAACGTGACGTCGTCGCAGACTCTGAACGCTGCGATCCGCGGTTTCGCCGAGGCCGAATCCGACGGCATTATTCAGGTTTCCACCGGCGGCGCAGCCTACTGGTCCGGCGCTTCGGTCAAGGACATGGTTGCCGGTTCCCTCGGCTTCGCCGCGTTCGCCCGCGAAGTTGCCAAGAACTACAACGTCAACATCGCCCTGCACACGGACCACTGCCCGCAGGACAAGCTGGCGGACTTCGTCCTCCCGTTGCTGGCCGCGTCCGAGGAAGCGGTGAAGGCCGGCAAGGACCCGATCTTCAACTCGCACATGTGGGACGGTTCGCACGAGACCCTGTCGGAGAACCTGCGGATCGGCCGTGAGTTGCTGGAACGCGCCGCTGCTGCGAAGATCATCCTCGAAGTTGAAATCGGCACTGTTGGTGGCGAAGAAGATGGTGTTGAGAACGAGATCAACGAGAAGCTCTACACCACCACCGAGGACGCCCTGGCCACCATCGAGGCACTCGGAGCCGGCGAAAACGGCCGCTACCTCACCGCACTGACCTTCGGTAACGTGCACGGCGTGTACAAGCCGGGCAACGTGAAGCTCCGCCCGGAACTGCTCAAGCAGATCCAGTCCGAAGTTGGTGCCAAGATCGGCAAGGAAAACCCGTTCGACCTCGTCTTCCACGGCGGTTCGGGCTCCACCGAGCAGGAAATCGCTGACGCCGTCTCGTACGGTGTGATCAAGATGAACATTGACACCGACACCCAGTACGCGTTCACCCGCCCGGTTGCCGGGCACATGCTTTCGAACTACGACGGCGTTCTGAAGGTCGACGGCGAAATGGGCAACAAGAAGACCTACGATCCGCGCGTCTGGGGCGCTTCCGCTGAAGCCGGCATGGCCGCGCGCATCGTCGAAGCCGCACAGCAGCTCGGATCGGTTGGCAAGACCTTCTAATGTCTGACGAATTCCGGAAGAACCTGATGGGGCCGGAGCCCACGCTCCTGCCCGCTGAAACCGAGATCTACCAGCACCTGGCACTCGGCAACGAGGCGCTGGACCTGGTGGCCAAGAACCCTACGTCGTCTCTGCTGTGGGCCATCCTCGCCGAGGAAGCCTGGGCCGAAGGCCGGACCATCGAGTCCTACGCCTACGCCCGTGTGGGCTACCACCGCGGCCTGGATTCCCTGCGTCGCAACGGATGGCGCGGCGTCGGACCCATCCCGTGGGAGCACGAGCCCAACCAAGGCTTCCTGCGTGCTCTCTACGCGTTGGGCCGGGCGGCCTCGGCAATCGGAGAGGCTGAAGAGCCAGAGCGGATCGAGAAGTTCCTGAACGACTCGGACCCCAAAGCCAAGGCAGCGCTCGAAGCCCGCTAGGAACTCAGGCGAACAACGACGGCGGCCCTCACCAAAAGGTGGGGGCCGCCGTCGTATGTGCGTTGTGAGGCATGGTCTGCGCGCTAACCCGGGGGTTTGGGGCGCAGAGCGGGCCCTGCAACGAGGGGTGGGTATTAGGCCTTGCGGGGGATCCCCGTGCGAGCCATGGCTTCGGCGTAGGCGCCGTGGATGGCGTCCAGGTATTCCTGCTGGCGGGCAGGGGTTCCGGCGAAGGACCGGCCGCCCAGTGAACGGACCTTGAAGGTCTTGAAGCCGCGGCGCGCGATGCTGGCCGGTGCGGCCTTCATGAGCTGATCGGCCAGGCGGTGTGCCTCGTTGCCGTGCGCCACCAGTGCGGAGGTGCGCGGAAGGAGCTGCAGGAGGCGCAGGAGCGGCTTGAGGCCCTCGGTGATGTTGGCGGGGGTCAGCTTGCCCGGTTCCTCGGAGGGTTCAATCCACGGGTACGCGTTCCACGGCATCATGAGTTCGGGGCGCAGGCCCAGCTGCCACTGCATGCCGAGCATGCGGGTGTTGGCTTCTTCATCTCCCGGGTTGATGAAACCCTCACCGGTGTTGGTGCGCTGATTGGAGAAAAGGCTGACGATTCGGCAGTCATCCATGCTGTGGGCGGGGTCGATGTAGAGGACCTCGCTGCCCGGCTTCTGCACCTTGATGGAGTCGCACAGCTCGTTGACCTCGGCGATGTGCGGTTCGTAGCGGCGGTTCCAGAGGATTTCTTCGGGTGATTCAGTCGCCAGTTCTTGCATCAGGGGTTAGGTCTCCTAGGTGTTACAGCGCACCGTTCCGAGGCGCCGCGGGCATGCCGCAGCCGAACCTCAAAGGGTGCTGTTGGGGGCTAACTAACCTTACCGGACTATGGGGGTGAACGGGGCCCTCTTCGGCGCGCCCTTTAAATGCGATGCGGCGTGTTGCCCGGAAACGTGTCGGGCGTCTCGACGGCGGCGGCACCTGCCGGCAGGCAGCTCTCGACGGCGGCAGGCACCTTGCGGGATGATGCGACCTATGGATAAACCGGAGTCGTCCGCTGCCGCCACTGCCGCTTTTGAGGGTCTGGGAGCTGACTTGGCGTCGGCCGGGGTACTGATGGGAAAAATGTTCGGTGCAAGATCGCTCATGCTGAGCAACAAAGCACTGGCCTGCCTCAACGGAGACAAAGTGGTTTTCAAGCTGGGCCGGGACAGCCAAGCGTTTGCCCTGGCACTGGCACTTCCGGGCGCTTCACTGTTTGATCCGTCCGGAATGAACCGTCCATACAAAGACTGGGTTGAAGTGCCCTTCACTTCGCAGCAAAAATGGCCGGCGCTTGCCGAAGCGGCGCTTCGTTTCGTGGCGGGCGGCTCGTCCGACTGAGGCGGGCCGGCGGCAGCGTCCAGAGTTCCGTCGTCGAAGTTCAGCGCCGTCGTCGAACATGTTAACCCTAAAGTGCACTCCCGCCCGAAGCGGCTTTCCCCACGCACATACTGGCATTGAAAACCACCGGTTTCGGGGGAAACCGTATGGCCACCCCACAAGATTCAGGTCTCAGCGTCACCTACCGTGGGGGTAAGAAAAATGGTCGCAAAAACTTCATCCAATAAGGCCACGAAGGTCCGTGCGCTCCTTGCTGGCGGGCTTGTCCTGGGCGTCGGTGCAGCATTCACCTTGGCTGCCTGGACGGATAACGAGTGGGTCTTCGGTAATTCCGGAGGAGACAACGACCCCGGTACTTTGACGTACCACATGGAGCAGAACACGTTCACTAACACCAACGGCGGTGGAGATGATCTGTGGAGCGACAAGCCGAACATTCCTACGGTGCCGGACTCGGCCACTGATGGCGCCCTGACATTCGGTGCCATCTCAGCCGCACTGAAGCCCGGGGATACGGCTTACGCGCCCATGCAGCTCAGGGCAGCCGCGGGCTCGGAAGCGCTGACGGCAACGTTGGCGGAGGCAGTCAAACTAGCGCCAGCTACAGACACTACTGACAACTCCCTGGCCCTGTACAACGCCTTGACCGTCCGCGCCGTATATGGGGTCACCAAGCAGAACTGCGCAGCAGGAACCTTGACTGGCGGCACGGACATTGTGGGTTCCGCTGTAGCCGGCGTCCCGTTGTCCTCCACCTCAACCACCGCCATTCCCTTGCCGAAGGGTGCAGACGCAGCCACAGCAGGCGCCGCAGTGGATGTGTGCTTCGCCATCACCCTCCCGTCCACCGTGACCGATGTGACCCTTCAGGGCAAGCAGACCATCCCGCTGTGGAGGTTCACCAGCATCGCCGGCTCTTAGCCAAGCTCTGTGACAGAGCCTTTGACCCGGACCAGAAGCTCGTTCCTGCTGCCACCCACGGCCCCTGCCGCGGGAGGGGCGGGTTTCTGGCCCGTCGTGTTCCGGCTCCTCAAGGTCTCACGCGAAGTCGCACTGACCGTGGTGGCCCTCCTGGGGTTGCTGTGCATTGTGGCGCTGGTCCTGGGGTGCATCTTCAAGGCCTCGTTTGTGGTGTTCAGGACAGGCTCCATGGAACCGGACTATCCGGTAGGGGCTTTGTCACTCACCGTTCAGGTGCCGGCCGAGTCCCTGGTTCCAGGCGACGTCGTATCCGTGAAACGCTCCGAATCCGGGGTGTTGGTAACGCACCGGGTGGTTTCGGTGGAGCCGGACGGCTCCGGGGCGTCCCTGAGGCTTAAGGGCGATGCGAACAGTTCCGAGGACCCGCTGCCGTACGAAGTGGATACAGCGCAGAAGGTGCTGGCAACAGTACCGGCACTGGGATCTTGGGTGATGGCCATGAGGGGGCCCGGCTTCATCGGCGGCGCAACCTTGGCCGTGGCCGTGCTGGTTGTCTGGGCGTACTGGCCCAAACGGGTCGCCCGGCACAAGGGGTGACCCGCCCCATCAAGGATTCGCCCCATCAAGGATTCGTCCCCCGCAATGATTCAATTCCGAGCAAGTCAACTGGGAGGTGATTGAGCAGTGAAACGGTGGATGCAGGCAGCAAGGCCGGCAGCGGTGGCGTGCGCCGCCGTGGTGTGTGCCGTGACGTTGGCTCTCCCCGCTAACGCTGCCGATCACCTCATCCCGGTTCCGGAGACCGGAACGCCCGGCGTGCTGTGGCTTTCTTCCTCCGTGTACCCCTTGGAGTTCCCCACGCTCGACGCCGGTGACTCTTTTTCCTGGCAGATCGGGTTGTCCCTTGAGAAGCCGCGGGCTACGTCCACGCTCCAACTCACGGCCGGCGGTGGTCTGGCGGGGGCCGGCGGCTACGCCATTGCGGTGGACGAATGCGCCACTCCCTGGCAGGGCAGCAGTGGACTCAACCAGCAACTCGATTGTCCCTTGGGTTCGACTCCCCGGATCGCGGCCACCACCTTGGAAGGCTGGGACCAAAGCGTGCGGATTCCGCTGAGGGACCTCCACACCGGAACGTCGCCCTACCTGCGTTTCACACTGAGCAAACCTGCGAACAGCGCACCCCTGGAAGGCGCCCGGCTCACCTTGGGAATCGGGATCACTGCCATGGGAGACGACGACGGCGAAGGCGCACCTTCGCTGCCACCGCCCGCCGACGGAAACACCTCCGTGGAGGGACGGGATCCGCTGGGGAACACAGGTGCATCGTCCTTGCCGGCACTGTTCGCCGGTGGAGGGCTGCTCCTTGTCGGGGCTGCGCTCCTGACCATGATGAGGCGCCCGCGCGAAACTGCGGACCCGCGTGAAACTGCGGACCCGCGCGAGACCCCGGGGCAGGGCACATGAAGGCACGGCACTTCTTCCGCCGGGTCCTGGACCGGCCGCGTCGCTTTGTCCTGGTAGCAGCCGCTGCGGCCATCACACTAGCCGCCACGACGAGCGTCACCACCGCCGCCTGGACGGACAACGAGTGGGTGAGAAGCGCCGTCGGCGTCAGCTCGCCAGGTGACTGCAGCACCAACACCATGTTCACCAACAAGTCCTGGGCCAGGCAGTTGCAGGGCACCGTGCTCAACACCAACCTGGACACTGTGGCCGGAGTCCAAGGCCTGACTGTGGTGAACAACGGCGCCGCGGCCACACCCACGCCACTGTCCGCAGTCCTGGTTCCCGGAACCACGGATGCTTTCGTCACCAAGATCCCGGTGTCCGTCCTGGGCAGCAGTCCCATCTCGGCGGGCCTGGGACTCGGTTTGCCCGTGGGCGGCGTTGGCACCTACACGCAATGGGCGCGCTCCGGGAACAGCGGCCAAGCCCATGGAGCATCGGGCCTGGTGTCGGATCAGACAGGTGCCGTGGACGTTGCCGGGACAGCGCAGGGGGCGGTGACGGTGCCGAAATCGGCCAGTATTTCCTTGGGAAACATCGTCCCGGCCTCGCTTGCCGGAGTCACGCTGGACGTGGGAGCGGTGGCCTCTTCTTCACAACTGGACGGCTGCGACATGACCAACGGTTGGCCAACGCTGGATCCCGCCCCCGAGGTTCAGCGCCAGTACGGCATTGCAGGCTTGGACCTGAACGCAGCGATCCCGGCAGTGGGAACTCTGTCCACGCAAGGTGCGTCGCTGGTGGGGGCTGTGCCGACGCAGCTGAATGCGGTGTTGGGGACGGGAGGGCTGACCACGGGGATCAGCAACGGTATTTCGGCGCTCATCAACCCTGTACTTGGCACTCTGCAATTGGGATCCATCAGCACTACTGCCACATTGTCCGCCCCGAACCTCACCGGGGTCACTGCTCTCATGACCGAGTCCATAACGGATGGCATTGTGACCATCAATCTGGGGACAGGCACAGTCAAAGTCGACATCGCATCATTGGCCGGAAGCACCCTGGGACTCAACGGCATGGAACCAAATCACGCCGTGGTCTTGGATGCGGGCACGACAACAGCTGTGACCAACAGGGTCACGGCACTGCTGGATTCGTGGAAGAACCGTGTCCTCACCGCGCTCACTACAGCCTTGCGATCCATCACACTGAACGCGACCACCAACATCACGCTGAAGCTGGCTGGCCTGAACGTGGCCGCCATAGGGGTCAAGATCGGACCGTCCACCCTTGGCCAGTTTCTGGATGGGACCGCTGTGGCTCCCGTAGTCACAGCCGATGTTCTGGGCTTGGACCTCGGAGGCGCCGTAGCTGCCCTGCTCACACCCATCACCTCCATCCTCCTGACCGGCACCAACAACGTGGTCAGGAACGTCCTCAACGCCACCATTTTCAACACCGGACTCGTCGCCAACCTGGGTACAAGCCTGCAGTTACTGATCACACCGGTGATCAACGCCGTCGGGCCTGTCCTGACAGCAGTCCGTACCCTGGTGGCCATCAACGTCAACGTTCAACCGGACCAAAGCTGGCCCGGGACCAAACCGGCGGATGTTACGGCGGCGACGGGGGAGTACAAGGTTTCGGCCATCAGGGTGGGGCTGGTGGACAGTGCCGGCTTGTTGAGCCTGCAACTTGGCAGTTCCTCGGCCGGCCCTGTGGCGCTCGCTGTTCCTTGACTTATCCACAACGGCGCCCCAACGCCGGCCAAACACCAGAGAAACCGTTGTCATCGGCTAAACTTGGCGGGTAAGAGCCCCGAAACTCTTGCGCATGCCGTGCCTCCTGGCAGGCTGCACCAGCTACGTCGGGGCATTCTCATGTACGGCGTCTAGTCCTGGTCATCCGGCTGGGTTTGGGCCCGAAAGAATGGGGGAGGATCCCATGCCCGCTATCGTGATCGTCGGAGCCCAGTGGGGCGACGAAGGCAAAGGCAAAGCAACCGATCTGCTCGGTGGCCGCGTTGACTACGTGGTCAAGCCCAACGGCGGTAACAACGCCGGGCACACCGTGGTTGTTGGCGGTGAGAAGTATGAGCTGAAGCTCCTTCCCGCGGGCATCCTGAGCCCCAACGCAATCCCTATTATTGGCAACGGCTGCGTGGTGAACCTGGAGGCCCTCTTCCAGGAAATCGACGGCCTTGAAGCGCGTGGCGCGGACACATCCCGCCTTCGCGTTTCGGCCAACGCCCACCTGGTTGCCCCGTATCACCAGGTCCTAGACAAGGTGACTGAGCGTTTCCTTGGTAGCCGCGCCATCGGCACCACCGGCCGCGGGATCGGCCCGGCGTACATGGACAAGGTGGCCCGCTTGGGTATCCGCGTCCAGGATGTCTTTGACGAGTCCATCCTCCGCCAGAAGGTGGAAGGTTCGCTGCGCCAGAAGAACGAGCTCCTGGTCAAGGTCTACAACCGTCGCGACATCGTGGTGGACGAGATCGTGGACTATTTCCTCTCCTTCGCCGAGCGTCTCCGCCCGCTGGTTATTGACAGCACACTTGTCCTCAACAACGCCTTGGACGAGGGCAAGGTTGTGCTCATGGAAGGCGGCCAGGCAACATTCCTGGACGTCGACCACGGCACGTACCCGTTCGTCACCTCGTCCAATCCCACAGCTGGCGGCGCGTCCGTTGGCTCGGGCATCGGCCCCACCCGCATTTCGCGATCCATCGGCATCATCAAGGCCTACACCACCCGTGTTGGCGCCGGCCCGTTCCCCACGGAACTGTTCGACGACATGGGTGTGTACCTGCAGAAGACCGGCGGCGAGTTTGGTGTAAACACCGGTCGTCCCCGCCGCTGCGGTTGGTATGACGCCGTCCTGGCCCGCCACGCTGCCCGCGTGAACGGCTTCACGGATTACTTCGTCACCAAGCTGGACGTGCTCACGGGCATCGAGCAGATCCCGGTCTGTGTTGCCTACGACGTGGACGGCATCCGCCACGACGAAATGCCTATGACGCAGACCGAGTTCCACCATGCAGTGCCCGTTTTCGAGTACTTCGACGGCTGGACCGAGGACATCACCGGCGCCCGCACCCTGGAAGACCTCCCGGAGAACGCGCGCAACTACGTGCTGGCCCTCGAAAAGCTCTCCGGTACGCGCTTCTCGGCTATCGGCGTCGGCCCGGACCGCGACCAGACCATTGTTGTTCACGATCTGATCAACGACTAAGTACAGCCAAGCTCACGACGACGGCGGGTCACCTTGGTTTCTCACGGAACCAGCGGGTGGCCCGCCGTCTCCGTTTCCGCTGTGACGGCCCGGCTCGCAGGGCGGGGTGCCGGACAGGTTTTCGAATGAGCCTTTGTATTCAGGGACTAATCTTGCGGCCATTGGGGTTACTCACTTCGGAACGAAACCAAGGATGACGACGCTAAAGGGGTGCGCATGAGCACAGTGGCTGACGAAGGAGTCGGGTTCCGCTCCCGGCGAGGCCCCATTCTGATTGCACTGATGCTTGCCACGGGCCTGGTGGCGATCGATGCCACCATTGTTGCCACGGCAGTGCCGTCCATTGTGGAGGACATTGGCGGTTTTGCTTCGTTCCCTTGGCTGTTTTCTGCGTACCTGTTGGCGCAGGCAGTGTCCGTACCCGTCTATGCCAAGCTTTCAGATGTCGTAGGGCGTAAGCCGATGATCCTGGGTGGGATCGGGCTGTTCCTGCTTGGCTCAATTCTGTGCGGGCTGGCCTGGAGCATGCCGGCGCTCATTGCCTTCCGTGTGCTCCAAGGACTCGGCGCCGGTGCGGTCCAGCCTGTGGCGATCACGATTGCCGGTGACATCTACACTTTGGCGGAACGGGCAAAGGTTCAGGGATATCTGGCCAGTGTGTGGGCTGTTTCTTCTGTTGTGGGGCCAACGTTGGGCGGCGTCTTCGCCTCGCTGGGAATCTGGCGGTGGATCTTCCTGATCAACATTCCGCTGTGCCTCCTGGCTGGCTGGATGCTCCTCCGTTCTTTCCATGAGAACGTGGAGCGGACCAAGCACCGAATCGACTACTTGGGGGCCGGGCTGCTGACGATTTCGTTGAGCCTGCTGATCCTTGGGGCTCTTCAGGGCGGTCAAGCCTGGCCATGGGATTCCGCAATCAGCATCTCTGTTTTTGCCGGGGGTGCCTTGTTGCTCGGTGCCTTTCTTTTGGTGGAAAGGAAGGCTGAAGAGCCGGTCCTGCCACCTTGGGTTGTCTCCCGCAGGCTGCTGGCGACCACCGCAATGATCTCTTTCGGCGTTGGTGCCGTCATGCTCGGGCTGACATCCTATGTCCCAACGTTCCTGGAGGGGTCCCTGAAGACCTCACCACTTCTGGCCGGGCTCGCCTTGGCGGCGCTGACCATCGGTTGGCCTATCAGTGCGTCTCAAGCCGGCAGGTTCTATCTCCGCATCGGGTTTCGGAATACGGCCATCATCGGCATCGTGATCACGGTGATCGGCGCGGCCGTCCTCGCCCTTACTGCCCCGACCCCAAATATCCTGCTGGTGGCGGTGGCTTGCTTCATCGTCGGGCTCGGACTGGGGCTGGTGGCAACGCCGAGCCTCATTGCCGCGCAAACCAGCGTTGAATGGAATGAACGCGGAGTGGTCACCGGCACCAACCTTTTTGCACGTTCAATCGGCAGTTCCATCGGCGTGGCCGTTTTCGGTGCCATTGCCAACGCCATTTATGCCAACGGTCCCAGCGGTGGCCCGGATCCGCAAACTACCACGCACGCGTCTACGGCTGTCTTCCTGGCTGTGCTCGTCAGCGCAGTCCTCACTGTGGTGGCGGTCCTGGTGATGCCCGCGGACAAAAAGTTCAGCACCAAAGAACGGGCCCGGAAGCCCAGCTCGGAACCCGCCAACGATTAGTCTCGAACACATGGAAGAACTGATCACCGGCACGCTGGAAAAGTTGTTTGAAGGTACCGTCTGGGCTGAAGGTCCCTTGTGGATACCGCAATCGCAGACCCTTCGCTGGAGCGACATCCCCAACAACAGGATTCTTGAGTTCTCTCCCGGCACCGGCGCCACGCGCGAATACGCTACCGGCGTCGAGTACACCAACGGGCGCACGCTCCACCGTGACGGCAGCGTGGTGCAGTGCAGCCATGGTCGCAGGCTCGTAGAGCGGGACGACGACGGCGTGGTGACGCCGATCGTTGATGCGTTCGGTGAGCATCGGCTCAACTCGCCCAACGATGTTGTGGTGGCGGGGGATGGGACGGTCTGGTTTACCGATCCGCCCTACGGGATCCTGCCCGGGACGGTGGAAGGGCATGAGGGCGAGCAGGAATACGGGGATTGCTACGTGTTCCGCTTCGACCCCGCCAAAGCAGAACTGACTCCGGTGGTTACGGATCTGGTGCACCCTAACGGCCTCGCATTTTCTCCGGACGAATCGCTTCTCTACGTTGCGGACACGGCGGGCCCCGGACATGGGGTGCCGTTCCGGATCGCCGTCTACCCGGTGGAGGGTGGCGCGTGCGGGGAAGGCAGCACGTTCATTGAACTCGAAGACGATGCCGCGTCGGACGGCTTCCGCGTGGACGTCGAGGGCCGAGTATGGACGTCGGCGGGCTCGTCAGTTCGCGTCTATGCCCCCAACGCTGCGCTGCTGGCCGCCGTCGAAGTTCCTGAAAAGGTGTCCAATCTTTGCTTTGGAGGGGTCGACGGTCAAGATCTCTACATCACGGCCACAACGTCCCTGTACCGGCTCCGGACCTCTACACGGGATGCCACGAGGGATCGTCAACAGGGCTGAGTACACCTTTCGGCCGATTAGTAAGGTTGCTGTAGGTCTGGGGAAGGTGATTCGATACGCTGGGACTGAGCACCAGCACTGCGATCGAGGGAGTGAACGTGTCCGGAAGCAACCCCGACCCATATGAGGACAAGATCACCGGCTTGGAGCCGGGTGGGGGAGTGCCCCCTGGCGAGACACCACCCGGCGAATCATCAACAGCCGGTCCCCAAGGCCACGATGAGGGCGGCCCCAGGAAAGGCACACAGTTCCTGTGGCTGGCAGCCATCGGTGCCGGCGTGCTGCTGACGCTGCTGTTCTTCATTGGCTACATCGTTGGCTTCTTCGACTAGGCCGCGGGTATGAAGGCAATCACCTACAGCCACTACGGAAGTCCGGACGTCCTTGAACTGACGGAGCGGCCCATGCCTAGAGTCGGGCCGGGCATGGTCCTGGTCAAAGTGAAGGCGACCTCGGTCAATCCGGTGGACTGGAAAATCATGGCCGGGTACCTGGACTCGTTCATGGACCTTCAATTCCCCGCGATCCCCGGTTGGGATGTGGCGGGCACCGTTGAAGCTGTGGGTATTGATGCTCCTCATTTCAAGCCCGGCGATGAAGTGATCTCCTATGGCCGCAAGGACTACGTCCATGGCGGAAGCTTCGCCGAGTACATTGCCCTCCCGGAGCGGCTGCTGGCGCGCAAGCCAAAGTCCTTGGACTGGAACGAGTCCGCCGGGCTGCCCCTGGCCGGACTCACTGCCTTTCAGGTCCTTAACCGTTTGGGTCTGACTTCGGGAGAGACCGTGCTGATCCATGGAGGATCCGGCGGGGTGGGCTCACTGGCTATTCAGATCGCCGTGGTGCGTGGCGCGAAGGTGATCGCCACGTCGTCAGAAAAGAACCATGACTTCCTGCGGTCCTTGGGTGCCGAGCCCGTTGCTTATGGTGAGGGCCTTGCCGAAAGGGTGAAGGCTTTGCGTCCTGAAGGCGTGGACGTTGTGGCCGACTTCGTGGGCGGCAATCTTGACGCAACGTTGGAGGTCCTGGCTGGAAACGGGCGGCATGCTTCCATCGCCGACAATGAGGTGGAAGCCCACGGCGGCACCTGGATGTGGGTCAACCCCGTGGGTGCCGAGTTGCAGCAGCTCGCTGACCTGGTGGACGAGCACAGGATCCGGGTTGAAGTCGATACCGCGCTGCCTCTGGCCGAGGCAGCTGATGCTTTCCGGCTCAATATGGAGGGTCACACCCGAGGGAAGATTGTGGTCGCCGTCACGTAAGCGGCTGAACTGCTGAGATAATGCAGTCCACCCCGTACTGGATTGGATGGTGCCCCCGTGGCTTCTCTTGACGTGTCAAACTTCCGTGCTGCGGTGCAGGACCCCGACGCCGTCAGCACACGGGCCATAGATCTTCATGCCAACGCCCACGATGCTTCGCATTTTCTGTTGATTCCGCAGGCCGTGGTCACAGCGACGAGCGCCGCGGATGTGGCCGGTTTGCTGCGTGCCAGCGCCTCCCAAGGTGTGCCACTGACGTTCCGTTCCGGTGGTACCAGCCTCAGCGGGCAGGCCGTCACCGACGGTTTGCTGGTAGACGTTCGCCGGAACTTCAGGGACATTGAAGTGCTCGACGACGGCGCCCGGGTCCGCGTCCAGCCCGGCGTCACCGTTCGGGCACTAAACGCGAGACTCGCACGCTACGGCCGGAAGTTCGGCCCGGATCCCGCCAGCGAAGCGGCGTGCACCATCGGCGGGGTTGTAGCCAACAACTCTTCCGGCATGAACTGCGGCACCGTGGACAACACGTACCGCACCTTGGAATCCCTGACCGTAGTGCTGCCTTCGGGGACCGTCATAGACTCCGGGGCAGCGGACGCCGATCACAAGCTCCGCACCGTTGAGCCGGACCTGCATCAGGGCCTGGCTCGCCTGGCCGAGCGGGTCCGGAACAACCCGGACTCTGCACACAGGATCCGGCAGCAGTTTTCCATGAAGAACACCATGGGCTACGGGCTGAACTCCCTGCTGGATTTCCGGAACCCTCTAGAGATCATGGCCCACCTGATCATCGGCAGCGAAGGCACCTTGGGCTTCGTGGCTGAGGCGGTCTTCCGTACCATTCCGAGGCTCCAGTACGCTGCGGCGGGCTTGCTGGTCTTCCCGGATCTTGAGGCAGCAAACGCTGCGCTGCCCACCTTGGTGGAAACGGGAGCCGCCACCATTGAACTCATGGACGCGTTGTCACTGAAGGTGGGTCAGACGCTCAAGGGAACGCCCGCCGTCGTACATGACATAGCGGTACAGGACCATGCCGCCCTTCTGGTGGAATACTCCGCAGGCAATGCGGGCCACTTGGAAGAGCTTCAGGTGGGCGGTTCGGAAATCCTGCAGGGCCTTGGGTTGTCAGCTCCTGCCCGATTCACCGCAGATGCCAGGGAGCGCGGGCAGTTGTGGCAGTTGCGCAAGGGACTCTATGCGTCCGTGGCGGGGGCGCGTCCGCAGGGCACCACGGCACTGTTGGAAGACATTGTGGTGCCGGTTCCCGTGCTGGGCCGCACGTGCCGGGGCCTCATAAGACTGTTCGAAAAGTACGGTTACAGCAACAGCGTGATCTTTGGCCATGCCAAGGATGGCAACGTCCACTTCATGCTGACTGACGGCTTTGCCTCGTCGTCCGAACTGGACCGTTACAGCGCCTTCACCGAGGACATGGCGGATCTGGTCCTTGCAGAAGGAGGATCGTTGAAGGCCGAACACGGCACGGGCCGGGTCATGGCCCCGTTTGTCCGCCGGCAATACGGCGACGAGCTGTACGACGTCATGCGCACCATCAAACGCCTCTTCGACCCCGCAGGCATGTTGAACCCGGGTGTGGTGATGGATGAGGACCCGGCGGCCCACCTCCGGCACATCAAGACGGCACCGCCAGTAGCGGAGGAAGTGGACCGCTGCGTTTCCTGCGGCTATTGCGAGCCGGTGTGTCCCAGCAAAGACATCACCCTCACGCCCCGCCAGAGGATCGTCACTCTGCGTGCCATCGAATCTGCACGATTGGCCGGGGACATGGCACTGATGAGGGAGCTGGAGCGCGACTACGAGTACGAGTCGGTGGACACCTGCGCCGTGGACGGCATGTGCCAAACCGCCTGTCCCGTGGACATCAACACAGGTTCGTTGGTGAAGCGCCTAAGGAAGAACGACGCCGGCAAACTCGCCAACGGTGCGTGGATCGCCGCAGCCAAACACTGGGAAGGTATCACCCGGGGCGCGTCCCTTGCCCTGACGGTGGTGGATAAGTTTCCGGCGGCCGTCATCAAACCGCCCAATAAAGCAGTGCGTGCCGTCTTGGGGGCAGACACCGTACCCCTGTACTCCGGGGACCTTCCCGGTGGAGGTTCAATGCGAAAACGTCCCAACCCGGCAGGGCCGGTTGAGGCGGTGTACTTCCCTGCCTGCGTCAATACGATGTTCGGCCCGGCGGGGTTTGATCCGGCAGGGTCCGACGGGCGCGGCGTGCAGTACAGCTTTGAGCAGCTTGCGGCCCGGGCTGGCCTTACGCTCCTGGTGCCGCAAGGAATTGACGGACTCTGTTGCGGAACGCCGTGGTCCTCCAAGGGCATGGCGGACGGCCAGGAGACGATGAGAGCGAAAACCGTTGCAGCGCTCCGCCAAGCGACCCGTGACGGCAAGCTACCAATCGTCTGCGACGCATCGTCCTGCACGGAGGGCCTGCGCCATATGGTGGAATCCGAAGTCCCTGAGGAAGGCCGGCTTCCCCTGCGCATCGTTGACGCTGTCGACTTCGCTGCCGATTGGATACTGCCCCGGCTGCCCGAGCACCAAAAGCTGCAATCCTTGGCGCTGCATCCCACCTGCTCGTCTACACGAATGGGGCTCAATGATGCGTTGGGAGTGGTTGCCGGTGCCGTGGCGGAGCGTGTGGACATTCCCGAAAATTGGGGGTGCTGTGCTTTCGCCGGTGACAGGGGCATGTTGCATCCGGAACTGACGGCGTCGGCAACTGAGCGTCAAGCAGCGGACGTAGCCGATATGGACGTTGCTGCCCACGCCTCCTGCAACCGAACCTGCGAACTTGGCATGACACGGGCAACGGGTTCCCAATACCGGCATGTACTGGAGCTGCTGGAAGAGGTCACCCGCCAACCATCCTGAGCTGGTGTTACTCCACGAGCTTGCCGGCAACCGAGTCGTCTGTGGTGGCCTCGGCGAGGGCTCGGAAAGAGTCCGGAGCCGGAGGCAGACCTTCGAACCTGACGCCCTCGTCCGTTGACCAGATGAAGTTTCCCTGCAGTGCGGGATCTGCCGCCGGGAAGTCAGCACGGTTGTGGGCTCCGCGGGTTTCACGGCGTTCGAGCGCGCACTCCAGGGTGGCTCGTGCTGCCAGCAGGGAGCCGAGCAGATCATAGGCGTGGGCCAGGTCATCAAACCCTGCGATGTCCGGGTGGGCTGTGACCAGCTGGGCGCGTTCCTCCAATGCCGTCAACTTCTCAAGTCCTTGTTCCAGTCCTTGTTCCGTGCGTACCACCCCGGCGTGTTCGGTCATGAGGTTGCGTAGTTCACGCTGCAGCCGCCGTGCGGACTCAGTTCCGCGTTCACTGAGTAGTGTCTGCATTTCTCCGCGGGCTATTCCGACGGCGGCGGGGTCCCGGACAACGTGGGTGCGCGAATGAACGTAGTCGGCCACATGCTCTCCGGTATTGCGACCGTAAACCAGCAGCTCAATCAGTGAGTTGCCACCGAGGCGGTTGGCGCCGTGCAGCCCGGAGGATGCCTCGCCGATTGCATAAAGGCCGTTGACTCCCGTTCCGTGGTCCTCTGGTGCAACCCAAACCCCGCCCATCGAGTAGTGGGCTGTGGGAGCGATTTCGATTTTGGTGGTGGTGATGTCCAGCATCTGCAGGTCGATCAGGGTGCGGTAGACCCGCGGCAGCTTTTCCATGATGGTTTCCCGTGGCAGGTGCGAAACGTCCAGGTACACGCCGCCTTTCTCGGTCCCTCGACCTTCGGCAACCTCGGTGAACCCGGCCAGGGCAACGCGGTCACGGGTGGAAAGTTCCATGCGCTCGGGGTCGTAGCGTTCCATGAAGCGCTCACCGAGTGCGTTGGTGAGGATGCCTCCTTCTCCGCGCGCTGCCTCGGAGACCAAGGTGCCGGCAGCGTCGTCGGGCTCCAAGAGTCCGGAAGGATGGAACTGGACCAGTTCGGCGTCGCGGATCCGCGCCCCCGCCAGGGCGGCCAGCCGGAAGGAGTCCCCGGTGTTCTCGTCCCGCCGGGATGAGGTGTGCCGCCAGATGCGGGTATGTCCGCCAGCGGCCAGGATGACCGCATCGGCGTGGATCTGCACGGGGGTGCCGTCTACGACGTCGAATCCATAGGCGCCGAAGACGGTGCCGTCGGCCACGAGCAATCGCGTGATGTAGACGGTGTCGATGATGGGCACGTTCAACTCTGCGGCCCGGCGCATCAGCGTGCGCTGGATCTCCAATCCGGTGTAATCCCCGGCGTAGGCGGTACGGCGATACTTGTGTGCGCCGAAGAATCGCTGGGAAATGCGTCCATCCTCCTCTCGTGCGAAGGGCATTTCCCACTTTTCAAGGTCCTCGATACCCCGGGCGGCGTTGCGGGCAACTGTCTCGACAATGGCTGGGTCGGACAGGAAGTAGGACTCCCGCAGGGTATCGGCGGCGTGCTGCTGCCAGCTGTCCTGGGGATCCATCGTGCCCAAGGCGGCGTTGATGCCTCCGGCGGCCAGGCTCGTGTGGGCGTCGTGCTTGCGACGCTTACCCACAGCCAGCACCTGCACCCCGCGCTGTGCGAGTTCAATCGAGGCGCGCAGACCGGCGCCGCCGGTACCGATGACGAGCACCGAAGTGGACAAGAGCCGTTCTGGAGTGGTGTTGAGGTTCATGACTCCCACGCTAGGAGGATCGGCTCCATGTATCCAATGAATTATTTGAGTCAACCTGATGCGTTTATGCTATGAGCATGAAGCTGGAGCAATTACGCTCATTCGAGGCGATCGCCCGAGTGGGGCACTTCACACGCGCGGCCGAGCAACTGTATCTCGCGCAACCTTCTCTCAGTAGGCAAATCGCGGCACTGGAGGCCGATCTTGGAATGGCACTTTTCCACCGAGGCCAGTCCGGGGCGACGCTGACGAATGCGGGGGAGCTCCTCCTGCCCATCGCCCGGCGCATGCTCGGTGACGCAGAGACCGCGCGGGAGCAGATGAACGAGCTCGCGGGATTGCGCCGGGGCCGTATCCGACTGGGTGCCCCACCCACCCTGTGCGTCTCACTGGTGGCCGATGTACTGGCCGCTTTCCGAAGTGCGCATCCCGGAGTCGAATTGCATATCACTGAAGGTGGTTCGCGGTTCCTGGTTGATGCCCTGAACGAAAGCGCGCTGGACCTGGCATTGGTGGTTACCCGCGGAACGGACCCCGCCGTGCAGGGCACCGAACTGATTCCGCTGCTCACCGAGGAATTGGTGGTTGTCTCCGGCACCGGATCGGCGTGGCGGGAAGAACTGACCTTGGAAGAATTGGCGAACATTCCGCAGGTGGCCTTCAACCGAAGCTATGATCTGCGGATGGCCACCGAGGCTGCCTTCTCCGCCAAGGGCTTGGAACCGGTGATCGCCGTCGAAGGTGCCGAGATGGATGCCGTCCTGCGGTTCGTGGAACGGGGACTCGGGGTGGCGGTGGTACCGGCAATGGTTGTCATCGGCCGGCCCGGATTGCGCAGCGCCCGCCTGGTCGACCCCTCGCTGACAAGAACCGTCAACCTGGCCCGACGTAACGACATTGCTCCTTCAGCAGCCACAGCAGCGATGCAGGAGTTTATCTTTAGCACAGTGGACCGGGTGGCGGCACCCGGCACCGAGCTAGCACGCCTGGTCACGCCAACGCGACGCCACTGATGGGCATCAGATCAAGCCGAGCTCAGCCACGGCAGCCCGCTCGTCGAGGAGCTCAGCGGCTGTAGCGTCCATCTTCCGGCGGCTGAACTCGTTCACTTCCAGTCCTTGAACAATTTCCCAGTTTCCGCCTGAGGTAGTCACTGGGTATGAATAGATGAGCCCTTCGGGCACCCCGTATGATCCGTCGGAGGCAACCGCCATCGAAACCCAATCGTCGTCGGGGGTGCCGAGTAGCCAGTCACGGGCGGCGTCGATGGTTGCCGAAGCTGCCGATGCCGCAGAGGACGCGCCCCGGGCGTCAATGATCGCTGCGCCTCGCCGGGCAACTGTGGGGATGAAGTCGTTTTCTATCCAGTCCTGATCGTTCACCACCTCTGCCGCGTTTCGACCGGAGACCTCTGCGTTGAAGATGTCCGGATACTGCGTCGCCGAATGATTGCCCCAGACAGTCATCTTGCGGATATCGCCCACCTTGGCATGGGTCTTCTGGGCAAGCTGTCCAAGGGCGCGGTTGTGATCCAGCCGGGTGAGGGCACTGAACCGCGCGGCGGGAATGTCCGGGGCGTTGCTCATCGCAATCAAGGCGTTGGTGTTAGCCGGGTTGCCCGTCACGCCGATACGGACGTCGTCTGCCGCCACCCGGTTGAGAGCCTTGCCTTGCGCTGTGAAAATAGCACCATTGGCGCTGAGCAGGTCGCCCCGCTCCATACCCTTGGAACGCGGACGGGCGCCAACGAGTAAGGCAAGGTTGACGCCGTCGAAAATATGGTCGGCGTCGTCGCCGATCTCCACCGAGTCGAGCGTGGGAAACGCGCAGTCATCGAGTTCCATCACCACACCCTCAAGTGCCTTCAACGCAGGCGTGATCTCCAGAAGCCGGAGTTGCACAGGAGTATCGGCACCAAAGAGGGCACCACTGGCGATCCGGAAGAGGAGGCTGTAGCCGATCTGGCCGGCCGCGCCGGTCACAGCGATCTTAATGGGCGTGCTCACGTGAAGTTCTCCTTGCTGTTCCGATGTACCCGATGGGCTTTGCAAGCTGTATGTCATGGTGCCACAGAGCTGTGATGGGCGGCGGGTCATAATCACAATTTCCGATGCGCTTGTGCTGTTTTATTCGCTATGCAGATGCACTTTGTGCGCGTGAGAATGAATTAACCGTCACAAACAAGGGCCGCAGCAGCCAGCGCGCTGTGACCTTTCGCCACATAGGAGATCACATGTCAAGCCAAGAGGTTGAGGTCCTCATCGTAGGCGCAGGCCAGGCCGGGGTAGCCATGAGCGAGCACCTGAGCGAGGGGGGAATTCCCCACATCGTCCTGGAACGCCACCGAATCGCCGAGCGGTGGCGTTCAATGAGGTGGGACTCGCTGGTTGCCAACGGGCCCGCCTGGCACGACCGTTTCCCGGGCCTGGGATTCACCGGCATCGAGGCCGGGTCGTTCCCCTCCAAAGAGCAGGTAGCCGACTACTTCGTGGCGTACGCCGAGAAGATCGGCGCGCCCATCCGTTGCGGTGTGGAGGTCAGGTCCGTGCGCAGAAACGTAGGTGCGCCGGGCTTCCACGTGCAAACATCCCACGGCGATTACAACGCACGCTACGTCGTTGCCGCCACCGGTCCGTTCCAGCGGCCGGTGATCCCCGCCGTCGTGCCCGAAACTGCCAACCTGATGCAGATGCACTCAAGCTCGTACCGCAACCCCGGCCAACTGCCCCAAGGTGCAGTACTGGTGGTGGGCGCCGGTTCCTCGGGCGTGCAGATTGCCGCGGAAATCCAGCGTTCAGGCCGCCAGGTGTACCTCTCGGTTGGCCCGCACGACCGGCCCCCGCGGAACTACCGTGGCCGGGACTTCTGCTGGTGGCTGGGTGTGCTAGGCAAGTGGGACGCTTCCACGCCTGCTCTGGGCGCCGAACATGTGACCATCGCGGTCAGCGGGGCAGAGGGTGGCCACACCGTGGATTTCCGGGCGCTCGCCGAGAACGGAATCAAGCTCGTGGGACGGACCATGGAGCTTCAGGACGGCACCATGCGCTTCGCAGACGATCTCCGTACCAACATTGCGAATGGCGATGCCCACTACTTGGAGTTGCTCGACGAAGCCGACGCCTACGTGGAACGCAATGGCTTGGACCTGCCGGAGGAACCCGAAGCCCGCTTCCTCAGGCCGGACCCGGAGAGCCTCACCAACCCCATCCGCGAGCTCGACCTCGCCGGAGCTGGCGTTACGTCCATCGTGTGGGCAACTGGCTTCGCCGTCGACTACAGCTGGCTGCAAGTGGATGCCTTCGACGCGAAAGGAAGGCCCCTGCAGCAACGCGGCGTATCCACGGAGCCGGGCGTATATTTCCTGGGGCTGCCGTGGCAGTCACGCCGTGGATCCAGCTTCATCTGGGGCGTCTGGCACGACGCCAAGTATGTTGCAGACCAGATCACCATCCAGCGAAGCTACCTGATCCACAATGAGCAGGATGCGTTGGTGGCTAGCGGAGCCGTCTGACGCCGTAGCCGAAAGAAGGGGACCACGCCAGCAGGCGTGGTCCCCTCTCGCGTGTCCGGCTTCAGCCGAGCCCCGCCAACGACTTGGCGGAAAGAGCCGCTTCCATCTTCTGCGGGTCGAGCAGTCCGCGCTCAATGACGAGTTCCGCGATGCCGCGATGGGAAGCGAGAGCTTCCTTGGCCAGTTCGGCCGCGGCGGCGTATCCGATCAGGGGCGCCAATCCGGTGACCACGCTGATGGATTCAAGCATCCGTTGCTGCAGCATCTGCGTGTTGGCGGTGATGCCCACCACGCAGTGCGTCCGGAGTTGACGGCAGGCCACGGTGAGCCAGGCGATCGATTCCAGCAAGGCGTCGGCAATGACCGGCTCGAAGGCATTGAGCTGGAGCTGCCCTGCCTCCACGGCCATGGTTACGGTGGCATCCGCGCCGATCACCCGGAAGGCAACCTGGTTGACCATTTCCGGGATGACCGGGTTGACCTTCCCCGGCATGATGGAGGACCCAGCCTGCACTGCGGGCAGGAGGATCTCGCCGAATCCCGTTTGCGGGCCGGAGGAGAGCAGACGGAGATCGTTGCAGATCTTGGAAAGCTTCACCGCCGCCCTCTTCAAGACTCCGGACACCAGCATGAAGACGCCCGTATCGCTGGTGGCCTCCACCAGGTTGGTCGCGGAGGTCAGTTGAAGGCCGGTGATGCAACTGAGCTCCTTGATCACAGCTTCCCGGTACCCGGGAGAAGCGGTGATGCCTGTGCCGATGGCGGTGGCTCCAAGGTTGGATTCCCGCAAATGCGGAAGGAGTTCAAGGAGCCTCAGGCCGTCTTCACGGAGGGTGTCCGCGAAGGCCCCGAACTCTTGTCCCATGGACATGGGCACAGCATCCTGAAGTTGGGTGCGGCCAACTTTGATGATTCCGGCGAACTCCGTGGCCTTAACATCAAAGGCCTGGATGAGCCTGCCGTGTTCCTCGCAGAACGCCGTTATTTCCCGCTGCAGGGCGATTTTGATGGCGGTGGGATAGACGTCATTGGTGGACTGGCTGCGGTTCACCTCGTCAATTGGGTGCAAGGCCGCGTAGTCGCCCTTGCGGTGGCCCATTAGTTCCAGCGCGCGGTTGGCGATCACCTCGTTGGCGTTCATGTTGGTGCTGGTTCCCGCACCGCCCTGGATAGTGTCCACCACAAACTGGTCATCAAGGCGACCCTCCATGACTTCCAAGGAGGCCCTTTGGATGGCTGCCGACTTGTCCGGATGAAGAAGGCCCAGGCTTTCATTCGCACGTGCCGCCGAGTATTTCACGGCACCCAGGCTCCAGACGAGGGAACGCAGGGTGCCGATTGTTCGTCCGCTGACGGGGAAGTTGTCCACGGCCCTGTGCGTGCTGATACCCCAGTAGGAAGCCTCGGGAACATGTGCGTCCCCGAGGCTATCCTGCTCTCGTCGAATTCCCGGGCTGGGTGCTCCCGGGCAGGGAGAAAGTACTTGTTCTGTCATGGTCCTGTTCCTGGAGATGCTCACGACGCCGGACTGTCTGGCTACGTTGCCAGGTAGTCCAACGCTGTGAGTGCCAAGGCGGCTGCGCCGTCGTGAATGGCAAGGTTGGCGGCGTCGCCGACGCAGTGCGCGGCGAACTCGGGTTGGTGGTTGGCTGCCGGGAAGCAGCCGAGTCCTATGTAGGGGTGGATGGCCGCAACCACTTGGGACACATTGCCCATGTCGGTTGAGGCCCGGTTCATGGTGGCTTGTTCCGGGGGTGCGTTGAAGTCGCGTCCCAGAGCCTGCGCATGTTTCACGTACAGCTCAAGGGCCCGCATGTCCGTGCGGAACTCTGAATAGGGTTCGGATTCCGGGGACACCGACAACTCGCAGCCGGATGCCAAAGCCCCCGCTTCGAAGCACCGCTGAACGCGTTCTTCCAGCTCGCCCAGCAGCGCAAGTGATTCTGCGCGGACGTACCAGCGGCCCTCGGTTCTTTCCGGGATGGCGTTGGGTGCTTCGCCTCCGCGCGTCTGGATCCCGTGGACCCGTGTACCGGGCGGCAACTGTTGACGGAGCAGTCCCAAGGCAACCTGGGCAACAATGAAGGCGTCGTTGGCGTTGATGCCCTGGTCCGGATAAGCAGCGGCATGGGCTGATTTACCCCGGTATTCCACGTGGTTGTGGGCCACTGCGTAGGGGCGGGCTTCGGCGGAGTCGACGGGGCTGGGATGTGCCATCATGGCCAGGTCCAAGCCCTGGAAGGCGCCCTTTTTGAGTAGCTCGATCTTTCCGCCGCCGCCTTCCTCGGCAGGCGTTCCATACAGTTCCACGGTCAGGTCATGCTCGGCAGAGAACTGCGCCAGGGCAACGGCAGCACCGCATGATATGGCCGTGATGATGTTGTGGCCGCATGCGTGGCCGAGGCCCGGAAGGGCGTCGTATTCGCCCATGAGCCCAACGCGACGGGAGCCCGTTCCGAAGACGGCGCGGATCGCGGTGGGAAAGCCCAAGTATTCTCTTTCCACCTCGAAGCCGTGACCAGTCAGGTACTCGGCGGTCCAGCCGGCGGCGCGGTGTTCCTGCCAGCCAAGTTCCGGGTTGGCGTGGAGTGTTTCGGAGAGCCTGATCAGGTGCGGCTGTTGTGCGTCAACGGATTCCAAGACCCTCTGGCGCTGAACTGCCGGATTGGCAGTGGTTGTTTGTTTAGCGCTCATCGCCCGCCACTCCATAACCCACTGACGCCGCGGGGTCCAGGCCGCGAATCACATAATCCTGCCGCTGCGGAAGCCACACGTCCACGAGCGTCTCCAGTTCCGCGATGGGGTGATCGTGCCAGTCCACGCGCAGGTCAGTGTCTCTCCAGCCGTGCCCGGACACCACCGAAAGTCCGGCCGATCGCACGGGGCCGGCTTCGCCGCCGGCCGCGACAGCGGCTCGAAGGGCAGCCATGAGGCGCACTTCCAGCTCCCCGGCGCTGGCTTCAAAGGCGTCACAGAGGACTTGAGCAACACCAGGATGCGCGAGCATGTTGCCCGCAGACACGCTGTTCGCACCCCGGCCTTCGCCGAACACGCCAAGGGTATGCGCGCCGCTGAACACGGCGGATCCCCCGTTTGCGTCCAGGACCACCAGTTGCCGGTAGTCGACTGCCGGTGATTCCTGCACGACGGCGTCAATCGCCTCCTGCGCGGAATAGCCCGCCTGCAGGCGGTTCAGCAATGCTGTTCCCAGCCGGGGATCGGTAATGTTCTGGGAGCTGACGGCGCCGACCCCGTCGCGCAAGTGCGCACAGCGGGCAGCGACCGCAGGAGAGGAAGAAGAGACGGCGATGCCGAACCTGCCGCTTCCATCGGTGGCCGCGATGCTGAAGGTCACCGCTGGCCTTCCGTCGAAAGCACTGCTGTGGCGTCAATTTCCACGAGCCACTCGGGGCGTGCCAGTGCTTGGACAACAATTCCGGTGGAAACCGGGAACACGCCTTTGAGCCAGCGGCCCATGGTGCGGTAGACAGTCTCGCGGTACCGGGGATCGATGAGGTAGACGGTGACCTTGACGATGTCCTCAAGGCTGCTGCCCGCCTCCTTGAGCAACATGTCAATGTTGGCCATCGCCTTTTCGGTCTGGGCTTCGACGTCGCCAATGCCCACGGACTCGCGCGTCTCAAGGTCTTGTCCGATCTGGCCCCGAAGGTAAACCACTTTATTGGCCACGACGGCCTGGCACAGATCGTTGTCCAGGTTCTGTTCCGGATAGGTCTCTTTGGTATTGAACGTGCGGATACGCTGGTGCTTCACCTTGTAGCGCCTTTCAGTCGGTTTGTGGCGGGTGCTCGTATCCTTCAGCTTCGTGCGCTGCACTAAATCTGTCCAACAGTTCTTTTAGAACGATTGCATCGACTTTTCCGATCCAGAGTGTATTCTCGTCCCATGGATGTGACCCTCACGCAGTTGCGCTATTTCGTGGAAGCGGCAGCGCAGCTGTCCATGACCGGTGCTGCCGTTCGCCTCAATGTGGCCCAGTCAGCTGTCTCCGCCGCGATCGCCCAGTTGGAACGGCACGTCGGAACGCAGTTCTTCATCAGGCAGCGCTCCAAAGGCCTGGTGCTCACGCCGGCCGGCGAGCTGTTTGTCAGGGACGCCCAGGCCATCCTCGCGCAGGTGGAAGAGAGCATTGACCACGCACGCGGCGAACACCAGAGCGTCTCTGGTCGGATCCGCATAGTCTGCTTCAGCACCCTTGCCCCTTTCCTGCTTCCCGGTGTGCTGACCAGGCTGCGGGAAGACCACCCCGCCCTGGAAGCGGAAGTAATCGAGACCGACACGTCAGGCTGCATCGCCGCGTTGCTCAGTGGGCAGGCCGACTTGGCGCTTTGCTACGACCTGGACCTTCCCGAACCGATAGCCAGATCGGTGGTGGACACTGTCAGGCCCTACGTGGCACTTCCGTCAGACCACAAACTGGCAGGATCAAAGACCGTTCAACTGTCCGCACTGAGCGGTGAACCCTTTGTGCTGCTGGACTTGCCGCACACCCGGGACCTCATGATGTCCATCGCAAGGCTGGGCGGCCAGGAACCGGACATCAGGTTCCGTTCGGCCAGCTACGAAACGGTGCGTACTTTTGTCGCCCGAGGACTCGGATATTCCATCCTTCACCAGCGGCCACAGCACCAGTTGACGTACGACGGCGGCCAGCTGGCCGCCGTCGAAATCCGCGACGATGTGCCGGAATTGAAGACAGTCCTGGCGCACCTGAAGTCCCACCGGCCCACGGCGAGGGTGCGGGCGGTAGCGCAGGCGGTCCGGCATCAGATTGTCGCTGCACGCGCGGCCCGGAGCTAGATCGGGTTATTGTCTGCATCTGCTCAGCAGATGCATTTGCTGTCAAAAATCTATTGGACAGATCACATTCCAGCGCCTGAAGATGGGTAAAACCAGCAACCGGGCGTGATCCACGTCATGAGGATCTCTTCCTCCAGGAGGAACTGTGAACACCAAGAACATCGAGGGGCAAATCAGCCGAAAGGGTTTGCACACCAGCGTTGCCGCCGGTTCCATCGGCGTCTTCGTCCACTGGTTCGAGTGGGCCATCTACGCCTACCTCGCTTCCACCATCGCCGTAGTCTTCTTCCCCCAACAGGACAGCACGGCAGCACTGCTGTCAGTCTTTGCGGTCTTCGCCATCAGCTTCGGAGTCCGTCCCCTGGGCGCCCTGGTCTTCGGAACGCTGGGCGACAGGATCGGCCGCAAGAAGACGCTGTCAATCGTGATTCTCTCCATGAGCGGTGCCACGCTGGTGGTGGGACTGCTGCCCACTTATGACGCAATCGGTTTGTGGGCGCCCATCCTTCTTGTGGCTGCCCGGGTGGTTCAAGGCCTCGCAGCCGGAGGTGAGTTCGGAAGCGCGGCCGCCTTCCTGGCCGAGTACTCTCCCAGGAAGCACCGCGGATTCGGCGTTAGCTGGCTTGAATTCGGAAGCCTCCTCGGTTTCCTGGCGGCCTCGCTGGTGGTCTTCGTGCTCTCCAGCGCCATGGACGCCCAAGCAATCGCCGACGGCGGCTGGCGCATCCCCTTCCTGATCGCGGTTCCCCTGGGGGTCATTGGCTTCTACATCCGGTCCAAGATTGAAGACACCCCGGAATTCCGTTCACTGGAGGAGCTGGGCAACGTCCCGCAGAGTCCCGTCAAGGAAGTCTTCACCAAGCACCGGAAGCAGCTGCTGCAGATGAGCGGCCTGGAGGTCATGATGCACGTGACCTTCTACGTAGTGCTCGTGTATCTCCTGACCTATCAGGAGAAAGTATTGGGTTTCGACGCCGGAACTGCCGCGCTGCTTTCGACGGCAGCGTCCGTGGCCGGCCTGATTCTCGTACCGTTTGTGGGCGCGCTATCAGACCGAATCGGCAGGAAGCCGCTCCTGATCACTGCCGCCGTTTCACTGGTGGTGCTGGCCTATCCCTTGTTCCTGATCATGCAAATGGGCACGGCCTGGGCCGGCATCGTCAGCACCATTGGACTGGGCGTCATCCTGGCCCTCATCCTGGGTGTCCATGCGGCCGCGGCTGCCGAACTTTTCCCCACCCGCACGCGGCAGACAGGGCTTTCCATTGCCTACAGCGTCACCGCAGCCATCTTCGCCGGAACCGTCCCGTTCGTCCTGACCTGGCTTATTGCGCAGACCGGAAACGACATGATGCCCGCCTTCTACCTGATCCTGGTAGGCCTGATTGGACTGGCTGCCGTGCTGAGCATGAAGGAAAGCAAAGGCAAGGACCTTCTGAGCGAGGACGCGGCCGCCGCGTTACCCGTGGCTGCCAGCACCAAGGAAGCAACCCGGATCATCCGCTGAAACAGATCTGGACATCAACAAACCGTAGCCCGGGCTCACATCAGAGCCCGGGATACGCCTGTTTCCGGGCAGCTAGACGCGCAAGTGCACGCTCCACCAAATGCCGTTGCCGGGAACCAGTGACCGCATCCGGATCCAGCATGGACGTGACGTGAAGGCCCATCATGATGTTCAGCAGCTCATCGGCAACCGCGTCGGGGTCCACCAAAGGTTCGCATTCGCCGTCGTGCTCTGCCTGGGCAAGGAAGCCCATCACCAAGCCGCGCCAGTGTAGCAGGGCCTCCCGGCCGACCGCGCGCAGCGCATTTTCCGTCTGCGCGCGCTGCCAGAAGGAAACCGCCACGCGGGCTTCCACCACGGTGAGCGGATCGGCCGGGATGATTTCCAAGGCCAGGCTTCGAAGGGCGGAAAGGCCGCGACGGCCCGCCGTGCCAGCCGCGATGCGTTCGTTGGTGCGTTCGCAGATCAACTCATATGACGCCAGCAAAAGAGCGTCCTTGTTGGGGAAATAGTGGGCCAGCACGCCCGGCGCCGCGTAACCGCACTCCCGGGCAATGTCCCGCATGCTGGCGTTCTCGATGCCCTGCTCCGCGATCAGGCGCCACGTGGTCTCGATGATGGAACGCCGGCGTTCCTCGTGATCAACCAAGCGAGGCATGCTGCTCCTTCAATCGGGCGGGGTTGCCATGGCGGGGCCGTGAGCACCCTACCACTGCGGGAACGCCGGGAGCGCTCCCGCAGTGGTGGGCGCGGGTGAAACGGTCAGTGTCCGCAGCCGCCGGCGTTCTGCTCCGGAGGAGCGCAGTGTCCGGCAGCAGAGGAAGGCACGTTCAGCGTCGGGTTCTGGTCGAAGAAGCCGTGCGGCTTCAGCGTGAAACCGGTGGTGTCAACGGGCATGATGGGCCAGTCCTCAGGCCTGGGGAAGTGGGTCAGGCCAAAGGAGTGCCACACCACGAGGTCCTGGCCATCGAGGTTGCGGTCCTGAGCCACATAGCTGGGAAGCCCGGCACCTCCGGGGTGCTGGTTGACGAAGTCGCCTGCGGCGTAAAGTTCGTCCTCGTCGTGCTGGGTGACCCACAGGTGGTGCTTGGCAAAGGCGGCCCGGGAGGCGATGGAGGAATCATCCGCCATGGCCAACGTGGGGTTACCCTCGGGGTAGAGCGTGTATCCCACCGGGTGGCCCAGGTGGTTCAACGAGTCCGGGTTGCTAATGTGCCACACCCTTCCCTTGGTGCCGTCGGCGTCGCGGACTGCTTCCGATTCACGGGTCAACGCCGTGCGCTTCTGGGTAAAGGCATTGCCGTGCGGGTTCCCGGGTCCCTTGGGCAGGCGCACCAGGTCCAGTTCCTCAACCCGGTTCGTGTCGCCGTCGATCATCATGTCCAGCCGGGCGCTGAAGAGGTGCTGGTGGTAAGGGGCGCCAAGGCCCGGAGCGATCTCCGAGGCGTACGCGTAGTCCTTGTCCGGAAGCGCTGCCGTGAACACAATGCCCGTGGCCTTCGCCTCAAATTCGATGGTGCCGTCCAAGTAGAGGTACCAGTAGAAGCCGTAATCGTAGTTGCCCACGGTGGTGAAGAAGGAGACAACCAGCCTGCGGTTGCGCCGAACCTCGTTGGAGCCGGCCCACTCATCCGTGTGCTTCCACAGGATTCCAGCGTCTTCCTCGTGGATGCAGATGCCGTTCTCAATGGTGCGGGGGTTGCCGAAGTCATCGGCCACCACAGGGGACATGTATGTGATGTCGCCCAGGCAGTCGCAACCAAGCTTGAGGGAGTTCGCGTCCCGGCCCACCAGGTACTCGCCGGAATCGAAATAGTTCTGCCAACTGCGGTAGGGGGAGGGGTCTCCGTAAGGGACCACCATTTCGGAGATGGACGCCCGGTGAACCACCGGGCGGCGCCGCCCCTGGTGCGAGTGGTGGAGTTGGTGGAGTACTAATCCTTCACGGGCATCGAAGCCAACTCGCAGGTCCCAGCCGGCCCATGACAGGTGGTTGCCCTCCAGCGTGAAACTGGGGCCTTGGGGCTGGGTTATTTCTATGGGTTTCAGGTCCGTGCGGAGTTCGCCGTGAATCGCCGGGTCCGTGTAGTTGCCGTTGATTTCCGGGACTGGAACCGGTCCGTCGTCGATCAGGTGGTTAACCCGGCGGTTTTCCACATCAACAAAAGCCACCAACCCGTCAATCGGGTGGGCCCACGGGTGGTCTGCGGGGTGGTCCTGTCGGAATCCGAGGCCGCGAAGCAGCCGCTTGCCCTCCTCATTCCCGTACTCGAAGACACCTGCGGACAGGGGAGCGACGCGGACTTGGGCCGGGCTCAGACCACGGCTGGCCAGTGCTGAGTTCCACTGTGCATCTACGGCCAGGATGTCCTCGATGATCCCGAATTCCTCGAGGAGGACTGGCAACTGGCCGTCGATTTGCGGGTTGAGTTCCCGCTGTTCGCAGACAAGGCCTGTGGTCAGGGACAGTCTGACGTCAAGGGAGCGTGACTGCGCGGCGTCCCACAGCATGGCCCGGACCAGGCGGGCGGCATCCGCGGCTTCCCCCTGTAGGGCGGACTTGGGCGGCTCGATCAGGCCCAGGTAGGCAAAGCGGGTGGTCTCTGCGACAAGGCCGGCCTCGGCCAAAATCCGGCGGGCCTGGTGAACTTCCTGTGCCGAGAGCTGCTCAAGCGAATGCTGCCCCAACGGAGCCAGCGTCGTTGCGGCCAAGGGGGTGGTCTGAAGGATCATGGCACTTCCTGAAGTCGATTTTTGATGGTACAACTGTTCAACCAACGCTTTGATGTTACTCACCTCACAGGCCGGCGTAAAGTCCCTGACCCAAACATTCCCGGCAGCCAGGAGAACCATGAACCAACAACCCCGCCTACCTTGGCGGTACGGCACGAGCACGCCCGCTTCCATGGGCTTTGTCAGCGTGGGCCTTGTCAGCATGGCCGCCGCGGGCAGCGCTGTAGCTCATGTTGTGGCAGCCGTCAGTGGGCCGGTAGGCGTGATGGCTTGGTGGATGCTGGCGATGGGTGCTGCGTGCCTGAGCTGCGTCGCTCCCATGGCGGGATTCCCCGCGCGAAGACTGCGGCCCTGTGCCCGGCAGGCTGCACCACGGGCTGCCGGCCACCTCCTGGCCATGAGTGCAGCCATGATCCTCATCCATCTGGGCCTCTTTCTGGGGCCACCCGCCAATGGCCACCATGGCCTCGTCCACAGCTCAACCACGCCGGACCACCAATGGGCCATGCTCGCCATCATTGGCATTGAACTTCTTTGCCTCATGGCTGCTTCGGCGGCTCTGCGCATGGCCCGCGCCCAAACACCACCCCGGAACTAAAAAAACCCACCTCAGGAGTCACCATGAACACCACCTCCACCACCCTGTCCTTGGACTGGCGCGGCCGTGCCGACGCCCTGGCCACGGATGGCAGGGCCTTCGTCGATGGTCGCCGGATAGCGGCCGGAACCGGACTTACCCGCCCCACGATCAGTCCGATTGACGGCCGCGTCCTCGCTGAGTTGGCTGCTTGCGCGGCCGCTGATGTTGATCGCGCGGTAGCAGCCGCGAGGCGCGCCTTTCCTGCCTGGGCACGATGCGGAGCCGAGAAGCGGAAGGAGCTGCTGCTGTCCTTGGCCGCCCTGATGGAGCAGCATGCTGAAGAACTGGCTCTCTTGGAGACGCTGGACAGTGGAAAACCAATACTCCAGAGCACCACAGTGGATGTGCCAGGTGCCATCTCCACGCTGCGCTGGTATGCGGAAGCAGCGGACAAGCAGAATGGAGAATTGCCGGCGGTTCCGCCGGGGGCAACCGCCTTGGTGACACGCGAGCCGCTGGGCGTCGTGGCGGCGATCGTTCCCTGGAACTTCCCGTTGGAAATCGCAGTGTGGAAACTGGCTCCAGCGCTCGCCTCCGGAAACACCGTGGTGCTCAAGCCGGCCGAACAGACCTCGTTGAGTGTGCTGCGCCTCGCCGAATTGGCTGCTGAAGCGGGTCTCCCGGATGGTGTTCTGAACATCATTACCGGCACGGGCCGCGAAGTTGGCGCGGCTTTGGCACACCACATGGACGTTGATGCACTGGCTTTCACGGGCTCCACGGCCGTTTCCCGGACCCTGTTGGAAGCCTCGGGTCGCAGCAACCTCAAGCGGCTAAGCCTGGAAGCGGGCGGCAAGAGTTCCAACATCATCTTTACTGATACGCCAGACCTGCCTGAAGCGGCAGCCAAGGCCGCCTTTGGCGCCTTCTACAACCAGGGGCAAGTCTGCTCTGCGAACTCCCGGATCCTGGTTCAACGGGACATCCATGACGAATTCGCTGCCCTGCTTGCAGGTGCGGCGGCGGGCTATCACCCCGCGGATCCTTTGGCCGGTTTGGAGGGCAACGGTGCCCTGATCAGCAGCGCCCACGCGAACGACGTCGAAGGCTGGATTCGGCGCGGACGCGCCGAAGGTGAAGTGCTTTTCGGCGGTGAGCGGCGCGAAATCCACGGCTCGGACGCCTATCTGGAACCCACCTTGTTGGGAGGGCTTGGGCCGGATCATGACGTCCACCGGGACGAGATTTTCGGGCCCGTGGCCGTGCTGCACGCCTTCGATTCGGAGGAGGAGGCGGTGCGTTTGGCCAATGCCACAGACTACGGGCTGGCTGCCTCTGTGTGGACGTCCGACCTGTCCCGCGGCCATCGTGTAGCGGGGGAGCTGCTTGCCGGAACGGTCTCGGTCAATACCGTGGATGCGCTGGGAAACAGTACTCCGTTCGGAGGCTTCAAACAGTCCGGATTCGGCCGTGACCTCTCCCTGCACGCTTTCGATAATTACACCGCGCCGAAGACTACGTGGATCCAGTTCGGCTGATCCTTGGCATCTGAAAATCCGTTGATATGCATCGTTACTCCATGGTTTACGTGATGCAACTCACGAGCCTACGCTGAGTCTCACAGTGGACCGGACCTGCCTCGTCAACGTAGACGGGGGTCCGCCCCGTCCCTCCCGTTCGCACCAGTCGTCAAGACACCTTCCCTTCCCACCCTTCCTGCTCAGTAGCAAACTTAAGCAGTAGCAAAGGATCGATCATGGATCAGCCAGTAGCCTCAACGCGACTCGCGCAAGAGCAAAGCAAGCATCTGCAAAAATCTCTGGGCCGCTTCGACATTCTGTTGTTGGTAGTTGCAGCCGTCATCTCAGTGGAGGTCCTGGGCCAGGTCTCCGGCTTCGGCGGGGAGACCTTCACCTGGACGCTTATCCTGGCCGTCACGTTCATGGTTCCCTACGGGCTCATCTTTGCCGAGACCGGCGGCGCTTTCACCGAAGAAGGCGGCGTCTACGTGTGGACAAAGATGGCCTTTGGCCGCGTGGTTGCAGCAATAACGTCCCTTTTCACCTGGGTGACGCAGCCTGTGTGGGTGGGCGGCGCCATGGCCTTCGTCGCGGTGGAAACGTGGTCCGAGTATGTGGGCCACGTGGACGCCGGCAGCCCGGTAGATTACTTTTTCAAGCTGCTCTTCATCTGGATCACGGTCACGTCAGCAATCATCAGCCTGAAGCACGGCAAATGGCTGCCCTCCTTGGGCGCTATCCTCAAGGTCGCGTTCCTGACCTTCTTCATCATTGTCACCATGATTTACGGGCTGCAGCACGGTTTCAACGGCTTGGACCTGGGCTTCTTCTCACCCACGCTTGCAGGATTCCTGGGCGTCACTCCACTTCTGCTGTTCTCGTTCCTTGGTTTTGAGTCCGGGAACAGCGCCGCCGGAGAAATGAAGAACCCGGCCAAGGACGTTCCCATCTCGGTGGCCCGGTCCTCCATGATCGCCGCCGCGAGCTACCTGCTTCCCATCCTTGCCATCCTGCTGGTGGTGCCGCTGGACCAGATCACGGGAATTGGCGGGCTGTTCGGGGCAATCGCCACCGTCTACACAGTCTTTGGTCCTGCGGCTGAGATCACGTTGTCGGTGTCCGCTGTAGTCTTCTGCTTCATCCTGGTCTCGCAGGGTGCTGCATGGATGATCATCAGCGACCGCATGCAGGCCATGGCCGCGGCGGACGGCTCCTTCTTCGGAGGATTCTTCGGGCGCTTCCATCCCAAGCTGGGCACGCCAATCCGCGTCAATACGCTCTCCGGTGTAGTGGCCACGCTGTTCATGCTCGCGGCCATGCAGCTCAGCGGCACCAGCAGCGCACTCTTCGGGGTGGTCCTCTCCATCGCGATCTCGACGTTCCTGCTCAGCTACCTCATGGCAATCCCGGCAGCCGTGAAGCTCCGGAGCAAGTATCCCCGTGTTGACCGGCCGTTCAAGGTGCCGGTCTCCGATCTAGGTTTCCGTATCCTCGGGTACATCTGCTTCGCGTGGATCCTTATCGGGTCCTGGGTGGCCATCTTCCCGGGCACACTGGATGTGCTTTTCGGCTTGCCGTACGACTTCGAGGCAACGTGGGGCGTCTCGCAGTTCACCTTCGAAGCCTTCGCCCTCGGCACCCTCGGATGCATCCTGGCCCTGGGACTCGTGGGATATGCACGCGGCAAGAAGGTGCGGGATGCGGTAGTGCCGGTCAGTGAGAGGGCCGAACTCGTCAACGACTAACCGCGAGATCGCAGGGGACGCGCGAGAGATCGCTGGAACCATGCGAAATCGCCGGAAGGTTGCCATCGATCCGGCAGCTTTCCGGCGATCTCGGCGATGCAGCGGGTTTCGGCGACTAGCGGGTTTCGAGGTCCTCGAGCGTCTTGCCCTTGGTGTCCGGGGACAAGAGGGTTGCTACGGCTGAGACGAGGCAGATGCCAAGCGTGGTCAGGCCGATGACCAGGGGGATGTTGGCTGAGCCAGGGGGAGCGATCGCCGTGAACAGGCTGGGGAAGAAGGAGGCGATCATGAGCCCGATGTTTTGGGAGACCGCGAAGCCCGTCACCCTCATCCGCATGGGGAACTGCTCCTGGAAGAACGTGGCGAACGTGGCGTTCCACATCTGGAAGAGGATGCCCTGCACGGTCACGACGCAGAGGAACACCAGAGGCAGGCTGCGCTGTTCGATGGCCCAGAGGTATCCCACGGTGAGCAGGCCGCCGGCAATGCCACCGGCAACCATCAGGGAGCGCCGGCCAATTTTGTCGGACAGGGCGCCGAACAGCGGGATGGTCAGCACGGCGGCCACGTTGGCGGCCATGGTCACCCAGAGGAACTCGCTGCTGGAAAAGCCGATGCCGTATCCCTTTTGGGTGGCGAAGGAGACGCCGAAGATGAGGGTGGCCATGCCGATGACGTTGGTGAAGGTCATGATGACGCAACGGACCAGAACCCAAGGGTGCGTGCGCAGGAGGTCTACCAAGGGGAAGCGTCGTTTGGCGGTGGCGTCTTCGGACTGGGCCAAGTATGCGGGTGGCTCTTCCACACGGCGGCGGATGACATAGCCTGCGATGATCACAACAGCGCTGAGCAGGAACGGCAAGCGCCAACCCCAGGAGTGGAACTGCTCGTCGGGGAGGAGTGCAGCGAGCGGAATCAGGACAGCTGTGGCAAGGATGGATCCCACTTGCGTACCCTGCAGGCTGAAGCTGGCAAAGAAGCCGCGTTTCGCATCGGGGGAGTGCTCTACGATCATCGCGCTGGCGCCACCGAGTTCGCCGGCGACCGCGAATCCCTGGATCAGGCGGAGGATCACCAGGAGGACGGGGGCCAGAAGGCCCACCTGTCCGTATGTGGGCAGGAGGCCGACGGCGAACGTAGCGAATCCCATGAGCAGCATCGCGAAAACGAGGACCTTCTTGCGCCCGTGCCGGTCACCGTAGGCGCCCAGGATCACGGCGCCCACAGGACGGGAAACATATCCGACGGCGTACGTGGCCAGTGAGGCGATGATGCCGACAGTGGGGTTCTCGGTGGGGAAGAAAATGGTGGGAAACAGGAGTGTCGCCGCCAGTGAGTACAGGGCGAAGTCGTAGTACTCCAGCGCGCTTCCGATCCAACCGCTCATGGCGGCTTTCTTCGGATCTTTCTGGCCCGTGGTGGGTTCCGGGGAGATGCTGAGATCCCTCCGCTGCGTGACTGTCACGTCGCTGTACTCCTCTGGCGTCGTTGGCAAGGAACAAGAACTCTTCCCATCCAGGACTGAACAAAGTGGTTATTCAGCGTGAGGAAGGTTACATCTTGAATCGATTCATAAAGCATAGAACGTGATGCAAGCTACGTCAACGCGCGACGGCGGCAGGCCACCTTTGGTTCCGGTGGAACCAAGGCGGGCTGCCGCCGTCGTAAGCGTTATATGTTGTGCCTGTTGAGCCTGCGGAAGTGGTTATTTGGCCAGGAAGCGCAGCAGGATCTCGTTGATTTCAGCGCCGTGCGTCCAGAGCATGCCGTGCGGTGCGTCTTCGATTTCCACGTACTCGGCTGATGGCAGTCGCTTGGTGAATTCGCGGCCGGTGGCATCGATCGGCAGGATGCGGTCGTCGGTGCCGTGGACGATCAGCGACGGAATGGTGACCTTCTCGATGTCCGAGCGGAAGTCGGTGAGCCAGGAATCCACCACTGCGAAGGATGCGTACCAGGATGAGCCAGCGGCTACGTTCCAGGAATTCCGCAGGGCTTCTTCGCTGAGGCGGTTGCCCAGGAAGTTATCGGCGTTGAAGAAGTCGTTGTAGAAGTTGGTGAACCAGGCGTAGCGGTCCTCGATTGCGGCGTTGCGGATGCCGTCGAAGACTGACGACGGAACGCCGGTGGGGTTGTCGTCGGTCTGGAGGAGGAACGGTTCGAGGGAGGCGAGGAATGCGGCCTTGGCGACCCGGGCTTCACCGTAGGTGCCAAGGTAGCGTCCAACTTCCCCGGTTCCCATGGAGAAGCCCACCAGCACTGCGTCCTGCAGGTCCAGGGTTTCAAGCACGGTGTTGAGGTCGGCTGCGAAGGTGTCGTAGTCGTAGCCGGTGGTCGGCTTGCTGGACTTGCCGAAGCCGCGGCGATCGTAGGTGATCACCCGGTAGCCGGCGTTGAGGAGGGCTGCGGTTTGCTTCTCCCAGGAGCCGCCATCCAACGGGTAGCCGTGGATGAGGACTACGGGCTGACCCGTTCCGTGGTCTTCGTAGTAGAGCTCAATGTCCGTGGTGTTCTCCGTGCCGACCTTGATGAAACCCATGATGTGTCCCTTTTCTCTAAGTGGAGAACGACCGTTCTCCCTCTGTGTTTTCCATAGTAGAGAACGTTCGTTCTCAATGCAAGTAGAATGGCCTTATGGATATTTCCGAGGTTCGCAAACGCATCGTTGCCACAGCCGACGAACTCTACAACGCCAAGGGAATCCAGGCCGTCGGGATGGATGAACTCCGCTCGGCGGCAGGGATCTCACTGAAGAAGCTCTACGGGGAATTTCCCTCAAAGAGCAGCATCGTCATGGCCGTTCTGGAGCGCCGGCATGAGTCGTGGACTGAAGGGCTGGATGCCACCGTCCAGCAAGCCGGGACGGCCAGGGAACGCCTCCTCGCCATTTTTGACTACCTTGCAGGATGGTTCTGCCAGGACTCGTTCCGTGGGTGCGGCTTCATCAACAGCTTCGCTGAGTTAGGGGCCATCAGCCCCGAGGTTGCCGAGTACGCGCGGAAGCACAAGGAATCATTCCAGGAATTCGTGGCTCGCCTGGCGGTAGAAGCCGGCGCCCCGTCTTACTTGGCTCCGCAACTCGCCATCCTCGCCGAGGGCGCCCAGACCACTGCGGCTATTGCCGGAACTTCTGATGCGGCAGGGCAGGCGCGTCAAGCAGCCGAAGTTCTGATCGACGTGGCGCTGACATCCAACTAGGCTTCTGACACGCCTTCAACGCGTCAGGAAGAAGACAATTCGTGTTTGAAGTCCCCAGCATTGTGTTCCTTTCGGCAGGCTTTGCGGTGTTGGCCGCTGCGGTCCTGCCGAAATTGTTGCGCCACATGCCCCTTTCAATGCCGATGGTCTTTCTGGGCAGCGGAATTCTCGCTTTCACCCTGCTTCCTGAGCTGCCAGATCCAAACCCCATCCTGCACGCGGACTTCACGATGCACCTGACCGAAGTGTGCGTCATCATTTCCCTCATGGGCGCCGGACTGGCCTTGGATAGACCCTTCCGTTGGCGCGGGTGGTCCACCACGTGGCGCCTGCTCGGAATCGTCATGCCCTTGAGCATTCTGGTGATGACGCTGCTGGGACTGTGGGTGTTGGGGCTGGGTCTTGCCGCTGCCATCCTGGTGGCGGCCGCGATTGCGCCCACGGACCCGGTGCTGGCCTCCGAGGTCCAAGTGGGAAAACCTGCGGACACTGAGGAGGACCCGGATGAGGATGAGGTCCGCTTTGCCTTGACCTCCGAGGCAGGCCTGAATGATGGCCTCGCTTTCCCTTTTGTGTACCTGGCCATTCTCATCAGCCTTGTGGGGGCCTCTCCCGGCGCTTGGCTGGGGGAATGGGTCGGCTTGGACGTTCTGTGGCGAATAGCTGTTGGCGTGCTGCTCGGGTTCGGCACCGGCAAACTCCTCAGCGTGATCTTCTTCGCTGCCAAGGGTAAAAGCTTCCGGTTATCGGATCACTCCGAAGGCTTCGTGGCGCTCGCTGCCACTTTCCTGGCGTATGGAGTGGCCGAGTTGGTGGAGGGCTACGGATTCGTCGCCGTCTTCATCTGCGCCGTGACCATCCGCTCCGCTGAGCGCCACCACGCGTACCACCAGGTCCTTCATGGTTACGTAGAGCAACTCGAGCGTCTGATGACCGTAGTGATCCTGGTGCTCCTTGGCGGGGCAATAGCCCGTGGACTCTTGGAGGGGATCGGTTGGGTGGAGTTGTTGGTGGTTTTGGCGTTCCTCTTGCTGGTGCGCCCTTTGGCTGGATGGCTCGGGTTGATGGGCGGCAAGACCGGTCCGCGCGAACGCCTGGCCATCTCCTACTTCGGCATCCGTGGGATCGGCTCACTTTATTACGTGGGCTACGCGCTGACCCATGGAAACTTCGACGCCGAGGCGCACCAACTGTGGGCGCTGATCGCGTTGGTAGTGGCGTTGTCCATTGTGGTGCACGGGGCCACCACTGCGCCGTTGATGAATCGACTGGACCGGCTTCGGCTGGCTGCGGCACGCACGCAGCACGGTGACGAAGGCCGGGCGCCGACAACAGCGGTTTGAGCAATTGCAAGCCCGGCGTTCCGATATTTGTCGAGATTCTGGAGAAATTATTTGTGAAATTAAACAGGCGCCTTTGCCCCAATTATCAGCATCCTGATGGTTTGAGCAGGGACGATACACATTTCGCGGCTATCGGAGGAGATCCTGCGCACTCGGCCGCCGTTAATTTGCCCCGATCCTGCCCTAGTCGCGCTGTATTTTCGGGCGTACAGTCCGCTGTATAGCTCCCCGCATTCTGTTGGGCAGTTGCTTTGGGGCGTTTGCCCCGCCGGGGGAAGGAACTGCCATGCAACACAGCTCCGCGCGAAAAAATCCAGGAGCGCCATCCACGGTATTGGGCCGTCGCCGCACCACGGCATCAGTAGGAGCGGCCTCCGGAGTTCTTCTCCTTGTAGGCGCCATCATGTTGCAACAGGCTCCTGCGTTCGCAGCCACGCCGGTCAACTTGGGTACGGCGACGTCCTATTCCGTCCTTGCCGCCACAACCGTGACCAACACCGGACCAACTACCCTCCAAGGCGACCTCGGCGTGAGCCCGGGCACTGCCATCACAGGATTTCCGCCGGGTATCACCGCTGGAACCATTCATGCAGCGGACGCAGTGGCACTGCAGGCTCAGACTGATCTGACCACCGCGTACAACAATGCCGCCGGGCAACCACTCACAACCAGTGTCTCCGGAGACCTGGTGGGTCGAACGCTCGTTGAGGGCGTTTACAAATCAACGTCTTCCTTGGCGCTCAGCGGACAGCTCACCCTGGACGGCCAAGGCAACCCTGCCTCGGTTTTTGTCTTCCAGGTTGCCTCAACCCTGATTACGGCCTCAGCCAGCAGCATCGTCTTCATTAACGGCGCCCAAGCCTGCAACGTGTTCTGGCAAGTGGGCAGCTCAGCTACCCTGGGCACCGCCTCGAGTTTCAAGGGAACCATCCTCGCCCTGACGTCCATAACCGCTCAAACCAACGCAGTAGTGGAGGGGCGGCTGCTGGCCCGCAACGGGCAGGTTTCCCTTGACACCAACGTGGTGACCGCCCCGGCCTGCAACACGACGCCCACAACCTCAGCGCCACCTGAGACTGAGACGGCGACTGCTA
>NZ_JAGGPR010000003.1:0-272300 GCF_018613695.1 Arthrobacter sp. ISL-95 | reverse complement strand
ACTCCGACCGCGACGGAGACGGCGACTGCCACTCCGACCGCGACGGAGACTGAGACGGCGACTGCCACTCCGACCGCGACCGAGACGGTGACGGCGACTGCCACCGCGACTGAGACGGTGACGGCGACTGCCACCGCGACCGAGACTGAGACGGTGACGGCGACCGCCACTGCCACCGCCACTGCCACAGATCAGTCTGTTCCCTTGGCTGGCACGGGCAGGAATCAAGGCGCCAACGTGGACACCGCCGTCGCTCTGTCCCGAACCGGCTCCACGCAGCAAACAACCATATTTGGGTCACTCTGTGTTGGCCTTGGCGCGGCGGGCATCGTGTTTATTGCAACCCGGCTGCTGATGACTAAGCGCAGGGGAAGTCAGCAGGAGTAATCCCGTGCGGCGCCACGCTGTTCAACGGGGGAGGCATCGCCGCAACTTTGTTCCGGCGAGGCTGGCCGGGCAGCGGTGGGGCAGGGCGGCGCTCGTCGCCCTCCTCGCCGCGGTCCTGCTGGCCGCCGGGCTTCCGGCCTGGTGGTCAGCGCAGGTAACTTCCAGCAACTTCCAGCCCGCAGCCGTCGCGGCGGCACCCCGGCCCGCGACAAGCATCACGGGCTCCCCGCTGCCAAGGAGTCCCTCGGCTATACCGCAGGAGTCCGCTCCGCAGCACCAAGTGCTGGAGGAGGAGGTCACTGCTCCGGAGGCCGGTGCACAGCCGCTTCACATCAGCTACCACGCCGTGGGGCTTGACCAAGGCATACTGCCTTTGACGCCGACACCGCAGGAGCTGGCGCTGAATTCGATCGTTCCGCCTCACACTCCGGACGCCTATTGGCTTAGCCCGTACGGCATGCCCGGCGAGGGTTCTAACAACACCACCTATGTTGTGGGGCACAGCATGGAAGGGGGCAGTTCTCCCTTCAATAACATCAGCGCGCAGGCGAGAGCAGGTGATCTGCTGACGATCACCACTGCTGAAGGGCAGCTGGAATTCAGGGTGGACGGTGTCACCACTGAGTACAAAGAGACTTTGCGGGACAGCAAGATCTGGGACATCGTGCCGGGCCGGCTCATTCTGATCACTTGCTATGCGGCTGACCTGTGGGGGAAGAACATCATTGTCCAGGCAAGCCCGTTGTCCGGACAGTAGCCACTTCTGCCTGCGCGGCAGCCAGTTCAGTTCACAGTGTGTCGGCGCACTGCGGTAGGAGGCCGGGCCGTGGAAGACTGGGTGCATGTCTCCCCGTCGCAAGAAGCCGCGCCCCCAGTTCGACGCCGTTGACAAACAAGACCCCACGCCGCTGAGTAAGGGGCGCCGTCACCTCGCCATGAGGCTCGACGACGCGTGGCTTGGTCTTCAGACGCGTCTTGCGATCCGGCGTGGCCGGGTGGAAACCGTCATCCCTTACACCGGGTATGGGAGCACCTCCTGGGTCCGGGTCCTTGCCCGTGTTGTCCGCAGTGACCCCCGGGACGCTGCGGGGCACACCAATCCGTTGCAGGAAAGCATGCGCGGCTGGCGCAACTTCACCAGTGCGCCCGTTGCCCATGCTCGTGTGAAGGTGACCATTGCCGGCACTGTTTTCGAAGTGAAAGCTGACCGTGGCGGTGTGGTGGACGCGCGAATTCCGGTAGCCCTCGACGCCGGCTGGCACACCATCACCCTTCAGTCCGGAGAGTCCGAGACCGTGGAGGCTCCTGTTGAGATCGTCTCGGATGACGCAGAGTTCGGCGTCGTGTCTGACATTGACGACACCGTGATGGTCACTGCACTGCCGCGTCCGTTCCTAGCAGCATGGAACACTTTTGTCCTCAACGAGCACGCCAGAACCCCCACTCCGGGCATGGCGGTGCTGTATGAGCGGATTGCCCGGACGGCGCCGTCCGCTCCGGTGCTGTATCTGTCCACCGGAGCGTGGAACGTCGCGCCTACGCTGTCCCGGTTCCTGTCCCGAAATTTGTATCCTGCAGGGCCCAAGCTTTTGACCGACTGGGGTCCCACTCCTGATCGCTGGTTCCGCAGCGGCCAGGAGCATAAGCGGACCTCGTTGGAACGCCTCGCGGAGGAATTCCCCAACATCAAGTGGTTGCTGGTAGGCGATGACGGGCAGCACGATGAGGCCATTTACTCCGAGTTCGCCCACCGTCACCCCGCCAATGTGAGGGCCATCGCCATCCGCCAACTCTCGGCGGGTGAAGCGGTGCTGGCCGGTGGACGGTCGAAGTCCGGCGGTCAACCCACGCCCGGTGTCCCGTGGGTCTATGCCCCGGATGGGGCGGGAATGTCAGCCCAACTGGAAAAACTGGGCGTCATCCGGAACGAGGTTCGGTCTGCCGATGATCCTGAGGAAGGCGAAGTGACTGGCTCCGACTAACGGAGACCTGCCTCAAAGCCACCTCCAGAGGTCAGCGTCGGCGAGGTTGTCTCCGTGGCGGATGGGCCCGGCGGAGTTTCTTCTGCGGCGCACATTAACGTCTTGGCGGGAACGGTTGGGGGAGCGCTAGATGTACTGCCCAGGGACAGCTAGAACAGCGGTATCTGGACTTCCTTGATCCATTCGCCTCGGCGGTAATCGCGGGCTTTGACCACCACGCAGTCGTTGTGGACCTCTACTTGCAGTCCGCTGGCTTCGCGGCCATCGAGGGCGCGCTCGCCGCCTGCGCCATTGTCCTCCCAGAGCGTCTGAACGGCGCCGGTATTGATGACCTGGAAGCCTTGGAGGTTGCCTCTTCCGGGAACTGTCCGGCGGACTTCCCAGTCAGCCAGCTGAAGTGCCCAGTGCGTGTGGGCCGTGAAGACGAAGACGTTCTTGTATTTGCCAAGAATGCCCAACAGCCGGTCCACCTGCAGGTAGTCCTTCTTGTACAGGTTGTTGCGGGTGCCGGAAACGGTGTCCGGGAACGGGTGGTGGGTGAAGACCATGACAGGCTGGCCTTTGCGAGCCCAGTAGGCCAGGCGCTGCTCGAACCAGATGATCTGTTCCTCGCTGAGCCACACCTCGTCCCAGAGCGTCGTGTCGTGGTAGTGCATGTACTTTTCCGTGCCCAGGATCAGGCCGGGAACACCGCCGAGGTCGATCTCGGTGTACACCTTGTCCCGTCCGGTGAAGGTGAAGAAGCTCTGGAAGAGGGAAGCTTCCGTGGTTCCGTTGGGCCACGTGGCTTGGGCAAGTGTGGCTGGGTTGGAGTACTTGGGAACATAGAACTCGTGATTGCCGATGGCCCAGTGGACGTTGGCGGCGTGGGTGTTGGCATCCAATACCTTGCGCACCGCCCCGTACTCAAAGTCGTAGCCCCGTGGGGTGATATCGCCATTCACCACCAACCCTGCGCTTCGTCTGCCGGGATTGGTTTGTTCAATGTCCTTGAGCGCCAAGTCAAAGTCGCCCAGATCTCCCTGGATGTCGCTGATGACGGTGAAGACTGTGGGCTTGCCGGAGGGGCGGTTGCTGCCGTGTCCGTTTTCGGTTGCCTGCGCTGGAGAAGAGGCGACGGCCGTGGCACCTATAGTGGCCAACCCTGCGATGGATGCTGTGATAGCAGAGCGGCGGCTGGGGGAAGTCATGATGGAACCTTTCACTCAAGGGGATGCGTGGACCCTCAGAATGTAGGTGCGTCCGATGAATTGCCGGCAAATGGACAGTGGCTAACTTGTCATGACAGGTTGGCCATTTGGTGATCACAACAAAGCGTGAGGTTGTTCCTTGCTGGAATCGCGGCGCGAAGTTGTCTAGCCAAGTGGTCTGATCGCCGCCGGTTGGCTGATGCGAGTGTTCAGCCCCCCGACTGGCTGAGCACGTCCGCGTCCCTGGGCGCGCCGACGGATCCCCGGTGAATCAGGGTGGCCACCAACTCCGGAGCGGGCCCGGCGGACTTCCTGCCCTCGATCTGCCGGATCAGTGCTGAGGCCGCCGCGATCCCCATGTCATAAACGGGCTGCGCGATCACGGTGAGCGGGGGAGTGGTGAGACGGGTCCAGGCGAAGTCGTCGTACATCAGGAATGAGACGTCATCCGGGATGGACAGGCCCGATTCCTGGATGGCTTCCACAACGCTCAAAGCGATCAGGCCGTCGGAGGCGACGATGGCCGTGACGGGGTCCGGTCCTAGCAGCAGGTCTCGGGTGATCCGCATGATGGAATCGGCGTCGCCTGCATTGAGCCGGATGAGGTCCGAGGGGTAGGGCAGGTCAGCGTCGTCGAAGGCTCGGTGAACTCCGTCCAGTCGGTCTGAGATCTGCGAGGAGTCCAACGTCATCCCGGGAACATACGGGGCGTCTGTGCGAACGGTGGAGACAAAGGCAATCCTTCGGTGCCCCGCTTCGATCAAGTGTGTCGTGGACTCGTAGGAAATGCTTCCCATGTCCACCGCAAAGGTCTCAACGTCAACCCCTGTAGCGGCGCGGTCAAGCAGAACCAACGGCCTCCCGGACTCGCGGACCTGCTGCAGATGCGAGGTTTCCAGGGACGAGGCCGGCGCCACAATGAGCCCATCCACACGCTTATCCAGCAGTACGCGGACGGCGTCCACTTCGGCAGCCCGTTCCTCGTCAGTGTTGATGAGGATGACGTTGTATCCGCTCTTTTTGGCGGTGTCCGTGATGCCCCGCATCGCGAGCCCGAAGTGGGGGTTTTCGATGTCGCCCACCACCACGCCGATGGTGTTGGATTTGCCCGTGTTCATGCTGCGTGCAAGCTCGTTGGGCCGGTATTCAAGCTCCTCGGCTGCGGCGAGGACGCGCTCGCGGACGTCGTCGCTCACAGCACCGTAATTGCCCAGCGCACGGGCGGCTTGTGCTTTGGACACTTTCGCGGCTTTGGCGACGTCGGCAACCGTTACGTCCCGCCGTCGGGATCCGTCAGTGCTCATGTTCACCTTTCAAGAGGGGTGTTGACGCGGCTTTGTGAGTTCCGCTACATTTCTAATCAATCGATGTGAGTCCGGTCTCAATCCTAGGGGCTGAGACCGGACTCAACAAGACCCCCCATCGAGCAGTAACTTTCAGCGGCTCCTAACAGCACCGCTTTCCCTCCCACGATTGGACAACGCTGTGATCAAACTGAACTTCCGCCCGGCAGCTCTCGCAGCAGCAGCTTTGGCGGCCATTCTCGCCCTCTCAGGATGCGGTGGATCTTCCGCCAGCTCCTCGTCATCAGCCGAGAACCCCTACGGCCTGATTGAACCCGGCACCATCCGCGTAGCCAGCCTCGGTGACTCCAAGCCCTACACCTTCACGGACGGCTCCGGTAACTTCACCGGCTTTGACGTGGAACTCTTCAAGGACGTGGCCCACCGCGCCGGCGTAGACAACGTTGTCTTCACCGGACAGGACTTCTCCGGACTTCTGGCAGCCGTAGCCAACGGCCAGTTCGATGTTGGCGTTGCAGCTATCGGTATCACGGACAAGCGCAAGGAAACCGTGGACTTCTCCGATGGTTACCTCGCCGGCTACCTGACGGTCATCACTACAAAGAACTCGGGCATCAACGACGCCGACGGCCTGAACGGCAAGCGCCTGGGCGTGGTCCAAGGCACCCTGCAGGAAGCCTATGCCGTGAAAAACTTCACCTCCGCGCAGCTGGTCCGCTTCCCGGACAACAACACCGCCATTGCAGCAGTCAACAGCGGTTCCGTGGACGCCCACTTCCTGGACTACGAGGCCGCCAAGGAATACCAGGAACAGTTCGGGCTGGTAAGTGCCGCGGACATTCCGTCCTTTGATGCCCCCGCCGGTTTCGCAATCGCCAAGGACAAGCCCGCCTTCAAAGAAGCCCTGAACAAGGGCCTGGCGGAAGCAATGGAAGACGGCACCTGGAAGAAGCTGTACGAAAAGTGGTTCCCGGGCTCGCCGATGCCTGAGCAGTACCTCCCGAAGGCCGAGCAGACTTCCAGCCCGGCCCCGACCGCCAGCAAGTAAGCATCCCCAACACCTAACGACTGAGAGCATTCAATGGACTGGCTCAATACCATCAGCCGCACGTTCTTCGACTTTGACGCCATGGTCGAAGTACTGCCCCAGCTCCTCGGAGTTGGCCTCCTGAACACCCTGATCATCTCCATCGCAGCAACCATCCTCGGCGTAGTAATGGGCATGGTGGTGGCGGTCATGGGTATCTCGCGGTCCAAGTGGCTGCGCATCCCTGCAAGGATCTACACCGATCTCTTCCGCGGCCTCCCCGCCATCCTCACCATCCTCCTGATCGGCCAGGGTTTTGCGCGATTGAGCCAGTCGGTCTTCGGGCCCTCTCCTTACCCGCTGGGAATCATCGCCCTGAGCCTCATCGCCAGCGCGTACATCGGCGAGATCTTCCGGGCCGGTATCCAGAGCATAGACAAGGGCCAGGGGGAGGCTTGCCGGGCGTTGGGCATGAGCTACTCCAAGTCCATGGCTCTGGTGGTGGTGCCGCAAGGGATTCGCAGGGTCCTGCCGGCCTTGGTGAACCAGTTCATTGCAATCGTGAAGGACTCTTCGCTGGTCTACTTCCTGGGACTCCTGGTCAGCGAGCGTGAACTGTTCCGGGTAGGCCAGGACGCAGCGGTACTGTCCGGCAACCTTTCGCCGCTGGTCATGGCAGGCATCTTCTACCTGATCATCACGGTGCCGCTGACGCACTTGGTCAACTACTTCGACAACAAGTTCCGCACCGGCCGACGCCGTCCCACGGCGCCCACCAGTGGGCTGAAGGAACTCAAGGAACTCGATGCGGCCTCGCCGCTCATCACCGGGAGCAACACGTGAACCTCACAAGCAGCAGCAGCAGCGCTACCAGCACTAACCAGCCAAGCCAGGACATTGAAAAGTTCCACGGCTCCAGCCTGGAACTGCAGAACTTGACCATGGCTTACGGGGACGTTGAAGTGCTCCGCAACGTCAGCCTCAACGTGGCGCCGGGGACTACTACCTGCATCATCGGGCCCTCCGGTTCAGGCAAGTCCACGCTCCTGCGCGGCGTCAACCGCCTGCACGAACCCAAGAGCGGGGATGTGCTGCTGGCCGGGGAGAGTGCCCTCAAGGTCAAGCCGGACATCCTCCGTGCACGGATCGGTATGGTGTTCCAGCACTTCAACCTCTTCCCGGATCACACCGCCTTGGAAAACGTGGCGTTGGCCCTGTGGAGCGTCAAGGGAATGTCCAAGTCCGAGGCCCGGGAACGCGCCCGGCGACGTCTCGCCGAAGTGGGCCTCGCCGAACGCGCCGATCACCGGCCGCGGGATCTCTCCGGCGGACAACAGCAACGAGTCGCAATTGCCCGCGCACTGGCCATGGAGCCCGAGGTCATGCTCTTCGACGAAGCCACCAGCGCCCTGGACCCGGAGCTCGTCAAAGGTGTCCTCAACCTCATGGCCGGCCTTGGTGGCCGCGGCATGACCATGCTGGTTGTCACCCATGAGATGGGCTTCGCCCGCAAAGTGGCGGACCAGGTGGTGTTCATGGATGAAGGCGAAGTGGTGGAAATCGGAACCCCCACAGAGCTCTTCGACAACCCCCGCAGCGAACGCTTGCAGCGCTTCCTCTCGGAAGTCCTGTGATGGGCGGAACTCCTGTGGAGGGCAAGTCAACAACGGCACCCATCCGGACCGCCGTCGTCGGGTTTGGCGTCTCGGGCAAGGTGTTCCATGCGCCCCTGCTCCACGCGGACCCGAACTACTCACTGGACGTGATCGTCACGGCCGACCCGCAACGAAAGGCAGAGGCTGAACGCCTCTACCCGCAGGCAACGGTCGTCCCCACGCCGGAGGATATGTTCGCCCTTGCCGGGAACCTGGACCTCGTGGTCCTTGGCACACCGCCGCTGACGCACCTTGAACTCGGTGCCACGGCAATCGCCCATGGGCTCAACGTTGTGGTGGACAAGCCTTTCGTCACCACGGTTGCCCACGGTGAGGAGCTTGCAGAGCGAGCGTCCGACGCCGGTGTGCAGCTCACGGTCTTCCAGAACCGCCGGTGGGATGCCGACTTCCTGACGCTGCGGAAACTTCTGCGGGAAGGCGCCTTGGGTGAGGTGCGGACCTTCGAGTCGCGTTTTGAGTGGTGGCGGCCGGAGGGCTTCGGGAACTGGCGCGATTCAGCCACCTTGGCTGAAGGCGGCGGCATCCTCCATGACCTTGGCGCCCATCTGATAGACCAAGCCATCCAATTGTTCGGCCCTGTGGAGGAGAGCTACGGGGAGACCAACAACCATGGGCCTCACCCGGACGCTGCCGACACCGAAGCTTTCGTGTCCCTGCGTCACGAGTCCGGCGTCCGGACACGGCTGTGGATGAACGGAATGGCCGCCCAAGTAGGCCCGCGCTTCCACGTCCTCGGCTCCAAAGCGGGCTACACCAAGTGGGGACTCGACGGCCAGGAACCTGCCCTCGCAGCCGGAATCACGCCGTCGGACGCCTCCTATGGCCGCGAACCCCAGGAGTCTTGGGGGCTGCTGGGAGTGGACGGGTCAGCTACCCCGGTCCCGGCGGAAAAGGGCGACTACCCACAGTTCTACAGGGAGCTCGCGGCCTCGCTCCGTGGGCACGGACCACTTCCCGTGCAACCGGCCGAGGCGCTGGAAACCCTCAGAATCATCGAAAATATCCACGCGTTCGCCTGAGCACGTTTCAGCATCCAGAACACGAACGCGTTTTGAGCATTCAGAACCCGAAAGAGAGATCACGCATGTCCTCCACCAAGCACGTTGCCGTCATCGGAGGCGGCATCCTGGGCGTCTCCACCGCCGTCCACCTGCTCCGCCAAGGCGCTTCGGTCACTCTGCTGACCGAGCAGGGCCTGGCCAGCGAAGCCACCGGCCGGTCCCTGTCCTGGCTCAACTCGGCGGGCGAACGCTCCACGCCTTACCACCAGCTGCGTTTGGCCGGCGTGGACCGGTACCGCACGCTTTTCGCCGCGGATCCCAGCCGCGAATGGTTGCAGTTCGGGGGTGGCCTCATGTGGAACGCGGCCGGCCAGGGCGAGGCCACCAAAGCACGCCACGCCTACGAGAAGTCCGTCGGCTACGATTCCCAACTTTTGGCCCCCGAAGAGATCGCCTCGGTGACACCCGGCATCGACTCCAGCGCGGTCCCGGAGAACGCCATCTTCAACCCCGGTGAAGGATGGGTCAGCCTGCCGGACCTGGTGAACTTCCTGATGGAGGAATTCCACGCCTTGGGCGGCCAACTGGTCCTTAACGCCGGCAAGGCCTCGGTGATGGTGCACGACGGCCGTGCCACCGGCGTCGAAACTGCAGGCGGTGAAACGTACCCCGCTGACGCCGTGCTGGTTGCCTGCGGTGCGGCGACCCCCGCCGTAGTGAAGCCATTGGGCGTGGAAATCCCCAACGGTTCGCCGGTCTCCATGCTGGTCATCACCAAGCCCGTGGAGCACCAGGTCACCACTGTGATGAATACCCCGCGGGCCGCTATTCGCCCTAATCCGGGCAACACTTTCGCACTGGACCACGACTGGTACGAGGAGAGCATCACGGAGCACGCCGACGGTACCTTCACCATCCCGGATGACGTTGTCCAAGAACTGGCGGACGAGTCTTCCAAGCTCATCGCGGGCAATCCCGAGCTCAAGCCCGCCTCGTGGAAGATCGGCTACAAGCCCATCCCCGGGGACGGTGAACCGGTGTTCGGCGAACTCGGCCAAGTGCCGGGCTGTTTTGTGGCCTTCACCCACTCCGGAGCGACACTGGGCCTCATCGCCGGTGAGTTGTTGTCCGGTGAGATTCTGAGCGGTGAAAAGCACCCGATGCTTGCCACGTTCCGTCCGGGCCGTTTCTCCTAAGTCCGCTTCGCGCCCAGTCTCTTTTATAGAGAAGCCAATGGCCCCGGTACGCCATCTGCTCAAGCGTGTCGGGGCCATTGGAATTTAAGGTGATGGAATCAGCAGGTCATGGTGCCCTTGAGGGGCTTGCCCGTCCAGAAGTTGTTGGAGCCTGGAACCTTGTAGAGGCCCCGGATTTCGTAGCTCCAGGTCCCGATGATCTCGATGCCCGAACTGTACGTTCTTCCCGCGGCTTGGCTGGGATCGCCGGTGAACTCGAGGCTGCCGAAGCGATCGTAGATCTTCACCTCGTAGTAGTTGGCGTTCGCCACCGGTCCGTAGGAATTCACGGTGACCACGGTGTGGAGGCCCAAGGTGCATTTCATGCTCACATTGGCGGTGGCCGGAGCTGGAATAACAGCTGCCGAGAACTGCGGAGTGGCGCGCTCACTGTCCGTGAAAGCAGCAACAGCGGCCGTGGGGCCGGCTATCAGGCCAAGAACCACGACGGCGACGATCACCAAGGCACGGAGGAAACTGTTCCGCGATGTCACGGTGATCGTTCTCCTTCTCTGATGAAGTGGCTGTGCTTGATGGGATACTCGCCGGGCCTGATCGGGCTGGGGGAAAGGAAACCGATCAGACCCGGCGGGGCTTGGTGGTGCTTACTTGGTGGTTTCGGTGCGTTGGGTGCCGGTGAAGGCGAAGGCGATGGTGGAGGTGGCGCCTTGGAAGTCGTTGTTCGCGGTGGTGGGGAACGCGGTGGTGACTTTGAGGTTGTCGGTCTTGGCCGAGGTCAGGGAGGCCAGGTTGCTCAGGGCCTTGTTCGCTGCGATCACGGGGCCGGAGGCCAGGACGGTGCTTCGGGTGCCGGTGCAGTTGTAGGGTGCGGTGGCACCGGTCCAGGCCACGGAGCAGTTCTCGATGGTCAGCTGCAGACCGTTCGTCACGTCCGTGGTGAGCAGCGAGGCGGTGGCGCCGGCGGAGGTGGTGAGGGTTACGTTGTTCAGGTCCGAGTTGCCGGTGTTGGCCAGGGTGACGAGTTTTTCGACTTTGTCGCCGGGCAGCAAGCCAGCTACCGGGACGTTGAGGGTGTTGGCCGGTCCGGGGGCGCCCAGGGCGATGGTGACGGTGCCTGCGGTGACGGCTTGGGAGGCTGAGGTGGAGGAAGTGAACGCGCCGTAGGTGCCCATGCCGGCGACGGCGGCTGCGGTGCCGACCAGTGCGACGGAAGCGAGGATCTTGCCGGAAGTGGTCTTGAGGCTGATGGCCATCTGAGTATGGTCCTTTCGGGAGGCCACCGCGGGTCCGGCCGGCCGTTCATTTTTCCAGCCTCTCTGGCTGACAAGAACTACTGTGCCGGGCCCGGATCAAGAACAAATCCTGTGAACGGTCAACACTTCCTCAGGAAAACCTCAAGACTCCCACAAGCCAATCCCAAGCAGGCGCATCGAGCAGTTTCGGAGAAGCCGTATATCCGCGGGCAACCTACGGTTAGGGGTATCAGTACAAAAGACCAAGGGGAGCGAACACCATGACGGATACAGGCAAGCCGGGCACGAAGGAAAAGTCCTACGACGGCTTCACGGAAGAGGAGCGCGCCGCAATGAAGGAGCGCGCGCAGGAACTCAAGAAGGTGCCACGCAAGAAGGCGTCCGAGGCGGACGGCGAGGATGATGTGATGGCCAAGATCGCTGAGATGCCCGAGTCGGACAAACTCATTGCCGAGCGACTCCACGCAATCGTCAAGGAACACGCGCCCGAGCTCAGCCCCAGAACCTGGTACGGTATGCCGGCCTATGCCAGGGACGGGAAGAACGTCGTGTTCTTCCAGAGTTCCCACAAGTTCAAGGCGCGGTATGCCACGCTCGGCTTTGAAGAGAACGCGAAGCTGGACGACGGCGCCATGTGGTCCACGTCCTTCGCCGTCACCGAAATCACGCCCGAGGTGGAAGCCCGGATCGTCGAGCTCGTCAAGAAGGCAATGGGTTAGGGGAGAGCTGCCCTGAGGATATTACTGCTACATCGGCTGGCTGTTGGCTGGCGGTAAATCCGGATTCATGGGTTCCAGGTTCGGATCTTCCGCCGTCCAGACCTGGACGATAGCCCAGGTGACGGCAGCGATGGGTACGGCCAAGACGGCGCCGATAATTCCGGCGAGGATTGTGCCTGCCGTCAAGGCCATCAGGATGACCAGTGCGTGGAGCTCCAAGGACTTGCCCATGACGATCGGTTGGAGGAGATCACCTTCGAGCTGATTGACTGCGATTACTACGATCACCACAATCAACGCCACGATAGGACCGTTGGCAACGAGTGCCACCAGGGCGGCCAGGATTCCGGCTCCTGTGGCACCCACCAAGGGGATGAATGCGCCGATGAACACGATGATCGCCAACGGGATGGCCAATGGAACCTGCATGATGAGCAGGGCCGCGCCGATCGCCACCGTATCCACCAATGCAACGATCGCCGTTCCCCGGACGTAGCCGCCGAGGACCTCCATGGTCCGCTTGCCAACACGGCGGAGCTTGGCTTCCCGCACGCCCTTGAAGGGGCGCAGGAAGAACTCCCAAATTTTGGCACCGTCCTTAAGGAAGAAGAACAGGATGATGATCACCAGGCTGGCGCCGGCCAGGAACTCAGTGACCACGGACAACCCGGTCACTGCTCCGGAGCGTACCTGGCTGCTCTGCGCGAACTCCACCACGGCTTCGCGCGCCTGGTTCAGTTGCTCCCTTTCAAGGGCGAACGGTCCGGTCAGCAGAAAGTTCTCGAGTTCGTCCAGCCCACCTGCTGCCTGACTGATTAACTCGTCCCACTGGCTACGCACCGACAACACGATGATGGTGGCCACTCCGCCGAGAACGATTAATAAGCCCAAAAATGCGACGCCCGTTGCTACGCCTCCGCGCCATCCGCGGCGTCGAAGTATGTTTACGAAGGGGCCGATTGCGGCGGCCAGAATCAGCGCGATGAGGACAGGGATGACAAGCAGTCGGATTTGAAGCAGCCCGAACACCGCCACCGCTGTCAGGGTCAGAATCAGCAGGATCTGACTTGCCCGGACAGCCGTCCGGCCCAGTGAGTCCTTCCAAAGATCGGGCTTGGCGGGCTTGGCGGGTTTGATTGGCTTGGGCGGCGCGGAAATGTGGGCTGTTTCCTCGGATGCCGTCATGGTGAGCTCCTGTTCATTCGCATCGGTTAACCGACGAGATCAAACATAAGCCTACTGACTATCTTCCTGATGTGGCGACGTATCCCGCTGGAATGACCCAGTTACTGCGTCGGATCAGGGTGTGGCGGAACAGGCCCGGGATCCGGAACCGGCGATGGGCCGGGGCTTGGATTCGGGTCCGGAATGGGGCTCGGGGGAAACGGTGTGGTGGGATCCGGGGGCGGCGGAACAGGCCCGGGATCCGGGGGAAACGGCTCGGGCTCGTGGGTGGGAGGCAGTGTCACGATCTCTCCTTTGCGTACTGAAGGGTATTGCTCCGGCAGATAACTGCAGCCTACTCCCGGTTTCGATTCAGCTACAGGGCTGCTCTGCGCACCCAGCGGACAGAAACGGACCGCAATGCTGGCTACCGTGGGAACAAAGACACGAATGGGGAGGCGTGGAAATGCGAATTGCAGTTGCAGCACCAACCGGCCATGTAGGCCGCCATCTTGTGCCGATGCTGATCCGGGCCGGAGCGAAGCCGCTGTTGCTTCTCCGGGATCCGGATGCCCTGGCCCCGGATATCCGTTCCGAAGTGGATGTGGCAAGGGTTGACCTGCTCGACGCCGACGCTGTGGTCCAGAGCGTATCCGGCGTCGATGCCCTTTACTGGGTGGACCCGCCTCCGGCGGGCGACGACCCGCTGGCCGAGTACAAGCTGGCTGCCGATAGTGCAGCGAAAGCAGTCACCGCGGGCGGCGTGGGCAGGGTGGTTTTTCAAAGCAGTGTTGGAGCTGAGAACCGGCACGGCATGGGGGAGATCGACGGACTGGCTGCCACTGAAGTCGCATTGAACGCGACGGATGCCAGTGTGATCCATCTGCGCTGTGGCTACTTCTTTACCAATCTTGAGTTCCAGTTGGATGCGATTCGAGCAGGAATGCTCCAGGTTCTGCTTCCCCTCCACCAGCCCATGGCGTGGGTCTCGCCCCGGGATATTGCCGAGGTAGCGGCCGGGCGCTTGCTGTCCGCTGAGTGGCGGGGACACCACGTCGAAGCCGTTCACGGACCGGCTGACCTCTCGTGGCTGCAGGTTGTCCGGATCATCTCTCAAGCCGTGGGGAAGCCACTTGACGTAGAACGGATACCCGAAGAGTCCATGCGCGGCACCTTGGCTGGACTCGGGATGAGTGCCGCGCAAGTTGATTCGTTAGTGGGTATGTCCACGGGCTTTCTTGGTGATTTCACCCCCGAGCAGCAGCGGTCCGTCCACAGCACTACGCCCACCACTCTGGCCGGGTGGGCTTATGCGGAACTGAAGCCGCTGTTGGTATAACGTGCCCATGAGTGGTTTTTAGGTCATATGACCTAGAATCTATTTCATGAATGATTTTCTCGAACTCGACACCGCAGGTCCTGTACTGATCGTTGGCGGCTACGGCACCGTCGGCACGGCCCTTACACAATTGGCCGCAACTGAATGGCCCTTGCTCCTGACTGGCAGGAACCCCGAGCGAGGCAGCCACCTGATCAGCGAGGGGGTGCCAAGCCCCAACGTTGCACTCCGGAAATGGGACCTCAATCAGGCGGAGCCCTTCGCCGCCAAGGTCAGGGCGGTCATCAGCACCGTCAACGATCCCAACGACAGGGTGCTCCGCGCCGCCGTCGGCTCCGGCATTCCGTACGTTGACGTCACCCGTTGGACCAGTCGCGTCACCAGGGCAATCACCTTGGCCACCCTTTTGAAGCCAACAGCTCCCGTACTGCTGAGTTCCGGATGGATGGGTGGTGTTACCAACATCGTCGCGGCCTTCTTGGCGAAAGAGCTGGGCGGGGCGGACCACGTCGACGTCGCCATCCGCTATGACACCAGCGATCAAGCCGGCGCAGATTCCGTCGACTTCATTGACAGGCTGGGACTGGACTTCGAAGTACGCAAAGGCGGTAAGGCCGCCGTCGTACGCCCCCTCACTGACACGCGCTGGGTGGACATCGCCGGGCACCGTACCAAGGTTGCCCGGCTCGACACGCCTGAACAGTTCACCTTGCCGCTGACTCTTGGGGCCGGCTCGGTTGCCACACGGATCGGGTTCAGTTCCAATACATCCACGACGGCGTTGCTCGCCGCTCGAACGGCGGGACTGTTCCGCTGGGGTAGCGGGGAGCGGTGGGCGCCACTGCGGCGTTCGCTTTTGTACTCGCCCGGATCGGGTGGAATTGCGCATGTCCGCGTTGACGTGAAGGGGCCGCTAGGGGAAAGAACCGCTGTCATTTCTGATCCCCAAGGGCAGGCGCACCTCACCGCCTTGGGTGGTTTGCTGGGCCTGTTCAACGTCCTTGGTGCCGCAGCCGAGCCTGGAGTTTCCTTCCCCGAATCCAGTACGGCGTTGGGTTCGGCGGTCGCGAAACTCGAATCACACGGTGTGACAATATTGAGGTCATGACCGAAAGCAAGGGCGCCCTGAGGAAGGCGGCGCTCCTTGACGCTGCTGAAAATGTGCTGGTTACCAAGGGCAACGCGAATGCGGCCATGCGGGATTTCGCCGCCGCAGCCGGGGTCAGCATCGGGCACTTGCAACACTACTTTCCTACCCGCGCGGACCTGATTCGAGCGATGCTTGAGCGGAGTCTCGAACGCTCGCTGCAGCGGCTTGTTGAAGAGACCGGCCTTAACCTTGGCGTCGCGGCGGCCGGAGGCCTGACCCGGGAGGAATCGGGGCGACTCCTGACGGCGCTGCTCCACGAGCACTCAGCCCTCGAGGACGTGAAGATGCACCTGGAAATTTGGGCCGTGGCCTCCGCCGACCAGCCAGCGGCGGATGCGCTGAGGAGCTTCTACGCGCTGTACGCAGCTCATGTCGGCGGGGTGGTGCGGCGGGGAAGGCCGGACCTGCCGGAGGTTGAGCATGCCGCTATTGCTACCGCGATCGTGAGCCTTTTCGAAGGCGCAGCGGTGACGCGCTCGGACATCGCTGGCCTGCGAACAGAGCTTGGAGACGAAGCCATCATCCGCACGGCCCAGTGGTTGATCCACGGACAGGAACCCGCCCCATGACTCAGCTTGCGCCCACACCGGCGCAGCTCCGCTGGCAGCAGCTCGAATGCGGCGTCTTCATCCACTTCGGCATCGACACCTTCGCCGGCAAGGAGTGGAGCGACGGCACCATTCCGGCGTCGAGTTTCAACCCGACAGAACTCGACGCCGGCAGTTGGGTCCGCACGGCGAAAGCGGCAGGTGCCAAGTACCTCATCCTCACCGCCAAGCACCACGACGGATTCTGCCTCTGGCCGACGGCCACCACCGGCTACTCCGTTGCATCCTCGCCATGACGCGCCGGAAAGGGAGACATCGTCCGGGAGGTGGCCGACGCCTGCACAGAGCAGGGGATCGGGTTGGGTCTCTACCTGTCCCCGTGGGACCGCAACGCCGACTCCTATGACGATCCCGACGCCTACGACGACTTCTACGTCCAACAACTCACGGAACTCTGCACGGGCTACGGTCCGCTGATGGAATTATGGTTCGACGGCGCGGGCTCGGTGGGCCGCGAGTACCACTGGGACCGGATCATCGCTGTTGTTAAGGAACACCAACCTGACGCCATGATCTTCAACATGGGCCAGCCCACCATTCGCTGGGTGGGCAACGAGAATGGGCTGGCGTCTGATCCCGTCAACTACGTTGTGGACCGCACGTCCGACACCCAGTACACCGATTCCAGCTCCGGTCTGCACGCCGAACACTATTTGCCGCCGGAATGCGACGTCTCCATTCGCCGGGGCTGGTTCTGGCACCCGGATGACGAACCAAAATCCGTGGAGCATCTGCTCGCCATCTATTACCAATCGGTGGGAATGGGCGTCAACCTTCTGCTGAACGTGCCGCCGGATACCCGAGGACTCATTCCTGACGGCGACATTCTGGTTCTGAAGGAGTGGAAGGCTGAGCTTGACCGTCGCTTCTCCAGTGCGGTTGAGGCGACACTGGGACATCACGACGGCGGTGTGAGGCTGAGCTTCCCGGCTGCGGTCACGTTCAACCATCTGGAGTTGGTGGAAAACCTCAGTTCGGGGCAGCGGATCACGCACCATGTGGTGTCTGCCGAAGGCGTGGATCTTTTTGATGGGATGACCGTGGGCAACCGGCGAATCCACCAACTGCCGGTCACCACAGCATCAGAGCTTCACGTGAAGTTGTCAGGCCATGGCGGAAGCCTGGTTTCGGCGCGGGTATTTGCCGGGGCTTTGGATGCTGAGGTTCCAGTGATCCCCTACGGATATGAAGCCCCCACGAAGGCGCCGGAGTAGCTCTTCGGTATGCGGGGAGCTTACTGCTTTGCTTTGCTGCGGGAAATCCTCGTGTCATGAGGTGGTTGTCTGGTGGTTACCGGGCAACTATTTTGCCGGCACCTAAAAATGTCGGTGCCCACTGACATGGTTTATACATGGAGCGGATTCGGGGAACTCGGGCAAGGGCAGTGGTACCGGATGCCCTCGTTCCTGCCTCGCCTCAAGGCCCGACGTCCCGCGTTCCCGCCCTGGACGCCGCTGTGCGCGGTGATCGTCCGGCAGATAGTACCGGTCTGGCAAGTACAGCCCGCCTGGCAAGTACAGCCCGCTTGGCACATACTGCCTGCCTGGAAAATACTGCTCAGCCCGGCACGGCTCTAGAGGCCACTGTTCCGGCGAGGACGGTGAGTGGTGACTTGATTGAGCAGTTGCGGGTGCTGGAGGAGATGAAGTCGGCTATCACGGCTTTGCAGGCGCGGGTTGCTGTGGCTTTTGATCTTGCTCAGCGCGCCGAGCAGGCTGAGGCTGGTGTTCCTGCGGCGGAGCGTGGTCAGGGGGTGGGTGCTCAGGTGGCGTTGGCGCGTCGAGAGTCCCCGAACCGCGGGTCTAGGTTGTTGGGTTTGGCGAAGGCCCTGGTGATGGAGATGCCACGGACGTTGGCGGCTCTGCAGTCCGGGCAGTTGAATGAGTGGCGGGCTACGTTGTTGGTGAAGGAGACCGCGTGCCTTTCTGTTGAGGACCGGTGTGCAGTGGATGAGGAACTTGCCCCCGATACCGGGACCTTTGACGGGAAGGGCGATAAGGCGATCGTTGCGGCGGCGAAAGCTGCCGCGTACCGTCGTGATCCGCGGTCGGTGGCCGGGCGGGCCAGCCGTGCCGCCGCGGAGCGGACGGTGAGCTGCGTCCGGCGCCGGATACCATGACGTACCTGACCGCGCTGTTGCCGGTCGCCCAGGGTGTGGCGGTGTATGCCGCGTTGAGCCGGGCGGCTGATTCGGCCCGTTCCACCGGGGAAGCAGAGACTGGCGGGGTTATCAGGGGCCGTGGTCAGGTTATGGCTGACACCTTGGTCGAATGTGTCACCGGAACTCCGGGCGGGTTCTCCGGAATTAACCTGGACCTGGTCATGACGGACCGGACCCTGTTCCAAGGGGACAGCGAACCAGCACGGCTGCAGGGTTACGGAATCGTCCCGGCGGAATGGGGAAGGGAACTTCTCGGCTTGGGGCAAGCCGGGAGCTTAAGGCCGCCGACCAGCATGGGACGGTCAGCCGCCACACCGCAAGCAACACTGGATCCAAAACAAGCAGCACAGGATCCAAAACAGGCAGCACAGGATCCAAAACACGCAGCGCTGGATCAAGACCAGGCAGCACAGGACCAGGAGTTCGATGTCTGGCTCCGTCGGCTCTACACAGCACCGGCCACCGGAGAACTCCTGACCAGTGACTCCAAGGCCCGGTTCTTCCCGGCAAGGCTTAGGCGCTTCATCGAAACCCGTGACGACACCTGCCGCACCCCCTATTGCGACGCGCCTATCCGGCACATTGACCACGTCATTCCGTGGCGCTCCGGAGGGAAAACAAACATCGCGAACGGCGCCGGACTTTGTGAAGCCTGCAACCACACCAAAGAAAACCCCGGTTGGACCACCAAATCCCTCCACGGGCCAGGGCACCCACTGGAAATCCGCACCCCAACCGGTCACACATACCAATCCAAGGCCCCGCCCCTGCCCGGGCATCAGCCCTCCAGAACGTAAACACCCGCCACGTAGACAGCCACCACCTAAACACCCGCCACAGATTCTGGTGACGCCTGCCCAAAACGGGCTCTTAGAAAGTTTTTGGAAAAAGTTTGAACCCCGCGTAACCCTTTGCGGTGCCGTGACGATTACGTCATTGAAAGGGCCGAGCTGGAATTTGTCCCCCATCATGTTCCAGCTCGGCTCTTCCTTGTCTCGGGGGTTCTGGTCTCGTAGGAGCTTGTCTCGGGGAGACTTTGACCCGGGGTGGTTTGGTCCCGAGGGTGTTTGCAGGACCAGCGGGTCCTTCCATGGAAGGCCGGGCCGAGCGGTTACCCTTGGTGGGGTCGTCCGTTGGTGACAAGGCGGATGTCCAGGCCCAAGCAACGGACCTGCCGCCGATCGAAAGCCTCATTCCCGTGACCGACGCATTGACCGATGAAGCGCTACATGCACTCAAGGGCAATAACGCGGAACTGTTTGGCGCCGTCTACCAGGCGTACGCCGGCCAGGTTCTCGGTTATCTGACGGCCAAAGGCGTGCCAGATCCGGAAGCAGTCACGCAGGATGTGTTTCTTGCCGTCCTGCCCCGGTTGGATGACATCAGCGGCGGGGTACATGGCCTCCGGACCTTCATTTTCTCGGTGGCTCATGCCCGCATGGTGGATGAGCACAGGAAGCAAAGCAGGGCGCCGGAACAGCACGAGTTCGAACCCGAGCGCGATACTCGGGAAGTGAGTTCCGCAGAGACGGAAGCTCTGGGACTCTTGGCCCCCAAGGAGGTCATGAATCTCTTGGATTACCTTGGCGACGAGCAGCGGGAGGTCTTGACCCTCCGCATCGTGGCAGGCCTGACCGTTGAGCAGGTTGCCGACATCATGGGGAAATCCGCCGGGGCAGTGAAACAACTGCAGCGGCGGGCACTTATTACGCTCCGTGAGCATTCGGCTGTAAAGGAATACGTGGCGCCATGACATACAGGGATAGCGAACGCGAAGCGATCGTGGACGAGCTGCTGCTCGACGCCGATGCCGCCGACTCGCCCGACGTCCGGCGTGCGCTCCTCTCAATGGGGTCCTTCGCCAACCTTGCAGCCCCTACTCCGGGTGCGGAGCTCTCCGCCATGATGGCTGGCCCACATGATGAAGTCAGCAAACGCCGCTGGAGGCACAAACACCGTACAGCGGTAATCAGTGTTGTCGTGGTGGCGGCGATGGGTCTGGGCGTCAGTGGAGTTGCTGCCGCAAGTTCCGGGTTCACTCGGAACCCATCTTTCCTGGATGAGCTGCTGCGCAACGTCCGGCCACAGCCAGCAGCAGCCGCGCCCGTCCTGCCGATTCCCGACGCACCGCGTGTCGTCACCGAACCCGCTCCGGTGGCGGACCCCGCAGCGATTCCGCCGGTGCCAGGCGCTGGATCCATACCGGTGCCCGACAGCGTCGCGTCGGGCCAAACGCCCGCACAGGTACAGGCGCCCGCGCAGCCGCAAGTACCTGGCGCGGTTCAAGCACCCGCTAAACCTTCGGAACAGCCTGCCGCCGGCCCCGCCCACAGCAGTGCCACACCCGGCAGTGCCACACCCGGCAGTGCCACACCCGGCAGTGCCACACCCGGTAGTGCCAAACCCGGTAATGCGACACCCGGCGGTGCTACAAAGCCGAATACTGCGCCCAATCCAACCCCTGGCCCGCAGGCAAAGCCCGGCTCAGGCAAGGAAGAGAAGCAGCAAGCCGCCAGGCCTGATGCTTCGCTGCAAGGTGCCGGGAGTGCCGGGAAGCCTGCAAAAACCCTGCCCGGGGCGGATGGCACAAACCCAGGACACCTGCCTCCGGCTCTGAGTAACAAGAAGGCCGAGCAGCTAGCCCAGACGTCCGCGGACAAATGGAAGCAGTGGCTGAAACGCGGCGATCGCTAGCAGCTCGACGCTCGGCCGCCGCCCAGTGCAGTCGGCGCGCTTGTTCCTCCCAGAAGCCCACGGCTGAGCCGGCGCCCGCTTGCCCAAGTCAGCGCTGTTGAGAAGATGCACAATATTCGGCAAAGCCGCTCCGGTGGGGCCTAGTAGGCTTGGGTCATGATGCATGTCAACGATCCGGCCGTCGTCGAGAGGTTGATGCGAACAAAGGGCACTTGGGCAATTGTTGGCCTCAGCACCAATGAATGGCGCTCCGCGTATGACGTCTCCCTCTACGTCCGGGACAAGATGGGCATGGAAATCATCCCCATCAACCTCAAGGGGGAGGACGTGCACGGAGAAAAGGGCTACACGTCCCTGGCGGAGATTCCCGAGGTCAGGCACCCCATCGACGTTGTGGACTGCTTCGTCAATTCTCAACTTGTGGGGGCAGTCATCGACCAAGCGATAGCGATCGGCGCCAAGGCCGTGTGGCTTCAGCTGGGCGTCTTTGACGACGACGCCGTACAGCGAGCCCGCGACGCCGGACTGGACGTAGTGGTCAACTCCTGCCCGGCACGCGAAGGCTGGCACTACGGCCTGTGACCGCTATTCCGATTCCTCTGCTAGATTGCAGCTGAATCACTTCTTAAGTCTTTGGGGGACAACCATGTTCGGCGGCCATTCTGCGGTGCCTTTTTCCACTCCCAGCAGGCGGGCCGTTTTCAGTGTTTTCGGCGCGTCCGTGGTGGCTGGCCTGACAGCGTGCAGTGCCGCTGAAGGTTCGACGCCGGTGCAGACGCCCAGTGGCGCTGCGGCCTCGCCCGAGGTGCCGGGCCCGAATGGTGCGCTGGCCGTCGGAGGCGAGGTTCCGACGTCGTCCGCTTCTCAAACGCCGACGCCCACCGCCACGAAGCGCATCCGGCGCACGTTCATCCCGGACTATCAACTGCCGCCGATTGTTGGCGGGCTGGCGCCGGTGATCACCAAGATCGAGACCAAGCACCCGGTGGTATTCCTGACCATCGATGACGGCAACATCAAAACGCCGGAGTCGATCAAGCTCATGGCGGAGTACGACTACCCCTCCTCACTCTTCCTCACCAGGGACACCGTGGCGGACAACCCTGCGTTCTTCAAGGCGTTCCAAGCCCAGGGCAGCCTGATCGAAAATCACACGGTCACGCACAACATCAACATGGTGCGGCAGTGGGGTTATCAGCAGCAGTTGAATGACATGGTGGGCATGCAGGAGTACGCGTTCCAGCACTACGGCCGCCGTCCCACCCTCTTCCGTCCCCCGGGAGGCGCGTACTCCAACGTGATGCGCAAAGCCGTGGCTGACGCCGGCATGAAAGCGATCGTCACGTGGGAAGCAAAGGCAAACGCAGGGAAGATGGACTACCAGGTGGGCAACTCGCTGCGCCCCGGCGATATTGTACTCATGCACTTCCGGGCTGAGTTCGCAGCTGACCTCGCGGCCTTCCGTGCCGCCCAGTTGGCTGCGGGGCTTGAAGTGGTGCTGCTGGAAGACTTCCTGGGCGTGGCGTAGGCGCTCGCTTCCTGATGAGGGGCGTGACCGCCGGCCCGGAGCGCCAGTAGGCTCTCCTCATGGATGTTCCCACCCTCCGCGAAATTTGCCTCAGCTTCCCCGGCGCGTTCGAAGACTTCCCGTTCGGCCCCGAAACCTCCGTGTTCAAGGTGCGTGCCGCCGTCGCTGGTGGGGCGCGGCACGAGGCCAAGATGTTCGCGATGTCCTCCATGGACCCGGAGAACTGGTCGGTGAGCCTCAAATGCGAGCCGGCGTTGGCCGAACAACTCAGGTCGGCGAACCCGGAAATCACAGGTGCTTGGCACATGAACAAAACCCATTGGAACGGAGTCCGCCTGGATGGGGCCCTTTCTGACGGCATGATCCGGGACATGGTGGAGGACTCTTACGACCTGGTAGTGGCCACGCTGAGCCGCAAACAGCAGGAGCAACTCGGCTGGGCCCGGCTCGCGAAACCGCAGGGCAACTGACACGCCCTCAAACCCCTCCCCACGGCGCTGACATGGGACTAGATTGATACTGCATACCTAAAGACCTCAGCCACGCGCTGGTCAGGAGCGGTTTGATGCTGGATCAGAAAAAGCTGACCTCCGAAGCCCTCAAATGTGCCTCCACCGTCCGTGATGAGCGCCCCGAGCACTGGATGATTGTTTTGCACGCAAGCCACGGCTCGTTTCTGCAGCGTAAAAAGCGCCTCACCGAAGCCTTCCCAGTGTTCCGACTCGGCCGAAGAATGGCGGTACCACTGGGAACCGAGCGGCAAGGGGTTGTGGCCCGGGATGCGATTACGGAGTGCGGAAAGGCCCTCGCAGGTGGTCCGTAGAAAGATCACGCTTTGACAAATGTTGATCGAAAGTACCAAGAAAGATTGATTTTCGATCATTCCTGGTGAATTATGTCACAGAAGGTTGGTGCTGCCAGAGCGCCAGCCCAGACTGTCTGACTGAACGGCTTTCCCGCCGCAACGGTCGGGCACTACGAGTCACTGGAGGGTTTAGAAATGAACGTTCAGCACCAGTCCGTCGGTCGCCGTGGATTCTTGCGCGGAGCACTCGCAGCAGCCGTGCTCGTGCCCATGGGGGGAACCATTGCTTCCTGCGCCGCAGGCGGCGGCACCACTACCACCGGGCCCACGGGCACCGTTTCCGACACCAACCCGTTCGGCATGGCTGACAAGGCTGCCCTGGACGCCGTGATCTTCAAGGGTGGCTACGGCATCGATTACGTCGAGTTCGCCGGCAAGATCTTCGAGAAGACGCATGAGGGCTCCACTGCCAAGATTTCTCCGTCCACGGACATTGCGCAGGAACTTCAGCCGCGTTTCGTCGGTGGCAACCCGCCGGACTTGATCGATAACTCCGGCGCGAAGGCCATCGGCTTCAGCACCATCCTTGCCCAGCTTGAAGACCTCACCAGCGTTGTGGAGGCCAAGAACCTTGAGGGCAAGGTCATCAAGGACACCCTGTACACCGGCGTACTGGCTCCAGGCACTTTTGACGGCAAGCTTGCCGCCTTGAACTACGTGTTGACCGTCTACGCTGTGTGGTACTCCGACTCCCTGCTCAAGGAAAACGGCTGGACCGTTCCGAAGACCTGGGATGAGATGTACACCCTGGGCGAGCAGGCCAAAGCCAAGGGCAAGTACCTCTTCGTCTGGGGCAAGGAAGCGGCCACGTATTACCAGGAGCTGGCCATCGCTTCCGCCATCAAGGAAGGCGGCGACGACGTACGCCTGGCGCTTGAGAACCTCAAAGCCGATTGCTGGTCGCACCCGGCCATCCAGTCCGTCTTCGCTGCCATGGACAAGATCGTCAAGGCCGGCTTCTTCAAACCGGGCGGCTCCGGCACCCAGTTCACGGCCGCCCAGGCGCAGTGGAGCAACGCACAGGAAGCTGTGTTCTACCCGTCGGGTTCCTGGATTGAAAACGAAATGAAGGACCAGACCAAGGCCGGCTTCAACATGATGGGTGCCCCGGCCCCGTCTGTAAGCGCCAGCCCCAAGATGCCGCAGACAGCACTTCACAGCGCTGCGGGTGAGCCGTACATCGTCCCGTCGCAGGGCAAGAACGCCGCCGGTGGCAAGGAACTGCTCCGGATTATGCTCTCCAAGGAAGCTGCCACCAACTTCGCCAAGACCAAGCTGGCTCCCACCATCGTCAAGGACACCGTCCCGGCCGATGGTTTCGGTTCCACCGCTCTGGTTTCGCAGACGAAGATGCTCAGCGATGCCGGTGAAGACATCTACACCTGGAACTTCATTGACCTGTACGGCACCAACAAGGACCAGCTGGTTGTCTGGAACACCTTCCTGGACGGCAAGTCGGACGTTGCAACCCTCACCTCCGCGCTGCAGAACATCACCGACAAGGTTCGTAACGACAGCTCGGTCAAGAAGATCGAAGTGAAGTGACCTCAGTGAAAACTCAGCAGAGCCGGAACGACGACGGCCTGGCCGCCGTCGTTCCGGCGAAGGCCCCACTGCAAGTGGTGAGGCGGCGGCGTAAGCCATTGACATGGGACAAGGTCAGTTTCTTCGCGGTGTTCCTCGGACTGCCGTTGGCGATCTACCTGTTGTTCGTGATTTGGCCGTTCATTCAGGCATTCGGATATTCACTGACGGACTGGTCCGGCTTCTCGCCCAACCAGAACTTCATAGGTCTCGAAAACTACGTGAAGATCTTTACCGATGACATCTTCATGAAGGCGATGTCCAACAACATCCTCCTGGTCATCTTCCTCCCGATCATCACCATCATCCTGAGCCTGGTGCTTGCCTCGCTGGTTACCGTAGGCGGGAGCAGCAAAGGCCAAATCAAAGGTTTGCGCAATTCCAGCTTCTACCGCGTGGTTTCGTTCTTCCCGTACACCATTCCCGCAGTAGCGATCGGCATCATGTGGGGTCAGATCTACGATCCCTCGGGCGGTTTGCTCAACGGCATCCTGACCGGCCTCGGCTTGGACCAGTTCAAGGACTTTGCATGGTTGGGTGACAAGAACACCGCCATGATCGCCACCATGTTCGTCATTGTGTGGGGCTTCGTTGGCTTCTACATGGTTCTCTTCGTGGCTGGCATCAAGGGCATTCCTGCCGAACTTTTCGAGGCCGCCAGGATTGATGGCGCCGGTCGCTTCCGCACCGCCGTGTCCATCACCATCCCCTTGATCCGCGACAACATCCAGACCGCCTACATCTACATGGGCATCCTGGCACTGGACGCGTTCGTTTACATGGCCGCACTGAACTCCGGCGGTGGTCCGGACAACTCCACGCTGGTCATGGCGCAACAGTTGTTCTTCACGGCATTCAGCAAGGGACAGTTCGGTCTCGCCAGTGCCATGGGCGTTGTGCTGGCCATTGCCACGCTGATCTTCTCCGGATTGGTGTTCCTGGTAAATCGGCTCACCGGCGGCGATAAGGATGTGAGCCTCTAATGACAACCAAAGTCTCAACCCCGGAAATGAAGTCACTGCACTTCCAGCCGCGGACCCCGGGAACCACGCCGGGTGACAAGGTGGTGGGAGCGGTCTCGCACACCGCGCTGACCATCTGGACCCTGATCGTCATCCTTCCACTCCTGTGGACGTTCATGTCCTCCTTCAAGACGTCCAGCGAGATCTTCGCTTCGCCGTTCGCCTTGCCCGGTGAATGGAAGCTGGACAACTACGTCAAGGCCTGGAGCGAAGCCGGAATCGGCAGCGCCTTCCTGAACTCCGTGATCGTTGTGGCCGTGGCCCTGGTGATCGTGATGGTCCTCGGTGCCATGTGCGCCTACGTCCTGGCCCGCTACACCTTCCCGGGCAGCAGGGCCATCTACTACCTGATGCTCGCCGGGCTGACGTTCCCGATTTTCCTCGCCATGGTGCCGTTGTTCTTCGTTTTGAAGAACATGGGGCTCCTGAACACCCTGCCGGGACTCATCCTGGTGTACGTCGGTTTCGCGCTCCCGTTCACCGTGTTCTTCCTGTTTTCCTTCTTCAAATCGCTGCCGCACGAAATCACTGAAGCAGCGGCCCTCGACGGAGCAGGGGAGTGGCGGACGTTCTTCCAGGTGATGCTACCGATGGCCAAGCCGGGCCTCGCCTCGGTTGCCATCTTCAACTTCCTGGGCTTGTGGAACCAGTTCCTGATTCCGGTATCCATCAACGCCGCCGGTCCGCGCGTCCTTTCCCAGGAACTCGCGGCCTTCGCCGGCCAGATGGGCTACGCAGTTGACTACGGCGCACTGTTCGCAGCGGTCAGCGTCACGGTCATTCCGGTGCTCATTGTCTACGTGATCTTCCAGCGCCAGCTGCAGGGCTCCGTCTCTCAGGGCACGTCGAAGTAAGAGTCACCAAGTAGCACAACCACGCCACAACAGCGTTCGACGGCGGTCCTCACCTTTCGGTGCGGGCCGCCGTCGGGCTTTAATTCTGGAAGGATGGAACGGATTCCGTAGTGCAACGAAAGGCAGCATCCCGTGATCTTTATTGTGGTCAAGTTCAACGTCAAGCCCGATTGGTCCGAGCGCTGGCTGGACTTGGTGTCCGACTTCACCAAGGCGACCCGCGAAGAACCCGGCAACTTGTGGTTCGACTGGTCCCGCAGTGTGGATAACCCCAACGAGTTCGTCCTGGTGGAAGCCTTCCAGGACGACGCCGCTGAGGCCCACGTCAACAGCGCACACTTCAAGAAGGCCATGGCAGACATGCCGCAAGCCCTCGTGGAGACTCCCCACATCATCAGCCGCCAGTTCGAAGGCAGCGGCTGGGACCGCATGGGTGAGCTGACCATCGAATAGCTGGAAAGGGCGGTGCCGGACTCAACGAGCCTGGCACCGCCCTTTTATGCATTTCTCCTCAGAACATCCAGGGAATCTCGGCATGGCCGAAGTCGCTGAACGAGCCGAAGCGTCCGGCCTTGAACGCCAACACCTCACCGTCCCGGTCCCGACAAGTGGTGACCTGGCCGAAGAAGACCTGATGATCACCGACGTCGTACTGCTGAACTACGCTGCAGTCCGCCTGGGCGAGGGCGCCCTTGATGACCGGCAGACCGCTGTCCGTGATGTCGAAGTCGCCGTCGCCGAAGCGGTCCCCGCCGCGGACAGCGAAACGCCGGGCCACGGATTCCTGCTTTGCGCCGAGGATGGAGACTGCGAATTTGCCGCTCTCCAAAAGTGCTTCACCGGTGCGCGTGCAGAAGTTCAGCGAGATCATCAGGATGGGCGGTTCCAGGCTGATGGAGGTCAGTGAGCTGATGGTCATCCCGTACTGCTCGTCCTCGTGCTGGGTGGTGACCACGGCGACGCCGGTGAGGAATCGGCCCATGGCGCGGCGCATTCCCATGGCGTCGGGGATGGTGAAGGCTGGTGCCAGGCTCATGTCAGTTACTCCGCTCCGTTTGTGCCGTTTCCGTGTAGTACCGGACTTCGAACATCTTGGCGCCGTTTTCGGAGACCCACGGTCCGTGTTCCATTCCGGGAGGGCGGGTTGCCCAGTCGCCGGCTTTGAAGGTCTTGCCGAGGCGCTGATCCACGAAGGAGCCCTCGAAGATGAACACTTCTTCCCAGAAATCGTGGGTGAGGACCCCATTGGGGGAGGTGTCCGTACCTGGTTCGAATTTGAGGATCCGGGTGACGCTGTCGTTGTCCGAATCCCGGGTAAGAATTGCCTCGGACAGGCCTTCGATGTGCGGGTTGCACGGTGCGAAGTCCACTGAGGATACGGGGGTGAACTCTACTTCGGGCTTTGCCATGGCTATGCCCCTTCCATGACGTTGCCGGTCCCATTGACCGTGCTCTCGATGCTGTAGGAACCCAGGAACGTGTCCAGTTCCGCAACCAAGGCGTCGTAGCCGTAGTTCCGGTAGGTGTAGGCACCGCGAACCACGAACGGAGCACCGGCGTAGAACATCTCGTACTGCTGGTGGCGGCCGGCGAATTCGGATCCGATGATGTCCCAGGCAAGTTTGAAGAGCTTGACGCGTTCCTCGCTGGCAACACCGGGGGACTGGACGTAGCGTTCCATGTCCGGTCGGGTCACGTTGCTGGTCATGTCCGCGATGCTGGAGGGCAACTGCAGCACGCCGCCGCCCACCAGATCGCGGAGGATCGAGATCACTCGCGGATACGTCTCGGACTGCAGGCCCATGGCACCGTAAAGTGCGCTCTTTCCTGGAACCCTCATGCCGGCGTCGTCCGTTGTTGCCGTGTATTCGGCGGCCAGGACAGCAGACTCAACGGACTGGACAATCGCGGCGAGTTCGCCGAGCTTCTCCTGGACGCCCGGGATCTTGTCCGTGCCGTTCACCTGGGTGACCTTGCGGGCAACGGACGCGATGAACTTCAGCTTGGTGGAGAACCGGATCTGGGCCTGCCAGTTGCCCAGGGCGTGGGCGCCGGTGTCGAAGAACTGGCGGCGCAGGGTGTCAATGTTCCGGTTGATGAACACTCGGTCCCAAGGGATGAGCACGTCATCGAAAACGACCAACGCGTCGGGCTCGTCATAGTGACTGGTCAGCGGGTAGTCGAAGTCGCTGGTGGCGGCTGGAGCGAACGGACGGCGGCAGTAGAGTTTCAGTCCGTCGGTTGCCACCGGGATGGCAAAGCTGACGGCGAAGTCCACGTCGTCCGGGCCCAGGGGCTTGATGCAGGTGACAAAGACTTCATCGGCAATGGCAGCACCCGTAGCAAGCATCTGCGAACCTCGGACAATGATGCCCTCTTCGGTTTCGCGTACGACGCCGACCTGCAAGTATTCCCCTTCCCATCCTGACGCTGTGGTTGCGCGGGAAACCTGCGGGGGAATGATGGCGTAGGACAGGTACAGGTTGTCGGCGAGGATCTTCTTGTAGTAACGCTCCACGTTGCCAGCGAAGTCACGCTCATCGTTCTTGAAGACGTCCGGGTGTGAACCGAACGCGGCGAAGAACGTTCCCACGTGATCGGGACTGCGGCCAACCCAGCCGTGGGTGTGCTTGGCCCACTTTTCAATGGCCTGGCGGCGCAGGACCAGTTCTTCCTGGGTGCGTGGCGCGGCGAAGGTGCGGTTTGCGGGTCCGTCGATTTCCTCGGAATGGAACTGCATTCCGTTGGCGGGGTCGGCTGCGATGTCGAACAGCTCGGACATGGTGTGGGCAACCTTCGCGAACGCCGGGTGTTCCAGGACGTTGCCCACTACCTCGCCGTCGAGGATCACCGTCCGGCCGTCGTTCAGGGACTTCAGGTACTCTTTTCCGGTTCTCATCGAAGTGAGCCTTTCTTGATTTTGTAGTTATGTTCAATGGTGGTCCCATTCGGCAACGAGAGCTCCAACTTCCAGGAAGTTCCATCAACGAACTTCCCGTTCAGTAGGGGCAGGGTGCCGCCAAGGCACATGAAATCGCCGTCGCCGATGTCTGTTCGAGCCAGAAGACGCTCGACGACGTCTGCCGGCTTACGCAGGCCGCTCAGCGAACCTTTCTGGTACAGGGTGCCGTCAACCCATGAACGAGCTAGGCACTCGTCGAGGTCCAGGTCCTCCAGGGATTCGACGGCGATCACCTCGCCCGCGACGGGCTTGGGACAGGCACGCTTGGAATCGCCGATGTCCAGGGCTTCAATGTCCCGGTCAGTGTGATCGGAGCCTATGCCGAGGTAGTACTTTCCGTCATGGCGGATGTAGAGGGGTTCGATCTCGCCTGACGTGAGATTTTCCGAGGTCTCGTGCTCTCCGGTGGTCTCGAACAGGTCCGAGTCCATCCGGTAGAACATGGGAACCTCCGGTGGGGGAGCCACGCCGATCGCTGCGAGCTCGTCGATGTGATGCTGGACCGCTTTGGGGTCGCGGCCCGTATAACCGGCCACTACGGCGTGAAAGTTGGTGATAACGATTGTCTTGTCCGTGCCCACCACCCTGAAAGTGAGTGGGACTTGCCTTGTTGTTTCCATGGTTCTCCTCTAGACGGTCAGGGTGTCGTATGCGGCGAGGCGATCGCCGATGACGGGGAATTCGGTGCGGACTGTGTTCACTTGCTGCGGGTCGATGTCCACCATGAGCACGGCTTCGCCGGCGTCCGCTTCGGCGATGACATTGCCTGCCGGATCCACAACCCTGCTGTGGCCGCCGAGCTCGGCACCTTCCTGGCTGCCAGCGGCGTTGCAGGCGATCACAAAGATCTGGTGCTCCACGGCCCGTGCAGTGGTGAGCAGGCGCCAGTGCTCCCGTCGCGCTGCAGGCCAAGCTGCTGGGACGATGACCATCTCCGCGCCCCGGGTGCTCAGCTCCATCCACAAACCGGGGAAGCGGAGGTCGTAGCAGGTGATGCCCGCAACGGCACCGAACGGCAGTTGGACAACGGGCAGTGACGAGCCTGCGGTGAGGAGGCTCGCCTCCTTGGACTTGTAGCCGAACACGTGGACTTTCCGGTACGTGTGGACCACGCTGCCGTCCGGTCCCAGCAGGATGGAGGTGTTGCTCAGCCGGCCGTCCTCGTGGGCTTCAATGATGCTGCCGAGGTGGACATGGACACCCAGGTCTGCGGCGACCCGTGAGCACATGGACACTGTGGGCCCGGTGAGCGTTTCTGCCAGTGCCTGGTACTGGTCGAAATGGAAGTATCCGGCGCTCCAAAGTTCCGGGAGCACGATCAGTTCTGCGCCGGTGATGCCCCGAAGGATCCGTTCTACACGATCGATCCGTTCCTCACGGGTTTCGGAGTCCGGGCTGGCCACCTGGACGAGTGCAATTTTCATGGAAGTTCCTTACTCTCAGAAGTGGGCTCGTCCAGGTCACTCAGCCGCAGGCCCTTGGTTTCCTTGGCGAACATCACCGAGACCATGGAGATCAAGCCCATGGCGGCGAGGTAGATTCCGATCGCATAACCGGTGCCGAAGGCGCTGTAGAGGGCCAGGGCAATGATGGGGGACAGCGAACCGGCGATCAGCGATGCAAGGTTGTAGGAGACCGACGTTCCGCTGTAGCGCACATCCGTGGGGAAGAGCTCCGAGAAGAAGGCTCCGATGACCGAGCTGTAGGCCGCGAAGATCAGGAGTCCACCTACCGCAGCGGCGATGATGCCCCACAGCTGGCCCGTGTTCAGCAGGAAGAAGAACGCGAAGGCCCACACCATGGTGGCAATCGACGCGCCGATCAGGATGGGCTTCCGGCCCACCTTGTCCGCGTATAGAGCCAGGATAGGAATGGCGACGACGGCCACACCCTGCCCGATCATGACGGCGGTGAGGCCGGTCTGCCTCTGTAGCCCCATGATCTGGGTGACGTAGGTGATGATGAACAGCGAGTAGATGTAGAAGCCTGCGTTCTCGCCCATCCGGCTGCCGGTTGCGATGAGAATTTCCCGCCAATTGCGGCGGAACAGGATGGCCAACGGCATTTTGCGTTCCTTGTTGCCTTCGGCCTCGCGCTTCCGCTGTGCTTCTTTGAACAGCGGGGTTTCCTGCACGTAGAGCCGCAGGATGAGGCCAATGACCACCAGCAGGGCAGACAATCCGAACGCGATCCGCCAGCCCCATGCCAAGAACTCGCTCTCCGGCATGGTGGCGGCCAGTATGGCTAGGACGCCGGCAGCCATCAGGTTGCCGAGGGGTGGTCCTATATTGGGCCAGGACGCCCAGAAGGCACGCCGGGCGCTTTCGTTGCTGTGTTCGGAGACGAGAAGGACGGCCCCACCCCACTCCCCGCCCAGGGCAAATCCCTGAATCAGGCGGAGGAGCAGGAGGAGCAATGGCGCGGTAACCCCAATGGCAGCGTAGGAGGGGATGAACGCGATGAGCGTGGTGGCCACGCCCATGAGCATCAAACTGGCAACCAAGGTGGCTCGACGACCGTGCTTGTCGCCGAGGTGTCCCAGGACTATGGCGCCGATGGGGCGGGCAAGAAAGCCGGCCGCGAACGTTCCGAGGGCCAGCATGGTGCCCACCAACGGATCATCAGTGGGAAAAAAGAGCTTATTGAATACCAGCGCGGCCGCGGTGCCGTAGAGGAAGAAGTCATACCATTCGACGGCGGTGCCGGCGAGGCTCGAAGCAGCAACGACGGGCAAGCTCGAGTGCTTCTGTCGCCTCAGTTCTGCTTTCTTCAGTTCGGTCATTGTGGGGTCCTTTTGCGGGGAGATTTCAGGGCGTGAGGGGTGTCACTAAGTAGACTGTAGACGAGTTGTATACAACCTGTCTATATTTGAAGCAGAAGTTTTTGGAACTCCCGACGTTTCGAATGCAACTCGTATACTGGGCTAGGCGAGAAAGGCTCTGCATGATCCAGATGACTCCCACTGCACAGTCGCAGCCAGAAGTGGCCTACCAGTGGATGAAAAGCTACATCGCAGCCCTGCCCCGTGAGGAAGAAACCTTCCTCAATGAAGGGGTCCTGGCAAAGACCACTGGTACATCACGGACGCCCGTGCGGGAGGCCCTGCTGCGCCTCGAAGCGGAGGGGTTCGTCAAACGCGTCCCTCACAAGGGTGCCTACGTCCCGCCCATCTCGGATCCCGATGTCCGCGCCATACTGCAGGCCCGGGCGGTCGTGGAAAAGTGGGCAGTCTCAGCCGTGGAGACCATGCTCGATGCCCAGATCGATGCCTTCCAGCAAGTCATTGACCAGCAACAGGAAGCCCGGGAGGATCCGGCACGGTTCATCGAACTGGATACCGAATTCCACACGCTGATGGTCCGTGCAGGCGGCAACCCCGTCCTGGCTGATTTCTATGCCTCCCTCCGGCAAAAGCAGCTCAGGATCGGCGTCAAGGCTGTCAGCCAAGGCGCAGACCGCGCCGGTGATGTTCTCCGCGAACACCAGTTGATTGTTGACGCCCTCCGCAGCCGAAGCCTTGAGGCAGCCCATCGGGCCATCGATGCGCACCAGGACTCCACCCGCTTGGCCGTCATCGGCTACTAGGAGTAGCTAGTCCTCGCTGTGCAGCTCCCTTTGCCGTGCGCTCAGCAGCTCAAACTCAGGCCGGGCGGCCACGAACCGTTCAACGGCGTCGAGTACTTGCTGAAGGTGCGCTTGGTCCGGGGCAACCACAGCGGCGCCCACCAGTGCTCTCCGGTGCTGGTCTTGTAGACCGGTTTCGGCAGCAGAAACTTCGAAGCGCCGCTTCAGTTCGGCCACCAGGGGCCGAAGGAGCGAGCGCTTCTCCTTGAGGCTATGGACATCGCCCAAGAGGACGTCGAACTCAATCCAACCGATCCACATGGTTCATTATCACCGCAGGCATCCGAGGTACGGGATGGCGGCACCACCTCACCGCATCTTGAGTCAATCTTGAGCAAACGCAGCATTGAGGTTGAGGAAGCCCCGGGAGACTGAACTCAAAGCGAAGGATGACCAGCTGAGGGGGTTGGCATGGAGCTCGACGCATTCTCGGTGAGGGTAGCCCTGGGCGTGGTCACCGTGACTCTCCTGATGCTGTTCTGTACTTCCTTCCACCGCACGCGCTCGCCGTACGCAGGCTGGTGGAGCCTGGCTTTGCTCGAGTTCATGGTGGGCAACGCCGCCTTCCTCCTCAACGGAACCCCCCACCAGGGGTGGGCAAACCCCGCAGGCAATGTCCTTGTAGTGGCAGGCGCCTTCAGCGTTTGGGCCGGGGCGAAGACCCTCCGGGACCGGAAAGCCGCACCGTGGCAGCTGGCTGTTGGTCCCGCCGTCACCGCTATCGCATCCGTTCTGGAAAGCCCCGGGAACAACGTCTGGTCCGGAGGCTTCGTCTACCTGGCCATGATGACTCTGGGCATAGCATTGGCCGCCTACAACCTCTGGTTCATCAAGTCCTCCCACTCCCAAGTCCACAAAGCCCTCTCAGTAGCCGCAGGCCTGCTGGCCGCCTACTACCTGGGTCGCTGGATGGTTTATGCGATGGAAGGACCGGCCAGCCACGCCTTCCTCACCTACTTTGGGCCGGGACCTTCGTCACTGATATCCATGGTCCTGCTGGTCACCGTTTCGTTCAGCATGACGGCCCTGACCAGTGACCAACTCATCAAAGGCCTCCGGGAACGTGCCACCCGTGACCACCTGACGGGACTCCTCAACCGCGGAGCCTTCCTTGACCTCGCAACCACTGAGCTTGACCGCCTGCACTCCACGGGTTCGGGCGCAGCTGTTGTCCTGGCCGATCTGGACCACTTCAAAGCCGTCAACGACGAACACGGCCACGGAGCCGGGGACGAGGCCTTGCGGGCTTTCGCTGAAGCGTGCACCGCCTCGGTCCGGTCCACGGACCTCATCGGACGCTATGGAGGGGAAGAGTTTGTCCTCTTCCTGCCTGGGGCAACGGAGGACCGGGCAGAGGACATAGCCACGGAAATCAGCCACCGGATGGCAGCACTGCCGGCGCCGGAGGGTGTGGTGTACCCAACCATCAGCTACGGAGTCACGTCAAGCATTCCCGCGTCCGCCGATCTCAATTTCATGATCGAGGTAGCGGACGCAGCCCTTTACAGCGCAAAGGCGCTGGGCAGAAACAGGATTGTAGGAGCCGACCGCCCTCAGGCGGCCACTATAGCGGATGAGGCACGATCATGACCTTCAACGAACTCACCACCCGGATCCAGATCCAGCACACCCAGGAACTGTCCGCGTTCCGCCATGACATCACCAGCCCACCCTACAAAGCCGGAACAGCCACCACGCTGAACGCTGACCGCCGGTCAGTCAGGATGGGTCCCGTTCAGTCGGTAGAGGAAAGCAACGCGAACCTGACCATAGTGGCCGACGTCGAAGGCCTCGCCTGGTTCACGGCGGACAAAGGCCTCCTGGGCAGCTGCATCACAGTTTCCATTGCCGGTCACCGCAGGAACACCGGAACCCGGGTACACCTCCCGCTCGCAGAATGCGATGCATGGATTGAGGCCATCCTCGGAGGCGCCTGGATCACCCATGTATACCGTGCCGGCAACAAGGTTGAGCCGGATGGCAGGCTGGACGTGGCCTCTTACCGGATCTTCCTGGACGAACGCCGCAACCCTGTCTCCAAGCCCCATGCTGTTGCCGACTCAACGTTGCGACGCCTGGAAGAGTCGTGAGTGCCACGAAGCCCCACAGGCTGATATCCGCTGATTCGAGGATCGAGAAACTGGAGCAGCACGTCCAGGCCTTGATGGTAGAACTCCATCAGGCCCGGTATGAACAGCGCCGGGAGGCGCTCACCGACGCACTCACCGGGCTTGGCAACCGCCTGGCATTGGTGGATGCGTTCATCGACGCCCAGGAAGCTGCGGCCAAGGGCGCCGTCCCGCCGGCACTCCTCCTCCTGAATCTGGACGGTTTCAAAGCACTCAAGAACTCTGCGGGCCATGCCGCAGCGGAGCAAGTTCTGGTCACCGTTGCCATGCGCATACAGTCGGCCATCAGAGAGAACGACGTCGTCACCCGCCTGGGCGGCGACGAATTCGCTGTGCTGTTGCCCGCCACCCCGCAAAACCGGGCCGCCGCCGTCGGAAACCGCATCCTTGCCGCGCTGGAACCGAACATCGATCTCGGGAACAACAGCATCCGCTGCGGGGCAAGCATTGGGCTGCGCACCGCGGAGCCGCATCACAGCATTGAAGACCTCCTGCAAGAGGCCGATCTGGCCATGGAAGAATCCAAGAACGAGGGCAGGAACAAACTCAAGGTATTCGACCCCGCAACCCTGCACGCCCGGCTGCTGCAGCGGCAGGTAGTGGGAGAACTCCGCGATGCCATCCGTTCGGATCAGTTGGTCCTCTACTACCAGCCGATCGTGGAGCTCGCCAGCGGCAGGATCGAAGGCTGCGAGGCTTTGGTGCGGTGGAGACACCCCGTGCATGGCCTGATCATGCCGGACCAGTTCATCCCCGTGGCCGAGGCAACCGGGCAGATCGCGGAATTGGGCAGGTGGGTCCTGCGCACGGCCGTAGCTCAGTTGCAGCAGTGGCGGGAGGCCAAGGCCACCGCACACCAGGACTTCTCCATGAGGATCAACGTCTCAGCGGCCGATCTTCAAAGCCTGGAGTTCGTGGACGACGTCAGCGAAGCCTTGGCGGAGAAAGGCCTGGCCCCGGAATCACTGGTGCTGGAGCTCACCGAGAGTGCCATCATCCACAACAACGAGCTGGACCGTTACACCCTGGCGAGCCTGCACAGGCTTGGTGTTGGACTTGAAATCGACGATTTCGGTGCCGGCTACTCGTCCATGGGCTACCTAAGGAAATTGCCGGTGGACAGGGTGAAAGTGGACCGGCAGTTTGTGAAGGACCTGGGCACGGATCCTTCCCAGCTGGACTTCCTGGCCGCGATCCAGCAAGTCATCCGCTCCTGTGGCTTGGAGGGTGTTTGGGAAGGGATCGAGACTGCCGAGCAGGCAGAAGCGCTTCGGAGCATCGGCTGCGCGAGCGGCCAAGGGTATTACTTTGGCAGGCCGATGCCGGCGGCAGAGTTCACGGAGCAATTGGCTCGGCTGCGGACCCGGCCGGCTTAACAAGCAACGCGGGGTCACTTATGGCCCTCCCCGAGGGGATTATCGGGCCATAAGTGACCCCGCGTTGCTTTAAGCGGGGAAGATCAGCCGAAGTACTTCGGCAGGGTGGCTTCGTGTGCTTCGCGGAGAGCGTCCAGGGAGAGCTCGTCCACGCCGTTGATCTCCAGCTTTCCACCGGCAGCGTCAACAACGCCGATCCGGAGGTGGGCGAAGCCGCGGGCCGTGCACATGTCCTTGAAGCGGACTTCCTCCGAGCGCGGCACGGACACGATTGCCCGGGCCTGGGTCTCGGAGAAGAGGGCTGTGAACAGGTCCACTCCGTCGCGCTCCATGAGTTCTTCAAGGGCGATGCGGGCGCCGACGCCGTAGCGCAGTGAGGACTCGACCAAAGCAGCCGCGAGGCCACCTTCGGAGAGGTCGTGTGCTGCGTCAACCATGCCGTCCCGGGAAGCGTTGATCAAGATTTCACCCAAGGCACGCTCGGCTGCGAGGTCCACCTTCGGCGGCAAGCCACCGAGGTGTCCGCGGAGGTTGGACCATTCCGAACCGTCCAGCTCTGCTGCGGTGGTGCCCAGCAGGTAGATGGCCTGGCCGTCCTCGCGCCAGCCCGACGGCGTGCGGCGTGCGACGTCGTCGAGCTTGCCCAGTACTGCCACCACGGGGGAGGGGTGGATCGGCGTGGTGCCGGTCTGGTTGTAGAGGGAGACGTTGCCGCCCGTGACGGGGATTCCGAGCTCCATGCAGGCGTCGGAGAGGCCACGGATGGCTTCGGCGAGCTGCCACATGACATCCGGGTCCTCGGGGGAACCGAAGTTCAGGCAGTCGCTGACGGCCATGGGAACAGCGCCGGAAGTGGCAACGTTGCGGTAGGCCTCAGCCAGCGCGAGCTGTGCACCCTGGTACGGCTCAAGGTAGGTGTAGCGGCCGTTGGCGTCGGTGGCCAAGGCAACGCCCAGGCCGGTTTCCTCGTCAACGCGGACCACACCGGCATCGTCCGGGAACGCCATGGCAGTGTTGCCGCCAACGTAGCGGTCGTACTGCTTGGTGATCCAGGCCTTGCTGCACATGTTCGGTGATGCAACGAGCTCGGTCACAGCTGCAGCCAGCTCGGTGGGAGCCGAGGGACGGCCGGCGTCCTCTACGGAGCCGGTGAACGAGTTGGCCTGCACCGAGTCCTGCCACTCCGGGCGGGCGAACGGACGGTCGTAGACCGGTCCGTCGTGGGCAACGGTGCGGGGATCGACGTCGACGATTACTTCGCCTTCCCAGGTGATGATGAGGCGACCGGTGTCGGTAACTTCACCCAACCAGGAGTACTCCACAGCCCACTTGTCCATAACAGCCTCGAACGCTGCGATGTTCTCCGGGGTGACCACGGCCATCATGCGTTCCTGCGACTCGGACATGAGGATCTCGCCCGGGGTCAGCGTGGGATCGCGGAGCAGGACCGAGGTCAGCTCTACTTCCATGCCGCCGTCACCGTTGGACGCGAGCTCGGACGTGGCACAGGAAATGCCTGCGGCGCCGAGGTCCTGGATGCCTTCAACCAGCGAGCCCTTGAAAAGCTCCAGGCAGCACTCGATGAGGACCTTCTCAGCGAAGGGGTCGCCCACCTGGACGGCCGGACGCTTGGAGGGCTTGGTGTCATCGAAGGACTCCGAGGCCAGCACCGAAGCACCGCCAATGCCGTCGCCGCCGGTGCGTGCACCGAACAGGACAACCTTGTTGCCCTTGCCGGAAGCGTTGGCGAGGCGGATGTCCTCGTGGCGCATGACGCCAACGGCCAGGGCGTTCACCAGCGGGTTGCCTTGGTAGACGGAGTCGAAGACCATTTCGCCGCCGATGTTCGGCAGGCCGAGGCAGTTGCCATAGCCACCGATGCCGGCAACGGCGCCGTGCATGACGCGCGCGGTGTCCGGGTGGTCGATTGCACCGAAACGCAACGGGTCCATGACGGCAACCGGGCGTGCGCCCATGGAAATGATGTCGCGGACGATCCCGCCGATGCCGGTAGCGGCACCTTGGTAAGGCTCAACGAACGACGGCGAGTTGTGGGACTCGATCTTGAACGTCACGGCCCAGCCGTCGCCCAGGTTGGTGACGCCGGCGTTCTCGCCGATGCCAACCAGCATGTCCTTCTTCATTTCCTCGGTGACCTTCTCGCCGAACTGGCGGAGGTGGTTCTTGGAGGACTTGTAGGAGCAGTGCTCGCTCCACATGACGGAGTACATGGCCAGCTCGGCGCCGGTGGGGCGGCGGCCAAGGACCTTGACGATCTCGTCGAATTCGTTCTGCTTCAAGCCCAGCTCGGCCCACGGGAGTTCCGTGTCCGGTGTCTTGGCAGCGTGCTCAACGGTATCGATGTTGAACTTCTTGGTGGTTTCCGTGGTCACTTGTCGCCTCCCACAATCTTGGTCAAAACGGAGGTGAAGAAACCGAGTCCGTCGGTGTCGCGGGGAGCCCCATCGAGTGACTCGGGACCGAACCCGGTCTCCACAGCGTGCTCGGGGTGCGGCATGAGGCCCACCACGTTGCCGGCGGCGTTGGAGATGCCGGCGATGTCGCGGCGGGAGCCGTTCGGGTTGAAGCCCACGTAGCGGAAGACCACACGGCCCTCAGCTTCAAGGGCATCCAGGGTCTTCTCATCAGCGATGTACTGACCGTCCTGGTTCTTCAACGGCACAATGATTTCCTGGCCGTCGGTGTAGTCCACGGTCCAGGCAGTGTTGGCGTTCTCCACGCGCAACGTCTGGTCCCGGCAAATGAACTTCAGGTGGTCGTTCTTGATCATGGAACCGGGCAGCAGGTGCGATTCGGTGAGGATCTGGAAACCATTGCAGATGCCCAACACGGGGAGCCTCGCCTCGGAGTTCGCGGCATCGATGATCTTGGACATCAGCGGTGCGAACCGCGAAATGGCACCGGCGCGGAGGTAATCACCATAGGAGAAACCGCCGGGGATGATGACGGCGTCAACATCGCCCAGCTCATTGTCTGCGTGCCAGAGCGACACCGCAGTGCCGCCTGCAAGCCGCACTGCACGGGCGGCGTCGCGGTCGTCAAGAGTTCCGGGGAAAGTGACGACGCCGATCTTGGCGCCGGCCAAGCGGGGTTCTGCGGCGACGGCTACAGCCTCGCCAATCAGGGGGATCGACGTCATATCAGGCCTCGACGACCTCGACGTTGACAACATCCTCGATCACCGGGTTGGACAGGAGGGTCTCGGCAGCTTCGCGGGCCTGGGCCAGGATAGCGTCGGTCACCTCGCCGTCGACGGTCAGTTCAAAACGCTTGCCTTGGCGGACTGCGCTGAAGCTGTTGAAGCCGAGGCGGGGCAGAGCACCCACGATGGCCTTCCCCTGGGGGTCCAGAATCTCGGGCTTGGGCATGACGTCAACGACGATCCGGGGCATCCGGTAACTCCTGTGCGTGAGTTGGGTGAACCTTAAATAAGGCTGCCGCGGAGGTGCCGTCTCACGCCGTTCAGCCGCATTCAAACAGCGTCTTGAACACAGGGTTAAACACGGTTGTGAACTGCAATGTTTGAACGGCATGGGGGGCGCTCCGCGAGCTTGCACACCTATTCTACCGGGAGCGGCGCACATACCCTATTCAGCGCGATTGTGCGAGGGCACCCCGCCGCACCGGGGTAAAAAGACCCAACTGACGGCTCGACGGCGGCACTTTCCCCGGGTGGCCGTCGTCACTAGGATTGCGGCATGGCTGAGAAACCGAGATCGATGGTGCTGGGCGTTGTGGCTGCAGCTGTTGTTGCTGGTTTGGGTCGAATGGTCATCCAGAAGGTCATGGCGGACCGCGCCGCCCGGAACAGCCGGGTGACCGCTCCGCTTGACGCTGAAACGCGTGCCAAAATCAGCGATGCCCTCCGCACTCCGAGTAAGCGAAACCTGCCCTAAAAACAGCAGATTTCCTGCGGAATGACGCAGATTAGGGCACATACAAATGCGCTATTCAAAGCGGTTAAATGTCGTAATTCCGGCGTAGTTTGGAAGTACACGAGGGGCTCTGTCCCAGTACCTTTCAGATCCAAACCAGGAGGAACAATGACCGAACACATTGCCGAAGTATCCGCCTGTAGCGTTGGCAGCTGCGGTTTCAACCACGATGGCTGCACAGCCTTTGGAATCACCATCGGCGGAACCCAGGATCACGCTTCCTGCGCAACGTTCATTGACACCAACGCCATGGGCGGCCTTCCCAAGGTCCTTGCCCACGTAGGCGCCTGCCAGCGTTCCGAGTGCGTCCACAACAACAACCTCATGTGCGAGGCACATGACGTCAAGGTGGGCCCCGGGCGCGAAGCCGCTGACTGCCTGACGTACGAGCACTCCTGATATTTTCTGACGAACAAAAGGGTCCCCGCCTCGTTGGAAGCGGGGACCTTTTTTGTGCGGTTGCTATCTACTGCTATTAGCCGACCGGTGTGGGGTTAGCCGCCCTTGGGGTTGTTGGCGTCCTGCAGCTCCTGTTCGGCCACGGCTTGGATCAAAGCCAGGAGCTCCGGGTCCAACCCTGGCGCAAACTCTTCCTTGCGTTCCGGGGAAATGGTGATCGGGTATCCGTCAGGCATGACGTCGGTGCTTAGCTCGGTGCCGTCGTTGGACGGGGACGCTCCGCGGAAGAGCTTGCCGGCCTCGCTCAAGTTGTCAGCGCTGAAGGTGTACTGGATGCTCTGCAGGCCCTTGTCCAGGAGCTTCTTCACTTCCGGGAATTGCTCCGCGTTGGTCTTGGGGATGGGAAGGACCTTGCCCCAGTTCACGCCCAGGCTTTCCAGCGCTTTTGCATAAGCATTCTCATGCGCTTGGTCGCGGACGATCAGGTACGCGATGGTGGAACGGGCTGTTTTGTTCTCCGTCATTTCGTAAATGCGGCACTTCTGGAGCCGGCCGGTGGATTCGAGCATCAGGTTGTAGAGCAGGTCCAGCACCAGGTTGCCGCTGTTGTAAACGTACGAACCACTCCAGGGGTTGCCTGCGGCATCCACGGGCAGTGCACCTTGCGCACCCACCAGGTAGTGGTGGATGTTGCTGTGGTCCAGTGCGATGTTCAGGGGAGTGGCGCCCTTTGCTCCGGGTTCGTCCACGGGATCGTTCTTCTTGCCCTGGTAGCGCGGTGAGCCGTCAAGGAGCTGCGAAATGGTGGTGCCAATGAGTTCCACGTGGCTGATCTCTTCGGTTCCGATGCCCTGGAGGAGGTCCTTGTAGGGCTTGGAAGCGGGGTCCCCGCGGAAGTTCATGCTCTGGAACAGGTATTGCATCATGGTGCGCATCTCACCGAATTGTCCGCCGAGACCTTCCTGGAGGGCGTTTGCTGCGGCTGGATCGGGCTCGTCAGCGGCGATTTCGTTGATGAGAAGTTGGGTGTGCAGGTACATTGCGATTCCTCACGTTGTTCATGCTGCGTGTTTGGGGTGGAAACCCTCTGCTGGCCACCCCGGACCCACCTACCATAAGCATGCTTACTATTCGGAGGCAATGATAAGTACCGACTAATTGTCAGGCGTCAGCCCGCAATCCGGCTGGCGTCAGCCTGCAACCTGATTGGTCAGCGGCCTGCCTTCCGTGAGTGCTTCAATGTTGGCAATGACCAGTTTGGCCGCACCCTTGGGGCGGTTGCCTGCCACATGGGGCGTGATGATCAGATTCGGTGCATCCCACAGCTTGGAGTCGGAGGGAAGGGGCTCAACCTTGGTGACATCCAGGGCGGCAACCCGCAGCCTCCCTTCCTGCAGCGCTGCCTGGAGGGCGTCTTCATCCACGGTGGCGCCACGGCCAACATTGACAAAGATGGCAGTGTCCGGGAGGGCCCGGAGGACCTCTTCGTTCAGGGCGTCAGCAGTTTCCGGGGTAGCGGGCAGGATGGAAACCAGGACGTCCGTGGTGCCTAGGACCTGGTGGAATTCGTCGTCAGCCACCACGGGGAAGCCGTAGCGATCACCCTTGGAGCTGGCGACGCCGGTGACGTTCGCGCCCAAGGCGGCCAGCAGGGGAGCCAGCCGTCCCGCGATGGAACCGAAGCCCCAAATGGTGACGTTGGCGCCGTCGAGCGTGTAGAGCTGTTCCGTTGCCGGGTCCGACTGTGCTGCGTTGTAAGGCTGGTTCCAGGTGCCAGCCCTTTGGGACTCCTGCAGAACATCCAGGCGGCGCACGGCTGCCAAAACCAATGCCAGCGCGTGCTCGGCCACGGGGCCATCGTGAAGTGAGCGGCCGGAAGTGATGGCTACGTTGTCTGCAAAGCCGGCTGCCAGCACTGAATCCGGGCCTGCCGCGAGGGTCTGGACCAGCTTGAGATCAGGCATCGAGCGGGCGGCGTCGGTGAGGTTCTCCGAGGTATTCCGCCATGCCACCATCACCTCTGCATCCCGATGCTCGCCGGGGATGGGCTTGTCCACCTGATACACCGCCACCTCTTTCCCGGGAACGGAAAGTCCGGACAGGTCCAGTTCGATGGTGTCGGGGATGAGGATTTTCACGGCGGCTCCATTGCGTCAAGGTGGCTCGGTGGTACGCATTCGAGGCTACCGGGCACGCCTGAGTTTCATGACGAATCACCGGCTCTATGACAAGACAAAATTCTTGAAATGTGCTGTATGTCATATTTGGCTCTCACTAGGTACTCTGTGACTCGGCTGGTTGCGCGGCTTTGACAAGAACTGTCAAAGGTTCAACCAACTAAAAGTTGACAGGCCTGGGCGATGGAGCCTGGTCCTCCCTCAGTGAAAGGTGCAACCACTCGTGAAATCACAAGGAAAGAGCTTCGTCAGAAGCGGGGGACTCCGGAAGGCTGCGGCGCTCGCCGTAGGCCTGCCGTTGCTGCTCTCGTCCATGGCGATGCCGGCCCAGGCCGCTCCCACCCCGGAGACGCCCGGGAATGTTGCGGGCGTGGCCAAGAAGAACCTTGACCCCAGCGCCTATAAGGACGGCCGGTACATGGTGGTCCTGGCCGAGAAGCCTGCAGCTACCTACGACGGCGGCACGTCGGGCCTCGCGCCCACCAAGCCCGAAGAAGGCAAGAAGCTCGACGCCGACAGCGCCGAGGTGAAGGAATACCAGCAGCACCTCCAGCAGAAACAGCAGGAAGTCGCCAAGCAGGAAAACGTCACGATCAAACGTGACTTCACTACCGCCGTCAACGGCTTCAGCGCCAACCTCACGGCGGACCAGGCAATCAACCTTGCCAAGGATCCCAAGGTCCTCATGGTTGCACCGGATACGCAGTACGCCCCGGATTACTCCACCACCGACTTCCTCAAGCTCAGCGGCCCCAACGGGACCTGGGCTACGCAGTACGGCGGACAGGACAACGCCGGCAAAGGCACCGTAGTTGGTGTGATCGATACCGGCTACACCCCATCCAACCCCTTCTTTGCAGGGGAGCCCGTTGGCCCGCTGGTGGGTAACCCCCAGGTAGGCGTTCCTTACCGCACCGCTGACGGCAAGATCGCCATGCTCAAGGCCGACGGCGATACCTTCGTGGGCGAATGCCAGCCCGGCATCGATACCGGTGCCGATTACGATGGCAGCGCCTGCAACTCCAAGGTCCTCAGCACCCACTACTTCGCAGACGCCTTCCTGGAAACAGTTCCGCCGGAAAACCGCGCACCGGAAGAAGTCATCTCTCCCGTTGACGTGGACAGCCACGGAACCCACACGGCCAGCACCGCGGCGGGCAACGCCAACGTCGACGCCGTAGTGGACGGCCGCAGCTTCGGAACCACCAGCGGGGTCGCACCCGCCGCAAAACTCTCCGTTTATAAGGTTTGCTGGGAAGACACCGATCCTGCCACGGGCGGCTGCTACGGCTCCTCCTCCGTGGACGCGATCGAGCAGGCCATCCTGGACGGCGTGGATGTGCTGAACTACTCCATCTCGGGTTCAACCACGTCCACCACGGATCCTGTTTCCCTGGCCTTCCTCTCAGCGGCCTCCGCAGGGATCTTCGTGGCCACCTCGGCCGGCAACTCCGGTCCGACCGCGAGCACCGTGAACCACGGAGCACCATGGTTGACCACGGTGGCTGCGACGTCGTTCTCGCAGGAGCTTCAGGGCACTGTTGAGTTCTCAGATGGCAGCAAGTTCCGCGGAGCGAGCATCATGAACCGTGAGGTTCGCGGGGCCGGCGTCGTGCTTTCCACCAATGGCGCAAGCGGCTCAGGCGACGCGGCGCTGTGTGCCCCGGGGTCCCTGGACCCGGCCAAGGTAGCCGGCAAGGTTGTTGTCTGCGACCGTGGTGTTGTTGACCGCACCGCCAAGAGCGCCGAGGTCCTGCGCGGCGGTGGCGTTGGCATGATCCTGGTGAATCTGACTGACTCCTCGCTGGACACGGACAAGCACGTCATCCCCACCGTCCACGTGAACCCGCCCGCTACGCAAACCATCAAGGACAAGGTCACGGCCAACCCGGCCATTACCGTTTCCCTGCTGAACCGCGACACCACGGGCCTGCCAGCCGAAGCGCAGCCGCAGATTGCCGGATTCTCCTCGCGCGGCCCGCTGCTTGCTACCGACTCGGACCTGTTGAAGCCTGACGTGTCCGCTCCCGGTGTCGCCATCCTCGCCGGTGTTTCCCCGATCGGAACCGCTGGAGACAACTTCGGCTTCCTGTCCGGAACGTCCATGGCCTCACCCCACGTTGCCGGCTTCGGCGCACTGATCCTGGGCAAGAACCCGCAGTGGTCCCCGGCCACCGTGAAGTCCGCCATGATGACCACCGCTGGTCCGGTCAAGCTGGCCAACGGCGCCGTCAACAAGGACGTCTTCGCCACCGGCGCCGGTCAGGTTGATCCTGCCAAGGTCCTCTCACCGGGCCTGGTGTACGACGCCACCACCGAGGACTACCTCAAGTTCATCCAGGGCACCGGCATGGACCTTGGCATGGAGGGACTGGGCACCACCCAGGCACGCGACATGAACGTACCTTCCTTCGCCTTGGGCAACTTGGCAGGCAAGATCGAGGTCACGCGTACCCTCACGGCAGTGACTCCGGGAACATACCGGGCGTCAGTGAACGTCCCAGGTGTCAACGTCAAGGTCACCCCCTCAGTGCTGACCTTCGGTGCTCCCGGTGAGAAGAAGACGTTCAAGGTTCAGTTCGAAAACAAAAACGCCGAGCTGGGCAAGTTCGCCATGGGTTCGCTTAACTGGCAGGGTGCCAACAAGACCGTCACCTCGCCGATCGCAGTCCGACCGCAGTCCATCATCGCGGACAAGGCCCTGACCTTCACCGGGACGGGTCCCAACGGCTCCGGAACCATCAACATCACCTCCGGCACCAACCTGCCGGTAGGAGTCACGGTTGACGGTCTTTCCAAGGCTGATTCCTCGGCAGTGGAACTGGTTCCCGGACCGTTTGCCGGAGAAACCAATGCGTCCAACTACGTGAAGAAGGTGACCGTCGGCGAGGGAAGCGCGCTTGCCAAGTTCTCAGTGATCTCCTCCAATGAGGCCGCAGACTTCGACATGCTGGTAGTGACCCCATCCGGTCAGCAACTGCCCGCTGCGACAGCGTCCGCCAGCGAAACCCTGTCTGTCCCCAACCCCGCCGCAGGCGATTACTACGTCTACGCCAACCTGTACGCAAGCCCCAACAACCAGGCCACCAAGGCCACCGTTGATGCTGCCGTCCTGGGTGCAAACCAGGGGAACGCCACTGTGACGCCGAACCCGATCCGCCTCGCCAACGGCAAGACCGGTCAGATCTCACTGAACTGGAAGAACCTGCAGCCCGGCTCCTACATTGGTCGCCTGTCCTTCGCAGGAACCAGCGAGCCGAGCTTCGTCACCGTCCTGGTCAACCCGGGCGGAACCGTGGTGGTGCCGGATGACGAGGATCCGAAGAAGGACAAGAAAGACAAGAAGCGCGGCGGCAAGATCCGCGCAGACGAGCCGACGCAGAGCAACAACGCCGGCTAGGTCTGTTTTGATTCAGTAACAGCAGTGGCCGGCGGGGATTCCCGCCGGCCACTGCTGTGCGCGGTAACGCCGATAATAGGTTCGAAGCAGTTCCCACACGATGATTCGCAACGAAAGGCCGGCATGTCGCAGCCAGGATCCGAACCGCAACCCGAGCACCAGTTGAACGGGCAGCACGCTTTCGCCGGCCAGCCTTACCCGCAGGCATATCCGCAGCAGCCATATGGCCAGCAGCCCTATCCGCAGCAGCCGTATGTAGAGCAGGACGGCATGCCGTTCTACTTCCCGGATCTTGAGGGTGCCAACTTCAAGTCCAAGGCCACCACGTACGCCATCATCGGGATCTTCGTCTTTGGCATCGTCTTTGGGCCCTTGGCCATCCGCAATGCCAGCCGAGCAGAGGCCAACGGCGTACCGGCCACCTTTGGGAAGGTTGCCGGCTGGATTGTCACGGTGCTGTCCTGCATCAACATCGTTTTCTGGGCAGCGATCCTCATTTTTGGAGCGGTCTACGGCAGCATGGGTGGACGTTAGGGGGCAACGGCCCTACACGGCGCCGGTTGAACCGCCTGTATTGCCCAGCAGCGAAGCCAACGCCTTCCACCGTGCGATCTCACAGCCATCAGTCCTGCTGAACTGGCTGTGAACTTTCCGTCCCCGGAACCACCCCTCGACCACAGCCACCTGCGGGCCGCCGTACTGCTGCGTGCAGATCCGGTCCGGGCGGGGCTCAGGGAAGAAGACTTCCTCGCCGAACTGCTCGACGGCGGCCAGCGCCGCAGTTGCGTCCGGCAAGTTTGAGTCCACGGTGTCAGGGTCAGGCGAGAGGATGCCTGCGGCGGACCGGAGATGGAACACCCGGCTTTCAGCGCCGGGTGCCGCTGTCAGCGTGACTGTCAGGTCGACGTCGTGCTCGCTCTTGTTTGTGTCGCTGTTCTCTGCGGAGACCATGGTTACCTTTCGCTGGTGACGGCGGGGTGGTCAGGCAGCCAAGCCGCTCAGCTCGTCCAAGAGCGGCCCTACTGCCTTGAGCACACGGACCCGCAGCTCCTGGGATTCGGCTGCGAAAGCCCGCTGGTATTCAACGTACTCGGACTTACCCTGCGGTGTCTCAATCCTGATGGGCGGGTAGCCCCATTCTTCAAGATCGTAGGGGGAGGCCTGCATGTCCATCGCCCGGATCCGCCAAGACAGCTCGAAAGCGTCCATCACCAGCGCGCTCGGCAAGGCCGGCGTCAGTTTGTACGCCCATTTATAGAGGTCCATGTTGGCATGCAGGCAGCCCGGCTGCTCCATGGTGCGTTGGTTCTCCCGGGTGGGCGTGAGCTCATTCAACGGGGTGGCGTCCGGTGTGTAAAAGCGGAAAGCATCAAAGTGCGAGCAACGGATGCGGTTCTCTTCAACAACGGTGTCCGTGCCCTCACCGCCGAGCCTCAGCTGCAGGTATTCGTGCCGCAACTCAAATTTTTCCTGGCGGTACACCATGGCCCACTCGTGCAGCCCAAAGCACCCGAATTGAGCCGGTCGCTTGGCCGTGCCCGCCAGGATGATTCCGGCAAAGCGCACAGCCTCGGCTCGGTCGGATAGGAAGCTGCCGCGGTCAAAGGTGACAGCGGGCGTACCCGGAGTCAGCCCCACTGAGGCGAGCTCGGCGTCGTCGAGCGTCCTGTAGAACTTCCAAGGAGCGCGCTCCAAGGCGCGTTCGCCGCTGAGGACCACGCCGTCGCCGGGATGCCAACGCTGCAACTGGCCGGGCTTCTGGGTGTAATACGTGAAGAGGAAGTCTTCCACGGGGTGCTTTTTCCCGGCCGAGCGCCTGGCCAGATATGGATCTGCGTACCGCGCGACGCGCGCATGATGGGCCGCCTCCAGCCCGAGCCATTGCTCTTGGGGGAGGTGCCGCAGCCTAGAGGCCGCCATCTGATCCGAGGACGCTCTTCGCGGCGTCCCAGAGGGCGATTTGGCAGCCGTCCGTGCGGTTGAAGGACGCGCTGACTTCCTTGCCGTCCACTGAACCGGTCACCTTGGCTGTTGCCGGGCCGCCGTACTGCATGGTGCAGGCCTGGTCCGTCCGAGTGGGGGCCGGGCTCAGGATGGTGGGGCCGTTTTTGAGTGTGGTGCAGGCCTTGGCCGCCGACGGGTGGCTGCTTTCGGCCGCCGGTGCGCCATCTTTACAGACGAGCGTCAACGTTTGGGGAGCGGACTCCGGAGTTTCAACGAGTGTGATGGACAGTTCGGCATTGCCCGCGCCGGTGGCCGCCGACGCGCCGGGGGTTGCGGTGTTGCTGGGGCTGCTGCTTGAAGGAGCCGACGACGGCGCCTGGCTGGCGCTGCCTGTGGAACCTGGCGTGGGGGTGCCTGAGCATGCGGCGAGGCCGGCAACGGCCAGTACTGCCAGCAAGGGCCGAACAAATCGCATGCGCATGGAATCTCCTAGGTTGCGTCCATTTTACGTGGCACTTGTGGCGCCCGTTTCCGTGTTCGCTTCAAGAAGACCACCGGGGGACTGTCCTTGGCTAGGGGTTGCGCCGCTGGGTGGCGGCGATCAGCCCGGTCATGGCTTGGTGGAGTTCGGCTACTTCTTCGCGGCTGAGCTGCAGGCGTTCGCGGATCTCGCCCGGAACAGCTGTGGCCTGTGCGCGGAGTTCGGCACCTTTGTCCGTCAGCTTGACCGCCAGCGCCCGCTCATTACCGGGAACGCGCTCGCGGGTAATGAGTTCCGCTTCCTCGAGGCGTCGTAACAGCGGGGAGAGCGTGGCGGGGTCGTGGAGAAGGCTGTCGCTGATGTCCTTCAGTGTCCGGGGACTTCGTTCCCAGAGGGCCAGCATCACCAAGTACTGGGGATGGGTGAGCCCGAGCCGCTCCAACACTGGCTTGTACACGCCCACAACACTGCGCGAGGCCACGGTCAGGGCGAAGCACAGTTGGCGTTCCAAGAGGAGGTCGTCGGTCTCCCGGGTGGATTCATCAATGGCTGTCATGGCTGCCTCCTGTGCTCGCTGCCAGATCGATTAGCGCACACGCGTCAATTAGTTAGTGCACTAATGATTAGCCTACTATGGAGTTACTGAACCGCCTAAAAGAGGAGTCGATCCGCGTGGCCAAGGAATCGTACACACGGAAGTTCATGCGCGCGACAGGGAAGTTCCGGGTAATTTTTGGCCCCGCGCACAGCAGCTCCCTGGACCATGAGATGACCGAGGCAAACAGGAAGTTGCTCGCCCAACGCCAGGCTGAGACTCAGCAATGGGAAACACTCCGCCGGCCCGATGGCAGCACCTACGTGGTGCCCCGCAATCCGGATGACAAGTCCCTGCGGTAGGTCCCCTTCCGCATCCGGCGATGAATCCCGGAGCATCTTGGCGAGAGCCTTTTCCCGCCAACAGGCGTAAAATTAGCTCACTGAACGGCGCGCACCAGCCCTGCCGCTTTTCTCTCTCCGGTAAGGAAGGGAGGTGGAAAACATGGGACGCAGAATGGAAGGCTTCGTCCACGTAACCGAGCGGCTGCAGTCCGTTTTTGGACCGGCAACCCATGGTGATACGGACGGCCCCGTGCTGCACAAGCATGATGATTTCGAGACCGCTTCCGAGGCGGATTTGAAGAACTTTGACGTTGAGACCGACTCTGGGGGTCATCACTACGCAGTCCGGAATAACGATCCCGGGCCAACCAGCACCGACTACAGCGTCTGACGGGCGTGAAATGCCGAAGGGCCGGACCGCGAACTCCGGCCCTTCCTCATGTTCGGGGCTTCCCCTGCCTTGACCTGGGTCAGTTCACCATGCCACTGTTGAGCAACTAGTCAGCATGCTTATTATATGAGTAGTACGGTAAATGCTGGCGTAAAGAGGGGGCCATCAATGAGTTTCCAGGACGATGCAGCAAGGGTTCCGAGCAGTCCCGACCGCCCGGATTCAGGTAGTTCCGAGCACAAGGAGCGTGTTGTCCCGCCAGCGTCAGGCCACGACAGACCAACCCGTACCGCCGCTTTGTGGGTGGCAGTAGCTGTTGGTTTGGTGGTCCTGGTGGTGTTGATCGTGTTCTTCGTCCAAAACCAGGACATGATCACAGTCCGGTTCTTTGGGCTGGAAGGGACGCTCGCCCTGGGCACCACACTTTTCATTGCCGCTGTAGGCGGAGGAGTGCTGGTTGCTCTTGCGGGCGGCGCCAGAATTCTCCAACTCAGAATCTCCAACCACCGCCGCAAGAAAGCTGTTAGCGGGCCGGGAGGCGGCTACTAGGTTTTAATTGCGGAAGGACCGGAGCGCTTGCTCCGGTCCTTCCGCAATTTAATCCCGACGGCGGCACTCCCTGACGATGTAAGTCCGCCGGGGTGGTGAGTCGTCTTAGCCTTCGCAGTCAGTGCAGTAGGCGACGCCATCTTTTTCGCGGGCAATCTGCGAACGGTGGCGAACCAGGAAGCAGGAGTGACAAGTGAACTCGTCGTTTGCCTGCGGGATGACCTGGATGACCAGTTCTTCAGCGACGATTTCGCCGCCGGGGCCGTTGGCGTCGAGGCCATCGGTTTCGTCCAGTTCAAGCACGACACTCTTGGCCGTGGGAGCGCTGGCGGACTGGAGAGCCTGGAGGGACTGCTCCTGGTTCTCTTTTACATCGGTACGGAGTTCGTCGTAATCGGCTGCCACTTTTTAATGCCTCTTCGTGTTAGGGGGTTACCGGGTATGCAACGTACAGCATGCCACGAAAATTCCATACCATACCCCAGTTCCACAGCTTGTGGCGAAAACCACGTGGGTGACGGGCAAAAAAACCCGCCGCCCAGCGTCATTTCGCCCCTGTATTACCGGAGTTCGATGTCCAGCTGTTGGAAGTCGTCGGCCGAGTGGCGACCAACCAGCAACCGGAACGTGCCCAGCTCAAACTGCCAGCCGGCGTCGTAATATGCAAACGCCTTGGCCGGGATGAGTATTTCCACGCTCTCCGTGCCGGCCGGGGCGAGGTGCGTCCCAGTGTAGCCAGCGAGCCAGCGCACGGGCCTCTCCACGGAGGAATCGGGGCGTTCCACATAGACCTGGACTACTTCCCGACCCGTGCGGGTGCCGGTGTTCTTGACGGGAACGTGCACCACAACGTCGTTGCCCGCGGTGACCACCTGCGGTGCGTGGGTCTTGCCGAACTCGAACGTCGTGTAGCCAAGGCCATAACCGAACGGGAGGGCCGGAGCCGCGCCGCCCTCGGCTTCCTGCTTCAGCCATGCCCGGTACCCGACGTGGATTCCCTCGGAGTAGACCACCTTGCCGTCAACGGGTGTGGTGTTCAGGACGGGGACGTCTTCCAGCGCGGCAGGCCAGGTGGTGGGGAGGCGCCCGCCGGGTTCTTCGGCACCGAGCAGGATGTCAGCGATTGCGTTGCCGAATTCCTGGCCTCCAAACCAGCCCAGCAGGACTGCGCCCACCTGATCGAGCCACGGCATGAGGACCGGAGATCCGGAGTTCACCACCACCACCGTGCGTGGGTTGGCTGCGGCAACGGCTTCCACGAGCTGGTTTTGGTGTCCGGGAAGGTCCAGGTCCTTGCGGTCGAAGCCCTCGGATTCGATTGCTGCGTTGGTGCCCACAACCACCACGGCTACGTCAGAGTTTCGGGCAGCATCCACGGCGGCGTCGATCTCGGCGTGCGGATCCGCCACCACGGTCTCCTCGCCCAAAAGGATGGCCGTGAACGGGATGACCTGTTCCTTGGGCAGTTGGTACTCGGCCTCGATTCGGACGGTCTGGCCGGCGGTGGTTTCCACAGCGTGGACGGTCTTGGGCGGATCGAACAGGGCGGCACCCAGAACTTCGGTGTCGTCCTTGATCTCGTCGTTGAAGACTACCGTTCCGTCCAGGACAAAGCGGATGTGGCCCACGGTGCCGACTCCGAGGTGGTGGACGCCTTCTGTTTCGGCTGTCCAGTCGGCCTCCATCCGGATGGAGGCCGCGCCGTCGGGAATTCCGATGCCAAACCAGATCAGATGCGAGGCCAAGCGGTCTTCGCCGGAGATCTCCGTGCCATCTTCGGCGAGGAAGGTCACGCGGATTCCGGGGACGTCGGACACCGGGTTGTGCAGGGATGCGCGGGGGAAGGGCTGGATGCCCTCGGCTACCTTAGCCCCGCGCGCGTAGGTGACCGTGACGTCGTCGGGCAGTACTTTACGGAGGCCCTCCAACGGCGAGACGGTGTACTTGGGCATCACGGTGGCGCTTCCGCCGCCCTGGGTGCGGGCTTCGTCGGCGTTGTGGCCGATCACGGCGACGCTGCTGAGCGCCTTGGCGTCCAGCGGCAGGATGCCCTTGTTGCGGACCAGCACAGCCCCGCGAACGGCAACTTCACGTGCGACGGCGGCCCCGTCCAGTTGCGTCGGGAGCTGGGTCACCGCAGGTTCGAAGCCTTCGAGGGAGCCCACACGGGCTGCGAGGCGCAGGATCCGGGTGACCTTCTCCAGGATCGCTTCGCGGCTGACGCGGCTATCGTTGACGGCTGCAAGGAGCTTGGGTCCCCAGTGGCCTACCGGGCCGGGCATTTCAAGGTCCTGGTGGGCGTTTGCGGCGTCCACAGAGCGTACGCCGGTCCAGTCGGACACTACGACGCCATCGAAGCCCCACTCGGAGGAAAGCGGCGTTTCGAGCAGCTTGTTCTCACTCGCGGTGGTGCCGTTGATGGAGTTGTACGAGCTCATCACCAGCCACGCGCGGGCCTCGGTGATCGCGTCCTCGAAAGCCGCCAGGTAGAGCTCGCGGAGGGGGCGATCGTCCACTACGGAGTCGGCAGTGAACCGCTCGGTTTCGGCTTCGTTGGCGAGGTAGTGCTTGGGCGTGGCGCCGACTCCCATGGATTGCACGCCGGCCACGTAGCCGGCGGCCATGGTTGCGGTGAGCCGGGGGTCCTCGCTCATGCATTCGAAGTGGCGGCCACCCAGCGGGGAGCGGTGCAGGTTGATGGTGGGGCCCAGGACGGCGTGGACGCCCTTCCGCCGGGCTTCCTGGCCCAGGACCTGGCCGTAGCGGTGGGCCGTTTCGACGCTCCATGTTGCGGATAACGCCGACGACGACGGCAAGGAGAGAGAGTCGTGGCGCTCATCGAAGTCTTCGCCCCGAACACCCGCCGGTCCATCGGACATGACCATGCGGGACAAGCCAATCTCCGGAATGGCGTGGGTGGACCAGACATCCGCCCCGGTCAGCAGTTGAACCTGCTGCTCCAGGGTCAGGCTCCGGGCGAGTTCGCGGATCTTCGCCTCGGCATCCGGTGCTCGTGTCTGTGGTGCTGTGACAGCGGCCGAAAGTGTGGGATTCATTTATTTGACTCCTTTGATACGTGTGACGAGGAGGGCTCCGATGATGCCGACAACCGCACCGCCGAGGAACAGTGCCGGGTAGCCGCCCAGAGCGATCACGGGGAAGGCGATAGCAGGCACCAGGGATTGGGGGAGGGCTTGGGCGATGTTGAAGACACCGAAGGTCTTGGCATTCTCTGACTGGTCGCCAGGCAGCAGGTCGGTAATGAGGGCTACATCCACGGCGCTGAAGACGCCCAGGCCCAAGCCCAGGATTCCTTGGCCCACCAGCACTTGGCCGGTGTTGGTGCTGGTGGCGATGACCACAAGTCCGCCCATCATGATGAGGGCAGAGATGATGACCATGCTTTTGCGCTTGCCAAGACGGTCGCTGATCCAGCCACCGGCAAGGCTGGTGATGACGGTGCCGGCAGAGCTCACCAGGGTTGCTTGGAAGACCAGGCTGGTGACCTGCGTTTCGGCGACGTGGAAGTGGTCCGTGAAGAAGTACGGCAGGTAGAGAAGGCCGGCGCAGTAGCCCACATAGACCAAGAACTTGGTGACCCAGGCCCATCCCAGGCCGGGGTAATCCTCGGGGTTGAAGTAGAAGGAACCAAGAATTTCCTTGACGTTCAGCGGTGCCGGTTTTTCGGTGAGAACGCGGTCCTTGAAGGTGAAAGCGAAAGCAATGGCTATTGTCGTCCCCACGATCCCCGGCACAACGGCCATCTGCAAGGCGGTCTCGAACATTTGCGCGAAGAATGCCGCCGCCACGAGGCCAATGGGCAACGTCATGCCGATGAGTCCGGAAAGGCGCCCGCGTTCCGTTGGGCCCGCTTGGTCGGGAAGGGTAGCCACCAGAGCGGCCAGGGCTGCGTTGAAGCCCAACTGTGCTACAACCCAGGCTACAAGGACCGCCCCGACTTCCGTGGCCGAACCCAGTAGAAAGAGTGCTGCAAGACCGATCAGGGATCCACCCACAATCCACGGTTTGCGCATCCCGAAACGGGACGTGGTTCGGTCGCTGAGCCGGCCAAAGAACGGGTTGGCGAGCAAAGCGACAGCCGCTCCGACGCCTGCCACGAGGCTGAGTGCACCAGCGCGGGTATCCGGGGTGGTGATCTCCGAGACCTTGATGGCGAGGACTACCAGCGCGGGGGCAAGGACGGCCATCCAGAGGCCGGCACTCGCTATGGGCATGCCGATGATGTAGGCGCGGGAAGCTGATTTGGGTGGGGTGCTTCCAAGCCCCGGGCTGATTCTTTCCGCGCCTGCCAGTTGCTGATTGAGATTGAGGGCCACGTTGCCTCCTGTGAACGGTGACCCACCGTTGGGTCCTGAAGGAAGACTCTAGCGATAAAAATCTAGTGTAACTAGGTTTTGAACTAAAAAAGTCGAGCGATACTCGGTTTTTGCTCGGTCAAATAGACTGAGCGGATGTCAACACCCAAGGCTCGCGGCCAGTACGCCAAGGGCGCCGAACGCCGTGAACAAATCATTCAGACAGCAACTGACGTTTTTGCTACGGAGGGCTTTGAAGGCACGGCCCTGAAACGGGTAGCCGAATTGGTGGGTGTCAAGGAAGCCACCCTGTTCCACTACTTCAAGGGCAAGCAGGAACTACTGACAGCGGTCCTGGCTGAACGGGACCGGCGATCGCTCGCCGTCGGCGGCGAATCCGAGGTTGGGTTAAGCCTCATGCCGGGCATCGCTGAGCGGAATCGCAACGAACCAGGACTGACAACGCTTTACGCGGTGGCCTCGGCCACGGCCAACGATCCCGGGCATGCCTCCCACGCCTACTTCAAGGACCGCTACGAGACCGTGGTGCGGGACATCGCCGTCGACATTGAGCGGCGCCAGGCCGCCGGAGAGGTGCGGACCGACGTCGAGGCTGAAGCGCTCGCGCGACTGGTGGTGGCAGCTTTCGACGGTTTGCAGTTGCAGTGGCTCTATGACAAAGACGTAGATATGGCCCAAGGGCTGACCCAGCTGGTGGAGATCTTGCTGGCGCCGGGCGGTGCTCCATCCCGCTAACGCCGGGTAACTGCGGAAGGACCGGAGCGCAATGCTCCGGTCCTTCCGTTTTTAAGACGTGGTGGCCTTAGCGGCCGGTGCCGCCGTAGACGGTAGCCTCAGCATCGCCGTCGAGCTCGAACGCATTGTGGATGGCGCGCACAGCGTCATTCAAGGCGTCAGCGCTGGTGACCACCGAGATGCGGATCTCAGAGGTGGAGATCATGTCAATGTTGATTCCGGCATCGGAGAGGGCCTTGAAGAACGTGGCCGAAACGCCGGGGTGCGAGCGCATGCCCGCGCCGATGAGGGAGAGCTTGCCAACGTTCTCGTTGTATTCGATGCTCTCGAAACCGATCTGGCCCTCAGCTGCACGCAGGGCAGCAAGGGCGTCGGCGCCTTCGACGATGGGAAGGGTGAACGAAATATCCGTGCGGCCGGTGCCGTGGGTGGAGACGTTCTGGACGATCATGTCGATGTTCGAGTGTGCATCTGCGATCACCTGGAAAATTGCAGCTGCCTTGCCGGGGATATCCGGTACGCCTACCACGGTGACCTTGGCTTCGGACCGGTCGTGTGCAACGCCGGAGATGATTGGCTGCTCCAAGGCAACTCCCTCTTGAATAGTGAACTTTTCGTCGGCTCCGGGGATGACCCACGTGCCTTCGTTTTGGCTGAATGACGAGCGAACGTGCAGCGGCACACCGAAACGGCGGGCGTACTCCACGCACCGCAGATGCAGAATCTTGGCGCCGGAAGCTGCCAGTTCCAGCATTTCTTCGCTGGAGATACGGTCGATCTTCTGGGCGGAGGACACAACGCGGGGATCGGCCGTGTAAATGCCGTCCACGTCCGTGTAGATTTCGCAGACGTCGGCTTCCAGCGCTGCGGCCAAAGCAACAGCAGTGGTGTCCGAGCCGCCTCGGCCCAACGTGGTGATCTCGTTGGTGATGCGGCTCATGCCTTGGAAGCCTGCCACGATCGCAATGTGTCCCTTGTCCAGGGCGGTGCGGATGCGGTGGGGATCGACGTCGATAATCCGGGCCTTGCCGTGGATTCCGTCGGTAATCATGCCGGCCTGGGAGCCCGTGAAGGATTGCGCGGAGGCGCCGAACTTGTTGATGGCCATGGCGAGCAAGGCCATGGAAATTCGCTCACCGGCGGACAGGAGCATGTCCATTTCGCGGGCGGGAGCCGAGTCCGTGACCTGGCTTGCGAGGTCCAGGAGTTCGTCGGTGGTGTCGCCCATTGCGGAAACAACAACCACAACCTCGTTGCCGGCCTTCTGCGCATCCACGACGCGCTGAGCGACCCGCTTGATGCCATCAGCATCGGCAACCGAGGAACCGCCGAACTTTTGAACGATCAGCTGCTTGGTAATGGCAGCCTCGTTGGAGAGCTCTTCGATCTTCACTTCGGTAGTGGGCATAGTCATGCGCGCACCCTCACTGCATCAATAGGGTTCGAACGCGGCGTGCAAATCCACATTGGAGCACGCCAGCGTAGCTTATTTGCCCAGTTTATCGCCGTGGCCTGCCCGTGCAGGAATTGTGACCATATAGCGGCCACCTACTATCGCTACCACCCCGAAGTGCCCGGACCACCCTTGAACGGGCCGACGATCCTCGTGGTGATCCAACCACCGTAGAAGCCGCCTTCCTGGAAGGTCACCTGCTCGCCTTCTATCTCGCAGGAATCCATGTGTTCCGGGTAGAGCGCCACTTTGCCGCTCAGTGCTTCGAAGCCTCGTGTGGGGCGTAGGTATGTCCATCCGGCACGCTCAACAAGCGTGCCGCCGGCCGTGATGGTGAAGTAGCTGGCTTCTCCCTTGAACTCGCAGAAAGTGGTGCCGCCGACGGGGATCAGCACATTGTCCGGGAAGGCATCCAACGGCAGGTAGTAGACCGGGGGATGGCTTGTCTCCAGAACACGCACGGCATTGGTGGTGTCCACGATCACCTGACCGCCGAGCCGCACCACAACCCGCTCAGATCGCGGCTCTACCCTGGGCGGGCGCGGGTAGTCCCACACCGATTCCTAACCGGGGCCGGGCTTGATGGGGCGGGGACGCCTGAAGACGCCGTTGCTGGAGACCATTGGCCCATGGTGACACGTTGAGCTGGGACCTAGCCCTGAAACCCAGGCGTATCGGTGGTGGCATGCCGGGCGTACCATCCATTCATGAGGAGTGCGAGCGGCGATGGCCGACGTTCCTGACCATCCACCCGGTTCGGGCCCGGCGCGCAACGAACCCGAATACGAAGTCATCGGCGGGGTGATCGACGATCAACCCGGAGGCTTTGAGCGCAACAGTCCAAGGAACGGGTCACAAGGCCGGCCTGCCGCGCATTTCGGCGCAGCCTTGGCCGATGCGTGGCGGAGCGCCCGGACCTCTTTTACCTCGTGGTGGTTCTGGGCGGCCTGCGCGCTGGGAATTGCCGTCGCTTGGGGCACGGCTGCAGCTGTGGTTGCGGTAGGAGAAGCCAACGGGTGGTTTGACGTCAGTGCCGTTAGTGCCATCTACCTGATCATGGCGTTGTTCCTGCCGCTTGCCGCGGCCGTGCTGGGTGCGGTCTGGGGCTTCCGTCATTCCCACGGGCGCAGATTCGTTGTTCTGCTGTCCGGAGCCATGAGGGGTGCGGCTTTAGCCGCGATGGCCGGCGCTGCGTTATTCGTGGTGCGCCTCAACGACGGTGGGCCAATGGCACTGACCGGTGCCGCCGTCGTCGTGATTGTCATCGAAGTAGCACTGTTCGGGCTGATCGGTGCCGGTTCGCGGCGATGCTTCGCCAGGGCGGCCCCGGGCGCGGCGTTGGCCGCCGCGGTGGTGGCCTTCCTGTGCTTGGGCAATGTTGTTGTCACAGTCCTGTTGCTCCCTGGAACCACAGGAATGGACCATGCGTCCGTCCCGGCCAACGTGGAACGCGACGACTCCGGCACCGTCACCGCCTACGAGTGCGTCGGCGAGCTTCGCCCGGTTGAGGTTGCCCACACGGACCGGGTCGCGTGGCTTGCGGCAGCCAACCCGGCCCTCCTCTTGGGGAGCCTCGGCGCCGACATGGTGTCCCCGGATAACGAGCTGGGCTGGGTGCTGGCCGGACTGCAGTGGGCTTCCGACGGTCCGTCACGCGAAGTCCCGTGCCTTGGCGGAGAATCCAGCGACGTCCGTGCGCCTTCAATGCCGGTAGCCCTGACGGGCCTGGCGTTGCAGGCATTAACGGCCGCGTTGGTTGTTGTTCCGGGATACCGGCTGGCTGCGCGGAGGCTGTGACGTTCTTCCCGTTACAGCAGTGCGTTGCGCCGGCCTTCGAAGGCCCTGCCGAGCGTGACTTCGTCGGCGTACTCCAGGTCCCCACCTACGGGAAGGCCGGAGGCCAGCCGCGTCACGGTGATGCCGATCGACTTGAGCATGCGGGCAAGGTAAGTGGCTGTAGCTTCGCCTTCAAGGTTGGGGTCCGTGGCGATGATGATTTCCTGGATAGCGCCGTCGTTGAGGCGCGTCAGGAGCTCACGGATGCGCAACTGCTCCGGACCGATGCCCGCGATGGGGTTAATGGCGCCGCCCAGCACGTGATAGCGGCCGCGGAAGGACCGTGTGCGCTCCACGGCCAAGACGTCCTTGGACTCCTCTACGACGCAGATGACCGACGGGTCACGGCGCTGGTCGCGGCAGATGTTGCACGTTTCCTGCTCGGTGACGTTGAAGCACACGGTGCAGAACTTCACCCGTTCCTTGACCGTGGTGATGGCCGTGACCAGGCGCTTCATATCCTCAGGATCGGCCTCAAGAATGTGGAACGCCAGGCGCTGCGCTGATTTGGGGCCCACACCGGGAAGCCGGCCGAGCTCATCAATCAGCTCTTGAACTGCACCTTCGTACACAATGTCCTCGTTAGTTTGTATTCAATGCTGGAGTCAGCGGGGTTGTAGGGGAGAACCGTCCAAGGCGCGCTCTTCAATCAGCTTCCCGCCCAGAATACGCTCCACCGCAGCCCGCCCAAAGACACGGGATTCCTCGATCGTTTCATCTTCCGGACTGGGAATGTCCTCCGGAACCGACTCCGGCTTAGCCTGGGTCCTCACAGGTGCCTGGACACGGCCCGCTTGGGCTTCGGGGCTGTTGGTCAATCGCTGGTACAGGCTCTGACGGCCATTGGGACTTCCCGACGGCGCGGCCTCCTCCATCGTCGCAACCGAACCATGCGCCTCCTCGGGCTGCGAAGCCAAGGAGGGCCAGGTTGCCGGGGCGCTGCTGGCATTGCTGCTTGCCGTGGGGACGCTGCTGCTCACCGGTGCGGGCATCGATTGGGTTCCAGGCCAGCTCGATGCCGGTGCGACGTCCCAGCTGGAGCTCGGGTTCTGCTCCGCGTTGGTCGGGTGGCCGTAGGCACTGGTAATTGCCTCCGGAACCTGAGCCGCAGCCGGTTCGTAGTCCTGGGTGTCCGTTGCGGGCGCGGTTTCTTCGGCGGCTTGGGCGGGTTTCTTGCCCACGTTGGACTCCGTGCCCACAACCCACGTACCCGGCGCTTGCTCCACTGCACGCGACCACGGGTCCTCAGGAGCTTTGCCGCTCGTGGGACGGGGCTGTATGGCTGTGGTTGCCGTGGCCTGGGCCGGTGCTGAAGCCCGGCTTGCAGACGGTGCTTGGGGTGCCGACTGGGCTTGGCTTGCCGGTGCGGGGGCCGCCGGTTGTGAGCTGGTTCGGCCGTAGGCCGACGGTGGCTCCCAATCCGCAGGGGGCTCTTCATCCAGAGGAGGCGCATCCTCGTCGAGGGGCGGACCCCAGTCGTCGTCAGGATACGAGTAATCGCCGGAAGGCTCGGAAGGTTCGGCGGGCTCTGCAGCCGCGGGAGCGGTCGTCACCGGAGCAGCCGGCGCTTGCGGTGAGGTAGCAAGGTCCGGGATAGGGGTGGCCGGTAGTGAGGCGCTGGGTGCTGCGGGAGGTTCTGCCGGCGCAGGGGTGGCCGCTGCTGGCTCGGATGTTTCTGCGGGCACAGGTGTCATCGGGGCGGCAGCCGGTGCGGATGCTACTGGCGCTGAAGCGGGTGCGAGACCCCAAGCGGAGTCGACGGCTGACACGGGTGCCGGCGCCGAAACTGTTTCCGCAGGCGCTGCCGCAGCAGGAGTGTCCCGGCTAGTAGGTGCTTTTGGGTTTGGCTCAGAGCTCGCTGAGCTGTTGCCGCCAGCGACCGCGACGATCTGGCAGTCGATGCCGATGGTCTTATGAATCGCCTGCCGAAGGTTCTCGGAGTGATCCGCACGTCCGAACGCACCCGCTAGGCCGCCCGTTGTGAATGCCAGAGTCAGCACCTGGCCATCGAACTGAGCCACCTGGGCGTTCGGTTCCACAAGCGCCCACGTACTGCGCTTGATCTTGGTCAACGTCTGCAGGACATCCGGCCATGCGCGGCGCAGGGCCTCCACATCGCCGCTGCCACCTGGCCCTGGAACTTGAGCCGGAGCTTGAGCGGCAGGCTGCGGGGCTGACGCGGGCGCCTGGGGCCTGGAAGGTGCCTGTTGGGCCGGTGCCGGTTGTGCCTTGGGCGATGCCGGGGAAGGGGCCGCATCAGCCGATGGCACTGCCGGCGACGACGTGGGCGCTTGAACCGGCTGGGGCTGCTGCGCGGGTGTCGATCCTGGCTGCGCTTGGCGCGGAGCAGTTTGCGGTGCGGCAGCTTGCTGTGCGCGGTCGGCAGCCGGGCGGTCTTCAACGGGCCAATCGTTGGTGGACACCCGTGGCGCGGTGAGGGCATCCCGCGAACCAGCGTCAGCGGACTGCTCGTTAGCGGACTGCTCATTAGCGGACGGGGCTGGCGCGGACTGCTCAGGCGCGGCAGGGGAGGCAACAGGGGCTTGCCGGGAAACAGCGGGTGCCGCCGGGGCGGTCGCGACAGCAGGAGTTTCCGCTTGTGCTGGCGCCGCTGGAGTGGTGGGCGTAGTAGCCGCGGCTGCAGGCGGGCCAGCAGTAATAGCCGGGGCGCCGCCGTCGCCCGCGTAATTCAGGCGCCGTTCCACGCGGTCGATGCGGGCAGCGATGCCCCGCTCGGTCTGCTCAGCGCTGGGCAAGAGGATGCGAGCACACAGCAGTTCAAGGTGAAGGCGCGGCGACGTGGCGCCCGTCATCTCGGTCAGAGCGGTGTTGGTGACATCCGCTGCCCGGGACAGCTCGGCAGCTCCAAGGTTGGTTGCCTGGTTGCGCATCCGGGCGATCTGGTCCGCCGGCATGCCGCGGAGGATGGCTTGTGCGCTCTCGGGCATCGCTTGGACGATGATGAGGTCGCGGAAGCGTTCCAAGAGGTCTTCGACGAATCGCCGGGGGTCGTGACCTGTCTGGATAACGCGGTCCACGGCGCGGAACACTGTTGCGGCGTCGGCCGCAGCAACGGCATCCACGATGTCGTCCAGCAAGGAAGCGTGCGTGTAGCCGAGCAGGGCAACAGCGAGTTCATAGTCCAGGCCGTTCGGACCGGCGCCGGCCATGAGCTGATCAAGCACGGACAGGGTGTCCCGGACGGAACCGCCACCCGCGCGGATCACGAGCGAGAGCACGCCCGGGGCGACCGGAACGTTCTCCTGCTGGCAAAGGAGCTCGAGGTACTGCATCAGCGGCTCGGGCGGCACCAGCCGGAAAGGGTAGTGGTGCGTGCGGGAGCGAATGGTCCCGATGACCTTGTCCGGCTCCGTGGTGGCGAAAATGAACTTGATGTGTTCCGGCGGCTCTTCGACGATTTTCAGGAGCGCGTTGAAGCCGGCCGACGTGACCATGTGGGCCTCGTCAATGATGAAGATCTTGTAGCGGTCCCTGACCGGTGCGAAGGTTGCGCGTTCGCGGAGATCGCGGGCGTCGTCAACGCCACCGTGGCTGGCGGCGTCGATCTCGATCACGTCCAGCGAGCCCGAGCCGCCGCGCGCCAGTTCGATGCAACTGGGGCACTTGCCGCAGGGGGTGTCTGTGGGTCCTTCGGCACAGTTCAGGCAGCGCGCAAGGATGCGCGCAGAGGTGGTCTTTCCGCAACCACGGGGGCCGGAGAAGAGGTAGGCGTGGTTCACACGGTTCTTGCGGAGCGCCGTCATCAGCGGCTCCGTGACGTGTTCCTGCCCGATAACGTCCGCGAAAGAGTCCGGGCGATACCTTCGATACAGGGCAGTTGTAACAGTCACAAGTGAAACCTACCTATAGGGACTGACAGTTAAAGTAAGTGACCCCTCATGCACCCGCCAGAGCCCATCTACCCTTGCTACCTTCCGGTCCTGGGGGAGTTCAACAGGATGACGCCACATGAGGGGCCGTCGACAAGCTTACCCGAACTTGGGTTGGGGTTCGAATCGGCTCAAAGGGCTGTGGATAAGGCTCGACGGCGGGTGGTGGGCGCCCACAGTCACCGCCACCCGTTCACCGCCCACGTCATGAAAGCCGGTTCCTCGTAGGGGTGCGCGGCCCGCAAAGCCCGCACAACGGCGTCGAGCCTGTCTTCCTCGACAACGCACTCGATCCGGGTTTCGGGCACCTGCTCCTCAATCCCTACCTCGCCAACTAAGGGGCGCGCTCCAGGCAGGGGTGTGAAGCGGCCAGTGCCTGGCGAAGTGAAGGCGCAGTGGGAGTAATCGCCGATCCGTCCGGCGCCGGCGTCGCCAATTGCCAAGAGGAACTCTTCGATATGCGTCTCGGGAACGTAAACAACCAGCGCGTGCAGCTGCGTCATGGGAACATCCTGTCAATAAACTTCGGCCACAAACAGGTCTCAACCATTGCAAATCATCCCACCGCAGCGGACCATGGGTATGTACACCGATTGGGGCAATCTCAAGGTTGTGAGCTGCGGGGCCTGGGAGCGAGGGGCCGGACCCGGCAGCTCAACGTTGTACCGCAAGAATGGGCGCGTTGGGGGCGTCCATTTTTCCGTTAAGGAGCGATTCTCCGGGGGGTGTCCAAGGGTGGCAAATTAGCTCGATTACACGTTGCTGAAATTCTCAGGTACAGTAGTATCTGCTTTCGAATCGGAAGCAAGGAGAATTCGCCTAGCGGCCTATGGCGCACGCCTGGAACGCGTGTTGGGTTAACGCCCTCGGGGGTTCAAATCCCCCATTCTCCGCGTTTGGCCCCAGTCCTCGGACTGGGGCCTTTTGCGTTTCCGGAACTAGTCCGCGTCGGCTTGCTGCTCCGCGTCCTGCTGCTGTTTTTCCGCTACCCGCTCAAGGACTTCACGGCACGCTGCGGTTGCCGGGTGGATGCGGCCGGCCGAGCGCGTGGACGTGAACACGGTTCGCTTTGGCAGGCTCGGAAGGTCCAGGAGTTGGACCGTGCGGCTCCGCCCGGTCCACACAAGATCCGGCATGAGCGCCACGGCGTTCCCGGATTCGATAAGCCGGATCTGCGCCTGGAGATCGGCCGTTTCATAGCGGACATCCGGTTCGAAGCCCGCCGAGCGGCACGCCTGTTCGGCCCAATGCCTGGAGGCGGCACCGCGGGGTTCCATGACCCACGGCATGGAGGCGGTGTCCGCGAGCGAGGAAACAGTTTCTCCCCCGAGTCCAACCGGGGGAGTGGCCAGCCGGATGGCGTCGCTGGTGAGGATGACCCGGTCCAGTCCGCTGTGGTGGGGGGCGGCGTGGCCGGGATATTGCTCGGCCACCACCAGGTCGAAGTCCCGTGCCCACGTTTCGTACAGGGCAGTCTCAGGCTCTCGTTGGGTCATCTCCACCCGCACCTCGGGATATTCCTGCCGCATGATGCTGAGGAAGTCCGGGAGCAGCGCCAGCGCGGCCGATTGGAACACGGCGAGCCGCACGGTTCCGGTGACCATGGACAGTGACGCCGCGAGTTCGGTTTCCGCGCGCTCCAGGGTTTCAAGCAGGGCTGCGGTGTGCGCCACCAGAATCTCCGCCTGCGGAGTCAGCTGTACCCGACGCCCGGCTTTGCGCAGCAACTCCACCCCGGCCTCCTTCTCCAGCAACGTCAGCTGCTGGGACACCGATGAAGGGCTGTATTGCATCGCATCGGCCACCTCGGCGAGGGTTCCGCGAATCTTTAATTCGTGCAGCAAACGCAGCCTGCGGACGTCCAGCAAGGCGGCCTCCAAAGGTTCGGGATGGGTAATGAATATTCGTCAGAAAAGATCGCTTTTCCTAACGTGATTGTAGATCCATACTGATGGAAACAAACAAACTTCTCCGTCCCAGAAGGAGCTCCCATGACCAGCACACTCCCGGATGCCACCGCCCCGCGCACCCAGGATTCCGGGCAGTTCGATGCTTTGGCCCAGGAAGCCATCGCGTTGGTCCGCCACTGGCTCACCGAAGCCAGCAAGATCCCCGTGGATGTATCCGCCCAGCGCCTCGCCGGTGTCCTGAAGGACCCGAACGGCCTTGACTTCACAGTCGGATTCGTCGACGGCGTCATCCGCCCCGAGGACCTGTCGGTCGCCGGCCGCAAGCTCGCAGAACTCGCTCCCAAGGTGCCTAAGTTCCTCCCGTGGTACATGCGCAGCGCTGTCCGCGTGGGCGGCGTCATGGCACCGATCGTCCCGCAGGTAGTCATCCCGATCGCCCGCCGCGTACTCCGCGAAATGGTTGGCCACCTGATTGTGGATGCCACTGACGCCAAGCTCGGCCCGGCCATCGCCAAGATCCGCCAGGACGGTGTTCACCTCAACGTCAACCTCCTTGGCGAAGCAGTCCTGGGTGAGCACGAAGCCCAGCGACGTCTGGACGGAACACTGAAGCTCCTTGCCCGCGACGATGTGGACTACGTCTCCATCAAGGAATCCTCCACCGTGGCACCTCACTCCCCATGGGCCTTCGACGAAGCCGTGGATCACGTAGTGGAAAAGCTCACCCCGCTGTACCGCCTCGCCGCGTCCTTCCCCAAGCCCAAGTTCATCAACCTGGACATGGAGGAATACAAGGACCTCAGCATGACCATTGCGGTGTTCAAGCGCATCCTGGACATGCCCGAGTTCAAGAACTTGGAGGCCGGCATCGTCCTCCAGGCCTACCTCCCGGACGCCCTCGGTGCCATGCAGGAACTGCAGGAATGGGCTTCGGCCCGCCGCGCCCAGGGTGGCGCTCCCATCAAGGTCCGTGTGGTCAAGGGCGCCAACCTTCCCATGGAGCAGGTTGAAGCTTCCCTGCACGACTGGCCGCTGGCTACCTGGGGCACCAAGCAGGACTCGGACACCAGCTACAAGAACGTCATCAACTACGCCCTCACCCCGGAGCACATTGACGCCGTCCGCATCGGCGTCGCAGGCCATAACCTGTTCGACGTCGCCTTCGCCTGGCTGCTCGCCAAGGAGCGCGGCGTGACGAAGGGTATTGAATTCGAGATGCTTCTGGGCATGGCCACCGGCCAGGCCACGGCTGTCCGCAAGGACGTCGGCAGCCTCCTGCTTTACACACCCGTGGTCCACCCGGGCGAGTTCGACGTCGCCATTGCCTACCTGATCCGCCGCCTCGAAGAAGGTGCCAGCCAGGAAAACTTCATGAGCGCAGTCTTCGAGCTCAGCGAAAACGAAGCCCTCTTCAAGCGCGAACAAGAGCGTTTCCTGAACTCCTTGGCCGAAATGACGGACCAGGTTCCTGGCCCCAACCGGCAGCAGGACCGTCGCCTCCCTGCTGAGCCTGCACCGCTCGAAGGCTTCCGCAACACCCCTGACACGGACCCAGCCCTCCCGGCCAACCGCGCCTGGGGCCGCGACATCCTCAGTCGCATCCACGGTTCCACTGCCGGCAACAAGATCGTGGAATCCACCAAGGTCTCCGACGCCGCCCAGCTGGACCGCATCATTGCCACAGCCGTGGACCACGGCAAGGCTTGGGGCGCTCGTCCCGCAGCTGAGCGTGCAGCCATCCTGCACCGAGCCGGTGAGGTCTTGGAAGCCCGCCGCGCTGAGCTCCTTGAGGTCATGGCTTCCGAAACCGGCAAGACCATCGACCAAGGCGACCCCGAGGTCAGCGAAGCAATCGACTTCGCGCACTACTACGCTGAGCGCGCCAAGGACCTGGAAACGGTGGACGGTGCCACGTTCGTCCCAGCCAACCTCACCGTGGTGACGCCCCCGTGGAACTTCCCGGTGGCGATCCCCGCAGGCTCGACGCTGGCAGCGCTCGCCTCAGGGTCCGCCGTCGTCATCAAGCCCGCAAAGCAGGCCCGCCGCTCCGGTTCGGTCATGGTGGATGCGCTGTGGGAAGCCGGCGTGCCGCGTGAAGTGCTGGCCCTGGTGCAGCTTGAAGAGCGCGAGCTCGGCACCCAGTTGGTTTCGCACCCGAGCGTTGACCGGGTCATCCTCACCGGTGGCTACGAAACTGCTGAACTGTTCCGTTCCTTCCGTCAGGACCTGCCGCTGCTCGCGGAGACGTCCGGTAAGAACGCCATCATCGTCACCCCGAGCGCTGACCTGGACCTCGCTGCCAAGGACGTGGTCTACTCGGCATTCGGCCACGCGGGACAGAAGTGCTCGGCTGCCTCGCTGGTGATCCTGGTGGGCTCGGTGGCCAAGAGCGCCCGCTTCCACAACCAGCTGATTGATGCCGCCCGCTCCCTGACGGTGGGCTACCCGGAGAATGCCACCACACAGATGGGGCCGATCATCGAACCGGCCAACGGCAAGCTCCTGAACGCCCTCACCACCCTGGGCGACGGCGAAAGCTGGGCGATTAAGCCCGAGCGCCTCGACGAAACCGGTCGCCTGTGGTCCCCTGGCATACGCTCCGGCGTCAAGCGTGGTTCCTACTTCCACCTCACTGAGTTCTTCGGCCCGGTCTTGGGTGTCATGACCGCCGAAACGCTCGAGGAAGCCATCGCCATCCAGAACGAGATCGAGTACGGCCTCACCGCCGGCCTGCACTCCCTGGACTCCGCCGAAATGGGCGTCTGGTTGGACACCATCCAGGCCGGAAACCTGTACGTCAACCGCGGCATCACCGGCGCGATCGTCCAGCGCCAGCCGTTCGGTGGATGGAAGAAGTCGGCAGTCGGCGCCGGAACCAAGGCCGGTGGACCGAACTACCTCATGGGCCTGGGCAGCTGGCTTCCCGCCGAAGCCAAGGCCAAACGCGGCACTATGCTCCAGGGTGCCGCTGCGCAGCTTCTCTCTGCTGCAAAATCCGCTGATGTAACGGCAGAGGAACTCCAGACCCTCCAGCAGTCGCTCTTCAGCGATGCAGTGGCTTGGGAATCCGAGTTCGGCACCACCAAGGATGTCTCCGCCCTGTCCGCAGAGCGCAACGTCTTCCGCTACCGCTCCCTCCCCGTCACCATCCGCCTCTCCGAAGGCGAGCGGCTCGCCGAGCTGCTCCGCGTTGTAGCAGCCGGCGCAGTGGCGGGCTCGGCGCTCAAGGTGAGCTCCGCCGTCGTGCTTCCCGACGCCGTGGTGAGCGTGTTCGCGAACCTGGGCGTCAGCGTCCGGATCGAGGACGACGCCGCGTGGCTGGCCCGTGCGGCAAAGTTCGACGCCGGCCGGATCCGCCTGATCGGTGGCGACTTCGCTGCGCTGAGCGCAGCCATGGGTGGCCGACCGGACGTGGCCGTTTACCACGGTGTGGTGACCCAGGCCGGCCGGATCGAGATGCTGCCGTTCCTCCGTGAGCAGGCCGTATCCATTACCGCCCACCGCTTCGGCACCCCGAACCACCTCTCGGACCACCTGATCTAGGACGTCCAGGGCGTGCGCGCCGAGGGGTGAGCTCTCGGCGGAAAGAGTGCGTGAAAAGGTTGAAAGCTAACCCCTCGGCGGGGCGTCCTATGGCGGGCGTGCGTCGAGGGGTTAGCTTTCGGCTTTATGGGCGCTCCAAAGGGGTGAGATCTCGCCCCTCGGCGGGGGCGCTCAAGCCTCCGCGTAGCCCAGCCTTTGCAACCGTCGCCGGGCGGCTTGCTCGCTTGGCCCGTGGGAACCCAGGGCATACCGGACCATGCCCAGCACGGCACGGGCTGCGGTGATGACGGGCAAGGGAACCGGACCTATCCCGGGACGAGCGATGCCGAGCATCTCGCGGTACTTGGGTTCAAGGCTTGCGACGGCGGCCGCGAACAGGATGGTGTAGCCGGGTTTCAGGAGCGGGCTCAGGGGTGGATGGCGGATGAACGACACCGTCTCGGCAAGCCGCTCGTCTGCCCGGAGTATCCCGGAGGCGTACCACTGCTCGAGCTCGTCACGGACCTGGTCCTCGGTGAGCGGCGGGTCTACAACTCCCATGAGTCGTCCGGCCGCTGCCCACTCGCGCACGTAGGCATCGGGGCCGCCGGGGATCGGTCGGCCCCAAATGCGGTTGGCGGTGATAAAGGAGTCCGCGTAGGTGACGTGCACCCAGCGGAGGAGTTCGGGATCGTTGGCGGCGTACTTCCGAACCACTCCGTTGCCGTCCACGTAGGTCCCCCGTACGCTCTCGTGGATCTTCCGGACGCGGGCCGTCGCTGCTTCGGCGGCCTCGGTGGAACCGTACGTCACCGTGAAAATCCAGCGGACCGTGTTCGCCAAACGGCCGAGCGGATCTTTTTGGAAGCCGGAGTGCTCGTACACCCCCGCTAATGCCCCGGGGTGCAGGGCTTGCATCAGCAGCACGCGGATCCCGGCCACGATGGTAGCTACATGACCGTGCACCGCCCAGACTGCCGAGCCTGGAAGGTGATATCCGGCGTCGTTTCCTTCAGCGAGGCGCGGGACCCACTCCGGAGGCGTGCCCGACGTCCCCGTGAACGTGCGCTGCAGTTCGTGCCTGTACTCCGTGAGGTAGTTCCTCATAGATCCCATGAGACCTCGCTTTGGCTCCCCTGTACAGGGGAGCCAAAGCTGGGGCTAGCTGCGGACGCGGCGCCGTTTCGGTGCTGCCGCCACGAGCAGCGCGGCGATGGCGACGGCGGCACTGAGGATCAGGCCCGGACGGTACTGTTCCAGCATGGCTTGGGCGCTGACGGTTCCGGCTGCCTGACCGTGACCGCTGACCAAGGCCGTGGTGACCGCCAGAACCAGGGCGGCTCCCACTTGGGTGCTGGTCTGGATCAAACCGGCAGCCAGCCCTTGTTCGGAGTCCTTGATCCCGGCAGTCGCCTGGACGTTGATGGACGGGAACGCCAGCGCGAAACCGATACCCAGCAGGACCACCGACGGCAGGATGTCCAACACGTAATTTGGCGTGGTACCCACCCGGAGGAACAGGACATACCCCAGGCCAAGCGCCGTGAGCCCGGTCAGGATCAGTTGTGTTGCGCCGAACTTCTCAATGAGGCGGTCTGCAAACGGGGCACTGGTAGCCACCAACAGACCTGCCGGCAGCAGGGCCAACGCCATCCCCAGGGGCGTCCAGCCCAGCACCGACTGGAGGTACATGGTGACGATGAACTGGAAACTGAGGTAGGAGCCGAACAGCCCCACCGCGCTGAGGTTTGCCTTGGCCACCCAGCCTTCCTTGAGGATGCTGAAGCGGATCAGGGGATGCTTGACCTTGTTCTCGATCACCGCGAAGGCAGCCAGCACGGCGATGGACACTGCGAATCCGGCGATTGTTGCCACAGATCCCCAGCCCTGCTCCGGTGCTGAAACCAAGGTGTACACGAGGCCAAGCATGCCCAGCGCGAGGGTCACGGCTCCCCAGAGATCGTGCCCGCTGTTCTCCGCCGATGGTTTGTCCTTGGGGATGAACTTCATGCCTAAAAGGACAACGACGACGGCGATGGGCACCGAGACGAGGAACGTAAAACGCCAACTCAGGCTGGTCATCAGGCCGCCCACCACCAGGCCCAGCGAGAAGCCGCTGGCACCGAACGTGGTGAAGATGGACAACGCCTTGTTGCGCTCGCGGCCTTCGGCGAAGTTGGTGGTGATGATGGAGAACCCGGTGGGTGCGGTGAACGCGGCGGCCAGTCCCTTGATGAACCGCGTAGCGATCAGGATGGCGGGGTCGTCCACCAGCCCGCCAAGCAAGGACGCCGCGGCGAAGACCGTCAACGCGATGAGGAAGATTCGACGCCGGCCCAACAGGTCCGCCAGGCGGCCGCCCAGGAGCAGCAGGCTCCCGTAGCCGAGGACGTAGGCGGAGACTATCCACTGCAGGGAGTCGGTTCCCAGGTTGAGTTCCTGCCCGATGGAGGGCAGCGCAACGCCGACCATGGAGACGTCCAGTCCGTCCAACGCCAGGACGGTGCACACAACCATGAGCAGCAGCCACTGGGCGCGGGTCCAGTGAACGGCTGTGACCAAAGGCGGCTCAGTTGAGGTTTTGAGGGTGGTGGGTGATGTCATGATTTTGAATGTACATGACGCGTCATTCAATGACAAGGAATATGATGTGTCATCTTATGACGTGGATTCTAACGGCGTAATGAACTAGAATCAGGGCATGGCAACGACGCGTGACCGTCAACTGCATGACCGCCAATTGGTGGAACAGTGGCGCAGCATCCAAAACTCCTACTTCCGCACCGCAGGAGCGATCGATCGCGCGCTGGAAGCCAAATTCGACATTGGACTCAATGAGTTCGAAATACTGGACCTCGTAGCCGAAAGCGAAGAGTCTGCGTGCCGGATGAAGGCCTTGGGGGAGCGCACCCCTATGACGCAGAGCGCCGTCTCCAAGGTGGTGGACAGGCTCGAAAAAGCGGGCCTGGTGTCCCGCCAAACTTGCGTGGACGATCGCCGGTCCCTCTTCCTGGAACTCACTGAGGAGGGCCGCGCGCTCCACGCCAATGCCGCCGTCGAGCACCGCGCGTTGCTCAAGGAAAACCTGGGCTCCTAGCCGCCGAAACCAAAGCTCAAGATTCTTGAGCCAAAACTGAGCCAACCTTTCGGCAGAAGGCGCCCGTGAAGCCTTTATTTCTCCCCTGATACCGGCAACAATGGTGCTTGCACGCCAGGCTGGGGTTTGGTGCCGCTGTCTTTGGGGAGTGTTTTGTGGGCAAGCATCATGAATCAGACCGGGCAGTAAAACTGATCCGCACCGTAGGGTTCCATCGCGTTCTGATCGCTGGAAGCCTCGCGGTCCTTGCCTTCTTCGCGTTTGGCTTCCAACCCCTGAACGCTGTCTCCAGCAGCTCCGAGGGCGGAGCACTGGCGCAGGGTGTGGTGGAACCAACTGCTCTGGGCACACTGACGCCACCGGACGCCGAGACCCTGGTCATCGACCCCACCCTGGAACCACCCCGGCAGGTTGCCGGCACGCCCATGGTCTATTTTGACCGCGCCGTGGTCCGCACTGTCAGCAAAGACGGCTCCACAGGCCTCACCGTTGCCTCCGCAGGCATGTCCCGCCCGCCGGCAGGGGCTCTGTACGCGCCCCTTGAAGTTCTCAACCCGAGTTCGCCCTATGGTTACCGCTACAGCCCATTGACCGGGCTGGCAGGCGAGTTCCACTGGGGTCAGGACTACGCAGCCGCCTGCGGAACGCGCGTCTACGCTGCCGACGCCGGAGTTGTCAGGGCGGTCGGCTGGCACATCTGGGGCGGTGGAAACCGGGTGGAAATCGAGCACGGCAACGGCCTGGTCACCACCTACAACCACCTCCAGGCAATCGGCGTCACTCAGGGCCAATCGGTGCGGGTAGGCGAGGTCATTGCAGAGGTCGGGACCACCGGCTGGTCCACGGGCTGCCACCTCCACTTCGAGACGATCGTTAACGGGCTACACACCAACCCCAACGGCTGGACCTACCTAGCTATGCGGCAGATTGATCCGCTGCAGACCATCACCATGGTGAACTACCAGCCCGGCGTGGGTACAGGCGCTTCGGCCACTCCGCAGTGGGCTGTACCGGTAGCCGACGGCACCACCCGGGCTGTCATTGGTGGAGAGCACGAAAACGACGAACCGCTTCCGGTTCCACCCGCCGCTCCGTCCGGCACCACTCCGTCCGGCACCACCCCGTCCGGCACCACCCCGCCGGGCAGCTCTGGTGGCACCACTCCACCGGTCACCACGACGCCTGCCACCAACCCGCCTGCCACCACGCCGCCGGTTCAAACCACGACGTCGACGCCCACACCTTCTGTGACGGCAACGCCGACGCCGACAACTACTGCCACGCCAACCCCGACAACTACTGCAACACCAACACCAACGCCGACTCCGACCACCACAGCGACGCCGACACCGACTGGAACCAGCACGCCACCGCCGTCGACCAGCGCTCCGGGTACCAGCACCGTACCGCCGGCGTTGACTACGACCCCGCTGGTGCCGTCCCTGCAATCGCCTGTGGTGCCGGCTGTTGTTGCACCCGCACCCGTGGCGCCCGCGGTTGTTGCACCAGCACCTGTTGCGCCCGCGGTTGTTGCACCAGCACCTGTTGCGCCGGCACCAGTGGTTAGCCAGGCCGTCGTCCCGGTAGCTCCGGCCCCTCCGGCCCCTCCGGCCCCTCCGGTGGCACCGACAACCTCGCCCGCCGCGGTACTTCCGACGTCGCTGCCGGCAGTGATCCTTCCGCCCGGATACATCCTGATCGCCCCGGACCTGGTCCAGCGGCCGGACGGTGTTATTGTGCCGTTGTCCTCGCTCATCCTTCCGACGCCCTAGGTTTCGCGGCCCACGCCAGCTCCCGTAAACTCGACTGCGGCAATCCCGCCAGACGACGTCGTCAGGAAGCGAATCCCATGACCAGCCTGTACAGCATTCCCCTCACGTTCAACGATGGCACCGAAGGTGACTTCGGCCGCTTCGAGGGCAAGGCGGTCTTGGTGGTAAATGTCGCTTCCGAGTGCGGCTTCACGCGCCAGTACGCAGGTCTCGAGGAACTGTACGGCAAGTACCGCGGCCAGGGTCTGGAGATCCTCGGGGTGCCGTGCAACCAGTTTGGCGGGCAGGAGCCGGGTGCGGACCACGAGATCGCAGAATTCTGCGAGCGGAACTTCGGTGTGTCCTTCCCGCTGACCAGCAAGGCCAACGTCCTGGGCAAGCAGCAACATCCCTTGTTCGCGGAGCTGGCCCGGGACGAAGAGGGGCAACCGGCCAAGGTGAAGTGGAACTTCGAAAAGTTCGTCATAAACCGTGAGGGTGAACTTGTGGCGAGGTTCCCATCCGCAGTGGAGCCTGACTCCGAAGACCTGATGAAAGCAGTGGAAGAAGCACTGGTGTAAAGGCCGCTGATCCTGAAGGGAGAAAAGTAATTTTCCAACATTCCGCCGGAAGTTAGCCAGTTGTTGGCTTGTTGTCTGGTTGGATTGGAACTACTGGAATGACACGGGAGAAGCCGTCTCCCACCCAACGCTAAGGCGAAGCTATGGAGCTCATCGAGGCCGAATACCCCAAACCAGGTCATGTGCTTTTGCACCTGAGCGATCTTCACCTGGTGGGTGGTCCCGGCACACTTCACGGCTCGGTAGACAGTGCAGCCAGGCTCAGGGAGATCTGCGAGCAAATCATCGCCTCGAAGATCCGGCCCGAGGCCATCATTTTCACCGGAGACCTCGCCGACAAGGGCGAGCTGGAAGCCTACGAGCATCTCCGCGAGATGATTGAACCCCTCTGCGCGTCGCTGGGAGCCAAAGCCATTTGGGCCATGGGTAACCATGACAACCGGGCAAACTTCCGTTCAGCGTTCGCCGACGCCTCTGCGGCCAGCAAGCCACAGGATCCCGTGGACCGCAGCTACTTCGTCAACGGACTTCGCATCATCACGCTGGACACTACGGTCCCCGGCCATCACTACGGTGAACTTTCAGAATCGCAGCTGGAGTGGTTGGAGGCCGAGTTGGCAACGCCGGCCCCGGACGGCACCATCCTGGCTCTCCACCACCCGCCCGTCCCGTGCGTGCAGGACCTCGCCGTCCTGGTGGAGTTGCGGGGCCAAGCCGCACTGGCCGCCGTCGTGCGTAATACGGATGTCCGCACCATCCTGGGTGGCCATCTGCACTACTCGACGACGGCGAGCTTCGCCGGAATCCCTGTGTCGGTCGCCTCAGCTACGTGTTACACCCAGGACCTGGCAGTACGCGCCGGCGGACAGCGCGGGCGTGACGGAGCGCAGTCGTACAACATGATCCATGTTTACGAGCACACGATTGTGCACTCGGTGGTGCCGATGTCCGGTGGCGTCACCGTTGGCGAGACCCTGGATGCAGCCGAGGTTCAGCGGCGGCTGGCGGCGGCCGGGATCCGTATTCCGCACGAGTCCCGGGTAGGGGCCCATACGTCGCCGGGCACCCACACCTCGTCGCTTCCGCTGGTTTCTCCTGGCGGTTTTACTTCTCCCAAGGCGCCTTGACGGGGAAGTACTTTTCAAGGAAGTCGGTCACCAGGTCGGCGCGTTCGTTTGCCTCAACCTCGGGGAAGCTGCCGTCATTGAGGCAGAAGAAATCCATGTGGCGCTTTGCCAGGAGCTTGGGCAGATAGTGCAACCCGGCCCACATGGTTGAGTCCACATACCTGACCTTGGCGCTGGTCTGCGTGACGGCACGGCCGGTGAGCAGGGCGTAATAGTGGTAGAACGAGTTGGTCACGGAGATGTTGTCCGCGGCCCGGAACCGGCTCCCGGCAGTCTTGGCGAACTCGGCCGGGAATTCCTTCTCCATCCGCGCCACAACACTCCTGCGCAGTGGCGCCGCGGTGTGCTCAAGGTGCCGGGTGGTGATCCGGCCGAAGCGCTCCCACAACAGCTTGCGGTTCACACGGGCTGCGTTCTCAAAACCGCTGCGGTCGGCGTCGTTCTCGCCCAGGCCGATCCGGGTGTCCGCTTCAATGAACTTGGTAATGCCGCCCGGCGTGAAGAACATGTCAGGACCCACGGGACGGCCAAAGAACATGTCGTCATTGGAGTACAGGAAGTGTTCCGAGAGGTCCTTGATGTGGTGCAGCTGGCATTCCACTGCCTGTGAATTGTGGGTGGGCAGTACGGAGGGGTCGGCAAAGAACTCCTCGCTCCGGACGATGGTCACTGACGGGTGGTCGGCCAGCCATTCCGGTGCGGGGGAGTCGGTGGCGATGAAGATCCGCCGGATCCACGGGGCGAACATGTGCACTGACCGCAGCGCGTACTTCAGCTCATTGATCTGCCGGAATCGTGCCTCATGGTCATCGCCCTCGCCGAGGACAGCCTCTGCCTGCTGTGCACGCCTCCGGGCGATGTACTCGGGGTCGCTGCCGTCCACCCACGAGAAAACGATGTCGATGTCAAAGTCGATGTCGCTGGCATGGTCAGCGAACATGTTCTCAATGGTGGGCCAGGACAGGCCATGCCGCTGGACCGTGCCGCGCACTGCGTCCTGACGCAGCATGGTGCGGCGGGTCAGGGAATTCTCCACAGGGAGTTCCAAGTGGTCGCCCTCGAACCTCCACAGCTCAAGTTGCACGCCCAAAGCCGGGCCGTACCAGAGACCGCCGCCGATCTCGACGCGCGGCCGGTACACGCGGAAGATCCGGGATTTCCGGTTTGCGGACAGCTCGCCGTCGGCCACCAGCACCGAGGTCTTCTTCTTGGCGTCCACGGTCATGGAATAGAAAGGCTCGTTCCGGAACGCCGAAACCAAGGCCTCGCGGACGTCTTTTCGTGACTCCCAGTCAACGGCGATAACGGGCCGCTCATCATTTCCGCGCACCAGGATGAAATCGATCCCTGCAGCGTCCAAAGCGGCCCTGACGGCCAGAAGATCGGACACCATGGCCTGTTGCGGGGTCAGGTCGTCGTTGACCAGGGCGTACCGCCCACGGTGACGGACGACGTCGGACCTGTGCCTAAGATGCGCGACGACGGCAGGCGAGATCGCCTCAGCAATCGTGTCCTCTTCGATGGACGGGCTGCCGTGGTAAATCGGATCGACCTGTGCTTGTGTGATGGCTGTATCTCCGGGATCTTTGCGGTGCGGGTTGCTCTAAGACTCTAAAACTATGATGCGCTGGAACCTAGATCGAAAGGGCTTCCCGCCAGCTGCGGAGGAATGCGCCGCCGGCGTCGTCGTGGATCACGTCATCAGCCAGTTCAAGGTCGGCTGCCGTCAAGATGGTGTAGGGCTTCACCGGTACCCCATCTGCCGGCCGAACATCCACGTGCTTCACATCATGATCGTTGTGGTGAAGCCAGTCTGCCATGGCGTAGTCCGTACGGGAATCACCCACGGTTCGCCAGGAGAGCGGGGTGATGCCTTGCGCTGCCAGGAGTTCAACCGCGCGGCTGGCTCCGAGGTCCTTGCCCAGGCGGACGGATTCGATGTCCGTGGAGATGATGGTGGGGTCCAGGCGGTAGTCCGCGGTGTCATCGGACTCCGGCGCATGGTGGTCCAGGATGGCGGCGTTGAGGCCGTGGCGTCCCATGATTTCCAGGGCATCGGCGTCGAAAAGTTTCTGCTCGCCCAAGTAATCCGCGCTTGGAACATCCACGTGCTGCTCCACCGAAACCATGGCGCGCTTGGTCTCATCGAAAAACATGTGCGCCGAGTAGTCTTCGGCAACGAGCCTGCGGATATCGTCCCCGTAGGCTTTGGGCACGGCGAGCCCGTGGTCCACATGGATGGGACCAGGGCCTTCGGCTGTGTAGCTGAACCAGACGGCGCCCTTTTCGCAAATAGCGTGAATGACGGTGTCTGCGGGCATTCCCGCCGCAATCATGGGTTCCATGACCTGTTCGCTGATAAACGCATCCGAGCGGCCCGTGTTGAAGATGACCGGGATGCCTGCAGAAGCCAAGGCAACCATGTCCGCAATGATGTCCGGCTTGACGTCGCGCGTTACAGGGCTGGCGATGGGACCATCGACGTCCAGCAACAGCGCCAGCGCGGGCGTCGTCCGGGCAGCGGTCCGGTGAGTACCTTGGAACGGTTGAGTCATGTCCCCATTCTGTCAGTCCCGAAGGTTCCCTTCACAGCTGTGACGTCTGTGACGCCATACGAAGGTTAGTCACCTTTTGGCCACAACCTCCCTGTGCTGCGGGTCACAAGTTCCGTTAGAGCGGCATCTTCCATAGGCTTGCAGGGTGATCTTCAAAGCTGTGGGCGAGGGACGCCCGTACCCTGACCATGGATACTCTGCGCCGCGGGACTGGGCTGCCCTGCCCCCGCGCCCTGTCCGCCTCGACGAACTCGTTACCACCAAACGGACCCTGGACTTGGAGGCGCTGTTGGCTGAGGATTCAACCTTCTTCGGTGATCTGTTCCCGCACGTGGTCCAGTATCAAGGGGTCCTGTACCTCGAGGACGGGCTTCACAGGGCTGTCCGCACGGCGCTCCACCAAAGGACAGCCATTCACGCACGGGTATTGGTGATCGATGGCTAACAAGCGCAGGCGTCCCAAAGATGTGACGCAACTTCACGGGCACCGGGTGGTCACAGGTCCCGAGCTCCGGGCAACCTTCGCCGAGGACCAGCAAGCGCACAAAAGCCGCTTTCGCCGGAGGCTGTTCCATGGAATCGTCCTTGTCCTGCTGGTGGGCCTCATAGCTGCCGGAGCCGTGGGCGCGTGGGCCATCATGAACGGCGTGGTCAAGGTTCCCAGCGCAATTGCCAGCAAAGCTCCAACCAGCCTGTGCCCGGCCACCACGTTCGACTACGTGCCGAACGAGACCGTGACCCTCAACGTCTTCAACGCCACCTCCAGTGGAGGGCTGGCAGGAACCGTCGCAGACCAGTTCACGGCCCGTGGCTACAAGGTGGCTTCAGTGGACAACAGCAATACCGCCTATTCGGGCGTTGGCGTTGTGGTCTCAGGCGTCAAAGGCCAGGCGGCGGCGTTCAACATCCAGCGGAACGTTGCCGGAACTGACTACTTCGAGGACAACCGCGAGGACGAATCAGTGGACGTCGTCCTGACGCCAGGTTTCGAAGGCTTGGTGGAGCCACAATTAGTGGATCAGACACCTGGCATGCTGCAATGTCCGCGGGAGAATCTGCGGGTCGCGGACAACTCCAAATGGCCCATCATTCCCACCCTTCCCGCGGGGCAGTGACTGGATGCGCTTGCCCGTTTCGATGGGTAGCTGCGCCACGTGCCGTGCGCACGGCATAGTATGCAGCCGGCCCACGAATCGGAAGGTGTCCGTTGCCTCGGCTTGCTCAACCAGCCAAGGCGTCGTGGGCCGCCGCTTCCAGTCGGATGGGCCTGCCGGCTTCGTCGAACCGGGCTCCCGCGCCCAACTGAATAAAGCGGACCGTTTGCGCTGTGTGACGCTCGTCGGCCGTGTGAAGTTCAACAGCTGTGTGAAGCTCGACGTCGGAGGGTGGCGACGGTGGGGGAGTCTCGCCGTCGGGCGTTCGGTTGCGGCGTGCGGCGCTCGCTGAGAGCGTTCCGAGAATGAGCCGCGCCAACTGCGCGACGTCGACATCCGGCAGGTAACCCTGCCGGACGCCGTCGTGGAGGATGTTCTGCAACAGGACGTTGAGGTCACCCACATGGTCGGCGAGCTTGGCGAAAGACCCGGGGGAGAGGACAGCAGCCATGGCCGGGCCCGGGGGCAGGTGGCGCCGGCTGAGATCCTCCACCTGGGCGCGGACATAGAGGGCAAGGCGGTCAACCGGGTTTTCCAGCGCGGCCAGAGAATCACGCAGGTCCACAATGAAGCGCTCAGTCTCGTCCAAGGCGTACGCGATGAGCAGTTGCTCCATGTCCGCGTAATAGTTGTACACCGCGGTGCGTCCCACGCCGGCGTGGCGGGCCACGTCCGTCATGGTGAGTCCGGGGAGGCCATGGGTGAAGAGGAGCTCTCCGAACGCGGTCAGAATCCGACGTTGGGTCTCGGCGCGTTGGGCAGCATTCGTGGCGGCCGTGATCCTTGGCATACAGACACTTTACCGTGATCTGTCAGCAAACGAGTGCGCGGCACAAGCGTGGGCGAGGCGGGCGGTAACATCGTCAACAACCACATAACAAGCATCTAGGGGGCGACTTGCGCGCAACGGTCAAAGACGTAGCGCGCCGTGCCGGGGTCTCGCCCAAAACGGTTTCGAACGTGATGAATGGGATCGTGCAGGTTAGTGCCCCCACGCGGCTCAGGGTTGAGCAGGCCATGGCGGAGCTGGATTACGTCCCCAACCTTTCGGCGCGCGGGCTGCGGAACGGGCGATCAGGAGTTATTGCGCTGGCGTTGCCCGATTTGGCCACTCCGTACTCGGCGGAGGTGGCCCACCATATTGTGGAAGTAGCCCACGAGCAGGGCTGGATTGTCCAGATCGAGGAAACGGGCTCGGATCCGCAGCGCGAGCAGGAGCTCATGACCCGGGCGCGCTCCAACCTGATCGACGGACTGATCCTCAACCCCGTGGTGCTGGACGAGAGCGCAGTCAAGGTTGGCGTAGCCCTGCCTCCGGTGGTTCTCCTGGGGGAAGTAACGCAGCAATTGGCTGACCGCGTGTTTGTCGACAGCCTTGGGGCGGCCCGGGACATGACGCTTGCGCTCGCCAAAACAGGACGCAAGCGCATCGCCGTCCTGGGCACCACACAAGGGCGGGGATCCGCGGCGGCCATCCTGCGCACGCAAGGCTATGAAGCCGCCATGGACTCACTGGGTATTCCGCGGGATGAGTCGCTGCTGATTCCTTGCGAAAAGTGGACCCCGGAAACGGCGGCGAAGGCTCTTGGTGCCTTCTTGGATACGAATCCGGTTCCTGATGCCTTGTTCTGCTTCACCGACTCCATGGCAATAGGTGCTTTGAGCGTGCTCTGGAAGAGGGGTTTGAGGGTTCCGGAGGACATCGCCGTGGCGGGGTTCGATGACATTGCCGATGGTCGCTATGCCGTTCCTTCGCTGACCACGGTTTCCTTTGACAAGCGAACCATGGCCAGCGAGGCCCTGCGACTTCTTACGGAGCGCATGGGGGACAGGGCTCATGGCCAGCGAGTTGTCAGCGTGGAGTACAGCATTGTGGAGCGGGACAGCAGCGGGGCCTGAAACGAGAGCAAGCGACTAAATTGTGCGCGCTAACAATTTTCTCTTGCCCTCGCTATTACATCGATGTAATGTGAGACCTGCGTCACCCCCGGGCCAACCTTCACCCGAGAGCGGGGGCGCACCGGAGCCGGAAATTTATGCAGTAGCAGTGCAATATCGCGCTGGAGCAAACGCAGTGCAGCAGTGACCTTTCAGCGGACCCATCCAAAGGAGTGACGGGTGAAGCAGTTTGAATCTTTGACCGGGAAACAGTTGTCCCGGAGACAGTTAATGACAGGATCAGCCCTCCTTGGCGGAGGACTCCTGGCCGCAGGCCTCACAGGCTGCGGAGGCGCAGCGCAGGCCGCGGCGGTCCAGGACATCGGGTTCTGGCACCTCCTCTCCGGTGGTGACGGCATCAAGATGCAGGCCATGATCAACGCAGCCAACCAGGCCAACCCCGGATTCAAGGTGCACCCCACAGTGCTTGCCTGGGGTCCGCCGTATTACACCAAACTGGCCATGGCATCGGCGGGAGGGCGCCCACCCGAGGTGGCCATTATGCACGCCAGCAGGGTCCCCGGGTACGCGCCGGGCGGACTCATTGAGCCATGGGATTTGGACTTGCTTGCCGAGAATGGCGTAACGGCCTCCGATTTCGCCCCCAGGATCTGGGAGAAGAGCCAGTACAACGGCAAGGTCTTCTCCATCGCACTGGACTCGCACCCGTTCGTGATGTTCTACAACACGGACATCGCAGGGAAAGCCGGCGTTCTGGCCGCCAATGGTCAGCTTCAGGAAGTCAGCTCGCCGGACGAGTTCAAAGCCATGGCCTTGGAAATGCAGAAGGTCACCAAGGCCCACGGACTCTCCTTCGGGTACCTCGGCAGCGGTTCGCAGATGTGGCGCCTGTTCTACACCCTTTACAAGCAGCACGGCGTTGACATGGAATTGACGCCGGGCCAGCCCATGAAGGTGGAAAGGGAAGCGGCCATTGAATCGCTGGAATTCATGGCCTCACTCTTTGATGACACCATCGCAGCCCAGGCCGGGGATATCAGCACAGGCATCGCGGAGTTTGCCCGCGGCGGATCCGGCATGCTGTTCAGCGGCGTATGGGAGCTGCCCACCATGAAGAACGCTGGAATACCCGTTGATGCGGCCACCATTCCCACGCTGTACGGGACACCCGCCTCCTATGCGGATTCACACTCCTTTGTGCTCCCACGCCAATTGAAGCTGAACGAGGACAAGCGCAGGGACGTCTACAAGTTCGTCACCGATGTCCTCAAGGGATCGCTGTCCTGGGCGGAAGCCGGGCACATCCCGGGCTACCAGCCGGTGGTCCAGTCACAGGCTTACCGCGAGCTCACGCCCCAGATCCATTACGCCAACGCGGCGGACATCATCGCCTACGATCCCGAATCCTGGTTCAGCGGTTCGGGCTCGGACTGGCAAACCTACTTCGCGGAGAACGTCCAGAACGTCCTTCTGGGAAGGGACAAGGCAGCTGCAGGATGGGATGCCTTCGAACAACGCACCAACACCATCCTTTCCCGTCCCAACCCGGTCTAACCGGCCCTGGTACCGAGCGACCCAAGGAGTTCTTGAATGAGTACCTCTACGCTGTCCCGGCCGAGGCCGGAGAATCTACGCAAACCCACCAGCCGGACCCGAAGCAACTTGAGCGGCTGGGGATTCGCCACCCCGTTCCTTGTTTTCTTCCTTGTTTTCCTGGTCTGGCCCATTCTCTACGGCTTTTACATGAGCCTCACGGGCAAGTCCCTCACCGGCGCGAATGACAACCTGATTGGCTTCGCGAACTATGCCGAAGCCCTGGCCGACGCCGATATGTGGCGTTCCTTGGGCAACACCCTCTACTTCACGGTGATCAGCACCGTCCCGCTGGTCCTGGTCGCTTTGGTCATGGCCGCGCTGCTCAACATCGGACTGCCGGCCCAGTGGCTGTGGCGGCTCTCCTACTTCGCACCGTACCTCCTGGCCTCCACAGTGGTTTCACTGTTCTTCACCTGGATGTACAACCCTCAGCTCGGCCTGATCAACGAGTTCCTGACAGGCCTCGGCCTCCCTAGGGTTGCCTGGCTCAATGACCCCAACGTAGCCATGTGGGCGATCGTCATCGCCACTCTCTGGTGGACCGTGGGTTTCAACTTCCTGCTCTACCTGGCCGCCATGCAGAACATCCCGGCCCAGCACTATGAGGCAGCATCCCTGGACGGTGCAGGCGCGTGGCGTCAGTTCTTCTCCATCACCCTGCCGCAGCTCACCCCAACCACGGTGATGATCGTGCTGCTCCAGATCCTGGCGTCATTGAAGATCTTCGATCAGGTGTATCAGATGACCGCGGGTGGCCCCGGTGGATCCACCCGGCCCGTGGTCCAGTACATCTTCGAAACCGGGTTCACCGGTTACCGGCTGGGTTACTCGGCAGCCATCTCCTACATCTTCTTCGGACTGATCGTGGTCATCTCGGTCATGCAGTTCGTCATCACACGCCGCAGGAGTGCATAACCATGGCAATCCCTACCCTGACCCGTCCCGCAGCCAGTACCACCACCGGCGACAGCCTCAAGATCCGCCAGCCGCGCAAGAAGCTGACAGTCGGCAGGATCGCCGCCATCACCGTCGCGGCTTTAATTGCCGTGCTGTGGCTGATCCCGTTTGCCTGGGCCACGGCCACCGCTTTCAAGACCGAAACGGATGCTGCAGCTCCGGACGTAACGTGGCTGCCGCCGTCGGGCTTCACCACTGACGCATTCGTCAAGGTGTTCCAAGACGGCAACATCCCGCTGTGGACGTGGAACTCCCTCTACACTTCCGCGGCGATCACGGCTATCACCCTGGTGATTTCGGCGCTGGTTGCCTACGCGCTCTCGAGGATCGACTTCAAGGGCAAGAAGGTACTGATGACCGTGATCATCGCGTCCATCATCATTCCGCCGCCCGTGCTGATCATCCCCTTGTTCTACCAAATGCTGGCGTTGAACCTGATCGATACCTCATGGGCCATCATCCTGCCGCAGGTCATCCACCCGGCCATGGTGTTCGTGCTGAAGAAGTTCTTCGACCAGATTCCGCGTGAACTTGAGGAAGCGGCCGTCATGGACGGCGCCAGCCGTTTGCGGATCTTCACCCAAATCATCCTGCCGTTGTCCCGGCCCATCCTTGCCGCCGTCGCGATCTTCGTGTTCATCGGCGCGTGGAACAACTTCCTCTGGCCGTTCATCGCCACCAACGACGGCAACCTGCTGACACTCCCGGTCGGATTGCAGACCATCAAGAGCGCCTACGGCATCCAGTACGCGCAGAACATGGCGTCCGCATTGCTTGCCGCGCTGCCGCTGATTGTCGTCTTCCTGTTCTTCCAGCGCCAAATCATCAAAGGCGTTGCGACGACGGGACTCGCCGGAACCTGACCCCGGCACCATCGGCTACCAAAAGTTTCGACACACACTACCAAGGAGATACATGTCCCGCGCACGCATCACCCTCGACCGCGACTTCACCATTGGCGAGGTACCCCGACGACTCTTCGGCTCCTTCGTGGAGCACATGGGCCGCTGTGTATACACCGGCATCTACGAGCCCGGGCACCCTGAGGCTGACGAGAACGGCTTCCGCCAAGACGTCATGAAGCTCGTCAAGGAACTCGGCGCCACGGTCATCCGCTACCCGGGCGGCAACTTCGTCTCGGGCTACAACTGGGAAGACGGGATCGGACCCGTCAGCGAACGGCCCCGCAGGCTGGACGGAGCCTGGCACACCGTGGAGACCAACGCCTTTGGCCTGCACGAGTTTGTGGACTGGTCCAAGCAGGCCGGCACGGAAATCATGGAAGCCATCAACCTGGGCACCAGGGGAGTGGATGCAGCCCGCGAGATTGTGGAGTACGCCAACCATCCCGGCGGAACCTACCTGTCCGATCTACGCGCCAAGAACGGCCACAAGGACCCGTTCAACATCAAGCTCTGGTGCCTGGGCAACGAGCTGGACGGGCCGTGGCAGATCGGCCACAAAACCGCCGACGAGTACGGCCGGCTGGCGCAGGAAGCCGCCAAAGCCATGCGATTCGTGGACCCCTCGCTTGAGCTGGTGGCCTGTGGCAGTTCCAGTTCCAGCATGCCCACCTTCGGGGCGTGGGAGCAGACCGTCCTCACCCACACCTACGATGAGGTGGACTACGTTTCCCTCCACGCCTACTACCAGGAACACGAAGGCGACGTCGGTAGCTTCCTGGCTTCCGCCGTCGACACCGACTACTTCATCGAATCAGTGATCGCCACTGCGGACGCCGTTCGCGCCAAGGGCAAGCACAAGAAGCACATCAACCTGTCCTTCGATGAGTGGAACGTCTGGTACCAGCGCGGCCTGGACACCGAGGATCAGCCGCACAACGTGGCCAAGGCCGGATGGCGCGAGCACCCCCGCGTGATCGAGGACAAGTACAACGTGACGGACGCCGTGGTGGTGGGAACGCTGCTCAACTCGCTGCTCCGCCACGGCGATCGCGTGAAAATTGCCAACCAGGCGCAACTGGTCAACGTGATCGCGCCGATCCTCTCGGAAGAAAACGGACCAGCCTGGAAGCAGACCATCTTCCACCCGTTCGCACGGATGGCCGAGCTCGCCAAGGGCCAGATCCTGAGGCTCTCAGTGGATTCGGACAAGTACTCGAATGCACGGTTCGGCGACACCGACCTGGTGGATGTCAGCGCCACCTGGAACGAGGAAACGGGCCGCGTGGCACTGTTCTTCGCGAACCGCGGCTTGGAAGAAGCCGCCGACGTCGAGGTTTCCTTGCGCGGTTTCGACGCCCGCCAGGTGCTCCGCGCTGAAGTTCTGGAGATCCCCGAAGGCGGCGACCGTTTGACCATCAACAGCCAGGATCAGCCGGGCCGCGTTGGCTTGACGGCTCTGGAAGGTGTGAAGGCGACTGGGTCGGAACTCCGCCTGACGCTGCCCGCCCTGTCTTGGGCCGTCGTCGAGCTTGACGTGGTGAAGGCCTAGCCTCGTACCCAACTGAGTCGCAGCAGAGCGCGTTTTGAGGGTTCAAAACGCGCTCTGCTGCGACTTACTTGGGTGAAGGTACGACGGCGGGGGCTACTTAGACGGCGCAGCCGTCCGGGCCGCAGGCCTCGGCGTCGGAAGCACCTACCGGGATGAGCGGGTTGGCTTCCTGCCATGCCTGGTTCAGTGCTTCGCTGAAAAGATCGGCGGGCTGGGCGCCGGAGATGCCGTACTTGCGATCGATCACGAAGAACGGGACCCCGGTGACGCCGATGGCGCGGGCCTCGTTGATGTCCGCGGTGACCTCTTCCGCGTATTTGTCGGAAGTGAAGAGTTCGGCCACCTCATCGGCAGGCAACTCAAGGGCGGCGCCAAGTTCTGCGAGGTACTCCTGGTTGCCGATGTCCTTGCCGTGCTCAAAGTGGTCGCTCAGCAGCCGTTCCTTGGCGGCATCCTGGCGTCCGTGGGCGGCGGCAAGGTGAATGAGGCGGTGGGCTGTGAAACTGTTGGCCACCACCACCTTGTCAAAGTGGTAGTCCAGGCCTTCACCCTTGCCGGTCTCAGTGACATGGGCGAACATTTGCTTGACTTGCTCAGGAGCCATGCCCTTGCGCTTGCTCAGGTAGTCCAGCTCCGTGCCGTCGTAGTGCTCCGGGAGGGAGGGGTCCAGCTGGTAGCTCTTCCACTCGATGTCTACCGAATCGCGGTGCGGGAACTGTGCCAGGGCGGTCTCGAAACGGCGCTTGCCGATGTAGCACCACGGACAGGCGACGTCTGACCAGATCTCAATCTTCATGCTGGCGTCAACGCCCTGACGTGGCACCACATTCCGGGAGCGCGCTGTTACTTTGCTCACTCAGCTAAAAGGTGTTGCCGTGGGTTGCGGCCAAGAATATGTTGGAAGCAGGTTATGCAGACAGCCTTTGGGTTGGGGGTTTATACAGAGAAGACCTTGTGCGAATCGGACTCATTGTTGGACCTTGGTTTACCGTACCGCCCGAAAAATACGGCGGAACAGAGCGTGTGGTGGATGCGTTGGCACGGGCCTTGTCCGACGCCGGCCACGACGTCCTGCTGGCGACGGCAGCGGACAGCACGTGCCCGGTGCCTCAAGTCCCCGGTTTTGGTCCGGCTGCGCCGGAGGACCTGGGACAGGCTTTCAGCGAGCTGGGCCACATCATCAAGGCCTACTCGGAACTGCGGGATGTGGACATCATCCACGACCACACCTTGGCCGGCCCGCTCTATGCCCACAGGCCACCCGGAATTCCCGTAGTCACTACTATTCACGGAACTTTGTCGCCCATCTATGCGCCGCTGTACCGGGACATGGCGCAGGACACCGGCATCATCGCCATTTCCCACGATCAGTGCAGCAGGATTCAAGATCTGGAGATTTCCGCCGTCATCCATCACGGGATCGACCTCTCCGCTGTGAGCCTCGGCCGGGGCGCCGGGGGATACGTCTGCTTCGTGGGGAGGATGTGCCCGGACAAGGGACTCATGGAAGCAGTGGAAATAGCGCGGGCAGCGGACGTCCCCCTGCGGATCGCGGCAAAGATGCACGCACCGGACGAACTGGCCTACTTCCATGATGTGGTGCAGCCCGCTATGGGAATCAACGAAGAGTTCCTGGGCGAACTCTCTGATCCCGAGAAATACGAGTTGATGGGCGATGCGATGGCCCTGCTCAACCCCATTCAGTGGCACGAACCCTTCGGGCTGGTGATGATCGAAGCACTTGCCACTGGAACCCCCGTTCTGGCCACGCCCATAGGGGCCGCGCCGGAAATCGTCAGGCACGGTGTCACCGGTTTTGTGGCGTCCACCGGCGAACTGGTGGAGTGCGTGGGCCGCATCCCGGACCTGAGCCGTGATGCTTGCAGGCGATCCGTGGAAAAATCCTTCAGCTCGCAACGCATGGCAGCGGATCACCTGGATTTCTACGCCAGGGTCATCGAACAATTCCGGGGTCGGCCTCTTCCCGGCGGGGACCTGTTGCAAGAGAATCAGAGGCAAGCCCTGTAAGGGCTAACCTCAAGGAGCACCCCGGAGGAGGCCTGTCGGCCATGACTGCATGGAACGAAGACACTGAGGCCGGAGCGTCGGAGCTTGGTGCAGTGACCGTGGTGGAAGGTTCGTCCTTCTGTATTTCCTCCCACTCCGGTGACATCCACGGAGGTGGTTCCCAAGGTGCCTACTACCAGGACACGCGGATTGTTTCGCGTTGGATCCTGCGGGTCAACGGTGCATTGAGGGAGCCGCTGGTTGCCCGCAATCCTACTGCCTTCCAGGCTGAGTACGTCGGCAGGGCCTGCTCATCAGATGGCAGGTTCGACAGCCCGCTGGTGGTCCAGCACCAACGGCACGTGGGTGCCGGCCTGCGGGACGACATCACCATCAGGAACTATTCAGGACAGGACGCCCCCTGCGAGATTGAACTGCTTCTCGACGCCGACCTCGCGGACCTCTTCGACGTCAAAGGCGGCCGTACCAACAAAGCCGGCCCACCTTCCAAGAAAGCGCATAAGAAAGAGCTGCACATCGAGTCCCTGCACTCCAGCCAGCGCAGGGGAGTGGCTTTCAGGGCCTCCGGAGCAAAGGTCTCCGATGAAGGACTGAGATTCCAGGTGACCATCCCCGCCCGGAGCCAATGGACCACCAGCGTCATCGCCATCCCGTTGACCAATGGCGAAGGACCGCAGGAACCCTTCACCGAAACCACACCGCTGCACCACACTCCGGGCGTTCGCCGCCACGCTGCCTGGGAAGAACATGTTCCCCGGATCTCCGTGACCGACAGCAATGTGGAAGAAGTCTTGGAAAAGAGCCAACGTGATCTTGGTTCGCTGCGGATCTTCGACCCCGCGCATCCAGGACGCGCCGCGGTGGCCGCAGGCGCGCCGTGGTTTATGGCCTTGTTCGGCCGCGACTCGCTGCTGGCCTCCTACATGTCGCTCATGGTGGATCCCAACCTGGCAGCCGGAACCTTGCAGACTTTGGCAACACTGCAAGGCAGCAAAGTGGACGCGGACTCCGAGGAAGAGCCTGGGCGCATGCCCCACGAGGTGCGGCTCGGGGTTACGGCAGGACTCGCCTTGGGCGGGACGGCCTACTACGGAACAGCCGACGCCACACCCCTGTTCGTCTCCACCCTTGGCGAACTCAGCCGCTGGGGCCTCGGAGCGGACATCATCGACTCCCTCCTGCCACATGCAGACCGCGCCATCGAATGGATGGAACAGTACGGGGACCGCGACGGCGACGGCTTCATCGAGTACCAGCGGCCTAACGCGCACGGACTGGTGAACCAGGGCTGGAAGGACTCCTGGGATGGCATCAACTTCGCCGATGGCCGGATGGCGGAAACCCCCATCGCGCTGTGCGAAGTGCAGGCCTACGCCTACGCGGCTTACGTGGCACGTTCGCTGTTGGCGCGGGCGGCGGGGGACACCGCAGTCGAACGCCGCTGCGCGGACCGCGCCGAAAAGCTCAAAACCGCCTTCAACGAGGCCTTCTGGCTCCCGGACCGGGGCTATTTTGCTCTGGCGCTGGACAAGGACAAGAAGCCCGTGGACTCCTGCACGTCCAACATGGGGCACTGCCTGTGGGTGGGAATCGTGGACGAGGACAAGGCGCCACTGGTGGCCGAACGACTGATGTCACCCGAAATGTTCACCGGCTGGGGCATCCGCACCCTGGGCTCGGACATGGGCGCGTACAACCCCGTCAGCTACCACAACGGCTCCGTCTGGCCCCACGACACCGCGCTCGCCGCCACGGGACTCATGCGGTACGGCTTCGTGAAGGAAGCCAGCCGGGTAGCGAGCGGACTGTTCGACGCCGCCGAGTACTTCGGCGGTCAGCTTCCGGAGTTGTTCTGCGGCTTTGACCGCAGCGACTTCGCGGAGCCGGTCCCGTATCCGACGGCGTGTTCCCCTCAAGCGTGGGCCGCTGCGGCGCCCATCCAACTCGCCAGGATCCTGTTGCGGTTCGATCCGGACTTCACCCGGAACGTGCTGCACCTGGCGCCGATCCTGCCGGACTCCTTCGGAGAGTTTCGGGCGGACAACGTGCTGCTGGGGCGCTCAAGGATCACCATTCAGGCGTCCGGTTCTTCAGGGAATGTGACAGGACTACCCGCCGGGCTGGAGTTGAGGTCCGATCCGCGGCCGCCATTGACGGGGGATTTGTTCGGCTAGCGTTTTTAGAGGCGGTGTTCCATCACGTAGTCGTGTTCCACGGTGTTGCCGAGCTTGAAGGACTTTGTGCCTACCCGTTGGAAACCGTTCTTCTCGTAGAAGCGGATGGCTTTGGCGTTCTCGCTGTTGACGCCGAGCCACACCCCGGAGGCGCCCTTGTCTGCAGCATTGGACAACGACGCCTGGATGAGCCGCGATGCGGCGCCCTTGCCGTGGTGCTCCGGGTGGACGTAGCACTTGCTCAGCTCGGTGGAGGGGAGAGCGGACAGCACGGAGGCGACGTCCGGGTCACTGGCCGGCTTGGCAATCAGCAGGGTGTACCCATTCAGCTGCCCGTCGTCGTCGAGCACCAGAACGGTGATGTTGGCGTCGGCGAGGTAACCCTTAAAGTTGACTTCGCTCAGCGTCTTGTCCAAGTGCGCCTGGATATCCGCCGGTGAGGAGCCGGGCGGGCAGGCCAGCGGAAAGGTGATGGCGGCAAGCTCGGCCAGCTTCCCGGCGTCGTGCGTTGTTGCAGTGCGGATTGTTTCAGTCACGTGGCCCCTTTGCGAGTTTTTTGGACGCTAATGCCCCCAAGAACGAATCTTAGGGGCATTAGCTGTACAAAAACTCCTGCTACTCCGCTTTGACCGCCAGTACCGGGCAGTCTGCCTCCAGCAGGATCCGTTGGGAGACGCTGCCCATGATGAGCTTGCCCACCGGGCTGCGGCGGCGAAGGCCAATGACAATCAGTGCGGCGTCATTGTCATCGGCGGCGTCCAGGACCTCGGCTGCTGCGTCGTGGCCCCGGACCGGTTGCTTGATGATGTGCTGGATGCCCTGGTCAGCCAGCCGCTCCTCGATGCTCTGGATGTCCGGCTCCTGGGCGTACCGGTTATCCACCAGGGCGTCGCCCTTGGAGGAGTTGATGACCAGCAGGGTGTCGTTGCTTTTCTTGGCCTCGGCGATGGCTTGCGTCAACGCCGCTTCGCCTTCCGGTGTGGGGACGTATCCCACCACGATGGTCATGGTTTCTCCTTGTATCTGCTGAAAATGCCTGGATGGGGTGGTCAGTCGCTGTAGTCGGCTGCGCCCGAATTGGCGGGAAGCAGTGGGGTCTTGGCAGGACGGTTGGGTCGGATGAGCTTGAAGATCAGCGGCCACACCAGAATGATCGCCACGATGATGTAGACCACGATCGCGACGGGTTCGCTGAAGAGGCCTGCGGGGTCGCCAGCGCTTAGTTGCAGTGTCTTGCGAAGCTGGCCTTCGATGCGCGGACCCAGGATGACGCCGAGGATCAGCGGCAGGACCGGAAGTCCAAACCGCCGCATCATGAAGCCCAGGGCACCGAGAACCAGCAGGATCACCAGGTCGAATGCCTGCAGGTTCACCGAGTAGGCGCCCAGGGTGGCGAAGAACAGGATGCCTGCGTAGAGGTACGGGCGGGGGAGCTGCAGCAGTTTTGCCCACACCGGTGCCAGGGGCAGGTTGATGAGCAAGAGCAGGAAGTTGCCAATGAAGAGGCTGGCGATCAGTGCCCACACCAGGGGACCCTGGCTGGAGAACAGCTGTGGGCCGGGCTGGATGCCGTAGGACGTGAAGGCTGCGAGCATGACAGCGGCCGTTGCGTTGGTGGGCAGGCCAAGGGCAAGCATGGGCGTCAGCGTTCCGGCAGCGGCCGCATTGTTGGCGGCTTCAGGTCCGGCGACGCCTTCAATGGCACCCTTGCCGAATTCCTCCGGGTGCTTGGTGAGACGTTTCTCCGTGACGTAGGAGAGGAACGTGGGGATTTCCGCACCACCGGCCGGGAGTGCGCCAAAGGGGAATCCGAAGGCCGTGCCACGAAGCCAAGGCTTCCAGGAGCGGGCCCAGTCCTTCTTTCCCATCCAGGGACGGCCTACAGGAATGACGTGCAACGGAGTCCGGCGCAGGTGGGCTGCAACCCATAGCGCTTCACCCACGGCGAAGATCGCGACGGCCACCACCACAATGTCCAAGCCGTCCACCAGCAAGGGCTGACCGAAGGTCAGGCGTCGTTGGCCGGTCACCGAGTCGATGCCAACCAGTCCGATTGCCAAGCCCAAAGCTAGTGAAGCGAAGCCGCGGAGCCTGGACGAGCCAAGGACGGCGGTCACCGCGAGAAGGGCCAGGATCATGATGGCGAAGTAGCTGGGAGCACCCAGGCTGACGGCGAATTGCACCACAAGGGGTGCGAAAACGGCTAGTAGTGCTGTACCGATGGTCCCGGCAATGAAGGAACCAATGGCCGCGGTGGCAAGGGCTTGAGCGGCCCTGCCCGCTTTGGCCATCTTGTTGCCTTCGATAGCCGTCACCACCGACGACGATTCACCCGGTGTGTTGAGGAGGATAGAGGTGGTGGAACCGCCGAACATGCCGCCGTAGTAGATGCCGGCGAACATGATGAAGGCGCTGGTGGGCTCCAACGCAGCGGTCACCGGAAGCAGCAAAGCAACAGTCATGGCCGGGCCAAGTCCGGGAAGGACGCCGACGGCGGTGCCCAGGAGGACGCCGATCACGGCGAACAAGAGGTTCATGGGGGTCAGGGCGGTGGCGAAACCGTCCATCAAGGAGGACCAGACGTCCATTAGAGGATTCCTTCCAGGAGCCCGGCCGGCAGTGCGATGCCCAGGCCGAGGTAGAAGCCGTAGAAGGTCAGCAGGGCCAGGGCGACGGAAATGAGGCCGTCACGGATGTAGTGGCGGCTGCCAAGTGCCAGCACGCTGCCCCAGAAGAGGACCGTTCCGGAGATGACCCATCCGGCCCAGTCGATGAGCAGGATGTTCAGAATGAAAGCTCCGGCCAGGGGGAGCACGGTCTTCCAGTCAGCAGGGTGGGCCAGGTCGACGTCCTCGCCGCCTTCAACTTCACCTTTGCCGCCGCGGAGAACGTTGATGGCAAGGAGGATGGCGCAGATGATCAGCAACCCGGAAACAATGAACGGAACAGTCTTCGGGCCCACCGGGTCCGACTGGGAGTATGGGGTCACCAGGCCGTTCGCGTCCAGGAAGACCAGGACGCCCACCGCGCCGAGCAGGAGGGCTACCCCCAGCTCGGCGCGGCCTTTAAGGCCTGTGGCTATGGAGCTCACGCCAACCCGAGCTTGGTGAGGACATCCGCCACGCGCTTGTCCTGGTCTGTCAGGAAGGTCTGGAACTCGTCACCGGTAACAAAAGCATCGGACCAGCTGTGGGTCTTGAGTGCTTCCTTCCAACCGGCAGATGCATGCATCTTCTCGAGAGCGGCGATAAGGGACTTCTTGTCGTCCTCGCTGATGCCCGGAGGTGCCACGATGCCGCGCCAGTTGGTGAAGATGAGGTCAATGTTGGATTCCTTCAGCGTTGGTGCGTCCACGCCTTCCAAGCGGTTCTCGCCACTGGTGGCCAGGACCCGGATCTCACCGGACTTGATCTGCTGCAAGTACTCGCCGGCGCCGGAAGCGGCGAATCCCAGCTTGTTACCGAGGATGGCGGGCAAAAGGTCGCCACCGCCGTCGTAAGAGACAAAGTTGACCTTGGTGGCGTCGATGCCAACAGCGCCGGCCAACTGCATGGGCAGGAGGTGGTCCGGTCCGCCGGGCGAAGAACCGCCGCCTACTGCGATGGAGCCCGGGTTGGCCTTCCACGCCTTCACCAGATCATCGATGGTCTTGTACGGGGAGTCCTTGCTGACCATGATGGCGCCGGGTTCCTCGATCAGCTTCGCCAGAGGCGTGGTCTCCGTAAGCTTCGACTCGGACTTGTTGGTGTAGCTCGCCCCAACAACACCCAGGCCCATGAGCATGGTGAGGTCACCGTTGCCCTTTTCATTGACGATGCGGGCGAGGCCAACCGTGCCGCCGGCGCCGGCAAGGTTGAATACCTCGGTGTTGGTGGAAATTTTCTCGTCGTCCAGTACCTTCGCGGCTGCCCGGGCGGTGGTGTCGTAGCCACCGCCGGGAGTGTTCGGAACCATGATCTGGAGTCCGGTGATGGGTCCTGCTGCGCCGGTGCTATCAGAACCGGTGGACTTACCTGTAGCACCGCAACCGGTGGCCATCAGGGCGATGCCGGCGGCGACGGCGGCGACTCGCAATGCGCGGATCTGGCGCATGGTGTTCCTCTTCTCATCATCGAAAATTCGGTGCAGGGCGGTCAGCGTTGTGCCCCGTTGATTTGATGCTAGGCGTGTGCGTGACAGGGATCACTCTTGTGTTCGCAGTGATCTTTAAGTTCATTGCGTTCACGGGTTTTGACGCGGTTTTGGCCCGTTGCAGCGGTCTGAGCTGGTCTTCTGCGCCTCTGAGGTATAGTTCCGATACGCCACGGGGGAGCTGTTATCCGCCCCCGTCTCACTGGCACCACCAAAGGAACCCGGCAGTGACCCGACTCACTCGACTGTCTCGAAGAAGAGGCATGTCCTTGGCAGGGCAGTACCTTGTGCTGCAGCTGCTGATCGTCCTGGCCGTTCTTGTTGCCGTCGTTGCCATTTCGCTGGCACAATCCGCCGCCTCCTTCGAACGAACCGAAGGGCGCCGGGCGCTGTCCGCTGCCGAAGCCTTGGGGAACAATCCCACCGTGCGTGTACTGCTGCCCACCGCCGAACCACGCGGCGGATCGGCACTTCCTGCGGTCGCCGAATCCGTCAGGACAGTCTCAGGGTCCGCCCACGTGGCCCTTGCCAAACTGGATCGCACCGTGGTGGCTTCATCCGACCCCAGCCTCCTGGGGAAGCCCCTGCCGTTGGGCGAGAGTAAGGTCATGGAAGGGCGGGCATGGACAGGGGTTCTGTCAGGCAGCAATGGTGCGGTCCTCTCCGCCCACGTCCCTGTGCTTGACGACTCCGGGAGAATGATCGGCATAGCCTCCATCAGCCGCAATTACCCCTCCACCCTGGAAAGACTGGGCGACGCCGTCCCCAACCTCCTCACCTATCTGGGCGTAGCCAGCGTGCTCGGAGTGGCCGGATCCCTCTTGTTGTCCCGTCGCGTTAAACGGCAAACGCTCGGCATGGAACCCAAGGAAATCACCGGACTCGTGGAGAACCGCGAAGCGATGCTGCAAGGCCTGAAAGAAGGCGTAGTAGCTTTGGATCCCCACGAACGCATCACGGTGGCCAACCAAAGCGCCCGGCAACTCCTCGGCCTGCCGCCGGACTGCGTGGGCAAGAAACTGCGATCCCTCCACGTGGATCCTGCGCTGAAGATCGTCCTCACCCGTGAGCAGTCCGACCCCGACCAATTGGTGCTCGTGGGGGAGCGGCTGGTGGTCATGAACCGTGTAGCACTCCGCTCGCACGGCCGCGATATTGGCTCGGTGACCACACTCAGGGACAGGACCGAGCTGTCCTCCCTGGAAAGTGAACTCGGCGCCACGCGCACCGTCACCGACACCCTGAGGGCCCAAGCACACGAGTTCGCCAACCAACTCCACGTCATCTCCGGCCTCATCCAAATCGGTGAATACGATTCCGTGGTCCAGTTCGTCAACGGGGTCACCGTCGACCGCACCCGGCTCAACGACGACGTCACCAGCCGCATAGAGGACCCCGCGCTCGCCGCCCTTCTTATCGCCAAAGCCAGCCTCGCCACCGAGCGAGGGGTGGAATTGCACCTGGATCCTCAATCCTCATTGCCGAGGGTCAACGAAGAGCTGTCCCGCGATCTCACCACTGTGGTGGGCAACCTGGTAGACAACGCGTTCGACGCCGTTACTGGACTTCCCGGGGCGTCTGTCCGCGTGCTGGTTGCCGACTCGGGTGACGAAGTCACGGTCACTGTCCGGGACAACGGCCCCGGGGTGGCCAGCGGCTCCGCGGAGGACATCTTCCGGCAAGGCTTCTCCACAAAAGAGCCAGGACCTGGAGATGCACGCGGTTTTGGCTTGGCGTTGTCACGGGTGATCTGCCGGCGATCCGGAGGTGATCTGAGCTTCTCCAACGATCATGGGGCGGTGTTCACTGCACGCTTCACCAAGAATGACTCTGATTCCACAAAGGGGGCAACGCAGCCGTGATCAAAGTACTGATCGTCGACGACGACTTCATGGTGGCCAAGGTCCACGCCGGATTCATCCAGCGGACGCCCGGCTTCGGGGTGGTGGGCGTGGCGCATACGGGTGCCCAGGCCTTGGTGGAAACCGAGCGGCTGCAGCCGGATTTGGTGCTGTTGGATATCCATCTCCCGGACATCAACGGGTTGGAACTCATGCACCAACTCAGGGACGTTGCCCCGGACCTGGATGTATTGGTGATCAGCGCTGCCCGTGAAGTGGAAACTGTTCGGAAGGCCTTGCGTGGTGGCATAGTCCACTACCTGATCAAGCCGTTCTCCCAAGCCGACCTGCAGGAACGGTTGGAGCACTATCTCAGCGCCTACCAGGGCTTGGACGATTCCAAGACAGAGGCCGAGCAATCGGACGTGAACCGTGTCTTCGGCTTAAGCGTGTCCGAGCGGACCCTTCCCAAAGGCTGCAGCGTGGAGACGCTCGAACTGGTTGAATCGGCGCTCAAAACAGCGCCGGGCGACCTGTCCGCCGCTGAGCTGGCAGAGCAACTCGGCACGTCCCGTGTCAGCGCACGCCGTTATCTTGAGTACCTCCACGATGAGGGTGCGCTGGAAGTCAGACTCAAGTACGGCGTCGGACGTCCTGAAAGGCGGTATGTGCTGAAGGGGCGGTAAACCAGCCGCGTGCCCTAGCCGGCCGGCTTCCACCCCAACGCCGGGCCCAGTTTCTGCGCGATGTCGGTGAGGATCTGCACGTAGTCCTCGTGGTCGAAGCTGAAGGGCAGCGCGAACGCCACCTCCTCCACTTCCTGGAAGCCTTCGTGGGCGTACAGTTGCGCGGCGATTTCATCGCTGGTGCCGATGAGATCCCGGGCAAACATCATGCCCTTCGGTCCCTGTGGCGTCTGCGTACGGGGAGTGCGTTCATCGACGTATCGCTGGTATTTCTCCCGCTGCGCAGTCGAAGCGGAATCAGTGGGGATCACCACCAGGCCCTGCGACGCCCTGGCGGTGTTTCCGGACGCTGCTGCGGCTTCTCGATACGCCCGGATCTGCGATTGCTGGACCTTGGCGAAGTCCGGTTCCTGGTTCTTGTCCGGGAAAATCACACTGCTTGACAGCAGATTGAAGCCGTTTGCCCCCGCCCAGACGGCCGACTTCATGCTGCCCGCCCCATACCAGAGGCGGCTGCGCAGCCCGGGAGAGTGCGGCTCCACCCGATTGGAGAATTCCTCCACAACGCCTTGCTTGCCGGAAAAGTCCCGCACTTTCTCGCCCGCGACCAAGCGGGCGAACCGGTCCACACGGGCATAGGAGAAATCCTCTGTTTCTGAAGATTCCGGGTACAGCTCATGCTTCACGGTGTCGTAGTGCATGGGTTCGCCCACGCTCAGCCCCGGGTTGATCCGTCCGTCTGCGAGCAGATCCACGGTGGCCAGGTCCTCGGCCAGCCGTAACGGGTTTTCCCAACCCAGCGGAGTGACCGCGGTGCCGAGCTCAATCCTGGAAGTGCGCTGGCTGGCGGCCGCCATCACCGCCACGGGGGAGGAGATCCCGAACTGCAAATGACGGTGCCGCAACCAGGCGCTGTCGAACCCCAACTGCTCACCGAGCTCGATGATCTCCAACGTGGACCGGTGGCCGGCAGCAGGATCAGCGGCATCGAACAGGCCGATGGTGAGGAAACCGAGCTTGCGGAGGGGATGTTCAGGAGTGGGCATGGGGTTCCTTCGCGTTCGGCGGGGCGGCTACTGCCCAGAATAGGTGCCGGCACCGACGACGACGGCGGGAGGTTACCTTTTGTGATGTGGCGCGGGTCCGGGTGGGTCTGAAAGTGATTCTGCATCAGGCAAGCGGAGTGCCATGCGACATTGCGCAGCAGCTTGCTGCGCAATGGTCCGAGCCGGAGAAATACAACAATCGTCCGGCGATCGGGAACTGCCATGAAACCGAGCGCCGACTCGTTGTTGTCTCATTGGAATGGGAGCTCGGCACGGAAGGGAGGACTGACCCGGCCCTACAGGCGCGAAACGCCGATAAGGGCCCATATGTCGTGGTGACGGCGGAAGTGTCAGGCTTCTGTTTGATTGGACGACGCGTACACGTTGGTCTTCTGAGATCTGCGTTTGGTTCTCCCGCCTCCAAGCATGAGAGCGCGAGCGTCAACTTCGTTCCTCAATCCGAGTGCTTGGTGACCTTTCGTTACTTCACACATATGTTGCGCCTGTCACATCTGTTTGCTTCCAAAAGCTGAAGCCCTGATCCTTGCATGACCTAGTTTTTTTAGCGCTTGTCAGAGCGTGCCCAATGGAGGACACAATTTATGACTAACGTTCTTTGGTTTTCTGAACTTGGCTTGTCCGACCTTGACCAGGTTGGCGGCAAAAATGCATCGCTTGGGGAAATGGTCCGGAATCTCGCCTCTGCCGGGGTGAAGGTTCCGGGTGGTTTCGCGACGACGGCGGAAGCGTACCGGCGTTTCCTGGCGGAGTCGGGCCTTGATGCGCGGATTGAGAGCATTCTTGAGGGCCTGGACAGCGGCGACGTCACTGCTTTGGCCAAGGTCGGCCAGGAAATCCGTCACCTGATCCGTGAAACACCGTTCCCGGCCGGATTCGAAGAAGACATCCGGACCGCTTATGAGCAACTCACCCAGGAGCATGGCGGGGATGTGTCGTGGGCGGTGCGTTCCAGTGCCACGGCTGAAGACCTCCCGGATGCTTCGTTTGCCGGGCAGCAGGAGACGTTCCTGAACATCAGCGGCATCGGGAACATCCTCCTCGCCATCAAGGATGTGTTCGCTTCCCTGTATAACGACCGCGCCATTGCCTATCGTGTGCATCACGGCTTCACGCATTCTGAAGTGGCGCTTTCGGCTGGCATTCAGCGGATGGTGCGTTCCGACGTCGGCGCTTCCGGCGTGATGTTCACCATGGACACCGAAACCGGCTTCACGGACGCTGTCTTCATCACGTCCTCGTATGGGCTGGGGGAGGCCGTGGTCCAGGGTGCTGTGAACCCTGATGAGTTCTATGTCTACAAACCCGCTTTGGCAGCTGGGCGGCCGGCCGTGCTTAAACGCGGTTTGGGGGAGAAGGCCGTGCAGATGGTGTACACCGAGTCCGAAGAAGTTGGCCGGACCGTTGACTTCATCCCGGTGACGCAGGATGCACGGAGCCGTTTCAGCCTCACCGATGCCGAAGTTGAAGAACTCGCCCGGCACGCGGTAGCAATTGAGGCGCACTACGGCCGCCCGATGGATATTGAGTGGGGTAAGGACGGTGTGGATGGCGAGCTGTACATTCTTCAAGCCCGTCCTGAAACCGTCGAGTCCCGTAAGGCCGCTGGTACCACGTCCCGGTACACCCTGACGGAGCGTTCCACGGTGTTGGTGGAAGGCCGGGCGATAGGTCAGCGAATCGGCGCAGGGCAGGTTCGGGTGCTGTCCTCGATTGACCAAATGGCCTCGTTCCAGGAGGGCGATGTCCTGGTGGCGAACATGACAGACCCTGACTGGGAACCGATCATGAAGAAGGCCGCCGCGATTGTCACTGACCGGGGCGGGCGGACCTGCCATGCCGCGATCATTGCCCGGGAACTGGGCATTCCCGCCGTCGTCGGTACCGGGTATGCGTCCCAGATCCTCAAGGACGGCGCTCCGGTAACAGTGTCCTGCGCCGAGGGCGAAGCCGGGCTCGTTTATGAAGGGTTGCTGGAGTACTCGCTGCACGAGACCAGCGTGGAGACCATGCCGGAGGCCCCGGTGAAGATCATGATGAACGTGGGAACTCCGGAACAGGCGTTCAGTTTCTCCAAGCTCCCCAACCACGGCGTGGGTTTGGCTCGACTGGAGTTCATCATCAACCGGCAGATCGGCGTCCACCCCAACGCCCTGCTGGCCGTGGCAGGTGAAATCGAGCGTCCGGCCGCGTTGGATGACTACACCGTCCGGCAAATCCAGGAAAAGACCTCCGCCTACGACGGCCCCCGCGATTACTACGTCAGGCGCTTGGCCGAGGGAATCTCGACCATCGCCGCGGCTTTCGCCCCCGAACCGGTGATCATCCGGCTTTCGGACTTCAAGTCCAACGAGTACGCCAACCTGATCGGTGGTCCGGCATTCGAACCGGAAGAGGAGAACCCGATGATTGGGTACCGGGGAGCGTCCCGGTACCTGTCTGCGTCCTTCCGGCAGGCCTTCGAACTCGAATGCGAAGCACTGAAGTATGTGCGCAACGACATGGGCCTGACCAACATCAAGCTCATGGTTCCGTTCGTGCGGACCTTGGACGAGGCCAGCGGTGTGATCGACCTCCTTGCTGCCAACGGTCTGCGCCGGGGCGAGGATGGGCTGGAGATCGTGATGATGTGCGAACTGCCAGCCAACGCGCTCCTCGCAGATGAGTTCCTGGAGTACTTCGACGGCTTCTCCATCGGCTCCAACGATCTGACCCAGCTCACCCTAGGCCTGGACCGCGACTCCGCCCTGGTAGCCGAAGGCTTTGATGAACGGAATCCGGCCGTGACCAAACTGCTGGAGATGGCGATCACGGCGTGCCGTGCCAAGGGCCGGTACGTGGGGATCTGCGGCCAAGGCCCCAGCGACCATCCGGACTTTGCCGAGTGGCTGCTCGGACAGGGCATTAGTTCGATTTCGTTGAACCCTGACGCGGTGACCGAGACTTGGCTGCGCCTGTCCCGCACCACCAGCACTACGGTCTAAATGGCAGAGCACCAAACCGTAGGGGCGGGCGCCCCGTCCGCCCCCACGGTGTTCTTCCTTTCCGACAGCACCGGGATCACCGCTGAAACACTGGGCAACACGCTGTTGACCCAGTTCCCTGGCCAGCGGCTCGAACGGCGAACCATCCCGTTCATCAACACCGTCGAGCAAGCGCGCGAGGTAGTGGCGCTGATCGACCGGGTAGCCGCGGCCGGTCCGCAACCCATCATCTTCTCCACCACTGTCAGCCAAGACATCCGCGCTGTTCTATCCCAAAGCCGCGGGCAGTTCTTCGACCTGTTCGGTACCCACATCGGGCAACTCGAACAAACCCTTGGTGCGCAAGCGAACGGCAAGCCCGGCCAGGCCCACGGCGTGGGCGACGCGGTGCGCTACCAGTTGCGCATGGCTGCCGTCGAGTATGCGATTGAGCACGACGACGGTCAGTCGCTTCGGGCGCTCGAACGCGCCGAACTGATTCTCATTGCCCCGTCGCGGTGCGGGAAAACTCCCACCACCATGTACTTGGCACTGCAGCACGGCATCCTCGCCGCCAACTTCCCCCTGGTGGAGGAAGACTTTGACACCATGACGCTTCCGAAGCCCTTGTTGCCGTTTGCGAGCAAGTGTTTCGGGCTTACATCACAGCCTGTCCGGCTCAGTCAGATCAGGCAGGAACGCCGTCCGGGCAGCAGCTACGCATCGCTGAACCAATGCAGCTTTGAACTTCGTCACGCCGAGGACATGTACCGGGCCAATGACATCCCTTACGTGAACTCGGCATCCATGTCCGTGGAAGAAATTTCCGCCACGGTCCTCCAACGCATGCAACTACACCACTAATCAACAGTTGCCGTGATTCACTAGGCGATTTCAGCAGGCGATGACGTTGACCGCAAGGCCGCCGCGGGAGGTCTCCTTGTATTTGCTCTTCATGTCTGCGCCGGTCTCGCGCATGGTTTTGATGGCGGTGTCCAGGGAGACGTGGTGGATGCCGTCTCCGCGCAGGCTGATGCGTGCGGCGTTGATGGCTTTGTTGCTGGCCATTGCGTTGCGTTCGATGCAGGGGATTTGCACCAGGCCGCCGACGGGGTCGCAGGTGAGCCCGAGGTTGTGTTCGATCCCGATCTCGGCTGCGTTCTCGACTTGTTGTGGGGTGCCGCCGAGGATTTCGCAGAGGGCGCCGGCAGCCATGGAGCACGCGGAACCGACCTCGCCCTGGCAGCCGACTTCGGCTCCTGAGATGGACGCGTTGGTCTTGAACAGGACGCCGATTGCCGCTGCTGTTAGCAGTGGAACGTTTCGAGGTGCAGTTCAAGGGCAGCGAAGCGCACGCCGCCGCAGCCCCGGACAAAGCTATCAACGCTGGCGCAGCTGCCAGTTTGGCCCTGATGAACATGGCAGTCCTGCGGCAGCACTTGCCGGAAAACGCCAACACCAACGCCTTCATCTCCCACGGCGGCGGCGCAACGAATGTCATCGCCGGCGACTCCACCGTGCAGGTGGAAGTCCGGGCCGGGAACGTGGATGTGTGGCGGGACCTCAAGCGGCGCGTGCTCGCGTGCTTCGAGGGCGCGGCCATCGCCACCGGATGCACTTGGACGCACCGACAGACCGAACACCCCTACGCCCCGCTCAACACCCACTCCCGGCTGGGCAAGGCCTGGGATTCGAACATGGAACTGATAGGGCGGCCCGTGGATACCACACCAGTTTTCGGGGGTGGGTCTTCGGACATGGGCAACGTCTCCCAGGTGATCCCGGCCGTGCACGGCATGGTAGTGGTCCGCAACAGCACTGCCGTGCCACACCACCCTGACTTCACAGCGGATGCAGCCTCCCCTGAAGGCGACGAAGTAGTCCTCGATGGCGCAACCGTCCTGGCCCTCACCATCCTGGATGCTGCCCTCGACCCGTCCCTACGGGCAGAGCTGCTGGAGCTACAGGCCTCCCGTGAACCCGGGGCAACCACCGTGAGCCTCCAAGCCTGACAATGGAAAGGGTCAGCCGACAACCCGCCCACCTGCAGTTCGTCGGATCCGACCAAGCACCGAGCACACTTTCGTTAGCTGGACAGGCGCCGTGCCAGAAACGTAAGGATAGGAAGCAGAGAAGCCCCGGGGACAGTGTCCCCGGGGCTTCGTTCTAGGCGCTTGTTGCGGAAGGCCGATTACCAGAGCCAGCGCCGGCTCCGGCCGAATCGCTGTCCGGTCTACACCCCTACCGTCTTCAGGTAGTTTCGGATCCCGTCCACCACCATCTGGTGGTCCTCATCCGAAGACAAGCCGGACACCGTTACAGCACAGATCACGCCTGCGCCTCGCGCACGGATGGGGAAGGAGCCACCGGCCAAGGTGTAGTCCTCATGCGCGAGCCAGCCCCCACCGAGAGGGCTGTGACCGCGGACAGAGAACTGTTCCGAAATTAGGGCGGTGCTGTGTTCGAACCGCAGCACGGTTGCGGACTTTCGGCGGATCCATTCTTCCTGGTCCGACGTCGCGCCGGGCAGGACGCAACGGAAGAGCACGAGGTTGTGCCGTCGGATGTCGATTGCGACGCCAAGCTCCGAAGCGATGGCGTGGTTGGCGATCAACGAGCCGAGTCGCCAGGCGTCGTGGTGATCGAACGAAGCGAAGACCAGTTCTTCTTCCTGCTGGTGGAGTTCAGTCAAGCGCGGTGACTCAGTCATTGTTCGTTCCCTTCCAATATGGCATCGGACCCGTATCGAAGGCCGATCTGCTTCCGGATCTCGTCCATGGCAGCCATGATAGCCACGGACTCGGCTGGCGGAAGGATGGTTCCGGCAGTCTCGCCTGAGCGGATCAGGCGCTCCAACTCGGCGGCCTGGTACTGCATGCCCCGGCTACTGACGGGCTGCTCGTAGCGCTCTACAACAGCGCCATCGACCGCGAAAACCGTGAACGGAACCGGGTTGTACCAAGTGTGTTCAATGTCGATCCACCCTTCGGTCCCGATGACCATGGCACGGTTCGGGCTGGCGGCGTCCAGCTCACAGTCCACAAGTGCTTGGGCGCCGTTAGCGTATTCAAAGATCGCTGCCGTCTGGCGGTCCACTCCGGTGGCGGACATGGAGGCGCTGGCCTTAATCGTCGCAGGCGTGCCCAGGACGTCAAAGGCAAACGAGATCGGATAAATGCCCAGATCCAGCAGTGCTCCGCCGCCGAGGGCGGGATCGTTCAGCCGGTGGGCGGGGTCCTTGGGAAGGCTCTGGTTGTGGGTGGCCACCACCTTGCGTACCTCGCCAATGGTGCCGGCAGCGATGAGCTCCCGGATGCGGATCATGTGAGGCAGGAACCGTGTCCACATGGCTTCCAGGGCCACGAGTCCCTTGGACTCCGCCAGGTCAACGACCTCTTGTGCCTCGCGGGCGTTCATGGTGAACGCCTTCTCCACCAGCACGTGCTTGCCCGCATTCAACGCCAGCAAGGCATTTGCGTGGTGGAAAGGGTGTGGCGTGGCGATATAGACCACGTCAACCATGGGGTCAGCAACAAGGTCCTCATAGCTTCCGTGCGCGGTGGCCACGCCGTGCTCCTCGGCGAACAACTCACTCGATTCCAAGGAGCGCGATCCCACGGCTTGCACCGTGAAACCGTTCTGGTTCAGGTCCTTGGTCTGGAGCCCGGCAATAAATCCTGTGCCGAGAATGCCCCAGCGGATTGTTCCATCGGAGGTGCCATTGCTGAGGGTCACGGGATTAGTCCTTGCTGCTGAAGGCGGCGTCGAAGGAGCTCTGCGACGCCGGGAAGTCGAACTTCTTCAGGGCGGCGAGGGCTTCGGGGGCGCCGTGGAGGCGGTCCATTCCGGCGTCCTCCCATTCCACGGAGATGGGTCCGTTGTAGCCGATGGCCGTGAGGGCACGGAAGGATGATTCCCAGGGCACATCGCCGCGTCCTGCGGAGACGAAGTCCCAGCCGCGTCGGGGGTCGCCCCAGGGCAGGTGCGAGCCCATCACAGTGTTCCGACCGGTGGGGCGGAGCTTGGTGTCCTTGCAGTCCACGTGGTAAATCCGGTCCTTGAAGTCCCAGATGAAGGACACGGGGTCGATGCCCTGCCACATGAAGTGGGACGGGTCCCAGTTCAGGCCGAATGCTTCCCGGTGACCGATCGCTTCGAGGGTGCGGACGGTGGTCCAGTAGTCGTAGGCGATTTCGGAGGGGTGGACTTCATGGGCGAAGCGGACCCCGCAGTCGTCAAAGACGTCCAGGATGGGGTTCCAGCGGTCGGCGAAGTCCTGGTAGCCGGCGTCGATGACCTTCTCCGGGACGGGCGGGAACATGGCGACGTACTGCCAGATGGAAGAGCCGGTGAAGCCCACTACGGTGTCCACTCCCAAAGCCCGAGCCAGGCGGGCAGTGTGCTTCATTTCCTCGGCGGCGCGTTGGCGGACGCCTTCAGGCTCACCGTCGTCCCAGACCTTGGAGCCGACGATCGCTTCGTGGCGGAAGTCGATGGGGTCATCGCAGACTGCCTGGCCCTTGAGGTGGTTGGAGATGGCCCAGACCTTCAGGTTGTACTTCTCCAGGACGGCGAGCTTGGATTCGACGTAACCGGGTTCGTCCCAGCGCCAGGCGTCCAGGTGGTCTCCGGAGACGGCGATTTCCAGGCCGTCGTAGCCCCAGCCGGAGGCGAGTCGCGCGACTTCCTCGAAGGGGAGGTCGGCCCATTGGCCGGTGAACAGGGTGTACGGGCGGGGCATGTCAGGCTCCTTCAGTGACGGATGCGTTGAGCTGGATCAGTGAACTCTTGGCGGCTGCGGACTCTTCCACGGCGGCCAGGATGTGCTGGACGTTCAGGCCCTCTTCAAACGACGGCGACGGCGACTCGCCAGCGGCGATCGCGGTGAGGAAGTCCCGGATCTGGTGCGTGAAGGTGTGTTCCCAGCCAATGATGTGACCCTGCGGCCACCACGCTTCGAGGTACGGGTGCTCGGGTTCGTTGACCAGGATCCTCCGGAATCCCTGTTCGCGGACGGGCACTGTGGTGTCCATGAAATTGAGCTCGTTCAGGTTCTCCAGATCAAACGTCAACGAACCGAGCGAGCCATAAATTTCGAGCCGGAGGGAGTTTTTCTGGCCGGTAGCCACGCGGGAGGCTTCCACTGAGGCGATTGCCCCGGAGGCGAGCGAAAGGTTAACCCAGGCGGCGTCGTCGACTGTGACATCCTCCAGTCCATCTGCGCCGGGGCGCTGATCAACGAAGGTCTGGAGACGGCCGGAGACCTCGGTGACCGCATCATCCAGGAGGTACAGGATCTGGTCGATGGCGTGCGAAGCGATGTCGCCCAGCGCACCGGATCCTGCGGTTTCCTTCCGCAGGCGCCAGGTCATGGGGGACTGGGCATCGGTCAGCCAGTCCTGCAGGTACGCGGCCCGGACATGCCGGACGGTGCCGAGGCGGCCTTCCGCAATGAGTTCTCGTGCGAGTGCAAGGGCGGGGACCCGGCGGTAGTTGAAGCCGATCATCGACTGCACGCCGCGGGCCCTGGCTGAAGCGGCCGCGGCCACCATGGACTCAGCCTCGCCGATGGTGTTGGCCAGCGGCTTCTCCACCAGGACGTGCTTGCCGGCTTCCAGTGCGGCTACGGCGATTTCCGCATGCATCCAGCCCGGTGCGCAGATGTCGATGATGTGGATGTCGTCCCGTTCAATGACGGAGCGCCAGTCGGTGGCAGACTCGGCCCAGCCGTACTTGGCGGCAGCTTCTGCAACGGCGTCGGCGTCCCGGCCCACCAGCACTTTCTGCTCGAAGGCCGGGACGTCAAAGAAGCTGGCGACGTTCCGCCAGGCATTGGAGTGGGCTTTGCCCATGAAGGCATAGCCGATTGCTGCCACGCCCAGCGGGGAGGGGGTATCGATAGTCATGATGTTCCTCGCCGGTTCTTAAAGGGTGGCGGTTTCGGGTGCCCAGTCCTCAGGGACGGCAGCGGATGCGGGGGCATTGCTGGTGACGTCCACGAAGGTGCCCGATTCCACGGACTCCGTGATGGAGACCATGCTGTCCAGCACATGGTAGGCGAGGTCACCGGTGGCGCGGTGGGCGGTGCCGGCGCGGAGGGCGCGGGCCATGTCCAGCACACCGAGACCGCGGCCGTTGGCGGGACCCGTGGCAGGGATGATCTCGGGTTCTTCCGCGCCGGGACGCCAGAGCTTCAGGTCGCCGTCGAAGTAGTTCGGGTCCGGGAGGGACAGGGTGGCTTCGGAGCCGGTGATCTCCACGAAGCCCATGCGCTGGCGCGGCGATTCGAAGCTGAAGACGCTGTGGCTGGACTGGCCGCCTTCGAACTGCGCCATCGCGGAGACATGCGTGGGGACCTCGACGGCGAATTCCTCGCCGGCTTTGGGGCCGGAACCGATGATGCGGGTCGTCTTTGCCGAGGAGCCGACGGCGGCCACCCTACGGATGGATCCGAAGGTCTGGATCAGGGCGGTGAGGTAGTACGGGCCCATGTCGAACAAGGGACCGGCGCCTTGCTGGAACAAGAAGGCCGGGTTCGGGTGCCAGGATTCCGGGCCGGGGGTCTGGAACGTGGTCATGCCGGTCAGCGGTGTCCCGATGTCACCGCGTTCGATAATCCTCCGGGCGGTCTGCAGGCCAGCGCCCAGGAACGTGTCCGGGGCGGTGCCCAGGCGGATGCCGGCGGCGTCAGCGGCCTTGAGCAGGCCCAGCCCGGACTGACGATCCAGGGAAAAGGGCTTCTCGGTCCAGACGTGTTTGCCGGCGTTCACCGCGGCGGTGGCCACCTCCACATGCGCGGCCGGGATGGTCAGGTTCACGATGATCTCGACGTCGGGATGGTTCAGTGCCAGCTCCGGCGTGCCGAACTCGGCAATCCCGTATTCCTCGGCGCGTGCCTTTGCTGCCTCTTCGAAGAGGTCCGCAATCACCAAGATCTTCACGTCCGGGAAGACCGTGAGGTTGTCCAGGTACTGCTTGCTGATGTTGCCCGCACCGATGAGGGCAACGCCCACGGGGCCTTTTCGTGTGGAAGGGGAGAAGCTCATGCCTGCGCTCCTTCTGCTGCCTGGGCGCCGGCTGCTTCTGCGCTGGCCGCGGCAGTCAGATACGCCAGGCTCTGGGTGATGCCCTCGAAAATGTCACCGGAGTAGTCGTCGAACTCCACCACGCCAACTTCCAGGGACTTCGCTGCGGCAATGACGTCCAGGACCGGGATGGTGCCCTGGCCTGCGGGCTGCTGGGCCTTGGTGTCAGTGCTTCCCGGGCCGTCCTTGATGTGGATGAGTTTCACCCGGTCGCCCAATCGGGCCAGCAACTCCACAGGGTCCTGGCCACCGACGGCCACCCAGTAGGTGTCAACTTCCAGGACCAGTTCCGGATCCAGCAAACCCTCAAGGTACTCCAGGGCGGTCTTGCCCTCGATGGTGGACTCCAGCTCCCAGGCGTGGTTGTGGTACCCCACACGGATGCCGTACTCAGCGCCCTTCTTCGCTGCTGCGTTGAGCTTGGCCGCGGTGGCCTGGATGTCCTCAGCTGACTGCCAGTGCTCCGCCGGAAGGAAAGGATCAATAACCGTGGTGATGCCCAGTTCCTTGGCCGCGGCGAAAATCTGGTCCTGGTCCTGGGACAACAACGGGGCGTGTCCGGACGGAGCGGTCAGGCCGTTCTCCTTCAACGCAGCGCCGAGTTCCTTGGCCGTGGCCACGAAGTTGTACGGCTCCACCTGCGTGAAACCGATCTCGGCAACCTTCCGGATGGTTCCCGGCAGGTCCTCCTGGATGGCGTCGCGGACGGTATACAGCTGGAGTGAGTAAGACATCGGGTTCCTTTTCGGGAGTGGTTTTCCGGGGAAATCAGGGCCTTGGCGCCAGTCTAGTGAGCGCCCCATGAGGGAGCCACCGATTCCGCCCAGCAATGGAATAGTCGCCAACTCTTTTCAGCCTAGAGGGACTTATGCCGAGCGTCTAGCAAAAGTCGCAATAAATCCGTCAAACTTCCGCTGAGTGACATACATAAGCAATCATGCTTCACTGAATGCATGACATTTGAGGCCGGAATCGACGCCGGAAATAGCTCCGCGCCCGAGGCCGGCAATCTTTCACGCGCCGGGAATCTCTTCCAACTCCTCCGTGACGGCAAGGCGCGCACCCGGGCTGAGCTGGCTGAAACCACGGGACTAGCCCGCTCCACTGTTGCCTCGCGGATTGACGCCCTCATCAGCGCGGGGCTCGTCGGCCCCGCCGGCGAGGCGAGCTCCACAGGCGGCAGGCCGCCGTCGCGCGTTGCCTTCAACCCCGCCGCGCGCATCGTTCTGGCCGTCGACGTCGGAGCTACCCACGTGATTGTTGCCGTCACCGACCTCGGCGGCAACGTCGTGGCCGAGCGACGGCTGAAGCAGGAAGTCGCTGACGGTCCGGACGTCGTTCTGGGCCGCGTCGTGACAGCGGGCCGGGAACTCCTGGCCGAAGCCGGCCGCGAACCCGATGACCTCGCCGGGATAGGCATAGGCCTGCCCGGGCCTGTGGAGCACGCCAGCGGCAGGCCGGTCAAGCCGCCCATCATGCCGGGCTGGGACGGATTCGACGTCGTCACTTACGTTCAGAGGTCCCTACCGGTTCCGGTTCTGGTGGACAACGACGTCAACATCATGGCCCTCGGTGAACGGACCGCATACTGGCCCGACCATGAAAACTTCCTGTTCATCAAAGTGGCCACCGGCATCGGCGCGGGCATCATCAGTAGCGGTCAATTGCAGCGTGGCGCCAACGGTACCGCCGGCGACCTCGGCCATGTCCGGGTCCCGCGCGGCGACGACGTCCTCTGCCGCTGCGGCAACCACGGCTGCCTCGAGGCACTTGCTTCAGGTCCCGCAGTCGCGCGTCAATTGCAGGCACAAGGGCTGGAAGCTGCCAGTGGCGCTGACGTCCTGCGTCTTGTGAGCGAGGGAAATCTGCAAGCCATCCAGGCGCTGCGGCAAGCCGGACGCGATGTGGGCGATGTACTGGCCACCGTGGTCAACCTCCTCAACCCGTCCATGATCATCATCGGCGGCAGCGTGGGGGAGGCCGGCGAACATCTGGTGGCCGGGATCCGCGAAGTGGTCTACCGGCGTTCCCTGCCCCTGGCCACCACACACCTGCGCATCGGCATTTCCATGGCCGGCCAACGCGCGGCCATCCTGGGCGCCAGCCACTTGGTCACGCAACACGTTCTCTCGCCGGCAGTGATTGAGGCCACGCTTCAAGCAGCGGGATGAGCGCTGCTGGATGCCGGTTGCTGGCTGGCGCCGTGATAGCAATGAAAGTGATGTCTACTTTCTTCGTTTTCCTGTGCGCCCGATGAGCCAATTCCTCGCCAGAGTTCCCCGCGGTTGGTTGATCCTCGCGTGCATCGGCCTCATTGCCCTGAACATGCGCGGGCCCTTTGTGGCAGTGGCTCCCGTGGTGGATTCGCTGCAGCAGGACCTCGGATTCTCGCCCGTCGAGCTTGGACTGCTCACCGGGATTCCCGTGCTCTGCTTCTCCCTTGCTTCACCGTTGGCCTCTTTGGCCGGACGCCGATTTGGGGCCGAATTCGCCGTGATGCTCACGCTGCTAGGGGTGCTCGCAGGAGTGGTGATCCGCTCCAGCGGTGGCGGTGCCTCGGTGATCGTGGGCACGGTCATCATTGGCGTAGCTATCACCATCGGCAACATCGCGGTGCCACTCATCATCCGCCGGGACTTCGCACCGCGGCGCCAAGCCACCGCCATGGGCGTCTACACGGCTGCCCTCAACGTCGGCTCATTTCTCACCTCGGTAGCCACGGCGCCACTTGCTGAAATGGTGGGATGGCGACTTGCCCTGGCTGCTAGCGCCTTGTTGGCTTTGGCGGCGATCCTTTTCTGGGTGCCTGCTGTTGGCGTGCGGCGGGCCTTCGTTCCCCTTCCCGTTCCTGCTCCTCCTGCTTCGTCGTCCGGACCGGTTGCGGGGGTGCGCTGGCTGACTGTGGGCCTGACGCTCGGCTTCGCGGGCCAGGCGTTCTCCTACTACGGCGTCACGGCGTGGCTGCCCAGCTTCCTGTCCGACGAACTCGCCATGGGCACCGCCGAAGCCGGCGCGGGCTCCTCGCTGTTCCAGATCTTCGCCATCGTTGGCGGCCTGGGCGTGCCGCTTCTGGCCCGCTTCGCGAGTACGACGACGGTGGCGGTCACCTTGAGCGCGCTGTGGCTGACGGTTCCCGTGGGCCTGTTGCTGGCGCCTTCGTGGTGGTGGATGTGGTCCTCGCTGGGCGGGGTGGCGCAAGGTGGCGGTATCACGGTGATCTTCATTGCCATCATCAAATTCGCGCAATCCCAGGCAGCCGCCGGCAAGATGTCCGCCGTGGTGCAAGGTGTGGGCTACTGCTTCGCTGCGTTGGCTCCCACTGTTATCGGGTTCGTGCACAGTGTGACCGACGGCTGGACTGTTCCGCTGCTGGTGATCCTTGGCTCGGTGCTCGCGTTCTGCGTGTGCACTACGTTGTCCGTACGCTGGGTGGCCCGGCAGGGGTAGGCGACCTTGCCCTGTGGGGTGAGTGCCGCCGTCGTGTTGCGCGGCCCGTGAGCTGGGCCCGGGCGGTGAGTGCCGTCGTCGTGCGTTGTCCGATTCGATGGATCCCTGCGCATTAGACGGTAGGAAGCGTCGTGTGTGCAGCGGGCCATCGAATCGGAGAGGGGCCGCCGGGAGGGGTGCGGGCATGGGTAAGCCCCGCTGCTGGGCTGCCTCCCCGGCGGTCGGGGTCACTTGTTGCGAAGAGTGCAGGCAGCCCAGCGTCGGGGCTTGATGTGTCGCTACCTCTCAGGTCACTGGACCTAGGCGGCGACGAGTTCCTCTTCCGTGGCCTCTTCTCGGGCCTCGGTGAGGAAACGGGCGTACGCGGGGATGGTCAGGAAGGTGGGGAATTCCTCGGCGAGAGTGACCTCTTCGAAGATGGCGCGGGCGTCAGCGAAGCGGTCTCCGTCGAAGCGTTCCAGGCGGGCGTATTCCTCGTCCAGCATGTCCTCCACCCATTCCCGGGTGATGATGTCGCCGTGGTCGGTGATGGCGTGGGAGTGGATCCACTGCCAGAGCTGGGAACGGGAGATCTCGGCGGTGGCGGCGTCTTCCATGAGGTTGTGGATGGCCACTGCTCCGTTGCCCCGCAGCCAGGACTCGATGTAGCGGATGCCGACTTCGATGTTCAGGCGAACCCCGCCCTCGGTGATGGTGCCCTCGGTGCTGGCGATGTCGATCAGTGCACGGTCATCCGGGGTGACGTCCTCGCGGGAGCGGTCCAACTGGTTGGGACGGTTTCCGAGAACTGAGTCAAAAACTTCCCGGCATACCGGCACCAAATCCGGGTGGGCCACCCACGAGCCGTCAAAGCCGTCGTTGGCTTCACGGGTCTTGTCCGCACGGACCTTCTCGAACGAGGCCTGGTTTGCTGCCTCGTCCTTTCGGTTGGGAACAGCAGCTGCCATGCCGCCGATCGCCATGGCACCACGACGATGGCAGGCCCTGACCAGTTGCTCGGTGTAAGCGCGCATGAACGGCTGGGTCATGGTCACCTGGCCGCGGTCCGGGAGCACGAAACGCGGTCCGCGGGTGCGGAAGTTCTTGATCAGGGAGAAGATGTAGTCCCACCGTCCGGCATTCAAACCCGAAGCGTGGTCCCGCAGTTCGTACAGGATCTCTTCCATCTCGAACGCGGCCGTGATGGTTTCGATCAGGACCGTGGCACGGATAGTTCCCTGCGGGATGCCCAGCAAGTCCTGGGCCAGGACAAAGATGTCGTTCCACAGGCGGGCTTCGAGGTGGTTCTCGATCTTGGGCAGGTAGAAGTACGGTCCCTTGCCCTGGGCGAGCAGGCGGCGGGCGTTGTGGAAGAAGAACAGCCCGAAGTCCACAATTCCGCCGGCGATCGGCTTGCCGTCAATCAGCATGTGCTTCTCCGGCAGGTGCCAGCCACGCGGACGAACCACCATGGTGGGCAGGTCCTCGGCAGCCTTTAGCTTGTATTCCTTGCCCTCAGGAGAGTTGAAATCGATCCGGCGCTCCAGTGCATCTGTCAGATTCAGCTGGCCTTGGATGACGTTGCGCCATGTCGGTGTGGAGGAGTCTTCCATGTCAGCGAGCCAGACCTTCGCACCCGAGTTCAGTGCGTTGATGGTCATCTTCTTATCCACCGGGCCCGTGATCTCCACGCGGCGATCCTCCAAACCCGGAGCCGGGGGAGCCACACGCCACGACGGATCATTTCGAATGCCCTCAGTCTCGGGACGGAACCGCGGATCCTGACCGGCCGCGATCTGCCCACGGCGGGCGTGCCGTGCCTGCATCAGCTCCTGACGACGATCCGCCGTAGCCCTGTGCAACTTGCCAATGAACTCAAGGGCGTCCGGCGTCAAAACCTCGTTCTGCCGGCAAATGGGCTGCGCGGTGATAGTGATGCCATTGATAGTGAAGTTGTCAGTGAAGCTGTTCATTTCAATCTCTCCTATGAGCAAAAGTTCGACGGCGGCACTTGGGTCGGAGCGTTTGGTGCTGGTCACCTTGGGGGCCGGGTTGGGTAATCCTCCGCGTGCTATTCCCCATCCCTCCCGCATGGCCTCGCAGAGCTCGGCCGGCGTCCGGGACAGGGCCCCTTTTACGCACGCTTCCGGACTACCCAATCCGACGTCGGGCTGTTCCAGAAGGCGCGATCCGCACGAGGCCGAAGGGCCGGTAATGCGGCAGCCTGCGTAAAGGGGCCCTTTATCCGCCCTCGACCGAGTTCTACGAGGTCAAAGGCCGGATATGGGGATAGCAGGCAGAGTGTTGCCGGTCCGTAGGCCGGAGGTGACAACCGGGCCAGCGGCGCTGGGGGCCCCGGCCGCCGTCGGATGTTGGTTAGTGGAACTGGCCCTCTTCGGTCGATCCGACCAGTGCGAGGGTGGATGCGTTCGGGTTGAGCGCGGTGGCGATGTCGTCGAAGTAGCCGGTGCCGACTTCGCGCTGGTGCTTGGTGGCGGTGTAGCCGCGGGACTCGGAGGCGAATTCCTTCTCCTGAAGCTCGACGTAGGCGCTCATGCCTTCACGGGCGTAACCGTGGGCGAGGTCGAACATGGAGTAGTTCAGGGCGTGGAAGCCGGCCAGGGTGATGAACTGGAACGTGAAGCCCATGGCACCGAGTTCGCGCTGGAACTTGGCGATGGTGGTGTCGTCCAGGTGCTTGCGCCAATTGAACGACGGGGAGCAGTTGTAGGAGAGCATCTGGTCCGGGAACTCGGCCTTGACCGATTCGGCGAACTTGCGGGCCAGTTCCAGGTCCGGGGTGCCGGTCTCCATCCAGATGAGGTCGGAGTACGGTGCGTAGGCCTTGGCACGGGCGATGCAGGGTTCGATCCCGTTGCGGACCTTGTAGAAGCCCTCGGCGGTGCGAACCGGTTGTCCCCCTTCGCGGAGGATGAATTCCTGGTCGCGCTCGTCAACGTCTGAGGTGATCAGGGTTGCGGCTTCGGCGTCGGTACGGGCGATGACCACGGTGGGGGTGTCGGCGACGTCGGCTGCCAGGCGTGCGGCGTTCAGGGTGCGGATGTGCTGCTGGGTGGGGATGAGGACCTTGCCGCCCAGGTGGCCGCACTTCTTCTCCGAAGCGAGCTGGTCTTCCCAGTGAACGCCCGAAGCGCCGGCGGTGATCATGGATTTCATGAGCTCGTAGGCGTTCAGCGGGCCACCGAAACCGGCTTCGGCGTCGGCGACGATCGGGACCAACCAGTCCTCAACAGTTTTGACGCCCTCGGCGTATTCGATCTGGTCTGCGCGGAGCAGGGCGTTGTTGATACGGCGGACAACCTGGGGTACCGAGTTGGCCGGGTACAGGGACTGGTCCGGGTAGGTCTGGCCCGAGAGGTTGGCATCGGCGGCGACCTGCCAGCCGGAAAGGTAGATGGCGCGGAGGCCGGCCTTGACCTGCTGCACTGCCTGGTTGCCCGTCAGGGCGCCCAAAGCGTTGGTGTAGCCGCCGGTGGGAGCTTCCTCGGTGAGCTGCTTCCAGAGCTTCTCCGAGCCGCGGCGGGCCAGGGTGTGCTCTTCGGAGACGCGACCGCGGAGGCGGACGACGTCGGTGGCCGAGTAATCACGGGTGACGCCTTCCCACCGCGGGTTGGCGGACCATTCAAGTTCCAGCGCGGCTGCCTGCTGCTCTGCGGAAGGTTCTGCTGGTTCAAACGATGCGGTCATTGCATTGTCTCCTTGGTGGTGCCCGGGCCGGCCGCCGCTGCGCCTTTGCTGCATCGGCCGGCTACCCGGGATCTGTATTTCTTTTTCGTAAGTCCTACTTTTCTGCACTTCCAAGAGGGTTACTAGAGGAAAACTATGGAAAGAAATGCACTTCTTCGCGTATTCTCAAGAAATGTCCCCTCTGAGCTGGAATCGCGAAGTAGCATCGCCGTCGTTGTCCGCTGCGTCCCCGGAACTGGACGTCATCAGCCTGGGCCGCCGCGTGCGCCATCTGCGCAAACAGGCCGGGCTGACGCTGGACGACTTGAGTGCCGCCGTCGGGACCGCACCGAGCCAGCTGAGCCTGATCGAAAACGGCAAGCGCGAACCAAAATTGGGGCTGCTTCAGCAGCTCGCTGCATCACTGAATGTGAGCATCGATCAACTGCTGGGGGCGGAGCCGCCGAGTCGCCGGGCCGCGCTGGAAATCGAACTGGAACGGTACCAGCGCGGACCGCTGTACGAGTCCCTCAACCTGCCCAAAATCCGCATCAGCTCGCGGCTTCCACTGGATGTGCTGGAGTCACAGGTGGGGCTGCTTCAGGAGCTCGAACGCAAACTTAATGAGCAAGTCGCGACGCCGGAAGAAGCCCGCCGCGCGAACGGCGAGTTGCGTGCCATGATGCGCGAGCGCGGTAACTATTTCCCCGAGTATGAGGCGGAGGCGCAGAAGGTTCTCAAGGGTGTGGGCTACACCGCCGGTCCGCTGAGCCAGCACGTTATCGCGGACATCGCCGAGAACCTCGGTTTCACGTTGCACCACGTGGGCGATTTGCCGCACTCCACGCGGTCAGTCACCGACTTGAAGAACCACAGAATTTATCTAACACAGAACCAGCGCCAGGATCACGACCCCCGCTCGGTCCTCCTGCAGGCGTTGGGCCATTACGTCCTGGGGCATGAAACTCCGCGGAACTACGGCGATTTCCTGGCCCAACGTGTGGCCACCAACTACTTTGCCGCCGCATTGCTGCTTCCGGAACAGGCAACGGTTGAGTTCCTGCAAAAAGCCAAGGCGGCCAAGGAAATCGCGGTTGAGGACATCCGGGACGCTTTCGCCGTGTCCTACGAAACTGCCGCCCACCGTTTCACCAACCTCGCCACTAAGCACCTGGGCATCACCACGCACTTCCAGAAGACCCACCAGTCCGGCATCATCTACAAGGCCTACGAGAACGACGGCGTCACCTTCCCGCAGGACCACACCGGAGCGATTGAGGGGCAGCCGTCGTGCAAAGCGTGGACCTCACGTGCAGTGTTCGATGTACCGGACAAGTTCAGCGCCTACAGCCAATACACGGATACTCCTTCGGGAACTTACTGGTGCACGGCCCGGACCGAACGCTCGGCGAACGGGGAGTTCTCACTGAGCATCGGCGTGCCCTATCAGCACGTGAAATGGTTCCGCGGCCGGGAGACCACGGCGCGCGCCACGTCCAACTGCCCGGACCCCAACTGCTGCAAGCGGCCCCCGGCCTCGCTGGCGAATGAGTGGGCAGGAAACGCCTGGCCTTCCGCACGGGCCCACTCACACCTGCTGGCCGCCATGCCTCCCGGTGCGTTCCCCGGCGTGGACGAGACCGAGGTGTACTCCTTCTTGGCGGCCCACTCCGAGCGCTGACCCTCTATCAGGTCCCGCGGGTTTGGGCTGGACGCTCTATCAGGTCCCGCGGGCTTGGGGCTTGACGCTCTCTCACCTCCCGCGGGCTTGGGGCTTGACGCTCTATCAGGTCCCGCGGGCTTGGGCTTGACGCTCTATCGCGTCCCGCGGGTTTGGGTGCCGCCCTGACTAGCGGACAAGTCGCTGCACCAGCACCGCAGCGGCTTCGACAACCTCGTCGGCCTCGCGTTTGGATGCACTCAGGGCGACTTCTTGCCCGGCGACGGTGACGATGTCCGTGATCACCGCAACTGTGAGGCGCCCCAACGTGTCGTCGCCGGCACCGAGGAGTACGGAATTCTGCCGGACCCACTCGCGGCCACGTTCCCGCCGGAGTACTTCGAAGCCCGGGGGAGTGTCGCCCTCGATGAAGACGCGCTCCAAGTCGCGGTGCTTCCAGGTGTAGTCGAAGTAGCTGCGGCTGCCGACGTTGAACAGCGCAAGGGAATCGTTCTCGCCGGCCTTGCGTGCCTTCGCCACGGATGCGGCCACCAGGCGTTCGTGTTCATTTTGGTAGTCGTCCCACAGGGCAAGAAAGAGCTCGGTCTTCCCGCCGAAGTGGTGATAGAGGCTGCCGACGCTGGAGCCGGCACGAGCCACGATGTCCGAGATGCCTGCATCGGTGAATCCGTGGTCCACGAATACCCCGGCGGCCGCATCCAGCAGATTGCGTTGGGTGGCGGCGGTGCGGGTCCACTGCCAGGAGCCCGCGTTGTTGGCTACTTCGGACGTCTTACGGACCATGCTGTGGGCTCCTCTCGCAGGAAGGACGTAAACCGGAGTGTCGAACCGCCATTTTTTGGAATCCTACCCTCCAAGAATCCACATAGCCAGCAACAAGCCTTGACTGGCCCATGAAACACAGGAAATAATTCTGGAAGTTTGTTCTAGAAATACATATTGCGGCATGTATCCGAATGCTGCGATTTTTGACGTCGAACGCCCCGAAACCCGGGTGCCGTTTTCACCGTCGGGCTGCAACTGGTTGAATCGCTATATAGCGCCAACTGGTCGCAGCCAAACAAGCCAGAGAGGAACGCGGCCTGATGTCCGTTTCAAGCAAGTCGTCCGGGATCACGTCGAACAGGTGGTTCAAACCCGTCGTCGTCACCGCAGGAGCTTTGGTGGTGGCACTGGTCCTGGTGCTCGTTGCGCAATGGCTGCGGACCCTTCAACCCGTGCAGCAGTTCCTCACCGACTACCCCGGGCACTCGGCCATTCCTGAAGGCACTCCCACCGGATTCCCGGCATGGCTCGGCTGGCAGCACTTCCTCAACATGTTCTTCATCGTCCTGATCATCCGGTCCGGCTGGCAGGTGCGCACCACCACCCGCCCGGCAGCCAACTGGACCCGGAACAACAAGGGCTTCATCAAGACCAAAAACCCGCCCACCAAGATCAGCCTGGACCTCTGGTTCCACCTGACCTTGGATGCGCTGTGGGTCCTGAACGGCATCATCTTCATCGTGCTGCTGTTCGCGACGAGCCAGTGGCTGAGGATCGTACCCACTTCCTGGGATGTCTTCCCCAACGCAGTCTCGGCCGGTCTGCAGTATGCCTCATTGAACTGGCCGGTTGAAAACGGCTGGAACAACTACAACAGCCTCCAACTGCTCACCTACTTCGTGACGGTCTTCATCGCCGCGCCGTTGGCCATTATCACCGGAATCCGGATGTCCGGCGCATGGCCCAAGAAGGCTGCAATCAACAAGTTCTACCCGATAGAACTGGCCCGCAAGATCCACTTTCCGGTGATGATCTACTTCGTGGCCTTCGTAATTGTCCACGTGACCTTGGTACTGGCTACAGGCGCGCTGAACAACCTGAACCACATGTACGCCTCCAACAACGACTACAGCTGGTGGGGCTTCGGCATCTTCGCGGCGTCCATCGTGTTTACTGCCGCTGCGTGGTTCCTGGCTCGGCCCTTGTTCCTGCGCCCGATCGCCTCGCTTATGGGCAAGGTTTCGCGCTAACCCAAACGCACATGAAAAAAGCCGCCTCGGAGATGATCCGAGGCGGCTGTTTTCTTGTGATGCAGAGACTAGGACAGCGCCCCGCCCTGCCAGAGAGCATCGAAAGGTGCACCCGAGGACACCCGGTTCTTGATGCCGGCAGTGACAAACGCCTTCGCGGTACGGGCAGCTTCCAGAGGAGTGGCACCCTTGGCGAGTTCGGCAGTTACGGCGGCGGCCAACGAGCAACCTGCGCCGGATACGGCTACTTCGCCAACCTTCGGTGCACGCAGGACTTCCAGCGTCTGGCCGTCGTAGTAGACGTCGACGGCGTCAGGTCCTTCCAGCCGCACCCCACCCTTGGCGAGGACTGCTGCGCCGCTGATCTCGTGGATGCGGATGGCGGCGGCCTTGAGCGACTCTTCGTCGGTAATGGTGAGTCCGGAAAGTGACTCGGCCTCGAAGTGGTTCGGCGTGACGAACGTAGCCAGCGGCAGGATCTGTGCCTTCAGCGCCTGGTCGGTGTCCAGGGCGTGGCCAGGCTCCTGGCCCTTGCAGATCAGGACCGGGTCCAGCACCACATGGGTGAACGAAGCCTCAGTCAGAGCCTTCTCCACGGTGCTGATGGTTGCCGGGCTTCCGAGCATGCCGATCTTCACGGTGTCCAGCACGGACGGTGCGCCGGAAGCGGCACCATATGCCGCCGTCGTGGCTTCCAACTGGTCTGCGATGACCTGCTGGTCTACCGGAACAAAGCGGTGGTTCCAGTTGTCCTTCGGATTGAAGGAAACAATGCAGGTGAGGTTCGCGATGCCGAACACTCCGAGTTCCTGGAAGGTCTTGAGGTCCGCCTGCGCGCCGGCGCCACCGGTCGCTTCGGAACCGGCAATGGTCAGGGCAATGGCAGGGGCAACGGCAGAAGTCATGACTCCATTTTGGCAGTTGCTCCGCTTCGACTCCTAAACGAGGCTACCCGTGCAGCGCCCGGTAAGCGGCCTCAGCCGCGGGATGCAGCGGCACTCCGGCGGTGTTGATCAGTGTCTCGGGGCTGAGGAACTGCACGCCAGTGCTGGACCTCGGCACCAGATCCTGGGCTTGTTCCACCAAAAGTTCCACAGTCTGGCGGACAACGTGATCGGCCAGATCCCTGCGGCACAGGAGCAGGTTGGCCACGCCGACGGTCCACACGGCGGGTGCTTTTCCGTAGCTGTTCGCAGGGATGAGGACTCGGTCGTAGAAGAATCCTGACTCAGCACGTGTTGCCGGAATGAGTTCAGAGAGGTCCAGGAGTCGCATGTCCAGATCGGGCGCCGCAGCAGCGATAGGTGCGGTCGGAACGCCGCCGGACTGGATCATGACGTCAATGGAACCCTCCCTCAGTGACGCCAGCGCGTGATTCAACCCGAGGTTCACCTGCTTCAGCCCTCGGTCAGGCCCGGCCATTTCCGGAGACAGCCCCGCGGCCGCAATGATGCGCCCGGCCGTGAGGGTAGTTCCCGAGCCAACCTCACCCACGCCCGCGGTTTTCCCGGCGAGGTCCGCGAAAGTTCGGATGCCGCTGTCTTGGCGAACGATGCAGTGGACATAGTTTTGGTACACCTTTCCCAGAGCCACCAACTGCCCACCGCCTGTCCCCGCGGGTGTAGCTTGAGCGGGCTCTGCAGCTTGCGCGGCGGCGTCGGCCAGAGCGATGGCGAACGTCGCATCTCCCGATAAGACCCTCTGGATGTTCTCCAGACTTCCGCCGGTGGTCATGGCAACGGCCCTCTCAGCGACCCCCTCCCGCTGCAGCAGGTCGGCGAGCAGGGTGGCAAATTCGAGGTAAAAACCGCCCGATTCGCCGCCGGCAACGGTGAGTTTCTGCGGCCGATCCTCCGTGGTGCAGCCTGCCGACGATGCCAGCAGGGCACCGCCCAAGCCGAGTGTGACTGCTGTTTTGATGGCGTTTCGCCGGGAAACAGGAGGTAGCTCAGGCATGCGAACCGTCCCGAGGCCGAGCAAATTCAAGACGCGCTATCAACCCGTGTGGCTCCCTCGTTTCCAGGACCAACAGCGCCCCGTTGGCCTCCGCCAGCCGTTCCACAATGGTCATACCCAGGCCGTTGCCAGGGATCTTGCTGTGCTGCGGCGCCCGCCAGAACCTGGTGGTGGACGCGGCGAGCTGATCGACCGGGAGACCCGGGCCGTTGTCGGAGATCTCGACGGCGGTACCTCCTTGGGTGGGCTTGCTCGCCACGGTGATGCGGGCACCCGGAGCGTATTTGATGGCATTGGCAAGGAGTTCGCCCACCATGTGCGCGAGTTCATCGGGGTCGCAAACGATCTGGCTTTCGGACGCAGGGCCTTCCAATGTCAGCTCTGACCCGGCACGGCGGGCGGCCGGCGTCGCCCTCTCCACTTCACCCTGCAGGACCGGAAAGGGATCGATGACGGCCAGGCGCTTGTGCTCTGACTCCCGCTCCGCGCGGGCGGACCCTTCAGAGGCACGGTGTTCAGCGGTAGCCAGCTTCAGCACGCCGTCGAGCATTTCCTCCACCCGCTCAAGCTCCGCCACCACGCCGGCCGCAGCTTGTTTCTCAGGATCCGATCGCAGAGCAAGTTGCAGCAGGTCGATCCGCAGGCGCAGTGCCCCCACGGGGTTCCGGAGCTGGTGCGAAGTATCCGCGATGAGCCGGCGCTGCGAGTCCATGCTCCGGGTCACGGTACCGGCCATGGCCGTGAAGGAGCGGCTCAGCTCCCGGAGCTCAGGCGGCCCGGCCTCGGGAAGCTGACTGGTTTTCCCCGTCGATTCGAGCTCGTGAACTGCTCTGCTGAGGCGATGGACCGGGCGCAAAACCCAAGCCGTAATCCGCGATGCCGCCACCAATAGCAGCATGCCCAGCGCCACCGCGGCCAGCCCGACGACGAGCCACCGCTCCCGCAGCTTCTGCCGGGCTGCATTGAGGCTGACTTCAACAACCACTTCGCCGAGGACCTGGCTGGCCGTCCCAAAGGACCTGGAGATGAAGTCGTTGCCTGTCCCGAAGGCGCGGATGGGATTCAGCGTGGTGTCGCTGAGGTTGAGGCTCGCCCGGTTGAGCGCGTCCCTGACCTCTGGCTGGTCCTCGCTGAGACCGCCGGATCGGAGGTTTTTCTGTTGGAGCCGGATCAGGATTCCTTCGCCGTAAAGCTCGGAGTATCGGTCCATTTCCCGCTGGAGTTGGGTGGTGTTGTTGTCCTCAGCGGCGTCGCTGGCCAGTTGAGCGAAGCGGTTGAGAGCTGCCACGCGATTGATCTGCAGTTCCTGGGTGAGCTCCCTGCTGGCCGAAGTCAGGATTACGCTGGACACCGTCACCACAATGATCACCACTAGCAGGCTCAGGATGCCGAGGACCCGGACTTTCACGGTTGCTCTACCCGGTAGCCGACGCCCCGGACGTTGATGATGAACCCGGGAAGCTGGAGCTTGGACCGGAGGCCGGTGAGGTGCACATCCAAAGATCTGGAATGGGCCACGAACGCGTCGCCCCAGAGCGCATCCAGGATCTGTTCCCTGGTCACCACCGAACCCGCGTTCCTGGTCAAAAGACTGAGGAGGTCGAACTCAGTTGCGGTCAGGGCGAGTTGCCTTTGGCCCACGGATGCGACCCGGCGGTCCAAGTCCACTTCCAAATCTCCCAGGACAATTGTGTGCGGAGCTTCCTGGCCCGAGCGGTTGGTTCGTCTGGTAACTGCTTCGATTCTGGCGAGCAATTCCACGAGCTTCACGGGTTTGACCAGGTAGTCATCTGCGCCGGACCTGAGGCCCAGCACCACGCTGCGTTCGTCGTCGCGGGCCGTCAGAATCAGGATGGGAATCTGGGTGACTTGGCGGAGTTTCCGCAGGACATCCAAACCATCCAAGTCCGGGAGGCCGAGGTCCAGCAGGATCACCTCGTGCTGCCTGTGTGCCAGCAACGCATCCTCCCCGCGCGACACCCGGCTGTGCTTATGGCCGGCCGAAGCGACGGCAGCGCTCAAGGCCGACGCCATGGCGTCGTCATCCTCGACGATGAGCACGTGCACTGTCTTTGATTCCTTCGGCTTGCTGGGCTGGTTCGCTGCGGGGTGATTCGCTACTAGAGCTTAACGTTGTGAGGCCCGCTCTGCGCCCTTCGGAGTATCCAAAGCGCGCAGAACGGGCCCAACAACGCAGGCAGGTCAGGCGTCGACGCGATCCTTCGTGCCGTCGTCGTCCTTCACAATGCCCTTGGCCACGAAGGCGTTGCCCTGTTCCGCGTCCAGATGCGTGGGCTTCTTGTTCTTCAGCGCGAAGATGTACACCAGCAGCGAGATGAAGATCGCGGCGGTGACGTAAGTGAAGAACAGGTCCACCTGGTCCGACTTCTGCAGCGCAGCGCCAATCAGCGGAACGGTGCCGCCGAAGAGCGAGTTGGCGATCGCGTAGCCAAGCCCGACGCCCAGGGCGCGGATGGATGCCGGGAAGAGTTCAGCCTTCACCAATGCGTTGATGGATGTGTAGCCACCCACCATCAGCAAGCCGCCGAACATCAGCAAGAAAGCCACGAACGGATCCTTGGTTCCAGCAAGTGTGGAGAGCAGCGGCCAAGTGAACAGCACACCCGTCACTCCGAACCAGATCAGCAGCGGCTTCCGGCCGATCTTGTCTGAGAGCATGCCGTACACGGGCTGCAGCAGCATGAAGATGAACAGCGCCCAGAAATTGATGACGGAAGTATCGGTCTTGGCGATCCCGGACGTATCGTTCATGAACTTCAAGATGAAGTTGGTGTACGTGTAGAACGCCACCGTGCCGCCCAAGGTGATGCCGATGCAAATGAGCAGCGGCTTCCAGTGTTTGGTGAACAGCAGCTTCATGGTGCCTGGCTGTGCCTCGCCCTCAACCTTGACGTGCGCGGCGCGGAGCTGATCTGCGGAAAGAGTCTCCTCCATGGAGCGGCGGAGCCACAGCACCACCAGCGCAGCGACGCCGCCCACCGCGAACGGAATCCGCCAGCCCCATGCCGTCAGGTCTTCCTTGCTCATGGTGTTTTGCAGGATCACCAGCACCAGAAGAGCGAGCATCTGCCCGCCGATCAGCGTCACGTACTGGAAGCTGGAGAAGAAGCCGCGGCGTTTGGCCGTCGCAGCCTCGGACATGTAGGTGGCGCTGGTGCCATACTCGCCGCCAACCGAGAAACCCTGAATCATGCGGATAAACACCAAGAGAATCAGGGCCCACAGGCCTATGACGTCCTGCGTCGGAAGGATGGCGATTGCGAAGGAGCCGGCCGACATCATGGTCACGCTGAGCGTTAGCGCGGCTTTGCGGCCCTTGCGGTCCGCATAACGGCCGAAGAACCAACTGCCGATCGGACGCATGAGGAACGACGTCGAGAAGACCGCCATCGCCTCGAGGCCGGCCTGAAGGTCGTCGGAGGAGTTAAAGAAGTGCGACTGAAAATACGCCGCGAAAGCGGTGTAAACGTAAACATCGAACCACTCCACGAGGTTGCCCGCGGAGCCTTTAAGGATGTTGCTCACGGCCTTGCGTGTCTGGGCGGCTTCGCTCAGGGGCGCAGCTTGTTGGGTGCTCATCAATGAACCTTCCTGGACGGCAGCGTTTTGCAACGGCCGTGTCTTGCATGAGTTCGTTCTGTCCATGAAGCGGGTGCTCATGGCGTCCTTGCGCATGGCTCTTCGTCGACTAAGAAAGGCCCTCCAAGGTGAAGAGGACATGTTCCAAACTATGGGTGATGCACGGCACAGCCAACGTGGGAGCGGATTTCCTAACACTTCCTTAGGTTTCGGCAGGCGTCTGTTGAGGCACGACGGCGACCGCTCGCCCCAGGTGCTCGGCTGCAGCTTCCGCTGTGGTCCTGTCGTTCTCTCAGGTCCCTCGGGTTTGGGTGCGTCGGGCCGGCCGTGACCCAAGTCTTCGATGAGTCACAGGCGAACTACACGGTGAGCGCGGCAGCGTCGTTGATGCGCACGAGCTTCCACGCGGCGAGCCGACCGACACTGGCAGCCAGTGCAATTGACGACGCGAAGAGAAGCGCACCAGTTGATGAAAGTCCACCAAACGGGGCACACATGAGCCAACCCCCGGCGAAAAACGCGGCAACGTGAAGCCATTGATTTCGGACTCGACGCAAGGCCAAACCGATGAGTGATCCCACCGCGACGCCGATTGTCCAGACCGGGAGCAGGCTATAAAAAAAGAACACCATGGCCCATCCCGGTGATTGGAAGCCCCAAAGTACGCAGAAGGTCACGTGCGCTACGGCAATTCCCAGAGCCAACCCCTTGCCGCTGAGCACCACCCGGTCCTTGGGCCCGTATCGCCATTCTACGGACGGGCCCCGCGTTGCCAACGCGTACTCGTCAGTCCAGGGTTCCTGGCTCATAAATACCTCCGAGGGATGTGAGAGAGGGATCGGCTGAAAGGGCGGTTATGTGCGAGAGGGTTTGGCTGAAGGGGCGGTTATGTGAGAGAGGGATGGTCGTTGATGTGGACGAGTTTCCAGACGGCCAGTCGGCCGATACCGCTTCCGAGCGCTGCAGGCAATGACATGTAAGCCAAAGTGTGAGTAGTCCAACCCGTGAAAGTAACTCCAACCAGTGTTCCCACCAGGGCTCCTGCGGCGATGAAGGCAGCCACGTGAATCCACTGGTTGCGAATACCCCGCAGTACTTTGCCGAGCTGCATCGCCGTGGGGACTCCAACCAAACCGATGGGTAGGGCACCAACCACTATGAGTATGGGCAGAAACGACAGTTGATATTCGGCGTATTGTGGATTTTGACTCGCGCTAATGACCCTGGGCACCAGGAAGAACACAACATCGGCGACCAAGACTCCTACTACCAGGCCCTTCCAGCCCAGGACCACGCGGTCTCTGGCATCGTACGGCCAGAATGACGGATGGTTAGTCGAACTCATCATTTCCCCCTAGCGATCTGGTTGAGAGCCCCGGCCAGGGCTGGGTGCTCGAACGCGAACCCGGCGTCGAGCAGTTTCCGAGGCTCCACCCAACGGCTTTTGAGGACCAACTCGGTCTGTGTCCGGATCAGAACGGCCCCGGCTTCAAGCAGCCAAGCCGGTGTCGGAACGCCATAAAGGACACCCAGGCTTTGCCGAACCAGTGACATCAGTTCGCGGTTGTCCACGGGGTAAGGCGTTGCCGCGTTCACGGGGCCGGTCAGCTCAGCATGCTCATGTACGAACAGCACCGCGCGGAAGAGGTCCTCCTCGTGGATCCAACTGAACTTCTGCGTGCCAGGTCCCATATGCCCGCCCAAGCCGAGCCGGGCGAGGTTTCGGAGAGGACTCATGACACCACCGGCACCCAGTACGATTGCAATCCGAAGCGGTACTTTTCGTGTGTCCGGAACAACAGCTGCCGCCAACTCGTCCTCCCAAGCGCGGGCCACGTCTACGGAGAACCCAGTGCCCAACTCACCCAACACTTCAGACTGCGGGTGGTCTTCCGCATGCCGGTAAATAGTGCCAGTACTCGAATTGATCCAAGTCCGGGGCGGTTCGGCGCACGCAGCAACAGCCTGGGCCAACGTCCGCGTGGTCAAAACCCGCGAGTCCATGATCTCCCGCCGGTGCCGCTCGTTGTAACGGCAATTTACGGATCGTCCGGCGAGGTTCACCACCAGTTCGGCGCCGTCCAGCACTTTGGTGATGGCGCCGTCGTCGTTCCACTGCGCGTCAGCCGAAGCGTTCCGTCCTACAGTCCTGACGAGCCACCCCTCTTCCAGAAACCGCCGCTGGAAGTAGCTGCCAATAAACCCGGTAGCACCGGCGATCACCACTGTCCGCGGCATTACGAGTCTTCCTTGACGCTGCGCGCGAGTCCCAGAACGTCGTCGAACACTTTGCTCACACCGGGAATCTTGGCCAACGACAGGCCGCGAGCCACGAGTGGGGCGGCGCCGTTGATCAACTTGCGTGTACGGCGTTGTCCTTCGGAGCGATCATAGACCCAGAACAGTGCGACGCCCATATACGCCAGCCACAGCAGCTCGGGCAGATCTCCGCGCAGCTTTTTCGCGACGGCAGGGGATGAACCTTCGACGGCGGACCGGAAGATCGCGAGCGAAGCCTCCCGGGCGGCGGTGGATGCCTCGCCGAATGGGTTGACGGGCGACGACGGCCGGATCGCCGTTGCAATGAAGTCGGAACCGAACTGGTGGTACGGCGCCATGACGTCCACTCCCGTGTGCAGTACCGCTTTCAGCCGACCCGCGAGATCCTGGACGCTTTCCAGCGCCTGCGCCGCCACCGCTGCGTGCTCGTCCTGCACTTGGATGTACAGCTCCTGAACGAGCTCGTCCTTGGATGCGAAGTAGTAGTAGGCGTTGCCCACAGAGACTCCTGCCTCCTGCGCAATGGCACGCATGGTGGTCTTCTCAAAACCGACCTCACGGAACATCTTCAGCGCGACATCGGCCACGAGTTGCCGGGTCTGCTCACTCTTTGCTGCCATGGTCCGCTCCTTGCGCGAAGTTTTGAACGTGTTCAAGACTGAGTATGCCACGATTTCTGAACGTGTTCAAAATCCACGTGAAGAAGGGTTTAGTTCAAGCACGCGAGATGTGAGAGGGGGCTGCTCAAAAGGGCGCGGGATGTGAGAGAGGGCTGCTCAAAAGGGCGCGGGATGTGAGAGAGCGTGTGCAGGTGGGAGAATGGAACCGGTGCCGGGCCGGATGCCCCACCAACCACAGTGCTAATACAGCCGGGCACCACACCGACGGGGCCTGCGCGAACCACTACGAAATGGATGACCCATGCCCTCGCCCTCAGGCTCCAGTACCTTGAGCAAGCCCGCGCCGCGCTTCGCGTCGATCGGCTCCCCGTATTTCGGCATCATGCTGGCCATCATGGCCGTGGTGCTGATCCTGTCCAACATCGGCGCCTCCAAAGGCGTGGTGCTCGGACCGGTCATCACTGACGGCGGGTTCTTCCTCTTTCCCATCGCCTACATTCTGGGCGACGTGATGAGCGAGGTCTACGGCTTCAAAGTTGCCCGCAAAGCGATCATCACCTCGTTCGCGCTCTCGGTGTTCGCCTCGCTCTGCTACTGGATCATCATCGTGCTGCCCGGCTTCAATGACGAGTACGGCACCGCCAAGCAAGCGGCTATTGAAGGCGCACTTGGGCCCGTGCCGCAGATCGTTCTCGCCTCGCTGCTGGCTTTCCTTGCCGGACAGACCATCAACTCCTGGATCCTCGTGAAGATGAAGGCCCGTACGGGGGAGAAATCCCTGTGGGCACGCCTCATGGGCTCGTCCGTGGTGGGCGAATTCGTGGACACCCTGATCTTCTGCAGCATCGCAGCATCGGTCATTGGCATCACGGACGCGGGCTCGTTCCTGAACTACGTCCTGGTGGGCTTCGTCTACAAGACCGCCGTGGAATTCCTGTTCGTCCCGATCACCGTGCTGGTGGTCGGCTGGATCAAGAAGCGCGAGCCCAGCTACGGGGTAGTCGCAGCCTAAGCCCTCGGGCAATTGGCCGAGTTCGCCGGAAACGTGTGAGTTCGCCGGAAGTTTCCGCACGAACACGCACGCTTCCGGCGAACTCGACGCGGAGGGTCACGAGTAGTACCGGCCCAGCGTCTCCGCCTTGAACTCGAAGAAGTCCCCGGATTCGATGGCCAGGCGGGCGTCGTCCACCATTTTCACCACGAAGCGCTCGTTGTGGATGGAGATCAGGGTCGCGGAGAGCATTTCCTTGGCCTTGAACAGGTGGTGGATGTAGGCGCGGGAGTAGTTCACGCAGGTGTAGCAGTCGCAGCCATCCTGCAATGGCCCGAAATCGGTTTTATAGCGCGCTCCGGACAGGTTGAACCGGCCAAACGGAGTGTAGAACGCGGAGTTACGGGCCACACGGGTGGGGGAGACGCAGTCGAACGTGTCGGCGCCATTCTCGATTGCAGTGAAGATGTCGTCCGGTTCGGAGATGCCCAGCAAGTGCCCCGGCTTGTCTTCGGGCAGCTCTTCGTTGCACCAGCGCACAATGGTGCCAAGGTTCTCCTTCTCCAGCGCACCGCCGATCCCGTACCCGTCAAAGGGCATGGCGCCAAGATCCTGGCAGGCCTTGCGGCGCAGATCCTCGTACTGGGCTCCTTGGATCACGCCGAACAACGCTTGATATGGCTTGCCCACGCGCGAGGAAGTCAACGAAGCGTGCTCTTGCAGGCAACGCAGCGCCCAAAGCCGCGTCCGTTCCAGCGACTCTTCCTGGTAGGCCCGCGAGTTTTGAAGGGTAGTGAGCTCGTCGAAGGCGAACATGATGTCCGCGCCGATCCGGTGCTGGACTTGCATGGAAATTTCGGGGGAGAAACGGTGCCGGTCCCCGTTCAAGTGCGACTTGAACCAGACGCCGTCGTCATCAATGTGGGCCAGCCGCTCCTTGCCGGGCGCCACGGCGTCATCCGGGCCGGAGCTGTCCACGTTCTTCATGTCGATGACTTTTTTGAACCCCGAGCCCAGGCTCATTACTTGAAATCCGCCTGAGTCAGTAAACGTGGGCCCGGACCAGTTCATGAACGCGCCCAGCCCGCCCGCGGCGTCCAGAATTTCGGGACCCGGCTGCAGGTACAGGTGGTACGCGTTGGCAAGGACAGCTTGCGCACCAAGTTCGGCAATGGACTCCGGCAGCACCGCCTTCACGGTTGCTTTGGTCCCGACGGCGATGAACGCGGGCGTCTGTATGGTCCCGTGCGGTGTGGTGATAGTTCCGGTGCGGCCCAGGAAAGCGCCGCCGTTGGCTTCTACCTGCGCGTCCGACGGCGAGCACGTTTCAGTCAGGCGCTTGCCCACCGAAAAGGAGAACTCCGATTGCCGGGCAGCCAAGCCAGGCAGCGCAGGGGTACCGGCTGGAGTAGGGGAAGACACAGACGCGGAAGCAGGAAGGGAAGCTGGCACGCTACCAAGTGTGCCAGCTTTACGGTGAGTAACCCGCCGAAAAACCCCTACGACCCGTAGTTCTCAGCCTTCCAGTTGTCCCACGAGGACCGGATGTCCGCTAGAGTTTGGGCCCCCAAATCATAGGTTGACGCAATCACCATGGAACCGCCGTCGGGCCTTTTCTCCGGAATCGGCAGCTGCTCTGCGACGATCAACAGTCCGTCCCCGTGCTCGGCGTAGCTGTGGACGGTGAGCCCCACTTGGTGCCGGCTCTTGAACCAGACCTTGCCGGTGATCTTCTCACCAGTAGCCAGCGTGAGCGAGTACTCCTCCCCAACGGGCGGCAGATCGCCAAGACCCAACTTCTCAATGGCCGGCCCACCTTTACCGGGCAACGAGATGAAGTGCGTACGCCGGTGGCTGTGGGGGTGCCGTTCCAGGGCGAAACGCAGCTGGTGCAGGAACGTCAGCCAACCCTGGGTGATGTCCTCGTCCCATTCCGCCCACTCCGAATTGTGGTCCAGGGCGGCCCTGGTGATCCTTACTTCGGTGCCGCCGGAAACGGGGTGGAGCTCGAAGACGTCACCGCCATTGACGGTCAGGCTCGTGTGATCGGGCCCCTCCACAACATCGGTGTTGAAATAGATCTGTTTGATTTCGTCGGTGAGATCATCAGCTTCCCAGCCGTGCCATTGAGCCACCAGCGACGGTTCGCGCAGCATTGTCCAAACCTGCTGCGCGTCGGCATTAACAACAACGCTCAGATTGTTCGTCATGGCCCCGAATCTACCGCCGTTGGCGCCCACATAACAGGTCTTGATCTTCCCGAAATTAGCCGGAATGGTAAAGCTAGGCGCGTACCGACTCAAGTTCGTTGGCAATCCGCCGGGCCAGCTCGTCCTCGCCGATGGTCTTGGAGCCGCCGTGGGCGCGCAGGAACATCAGTGCTTCGAGCCGGAGGAACCGCCATTCGCGCTCTGCCTCGTGGTTCCCGTTGTCGATCGCGCGGAAGATTTCCTTGTCATAAAGGTTGGGTTCGTTGAGTGAGCGTTGTCGCACGCGGGCGTTGATCCGGGCTTTGAACGGGTCCTCTTCCTGGGACTCGGGCGCACGCAGCAATTTTTCGTAGACCGCGGCGCGCTCGGCTTGTCCGGCTTCGCGGCAGATGAAACTGGACAGCGCCAGCGCCCGTTCGATCGAGGCCCAACGGTCCAGGTTGCCGTCAAAGGGCAGCACATTCAGAAGATCGGCCACGGCCAGGGCGTGGTCCGGATCGCGCAGCACGATGCACAGATCGAAGGCAAGATCGCTGAGGTCCCGGAGGCAGCTTCCTGACTTGGTATTAATGCCTTTCGCCAGCCGTTCCGCCAAGACCTGCACGCCGTTCTTGCCCTTGTGGTTGGCGGCCGCGGCGCGGACCACGGCTTCGGGCGTGCCGTCGGGCTCGGGAATGAGGGCAAGCTCCTCGGCAGTGGGGCCCGTATGTGTGGGCGGCGTCTCCGGGCGGGGAGGTACGACGACGGCGGGTCCGGCGTGTGCTTCGGCGTCGCCTTCTGTGGAGGTGCTGGAGTCTGAGGTGCCGGACTCGGAGGCGGGACCCTCCGAAGCGACCACAGGAGCTCCGTCACCCACAGGAACGCTGGACCCGACAGCGATCCGCACCGTGCCGCCGTCGACCATTGTCACCAGCAGCAAAGCGGCAACGCCGTAATCATCGTTCTGCACCTCAACGACGGCGATTTCCTCGGCCGGTCCGTCCCCGGGCGGGAACACAAAATCCCCGGGCTGCAGGTCCCCAGCCTGCTTTTCTCTGTACTGCTGTGTGGCTGGGCTGTGAGTCATCGGAAGTCCTTTGGTTCTCGTGGGGTCCGCCGTCCAGTCTACAAAGACCAGCCGGCGCGGGGGCCGGGACCCGCTAGAGAACGATGCCCGAGAAAGCCAGTGCCTGCCGGACGAGGTTCCCACGGCCGCCGTCAAATTCCTGCTGCACGTTCTCGCTCAGCACCTCTTGGGGCGTCATCCATGTGAGTTCCAGGGCGTCCTGGCGGGGCTCACATTCGCCGGTCACGGGAATGATGTAGGCCAGCGAGACGGCATGCTGCCGGTCGTCGGTGAAGCCGGTCTGCGACGGTGCAGGGAAGTATTCGGCCACTGTGAAGGGCACGGGGCTGATGGGCAGCTGCGGGAAGGCCAGGGGACCGAGATCCTTTTCCATGTGCCGCAGGAGCGCTGCGCGGATGGTCTCGCGGTAAAGAACGCGGCCGGAGACGAGGTAGCGCACCATGTTGCCGTCGGCGTCGCCCTGCAGGAGCGTGCCAACTTCATTCACATAGCCGAGCGGATCCAGCCTGACCGGAACGGCCTCCACATAGACCATGGGGAGTCGGCCGCGGGCTTCGAAGAGGTCTTCATCTGAAAGCCAGCCTGGATACGGGTCGGGTGTACGTACGCTCATGGTTAAGTTCTACCGCATCACCCGCCGAACTTCCTTGGTGGCGCTGCCGTGGCTGCGGGGTTACGCTCTCGGCTGTATTACGGGCGGGAACCAGCAACTTTCTCTATGGCGATCGACGCCGGTGCCGCGCCGCTCACAGCGTCCGGGTTGGCGACGTACAGGACGTCCTCGCTGATCCTGGCCTCAACGTCGGCAGTCTTGAGGCCAGCCAGCAGGGGTTCCAGATCGCCGTCATACTCAAACGCGAGGTCGCCGTTGGAGGCGTCCGCACCGTGGATGACGTGAAGGATTCCGCCGTTCTTGGTGGTGAAGGTGGCTGACTCGTCGTCCTCTGAACGCGGCCTGGCGCCAATGTTCCGCAGGGCGGTTGCGGCAAGGCTTACAAAGGGGCTGACCCACGTAGCCACCACCGTCAGTGCCGGCTCGGCCTCGTTTGATGTAGCCCAAGTGCCATCCGCTGCACGTTGTGCTGGGAAAGCGAAGAACTCGAAGCCGTCGTCGGTGGAGATCTGCACGGTGGTCCCGGACGGTGACTCGTGGAGTTCTGCCTGGGTGCCGGCTTCCTCGGTGCGGCGCGCGAACTCCTGAAGGTCACCTACCTCCACACTGAAAACCGTAGAACCGTCCAAGGGGTGACCGTGGACTACTGAGCCCACCGCAAGACGACCCGAACCGGCGTCGAACTCCCACCAGTCGCCGTCGTCCACAGTTTTCACCAACCCGAGTGCCATCAGCAGCGTGGCCCACTGCTCGGGGTGTGAGGTGTAGTGGGTGGGGCGGGCTCGCAACATTGGTCCTCCTGAGTGGGTCCGATCGGTACGGGGACGTCCTGTTCCACCTTATGCCGCGTGGCCTCGGCGGGGACCGAGCGTTTCACAGCACAATGAACCCATGCCCATTGAACTTGAGGAACTTCTCGTCAAAGACGGCCCCGCATGGCGCGCCTGGCTGTCGGCGAATGCCGCAGCGAGCCCCGGCGTGTGGCTGATCCTGCACAAGAAGGGCGGCACTGTCACGGATTTGGACTACGACGCCGCTTTGGACGAAGCCCTGTGCTTCGGCTGGATCGACGGACAGGCGGAGAGCCGCGACGACGAAAGCTACATGCAGCGTATGACGCCACGGGGCCGCAAGAGCATCTGGTCAGCGCGCAATGTAGGGCACATTGCGCGGCTCGAATCCGAGGGCAAAATGACCGACGCCGGGCGTGCCGCCGTTGAGGCCGCGAAAGCCGATGGACGTTGGGAAGCCGCATACGCGGGCCCGGCCGATTCCGTGGTTCCGGACGATCTCGCGGCTGCCATCGCCACAGTCCCGGAGGCCCAGGCGATGTTCGACGTCCTGACGTCCCAGAACCGCTTCGCCCTCATTCACCGCACCAACGGGGTTAAGCGGGCCGAGACCCGGGCGCGCAAGATCGAAGGATTCGTGGAGATGCTCGCCCGCCACGAAGCCCCGTACCCGCAACGGAAACGTCCGGCCGGCAGCTAGAGCGTGGCCGCGGCTTCCAACGCCATCCAGGCTTGAAGCTGCGTGGAAAGCTCGACGGCGGCCCCCTCCGGATAAGTTTCGCCTGCTGGCCGCTGGGGGTCGAACGAGAATACGATCGCAGGGGCGCCCTTGCGGGCATTGCCGGGGCCCGGGTCCGCGCGGCGGCCTGTCCAGAACGCTTCTGCCGTGCTGCGAACCAAGGATCTGGCTGTGTCCCGGGTTGTGGCCGGAAGCCTGGTTTCACGGGCAGCCAGTGCCAGATAACGGAGCAGGATGCCGGTAAAGAGCCCGCCATCACCCGTGCCGTCGCCTCGGATGACCTGCGTGCCGGGAAGCGTGAGCTCTCGTTTCGCGGCGTCCACCAACAGGGCGGCCCTGCTCAGATTGTCCTCGCCGCCCAGTTCCAGCAACGCGCCCAGGACCGGGCCTTGGTTGTAGGTGTAAACGGCCTGATCCACCACCAGTTCGCCATGACTGATCCGGACGCCGTCCTGATAGACGCCTCGTTCCGGGTGGAGGAGCTTGCTGTTGAGCCAATTCACCAACTGCTGGGCACGCTCTGTGTGGCCGGTCCGCGCGTAGTACAGGGCCACCGGGGCGGTGGCAGGCGTGTTCTTGAAGTCCCGTTTGGTGCTCCAGAAGGTGCCGCCACCAAAATCGTCCGTGGAGGCCGAATCGAACTGCAGTGTCAGGCTCTTGCGAACATAGGCGTTGCGCCGGCGACCCGGCTTTTTGGTCTCCTCCGCGAGCTTCTCCAAGCGCAGTGTGGCGAGGGCCAGCCACGCCATGTCGTCGTAGTAGTCGTTCACGAATCGCAGCAGATTCCGCAAACGGATGGTAGTGACCAGCCGCGAAGCCAGCCTTCCGGCGCTCGGGCGGGAGTCGCCGTCGAACTTTGTTTTTGTGGCCAGTTCGCGACGGCCCGCATCCACCAAACAGTCGACGTAGTGCGCTTGCCACCAGTAATGCCAAGGGCCGGAGAGGCTCTTCATGGTGTTGCTGGGCAGGCTCACGGCGGCGATATGGGTACCGGGCAGGAAGAGTAAACGTCTGCCGAAGCTCCGGGTCACGGACCGGGCCGCCTGATTGGCGCGCGCTGCCCACTCTGTGGCGTCTGTGGAGGGTGCCGGCGTCCCGGCTGGCTCGATCTGGCTGGACATGTCATCAGCCTAGCGGGGCCGGGGAATTAGCCCGGCAGGCCGGGCAGTGTGCGCTGGGCGTGCGCTGGACCACAATTCCAGTTAACATTCATTAACGGATTTGGGTCTGCATCAAGGAGGATGAATGGACATCAACGGCACAGTGGCGCTGGTAACCGGCGGGGCATCAGGACTCGGGGCTGCTACTGCGAAGCGCTTGTTCGACGCCGGAGCCTCGGTGGTGTTGGTGGATCTCCCGCAATCGGCAGGGGAGTCCTACGCGGCCGAGCTGAACGCCCTGGACACAGGTACGGGGGCGCGGGCAGTCTTTGCACCCGCAGACGTCACCAACGAATCCCAAGTCCAAGCCGCCGTTGACGCCGCCACCTCCATGGGGCCGCTCAGGATCCTGGTCAACTGCGCAGGCATCGCAACACCCGGGAAAGTCCTGGGCCGCGACGGCGTCCTGCCGCTGGAGAACTTCAACAAAGTCATTCAAATCAACCTCGTGGGCACCTTCAACGTAATCCGGTTGGCCGCCGCAGCCATGGCCGAAACCGAACCCGTCACCACGGAACTGGGTGGGCCCGAACGCGGCGTCATCATCAACACCGCATCCGTCGCCGCCTTCGAAGGCCAAATCGGCCAGCCCGCCTACGCCGCATCAAAAGGGGCCGTAGCAGCCATGACACTGCCCCTGGCACGCGAGTTCGCCCGTTCATTGATCAGGGTAACCACCATCGCGCCCGGCATCTTCGAAACGCCCATGATGGCCGGGCTGCCTCAGTCAGCCCAGGATTCCCTTGGACAACAGGTTCCGCACCCCGCACGTCTTGGCCGGGCCGCGGAGTACGCAAACCTGGCAGCCCACATCGTGGAAAACGCCATGCTCAACGGGGAAACCATCCGGCTCGATGGCGCCATCCGCATGGGGCTCAAATGATGGGCGATGACAGCGGCGCGGACCTTCCCACTGCCGACTTCTTCGACTTCGAATCCCTGCTCAGCGTCCAAGAACAACGGAAACTCAACGAACTACGGGCATTCCTCGCTACTGAGATCGCCCCGTACGCCGGTCAATGGTGGGAGAAGGCGGAGTTCCCGGAGCACATCCTCCCCAAGCTCGCGGCCCTCCGGCTCAGCGCTCCCGCCCAGCGTGGGTACACGCACCTGTTTGCCGGGCTTGTGATCGCCGAAATGACACGCGTTGACACCTCGATCGCCACGTTCTTCATGGTCCACCACGACCTCTTCGTCGAATCGCTGTACGACTTCGGCAGCGATCAGCAACAGGACCGCTACCTCGACGACGCGTCCAACCTCCGCACCACCGGAGCCTTCGCGCTCACAGAACCGAACCACGGGTCCGACGTCGCCGGCGGCATGGAAACCACCGCCCGCCGTGTCGAACGGCCGGATTCCGACGGCGGCGATTACTGGGTGATCAACGGCGCCAAACGCTGGATTGGCAACGGGACGTTCTGCGACTACATGCTGGTGTGGGCCAAGGACGAGGCCGACGGTGCGGTGCGGGCCTTCATTGTTGACGCAACCCTGCCGGGCATCACCCGCAGCCGCATCGAGAACAAGATTGCCCTGCGCACGGTGCAGAACGCAGACATCGTCTTCGAAAACGTCGAGGTAGCAGAAACAGACCGCTTCGCCGGCATCAGCAGCTTCGTGGACACCAACCACCTCCTCCGCGGCTCACGGATCATGGTGGCCTGGCAAGCCGTGGGCCAGCAACTGGCAGCTTTCGACGTCGCCCGCCAGTATGCCGTCGAGCGCATGCAGTTCGGTAAGCCACTGGCCAAGTTCCAGCTCATCCAACAACACCTGGTGGACATGCTCGGCAACGCGGTGGCCAGTATGGGAATGATGGTTCGCATAGCGCAACTGCAAGAGGACATTTTCACCGACGCTCAGGGAACGCGACACGGTGGAGCCCAAATGGCACAGGTAGCGCTCGCAAAGGCCTACTGCAGCGCCAGGATGCGCGAAACCGTGGCCTTGGGCCGTTCCATCCTTGGCGGCAACGGAATCGTCACCGACTACCGCATAGCTAAGATCTTCGCCGACGCCGAGGCAATCTACACCTACGAGGGCTCTTACGAAATCAATTCGCTGATCGTCGGCCGTGCCGTGACAGGAGTTTCAGCCATCACCTAGGCCAGCTCTCCTCTCAACCCCAGGGGAGCTTCTCCCCGGCCTCCACCCGCACGTCCAGCGAATTGCCACGGACAGGCATGGGGCAGGTCCCATAGGGAGTGAAGGCACTGGGGTAGTTGATGGCACGGTTGAAGTCGATGACCACGGAGCCGTCGGGGCGAGGCCGGGGAATGAAGACCTTGCGCCAGTCATCTGTGGTCTCTCCGTTGCTTTCATCATGGAAGGTCACGTTGAGCGCACCCAGTTTCTCCTCTTCCGCGTGCAGCCGGATCTCGTGGGGAACACCCGGTACCCGAAACACCACCTCGCCCACTGACCGATGGACGCCATCCACCAGAGGATTCGCCGTGCCGATGGGTACGTCCACGGGCTCAGCGTAAGCTTCAAACCGCCCTTGGATAACCCAGCCGGGGTTGTACTCGTACGTGGGGACGCCCTTGAACCCGGTCAACACGGGTGAGCTGTTATCTCGGGTGCGGACGGCGTACTTGTCCGCACGCATGGCAAGTTCCACCACAACTTGCTTGCCGTCGTCGCCTCCAAATTGCACCCACATGAGCGACTCTTCGTCCTGCAGCGTCGCCGTGATGGTCTCCCCTACTCCCTGACCTGTTTCCACCAAGGTCAGTCCATCCGCAGCGCTCGCCGTGAGGAACGCCGTGGTGCCGTCGGTGGACCAGAGGCCCGGAACAAGTTCAAGCCCGGAGGGTTCGGACTCAAGCCACTGGAAAGAGGTGAGCGTCAACCATCCATGCTCCGTGGCAAGGGCCGAATGCCTGCCTGCACGGAACCGCTCCCAACGGGCGAGCTGGGCGTCGGTTGCGGTGGTGGGCGAGCTCATGGTTCTCCTTGGCTGGTCTTCGCGTCAGTTCGCGTCGGTTGCACTTGCCTCAACTATGCGCCGGGTGTGGGCATTCCCGGAATCCGGCCGAACTGAGGCTCCATTACCTTGGATCGGCTCGCGCTGGCCCTGTAACCATGCCAGCGCGAGCCGGGACTGATGGACAGCGACGTCGGGCCTGCACCACGTGCCGGGGCCCTCGCCGCCGTCTTACCCCGAAGGGCGTTTCCCGATCGCCTTTTTAGTGCGAGCGGTGCCTGTATTTGCTTCGGCGAATCCGGCTAACACTAGCCAAGGCCGCAGCCCCGGAAAGCGGGTGGAACTTTATACGGGCAGGGCATAAGCGGCCCTCACCGAGGGCTTCCAAAGCTCCCTTGCAATCCACCAGCCGGGACAGACTGCTCTGGCTGACGGGAAAGAGTACGTGGATGGCCGAATTTTGGTACATTGCCGTGGCTCCGGCTCCTTGCAGCTCACCCTCGACGACGTCCCCAAGACGCGCCAACAGTGTCCAGCAGTGGCTGCGGTTGTTACGGGGCCGGGGTAGCGAAATGATCGCCAGCGCATACAGCCCCGGCCTCTCCGCACAGAACGCGGATACCTCATGGATCCGTCGCTGAAAGTGGGCTTGGGTGGCCAGCCCCGTGTAGACGTCGGTACAGGAATGGTGGGAGCGGTTTCCGCTCCCTCGGCCCAGCCTTCCGCGATTGATAGGAGTGCCTCGACGTCAAGGGCCTGCTCCGCTGCTGTGAACAAGGCGCGGAAATCGTTCAAGGTCTCTCTGATGCTGACGCCATTCCTGGCGCGGGCAGCTCCCAGCAATTTTGCTGCAGGGGCCGGGACTACCGCGTCGCTGGCCAGGGAAACGACGACTTTCCGGACTTCCGGCAGGAACCAATCAGCGCGGAACCGCCAACCCCTTTGATAACTGGCGGTCCGCCATCTGCGCAGCAAATGGCGCTGCGGAAACGTGCACTCGGCACGCGATTTTGTCCGGAACGATCTCATATTTCAAAAGTGCACAGAAGAGCCGTTTCGTGACGGAGGCGTTTGCGGAGAAAGGTTGCTAAAGACTCTTGACAAACTGGCGTCACGACTCGGGCCGTACCCCCACTCCATATATATGGGCAGGGTTCTCTACGATTTGGGGGTGCCATAGATGGCACACACGTCACATGCGAGCAACAATTCCGGCGTAGACGACCGTCAACTTATTGAATTGGTTCGCAACGGAGACATGTCTGCCTTTGACGGACTCTACGAACGCCACTTCTCCGTTGCATCCAGCGTTGCCAGGCGCAACGTGGACAACCAAAGTGACGCCGAGGACGTGGTGGCTGAGGCTTTCCAGTCCGTCCTGCAAAGCCTCGTCTCGGGAAAAGGGCCGGATGCTTTCTTCAGGGCGTACCTGTTGTCCACCGTCGCCCGGCTGTCGCACCAGCGGAACCGAAAAGCGGGCAGGGTCCTGCCCAGCGGCGACGATTCCGTCCTGAATCAGACTTTGGCGGACTCGGACGCAGCAATCGGTGCTTTCGAGTCGAACACAGTAGCCAAAGCATTCCGGGCCCTGCCCGAACGGTGGCAAGCTGTGCTCTGGTACTTGGATGTCGAACGCATGAAACCCGCAGCCGTGGCACCGATTTTGGGTCTCTCCGCCAACGCCGTTTCAGCGCTCGCCCTTCGCGCCCGTGAAGGCCTCAGGAGGCAGTACCTGCAGTTCCACCTCTCGGAGCAGACTGACACTAGATGCTATGAGTACGCTTCGAAGCTCGGCAACTACATCCGCGGTGGAGTATCCAGTACCACTGAGCGCAACATCCGTGGGCATCTTGACGGCTGTGCTGCCTGCACCGCGGCACTTGCGGAATTGACGGACGTGCAGGGGAGCATGAGGGCAGTCCTTTTGCCGTTGGTGACAGGAATTCCGGCCGCACTGTGGGCGGGGAAAGGGGCTGGACTTGGAATCGTCGGTGGCATGGTGCCCGCCAAGGTGGCTGTGGGCGTCCTTGCTTTTGCTCAACCGGCGGTGATGGCCGTCATTGCAACAGCTGCCGTAGGACTAGTGCTGGGCGCTGTAGGCATCGTTGACCACTTAACTCCGGATGCATACATGAATCCGCGGGCTATGGAGACCGGTCTGGCTCCAAGGGAAAAGACTCCGGTGATTCCCGCACCTTCAGCAACGAGCGCACCGGCTCCTGTCCCCTCCACGCTAGTCGCGCCGCTGGTGACGCCACCATCCATGGACGTGCAACCAGTTGAAGCGCCGCCCGCGGTAGAGAAACCCACAGTGGAGAATCCTGCGCCGGTCTCTTCCTTCGAATCCCCGGCTGCGCCGTCCGCCGCTCCTCTACCTGTCACCACACCATCTGCGGTGCCTTTGGTCATGCCGTCGGCACCTCCTATAGCTGTTGTTGATGGCTCAGCGCGCGAGGCCGGAGACAGAGACCTAAACGGCAGCGTGATGGACATCGATTTCCGGGTCTCTGGATCCAACCCTCTGAGTACTGGCAAAGCGGTGTTCTCAGTGGGAAAGAACTCGTGGATTCTAGAAGATTCAGTCCGGGCTCCGGAGGGATGGACCTGCTCGTTCGAGAGCCGGACCGTGGTCAGCTGCTCCACCGACTCTGTCCAGCGCAGCGACCTCCGCTTTCAGCTTGGGGCAAGCTCCAAGAGCGGTAGGGACTATGTCAACAAGGATGAAAGGGTCTTCACCTACACCCTGAGCGGACCAGGCTTGGCCTCGAAAAGATTCTCCGCCCTGTACTGATCGAACATAGCCGTGGGGATTGCGTCATGAAATTCCAGCCCGGTGCACTCATTCACCGGCAAGACCCGGAGGCGGGCTGCACGCATTATTCATAAAGGTGGGAAATGAAAGCGAACACGGACATCCGGGTGGTGGATCCTTCGATCCCCTTGACTGCCGTGGGGACACTCTGATGTCACGTTTCCTGTTGACAGGCATAGCCAACCCAGTCGGTTCGTCCTTGGTCCGTCAGCTCAAGGCAAAGGGGCATTGGGTGTTGGGAGTCGACGTGCTGCCCATTCGTGGTGGGTTTGGAGACGCTGCCTCAGTCGTTTCACCCTCGGACGTCCCCGGTTACCTTTGGGAGCTACGAGGCCTTGTGGCGACTTATGGGATCGATGTTCTCATCCCCACCATGAGTGCCGAACTCGTGGTCGTCGCGGAGGCCCGCCACGACTTCGCCCCGGGAGTTCGTGTGGTCATAGCCGATCCTGCGCCGGTAAGGACGGCTCACGACAAATACTTCACCATGACCTGCCTGGCGAGGGCGGGGGTGAGGGTTCCCAGGTTTGGCCTGCCGAGCGCTCTCGGGTCTGTGCATGATGCCATGGACACGTTGGGCGGTCCGCTGGTGGTCAAGCCCCGCATTTCGCGCGACGGACGCGGCATCCGGTTGCTGGAGCGAACATCCGACGCCGGTGTCCGGGCTTCCCGAATTTGGGCCACCTTGGACGATACCTGGATGGTCCAACGGTTTGCACCTGGTGCTGAATACGTTTCGCCAGGCTTTCGCTGCGGACAACTCGCTGGGCCGGATGACGTCCTGGTAGTCCTGGAGAAGACGGTCAGCAAGGCCACACAGCGGGGTGGTTCCTCCATAGCAAACCGGCAGTGCTCGAGGTAGAAGCGCGCTTTGGAATGTTCAGTGCCCATGCTCCCCGGCTCTTGGACACCGTTCTGGACCGATACGTGCAGAGCCAACCGTTGGGCACGTCTGCGTGACGCGTGGTCGCTGTGTCCCGGGACTTGCCAGGACCGCTTTGCCCTCTTTGGAACTCTGTGCTCCCGGCCGCATTGGGCGTACCCTGACCGCATGGGGATGGAGGCAGTGATCAGTCTGGCACTCATTATGGGTTCAATCTGGGCGGGAACACGGCTGATGCAGAAGGGCGTTCCTTCCAAAGGAGCAACCGGCACGTTGGGGAGTGTCCTGTCCATGATCGAACCTGCCACGGGTGCACCAACCAGGTTGGAAGCGGCAGCAGCCATTGAGGAAATGAGGCAGCGCCGGCACGAGTCCCTGTCCGCAGGCCCGGGTACAGCAGGCCGGGACGTGTTCGGCGGAAAGGTAGTCCTGGCACCGCCTGTTCGAAAGACAGCAGCAGGCGACGCCAAACTCTGAGACGCATTCTTTTTGTTGAGTTCTGTGCGGGTAAGATCCCGTAGGAAACAAGTAATGCGGCTCACAGTATCCAGCGCAGTGTACGGGCCCAACCAGATCCCGAAGGTAAGTATCTATGGTTCACACTGCCCATCAAGACACCGATCTCGCTGCCGAACTGCGGGCCGACGTACGGCGGGTTTCCACCCTCCTTGGCGAATCCCTGGTAAGACAACACGGCCCGGAGCTCCTCCAACTCGTGGAGCAGGTGCGCTTGCTGACCAAGGAGTCCAAGGAAGCCGCCCGGGGCGGTGCGGACGCCACCGGCCCTTGGAGCGCGCACGACGTCGTTGCCCAGGTCCGTGAGCTGCTCGCCTCTCTGCCGCTGGACCAGGCAACTGACCTGGTCCGCGCCTTTGCGTTCTATTTCCACCTCAGCAACGCGGCAGAGCAGGTCCACCGTGTCCGGGGACTGCGCACCCGGCAGGAAAAGGACGGATGGCTGGCAAAAGCGGTCTCAGAGATCGCCGGCCAGGCTGGCCCCCAGGTACTGCAGGACGTGATCAACGAACTCGACGTCCGCCCCATTTTCACGGCACATCCCACTGAGGCCTCACGTCGCTCTGTCCTGGACAAGGTCCGCAAACTATCGGACGTCCTCGCCGAGCCCACTGCGGAGGGGACCTCAGCCCGGCGCCGTCAGGACCGCCAACTCGCCGAGATCATCGATCAGATGTGGCAGACCGACGAGCTCCGCCAGGTGCGCCCCACCCCGGTGGACGAGGCCCGGAATGCCATTTATTACCTGAACAGTATTCTTACCGACGCCATGCCGGAGATGCTGACGGACCTTTCGGAGCTCTTGGCTGAGCACGGTGTCACGCTGCCGGCCGCTGCCGCGCCCCTGAAGTTTGGTTCGTGGATAGGTGGCGACCGCGACGGCAACCCGAACGTGACCGCCGCCGTCACCCGGGAGATCCTGCAGTTGCAGAACCAGAATGCTGTCCGTATCAGCATTGCTTTGATTGACGAACTTATCTCGGTGCTCTCCAACTCGACAGCTCTCTTTGGGGCTGACCAGGAGTTGCTGGACTCGATCGCCACAGACCTCAAGAACCTCCCGGGACTGGACAAGCGCATCCTTGAACTGAATGCGCAGGAGCCGTACAGGCTCAAACTGACCTGCATCAAGGCCAAGCTCATCAACACCGGCCGGCGTATCTCAGCGGCCACGTATCACGAGCCGGGCCGGGACTACGCAACCACTCCCGAGTTGCTCGCGGAGTTCGGATTGCTTGAGGACTCGCTGCGAAACCACTCCGCGGGGCTGGTAGCAGACGGTGCCCTGGCCCGTGTGCGCCGCGCAATCGCTGCCTTCGGCTTGCATCTGGCAACCTTGGACATCCGTGAACACGCTGATTACCACCATGATGCTGTGGGGCAGCTCGTGGACAGGCTCGGCACTGAAAAGCCCTACGGCGAGTTGACGCGTGAGGAACGCTTTACATTCCTAGGTGCAGAGTTGGCTTCCCGCCGCCCTCTTTCCGGCCATCCGATCAAACTTGAGGGTACGGCAGACGGAACGTACGACGTCTTCCGGAGTATTCGCCAAGCCCTGCACACCTACGGACCGGACGTCGTGGAAACGTACATCATTTCCATGACCCGCGGCGCCGACGATGTTCTCGCTGCAGCAGTTCTTGCCCGCGAGGCCGGCTTGATAGATCTCTTCAGCGGCAAGCCTCATGCCAAGATCGGGTTCGCTCCGTTGTTGGAAACGGTGGAAGAACTTCGGGCTTCGGCTGAGATTGTGGATCAGTTGCTGTCCGATCCGTCCTACCGGGATCTTGTCCGTCTCCGCGGAGACGTCCAGGAAGTCATGCTGGGTTACTCCGATTCCAATAAGGAATCCGGCGTGATGACCAGCCAGTGGGAGATCCACAAAACCCAGCGCAAGCTGCGCGACGTGGCTGCCAAGCATGGCGTCCGGGTTCGTCTATTCCATGGCCGCGGAGGATCCGTGGGCCGCGGTGGCGGACCCACCTACGATGCCATCATGGCCCAGCCGAACGGCGTGCTTGAAGGTGAAATCAAGTTCACTGAGCAGGGCGAGGTCATCTCGGACAAGTACTCCCTGCCTGAACTCGCCCGCGAGAACCTGGAGCTTTCCTTGGCCGCGGTGATGCAGGGCTCGGCGCTGCACCGCACTCCGCGAACCTCGGAGGACGAGCGGGAGCGCTACGCCAACGTCATGGAAATCATCTCGGACGCAGCGTTTGCCCGCTACCGCACACTGATTGACGATCCCCAGCTCCCGGCCTACTTCCTCGCGTCCACACCGGTGGAGCAGCTGGGTTCCTTGAACATCGGCTCGCGTCCCTCCAAGCGTCCCGATTCCGGTGCTGGACTGGGCGGCTTGCGGGCCATCCCGTGGGTCTTCGGCTGGACACAGTCCCGCCAGATCGTTCCGGGCTGGTTCGGGGTTGGCTCGGGCCTAAAGGCCGCGCGCGAGGCCGGAGACAAGGATCAATTGCTGGAGATGATGGACCGCTGGCACTTCTTCCGCTCGGTCATCTCCAACGTGGAAATGACGCTGGCAAAGACTGACATGGAGATTGCGGGCCACTACGTTTCGTCGCTGGTCCCGGAGGAATTGCACCGGTTGTTCCACATGATTCGCGACGAGTACGAGCTGACTGTGGCCGAAATTGAGCGGCTCACCGGCGAGATCGAACTCCTCGATGCCCAGCCCACGCTGAAGCGTTCACTCGAAATCCGTGACCAGTACCTGGACCCGATCAGCTACCTGCAGGTGGAGCTCCTTCGGCGCGTACGCGAAGAGCAGCTTTCCGGAGGCGAGATCGATGAGCGGCTCCAGCGGGCCATGCTCATCACCGTCAACGGCGTAGCCGCCGGCCTTCGCAACACCGGCTAGCAAACGCTCTATCACATCCCTCGGGGTTTTCAGGATCCCTCTCTCATCCGCTGAGAGAGGGATCCGTTCAGGGGCGTGGGATGTGAGAGGGCGTTAGGGTAGTGGGATGCCGTCGTTCCAGACCAAGTTGAAGATCACCGGCCTCAAACCGGGCAACGCACCTGAATCGGTGATGGCCGCAGCGGTGGAAGCGCTGGAAACCCGTCACCACGTCGAATCGAACCAGCTGGACATCGTGGGCGGAGTACCCCAGCTCAGCCTTCGTTTCACAGTGGACGACCGCGATACTCGGGCGAGAACGACGAAGCCCGGATGTCGGCAGCCATGATGCGCGACGCCGTCGAGCACGTTGCTTTGACCGGCAGCCTTTACGTGCTGCGTCGCAGCCGTGGACGCTGGTCGCCCGTCTAAGATCCGGGCTGGAACCCAGAAGTTACTCGGGCTGTGGCACGTCGCCAGGCTTGTCGGCATCGAAAGGTTCTTCAACGGGGGATCGGCTGCCGCGGCGCCGGGTAACGATCAATCCCACCACCACGCCGATCACCAAGCCCAGTGCCACACCAATGAGTGAGCTGGCCCAAAACGGAAGCTTGGTGGTGGAGCCGGTGAAGTAACCCAGGCCCACCTGCCACACGGCCCACAGCACCGCACCCAGGCCGGCGCACAGGCTGAACCCCCGCACCGAGACGTTGGCTATCCCTGCCGCGGACGAGGTGGCGAGCCTGCCGCCTGGGATGAAGCGCGCACCGATGATGGCGCCGTACGTTGAGGAGCGGCCGGCTTTGGCGATTGCCTCGTGGATCCCGCGGTGGACGCGCCGGCCCCAGGCCCACCGGTCCAGAACGTGGCTTATACGCCGTTTGAACAGCATGAACACCGCCATGTCGCCCAGCCATGAAGCGAAAGCTGCCAGGAAAAGGACCAGCCAGAAGTTGGCGTGGCCATCGGCTGCGAGCGCCCCGCCGGTGATGACCACCATTTCCGAGGGGATGGGCGGGAAGATGGCGTCGCCCAGCACAATGGGGACGATCCACAGGTAAATCGCGGATCCCCATGTTTCCGGGGCGGTGATGTCCATGGGCACAAGGTACCGCACTTGCCGTGTCCCCCGCTTCGGAGTGAGACTGGCGCCATGCGAATAGATGTCTTGCACGGCGACCTCACCACGCGCGCTGTTGACGCGATCGTCAACGCCGCCAACTCCTCTTTGCTCGGTGGAGGGGGAGTGGACGGTGCTATCCACAGGGCGGCGGGCGGGGAGTTGCTTGAGGCGTGCCGCGAGCTAAGGCGGACGGAACTGAAGGACGGACTGCCGGTGGGTTCAGCCGTCGCGACTCCAGCTTTTCGGCTCCCTTCGCGCTGGGTGATCCATACGGTAGGGCCCAACCGGCATGCGGGACAGACGGATCCGAATCTGCTCGCCTCGTGCTTCAACGAAAGCCTGAGGGTAGCGGCTGGGCTTGGTGCCCGTTCAGTGGCTTTCCCTGCGATCAGCGCCGGAATCTATGGTTGGGACGCCCGTCAGGTAGCGGAGGTAGCGCTCGACGCCGTGAGGTCGTTTTCGTCGTCGTCTTCAGCACGCGGTGCTGGGGACAGCCCGCTTGAGTTGGTCGAGTTCGTGCTGTTTTCGGAGAACACGACGGCGGTCTTCCGGACTGTGTTTGAGTCCTCACCGGGGTTTGAGCCCCCTCCGCGGCCCAGCTGACGTTTGCGACGCTGCACGAGGTAGTAGAGGACTGTGACGAGTGCCAAGGATGGCAGGCCGAAGATCAACGTCATGTTGAAGGCTTCGGTGCCGAGGGTGCTGACGGCGATGGCCAGCATGAGAACAGCGCCCAGGATGGTGCCTACCGGGTAGAAGCGGGTTTTGTAGGAGAGCTCGGTGCCGGTGCGTTTCATGCTGCGGCGGAAGAACCAGTGGGTCACAAAGATCATGAACCAGGTGAACATGGCCCCGAACATGGAGATTGCCATCATGAAGGTGAACGCCGTCGCAGGGAACATTGCGTAAACCACTGTGGCGATGGCTATTCCAGCGGTGGACAGGACCAGGGCGTTCACGGGGGCCCCGTTGGAGCGCAGTTTTCCAAATACTGCCGGCGCATCGCCGCTGCGGGAGAGGCTGAAGATCATTCTGGTGGAAATGTAGAGCTGGCTGTTCATGGCTGAGAGTGCAGCGATGATCACCACGAAGGTCAGCAGGCTGTCCGCGAAGGGGATGCCTAGATTCTGCATCACCGTGACGAACGGGCTGCCGCCGGCAAGGATCTGGCTGACGGGGGCGATTGCCAGGATCAGTGCCAGGGTGACGATGTAGAACAAGAGCAGCCGGGCGATGGTGGTCCGGAAGGCCTTCTTGACTGCAGTTGCCGGATCCTTCGCCTCGCCCGCGGCGATGGCAATCATTTCGATGCTGAGGTAGCTGAAGATGGACACGATCACGGCGAACCAGGTGCCGGACAATCCATTGGGAAAGAAGCCGCCTTCGGCCGTGTAGTTCTGGAAGCCAGTGCCTTCAGTGCGGGCACCGAACACGATGTACGCGCCGAGCACGATGAAGGCGATGATTGCGAAGACTTTGATGCTGGAAAACCAGTATTCAAGGGTTCCGAACACCTTCACGTTCATGGTGTTCACGCCGATCAGCACCGCGGAGAAGAAGATCACCCACAGCAGTGATGGCACGTCCGGGAACCACAGTTTCATGTATTCGCCCACCGCGGTCACTTCAGTTCCCACGGCCAACACAATGCAGGACCAGTACATGTACTTGACCAGGAAGCCTGCCAGAGGGCTGATGTAGTGCTCCGCGAAGGCACCAAAGGAGCCCGACGTTGGGTGCGCCACTGTCATCTCGGACCAGCTGCCCATGAGGAGCAGGGCGATCAGACCGCCGATTGCGTAGCTGATGATGACGCTGGGTCCGGCCAGGCCGATGGCAAACTTGCTCCCCAGGAAAAGTCCGGTGCCGATGGCTCCGCCCAGGGCGATCATGGTCATTTGACGCGAGGTGAGCTGCCTTTTGAGCCCGCCCTCACGTTCTTGGATTTCATCGAAACTGCCCACAACGACCTCCTCGTCGATTCTGCAAATCGCTTCAAGATAGAATCCAGCTCAGAGCGGTGCCAAGGATTTCGAAGCATCACAAAAATATTGGAGGTGCGTTAGTGTCTGATTCACCCACGTCCCGTCCGCAGGGGTCCCTTCCGAACCGGGTTCGGCTGGACGATACGGACCGCCTGATCCTCAAAGAGCTCATGGCGGACGCCAGGATTCCCAACAACGTACTCGCCTCAAAAGCGGGAGTTGCGCCGTCCACGTGCCTGGGGCGGGTTCGGGCACTACGAGACGCGGGGATTATCCGGGGCTTCCACGCTTCAGTGGATCTTGAGGCACTTGGTTTGCTGGTTTATGCGTTGATCTCTGTGCGGGTGAACTCCCAAGCGCGCAACAAAATGCTTGCCATCGGTCAGCGCCTGCGCGCACTGCCCAACGTCCAGAGCGTGTTTCTCTTGGCTGGTGACCAGGACTTCCTCATGCACGTTGCTTGCGCAACCCCCAAAGAACTCAGGGATTTCATCGCCGTACACCTGGCTTCGGACCCTGCGATCGCCAATACCCAGACGAACCTGGTGTTTGATCACCTGACGCCAGGCGACTGACCTTCCCGGGAAGGTCAGCCGTGGGCTTCGCTGAGCTCCAGTTGGCTGCGGTATTCCACGCGGTGCTTGGTGATGGGGTCCACAAAAGTGATGCCGCGGGCCAGCAGTTGGAGCGGCTTGCTGTAGTCATCCGGGGCCTTGTCCAGCAGTTCCGGATAGAAAGTGTCGTTGACGATCCCCAGCCCGAGCGAGGCCATGTGCACCCGGAGTTGGTGCGTCTTTCCGCTGTGCGGCTCCAGCCGGTACAGCGCGCGCTGGTGGGTTCCGGCGTCGAACGTTTTTGTCTGTTCGATGCGAGTTTCAGCGTTCGGTTCGCCATCTATGACTTCGGCGAGCAGGTAGCTGCGGGACTTGGTCATGCGGTTGCGGACCACTGTTGGGAACTCGACGGCGGGATAACCTGCAGCCGGCGTCGCGGCGGACACACACTCGTATTCCTTCTGGACCTGGCGCTTCTCGAAAAGGACCTGGTACTTGCCGCGGGTTTCGGGGTTGGTGGAGAGCAACAGGAGGCCGGCGGTCATGCGGTCCAGGCGGTGCATGGGGATGAGGTCCGGAATGTGGAGCAGGTTCCGGAGCCGGACCAGTGCGGATTCCTGGATGTAGGTGCCGCCGGGCGTGGTGGGGAGGAAGTGGGGCTTGTCCACTACAAGGATGTGCTCGTCTTGGTGGAGGATGCTGATTTCCACGGGCAGCCGCGTCTCGGGCGGGAGGGTGCGGTAGTACCAAATGAAGGTGTGGTCCTCCAGCTTGGTGCTGCGGTCGAGCGGAACACCGCCCTCACCTACGATCTCGCCGGCGTCGAACCGGTCCTCGATTCCTTGGGGATCAATATGTCCCCATCGATGCATCATGTAGTCCATGGCTGTGGTCCACGGCCCCTCGTCCGGTAGGCGCAGGCGGGTCGCGTTCACGCCGTCGCGCACGGGGAGGGGGGATTGCATCACCTGACGATTCTACCGGCGATGCGTTGCGGGGCCCGCTCTGCGCCCCGACGCGCACGCGGAGCACGCAAAGCGGGCCTCACAACGGAAGAGCTACCGACGAATAAAAAAATCTTGACAATAAAAGTTGTCGGTACCCATGCTTGAAGCATGTTGGACATCGAAGTGATCGAGGACCCGGCTGCGGCGGAAGCCTCGCTGGACCCTATCCGTACCCGTATCTTGCAGGAACTCGTCGAACCGGCGTCCGCCACGCAACTGGCAGCGAAGGTGGGGCTCCCCAGGCAGAAGGTGAACTACCACCTCAAAGCCCTGGAGCGCCATGGCCTGGTGGAGTTGGTGGAAGAGCGACGCAAGGGCAACGTCACCGAGCGCGTACTGCGTGCGACAGCGGCGTCCTACCTGATCTCTCCCGTCGCCTTGGCGTCCGTGGCGCCTGATCCCCGGCGCTTCTCCGACCGTTTTTCGGCTTTCTGGTTGCTGTCCCTGGCCTCCCGCACCGTGCAGGAGATGGGAAAACTCATCGCCGGGGCTGCCGTGGCCAAGAAGAAGCTGGCCAGCTTCGCGATCGACGGCGAGATCACTTTCCGTTCTGCCGCTGAACGCGCAGCGTTCGCGGAAGAACTCGGCGTTGCAGTGACCAAACTCGTGGACAAGTACCACGACGGCGGTGCTACCGCGGTGGCGAGCGGCGCGCGCAGGCACCGCCTCGTCGTCGTGCTCCACCCTGCACTTAAAGCCACCGCACTCAAGAATCCCTCACCACAAGCCTCCCCGGAGCAATCAGCAGAAAAGGATCAAAGCAATGACTGACAACCGGAAATTCGAAATCGAAGCGGACGTCGAACTGCCCGGCACCCCCGAGCGGGTGTGGCAGGCGGTCACTAAGGACACTCCCGCGTGGATGTTCCCCACGGATCAGTGGCCCGACGTCAAGACCACCGAGGAATACCCCAGCCACTTGGTGTCCCGGATGGACGGCCCTGACGGCTGGTTCAACCAGTTGGAGCACGTCCTTGAGCCTCTCCCGGGCGGCCGCGCCAAGCTGCACTACGTTCACAGCGGGATTTTTGCCGACAACTGGGACGAGCAATACGACGGCGCCAGCAAGCACACCGAGTTCTACCTGCACACCCTGGGTCAGTACCTGCAGTATTTCGATGGCTGGCCTGTGGTCTTCACGGATATCCAAGCCCCGGCGTCATCGCAGACCCCGGATGGTTTCGTGCGGCTGAAGAAGGCCCTTGGCGTGGAAGGTGCGGCCGCCGGTAGTTCAGTGGATGTGGACGTCGACGGCGTGGGCAGGCTGAGCGGGGAAGTGGACTTTTCCAACGAGAACTTCCTGGGCCTCCGGACTGCCGACACCATGTACCGTTTCTTCGGCCGAAACACTTTCGGTGCTCCGGTTGGCATGACGGTGCACGAGTTCAGTCGCTCCGGCGATTCGGAACTCACGGCGAAGACCTGGGGTGCTTTCCTGGAAAAGGTGTACGCCTAAAACTCCGGTGAGGCCGCCCAGGCCCGAGCTACGGATTCCAGGGCGGCCTCGTAAATGGAGGCCCAGTCGGTGGCGGGATCGTTCATCTGAGCCAGCTCCAAGCTGACGAGCCCATGGACTTGGCCCCAGATGGCCATGGCTACCAGTGCAGGGTTGTCCTTGCGCAGTGCGCCGGCCGACTGTGCGGCGACTACCGCCTCCACCAAGGGAAGCATCGAGTCGGAGGCGACTTCCGGCGTCGGACTGCAACCAACGTAGGTGGCCAGCGCCCCGCCGAACATCAGACGGTACAGGGCCGGGTGTTCCAGCGCCCAGACCCGGTAGGCCCGGCCCAATGCCAGCAGCCCGCCCTTGGCTGCCTCGCGTTGGGACTCGCCAAAGGAGCGAAAACCGTCGTCGACGGCGGCCGTCAACAGTTGCGCTTTCCCGCCGAAGAGCGAGTAGATCGCCGTGGTGGACGTTTCGGCGGCAGCGGCTACATCGCGGAGGGTGACTCGGGCCGGCCCTTCGCGGTCCACTAGCTCGGCGGTCACCGCCAGTAGACGGTCCTGGACGTGCTGATCATGAATTACGGGTCTTGCCATACCCTCAAGTGTTTCATAACATTGTTTCATAACAGCGTTACCAAACCCGGATTCCGGTACTTGTCGGTTTCCCAACTGAAGGATGCTTATGGCACAGGGCATTTTCCCCGGCCGCTTCACTGCGGATACCGGGCGTGACACGGTGACAGTCTTCCTCGTTGGGATGCGGGCCAACAGGTGGTGGAAACTGGCTCGAGTGGCCAAGGTTGCGGCGGCAATGCCCACCATGATGCAGCACCTCGCCAAGAACCCGGACGCCGGTCTCCTCGGCAGCGAGCAGTGGTTCGGGCGGACCACTATCCTGCTCAGCTATTGGGAAAGCCCGGAGCATTTGAGGCGCTTCGCCGCGGACAAGGATTCGCCGCATCTGGGGCCCTGGCGGAAGTTCATGAAGGAGATCGCGGGCAGCGGCGATATTGGTGTGTGGCACGAGACGTACCAAGTGCCGGCGTCGGGTATTGAAGTGGTGTACAACGGCATGCCGCTCTTCGGGTTGGCCAAGGCCACCACCCATGTTCCGGTGGGGCCCGGGAGCAATACGGCCAAGCAGCGCATGGGCGGGACGCGGCCTTCAGCAGCCTAGGCGACCGCGACGGCAGCGGGCTGCTCTGCCTTCAGGGTTCTGCGGAGGTGGGGTGAAGCGTCGAGCTTGTCCTGAGCGGCGCGAAGCGCACCGACTGCGAACTCCAACTGTGCGGCGGGCAGGGTGAACGGAACGCGCACGTAATGCTCGAACGCGCCACCCACCCCAAAACGGGGTCCGGCCGCCAAGCGAACGCCAAAGTCGGGGGCGAGCACAGTCAGGGCAGTGCTGCATGGCGTGGGAAGTCGGCACCATACTGTGAGGCCGCCGCGTGGCCGTTCCACCTCCCACTCCGGTAAGTGCTCGGCAAGCAACCCCAGCAGCGATTCCCGGTTGTGCCGAAGCTCCTCGAGCCTGGCATCAAGCGGTTCGGCGAACGACCGAACCAAACGCGCCGCGGCCAGTTGTTCCACTACCGGCCCGCCAAGATCCATAACGGTCCTCGTGGAGACAAAACGGGCAATCAAGGCCTCGTCCGCCCGGATCCACCCGGTCCTCAACCCCGCCCAGTGCGACTTGCTGAGCGAACCGATGGAAACCACCGCGGGACTGAAGGATGACATCGGCGCGGTGCGGACGCCGTCGAGATTCAACCCGCGCAGCGTTTCATCCACTACCAACACGGTCCCGGAAGCGGCGGCCGCCCGTGTAAGGCGCCGGCGCTGCAGGTCCGACATGATGCGCCCCGTGGGGTTGTGGAAGTCCGGCACCAAGTAGGCCACGGCAGGGCGCTGCTGGTTCATGGTGGCCACCATGGCATCGATATCCCAGGCGGGCGAAGTACTCGACCGTAGTACAGGTAACGCGACCGGAAGCGGCTTGCAACCAGCGGCGCGGATGGCGTCCAGGGCGTTGGGGTACGTGGGGTGTTCCACCAGGACCCGGTCCTGCTTTCCGGCCAGTGTCCGCAGCACGATGTTGAGGGCGTGCTGCGCGCCGGAGGTAACAAGGATCTGGCCAGGGGTAGTTGGCACCCCCTCCGACGCGTACTTTTCTGCGATGGCTTCTCGGAGGGCGGGAACGCCCACGGCGTCATACCCGAACCCGGGCAGGAGCGCAGGCAACTCGGTCAGTGCGTCAGCGAAAGCCCGGTGCACTACCTCGCCGGCCGCCGGGAGCGACGCATAAGCCAGGTCCAGAAGGCCCTCGGGAACCGCGAGTCCGGGCGCGCTCGCTGGCGCGGTGCGGTGGGGGATGCACGTCCGCCCGCGACTGCCCTGTCCGGCGGTGAGGAAGCCCTGTTCGCGCAGGCTCGCATACGCGGCAGTGACGGTGGTGCGGCTGAGGCCGAGAGTCTGGGAGAGCGCCCGCTCGCTGGGAAGGGCGACGTCCAGCGGGATGCGGCCGTCCATCACCAGCAAACGCACGACGTCGGCCAGCTCGCGGTAGGCGGGCAGGGTGCCGGAATTCCAAGAGCCCAGGAGGCGGACGAGTGCTGTGGGGTTCAGTGATCCGGACATAAGACCAGTATTCCAAACTGGCTATGGAATACAAGGCCAGTTCTCTTGGATGATGTATTTCATGATGACCCGAAGAATCACTCAACTCCTGATCGGCCTTGCGATGTATGGCATGTCCTTGGCCATGTTCATCCGCGCCGGGCTTGGCTTGGACCCCTGGGATGTGTTCCACCAAGGCGTCTCCGAAAAGACCGGGTTCAGCATTGGTGTTGTGGTCATCGCAGTCAGCTTCCTGGTCCTTCTCCTGTGGATCCCGCTCCGGCAGATGCCAGGGATCGGAACCATTGCCAACGCGGTCCTCGTGGGACTCTTCGCCGATCTGGGGCTATGGCTCATCCCGGAGTTCACACATTTGGGCGGACAGATCGCCATGCTCGCCGGTGCTGTGATCCTCAACGGCATCGCCTCCGCCTGCTACATCGGTGCCCGCCTTGGCCCCGGTGCCCGTGATGGGCTGATGACTGGACTGGTCCGCCGAACCGGGTGGTCCGTGCGGCTGGTCCGCACCGGCATCGAAGTAGTTGTCCTCGCCGTGGGCTTCTTGCTGGGCGGTTCCGTCGGTGTTGGTACGGTGGTCTACGCCCTGGCCATCGGCCCAATCGTGCAGGTACTGCTTCCCAAGTTCATGGTTCCGGAACGTGCGAAAGCGACGGCCCCCACGGACGCCGTGGAGGCCGCTCCCGCTGCCTGACGTTTAGTCCTTGATGGCACCCATCGAGAGACCGGACTGCCAGTAGCGCTGAAGACTAAGGAAAGCGACGATCAACGGGATGATCATGAGTAGGGAACCGGTAATGACGAGGTTTTGAATCAACTCGCCGTTTCCTGCGGTGGACCCGAGTTTATTCCACTGATTGATGCCGATGGTGAGTGGATACCATGCCGGGTCTTTCAGCATGATGAGGGGCAGGAAGTAGTTGTTCCAGATGGACACAAAGGAAAACAACAACACCGTCACCGTGGCCGGGGCAAGCAGGGGGAATGCGATGCGCAGGAAGATGCGCAGTTCTCCTGCGCCATCGATCCGGGCCGCCTCGATCAAGCCGGTAGGCACGGCCTGATCGGAAAAGACCCACATGAGGTAAAGGCCGAACGGATTGATGAAGGATGGAATGAGCACGGCCCACGGGGTGTTGGTTATTCCCAGCTGGGCAAAGAGCAGGAATTGCGGAATGGCCAGTGCGATGCCGGGAACTGAGATGGAACCCAGCACGATCAAGAGAAACGCACGCCGGCCAACGAAGTCATGTTTGGCAAGTGCGTAGCCTCCCAGTGCCGCCAGGAACGTGGACACCACGGCGCCGATCACTACGTACAGAACCGTGTTTAGGAGCCAGCGCGAAAAGATTCCGTCCTGGAATGTGAAGACTTGGGCCACGTTGTCCCACAATGCGAAGTGGCCACCGAAACCGAGCCCGAAGGAAGAAACAAAGTCCTGCTGGGATTTTGTGGCGTTGATGACCAGCCAGAGCATGGGAACAATGCAGTAGAGCGCGAACAACCCGGTCACGATTGTTAGCGACAGGCTCTTCCTGGGGTTCGCCAAGGTGTACAGCTTGCGCGGGCGTTCCAGGGGAAGCCTCGGGGCCGGTTTGCCCGTGCTGGGTGCGGACATGGTGGGGCTACTTGTTGAAGGCATTCTTCATTCCCTTGATCTGAACTGCATAGGCAATGGCAATGGTGAAGACGGCCATGACTAAGGCAAGTGCCGCTGCATATCCCTGTTGGGAACCAGTGAAAGCAAGGCTGTAGGCGTACATGTTCGGTGTGTAGTAGGACGTTATTCCGCTGTTGGATACCAACGTGGTGAGAATGTTGGGTTCATTGAAGAGCTGGAAAGTTCCGATGATCGAGAAAATAATCGTGACGATGAGTGAGCTGCGCAATGCCGGGAGCTTGATATGCCGGACTATCTGGAACTCTGTGGCTCCGTCTATTGCTGCCGCCTCATAGAGTTCACGGGGTACGGCGCGGAGGGCTGCGTAGAAGATCAGCATGTTGTAGCCCGTGAAACCCCAGGTGACCATCACGCCGATGGAGATCATGGTGGTTTCCGGTGCGAATGGATTGAATGAGGTTCCGGCTGCCTTGTTAAGGCTTCCGATGAGTCCGTAACGGATGCCAAGCATGAATCCCCACATCAAAGTGGAGACGATCGCGGGAATGGCGTAGGGAAGGAACACTATGATGCGGAAAAACCTTGAACCGTGAAGCCGCAGGGAGTCGATGGCCAGTGCCAGGGCAATGGCGCTGAACAGCATGATGGGGACCTGGATGGCAGTGAAGAGCACCACCCGGATCACGCCATCGTAGAACTGGCTGTCTTGGAAAAGCTTGATGTAGTTGTCGAACCAAATGAAGACTTTTCCGCCGATCAATTTGTTCTGGAACATGCTGATGTAGGCCGAGTAGCCAATCGGAACAATGAAGACGAAGAGGAACAACACGCTAAAGGGTGCAATGAACGCCAGGCCGACGTTTCGGCGCTTTGGCTTTCGGAAGGTTTGGTGATCGGCTACAACGTCTGAAACCGATGTTCGTTGGGTGAGCAGCTGTCGGCTCATGGGGCCCTGCTTTCATGTTTCATCTGGTGTAACGGGGATGGGTCCGGTGCCGCGCGGTCATCGGCGCGCGGCACCGCAGACCCCTAACGGACCGAGAATCCTTGTTCGTTGCCGTACTCGATGCTGCGCTGCTTCCAGGTCTCCAGTACGTCTGCCAGCGTCCCTTGCCGGCTGTCATACAGGGGAGCGGATACGTCCTCATAACTTGTGCGTGCCCAGCCGAAAAACGGTGGGTACTGCCAGCCTGTTGCCACGTTCTTCGACGCATCCGCCAGGACTTGGTTGTACTTCTGGTCACCGAAGAAGGGGTTCGTGGCGCTTAGGAATTTCTCGTTATTGAGGTTTGACAGGTTCGGGACGAATGCCCCTGCATCAATCCGCGACTGGAGGCCGTCGCCATGTGTGAAGTATTCGAGGAAGGCGTACGCTGCTGCCTTGTTTTGCGCTGCTGCGGGAATCGCCATGGCGCTGCCACCGTTTTCCGCACCGGATGTTTCGCCGGCCTCCCACTGGGGGAGCGGCGCCACACGGAAGTTCCCGGCGGCCTGCGGTGCGCGTTCGGGAAGAGTCGAGGTGAACCAGCCGCCGATGAGCTGAGTGGCCAGGGTTCCTTCGTTCAGGCCGCGGTTCCAGTCATCGGACCAGTTGGTGATTTTCGTGTTGACGAGGTCCTCGTCGAGAAGTTTCTGCCAGAAAGCAACGGCGCGGCTGCTGCCTGCGTCTTTGAAGTCAATGGTGACGTCCGTGCCGTTGACTTTGAACGGACGGCCTCCGCCTTCCCACATCAGGGACATTAGCACGAAGATATCCGCAGAATCATTGGTGATGTAGTGGTCACCGCCCAGTGCCCGCACTTTCTTGGCGGCCTGATAGAACTCGTCCCACGTTGTCGGTGGCGCAGCGACCCCAGCCTGGGTAAGTACCGACTGGTTGTAGAACATTGCTGCGGGCCCATAGTCGGAAGGAAGTGCATAGGGCTTCCCATCGATCGTCACATTGCCCCAAGCCGCCTCTACGTAATCCTTCGCCAGGTCTTTGGCCCCAAACTCAGACAGGTCGCTGAGTTTCCCGGGGATGGCGAAAAGGGGGAGGGAGAAGTACTCGAACATGGCGATGTCCGGTACCCCTGATCCAGCCTGAATGGCATTATCCAGGGCTGTGTACTCGTCGGTGGATGAGCCCGCATTAACCACGTTGACGGTGATGTTGGGGTGGAGTTTTTCGAATCCCGGAACAGCTTCTTTGACCGTGCCGTCCCAACTCCAGACTGTGAGGGTAATGGGTTGGTCGGTGGGAACCCCGGCATTGGGCGAAGTGCTTTCTCCGCCCGCGCAGCCGGCCAGGGCCACAATTGAGGCAGCAATTGCTGCCGCGGCCCTAAGACGTTTCTTCGGCATTGCATACTCCTTCGTATCGGTGATCTTTGACCAGGAATCGCCAGTGCCGCCATGGTCGGTGGAATGTACAACGTTGTACCTATGGGCTAAACACGGGCAAGGCGGGCGACTTTGGGTAGTGTTCCGCCACCCTTGGCTGCCTCGAGGGCAGCACTCTTGATTTCGCAGGGAGATCACTGGGTGGGTACAACGTTGAACCTCATGCTAAAGCGGAGCACAATGGACCGTCAAGGAAATGGCGGAAAGTGCGTCGAGGCTATGATCTAGGCAGTGCCCCAGTCGGAGATGCTGCGGGGTGGGAAGGACGCGGATGAATGTGAATCCGACGATTCATGACGTCGCCCGGGCGGCAGGTGTCTCCATCAAGACGGTGTCGAACGTGCTCAACGACAACCCAAAGGTGGGACCCGAAACCCGGCTCAGGGTCAGGCGCCTCGTAGACGAAATGGGGTACCGGCCCAACCTCTCGGCCCGCGGACTCCGTTCAGGCAAGACAGGTGTGATCGGTCTCGCCGTTCCTTCCCTCCGCGAGATGTACTTTGCTGAGCTGGCGGACTCGGTGATCCGCGCCGCTGCCAAGAGAGGTCTGCGCGTGGTGATTGAGCAGACCAACGGGGACCGTGAACTGGAGATTGCCACGCTCTCAGGCGGGCAAATGCGGTTCATCGACGGGCTGCTTTTCAGTCCCGCCGCCATTGGCCAGCAGGACGTGGATGTCCTCACTACAGATGATCCCCTGGTCCTCCTCGGCGAACGGATTTTCGGTGGGCCAACGGACCACGTGACCATGCACAACACATCCTCGGCACGGGCAGCCGTGGAGCACCTGCTGGGTATTGGCCGGACCAAGATCGCGCTCATTGGAGCCCCGGAACAACCAGCTGACGAGGCGAGCTCGGCCAACCTGCGAGAGCGCGGTTACCGCCAGGCACTGGAACACTCCGGCATCGGGATTGATCCGCGGCTTGTGGTCAGGGGCGGGTCCTGGCGCCGGGAAACAGGGGTGGCCGCAATTCGACGGCTCCGTGCCAGCAACGTTGAGTTCGACGCGGTGTTCGCCCTCAACGACACCCTTGCATTGGGTGCTCTGCGTGCACTTGCCCAGGACGGCCTGCGGGTTCCTGACGACGTTGCCGTTATTGGGTTCGACAACCTTGATGAAGGCCGTTTTTCGTTGCCGTCCCTGACCAGCGTGGATCCCGGCAGGGACGAGATTGCCGAAACCGCGGTGGCTCTGCTCGTGAACCGGATTCAGGAAAAGGATGCGAGGGCGGCACCCAAAACCGTGAAATCCGGCTTCAGGATCGTCCAACGGGAGTCCACGGGATTTGGGGACGGGGATGGCGGGCGACTCCCAAGCGCTTGAGGAAGTGGCCGCGCCTGCGGCCTAGCGGCACGCCTCCAAATCCTCGCCGTAGCGCAACCAGTCCGGCAGGTCCTGGGCCAGCGCGTCGCGGATGGCGGGCGATCCAGCGCTCCGCCAGTCGACGTCGTCGTCGTTAATTTCGATCTCGTACTTGTTCCACTCAAACCAGTTGATCATCTTCAACTGCGGGTACTTCAGGTGGGTTTCGGCGGAGAAAACCTGGCGCCACCACGACTGCTTGACGTCCACTTCGAATGCACCGCCGCGGGCCGGGGTGAAGATGGCTGCCGTCTCCGGGATGGCCACCGGTTTGTTGTGGTCCACTCCGTACACCTGGTAGAAATCCGGGACGGAACTGTCATCGCCGGCCGTGCCGCTATAAGAGCCGGTCAGCATGGCCAGGAACTTGCCGGCCTCCGAGATGTCGTTGTTCCCCCAAGGCCGCTGGTTGCCCCAGTGGTAAAGCGAAACTCCCACCCAATCCACGGCGTCGTCCCCTGGATAGTAGGGCGCGTAAGTATCGTCGGCCATGGTGAGGGTGCCGTCATGGTCTGTGTCCAGTGCAGCAAAATCCGGAGTGGCCGGACGTGCCGCGAATCGGCCCCCCGTAAACGGGTAGCCGCCGCCATAGTTCGGTGCCCACATCATGGACGTGCCCGGCGCCCCGGCATGAATCGCAGCGGCCGCCTTGCGGAACACCTCCACGTAACGCAGCGGCTGCTGGCCCCAGGAATACCAGGAACCGTTCATCTCATGCGCAAAACGTACGACGACGGGCGTCCCCTGATCGTTGATGGCACGTAAGTCGGTGGCCAACTTGTCGATCGCTTCATCACTCATGGTCTCCAAGCCGCCATGCGGTTCCAGTGTCAGGAGCAGGACGCCACCGGTAGGACGGACTTGAGTAACGGCATTGGTGGTGTGCGCCCACGTTTCGTCGTCATAGGGGATATCCGAGAACTGCACCACCACCGCAGGATCATGGCCGAGGTTCTCGCGGTGCTCGGCCAACGTCTCCGAGTCCCAATCCAGGTTAACGCCCAGAAGCACGCCATCCTTGGGAATGAGGGTGAAGCATCTCCGGCCCTGCAAAGGGATAGGGCTTGGACTACCGGCACCACTTCCTTGGAAGCAAAACTTAACCCCGTGGCAGCCAGGGCAGTCACCATCAAGGGGATGAGCAGGCTGGCCCGCCGGCGTTTTCTGTTCGGGTGTCCCGTGAAAGTGGGAGGAGCCTGCGCCACGGTCAGCCCCACCGGAGGGAGCGACGGCGACGCCCGAGGAGGTTCCGCCAACTGGAGCGGGGCGCAAGTCCGCGTGGCCGCCCGAGTGCTGCGCCGCCGTCGACTGTCTTGGCGGTTTGGGTAGATACGGGCGATGTGACCCAGATGGGCCTGAAGACGGGTTCCCTCCAGGTCGTCGGAACTGCCGAAAAGGCGGAGATCGCCGCCCCGCGATCGGAGCAGGTGCAGTACCTCAAGCAGCCCTGCGACGCCTGACGCTCCCACTGATGTCACCTCAGCGACATCGAGCAAAACAAGGATGGGGCCGTCCGCGGCGGCTTTCGCGGATGCTTGGCGAGTAGCGAGGACGGTAGTCGCATTCAAGGTGCCGGTAATGGTCAGATCCACCGATTTCAACGCTGTGGAGGTGGTATTCGGGGCATGGGAAAGCATGGACATGGGGGTCGCTCCTTGCTGAGCGGGCCGGACTGGCAGGCGCGCGCAGCCGTCGCGGCGGTGGTTGGCCGGACCTGGCTGGCATTTAGGTGGCCGGGTCCGGCCGGTTCTTTGGGGTTTTGACTAGGGGGCCGGTTGGCACCGCGGACAGAAGTAGATGTCCCGTTCCTCTGTACCGTCCGGTCCTGCCAGAAGGCCGCGGCGGATGGTGGCGCCACAGCGCCTGCAGGGTTGACGTTCCCGGCCATACACCCAATACCCGGGACGCAGGGCGCGCGGCCCCAGGGTGGTCCGCCGCCCGGGGCCCAGATTTTCGCCGAGGAGGCGTTTGGCGTCCCTGACGGTCTTGGGAAGGTCAGGAACTTCTCCTACCGGCAGGGCAGGGTGAATGCCGGACAAATAGCACGACTCGCATCGGTAGATATTGCCGATGCCTGCGAGCTTCCGTTGGTCCAGCAGCGCAAATCCCACGGTGACGTCCGGTTCGGCACGAAGCCTGCGCAACGCTTCTTCCTCGTCCCAGTCGGGGCCGAGCAGGTCCGGCCCGAGGTGCCCGACGATCTTCTCTTCTTCAACCGTGGGCACCACCTCCAGGATGCCCAATGAGAACCCGACGGCGTCGGCCGAGTCCGTGCGGAGCACACACCGTGCCGTGTGACCGGGTTTCGTCCAGCGACCTCCTGGCGGGTAGATCATCCAGTTCCCTTCCATTTTGAGGTGGGAGTGGATGGTCAGGGAACGAGGTTTCCTACTGGCGCCGGGTTCCTCATCAACGGGTCCAGTCAGGCGCATGAGCAGGTGCTTGCCCCTGGGAACAACCTCGGTCATGGTCCAGCCCGCCAGATTCAGGGTGGCAAAGCGGGGCACACGGAAATCGGAGGCCTTGATGGTCTTTCCGGCCAACGCCTCGTTCAGCCGCGACGCAGCCCGCCAAATGGAATCGCCTTCAGGCACGGATCCGGAGTCCCTTCGGAGTGGAGTAGGCCCCCGCGGCCGCGAGGGCAACGGCGATCGGAGTTTCCAGGAGATCGTGGCCGTTGACCTTCTCCATGAAAAGTTTGTCCACGGCACCGCGGCGCACCACATCTACCAGTGCCTGTGCCGCAACGGTCAGCACTGCGTCGTCCTGGCTGAAGGTAAGCAGAGTCTTGCCGCCGCGTTCGACGTAAAGGACCAACGCGCCGTCGACCATCACCACCAACGCTCCGGCCTTACGCCCGGGACGGTGGCCGGAACCGGCGTCGACAGAAAGAGCAGGCCACGGAAGAGCAGCGCCGTAAGGGTTGGCGGGGTCAGTCGCGGCAAGGGCAAGCGCGGACGGTTCGGCTTTTGAGATGCGCGCATCCTCAGTGAAGGATCTAAGGCGGTCCACCGTAGCCGGGACGGCGAACTGGGCGGCTCCCAAATGCTCAATGAAGTAACCGCGGCGGCAACGGCCGGCCTCCTCCAAACGGGCCAGGACTTTGTACATGAGCCCGAATCCGCCGATGATGTTCTCTGCCATGACCGATCCGCGGGTGACCACGCCGTAGCGGTCCAGTAGAAGCTCAGCGGTGCCGCGGGCGTGGATAGTGGGGTCCAATTCCGGCGCGGGAAGCGCTGACCAGCGGCCCACGGCCGACGGCGGGGCAGGAGCAATGCCGCCTGTCACTGAGCCGTAACGACCACCCGTTAGCCCGGGAGAGCCCAACAACCCCGTCCCATGGGAACGGCCCAGCCTGCTCATGCGTGGGGCCCGGGCCCTCGGCGCCTTGGCTACTTGCCGGTGCGCGGTCTTCCCGCCGGCGATCATGGCCCTCACCGGAGCAAAAGTATCGCCTGTCACCCGGCCGGCCCAGACGAGGTCCCAGAGGGCAGAAACCACGGCGTCGTCGCTCAACACCGCATCCATACCGCCGGCCACGTCCGTGAGTTGCCGGAAGAAGTAGCCACCACCTGCACTGAAGTGTTCCAAGAGCCGCTGCTGGGCGTCGCCGGGTTCGAATTCGGGATCCGGGTTGAGCGTCAGCTCAGCGGAATCGGCCACATGGAGGCTGATCCAACCGTCGTTCCCCGGCAGAGACCCGGCCCCCGACCAGAGAAGTTCGCCGGCTGCCATGAGTTCGTCCAGCATGGCCGGTTTGTAGTCCGCCACCCTGCTCGCGAGCACCAGGGGTTCCCACGCGGATGCCGGGATGGGCACACCGGATAGTTGGTCCACTGCCGTGATGATGCCGTCCAGCCCCCGCAATGCCTGGCTTCGGGACTTACCCGGCGCAGTCACGTTCTGCCAAGCCGGCAGGAACCGACCGTAGGCGGCCGTGTCCACGGGCTCCACTTCGGCCCGCAGCGCAGCGAGCGAACGACGCCGCAGTTTCCGCAGAACCTCAGCGTCACACCACTCGCTGGACGGTGGAGCGTCTATGGTCATGAGCGCTGCGTCGGCTGCCTCCGAAGGCTGCTCGGCCACCGCGTGGGGGCGGAATTCGCCTTCCACCACGCGACCGTCGTCAGCGAGCCGTTTCAAGGCCGTGTTGACTACCGCGACGCCAAGCCCCAGCCTCGCCGCAGCCTCAGCGGCAGTGAAGGGGCCATGGGTTCGCGCGTACCGGGAAACAAGGTCGCCCAAAGGATCAGTGACAGGCTCAATGAAGGCCAGGGGCACACCCATGGGCAGCGGAACGCCGATTGCGTCGCGGAGACGTGCCGCGTCCTCAATGGCAGCAAAACGCTCGACGCCGCCGATGGTGACCTTCAGTGAGCGGTTGGCTTTCTGCAATGCCGCGAGGTGTGACCCTGCGTCCTCGGCACTGCCATGGGCGGCCGGCGGGGTCTCATCGAGGTGTTCCAGGCTCTCAGTTTGCTCAAGACCTTGGAGCCGCTCGGCTACTTCTTCAACGTTGAGCGGGCCCAGCAGCCGCAGGAGATCGGCCACGCCTTCCATGCCACGAACACGTCGGTCCGGTCTGAGGCGCTGCAGCTCCAATTCCGTTGAGTCGATGACCTCGGCATCCAGAAGTTCGCGCAGTTCCACGCGGCCCAGGAGTTCGTTGAGGAGCGTGGAGTCCAGGGCCAAGGCGGCAGCCCGGCGCTCCGCCAAGGGGGAATCGCCCTCGTAGAGGAATTGCGCCACGTACCCGAATAGCAGGGACTTCGCGAAAGGGGAGGGCTGCTGGGTGGTGGTCTCCACGATCCTCAGTTCCCGGCGCTCCACAGATGCCGCAATGTCTTTGAGCGCGGGAAGATCGTAAACATCCTGCAAGCATTCCCGCACTGTTTCGAGCACGATGGGGAACGAAGGATACTTCCGGGCGACATCCAGTAATTGGGCAGACCGTTGGCGTTGCTGCCACAAAGGCTGACGCTTGGCCGGATTCTGCCGGGGGAGAAGCAACGCACGGGCGGCGCACTCGCGGAACCGGGATGCGAACAGGGCGCTGCCGCCTACTTCAGCGGTGACGATTTGTTCGAGTTCCTCCGGGTCGAAGAGAAATAGCTCGGCGCCGGGTGGCTCATCTTCCATCATGGGCACCCGCAGCACAATTCCGTCGTCGGCTGCCATGGCCGATCCGTCCAAGCCGTAGCGCTGGTGCAGGCGCTGGCCCACAGCAAGTGCCCACGGGGCGTGAACAGGCATGCCGAACGGGCTGTGGAGGACTACGCGCCAATCGCCGAGTTCGTCGTGGAACCGTTCCACCACCAAGGTTCGGTCGCTGGGGACAATCTCCGTGGCTTCTTTCTGCTCCCTGAGGTACTGGATCAGGTTGCTTGCAGCGAAGGCGTCCAACCCGCTGGCCTGGCAGCGTTCCATGGCAGGGCCCTCATCCGCGGCCGACAGTTCCCGGATGAAGGCGCCCAGTGCACGGCCCAGATCCACGGGCCTGCCGAGGGAATCGCCTTTCCAGAAAGGAAGCTTGCCGGGTTGCCCAAATGCGGGGGAGACCAGCACGCGATCGTGGGTGATGTCCTCGATCTTCCAACTGGTGGCACCGAGTGCGAACACATCTCCCACCCGGGATTCGTAAACCATCTCTTCGTCGAGTTCGCCAACGCGGCGTCCTCCCTTGGCAGCACGGGCGGAAGCAGTGGGCTCGGATCCGTCTGTGTTTCCGGGGGAGGCTGACCCTTCGACTTCCGTGCCGATGATGTACACGCCAAACAGGCCCCGGTCAGGGATGGTTCCACCAGAGGTCACTGCCAAGCGCTGCGCACCGGGCCTGCCTTCGATGGTTCCTGCGTGCCGGTCCCAGATGATGCGGGGCCGCAGTTCGGCAAATTCGTCCGAAGGGTATCTGCCGGCCAGGAGGTCCAGGGTGGCCTCGAACGCTGAGCGGGGCAGGCTCGCAAACGGCGCTGAACGACGGACAGTGCTGAACCAGTCCTCAACATCAATGCTGCCCAAGGCCGTGGCGGCCACTGTTTGCTGGGCCAGAATGTCCAGTGGGTTGGCCGGGATGCTCAATCGCTCAATCTGCCCACTGAGCATGCGCTCAACGGTGACGCTGGTGTGGAGGAGGTCAGCCCGGTGCTTGGGGAACAGGACACCCTCGGAGATCTCGCCAACTTGGTGTCCGGCACGTCCAACGCGCTGCAGACCACTGGCTACAGACGGGGGCGATTCCACTTGGACCACCAGGTCCACCGCGCCCATATCGATGCCCAGTTCCAGGGACGATGTTGCAACCACACAGCGGAGCCTGCCGGACTTGAGGTCGTCCTCGATCATGGCCCGCTGATCCTTGGACACTGAGCCGTGGTGTGCACGCGCCAGCACAGGATCAGCGCCGGTAGTGCTTCCGGCCTGAGCCATCATGTGGGCGGGAGTGGCCGTGGAGACAGGGACCCCGATGTTCGCTTCAGGGGCCGCGTCAGGAGCGGCCCACTCGCTACCGCCCACCGCCATCAACTGGCGTTCGGCGTAGATCTCGTTGAGCCGGGCGGTGAGGCGTTCCGCCAGCCGACGGGAATTGGCGAAGACAATAGTTGACTGCTTGGACAGGACCAGATCCACGATCTGCTCCTCTACATGCGGCCAGATGGATGCCTGGGGCTGCAGACCGGACGCCGGCCCCGAGTCGAATGCGCCGGCAGCACCCTGCAGGTCAGACATATCTTCCACAGGGACCGTGACCGTGAGGTTCCAGTTCTTCTTGGATGGCGGAGCCACAATTTCCACCGGAGCCTGGCCAGCCAGGAATTGGGCCACCAGCTCGCGCGGCTGGACCGTGGCCGAGAGACCGATCCGCTGGGCGGGTTTGGGAAGCAGCGCATCCAACCGCTCAAGGGATACGGCCAAGTGTGCGCCACGCTTGGTGCCGGCCACAGCATGCACTTCATCGATGATGATGGTGTCCACTTCGCTGAGCGTTTCCCGGGCGCGGGACGTCAGCATGAGGAACAGGGATTCCGGAGTAGTGATGAGGATATCCGGCGGGTTGGTCAACAGCGTGCGGCGATCGGCCGCCGTCGTATCTCCTGAACGGACGCCGACGGTCACCAGTGGTGCGGGGAGCCCTAAACGTTTGGCAGTTTGGGTGATGCCGATCAGGGGTGCGCGGAGGTTTCGCTCCACATCCACGCCCAGTGCCTTCAGTGGCGAAATATAGAGGACGCGCGTCTTGGTTTTGGGGCGCTTGGCCCGGCCCTTGCCGTTGGCCGGGACACTTTCAAGACCCGGCAGCGTGTCACTGGGCGTGGAATGGAGGCGATCGAGGGCCCACAGGAAAGCAGCAAGGGTTTTGCCGGAACCTGTAGGAGCCACCACCAAGGCATGGGAGCCTGAGGAGATCGCGTTCCACGCGCCATCCTGCGCGGGTGTGGGCTCGGAAAAAGCGCCGAGGAACCATTCCCTGGTTGCCCGGCTGAAACGGCTGATAGCGCCATCCGACGCCTGCGGCTCCTGCATCCCTCCATCATGCCCCACGGCTCCGACAGAATAAGCCGGAGCCGTGGGAAGACGGTCAGACTGCCTGGAAAGCCGTGATGGTCAGAAGCTTGATGCCGGCGTTGCTGCAGGCATCGTGCGGCTCCGGGATGAACAGTGACGCCGTGTCATTCGGCGGGTAGATCCGGAAACCGGCTGCAGGGGTCTTAGTGCAGTCGCCGTAGTTGCCGGCCTGCGTGTAGCGGATTTCGGCCCACGCCGACTTCCCTGGGGCCAGTTCGATTTTGGTCACCGGGGTTGTGGTTTCGCGCGTGGCTGGTTCACCGATCGGTTCACCGTTGGCGTCGGCAGTCAGGGAGACTCCCGCGAAGCCCTCCAGGATGCAAGGGGTGCTGCCGGAGTTGGTCAGGATCAACTTCTCATAGATGCTTCCGGCCGCACCGCCACCGGTCGCGTCGGTTGCCGCGGTGAGGGATGCCGCCTTGCACAGCGCGGGTGCTGCGGGTGCAGCGGAGGTTGCTGTCGCCGAGGGGGATGGCGACGTCGTGGCTGTTGGAGAAGGCGGGTTCGACGTCGCTGAGGCCGAGGGTGACGAGGCCGACGGCGTCGAGGAGGTTGGCGGGGCACTGCTGGTTCCCGACGGGCTGGGGCTTGGCCCACAAGCAGCAAGAAGCAGCAGCGCAGCGGCTGCCGTCGTCGTCACAAGACCGGTTTTGATGCGCTGAGTCCACATGGGCACCAGCCTTGCCCCGGCCCTGATCCGAGTCAATTCAGCCACGGCCATGAGTGCGGATTGGCGCCCGGATTGTGATCTTCCGGGCGCCAATCCGGCGTCAACTACTTATTGTCTGCTTTGGCCACTGCCGGTTTGGCGGAGCGGCTGCGGAAGAACGCAGCGCCGCCCAGCCCCAAGCCAGCGATGCCTGCGATCAGACCCGCCCAGCTACGCGCCTGCGAGCCGTCGTCGGTCACAGCGGAGGCTTGTTCGGTGGACTCAGCAGCCGCGGCGTGGTGGTCTCCCGCGGCGTCCGCCGGGGTGATGGCGATCGCCGGTGCGGGTGACTTCAAGTCATCCTCGCTCTGGCCGTCCTTGGGGATCTCGATCCAATCCGTCTTGCCCGTTTCGCAGGTCTGGAAAGTGGGGAAGTAGATGGTCTTGCCGGCGGCATCGGGCAACTTCACCGAGAGAACCAAGGCATCGCGCATGTGAGGGTCCAGTGGGGCCTTTGCGGTGTACACGATCTGGCTGGTGCGCTTGGTGATGGATGTGCCATCTTCCAGCTTCTTGGGCTCGGCGAGATTCTCCGTCACCTTCTCCACGGTCCAGTTCGGGTTCACGGTGGGGGTCGCGTCGGTCAGTTCCTCGGGGAGGCTGATGGCAACCTTGGTGGTTCCGGACGTGCCGCAACCGTGAGGAACGCTGAACGTCAACAGTGCGTAGGAGTTTGCTGCAGTCTTGTTCGGGTCGACGCCAACGTGAGCCGATGCACCTGCGATACCGGCCATCATCAGGGCGGCTGTTCCACCAGCGACAGCGGTAGCAGAAAGAGTGCGGCGAATGAGGGATTTCATGGGAAGTGCCTTTCGGGAGCGCCGGATTTTGCGGCGCGGGGTAGGGGTTTGAGGCCCGTCACCATGCAAAGGCTGTGCTGTTGCAGCGCGCGATTTCTTGCGCGCGGAAGGTGCCGGGCGGAACTAAGGAAGTACGACGACGGCGGGCGGTCCGCGGCGCCTGTCTTGCCTAAGGTTCCGCCAGGGGCGGGGGATAAAGACGTCAGGCGCGCCCGCCGCGACAGGCGAGGCGCCGGCGTCGGGCCTGAACACCAAGGTGGGCAGGGTGAGCAGTGGCCGAAGCCAGGCGGCCAGTTGCCACAAAGCAGCTTCGCCCTTGGCCAGGACCACCGCAGTAGCAACGGTGGCAATGACGTGGCCCACGAACATCATGATGCCGAAGGCTGTGCCGAGCTCGTGGGTATGCGTAGCCGCGATGTCCAGCCCGGAGCTTAAGGGTTCAGCGGCGAGGTGGTGCCTTGTTTCCTGAACACTGGCCGATATAGGGCCCAAGGCTGTGAAAGCTTCGTGAAGCGCCAGCTGTCCCGCGCCCAGGATCCCGGCCATGGTGACAAGATTCAGCTTGAACCTGGTGGCGAGCGTGGCAGCCAGGGCCGTCAGCGCGACGAGCGCCAGGAGTACCGGTGTTGTGGGAAGTTCTCCGCCGCCCACAAGGTGGGCCGCTGCGGCGAGAAGAACCACCACAATCGAGATGGCGCCCGACCGCAACGCATGAAAGGGTGCCCGGGTCTGCGATGTGCGCACGGGTCCTCCCTCATCTGTGGCTGCTGATTGATCGGCGTCTTGATTCTATCGGGAGTTCGGTGCCAGGCAGGACCCGGATGGGTCCGTATGTGGATAGTTCGGCTTACCCCTTCAAGGACCGGACAAACGTTGGCTTCGGCGGCGCCGGGATGTTTGTGGCGGATCCGGACCGTCGACGCCGGAGCTCAAGTTTCAGGCTCTCCTCACCGCGTGCCATGGCCCAGTGATGATTGGCAGAGAACGCCGGTTTGAGGAGCCAACTCAGGCGGCGAAGCAAAGGCTTGGCTGCACTGACCCGCCAGTCGTAGGTGATGACCACTTCGGGTCCGTCAGGCTCAAAGGTCCAGCGGCCCGTGCCGTTGAGATCCCCTTTGGCCGTGAGCGCGAAGCCGTCCAAGGTTACGGGTTCTGTGACTGTTAGCTGCCACTTGAGCGTGTAGGGGAGCCAGCCTTTGGTGTGCAGGCCGAAGCTTGCACCCACGCCATCCGGGCCACCTTGGGCTATTGGCGTCACAGTGAGGTAGACGGAGGGCCACCATTGCCTGAGGGCGCCTGCGTCGCCGAGGATATCCAGCACTTCCTGACGTGCGCCCGCCACGCGCCACACAGTGACGAACGCGTAGTCGGTGCTTTTGCCTGCCTTGTTAGTGGTCCCGGCCATTGTTGCCTCCGCGGTCAGTGCGGTTCCGAGGGTGTCTTAACGGATCTTGGGGTGTCTTACGGCATCCGGGCTCAATCTACGCCTAGCTTCGCCGAAGGGTTAGATCTCGCGCCTTTCAAGCCTCGAAAGTGCCGAGATCCCGCCCCTCGACGCGCTACATGCCGGTTTTCAACAGATCGTTCATATCGAAGAGAGCTGTAAGTGGGACCGCTGTGTCCGTCAGGGGTGCCCCCGGACCCCCACCGCAGTTTTCAATGCGTTGGGAGTAGCGCTCCTGCTCGCTTTCCCGGACCAAGATCTTCGAGGCAGTGCCACCTGCGCAGCCAGGTTTAGGAGTCTTAATGTCTTTGGTCCTCTCCGGCAGGCTGCGAACGAGGTCCATCACCCGGGTCCACGTCTCCGCAGGCATGGCCGCAGTTTCCTGACGAAGGACGTCGCCGTAAGAATCCACTGTGATGGTGGCTTCAGTGTTTGAGGCCTTAATTACGTAGCTTCGGTGGTACTGAGGCGGAACGGAACTGTCCCTAAAGGTGTATTCCACCGACGTTTTCGCAGGGTCCACTTCAAGCGGGGCGGGGGCGGAGCAGCCCACGGTCAGTCCAACTGAAACAGCAGTGATGGCAAATATTGTGATGCGGCGACGCATACATTCCCCCTTCGTATCCGAGTATAGATTCCGACGCCTCACGTCGAGGGGTTGGATTTCGGCACTATGGGCCTCCCAAAGTGCCGAGATGTCGCCCCTCGACGTGCGGCGTCGATGGGCCACCGCGGCGGAGACCATAGGAAGTTGTGCTTTTCCGCTCAGGGAGTGTTGCACGTATCCGTTGAAATTGCCTTCGCCGCGAGTTCCAGAGGGCTCAAACGCAGAGCGAGCTCACGCAATTGGCGGGGCCTGAAGGGTTTGATCAGGTACGCCTTGGCTCCTGAGGCAATGCCGTGAAGTTCATCATCCCGTTCAGCGAACGCCGTGATCATGAGGATCGGCGCGTGGGACATGGCAGCAATCAGGCGTGCGGCCTCCCTGCCGTCCATGTCGGGAAGGCCCAGATCCAGGGTGATCAGCGATGGCTTCAGCCGATCGACGGCGATGATCCCTTCGGTTCCTGATTCCACGGCGTGTACCTCGAAGCCTGCATCAGTGAGTATCAGATCGATGAGATCACGAATGTCGGCATCGTCTTCGATAACAACGCAAACTCTCTGTGAACTCACGGGACCCCCTCTGGGAACAGCATACGGCGGATCAGCTGCCACGAGGGGTTGGTCTTGCGGCTTTGGGCCTCTCAAAGCGCCGGGATCCCGCCTTTCGATGAGCATGCAAAAGGCACTGCTTCCCTTATAAACAAAGGGAAGCAGTGCCTTTCTCATTGGCGGTGACGGTGGGATTTGAACCCACGTTGGCTTTTACACCAAACAACATTTCGAGTGTTGCACCTTCGGCCGCTCGGACACGTCACCAACTGAAATAGGGTACCGGAGTTGAGCCCGGTTCCCCAAAACGAGGCCCCGCAAGCAAGCGAACGGAACAAGCAAAATACTGCCAACTTCCGTCCGCAGCGCGCCAGCGATAGATTCATAAGCACCATGACTATCTCGCACGAACATGAACACGAAGCCCGGGCCTACTGGGTCACCGAGACCGGCGCCGGCGAGCTGCGCTCCGAGACGATCCCCAAGCCGGAAGACGGAGAAGCCCTGGTCAGGACGCTCTACTCAGGCGTCAGCCGCGGCACTGAGCGTGTAGTTCACGAAGGCCGCGTCCCGGAACGAGTGGCCGACCTCATGCAGGCCCCGCACCAGGAAGGCGACTTCCCTGGCCCGGTGAAGTACGGCTACCTGAACGTCGGCATTGTGGAAGAAGGCCCGGACGAATGGCGGGGGAAAACTGTCTTCAGCCTCCACCCCCACCAGGACTTCTACGTGATGCCCACGAGCCAGCTCACCTCAATCCCACAAGGTGTCCCAGCACGCCGCGCTGTCCTCACGGGCATCGTTGAGGTGGCCATCAATGCGCTGTGGGAAGCCGGGCCGCGGCTGGGTGACCGTGTCGCCGTCGTCGGTGGTGGCCTGGTGGGCGGCGTCCTGGCGACGCTCCTGCGGAAGTATCCGCTCGGTCGCCTGCAGTTGGTGGATGCTGATCCGGAGAAGCGAAAGCTGGCGGACACCATCAACGTCGACTTCGCACTCCCCGAAGAAGCCCAGGACAACAACGACATCGTCTTCCACTGCTCCGCGTCCAACGAAGGCCTCAAGCTGAGCCTCCAACTGGCCGGCGACGACTCTGACGTTATTGAACTTTCCTGGTTCGCCGACAAGGAAGTCACCCTGCCGCTCGGCGAGGACTTCCATGCCCGCAGGCTCAACATCCGATCCAGCCAGGTGGGCGCCGTCGCCCTCCCCAGAAGGCATCGGCGTACTAATGCCCAGCGCCTGCAGGAAGCGGCGAACCAACTCAAAGACCCGCTCTTCGACACCTTCCTCACCAGCGAATGCCAGTTCCAGAACCTGCCCAACACCCTCACGAAAATGTTTGAACGGCCCGGCGGTTTCTGCCACGTGGTCGCCTACCCCCACCCGGAGGATTAATACATGTTCAGCCTGACCGTCCGACGCCACTTCATGATCGCCCACAGCCTTCCCCGCGAGGCGTTCGGCCCAGCCCAGGGCCTGCACGGCGCCACGTTCGTGGCCGAAGTCACCTTCCGCCGCCCCAACGTTAATGACGACGCGATCGTTCTTGACATCGGTGCCGCCGGCGGCATTCTTGAGGAGGTGCTCGCCGACCTGAACTACAAGAACCTGGACGAGCACCCTGCTTTCAAGGGGAAACTCTCTACAACGGAGGCTCTCGCGAAGCACATTGCCGACGCCATGGCCGCCCAAATCCAGGACACTGCCGATGGTCCGGCCCTCACAGGTATTGACGTGGTCCTTCGCGAAAACCCGGACGCTTGGGCGGGCTACTCGCTGGAGCTCCCGGTCAAGTAAACCCGGTCAAGTAAGTGCACATCCGCTTCCTGATCCCGGGGAATATCCGGCACGGCTCCGGCGGCAACAAGTACAACGCCAAGCTCGCCGAGCACCTGACCGCGTTGGGTGCCAGTGTTGACACTGTAACGGTCGACGGCGACTGGCCGGTTGGGAGCCCAACGGACCGGCAACGTTTCGCTGACATGCTCGACGGCGGCACAACGGTGATTGCCGACGGACTGGTGGCGAGCGGGGCACCGGATGAGGTGACCGACGCGGTCCATGCCGGGACCAAGGTGTGGATCCTGTCGCACATGGCGTTGGCGGACCACCATGACCTTGAGGCCAAGGCGCTGGTTGCCGCAACAGGGATCATTTGTCCCAGCGCCCACGCAGCGGCTGAGCTCGAGACGAGGCACGGGACGCAGGACATCGTCATCGCGACTCCCGGGGCCGAAAAAGCAAACCCTGCCAGGGGATCGCGGCCACTGCATATCGTGGCTGTCGCGGCGTTGCTGCCCAATAAGAGCCAGACACTCTTGGTGGAGGCGCTGAGCCACATATCTGACGCACCCTGGACCGCAGCCCTCATCGGTTCCGACGAGACTGACCCAAGCTATGCCGCCGAGGTGAGGGCCGCCGTCGAGCATTCCGGTCTCCAAAATCGCATCAGCGTTACCTCCGAGCTGACCGGCGATGCCCTCGAAGAGCAGTGGCACAAAGCTGACCTCAGCGTCCTTCTATCGCGATCAGAAAGCTTTGGCATGGTGGTAACGGAGTCGTTGGCGCACGGTGTCCCGGTTCTTGTGCGGCAGGGGACCGGTGCAGTGGAGGCGCTGGGCAGCTCCGGGGCGGGTGCTGCACTGGATCTCAGCGATCCCAAGAACCTGACCGAGACCATCAAGAAGTGGCTCGGCGACAAAGCCCTGCAACAGACTTGGCGCAGTAACGCACTCCACGCCCGTAAACACCTTCACAACTGGGACACCACCGCTGCCACCGTCCTGGAGGCCCTCCAACGCCCCGCGAGATGACAGTTAATGGCAATCCCAAGCACCCGGATCGTCATCAAATCCCATCTCGCGGGAGAGTAAGGGGTACCCGGCGCGTCGCGAAGAAATCCCTCAGCAGGGCCGCGCATTCCTCCTCGCGAACTCCTGCGTAGACCTCCACCCAGTGGTTGAGGCGGCGCTCGCGGAGGATATCGAACACGGAACCCACCGCTCCCGCCTTCTCGTCCCAGGCGCCAAACACGACCCGCGGAATCCTGGCCAGGACAATAGCCCCCGCACACATAGCGCACGGCTCAAGGGTGACCACCAAAGTGCAGTCCTCAAGCCGCCAACCGTCACCATCGGCGCCGGCATCCTGAGCGCGTTGACGCAGCGAAGCAGCAGCCTGACGGATCGCAACCACCTCCGCGTGGGCGGTTGGGTCCCCATGCGCTTCACGTTCGTTGCGTCCGGAACCCAGCACACCGCCGTCGGGCCCTAAGACGACGGCACCAATTGGTACGTCGTCCGTTTTCAGCGCCAACCGGGCCTCGTTCAGGGCAAGGCCCATCCAGGCCATGTGGTCTGCGTGATACGGCTCGGTGGCGCTCATGTCTCAATGATAGTTTTGGGGGATGCGCACACTCGTCGTGGACCACCCGCTGGTCGCTCACAAGCTCACCGTTCTGCGGGATAAGAACACCCCTTCACCGGTCTTCCGGCAGCTCACTGAAGAACTCGTCACCCTCCTGGCCTATGAAGCCACCCGCGAGGTTAAGACGCAGCCGGTGGAGATCGAAACTCCGGTCACCACCACCATTGGCACGGCTTTCACCAAGCCCACTCCGCTGGTGGTCCCCATCCTTCGCGCAGGGCTTGGCATGCTTGAGGGCATGACCAAGCTGGTCCCCACCGCCGAGGTGGGCTTCCTGGGAATGGCCCGCGACGAAGAAACCCTGGACATCATCACTTACGCGGAGCGCCTCCCCGAGGACCTCACCGGCCGCCAGATCTTTGTCCTGGACCCCATGCTCGCCACGGGGGGCACCCTGCGTGAGGCCATCAAGTTCCTCTTCAAGCGCGGCGCCTCGGACGTCACGTGCATCTGCCTGCTGGCCGCTCCGGAGGGACTGTCCAAGCTGGAGGAAGAGCTCTCCGACGCCAACGTGAAGATCGTCCTCGCCTCGATTGACGAAAAGCTCAATGAAAAGTCATACATCGTGCCGGGCTTGGGCGACGCCGGGGACCGCCTCTACGGCGTAGCGGGTTAGGGAAGCCCCTACCGGTTTCCGGCGCGCCCCGTTAGCCTGTGGCGCATGGACTGGAAACTTGAACTGGTGTTTGTCCCTGTGTCGGACGTCGACCGCGCGAAGGACTTTTACGTCAATAAGGTTGGTTTCAACGCCGATTTTGATGAGCGTCCCACGGACGGCATCCGGTTCGTGCAGCTGACACCGCCGGGTTCGGCATGTTCCATTGCTATTGGTGAGGGCCTCAGCGACGCCCCTCCCGGGACCGCGCCAAGCCTCCAAGTGGTGGTGGCGGATATCAATAAGGCGCACGAGCAACTCAAGGCCAATGGCGTGGACGTCAGTGACATCGACGTCCAGGATTGGGGTCATTTCGTCTACTTCGCTGACCCTGACGGCAACAAGTGGGCGCTGCAGTACTTGCCGCAGCGGCCGAACGGCTAAGTCACACTTCGGCGCCACCCCATGAGCGTGCGGCAGGATGGACTCATGAGCCATCCTGCCGAACCCGTGCTGACCGTCCGTGCCGTGCTCTTCGACATGGACGGCACACTGGTGGATTCAACGGCGATCGTTGAGCAAGTCTGGCTCGAGTTCGCCGAGCGCTACGGCTTGGATTTTGACGAGATTCTACGCACTTCCCACGGCGTCCAGGCGGGCGATACTGTACGCCGATACGCGCCCGCCGGTGCAGATTTCGAAGCACTGACCGCGGAACTCGGCCAGAGGGAACGCTCCCGGACCGATGGCGTGATCGCCCTTCCCGGGGCGGAGGCCTTGCTGGCGGGACTTCCGGATGAAGCCATCGCCTTGGTCACGTCTGCAGACCGGGTCCTTGCCGATATCCGTATGCAGGCGGCCGGGCTCGCCATGCCATCCACCGCGGTCACCGCCGAGTCTGTCACCCGCGGCAAGCCGCACCCGGAGGGGTACCTCAAGGCGGCAGCGCTGCTGGGAGTCGACCCGGCCGACGTCGTGGTTTTCGAAGACGCACCTGCCGGTATTGCCGCCGCCCGTGCCGCGGGGATGCGGACCGTGGTGGTGGGCAAGGCCGCTGCCAGGCACAATGCGGAACTGGAGCCGGGTATGTGGCGGATTCCGAACTACTCGGCAGTGACGGTCACCGCGGTGAAGGACGACGACGGCGGTCACCTCCTGACTCTGAGCCTCTAGTACCGCTGGGCTAATGCTGCTTGGGCTGTTCCCTGTGATGAACCGGGCGTAGGCTGTGCGCATGTCTGCGATGCCGGAGGCGTACGGTGCTGCATTGGAGCGGGCCATGGTCCACGCCGGTGACTGGCTGGCGTCTGTCCCTACACGTTCTGTCCGCCCTTCCTCAGACGCCGACCAGGTGGCCAAAAGCATTTTGGAGCGTCTCCCTGACGGGGCTACTGATGCGGCCGAGGTAGTTGACGAGCTCGCCGCACTAGCCGAGCCCGGGCTCATGACGATCCAGTCCGGTCGCTTCTTTGGCTGGGTCATGGGCGGAACGCTGCCCGCAGCCATGGCCGCCGATTGGCTTGTCTCCGCCTGGGACCAGAACAACGGGCTCCGGTTCGCCACCCCTGCCGCTGCCGCAATCGAGGAATCTGCGGCTGCCTGGCTTTTGGACCTCCTGCACCTGCCCGCCGGCGCCGACGTCGGATTCACCACCGGTGCCACCACGGCCAATTTCGTGGGGTTGGCGGCGGGCCGGCAGTATCTGATGGACGAGGCCGGGTGGGACCTTCAAGCCCTCGGCCTCAGTGGCGCGCCACGCATCACAACTTTTGCGGGCCGGGAACGGCACGCGGCAGTGGATCTTGCGTTGCGATACCTCGGTTTGGGCGCCTGCGTTCCGGTAGACGCCGACGACGAAGGCCGCATCTATCCCGACGCCCTGGCCGAGGCCATGGATCAGCAGCCAGGCCCATCTTTGGTTAGTCTGCAAGCCGGCAACCTCCATTCAGGGGCCTTTGATCCCATGGAGGAAGCCATAGCTGTGGCCCACGATCGCGGTGCATGGGTGCACGTGGATGGTGCCTTTGGTTTGTGGGCTGCCGTGAGTCCCAGGCTGCGTGACCGGCTGGCCGGTGTGGAGGAAGCCGATTCGTGGGCAACCGACGCTCATAAAACCCTGAACGTCCCCTACGACTGTGGCCTGGCAATCGTGGCCCGCCCGGAAGCCTTGAGGCGCGCTTTCAGTGTGCACACCAGTTACCTCATTGCTACGGATGCCGGACCGGGGGATCCTTTCGACAAGGTCCCCGAGATGTCCCGCCGTGCCCGTGGCATTCCGGTATGGGCCGCACTCCGGCAATTGGGCCGGGATGGCGTGATTTCCATGGTGGAGCGCCTGGCGGCAAACGCGCGTGCCCTGGCTGAAGGGCTGGCCTCGATCCCTGGTGTGGAGGTGCTCAACGACGTCGTCTTCACGCAGGTCTCGGTGAGCTTCGGAAGTGATGATCGCACGCACCGCGTCACCCAGAGGCTCATGGCCGAGGGTGCCGTGTGGATGTCCGGTTCGTCGTGGCGGGGCCGGGGAATCCTCCGCATCTCGGTGAGTAACTGGACCACGGACGCCGGCGACGTCGCTGCGTCCATTGCAGCCGTGCGGGGTGCGGTGGAGGCCGAGCCGGAGTCGTAGTGTTCCTGGGTGGAGGTACCTGTAAACCACCCGCAGCACCTGTGAAACGGCAAAAGCCGCGCCCGTTCCCGCCATACGCTCCAGTAGGTACTGGTGCGAACGGCGGCAACGGGCGCGGCAATCAAGCAGTCTGGTTTAGTACCAGTTGTTGGCCAGGTGGAAGGCCAAGGCAGCCGACGGGGATCCGTAGCGCTCCTTGATGTAGTTCAGGCCCCACTTGATCTGGGTCTGGTAGTTGGTCTGCCAGTCAGCGCCAACTGACGCCATCTTGGAAGCAGGCAGGGACTGGACAATGCCGTAGGCGCCGCTGGAAGCGTTCGTGGCAGTGGTCTTCCAGTTGGATTCCTTCTCCCACAGGGTGTTCAAAGCGGTCATCTCAGCTGCGCTCCAGCCGTAGCTACCCAGGACGCTCGCGGCGTAGGCCTTTGCAGCAGCGGGATCGTCTACGGCCTTGGGGGCGGCAGCAGCGGCTGCGGCTTCTGCGGCTTGTGCGGCGGCAGCGGCTGCAGCGGCGTCGGCGGCCTGCTTGGCAGCGGCGTCAGCAGCAGCCTTCTCGGCTGCGGCTTGGGCGGCAGCCTGGTCTGCGGCAACCTTATCGGCAGCGGCCTGTGCGGCTGCTGCTTGGTCAGCGGCCGCCTTATCGGCAGCAGCCTTCTCAGCAGCGGCCTTGTCCGCAGCAGCCCGGTCAGCGGCGCCCTTGGCGGCGGCAGCATCCAGGGAAGCAGAGATTTCAGCTGGCTTGTTGCTGCTGGCCTGCGCGCTGGCTTGGGTTCCGGCAACGCGGCTAGCCTCAGGGAGGGTCAGTGCGGCGTTAGCGGCAGTTCCGAGCGATGCAACGCCCAGTGCGGCCGCAACAACACCGGCTACAACTGACATGCGGTGGCCGGACTTGCCCTCGCGGGCAGCGTTCTTGAGGACAGCTTGCGACTTGGTCAACGGTGCGTTGTGGTCATCGCGGTGACGCGCCGAAGGGCGCGACTGATCGTTAAATTCAGACATGTGATTACCTCTCAGCGCCTGCGGAGTTAGCTGTCGGGTTCGGATGAGGTCATCCGGCCGCGCATCACGCTGCGGCTTCACCCCAAGGACCGGCATAAATGCCTGGGTCCGGAGACTCTGGGTCCCCCGTCTCTGCCTCGGAGAAAGAACGGACTCCGGGAAGTGGCAGAGCTCGGCGCATCCCGGATGTGGGCCTGCTAGGGACAACCCACCCTTTCGACGGTACAGGAGGTTTCCCGAGAAGTCACATTTAGGTAACAGAGATCACGGCGCCGGTGAGTCGACTTGCCCGATTCGTTATGTGCCTTCGTTGCTAGAGGCGGGGAGCCGGAGGGCGAACTCTGTGCGTCCGGGGCGGGAGGTCACTTCCACGCTACCGCCATGTGCCGAAATGATGGATTCAACAATGGACAGGCCAAGTCCGGAGGTGCCTTCAGAGCCTGACCTGGCGGCATCGGCGCGAGCAAAGCGGGAAAAGATCCGGCCTTGGAAATCTGCGGGAATGCCCGGGCCGTTATCCGTCACTGTGACCTTGGCGCTGCCATCGGCGGAGAGCAAAACGCACGTGACCACGGTGGTGCCGGGGTCGGTGTGTTTGCGCGCATTGGACAACAGATTGGCCAGCACCTGGTGCAGTTGCGTCGCATCACCGCGGACCATAACAGGTTCATCAGGGAGCTGAAGCTGCCAAATGTGATCCGGTGCCATGACTTTCTCGTCACTGACTGTCTCGATCACCAATTGGGTGAGGTCAACGTCCTCAACCTTCAAAGGCTGGCCCTCGTCCAGCCTGGCCAACAACAGAAGATCCTCCACCAAAGTGGTCATGCGTTCGGATTGGCTTTGCATGCGCACCAACGACTTCCTGCCGTCGTCAGTGAAGTTCTCGGTCATCCTTAGCAGCTCGGTGTAGCCACGGATCGCGGTGAGCGGCGTGCGGAGTTCGTGCGATGCATCAGCGACGAACTGGCGCACTTTGGTTTCGCTTTCCTGCCTTGCTTCCAGTGCGTTGGAGACGTTGTTCAGCATTTGGTTCAAAGCATGGCCTACGCTGCCCACTTCCGTCCCTGGATGAGAGGCCGACGGCGGTACGCGCACCGCAAGTGCCACCTCACCGGCGTCGAGAGGGAGGCGCGAGACCTTGGTGGCCACCTCGGAGAGCTGCTCCAACGGCCGCATGGTCCGCCGGATGATCACCGTACCTGCGAGCCCGATCAGCACCAGTCCACCCAACGAAACCAACACCATGGTCCGCACCAGCGAGGCCTCGGCGCTTTGCTTGTCCGCCAAGGGCAGCCCCGTCACGATCACATCACCATACGGGCTTTCGACCGCCACCAGCCGATAGTCGCCATTGGAGAGCGAACGGTCCACGGGACGGTTGTCCTTGGTCAGATCCAGCAGCACTTGCTCGTCCGCGCCGGAGAGGGAGACGCGGTTACCTTTGGCGTCAATCAGGCCCGAACTGCTCACCGTGGATCCGTCGAACCGGGCGTTCAACGTTCCTGCGGCCTGACCGCGCGCCTCCAACGGATCAGGTCTTCCTGAAGGTGAAGAAGGAAAGTTGGACGGCGGCCTACCGAAGTTATTGGCGCGGCTGGACGCCTGCTGCAACTGTATGTCCAGCTGTTTATTGAAAACCATGTCCATGGACGCGTAGCTGACAATCCCGATTGCTCCGCAGATGGCCACCAGCAGGGCCATGGCCACCAGGACCAACCGGGTGCGCAAGTGCCAGGTGGACGGGTTGAGCCAGCTTCGCTGTGGCTTTCCGGCGATACCTGAGCTTTTGGCCACTCCTGAAAGTGTGCTCAACGCTAGTCCGCTGGCTTGATGACGTATCCGGCGCCACGGATGGTGTGGATCATGGGCGGATGATTGGCTTCAATCTTCTTCCGAAGGTAGGAAATGTAGAGTTCCACGATGTTGGCCTGGCCGCCGAAGTCGTAGTCCCACACGCGGTCAAGGATCTGGGCTTTGCTGACCACCCGTTTGGGGTTCTCCATGAGGTAGCGCAAAAGCTCAAACTGTGTGGCAGTGAGTGGGATGTCCTCGCCGCCCCGGGTGACTTCGCGGGTGTCCAAGTTCAGGATGAGATCGCCCACCACAAGTTCGGCAGTGTCCATGGCGGCCACCCCCGAACGCTGGACCAGGCGGTGGAGGCGAAGGAGGACTTCTTCCATGCTGAAAGGCTTGGTCACGTAGTCGTCACCACCGGCAGCGAGCCCCACAATGCGGTCCTGCACGGCATCCTTGGCGGTGAGGAACAGCGCGGGAACTTCCGGGGCGAAGGTGCGGATGCGGTTGAGGACCTCCACGCCGTCGAAGCCGGGGAGCATGACGTCCAGGACCAATACGTCAGGGCGAAAATCCTTCGCAAGCTTCACAGCCTCGGGACCGTCGCCGGCCACGGCCACAGACCAGCCCGCCATCCGCAGGCCCATGCTCATGAGTTCGGCAAGGCTGGGTTCATCGTCCACCACCAGGGCGCGGATCGGGGAACCGTCCGGGTGTGACAGCTGGGGGAGGTTGTTGGTCATGGAGTGCGAGGAGGCCATGGGACAACTCTCTGTTCTGCCGGTATGCCAGCGCTTTGCCGGCCCTGTGAGGACCCTGTGAGTCAACACTAGCGAGAGGGGGGTGCCGAAACACGCCTGTCCACAGGTCACATGAGCCACTACTCCTCAACATGCCTGGCGGGCAGTAGTCCCTGCTTGGGATTTCCCCACGAGTGCAGCTATCCCTGTCCCCTTAGGCGCAGATCCTTGGGTTTAGCTGTTTCTACAGCTTGTAGCAGAATTTTCTGAAGAATTTGTTGAGCGCGGCTTCGCACGATTGGACAACAACTGTTTCAGATCGTGAGATTCCGCGGCGTGGCGGTTCACGGGAACGCGGATGCACATCATGCCCGATTCACCGAAGAAAATTCACTGGACGTCGAATATTTCTCGCTCCAGACGAATGAAATGCCATTCATTTACACGCTCAGCTGAATTGTGATTTGCAGCACAATAGACCTCTGCGTCTCAAAATGTGGACGGTTCAGCGCTTTGTTACTTGCGTGTTGCCATTGTTACGTTGCACACTTCCAATGTGAACAAGAACTCAACAGCACCTGCAGCCGCAGCAACCTGGCCCAGTACACCCGCTGGCCATGATGACCGCTGTTGTCGAATGCAAGCCTAACTTTCCACCCCAAGAAGTTTCAGGCATTCGCCCCCTAGCCCAGCGTTGGGCGCCCTTCCCCAAACTCATTGCGGGGACAACCAGCATTCGAAGCCGCGATGACGGCTATTCACTTTTGAGGTAAGCACTCCATGTCAGTTGCATCTGGATACGTCCACATCTCCGTCCGTAACGCCAACAAGGCCGCGTCGAACGCAGGGCTTCGCCCCGGCTTCGGCAATCGCCCCGGCTACTCTCCAGCTCCCCAAGGGGCAGGGCAGCAGGCTCCCGGTTATGTGCCGCAGGGCTACAACCCCAACTCCTATGGGCAGCTGCGTGCGGTCCCCACAGCAGAGCCGGCGCCCATGACTGCGCCCACCCCTGTGATTGCGCAGTCGGACAAGCTCCGCCCCGTTGCCAACGACAATGTGGCCCGCGGATTTGTCCTCTACATGGGCATTGACGAAGACACCGCAGCCGCTGCGGGAACTTCCATCGCCAAACTTGCCCAGGAAATCCGGGCCTACGCCCAGTCCCTCGTGACCGGCGCGGAGAGCTACGCCGCCGTCGCAGTTGCCCCCGCCGGGGCACCCGGCTCAGCACTCGACGTCGTGCGTTCCACCTTCGGCGACCCCACCGTTGCCGCACGCCAGCGCACCGAAGCCGCCCGTCCGACGCCGCAGCAGGAATCCCGCCCCTCCGGCGTGCTGATCGACCTCGCCCGCCGCGAAGTGCACCTCGACGGCGAATCCCTGAACCTGACGTTCAAGGAATTCGAACTCCTCAATTACCTCGTCGAAAACGGCACCCGCACCGTGGGTCGTGACGAATTGCTTGAGGGCCTGTGGCGCAATGCCGAAGAGGTGCCCAACGAGCGCACCATCGACGTCCACATCCGTCGTCTCCGTTCCAAGCTCGGTCGCCTCGCCAACACCGTCCGCACGGTCCGCGGCCAAGGCTACCGCTTCTATGAGCACCCCGAAGTTATTGTCTGGGCCGCTCCGGAATACTCGATCTAAGCACCACTGCAGCGAAAGCGTTCGTCCTGTAAGGGCGGGCGCTTTCGCTTTTGCGGGGTAATCCCGTGGTGCTGCCACTCTCGCGGGACGATCCCTTTGCGCCTGCGCGTCGGAGTGTGCGGCCACCACCCACATTGGCCGCGAAATCCCCTCAACACGCCCGCTGCACGGCGTGTCCAAGGGTCCGTGGATTCAAAGTTGGTGATGACGGAGCGGCGTGCGAGTGGTCCTGACCGACTTTGACGTGTCAACAGCCCCGTGAGCAACCGCACCAGGTTGACCTAGGGCTGTCCTCTGTCGAAAGAAGGTCAGGAAGCCGCGGGGGAAGGGAGCCTGCGCCGGATAGGGTTGGGTTATGAGTGACCATCACATTAAGCGCCTGGTGATCATGCGGCATGCCAAGGCTGATTGGCCCACGGGCGTGCCTGATCATGAGCGTCCCTTGCAGGAGCGCGGGCATCGGGAGGCTCCGCTGGCCGGTAAATGGTTGCTCCGGAACGGTGTGGTACCTGATTTCATTCTGTGCTCGTCAGCGTTGAGAACCCGTCAGACCTGCACCTGGGTGTGCGACGAGTTGGGTGACAAAGCCCCGACACCCAAGCTTGAAGATGGGCTGTACTCCGCCTCGGCTAACCGCATGTTGACGGTCATCAACCACGTTCCGGACACTGTGACCACGCTGATGGTCATTTCCCACATGCCTGGAGTCCAGGATCTTGCCATGCACCTGGCCTCCCGCGATTCTAACCATGACGCCTACATGGATGCCGCCACCAGATACCCAACGAGTGCGTTGACGGTGATGGAAACGGAAAAGTTGTGGGCTGAACTGGACGGGCAGGATGCTCGGTTGACGCACTTCACAGTTCCCCGCCAATAACTATTGCGGGTTGTTTGAGTCCCCGTAGGACAGTTGCGGCATGCACATGCAGCGGATCTCGAACACCGGCAAGCCCGCGGCTTCTTCGCCGTGCCCGGTGGCGATCAGGTATTCGCCGTCGAACATGTAGACCGGCAACTGCGGTGCCAAATATTCGTTGTAGCGGCTGGGGTAAACCCATTGGCCGCGGATGTCGAACGCCGGAAGTGCGTAGGGATCCCGCCGATTGTGGGCGCTGGGATAGAGTCCGTCGTCAATCAGGATGTAGCTCACCAGACCATACGTGTGGTGGTGGTTCATGTCCGTCGGAAAGAGGATTGCTTCCACAGTTCGGGCCCCTTCAAGGAGTCGACGGCCGGGCCCTCGGATGGCGCGGCAGCTAGGTAAGGTTAGCCTAAGCTAACAGCTGCATGAGCGTCGAATGTTCCACTGTGTGACGTGATCGCTCCTGATCAGCCTTGCGGCAGGGGCAACGAATCCGCCACTTCGCGAAGCATTCGAACGGCGATCCGGATGTTGGGGCTGGCGGTCATCGTCCTCCGGTACACCACGCCCACGGACCGTTGCTGCACGGGGTTGATCACCGGGATGGCAACCACTCCGTCAGGAAGTGGAGGCCTGCCGAGCCGCGGCACCAGTGCTACCGCCACGCCTTGCTCCACCATCGCGACGTGGGTGGAAAAGTCGGGATCGTATATGCGGATGTCGGGGACTTTGCCTAGTCCCGCAAAGATCTGCAACAAAGCCTCATTGCAGATGGCACCCGCCGGGGTGCTGATCCACGTCTCGTTGAGTAAGTCTTCACGCTCGACGGCGGCGCTTCCGGCGAGTGCGTGGGTGCTGTTGACGAGGACATCGGCCTGGTCAGTGCAAAGATCCTCAAGCACCAGGTTCTCGGGGATCACCAAGGGTACCGAGTTCCAGTTATGGACTACCGCGAGTTCCGCTTCGCCGGACGCGACTCTTTGCACTGCCTCGCGGGGATCCTCGGCCAGTACGGTGATGTCCAAGGTGGAGTGCTCAGCCGCCATACGCCCGAGAACCGGTCCCACCAGGCCTCGGCAAGCCGTGGAAAAAGCAACGAGCCTCAGCAAACCGGACGGTTTCGCGGGATCTGCCAGCAGGGTGGCTTGGAGTTCTTCGAGCTCGCCCATGATCCGCCGACCGTAGCCCGCCAATGCCAGGCCGCGCTCCGTGAGAAGCACCCCCCGCCCATTGCGTTCCAGGACGGTGACGCCGGTTTGCTTCTCGAGTTTCTTGATCTGTTGCGATACTGCGGATGGACTGAAGCCCATCACGTCCGATGCCGCCACAACAGAGCCATGCTGCTCAACGGCCACTAAGGCCCTCAACGCCGAAATATCGATCATGAAGCAAATCTACGCTGTTCTATGCTGAATTCAACGCTGGTGCTTCAACTAAAAGAGCGCCAGAGTGTACTTGTGAACCTTCGCCACTCTGCCCTCGCCACCCTTGTTGCTGTCCTGTGGGGCATTAACTTCGTTGCTATTGACCTCGGCCTGCACGCCAACGGCAGGGAAGTCCCGCCGCTGCTCTTCGTCGCCATGCGCTTCTTGCTGGTAGTTTTTCCGTTCATCCTGTTCATCCGCAAACCAAAGGTGGGCTGGAAGGCGATTGTCGGCGTCGGGCTCTTCATGAGCGCCGGCCAATTCGGCCTCCTGTATTTGGGTATGGCCCTCGGGATGCCGGCGGGATTGGCGTCGCTGGTCCTTCAGGCGCAGGTTCTGTTCACCATTTTGCTTGCTTCAAGGGTCCTCGGCGAAAGGCCGAGCCGCCGCCAAGTGGCCGGCGTGGTGTTGGGCGTTGTGGGCCTGGGGGTGGTGGCGTTGGGTCGCAGCGCGGTGGCACCGGTTCTTCCGCTAATGATCGTCCTGGCAGCAGCATTGTCCTGGGCCGTAGGCAATGTGGTGGCCCGGCATTCCAAAGCAGCCTCCGGCCTGGGCCTGGTGGTGTGGTCCGGTGCGGTGGTTCCGGTTCCGTTGGCTGCTTTGTCGCTGGTGGTGGACGGGCCGGACACCGTGTGGGCGACCCTCACTGACTTGCAGCCCGCCACCATCCTGAGCGCGATCTACACGGCGGTGTTCGCGTCCCTGATTGGTTACGGCATCTGGAACCGGCTGTTGTCGCTGTACCCGAGTTCCGACGTCGTGCCCTTTACGCTCCTGGTCCCGGTGGTGGGGATGACGGCCGCGTGGCTCGTCCTCAACGAGATTCCCACGCTGACCGAGATCCTTGGCGGGCTGATCCTCCTCCTGGGAGTAGCCACGGCAGTGCTCGGTGCTGGACGCAAAATCCGGCCGGAAACACCCGTTGTGAGGCCCGCTCTGCATCCCCACCGCCTCCCTCACTTCGCAAGCTCAGCCAGGGAACCCGGGCGGCGTGGGCCCTAATCCCGCAAGCACGCAGAGCGGGCCCCGCAACGCAGGGAATTAGCGCAAGGTGAAGATTGTCCGGTGCCAGTCCTTCTCGCTAACGCCCTCCAACTCGAACATCACATGCTTGACTTGGGTGTACTCCTCAAACGAGTAGGCAGACATGTCCTTGCCGAAGCCGGATTGCTTGAAGCCTCCGTGGGGCATCTCCGAGATGATCGGGACGTGGTCGTTGACCCAGACGCAGCCGGCCTTGATCTCACGGGTAGCCCGCAATGCCCGCTGAAGGTTGTTTGTCCAGGCGGAGGCGGCGAGTCCGTAGACGGTGTCGTTGGCCAGGTGGATCGCTTGGTCGTCGGTGTCGAAGGGCAGGACCACCAGGACCGGACCGAACACTTCGTCCTTGACGATTTCCGAGTCCGGAGCCGCGTCAACCACCAGCGTGGGCCGGTAGAAGGCGCCTCTCTCCAAGCCCCCATCCGTAGGAGCGTAGCCGCCGGCCATGACCTTGCTGTAGCTCCGTGCACGATCCACCATCGCTGCCACATGGTCGCGCTGCTTGAACGAGACCAGCGGGCCAAGGTCCGCATCGTTATCCCCGGGCGCGCCCAGGATAATCCCCTCAAAGCGGGCAGCAACCTTCGCCACGAACTCCTCGTAAACGCTCCGGTGCACGATTGCCCGTGTTGCAGCGGTGCAGTCCTGGCCCGTGTTGATCAGTGATCCGGCCACTGCGCCATGTACAGCAGCGTCCAGGTTGGCGTCATCGAACACCACGAACGGTGCCTTGCCACCCAACTCAAGGTGCACGCGTTTGGCGTTGACGGCAGCAGCCTCCAGGACCGTGCGGCCCACTGCTGTGGAGCCGGTGAAGGAGACCATGTCCACGTCCGGGTGCCGCATGAGCGCTACCCCAACGGTGGCGCCGTCGCCCACAACCACGTTCACCACGCCGTCGGGCAGTCCGGCATCGCTGAGCGCTTGCGCGAACATCAGGGACGTCAGCGGGGTGATCTCGGCGGGCTTGAGAATAATGGTGTTGCCGGCCGCAATGGCTGGAAGGATCTTCCACGCTGCCATCTGCAGCGGGTAGTTCCACGGGGCGATGGACCCCACCACGCCAATGGACTCCCGACGGATGGAGGATGTGTGCTGGGGCGAATACTCGGCGGTGGCCTTGCCCTCGAGGTGTCGTGCAGCTCCTGCGAAGAAGTCGATGTTGTCGATGGTCCCGGGGACGTCGAACTCCCTGGTCAACCCCAGGGGTTTGCCCGTTTGCGAACTCTCAACCCGGGCGAATTCCTCCGCTCGATCTTCCATGATGCGGGCGAACGTATGCAGGATCCCGGCGCGTTCGCCCGGGGCAGTCCGGGACCAACCCGGGAAGGCTGAACGGGCGGCCGCCACTGCCGACTCCAGATCCTTCAGTGAAGCGAGTCCCACCGTTTCCACTACCTCGGAGGTGGCCGGGTTGATGACGTCGAGGCTGTTTCCAGAGGTGCCGGACAGCAGTTTTCCGTTGATGAATTGGTGCATGGGGGTACCGTGCTTTCCCTGCCGGGCGTCGCTGTCCGGGCAGTGCTGAATGAATGACGCCGGGTGGTGGCGTCGTGTGGGGAAGTGTGGGTGTGTTGCTGGTAAAGCAGGCAGCCGGTCCGGGGCAGCAGGCCGGTCAGGCCTGCTTGGTGCTTTCCCGTTCGGCGCTGTCCAGAATCGCAGCCAGACCGGCCTGGAAAGCCTTGAGGGAGTCCAGGTTTTGTAGTGCTTCGTGGTGTTTTTCAAGGAGCGGGTGACCGGTGATGCGTGTGAAAACCCGGGGGTTGAGCCAAGGATCGTGGCCTTCGGAGTCCGGTAGCCGCTGGATTTCAACCGCGATTCCCGCGCCGAGTGCAAGGGTGTAGCTTTCCAGGGCCGCGTAGTAGTGCACCACGCGGTCCTCTGCGAGCCCCGCGTCAGTGAGGCATTGCAGAACGAACTCGATTGCTTTCAACTCGCCCGGGCCGTACGTGTCCGTGGCGAATGACTCGCTCCCCAAGGACGGGTGCTGCATGAAAGCTTTGAGGAGTTCGTCGAGGTACGCCTCCAGCCGGGCACGCCAGTGAAGGTCCCGTGCGATGGCCAGCGTGCGCTCCACGGACATCATGAACAGCTGGTCCAGCGCTGCCCTGACAATCGCGTCCCGGTTCCGAAAATGGCGATAGACGGCGGTGGCGTCTACCTCAAGTTCCTGTCCCAGCCGGCGGACTGTAAGCCGTTCCCCGAGTTCCTGACGGGAGATCCGTAGGACGGCGTCAATGATGGTGGCGGGGTCCAGGCGCGTGCGGCGGTCCGTCGATTGTGCTGGCTGCACCATCAGTTGTCCACCTTCCATGCGATCCCCGGTTGAATATCAACCTACCTGATTCATGGCGCCCTCCTTTCAAGGTCCAGTGAAAGTCTTTGTCAGCATTGATGTCAACACTGTTGACTTTAATGTGATCTGGCTCATAGTGTGTCTCGCAGAGTTGAATTTCCCACGAAAGGACTCAGCCGTGCACGCAGAGATTTTGTTTGAGAACGGATGGGTGTACACCGGCAACGACGCCGGGCCCCTCCGCGCAAACCTCGCAATAACCGAAGGCCGGATCATCGCTGTCGGTCAGCCCGAGGACGTCAACAGAACTGTCACACCGGACACTCGCAGGGTGGACCTGCAAGGTCAGCTGGTGGTGCCCGGTTTCCAGGACGCCCACGTTCACCCCATCTTCGCCGGCATCGAACTGCTCCAGTGCGACCTCACAGAGGCCAGCAGTGCAGAAGAGGCCGTGGCACGTGTTGCCCGATATGCAGAGGAAAACCCGGACGAACCTTGGATTTTGGGTGCCGGGTGGTCCATGGACTTCTTCCCCGGCGGCACTCCCACGCGCGGACTACTGGACGAGGTGGTGCCGGACCGGCCCGTCTACCTCATCAACCGGGACCACCACGGGGCATGGGCCAACACCACAGCCTTTGCAGCCGCGGGAATCAGCGCAGAAACACCTGATCCGGAGGGCGGACGGTTGGAACGTGAAGAGGACGGGAGACCGGCCGGCACAGTTCATGAAGGTGCCATGGACCTGTTCAACGCGGCCAAACCGCCGGTGCCGTACGGGCTGGCGTACCAGGGCCTGCTCGCATCCCAGAAACTTCTCCTGGCGCAAGGCATTACGGCCTGGCAGGACGCCTGGGTTCCTATCCCGGAGGGCGAACATGCCGATCATTTGAACGTCTACATGGATGCGGCGAAGGCAGGAGACCTCAAAGTCCGGGTCACAGCATGCCAATGGTGGAACCGCACGGCCGGAATAGGCCAGCTGGAAGCAATTGTGGAACGCCGGGATAGGGTGGCCAGCAGCTTCGATCACCAGATGCTCAACGCCAACACCGTCAAAGTCATGGTGGATGGTGTGGCTGAGAACTACACCGCCGCCATGCACCACGTCTATCTCGATCACCATGGCCATCACACGGACAACCGAGGCATTGAGTTCTTCGAACCGGATGAGCTGAAGAAGTTCGTCACGGCCATTGACGCCGCAGGTATGCAACTCCACTTCCATGCACTGGGCGACCGCGCCGTGACTGACGCTCTGGACGCGCTCGAGGCAGCGCGGGACAGCAACGGGCCCAACGATCAGCGGCACCACCTTGCCCACCTTCAGGTAGTCCGCAGCGAGGATGTTCCCCGCTTTGCAGCGTTGAATGCGGCGGCCAACGTGCAGGCTCTCTGGGCCTGCCACGAAGAACAGATGGACACCCTGACCCTCCCGTTCCTTGAACCAGGTGCCGAGGACAGGCACTACCCCTTCGGTGAACTGGCCTCCGCAGGCGCACGTTTGGTGGCAGGAAGCGACTGGCCGGTCTCCACGGCGGACCCCATCGCAGCCAGCCACGTAGCAGTCAACCGAACCGCACCGGAGGAGGACCTGCCACCGCTCGGTCCTGAATCACAGAAGCTCAGCCTCAAACAGATCCTGGATGCCTACACTTACGGCTCCGCCTGGATCAACCACTTGGACGCTGAAACGGGAACGTTGGAACCGGGAAAACTCGCGGACCTCGCCGTTCTGGACCTGAACGTTTTCGACCTCCCGGCGGAGGAACTGCACCGTGCGGTGGTGACGCAGACGTGGATTGGGGGCGAGTGCGTTTACGATCGTGCGCTCACCCGTGACAACCAAGTCCAGCCCGCCAGGGTGATGCCATGAGGCCGCCAACAGAGCGCGGTGCCGGAGGCAACAAACAGCGGACGACGCCGTCGCGCATCACCGCGGTAGGCGTCGCCGCCGTCGTGGCCGGCTTGGTTCTGGGCGGCTGCGGCGTCCGGCCCGCCGGCGTGACGGACGCCGCGGACGGAGCCAAGTTCACCGTGTCCGACTCCACTCCGGCCCCTACCAAGGAGATCGATAACTTCAACTGGGCCATGTACGCGGAGCCGTTCTCGCTGGACTATGCGTACGCCTTCGACTACCCGGACAACACTGTCCTGTCCAATGTGTGTGAGTCGTTGTTCCGTTGGAATGCGGACCTGTCCACGTCGCCGGGCCTGGCCACAAGGGTGGAGAATCCGGATCCGTTGACGTGGGTTTACACCATCCGGCAGGGAGTGAAATTCCACGACGGCAGCGAGATGACGGCGGACGATGTTGTGGCTTCCCTGAGCCGCCATGTGGACCCGGAAGTGGGTTCCTTCTGGGCCTCCGCGTACCAGAACGTGGACTCAATCGAGAAGACCGGCGACTTCGAGGTCACCGTGACCACCACCCGGCCGGACTACGTGTTCAACAGCTCCCTGGTGGGAGCCACAGGCGTGGTGGAGTCCGCCAAGACCCTGCAAGCGGCGGGCAAGGACTACGGCAACTCCAGCACCGGCGTGAACTGCACCGGCCCCTTCATGTTCGAGCAATGGGAAGCCGGGGAAAGCATCACCCTCAAACGGTTCGACGATTACTGGGATCCGGAGCTCAAAGCCAAGTCAGGCCAGGTCACTTTCAAGATGCTCCCCGATGCCACGTCCCGGATCAACGCGTTCCAGACCGGCGAAATTGACGGTGGCTTCGCGATCCCGTCAAACGCCATGGACATCCTGAAGGCCAACAAAGACGCCGGGTCCTTGTACTTCGGCGAGGATACGTCGGTGCAAAGCATGGTCTTCACCAACCTCGCCGGCACGTTCAAGGACGTCCGGGTCCGCAAAGCGCTGATGATGGCCATCAACCGTGAAGCCTTGATCAAAGCGGCCGAACAGGGCTATGCGAAGAAGACGGATGCGCTGACCACCAAGAGTGTGTGGAAGGACGTTCCTACCCAGACTGCGGAAGAGGCTTTCGACGGCTTGTTGTCCACGCCCTATGACCTGGAAGAAGCCAAGAAACTCATCCAGGAAGCAGGGGCCGAGGGCAGCAAGTTCGTCTTCGCCACGGCCTCACTGAACGCAGCTTTCGACATCACGGCACGGGCCATCGCATCCGCGGCCAAGGAGATTGGCCTGGACCCCGAAATCCAGACCATGTCCAACGACAAATACACCACGCTCTTCTCCGATCCTGAGGCCCGCAAGAACGTGGACCTTCTGGTGACTTCCTGGTACCTCTCCAGCACCGAGCCCTTGGAGATGTACAGCGTGCTGCGCACCGGCGATTTCAGCAACTATGGCGGCTGGAGCAACCCGGAATTCGATGACTTGGTCAACACCGCGTACACCGTGCAGGACCCCGACGCCCGGGGCAAGCTCACGGGCCAGGCCGCCAAGCTGGCCGCCGATGACGTGGTGTGGGGGCCTCTCTATGAGACTGTCACGTCCATGTGGCAGGGCAAACGCATCACCGGGGCGGACCCCTCCATCAACTACATGTACTTCCCGTGGGCAGCCCAGATAGGAGGTCGCTGACATGACCGCTACAGATCACGTACAGGCGCCAGCCCCGGCGCCGGGTGCCCCCTCCCGCAGGCGCGAAAAAGGCCAGGCAGCCCGCCCCGCAATGTACATCGCCAAGAAGGTTCTGGCCTTGGTAGTCACCCTCTTTGTTGCCTCACTGGCCGTGTTCTTCTCCCGCTTCCTTGTTCCCGGCGATCCCGCACGGTTCCTGCTGAGGGGACGCAGCCCCAAACCCGAGGCACTGGAAGAGATCACCCGGCAGTTCGGCCTGGATAAACCGGCCTGGGAACAGTACCTGAATTGGCTCGGCGGCATTCTCCAAGGGGATTGGGGCCGCTCGCTGACCTACCGCCAGGACGTCTCCGACGTCTTGCTCGGACGGCTGCCCACCACCCTGCAACTCGTAGCACTTGCCGCAGTCTTCATCACCGTCCTGGGATTGTTCGCCGGCATTGTGGCCAGCCTGAACAAAGGCTTCGGCGATCGCTTCATCCTCATTACCCTCACCGCCGCGGGTGCCGTTCCGCCGTTTGTGGCAGCCATCGCCTTGGTAGCGCTCTTCTCCGTGGGCTTGGGCTGGTTCCCCTCCTTTGGAAGCGGCGACGGCGGATGGGACCGGATCTGGCATCTCACCCTCCCGGCACTCGCCTTGGGCATCACCTACATCGCCATGGTGGCCAGGGTGACCCGTTCCTCCATGAACGAGCAACTGCTCCGCGAACACGTTGAGGTGGCCACCAGCCGCGGCCTCACCCGCGGATCCGTGGTGGCACGCCACGTCCTGCGCAATGCCATGGGACCCATCCTCACCGTGAGCGGCGTGCTCGTGGCCGGACTTCTGGTCTCCAGCGCCATCATCGAGCGGACCTTCGGCCTCTCCGGCATCGGTCAACTCCTGGTGCAGTCCATCGACAGGCTCGACTTCGGTGTTGTCCAAGCGATCGTCATGGTGGTGGTTGCAGCCTTCGTCCTGGTCAACACCGTGGTGGACCTCGTCCAACCCCTCATTGATCCGCGGATCGCGGCCGGAACGGAGTCCCGATGACGTTAGCCATCCAGCTGCCACAGGCGGGGCTTCGCCGTTACGGCAGCCTCCTGTCACCCATGGCGTGGGGCGCGCTCGCCGTTGCCGCCGTCGTCGTACTTCTCTCTCTTTTCGCCCCGGTCCTGGCGCCGTACGACCCCGACTATGTGGACCTCAACAACGTCCTTGCCGGTCCCGGCGGACAGCACCTGCTGGGCACCGACGCTCTAGGCCGTGATCTCCTGAGCCGGCTCATGCACGGTGGACGGACCTCGCTGCTGGGGCCCACCATCGTGGTGATCGGATCAACGGTGCTGGGCCTGCTTCTTGGCCTGGTAGCCGGCTGGTCCGAGGGATGGCTGGGCAAGGTTTTGGGCCGCCTTTTCGATCTCCTCTTCGCTTTTCCCGCGCTGCTCATGGCCATGCTTGCCATCGCTTTGTTCGGTAAGGGGCTCTTCGCGCCCATCCTGGCCATGACCATCGCCTACGTTCCGTACGTTGCCAGGCTGGCGCAGTCTTTGGTGGTGGCTGAGCGGAGCAGGCCGTACGTCCAGGCGTACCGGGTGCTCGGTTTCCGGACGCCCTGGGTGGTGCTGGGACGGGTTCTACCCAACCTGATCCCCACTGTTGGCGCCCAGTCAACACTGAACTTCGGCTATGTGTTGGCCGACCTCGCTGCGCTCTCCTTCATCGGGCTCGGCGTGCAGCCGCCCACCAGCGACTGGGGCGCCATGATCGAGGAATCCCGTGGCGCCCTGCTGGGCGGTTACATCCTCCCTGCCTTCTGGCCCGCGTTGGTAGTGGTCCTGGTGGTGGTGGCCGTGAATGTCATCGGCGAGGAACTCTCAGACCGCATCGGAGGAAAACTTTCATGAGCCAGCTCTTGCAGATCGAAAACTTTACGCTCGGCTTTCCGGGCAGGCCGCCGCTGCTGGACAGCGTCTCCCTGCACGTGAACGACGGCGAAGCTGTCGCCTTGGTGGGGGAGTCCGGCTCAGGTAAGTCGCTGACCACCCGGGCCGCGCTGGGGTTGTTTCCCGGCGGCTCGGAGTCCTCCGGCCTTGTGTCAGTTCAGGGCCTGGACACCCTCACAGCCAGCAAACAACGCCTCATGGAGCTGCGCCGGAGACACGCTTCCATGATCTTCCAGGACCCCAGGGCGGGCATCAATCCCGTCCGGACCGTGGGGGACTTCCTCACTGAAACCCTGCTTCGGTTTGATGGTTTGTCCCGGTCCGAGGCCACTGAACGGGCTGTGAAGCAGTTGGAACAGGTGGGGCTCCGGCGCGCCAAAGAACTCATGGATCAGCATCCGCACCAGCTCTCGGGCGGCATGCTCCAGCGCGTCATGATTGCAGCGGCACTCCTGAACTCACCGGATCTGTTGCTGTGCGACGAGCCCACCACCGCCCTGGATGTCACAACTCAAGCGGGGATCGTGAACATTTTGCGTGAAGAGCAACAGGCGCGGGGGATGGGCATGCTCTTCATCACGCACGACCTCAACCTTGCCGCCAGTTTGTGTGAGCGGGTCTACGTGCTCCGCCGTGGTGAGGTGGTGGAACACGGGCCCACCCGGACTGTGTTCTTGACTCCTGAGCAGGACTACACACGGCAGCTGGTGGAGGCGACTCCCGTCATCGAGTCAGGCGCTGCTTCAGCTTCTCCGGCCGCTCCCGGGCCGGATTCGGCAGTGGCCCCTTTGCTGAAGGTCTCGGGGCTCTCAAAAACGTACCAACTTCCCCGCGGCGAAATCATTACCGCCTTGGACGCCGCAGATTTCAGCCTGCCGGAGGGCGGATCCTTGGGCATCGTGGGGGAGTCCGGCTCCGGAAAGTCCACTCTCGCCCGGCTTGTGGTGGCTCTGGAAACTGCCACATCCGGTGAACTCACCCTGCGGGACGTCCCCCGTCCGCGCCGCCCCCTAAACGCCTCCGAACGGAAAACCCTGGCTAAGGACGTCCAAATTGTATTCCAGGACCCCTACCTGTCTTTGGACCCGCGCATCCCTGTAGGGAACGCAGTGGCCGACGTCTTCCGCCTGCATCAGAAACAGGGGCGCAAGGAAGCCAAGGACAGTGCCCGCAACCTTCTGGGCCGGGTGGGCATCGGAGCGGAACGAATCGATGCTCTGCCTCGCGCACTCTCGGGTGGACAACGGCAACGCGTTGCCTTGGCAAAAGCGCTGGCTGCCCGCCCCCGCCTTCTGGTTCTGGACGAGGCCACCAGCGCCTTGGACGTCTCGGTTCAGGCCCAGGTGCTGGAGCTTGTTGAGGAACTGCGGGACCAGCTTGGACTGACCATCCTGTTCGTCACCCATGACCTGGCTGTGGTCTCGCGCTTGTGCTCGGAGGTACTGGTGATGCATCAGGGACGGATTGTGGAGCAAGGGCCTACCGCCCGAATCCTTGAGGACCCCGGGGACGACTACACGAGGAACCTCATCGCCTCGCGTCCCCGGCCCTTGTGGGACGCCGAACCGGTCACTGCCTGAGCAGTACCGGTCACTAACACCAGTCCCGGCGCCGCATGAGTGCGCCCAGAAGCAGGAGAATTTCCCGTGAATACCACCGTTTTCGAACGGAACGCCCCTCAGACCGCCGTCGTGGCACGTGCCTTGGAAGGTGCGGCCCACCGGCCGTTCTGGATCGATCACCTCAAGGACTCAGCCACACGCTACCCGCAACTCGACGGTGATGCTGCCGCGGACCTCGTGATCGTGGGCGGCGGCTACACCGGACTGTGGACAGCCCTGCGCGCAAAGGAACGCGACCCCGGCAGGACGGTGATCCTGCTTGAAGGGGAGCGGGTGGCCTGGGCAGCTTCGGGCCGCAACGGCGGCTTCTGCGAGGCGAGCCTCACCCACGGCCACGAGAATGGTAAGAACCGTTGGCCGGACGAGCTGGAAACCCTGGACAGGCTGGGCATGGAAAACCTTGACCGCATGCAGGAAGCCGTGGAGAAGTACGGCATGGACTGCGAGTGGGAACGCACAGGTGAGCTCAACGTTGCCGTGGAACCCCACCAAGTGGTTTGGCTCCAGGAGGACTACACCACCGGCAGCGTTTTCCTGGACCAGGACGCCGTGAGGGCAGAGGTCAACTCGCCCACCTACCTGGCGGGCCGTTGGCACAAAGACTCTGTGGCCATGGTCCATCCGTACAAACTGGGCCTGGAGTTGGCGCGGGTGGCTACAGAGCTCGGCGTGGTGATCTACGAGGACACACGCGTGCGGGAGTTGAACGACCATGAGCACGGCGTCACGGTTGTCACGGAGCGCGGCAACGTTGAAGCGGGACACGTGGTTCTGGGCACCAACGTGTTTCCGTCACTTCTGAAGCGCAACCAGCTCATGACAGTGCCGGTGTACGACTACGCGCTCATGACCGAGCCACTCACCGCGGAGCAGTTGGACTCCATCGGCTGGGGCAAACGGCAGGGCATTGGGGACGTAGCCAACCAATTCCACTATTACCGCATCACCAAGGACCACAGGATCCTGTTCGGCGGCTACGACGCCCTCTACTTCTGGGGTCGGCGCGTGGACCAAAAGCACGAACACCAGCCGGCGACGTGGGAGAAGATCGCCTCGCACTTCTTCACCACGTTCCCGCAACTCGAGGGGCTGAAGTTCACCCACAAGTGGGCCGGACCCATCGATTCGAGCACCCAGTTCTGCGCGTTCTTCGGCACGGCACGGAAGGGACGGGTGGCGTACGCGGCTGGTTTCACTGGACTCGGGGTTGGTGCCACGGCATTCGCCGCCGACGTCCTCCTGGACCTGTTGGCCGGCCTGGACACCGAGCGCAGCCGGTTGGAGATGGTCAGGAAACGCCCGTTGCCCTTCCCTCCTGAGCCCTTGGCTTCCCTGGGAATCAACCTGACGCGCTGGTCCATGGACAGGGCAGACCACAACCAGGGGAAACGGAACCTCATCCTCAAAGCCCTCGACGCCCTGGGCCTGGGCTTCGACTCCTAACCCATCCCAACTGAGGTCCCACCCAACTGAGTCGCAGTACAGCGCGTTTTGGGCGCTCAAAACGCGCTCTGCTGCTACTCAGTTGGGTGGGGCGTTAGCGCTTTGGGGCCGGCCTGCGTTGGGTGGAAGCGCTCGACGTCGGACGCTTGGCTGGCGCCGCTGGCGCACGGGGTGCGGGGCGCTTCGCGGGACTTGACTTGGCCAGCGCTGTCCGAGGAAGCGAAGTAGCAGGACGCTTGGCAGGAGCAGCTGGACGGGAAACGGGTTTGCGCGTCGCGGAGGTGCGCTTTGCCGCCGTCGAGGGCCTCTTCGGAGGAATAACAGCCCGTGAACCGAACGACGGCACCACCGCTCCGAGGAACAGCACCGCCAACGTCCCGACTCCTGCCGCGGCTGCCAAGTAGAAGTAGATGTCCGAGTCCTGGGTGCTTGCAGCACTGCCGAGAGCAACGGCGTCCTGGTTGAAGGCGATTCCCCACACTCGCAGGAACGCGATGCTGCAACCAATGAACAGGCTGGTGCCCGCCGCGCCAAGCAGAACCACCAAGTAGCGTCGGCGGTTGAACACTTGGACAAGGGACGCGAGATAGCAGACCAGCACGGAGCCCAGGAACAGACACAACACCAGTTCCTCGAGCACCACAGCGGCCAGGACCAGCAGCCCGAGCGAGACGAACGCAGCCACCACCGCAAGCTTCCCGCTGTTCCCCATGTGACGCATGAGGTTAATCATCGCCGACCAAGGGGCCGCGCCACGCCGTCGGACATTGCAGTTGAATACCGTTGTGGGGCCTGCTCTGCGCCCTGCAAGCCAAGCCAGGGAGGCGGTGGGATGCAGAGCGGGCCTCACAACGGGAGCGAGGCAGAGCTACTTGATGACGTACCCATGCATGATGGTCATCACGGCTGCGACGCTTTGCTCGCGCGTGCGTTCAGGGTTGTACGTCTGCCGGTCCAGGCCCACCACGAAGATGGCCCCGAAAATCGCGGCCTCCAAAGAGCCTCGGGCGATGCTTTCATCAACCTTGTATCCTTCCGCGACGCTCTCTACGGCGGAGCCGATCACGGCCAGGAGCTCAGCCCGAAGTTCGGCAAACACGGCACTCCACTCGCCGGGAGTGCGCCAGTTTTCGCTGACCCACAGGCGGGCGAAGGAGGGGTAATCGTCCATGAACTCCATGGCCTGCCCCACCATGTTGTTCATGGACTCCAGGGGATCGTTGCTCTGACCACGGACGTCTTGCAGCCGGACCAGCATGATGTCCACACCATGCCGCAGCAACTGTGCGATCAGATCGGATTTACTGCCGAAGTTGTAATATACAGTCCCCTTGGACACCCCGGCGGCGGCCGCGATCTCATCCACGGTCACCCCCGCAGCGCCGCGCTCGCCGATCAGCTCCATGGAGGCCTCGAACAGGCGCTGCTTGGTGGCGTTGGTGCGGCCGGGGCGGAGCTTCTTCTCGCCTGCCCCGGAATCTGACTGGGAAGGGACCGGCTCGGTGGTGCTCATACTGCGATCTCCGGCTTCAGCGTCTTGAGGGTCCACATTTTGTGCTTGCGGACGGCGAGCGTTGACAGTGCCGCTCCCAGCAAAGTGTATCCAAGCAGGCCCAGCACGGTGGGCCAGATCATGCTGAGCTCACCGCCGTAGATCAGGTGCCTCATGCCAGTGACTACGTATCCCATGGGCAGGACCTCGTGCACAACATGGAGCGGCATGGGCGTGGTCTGCCACGGGAATGTTCCACCGGAGGAAACGAGCTGCAGGACCAGCAGGATCAGCACCACGAACTTTCCGGGCGTTCCCATGAGCGCCACGATCCCTTGGATGATCGCGCTGAACGCCATGACGGCGGCCAGCATGAACAGCCACATCCCGATGGGGTGCGCGGGGTTCAGGCCAAGACCGAGGTCCACCACCAAGGTGAGGATGGTGGCCTGCAGCACCGAGACCACGAAGAACGGCAACCAACCTCCGACGGCGATTTTCCAGGCGGGGGCGTTCGACGCGAGGGCCCGTTGGGTGATGGGTCGCATGGCTTGGACCAGCATGAACACGCCGATCCACAGTGCGAGCGTCAGGAAGAAGGGCGCCAGACCGGCACCGTAGGAACCTGCCTTGGCCTGGGACACGTTGTCCACAGCCACTGGATCCGCGATCACCTTGGACACACTGTTCTTCTGATCATCGTTGGGGTTGGGGATGTCGCCCGCGCCCTTGGCGAGCTCAGTGGCCAAGGTGTGTGAACCTTCGGATGCAGTCACTGCGCCGCTGGCGAGCTGGCCCGCACCGTCATCGAGTTGGCGGGCACCGTCGTCGAGCTTGGCGGCGCCGTCCAAAGCGGTCTGCTGGCCGGCGGCCAACGTTGACGCGCCCGTGCTCAGCTGCCCGGCCCCGTCTGCTGCCTGCGAGATCGCGTCCGTCAGGGCCGGTGTGGCGGCGGCCAGCTTGGATGCCCCGGCGCTCACAGCGGCTGAACCGTCCGAGAGCTGCTGGATCTTGGCAGCGTCGCCGGAGATTTTTGCCTTGGCATCGGCGACGGGGCTGGACGCTGCGGCGGAGTCAAAGTCTGCCAGGACCTTGTCCGCCTGCTCCTGCGTCAGCACACCAGCCGTGACCAGCCGCGCGTTCGATTCCACCACGCGGTTGCGGAGGTTCTTGTCTGCGGCCTCGAGCTGCCCAACGACGTCTTGGACTTTCGTGTTCAGCTCGGCGTTTCCGGCGGCTACTTGAGCTGCTCCGTCGGCGAGTTTCTGCGAATCCGTCGGCAGGGTTGCCGTTTTGTTCTTGAGTTCGGTCAGGCCCGAGCTCAGCTGGCCCGCGCCGGCGTTCAGCTGCACAGCACCATCACGCAATTGGGTTTGCCCGGCCACGAGTTGATCCGCGCCAGTGACCAGCTGGGTGGTGCCGCTGTGCAGCGTCGCGGCGCCGTCACTGAGTTTCCCCACGCCCGTGGCCAGCTCCGAGGCGCCGTCAGCGGCCTTGACGATGGACGCATGGATAGTGCCGAAGCCGGTGAGGAGCTGGTTGGCCGTTTCCTCGCCTACTTCCTTGGCCACCGTTGAATGCACGGCTGTTGTGAGCTTGTCCACGATGGTGCTCAGGAGGTAATTGTTGGCATCGTTGGTGGTGACGTGCAGCATGGCCTGGTTGGCGGCGTCGAAGCTGCCGGGGGAGACCAGATTTGAAGAGAAATCTTTGGGGATGCGCAGGGCGAAGGCATATTCACCCGTGCGAACACCAGCATCTGCATCCTCAGCACTGGACACCTGCTTCCAGTTGAAGACGTGGCCCTCAACCAGGCTGTCTGCCACCTTCTTGCCCGCTTGCAGTTGTGTGCCGTCCGACGACGTGGCACCCGTATCCTCAACCACCAAGGCGGCGTCGATCTGGTTCAGGTTTCCGTACGGATCCCAGTTCGCGTAAAGGTACACCGCCCCATAGAGCAACGGCACCATGGTGAGGGCGAGGATGGTCAGCTTGGGCAGGAGCCCGCCGGTCATGCGCTTGAGTTCGGAGCGGGCCAGCCGCAGAACAGTCACTTTGCAGTCCTTTGAAGGTTTTCGGATTCAGGTTTGGCAGCTGCTGAGGTGGCTGCAGGTGTTTCAGACGCCGGTTGGGCCGCGTGCTTGGCTTTGGGCTCGACGACTGTTTTGGTCTCGACGACGGTGGTCGGCTTGGGCTGGGCGGGGGCAGCTTCGGCGTCCGGTTCAGGGGGGTGCATGACGGAGTTGCCGATCGCCGCGGCGGCGCCCGTCCAGTTGTCCGGGAGGGCACTTACGACCGCGACGACGGCAAGCGGGCGCCCGGCGTCGGACGCCAATGCCTGAAGCCGGGGCAACCAGGCCGAGGGATCGGCGCTGTGGCGGTCCGGGGAGTCCACCACGAGGAGGTCTGTGGCTGGATCTGCCAAAGCGAGTGCGGTGAGGAGTTCCAAGCGGCGTGCGGCGGGAATTTGTTCTATCCAGAGACCAGCAATGTCTTCAAAGCTGTTGACCTTCAGCCACGGTTTGCTCAGCAGCGCGCCGCGGTAACGGCGCGGGATGAGGGAGAGGTCCTCGGTGACGAGGTCGCGGACGCTGAGGTGTTGCTCGGGTTCGTTGACGCCGGGAGAGTCCACCAGCGCGCTGGCAAGGCGGATCTTCTTGGTCTTGGTGGTGGTGTCCCAGCTGAGGACGCCGTTGCTTGGCTTCATGCGCCCGCTCAAAGCCAACGCCAAAGCTGTCCGCTGGTCCTGGCCCTCTCCAGCGACGAGCAGGAGTTCGCCGCGGCGGACTTGAAGTGACGTTGCCGGAAGGAGATCGCCCCGGCGGCCGTTGATCTGAAGTTGCTGTACGGACAGCACAATGAGGCCTTTCGCAGAAATGGTGTCTGCTGAAAGTCTAACTAAACTGACCAGTCAGTTCAAATAGAACTTTAGAGTCCGTACTTCTCCAGGAGCCGCAGCCACACTTCGCTGATGGTGGGGTAGGACGGAACTGCATGCCACAAGCGGTCCAGGGGCACCTCGCCCACGATCGCGATCGTTGCGGAATGGAGGAGTTCTGCAACGCCAGGGCCCACGAACGTGGCGCCCAGAATGACTTTCCGATCCTCATCCACCACCATCTGCGCCCAGCCCTTGTAGTCGGGGGAGTGCAGTTGGGAGCCGGAGACGTTGATGGGGAGTTCCACGCCGGTGACGTTCTTGCCCTGCAGCAGCGCCTGCTCCAGGCTCGGGCCAACTGAGGCAACCTCGGGATCGGTGAACACGACGCTCGGGACGGCATGGTCATTGGCTGTGTGGGCATAGGGGCTCCACGGTTGGGGCGCACCTTGGAGCTTGCCGTTGGCCCTTGCCACGATTGAATCGCCGGTAGCACGGGCCTCGTATTTTCCCTGGTGGGTCAACAGCACCTGGCCGGCTGCGTCTCCGGCGGCGTAGAGCCACAGTCCGCTGGTGCCATCGCTCGCTGGACCTTCAACGAGTCCGCTGGCATCGGTGGTGAGGCGCAGAGGTTTGCCGTCCTCCGCTTCGACGCCCACATTTTCCAAGCCCAGATTGGCCAGGGCGGGGTGCCGTCCGGAAGCGACCAGGAGTTTATCGGCCGTGAGTGACTTGCCGTCGAACGTGACTGTCACTGACCCGTCGTCGTTCTTCTCCGTTTTCTGCATATCGGTGTGGACGTGGACAGTGACGCCGTCGGCGCGAAGCCCGGCCAACACCAGATCAGCCGCTTCCTCCGGGTAGCTGCTCAGCAGGCGGCCGCGGGCGATCAGCGTGACGTCCGAGCCGAGGCGGGCGAACGCCTGCGCCATCTCCACCCCTGCTACGCCTCCACCGAGAACCACAAAACGCTTCGGGACTTCCTTGGCTGCCGTGGCGCCGCGGGTCGTCCAGAAAGGTACGTCGCTGAGGCCGTCAATATCCGGAATGGTGGGGGTTGAACCTGTCGCGATCACCACGGCGTGGTGGGCTTTGAGCGAGTAGTTGTTGCCATCGAGCCCATCCACCTGGACTTCGCGCGGGCCAGTGATTCGGCCACGGCCACGGATCAACTCAATGCCTGCGCTGTCCAGCCACTCAACCTGGCTGCCGTCCTGCCAATTATTGGTGAACCAGTCACGGTGCTTCAGCGCAGCCTCGGCGTCCACGGTTCCAGTAATGGCCTCCTTGGCTCCGGGTATCACTTGGGCGGCGTGGAGCACGCTTCCTGGACGGAGGAGCGCCTTCGAAGGGATGCACGCCCAGTAAGAGCACTCGCCGCCCACCAGCTCGCTTTCGATGATCACCGCAGTCAGGCCGCCTCGAACCACCCGGTCCGCTACGTTTTCTCCAACGGCGCCCGCGCCGATCACGATTACATCGAATTCCCGGGAGCTCTCGGCAGTCATGGGGAAAGCCTACAACCGCTCCCTGAGCGTTGTGAGGCCTGCTTTGCAGGGCTGGTGTGGGTTTTGGGGCGCAGAGCGGGCCCCGCAACACGTGGCGTGTCCGAATAATGGGATGCGTATCTCAAAGTGTGGAACTTCTACTTAGGCTCCAAAGCTATGGGAGAAGAACTAAAGCCTTTTGTCGACTGGAGCTGGTGCGCGGATAACCCCGGGAAATTCGTTCTTGCAGATTCCCGTTGGTATCTCGATGGCTCTTCCGGGAGGGACGCGTATCAGCGCGGCCACGTTCCCGGCGCCGTTTTCGTCGACCTGGACGAGTGGTTGTCCGGTCCTGCATCCCCGGAAGCGGGGAGGAACCCGTTGCCCGATCCCGAGGTTTTTGCCCAAGGGATGCGGGAAGCGGGGATCAGCGACTCGGACACCGTGATCGCCTATGACGATGCCGGAGGAGTCATCGCGGCCCGGCTGGTTTGGATGCTCCGATCGACGGGGCATCATGCGGCGATCCTGGACGGCGGTATCGGCAGCTATCCCGGTGATCGCACCACGGAGACGCCGCTGCGACAGACCGGGAGCTTCACTGCTCAGGCCTGGCCTTCGCACCTGCTGGCAGACATTTCGGAAGCTTCCTCTGGCGCGTTCATAACAGTGGATGCGAGGAATCGTGACCGGTTCGAAGGCAGGCAAGACCCCATCGATCCCCGTTCAGGCCACATACCCGGTGCCGTGAACGTCCCGTGCCGAGGAAACCTCGACTATTCGGGACAGCTGCTGCCAGAGGTGCATATCCGCGCGAACTTCGAACGTGCCGGCGTCGTGACTGCGAACAGCGCGATCTCCTACTGCGGCTCCGGGGTGACCGCCTGCCACAACTTGCTGACGATGGAGCAACTTGGAATGGGCCAGGGCAAGCTGTTCGTCGGCGGATGGTCCCAGTATGGCCATGCGACGGAGAGGCCCGTACTGTAAGGGCGGTCACAACGGAACGTCAAGTGAGATTGGACGCCTTGGGGTTTGGTCCTGCGCTGGATTTATACCGGTCGCGGCCGGTCCGGCGAGAAATCTCAACGTTTTCGCGCCTACATGGCTATGACGGAGGTGGGACATCCGATATTGTATGTTGCGAGTCCCCTGATCGGGGCCGGGCACTAAGCTCGCCTCAATGTTAATACCGCACCTGTTTCCGCTGCTGGCCTCCGCCGGCTGAGGGAGAGGTGCATCGGCAAGGAGAAAGCCATGACAACTTCCGGTGTGGTTCCGCAGGCGCGGTTCAGCGCGCAGGCCCGGCTGCGTGCCTTGCAGTCGGACATTATGGAATTGATCCTTGAGCGCGAGCTCGAGGCCGGCGATCCGTTGCCCACCGAGAGCGAGCTGTCCGGCGCCCTTGGCGTGGGGCGCAATACGCTCCGTGAATCCCTCAAAGTTCTCCAGGCCCTGGGCGTCATTGAGATCCGGCATGGCTTCGGCATGTTCGTGGCGCCTAGCAACTTCGATGCCCTGGCTGATGGACTCACATTCCGTGGACGACTCTCACTGCGGCACCAGGGTCTTGAGGCCTTGCAGCTGGTGGACGTACGCCAAGCGCTCGAATCCGGGCTGATTGGCTCCTCCATGGATGTCATGACCAAGGATCAGCTCGCCTCCATTGAAGAAGCCGTGAAGCAGATGGAGGAGCTGGCTGCAGCTGGCGAAAACTTCGTCGCAGCCGACGCCGAGTTTCACCGCCGGCTCTTCGAACCGCTCAACAATGAACTCCTGATCAACCTCATGGGGGTTTTCTGGAAGGTGTACCGGAAAATCCATGTGGAGATCGGTCCGGGCAACGAGGACCTGGCAAAAACCGCCGCTATGCACCGCAGCATCTACGCCGCTGTCGCCGCCGGGGACAAAGTTCTCGCCTCTGAACTGCTCAACCGCCACTTTGACGGCATCCGGCGTCGTATTACCGAGGCTGTGGGGGAGTAAGCGCTCCGCACTTAACGCAAAGGGCCGCCATCGTACTTCTCTCGAAGTACGACGACGGCCCTTCCGGTTTCTGCGCGCGGGTCACCTGCCGCTGTGCTCGCCCAAGTAGGTCGCAGTTGATGCCGTTTTGAGGGCTCAAAAAGGCCTGTGCTGCTACTTACATGGGCTCAGTCGGGCATAAAAAAGACCCGCACCGGCGAACCGGTGCGGGTCTTCATTTGTGCGCCCAAAGGGATTCGAACCCCTGACCTTCTGTTCCGTAGACAGACGCTCTATCCAGCTGAGCTATGGGCGCATTTCGTGTGATTCTCGGCGGCCTGTTTCTCTGACCCCCTCGAACCTCAATAAACTTTACAGAAGTTCATGTGAAGTTCCAAATCGAAAAGCTGTAATCTAGGCAACTAGACCGGTCTACGTGACCTTCGTCACTTAAATTTGGCTTCTCAGGTCCTCGAACCCTTATTTCTAGCGGATTTTCCCTCCACCCACTTTGGATGTCCGATGTCTGACAGCGGATTGGTCTGGTCCGCGGCCCCTATCGTTTAGGACACACCACTGAACCCGAGGAAGGGAACCGCAATGGGCGATCTGGCGCGACTGCCGCTGCTTGAGAAGGCACCTACTACGCATGCACGCCTTCTGGCTTGGGTGGAGGAAGTTGCCGAGCTGACTCAGCCGGACCGCATCCACTGGGTTGATGGCAGCGAAGCAGAAAACAAGAAGCTCACCGACGAACTGGTCGAGGCTGGCACGCTGAAGCGGCTGAACCCGGAAACGTTCCCGAATTCCTTCGCGGCGTTCTCTGACCCTGCCGACGTTGCCCGTGTGGAAGAGCAGACCTTCATCTGCTCCGAGAACGAGCGCGATGCAGGCTTCACCAACAACTGGATGGCTCCGGACGAAATGAAGCAGAAGCTGCGCGGACTGTTCGCCGGCTCCATGCGCGGCCGCACCATGTACGTCATTCCGTTCGTCATGGGACACCTGGATGCCGAGGACCCGAAGTTTGGCGTCGAGATCACCGACTCCGCCTACGTTGTTGCCTCCATGCGCATCATGGCGCGCATTGGTACGGACGTCCTCGACCGCATCACGCAGACCGATGCCTTCTTTGTTCCGGCACTCCACTCGCTGGGCGCACCGCTGGAAGCCGGCCAGGCCGACGTCGCTTGGCCCTGCAACACTGACAAGTGGATTGTGCACTTCCCCGAAGAGCGCTCCATCTGGTCCTTCGGTTCGGGCTACGGCGGCAACGCCCTCCTGGGCAAGAAGTGCTACGCGCTGCGCATCGCCTCGGTCATGGCACGCGACGAAGGCTGGCTGGCCGAGCACATGCTCATCCTCAAGCTGACCTCCCCCGAGCAGAAGACCTACTACGTCTCTGCTGCCTTCCCGTCCGCTTGTGGCAAGACCAACCTCGCGTTGCTCGACCCCACTATCAAGGGCTGGAAAGTTGAGACCCTGGGCGACGACATCACGTGGATGCGCTTCGGCAAGGAAGGCGAGCTCCGCGCCGTCAACCCCGAGGCCGGCCTGTTCGGCGTCGCACCGGGCACCGGTTGGGGCACCAACCCCAACGCCATGCGTGCCATTGCCAAGGGCAACAGCATCTTCACCAACGTGGCACTGACCGACGACGGTGGCGTCTGGTGGGAGGGCATGACCGAGGAAACTCCGGCGCACCTGACCGACTGGCGTGGCGAGTCCTGGACCCCGGACTCCGACGCCCCGGCAGCGCACCCGAACTCCCGCTTCTGCACGCCGATCGACCAGATCGACATGCTGGCCGAAGAGTACTTCAGCCCCGAAGGCGTGGAACTGTCCGCGATCCTGTTCGGCGGCCGCCGCAAGACCACCATCCCGTTGGTCACCGAGGCCCGCGACTGGTCAAACGGCATCTTCATGGGTTCAACCCTGTCCTCCGAAACCACGGCTGCTGCCGCCGGTGCCGTTGGCGTTGTCCGCCGCGACCCCATGGCCATGCTGCCGTTCATCGGCTACGACGCAGGCGACTACCTGAACCACTGGGTGAACCTGTCCGCCAAGGCCAACCCGGAGCGTCTGCCCAAGATCTTCCTGGTCAACTGGTTCCGTCGTACGGCTGAGGGCGGCTTCGCCTGGCCTGGCTTCGGGGACAACGCCCGTGTGCTCAAGTGGGCCATCGAGCGCCTCGAAGGCAAGGCCGACGCCGTGGAAACTCCGATCGGTTTCGTACCGACCGGTGAATCCATGGATCTCGAAGGCCTGGACATGACTCCGGCTGAGGTTGAATCGGCTGTTCGGGTCGACCCTGAGGAGTGGGCAACCGAGCTGGCGTCCATCGAGGAATGGTTCGCCAACTTCGGCGAGTCCCTCCCGGTGGCACTCCAGTCTGAACTGGACGGTCTCAAGACCCGTCTGGGCTAGACCTCTTAGGAACAACGGCGTTCTTAAGTGAACGACGACGGCCCGTCACCTTTCGTATGAAAGGTGGCGGGCCGCCGTCGTGCTGTGACTCAAGTCGTGCCGTGACTCAAGTCGTGCCGTGACTCAAGTCGCGCCGGGACTTAGCTGGCGAGCCAAACGTCTGGGCCGAACACTTCGTAATGAATGCGGGTGGCCGGGATCCCTGCGTCGATGGCTTCGTCGCGGATCTTCTTCATGAAGGGGAGGGGCCCGCAAAGGTAAAGCGAGGCGTCTGCGGGCATGTCCACTTCGCGCAGCGACATGAATCCTTGGCTGGCCGAGGCATGCGGTGTTTCGAGCCAGAGCTTCAGGTCGGCGTCAATTTTCGCGGCGTCCGCCGTCATCTGTCCGCTGAGTGCCCAGTTCTCCATGGTTTTCTCAGCATGAAGCACCATCACCTGCCGGCCCGTACCTGTTTGCGCGAGCGCCCGCAGGATGGACGCCGTGGGAGTGCAGCCAATACCCGCCGATGCCAGGATGACCGGGCCGTCTCCTTCTTTGAGGGTAATTTCGCCGTACGGGTTTGAGATCTCAAGGAGGTCGCCAGGTTCGACGCCGGTGTGCAGGGCTGTGGATACCTCACCGCCGTCGTTCAGCTTGGTAGTGAAGACCCTGCTGGTGCCTGCGTCACCGGACAGCGAATACTGGCGAACCTGGCGGAGTCCATCGGGGAGCTGGACCTTGACGCTGACGTACTGGCCTGGCTTTGCTGCCGTCACCGGGGTGTCGTCGGCCGGCTCCAGGGTGAAGGTCGTGGCGTCCGTGCCCGCCGGATCCTTGGCTGTGACCCGCCACGGCATCCACATCTTGCTGTTCGACTGTGAAGCGTAGAGGTCCTTCTCGAGCTTGATCAGGGCATCGGCCATGAGCCAGTAGACCTCTGTCCATGCTTCGGCGATTTCCGGCGTGATGACCTCGGCCAAGTCAGCTGCGATGGCTGCGAAGAGGTGCTCGTAGACCACTCCGTACTGATCCTCGGTGATTCCGAGGGAAGCATGTTTATGTGCAATGCGGGACAGTACCTTTTCCGGGAGGGTGCCTGGATTGCTGATCAAGTGGGTAGCGAAGGCCGCAATGCTCCCGGCCAAGGCCCGCTGCTGGTCGCCGGAGCGCTGGTTGGAACGGCTGAACAACCCGTCGAGCAACTCAGGGTGTGCTGTAAAAAGTCGGTTGTAGAAGTCGACGGTGATCGTGCTGATCCGGGTACCAACCAGGGGCAAAGTGGCTTCGATGATAGGGCGGGACTTTTCCGAGAGCATGGTTCTCCTGGTGTAGGGGCCGACTGCCCGGCCGAATATATAGGCATTGGAATGCATATATTTATATCCCAAGTTCTACACCGCGTAGAAGAGTTGTGCAAACTGGATGGGTTCCGCTTGGCATGCCCAATCGAGGGAGCTATCGGAAAGGGTTTTGCCTGCCCTGGAACAGCTACGACTGGGTCGCAGGGGTCCTGAACTCAGGCCGCAGCCCGATGGATTGGAACACCGGGTTCATCTGGCGTGCATGGGGGAGGGAAGCGATCACCACGGTATCGAGCTCGGTGTAGAACGCTTCCCTGGCCCGGTTCATCGCGTGGCGCAGGCCGCACTCATTGATGAGCGGGCAGTTCTTTGTGGGGGATTGGCACTCCGCTGGATCCTGGCGGCTGTCCAGATGCCGGAGGACTTCTCCAACGGTGGCCCTCCGACCGGATTCATTGAGCCGGGAACCGCCGAGCCGTCCCCGTTCAACGTCGATGTAGCCCAGCGCCCGCAAGCGGACCATTGCCTTGCTGACATGGTTGTACGGTGTCCCCACGGCATCGGCCACCGCTTGGGTGGTAAGCAGTGTGCCCTCGGGAGCAGCGGCCAACACCATGATGGCGCGGAGGCTGACATCTGCGAAGGCATTGATTTTCATAGGATCAGCTCACGGGTAAGGTCTAGTCCACCCAGATGGATGGCTCGTGGGTATCGGGCTCCATGGCCCTAAATTCTAAACCGTCCACCGTGGGAGTGTACGGAATGATGGCCGCACGGACTTCGCCGCCCCTGTGTTCGGCTGCACCATGAATGCCGTCAGATCCATGATCCGGCAGGCTGACGTCACTCACAACAGCTACAGCCTTGAAATCATCACGGCCTTGGCGCAGCAATTCGTGGATGTCGGTCAACATCTGGCCGGCATCCACCTCGCCATTATCGTCCGGCTCGCCCGGGGCGATCATGACTATCCGCAGTTCGTCATCGTTCGAGAGTGTGACGCCGAACGGAAAGAACCCGCCGTTCTGCTGAATATGTTCCTGGGCCGTCCCGAGTGCTGTGCCCAGCGTCTCGCGGAGTTCACGGTCCTGGACGGATTCGCCCTCGCTGGGCGCGGTGGCTGGTTCTTCGTTCATGCTGGTTCCTAGGACCGGACCAGGGCCAGAACGCGGTCCCGGATCTTCTCCATGGTTGCCTGATCCTTGGCTTCTGCGTTCAAGCGAAGGAAGGGCTCGGTGTTGGACGGGCGGAGGTTAAACCACCAGCTGCCGTCCTTGGCCGTGAACGTGCTGCCGTCCATGTGGTCGATGTCGATGTCTTCGGTTTCGAAGTCGATGCGAACGCGTTCCACGGCACCGGCTTTGTCCTCGATCTCGGAGTTGATTTCACCGGAGGAGACATAGGGCTCGTATTGGCGGCCGAGTTCGGAGAGCGGACCATCCTGCTCACCCAAGGCAGCGAGGACGTGCATGGCGGCGAGCATGCCGGTGTCAGCGTTCCAGAAATCCCGGAAGTAGAAGTGTGCCGAGTGCTCTCCACCGAATACTGCACCTTCCTCGGCCATGACGGCCTTGATGAAGGAGTGTCCAACACGGGTCCGTACGGCACGGCCGCCGTCCTTGGCAACAAGCTCGGGCACAGCTTTGGAGGTGAGGAGGTTGTGGATGATCACGGGGTTCTCTTCACCCGAGGCTTGGGCGCGGGCAATCTCTCGCCGGGCCACCATGCCGGTGATCGCAGAAGGGGAAACGGGCTCGCCCTTTTCGTCAATGACGAAGCAGCGGTCCGCGTCGCCGTCGAATGCGAGGCCGATGTCCGCGCCGTGCTTGACGACGGCGGCCTGGAGGTCGCGCAGGTTTTCCGGCTCCAAGGGGTTGGCGGGGTGGTTCGGGAACGAGCCGTCGAGTTCGAAATAGAGGGGAACGATTTCGAAGGGCAGCGCCGGGAGGAGTTTGTCACCGAGCACGGCGGGGGTGGTGAGGCCGGCCATGCCGTTGCCTGCATCTACCACGACCTTGAGAGGACGGGACCCGGAAAGGTCAACGAGCTTCCGAAGGTACTCGGAGTAGTCCTTCAGGACGTCTTGGACGCCGATCTCGCCGCGGGTGGCCGCCGCGGGGATCATGCCGGTGTTCAGGTACTGCTCAGCGAGGGCCTGGATTTCCTTCAAGCCGCTCTCGGAGGATATGGGCTGGGCGCCGGCCTTGGACATCTTGATCCCGTTGTACGCGGCGGGGTTGTGACTGGCGGTAAACGTTGCGCCGGCAGCGTTCAAGGCCCCGCAGGCGTAGTAAAGCTCGTCGGTTGAAATGAGGTCCAGCAACTGGACATTAGCGCCACGCGTGGCAGCCCCGTTGGCAAAGGCCTGGATGAACTCCGGGGAGGAGGGACGCATGTCGCCGCCAACCAGTACTGTTTCACCCTCCAAGCCCAGGACGTCGATGAAGGCAGCACCAACGGCCTCGACGATTTCAGCCGTGATGGTTTCACCCACGATGCCCCGGACGTCGTACGCCTTGAAGGAAGCCGAGAGGTCGAATGTCTTGTTCTGCTCGCTAGTCACGGGCTCAATCCTACTGTGGCAACGCAGTTGGGGTTGAACCTGAAGACTTGACCTGTGGATAGTGTTTGTCCACATAGCGAGGCAGTCGGGTTCTGGCTGTCAGGGTCGGCTGGAATACTGGGTTGATGGCCAACAACTCCCCAATCGCTGCCGTTTCCGTGCAATCACCTACCCATGAGCAGGCGCTGGCGTGCCTTCGTGAGTTGGTGGGTCACCCTGAAGCGCAGTTCCATGACGGACAGTATGAAGCCATCGAGGCCTTGGTGGACGCAGGCCGCCGGACCTTGGTGGTACAGCGCACCGGCTGGGGTAAGTCCGCGGTTTACTTTGTGGCTTCATTGCTGCTGCGTCGGCGGGGCGCCGGACCAACGCTCATTGTGTCGCCTTTGCTTGCCCTCATGCGTGATCAAGTGGCCGCTGCTGCCCGGGCCGGGGTGCGGGCCGTCGCCATCAACTCCGCGAACGCCCTGGAGTGGGACACAGTCCTGGCCCAGTTGGCCGCGGACGAGGTAGATGTCCTTCTGGTCTCCCCGGAACGGCTCACCAACCCTTCCTTCAGGGAGAACCAGCTCCCGGAGCTTATTCGTCGAACCGGGCTTCTGGTGATTGACGAGGCTCACTGTATTTCGGACTGGGGACATGATTTCCGTCCCGATTACCGCCGCATTGCGGATCTCATTGCACAACTGCCGGGCTCTGTCCCCGTCTTGGCCACCACGGCCACGGCCAACTCCAGGGTGGTTCACGACATCGAGGAACAACTGGGCGCGGGAGTGCTGACCATCCGCGGCGCTCTGGGTCGTGAATCATTGCGGCTCGGTGTCCTGACGCTGCCCGATTCCCGGGATCGCCTCGGATGGCTGCTGACCCACCTTGCAGACATGCCCGGCAGCGGCATTATCTACACGCTCACTGTCTCGGCAGCAGAGGACACTGCGCGGCTCCTTGCCGAGGCCGGACACAACGTCCTGTCCTACACGGGACGGACGGACCCCGCAGACCGGGAGCGGGCTGAACAACTCCTCAAGGACAACCAAGTGAAAGCCCTTGTGGCCACGTCCGCGCTGGGTATGGGGTTCGACAAACCGGATCTGGGCTTCGTGATCCACCTGGGTGCTCCGTCGTCTCCAGTTGCCTACTACCAGCAGGTTGGCCGTGCGGGCCGTGGAGCAGCCAATGCAGATGTCCTGTTGCTGCCGGGATCCGAAGACCGCGAAATCTGGCAATACTTCGCCACAGCGTCCATGCCATCGGCCGAGAAAGCCGACGCCGTGCTGAGCGTACTGGGGGAGGCAGGATCAGCCCTTTCCACTGTCGCACTGGAAGCCCGTGTAGACCTCCGCCGCACCCCTTTGGAGCTGCTCCTCAAAGTCCTGGCGGTTGATGGCGCGGTGGAACGCGTTGGGGGCGGTTGGCGATCGACCGGCACGCCGTGGAACTACGACGCCGAGCGCTATGCACGCATCGCTGAGGCCCGCGTGGATGAGCAGGATTCCATGGTGATTTATCAAGACACAGCCGGCTGCCGCATGGAATTCATCACCTCCGTCCTGGATGACGAAACCGCAGCCGCTTGCGGACGCTGCGACAACTGCGCCGGGCGTTGGTTCCCTGTAGATGTGGCGGCTTCGGCAGCCGACGCCGCTGGCCAGACTCTCCGGCGCGCGGGCCTGGCCGTTGAGCCGCGCCTTCAGTGGCCCAGCGGCATGGACCGGCTGGGTGTGGCGGTCAAGGGAAAGATCAAGCCGGATGAGAGCCTCTCCGAAGGACGGATCCTTGCCAGGCTCACCGACCTGGGTTGGGGCGGTGCCTTGAGGGAGTTGTTCGCCGCAGGGGCTCCGGACCGCGCCGTGGATCCCGCCATGCTGCAGGCTTGCGTCCAAGTCCTGCGCGAATGGTCGGGGGCCGAGGGGGGAACACCGTGGAGCGGCGTCGGACGTCCGGTGGCGGTTGTCAGCATCCCGTCCCGGAGCAAGCCCCAACTGGTGGAGTCTTTGGCACAGGGAATTGCCGGAATAGGACGAATGCCTTACCTGGGCCAGTTGCAGCCCCAACACGCAGGGCCCACCGGTGCGCGTGGGGGCAACAGTGCCTACAGGTTGGCCGGCGTCTGGGACCGCCTCGTTGTGGGCCCCGAACTCGCCCAGGCATTGGCGGGTACGGGAGGGCAGCCCGTGTTGCTGGTGGACGACATCATTGACAGCCGCTGGACCATGACCGTATCTGCCCGGGCCTTGCGCCAAGTCGGCGTGGCTGCCGTTCTCCCACTGGCGCTGGCGCAGGCGGGCTAGGGTCCCTTCCGGGGTGGGCTCAGACCGGATACTGGCTTGCCTGGGAAGGACTCACACCCGGTAGAACTACGTCATGTTGTGATCGCTCCCACTCTGCGTCTATAGGATCGAGCAAACACGCCTGCTTGCCCGTCGCGGGCCACCAGCCAGAACTTGGACCGGAGCCATGAGCACAAAACCCAGCGCCGACGTCGAAACTTCCGACGAAACCAGTTGGCGGCCGCGCTTGGCCCTGTTGGTTGCAGCAACGTTCTTCATGGAGTTCCTCGACGGGACGATCCTTACCACTGCCATTCCCAGCATCGCCTCGGACTTCAGGGTGGCACCAGCGGACATCAACATCACCATGACCGCCTACTTGGTGACGGTGGCCATGGGTATCCCGTTGAGCAGTTGGCTTGCCGAGCGATTCGGTGCCCGCAGGATCTTCTGCCTCGCGATATCGGTATTCACCGTCGCCTCGTTACTCTGCGCCATCAGTACGGACCTGACTATGCTGACTCTGAGCCGCGTGGCCCAGGGAACGGGCGGGGCCATGATGGTGCCCGTGGGCACCCTGGTGGTCCTGCGCGGCACCCCAAAATCGGAGCTTCTCCGTGCCACCGCATATCTTGTATGGCCTGGCCTGCTGGCTCCGGTCCTGGCTCCGATGGTGGGCGGGGCACTGACCACTTTCCTGTCGTGGCACTGGATCTTCATCATCAACGTCCCACTGGGCCTTGCCGCCTTCATTGCAGCACTCAGGCTGGTGCCGCGAACAACGTTTGATGCCAAGCGCCGCCTCGACTGGTTGGGGCTTCTTCTCACTACAGTTGGCGTGGGTGCCCTGGTGGTAGGACTGGAAACCCTGGGCGGTCACTCGTCCAATGTGCTCGCCCTGGCGGTGGTGGTTGGAGGTCTGCTGTCCTTGGCCGGTGCAGTGTGGTGGATGAGGAAGGCGCGCATTCCACTGTTCAATCTCAGCGTCTTTGGCACCAGGACTTTCAGGGCTACTTCCACGGGTGGTTTCATTTACCGGCTGACCATCTGTTCGGTTCCTTTCCTCCTGCCCCTGATGTTCCAGGACGGGTTCGGCTGGGATCCCCTGAAGGCCGGGGTGATGGTGGCGGCCGTTTTCGTGGGCAACATCGGGATTAAACCGGCCACCACGCCTCTGATAAGGCGCTTTGGGTTCAAACCGGTGCTGGTCTTTGCGTCGTTTGCCTCCGCTGTGACCTTTGCGTTGTGCGCCTTACTGGACGCCCAGACACCCGAGCCACTGATCTTCGCCCTGCTGCTGTTCAGTGGCGCGTTCCGCTCCATCGGTTTCTCCGCATACGCCTCAGTGCAGTACGCGGACATCGTCCCGGGGCAGCTACCCTCAGCCAATGCCATCTCCGCAACGCTCGTTCAGTTGGCGGCGGCAGCAGGCATCGCGGTGGGCGCTCTGTTCCTGCGCCTGTTCGAAACCACCCATGTGTTCGGCCCGGATCAGGTGGCGGCCTACAAAGGGGCTTTCATTGCCATGGCCGTGCTGATGCTGATCAGCACTGCAGACAGTCTGAGCCTTCACCGTCACGCAGGAGCCGAAGTTAGCGGCGGCGCCAAACGCGGCTAGGCGTCCGCCCTGTCCTGGTGACCCGAGGGGAGAGGGGCCACTCTTAAACGCAAAAGGTCCCGGTTCGAAAACCGGGACCAATTCGCGGAGACGGGGGGATTTGAACCCCCGGTGGAGTTGTGCCCCACACTTCATTAGCAGTGAAGCCCATTCGGCCGCTCTGGCACGTCTCCCTTTGCTATTGCTAGCCCACCAAGGATACGCAGAACGAGCCGTCGAGCGCAAAACAGCCTCAGCCAAGCCGCTCATTTCGATGGTTCCCTGCCAGCCATACCGTTCGCACGGCACTGTCAGCAGGGAACCATCGAACCCGAGGGGTCAATGGCTCCCGGCCAAGGAACGCCACAGGAAGTGGTTGCTCCGGGCCTGCAGCGCCGCCGCCTGCCTGTTGTCCGATGCCCCCGCGTGGCCGCCTTCCAAGGCTTCATGGAACCAGACGTTCCGGATGCCCATGGCCTGCATGCGCGCTGCCATTTTGCGGGCTTGGACGGGTCCCACACGGTCATCCGAGGTGGCAGTCCAAATGAAGGTCTCCGGATATTCCACACCGTCGTGAAGCAAGTGGTACGGCGAGAACGTGCGGATGAACTCCCACTGCGTCGGGACATCGGGGTCACCATATTCGGCAATCCACGAGTATCCAGCGGAGAGTTTGGTGTAGCGGCGCATATCCAGGAGCGGCACCCCGCAGGACAATGCACCGAACAATTCCGGGTACTGGGTCAGCATGTTGCCCACCAGGAGGCCTCCGTTGGAACCGCCGACGCAACCCAGGCGACGTCGGCTGGTGACGCCCCGCGAAATGAGGTCCTTCGCCACGGCAGCGAAGTCCTCGTAGGCGCGGTGCCGGTTTTCCTGGAGTGCCGCACGGTGCCAGGAGGGACCATATTCGCCGCCGCCGCGGATGTTGGCAACTACGTAGACGCCGCCCCGCGAGTGGGCGGCAGCCCCGTCGTCGGACGCTACGCCCAAGGTTCGGCGCTCAAGCCAAGCCCGGCCAATTGTCCCGCTGTACGCAGGTGTCCGTGAAATTTCGAAGCCGCCATAGCCGGACAGCTGGGTGGGGTTTTGGCCGTCCAACACCAGGTCCTTGGAGGCGACCTGGAAGTAGGGAACCTTGGTCCCGTCGGCGGAAACGGCGAAGTGTTGCTGGACTTCGTAGTCGGACTCGTTGAAGAACGACGGCGACCGCTTCACCTCGGCATGCCGGCTCGCCACCCCGGAGCCCTCGGCAGAGGCAGCAACAAGTGTCCCTCGCATCAAGGTGGAGGGCGTCGTGAAGCCCGTGGCAACCAGCCAGAAGTCGTTGCCTTCAGCGCCGGCGTCTTCGTCGTCCACAGCATAGGCATTGACGTCGTGCAGGGGAGGGCAGGCGTCCAGGACCGTAGATGTCCAGCCGCCCTCGGAATCGGGACGGGCAGGGTCCAGCACACGGATCTCGGAGGAGACATCGCGCAGGAGGTTCAGCAGGAGATGGTCCTTGGTCCAGCTCCAGGACTGCAATGACGTGTGGGCATCCGGGGTGAACAGGACCAGCATTGAACGTGAACCTGCCAGATACGAGTCAAAGTCGGCGGCCAGCAATGAACCGGCCGGGTAGACAACTCCGGCAATATCCCAGTCCTCCTGCGGACGGAAGAGCAGCCAGTCCCGGTGGGCGCTGATGTTCACGTCGGTGGGAACGTCGATTGCCATCCAAGTGTCGTCGCTCAGCAGGGACGTACGCCGGTTGTAGAAGTCGATGTAGTCCACGGCGAAGGTCCGCTCATAGCCCGGGGTTGAGTCGTGCGCCACCATGGCCAGCATGTGGTCCTCAGGGATTTCGAAGAGTCGCTCAGCGTCGGGCAGGGACTGACCGCGGCGAAGTTTTACACCCGTCCTCGCATAAGACGAGGTGGTGGCCGGTAGTCCGTCCGCAGTGCTGGAGACGAGCAAAGTGTCAGCATCCAGCCAGCTGACATTGCCCTTGGCTGTCGGCAGGTCAAAACCACCCTCCACGAAGGTGCGGGATTCGACGTCGAACTCGCGGTGCCGGTCAGCGTCGCCGCCGTCGGGGGAGAGTGAGACCATGGCCAGGCGGTACTCGGAACCGTCGGCCGGGCGGAGGAAACCGGCACCATGAAAGACCCATTCGATGCCTTCGGAGGCAGCAAGGGCATCGATATCAAGCAGGACGTCCCACTCGGGTTCATCGCTGAGATAGCTCTCCCACGTGGTGCGGCGCCAGAGTCCCTTGGGGTGTTCCTGGTCTTTCCAGAAGTTGTAGTAGAAATCCCCGCGTTTGGAGACCATGGCAATGCGATCGGTGGAGTCGAGGACTTCCAGGATGCCGGCCTCAACGGCCGCATACTCGGCGTCCTCCAGCAATTCCTCGGTGCGGGCATTCTGCTCGCGGACCCACGCCAGTTGCTCTTCGCCGTGGATGTCCTCAAGCCAAACGTTTTCATCCGTGGGCTCAGGCGCGACGTCCGCTGCGTGCCGCGGGGCGCGGGCCTGCGCGGTCTCATTCTCGGGAAGTGGCGACTGATCAGCTTCTGTGGTGGTCATCGCCCCATCCAAGCAACACTCTTCGACGGTAAGCAAGTCATGCGGAAGTTAGGCTTGAGCGTGGCTAAATCGCAAACCAACCGTGTTGCCCTGATCGGGGCCGGCCCTCGGGGCACCAGTGTCCTTGAGCGGTTGCTCGCGAATTGGGCCGCGGACAGCCCTCCGGGGGCCACCCTTCGCGTCGAGGTCGTGGACCCGTACCCGGCCGGTTCGGGTCACGTGTGGCAGCCGGAGCAGTCCCGGCTGTACTTGATGAACACCCAGTCTTTCTATCCCACTCTCATTCCTGAGGACCCTGAGCTCGCCCCTCCGCTCACGGGCGGTTCGTTCGATCAGTGGCGGGAAGCCCGTCGTCGTGATGGCGAGGGGCTGAACGACGCCGAAAAGGCGGAGTTGGCCACTCTCGAATCGCACGATTTCCCCAGCCGGGCGTTGTACGGACGGTACCTTCGCCAAACGTTGGCGGGCTTGCTGGAACGGCTGCCCGACGGCGTCGAGGTCACCTTCCACCAGACGCTCGCCGTTGCTGCGCGTCCTGTGAAGCGGGAAAAAGAAGACGGGTTCGACGTCGAACTCGCCAACGGCGTCACGCTTACGGTCGGTTCCGTGGTCCTCGCGCTGGGCCACATCGAGTCCCGGCTGAATCCGGAGCAGCGGTCTTTCAACAGCGCGGCGGCGGACCAGGGGCTGCTCTATTTCCCGCCTGCTCCACCGGCCGACGTCGATTGGCAGGCTGTGCCGGACAATGAACCTGTGCTGGTCCGCGGCATGGGTTTGAACTTTTTTGACGTCATGGGGCAGTTGACGGAGGGTCGCGGCGGCAAGTTCGTCGAGGCTGGTTCACCTGGCGCAGGTGTCCTCGAATACCGGGCATCGGGCAGGGAGCCCAAGATCATTGCTGCTTCCCGAAGGGGCACCCCGTACCGCGCCAAGGCGGGGCTGGCGGGCTATTACCCCAGCAGCATCACCATGCGTTACCTGACAGAGGACGCGGTGGACCGGTTCCGTGCAGCCGGTATTCAGCCAGGATTCGATCATGACCTCTGGCCGTTGCTTCACCGGGATGCACTGTGGGCGTATTACTCAACGCTTGCCCGGTCCCAGCCAACCGCGATCAAGGACCCCGCGCAGTTCCTCGCCGACCTTGAAGATGCGCTCCAACCGCATGCGCACACCACTACGAACTGGGAAGTTGAGGTGGGAAACCTCGTTGAAAAGCACGTTGTCGCTTCCCGCCGCTTGAATCTGAGGGGGCTCGCGGCGCCGCTCGCGGGCCGGACCTTCGCTTCCCGGAGCGAGCTGGACGCTGCTATCACGGCTTACCTTGATGACGATGCCCGTCGATCAGCGCTGGGCGAGTCGGACCCCGTCAAGATGGCCATCGGCGCGCTCCACACTGGGCGGGCCATCCTCAAGTCGGTGGTGGCTGATGGCGGAATCACCGATGAATCCTGGCTTGCAGGCTTGCGTGGCTGGTTCGAGTCCTTTGTTGAGGGATTGGCCAGCGGAGCGCCTGCCCTGCGTTCGGAGCAGCTGGCCGCTTTGGCGCGCGCCGGCGTGGTGAGTTTCGTGGGCCCGGACCCGAAGTTCAGCGTGGACCGGGGCGCCAAGGTGTTCCGGGCCGTGTCGCCGTGGGTTCACGACGCCCCGGTTGAAGCGCGGACTCTCATCGAGGCGATGTCGCCGGCCAACAGGGTGGGCATCAACCTCTCACCCTTGCTGGAGCAGCTCATGACGGATGGCCTGGTGCGCACCAAGATCATGATGAGTGTTGAGGGGACGCCCATGCAGACCACCGGGCTTGACGTGGAACCGCACCCTTACAGGCCTCTGGCGGCCAACGGGTCCATCACGGAGAACTTGTATGTACTGGGCCTTCAACTCTCAGCTTCACAGTGGGGGACGGCCATTGCCGCGGAAGCCAGACCCCTCACCGGACCGGCCTACGCGAGCGGACAACGGACCCTGCGCGATGCGGACGAGATTGCCTGGAGCATTTTGGGCCGCTAGCGACTCGAAGTTGCGGGTGCTCCCACACTTCGCTATGGTGTGAGCTGCATCACCCGATCGAGTGGTGCGCGCTTTTGATCCGCGGCGGGAGAGTCCTGCCGGTACATCCCGTCAGGCGCCGTAGGAGCAAACCCTCCCCAGGAATCTCTCAGGCCCATGTACCGCCGCGGCGAGGCAACTCTGGAAAGCAGTCCGGTCACCGGGCTCACCGAAGGTGCAAGCGTTCCTGCCCTGCAGGAACGCGGAAACTCTCAGGTCCACGTACAGAGCGGGGAGGAACCCGAATCAACGTGGCACTCTGTGCCGCCTGAACGATGGAGTTCCTTTGACGATTCAGCGCCCGCCTTCCACTGGTCCCGATTCACCCCACCTTGAGCGACAGCTCAGCAACCGCCACATCCAGCTCATCGCCATCGGCGGAGCCATTGGCACCGGCCTCTTCATGGGCTCCGGAAAGACTATTTCCGCTGCCGGCCCGTCCGTCATTTTCGTGTACATGATCATCGGCTTCATGCTGTTCTTCGTCATGCGTGCCATGGGTGAATTGCTGCTGAGCAACCTCAACTACAAATCCTTCAGCGACTTCGCCGCGGACCTCCTGGGACCGTGGGCCGGCTTCTTCACCGGCTGGACCTATTGGTTCTGCTGGGTCATCACAGGTATCGCGGACGTGATCGCCATCGCCGGGTACTCCCAGGAGCTCTGGCCATCGTTGCCCCTCTGGGTGCCCGGACTGATCACCATCGGCATCCTCCTGCTCCTGAACCTCGCCACGGTGAAAGCCTTCGGCGAGACCGAATTTTGGTTCGCCCTGATCAAGATCGTGGCAATCGCTGCACTGATCATTGTTGGCCTGTTCATGATTTTCAGCGGCTTCCAGTCCGACGCCGGACCTGCCACTTTCTCCAACCTGTGGAGCCACGGCGGCTTCTTCCCCAACGAATTCATGGGCTTCGTAGCAGGCTTCCAGATCGCCGTCTTCGCGTTTGTGGGCATCGAACTGGTGGGCACCACAGCGGCCGAGGCCAAGGATCCCGAGAAGAACCTGCCCAAGGCCATCAACTCGATCCCCATCCGCGTGCTGCTCTTTTACGTCGGCGCGCTGATCATCCTGATGTCCGTCACCCCGTGGACCCAGTTCGCTGCCGGACACAGCCCCTTCATCGCCATGTTCTCCCTGGCCGGCCTCGGCGCAGCGGCTACGATCGTCAACCTCGTGGTGCTGACCTCCGCAATGTCCTCTGCCAACTCGGGCATCTACTCCACGTCCCGCATGGTGTTCGGGCTGGCACAGGAGGGCGACGCCCCCAAGGTGTTCGGCTCACTCTCCGGACGCAAAGTGCCCCGCAATGCCCTGTTCCTTTCCTGCATCCTGCTGCTGTCCGGTGTCATCCTCATGTACGCGGGCTCGGATATCGGCAAGGCGTTCGACATGGTGACCACCGTGTCCGCTGTCTGCTTCGTTTTCGTGTGGTCCATCATTCTGGCCAGTTACCTGGCCTTCCGGAAGCGCCGCCCGCACCTGCACGAATCCTCGGCGTTCAAGATGCCAGGTGGAGTGGTGATGGTATGGATAGTGTTCGGGTTCTTTGCCTTCGTTTTGTGGGCCTTGACCACGCAACCGGATACACTCGCCGCCCTCCTGGCCACGCCGGTGTGGTTCGTAATTCTGGGGGTCGCTTGGTTGATTCTTCGCCGTCGCCCCGCACACTTGGCCCGTTATGAAGAGTTCAAGGCTGAGCTCCAGCGGGACGCGGACAGGATCCAGGAACCGGAACCAGCAAACAAATAGCTCAATAAGCAGCAAAAGGCCGGGTCCTTCACGGAAATTCGTGAAGTGCCCGGCCTTTTTTGTTGTTTACCTCAGGGGTGGGTTATCCCCTCAGGCATCTCTGATACTCCAGCCATGCAAACGCGTACCTGAGCCATCCCGCGACGTCGTACCACTTGGACGGTTTGGTTGGTGCGGTGCACTGCGGCGGGTTCGGACCGCTTTCCGCCACCTGCACCAGCGCCTTCACCACGGTTCCGCTTTCGACGGCGGTGAGCACCAAGGTTCCGGTACCTGCAGCTGCCGCCGCGGGAACTTTGAGGTCCACCGTGGCGGCGCCCGTGGTAACGGGGACCGGGCCGAGCGCAACTGCTGCACCCTTGGAATCAACGAACACCGCGTTCAGCGTTGCGTTGGCGGGGCTGCCGATGGAGGTGAGGTTCAGCTTGGAGACAGCCAGGGCGAAGGGGTCTCCGGCCTTCACCTCAGCCGCAGTTGTGTTGGCCACGGCGACGGAACGGCGTGCGAAGTCCGGCGAGACAGGGTTGTGTTCGCGCAGGTATTTGATCCACGCGTCACGGTCCACCAGGCCGGTGTCCTTCGTGTTGCTGCCCTCCTTGAAGATCCGGAAGTTGTCGCCTCCGGTTGCCAGGAAGCTGAAGGTTCCGATCCTGTACTGCTTGGCAGGATCGATCACGGCTCCGTTCACCCAGATGCCGGTGATGCGGTCCCCGGCAGGGCGAGCGGCGTCGTAGGTGTACTTTACGTTCTCGGACACGCCCAGCTGCTGGTAAGGGCGGCTGGGGATGGTGCCGTCAGCGTTGGTCTGCCACTGCTGCTCCAGAAGCGTCTTGAACTGTGTACCGGTAAGGGACGTGGTCCAGAGGTTGTTCACGAACGGCAGGACCGCATTGGCTTCGGCGTAGGTGATGGTCCCGTCCGGCGCGTAGTACAGCTCGTTACGCAGCCCGCCGGGGTTCACGACGCCGATCTCAGCCTCACCCAGTTCGGGCGCCTTGAGCGTATCCACCAGGGAGTCCGCCACCAGGTTCCCGAGCGTGGACTCGTTGGCGCGGTCGTCCCGCTTGGGGGCGCCGCCCGTCGGATCCGGGGTGAACGCAGTGGTGATATCAGCGGTCACTGCGCCTACGGGCTGGTTGCCAATGACAGCAGCCTCCGCGAGGGCCTTGTCCACGATGGTCTTCACAGCAGCCACCCGTGGGTAGGCGGCAACAAGGCTTTCCGCGGTGTCGGTGGTCCGGTCCACGACTGCGGCCTTGTAGGCCGTCACCGTTTTGCTTGCCGTGTCCACCGTAAGGGTCACGCTTCCCACGTTTTCACCGTAATTGCCGGTTTGGACGATTGGGCGGGTCGTACCGGTGGGCTGGCCGTTGGTGTCCAGTACGGGGGCATCCCAGGCGTATTCCTTGTGGGTGTGCCCGGTGAAGATGGCGGCGACGTCAGGAGTGGTTTCGTTGACGAGCTTGGCAAACGGTCCGCCGGCTGCAACTTCCTGCTCCAATGTGGCACCTTCAGGCGTTCCGGAAGCAGCGCCGTCGTGGTTTTCCACGATGATGAGGTCGGCCAGGTTTTCAGCTTTGATCTTTGCGGCCACCCTGTTGATGGCTTCTACAGGATCGCCGAACTCCAGGTCCGCAACTCCGGCCGGCGTCACCAAGGAAGGAACTTCCTGGGTGACGGTGCCAATCACCGCTACCCGCATGCCGTTCATGTCCATGACCTTGTGCTCCGGCAGGACAGGAGTGGTGGTGCCCTTCTGGTAAACATTCGCACCCAGGTAGGCGAATTGTGCGTTGGTACCTCCAGCAACAACGCGATCCCGCAGGTCCGCCCAACCGCCGTCGAACTCGTGGTTGCCCACAGCGGAAGCCTGCAGATCGAGCGTGTTCAGGACGTCGATGGTGGGCTGGTCCTTCGCTACCGAGGAAGCGAAGAGGGAAGCACCGATGTTGTCGCCGGCGGAAATAAAGGCCGTAGCGCCGGGGGCAGCTGCCGCGCGGAGCTTCTCAACTGTTCCGGCGAAGAGGACTGTGTTGGAGTCGATCCGGCCATGGAAGTCGTTGATACCCAGGAATTGCAGGTCAACAGTTGCCGCTTGGTCGGCAGTGAGATTCAGGCCCACCACCACGGGGTCGTGGTCGCTGGCCCGGAACTCGTCCGCGGCATAGTAGTTGGTCACATTGTTGTTATACCTGCTGTATTCCAGTGCGACGGACTCCACGGAGTTGATGTTCCAGATGTCGGTTCCGGTGACCACCTTGTGGGCGGCAGGGGAGGCGAGGATATGGTCCAGGGAGCCCACCATGCCGCCGAAGAGGTACGAGTGCTTGCCTGTTCCTACCTCGAGGTCGGTGTAGCCGGCTCCGGTGAGGACGTTGATGGGGTCTTCCTTGGCGTAGGCGTTGAAGTCGCCGATCAGGAAGACCTTGTCCGTGCCCTTGGAGGCCTGGAGGTCTTTGGAAAAGGTGAGCAGGGATTCTGCTTGCTTGGTGCGGGCAGTGTTCGAGGCACCCTGGCCCTTGTCCGTGTCGTCCGGGGTTGCTGCGGAGCCCTTGGATTTGAAGTGATTCACGATTGCGATGAACTTCTTATCGTCAGCGCCGCCAACCGGCTTGAATGCCTGTGCCAGCGGCTTGCGCGCACTGGCAAACGCCACGGTGTCGTTGTGGATGATGGACTCGCCCACGGGCTCGGCCACTGCCTTCTTGTAGATGAATGCGGTGCGGATCATGTCCTCGTCGCTCAGCGGGGGAGCGTTGGCGGGTGTCCGCACGTAGTCCCAGACGCCGGGGGTCTTGACGTTGAGGGCGTCCACCAGCTTGGACAGAGCGTCGTCACGGTTCTTGCCGAACTGAGCCGAGTTCTCGATCTCTTCAAGGGACACGACGTCGGCGCCGGACTTGGTGATGGCGGCCACGATCTTGGCCTGCTGGCGCTCGAAGTTCTCGGCATTGGCAGCGCCGCGGGCGTTGCAGCCTTCCTTGACCGTGATGGGGTTCCCGTCGCGGTCAGTGTAGAAGACGCAGCCAGCCAGTTGGTCACCGGTGGTGGGGAAGTAGTTCAGCACATTGAAGGAAGCCAGTTTGAGGTTGCCTCCAACATCCGCTGGACCCTCGGGCCTGGTGGCGGTGAAGCTCGCCGGCTGGACAGAGTCAGCGTTGGCCGCAGTCAACGCGGTAAGTGGCTGGAACTTCCAGGAGTTGTTGCCGTAGCCCAGGATGACGTCGGTCCGGAACCGCGCGGGGGAGCCCACGCGTACGGGGTCTGATGTGGTCAGGTACGGCAGTTGCTGGGCCTTGGTGGTGGCGTCCTTGAGGAAGTTGGTGGATGCGCCGTCGTCGAGCTTGATGCCGCGCAGGGCGTTGTCCGCTACCACGGCCGCGTACTCCGGCGAACCGTAGGTGGCCACCGCCGTTGGCTGGACCAGAGGGGATGTGCCGGCCGCGAGGCCGATCTCGCCGTACTGGTTCAGGGAGTAGTTGTCCGTGACCGTGAAGTCACCCTGAGGAGCCAGGAGCATGCCCTCCAGACTTTCCCGCGCGGCCTCATTGGCTGGCAAAGTGAACGGCGTGGACTTGACCTCCGGTGCCGGCTCGGTGTGCTTCTTCAACCCCGCCGCCTCAACGGTGAGCTGCGTTTGGTTGGCGAATTCGCTGACGACACCGGTGAGTTGCACGTAGTCGCCGGGCTGGACTGCCGCCGTCGTCGAGGGTGAATAGACGAACACAGCGTCCGACGCCGTCCTTGCCGCCCCGGCGCTTTCGCCGCCGCTTCCGGGGGTCTGGACGTAGTAGCCGTTGAAACCGCCGGTTGCGTAGACGGCAGTGACCTTGCCGCTGGTGGTCACGGTGCTGCCCACGAAGGGACTGGCGGGACCGGTTCCCTGAATTTCGGCAATGGCCTTAACTCCGGGCTCCGGTTGGGGATCAACAGGGGGAGTCCCGCCGCCGTTGGCGGCAGTGGGGGTGATGGTGGCGCTGATGCTGAAGTCAACGGCGTTGGAGTCGGTGTCCACACCGTTGGTGCGGTTGAGGCTCTTTACGTCCGTATTGCTGGTGGGTGCTGTGGCACCGGCGGTCTCGAAAGTGTTCGAGGTGCCGTAGCCGAGGAGGTCGGCGATGGCGGCGTTGCCCGTCACCGAGCCCGCCGGAAGGGGAGTGATGGCGGTTGGCTGCTTGGCCAGAATCAGTGTTCCGGCGGTCCCGCCGGGGTTCAGCGTGCCGGTTGCCTGAACGTCCGCGGCAGGTAGATCCGGTGCCGTGGAAGTACCGCTATTGGTGGCGCCCTTGACCAGGAAGTACCCCTTGGCGGGAATGCTGCCGGTCAATGGAGTGATCCCCGTGGGCGCTGCCGTAGCCGTGGCAGACCTGTACTGCAGCGACCAGCCCGCCAGACTGACGGGTGCGTCTGAGGAATTGTAGAGCTCCACGAATTTATTCTTGAAGGCGGCTCCGCTGCTTCCGCCACTGAGGTAGGCCTCGTTGATCACCACCGGGGAGGTGGCGGCGGCGACTGGGTCATCCGCGGCCACGGCCGGGACGGCTGTCAGCGGGGCTGCAAACAACCCGACTGACAGGACCGTTCCCGCCAAGTATTTCCAATGCATAAGTTTCATCCGCTTGAACTTTCATCAGTGAGCCCTGTGGGGCTCCATGAATCGCGCCCACTCTCTTGTGAAGTGGGCGAGTGCCGGGACGTTACTCCCGGGTAAAGCTGCCTCGGACCTAGCTGAACACGAACGGATGAATGGAGGGTTGACCCGGGGTCAACAATGAGGGACCGTGCTACGGCCCAAATACTTGGACGACTAGGCGGTCTGGCCCAAGTCCTGGATGACCTTGAAGACAGCTCCGGTGGGGTCCGATAACGTGGCCAACCGACCGAAAGGTGTGTCCTCCGCAGGCTGCATGACGGTGGCACCGAGAGCCGCGGCTTGCTCCACGCTGGCGTCTGTGTCCTCCACCGCGAAGTACACACTCCACATTGAGGGGACCTGTTCGGGCAGGAAACCGGAGGCATCCATGATGCCTGCCTTGGCGTCATCACCGGCGCCAAGCGTTACATAACGGAATTCCGGGGTGTCGCTCATGACTGCCGTGTCCCAGCCGAAGACCCTCTGGTAGAAGGTGACAGCGGACTCGTAGTCCTTGGTAAGAAGTTCGTGCCAGGCGGGAGCTCCCGCTTCCGCCGCTACCTCGTAGCCTTTCATTTCGCCGAACTGCCAGGCGCCAATGGCGGCACCGGAGGCATCCCCGTACATGGCCATGCTGCCTTGCTCAGGGACCTCCATGGGTTCCAGGAGCACTTGTCCGCCGTTGGCTGCCGCTGCCTTAGTGGTGGCTGCGATGTCATCGGTGCGCAGGTAGGTGGACCAAACATCCGGCATGGCACCCATGTCCGCCTGCTTCTCCATGATGCCGGCAACCATCCGGCCGTCCTTGGAAGCTGTGATGTAGCCGCCGTACTTTTCCTGGTCTCCGGTTTCATATGTCCAGCCGAAAAGTGCCGTGTAGAAGGCCTTGGCCTTTTCCGTATCGGACGTCACGAGGTCGATCCAGCAAGGGGAACCGGGAGTGATGTCAGGCTTAGGCATAGGTGAGGCTCCTGTTGTTATGCCGCGGCGAAAGCTGCGGCTGATGTCTGCGGTGTGGAGACAGAAAGAACACTATGCGGGGCCTCTGACAGTTTCAATGATCTTCCGGTTGTCAGTTCTCAGTTCCGCACGGGAGCCTCCCGCAGACACAAAAATGCCCCGGGTCCTGAGACCCGGGGCATCCTCTTGCGGAAGGTAAGGGATTTGAACCCTTGGTACGGGGTTACCGCACACTGGTTTTCAAGACCAGCTCCTTAGGCCGCTCGGACAACCTTCCTCGCCTAGTAGTGTTTCATAGGGAGTTGGCTGTTCCAAAACATCACGTATTCCAACCCCTGCCCCGGGGCTTGGAGGACAAGCAAGAAACCGGGAGTTCGTCATGAAAGCCGTCTACATCTCAGAGCCGGGCGGGCCCGAAGTCCTCGAAATCCGCGAGGTCCCTTCTCCGGTGCCCGGCGAGGGCGAGGTCCTGATCGACGTCGTGGCTGCGGGGTTGAACCGTGCCGATGTCCAGCAGCGCAGGGGGTTCTACCCGCCGCCGCCGGGGGCATCGGAAGTACCAGGCCTGGAAGTATCCGGCCGCATTGCCGCCTTCGGCCCCGGCGTCACCAGAGCATTCTCCGTGGGAGACAAGGTAGTGGCACTGTTGTCCGGCGGTGGCTACGCCCAGCAGGTGGCAGTCCCGGCGGAGCAAGTACTGCGGGTTCCCGACGGCGTGGACCTGGTAACAGCAGCCTCCCTGCCTGAAGTTGCAGCCACTGTGTACTCCAACCTGATCATGACTGCACAGCTGCAACCCGGCGAGACCGTACTCATCCACGGCGCAACCGGCGGGATCGGCACCATGGCCATCCAACTGGCCAAAGCATATGGCGCTAAGGTGGCAACCACGGCAGGCACTGATGAAAAGGTCGGTACAGCCAAGGCGTTCCTCGGCGCCGATATCGCCATCAACTACACCGAGGAAAACTTTGCTGAAAGTCTCAAGGCACACAACGGAGGCAACGGCGCGGACGTGATCCTCGACGTCGTGGGTGCCAAATACCTGCAGCAGAACATCGATGCGCTCGCGGACTACGGGCGCCTCATCGTCATCGGCCTGCAAGGCGGAACCAAGGCAGAGATCAACCTCGGGCAACTCCTCAGCAAAAGGGCCGCCGTCATCGGAACAGCGCTGAGGCCGAGGCCGGTCGCTGAAAAGGGAATCATCATGGCTGCGGTCCGCGAGTTCGTCTGGCCCATGCTTACCGATGGCAGGATCCGGCCCCTCGTGGCCAAGTCCTTCCCCCTGGAGCAGGTTCGCGAAGCTCACCAGTACTTCGACTCCGGCGAGCACATAGGGAAGGTCCTTCTGCTCCTCTGAGCAGCATTTGCGTTCATCCGTCCTACAGCAGTGAGGAGCCACATGTCCATCCGGCACAGCCTGCTGGCCCTGCTCCAGGACCAGCCGCGGTACGGCTACGAGCTGCGTGTCGAATTCGAGGACCGTACAGGTGCCGCATGGCCGTTGAACATCGGCCAGGTCTACACCACGTTGGACAGGCTTGAACGCGACGGCCTGGTGAGCAAAGACGGCGACGACGGCGGCGGGCACGTCATCTACAGCATCACTGACGCCGGGGCTGAGGAAGCCGGGGCCTGGTTCGCCGGCGCAGTGGACCGCGGCAATCCTCCGCGAAACGAGATTGCCATCAAGTTGGCGCTCGCAGTGACGCTTCCGGGCGTGGATACTTCGGCGGTGATCCAGTCCCAGCGAGAAGTCTCGGTCAAGGCCCTTCAGGAGCACACGCAGGCCAGAAAAACGGTCTCGGCCAATCAACGGTCCTCGGATACCGCATGGCTATTGGTGCTCGATTCCTTGATTTTCCAAGCTGAAGCGGAAGTTCGTTGGTTGGATCTCTGTGAGGCCCGCATGGTGCAAGGCCAGCTAAGTGGGGAATCGAGCCAAGCAGCTCCTCCCCGGCGGCAGGGCTAACGCCCGGCGTAGGGGAATGACCGTTCACCGCGTACCTGCAGACGATTGGCGTGTACCGCCTTATCCTGTCCGTGTCGGTTGTTAAGGTGAGGAGAAGTAGCTGACGCAGCGGTCCCCACCGCAACAGTTTGAACTTCAGCAGTACCCATCACCGCAGCAGTTCTCAAGGAGGAGACATGGGCAAGATTTCTAACCAATCCGGAGTCGCGGAAGGCCTGGATCCCACGCTGCCTCCTCCGGCTGTGGACGACTCCGTGCGTGAAGCGGAGGAACGCCGGTGGACCCCCGCCAAGATCGGTCTCTGGATTGCCATCTCGCTGCTCGGAGCGGTGGCGTGGTTCATGCTCGCACTGGTGCGCGGCGAAACCGTCAATGCCATCTGGTTCGTCTTCGCGGCAGTTTGCACCTACCTCATCGGTTACCGCTTCTACTCCAAAGTCATTGAGCGTTACCTGCTGAAGCCGGATGATCGCCGCGCCACTCCTGCTGAGTACAAAGCTGATGGCAAGGACTACGTCCGCACTGACAGGAACGTGTTGTTCGGCCACCACTTCGCCGCCATTGCCGGCGCCGGACCGCTGGTGGGACCCGTTATCGCAGCGCAGATGGGCTACCTTCCCGGCACTATCTGGATCATCATCGGCGTCGTTCTTGCCGGTGCCGTTCAGGACTACCTGGTCATGTTCTTCTCCATGCGCCGCGGTGGCCGTTCACTTGGCCAAATGGCCCGCGAGGAACTCGGCGTCATCGGCGGTACGGCGGCTTTGGTGGCCACGCTGCTGATCATGATCATCATTGTGGCCATCCTTGCTTTGGTAGTGGTCAACGCCCTTGGTGAAAGCCCGTGGGGCGTGTTCTCAGTGGGAATGACTATTCCCATCGCTTTGTTCATGGGTGTCTACCTGCGGTTCATCCGGCCGGGCAAGGTGATGGAGGTGTCCATCATCGGCTTCGTGCTCCTGATGGCAGCCATCATTGGTGGCGGTGCTGTAGCCGGTACCGAGTGGGGTGCGGCCTTCTTCCACCTGGATAAGGTCACCATTGCCTGGGGCATCATCATTTACGGTTTCATCGCCGCGATCCTGCCCGTCTGGCTGCTTCTTGCTCCGCGCGACTACCTCTCCACATTCATGAAGATCGGCGTTATCGTGATGCTGGCGCTCGCGATCATCGTGGTCAGGCCGGAAATCACTGTCCCTGCGTTCAGCGAGTTCGCCGGCCGGGAAAACGGCCCGGTGTTCTCCGGTGCCCTGTTCCCGTTCCTCTTTGTCACCATCGCCTGTGGCGCCCTGTCCGGGTTCCACGCGCTCATTTCGTCCGGAACCACGCCCAAGCTGATCGAGAAGGAGCGGCAAACGCGCTTCATCGGTTACGGCGGCATGTTGATGGAATCCTTCGTGGCCATCATGGCTTTGGTCGCCGCGATCTCGATCGACCGTGGCATCTACTTCGCCATGAACGCACCGCTGGCCCTCACCGGCGGCACCGTGGAATCTGCGGCGCAATGGGTCAACAGCCTTGGCCTAGCCAACGTCAACATTACCCCGGACGTGCTGGCTCAGACCGCCAAGGACGTGGGCGAGGAAAGCATCATTTCCCGTTCCGGCGGCGCTCCCACCTTGGCTGTCGGGTTGGCCCACATCATGCAGCAGTTCATCGGCGGACCTGGAATGATGGCTTTCTGGTACCACTTCGCCATCATGTTCGAAGCACTGTTCATCCTCACCGCCGTCGACGCCGGAACCCGCGTCGCCCGGTTCATGCTGCAGGACTCAATCGGCAACTTCATTCCCAAGTTCAAGGAAGCCTCATGGCGCCCGGGTGCCTGGCTGTGCACGGCCATCATGGTGGCGGCGTGGGGCGCGGTGCTGATCATGGGTGTCACCGATCCGCTGGGTGGCATCAACACGCTGTTCCCGCTGTTCGGCATCGCCAACCAGTTGCTGGCAGCCATTGCACTGGCTGTGTGCCTTGCCATCACTGCCAAACGTGGAGTGTTCAAATGGCTGTGGATCGTGGCTGTTCCGCTGGCTTTCGCGGCCGTGGTGACCATCACCGCCAGTTTCCACAAGATTTTCTCGCCGGTCCCGGCCGTGGGCTACTTCGCCAACAACCAGGCGTTCTCCAAGGCTCTGGCTGATGGAAAGACCGAGTTTGGCACTGCCAAGACCGTGGCTGCCATGGAAGCCGTGGTCCGCAACACCATGATCCAGGGAGTGCTTTCGGTCATTTTCGTGACACTGAGCATCATCGTGATCATCGCCGCTCTCCTGGCCACCATCAAGGCAATCCGCGCAGGCGGAGGCCAGGACCACGAAGACCCGCCCGTTCCTTCCAGGGTGTTCGCACCGGCAGGGCTGTTTCCCACTCAGGTCGAGAAAAAGTTGCTCGCAGAATGGAACGCCCTGCCTGCGGAGAAACGGACCCAGAAGGCCGGCCATCACTGATGAACGCCGTCGTTAGGGGCCTTCGGGGCTTCGCCACCTACATGGGCTCGCTCATGGGTGCTGATGCGTACCGGAAGTACCTTGAGCACTTCGAAGCCAGCGGCCATTCCGGTTCCGTCATGACTGAACGCGAGTTTTGGCGGGACAGAATGGACCGGCAGGACAGCAACCCCCAAGGCAGGTGCTGCTGAGGTAATCAGCCGGTGCAAAGTTTCGCTACGAACGAAGTCTAAAATCGGGGCCACGGACAGGGGTACGCGTGAAGCACGTGAGAGTATGAACGGATGAGCGATCTGAACAACATTCAGCCCAAGGATGAGGCTTCGGACGACACCCCTGTGGAGGGAACCACGCTGGACGAGGGCCTTGAGAAGCCCGGGGGACAGCACCCTTTGGAGGACGAGGTGGTGGAGGAGGAGGTGGCGAACGATGCCAAACCCAAAGGTAACCTTCACGAACTTGTTGATGAGCCGGCCAAGGTGATGAGGATCGGCACCATGGTCCGGCAGCTCCTTGAAGAAGTAAAGTCCGCGCCTTTGGACGACGCTGCGCGCGGCCGGCTTGCTGAGATTCACGAGCGGTCCATCAAGGAACTCGAGGATGGACTGGCTCCGGAACTCATCGAGGAGCTGGAGCGGATCAGCTTGCCTTTCCCTGACGAGAAAGCGCCCTCCGATGCGGAGCTGCGCATCGCTCAGGCACAACTCGTTGGCTGGCTGGAGGGCTTGTTCCACGGTATTCAGGCAGCGATCGCCGCGCAGCAGGCCGCCAAGGAGCACTCGGCCGCACAGATGCAACTCCGTCAGCTCCCGCCGGGAACTGTCATTGCGCCGGGCATCATCATTGGCGAGAACGGTCAACCGCAGCGGGCGGCTGCACCGGGTGCGCCCGGCCCTGCCTCCCAGGGCCGCAGGGAAGACCCCGATCACGGCCCGGGTCAGTACCTCTGAGTTCGCAGGTGGGTTTCTTTGGGGCCGTCCGGCAAGGGCGGAAGGACGATCTGGAGCTTGGCAAAGGGCTGTGGCGCCGTGCCCATGACCGATTCCACCGGGGACTGGACCGGTACCACCAAGTCCTTGAGGGCGTCGATGATGAGCAGCTCTACAACGAGCTCGTAGAGATAGCCAACGAGCTGGCGGAATTATCTGCACGGGTGAGGATTATCTGCGTCGAGGCGCAGAAACGGTCCCCAAGTGATGGGCTGGATGTTCCGGGATCACTCGCCGGAGTGCACCGCGCCTTGTCCAAGGCGGGAAACTCCTTGGCCACAACGGCTGAGGCTGCGGCCATGTTGAGGTTGGCCGTGGGGCCTGTGCCGGTTGGTGCGTTGTCAGTTCGGCGCCGGGCAGAGTCGGTGTTCGAGCAGGTTGCTGACGCGGAGCGCCAACTCGGCGCCTGAGCACAGTCTCAACGTAATGCCGCGCGTGCGCAACTACACGCGTGCGCCTTTATTCCCTGCATGCAAGAAGTTAAGCGCATAGCTGATCCGCGTAGTATTCAGCCCTTTTGGAGACCGTGTGGTGGCAGGATGGCAGACATGACTTCGTCACCAACACTTACTTTCAACGACGGCAACACCATCCCCCAGCTCGGCTACGGGGTGTGGCAAGTTGAAGACGATGTAGCCGAAAAGGTAGTACGTCAGGCTTTCGAGGCCGGGTTCCGCCACATCGATACCGCCAAGATCTACGGCAATGAGGCAGGCGTCGGCCGTGCCATTGCTTCCTCCGGTCTTTCCGCCGAGGAAATCTTCATCACCACCAAGCTGTGGAACGCGGACCAGGGCTACGAATCCACCCTTGCGGCCTTTGAAGAGTCCATGGACCGCCTCGGCCTGGAGACCCTGGACCTTTACCTGATTCACTGGCAGCAGCCCAAGCAGGAAAAGTACGTGGACACCTGGAAGGCCCTGATCGAGCTCAAGAAGCGCGGCCGGGTCAAGTCCATTGGTGTTTCCAACTTCACCAAGGAAGGCCTGCAGCACATCATTGATGAGACCGGCGTTATTCCGGCCATCAACCAGGTGGAGCTGCACCCGTTCTTCAACCAGGCTGACCTTCGCGAATTCAATGCTTCCAAGGGAATCCTCACCCAGGCATGGTCCCCGCTGGGCCAAGGCGGCGAACTCCTCGAGAGCGCAACCGTGGCTGAGATTGCTGCCAAGCATGACGCCACCCCGGCCCAGGTCATCATCGCCTGGCACTTGGCTATCGGCAACGTGGTGATCCCCAAGTCCGTCACGGAGTCCCGCATTCAGGAAAACTACGCGGCGCTCAACGTCACGCTGGACGCCACCGACGTCGAGGCCCTCAACGGCTTGGACCGCGGTGCCGAGGGCCGCATCGGCCCGGACCCGGCAGTCTCCGACTTCGCCTAAATCCAAGCCTAAACCAGGTTGACCGCAAGTGCCCCGGCCCCTATACGGGGGCGGGGCACTTGCCGTTAAGGCTCGACGGCGCCACTCGCCTTCGCCGACGCAGTGCCGCCGGAGTCCGTGGTCAAATTGAGCGACGCAGACGGACGGAGTTGGCATGGTGGTGTTTGACCCATTGGAGCGGCAGATTGTTGCTGCCCTGCAACTCGATCCGCGGTGCCCGTGGCGGAAGATGGCCGCCGTCTTAGGGGAAGCAGAACGAACTGTTGCCCGCAGGGGATCGCAGTTGCTGGAATCCGGTGCGGTGGCCGTGGTGGGAATCCGCCCTAAACCATCGGTAGTGCTGGTGGAAATGCGGTGCATGCCCGGCACAGTGCGTGCCGCAGTCCACGCGCTTTCGCAGCGCTCCGACACCACCTTCGTTTACACCACCACAGGTACCAGTGACTGCGTAGCCGAGGTACTCACTGAACCGTCGCGCATGGGCGAGGTTCTGTCCGATGAGCTGCCGGCCACCCTTGGCTTGCGTGATTCCACCAGCTATCCCGTGCTTCGGTACTTCCGGACCATCCGCGGCTGGCGGCCGGAAATTCTCACCGCAGACAAAGCCGAGGCACTCCGTTCAACATTCACCCAGGATTCGGGCGCCCTGGTGCCGCGACAGGATTTGAGCCGTCAGGACAACGAGCTCGTGGACGCGCTGTGCGCCGATGGCCGGATGAGTTTTGAAGCTTTGGGCCGCCGGGTTGGTGTTTCAGAGGCGACTGCCCGCCGTCGCAGCGAATGGTTGCTGACCAATAACCAAGTCCATTTAAGGGCGATCGTAGAGCCCTCATCCTTTGGTCTTGGCGTTGAAGCGCTGCTCTGGATCCGCGCCTCGCCGCAGCACGTTGAACACGTGGGGAAGAGTTTGGCCGAGCTTCCCACTGTCCGATATGCCGCGGCGATCGCCGGGAATTACCAGATCATGGCAGATGTGACCGTGGAAGATATGACCGACCTGTACCGCTTCATCACTACCTCCGAATGGGCACAAAACGCCGCTGGCGTGGATGTGTCCATCCTTCTTGATGCACGGAAGCGCGGCGGCAGGGTTATGCGCGCACAGTTGTAAGGGGCTTCTGGCCTGCTGTGACAACAGGGGCGACGGCGGCGTACCCCGTCTGCTGCTCGAAGGCCCGGCCATAGCGGAGCAGCTGCATATCCGTGTAGTGATTGCCGGCGAGCTGCAGACCGATGGGTAGACCGGCCGAGCTGAATCCCGCGGGAACACTGAGCACAGGCAGACCGGTTGCGGACAGGAGGCAGGCTGATCGCATCCAATCCAAGTATGTTTCCGAGGCCGTCCCGGCTATGTCCGCGGGGTACCGGAGGGTGGCATCAAAGGGGAGCACCTGGGCGCAGGGGCTGGCGAAAAGATCGTACCGTCCAAAGAACTCCTGCACGCTCAATTCCAGGCGGGTACGGGCGGCTGCGGTTTCAATGACATCCCGTGACGTGAGGGCGAATCCCTTCTTCACGTTCCAGTGGACTTCGTGCTTGATGACATCACCGGCGCGCTCCAGGAGCGGCCCAAGACCGGCCGCGAAGTCCAGGGCACGGGTGTTGCCGAACACCAGGTCTGCTTCGCTGAAATCCGGGGCTGCTTCCTCAACGATTGCCCCAAGATCTTCGAAGATCCCCAATTGCCGCTCCAGATGATCCACGATCTCCGGGTCCACGGGTACTCCGATGCCGAAGTCGCGGGACCAGCCGATCCGCACACCTCGCATGTCGGTCTCCAAGGTGGATCGAAACACCTCGGGGTCCAATCCGAAGGGATGGGGAACGCGAGGGTCGCTGCCCGCAGTCACGGACATGAATAAGGCGATGTCTTCTACGCTCCGGGCCATGGGGCCGGTTCTTCCGAGCCACGCATAGGCGTTGACGTCGGACGGCATGGGGATCACCGCCGTCGAAGGCCTGAAGCCCACCACATTGCAGAAGGAGGCCGGGATTCGGAGCGATCCGCCCATGTCGCTGCCGTCGCCGATGCTCTGGACGCGGGAGGCGACGACGGCGGCCACACCGCCGCTGCTGCCGCCGGCACTCAGTGTTGGTGCGTAGGGGTTGGTGGTGGTCCCGAAGAGGTCGTTGAACGTGTGGGAGCCGGCGCCGAATTCGGGAACGTTGGACTTTCCCGTGCTGACCACTCCGGCCGCCTTCAATCGCGCGATGATGAGGTCGTCGGCGTCGGGGACGAAGTCCCGCAAGGCCAGCGAGCCTTGGGTGGTGCGCATCCCTGCAGTGTTGTTGGTGTCCTTGTGGGTCATGGGCACCCCATGAAGGGGTGGTAGTTCCGCGCCGGAAGCTGTGAGCTGATCGGCACGGTGTGCCAGGGAGTGGGCACCTTCAGCGTCGAGGGTCACCACTGCGTTGACCACCGGATTTATCTCGGAAATGCGGTTCAGGTGGTCGGCCAATGCTTCGCGAGCCGAGACTTTCTTGGTGCGAATCGCTGCGGAAAGTTCGACGGCGGACAGGTCGCCAAGGGTGTCAGGCATGGTGCTCCTTTGCTGGATTGCTACTGCCTGAAAGTGTGCCGGGTCACATTGACCGGGGGAAGCCCTGAATCGGCCCAGGGCAAGCTTTGACTGATTCAGCCACCACCCAGGCTGATTTCGTCAGCTATTGTGTGTGATCCGGCTCATAGCGGAAGGTGTTTGTTACCCACTGGCCGATCTGGTTGCTGGGTAGGCTTTGCCCTGGAGCGCCGCATCCGAACAGCGTGGTTTGAACGCGGACTTGCTCAGGGGCCAACACCGGAGGTTCCCATGCACCAACCCCTGGCTCTTCAACCGCTCGCCCCCAACGACTCAACGGACATCCTGGCTATCGCCAACAATCCCGTCCTGTGGATCTGCGTGGCAGGCGTTTTCGGCGTGATCATCATTCAGTCCGTCATCTTCATGAAGGCCGCCCGGCGGGCCGCTCCGTCCGCGGACATGAGTGCGCAGGACATCAAGACCTCATTCCGCTCCGGCGCTGTATCGGCCATTGGTCCCTCCCTGGCGGTATCGCTGGTGGCCATCGCGCTGCTGGGTCTCTTCGGGGCGCCGGCAGTGTTGTCCAGGATCGGCCTGATCGGCTCAGCCGCCTACGATGTTTCGGCCGCCGGCATAGCGGCAGGTTCCATGGGCGCCAAGCTCGGCGATGCCAGCTACACCCAAAGCGTCTTCGCCGTCGCGTTCTTCGCCATGAGCATCGGCGGTGCCATGTGGATGCTCGCCACCCTGATCCTGACTCCGCTGCTCCGCAAAGGTGACGCCAAGATCCGCTCCGTGAACCCCGCCGCCATGGCCATTGTCCCGGCAGCGGCATTGATCGGTGCCTTTTCCTGCCTGGGACTCACCGAACTACCAAAATCTGGAATCCACGTGCTGTCCTTCGTCGTCTCGGCAGCGGTCATGGGCACCTGCCTGTTGCTGGCCAAAAAACTCGGCAAGAGCTGGTTACGTGAATGGGGTCTCGGAATCTCGATCGTCATTGGCCTGGGTGCCGCCTACCTGGCCGTCGGCGCCTAAGTCCGCTTGCCGCAAGCCGCACGACGTCGTCATTCCCTGAGCCCGAAAGGAACACCCCTCATGTCTTCCATCACTTCTGCTCCAACCACAAACAACACCGCCATGGCGGACTTCAACCGCACCACGTCCCGCTGGGGCCAGATCACTATGATCGCCGGCCTCCTGATTTCCGTAGCGGGTCCGCTGTACCTAGTTTTCGCTACCGGACTGGATATTGGCCCCGCCCAGCTTTGGATTGCCTTCGCGGCAGTTGCCGCAACGTTCGGCATCATCTGGATCGTGGAACCCCTCACGTACTATCCCATCCTGGGCCCGGCCGCGATGTACCAGGCGTTCATGATTGGCAACATCTCCAACAAACTCCTTCCAGCGGCATTGATCGCCCAAACCAACATCGGTGCAAAGCCGGGCAGCAAGCGGGCGGAACTTGCCGCCGTCGTTGCTATCTGCGGCGCAGCAGTTGTCCACCTGATCTCCTTGGCGATCTTCGTCGGTCTCCTGGGCAGCTGGCTGATCAGCGTCATCCCGCCGTCGGTCCTGCTCGTCACCCGGCTCTACGTGCTGCCCACCGTCCTGGGAGCCGTGCTGGTGCAGGCCATTGTGTCCATGAAGCAACCCCGCACCACCGTGTTCGCTTTGCTGGTCTCGGCAGTCGTCGTCTTCGTTGTGCTGCCGCTGGTGCCCTCGCTCGCCATGGTGTCCACCGCCATCGCAGTGCTCGGCACCATCCTGCTGGCGTGGTTTTTCCGCGGAAAGAGCACCATTGCCGAGGCGAAGCCCATTCACATCGAGTAGCAGCGCCCACTTCGCATGCACCAAGCCAAAGCGCCACAGCCACAAGGAAAGTCAGGAACCATGACGTCAACAGCCACAGCCCTTCAGCTCGATACCCACCAGACAGCCAAGCTCCACGCCCTGTACCGCCACCTTCACGCACATCCGGAACTGTCCATGCAGGAGTTCGCCACGGCCACGCTGATCGAGGAGCAACTGGACAGCCTGGGCATTGAGCATTTCCGCTGCGGTGGCACAGGGGTGGTGGGAATCCTGCGCAACGGCGCCGGTCCCGTGGTGGCCTTCCGCGCCGATTCCGATGGCCTGCCCATCGAGGAAGCCACCGGGCTTGACTACGCCAGCACGGACACGGGCACACTGCCTGATGGCACCACGGTCCCGGTCATGCACGGCTGTGGCCACGACACCCACGTGGCCAGCCTCCTGGGTGCCGCCGAGGTGCTTGCCGGCAGCCCGGACGCGTGGTCCGGGACCTTGGTGCTGATCTTCCAGCCCGGCGAGGAGACTGCCGCCGGTGCGCTGGCCATGCTCGACGACGGACTGTGGGACAAAGCGCCGCGGCCGGAGGTGGTCTTCGGGCAGCATGTCATGCCCCGGCCGGTGGGTACTGTTGCGATTTCCAGCGGGCCGGTAGCCGCGATGGCAGATTCGCTGAGGGTTACCGTTCACGGCCAACAGTCGCACGGCTCACAACCGCAGGACTCCATCGATCCCATCGTCATGGCCGCCCACATGGTCACCCGACTGCAGGGCATTGTGTCCCGCGAGCTGGATCCCCGGAAGTCCGCCGTCGTCACCGTGGGGACCTTCCACGCAGGCCTCAAGGAAAACATCATCCCGGCCTCGGCCGAGTTCACGCTCAATATCCGAACGTTCGAAGACGACGTCCGCGGCCAGGTCCTCGCGGCGGTACGCCGCATCATCGAGGCCGAAGCGGCCGCATCCGGGGCGCCGAAGCCTGACATCGAGGAGATGTACCGCTTCCCGCAATGCTTCAACGATCCCGACGCCGTTCCTCCCGTCATTGAGGCCCTGCGGCTGGCGCTTGGCCCTGAGGCTGTTGAAATCACTCCTCCCATGATGGGTAGCGAGGACTTCGGGCACCTGGGTACCGCCATCGGCGTGCCGTCCGTGTTCTGGATGTTCGGCGGCACACCCACGGCCGGGCATGTTGGACCTGGTCCCATCCCCGTCAACCACTCGCCGTTCTTCGCACCCGAGCTGGAAGGTTCGCTGGCCGGGGGAGTCTCTGCCGCCGTCGCAGTGCTGATGTCCCGTCTGGGCCACTGACGCCCTTGGTCCCGAGTCCAGGGTCCAAACAATCGGGCTCGACCTAGGATGGGCTCATGGGGGAAATTGAAGATGTTTTTAGCGGGCCTGCATCAGGATTGCCAGCACTGCTTTCGAGCAAAGCTGTGCTGACTCGACGGACTGCGCGGTATCGACGGACTGCTCGAGACAGGCCAGCGGCGGTGGAAGAGGCTCCGGTTAAGCACCTCGCCGGGTACGCACCCTTCGCGGTGTTCTGCGAAGGTAGGGTAGTCCCCGCTGACCAGCTTGCCTCCGACGTCGCCATGTTGCTGGAATTCATTCGCTCCAACATCGGCACCATCTCTGGCGACGCCGGGCTGAGCGAGGCCGCCACCATTTTCGTTGGGAACGTCATTGCGGCCATGCGCCCGGAAGCGCATTGGACAGTGATGGCGGACGGATCCCGCGAAGTAGGAGCCCGCGGCATGATGATCACGGTGGACCGCTTGGTCGACGGGCTGAGGGAGGCCGACGACGGGATGGTGGCGGGCCTCCTTACGCACCTTATGGAGTGGGCAGCTGACGAGCCGGACGGTCCCGCGCTCCCCGAATTGCGGCCGGTTCCCATGGGACAGTTGATTGAACCTTTTGTGCGGCCTGAGCTGTCATCGCATGAGTATCGCGACGCTGAAGGCCAAGCGGTCGATTACGGGAACCGATGGGGTGTAGATAGCCCACCAGAGAACTCCTACAGCGTTGAAACCCATGTTGGGCGATTCGAAGGGCTCCACAAGGTGGCCCGGGCTTTGATCGAGTACCTGGAGAGCGCGTACGACGTCGATGTCAGCTGGGATCCGGCCCACGCGGCGGACGTGTCCACGAACACCGGCGAGGTAATCGACGTCGCGCGTCTGACACCGCGGGACCCGTTTGCCGCTCCGCTGACGTTCGTGTTGACCGGTTACCAGGGCGTGGTGGTCCATGCCGGTGCGCTGCACGACTCCCCGTTTCCCATTTGCGGCTGCGACGCCTGTGACGAGACCGCTGAGAGCGAAGCGTCCCGCATGGAGGAGCTGGTCCTTGGCGTTGCAGCAGGCGGTTACGGCGAACGCTACCCCGTGGGCCGGAAGAAGTGGGCGGAATACGCGCTCTCTGCTGCTGACGGATCCGGCAGCCGCAGCGGTTCGGGTCCTTGGGGAGCCACGCCCGCTCAACTCGCCGCCGCTGAGGAGCGACTCCAAGCGGTCCCGGATGGGTGGAGACCATGGCCACTCAAGAGGAGCGGGACGTCTACTCGTGTTGCGGGGCCAGGACCCGCCTAGCTGTGCCGCCGTTCAGTAGGTCCGCAGGTACACATCAAGGGTCTTGCGGGGGCTCATGGCCGCACCTGAAGCTTCGAAAAGCGCGGCACCAGGGCCACGTCGCGGCCCACGGCCCTGATGGCTTGCATAGCCACGACCATGGAGACTGCACCGCCGGCTTCAAGGCGGACGATGGTTCCTCGGGTGACTCCCAGTTTCAGGGCGAGATCGTGCTGGGTGAGTGCTGCCTCTTTGCGCGCCCCGGCGATGGAACGTCCAAGCGAGGTGGCATCAACAGCCCGGTAAAACGGTGTCAGCGCGTCGGAATGTTCGATATTTCCATCATCAGCCATGCGCGGACTGCTCCGTCCCGGACTTGGCAAACGAAAAGCCCCGCCGGTTCAACGAGCCGGCGGGGCTTTTCTCTGAGCTTCCTATCAGAATCGAACTGATGACCTTTTCATTACGAGTGAAACGCTCTACCGACTGAGCTAAGGAAGCACCGCGTTCATCACCGGTCTCCCGGGCGATCACGCAAGACATAACTGTAATAGAGGCACCGCACCCGGGTCAAAACGACGGCGGCGGCGGCCGTTGCGGGGATGTTCATCCACGCGTCGGACCAGGTTCAGGCGGTGGTTTTCCGGTAGCCGGAAGCTGGGGAATCAACTGTGGCGGGGCACACCCGCCAAACATACAAGCTGAAGGAGCCGCTCCATGACGGAGGACGCACTAACCAAGGCCGCCACACACACGCCGAACCGTCTGAGGCTCGCAGTGGTGGACATGGTGGGCACAACCATTACTGATGACGGCCGTACCGAGCGGGCCATGTCCCGTGCGCTTGTGGATCATGGGATTGAACCGGGAAGCACTCAGTTTGAGGGCATGCTCGGCTATGCGAGGGACACCATGGGTTTCTCAAAAATGACTGTCTTCAGCCACCTTTTCGAGGACCCTGCCGTGGCCGAAAGCGCCAACAAGGTTTTCGAAGACACCTATGACGAGCTCATTGAGGACGGCGGTGTCCGCTCCATTCACGGGGCGGAGGAGGCCATCCTGTGGATGCGTGAGTCAGGCATGCAGATTTGCCTGGCCACAGGGTTCGGCCGCCACACCCAGAACATGGTGCTGGAATCGCTCGGGTGGATGGGGCTGGCGGACCTCAGCCTGTGCCCGTCCGATGCCGGACGGGGACGGCCTTACCCGGACATGATCCTGACGGCGGTGCTCGCCCTGGACCTCGACGACGTGCGGGAAGTAGCAGTAGTGGGCGACACCAGTTCGGACATGCTGTCTGGCGTGCGCTCGGGAGCCTCCCTCGTGGCCGGTGTCCTCACCGGCTCCCATTCAGAGGCGACGCTACGTGCGGCGGGAGCCACCGTCGTCGTGGATTCCATCAAGCAGCTCCCGCTTCTGGTGGAGAAGCGCGAAGCCAGGCACCTCTAGCATTTGAGGCCGTCCTGCGGCAGTTTGCCATCAACAAAGTAGTCGTCGACGGCGGTGCTGACGCAGGAGTTCGCGCGGCCGTAGGCTGTGTGCCCTTCACCTTCCCACGTGAGGAGGGAGGCGTTCCCCAGCTGCTTGCGCAGCGACTGGGACCACTCGAGGGGAGTTGCGGGGTCGCCCGTGGTTCCTACCACCACAATGGGTGCCGATCCGTTGTATTCCACCGGTGCCGGGGTACGGGTGCTGGGGTAGGGCCAGTCCTTGCAGTTGACGCCGCCGTAGGCAAAGAACGCGCCGAACGTGGGGGATTCCTGCATGAGCCGGACTTCCTCGGCTCTCATGGCTGCTGCGTCTGTGACCACCGGGTAGTCCAGGCAGTTGATGGCCTGGAATGCGAAAGCTGAGTTGGAGCTGTAGGTGCCGTTAGGCTCACGGTCGGCGCCAAGATCGGCCAACCGCATCATCTGCGAAACGTCACCGGAGAAGGCGCTGTCCAGCGCCTGGGTCAGGGCCGGCCAGCTTTGGTCGTTGTAGAGGGGCAGAATGAGGCCGTTGACGAAGTCGTTGGCAGTAACCAACCTGCCGTCCTTGGCGGTCTGGGGGTTCTGGTCCACGGCGGTGATGAGTTCCCGGATTTCCTGAACACCGTTATCCGCGGAGCCGCTCAGGGGGCATTGTTGCTGCCGTTGGCAGCTGGCCACGTAGGTGCGCAAGGCCTTTTCGAACGCGACCGCTTGGCCCGCTGTCAGTTCTTCGTTGCTGATAGCAGGATCCACGGCGCCGTCCAGGACCACCCGGCCCACTTTGTCCGGGAAGAGCGACGCGTAGGTGGAACCCAGGAATGTTCCGTAGGAGAAACCCAAGTAATTGAGCTTGGCATCATTCGACACCGCACGCAGGACGTCCAGGTCCTTGGCGGCGCTCACGGTATCTATATGTCCCAGAACATCACCGGTTTGCTGGGCGCACTGCTCAGCCAATGATTTGTTGAAGGCAAACGCGGCGGCCAGTCCTTCGTCAGTGTTCTTGCGGAACACTTTTTCGCGGGCAGCATCACGTTCTGCGTCGGTCATGCAGGTTACCGGAGCGGAACGGCCCACACCCCTGGGATCAAAACCGACAACATCGTAGTTGGCGCGCAGCTTCTCGGTGAAGTGGGTGTTGCCGGCGTCCTTGACGAAATCCACACCGGAACCACCTGGTCCGCCGGGGTTTACCAGTATGGACCCTTGCTTATTGCCGGTGCTGGGTAACTTGATGACAGAAAGTGTGATGTCCCCTGATGCCGGATTGGCATAGTCCTTGGGCACTTGGACCTTGCCGCAGTGGAAGCCGTCCTCGCACGAGCTCCACTCAACGGACTGCGAGTAGTACTTCTCCAGGCCCTCAGGTGCTGAGGCCGCGATGGACGGATCCACGGTGCTGGTGGACGGCTGGGCTGTGGGAGGCGGCAGGAACGGAACAGTGCACGCGCTCAGTACCAACATGGAAGCAAGCGCAACGCATATCGCCGCGAACCCGCGGCCGGGCCTGCGCCCTGCAGCACCCCGGCTCGCCGAACCACCACCCGCATCAATCTGGGCAGACCGGTCCCTTGAAGGGGTACCGGCGGACCGGCGGGGTGCGGACTTCATGCATTCTCCTATTGCTGGATGAGGCTCGTGGCCATGGATTCGACCGCCAACAGCGGCGCCACATTGGTGGTGGTAATTCGGACACGGGCTTTGTTGATGGCGTCCATTCGGGCCAGGGTGGTTTCCGGCGTCGAATGGCCCGCGTATTCTTCCAGTTCGCTCTTGAGTTCAACGTTGACCAGTTCCACCGCGTTCCCCAACTGGATGATCAGGACGTCCCGGTAAAAGGACAACAGATCTGTCAGCGTGCGGTCCAACGAGTCAGTGATGGAGCGCTTGGCGCGCCGTTTCTGGTCGTCCTCAAGCTGCCTGACCTGGCTGCGCATGGAGGGCGGGAGAGTGCCGGATTCGGGAGCGCCCAAGCTCGCCAGCAGTGCGATCTTCTCTGCGGCGTCGCGTTCGTCGTTGGAGCTGTTGGCTTCCTCGGTGGCAATTTTGACCAACTTTTCGGCCATCATTACTGCCGCAGTGACGCCTCGAAGACCAAGCGGTATTCGCACGGTATCCATCCGGCGCTGCCGTGCATCGGCGTCGCGGGCCAACCGGCGTGCGATCCCTATGTGGCTTTGTGCCGCACGAGCAGCACGGTCCGCGAGTTGGCGTTCGACGCCGTCGCGCCTCACCAAAAGATCAGCGACGTCGGAGGCCGGCGGAAGCCGTAGGCTCACCGGGCGGCACCGGGAACGGATGGTGACCAGGACGTCGGCAGGGGAGGGGGCACACAGCATCCAGATGGTCCTGGGTGTGGGTTCCTCAATGGCCTTCAGCAGGACGTTGGTGGTGCGCTCGGCCATACGGTCGGCGTCCTCCACCACAATGATCCGCCACCTTCCCGTGGCCGGCCGATCACCTGCCTTGGAGACGAGTTCGCGGGCTTCATCAATGGTGATGGTGACCTTCTCGGTCCGCACAAACGTCACATCCGAGTGGGTCTCACCCAGGATGGTGTGGCAGGCCGCGCACTGGCCGCAGCCGCGCATGGTGACGTCGTCCTGCTCGCAGTTCAAGGCTGCGGCGAAAGCCTTGGCTGCGTTTGAACGGCCGGATCCCGGCGGCCCGGTGAAGAGCCAGGCATGCGTAAGGCCGGTATCGCCCTGCGCTGCCTGCTTAAGCTGGGCGACCACAGGAGCCTGCCCTTGGAGGTCGTCCCAAACGCTCACGAGCGCTCGCCCGAAACAGTTTCGCCCTGTGGGGACGCAGCCGCGCCGTGGGAAAGGAGCAGCGACTCCACGCGCTCCAGGATCCTGCCCGCCAAGGTCTCAATATCGGCGCTGGCGGGCAGCACCAGATAGCTGGAAGGTGCAGCCGCTGCGAGGTCCAGAAAGGCGTGCCGGATAGCGGAATGGAAATCGTCCGGCTCGGACTCCAGCCTGTCCTCGGTGGCGTCCCCGACGGTTCGGCGCTGGCGACCATCGGAGGGTTCGACGTCGAGCAGTACCGTCAGGTCCGGATGGAGGCCTTCGGTGGCCCACTCGTTAAGCGACAAAACGCCCTCAGCGCCGAGGCCGCGCCCGGCACCCTGATAGGCGACGGAGGAATCGATGTAGCGGTCCGTGATGACCACGGTTCCATCAGAAAGCGCAGGACGAATCACCTGGCTGGCATGGGCAGCGCGGGCCGCCGCGAACATGAGGGCTTCCGTCCGGGGATCGATAATGCCGTGTCCGTGGTCCAGGACCAGAGAACGCAACTTCTCACCAATGGGGGTGCCACCGGGTTCACGGGTGCGCAACACGGAGAGCCCCCGCGACTCAAGGGCGTCAGAGAGCCGGGCGGCCTGGGTGGACTTGCCCGCTCCGTCCCCGCCTTCGAAGGCGATGAAAAGGCCTGGGCTCTTAATACTCACTGGACTAGCCTACCGATCACCGGCATACGAGACGGCTTTTATCCACAGCATTGCCCGCGACTACGCTGAAACCATGAGCCTCTCCGATCAGCACGCCGCCGATTTGTCTCCGGAAACCGTTGTAGTTGCAGCCGGCCGCCCCGACCGCGCCCACGACGAGCCCGTAAACCCGCCCATCGTCCTGTCCTCCACATACTTCGGAACAGGCTCATTAGGCGAGGGAGATCGCGGTTACGGGCGGTACGCCAACCCCACCTGGGATCCCTTCGAAGACGCGCTGGCCAAACTTGAAGGCGCCACGCTACCCGGCCTGCTCTACGCCTCCGGCCTGGCAGCAGTCAGCTCAGCGTTGTCCCTGGTTCCCGCCGGCGGTGTGGTGGTGATGCCCTCACACAGTTACGCAGGGTCCCTGGTCATGGCCACTGAACTCGCGGAGAAGGGCTTCCTGGAACTGCGCACCGTGGACATCACGGACACGGACGCTGTGAAAGCCCTCATCGATCCCGGGAACGGCAAGAAGGCAGACCTGCTCTGGCTCGAAAGCCCCACCAACCCCATGCTCGGCATCGCTGACGTGCGGGCCTTGACCGAAGCCGCTCACGCAGTGGGCGCAATCGTGGTCACGGACAATACTTTCTCCACCCCCCTGGTGCAGCAGCCCCTCAGCCTGGGGTCCGACGTCGTACTTCACTCGGTGACCAAGTACCTGGCCGGGCATTCGGACGTGGTCCTCGGCGCCCTCGTCACATCCAACCCGGAACTGCGCGCTACGCTCCTGCATCACCGCATCATCCACGGTGGCATCGCCGGACCGTTCGAGGCCTGGCTGGCTCTGCGCGGACTCCGCACACTTGCGCTACGGATTGAGCGCTCGCAGGCCTCAGCTGCGACGCTGGCCGAACGCCTCAGCACCCACCCCCGCGTGGAAACCATCCGCTACCCGGGCCTCCCCAGCGATCCCGGGCACGAGCGCGCCAAGGTACAGATGAAGGGCTTTGGGTCCATCCTCTGCATCCAGGTTTCCGGAGACGAACACCGCAGCGGTGCCGACGCCGCGGACGAACTGGTCCGCGCTTTGCAGCTTTGGCTGCCTGCAACATCCCTTGGCGGGGTGGAGTCCCTGATTGAACGCCGACGCCGGCACACGGCCGAGCCGCTCAGCGTTCCGGAGAACCTGGTCCGGTTGAGCGTCGGGATCGAGAACGTGGAAGACCTCTGGTCCGACCTTGACCAAGCGCTAAAGTCGCTGGACAGCTAGGCTAAAGGCGTGGACGGAAAAATTTTGATCGCTTACGTTACCAGCGGGGTTTACTTCATCCTTGGCTTGGTAGCTCTTGCCTTGGAACTGTGGGCCTTCGCGGACTGCCTGCGCCATAAGCCGACGCTCTTCGTTGCGGCCTCCAAGCGCACCAAGATGTTCTGGCTGGCACTGACCGGCGTGGCGCTTGCGATCGGCGCCCTGACCGTCCTGACGGGCGGCAACGGCCTCGGGTTGTTCGGCATCGCTGCTGTAACCGCCGCATGCGTCTACCTTGCCGATGTCCGTCCGGCGGTCCGTGAAGCGGGCAGCGGCGGAAACCGCAACGTCGGCCCCTACGGCCCCTGGTAAGCGCAGCTAAAGGGGCGCCACGGCGTCCCACGCCACCGTCACTTCACCCAAGCGCCACCTCGCCGGACCATCCTGAAGCGGCCATCCGGCGTCGCGCAGTGAACGGCACATGCCCGTCCAGCGTTGCCGGTTTCCGAACGATCCCAGGGGCGCCGCTTCCAGCCACGCCTTATCCATAGCCTGCAAGAAGGCGTGGATTGGCTCACCCGGGATATTCCGGTGAATCAGCGCCTTGGGCAGCCGCTCCGCCACCTCGGATGGCACATCAAAACTGCCGAACCGCACGGAGAAACTGAGGCTCAAGGGGCGCTCTGCATCCAAGGCGACCCACGTGACGCGCCGTCCGATTTCGTCGCAGGTACCATCAATGAACAGCCCGCCGGGCGCCAACCGTGACTGCACCAGCCGCCAAATCCCGGCCACGTCAGCTTCCTCATATTGGCGCAGGACATTGAACGCCCGCACTATGACCGGGTTACCGGGCACAGGGACTTCGAAACCGCCTACGTGAAAGCTGAGCCCGGGACGTTCCAAGGTTTTTGCCGTCCGAACGCGCTCCGGTTCAATCTCTATCCCGCAGACCCGGACATCCTGCCGCACCGCCTGCAAACGTTCGAAAAGCTCCACCGCGGTGGTCGGCGAGGCGCCATAGCCCAGGTCCACCACAAGGGGGTCGACGGCGGCGCGCAGCCGCCACGACTGCGGCCCGGCAAGCCAGCGGTCCAGGCGGCGCATCCGGTTGGGAGTCGTGGTGCCACGGGTGATGTTGCCAACGGGCTTCCCGCCCCGACTCCGGGGAGAGCCCACCCGTTTCGCTTTTTGCACCACGGCCACCACTTTATCGCTGCGCGCGTGCACTACGCGGATTGTGGCGCACCCCTTTCCGCCATTCGCCTCCGCGACCTCCGGTGCGCCGAGCGGGAACTGGTGCAGGATACTGTTGCTCTTCGTAACGCCGGGCAGGGCACGTAACTGCTCAGCTAGGATGAAAACCATGACTTACAAGCTGATTCTGCTGCGCCATGGCCACAGCGAATGGAACGCCAAGAACCTGTTCACCGGTTGGGTGGACGTTGACCTGAACGATCAAGGCCGCCAAGAAGCAGTGCGCGGTGGAGAGCTCCTGGTTGAGAATGACATCCTCCCGGACGTCCTTTACACCTCGCTCCTGAAGCGCGCCATCAACACCGCCAACATGGCACTGGACAAGGCCGAACGCGGCTGGATCCCGGTCAAGCGCGATTGGCGCCTCAACGAACGCCACTATGGCGCGCTGCAGGGCAAGGACAAGGCCCAGACCCTGGCCGAGTACGGCGAAGAGCAGTTCATGGAATGGCGCCGCAGCTACGACACCCCGCCGCCGCCCCTGTCCGACGACAGCGAGTTCTCCCAGGCACACGACGTCCGCTACCAGGATCTTGGCGACGCACTCCCGCGCACCGAGTGCCTCAAGGACGTCCTGGTCCGTTTGCTCCCTTACTGGGAATCGGACATCAAGGAAGACCTCAAGGCCGGCAAGACCGTTCTGGTCACTGCCCACGGCAACTCACTGCGCGCGCTCGTGAAGCACCTGGACGGCATCAGCGACGACGCCATTGCCGGGCTCAACATCCCCACGGGCATCCCGCTGGTGTACGAACTGGACGAGGACTTCCAGCCGATCAACCCCGGCGGAACGTACCTGGATCCCGACGCCGCAGCCCAGGCCATCCTCGCGGTGGCCAACCAGGGCAAGAAATAATTCCTCCGCTGCTGCCGCGGCGACTGCTCGGTCGTTCCTCCCTTAGACGCAGTTCGCCCGCGGCACCAGCTACGGAGCAGGTTTAACAACGATGGCCGGTCACCTTGGGTGACCGGCCGCCGTCGTTAATGCTGTAGGGCTAGAAGCCTTCAGGCTGCCATTCGCCCGTCACCAGGTAGGTGACCTTGCGGGCAACCGAGACGCCGTGATCAGCGAAGCGCTCGAAGTAGCGGCTGGCCAGGGCTACGTCCACAGTGGTGGAAGGGCTTTCGCTCCATTCGGGAGCGGCGATCGCCTTGAAGACGCTGAGGTGCAGGTCGTCTACGGCGATGTTGATTTTGAGGATGTCCCGGGCCACCTCAAGGTCGCGGGTCTCCAAGAGTTCAATGACCTTCGCGGTGATTTCGATGTCGTGCTGGGCCATGGCCTTGAAGGTCTGGGTCAGCGATGCGGGGATAACTGTGGCCGGGTAGCGCAGGCGAGCCAGCTGGGCAACGTGGCGGGCGAGGTCGCCCATGCGTTCCAGCGATGCACTCATGCGCAACGAACCCACAATCATGCGGAGATCGCTCGCCACGGGGCCCTGCAGGGCAAGGATGTCGATGGCACGCTCGTCGAGGCTGTTCTGCAGGAAGTCGATTCGGGCGTCTGCCGCGATGACGTCCTGGGCAAGATCCACGTCTGCGCCTTCAAAGGAAGTAGTAGCCTTCGTGATTGCTTCGTGAACCAGCTTGGAGATCTCGATGAGGTCGTCACCTACCTGGGTGAGCTCCTCCTGAAAAACCTTGCGCACTAAGGCGTCCTTTCCTTGGAAATCCTGTTCCCATGCCGGGCGGCGGATTTCAAAACCATTGACAGTCCAACCAGTAACTGTGTCAGGGGCCAGTGAACGGTTCGGCACCTTTAGATGAACGTTAGTTGAACCGTCCGCGTTTGGGGCCGGATCACTGCTTGGCCGTGTTTCCACAGCATAAGCTGGACACGTGGATCCATTGCTCATAGGTGTCGTCGCTGGCCTGGTAGGCCTGTCGTTGGGCGTCTTTGGCATGCTCGCGTTCAGAATCAGCGAGCGGCAGCGCAGCATCGTGGACCTGGACGTGAGCGAACCCCTGCTTCCTGAGGGTGCCGCGGAAGTATTGTCCGTCGTCGGGCGTGCTTTTGTGGTGGTGGACGCGATCGACGGCGTCGTCCGCGCAAGTCCTGCGGCCTACGCGTACGGCCTGGTGCGCGGCCACACAGTGGTCCACAAACAGCTCCTGGACATGACTGCCAAGGTCCGCCGCGACGGCGTGATTCTCGAGGAGCAATACGAACTCCCGCGTGGTCCGCTGGGCAAAGGAACCATTGTGGTCCAGGTCCGGGCAGCCATGCTCGGGTGGGAATACATCGTGCTCCTGGCCGATGACCGCACCGAGATCACCCGCACCGAGGAGATCCGGAACGACTTCGTGGCTAACGTCTCCCATGAGCTCAAGACTCCCGTGGGTGCCATCTCGCTCCTGGCCGAAGCCCTCGAAGCCTCGCCCGATGACGAAGAAGCAGTGCGCCGGTTCGCCAAGCGCATGCACAAGGAATCCGGACGACTGGCAGCCTTGGTCCAGGACATCATTGAACTTTCCCGCCTGCAGGGAGCCAACGTCGCCCAGCAGGGTCTCCCGGTGAATATCAACACCGTCATCTCCGAAGCTGTGGATCGATCCCAGCTGCCGGCAGAAAGCAAGAACATCCAGATCGTGGTGGGCGGACACTCGGAGTCGCTGGTGTTCGGTGACCACGACCTCCTGGTCACCGCACTGCGGAACCTGATCGACAACGCCATCCGCTACTCGCCGGAAAACACGCGGGTGGGAGTCGGTGTCCGGACGCGGGAGGGCGTGGTCGCCATCTCCGTCACAGACCAAGGCGAAGGCCTCACGCCGGAGGACCAGGAACGGGTGTTCGAACGCTTCTACCGCGTGGACGCTGCACGTTCCCGGCATACCGGCGGCACGGGCTTGGGTCTCAGCATCGTCAAGCACGTGGTCTCCAACCACGGCGGTGAGGTGACCGTGTGGTCCCAGCCCGGCCAAGGCTCAACGTTCACTGTCCGCCTGCCGGAGATGGAAGGCCAGGATGACGACGCCGGCCTGCCGCCTTCCGCGGCGGCTGCGCCTTCCGAACTTCAGGCCGCCGCCGTCCTCGAGTCCCGTCCCGTAAGGCAACAACACCATCGCGTGAATCATCAAAGGGGTGCCAATGGCGCCCAAGAGCAAGGAGCCAGCGCTTGAGCCGGATTTTGATAGTGGAGGACGAAGAGTCCTTCAGCGACCCCCTGTCCTATCTCCTGGGCAAGGAAGGGTTCGATGTCGAGGTAGTGGATAACGGCAGCGACGCTTTGGTGGAGTTCGACAGGAACGGCGCCGACCTCGTCCTTTTGGACCTGCAGTTGCCGGGGACTCCGGGGACGGAAGTGTGCCGCCAACTTCGGCAACGCTCCAGCGTCCCGGTGATCATGCTGACGGCCAAAGACTCCGAAATCGACAAGGTTGTTGGACTGGAGCTCGGCGCCGATGACTACGTCACCAAGCCCTATTCCTCCCGCGAACTCGTGGCCCGCGTCCGCGCGGTGCTGCGTCGGCAGGGCGAGCCGGAGGAACTTATTACCTCCACGGTGCAGGCCGGTCCTGTGCGCATGGACATCGAACGCCACGTGGTGAGCGTCAACGGCGAGCAGGTCTCGCTGCCGCTCAAGGAGTTCGAGTTGCTGGAAATGCTGCTCCGTAACTCGGGCCGGGTTTTAACGCGCGGCCAATTGATCGACCGTGTGTGGGGTTCGGACTACGTGGGGGACACCAAGACCCTGGATGTCCACGTGAAGCGGCTTCGCAGCAAGATCGAGCCGGATCCCTCTGCACCTCGATACCTGGTGACAGTGCGCGGCCTCGGTTACAAGTTCGAGCCGTAAAGGTCTGTAGCTAAGGGTCATGATAGAGACGGTTATATAAGTAAGGAAGGGTCCCGCCGCGGCGGGACCCTTCCTTTGTGTCGCTTACATCTTGCTGCCTGCTAGTGGCCGGCGGCCGGAGCCTCTGAGGTGGTTGCCGTGGACGTCGACGTTGGCGTTGCCGTCGGGGTCGGTGTGGAGGGCAGGTACTTGGCGTACTCAGGCAAGGTGCCGTCCACCACCGGGACGTTGATGGTGGCGGAGTCGGATCCGCTGCGAATGGTCACAGGAGTGAGGCCACCCGGCACGACGCCCGCGGTGCTGAGGATGGCGGCATCTGCGGTGTCGTTCAGGTACGTCTCCGAGTTGGCCTTGACCGGGATCTCGGTCTGGGCACCGTTCGCGCCACTCACGGTGAGGGTGACGTCGTTGCCGGACTGGTTGAACACGGCACCGATAACACGGCCCGGCTCTTTCTCGCCCGAGGAAACAATCAGGATGTTACGCAACTGCAGGGGACCGAGATCAGCTTTGATCCCGTCCGATGCCGAGTACTGGTGGGTAGTCTGCTGGGCGTTGACGAATCCACAGCCGGTGACGGACAGAAGACCGACGCCGATTGCAGCCGCCGCAATTGCCAGCTTGCCGCGCTGGACAGGGTTCATCGCAGTATTGCGCACGACACCTACTCCTCAAGAGTCATTGGAACACTTTTCAGCCATAGCCTATCGGCAAACTGGCGGAAATAAGGATTCGGGAAGGCTATGTGGCGCCATCGCCGGAGGAGATCTTGCTCGCACTTAGCCTCCGGGAAGCATCTTTCGCCGAATACGTCAAGACCTTGGAGGAAGTCGTTTAGGGCCTTATTCCCTTTATTGGCGCGGTAGAAGGCCCTGTCGGGTGCCAGTTGTATGCCTTAATCGTGATAGACTAATCTGCGGGAAAGGGGAAAGTCCACATGGTTTTTGAGGTCGGCGAGACAGTAGTTTACCCTCACCACGGTGCAGCAAAAATTGAGGAAATCAAGATGCGCACCATCAAGGGCGAAGAGAAGATGTATCTCAAGCTCAAGGTGGCTCAGGGTGATCTGACCATAGAAGTTCCAGCAGAGAATGTTGACCTTGTTGGGGTCCGGGACGTAGTGGGCAAAGAAGGCTTGGAGCACGTATTTGACGTTCTCCGCGCCGAGTTCACTGAAGAGCCTACCAACTGGTCACGTCGTTACAAGGCGAACCTGGAGAAGCTTGCTTCAGGCGATGTCATCAAGGTGGCAGAGGTCGTTCGCGATCTTTGGCGTCGTGATCACGATCGCGGCCTTTCCGCAGGTGAGAAGCGGATGCTGGCCAAGGCGCGGCAGATTCTGATTTCAGAACTGGCCCTGGCTGAGAAGACGGATGAAGAGAAGGCTGCAAGCGTTCTTGACGAGGTCTTGGCTTCCTAAGAATTGAGCCCGGTGGTGCGAAAGCGCCGCCGGGTTTCTTTTTGCCACAAAGCTAGCTGCAGCATCGCGGAATTACCCGGCTTGTGGGTATTCCATGCACATTCCGCATAACCTTGGGCGCATGAGTATTCCTTCCAAGCGCGCCGTTACGGCCGTGATCGTGGTTGCTGCCGGTTCCGGTGAACGCCTCGGCTACGGCATGCCCAAAGCCCAGGTACCGCTGGGCGGCGAAACCATCCTGATGCATGCCCTGCGTGGTGTGGTTGCCTCGGATGTTGCGCGCCAGATCTGCATCGCCGTGCCCAAGGGGGACACCGCCCTGCGCGAGTCCATCTCCGAGTTCACTATTGACTTGGTGGACGGCGGCCCCGAAATTTCAGTGGTCGACGGCGGTTCCTCCCGCGCGGATTCGGTCCGCGCCGCCATGGCTGCCTTGGAGGACGGAATGGAACTGGTCCTGGTCCACGACGCCGCGCGCGCCCTAACGCCCGAGCGGGTCTTCCAGCGCGTATCCGCTGCCTTGGCCTCCGGAGCGAAGGCCGTCATTCCCACCATGCCGGTAGTAGACACCATCAAGACCGTTGCCGAAACGAACGGCGCAGACTCCTCCATTGCCCCGGAAGTTGTCACAGGCACAGCTCCCCGCGAACAGCTCCGGGCGGTTCAAACCCCGCAAGGTTTTGAACTGGCCGTCCTGCGCAGGGCACACGAAGCTGCCGGGCTCTTCGACGACAAACAGTCAGCAGCTGTCACAGACGACGCCATGTTGGTGGAGCTCCTTGGCGTTCCGGTCCATGCCGTCCGCGGCGCGAGCCAGTCTCTGAAGATCACCACGCCGTTGGACCTCATCATTGCCGAGGGCCTGCTCGAGGGGCCGCTGGGAATTCGTTGGGTGGAAGGCTGATGACACGGAACGTGGTCCTTCCCCGCACCGGCGTTGGCATAGATGTCCATGCGTTTGCTCCCGAAAATGATCCGCAGCCGCTGTGGTTGGGCGGGCTGTTCTGGGAGGGCGAGCAGGGGCTCTCGGGGCATTCCGACGGCGACTGCGTAGCCCACGCTGCGGCCGACGCCCTCTTCTCCGCCTGCGGGATCGGTGATTTGGGCACCCACTTCGGCACGGACCGCCCTGAGTTCGCGGGCGCCTCCGGGGTCAAGTTACTCGGGGAAGCGGCACGCATCGTGCGCGAGGCAGGGTTCGAGATCGGCAACGTCGCAGTTCAGTTCGTGGCCAACCGTCCCAAGTTCGGACCTCGCCGGGAAGAATCCCAGCTGGTCCTGAGCGAAGCCGCGGGCGCGCCGGTCAGCGTCACGGCAACCACCAGCGACGGACTGGGTTTCACCGGCCGGGGCGAAGGAATTTCCGCGGTTGCCACCGCCCTCGTGTATCCGGCGTCCGCCCATGAGGCGGCCGCTTCAGAGTCTGGCCCTGCGAAAGGCGCGCCACATGCCTAAGCCAAGCGTCGGCGTCGTGCGTGCCGCCGTGTTGTCCGCAGGCCTGGCTGCCTCGCTCCTGCTGGGCGGTTGTGGAGGGACTCAAACCATGGACGTCACAGCCAGCTGCGCGTTCCTGAACGACGACACCTTCAAACCCGACGGCAACCAGCAGCAGCAGTCCAAACAGATCGCCGAGCACTATCACCAGATCGCGGAAAAACTGGCTCCGGAGATCGGGGACCCCATCAAAGCGATGGCGGCAATCATGGACGAAGCGGCGGCATCCTCCCTCGGGGCAGCCACCCAGGACCAACAGGAGAAGCTCAAGGTGCAGTTCAACAAGATCGGCGAATACTGCAAGTAGGCAGGTCACGCCGCGTCATCGGCTAATCTGGAGCGGTGACCCTGCGCTTCTATGACACTGCCTCCGCCGAAGTCCGCGACTTCGTTCCCCTCGAAGACGGCAAGGCCAGCGTGTACTACTGCGGGGCCACTGTCCAAGGAATGCCGCACGTGGGCCACGTCAGGTCGGCCATCGCCTTTGACCAATTGACGCGTTGGCTCGAATTCCGCGGCCTCCGGGTCACCGTGGTACGCAACGTCACGGACATCGACGACAAGATCCTGGCCAAGTCCGCGCAGTCCTTCGGGCTGGACTGGGACGCGGATCCCTCGGCACGCCAGGCCGAAGAATGGTGGGCCCTGGCGTACCGCTACGAGCAGGAATTCGAGAACGCCTACGAATCCCTCGGCGTCCAACGGCCCACTTACGAACCCCGCGCCACAGGCCACATCCCGGAAATGCACGCACTGATTCAGCGCCTCATCGACCGCGGACATGCCTACCCCGCGCTGGACGATTCCGGCGACGTCTACTTCGACGTCCGCTCCTGGAGCAAGTACGGCTCGCTGACGCGGCAAAATATTGATGACATGCAGGGAGCGCCCGACGCCGACCCTCGGGGCAAGCGCGATCCCCGCGACTTCGCGCTGTGGAAGGGTTTCAAAGACGGCGAGCCCGTCACCGCCAAATGGGAGTCGCCCTGGGGTGCAGGCCGTCCCGGATGGCACCTGGAGTGCTCTGCAATGGTCACCAAGTACCTTGGGCCGCGGTTTGATATCCACGGTGGAGGACTGGACCTTCGCTTCCCGCACCACGAGAACGAGATGGCCCAGTCCCAGGCTGCCGGCGACGATTTCGCCAACTTCTGGATGCACAACGGCATGGTCACTTACGAGGGCGAAAAGATGTCCAAGTCCATCGGCAACACGGTGAGCCCGGCCGAAATGCTCCAGCTCGCGTCGCCTCGCGTAGTCCGCTATTACCTCGGCCAGGCCCACTACCGTTCAATCTTGGACTACCGGCCCACGTCCCTGCAGGAGGCAGCTGCCGCCGTCGAGCGCATTGACGGTTTCATTCATAAGGCATCCGCCAAGGTGGGAACGGGCGCCTCGGATGTATCCCCGCAAGCCAACATGCCCGCTGCTTTCATTGCGGCCATGGATGACGACCTCAACGTGCCTCAGGCGCTTGGCGTGCTTCACGAAACAGTGCGGGCAGGAAACACGGCGTTGGCTTCCGGTGACGTGGAAGCCGCGAAAACCGCTCTCTACAGTGTGCTGTCGATGACCGAAGTGCTTGGCCTGGATTCGGTGAAGCGTCCGGAAGCTGTCCAAGGACGCGAGCACGCGGCACTGGAAGTGCTGATCGAAGCTCAACTGGAAGCCCGTGCTGCGGCCAGGGCCAACAAGGACTGGGCTGCTTCCGACGCTATCCGGGACACACTCTCTGCCGCCGGTGTGGTGGTCGAAGACGGTGCGGACGGCGCCACCTGGAGCCTCAAACGCGACTGACGAACCGGCGCGGCAGCCGAATTGCATCGGGTCAGTAGACTTGATTCCAGACTTACTCACAAAATCAAGGATGGAATCTTATGGCCAACAATGGTCGCCGGTCGGTCAAGCAGAAGAAGGGCCCCACCACCGGAACCGGTGGCCACGGCCGCAAGGCTCTGGAGGGCAAGGGTCCCACGCCCAAGGCGGAGGAACGCACCTACCACAAGGCATACAAGAACAAGCAGCTGGCTGAGCGCTCGGCTGCCAAACGCGGACCGGGCACCCGTCCCGGTGGCGCCGGCGCCCGCTCCGGTCCCAAGGGCCGTGCAACGGAAGAGCTGGTCACCGGCCGTAACTCGGTGGTCGAAGCCCTCCGCGCCGGCATCCCCGCCAAGGCACTGCACGTGGCCATCCGCATCGAGATGGACGATCGCGTCAAGGAATCCCTCAAGCTCGCGGCCGAACGCGGCATCCCTCTGCTGGAAACCGGCAAGGCTGAGCTGGACCGCATGACCGAAGACGCCGTCCACCAGGGGCTGGTCCTTCAGATCCCGCCGTACGAGTACGAGGACGCTTACGACCTCGCCGAGACAACCCTCGCAAAGTGGAAGAAGGGGCACATCTCCAACGCCCCCATCTTCGTAGCACTGGACGGCATCACCGACCCCCGCAACCTCGGTGCGATCATCCGTTCCGTATCTGCCTTCAGCGGCCACGGCGTGATCGTCCCCGAGCGTCGCTCCGTGGGCGTCACCGCGTCCGCGTGGAAGACCAGTGCCGGTGCCGCTGTCCGTGTCCCGGTTGCCCGTGCTGCGAACCTCAACAACGCGCTCAAGCAGTTCAAGAACATGGGCATCTACGTCCTTGGCTTGGACGGCGACGGCGATGTCTCGCTGCCGGACCTCACCGTTGCCACCGAACCTGTGTGCATCGTAGTGGGCTCCGAAGGCAAGGGCCTCAGTAGGCTCGTCCGGGAAAACTGCGACCAAATCGTTTCGATCCCGATCGACTCCGCCATGGAGTCGCTCAATGCGTCCATGGCCGTCGGAATCTCGCTGTACGAAGTGTCGAGGCAGCGCGCCGCTAAGTAGTCTTACGCGCCGGCGGCGCGTCCGTTATCCTCCCGTAGGCGCCGCAAGCGCCATCAAAGTAGTCCTCGATAAGGCGCCGCAGGCGCCATCCTCCGCGTGCTCGCTCGTTCCTCGCTTAGACGCACGCTTCCGGATGGCCCCCGCGGCGCCTTTCGTGTGCCCGGAGTGCCACGCTCTATCACATCCCTCGGGTTTGGGGCGGACGGTCTCTCACATCCCTCGGGTTTGGGCTGGACGGTCTCTCACATCCCTCGGGTTTGGGCTGGACGGTCTCTCACATCCCTCGGGTTTGGGCCGGACGCTGACGGGCTCGGGATGCGAGGGAGCGCTGGTTTGAAGGGCTTGGGATGTGAGGGAGCGCGCGGGTTAGAAGTCGCGGCGGTTGGCCAGCACAGGGAGTTGTGCGCGGGCTTTATCCACGGCGGTAGGGTCCAGCTCGTAGAAAATGAGACCCGGCTCGCCTTCGAGCGCATCAAGAACTTGGCCGAACGGAGATACGACGGCGGAGTACCCCACGCCCGTGGGTGCGGCACCTTTGGCCTCGATGCCTTGGGTCGCTGGATCACCTTGGCCGCAGGCGAGCACGAACGTGGTGGTGTCCACGGCGCGGGCACGGGCCAGGAGTTGCCACTGATCGGCTTTGCCCGGACCTGATCCCCACGACGCAGAGACGATGTTCACCGAAGCTCCCCGCTGGGCGTTGGCAGTGAACAGGGCAGGGAAGCGGATGTCGTAGCATGTGGCCAAACCAAAGGTGAGTCCACCGGCGTCGAACGTTACCGGATCTGTGCCAGCCTCAACGGTGTCCGATTCCGCGAAGCCGAACGCGTCAAAGAGGTGTATCTTGTCGTAGCTCGTATCCACGCCCGGTCCGGTGGCCAGAAGCGTGTTGCGCACCCGTGGGGAGCCGGAGTCTGAGGGAGTGCCCGGGGTGAACATGCCGGCCACGATCACCAGCTGAAGTTCCTCGGCGAGGGACCGTACCCGGCTGGCCCAAGGCCCATTCAAGGGCTCGGCGATGTCCAGCAGCGAGTTTCCGAACGCGCGCATCATCGCTTCAGGGAAGACCACCAACTCGGCGCCGCCGTCCTTGGCCAGGCGGGCGTTCTCCTCAAGGAGTCGCAAGTTATCGGCCAGATCCCGGCCGGTGATGACTTGGGCAAGTGCCACACGCACGATAAAACCTCCAGTTGTCTTCGTCCCAGTATGCCAATCCCACCGACAAGGAGGCAGAGCAAGGCGACACAATCGGTACCCTCCAACTCAATCGTGCACCGCGCACATGCGGCATTTCAGCACGTGAATGGCTGATCAAATCCCGCCATCTTGGGGCAAGTAATGAAATCGAAACGCTGAACGTCGTCACATGGCGGGCTCGAGCGGTACATACTTTGCGTGGAACTAAACTTGCAAGCAATGGTTATGCCGATTTTTGACACAGCAACTGCCTTGGATGCGTCGCAGCCCAGGCCCCTCGGACTGAGCACGCCCCAGCCCGGAGTCTTCGACGCCCAAACCACCCCGAACAATTCGGTGAACGTGGCCGTTTTCGCGCCGGATCTGGATCGGGTGGAGGTGGTGTTCCAAGCACCGGGCGAAGCTTGGCAGTCCCACATTTTGTCCAGCGTCGAGGACGGCGTCCACTGCGGCATTGTCAGCGGCATGCCGCCCGGCACTCGCTACGGTTTCCGCGCTGCCCCCGGCGAGGGCGGCCTTCCGCTGTCCATCCCGGCTTTGGACCTGGACGACGACGGCGGCCAGCCGCTGCTGCTCGATCCTTACGGCCGCGCCGTGGACCAGCGGGGGGAGTTCCTCACCAGTGTCCACGTGGATACAGGTTTTGACTGGGGCGACGATCTTCCGCCCCGAACGCCCATGCGTACCTCGGTGATCTATGAAGCGCACGTCCGCGGGCAGACGATGCTCCACCCGGATATCCCGGAGCACCTCCGAGGCACGTACGCAGGCATGGCGCACCCTGTGATGATCCAGCACCTCACTGAACTCGGCATCACCGCTGTTCAGTTGCTGCCCATTCATTTCCACCTGGATGAGTCCCATCTCCAAGACCTGGGAATGACCAATTACTGGGGCTACAACACGGCCGCCTTCTTTGCTCCCCACGCCGACTACGCCACAGAGGCGGCCCGAAATGCGGGTCCCCATGCGGTGCAGGATGAGCTCAAGGGCATGATCAAACTGCTGCATGCGGCAGGGATCGAAGTCATCCTTGACGTCGTGTACAACCACACCGCTGAAGCCGGGCCTGACGGACCGCCACTGAGCTTCCGCGGTTTGGCCGAGAACCGTTACTACCGGCACGATGCCCACGGCCGCTACCTGGATACCACCGGGTGCGGCAATACCCTGGATTTCAGTGATCCTGTGGTGGTGGATCTGGCGCTGGATTCCCTGCGGTACTGGGTGAATGACTTCCACGTGGACGGGTTCCGTTTCGACCTCGCAGTGACGCTGTGCCGCGACGCCAGCAACACTTTTGATCCTCAGCACCCGTTCCTGCAGGCGATTGCCGAGGACCCGGTGCTCTCCGCGGTCAAGTTGATCGCCGAACCTTGGGATGTTGGCTATGGTGGCTGGCAGACGGGGCGTTTCCCGCAGGGATGGTCGGACTGGAATGACCACTTCCGCGACGGCGTCCGGAGCTTCTGGCTCTCGGACCGGGCTGCCATGGAGTCCGGTGGCCAAGGCGGCTCTGTTGCGTCCTTGGCTGAGCTCATGGCGGGCTCCGCCAATCTCTTCGCATCCTCGGGACGCACCCGCCTGGCCAGCGTCAACTTCATCACCGCCCATGACGGCTTCACCCTCAAGGATTTGGTCAGTTACGACCGTAAGCACAATGAGGCCAACGGTGAGCAGAACCGTGACGGCCACGGAGACAACCGCAGCTATAACCACGGTGTAGAGGGCAGGAGCGAGAACGAGGCCATTGTGGCCTCCCGCGCACTGTCCGTCCGCAACCTGATGGCCACCCTGCTCCTGTCCTTTGGCGTTCCCATGATCACTGCCGGCGACGAGATCGGGCGCACGCAACAGGGCAACAACAACGCCTACTGCCAGGACAATCCCACGGCCTGGCTTGATTGGAGCCGGACACAGGAAGCCAACGCCATGTTCAGGACTACGCGTGAATTGGTGAGGCTGCGCCGGTGGTTCCTGAGGCATCAGCCTGAGAGCTTCCCCGGCAGCGCGAACGATTCCAGCCTGCAGTGGTTTGATGACAAGGGAAAACGGATGACCCCGGCGCGCTGGAACGATCCCAATGTCCGGTCCGTCCAGCTCTTGATGGGTCACGAGGACAGTGAGATCCGTGGCTTGATCTCGGTGAACGGCAGCAACCAGGACGTCAAGATGGTCCTGCCCGAGATCTTGAGCGACTCGGGAATTGGAAAGCGCATGTTTGAACTTCGCTTCACCACCTCTGTGTTGCATGAGCGCAGGAAGGGCGCGTTGGTGGCATCCGGCGAGCGGGATATCCTGCAAGCCAACACCATCAACATCTACCGCACGTAGTCGCCACGAACAGCGTCAAGCACACAGGGAGTTTTTCCGCATGAACCGCAGCCGCAGCAAACTGGTGGCATTCGCGGGTCTGGTGATCGCCGTCGTCGTGCTGGTGGTTGCCATGGTTGGCGGGGGAGCGCTGACGGCGCAAACCACGACGCCGGAGCCCGGCTCCGCTGCGACGTCACCGGCGGCAGTCAGCACCGCGGCATCGAACCCATCCGCCGCCAACCCTTCCACGCTGCCCACTATCAACGCTTCGCAGCTACCCAAGGAAGCCCGACAAACCCTAGTCCTGATCGCCAAGGGCGGCCCATACCCCTACGACCGTGACGGCGTGAACTTCGGCAACTTCGAGGGCTTGCTGCCTAAGAAGTCCGGTGGTTTCTACAAGGAATACACCGTGCCCACACCAGGGGAGTCGGACCGTGGCGCGCGGAGGATCATTGTGGGCAAGGACTCCGCCAAGTACTACACCCCGGACCATTACGACTCGTTCAAATTCATCGTCGAAGACAAGTAGGAGCCCATGAAGATCTATTCCGCAGACACCTGGACCCTGGAAGAACTGCAGGAGCAGATCTCGGACGCAGGCCGTCGTGCCCTCTTGGTCCCACCGGCAACCACTAGGCAGGCGGTTCTTGAGGTCTTCGGCCAGGTCCTCGACTTCCCCGAATACTACGGCGTTAACCTTGACGCCCTCAACGACTCCCTGCATGATTACGCCGACGCCCTCTCAGAGGACGACGGCAGCCCGGTCACCATGATCTGGCAGGTCCCGGCGGCCTACCGCACTGACCGTTCCTTCGGAGTAGTCTGCGAAATCCTCCAAGACGCAGAGAGCTACGCCGGCCGCGACCTCACAGTCATCGCCGTCTTCCAAAACTAAACAAGAAAGACCACCGCCTTCTTCAGCGGAACTTAGACAACCCGAAATGGCGGGTGCGCCACAAGGCTGGACGGGCCGCACCGCACGGCAGCCAAAGCCAAAGCCAAACGAGTGACCGTGACCCGGAGCGCGCGTCAAAGCGCAAAGTGGGCCCACACCGTCAGGGTTCCCTGGCCGAGCTTGCGAGGCTAGGGGGACGGTGGGCTACGCGCAGAGGGTTACGGTCACCCGATTGGGACTCAAGCTTAGGCGTTCGCGATCAACCCCAACTCAGCTTTGGATGCCAACGCTGAGTGCTTCGGGAACACTCGGACCGTGTAGCCGAAGGAGCCGGATCGGTTGATGACCACGGAGCCGCTGAACAGGTGGCGTCCGCCGCCGAGGTCCTCGAGGGAGTCCAGTTCGGCTACCACCACGTCCTCGAGCTCGTCGGTGTCCTCGGCGCGTCCAAAGGCTACCTCCACGGAGACGTCGTCGGGTGTCAGGTTGTTGAGGGCCACATAGGCGTTGACTTGGAGCGCGTCACCTACCTGGGGTTCCTCGGAGACGCCCACGGAGTCTACGTGTTCCACCACAACCTCGGGCCAGGCACTCCGTACCTTGGTGGTCCAGGCCGCGAGTTCCTTGGCTTCCTTGAAGGCTTCGGCCACGGCCCTGCGCCCGGATACAGCGGCCGGGCAGTAGAGGTTGTTGACGTAGTCGTGGAGCATGCGTTCTGCCGAGACTGCCGGGCCGAGGTTGGCCAACGTGTGCTTGATCATGGACACCCAATGGGTGGGCACGGTCTCGCGGCTGGATTCGGATGGTCCTGCCGCACCGGCGCCTTGGGCAACGGTGGTTCCGTAGAAGCGCGGCGCCACCTGTGTTTCCAGGAGCTCGTAGAGGGCTGAGGCCTCAATGTCGTCGCGTTCCTCGGAGGATGCGTTGTTGTTGGCTGTGGGGATTGCCCAGCCGTTTTCGCCGTCGTACATTTCGTCCCACCAGCCGTCCAGGACGGAAAGGTTGAGCGAGCCGTTGATGGCGGCTTTCATGCCGGACGTGCCGCAGGCTTCGAGCGGGCGGAGCGGGTTGTTGAGCCAGACGTCGCAGCCGGGGAACAGGGTCCGTGCCATGGCGATGTCGTAGTTGGGCAAGAACACGATCCTGTGCCGGACCTGGGGGTCGTCGGTGAACTTGACCAGGTCTTGGATCATTTTCTTGCCGGCGTCGTCTGCGGGGTGAGACTTGCCTGCGATGACCAGCTGGATGGGGTGTTTGGGATCCAGGAGCAGGGCCTTCAACCGTGCGGGATCGCGCAGCATGAGGGTGAGCCGCTTGTAGGTGGGTACGCGCCGAGCGAATCCGATGGTGAGGACGTCCGGGTCCAGGACGGAGTCGGTCCAGCCGAGTTCGGCGTCGGCAGCGCCGCGCTTCTTCCAGGAGGCGCGGAGCCGGCGTCGGACGTCGTCGATGAGTTGGGCGCGGAGCTCCCGGCGGAGTGCCCAGACGTCTTCGTCGCTGACGTTGTAGGCCAGATCCCAGCGTCCCATTGCTTCGGCTTCCGCGCCGAACTGGTTCCGTGCGAGGGCGGAGATCCGGGGATCCACCCATGTGGGCACGTGGACGCCGTTGGTAACGGAGGTGATGGGAATTTCGGAGTGGTCGAATCCTGGCCAGAGCCCGGCGAACATTTCGCGGGACACCACACCGTGCAGCTTGGCCACACCGTTGGCGCGTTGTGCCAGGCGAAGGCCCATCACTGCCATATTGAACACAGAGGGGTTGCCGCCGTCGAAGTTTTCGCGGCCGAGTTCCAGGATGCGTTCGGTAGGCACGGCAGGTGCCAGGCCGGCTTCGAAGAAGTGCTTGATCTGCACGGTTTCAAAGCGGTCGATCCCGGCGGGGACGGGCGTGTGCGTGGTGAAGACGGTGGAAGCGCGGCCGGCGGCGAGGGCTTCGTCCCAGCTGAGGGGCTCGTTGGGGTCGGACATCGCCTCCTGGATGCGTTCAATTCCCAGGAACCCTGCGTGGCCTTCGTTGGTGTGGAACACTTCCGGCGCGGGGGTGCCGGTGAGCTCCTGGTAGACGCGCAGCGCCTTGACGCCGCCCATGCCCAGGAGGAGTTCCTGCTGGAGCCGGTGGTCGCCGCCGCCGCCGTACAGGCGGTCAGTGATGCCGCGCGCGGCTTCGTCGTTGGAGGGAACGTTGGAGTCCAGCAGCAGCAACGGAACACGTCCGACGTCGGCGCGCCACACATGGGCGTGAAGCTCGCGTCCGTTGGGCAGCGGAAGGGAGATGTGGACGGGCTTGCCTTGGCCGCCGTCCTTCGCCGGGTGGCGAAGGAGCGTCAGGGGGAGGCCGTCCGGGTCCAGTACAGGGTAGGTTTCCTGCTGCCAGGCGTCCCGGGAGAGGGACTGTTTGAAGTATCCGGCCTGGTACAGGAGTCCGACGCCAATCAGCGGCACGCCGAGGTCCGAGGCGGCTTTGAGGTGGTCACCGGCGAGGATGCCGAGGCCGCCGGAGTACTGAGGTAGTACTTCCGTGATGCCGAATTCGGGTGAGAAGTACGCGATGCAGGCTGGAGCGTCCTCGTTGAGCTCCTGGTACCAGCGCGGTTCGCTGAGGTAGCGGTCCAGATCAGCGGCGGCGTGCTGAACGCGTTCCACCACCTCGCCATTGTTGGCCAGATCCTGCAGCTGTTCGCGGCTGATGGAACCCAAAAGGGCTATGGGGTCGTGCTGTGACGCCTCCCAGAGAGCCGGATTCAGGCTCGCAAAAAGTTCCCGTGTGGGCCGGTGCCAGGACCAGCGCAAATTCGTCGCCAGACGGGCCAGGGGCCTGATGGGCTCGGGGAGGACGGTACGGACTGTAAACCTTCGAATAGCCTTCACGAGCGCCACACTAACCGACTCGCATGGCAGCCGGAACTGGATTGGGTTTCTTTTAGGTAAAAGTCATCTTGCGTCGAGTAGATAGGTCGTGTGCTTAGCATTCTGAGATTTTTGTCGCTAACGTCGTGGTTGTGACGAAAACCGCGCGAACCATCACCGCTCTGAAATCCAAGACGACTACGGACATCACCGAGGGACTTCGCTTCGGCCGGTTTCCCATCACGGCCGTGCAGCCGGTTGTTGAGGGTGGCCGTTTCCCGGCGAAGGCCTTGCCGGGCGAGGACCTCGTAGTCGGCGCCACGGTCTTCCGTGAAGGCCATGACCAGCTTGGCGTTTCTGCTGTGCTGCTCGATCCCAGGGGCAAGGAGCGTCAGCGTGTCCGCTTGACCCCGGCCCAAGGCGAGCAGTGGAAGGGCCTGGACCGCTGGGAGGGCCTGATCACGCCCGCCGGCACGGGTGCCTGGTCCTTCGTCATTGAGGCATGGCATGACCGTTACGGGACCTGGCACCACAATGCTGAGGTCAAGGTAGGAGCCGGCATTGACGTTGAGTTGATGCTCGCCGAGGGCGCTGCCCTCCTGGCAGAAGCAGCCGACGACGCCGGACGCAGCGCCGTTGAGAAGCGCACCTTGCGTGCCGCTTCCGTGGTGCTGGCCGATACCACCAAGACTGCCGAGGAGCGCCTTGGCGCCGGTTTCAGCCCCGAGGTGCTGGCCGCCGTCGGACGCGTTCCCATCCGCGAATTGGTGACCGTTTCCGAACGTTTCCCACTGCAGGTGGAGCGCGATCTCGCGGGGCGCGGTTCCTGGTACGAGTTCTTCCCGCGCTCAGAAGGCGCTGAGCTGGATCACTCCACCGGTGTGTGGACTTCCGGCAACTTCCGTACCGCAGCCAGGAGGCTGGACGCCGTGGCGGATATGGGCTTTGACATCATTTACCTGCCGCCCATCCATCCCATCGGTTACCAGCACCGCAAGGGCCGCAACAACACATTGACGCCGGGCCCGCAGGATCCCGGTTCGCCGTGGGCCATCGGTTCCAAGGACGGTGGCCATGACGCCATCCATCCTGAACTGGGGACGTTTGAGGACTTTGACGCTTTCGTAGCCCGTGCCAACGAGTTGGGGCTCGAAGTTGCTTTGGACCTCGCCCTGCAGGCAGCTCCGGACCACCCCTGGGTGACGTCCAACCCGGAATGGTTCACCACACGCGTGGACGGCTCCATCGCCTATGCGGAGAACCCGCCCAAGAAGTACCAGGACATCTACCCCCTGAACTTTGACAACGACCCCGCCGGCCTTTCCAAGGAAATCCTGCGGATCGTGCAGCTGTGGATCAGCCACGGAGTCAAGGTTTTCCGCGTGGACAATCCCCACACCAAACCCGTGTGGTTCTGGGAATGGCTGATCGGCAAGATCAACAAGAAGAACCCCGAGGTCGTCTTCCTGGCGGAAGCCTTCACACGCCCGCCTATGATGCATGCTTTGGGCCGCGCCGGATTCCAGCAGTCCTACACCTACTTCACCTGGCGGAATACCAAGACCGAGCTGGAGCAGTACTTCCACGAGGTCAGTCGCGAGACCGCGGCGTTCTTCCGTCCGAATTTCTTTGTGAATACCCCGGACATCCTCACCGAGTACCTGCAGTACGGTGGTCCGGCTGCGTTCCGGATCCGGGCAGCGTTGGCCGCCACGGCCAGCCCGCTGTGGGGCGTCTATGCCGGGTACGAGTTGTACGAGCACGTGGCCCGTCCGGGTGCCGAGGAGTACATCGACAACGAGAAGTACGAGTACAAGGCGCGGGATTGGGAAGGCGCGGCGGAGTCCGGGCGGACCCTGGCCCCGTACATCACCAGGCTCAACACCATCCGCAAGGACCACGTGGCCTTGGGCGATCTGCAGAACCTGACACTGCACAGCAGCAGTGACGACGCCACGATTGTGTACTCCAAGCACAAAACGCTGCCGGACGGCACCAAGGACACCTTGATCATTGTGGTCAACGTGGATCCTCACAGCACCCGCGAAAGCACGGTGTCCCTGGACCTCGCGGCACTGCAACTGGATCCTTCGGACTTCAACGAGGACGGCCGGTTCCGCGTGGATGACCTCGTCAGCGGCCAAAGCTGGGAGTGGGGCGAGCACAACTATGTGCGGCTCGACGCCCACGTTGAGCCGGCGCACATTCTGAGCATCCGGAGGCAGCCTTAGTGAGTTTTTCTCCGCAGAATCCCAGCCAGTACTTCACTCCGAAGAACACCTTCGAGTTGAACGCCCCAGGTCTCCAGCATGATCCGCACTGGTACCGCAAGGCAGTCTTCTATGAGGTACTGGTGCGGGCCTTTGCGGATGCCAACGGGGATGGTTCCGGCGACTTTCACGGCCTGATCGAGAAACTGGATTATCTCCAGTGGTTGGGCGTGGACTGTCTGTGGTTGCCGCCGTTCTTCCACTCCCCGTTGCGCGATGGCGGTTACGACATTGCGGACTATACGTCCGTGCTGGACGAGTTTGGCACCATCAGCGATTTCAAGCGGTTGGTGGCCGAGGCCCACGCCCGTGGCGTCCGGGTGATCATTGACCTGCCGTTGAACCACACCTCGGATCAGCATCCGTGGTTCCAGGAGTCCCGAAAGGACCCCAGCGGTCCCTATGGCGATTTCTATGTGTGGAGCGATACGGACGAGAAGTACCAGGATGCACGCATCATCTTCGTTGACACCGAGGAATCCAACTGGACGTTCGATCCCATTCGTCGGCAGTTCTTCTGGCACCGCTTTTTCAGCCACCAACCAGACTTGAATTTCGAGAATCCCAAGGTAACTGAGGCGCTCTACGACGTCATCCGGTTTTGGTTGGACCAGGGAATCGATGGCTTCCGTGCCGACGCCATTCCCTACCTGTTCGAAGAGGACGGCACCAACTGCGAGAACCTGCCGGCTACGCACACCTTCCTGCAGGACCTTCGCCGGATGGTGGACTCGAACTATCCGGGCCGGGTAATCATTGCCGAGGCAAACCAGCCACCGCATGAAGTGGTGGAGTATTTCGGCACCGAGGAAGCCCCGGAGTGCCACATGGCCTTTCATTTCCCCATCATGCCCAGGCTTTACTACGCCTTGCGGGACCAGAAGGCCGCTCCCATCATTGAGACCCTGCGGAATACCCCGCAGATCCCCAAGGGGGCGCAGTGGGGGACTTTCCTGAGGAACCACGACGAACTGACGTTGGAGATGGTGCCGGCCGAAGAGCGTGCCGCCATGCTCGGCTGGTACGCTCCGGATCCGCGGATGCGGGCAAACATTGGTATTCGACGTCGTTTGGCGCCGTTGCTGGATAACTCCCGTTCCGAGATCGAGTTGATCAATGCGTTGCTGCTGTCCCTGCCGGGCAGTCCGTTCCTGTACTACGGGGATGAGATCGGCATGGGCGACAACATTTGGCTCGATGACCGCGATGCCGTCCGGACACCCATGCAGTGGAACCCCGACCGGAACGCAGGTTTTTCCGGGGCCGATCCGGGCCAGCTTTACCTTCCGGTCATCCAGTCGCTGGTTTACAACTACGGCATGGCCAACGTTGAGGCCGAGGCCGCGCACTCAGGTTCTCTGCTGCGCTGGACCCGCCAGATCCTGAGCGTCCGGAAGAACCATCCGGTGTTTGGTTTGGGGGGCTTCCGGCACATTGAAGCGGACCATGAGGTGGTGCTCGCATACGTTCGGGAATTGCCGGCGGGAAACCCCGAAGGGGAAGACGCCGAAACCATACTGTGCGTTTTCAACCTCTCCCAGCACCCCGTGGCGGCAACGCTGGATATTCCCGAGTACGCGGGCCGGGGCCTGCGCGATATTTTCGGCGGCCAGCCTTTCCCGGCGGTCGGCGACAACGGTCATTTGACCGTGATGCTGGGTAGCCACAGCTTCTACTGGCTGCGGGTCCGCTCAGCATTTTCCAATCCCACGTCGCCTTATACCCAGGCGATTCCCGTGGTGACCTCCAAAGGATGAGATGAACAAGGAAGACTTGACCCCCTCCATTGAAGGACTTCTGAGGGCCTGGCTGCCAGGTAAGCGCTGGTTCCCGGTGAAGAGCCCGGATTTTGCGCTGGAGCAGGTGGGCGGTTTCAGCCTCCCTCAGACAGGCGGCGACGCACAGTTTGAAGTGGTGCTGTTGGCGGTAACCCACCGAACGGCCGACGGCGGTTCGCGGACTGACGTTGTCCAGGTTCCGTTGAGCTACAGGAGCCGTCCGCTATCCGAGGCGCCAACAGCTTTGCTGGGCGAGTTTACGGATCCTGAACAGGGCCTGCGGCTTGTCTACGACGCCGTCTACGATGCCGATTTCGTCACTGCCTGGCTGGAACTTATGCGCAGCGAAGGAAAGGTGGGCGGTGCCCAGGGGCATCTAACGCGTGGCCGCGTCCCGCTCCCGGAACATCCCACGTCAGTGAAGGTCCTCTCCGGCGAGCAATCCAACACATCCGTCATCATTGACGACGGCCATTCGGCAGCGATCCTCAAAGTCTTCCGCGTGCTTGCCGCCGGCAAAAACCCTGAAGTGGAACTCGGTGCCGCCCTGACGGCAGCCGGGACCACCGAGGTTCCCGCGACGCTGGGCTGGATTACCGGCTCGTGGCGTGGACCGGCGTCGAACGGTTCCGCAACGGCCACGGGCGAGCTGACCGTAGCCCACGAGTTCCTCCTGGGAGGCTTGGATGCCTGGCGCCTGGCAGTGGAGGCAGCCGCGGCCGGCAAGGATTTCACGGCAGAAGCCCGCGGGCTCGGCGCTGCTACTGCCGCGGTTCACGCCAGGCTCGCAGAGACGTTCGGGACCCGGGACGGGCAGGAGCAGGGCCCGGAGATCATCGCCACAGTAGACCGGCGTGTCCGGGCCTCGTGGGCGGAAGCCTCGTCCGCCGTCGGGCCACATGACCAGCAATTGGACGCGTTGCTGGCGGCTCTGGATCCCCGTGACGTCGGCCAGTTGCAGCGCGTCCACGGCGACCTCCACCTGGGCCAGATCCTTTTGGTTCCAGGCGCTGAGGGGCAGCCTGGACGGTGGGCCATCCTTGATTTCGAGGGCGAGCCGCTCCGGACCATTGATGAGCGCAATAATCCCGATCTTCCTTTGCGGGATGTCACCGGGATGCTGCGTTCGTTCGACTATGCAGCAGGGGCCGCCACGCGCGAGAACGCCGATGCCAAGGTGTCCGAAACCTGGGTGGATGACTGCGCTGCCGCGTTCCTTGAGGGTTACAGCGACGTCACCCCGGGAACCATTGACCGCCGCTCGCCGCTCTTTGTGGCATTGTGGCTGGACAAGGCCTTATACGAGGTTGTTTACGAGTTGCGGAACCGGCCCGACTGGCTGTCGATCCCGGTGAATGCATCCCGACGAATCCTCGACAACACAAGCCGCGGCAAGCATGCGGCAGCTACAGCGGAAGGTAATGACATGACTGGCTCTGCACGCACCGAACGGCCCCGAGTTCCCCTGCACGTGGACTCCGAGACCTTGGAACGCGTGGCGGCCGGCGCCTACCATGCACCCCACTCGGTGCTCGGCGCTCACTTGGACGATCACGGCCACGTCACCATCCGCACCGTAAAGCACCTTGCGAAGTCCGTGGCTGTAGTGACCGAATCCGGCCGCACCGACATGACCCATGAGGCCCACGGCGTCTGGACTGCGGTCCTGGAACCGCTGCAGGCCGGCCGCGTGCCTGACTACCGTTTGGAAGTGGTGTACGACGTCGAACCCGTCACCATTGATGACCCGTACCACTACCTGCCAACCGTGGGCGAGGTGGACCTGCACCTGATCGGTGAGGGACGCCACGAGCGGCTCTGGGATGTCCTCGGCGCGCACGTCCAGCACTACCGCTCCGCATTGAGTGAGGTGGACGGAGTCTCCTTCGCCGTCTGGGCTCCCAACGCCCAAGCCGTCCGCGTGAAGGGTGACTTCAATGGCTGGGACGGCCGCTCCCACGGAATGCGTTCCCTGGGCTCCTCCGGGGTGTGGGAACTGTTCATCCCGGGCGTTGTAGCAGGAGCGTGCTACAAATTTGAGATCCTCACCAAATCCGGAGACTGGATTGAGAAGGCTGATCCCTTGGCCTTCGGCACGGAGGTTCCACCACTGACGGCCTCGCGTGTTGTGGACGCCAGCTACAGGTTCAAGGACGCGGAATGGATGAATGCCCGCGCTGGTAAGGACCCGCACAACTCGCCCATGAGCGTTTACGAAGTCCACTTGGGCTCCTGGCGGCTGGGCCTTGGCTACAAAGAACTCGCCAAGGAACTGGTGGACTACGTGAAGTGGCTCGGGTTCTCCCACGTTGAGTTCATGCCCGTTGCGGAGCACCCCTTCGGCGGTTCGTGGGGCTACCAAGTGACGTCCTACTTTGCCCCGACCTCACGGTTCGGACACCCGGACGAGTTCCGCTACCTGGTGGATTCACTCCACCAGGCCGGCATTGGCGTCCTCCTCGACTGGGTCCCTGCACACTTCCCCAAGGACTCCTGGGCTCTGGCACAGTTCGACGGCCAGCCGCTATACGAGCACTCGGACCCGGCCTTGGGTGAACACCCGGACTGGGGAACCCTGATCTTCGACTTCGGGCGCAGCGAGGTCCGGAACTTCCTGGTGGCCAACGCGCTGTACTGGCTGGAAGAATTCCACATCGATGGCCTTCGGGTGGATGCCGTGGCCTCGATGATCTACCTGGACTACTCCCGTGAAGAAGGTCAGTGGAAGCCCAACAAGTTCGGCGGCCGCGAGAACCTCGAAGCCATTTCCTTCATGCAGGAAGTCAACGCCACCGTTTACAAGTCCCACCCGGGCGCCATCATCATTGCCGAGGAATCCACAGCATTCCCTGGTGTCACGGCGCCCACCAACCACGGCGGGCTCGGCTTCGGGCTCAAATGGAACATGGGCTGGATGCACGACTCGCTCAAGTACATCTCCGAAGACCCCATCAACCGCAAGTGGCACCACGGCACCATCACGTTCTCCTTGGTTTACGCCTTTACCGAGAACTTCCTACTGCCCATCAGCCACGATGAAGTAGTTCACGGCAAGGGCTCCATGCTGCGGAAGATGCCCGGTGACCGCTGGCAACAGCTGGCAAACTTGCGTTCCTTCTTCGCCTACCAGTGGGCTCACCCGGGCAAGCAGCTCATCTTCATGGGCACTGAGTTCGGCCAGGAAGCAGAGTGGTCCGAACAGTACGGACTGGATTGGTTCCTCGCTGATATCCCCGCGCACCGCGGACTGCAGCTTCTGATCAAGGATCTGAACGAGCTCTACACCTCGACGCCGGCCCTCTACCAGCGTGACAACGAGGCCGACGGTTTCCAGTGGATCAACGGCGCGGATGCAGATCACAACGTCTTGACTTTCATTCGTTGGGGTCACGACGGCAAGCCGTTGGTTTGCGCAGTGAACTTCTCCGGTGGTCCCCACAAGGACTACATCCTGGGTGTTCCGGCAGTGGGGGAGTGGACGGAAGTCCTCAACACGGACGCTGAGACATACGGCGGCTCGGGGGTTGTCAACGCTGGCTCGCTGAAGGCTTCTACTCCGGGAACCGACGGCCAACCTGCAGCGCTGACTGTAACGCTGCCTCCTCTGGGTGCCTCCTGGTTCACGCCGGCTGAGTAGTCTGAGCACTCGCAGTAGCTACCCGAGGCAGTAGTTCCTCATGCGAAGAGGGTCCGAAGCCATGCTTCCGGGCCCTCTTCCTGCGTTATTCCCCGTGTTTCCGGGGATTTTGCTCTGCGAAGGAAGCGTGTCGTTGACGGGTTTTGCCATCGCGGCGAAGTAGGGGTATAGTTAGTACCCGCGCTGCTCCACGAGTTGAGATCGCAAGCTGACAAGAAACCGCAAGGAAAAATCATGTCAAGCGTGCCGATTTGACTCGGAGGAAGCTAGCCGGTAAGTTTGAAAAGTTGCTCC